>NZ_JH815185.1:0-165274 GCF_000296385.1 Lachnoanaerobaculum sp. OBRC5-5
TTTTTATGCAGAAAAGATGTGAGGGGAAATCAGTACGGACGCAAGGAAGAACTGTATGAATGTGAAGACTGTAGCGGATGTCCATATGCAAAGAAATGTAAGAATACAGATAAGAATAGAACCGTTCGGATCAATCAGGAACTAACTTCCATGCATCAGGAAGTAATTGAAAACCTAGAAAGTATCCATGGTGCGTTATTACGAATGAACCGTTCGATACAAGCAGAAGGCGCTTACGGAATTATGAAAAACGACCGTTGGTACAAGAGAATTGTCCGAAGAGGTATTCATTCAGTCAAACTGGAAGTTTTACTCGTGGCGATAGGACATAATTTATATAAATATCAGAAAAAAAAGATGAGAAACAGAACTGCCGCATAGATTCAAAAAAAGAATTTCTATGGGGTAGGGGAAGTGCGCTTTTTTCGCGTATGATTTCAGTCAACTATACACAATAAATGTAAAAAGGGAGATGCGAAAAAACTCAATCGAGTTTTTTCACATCCCCTTTTTTGGTTCTTTGTCAAGTTTTGGGGTGGGTTGATTTTTCAGCTCACTTTTTATTTTACAAAATGTTTTAATAAATAATATCACCTTACAACTCATCTTAAAAAACAATTCTTAAATGAATCTCAATATTTTTTTATCGAATAACAATATATTTTTATTGCTAAACATTAAATTATATGTTATCATGTTCCCAGTATTAATGAATTTTTTACAGCTTGTAAATATTTATATGTAAAGTAGGAGGTTGTGATGAATTGGACACAAAATAAAAGTATAGCTTTATCTAAGGTATGTGTATTTGTTTTTGCCATATTGGGTATACTGCTTAATATTTACATACACCATGATATAAAATTTATTATCTTAAGGCGCATTTATATTCCTCTTTCCAAGGAAGAACTTATCGGAAAGTATATCATTTTCAGTATGATTGCTGTTTACATACTTGATATACTTGCCTATACCGCACTGTTTCTCCTATATAAGCTTTTATGTAATATACATAAGTCTAAAGTATTTATAGCAGAAAATGTCAAGTATCTTAGAATGCTTTCATGGTGCTGTTTTATTGTCTCATTTGTATGCTTTATTTTAACATTTTTCTATCTACCATTTGTATTACTTGTTACAGGCTCTGCATTTATGGCTCTTATACTGAGAGTAGTTAAGAATGTCTTTACAGAGGCTATAGAAATAAAGCAAGAAAATGAGTATACCATATAAGGAGAAAAGTTATGATTATGGTAAATATAGATGTGGTAATGGCAAAAAGGAAGATGTCTGCCGGAGAGCTTGCCGAGCGAATAGGTATCACAGCTGCCAATTTGTCCATTCTTAAAAATAATAAAGCCAAGGCGGTACGATTCTCCACTTTGGAGGCTATATGCAGAGAACTTAACTGCCAAGTGGCAGATATACTGGAATACATACCTGACGAAAACTAAAGGAGGTATTTAACATGAGCGAAAATTTATCAGATAATTATACAGCTATAAATTCAGATAATGATATAACTGCAAATGCAAACAATAATGTATCTGACAGTTCAAACAACACTGCAAGTGCAGGCAATAATATAGCTGACGGTTCAAACAACACTGCAAGTGCAGGCAATAATATAGCTGACAGTTCAAACAATACTGCAAGTACTCCCACAGTCGGCATTAATATGGAGTCTGAAACTTCAAATAAGACTCCAATAAAAAAAGAGCCTAAATATAAGTTTGAAACGTTAGATATAATAATGCTGCCCGTTGTATTTATACTCGCATTTTTATGCATAAAATATTATAACTTAAATACAGGTATGGTAACTTTAGGTTTGGGAGCTACCTTATACATAGTACTTTATGTTATCTCAGTGCTTGCATATGCTAAATTAAAGGCTGTTAAGTTCAATAGTGAAAGTATTATTTTATCGGTACTTATGATACTTTTAGCCATAAGCTTTACTGTTTTTTATAACTATTCCCTTAATATATTTATGCAAATAGCTATGAATTTTATGCTTATTTACCTTCCTGTAACGGTATTTAACAAGCTTATAAAAAGCGAAACTTCAGCGCTTATATTATATGACTATATCAATGCACTTGTATTTATTCCTATACATAATGCTACTTCTTTTTGGATTTGCATGTTTTCAAAGAGGGGAAAAAGCACTTCAAGTACAAAGACTAAGTACTTTTTGCATATTTTTCTCGGACTTTTGATTGGTACTCCGTTTATAATGATTGTCATTTTCCTGCTTTCAAGTGCAGATGCTACTTTTAAAAATATTTTTGACCATTTATTCAACTTCGATATCAATGTTCCTGAAAATATAGGAACTCTTATATGGTCACTACCTATGGCAACCTACCTGTACGCACTTATCTACGGAAGTTCCATAGAGGATAATTCAAAGTCCTTTAATATAGATAAGTTTAATAAAACCATGGATAATGCAGCTTTCATACCAAGACTTAGTTTATATACCGTTAATGCAGTTATTTGCTGCTTTTATATTCTTTTTATAGGAATACAGGCTATATATTTTATAGATATTTTAGGCGGTTCTTTGCCGGCTGATTTTACCTATTCAGAATATGCAAGAAGAGGATTTTTTGAACTTCTGGCTGTTGCCTTAATCAATATAGTATTTATTGCGGTAGCTAAAATTTTTTCAGTTAAAAATGAAAATAATAAGTATTTGCGTATTCATATAATCCTAAATTCAATATTAACATTGGCACTTATATTGGTTGACTTTGCCAAGATGTATCTGTATATAAGCACTTATGGACTTACAACACTGCGCATAATTCCAAGTGTATTTATGATTTTCTTATGTTTTGTATTTGCCTTTATCATAATGGGAGAATTTAAGAAGAGCTTTCCTGTTACCAAATTAAGTTTCTATGCAGGAAATATACTTTTTGTACTTCTTTGTCTTGCCAATATAGACGCAGTGGTTGCCGGGTATAATCTTAATGCCTATATGAACGGTAATCTGCCATACTATGATATATATGATCTTAGGGAAAGTGATATGGCTGCAATGCCTGTTATTTACAAGGCTTGGAAAAACAGTTCCGATAAAGAACTTAAAGATAAGCTACACTTCTGCGCAGAAGGTATCATGGAGTATTATTCTTTTGATATAGATGAACCTATCAGTTATAATTACTCCAGAAATAAGGCTTTCGAAATAAAAAAACATATGAATCTAAATTAAGGTTCTTTGTCAAGTGTTGGGGTGGGTTGATTTTTCAGCCCACTTTTTATATTTGAATTTTTTGAACTTAGCATTTTACCTGGCATAATATATTTAAAGCCTGATAAATATTTTTTTGCACAACAGAAAGACCTCGTCCCCAGATATTTTTTAAGCCGTCACCATTAAAATTCTATTCCTAAAATATGTAAAGTTACGTACACCATAAGATACTCTTTTAAGTACCTTTATCTTGTTATTAAACCCTTCTGTAGGCCCATTTGATATATGTCGATACTTAAGTGGATTTAAGATGTATTTGTAATTATTTCTAAATGCTGTGATTGCCGCATTAAACTCTTTTATGCCGGAACTTTCCACTTCAAGCAGCCATTCGCGAAGTAGCACTCGTTGCTTTGAGTATGATTTTTCATCAAGTAGCTTAATAAACAACTCTTTTATGAAGTGTGCTTTCCTTCTCCAGAGCCCAATATACCTGCCTTATAAAATGGTACCTGTCAACAACTATCTTAGCATTTGGAAAGTATGTTTTAGCTATATCTATGAAAGTCTTATTCATATCACATGAGAAATATTTTACATTCATGCGTTTTGACTTATCAAGAGACTTAAAGTATTCAACCAAACATGCACTCTTTATTGAGTAGAGTATATCAAGAACTTTGTGTTTTATAGGATTCACAACAATAGTTTGATACTTTTCGGTTCCGGCATTCCCTTTAAACTCATCTATTGATATAGCTTCCCCAATTCTATCAGATGAATTGTTAAGTGTACCAAGTATCTTATATACAGTGTGAGTAGAAACATTAGCTTTATCGGATGCCTCTGCAATAGTTATTGCACTACGGAAAGAATGAGCAATGAACTTGGTCAGCCTTTCTTAATAAAAAATTCAATACGATTGTAATGAGGACTAGATACAAGAAATTCATGTTTAAATTTGGTAAAATTTGAAGTAAATGTTCAGAATATCTGAACAAGAACAAAGAACCGGTTTGGAATATCCGAAAAGTAGAGCAAATCTACTTTACAGGTGCTTCCATTCTATTTTGTACTATTTGGTAATCAAAAAATAATTTTTTGTTTTGAGCATTTACATATAGAATAAAATATGGAATTATTATTTCAAATCAAAAACTAAATATTTGATTTGAAATAAAGGAGATAACTGTATGCATCAAATAATGTTAAAAATGAAATTGGCAAATCCTAATCCGACAGGTTCTTTAAAGGATCATTTGAAATTCCTTAAAGCCAAACTTGATGAAATGAACTCTCTTGAGAGTAATTATAATCAAAAAAAGGTGACAGTAGTTGAACCGTTTGAAAATGACGACACAGTTGTTTTAAAAGTAGAAACTGAACTTAAATTAAGTTCACCTGGTAGAGCATTTACAGGACTTTCAAGATCATTATTAAATGAAAATTCAAATGAATATGACGGTTTTTTTAAAGAAAATTTATGGCATGGAAGATCGTTCTCATTTGAAAGAATATATAAAGACTATAAAGTGATTGATAATATTTCAGACACGGATTTTTTGGTTAGAGTATTAGTATTAATACAAAAACCTAAAAGTCTTTTAACACAAACAGAAAGAAATATTCTGTCACAAATGAAAATACTTGCAGCTAATTTAACAAATGATTTTTCAAAAGGAGAAAAGGAATGATTACTTTAAATTCAAATGAAATGAAAGTATATAGAATGATTATAAATTATATAATTCCGGGTATAGCTCCGGGTAATTATATGGCAAGAGATTTCTTTGGCAATACTCCGGCGATTCCAAGAGTAGTACGCCGTATCTGTGAAGAAGTGAAGGCAGGAAATTTATCTAAAGTATCATTGATTGGGAGAAAATCGTCGGACGGGTATAAAATAAAATAGGTGCTTTGAAAATAGAAAGAATGCTGACTTAAAATCAAATATTGGAAGATATTCTTTTTGATTTATTTCCAAATAGTATGTATTATTGTTGATGTAGTTCCTTTGGCATTAACTCATTATGGAGAGTAAGGTTTATTTGGGTGGGACTATTAGCAAGAATTTGATTGGAGGAGTGGTTAATGCAAAATTGGGAAATGAATCCGGTAGTGATAAAAAATGATCGATATAAAAGCGCTGAAATAGCATATATGGAAATACAGAAATACTGTAAAGTTAAGGGATATATGTTTTTTCCTGATATGACAGAAGAAGAATTTGTTAATCTTACTAAGATTATGTTTAAAGTGCCGGGATGGTTAGTTCCGTTGGATAGAAAAGAAGAGTTTATTTTAGATAGTAAACTTGGAAAATATCGTGATAAATGGAAAGATTGTTATTTAATCTTAGGTGTTTTTCATGCCTTTGAGGACGATGGGAAATGGTACTTCTCTGTTAATATAGATGGAAAAAACATGGGAATGCCGGCATATAAAAGGCTTGAAAAATAAGATTTGATGCGTTTTGCTTAGTATTGTTTCGTTAAGTCCGACAGTAGAACTTTTCGTACAGATTTAAATGTGAGTATATTATCATACCGGAATTCCGTCGTTTCTCTCAAAATCTAGTTTTAGGTGTACAAGAGCGTGCAGCTTTGAAAGAGAATGTCGATTTCAGCCTGTGTTAAGTAGAGGAAATTAAGATTGCTAATGTGAACCGGCTTTTTGGTTGTCATCGCTAGAGATATCAATTTATGGGACTCTCCTATGAAAGAACACCGTCATATGCCCGGTCTTCAGAGATGGTTAAACTGCCATAAAGATATGTAAATACATGAGAGGTTGTCTTTAACTTAGATCATGGTGATATAACCCTCGTATAAATAAGCTGTGTAATTAATTCAAATAAAGAGAACTGAAAACGTATTTGAGAAGCAAGTATATCAATAGTTTCATTAACATAAAGAAAATACTTTATAGTTTTTAGTTGAGTAGATTTTGCTTTTAGATTATAGTGATATTGCTACATTGACAAGTAACGACAATGTAGTTACAATATTGATAAAAGAACGGAGGTAGTACATATGGAGAAATCGGCAACATTGAACTTAAGAGTAAATCCGACACTGAAAAAAGATGCGGAATCTGTGCTGGGACGTTTAGGAGTTCCTATGTCTACTGCTGTAGATATGTTTCTTAACCAAATTGTATTGACCGGAGGAATTCCTTTTGCAATAACTTTACCAAGTACCCCGGAGAGTATTGATATGACTAAAATGAGCATAGATGAGATTCATGATAAGATACAAAAAGGATATGAATCTTATAAAGAAGGTAGAACACAGAGCGCAGCGAAGGCTTTTGATAAATTTAGAGAGAGCCATAATTGATGGTAAAATATAGGGTTGATATTACGGATGAAGCACTAAGATATAGAGATAACTATTTAAGCAGGAGTGGAGATAGTAATGAGTAGAAAATTTGATGATTTCTTAAATGAACAACTTAATGATGCTGAAATTAGAAGCGAATATGAAGCGTTGCAACCGGAACATGCCTTGATACGGGCTATGATTGATGTGGGACAGGAGTCTGGAATTACACAGAAGGAACTTGCTAAGCGAACAGGAATTGTATAAGGAGATATAAATAAATCTGAATTATTTGTGGTACAATATTTAATTTTAAAACCGTTATATGAATCTCTAAAATTAATCCATGATATTATAATCTAATTTGATACATCTAAAAATAGGCATACTTTCCACAGTTAGAATTTTTAAGTAGTTATCAATCTGTAAAAGTTTAATAGTAGTTGTTATTTCGATTGTATATATCTTGCTGAATAGATTAATTTTGTAGAAAGTTTTAGCAATCCTGAATGGATATTATCAATGGGTTGTTTTAGCATATTTACAGATAATTCCAATGGTTTAAACCAATTAAATATGTTATAAGAAAGTGCATGTGTCAGTATCATATTCGCATTTGCAATTCTTTTATATCTGCCGACAGAAGTAAAATCAAAGTCTGGTTTACTTTATAAAGCTTTATTTCAAGCCTCTATTACAATAGGGCCTGATTATATATCAGGTATGACTCCATGTTTGTAACAATGAATGCAGGCTATTTGTTTTTTAGGATTTTCTATTAATAATCTAGACTAATGCATAAAGCATAATAAAATAAATCATTTACAGACGGTCAAGCATAAATGATTATGTCCTAAAATAATTATTTTATAAGCCCCACAAAAGGGGCTTTTTATCATGCACTTTTTAAGTCTTGTTCAATTCTGTGTGGTTGTGAGTGGACAAATTTTTTAAAGGCACTTCTTCTCCAAGGATGATTCATTGGTGGAATATAAGGTTTTCTAGGTTTTGGCTTTTTGTAATCAGCGTCCAGGTCTTTAGACTTACGCTCATGTGTTGGTATTTCCTCCGGCACATGAATATCTTTGTCATTAACGCACGCAAACAAATACTTATCAAATGCCTTGATAAGCATAACTTTTGTTCCTTTTTGATAATGGATCTGCACTCCCTTATGATCTATCATCTTATAAAACTTTTTCTCAAATTGAATCGCATGTCCTGCGTCAACAGTTCTTTCTGTCAGAACCGCTAAAGTAAGATTTATTTTTTTCTTGGACGGTTGTGTTTCAAATACAGATTTGATACCATAAAGTGGAAGTGCAAACTTCTCATTGAATTCTTTTATGTAGGAGTGAAGGAATTCATTGGCTTTATTGATATCGGTTACGCCTGCGATTCTGAATTCAACCAGCAGGCGTGACTGTAAGGTTTGATTCAAACGTTCTATGCGTCCTTTAGCTTGAGGTACACTACTTGATTCAAGTTCTACACCAAGCTGCTTGCAGGCATAAGCGAACTGTGTATAGGTGTCTTTATCATCAGATAAGGCGCCTTTTTTCTTGTACGTAAATACAGTTCTTCTATCGGTAAGAAACTTATAAGGAATACCGTAATCAGTAAGTATCTGATCGAATACATGGTAGTAGCCGTTAAGAGTTTCCTGAGTTTCAAACCGGGCACCTGTAACAACGCCTGAGGCATCATCGATAGCCAAATGTAGATGCCATATTTGTCCCGGTACCCATTCATAAGGGGTTGCATCCATTTGTTGTAGTTCACCAAAATAAGCACATCTTGGACGACGGCTGTGGGCATCATCGATTGCTACCAGGTTGGCCTGTATAGATGCCAGCTCCTTCTTTGTCTTTGCAGTTTCTTTTTTAGCTTTCAGCTTTTGCTTAATACGTCTACGTTTAGCTTTGGTGGCCTTTGGAGAAAGAATATATTCAGACTCCAAGATATTCATTACAGATGAATGTGAGATACATATGCCCTCATTCTTTTTCAGAAGCTCTGTATAGTGCTCAAAGTTTGCATCATAGTATTTAGTTCTGTAAAGGTCTATGACTTGTCTACGAATATCATGGGAGATTGTAGTGGCCGGCTTTTTGCCTTTGTTACCGTGTAGAAAGAATTTCTTGCCACTTTTTATATATCCCTGTAACATACGATTTATATGCCTCTTGGTGCATCCCAGTACCATAGCGGCTCTGTTCTTGTTAGCGGTATCAGGGTGGTCAGCCAACCCTTTGATAACTTCGTATTTCTTTTGCTCATTCAGTGATAAAACTACCTTTTTGATAAGTCTGTTCCTCCTGTTTAATAAAATGTATAAAGCACTATTCTATCATAAACAGGACATTTTCGTTTGGGGTATATTAGGACTTTATCATATACCCTTTATCATATACGGCTTATAAGCATAATAAAATAAATCATTTACAGACTTGACAAAATCGGAAAAATATGATGCCACACTTGTTTGTTTATGGTATAATAAAGCATAATGTAACCAAAGGGAGGAGAGGAATGACTAATAGAGCTGCGATGGATGAGGTGACATTTCTTAATTTCTATAGAGAGAGTGTATCATGTTATTCAAAAAGGGCGAAGCGTAAAATATGTAGTGCATTAGAGAAAGATGGCAAAATAACATTTGAATCTCAAATGAGTATCCAAACGGCTGGCAATAGTCCAATTTATTTTGAGAAAGCAGATGTTGACGCTATTATTTCGAAGACAACCATGACACCAGATTTTATGGGATTTTTTGAAGAGTGGGAATATACTAAATTATATAAGTATTCTGTACCGGTTTTTTTTGAAACCGAAAAAGAGATTGAGGGAAGTTTAAAAAATATTGGAATTAAGAAATTCGAAAAGAATAGTTTTTCAACGGATTATATTTTAAAAACTTTACTTTTAGATGCCGATCCAATGTGGTACGAAAGTGGTGGAAAATATTTTGTCAAGTTTGTATTACAAAAATCATGTTTTCAGGGTGATGATTACGAGCAAATAGATTATAGATATCCAATTGTCATTTATATTGATAAAAACATTGGAGTGCTAGAAGTAAGATATGATGCTGTAAAATATAGTGCTCAGCAAACTGAAAGTAATATCTATGCGAATTTAGTAAGTACATGTTTAAAATGGCTTGTAGAGAAACTGGAATTTAAGTTGTTTTTGTGTGAACATGCAAATACCATAGATGTTATTAATGATAAATCGGATTCTTCTGTAAGAATGTATAGACAGATGATGGCTTTAAAATCAGGAGGCTCAGCAGAGTTAAAAGCTGCAGAGAGTAGAGATGCTGTTTTACCATTTGTAGGTGAACTTCGAGAACTTATAGAAGAGAATGTAGATTTGTTTAATAACGAAGCGAAAGGGGTAATAGAAAAATATTTGAATGATATAGAATTGACAGCAAGTTACCCTTATATTTATATCAAATGGGAAAATGCAGTTGAATCTCAGAGCTATATTGTGAAAATAACCTTTGATTATTTGAACCAAAAATATACATTGCTACAGCATTTGACAGGGACATGTAGCGATATAGGAATGGAGCGAATGAACAATGCAATTAAATATCTTTGTGAAAGCAGCTCCTTTACTAAAGGAGAAGAAATTAAATATTAATGTAGATACTTTTATAGATTTTTTAGCTCATTATAGTTCTAAGGATTGGATTTATCCAACTGCTATACATAGGAAATTGAAATATGATATAAAAGATATCTATGATGCCTTAGAATTACTTAGAGAGGCTGGTTATATTGAGCAGTACTTGGAAATATACTGTCCAGGGTGTCAACGCTATACCGGACAATACTATAAAACTATAGGTGAAATTCCTGATGAAATCTATTGTATAAATTGTGATGAAGAAATAGAAAATCCATTGGAACATGCATCTGTGGTTTATAGGGTATTGTAGTTATGGCAGATTTTCAAAATATAGACAATTATAAATTGGCAGAGGAGTTATTAAATGAGCACGGTTTTGACATTCCGAGTTTTTTATACTATGAATGCCATAAAAATCCAAGTTTTTTACAAATGAGTGATGATAATCATGAAAAATTTTGTTCTTTGTATGATGAAATTTTTACGCCTTCCTCTACAACAAAAAGTAAGGGGAATAAATTAGAGGAGCTTACGGCGGTCTTGTTTGCAAAGGCATTTCCTAATATTTTTGATGTAAAGAAGAATTGTAGAACAAGTTCGAATGAAGTAGATTTGTTAGTCAGCTGGAAAGATGCTGCGAGTAGAATAGGTTTAACGAACGATTTTGATGGACTCGGGAGTACTTTTTTATGTGAGTGTAAAAATTATGAAGGTAAAGTAAATGTTACATATGTTGGAAAATTTTTTTCATTGATGAGTTACACAGATACAAAGTTTGGAATCTTGGTAGCGTGGGACGGAGTTACTGGAAAGGGATGGTCTGATGGATTGGGACTTATAAAAAAATTAGCACTTGCAGAGAAAAGGTATATTATAGTTCTCACAAAGGAAGATTTTTATGATATTTATCAAAGAAATAAGAATGTATTTGAACTATTAAGAGATAAGTATCAGTCATTAAAACATGACATAATGTATGACAATTACGTATCTAAGCATAAAGCAGAGGGAAAATTATAAATTTATAAAAGTAGTATTAGAAGCACTTGCGTTTTGTGAGTGCTTTTTGGGTTATATAGTTAAATGTTTGGGTTATATATTACCAATCTCAACTTTTTCTTATATTTCTTATACCATATCCCCATTTAAAAGTTGAGATTTTATTTTCAACAAACAGATATTAGAATAAAACATGGTAACTCCATTCGAATAGAGGTTATGAGGATTATATGTTCCACATAGAATAAGTTAGAGGTATAAGTAAAGGTGAATTGCAAAGGATAATCAAAATCTGATGCCCCACAGATCCAATAATAGCAATAGATTCCCCCTGTTTATCCGAAATTTCGGGTAGAATATTCATAAAGTTGAGTTATAATATTGTAAGGTATTGTTGAAAACGAAAGAGGAAGATAAGATGTATAAATCAATAGATTTATTTGCAGGTATCGGGGGGATAAGGCTCGGCTTTGAACAGGCATTTAAAGGCGATATCAAAACAGTTTTTGTGAGTGAGTGGGATAAAAAAGCGGTTGAAACTTACAAGGCAAATTATAATGACGGTATAGATGTGGTTGGAGATATTACCAAGGTTGATGAGAAAGATATACCGCCCCATGATATATTACTTGCAGGGTTTCCTTGTCAAGCCTTTTCTCTTGCAGGTCAGAAGAGAGGCTTTGAAGATGCAAGAGGAACTCTTTTTTTTGATGTCGCAAGGATTGTAAAATACCATAAACCTAAAGTCGTATTCTGTGAAAATGTGAAGAATCTGGTTAACCATGATAGAGGTCGTACATTTGATGTTATAAAATCTGTTTTGGAGGATTTGGGATATAAAGTGTTCTATAAAGTTCTTAACAGTAAAAACTTCGGCGTTCCGCAAAATAGAGAAAGGATATATATTGTCGGATTCAGGAACGATATAGCACCGGAAGACTTTACATTTCCTGAGAAAACGGATGATACCAGGGTAATAAAGGATATAATGGAAGAACAAGAAGTATCACCCAAATATTATTTATCCACCATTTATCTGGATTCGTTGAAAAGACATAAGGCAAGACATGCTTCCAAGGGGAACGGATTCGGATATGAAATCAGAGAATTGGACTCCGTAGCGGGAGCTATTGTTTGCGGCGGTATGGGAAGAGAAAGAAACTTGATAATTGATGATCGTTTAACCGACTTTACTCCGGTTACGCATATAAAAGGCAGTGTCAACAAAGAATATATTCGTAAGATGACACCGAGAGAGTGGGCAAGACTTCAGGGATTTCCTGACAATTTTAAGTTTGTAGTTGCCGATACACATTTATATAAGCAGTTCGGAAATTCCGTTACAGTTCCTGTGATACGTGCGATTGCCGAAAAGATAAAGGCACAACTTGAAAAAGAAAATACGAAAACTAAGAAAAGCGAAGAAAAATTTGAACAATTGGCTTTTACATGGAGGTAAATATGCTTAAAGGGAATAAGGGAGAATGGTCTGAAGTATACGTCCTTTTAAAACTTTTGGCTGACGGAAAGATATATGCTGCGGACAGTGAATTGAATAAGCTTGAGGATATTTATTTTCCTATTATTAAAATAATCAGAGAAGAGACCAAGGGCGAGATCAAAGAATATACCGCAGGAGAAATGATATCGATTTATATTAACGGATCTAAAGTGAAAGAATTGCCTGCGACAGAGTTCGAATCGGAGTCCGGAAATCTGTTGAGTGAGATTAACAGCAAAGATTCAAAGGGGTCATTTTCGGTAGAAAGCACGCAGAATTTTATGGATAAAATTTTGTGTTATAAGCTTTCAGCACCTGCAACGGATAAAAGTGATATTACGGTAAAAATAGTTGATGTAAACACAGGATACAGCCCTACTGTAGGATTTTCAATAAAATCCGAATTGGGTTCATCTCCGACTTTGTTGAATGCAGGAAAAACTACAAACTTTATTTATAAAATAGTACATAATTATCCTGATTTGATAAGAGAAGCGAACGAAATATACAAGGTGTCAGGCGGCAAAAATCATACAGATGTCAGAGGGCGTATAAGTAAGATAATTAAGGAAAACGGAACTCTTGAATATCGAAAGATGAACAATCAGGTTTTTGAGGATAATTTGGTTCTTATCGACAGCAATATGGATAGAATTATTGCCGAGACTCTTTTATATTTTTATAAAGACGGAATCAGCAATTGTAACGAGATGGTGGAAAAACTTGAACATGAAAATCCTATGAACTACGGTAATGTAAACGCCTATAGATATAAGTTCAAAAAGTTTTTGACGGCTGTAGCATTGGGAATGAAACCTGCTACAGTTTGGGACGGTTTGGATGAGGCTACAGGAGGGTATATTGTAGTTACAAAGGAAGGAAATGTTCTTGCATATCATATATACAACAGAAATTACTTTGAAGAATATTTGTTAAGTAATACAAAGTATGAAACTGCATCCACATCAAGACATGATTTCGGAGAAGTATACAGTGAAAACGGAGAAGACTTTATAAAACTTAATTTGCAGGTGAGATTCAGATAGTGAAGAAGAGTAAGCCGATGACAAGAAGTGAGAATATGTCGAGGGTTAAAAGTAAGAATACAAAACCTGAAGTTTATTTGAGAAAGCTATTGTGGCACAGGGGGTTTAGATACAGATTAAATTATAAGGGTTTACCGGGAAGTCCCGATATCTATATTCCTAAATACAAGGTTGCCATATTTGTGAACGGATGTTTTTGGCATATGCATGAAAATTGCAAGTATGCTTCCATCCCTAAGAATAATCATGATTTTTGGAAAAGTAAGTTGGAGGGAAATGTTCAAAGAGATAAGCAAAACTACATCAAACTTGAGAGCATGGGTATTAATGTTATAGTGGTGTGGGGATGTGAAATCAAACAGATGATGAAAGATAAGGTGATAGAAAAGGAAAAGACGGATTATCTTGTCAATCACATTTTTTCTACGCCAAACTCCAAATAATGGCGAGATTTTTCTCGCCATTATTTATTTTTCATAGCCAAATATGTTATAATGGCGAGAAAATGGAGGTGATGTTTTGAGAGAATTCAATTATTTGAAGCTTATGGAATTGTCTTTGCCTGTAAATATATATCATACAATTGCAAAAATTCACGAATATAAGGGAAAGCAAGAACTTTATGTAAAAAATTATCCTGATGTTTTGGATAAGATGATTGATGTAGCTAAAATACAAAGTACGAAGTCTTCGAATGCTATTGAGGGGATTTATACAAATGATGCAAGACTTAACGAATTGATGAATAAAAAGGCAGAACCGGGAAACAGGAATGAGGAGGAGATTGCAGGATATAGGCATGTACTTGACATTATTCATGAAAATTATGCATATATAGAATTTGATAAAAATGATATTTTAACTCTCCATAATCAGTTATATTCATATTCATATGTAAACTATAAGGGGAAATTTAAGACTCTTGACAATACCATTATGGAAGTAGATGCGTTAGGCAATAGGAAAGTGAGATTTCAACCGGTAAGCAGTTTTGAAACAGAAATGTATTTTGATAAAATGGTTGAGGCTTATAATAAAGCAGTGAAAGCAAATATTCCGGCATTAATTTTAATACCTGTGCTTATACATGATTTTTTATGTATTCATCCTTTTGATGATGGTAATGGAAGAATGAGCAGATTACTGACATTACTTTTACTTTATAAGTTCGGTTACTTTGTTGGAAGATATATAAGTATAGAAATGCTGATTGAAGAGAGTAAAGAGTCTTATTATGAAGAGTTGCAAAAATCAAGCGAAAAGTGGCATACAGGTGAAAATGATGAAATCCCGTTTATAAGATATATTCTTGGGATTTTATTAAAAGCATATGAAGAATGTGATGACAGATTTAACATGATAGGAAATGAGAAATTGACATCACCGGAAAGAGTATTAACGGTTATTCAAAAGTCATTAGAGCCGCTTTCAAAAAAGGATATTATGATAATCTGTCCCGATATATCACAAAGGACAATAGAACGTTCTTTAAAGGAATTATATGATAATAGTAAAATAAAACAGGTAGGTAGTGGGCGGTCAACAAAGTACGTTAAGATTTAGAAGCAAGTGAAGAAAAAATTGAACAATTGGCTTTTACACGGAGGTAAATATGTTTAAGGGGAATAAGTGGGAACGGTCTGAAGTATATGCTCTTTTAAGAATATTGGCAGATGTAAAAGTATATGCGGCAGACAGTGAATTAAATAAGCTTGAGGATGTTTATCTTCCTATAATTAGAACAATCAGAGAAGAAACAAAGGGTGAAATCAACGAGTATACCGCCGAAGAAACGATATCAATTTATATTAATGGAGCAAAAGTCAAGGAATTACCTGCGACAGAGTTTGAATCGGAGTCAGTAAACTTGTTGAATGAGATTAACAGCAAAGATTCAAAGGGGGCATTTTCGGTAGAAAGTACGCAGAATTTCAGGGATAAAATCTTGTGTTATAAGCTTTTCACACATGCAATAGATAAAAATGATATCATGGTAAAAATAACTGATGCAGATACAGTATACAGTCCGACAATAGGTTCTTTAATAAAATCCGAATTAGGTCCATATTCTACTGTGTTGAATGCAGGAAAGACCACAAACTTTATCTATAAAATAGTACAAAATGATCCTGATTTGATAAGAGAAGCAAATGGAATATACAAGGTGTCCGGAGGTAAGAATCATACAGATGTCAGAGGGCTCATAAATAAGATAATTAAAGAAAACGGAACTCTTGAATATCGAAAGATGAATAATCAGGTTTTTGAAGATAATTTGGTTCTTATTGACAGTAATATGGATAGAATTATTGCCGAGACTCTTTTATATTTTTATAAAGACGGAATCAGCAATTGTAACGAGATGGTGGAAAAACTTGAACAGGAGAATCCTATGAACTACGGTAATGTAAATGCCTATAGATATAAGTTCAAAAAGTTTTTGACGGCTGTAGCATTGGGAATGAAACCTGCTACAGTGTGGGACGGTTTGGATGAGGCTACAGGAGGATATATTGTAGTTACAAAGGAAGGTAATGTTCTTGCATATCATATATACAACAGAAATTACTTTGAAGAATATTTGTTAAGTAATACAAAGTATGAAACAGCATCCACATCAAGACATGATTTCGGGGAAGTGTATAGTGAAAACGTAGAAGACTTTATAAAGCTTAATTTGCAGGTGAGATTCAGATAGTGAAGAAGAGTAAGCCGATGACCAGAAGTGAGAATATGGCAAGGGTTAAAAACAAGAATACACAACCTGAAGTTTATTTGAGGAAGCTTTTGTGGCATATGGGGTTTAGATACAGATTAAATTATAAGAACCTACCCAGAAGTCCCGATATCTATATTCCTAAATACAAGGTTGTCATATTTGTGAACGGATGCTTTTGGCACATGCATGAAAATTGCAAGTATGCTTCCATCCCTAAGAATAATCATGATTTTTGGAAAAGTAAGTTGGAGGGAAATGTTCAAAGAGATAAGCAAAACTACATCAAACTTGAGAGCATGGGCATTAATGTTATAGTGGTGTAGGGATGTGAAATTAAACAGATGATGAAAGATAAGATAATAGAAAAGGAAAAGACGGATTATCTCGCCAACAGTATTTTTTCTACGCCAAAATCCTAATAATGGCGAGAAAAAGGGTGGCGATGCTTCGAGAGTATAAGTGATGAAATATGTAAGTTATGTTTCTTTTTATTTCTGAAAATAAAAAAGGCCATAGAAACTGTTTATATTAACGGTTCTATGGCCTTTTTATAATATTTATACTTGTATCTGTAATAAAAATTTACGTAAATAAATTAGTTTGCTAAAAACAAATATTGCAAAATTTAGCTAAAAGATAGAAAAGTAAGAATATACAACAATTACATTGACTTTAATACGTTGGATATGGAATAATAAAGAAAACGAACGAGAGTAAAAGAAAAATATTTACGTAAATATTTTAACAAAAAGAGATGTTTTGAAAGGAGCTCTACCGGTGATTAAATTTGGTATTATAGGTTTTGGTTACATGGGGCATAAACATGAGCTGAAGATTGCACAGACGGAAGGCATGGAATTAGTTGGGATTTGTGATATTGATGAGTCAAGAATGGACGATGCCTCAACTCCGGGAGTGATTAAATATACAAGTGCAGACAAGTTACTCGAAAATGAAGATATTGATACTGTACTTATAGTAGTTGAAAATCATAAGCATAGAGAAATGGTAGAAAAAGCTGCAAAGGCCGGAAAAAACATTATATGTGAAAAGCCGGTTGCACTCAGTGTAAAAGAGTATGATGAAATGATAGAGGTCTGTGAGAAATACGGTGTCGGATTCACAATTCATCATCAAAGGCGATATGACAAAGATTATAGAACAATGAAAACAATCTATGATCAGAATACGCTCGGAAATGTATATACAATTCAATCAATGCTTTATGGTGTAAACGGGAATATGCATGATTGGCATGTATATAAAAAGTATGGTGGCGGAATGCTTTATGACTGGGGTGTTCACTTAATTGACCAGATATTATGGATGGTGCCGTCAAAAGTTGAGTCTGTTTATGCTCAAGTAAGGAATGTTATTAATTTTGAAGTTGATGATTATTTTAAAATTGATATTAAGTTCCAAAATAATATTCGTGCAGAAATAGAACTCGGTACATATTTTTTAGGGGATAAAGAAAACTGGTTCGAGCACCACTGGTTTATTGGTGGTGACAAAGGAAGTGCATATTCAGACGGATTTTTCCCGAAAGGAAAAATTGTAAAGACAACTCGTCTTCTTACCAATGTTCCGGGAGAGACAACCATGACTTTTGCAGGGCCAACCCGTTCATTCGGACAAATTGATAAGGATATTCTTATAACAGAAGAACTTCCTATTGCTAATAATGAACAGATTGAATTTTTCGAAAATTACAGAGATGCAAGAGAAGGAAAGACTGAATTTATAATTAAGAACTCTGAAATAAGACGTGTAATGCAGGTTCTTGAGGCGGTTTGGGAGTCTTCAGAGAAAAACGAAGTTATAAAGTTTGAAGGAGGCTTATAATGCGTGTTGTTGTCTGGGATGAGAAATTGCACGAAAAGGAAGAAAGAGTAAGAGAGGTTTATCCGAACGGTATTGCTGCAGAAATAGCTGCAGGAATAAAAAAAGAGTTAGCATATGTTGATGATTTTGAGGTTGTTTGTTTAAACAGTGATATGGAAGAATTTGGATTAACTGAAGAGACGTTGAATGGAACAGATGTACTTGTGTTTTGGGCACACCGTAGCCACAACGCTTTCCCTGATGAAATAGTGGAGAGAATATATAATCGAGTAATGAAGGGAATGGGTCTTATCGTACTGCATTCAGCACACTTGAGTAAAGTATTTAAAAGACTTATGGGTACAAGCTGTACATTGAAGTATCGTTTTGGAGACTATGCACGTATATGGACAACTACTCCTTCACATCCTATTGCAAGAGGTATACCGGAATATTTTGATCTGGATGAGGAAGAAATGTACGGAGAATTTTTTGATATTCCTAAGCCTGATGACGTAGTTTTTACCACTTGGTTTTCAGGAGGTAATTTATTTAGAGGCGGTTGTACATGGCAAAGAGGATATGGTAAGGTTTTCTACTTCCATCCCGGACATGATACCAATTCGGCCTATTACAATTCGACAGTTTTGAAAGTAATTGCCAATGCGGTTTTATGGGCTGCACCTACAAAAGAAAGAGCGGATATTAAATGTGAAGAATATCCGAAAATAAATTTATAGAATATAGAAACATTATATTTAAAAAGTGAAACTAAAATTTGCGCAAATAATATTAATATTATAAAAAGATACAATATGGAGGATATGTATGAGATTAGGTTATATGACAAATGCGTTTGGACCTTTAGTGGGATCGGGAGCAGGAGTGACAAGTGCTAAGGATATCAGATATGTAACAATGTGTGATGATCAGGAAGCTATGAAGGCGATTCGTGAGATTGGATTTGACCATATCGAAGTTCTTGACGGAAATTTAACTAAATATGCAGATAATATTGACAACCTTAAGGACATGATGAAGAGTGCGGACGTAAAGATGATGAGCGTGTGTATAGGTGCCAATTTTATTTATAAAGATGCTTTGGAAGATGAGATGGCTCATGTTGAAGAAGTGTGTAAGGCGGCTAAGGAAGCGGGAGTTACTTATTTGGTAGTTTGTGGAGGAGCAATAAGAACAGGTGGAATCAGACCGGGAGATACGAAGCTTTTAGCTGAAGGACTTGACGAGCTGGAGAAAATCACCGATAAGTACGGCTTGGTTGCATGTTTCCATCCGCATCTTGGATCAATTGCGGAGAGTCCAAAGGAGATAGATGAGCTTTTTGCATATTCAAATATTAAGGTTTGCCCGGATGTTGCGCATCTTCTTGCAGGAGGATATGATCTGCTTGAGTTTATTAAAAAGTATTATGACAGAATTGCATTGATACATTTAAAAGACCTTAATGATGAGGGATTTGCACCGCTTGGAACAGGAAGAGTTGATTTGGACGGAGTGATTTCATATGTTAAGTCAAGAGGTTATGACGGTGATTGGCTTGTAGAAGTGGACGGATATGCAGGTGATGCAAAGGAAGCTTGTAGAATCTCATATGAGTTTTTAAAGGGTAAACTTGTATAAAAATAATATAAAAAATGAATTAGGGAGAAGATATAAAATGAGAATTAAAGCGTTGGCAGCAATAGCACTTGCAGCAATGGTTATAAATGCAACAGGATGTGCACAAAACGGAGATAGCGGTAAGACTGAATCAGGTCAATCAGCAGCGGAGCAGACAGTTAAAGAAGGTAATTCTACAGGAAATACTCAGAGCTCAGGTGAAGAGGAGCAAATATTGACAAAAGGCCCACACGGAGAACAGGGAGTTAATGCAGATACAATCACTTTGAGTGATGAGCAGAAGAATGCTATAAAGGAAGGAAACTTTAAGGTTGCACTTTGTATGCATTATGGCGGTAATGACTGGGCAACAGCACAAATAAATGCTATTAAAAACACCTGTGCAGAGTTGAACATGGAAGTTGTGGCTGTAACAGATGCAAACTTCTCAGCAGAAAAGCAGGTGGCTGATATAGAGACTGTAATGGCGCTGAAGCCTGATGCAATAATTTCAATACCTACCGATGTTACAGCTACTGCAGATGCTTATAAGAGAGCAATAGATTCAGGAATCAAAGTTGTATTTATGGATAATGCCATGGCGGATATGGAAGGCGGAAAAGATTATGTATCTTGTGTATCCGCAGACAGTTATGGAAACGGTGTTGCTGCAGCAAGATTACTTGGAGAAAAATTGAACGGTAAGGGAAAAGTCGGAATGGTTTATTACGATGCTGATTTTTTTGTTACCAATCAGAGAGATGCAGGATTTAGAGATACTTTGAAAAAAGAATTCCAGGATATTGAGATAGTTGCAGAGCAGGGATTTACAGATGAGAACGGATGTAATGAACAGGCAGATGCTATATTAACTCAGTTCCCTAATATCGACGGAATATATGCTTCATGGGATATTCCTATGGAAGGTATTCTTTCATCTGTAAGAGCAGCAGGATTGGAAGGAGAAATTGCTTTAGTTGCAATAGATCTCGGTAATAATATTGCACTTGAAATTGCCAAGGGTACAGTAGTTGGTGTAGGTGCACAGATGCCCTATGATCAGGGTGTTGCAGAGACTAAGTTGGCGGCATTGGCTTTGATAGGCGAGAGTACACCGGCATACGTTGTATGTCCTGCAATGAAGGTAGACAAGGGAAATGTAGTTGATGCATATGAAGCGGTTTACCATGTAGATGCTCCGGACTGGCTCACAGAAGTGGCTAAGTAAGTACAAAATTACCTGATTTAATTTTAAGGGGATGGAATGGAACACGTAGTATTAAAGATGGAAGGCATCAGCAAATCATTTGGAGATGCTAAAGTACTTAAAAATGTGCAATTTGAATTAAAACATGGAGAAGTTCATGCACTTGCAGGAGGCAACGGCGCAGGTAAATCAACATTAATGAAGATAATGACAGGAGTATATACGCATGATGAGGGAAAAATTTTCATTGATGGAAAAGAGACTGTAATTGAAAAGCCTCTTGATGCTAAAGCGCAAGGTATCGCAATGATTTTTCAGGAACTTTCACTTGTACAAACGATGACAGTTGCGGAAAATATTTTTCTCGGTACAGAGATTGTAAAAAACGGTATTAGAGATGTTAAAACCATGAATGAAAAGACGAGTCAGATTTTGCATCGTCTTGGAATGGATATTTCGCCATCTACAATTGTGTCCGAATTAAGCGTAGGAATGAGTCAAATGGTTGAAATTGCAAAAGCGGTTTCCAAAGATGCTAAAATTCTTGTTTTTGATGAACCTACAGCCGCACTTTCAGATTCGGAAACAAAATGTTTATTTGAGATAATAACGCAGCTGAAAAATGAAGGGGTTTCAATGGTCTATATATCCCATCGTATGAATGAGATTTTAAGTATTTGTGACAGTATCACAATTCTTAAAGACGGGGAGTATGTAACTACTCAGGACATCAAGGATATGACATTAGATAAAATAGTTTCATATATGATGGGTGGAACTTCCGGAAAAGGTCATAAGTTTGAGTGGGTAGAACGAAAACATGATGAGAATGCCGGAGATGTACTCAAGGTAGAACATTTGAAAGTAAATGAAAAAATAAATGATATTTCATTTACATTAAAACATGGAGAAATCGTCGGTTTTGCAGGCTTGATGGGAAGCGGCAGAACAGAGATTCTTGAAAGCTTATTTGGATTGAGGAAGAAGGAAGGCGGAACGGTAATACTTGAGGATAAGGAAGTTCATATAAAAAATCCTACAGATGCTATACAGAACGGATTTGCCTTTATCCCGGAAGACAGAAGAAAAGAAGGGCTTGTATTGATGCATTCAATAAAAGACAATGCTGTTTTACCTATCCTTGACAGATTATGTATTAAAGGAATATTTAATGATGACAAGAGGGAATGTGCGCTTGTTGAAGACAATATTAAAAAATTCGGAGTCAAAGCGGAGCATATTAATCAGGAAATAGGCCTTTTATCCGGTGGAAATCAACAGAAGATAGTTATAGCTAAGTGGATGAATACCAATCCTAAAGTAATTATGCTTGATGAACCTACTGCCGGAGTGGACATAGGTGCAAAAGGAGAAATACTTGAAATAGTAAGAAGTTTTGCAGATCAAGGTTGTGGAGTAATCTTCGTATCATCCGAGCTTGCTGAAATGATGGCAATATGTGATCGAATAATTATACTCTATGATGGACGAATTACAGGAACGATAAGTAGAAAAGATATTAAATTAGAGGAGGAACTTCAAAATGCAATCCAAATGGCATAAGAAGCTCGAGGTTAGTAAGTTTACCGTATATATTGTGCTTGGGATAGTATTTATATTTTTCTCAATTGCATTGAACGGTAAAGGGTTTATAGCTCCGAGAAACCTGTTGAATATATTAAGGCAGACAGCAATGGTATCTGTTATGGCAGTTGCCGGAGTGTTTGTTCTTGGAGCCGGACAAATAGACTTGACAGTAGGCTCAACCGCGGCAATGAGTGCAATGTTTTCAGCGCTTGTACTGCAGGCCACAGATAATATATTGTTTGCCGTTATAATAGCATTATTATTTGGTGTATTTGTAGGTTGTATAAACGGTTTGCTTGTGACTAAGCTTAAGTTACCTTCATTTTTGGCTACACTGGGAATGATGCAGGCAATTCGAGGAATGGCAATGTGGATAACTGATACGGCTGCCGTACCTATTAAAAATCAAATTTTTAATAATGTTTTCGGAACCGGATATATAGGTAAAGTATCAGTGTTGATTCTATGGACAGTATTTTTCTACATTATCGGATTTATATTGTTTAATAAAACACGCTTCGGACGTCATGCACTGGCAACCGGAGGAAATGAACTGGCTTCAAAATATTCAGGTTTAAAAACTGAAAAAATAAAAATGATGATCTTTATGATGTCCGGAGCATTTGCGGCATTTGCCGGAATTATGTATGCAGGAAGAATGCAGTCGGGAAGATACTCATTTGGAGACGGTGATGAAATGTCGGTAATTGCATCGGTGGTACTTGGAGGAGCGGCAATGTCAGGTGGAACAGGATCTATGATAGGTGCGCTCGCAGGATCACTTTTAATGGGAATGATTAATAATGCATTAATATTGGCAGGACTTTCATCTGCTCAGCAGAAAATTGTAAACGGAGCAATTATTATTTTTGCAGTTGCTTTAAGTAATATTGTTCAAAATAAAAAAAGAAAATAACCTTAGGAGGTAGAAATCATGAAAACAAAGAACATTGGAGTTGTAGGAGCGGGATTTATGGGAAAAGCACATTGTGTTGCACTTTCCAATATGCCTAAATTATTCACAGATGCACCTTATGTACCGGTATTTAAAACAGTGTGTGACATAGTACCTGAGATTGCTGAGGATTTTAAGGAGCGTTTCTCTTTTGAAAAAGCTTGTACAGATTATAGGGATATAATAAATGATCCGGAGATTGATATAGTTTGTGTATGTACACCAAATGATTCTCATGCGGAAATTTCAATAGCCGCTTTAAAGGCAGGAAAGCATGTGATTTGTGAGAAGCCTATAGCAACAAAAACAGAAGATGCAAAGGCTATGGCTGAAGCTGCAGAAGAAGCTGCAAAGAAGGGCATTGTGTCAATGTGTGGATATCAGTATAGAAGAGTTCCTGCAATTGATGAAGCTAAAAAAATTATTGAAAGCGGCAGACTTGGAGAAATCACAAATGTGCGTGCACAGTATTTACAGAGCTGGTCTGCAGACCCAAGATCTCCACTGTCATGGCGTTTTGTAAAGGAAACTGCAGGTGCAGGTACACTTGGTGATATCTTTACACATGCACTTGACATTGCACAGTATCTTGCAGGTAATGTAACAGATGTAGTATCAATGGTTAAGACATACATAAAGGAGCGTCCTGTTCAGGAAGGTGGAGTGGACCTTTTAGGAACAGTAAAGCTTGGCGATGATGCAAAGAAGCAGGTTGTAGATGTTGATGACGAGGTATCTGTACTTTGTAACTTTGAAAGCGGTGCAATCGGTAGTGTAGAAGCAACAAGAATGGCTTGGGGACGTAATAACTACCTTACAGTTGAGGTTCACGGAACAAAGGGTTCACTTACATGGAACTATGAGCGTTTAAATGAGCTTGAAGTATGCTACGGTATGGAAGACAATGACGGTGAGAGAGGCTTCAGAAAGATATATACAGGTCCGGCAAACCCACATGGAGATGTAACTTGGAATATACCGGGAATGAACATCGGCTATGGTGAGCTTAAGGCAATTGAAGCATATGAGTTTGCTAAGGCTGTAGAGGGTGGATATCAGCCAACTACAAGCTTTACTGTAGGATATCAGCTTGATAGAGTATGTGAGGCTGTCCTTGAATCAAATGAGAAGAAAGCTTGGGTACAGGTGAAATGAAAATAGGTTTTGTAAGTGCTATCCTTGATCAAAGCAATTTCGAAGAAATGATGGATATAGCAGCCGATTTGGGATATCAATGTGTGGAAGTAGCTTGCTGGCCAAAAGGAAAAGCGGAGAGAAGATATGCAGGTGTAAGTCATATTGACGTAGAAAATACTGATGATTCCTATGTAGAATATATAAAGAATATTTGCAAAACTAAGGGAGTGGAAATCTCATCTCTTGCATACTATCCTAATCCTTTAGACGGAGATTTGGAGAAAAGAACTGTAGCTGTAGAGCATTTGAAGAAAGTAATACAGTTTAGCAGTAAACTTGGGGTTAATATGGTTACAACCTTTATAGGAAGAGATCAGACTAAGACCGTTGAAGAGAATCTGGAACTTGTAAAGGAAGTATGGCCACCAATTATTAAGCTCGCTGAAGAATGTGGAGTAAAAGTGGCAATTGAAAACTGTCCTATGTTATTTGGTCCGGACCAGTGGCCGGGAGGACAGAATTTGATGACAACACCAGCTATCTGGAAAAAAGTCTTTGATATTATTTCTAGTGATAACCTTGGTATCAACTATGATCCGTCTCATTTTGTATGGCAAATGATAGATTATATAAAGCCGATTTATGAATTTAAGGATAAAATTTTCCATGTTCATTTTAAGGACATAAAGCTCTATCGCGACAAGTTGAATCAAGTGGGTGTAATGGCATATCCTTTGGAGTATATGTCACCTAAGATTCCGGGATATGGAGATGTTGATTGGGGTAAATATGTATCTGCTTTAACAGATGTCGGATATGACGGATACACATGTATAGAAATAGAAGACAAATATTTTGAAGGATCAAAAGAAAAAGTAATTGATTCATTAAAACTGTCAAAGAAGTATATGACAAATTTTGTAATCTAAATAATAATTTGAATTAATTAAAGATAGTAGGGCACTGATTCATTTTGTTTCAGTGCCTTTTTCAACGGAACATTTGTACTGTTTATATGGGTTTTAATAGAAATCGAGTGTTTTAAATGCTATAATATTTTAAAAATAAATATGCACCGGTTGAAATTCAAACCTTTATAGAATTAAAAGAAACTACATCAGGATTATATTATTTTGCAATAGGAGAAAGTATGGCATCCATAAAAGATATAGCCAAAATGGCAGGAGTATCTACTGCAACAGTTTCACATGTAATAAATAAAACGAGATATGTAAGCCCTGAACTTGTGGATAAGGTCGAGAATGCGATAAAAAATGCAGATTCTCCACCAAAGTTCGTTGTCAGGAGACAAAAAAAGATTCGTGAAAGTATATATCAATCTCAAAAAGGAGCCTTACTATATATTTGTCAGGATGAAGATGATAATTATATCGGAGAAATTTGGAATAAACTTAAGAAGTTAATGGAGAGTAGCGGCTATACAATAGTTAGGTGTAATTGCAACAGTGAGTTTGAAATGAGTATTATCAACAAGTTGCTTTCAGATAATAACGGTATTATAGGCGTATTTGTTTCGGTTAAATCTGATAAATTATATGCACAAAATATAATTCGGTCATTACAGATTCCATGTGTAATAATCGGAAATGAGGTGGATGATTCCGCATTTGACAGAGTAACAACAGATATATATAAAGCTGCATATGATTGTACCATGCATTTTATTAGAAGCGGACATGAAAAAATAGCTATCCTAATGGATAACTCATTGAAAAGTTATAATAATGATTTCATGAAAGGGTATGAAAACGCGCTTAAAGACGGTGGGATCAAGCTGAAAAATCGATATGTGTTGTATAAATACAGTTATGATAAAAAGATATCGGATATGTTGTCGGGACTTTTAGGTGGAAATGATACACCAAGTGCTCTTTTAATTACAGATTCGGACTATATTTATAGTGTTTATAGATATATTATGAAAAGAAATGTAAGATGTCCTAAGGATTTATCAATAATGTGTGTTGGAAATGAGGGTAGTGCACCGTATCTAAATCCGGCTCTTTCTATGGCGGAAAATGATTGTGAACGCATTGTAGGTAAAGCGGTTGAACTTATGTTGGATAAAATAAAAGAGTTATCTGAAAATGATAAGTATGAGGTTATTCTTAAAAAGCCTTCTAAAATACTTGTATCTGCCAAGATGATTATTCGAGATTCAACTATCGGCACGGCAAGAGGTCCGTTTGGAGAAAGAGGAGCTGATATGCATACGCTTACTTTAACAGAGAAAGAAATGGATATTTGCAGGATGAAAAAATTTACGGCAGTTATTGTTTATCATTATATAGGAGCTTCATTTATGAAGCTACACGAACAAGGAGTTAGAGATGTCTTTGACAGACTTGGTATCACGATAATTGCAGTAATGGGATGTCAGATGGATTTTTCCATGCAAAGAAAACAAATACAAAGTCTTTTAATGCTGGAACCTGATATTATGATCGCATTTCCGGTAAACCATACAATGACACAGGATGTATTTAAAGAAGTAATAAGAACAAAGACGAAACTGGTATTTATGGGACATGTTCCTGACGGTTTCGAGGGAAAAGGATATGTATCTTGTATTAATGTTAATGAACGCAGTAACGGAAGAAATATAGGTAGAGGTCTGGGTGATTATTTACTTTTAAATCATAAGAAAAATATCGGTATAATTCGATATGGACATCAGTTTTATGCCACAAATCAGAGAGATTTGGCTGTAGAACAGATTATTAGAGAAGAATATCCCGAGTTAAGAATTTGTGCTACAGAAGTATTTTCACAGAAAGATGAATATGAGAAAACAAAAGAACTTCTAACTTGGCATCCTGAGATTGACGGAATATATGTTTCATGGGAGGGACCCGCTATAAAAGTAGTTGAAGCTCTTCATGATATAAATAGAGAAGACATTATTGTAGCAACATCAGATCTTGATTTTTCTGTTGCATTGGATATGGCAAAAGGTGGATGCATTAAGGTGCTGAGTGCACAACAGCCTTTTGAAGAAGGCCAGGCGGCAGCTTTATGTGGAGCAAATGCTGTTCTTGGGAAAAAGGTACCTTCTTTTGTTGCGGTTGAACCTGTATTTGTTACAGCGGAAAATCTGATTAAATCTTGGAATGCAATATATAAAAGTAAGGCACCTAGAGAAATAATTGACGCTTTACAAAAGAATGAACAGTTTATGAGTGAATGATATTAAATATGTAATACTGAGAAGAATCATATATATGCATGATAAATTTGTGTTAACATTGTTGATAAATTACTGCAATACCCGAAAGGAGTAAATATATGAAAATAATATATGCCAATGCTGACATGCTGTTTTACTTTATATTTATATTTTTAACTATTGTACTTTTAGTATTGAAAATTTCAAAATATAAAAGAGACTCTAAAGTGGTAAAAGTTATAAAAAATATACTCGCTATTCCTGTCGTCATTTTAAATATGTTGATTTTTGATGATTTGAATATCTCGTTTCAGCTTTTTAAAGATGAAAATAAAACAGATAACAAGAAGTGAGTATATGTATGACAGATTTACAAAAAAGATATGAAGAATTAAAAAAGCAAAACTTCCCGGACGGCGAACGAGTGAAATTTATTGCGGATTTAGGCGCAAGTGACGAAATAGAATATCATTATCAGCTGATTTGTAAAGACAGGGATGAGGGTGCGAACTTGAATCTGTCCGGCAGCTTTTATAAACATGACAAAGAGGGATTGGAGTTTTTATTTACAGTTTTAGATAATGAAAAAGATGAAAATCTAAAAGTATTTACCGCATACCTTATGGCTGAAACTCTTTCAAAACTGAGACATAGAGATTTTTACTTAGAGTTTTGCAGCAGGCTTATTCCTGTTATGACTTCGCTTATAGAGACAAAAGATGCTTTACTTAGACAAAAAATCATTATAACGTTCGGATGGATAGGATCTTTAAATGAGATTGATATTTTGATAAAGCAAATGTCGGAAGATAAAGACAGTCTTTGCAGAGCATGGTCAGCATCAAGCCTTATGCAAATGTCATTTCACGGAATTGATAAGGAAGTGATTCAGGAAAAGACAAAGCCTTGCTTTGCTTTAGCAATTGCAGCAGAGACTGATTTACATGCCTGTGGCATTATGATAGAGGCGGCAGGGATTTTATTTGGAAAGAAATGGATAAGCTCATCGGCTGTGGAAGATATGGATGCTGAGAAAATAGAAAAGGCAAGAAAGTCGGCTGTAAGATTTTTGAATAAATAGAAAACCTAGACTGCAAATTGCACATTATTACATCCTATATTACAAAATAAATTTGACGTCCGGCCTGATTTTCTGTATAATACTTTTCGTCAAAAAATGACGTAGACTTAAAGGGGAGCATAATATGCTACCCTTTTATTATTCAGTTAAGGAGGTATAGCGTATTAAAGGTATAAGAAAGAACTTAAGCTTTGTATTTATTATATTGATGTTTGCACTGTTGGTTTCAGGCTGTGCAAAGGAAAGTGAAAACAATAATATTCATATCGGAACAGGTGGGACAGGCGGTACATATTTTGCATATGGGAATGCCCTAAAGGATATTGCCGAGCAGGAAAGCGATATTGACATGAGTATACAGATAAGTGCCGGTTCGGCGGCAAATCTAAGATTGCTTGAAAACAATATCGTCGGTATGGCAATAGTGCAAAATGATACTCTTACGGATGCTTACAACGGAAAAGGTGAGTTTGAGGGGAATCCTTTAAAAATAACCAAGGCTGTTGCAGGACTTTATACGGAGAGCTATCAAATAGTCGTAAATAAGAAACTGAAGCTGAACTCCGTGGAGGATTTGAGTGGACTTAGAGTTTCGGTAGGTGAAGAGGGCTCGGGTGTTTTAAAAAATGCAAAGAATATTCTTAGAGCCTACGGTATGACTGTAGATGATATTGATGTGAGATATCTGTCATTTGAAGATGCCGCAAATGCCTTAAAAAACGGTGAGTTGGATGCATTCTTTGTAACGGCGTCGGCACCTACAAAGGCAATTTCGGATTTGGCTGATTCAAATGTACCTATCGATATTCTTTCGTTGGATGACAGAGCAATAAGATTTCTTCAGAACAGTTATAGCGGATATAGTGTTACTACAATTAAAAAAGGTACATATAAGGGTATAAACAAGGATATTACCACAGTTGGAGTAATGGCTGTGCTTGTGGCAAACAACAATATAAATTCAAGCAATATTGAAACTGTATTAAATCTTATAAAAGCACATCAAGACAGCTTCAATAAGATATCAGGTAATACTGTAAATTTTTTTGACGAAGCAACTTTAAACAGTATTGTTGTACCTTTCCATAAAGCAGCAAGTGAATGGTACAGTGCGAACGGAATAACCGGATTAAAGGCTGAGGTTAAGGCTGATAATGTTTCAAGAAAAACTTTAAATCTGGATATGTATCAGACGGTTGCGGTTGCGGTACTTGCACTATTTATTGGAGTACTTTTAAAGGAAAGAATAAAGTTTTTAACAACATTTTGTATTCCTGCGCCCGTGGTAGGAGGTATGATTTTTGCCATAATATTCTGTGTATTGTATGCACTTGGCATTCTTGAGATAAATTTTGATGAGACTCTAAGAAATGTATGTATGGTAATGTTCTTTACCTCAGTAGGATTCCAGGCAAATATGAAGGTGCTAAAGAGCGGCGGAAAGGGTACATTTATCTTCCTGGCTTTGGTATTGCTGCTTATAATATCTCAAAACTTTGTAGCGGTAGGGCTTTCTAAACTTCTTGGCATAAATCCGCTTATAGGTATGTGTACAGGTTCCATACCTATGATTGGTGGACATGGTACGGCAGGAGCTTTCGGACCTTTACTTGAGGATATGAATGTTGACGGTGCGACAACACTTGCTACAGCAGCGGCTACTTTCGGACTTGTAGCAGGTTCACTGATGGGCGGACCTTTGGCAAACAGCCTTATAAAAAAGAAAAGTCTTATGGATACCGCAGTATATGAAGATGACAGTATGCTTGTGGAAGAGGAGATAAAGCACAGAAGAGAAGTTTCAATGTATGCACCTGCAGTGTATCAGATTACATTGGCAATGGGTATAGGAACTATTGTATCTTTTGTACTTTCAAAGACAGGAATGACCTTCCCTGTTTATATAGGTTCTATGATAGTTGCGGCTATAATGAGAAATATCAGTGAATATACAGACAGCTTCAGAATACATATGGGTGAGATAAACGATCTTGGAAGTATTTGCCTTTCTCTTTTTCTTGGAGTGGCAATGATTACATTGAAACTTTGGCAGTTGGCGGCACTGGCCCTTCCTCTGTTTGTACTATTGGCAGGTCAAGTACTTCTTATGTATATCTTTGCAAGATTTATCGTATTCAAATCTATGGGAAGTGACTATGATGCGGCTGTTTTGGCGGCAGGCACATGTGGTTTCGGTATGGGTGCAACACCTAATGCCATGGCAAATATGCAGGCTGTTACAGAGAAATATTTGCCTTCGGTAAAGGCATTCTTACTTGTGCCGATAGTCGGAAGTATGTTTGCGGATTTCTTAAATAGTTTGACAATAACATTTTTCATAAACTTCTTAGGTTAAAAACAATTTAACCTAATTTAAAAGCTCACCTTATATGAGGTGAGTTTTTTATTGGAATAGTATATATTAACTGAGATTTTAGTTGAACTTTTTGTAATAAAATATTATATTGGATAGGACAGCTTTTGTAAAAAGTCTTATGTGAAATAAAAGAGAAAATGTTGGAGAGTACAAAACTTTTTGACTGAAAATATATAAAAATAATACCTAGGGGGACAAATGTTAAAGGGAAGAGTAACTATACCTACAGATGTTGATATCATTGAAGAAACAAAGGAAATAATGGAGCTTTGGGGTGCTGACGCCATCAGAGATTGTGACGGAACAGATATGCCGAAGGAAATAGAGGAACTGGATGCAAAGATCTATGCTACTTATTATACCACCAGAAAGGATAATGAGTGGGCAAAGGCTAATCCTGATGAAGTGCAGCAGATGTATATAATGACTGACTTCCATATGGCAACTGATGATACTCTTAGAATCAGATTGATGGAAGGCTTACATCCTGATCTTTTGAAAGTCAATGATTATGATGATATAAAAAGATGGTGGGAAGTCATGGACAGGACAATCGGAGAGCCTGTGAGTGACTGGAGTTATGAAGACGGTGAAGTAATTATAAATGCAAAGAAGTACCATGAATATACGGTAAGTTTCTTGGCTTATATCATTTGGGATCCGGTACATATGTACAATGCGGTGACAAACGGCTGGACAAATTTTGAAAAGCAGATAACTTTTGATGTACGTCAGCCAAAAACAAAAGTCTATTCTATGAAGAGACTCAGAAAGTTTTTGGAGGAGCATCCGAAAGTTGATGTAATAAGATTTACTACATTTTTCCATCAGTTCACATTGATATTTGATGAACTTGCAAGGCAAAAGTATGTGGATTGGTATGGATATACAGCTTCCGTAAGTCCATATATTTTAGACCAATTTGAAAAGGAAACAGGAATCAAGTTCAGACCTGAATATATTATAGATCAGGGTTATATGAACAATACTTACAGAGTTCCATGCAAGGAATATTTTGCCTTCATAGATTTCCAAAGAAGAGAAGTTGCAAAACTTGCTAAAGAGATGGTGGATATAGTTCACGAATACGGCAAGGAAGCGATGATGTTTTTGGGTGATCACTGGATCGGCATGGAGCCTTATATGGAAGAGTTCAAAAATATAGGTTTGGATGCAGTGGTTGGAAGTGTAGGAAACGGACAGACACTTAGACTTATCAGTGATATAGAAGGCGTGAAATATACAGAGGGCAGATTATTACCGTATTTCTTCCCGGATACATTCCATAAGGGAGGTGATCCGCTTGGAGAGGCAAAGAGAAACTGGATAACAGCCAGAAGAGCAATACTTAGAAAGCCTGTAGACAGGATAGGCTATGGCGGTTATTTGAAGCTTACACTTGATTTTCCTGAGTTTATAGATTATACAAAGCAGGTATGTGATGAGTTTAGAGAACTGTATGCAAATGCGCAAGGTTGTAAGGCTCATTGTATCAAGAAGATTGCAGTGCTAAGCGGTTGGGGAAGATATAAGGCATGGGGAAATCATATGGTACACCATGCTATATACTATAAGAACAACTATTCATATGCAGGAGTAATAGAGGCACTTAGCGGTTCACCTTTTGATATTGACTTTATCAGTTTCGAAGATATTTTAAAAGATAAGGATATTTTAAACAGATTTGATATAGTTATGAATATCGGTGATGCGAACACAGGACAAACCGGTGGAAAGTATTGGACTGATGAGAGAATACTTACAGCAATAAGAGATTTCATATATAATGGCGGAGGCTTTATAGGTGTAGGTGAGCCGAGCGGATATAATTATCAGGGAAGAACATTGCAGCTTGCAACTCAGCTTGGAGTGGAGCTTGAAAACGGCTTTACTTTGGCAAAAGGCAAGTATTATAAAGAAGTAAAATCACATTTTATTACAGAGGAAGTTTGTGATGAAATATATTTCGGCGAAGGCAAGGACTTCATATATGCACTCGAGGGTACAGATATTCTTGCACTAAGAGGAGATTCAGTACAGCTTGCATGTAAGGAAATTGGAAAAGGACGTACGGTTTATATCAGCGGTTTACCTTACAGTTTGGAAAATAACAGATTGCTTTATAGAGCAATACTTTGGGCTACACATGATGAAGAGGGTATACACAGATGGTTTAGTACCAACTTGAATGTGGAGGTAAATGCCTATGTGGAAAACAATAAATTCTGTGTGGTAAACAATACCTATGAATCTCAGTCTACAAATGTATACAAGGGGGACGGAAGTTCATTTGAACTTACACTTGAGCCTAATGAAATAAAATGGTTTGAAATAGAGGGAAAAGTATGAAATCGAATGTAATAGAAGTATTGCAGCAATATAATAATTTTACCGAACTGAAAGAGTTTTCGGAGTATGGTAACGGACATATAAATGATACCTATCTTCTGGATTATGAGGGATCGGGTAAGGTTATTTTACAAAAGATAAATAAGTCAATATTTAAAGAGCCGAAGAAGCTTATGGAAAATATTGCCTTGGTAACATCATTTTTAAGAGATAAGATTGAAAAAAACGGCGGAGATCCGGACCGTGAGACTCTAAATCTTATAAAGACCAAAGACGGACAAAGCTTTTACGAGGACAGTAAAGGAGATATTTGGAGAGCCTATAATTTCATATCAGATACTATATGCTATGAACAGGTTACAAATGCCAAAGAGTTTTATGAGTCGGGTTATGCTTTTGGAAATTTTCAAAATCTTTTAGCGGATTTTCCGGTTAATAAACTTAGTGAAGTTATCAAAAACTTCCACAATACAGAGGACAGATTTGCTACATTTAAAGCACAGATAAATGAAGATCCTCTGGGCAGAGCAAAGAATGTTAAAGAAGAGATAGACTTTTTCTTAAACAGAGAGGAATATACTCATATCTTTAACAGAGCACTTGCAAATAATGAGATTCCTTTGAAGGTTACACATAATGATACCAAGCTTAACAATATTTTATTTGATAAGGATACCAAGAAGGCATTGTGTGTAATAGACCTTGATACTATAATGCCGGGAGTTGCAGCATTTGACTTTGGTGATTCTATTCGCTTCGGTGCAAATAAAGGACTTGAGGATGAGGTTGATTTGTCAAAAGTTGGCCTTGATATTGAGTTGTTTGAAGCTTTTACAAGGGGATTTTTGGAAGCTTGCGGTAAGAGTTTAAATAAAAGAGAGATTGAACTTTTGCATTTGGGTGCTGTAGTGATGACCTATGAATGCGGTATAAGATTTTTGGGAGATTATATTGCAGGTGATAAGTATTTTAAAATTGCAAGAGAAAATCATAATCTTGACCGTGCAAGAACTCAAATAAAGCTTATTTCGGATATGGAAGAACATATTGAAGAGATGAAAAAGATTGTAGAAAAGTATATTTAGTTTATAGAAACGGATACTGATATGTTAAATAAAAAAATTATACTTTGCGGTTTTATGGCAAGCGGAAAAACAACTGTAGGAAGAGCATTGGCTAAAGAGATTTCTACCTGTTATGTAGATACAGATGAGCTTTTGATAGAAACTTATGAAATGGATATACCGACCATGTTTACAAAATATGGTGAAGATTATTTTAGAGATTTGGAGCATGAAACAGCTAAAAAGGTTTCCGAAATGCCGGCCGGAGTTATTTCTACAGGTGGAGGAATGCTTTCCTTTGACAGAAACGGTGAGGTTTTGAAAAAGGGAGGCACTATCATATGCCTTGTAAGGGATTTTGATAAGATTTATGAAGATCTGCTCTCTGATACAAACAGACCTCTTGCAAGAGATAAGTCAAAGGAAGAACTTAAGCAGATGTATGATATGAGGATTTCAAAATATCAAAAGTATGCCGATCATACTGTGGAGAATAACGGCAGTATAGAAGATTGTGTAAAAAAGATAATATCCATTATTGACGGAAATTAAAATAAATTATATACTGTTACGAAAGTATGTTCGAATGCTTCGAACATTGTAATGGAGAGATGTAATGGATACAAAGTATATAAAAATAAGAGGTGCCAATGAGCACAATTTAAAAAATATATCAGTGGACATACCAAGAGGAGAATTGGTTGTTTTAACAGGGCTTTCCGGTTCCGGAAAGTCCTCTTTGGCGTTCGATACCATATATGCTGAGGGACAAAGAAGATATATGGAGTCAATGTCTTCATATGCCAGAATGTTTCTGGGGCAGATGGAAAAGCCGGATGTGGAAAGTATAGAGGGACTGTCCCCTGCGATTTCAATAGACCAAAAGTCTACGAACAGAAACCCTAGGTCTACAGTGGGTACAGTTACGGAGATTTATGATTACCTCAGACTTTTGTATGCAAGGATAGGTATCCCTCATTGTCCTTGTTGCGGTAAGGAGATACATAGACAGAGTATTGATCAGATGGTCGACAGAGTGCTTACTCTTCCTGAAAAGACTAAGTTTATGATACTTGCACCTGTTGTAAAGGGAAAAAAGGGCAGACATGAGAAGGTACTTGAAAGTGCCAAAAAATCGGGCTATGTACGTGCTATGATTGACGGAAATATGTATGAACTCAGTGAAGAGATAGTACTTGAAAAGAACATTAAGCACAGCATTGATATTGTAATAGACAGACTTTCGGTAAAGGAAAATATAGAAAAAAGACTTACAGACTCATTGGAAGCCGCTCTGAATCTTGGCGGCGGCTATGCAACTATTGATGTGATAGACGGTGAGCCTATGAAGTTTTCACAAAACTTTGCCTGTCCTGATTGCGGTATTTCAATTGATGAGGTGGAGCCGAGAACCTTTTCTTTTAACAATCCTTTCGGAGCATGCCCTGACTGTGCAGGACTTGGATATACTATGGAATTTGATGAAGATCTTATGATTCCCGATAAATCACTTTCTATAAATCAGGGAGCTATAATAGTACTTGGATGGCAGAGCAGCAATGATAAGAAAAGCTTCAGTAATGCCATGCTAAGAGCACTTGCAGAAAAGTTTAACTTCAGTTTGGATACACCTTTTGAGGATTATCCGAAGGAAATACATGATATATTGATTTACGGTACTACCGAGCAGGTGGATGTAGCATATACCGGTCAGAGAGGTAGCGGAGTATATCCTGTTATATTTGAAGGTCTTATAAAAAATATGGAAAAGCGTTATAGAGAGACATTTTCACAGTCTGCCAAGGAAGAGTATGAGCAATATATGAGAATTGCACCATGTAAGTCCTGTGGCGGAAGAAGACTAAAAAAAGAGGCTCTGGCTGTAACTCTTGGCGGAAAAAATATCTATGATGCTACAGATGCTTCTATTACCGATTTTAGAAATTTTATAGACAGCTTGGAGCTTACAAAGATGCAGGAAGCTATAGGTGCACTCATTTTAAAGGAGATCAGGGCAAGAGTTACCTTCCTTATAGATGTAGGTCTTGACTATCTAAGCCTTACAAGAGCGACAGGTACACTTAGCGGAGGTGAAGCACAAAGAATAAGGCTTGCTACTCAGATTGGTTCGGGACTTGTAGGTGTGGCTTATATATTGGATGAGCCAAGTATAGGACTACATCAAAGAGATAATGATAAGCTGCTTGCTACATTGAAGCATCTAAGAGATATAGGAAATTCAGTTTTGGTGGTTGAGCATGATGAAGACACCATGATGGAAGCGGACTATATAGTTGATATAGGACCGGGAGCCGGAAGTCATGGCGGTGAAGTGGTAGCTACAGGAACTGCTAAGGAAATAATGGCAAATCCGAATTCCATCACCGGCAAATATCTTTCAGGTGAAATAAAGATACCTGTGCCGGAGAGCAGAAGAACACCTACAGGTTGGCTTAAAGTCAAAGGTGCGGCTCAAAACAATCTAAAGAATATAAATGTGGATATACCTACAGGAGTGATGACATGTGTTACAGGTGTTTCAGGCTCAGGTAAGTCTTCTTTGGTAAATGAAATAGTTTATAAGGCACTTGCAAAGAAGCTAAACCGTGCACATACTATCCCGGGCAAGTATAAGTCTATAGAGGGTACAGAGCAGCTTGACAAGGTAATTGCAATAGACCAGTCACCGATAGGAAGAACCCCAAGATCAAATCCTGCCACATATACAGGTGTATTTGATATGATCAGAGACCTCTTTGCGGCAACTCAGGATGCCAAGATGAGAGGATATAAGAAGGGGAGATTCAGCTTTAATGTAAAGGGTGGAAGATGTGAGAGCTGTTCAGGTGACGGTATCATAAAGATAGAGATGCATTTTTTGCCTGATGTGTATGTACCATGTGAAGTCTGTGGCGGAAAGAGATACAACAGAGAAACTTTGGAAGTCAAGTATAAGGGTAAGTCAATATATGATGTACTTGATATGACTGTGGAGGAGGCTTTAACATTCTTTGAGAATGTGCCTACTATAGCAAGAAAAATACAGACATTATATGATGTAGGGCTTTCTTATATCAAACTCGGTCAGCCGTCTACAGAGCTGAGCGGTGGAGAGGCTCAGAGAATAAAGCTTGCAACAGAGCTTTCAAAGAGGGCTACAGGAAAGACTATTTATATTTTGGACGAGCCTACTACAGGTCTTCATTTTGCAGATGTACATAAGCTTGTGGAAATACTTAGAAGACTCTCAGACAGTGGAAATACGGTACTTGTTATAGAACATAATCTGGATGTTATAAAATGTGCCGATTATATAATAGATATAGGTCCCGAAGGTGGTGCAGGAGGTGGCGAAGTGGTTGCTACCGGTACCCCTGAGGAGATAGCTAAAATAGAGAAATCATATACCGGAAAGTATGTGAAGAGATATTTGTAGCAGGGTTAAATATAAGTATACTGTATACATGTGCAACAAGAGTTGATTTAGCAATAAAAAATGATAAAATATAATTGCCTCTTGATAGAGACTATCATTTCAAAAGTTTTATATCAGCGAAAAAATTTGAAGCTGAATATTAATTTTTGAAAAGTTGGAGGTGATAGAAACGGATTGCATAAATGGTATTGTTTTGCAGAAAGGAATATATTATGAAACAGGAATTACTTGCAAAAATGAATGCTTATTTAGCAAATCAGGAGATTATGTACATTAAGTTACATAATATGCACTGGAATCTGAAGGGACATGGATTTTTCACTCTTCATTCCAAATTGGAGGAATATTACGATCAGACAGCCGAGATTATCGACGAGGTAGCTGAGAGAATACTTGCTAAGGATGCTCTACCGATAGCTAACTTAAAAGAAGCGTTGGAAATTAGCAAGGTAAAGGAACTTCCGGACAAAGCCATCAACATTGACGAGGCTATTCGTATACTTACTATCGATGTTGAATACTGGGTAAACGATTCAAAGGAAATCGTGGAATTGGCTGATAAGGAAGGTGATGTTGTTACCGCAGATATCTTTACAGGCTATGTAAAAGAATATGAAAAGACATTGTGGATGCTTAAAGCATTTGCACAAAACTAAACACTAAAAAGCTCAAGGCACAGTCGAAAACGGCTGTGCCTTTTTAAAAACTTAGATATCCAAAGCGGCTACCAAAGTGTAATCACTTGGATTCTTAAAATCATGTTTAATATTTGAAACATCAAGGCTCCAGTTTCCGATTCCCGAATACTTTGATGACAATATCATATGGAAGTTGAGCATTGCCGCACCGAGTCCCAATAAATTGTCATTCTTTGTGACCACTTCATCAAACTGATTAAATAAATAAACATGAGTTCCGTTTATAACGAAACGATAATTTTGATGATTCAAAAAGCTTGGTGAAAGGCTGGCTGCATAAAGTGCATCGGCAATAACCGGATCAGCATATTCGTCATCAAAATTATAAGGAGTATCAAAATCGGAATCAAACGCCAAAGCTGTAACTGCAATCTTTGGAGCGATATGTCCTGATTTGCTGCTTATACTTACATTAGAAGGTGAGTGTATATCAAGCTTTGTAGTATCCTTTTCTTTTTTACCATATCCGAATGCCACCATAGCGGCTATGTCCATGTCGGATTCGATAAGTAAGACCTTCTTTACCATATCACTGTCATCACAAGTCAAAAAGCATGATGACAATCCCATTTCTTCAAGTTTTAAAATAATATGTTCAGCCATAAATCCTGCATTAACAAGATAATTATCTTTCTTCTCAGACAAAATAACCAGGTAAGCAGGAGCATTAAATGCATTTCCACGATATCCGGCCACACCTGAAAGTCTTTGAGCGGTATCTTCATTTGCGGCTATAAGCACTTTTGTATTTACATCGAAAAGCTTCTGAGCTGAATTGAAAAATCCTGTAATCTCATCTAATTTAGCTTGCTCAACAGGCTTTTTGAGAAAATCTCTGATAGAATTTCTCTTTTCAATAAGTTCTAAATAATTCATACATTTATTCCCTCCACAGTACAAATTCCAAAAGATTGAATTATATATATTATACAAAAAAAAGCCTGTAAGGTCAATTTTATATATGTTTTGAATTGAAAAAATATATTGTGGAAGCATTTATTATCGGCTCATTAAAGATAGTTTTTGATAATAAAATTATACTTTAGATTTAAATAAAATAGAGTGAAAAATACACAAAAAATAAAATATCTTATCTCTATATAAGGCTGCAAAAAGTTAAAATAGCTAAAAATATTTGAATTAAAAATTTCAACATAAAATGTGTACAATTATTTAAAATAAGTATGGTAAATTTGCCTATATACAAAAATATAGTAAGTGATATTATCATATTTATATAAGATGAAATCGGTTACATAAATACTGATGCAGGGTGGTTTTAAATTGAATATAAAAGAGATTGCCAAACTGGTTGGAGTGTCATCGGCTACTGTGTCCAGAGTATTAAATAATTCAGGATATGTTAAAGCTGAAACCAGAGAAAAGGTTTTACAAGTAATAAAGGAGAACAATTATATACCAAGTGCTATTGCCAGAAGTCTTAGTAATAAAGAGACTAACAGTATTGGTGCCATTATTCCGGATATTCAAAATGAGTTTTTTGCAAAGCTTATTTCAGGAATAACCGAATCGGCAGATAGACATGGTTATAATATGGTGCTTTTAAATTCCAATGAAGATATAAATAAGGAACATGAGATACTCTCAATGGTGGAATCACAACACTTTAAGGGGATTATTATAACGCCGGTTGCATATAATGATACTATAACCAAAGATTTTTTATTAAGATTTGAAAAAGTGGGAATACCGGTTGTACTTGTAGATAGAGATATAAGATCAACTTCTTTTGCCGGTGTTTTCGTAGACAATTTTAAAGGTGCATTTGACGGTGTGAATGAGCTGATAAAAGCAAATCACAAAAGAATTGCTATTATTAGCGGACCTGAGACATCCAGACCGGGAAAAGACAGGTACAGAGGATATATAGCCGCATTGGAAGAACAAGGTTTAGATATAGATAAAAAGTATATAGTACATGGAGATTTTAAAGTAGATAAGGCGTATGAGTGTACAAAAGAGCTGTTAAGTTTGGAGGAAAAACCTACTGCTATATTTACATCAAATAATCTTACAACAATGGGATGCTTGAAGTATCTTACTGAGAACAATATAAAGCTTGGAAAAGACATTTCAGTTCTTGGATTTGATGATATAGATGCTCTAAAAATGATTGGATATAATATATCAGTCGTAAGCAGGGATGCAGGTTTGCAGGGGGAAGAGGCAATGGAGTTGTTGCAGGAACGTTTTATAAAAAAGGACGGTATGGACGGAAAGCAGGTAATGGTTCCATACAAAATTATACTTAGAGGATCTGAAAAGTGTGAGAAGTGAACTTAGACTATATTTTTGTTGCAAAATATGTAACCGATTACATAACGAAGATATAGACGAAATAAATTTATAAAAAAGGGAGGTAAAATGAGCAAAGCAGTTGTTTTTGGAAGTTTCGTGGTAGACTTGATGGCCAGAAGTCCACATCTTCCGGTTCCCGGGGAGACAGTTAAGGGAAGCTATTTTAAGATGGGACCGGGAGGAAAAGGTTTTAATCAATGCGTAGCGGCTCATAAGGCCGGAGCAGAGGTTACCATGGTGACCAAATTGGGAAGAGATGCCTTTGGTAAAGTGGCAACAGATACAATGGATAGCCTAAATATGCCTAAGGATAATCTTTTGTTTTCAGATACTGAGGATACGGGTATAGCACTGATTCTGGTAGATGAAAACACAGCACAAAATGAGATTATTATAGTTCCATGTGCGTTAAATACTATAACAGATGAGGAAGTAAAAGGTACTGAGAAATTACTGTCAGATGCCGAGTATGTATTACTGCAGTTGGAAGTTAATCAAGATGCAAATGAAAAAATTGTCAAGCTTGCAAAAAAGCATAATTGCAAAGTTATTGTAAATACGGCACCGTACTCTCCTATATCAGAGGAGTTTTTATCAGACGTATATATGGTAACTCCAAATGAAGTAGAGGCAAGAGAGATTACAGGAGTAGAAGTAAAAGATCTTGAAAGCTGTAATAAAGCGGCAAATTTCTTTAAAGAAAAAGGTGTTGAAATTGTAGTTATTACATTGGGAGAGATGGGAGCATATGTTTCTGTCAAAGAGAAGTCTGCCATAATATCTCCATATAAAGTAAAAGCTGTCGATACAACAGGAGCCGGAGATGCATTTAACGGTGCTCTGTTAGCAGCATTGACAGAAGGAAAAGATATTTTTGAAGCGGTTAAGTTTGCTAATGCAGGAGCAGCATTATCTGTACAAAAGTATGGAACAACACCGTCTATGCCGGATAGAAGAGAAATTGAAGATTTTATTTTGGAACAAAATAAAAAATAAGCTTAGGTATAAGACAGTAGAATAATTTTAGATTTAAGGAGAGATGATATGTTAAAAGGAATTCCGGAAATAATAGGTTCAGATTTACTTAAAGCAATGGCGGATATGGGACATGGTGATTTATTGGTTATTGCAGATGACTTTTATCCACCGTTCAGCAAAAGTCCAAATGCCAGAAGTATACAGGCAAAGGGTAATACTGCACCCGAAATGTTGGAGGCTATACTTAAGCTTCTTCCTATTGATACTGAATATGTTGCTCATCCGGTTGAATACATGGTACCTGACAGTGATTCAGGTGTAGTGATGGAAAGCAACCCTGTTTGGGACAATATTAAGGTTGTAATGGAAAAGTATGGTTATAAGGATGCTGTAGGTACAATTGAGAGAACAAAGTTTTATGAAAAAGCAAAGGATGCATTTGTAACAGTTTGTACAAGTGAAAGACAGCCTTATGGCTGCATCATATTACAAAAAGGTGTAATGTAAAAGGAGGAAAATATGAGAAAAACAGCTTTATTTTTAGCGGCAATGATGGTTTTAGCAAGTAGTTTAACAGGTTGTGCAGGAAAGACTGCTACAAGTGAAAATACTCAAAGTAGCGGTGCAAATGAACAGGCGGCTCAAGGTGGTGATGAGAAAACCTATGATATAGTATATCTGTCACCATCAACAGCTTCACAGTTTTGGACATATGTCGGTATAGGAATTGAGAATGCAAAAAAGGATTTGGAAGAAAGTAAGGGTATAAAGATTAATTTTTCTACTGTAGGCCCTGCACAGGAAGCACAGACAGAGGATTATATAACAGCGTTTGAACAGTGTATTGCAAAGAAACCGGCAGCCATTGTAACCGCAACTCTGGCAATAGATGCAACTATACCAAAGGCTGCAGAAGCAACAAACAACGGTATTGTTTTAAACTTCGTAAACTGCGGATTAGGTGTGGGAGATGACGGAGCAAATGCAGATACTTATAATCAATTCTACTATTGCTCAAATGATACTATTGGAGAAATGGCGGCAGAGGCATTTGTAAATGCGGCAAAAGAAAAGAATATTACTTCAGGTGTAGTTGGAGTAAATATGAATGTTGAAAATGAGGCTCTAAACCACAGAATACAAAGCTTTAGAGATTATATGGCAAAGAATGCACCCGGATTTGAGCTGACAGATACATACTATAACGGAAACGTAGTAGAAACAGCACAAAGTAATGCAGAAAATGTCATCTCTACATACGGTGATAAGCTGGTAGGAATGTACTCAGGAAATAATATAACAGGTGATGGTGTTTGCTTGGCAGTAGCTTCAGCAGGTATCGGATCAAAGATAGTTTCAGTAGCAGTTGATTCGGATGATAGTGAGATTGAAGCATTAAAGGCAGGAAACTTAAATGCAATAATAGTTCAGGATGCATATGCACAGGGATACAAGTGCATGGAAAATGCAATATTGACACTTTTAGAGGGGAAAAATCCTGAAAGTAAAAAGCAGGTAAATTGTCCACCTGTAGTTATAAATTCTGAGAATATGGCATCAGAGGAAATGCAAGATCTGTTAGATCCTACAAGACTAAAAAAATAAGATTAAGGTGGCATAAACCATGGAAGACTTAATATTGAAAGTGGAAAATGTATCCAAATATTATCCGGGAGTTACAGCACTGAATAATGTCAGTTTTACAATAAAAAAGGGTGAGGTAAGAGCATTAGTAGGAGAGAACGGTGCCGGAAAATCAACCTTGATTAAATGTATTATGGGTGTTGAACGACCTGATACCGGTCATGTCAGTATGAACTATAATGGAGAATGGGTTATAAATACTGATGCATTGGAAGCGCAAAGGCATGGAGTATTTGCTAATTATCAAAATGTAAACATTGCAGACGAATTGAGTGTGGCAGAGAATTATTTTTTAGGGAATCAACCACGCAATGCTTTTGGCATTATAGATTGGAAGAAAATGAATGAAGAGAGTTCCAAGATATTACATAAATTTTCTATGGACATTGACCCAAGAGAAAAGATAAATAGGCTACCACTGGCAATGCAAGCAATGGTTACCATCAGTAAGATAGCTTTAAATGATAATATAAAATTAGTTATTTTTGATGAGCCCACAGCACTTTTGGAAAATGAAAAAACAAAGATTCTGTTTGACTTTATAAAGTCTTTAAAAGAGCAGGGAGTAAGTGTTATTTATATTTCTCACAGATTGGAAGAAATAATGGATATATGTGACAGTGTAACAGTACTGAAAGACGGTACCTATGTGGACACTCAGCCTATTGAAAATGTGAGTAAAGATATACTTATTTCTATGATGGTGGGTAGAGAAATGTCGGACATATACAATATAAGACATTTTAAACCCGGAAAAGAGTTGCTGAGAGTAGAGAACTTTTCAGATGATGATAATTTTAGAGATATAAATTTTCAGGTTCATGAAGGTGAAATAGTCGGCTTTGTAGGACTGGTCGGTGCCGGAAGAAGTGAAGTGATGAGAGCTTTATGTGGACTTAGTCATAAAACAGGAGATGTTTATATTAGAGAGGCCAAAACTGATATAAAAAATCCAGCAGATGCTATGGAGAAAGGCATAAGTTTTTTAACGGAAGACCGAAGAAAAGACGGATTGGCACTGCAGTTACCGATAAGTATAAATATTAATATGAATTCATATAAAATGATAAGCAGTAACGGAGTTATATCTTTAAGCAAAGAGATTGAAAGAGCAAAGGAATTTTGCAAAAAGGTAAATGTTAAAACTCCAAATATTTCACAGTTGGTGGGAAATCTTTCAGGTGGTAATCAACAAAAGGTCGTTATTGCAAAGCTGCTTTGCTTGAACCCTGATATATTGATTTTTGATGAGCCTACGGTAGGTGTTGATGTAGGTGCAAAGGAAGAAATATATAAGATCATGGAGGATTTAACATCGCAGGGCAAGGGAATTATTTTGATATCTTCATATTTGCCTGAAGTGATGGGATTATCAGACAGACTTATTGTAATGGCAGGTGGACAAGTTACAGGTGATTTTAGCAGAGAAGAAGTAACTAAGCTTCGAGAAGAAGATGTGCTCTTATGTGCATCTCATGAAGCTGCAGTATAGGGGGAACAGATGTTAAATAAGGATAAAACATTTAAATTAAAAGATTTGGCTAAACATACAGAGTTTACATTAATAATTATTATAGTTGGTCTGTTTATATTGGCATCTGTTTTTACCGAGAACTTTTTCTCGACCTATAACATTACAAACCTTATGAAGCAGTGTGCTATCATCGGAGTTTTGGCTGTAGCACAGACTATTATAATATCAACAGGCGGTATAGATATAAGTGGTGGTGCTATAACAGGATTATCCTGTATGGTCTTGGCACTATTACAGAGAGATACCAATTTAAATGTATTTGTTACACTGATTATAGCAGTCATAGTATCTGTAATTGCAGGTTTTATTAACGGATTTATTATACATGATTTTAAAGTACCTCCAATGATTGCAACATTGGGAAGTGCAACAATTATCAGAGGTATAGTAAAGATAATCAGTAAAGCATTAACTGTTAGTGGATTGAATAAAGGTATTTTAGATATGGGTAATCTTAGCCTGTTTAACTTGATACCTGTATTAGCTATTATATGGATAGCAGTAGCAATTATTATATTTCTTGTTTTGAAATATACTATATTCGGACGAAATCTGTATATCATAGGTAGCGGAGTTGAAGTAGCAAGGCTTAGCGGTATTAAAGTAAGAAAGATGTTCTACTCAGTATATGCTTTGGCAGGATTATTATACGGAATAGCGGGAATAATGTTGGCAGCCAGAGTACAGTCGGCACTTCCTACCGGCGGTGAAGGATATGATATGAATGCCATTGCAGCGGCTGTTATAGGAGGTGCATCTCTTTCAGGAGGAAGAGGAACGGTAAGCGGTACTTTACTTGGAACTATACTTATGGTTATTATCAATAATGCCGGAGTACAATTCGGGTTAAATACTCATATTCTGGAAATAACAAGCGGCGTACTTATAGTATTTGCAGTAACAATGGATATGTTAAAGAATAGAGTTAAAAAATAAAATACTAATACCAATAATAAAAACGTCAAGTCTTGCAGCTTGGCGTTTTTGTTAGAAAACAGTTGTTAAAAATTTATTCTTTATATAAAATTTGTTATTATAATTGCATTTATTAGATATTATGATATAATAAGCTTACAATATTATTAAGTGGAGTAGGGTATAAATATTAACAATTATGAAGTGATTTTATACCCATATGTCTAGACAAGGAGGATTTATATGACAGGTTTACCACTTATATTCGTGTTTATTTTGGCGGTTATCGTTATGATAGTTGCCATCTCAAAGTTTGGTGTACATCCGTTTATATCTATTATGTGTATATCACTTATTTTGGGACTTGTAGCAGGAATACCGCTTGTAGATAAGACATTGGAAGACGGAACAAAGATACAAGGTCTTGCAAGTGTTATCGGAGCAGGATTTTCAGGTACTTTTTCAAGTATAGGTATTGTTATCATACTTGGTGCTCTGATCGGAACTATTTTGGAGAAAACAGGTGCGGCTTTTAAACTGGCAGATATGGTTATAAAGCTGGTTGGAAGAAACAATCCTGTTTTGGCGGTAGAGCTTATGGGTTGGGTAGTTTCAATTCCTGTATTCTGTGATTCGGGATTTGTTATCTTAAACCCTATCAGAAAAGCTTTGGTAAAGAGAACGGCTCAGTCGTCTGTGGCTATGACAGTTGGTCTTTCAGCAGGTCTTTACATTTCACATGTATTTATACCGCCTACACCGGGACCTATAGCTGCAGCTTCTACACTTGGTATAGGTGATAACCTCTTACTTGTAATGGGTATGGGTGCTGTATGTTCCATATTCCCTCTTATAGCAGGTTTATTCTATGCTAAATTTATCGGCAAGAGTGTAAAGGCTGATGATGAGGCTGATTCAGGTGAAGTTACAAAGACATATGAAGAGCTTGTAGCCGAGTACGGCAAGCTTCCAAGCGGACCGATGTCTTTAGCGCCTATTTTAGTTCCTGTTTTACTTATGGCTATTGCATCAATAGTTGCAATGATGAAGATGGACGGAGTATTTGCGGACGTTTTAAAATTCCTCGGAACACCTATTATAGCTCTTGCGGTCGGTACGGTTTTCGGTGTATTACAGCTTCAGGGTACAGGCAAGATGAAGGACTTTTACAGCATTACAAATGAGACATTAAAGACTGTAGGACCTATATTGTTCGTGACTGCGGCAGGTGGTGTACTCGGTAAGGTTATAGCATCTTCGGATATGGTTAACTTTATAAAGGATCATGCAGCTGTTCTCAGCACAATGGGCATGCTTTTCCCGTTCTTATTGTCCGCTATTTTAAAGAGTGCACAGGGTTCATCTACAGTAGCTCTTACAACTACTGCAGGTATTGTTGCTCCACTGTTACCGGCACTTGGATTTGCAAGTCCTATGAGTGCTACACTTGTAACTATGGCAATCGGTGCGGGTGCAATGACTGTTTCACATGCCAATGACTCATATTTCTGGGTTGTTACAAACTTCGGTGCGATGTCACCTGAAAAGGGATATAAGACACAGACTGTATGTACATTGCTCTTAGGTATTGCAGGTATTGTTGAAATAATGCTTCTCAGCTTATTTTTACACTAATTAAATAGACTTTTATTAAGAGGCACAAATTTTATTTTTGTAAGATTTGTGCCTTATTTTTATTGAAAAATATTATATTATGAAATCTGCTGACAGTAATTTTTATATATGGTATATTTATATTGATTGCGCTTAAGGCGTTTTAAGGATGGATTCCTAAGTTTACTGATATAAGTTCAGTAAGATAAAAATATAAATTTTATAGGAAAATAACATGGAATTACTTGAACAATGTAAAACCTGGAATGATGACGGTGATTATGAGAGCGTAGTTGATGCGCTTGAGATATTGCCGGAGAATGCCAGAACACCTGAGATGGATTCGGAACTTGCAAGAGCCTATAATAACCTTGGAGAACCGGGGGAATATAAGTTGTTTGCACAGGCGCTTGAATTGTTAAAGCCTCATGAAGAATATTTTAGAGGAAATCATAAGTATTATTTCAGGTTGGCATATTCATACTATTATTTGGATGAAGACGGACTTGCCCTGCACTACTTCAAAAAAGCTTTGGATTCAAAGCCGGGAGACAGTGATACTATAGAAATGATGACTTCCTGTGCCGATATGCTTTCAGAATCGGACTTAAGAATAAAAATGTCTGAAAGAGTAAGCACGATGTGGGAAGATGTAAGAAAAGATATAAATAAGTACAATAAACTTGATAAAGACTTTTATTCAAATGCTTTGTCCGTCATTGCAAAAAGTATTAAGGAAATATCAAAAAGAACCGATGTTCATATAACAGGTGATAGAACAATGGAACTTGAGGCAGGTGATGATAAATCATATATTTTCATGCTTCAATATGTACTTGATGTAATGCCCGGGGATTTAAGAGAGCTTTTTGATATAAGAATAGGTATATCACCGAAATCGGATATTCCCGATACATCTTTTTTTAATGACAGAGAGTATGATATAACAGGACTAAGATTTTTTGTCAGTGATGACAGGCAGATAGTTATCTATGCGGATCAATTTGATATGCCTCTGGAGGTTTTTGAAAAGCTCTTTATTGATATATTCGGTGAAATAGATTTGATGGCAAATGACTTTGAATTTGACTTTGCAGATATAGAGGACTTTGATTCTCCGAATGATGAGACATGTGAAATAGTACTTAAGTTTAAGAGCAGAGAAGATTTTTTAAAAGAATGTGTTGACTACAGAGGACTTAGAGCATGTGCCGAGGGTAAGGGCGCAAGGCTTGGAATAAATGCAAAAGACTATCTGAAAATGTATTCAGGCTATCAGTTGCCTTCTATAACGGAGGATGAGATAAGAGAGGATATATATACAGGAACCACCTGTTTACCTTCTCTTGTAAGTGAGTATATGTCCTCAAATCTGTTTGATAAAATGCCGATAATGGATGAGTTATACAGAAACGGAGTTGCGGCCGGATTTTTCTGCTTCAGCATTGACCAAAAAAAATACTCGGATGATATGCTGGAATATGAGTTTGAAATAATGAACTTAAGAAATCAGCTTATTGAATATATCATGAAGAGGTTGAAAGAAAAAAACAGAGAACATGATATCGCATTCCTTGAGGGTGCAACCGGTAAAAAATACGGATATCTTGATTTTTTAATATTTGGAAGTTTTATGCTTATAATGAATACTGCATGTGATTTTTTTGAAAAGAATAAAATACCTTTTGCAGGCTATAAAACTTTTAGAAAAATATCAAAAATAATAACTTTTGTGGAGGACTAATGTTTAATTTTTTTAAGAAAAAGCAGAATGAGGTAGAGATACCACAGGTACAACCAATGGCGGCATGGGAGGAAAACTCCTATATGCATGTACTTTCAAATCTTGTAGATGATGAAGATATTGAAGGTGCAAGGGAAAGAATTGAAGCGATTGAAGGTGTAAAACTTATAGAGTTTAATGAAAAAGATGACGGCTCAGGCAATCTTACATTGGAATATAAGGGTGAAGAGTATGGTGTAGGATTCTATTTTGAGGACTTTGTTTTGGAAAGTTTGTATTCTTTGCAGAACCAAAAGATTCATGATGAGGACTTTTTAGAGATACAGGAAAAGGATACTTCATTTGTTATTCATATGAACTTTAATAAGAATTATTTTGATTCATATCATTTACAGCTAAAGCTTATAATGGCATTTTTCCCTGATACACTTGCTGTAGTGGATGAAAGTGCAGAGAGACTTTTAAGCGGAAGATGGGTAAAACTTGCGGCAGAGTCAAGTGTTACACCTAATGCCGAAAGTTTATTTACCGTACAGGCGGTATTTGATGATGAAACAAAGAAAGTTTGGCTTCATACACACGGTATGTGCAGAACAGGCTTTTCGGAGTTTGAACTTTTAGATGTAAGTCAGGACAATGCAAATGATATTTATTACTTATTAAATACAGTGGCTTGTAGAGTACTGTATCAAAATGAGGCTATAGAAGATTATATTTTCCTGGGTGAGTTCATAGACGGAAATGAGATAGTAGTTGCACCACTTCCTTGGAATGTTGCTATTGAGAAGTATCCTTCAAATATACTTGGAGGCCCTGCGGACAGAGTTGACAGTCACAATACAAACAGTCAGGTTATTTTCCTTTTCTTATCTGAGGAGGATGCAAATAACGGTAAGTATACAAAGCCTTCTGAGATAGAGGACAAGCTTATCGAAAATCCGCTCTATTATTATACAAATGAGCAAACAGATCATATGAAGTTTATGGCAAGAGACAGATATGAACTTTTGAGAAATGCAATTTTGGAAAATCCAAGCTACAGAGCATTGATAAAGGTCGGATTACCTACAGACGGTGAGGATGGAAAGCCTGATTATGAAAATCTTGAGCACATCTGGTTTGAACTTATAGAATTTACAGAGGAAGGATTTAAGGCGGTTCTTACACAGGCACCATATAGAGTTTCAGCCATGAAAGAGGGCGATGAGGGTGAATATACCGTCAATGATGTAACGGATTGGATTATTTATACAGATGAAATGAGTATAGATCCGAATACTGCATATTTATTATAGGGGGAGAGATTATGTTTTTTACAAACATAAAGATTGCTAAGAAGTATAATTACTTAAATGAAAAGTTTTTGGCTGCATATGACTGGTTAAGAAACAATGATTTAAAGGCATTGGAGCCGGGTAAGTATGAAATAGCGGGTGATGATGTGGTTGCAAATGTACAAGTATACGATACATTGCCTGTTGAAGAAAAAAGATTTGAGGCACATGATAAATTTTTTGATATCCAGTGTCTGGTGGAGGGTGTTGAATTTTTCGGGGTATGCAATAGAGAAGGTCTTACAGTAATTGAAAGTAAGCCTGAAAAAGACGTCATTTTCTACGATAAACCGGAGGTATATGGACATGTCATTTTGTATCCCGGAGACTTTATAGTAGTAGCACCGGAAGATGCACATATGCCCGGATGCGCACTTACTGCTCCTGCAGCTGCCAAAAAGGTGGTTGTAAAAGTAAGAGTATGATAAAAAAGGGTTTTTTAATCGGGCTTTTGCTTTTCGGTATATTTTTCGGAGCGGGAAATCTGATTTTTCCGGCAGAACTCGGATTTAGAGCAGGTGCGAATTTCTATCCGGCAATACTCGGTTTTGTATTATCAGGAGTAGGTATAGCAATAATTACTCTGGTACTTGGCACCATGGTAAAAGGCGGATATAAAAATGAAATCAGTATAAAGGTGGACCAGAAGTTTGCCACATCATATCTGACAATATTATATCTTGCCATCGGACCTTTCTTTGCAATACCGAGAACTGCAGGAACATCATTTTCAATAGGAATAGCTCCTGTAACAGGTAACGGAAGATTGCCGCTTCTTATATTCAGTGCAATTTATTTTTTATTTGCATACCTTATAGCAATCAACCCGTCAAAGCTGATGGACAGAGTCGGTAAGATACTTACACCTATGTTTGCAATGCTTATAATTATTCTCATAGCTGTTGGTAATATGAATTTCCATGCATTAAATCAGGGTGAAATGAGTAATGCAATGTCTGCTCTTAAGACAGGTTTTTTGGAAGGCTACAATACTTTGGATGCGCTGGCTTCAGTGAGCTTTTGCCTGATTGCAACTTCAAGTATAAAGACTTTCGGATTTTCGTCAAAGAAGGAATATATAAAGATAATGGCGATAGTCGGTATAGTGACGGCCATATTCTTCAGCAGCCTGTATATAGGTCTTGGAGCATTGGGAAATAAATTCAGTGTACCGGCAGAGGTATTGGCAGATCCTAATACCAATATAGGAACCTATATCTTGTCAAAAAGCTCATATGAACTTTTTGGAAGTTTCGGACAGGTATTTTTAGGTGCAATGACTATACTTACCTGCTTTACAACTACTGCAGGTCTTATTGTGGTGGTGTCGGAGTATTTTGTGGACACATTTCCAAGATTTAATTATAAGACTTATGTGAATATATTTACTTTTATAGGATTTGCAATGTCAAACTTCGGACTGAATACTATAATTAAGATATCCGTGCCTGTACTTAGAATTTTATATCCGATTACAATAGTTATAGTTGCAATAATTATATTAAATAAATTTGTAAGACTTTCAAAGTCCGGAATGGCTGTTACAGTGATTTTAACAACTGTTTTTTCCGGAATAGAAGTTATGGGCAGTGTTTTAAAAGTCAAGGCGATAAACACTGTTATGTCTTTCTTTATAGGAGGAGATTCGGGATTTTTCTGGATAAATATTGCGGTTTTGGGAATAGTACTTTCACTTTTACTGAGAGATAAAATAAAGGGAGAGAACTTTGAAATATAAAATGAGCTGTTATAGGGGAGACCTTATAACAGCTCGTTTTTTAGAATCTTAAAACTTTCATAGAGGTTGCTTCATGTGATGCAAGACTGTAAGCACAGTTCTTATCAAGGGATTCCATTCTTACCCATTCAAGGGAACGCATGCTTGCCTCCTTGTCAACTGTGACAGCAGGAGGAGCAAGCTCTTTCCATGCAAGCTCTCCATATCCTGCGTCGGAGTACAATAATGTAAATTTATTATTTTCAGATGTCACTTTTACTCCAAACATTCCGGCAGAATGCCCGTAGAGCTTCATAAGCATAATGGAGCCGTCACCTAAAAGATCCAAAGACTTTTCAAAAGGTCCTTCCTTACCGTTCCAGTCAAAGACAGAAATATTTGCATCCTTCCACCAGCTTCTTGAATATCTTAAAGGATTTTTCACGGCAGCCTTTGCTTCATCTCTTGAAACAAGAATTTTGGTTTCCGAAGAAATATCTGCAACACCGCTGACATTCTCAAAGTCTAAATGTGTAAGAAGCACATAGTCAATATCCTTTGGTGAAATATTGATCTCTTCAAGTCTTGACAAAAGGGATGAATCTTTTTTTAAGTGAAAATGTGTGGAAGCAAAGGTCAGAGGTGCCTTTATAGCTTTTAACTGCTTGTCAAGGCTGAGAGGCTCTTCAGATTCCAATTCCCTTTTTATACCTGTATCTACAAGAATATTTTTGTTACCTGTTTGTATAAGGAATGAAAGTACCGGAATATTTACTCTGTCCTCACTTTTAAGTAATAAACCATGTGTCTGCGGATTGAAGCCGGTATTTCCATTATATGCGAGAGAAGGAGCAACCATCACTTCTCCGGTTTGTAATATATGTATCTTCATAAATAACCATACCTTAAATTTATTTTTAGTTGTTTCAAATACTATTATACAAAACATAATACTTAAGGTCAAACTTAATATATTTTTTGGTTGCTAAGACCTATCTCATTACGTATAATTATAGAAATGTGAGGTAAGAGAGAAATGACAAAAAAGAAAAAAGACGGTGGAAATTTGCTGAAAAAACTGCTTTGGTGGCTTCCGATAATAATACTTGGCTTAATGTTTGCTCTTGGTGCATGCACAAGACAGGAAGCAAAGAAAGAGAGCGCGAAAACAGAAAGCTCTAAGATAGAAAGTTCCAAAACGGAAAGTGTCAAAGACGGAAAAAGTCAAAGTAAAGAGTCGACGAGCAAAGAAGAAGAAACTACCACGATTACCGAGTCTGAAGAAGAAACGCTTCAAGAAAGTGTAACGGAAAAAGAGGTACAGGTAGAAGAAAACGGAAACTATACTTCCAAGGAAGAAGTTGCACTATACATTCATACTTATGGAAAACTTCCGGTAAACTATATTACAAAGAAAGAAGCACAGGATATGGGATGGGATCCTTCAAAGGGAAATCTCTCAGATATACTGCCGGGAATGAGTATAGGCGGAAGCGCTTTCGGAAATTATGAGGGTGCACTCCCAAGAGCAAACGGAAGAAGATATTTTGAATGTGATATTGATTATGACGGTGGATACAGAGGTGCCAAAAGGCTTGTTTATTCAAATGACGGTCTGGTATTCTACACAGAAGATCATTACAATACTTTCGAACAAATATATTAGGGAAAATTAAATGAATAATATAACTTTGAAATTAGATAAATTCAGCGAAAAAAATGAGATACATAATTATTTGAAAAAGAAAATGAAGTTTCCCGATTATTACGGGGGAAATCTTGATGCACTTTATGATTGTCTTACCGATATAAGCTCAGATACAGCTATAGATATAAGATATGATGCTGAAAGTGATTTGCAAAGAGCTGTGCTTGAAGTATTCAGTGATGCGGTAGCTGCAAATACACATTTGGCTATAATAAAGACAAAGGTAAATAAGAAAAAGCAATTATAAGTTCGTTTTGAATTTTTAGATTGGAGAATAGATGGAGTCAAAGTGGATGCTTTATACAAAGCGGGCTGAGTTTGAAAAAATATCAGCCCGTTTTAATATTTCACCGGTATTGGCAAGGATAATAATAAACAGGGATATAAAGGAAGAAGATTTCCCGATATTTCTTCAAAATGATATGAGTCTGATGCATGATCCGAAAGATCTGGCAGGTATAAATGAGGCTTATGATATCATAACAGAGGAAATAAATACCGGAAAAAAGATAAGAGTAGTAGGAGACTATGATATAGACGGAGTATGTTCGTCTTATATCCTGGTAAAAGCATTAAAATATTTCGGTGCAAATGTAGATGTGAGGATACCGGACCGTATAAAGGATGGGTACGGAATCAATGATAATATCATAAACGAAGCCGCAAATGAGGATGTAGATATGATTATTACCTGTGATAACGGTATTGCGGCACATTCCCAGATGGAGCTTGCAAGGGAGCTTGGAATTAAAGTAATTATCACCGATCATCATGAGGTGTATCAGGAGAATGATAAGGACCTTTTACCTGTTGCAAATGTAGTAATAAATCCGAAAAGAAGTGACTGCAAATATCCTTTTAAGAGTATATGCGGAGGTCTGGTGGCATATAAGCTTATGGAATATATTTATGAGAAGCGAAACAACGGAAAAAAGATTTATGATGATCACAAACTTAAAGATCTCTTGGAAGTAGCGGCTATAGCTACGGTCGGAGATGTAATGCCTTTAATTGATGAAAACAGGATATTGGTAAAAAACGGGCTGAAAAGTCTGATGAATACAAATAATCTTGGACTTCAGGCTCTTATAAGGGCTACAGGAATGGAAGGCAAAAAACTAAGTGCGTACAGTATAGGATTTGTACTTGGACCATGCCTAAATGCCGGCGGTAGACTTGAAAATGCTCTGATTGCACTGAATATGTTTATGGCTGAAAGTAAAGAAGAAGCGGATGAATATGCCGCCCATCTGAAGGAATTAAATGATGAACGAAAGGATTTGACATTAAAAAATGTAAAAAGAGCAATCGAGATTGCAGAAAAAGAATATACAAATGACGATATTCTTGTAATACATTTGGATGATTGTCATGAATCAATCGCCGGAATAATAGCCGGTAGAGTAAGAGAAGCTCTCGGAAAACCGACCATCATACTTACGGAAGCCTTCGGTGAGGAAGATATGATAAAGGGATCGGGCAGGTCTATAGAAAGCTACAACATGTTTGAAGCACTGTATGAAGTCAAAGATGTATTTGCAAAATTTGGCGGACATCATATGGCTGCCGGAATGAGCCTTGAAAAAAACAGACTTGATGAGTTCAGAAACAGGCTTAATATGAATTCAAAACTTTGCGAAGAGGATTTTGTGCAAAAGGTCTGGATAGATATTGCGCTTCCGTTTTCATATTTGAATCTCGATTTCGTGAAAGAACTTGAGAAACTGGAACCTTTCGGAAATAAGAATGAAAAACCCAAGTTTGCAAGAAAAGATATAAAAATACTTTCAAAAAAGGTGCTCGGAAAGAACAAAAATGTTGTAAAGATGCTCTTGGAAGATACTGACGGAACTGTGGTTGAGGGAATCTATTTCGGTGACGGTGAAGAGTTCTTTGAAGATATAGGGGATAGAAAAGAGATAGATATTATATATTATCCTGATATCAACGAGTATAACGGAAGAGAGAGCCTGCAGATAGTTATAAGTAATTATAGGTAAAAACATATAGCAAAGAGATTTGATTTATTGTATACTTTCATAGACAACAGCAATACGGTTGTAGTTAGGAGATAAAGATATGGTTAATGAAGTGATGAACTTTTTAAAGGAACTTGACCCTGAGGTTGGCATTGCAGTAGAAAAAGAGGCAAACAGACAGAGAAGAAATCTTGAGCTTATTGCATCAGAAAACATTGTATCTGAAGCTGTAATGATGGCAATGGGAACAGTACTTACAAATAAATATGCCGAAGGATATCCGGGAAAGAGATACTACGGCGGATGTGAAGATGTAGATATAGTAGAAAGTATTGCAATTGAGAGAGCAAAGAAGCTTTTCGGCTGTGACTATGCAAATGTACAGCCTCACTCAGGAGCTCAGGCGAATATGGCTGTATTCTTAGCAATGCTTGAGGCGGGAGATACTGTACTTGGAATGAATTTGAATCATGGTGGACATTTGACACATGGTTCAGCTGTTAACTTTTCAGGAAAATATTTTAATATAGTACCTTACGGTGTAAATGATGAAGGCTTTATAGACTATGATGAGCTTGAAAAGATTGCCATCGAGTGTAAACCTAAAATGATAATAGCAGGTGCAAGTGCATATGCAAGAACTATCGACTTTAAGAGATTCAGAGAAGTTGCAGATAAGGTGGGCGCATATTTGATGGTTGATATGGCTCATATTGCGGGACTTGTAGCTGCAGGACTTCATCCTTCACCTATCGGAATTGCCGATGTTGTAACTACAACAACACATAAGACACTCAGAGGACCGAGAGGCGGACTTATTTTGGCAAACAAGGAAGCCGCCGAGAAATTTAACTTTAATAAGGCTGTATTCCCGGGAATACAGGGCGGTCCGCTTGAGCACGTAATAGCATCAAAGGCTGTATGCTTCGGTGAGGCTCTAAAACCTGAATTTAAGACATATCAGGAGCAGATAGTAAAGAATGCCAAGGCATTGGCAGATGCTTTGATAGCTGAGGGCTTCAATATACTTACAGGAGGTACAGACAACCATTTGATGTTGCTTGACCTTAGAGGTACAGGTGTTACAGGAAAGGAACTTCAAAATAAATGTGATGAAGTATATATCACTTTGAACAAGAACACCGTTCCAAACGATCCTGAGAGTCCTTTTACAACAAGTGGAGTAAGAATAGGTACTCCTGCTGTAACAAGCAGAGGACTTGTGGAAGAGGATATGAAGACTATAGCAAGACTTATCAGAATGGCTGCATTTGAGTTTGATGCAAAGGCAGATGAGATAAGAGCTGAAGTTACAAAACTTATGGATAAGTATCCTATCTATAAATAATATTGTAAATATTTCAGAAAGGCCGGCCCAATAAATATTTTGGGCCGATTTGGTGTGTATTATGAAAGAATTAAAGGACTATGTAAGAAGTATCCCCGATTTTCCGGAGCCCGGAATAATTTTTAGGGATGTGACTACTATATTACAGGACCCTGACGGACTTGTTATGAGTATAGACGGCTTAAGAGCTGAACTTAAAGGTCTTGATTATGACCTTATCTTGGGACCTGAATCAAGAGGCTTCATCTTCGGTGTACCTGTGGCTTATGTAGAGCATAAAGCTTTTATCCCTGTAAGAAAAAAAGGTAAGCTTCCATGTGAGACCGTAAGTATGGATTACGATCTTGAATACGGCAAGGCTACAATTGAAATTCATAAGGATGCCATAAAGCCGGGCGACAAAGTTGTTATAATAGACGATTTGATAGCTACGGGCGGTACAATTGAGGCGATCACAAAACTTGTTGAAAGCCTTGGCGGTGAGATTGTAAAGATTGTATTTGTAATGGAACTTGAAGGTCTCAAGGGAAGAGAAAAGCTTTCAAAATACAATATTGCCAGCCTTATAAAATATGAGGGAAAATAAAAAGGTCAAATTAAAATAAAAAAATAAAAATAAATAGCTTAAAGGATATTGACATTTAAGCTATGATTAAATATAATTATTAATTGTGACATTAGAGATTAATGCTTATTCCAATGCCCCGGAGAGCATTTATCCATATAAAGCGAAGTTAAAAGATTAATGGAGGTCAGTCAATGAAAACTTTTATGGCTAATCCGGATAAGATCGACAGAAAATGGTATGTTGTCGATGCAAAGGGAGCTACATTGGGACGACTTGCTTCAGAAGTTGCAAGTGTATTAAGAGGAAAGAACAAACCGGAATTTACACCACATGTTGATTGTGGAGACTATGTTATCGTAATCAATGCCGCTGAGGTAAAGGTTACAGGTAAAAAGTTAGATCAGAAGATTTATTACAACCATTCAGAGTATGTTGGTGGTATGAGAGAGACAACTCTTCGTGAACTTCTTGCAAAGAAGCCTGAGAGAGTAGTAGAGCTTGCCATCAAGGGCATGCTTCCAAAGGGACCACTTGGTAGAGATATGTACAGAAAGCTTCATGTTTATGCAGGCGAGACTCATGGACATCAGGCACAGAAGCCGGTAGTATTGGAAATTAAAGGCTAATAATCTTTAAGAAGGAGAATGGTATGACTAACGATAAGTTTTACGGAACAGGTAGAAGAAAAAGTTCTATCGCCAGAGTATATCTTGTACCTGGAACAGGTAAGATAACAATAAATAAAAGAGATATTGATGAGTATTTTGGTCTTGAGACATTGAAGGTTGTTGTTCGTCAGCCTTTAGTGGCTACAGACAATGTAAATAAGTTTGATGTACTTGTAAATGTTTGCGGTGGTGGTTTCACAGGCCAGGCCGGAGCTATCAGACATGGTATATCAAGAGCACTTCTTCACGCAGATGAGGAGTACAGACCGACTTTAAAGAAGGCAGGATTCCTTACAAGAGATCCAAGAATGAAAGAGCGTAAGAAATACGGTCTTAAGTCAGCAAGAAGAGCACCACAGTTCTCAAAGAGATAATCATATATTGCAATATTACACTCCGGAACAATGTTCCGGAGTTTTTTGCGTTTTAAAAAAGTATTAAGTAAAAAATAAAAACGTATAATCCGTTGATATTTTTCAATTTACAATATATATATAAGATTATATGAAAATAAAAACGAAAAATGCGTTTTTAGATGAAAATGGCAGATGAAGATACTTAGCAATACGGCTAATGGACTTCCATTATTTAAAAGAGGAATTGTATATATGTTTCTATACGCAGTAACGAGTTTGTAAAGATGATAAATATAGCCTTTTAAGTATGATAATCGATAAGAAGCGGTATCTATATTGAATGAAATATTAAATATAGATGCCACTTCAAATAAATAATAAATAAAAAAATATTTATTCCACCGTAACAGACTTTGCCAGATTTCGCGGCTTATCAGGGTCTAAGCCCTTTAAGAGGCTTACCTGATAGGAGAGAAACTGTAGTGGAACTACCAAAAGGCTTCCGGCAAAGAGAGGATGGGTTTTCGGTACACTAAGTATTTGAGCAAAGTCATCTTCTCCGACTGAAATATCTTCCATAGTGAGAGCAAAGCATTTTGCCCCTCGACTTCTTACCTCGTGAATATTTGAAATACTTTTTCCGGCGAGTTCCTCCTGGGAAAGAAGAGCGATTACAGGACTGTCTTTTTCTATTAGACTTATTGTACCATGCTTTAACTCACCGCTACTGTAGCTTTCACAGTGAATATAGCTGATTTCTTTAAGCTTCAAAGCTCCTTCCATGGAGATGGCCCAGTCAAGACCTCTTCCGAGGAAGAAAATATTGTCTGAGTCCTTAAGCTTCTTTGCCATAGGTAGGATTTCACCATCAAGGGAAAGACATTGTTGGATCTTTCCCGGAAGCCTGAAAAGCTCATCTTTAAGACTATGGATCTCTTCATCCTTGATTTGCCCCTTTGCTTTAGCCAAAAGCAGTGAGAAAATGTAACCTGCAACAAGCTGACAGCTATATGCCTTTGTAGTGGCGACTGCAATTTCAGGTCCTGCCTGTGTATAAAAGACAAAGTCGGATTCTACGGCAATTGCAGATCCCTTGACATTTACAATGGAAAGAGTTTTTGCTCCCAATTTCTTTGCTTCTTTTACTGCAGCCAAAGTATCCGCAGTCTCTCCTGACTGGCTTATACTGATAACCAGTTCGCCGTCTTCTAAAATCGGATGATTGTAGCGAAACTCACTTGCAAACTCCACCTGTACCGGAACTCTTGCCAGGCTTTCACAAACAGACTTTAATAAATAGCCTACGTGGTATGCAGATCCACATGCAATTATTCTGACTCTTCTAATATCCTTAAAGTCACTTTCACTCATAGAGAAGGCTTCATAGGAAAAGTCATCATTTTCTTTACCGCGGGCATAAAGCAGAGTATCTTTTACGGCCTGTGGTTGCTCAAAGATCTCCTTTTCCATAAAATGCAGATATTCTCCTTTATGAATTCGACTTTGATCAAGGTCGGCTATAGTGGAAGGGCGTTTTACCTCTTCCTTATTTTTGTTATAAATATGTATTTCATTTTCTGAAAGGCTTAAAATCTCCTTGTTTTCCAAGACATATATTTCATTTGTATAGTCAAAAAATGCGGAAATATCTGAGGCAATATAAAAAGAATTTTCTCCTTTTCCTACAATCAGAGGACTGTCCTTTCTCATTGCATAAAGAGTATTTGCATCATCTTCGAACATAATTGCAAAGGCGTAAGAACCTTTCAACTCTTTTTGCACTAAGAAGAGAGTCTTTAAAATATTCTTTTCTTTCAAGTAGAAATATTCAATCAGGTTTACAGCAACCTCGGTATCGGTTTCCGAGTAGAAACTGTATCCTTTGTCTTGTAAAAAGTTCTTTAAATCTGCAAAATTTTCAATAATACCGTTATGAACCAGCACCACTTCTTTATTCATAGATAAGTGTGGATGAGAATTTTTTTCATCAGCCTTACCATGAGTTGCCCAACGTGTATGACCGATTCCCATAGAGCAGGGAAACTCATATTCCCTCGAAGCTGCAAGCTTTTTCTTCAATTCTTCCAATTTACCTACAGATTTTACCACAGTAAAAGGATGAGAATACAGGGCTATTCCGGCAGAATCATAGCCTCTGTATTCAAGACACGAAAGACCGGACAGTAGAATATCCTTTGTATTCCCCTGCCCAACAAAACCAACAATACCGCACATCGTATTTTTCTCCTATTTAATTGTTTATTGTGCGAAGAAAGCTTTTGTTACGATCTTGATTTCGCTTTTTTTCTTTCTCTTACGATGCACTATTCCGAAACAGCATCCGCCGAATCTTTCGATAACTGTTTACCTCGTCGACTTGGGACTCCCCGAAGTCCTGGCGCTAATTTTTCCTTATTCCTCAGTAAAGAAAAATTTGTGTTATGATAACATATGAAAAAGAAATTTGGAATGCTTTTTTACAAAAATTAAAAAAATATATAAAATTATGGTAGAATAATCATATGTAAATTCGTAAATAGGAGGGGAAGTATGAGCGTCAGATTATTATTTATAGGATTAATGGTATTCTTAGGAGTTTGCTTTACTGTTATAGCACTTTGGCTTAGAAGCATGCTGAAAAAAAGTTCAGTATACGATATGCGTGGAGCGGCAAATAATCAAACCGATACAAGTAAAATGAAAATCGGTGAGATATTTTTATATATTTTAAGTATAGTTATTACGGTACTTATAGTGCTGAAGTTAATGAGCATTATGGGTTCAGGGGCTGCTGCTCTTGGTGGAATGATTATAGCAATACCTGTTAGATCTTTTTTTAATGCAAGAAAGCGTACATATAATGCTATATTTTCTCTTGCAGTATTGGCATTATTGTTTGTTTTCTTATGCTTCGGATATATTCTTATAGGTTTACCGGTAAAGCCCCCTGTAATGACTGTAGGAGGGATGAAAGTAACACTGAGTAAGACAAGTGTAGAAGACTTTTTAGACGGGGGATTTGATATATATATCATGAATGATGAGAATACATACGAATACAGTGAAATGCTGACAAGCGGTTCTTATACCAAGTATGAGAGAAATCAGAGTCTTACTGTAGAAAAGGGATATAGAAGTACCGGAGAGACTCTAAGGGGAGCACCATATTTATTAGTCAAAGATGATACACTTATAGGCGCAATAGATTTGTATGGAAGTCTTGATAAAGATGTGAATATAACAGATTCGAAGGTCGTGAATTTCTATATGGATGAGGACTGTAAGAATGCAGTGAAAAATGTCGGCATAGATATTAAGCTTGAAGAGCTGGGGCTGTTAGATACTTTTGATACAGATAATGTAAAAAATATTTTTAAAAAGAAACTTTGGCTAATACCGAATGAATCCGAGCCTACAGATTCTGTATATGGAATATCATGGCGTACCAACAGTGATTCTATATTCTGGAATGAGTATTATGCTTATATACGAATTGATGAAAATAAGAATATGAGAAATTTTATAGTTTCAACAAGTGTTGCGAAGGACAAACCTGAAAAGTAAAATTATACGTTTAAGAGCGAGAGAATATTTGCGTTTTTTTTCTATTTAGGATATATTATTGTATGTACAAATTAATTTATCAAGTATAGGAGATACAGATGGAATTAAAGCAGGAGCTTATAATTGTTTTGGACTTTGGAGGCCAATACAATCAATTAGTTGCAAGAAGAGTAAGAGAGAGCAATGTTTATTGTGAGATCTATTCATATAAAACCCCTTTAGAAGAGATCAAGAAGAAAAATCCGAAGGGAATCATACTTACAGGAGGACCGGACAGTTGCTATCTGCCGGATTCAGCCACATATTCAAAAGAGCTTTTTGAACTTGGAGTTCCTGTACTTGGACTATGCTACGGTGCACAGCTTATGCAGCATCTGCTTGGCGGAAAGGTAGAGAGAGCAAGTGTAAGAGAATACGGTAAAATAAAACTGACAGTTGATAAGGCCGACAGTGCATTGTTTGAGAATGTGCCGAAGGAAAGCATTGTGTGGATGAGCCATACAGACTATATAAGTAAAATTGGTGAAGGATTTGAGATTACATCACATAGTTATGACTGTCCTGTAGCTTCATATGAGAACACAGCAAAGAATCTCTACGGAATACAGTTCCACCCCGAAGTTTTGCATTCAGAGTATGGTCATGTAATGCTTGGAAACTTTATAAAGAATGTCTGCAAATGTGAATGTAACTGGAAAATGGATGCCTTTGTAGAAAACAGTATAAAGGCAATCAAAGAAAAGGTCGGCAACGGTAAGGTACTTTGTGCACTTTCAGGCGGTGTTGACTCATCAGTTGCGGCGGTAATGCTCAGTAAGGCGGTAGGTGAGAATCTTACCTGTGTATTTGTTGACCATGGACTTCTTAGAAAAAATGAAGGTGATGAGGTTGAGGCTGTATTCGGACCGAACGGCAATTATAAGCTGAACTTCATCAGAGTAAATGCAGCGGAAAGATTCTACTCAAAACTTGCAGGTGTAAGCGAGCCTGAAAAGAAGCGTAAGATAATAGGTGAGGAATTTATCAGAGTCTTTGAAGAAGAGGCTAAAAAAATCGGTAAGGTAGATTTCTTAGTACAGGGAACAATTTACCCTGATGTTGTAGAATCGGGACTTGGTGGAGAGAGTGTAGTAATCAAGTCACATCACAATGTAGGAGGACTTCCTGACTATGTTGATTTCAAGGAAATCATAGAGCCGCTTAGAGATCTTTTCAAGGATGAGGTAAGAAAGGCGGGACTTGAGCTTGGTATACCGAAGCATCTTGTGTTCCGTCAACCGTTCCCGGGACCGGGTCTCGGAATCAGAATTATCGGTGAAGTTACAGCCGAGAAGGTAAAGATAGTTCAGGATGCAGATGCTATATATCGTGAGGAGATAGATAAGGCAGGAATTTCACAGGAAATCAACCAGTACTTTGCGGCTCTTACAAATATGAGAAGTGTAGGAGTAATGGGAGATTACAGAACTTATGACTATGCCATAGCACTTCGTGCAGTTAAGACAATAGATTTTATGACAGCAGAGGCTGCCAGACTCCCTTGGGAAGTACTTGAAAAGGTGACCAACAGGATTATCAATGAGGTAGACCATGTAAACAGGGTACTTTACGATATCACAAGTAAGCCTCCTGGAACTATTGAGCTGGAATAGTTAAAAACAGGGTGTAAAGCCTTATAAATAGCGGTTTTGTGAGTTTCGTGCTTGCAAAATGCTTGCAGAGTTTAGAAAGGGATCACCTGAAGAGTAATTCTTCGGGTGATTTTTGGTTCAATAAATAGGCTTTTAATACAAAATATTTTATGAGTTGTAGGTATCGCATATAATTGTGTCAAATATATCAATCCAAATTTTTACAACATATAAATCCAATGTGAAAGTATTAGGAATATTGTCATTACCTTGTTTATCTGTTTTGTACCTAAAATTCATAGATGTGCTATTTTTTGGAAATATAGATTTAATTATTGAATCAATAATTAATATTTCAAATTCATTTTTTTTAAATTTATTTTTTATTATAGGCTTTGCAACTTCCCATAAATCATTTATATCGTGAGTGTATGGGATTTTTGAATTGTTGTAATATAAAATGTTTTTAAATGCCAATTCTAAATATTGCATATAATTAAACATGACAGAGTAGACCATATAGTCAGCCTTAACATCCTGAGAATGTTCGACTAAAATATCACCTGCTTCTTTGAAGGACATAATATAACCAAATTCTTTTGTTGTTTCTGGGAAATTATTTAACCAATGTATTTTGACCATGTATCCCATATCAAAACATAATGAAGAATGTATATTTTTCTGAATATCATCTCTATTTTTATACAAAAAATTTATGATTTTATTAGTAGATTTAGAATCTATATAACTTGTATTTATAAATGATATATGGGATTCTTCTATACATGATTTTATTAGTTTATGTAATTTTTTACTCATTTGTTCTCCTAATAATTAAATTATAATAAATTGTGTTTTTTCAGGTATTCAATTCTCTTTTTTAAAATCTCATCTCTTGACAGCTCTTCAGACTCTTTCTGTGTTAGTGGTAGAGTGTAGTATTCTAGAGACTTATTTTTCATAGAATCAAACTGTTCTTTTGTAATAGAGTAGGACTCCAAGTCAAACAGATTATCGGACAGCTCTTTTAAGATATTACATGCATCAGCGTTAAACGGATGCTCTTTGTCATTACCATAGAACACAAGTTTAACATTCCATTTATTTTCATCGGTTTCAATGTCATTATTGGGGAATTTATCTTCCACAATTATTTCAAATCCGATTTCTTTTTTCATTGCCAGTTCATACATAAATAATACAAAATCTCTCATGCTTGAAAGACCGAAAGTATAGTCACTTCTTCCGGCAAGCCAATCTAAAGATACATTGCATTTATCAGCAATATCTATCAGCACATCAATTGTAGGATTGTTCTTTCCGTTTTCGTATGCAGACATAGAAGGCTGAGGTATTCCTAAAAATTCTGCAAACTCCTTTTGTGTTTTTTTATTTATAGAACGAAGATATTTCAAACGTTCGGATACAGAGTTATTATTCATATTATAATCTCCTATATTTATTACTTCTTATTATATCAAATCGTATACTAAAAATAAAGAGAAATACTGATAAAAATTAAAAATAGCTATTGACATCTAATATATAAATTATTATACTAATATATATTATAAATTCAAATAAATAAGGAAGGATGAGAAAATATGAGAAAGATGTATGTTGATGCTGAAGAAGTCAGTAAAGATTGGGGAGTTTCAAAACCCAAAGCATACAAAATGATAAAAGAATTAAATGAGAGAATGCTAAAAGACAATCCGAACCTGATAGTAATTGCAGGTAAGGTTAATCGAAAATTTTATGAAGAAAACTGTTATGGTCAAACGAAAGAAGTATAGGAGGTGATGATGTGTCAGCCAGTAAGGATAAAGAAAGAGGCACATGGAAAATCTATTTAAGGTATGTTGATTGGCAAGGGATGAAACAGATTCACACAAAGCGTGGATTCGCTACAAAGAGAGAGGCTTTGGAGTATGAACGGGAGTTTTTGGCAAGTAAGTCGAGAGATTTGAATATGCTTTTTGAGTCATTTGTTGAAATCTATTTGAATGATTTAAGACCGAGAATTAAATACAACACCTACTTAACAAAGGTGCATATTATAGAAACGAAAATAATACCTTACTTTGCCAAAAAATCTATAGCTGAAATAACAGCTCCGGATATTTTACAGTGGCAGAATGAATTACTTAAAAAATCTGATGGTGAAGGAAAGTCATATTCTCAAACTTACTTAAGAACAATTCAGAATCAACTAAATGCAATTCTTAATCATGCCAATAAGTATTATGGCTTAACAAGTAATCCCACTTATAAAACTACTAAGATGGGGAAATCAAAGGCACAGGAGATGTTATTTTGGACGAAAGAGGAATATGAAAAATTCGCTGAAAGTATTAAAAGTAAGCCTGTTTCATATTATGCCTTTGAGATACTTTATTGGTGCGGTATTAGAGAGGGTGAATTGCTGGCATTATCAAAAGATGACTTTGACTTTGAAAAGAAAACTTTAACAATCACTAAATCATTTCAAAGGCTAAAAGGAAAAGATTATATTACAAGTCCAAAGACAGAAAAAAGTAATAGAGTAATTCAACTACCACAATTTCTATGTAATGAAATGTCTGATTTCTTCGTAATGTATTATCATCTGGATTCAAAGGCAAGGCTATTTACATTTACAAAATCATATTTACATCATGAAATGGATAGAGGCTGTAAATTATCAGGAGTGAAAAGAATTAGAGTTCATGATTTAAGACATTCACATGTTGCGTACCTGATAGAGCAGGGTTTTTCTCCTGTGGTGATTGCAGAAAGATTAGGGCATGAAAGTATCTCAATAACCTTAAATTACGCACATTTGTATCCATCCAAACAGTTGGAAATCACACGGATTATAGAGAAAGAAAGGAATTAAGTTTAGTCAAGATGAGTAAGATATTTAAAAGAGAAAGTCTACAGTCAAAAGGTAGAAAACTGAAAGTTGATAAAAACAGAAAAAGAAATATTATAGTGAATTTCAGAATGTCTCCGGAAGAAAAAAGTTTATTGGAAGAGAAAATAGCATTGTCAGGATTAAACAAACAGGACTATATGATTCAAATGAGCTTAAATCATAGCGTTGAAGTATTTGGAAATATAAGAGTATTTGACGAACTGAAAACAAAACTGAATATGCTTGAAGAATATTTTAAAAATGTTAATTTGGACTGCGATATTGATGAAAATGAACTTGAACTTCTGGCATATATTCTGGAGATGTTTGAAACGGTGAATAGAAATAAAAATGACTCTACCTACGGCAATAGATAGAGCCAAGAAGCAACCTGATAAGATTGCAAATCTCAAATAACATTTTATCAGGTTGTACTTCTATCATCAACATGATTATGGAGGTAATAACGATGAATAAAGAAAAATATATTAACAATATTCCTCAGGAATTAAAAGAATGCAAGCAATGGTTATGGTTTAAGATTTATCATAACCAATACAAAAATGGGAATACAAAAACTGTAAAAATTCCAATCAGTCCAATTACTTATGAAGCAAATGAATGGAACAAAAAAGAGAACTGGACAGATTTTGAAACTGCTTTAGAGGGACTAGAAAGAAGCGGCTGTGATGGACTATCATTTGTCTTAACTGAAGATGATCCGTTTGTCTGCATTGATTTAGATAATGTTAAGGACAGCTTTGAGGATGTGCAAGACATCATAAGTGATTTTGGCGAAACATATAAGGAAATCTCTGTATCGGGCAACGGAGTCCACATATTTGCCAAGGGTAGAATTCATAAGAATATCAACAATCAAGCTGATCGTTTTGAAATGTATAAATCAAATAAGTGCATTGCTATAACCGGTGATGTCATAGGAACTTGCACAGAAGTAAAGAATGAACAGTATAAGTTAAATCTTTACTATGAAAAATATGCCATTAAAGAAACGATTCAAGAGCAAATTGCATACTATAAAAGCATAGATAGTGATGTTCCGGATATTGAAGGGATTTTAAAAGCAATCTATATGACTAATCGCAAAGGCAGAGAGCTTTTTAGAGGTGAATATTCCACAGGTGATGCAAGTAAAGACGATTTTCAATTACTTCTTATCTTAAACAGCTTTACACATGGAAATGCAGATTTAATGCTTGAGATATTCCTACAATCAGCCCTAAATCGAATGTGTGATATGAGTAAGAGAAGAACGGAGGTTGCGTATATTAAATACTTAAATCAGAGCATTCAAAAGGCACATGAAGTCGGTGGAAACAATTATTGGGATTATAACTATCACAGAAAAACAAGGGAGGCAGTTCGTTGAAAGCATATACGATAAACACTGAGTTTGATGCCTCTGATAAGTATATTGTTGATAACATTATTGCAAGAAAAAGCATTACATTGATTGTAGCCTCACCTAAAAAAGGTAAGACGGCATTAGGACTGAATCTTGGGATATGTATCAATGAAGGAATTGATTTTCTTGAAAACAAGGTGCGTAAAACAAATGTTGTTTACTATTGTAATGAACTATCCGGAAAACTTATTCAAGAAAGAATTAAGAGATTAGATATACCTTGTTCAAACACTATGAAATTTTATGAAGGCACAAGTTATGTAGACTTTGATGAGTTTGAAAGAATTATAAAATCTGATGTTGAATTGGGTTATGAGGTGTTCGTAGTTGATACCTTTTCTAAGATAAAATATGACAGAAAATATAATGCCAATGATTACAATGATACCTATGAGGTTATGGCAAAGTATTATGAGCTTATAGAAAAATATGGTTGCACTTTTATTATGATGTATCACACAAAAAAGGATTCATCTATCAAAAGTGTAAGTGAAAAAGTAATAGGTTCTCAAGCATTATCCGGTTCAGTAGACACTATAATAGCTATAAATAAATCATCGGAATTTGATACAGAGTTTAGCTTAGATTTAACCAGTAGGCTTTTTGAATCAAGGGTATATCAAGTAAAAATTCATCCATCGAAAAAAATATTGGAACTTGATAAAGTGGATCCGATTGAAATGCTGGAACCGTCCATTCAAAGATTAGTTCAACTTATGCCTAAATTAAAAGAAATAGATGGAACAATAGTTGATATTTGCTCAAAGATAAAATTAGAGATAGAAAGTCCGCAGCAATTCGGCAAGACCTTAAATCGTAATAAAGATATTCTCAGGAAAAATGGAATCAGCATTACAATGAAGCGAGGAAAAAACAACAATAACTATCAAGTTAAATATAATTCAGAGGATGTGATTTATTAAAATGCCGTTCAAACCGTTCGTACCGTTTGATGTTTCGTATATAAGAGAATGTCGTACGGTATGAACGGTGCAAACGGTAAATGAAGAATTTACATCTATTTTTTCTGTGCAAGTTAAAGATGAATTTATAAAAATCATGAATTATAGGTAGATAGCAAGCATATACTTTTTGACCACAGTCCAAAAAGTAGACTTGTAAGCTGCAAATTCAGCTTAATCAATTTTACCCTCGCCTAATTATCTAAGCAACTCAAATAAATTTTCGTTGGAGATAATTGGCTGGGGCAGACCCTAGGGAGAACCCTAAGACCCCAAAGAAGAAAGGAGATGTAAAAAATGTCAAAGAGTGTTAATAGAAAAAATAATTGTACCATTCATTTTATGGTGAATGAAGAAGATATTAAGGAACTTAACCGAAGATTTGCATTAACAAATTTTAAGAATAAACGAGAATTTTACAGAGACAGTATTTTTAAAAATAGAATTATCAGCATTGATATATCCGGGGAATTTAGAAAAGAATTAAGGGAATTATCTTCTCTTGTCAGTCGTAACTCAGCGAATCTGAATCAGATTGCAAAGGCAGTAAACAGCACAGGAGTTATTTACAAAGATGATATTGAAGGTATCAAGAAAGCTTTACAAGGGGAACTACTTTTTCTATCAGAATTTAGAGAAAAAGTTTCGGATTATATTATCAATGAGGTGATCGGCTGATGGCTGTTACTAAAATACATCCGATTAAAACTACTCTTAAAAAGGCGATAGACTATATCTGTAACGGAGATAAGACAGATGATGAAATCTATGTTACAACGCACCTATGCAGCAGAGAAAATGCTCATAAAGAATTTGAACTTACAAAGAAGCAGTTTAACTCAAAAACAAAGACTTTGGCTCATCATCTAATTCAATCCTTTGTTCCTGAAGAAGTTAGTTTTGAAGAAGCCCATCAAGTGGGAATTGAACTTTGCGATAAGATTTTAGAGGGGAGATATGAGTATGTTTTAGCTACTCATATTGATAAAGATCATATTCATAATCATATCATTTTCAATTCCATAGATGTGGATGAGGGCAAGGTATATCATTCCTATTACGGTTCCTATATGAACATCAGAAATCAAAGCGATAGGCTTTGCAGGGAACATAACTTATCTGTGATCGACCAAGAAACGCAAAAGGAAATCAACGAAATTAAGCGAAGAAAGTTTGTAAGTTGGCATGATTGGAATGAAGATAAAAAAGGAAGCAGCTATAAATCAAGACTTCAGTTTGATATTGATAGAAGTATAAAGCTGTCTGTCAACTGGCAAGACTTTTTAGACAGGATGAAAAGCTTCGGTTATGAGATAAAACTTGGTAAGCACATTGCCTTTAGAAAGGAAGGTCAACAGAGATTTACCAGAGCAAAGACAATAGGAGTTAATTATACTGAAGAAAGAATCAAAGAGCGAATCCTGAATAAAGACAAAGAACTTGGCAATATTATAAATCTTACAAATAATAATAAAGCAAAGTCCAGCAAAGGATATGAGCGTTGGGCAACAAAGCACAATCTTAAAACTGCCGCTTCTACGCTTGTTGAAATCAGAAATAAAGGTTTTAACTCAATGGAAGAATTGGAGCGTGGTATTAGTCGAATATCAACCGAAAAGAATGAGTTGAAGCGAGAGTTTGATAAGCTGTCATGGGAGCAAAAAAGGATAAAAGAAGTAGTAAAGCATATTCAAATCTGCATCAGCAAAAGAGAACATTATGAAGGCTACCGAAAAAATCCAAACGATAAGATCTATATGATGATGAACAGAAAAGATGTGGAAGCATATCAGAAGTCTTATGAAGAAATAGATATTTTTCTGAAGCAATTTCCGCACTTGAGTCATATTGTAATAGGAGTGTTGAAGACAAAATCAAGTAAAAATCTTTTCAGGAAATTAAATGAGTATTCCAAAGAATTGCATGCTAAACAAGAGGCGATTTCAAAGAAACATAGTTCATTATCAGCACAGTACGAAGAGTTGGAACATTTGAAAAATAATATGAATGAATATATTGGTAGAAATAAAGCAGAGAAAAAAGAGTCGGTTATTGGTGCAATTAGGGAACACCAAAATGAAGAAAGAGATAACCCTAAGGAAAAGAGTAAAATATTGAAAGAAGCTGAAAGATAAATTTATGGTCGGTGTGGTCTTATGACTGTACCGATTATTTTTTTTACAAAAGACAGTTCGATAAAACAGAATAAAATATTGCTATTTATTCAATTATTGTGTTAAAATAGAATAAGTATGATGTATATAAAGACAAAACTGGAGGTTAGTCATGTCAAAGCTTAGTTATAAGAAATTATTTAAAATATTGATAGATATAGAAATGAAAAATACGGAGCTTATGGAAAAAGCAAAGGTGAGCAAAAGCACATTTTATAAAATAAAGAACAGTGAGAATGTTACGACTGATGTGCTGGTAAGGATATGTGATGTATTAGATTGCGATATTTCAGAGATCGTGGAGAGAATAGAAGTTAACGAGGAGAGAAGGGAAAGTGTCTAAACTTAAAGTTATAGATTTGTTTTGCGGTGCAGGTGGGCTGTCCTTAGGTTTTGAGAATGCTGGTTTTGATATTCTTCTCGGTATTGATAATGATGCTAAGGCGTTAGAAACATTTGAGTTGAATCATAAGGGTGCTAAATCAATTTGTGGAGATATAACACAGATTACATATAAAGAAAATATAAAACCTATTATAGGTGATGCTAACATTGATGTAATTATAGGAGGTCCGCCATGCCAAGGAATGTCATTGTCAGGGCCGCGAAAATTTGATGATCCTCGCAATAAACTTTATCTTTCGTATATTCGACTGGTAGATGAAATACGACCAAAAGCATTTGTTATAGAAAATGTACCAGGTCTTGTAGGGCTTTTTGGAGGTCAGATAAAGGACAGTATAATTCAAAAATTTTCGGATATGGGCTATAAAATTGAATATAAAATCCTCTGTGCAGCCGATTATGGAGTTCCGCAGATGCGTAAAAGGGTTGTATTTGTTGGGTATAAAAAAGGAAAATTTGAATTTGTTAAATAGATGCTGAAATCTTGTAAGGAAAATATGAAGGTTAATATGAATATTATTGTTAGCGGGACGAATGATATGTTAAATAATATATTTTCTGTTGCAAGAACAGTAAGAAAAGAAATGAAATTTTTTGAAAGTATTGAGATAGAGGCATTACAGAAGATGTATATTTGCATTTGTTTTAGTGGAAATATATCAAAATATTATCCTAAATCGTGAATATATCAGGCAAGATATTATTATACAACAAAGAAATATATGTTTGATAGTAAAACATTAAATTTGTAATGGAGAGAACTGTGCAAGATTATATCGTACTTTTAGGGAGAGTCAGTCTTGAATATCATGATAAATAAGGAATAAAGTATTTTATAAACATAGCACATAACTTAAAGAATAGATAATCTTTGGGTTATGTGCTTTTTAGGTTCTTTGTCAAATATTGGGGTGGGTTGATTTTCAACCCACTTTTTTCTATCTATTCAATTACAAAGTGTTATAATATGTTTCATGATATATAATTAAGATATAATAAAATGAACCGATCGCAGAATATGACCTTAAAATAGTCAGGACCTAGCCGTTATTGGCTTATAAATGAATTAATGGAATACTTAAGGAGTATCTACAAAAATGAAACCTAGAGAATTATGTGAAAAAGCCTGGCAGGAAATAGCAGGTAATTTCCCTGATTTTAAGATAATCAGCAAAGGACAGAAACTAAAGAAAACATCTAAAAATAAAGACCTTACCTATGAAATTCATTTTCAAGCTAATAGAAACAACTATGAGTGTAGTGTAGAATTTGTACCACATATTTCTGTATATTCAAAAGGCATGAAAAAAGCAAATATCAATAATGGTTTTGTATTTGGTGGGGAGATAGGAACTCTGTTGGGGAGAACTCCATTTAAATGGTGGCAGTTGGCCGGGGCAAGCTATAAATATACTGTGGAAGAAATTAGCGGACTTATCAGAGATTATATAATGCCTATATTTGACGATTTTGAAGATACAGAAACCAATATTGATAATATCCTAAACGGTAAGCCGGCTGTCCATAACCTGCTGTACTATGTCTATTACTTTGGTGGAAAAGATAGGGCTGAAAAGTATTTTAATAAGATCCTTAAAGAAGATAAGTTTAAGAATAAGTACATCAGTTTTTATAATAAGTTAAAAGAAATGCCTAAGGAAGAGATTTCTCAGGTGAGTAATGAGTTTAATGGTGCCGGATTGATACAGTTTGCCTATCTAAATGGACTAAAGATTGAAGAATAATTACGGTTAAAGATACCATTTTCCAATGAGAGTAAGGAAGCTAAATGAACGAATTTAATAAGTACAAATTATTAAGCGAAGGGAAAGCTTTTGGAGATAGAGCTAAAATTGTTTTAGTATTACTTGATAGCAACACAGCTTATGAAGAGCTGAAAGTGGAAGGCGCACAAACTTCAGTTCCCGGAAGTTATAGCTGTATTGGAGGAGATCCGGCTGCAATACTTGAAATGATAACGATAGAATTGATATGCCGCAATCCTCGTGATACCTGGTATTTGCCTGACAGTGTAAAATTTTGGGACAGGAGATTTGGCAGTTTGTTTGAAACAAAGTTCTTTTGTTATGATGACGATGTGGAAACCTGGAGCAAAATACTGAATAAATACTTTATAAAGCTGCAGTGGATGCCTAAAAGAGAAGATTACAGTTCAACAAAAAGTTATAATAATGCATGGGGATATTTTGCAGAGCTGTTAGCGGTAGTAAAAGAAAATAACCATCCTGAATTTAATATTTATTATGAGATTGCTACCGGGAAAGGTATGAGTGATTCAGTATTTGAAAGAAAGCTAAAAGAGCTGTCAGAATTAAAACAGTCATTTGAAAAAGATTAAATGTTACCATTTAATTAAGCCGACAGAGTTTGAATTCTGCCGGCTTTTTGAAAATTTTACTCAATTTCTTCTGAGGCTCTAAGCCCCAATATAAATTCTTCAAAGTTATATGCAAGTACAATTATTTCGAAATCATCTTCTTGTATACATATTGATACCCTCGGTTCTCCGTCTTTGCCACAATTTCTGTAGTCTAAATATATCATTTCATGTCCGCCTGAGATTGTATCGGCAATAATAACACCTACATTTCTTGGATATTCCCATTCATCATACCAAAACTCATTTCCAAATTTTCCAAATATGGAATCTTCCTTTTTTTCAGATATACTGTAGAATTCCTCTAAATCAACACGGTACCTATTTTTTTCATCAAACCAAACATTTTTATTGGGTTTACCACCGTTTTGTGTTTTCATTAGCTCTATATATGATTTCGGTAACTTAACGCCCAGTCTTTTTTCAGCTTCTTGCACCATCTCATCTGTTAAATTATCTCCGGTACAGACTTTATTTATATACTCACTTTCCCTCCAAAAACTTTTGAAGTCAATATTATCAAACATTGTTGATCCCCCACTTTTTCCAAACTTGAATTAACTTATCAACTTATATTATAATCATGTTTAGCAATTAAAGTAAATATTAATAAAGATAAATCCTACCCAGGGGAGGTTTTAATGAGTGAAAATAAACTTATGGATTTGAAACAACAAATGATCAAGCTGATTGAACATTTAGGCAATGAAAATATTATTACAGGTGTAAGTGCAAAGGACAGTCAAACATTTGACGAATTGGTTATTTTACTGAGAGATACACTCAAAGAAGAATACCCGAAGACAAAGTTGAAAAGAATTATGAAAAGCGTTCATTATGCAAACGGTTTTAGTGATTTGGATTTAAAACAAAGTGCATTTATACTTGATGAAATTGAACAGTATCTTTGTATAAATAAATTTCTTAATCATGATAAGTCGGTTAAATACTTCAATAAGCGTATAGTATCAAACGAGTTTGAAATAAATCCACAAAATATGGTTTTGGTTATGATAGAAAGCTTGCTTTGCAGTAAGAGTTAAGTTGTAGTTTTATAATATTTTTGGAGAATTGAAAATGGGAATAATAGCAAATTATCAATATTTAAGCGACAAAAACTTAAAAGAGATGAAGCTCTTTTATAATGAAGCAGTTGATGATATTGAAGATGATAAAGACGGTAGTGATGATATAGAAATACAACTGGATATGGATAAGATGTGGGATGCGCTTCACTTCGCACTGACTGGAGTTGGAAAGGATGATGCTATAGAAAATAATCATCTTAGTGAGGCTGTTTTTGGAGTGAACTCTATTAAAAGTTCAGGGGAGTATATAGCTTATACACAAAAGTCGAAGGTTAAGGATATAGTACTTGCACTTGAGGATTTTGATATAGATAAAGCCTTGGAGAATCTAAGTATAAGCCGGTTTAAAGAAGCAAATATATATCCGAATATCTGGGATTATGAAGAAGATGCTGATAAAATAAGAGAAGAATTAAGGACATATTTCCAAAGACTAAGAGATTTTTATAAGAAAATACTTGAAGTAAATGGAAATGTAGTGATTATTATTTGCTAGTATAATGGAAGGTGGAGACCGGAAATTCAAAAAGTCTTCAATTGTTTGGAAATAGTGTGGGAATGATAAAACAGTATTTATCAGAAAATAAGTATAAAGTTATAAGAACTTAGGAGAATATATGTATTTAGGTAATCGAAAGTTTTTGAAGGATTCTTTGGAAGTGGCACATGAATATCTTAAAACTGCTATGCAGGATGAAAAATCTGCGGTTATACTTGAGAGCAGGGAGCTTTATAATCAGGCTGCGTACTTTTACGTGCAGGCTATGGAAAAACAAATTAAAGCCCAAATTGCTCAGATTGTGGATGTGACAAATGCTTATTATAAGGAAATGATAAAAAAGACTATCGGGCATTCACTTGATAAGTCAATTGAGATATTGGTGCAGATATACGGCAAAGGCAATGCTATGGTTGAGGACAGACTGAGAGAACAGATGCTTACAAAGGTTCTAAAGGATATCAAGTTTTCGGCACTTCACAATAAAACCAGATATCCGGATTTTGATGAGAATAAGAAAAAGTATGCTGTAATAGAGATGGGCAAAATAGATTGTGTAGAGCTTGCAAAAATGCTCAAAGCACTTAAGCAATATTTAACGGACTTGGAAAGATATACTGACTTATAGGAATGGAATGATTATGGTTGGCAAAAATATGTGTGATTATTGTTCTAATATCAAAAAGACAGAATACTTTTCCTCACCCAAACTATATGAAGAAACCATAGAGTATATTAAAGATCTGGTTGAAAACAGGGGTTTTATAGTAGTTGAGGGAAGTTGCAAATTAGGAGAACATAAAAAAGACGGACATTGGGTTGATGATATTATTTACCATATTATAAAATGTCCGAAATGCGGGAAGAGATTTACCTGCATTGTAAATACATATAGGGGTGGTGGATCTTTTGAATAACTATCACTTTGTAATAAATATGTATTTTTTATTTAACATAGAGAAAGAGATTTTATGATAGAGTATACTAGCGGAAATATTTTTGAGAGTGGTGCAGATTGCTTGATAAATGCGGTAAACTGTGAAGGAGTTATGGGAAAAGGAATTGCTTATCAGTTTAAGTTGAAATTTCCTGAAAATAACAAGTCGTATATTAAAGCATGTAAGTCAAGTGAATTGACAATTGGAAAAGTACATTATTTTACTGAAAATGGAATTACTATTGTAAATTTACCTACTAAAAATAAATGGCGTGAAAAATCAAAGATAGAGTATATTAAAACGGCAATGGATTATTTTGTCGATATATTGCCAAAACTGGAGGTAAAAAAGATTGCTATTCCACCTTTAGGATGTGGCAATGGAGGTCTTAATTGGGAAGATGTTAAAAAGGTAATAGAATGTAAACTGGAAAATATTTCGGATAAATATAATTTTATAATCTTTGAGCCTGCATTTTCAAGTAAGTCCGTAATTACGAAAAAACCTGGAGCTAATATTGCAAGTCTGATTTTACTTGATATCAGATTGAACTTAAAGAGGTTTAATAATATAAGGCTACACAAGACCTGTTACTTTCTGAACTTTTTCCTTAAAGAAGAGTATTTTAAATTTGATAAATGGAAGTCAGGTCCATATTCAAGTGTAATTGATACTGTTGCAAAAGATATAAAAGAATATCAAGAATACTATGGAATAGATGATGCGGAAAAACTTTTGATGAGATATACAAAGTAATATGTAGTGAGAATGTAAGCAATGAATTTAACAGGCTACATATTGCAGTACAAAAGTCAGCTGAGTATGTTAATGTTATACAGACAGACAAAAAATTGGATTGTATTACATTGATTTTATATTTAATACAAACAGGTTGTTTGCAAAATAGGGAACAGCTAATAGAAAACCTTAAATATAAGTTGGAAGACAAAGTGAATAAATTTTCGGATAAATATATTTTTGAATGTATTGAGTATCTGGAAAGTACACTAATTATATCAAAAGATATAAATGGTAATTATTTTATTGGGGATTAAAATAAAGGAGAAATTAATGAGTTTTTTATTTGTAGCACTTGGTGGAGCGGTTGGAGCAATGGCAAGATATGCGATAAGCCTTATACCGGTTAAAACAGGATTTCCGATACTTACACTTATTACAAATATAGCAGGTGCAATATTAATCGGTTTTATTGTCGGGTTTACAAGTAACAAAGACAATATATCGGGTAATACCGTGCTGTTTTGGAAGACGGGTATATGTGGCGGATTCACTACATTTTCTACATTTTCACTTGAAGCGTTTAACTTGCTTGATAATAAGCAATATACATTAGGCGGATTATATATTGTACTAAGTGTTGTATGCTGTATATTAGGCATATTATGTGGAAAGAGGTTGGCTTCAGTGGTAAAGTTATAATCATTGTATAAAATGAAATAAAACGCTGTAAAATTTCACGTTGAATTTCGCAACATTTGGCGTATAATAAAACTTATAGAAACAATATTAAATCAAAGGAAGGAGATAAAAGAATATGGCAAATATTTTACCTGTATCTGATTTGAGAAATTATAATGAAGTCTTGAAAAATTGTCATAAGGGAGAACCTGTATATTTGACCAAAAATGGCAGAGGACGTTTTGTAGTTATGGATATTGAAGATTATGAGCGTGATCGTGCAGAGAAAAAGCTTTTGATGAAGTTGCAGGAGGCTGAAGAGATGGTAAAAGATGGTGAAGGTTGGTTGGATTTGGATGAACTGAAAGCACTTGTGGGAGAGTAAGATGTTAAGACTAAGGATCAATCCTATTGTTACAAAAGATCTTAATAGTATCCGTGAATATATTGCAGAAGATAATGAAGAATATGCTACAAAGACAATTAAAGAAATTTATGCTAAATTTGAGAACCTCCAAATGTTTCCGGGAATAGGAGCCGATCTTTCAAAGCGTGTCAGTTTTAGGACGGATTATAAATACGCAATATGGGGAGATTATGTGATTATCTATAAAGTAGGAAAAGAGTATGTTGATATTTATCGTGTTATTAACCGATATCAGGATATTACGAGGATATTTGATTGATTATAAAAATATAATACACCGAGAGGAGTAAGATATGCTGTTGGATGCAGAAAGATATGCAAGTGTTATCGAATTCGGAAAGGATGCGGTAACTAAAATCAACGAAGGTAATTTAAAAGAGGGATTTGAAAGTGCAGATAAAGGCTGGAGTGCCTTCCCGGAGTCGGGGGCCAAGTGGAATCAGGGCTATGGGTATGCTAAATCTTTCTTTAATAAAGCTATTGAAAATAATGATTTGGTAAATGCCAAAATATGGCTGGATAGAATGAATGAAAATAATGAGAATCTACATAATTTTGATGAAGAATTGGAGCATATGAAGGGAAAGTATGCATATGAAAGCGGTGAGCTTGATAAGGCCTTTGAAATATGGCAAAAAATTGTAAAGATAAAGGCGGTAAGTTACAGATACTTTGAATATGACGATCCTAAGTATAAGGAATTCTATAAGTCAAGAAAATAAAAAATAAAGCACATAGCCTTGAGAAACTCTAATCTATGTGCTTTTTAATTTTATGAGAATCTGCCTTTAGCCATCTCATAGGTCTCATCTGCAAGAGACATTGTAGATTTTCTATGTGAAACGAGAACAATAGTCTTTCCTGCGCTTTCCTCTGAGAGTGACTTTAAGATAATACCCTCATTCAGTACATCAAGATTGCTGGTAGGCTCATCCAGAAGCAGGAAATCACCATCATGTAAGAAGGCTCTGGTAAGCCCTATACGCTGCTTCTCACCGTCAGAGAGCGAATCACCCAGCTCGCCGACATTGGTATCATAACCGTTTGGAAGGCCTAATATAAAGTCATGTATACTTGCTTTCTTAGCAGCATTTTGAATCTCTTCAAGAGTTGCATTTTGCTTTGCAACTCTTATATTATCTGCAATAGTTCCCTGAAACATTACAGTTTCCTGAGTAACATAGCCTGTTATTTCACGAAGATTCTCAGTATTAACATCCTTTATATTCTTTCCTGAAATATGCACTTCACCTGTTTTTACATCCCAGAATCTCATCAGCAGTTTTAATAGTGTAGATTTACCGGATCCGCTTACACCATGTATTCCAAGTACCTGACCTTTCTTTATATCAAGAGAAACATTATCAAGTATAGTTTCATCTCCATAGGAGAAGTTTACGCACTCAACATCAGCACCTTCAAATACAGTATTTTCTTTACCGGATACTTCTTCAACTACCGGTTCTTCTTCAAGCAGCGAAAGTACACGCTCACCACAGGCAAGAGTCTGATTGAGATTGTTTGATAAAGAAGACAGTGCAACAGTAGGTCCGAATGAACTCATCATAGCCAGGGTAGCAATCAGCATCTGAGAAAAAGTTATACTCTCATTTTTATAAAGCATCAACATAGAAAAGAACATTACCCATGAGAAAAGTTGAATAACAATATTTGTAGCTGCTCTTTGAGAACCCTCGAAAAAGCTGAGCTTTTTTTGATTATCAGACAGTTCTAAAGACTTTGAGTCCATCTCATTTAAGCGTATCTCGCCCTGATTATACTGTAATATTTCATCCACACCATACATGCTGTTAATGACAAAGTTATTCAGTTCACCTACATTATTTCTAAATTTCATTCCGGCATCTGCACTGCGACTACCGTTCCAAAGAGGAAGAGCAATTCCTACAGTCATGTATGCAAGTAATGAAATAATACCTGCAATAAGATGTTGTGACCATATAAATATAACCATTATAAGAGATGTGATAAAAGCAATGGCTATAGGTGATATGGTATGTGCAAAGAATACCTCCAATAACTCTATATCACTTGTTATAATAGCAATAAGGTTACCTTTTTCCTTACCCTCAAGTTTTGCAGGACAGAGTTTTCTAAGTACAGCAAAAACCTTATGTCTTATAATTGCAAGTATTCTGAATGCGATATAGTGATTACAGTACTGCTCACCATAGTGAAGAATACCCCTTGCAACAGCCATTACGATAAGGGAAATAAATATTGTTCCTGAAAGATTTGGAGCGGAAGTAAATCCGTTATTTAACAGAGTATAAAGTCCATACAGTATACCGTAGCCACCTGTAATAGTAAGAAAGATGGCACATAAAAAGCCGATGACTCCAAGAAAAATTCCAAGTAACATAACGCCTGTCAAGGGCTTTACCAAAACAATCAGGCTTCTCATAATAGAAAGCCCGGATCTTCTTGTGGTTTGTTTCATTATTGTGCCACCTCCTTTCTTTTTGAGAAATTCTCAAGATTCATCTGCTCTGTAAAGAGTTTCTCATAAGCACCTTTATTATTCATAAGTTCAAAGTGAAGCCCTGATTCTACAATACTTCCGTTCTTAAGCATAAATATCTCATCACTGTTAACTACATTTGCAAGTCTGTGTGATATAAGAATTATGGTTTTTGTCTTCGATAATTCATGTATTACATTCATTATTATCTCTTCACTTCCGGCATCAACATTTGAAGTGGCCTCATCAAAGATATATACCGGTGTATTATGAAGAAGAGCTCTTGCAAGTGAGAGTCTTTGCTTTTGTCCTCCCGAGAGATTGCTTGCATTTGAGGTCAGTTTTGTATCAAGTCCGTATTGAGAATTGATAAAGTCAAGAAGGTTGACCTTCTCCAGTGCCTCATTCATTTCTTTTTCTGTAGCATTTGGATTGCCCATCAAAAGATTTTCTCTTACAGTACCTGTAAATATCCAACTGCGATGCCCTACCAAAGTAAAATTAGAGAGTATTGTTTCGCATGTAAGTTCACTATGCTCGTCATTATTTATCTTCAGGCTTCCTCTGTATTTAGGATTTTTACCCATAAGTATGCCTGCTATAGTGGATTTACCGGAGCCTGAGACACCTACTATTGAAACAAAGGACTTTGGTGCAATAGTCATATCTATTCCATTTAATATGGTCTTACTTGAGTCATATGAGAAAGAAAGATTCTCAAGTGATATTTTTATCTCTTTATCATTTATCTCTTTACTACCTCTTTGTTGCTCAGGGAGATCAAGGAATGCAAATATACGATCACTTGCTTTCATTCCGTTCATACCTATATGGAAAAAACTTCCTAAAATTCGCATTGGAAGGAAAAATTCTGCTGCAAGGAATAAGATCATCAGCATCCCAAAAAGAGAAATCTCAGCTTTATAAAACTGTGAAAGGGCACTGATAATTCCTACAGCCGCACCGCCATATGCCACTATATCCATAACAGAGGTACTGTTAAGCTGCATCATCAAAACTTTCATTGTTATTTTTCTAAATTGTTCCGACTCTCTATCCATATCATCTGCAGCAGTCTTATCAGCCTGATATATCTTAAGAGTTGTCATACCTTGCAGCTTTTCAAGGAAGCTGTCACCAAGACCGTAATATATGTCAAAATAATGGCTGAGCAGCTTTTTAGCTACCACCATTACAAGCATTATAACTATAGGTATCAGTGGAACTGCTACAAGAAGAATAAGGGCAGATTTCATGCTGATTCTCATTACAACTATAAATAGAGTAAGTGGAGCAAGTAAGGAGTAGAAAAACTGACTCAAATATCTGCTAAAATATACTTCAAGCTGTTCCACACCCTCACCTGCCATTTGTACGATTTCAGAGGTATGTACCTGTTCTCTATAAGCAGGACCCAAGCGAAGTACCTTTTCATAGATACGGTTACGCAAGATTCTCTTTACATTTGCACCTGCATGAAAACTTGCTTTTGTGTAGAGTTTGTCACATACCGCTCTTATCAAAACACCTGCAATGACGACAATAACAACTCTTGGAATATGTGATTCAAAGGCTGTATCTAAGAAAACTTCTTGGATAAGCCCGGTAATGTTTATTGCAATGATTATTTGCATAATAAGAGATATCCATTGCCAAAGAACCTGGTAAAGGATATACTTTCCGGATCCCTTCAAAAGACGAATAAGTCTCATTTTAATCATAAACTAAAGACCTCCATATTATTTTGTAATATCAATAAATATAGCATATTTGGAACACCTAACTTCAGGCTATATTTTTAATTTAGCTGTTAAAGATGTAAGAGCATGTTGTATACACATGATTGGGTGGTAAAACATGATACGCGGTCCTGAATAACGCATTACCTCCTTGATTTTTACTCTCATATCAGGAGAATAACAGTGAACCATACAATTACTGCAAAAACTTTTACTTTCCATAAATGGACAATGCTCAATTCTTGAGCGTGCATAGTCCATAAGCTTCTGACAATCTTTACATAGAGCGGTATTATGGCCATGCTTCCCACGACAGTATATTTCTATCATCCGAGTTACGGCCTGTAATTCATCATGCCTTTTCTTTTCTATTTTTTCTGAATTCATACAATTTATCCTTTCAATATAGGAAAATGAAAGATTCAATAATAAACGTAGATTATGTATATATAAATATAGCATGATTTAAGGTTTTTTTCTATGATAAAATGTTAGGGAAGCCTAAAATATTAGTTGTATTTCAGCTGGAAATCAAAAAGTTAAAATGATAGAATAAAATTATGGTAAATATTGAAAGGAACATAAACTATGTTTTCAAAAATAAAAGAAAGAGGCTTAAATACAGGTGATTTAAAGTTAATTGCTGTTGTGGCAATGACAATAGATCACTTGACATGGCTGCTTTTTCCGGGACTTCAAAGGGTATGGTTTGTATGTGCACTTCATATAATAGGACGACTTACCGCTCCTATTATGTGGTTTTTTATAGCGGAGGGTTCTTATTATACTAAGGATTCTGTAAAATACATAAAGCGATTATTTTTATTTGCTGTAATATCACATTTTGCATACAGCTTTGCCTTTGGACTGAGTTCTTTGCCGTTTAAAAGCGGAATATTTAATCAGACAAGTGTTATATGGTCACTTGCAATAGGAGCAACTCTGATATTTGCAGTGCAAAAACATAAATTACCTACTTTTGTAACTGTAGCCCTTATAATACTTGCAAACCTGCTTTCATTTCCTGCCGATTGGTCATGTATTGCAGTTATGGTTCCCTTTTTCTTGTATATGCATAGAGGGGATTTTAAAAAGCAGTCAGTGGATTATATTATTTTTGCTTTAGTATATGCGGCTGTTTATTTTATATTCATCGACAGGGTTTATGCGGTATTACAGCTGTTTATTTGTTTGTGCATACCACTGCTTAGAATGTATAATGGTGAAGTCGGAAGCAATAAAAGCATGAAATGGTTGTTTTATATATACTATCCGGCACATTTATTTTTAATAGGTTTTATCAGAATATTATTATATGGAAATATAAATATTTTATTTTAAATAAGGGGGACATATGGTAAAAGGTTGGAAAGACAAGCTTGAAAATCATGTAAATCTAAATGAGAATATCTTTGTTGATATGAAGGTCAAAGGCAATGCAGAGTATGATTTTTGCTGTTTTGGAGTGGATGAAAACGGAAAACTTTCAGATGACAGATATATGATTTTCTATAACCAAAAGGTGAGCCCAAAAGGTGAGGTAAGTGTTGAATATATAGCTGATGGAGTAAGGTATACTCTAAATCTGCCAACAATTCCCGATTTTATCAATAGGTTGGTATTTACTGTAAGTATTGACGGCACTCAGACTATGGGAGAGATGAATAGTCTTGATACTAAAGTATATCAATCCGGAGCTAAAGATATAGAAATGACACTTGGAGGCAATGATTTCTCCAAGGAAAAGGCGGTTATTGTCATGGAGATATACCGCAAAGATGTTTGGAGAATAGGATGCGTGGCAAGTGGATTTGACGGCGGACTGTCTTCACTTTTGAAATACTTCGGTGGGGAAGAAGTAAGTGAACCGATACAGGAGCCTGTTGTGGAGAAACCTGTAAAAGTATCTCTTGAAAAGAAGATGGAAAAAGCACCTGAGCTTGTAAGTCTTGTAAAACCTCTGGTATTTGAGTTAAAGAAAAAGAATCTTGAGACTACAGTTGCTAGAGTTGGACTTGTTTTAGATATCTCAGGGTCTATGGTACCTAGATTTAAGAACGGCACTGTTCAGTCTATTGTAAATAAGACATTGCCTTTGGCAGTACAGTTTGATGATGACGGAGAACTTGATTTTTGGTTTTACGGAACTACAGCGAGGAAGATGAACAGCGTGAATTTAAAAAACTACACGTCGGCAGTTCCCGAAGATTGGAAACACCTGATGCTGGATCTTGGCGGAAGAAATAATGAGCCTATTGTAATGAGAATGGTAGTGGATGAATATAAGGATACCAAGATTCCTGCCTATGTACTTTTTATTACAGACGGAGGTGTAAACCAAAAAAGAGAAATACAAAATATCATCACAGAGGCCTCACATCTGCCGATTTTTTGGCAGTTTGTGGGGGTAGGCGGTAAGAACTACGGTATACTGGAAAAGCTGGATACCATGACCGGAAGATATGTGGACAATGCAGGATTTTTTGCTTTGGACGATTTTAAAAAGGTATCAAATGAAGAACTTTATGCCAGGTTATTGGAAGAGTTTCCGTCATGGCTTGAGGAAATAAAGAAAAAAGGAATGGTTTAGATTTATGCTATAATGTAGCTCAAATAAAGGTATTTTCTGCATTTGGTTAAGGAGGTAGCGGATGTACTATACAATAACATTAAATCCGGCAATAGATATGCTTACAAAGGTTGAAAATTTTGAACTTGGTAAGTTAAACAGAACCGGAGAATCGGATTATGTTGTAGGTGGAAAGGGTATAAATATTTCACTTTTGCTTAAAAATATCGGTATAGAAAGTAAGGCATTGGGCTTTATAGCAGGATTTACAGGATATTTTATAAAAAATGAATTAAAAAAACAGGGAATAGAATCTGATTTCGTTGAAACAAAGGGATTTACAAGAATTAATATCAAATTGACCACAGATACCGAGACTGAAATTAACTCTCAAAGCAGTAAGGTAAGTGCAGAAAATATAAAAGAGTTTTTTGGTACGCTTGAAGGATTAAACAGCGAGGATACCGTTTTTTTATCAGGTAATATTATACCGGGTATGGAAAGTTATGATTTTGTAAAAATAGCTGAGAAGGTAAGACAAAAAGGCGCAAAGCTTGTTGTTGACAGCAATAAGGATATGGTCCTTAATACTTTAAAATGCAAACCTTTTATTGTAAAGCCTAATGAATTTGAACTGGGAGAAATGTTTGGAGTTGAATTAAGCACCATTGAAGATATAAAAAAGTATGCCGGAAAACTTCAGGAAATGGGTGCACAAAATGTACTGGTTTCAAGAGGAAGTAAGGGGGCAATACTTTTCACATCTACAGGTGAAGTCCTTGGTGCAAATATAGCAAAGGGTAAGGTTGTCTCAACTATAGCGGCAGGTGACAGTATGCTTGCAATGTTTGTAGCAAAGTATGATGAGACCAAAGACTTTAGACTCAGTTTGCAGTATGCATCAGCGGCAGGCGGCGCTACTTCATTTTCTGCAGGAGTAGGTAAAAAAGAATTAATAGAAGAACTTTTAGTTCAAATAAAGGTTGATGAGGTACTATAATTTTAGGGGGTAAAATGAATTTAACACAACTTATTCAATTTGACTTGATTCAGTTCGGCTTTATGGCAAAAGATAAAAAAGATGCCTTGAATAAGCTTACTGATATGTTGGTAGAAGAAGGCATAATCGGAAATAAAGATGAGTTTTATAAGGCTCTTTTGGGAAGAGAAGAACTTTCAACTACCGGAGTAGGTGACGGAATAGCAATACCTCATGCCAAGGCAAGTTGCTTTGAAAAGGCTATGATAATATATGCTAAAAGTGATGAGGGAGTTGAATGGGAAAGTTTTGACTCTCAGCCGGCAAAGCATATATTTATGATTTGTGCTCCTGCAAACGGTGCTGATGAGCATTTAAAGGCACTGGCTACACTTTCCACAGCACTTATGAATCCTGAGGTTAAAGGTAAGCTTGACAATGCTACCACAAAGGAAGAGGTAAAGACAATCTTTGAGGACTTTGTAAAGTCAACCGAGGAGGTAAAAGAGAAGCCTAAGGAAGAAAGCGGCAGTGAAGACAAGAAGTACATTATTGCCGTTACAGCATGTCCTACAGGTATTGCCCATACATTTATGGCTGCAGAGAAGATAAAAGAAGCGGCAAAGGAGATGGGACTTGATGTCAAGGTTGAAACCAACGGTCAAATCGGTGTAGAAAATAAACTTACTAAAGATGATATTGAAAGAGCTGTAGGTATTATCGTTGCGGCTGATAAGAAGGTTGAAATCGCAAGGTTTGACGGACATCCTACATTATTTACTAAGGTTGCAGACGGAATAAATAAACCTAAGGAACTGATACAGACCGTTTTGGACGGAAACGCAGCCGTATATCATCATAGCGGTGAAAAGAGCAGTAGCGAAAGCACAGAAGGTGAGAGCGTAGGACGTAAGATATATAAGTATCTTATGGAAGGCGTCAGCAATATGCTTCCATTTGTAGTGGCAGGCGGAATACTTATAGCTTTGTCATTTTTCTGGGGTATTAATGCTTTCAATCCGGAGGATCCAAGCTACAATAAATTTGCTGAACTTTTGTTTGTACTCGGTAAGCTTGCATTCAGTATGATGCTGCCTATATTGGCAGGTTTTATAGGAAGAAGTATCGCCGACAGACCGGGATTTATAGTCGGTATGGTAGGTGGAATTCTGGCAGATCCAAGTATACTCGGATTAAAAAGTGCGGCATGGCTTAATTACACACCTTCGGGATTTTTAGGTGCTTTGGTGGCCGGATTTTTGGCAGGCGGTATTATTATCGCACTCAGATATATATTCTCATGGATTCCACGTTCACTTGACGGAATAAAGCCGATATTTTTATTCCCTGTACTTGGATCATTTATAATGGGTGTTTTGATGCTCTTTGTAGTAAATGCTCCGATGGCATTTATTATGACATCATTTAAGAACTTTATCGAAGCTTTGAGCGGTGGAGAAAAGGTTATCTTAGGATTTGTAGTAGGCTCCATGATGGCTATAGATATGGGAGGTCCGATAAATAAGGCTGCGTATGTTACGGCAACAGCGCTTGTTACAACATCCGGAACGGCAGGAAGTGATGTTATGGCTGCAAGTATGGTAGGAGGAATGATACCGCCGCTTGCTATTGCACTTTCGGCTACGATTTATAAGAATCTTTGGCCTGAAACACAAAGAGGAAGTGCTTTTGTAAATTATGTAATGGGATTTGCATTTATAACAGAGGGAGCAATACCTTTTGCGGCAAGTAATCCGATAAGAGTAATACCGCCACTGTTTTTATCAAGTGGTGTGGCAGGTGCGCTCAGCATGATTTTTGACTGCAGATCAAGGGCTCCACATGGTGGAATGTTTGCGGTTTTGGTAGGTGCTGTGACAAACCCTGTAATGTATTTGCTTGCTTTAGTTATCGGAACCGTAATGGGTGCATTCCTGTTGATAGTATCACTGAATCTTGGAAAAAAGAAAGAAAACTAGAAATTACAGGCTTATGGGTTTTACCATAGGCCTGTTTATGAATTAAGATATTTAAAATTGAATGGAGATAATATGGAATTTAGAGCAATGAGAAGATTTAAACAGCAGCTGACAAAAGAGGAGTGCTTTGAAATACTAAGGAGTGCACCAAGAGGAGTTATAGCTATGAACGGTGAGAACGGATATCCTTATGCTGTTACGATAAATCAATATTTTGATGAAACTGAAGGAAGAATATATTTTCACGGTTCACTGCAGGGGCTTAAGGTAGATCTTTTGGGAAAAGATAACAAGGTGTGTTTTACAACTACAGATGAGGGCCATATAGAAGAGGGAGACTGGGCAAATACATTCAAAAGCGTTGTATGTCTGGGGCATGTAGAAGAAGTGAGCGACAAGGAAAAGATATATGATCAGTTAAGAAGACTTGCTAAAAGATTTTATCCAAGCCCGGAATCCATTGAAAAGGAAATTGAAAGCGCAGGCAGCAGAGTGAAAATGTATGTAATGAGTATTGACCATATAACCGGTAAACTGGTGCATGAAAAGTAAAGAGGCTTTATATAGGTGGAATGAGCGGATAGATTAGTATATAATTGGGATATAAATAAATGGAGGTAGTATAGTGCCTTTTAAGATTATAAGAAATGATATAACGAAGGTAAAAGCGGATGCTATTGTAAATACAGTAAATCCTTACGGTTTTATAGGACGTGGAGTTGAAACCGCCATATATAATGCGGCAGGAAGCAAAGAGCTTTTAGAGGAGCGAAGAAAGCTTGGAAATTTATATCCCGGAGATGTCGGTATTACACCTGCATTCAATCTTGATGCCAAATACATTATTCATGTAAGCGGTCCTGTTTGGAAGGACGGAAGAAGTAACGAACTTTCTATACTTAGGCAATGCTATGATAAAGCGCTGCATATGGCAGTTGAAAATAATTGCAAATCCATAGCATTTCCTTTGCTTGCAACAGGTACATACAGATTTCCGGAAGAAATCGGTGTAGCTATAGCTGTAGAAGCCTTCACGGAATTTTTAAAAGATTATGAAATAGAAATATTTCTTGTGGTTTTCGGAAGTGATGCGGTACGGGTATCCGGTACTCTGGTGGATAAAGTTACAGAGTTTATAGATGATGATTATGTAGCTGCGGCAAATGCTACAGAGTATCTGCCTGTGGATGAAGATTACTACGCATATGAAGATGATGAGGAATATCTTGGTTACAAAGATCCGCCATATCAGAACCTGAATGTAAGAAAACCGGAAGTGGGCGAAGCTCAACATGATTATAGCCATTCTTCTTTAAACGTACCGGATTTCTTGAGAAAGAGGAAGCTTGAGGATGTTTCTGAATCACTGGAGGATCTATTAAAGAAGATATATACTGAATCTTTTGGAAAACATTTGCAGCAGCTTATAAACAAGAAGGGATTGAAAAACTCCGAGGTTTACGCAACTGCAAATATCTCAAAGCAGTATTTTTCAAAGCTTTTAAAAGGAAATGTAAAGCCTTCAAAAGAGAAAGTACTGGCACTTGCAGTCGGACTTAGATTAAATATTGATGAGACGGTGGACTTTTTAAGAATTGCAGGATATGCACTTTCACCTATTTCACAGACCGACAAGGTGGTGGAATACTTTATAAAAAATAAAGATTACAATGTAATAAAAATAGACATTGTACTGTTTGACTTTGGATTGGAACCGCTTTCAAGTTAAATGTAAAAGGTCGCCTTAGGGTTGACCTTTTTTTGGCTTAGTTAATGTATCATAAGCTTACAAAATAAATTTGAAGGAGAAATCTTATGAAAAAGACATTAACAGAAATAGTTTATATTTTGGACAGAAGCGGATCAATGAGCGGTCTTGAGGCTGATACAATCGGAGGATTCAATTCAATGATTGAAAAGCAAAAACAGACAGGAGAGAAGGCATATGTATCAACAGTATTGTTTGATGACAGAACCGAGGTTATTCATGACAGAGTGCCGATTGAAAAAGTGGATAAGATAACAAATAAAGAGTATTTTGTAAGAGGATCGACTGCACTTTTGGACGCAGTTGGTGGTGCAATCAAACATATAATCAATATTCATAAATATGCAAGAGAAGAAGACAGGCCGGATAAGACTATATTTGTTATCACAACAGATGGAATGGAAAATGCAAGCATGAATTATAACTACGAGCAGGTTAAGAAGATGATTGAAAAAGAGCAGAAAGAGTATGGCTGGGAATTTATCTTCATAGGAGCAAATATAGATGCATGTGCAGAAGCCGAGAGATTTGGAATACGTAGAGAAAGAGCCGTGAACTATATACATGATGATAGGGGTACAAAGCTTATATATGAAGGAGTATCACAGGCTATGTGCGCTGTAATGAAAGCGGATTCTCCAATGGTTATGGAAGAGAGTTTATCTAATAATAGATGGAAAAAAGAAATAGTTTTTGATTATTTGAAACGCAAGAAATAAAACATAGTAGAGGATTAAAATCATGCCAACATATACGATATTTGCCGGAGTAAACGGTGCAGGAAAGTCAACTTTATATAGTACATTACTACAGGAAAATCATGATTTCGGTGTAAGAGTAAATTCAGATGAAATCGTAATATCCAATGGTGGAGATTGGAGAAATCAATCCGATCAGGCTAAAGCAATGAAGATGGCCGTAAAGCTTATAAAAGACTGTATGAATAAAGCTGTTTCATTCAATCAGGAAACCACATTGACCGGAAGAAGTATGACAAATAATATACTGAAGGCAAAGAAGCTCGGTTACAAGATAATTATGAACTATGTAGGACTTATTAGTCCTGAGTTGGCAATTCAAAGAGTTGCCCACAGAGTCAGTATGGGTGGACATGGTATTCCGGAGGAGGATATAAAAAGAAGATATTATGTTTCATTGTCAAAATTTAAGGAATTGATGCCGCTTATAGATGAATTATATATTTATGATAATTCAAAGCATATGAAGTTGGTAGCTAAGGGGATTGCAGGATGCCGGACATTGCTTGAGAATAACTGCTTGTGGTTGAGTTCTTCGCACTTATTTGATAGATACACAAATGAATTCATGCTATAATGGAAGATGTGCGATATTGTAACATAGTGATGTTAATATATTGTACAGAAAGAAATCAAATATAAGAGAGGTATTATTTATATGAAGAAGATAGCAGGAGTTATATTAACAGGAGTTTTACTCACAGTTGTAGGATGTTCAAATAATGCAAGTATGCAGGAGACTACAGCAAAGGAAACAGCTGCAAGCAGTGTAGCTACAAGTGAAAAAGCGGGGGAAACTATGAAGGAAAGTGAGGAAGCTAAAAAAGACAGCTATACACATATTGATCAGGAAACTGCTAAGCAGATGATGGCAAATGAAGACGGACATATCATTGTCGATGTAAGAAGCAAGGATGAGTATGCAGCAGGCCATATTCCGGGTGCTATATGTATACCTAATGAGAGTATAACAAATACTCAGCCGGAAGAGCTTCCTGACCTTGATCAGGTGATACTTGTATATTGCAGAAGCGGAAACAGAAGCAGACAGGCTTCACAAAAGCTTTATGATATGGGTTATACAAATGTATATGAATTCGGTGGTATCAAAGACTGGACAGGAGAAACAGTGGCAGGTAATTAATAATAATCCAAATTAGGATAAGTATAGAGTGAAACTTGTCATATAGAACTTTAAAAGGCATTGATTAGAGGAGATATTATGAGTACAAGTACATTGATAAAGACAAACAGCGGTATTACACAGGTATCACTGGAAGCAAAGTTTTTCAGTAAAAGATGTATAAATATCAACGGTGAAATAACAGATGAGTCGGCTGTCGATTTTACCGACAAAATATTGGAGCTGAATCTTGAGTCAAACGAGCCTATTACAGTGCTTATAAACAGTATCGGAGGAGAAATAAACAGCGGTCTTTTGATGTATGATGCAATAGTAGGCTCAAAAGCGCCTGTAAGAATGATATGTAGGGGAAAAGCCTACAGCATGGGTGCGGTGCTTTTGGCATGTGCAGGAAAAAGATATATGCTTCCAAACAGTGAACTTATGCTACATCAACCGATGCTTGGCGGAAGGGTTTCAGATAATGCTTCAAGCATAAAGAGCATTTCAGACAGCATGCTTGAAACGAAAAAGAAAATAAACAGTCTACTGGCAAAACATACAGGAAAGACTGAAGAAGAGATTGATAAAGCTACTGATTTTGATCATTATTTCTCACCTGATGAAGCAATTGCATTTAATCTATGTGATGAAATAATAGAGTTCTCAAAGGTCATTGATTTTGTAAAAGAAGCGGAGCGGTAATGAGAGATAAAAAAGGTAAGCAGATACAATCCAAAATTGACAGGGTGATTTTAGGCGAAGGCGAAGATTGTATATTTTCTACAGACAGTAATATAACCGGTATAAACAATAATATCTTGGTAGTCGGAGGCTCAGGTTCAGGTAAAACCCTTTCCATAACGGAAGCATTTCTTTTGGAATCATATAACAGAAATATTATTACTTCTGTAACAAAGAGAAGAATTGTGAATAAATATTTTTCATTATTGGAAGAAAGAGATTATAAGGTCTGGGATCTTGACTTTGTACATCCTGAAAATGGAAATATAGCTTATGATCCGCTTGATTTCATCAAAAGTTATCAGGATATAGTTTTTGTAGCCAAGAGCATTGTCACAGCAAATAAGAAAAGAGAAAACAGCAATGCGGATCCGTTCTGGGATGAGGCGGCTACTTCACTTTTTGCGGCATTTATATCCTATGTACTGATGAAAAAAGATAATCCGAGCTTTATAGATGTCCTTGAGATGCTTGATAAGCTTAGCTTTGAAGATGATACAAGCGAGATAAAGACTAATTATGATTACGATTTTTTAGAGCTTGAAATGACAAACACTTTTAACTTTGCTACGGTTAACTGGAAATCTTTTAGGAGATTGCCTATAAAAACCGCAAGTTGTGTTTTCGGTACATTAAATACGGCCATTGGATATGTCTTTACACCTGAGCTTAGAAGAATGTTCAAGATGGAAAATAAGATAAGCTTTGAGAAGCTGGCAATGGAAAAGAGAGCATTGTTTGTGACTACAAGTCCCGTAAATCCAAGCTTAAACAGTTTTATAAATATGTTTTATGCACATATATTTAAAGAACTGTTTGAAATTGGAGAAAGACAGGCTGAAGGCGTATTGCCAAGACCTATACATTTTCTGGCGGACGACTTTGCAACCGGATGTCCGGTACCTTTATTTGACCAGTATATTTCAATATTCAGGGAAAAGGGTATCTCGGTGACACTTTTGATACAGTCGGAGTCACAATTGTCATCACTTTATGGAAATGACAGTGCTACAACCATTATTAACAACTGTGATACATATGTCTATATGGGTTCAAATGATTTGGATACTGCAAGAAATATCGGAATGAGAGCCGGAATAATGACGGAGGATTGCCTGAATATGAAACTTGGAAATCAGATTATATTCAGAAGAGGCTCAAAACCTAAGTTTTCAAAAAGATATAATATCACGGAAAACGAACTGTATAAGAAGCTTACAAATAATATGAAAGAGCCGAAGGTATTTGAAGGATTTACCCAAGAAAGAAGCTTATTTATAGAAGAACTTAAAAACAGTGTAAAGCTATATGAAACAGATTTATATGAAGACGATTCATATGAAACAGACGAGTTTGAACCGAAGTCATATAAAATAAAGCTCGACCCTGAAATGGTAAAACTACATGAGGGAAGGAAAAATGGAACGAATGAAAATTTTGATGACTCTTTTGAAGACTCTTTTGAAGATAATGATGAATTCTTTGAAGACGACTATGACTTTTTCGACATTTTCTAGGTATTAGAGACAAAATTTAAAATACAGGGTGAACAGGGAGAGTATTGATGAAAATAGGTGGTGATTTGATGAGAAAGATTTGTGTTACAAGAGGTATGGAGTTTATATATGAATATTAAGAAAACCGGATATTTGCTTATTTTTATATGTGCCGCCATTCTTAGTATATACAGTTTTTCTTTATTGGCTGAAAAGACTTATATATTATTTGATATCGGAGAGATGGAAACAAAAATGCTTTATTTTGAACATATACTGCTATTTGTTATATTTTATCTGATATTAAGATTGGTAAAAAACAATTATATAAGACTTATAGATATAGGATTTTTTAGTCTGATATATATGATTTTACATCAGGCCGCCACCGCTTTTATAGTAGATTGTATCTTCCTATTGGTGCTCATTTGGCTTGGTGAAATAGTGCTTGTAAAGGTGAGAAAAAGCTGTGTGGAAGATGGCATTATAGCCCGTTATTTAAACAGCTTTAGCACAGGAAGTCTTACATATATTATTTTCATATGTGTACTTTCAGCACTTCATCTTGCCTCAAAAAAAGGAGTAAGATACTTTACTCTGGGACTTGCAATACTTGTTGTAGTCACTTATATTTTGATGAGATTTTTCAAAATAATAGTACCGTTAGTAAAGAATAATACAGAAAAAAAGAAAGATTTTGAAAATAAAAATTTTTTCTGCATAGGTTCCGCAATATCACTTTCAGCAATACTGTTGCAAATTGGAAGAATCAATATTACTTTGGACTATGATTCTTTAAGGTACGGACTTAGAAGTTTGTCTGTACTTATCGGAAATACCGGAATATATGACAATCTGGGAACCGTAAACGATGTATATGTTTACCCGAAGGGACTTGAGATACTTACACTTGCACTTAATACAAAGAAAAGCTTCGGATTTGTACTGAGTTTTTCTTACATATGTGCAATAATGGTACTTTTTACGGTATTTGAGATAGTAAAAGTCTGCAGTGAAAAAAGAGATGATAAGTCATGGCTTGCAGTAGTACTGGTATCCGTGACACCTGCAATTATGAATATGGGATTATCTGCAAAGACTGATATGATCACATTATTAATGCAGCTGATATCAATACTGAATATGTGCCTGTATGTGAAAAAAAGACATAGTTACTATATTACATTTGCATTGATAGCCCTGCTTGCAAGTATTATATATAAGCCTACGAGTCTATTGTTCAGCTTCGGTATAGGCATTGCAAATATTATTTATCTTGTTACAGACCTTATAAAGAATAAAAATAAAATCAAAAATTTATTCGGATTTGCCTACCTGTCAGTCCTTCCGATTGCGGCAATTGTACTTGTATATGCAAGAACATATATACTTACCGGTCATATTATTACTTCGGTATATTCTTCTGTATGGTATAAGCTTGGAATAGAGACAAAATATCCTTATACTATCGGAGATTATAGAAGTGCAGGCATGAATATGTCATCAGGTGAGAGTGTAGATATATTTTACAGATTATTCCAGCTTTTTATATCACCGACAAATGAGACGCATATTTATATAGCTTCACCTACCGTACTGATAACTGTATTATTTATAATCCTGGCTGTATTTACTGTAAGATACTGCATTAAGAATAAGAGTAATAGAGATATATTCACATATATAATGATTATTCTCGGAGTAGATGCTGCGGTCAGTCTGTTTAGCTTATTTATATTAAATCAGGTAGACGGTAATTATTTCATATTGTTGTTTGCTTTGGTTATCATTACGGTTTGTTTTCTTGTTGAAGAAACAGGGGTTAAGAGTCTATTCTATTCATTGATACCATGTATAGCATTTTCACTTCTTATAACGGGGGTTACAAACTGGGCAGGTATCAGAGGACTTACCGAAAGTCCGAAGTATATAAGAGAACTTGGAATATATAATCATCATGACAGATATATCGACAAAGAAGTGTTGGGAAATACAGACAGCAACTTTGTAGATGTATATATTGATTTGATGAAATTGGGCAATCCGAGAACACTATTATTGTCAGAGGACAACTTACTTAAAATATTGAGTGCGGATATAAGGACTTATACAGATATTACAGGAAGCGGAGGTAATTCCGCCGTTGTAAGAACACTTGATAATTTTAAGGATTATCTGCATTATGCGGATATAAAATATATCTGTGTTGAAGATGAGTATCTGGAAGGCAGGGAAAGAGCGGCGGATGTTGTAAGATACCTATTGGAGGATGGAAGTACCGAAGTTTATAAAGACTATGGAGATGTAATACTTTATAAAGTGATGATAAATTAAAAAAATGTGCAAGTTTTTGGGGCTTGCACACTTTTTTTACCAAATACCAAGTATATGCTGCATTAGAAGGCTTACTGCGGTGATACCTATCCAACATATTCCGCCAAGAATAATAGGTTTACCGCCAGATTTGATAAGCTTTATCAAATTGCTGTTAAGTCCGATTGCAGCCATTGCCATAATGATACAGAACTTGCTGAAATCCTTTAAAGGAGCAAATGAATGTGAAGGTACACCTGCACTTAAAGCAACGGTAGTGATAACGGATGCAATAATAAAAAATATGATAAACATCGGAAATGATCTTTTAAGGCTGAAACCGTTATTATTATCATTTGACTTCCTTGCATTGATTATTGCAAGCACCAAAGTAATGGGAATGATTGCAAGCGTTCTGGTAAGCTTTACCGTAACCGCCTTATCAAGAGTCTGAGTGCCGAGCTTCCACATACTGTCCCAAGTGGAAGCGGCAGCGGTAACGGATGAAGTGTCATTTATCGCAGTGCCTGAGAATATGCCGAAAGCCTCTCCGCTCAGAGTATCAAATCCCATCATCTTGCCGAAAACAGGAAAGAGCAGTGCAGCCAGTACATTGAAAAAGAAGATAACCGATATAGCCTGTGCCACCTCGTCATCATCTGCATTTATTACAGGTGCGGTAGCCGCTATGGCGGAACCACCACATATGGAAGAACCCACGCCCACAAGAGTTGAGATATTGCCGGGGATATTCATCAGCTTATGTAAAATAAAGGCAATTATAAGTGCGGTGGATATCGTGCATATGATTATAGGGAGCGACTGCCTGCCGGTTTGAAGCACAACACTTAGGTTAAGGCCGAATCCCAGAAAAACCACAGCCGCCTGCAAAACATATTTTGAAGTGAACTTTATTCCGGCACCTGCCCTGCCCTTCTCATTCCAAAAAAGTGTAATAATCATACCTGCAATAATCGCAATAACCGGACCTCCGATTATAGGAAATCTCTTCCCCAAAAACCACGCCGGCAGAGCGATGAGAAAGCATATAAGCATACCGAATAAGTTTTTTGATAAGAAAGATTTTATTGAATTCATCTTAATGTCCTTTCTGAATTTTATATTATGATTATAGTACAATGAGGGGAGATGTGGGGAGAAAATTTTGTGCTGAAATTTTTTTCAAGAAATGTATTGCAAAAACAATATTTTGAAATTTAAAATTTTTAAAGATTAAAGGAGCTATTATGTTTAAAGTTTTACTACAGATTAATGAAGAACAGGTAAAAAAAGATAAAGAGTTTGATTTAAATGATATCTATAAAGAGATAGATGCTCTTTATCGTAAAGCCGGATGTTATCTTCTTGAAAATGATGGAAATAAGTATATCTATACTATTGATAATATAGAGGAAGCGCCGGCAAGACTTGGTGTACCGAGTCTTGATATAAGGAAATTGCCTTGGTTTAAATATATGGATAAATTTTTTCTTGTACATAATGAATACTCTAAAGATGAATGGGTATATGAAGATATGATACCTGACTGGGAAGAACAGCTTGAAGACGAAGAAGATGATGAAGAAAGCTAGAAAAATGTCCGGAGTGGGATATAACAATAGATAATATATTTAGTGCTTTTATTAAGTTTCAGAAGGCCTATATGTATTTTTGCAAAGAAAAAGGAGAATGAATGTATAAAGTATTATTACAACTTGATGAAGATAGTATAAAACAAGATAAGAACTATAATATAAAAGATATTTATACTGAAATAGATAATCTATATAAAAAAGCCGGATGTTATCTTCTAAATAAAACTAATGATAAATATATCTATACCATTGATAATTTTGAAGAAGCTCCGGCAAGATTGGGTGCTCCCAGTTTAAAAATACGAAGAGCATCTTGGTTTAAGTATATGAAAGAATTTTGGCTTATACATAAATCATCTTATAACTCCAACATGCTAATATATGAAGATATGATAAATATCGATGAATATAAAGAGGTGCCTGTAAAGGATGAAAACTACTAATAGGCAGGTGTAAGCGAATTGTATATAGGTGTCTTTGTCGTCAGATAAGGCACCTTTTTCTTGTAAGTAAATATAATTCGTGTATTTGTAATAAACTTATAGAGAATATCATACTCAGTAAAAATCATAAGGTTATTAAAAACCTTAAAACTAGGATTGACTTTCGTATTTTTCAGGTTTATTATAACCTTATAAAATAAAGGTTATTAAAAACCTAGAAGGAGTGGCATGAATATATCATATCTTAAGAGATTGGAAAAGATTGATACTTCAGATATTTCAGATGCTATAAGCAGTGAGCTTCGTAAAATATCAGGTGATAATAAATCAAGATATTCAACAGTATTAGCATATTTATTGTACAGGGTAGCTAAGGACAAAATTAAAGACCTTGACAGTATTGAATTGTTTGAGAATATTTGTGATGTAGATGACAGTATAAAAAGTGAGTTGATTTATTATTTTCCTGAGATATCGCCTGTATTAAATAGATTAAAAGGATATGGATTTGATGCGAAGAATCTCCTTGCATATCTGTTATTTAATAATGACTTGGAAGACGTTTTCCAAGAGGCATCTACTCCAAGAGGAATATTAAAGCTTGCAGCTAAGATATTGGATGTGCAGGAAAATGATAGTGTATTGGAGCTTTGTTCAGGCAAGGGTAATTTTTTTGTTGAGCTTGCATTGTTAAGAGAGAATCTAAAATATACCGGTGTAGAGCTTAATATGGTGTTTAACTTTATTGCAAATATAAGGGCATCACTATTGGACAGGTATATATCTTTAGTTTTAAATGATGCTATGCTATACAAAGCGGAAAAGAAGGTAGATAAGCTTTTTGCAAATTATCCTTTTATGATCTCTATTCCTGATATTGAAGATATTGTAAAAGATTTTGTGGATTTTCCGGATAATATAAAGAGAGTTTCTTCAGACTGGATATTTAACTTGAAATTGGTTGAGCAGATGAAATTGAATGGAAGGGCTGTAGCCATTATGACAAATGGAACAACATGGAATTCTACAGATAGAAAAATAAGGGAATACTTTGTTGAAAACGGTCTTATAGAAGCAACGGTTTTATTGCCTGCAAAACTACTACCCGGAACGTCTATTGCAACAACTCTTGTGATTTTCAGTCATGGAAACACTAATATTAAGATGATTGATGCAGGTGAGAATTTTACAAAAGATGGAAGAAGAACTATATTATCGGACAATGACATATCAGATATTATGGAATTATTACAAAAGAACAGTAATAAATCTATAACAATAAGCATAAATGAGATTGCAGAAAATGATTATATTATTAATGCAAGTAGATATCTGGAGAAAGCGCCGGAGATTAAAGACGGAGTGGAGCTTTCGAGTATTGTAAAGAGTATAACAAGGGGAGCACAGGTAAAAGCATCATATTTAGATGAAAATAGAGCAAGCGAACCCACATCTTATAGATATATAATGATTTCAAACATTAGTGATGGAGATATTTTCTTTACGGATAATCAGTACTTAAAGGATATACAGGCTAATATAAAAAAGTTTTGTATAAGAAATAATTCAATCGTTTTAACAAAGACAGGATCACCGGACTTTAAATCAGCGGTTGTAAAGGTAGCAGAAGGTACGGAAATATTGGCAACCGGAAATATGTTTATTCTTGAAATAGATGAGATAAAAGCTAATCCATATTATTTGCAAGCACTTTTTGACAGTGAGCTTGGGAGAGCTTTATTTAAAAGTATATATGTAGGTAGCGTAATCCCAACAATTTCTTTAGAAAAGTTGAGAAAACTTGAAATTCCTTTGCCTTCATTTGAGGAACAGAATATAATAGGGGAGAAATACAAAGAGGAACTTGAGAGGATAGCGGACTTAAAAGAAAAGCTTTCAACTTCAAGAGAAAAACTGAAGCGAATTTACAATATAAAAAATAATATGGAATAAAATAAATATTATTTTTAACGAAAGTGGAAAGGGAGATTATGACAGGCGAATTAAAAAATAAGATTGATGGATTATGGGAGATATTCTGGACAGGAGGTATTACAAATCCTCTTGAAGTTGTGGAGCAGATGACATATCTGATGTTCATCAGAGATATTGACAGTGCAGATAATATAAGAGCAAAAGAAGCAGCAATGCTTGGTTTACCGTTTAAGAGTATCTTTGATGGTGAGGTAGTGATAGGAGATAGAAAAGTAGAGGGTGAACAACTTAAATGGTCTGTTTTTCATGATTTTCCTGCACAAAGAATGTACAGCATAATGCAAGAATGGGTATTTCCTTTTATAAAAAATCTTCATGGTGATAAAAATAGTGCATACAGTAAGTATATGGGAGATGCAATATTTAAAGTAAGTACACCTTTGATGCTTTCAAAGATAGTAGATGCTATGGATGAGATATATGCCATGATGGATAAGATACAGAGCACGGATGTAAGAGGAGATGTATATGAGTACCTGCTTTCTAAAATTGCACAGTCAGGTGTAAACGGTCAGTTTAGAACACCAAGGCATATCATAAGGATGATGGTAGAAATGATGGATCCGCAGCCAAATGAGACTATATGTGATCCCGCATGCGGTACATCAGGATTTCTTGTAATCAGTGGTGAGTACTTAAAGGAAAAATATAAAAAAGAAGTACTTATGGATAAAAAGAATAAAGAACATTTCATGAATAACATGTTCTACGGATTTGATATGGATAGAACCATGCTTCGTATAGGTGCTATGAATATGATGACTCATGGTATAGAAAATCCTTGTATAGAATACAGAGATAGTTTATCCGATCAAAACCCCGATAAGGATATGTACTCTTTGATACTTGCAAATCCACCATTTAAGGGTAGCCTTGATTCTGACATAGTATCTACAGATATTCTAAAAATATGTAAGACTAAAAAAACAGAACTGTTATTCCTTGCACTCTTTACAAGAATGCTAAAGATAGGTGGAAGATGTGCCTGTATAGTACCTGATGGTGTGCTTTTTGGTTCTTCCAATGCTCATAAGGCTATAAGAAAAGAATTGATAGAAAATCAAAAGCTGGAAGCAGTAATATCCATGCCGTCCGGAGTCTTTAAACCATACGCGGGAGTGTCTACAGGTATACTTATCTTTACAAAGACCAATCATGGTGGAACTGATAATGTATGGTTCTATGATATGACAGCAGACGGTAAGAGTTTGGATGATAAGAGAACACCGATAGCAGAAAATGACATACCGGATATCATAGACCGCTTTAAGAATCTTGATGGAGAAAAGGATAGAAAACGTACAGATAAGTCATTTATGGTACCTAAGAGTGAAATCATAGAAAAAGATTATGACTTATCCATCAATAAATACAAGGAGGTGGAGTATGTTCCCGTAGAATATCCACCAACATCAGAGATTTTGGATGAAATAGAGAAGCTGAATGAGCAGATAATGGAAGAAACCAGAGTGTTGAGAGAATTATTGAAAGGGATCTCAAATTGAGATTTGTGTGGGATAGTTTAGATGCAGAAATTGTGGGAATATAAAAAGCTTGGTGACGTATGTACTGTAGAACGAGGGGGGTCTCCAAGGCCAATTGACAAGTTTATTACGAATGACGAAAATGGTATAAACTGGATTAAGATTGGGGATACTTCAGATTCAATGTACATAACCTCAACAGCTCAAAAAATTAAGAAAGAAGGAATGAAGAAATCAAGGTACGTTAAGCCTGGAGATTTTTTATTATCAAATTCTATGAGTTTTGGACGCCCATATATATTAAAAATAGATGGGTGTATTCATGATGGATGGCTTGTATTAAGAGATGAGAAAAAGGTGTTTGATAAACGATTCCTTTACTACTATTTAAGCTCCAAAAGTACGTATAAAAAGTTTGAAGCTATGGCTGTTGGTGGAGTAGTAAACAATCTAAATAGTGAGATGATAAGAAATACATATGTGCCAATACCTAACAAAGATGTGCAGTTAAAAATTGCAAATCAGTTTGATATGGTAAGAAGTATATTAGAGAGTAGAAAAAAAGAATCATTATTATTAGAAAATCTTGTCAGAGCCCGATTTGTTGAAATCTTTGGAGATCCAATTATCAATGAAAAAGACTGGGATGTTATTAAGTTGAATAATGCATGTGATGGAATTGGTGATGGACTTCATGGAACACCTAAGTATGATGAATATGGTGTATATCCATTTATAAATGGTAATAATCTTAAGGCTGGTGTTATAGAGGTAACACCTATAACAAAGATGGTAAACAAAGAAACATATAAGAAGCATTGTAGTACAATGAATTATAATACAATTTTGTTATCGATAAATGGAACTCTTGGTAAGTTAGCGTTATATAATGGTGAAGAAGTTATGTTAGGAAAAAGTGTTTGCTACTGTAATTTAAAATCTGAAGTAAATAGAGAATTTGTATATGGAGTTATGAATACAGATGCATTTAAAATCTTTTTAGAAAGTAATGCAACTGCAAGTACAATTAAGAACGTTGGTCTTAAAGCAATTAGAGGATTTAAGCTGATATTACCACCTAAAGAACTTCAAATTAAGTATGTAGATTTTGTTAAACAAGTCAACAAATCAAAAGTTGAAGTTCAAAAAGCATTGGACAAAGCTCAGTTACTATTTGATAGTCTTATGCAAAAGTACTTTGGGTAGGTGACAAATAGTAAAAACAGAACAAATGTATGCAAACGTTTTGTTATTGAATAATTAAATCAGTACATATAATAAGAAATTGGATGGCGTAGGATGATGGTATACAAAGGAGAATATCATCATGGAAGACAAAATTGTAATAATACTAAACGAAATGTCAGAGTACTTATCTATTTCGCAGATGAAAAAGCTTCAGGAGGTAATCTTGAAGGCTTTTTCTGATTGTGAGGCTACTAAGCAGGATATTTCGAATGAAGATTTCTTGAAACTGTTCTTAGATGCAAAGAAAGTGGAGGGATGTTCTGAAAGGACGATACAGTATTATAAAGTAACAATAGAACATTTACTAAAAAACAAGGATACACCGGTAAGAAGAGTAACCACCGAAGAGATGAGAGAATATCTTTCTGATTATCAAAAGATAAATAATTGCAGTAATACTACTATCGACAATATAAGGCGAAATATTTCGAGTTTCTTTTCATGGCTTGAAGAGGAAGATTATATTCTGAAAAGTCCTATGAAGCGTATTCATAAAATAAGAACTAAGACAGTGGTAAAGAGCGTTATTTCTGATGAGAGTATAGAAAGACTTAGAGATAATTGCTCATCAAAAAGAGACAAGGCTATAATAGACTTGCTGTATTCTACCGGTATAAGAGTGGGTGAACTTGTAAATTTAAATATCAGTGATATAGACTTGGAAGGTCGTGAATGTGTTGTATATGGTAAGGGAAATAAAGAGAGAAAAGTATACTTTGATGCTAAAGCAAAGGTACACCTCATTGATTACATTGAAAGTAGGGATGATGACAATGAGGCTCTTTTTGTTACATTGGATGCACCGCATGATCGATTGAAAATAAGTGGAGTAGAAATTCGATTAAGACAACTTGGTAGAAAGCTAAATCTTGAAAAAATCCACCCGCATAAATTTCGTAGAAGTATGGCAACTAGAGCCATAGATAAGGGAATGCCAATAGAGCAAGTGCAAAAGATACTTGGTCACTCTCAAATTGATACTACAATGCAATATGCTATGGTAAACCAAAATAATGTAAAGAATTCCCATCAAAGATATATTGCTTGAAATTTTGCAACTTGAGATTTGCAGGGATAGTAGATGAGAGTGAAATTGGAAGAAGTCTGTAAGAGAATCTATGCGGGCGGAGATGTACCTAAAGATAGGTATTCAGAAGAAAAAACAGAAGATTATAAAGTCCCTATCTTTGCAAATGCCGAAAAAGATGAAGGTTTGTACGGATATACAGATGAAGCAAGAGAAAAAGAACTAAGTATTACCGTTGCAGCGAGGGGGACTATAGGATATACAGTAATTAGAAGAGAACCATTTTTACCAGTTATTAGGCTTATAACTGTTGTTCCTGATTTGAAGAAAGTATCAGAAAGATATTTGTTCTATGCGTTGAAGATGTGTAAACCACAGTCTAGTGGTACATCTATTCCGCAACTTACAGTTCCTGATATAAAGAAGAATACTCTTAATTTGTTAGAAATTGCTGAACAGGAGTCTATCGCAAATATATTAGATAAATTAAATGGAATTATAAAATTGAGAACAGAAGTGATTTCTAAATTGGATGAACTTATCAAAGCCCGATTTTTCGAGCTCTTTGGTGATTTGGTAGAGGGTGATAAGATTAAAGAAAATAGGCGAAAAATTGGCGATATTGCTTCTGTAACTAAATTGGCAGGCTTTGAGTTTACTAAGTATATAAAATATAAAGATGTAGGTTCAATTGGTGATGTTATAATGCTGAGAGGATTGAATTGTAAAAGAGGAAAACTTATTCTAGATGATATAAAATGGATTGAAAGAGAAACTTCTGACCTTTTACCTAGATCAAAGTTGTATATTGGAGATATTCTTATAACATATGCAGGTACAATTGGTGATGTTGCTTTAGTTGATGAGGATAATAAATATCATCTGGCACCTAATGTTGGGAAAATAACTATAATAGATAAGTTAAGTTACGATCCTGTTTTTTTAGTACATCTTCTGATGTACTCTAATAAATATATAATGTCATTTGCATCTAAAGTGGCACAGGCCTCAATAAATATGCAGAAGATTAGGAACTTTGAATACTATTTTCCAAGCTTTGAGAAACAAAAATATTTTTCTACCTTTGTCGAACAAGTCAACAAATCAAAAGTTGTTTTACAACTAAACACATTTATAATACAATAATAATGAGTTCAATTATAAATATAATTAATCACTAAACCTATTGTCTTGTTTTGCAAAGTATAAATAATCTAGAACATAAAATAAAGAGATTGTAGTAATGGGTGAAACAGTAGTTAAAAACAAAATTTATAATGAAATCAAAAAGTTATGCTTGATTTTGAGTTTATTAAAATATATAGAAACTCTACAAAAAGATTTAATGAGCAAGTAAAAAAAACTAAAAAATTTGATTATAATTTTATTTTCAACTATCAAAGTATGAATGGGAAAATTTGCGATCGAAAAATCTACTCTCAAAATCAGGTGTTGGCTAAGGTGGGAGGATATACCTTTTGTTTGCATTTACATAGAAGGTTATTTATATGTTAATGAAAGAATTAAAGGGTGAAAATATAATAAAATTATGGTATTGTATAAAATATAGCAAATATGTTTGAGGGAGGGGCATGATTTAATGATGGAGTATAGTGAATTCAAGAAAAAATTAAAAGACAAAAAAACAATAATAGTTTTAGATACTAATGTTATTTTAGATCTAGCAAGATATTCATTATATACAAGTAAAAATATTATGATGATATTTGACAAGTGTAGTGATTTGATATGGATTCCGAATCAAGTTATTAATGAGTACAATAAAAATAAATATGTTGTATTTGGTGATTTGAAGAAAAGATATTCAAACTTTGAAAATAGACTAAAAATAATTATTGATAAAAGTGAAAATAGTGTTAAAAAAGAACTTAAAACATCAGAAAGATATAATTATCCATTTATAAAAGAATATTTTGATAAGATTTTGAAAAAATTTAAAGAAGTTAGAGAAGAGATAGAAACATATAAGGATATTGTAGGAGAAGAATATAAGGTTATTTCGTTGCGTTCTAATGAATTGGAACATGATATTGAAAAATTTGTCTCTAATTTAGGTGATAAAAATCAAATTGGTTGTAAAATAGGGTTTAAGGAAGAACTAGAAATAATAAGGGAGGGAGAATTAAGATATAAGTATGAATTGCCACCAGGATTTAAGGATAATGGAAAAGAGGGAATAGAAAAGTTTGGAGATTTGTTTTTATGGAAAGAGATATTGAAATTACCTAGTATAAAAGAAGTGAATAGTATTATTTTTATCACAAATGATGAAAAAGATGATTGGTGGGAAAAAGAAAAATCAAAAAAAAATAAAGAAGCAGAAGAAACAGGGATATTGATAAATCTCAGAAGCGAGTTACAAGAAGAATTTTCAGAGATTAACCCGAGAGTATCAATTGACTTTATGACAATAACTATGTTTCAAGGATATGCATCAAAGTTGTACAATTTGCTTGAATCCCAAGTGTATATAGATTTAAATAGAGATGATGATGCTTTTATTAAGAGAGTTAATAAGAAAATAGAAGAAGATATACAAAATTTTTTATGTTTGAACTCCGAATGTTATTTAGGTTTTGGTATAGTGGTTGATTGTGTTCAAGATTGTGAGTTTATAGGGAAAAAGAATGTAAATTCATATGTATCCAATGGTGGTATATTTATAAATTATGAATTAGAATATCAGCTAGAGTTATATTGCTATACAGATGATGATTTAGATGAGGATTCATATGATGATGTATATGTATATTTTGTAACAGTAGTTATTTCTATAGATAGATTCATTGAAAATTTAGATTTAGAAAACCTAAAGAAGAATCCTAAATATTTAAGAGAAGACGAAGAATATGTAGATTTTGACATTATTGATTTTAAGATTTCAGACGTTATATAAACAACTGTGTTGAGTTAAATTATTTTTGTAACAGGAGTGACTAATGAATATAATTATAAAAGGTAGAAAGTGTTACAAAAAATGTTTAACCACTTCATATTCTGCCAGCATGGAACCGCAAATCCATATATACAAAACCCTAACTTTACTGTAAAATGGTCATAGTTAACGATTTTCTTAACACGATTGAGTTTTACATAAATAAAATTTTAAGAATATTTCTATAAAGTTGAGATATTCTTTACTAAATACTACTTACTAAAACTACGGGGAGGTTTGCATGGGCAACTTTGACTATTTGAAAAAGGAAAAGAGATTTGATACCTTTTCAGATGTTGCTATTGCGGCAGAAAAAGTTTTATATATAGATCCGGGACTGTGTGTGATGAATTGCCGCAGAGCCATGGAGTTTGCTATTAAATGGATGTATTCGGTAGATGCTTCATTGACTAAACCATATCAGGACAATCTAATCAGCCTAATGAATACCGAAGAATTCAAAGATATTATTGATGCAGACCTGTTTAAGCGTATGGATTATATACGTAAGATAGGTAATGACGGTACTCACAATGCAAGGAAGGTAACAGAGGAGAAGGCAATACTTTGTCTCGAGAATCTGCATATATTCTTTGATTTTGTGAGCTATTGTTATGCGGATAATTATGTTGAACAAAGCTTTGATAAATCACTTCTGACAAAAGAGGTTGAGCCGCCAAAGACAACTGAAATTTCCGATATAGATTTGGATAAATTGATAGCAGAGAATGCATCACTTAAGGCTTCACTTACAGAGCAGAGAGAAGAAAAGATCCAAAGCTATGTTACAAAGCCGCTTGAACTCTCAGAATATTCAACAAGAAAAATGTACATTGATGTTATGCTGGCAGATGCAGGATGGAGAGAGGGTTCTGATTGGTTAAATGAGGTAAAGATAGATGGATTACCTACAGATTCAGGTGACGGATTTGTAGACTATGTACTTTATGATGCTTCTCACAAACCACTTGCAATAGTAGAGGCAAAGCGTACATGTGTAGATGTTGTGGCCGGAAGAAAACAGGCAAACGACTATGCAGACGCTATTGAGAAAAAATTCGGTAGAAGACCTTGTATTTTCCTTACAAACGGATTTGAGACCAGAATAATAGATGGTGATTATCCTGAAAGAAAGGTAGCAAGCGTATATTCAAAAGAAGACTTGGAAAAGATGTTCAACTTAAGAAAAATGAGAACATCTCTTGAAAATGTCGTTATAGATAAGAATATTGCCGGTAGATATTATCAGGAGGCGGCAATCAAGGCGGTATGTAATGCTTTTGATAAAAAACATCGTAGGAAAGCATTACTTGTTATGGCTACGGGTTCAGGAAAGACAAGAACTGTAATAGAGTTGTGTCATGTACTTCTTGATGCAGGATGGATTAAGAATATCTTGTTCCTTGCGGACAGAACATCTTTGGTAACTCAGGCAAAGAGAGCGTTTAGAAATAATTATCCTGACCTTTCAGTAACCAATCTTTGTGATGAAAAGGATAATTATAAGGCTCATTGCGTTTTTTCTACATATCAGACTATGATGAATTGCATAGATTCGGCTAAGGAAGAGGATAGAAAAATATTTACATGCGGACATTTTGATCTTGTTATATGTGATGAAGCACATAGGTCTATATACAATAAATATAAAAATATTTTTACATATTTTGATGCTCCTTTGGTAGGACTTACAGCTACACCAAAAGACGATATTGATAAAAACACTTATGAAAGATTTGATCTTGAGCAGGGAGTTCCTACATACGGATATGAACTCTCACAGGCTGTAAAGGATGGATATCTGGTTGATTTTTTTTCAGTGGAAACGAAGCTTAAGTTTATTGAGGAAGGAATTGTGTATGCGGATCTTTCAGATGAAGATAAGAGCATATATGAGAATACTTTTGAGACAGAGGATGGTTATTTACCGGAGTCAATAAGCTCATCTGCACTCAATGAGTGGATATTTAATTCTGATACTATTCGTAAAGTTCTTGATACATTTATGAAGAACGGAATTAAAATAGATTATGGACAAAAAATTGGCAAGAGCATTATTTTTGCAAAGAATCATGCACATGCTGAGAAGATTCTTGAAATCTTTAATAAAGAGTATCCACATCTAACCGGATATGCTCAGGTTATTGACAACAGGATTAAATTTGCACAGCGTATTATTGATGATTTTTCGGATGCAAATAAATTTCCTCAGATAGCTATTTCTGTAGATATGCTGGATACCGGTATTGATGTTCCGGAGGTTGTCAATCTTGTTTTCTTTAAGAAAGTAATGAGTTATGCAAAGTTCTGGCAGATGATAGGACGTGGTACAAGATTGTGTCCGGGTCTTATTGACGGAGTTGACAAGTCTAAATTTTATATTTTTGACTTTTGTGGTAATTTTGATTTCTTTAGAATAAGTAAGGGTAAGGCTACAGATAATTCTATTCCTATACAGAGTGCCATCTTTAATTTAAAGTTTGAAATTGCATATAGATTGCAGGATTTGGATTATCAGAGTGATGAGCTTAGAGCGTTTAGAAAAAGACTTGTTGAAGAGATGGTAGCAAAGGTATCAGAGCTTTCAAGAGACAGCTTTGATGTAAGGCAACATTTAAAGTTTGTGGAATTATATTCTACTGAAGAAGGTTATAATGCACTTACATTTGAAGATACTGTGTTGATAAGAGAAGAACTTTCACCTCTTATTTTACCTGAAGATGATGAAATCAGTGCAGTGCGTTTCGATGCATTGATGTATGGCATAGAGCTTGCATGTCTTGCAGGTAAATCATATAAGAGGTTTGTTACTGATTTAAGGAAGAATGCGAAAAAACTTGCAAGTATTGCTAATATTACAGAAATAAATGAGCAATCAGACCTTATAGGAGATATATTACATACTGATTACATAGAGGGCTGTGGTGTAAACGAGTTTGAGATAATAAGAGAAAAGCTCCGTGGACTTATGAAGTATATCCCAAAGGGAGGTATTATATATGATACTAACTTTACTGACGATATAATTTCAATAGAATGGAATGACTCTGATCTTGAAAGTGATTCGTTGAAAAACTATCGTGCAAAGGCTGAATATTATATTAAAGAGCATCAGGACAATGAGGCTATACAAAAGTTGAAATCTAATATTCCTTTAAGCAAGGATGATATAAAAGAACTTGAAAAAGTGCTTTGGTCAGAACTTGGCACAAGAGAGGAGTATGAGAAGGAATACGGGCAAAAGCCGCTTGGTGAGCTGGTAAGAGAAATAGTCGGTCTTGATATGAATGCAGCGAAGGAAGCATTTTCAGAGTATCTTGAGAACAGTAATCTTGACAGCAGACAGATTTACTTTGTAAATCAGATTGTGGAGTATATAGTTCACAATGGAATGATGAAAGATTTATCTGTATTACAAGACGCTCCATTTACAGACCAGGGAAGTATAGTTGAGATATTTACAGATTTGGGAGTATGGGCAAATATCAAAGGTATTATAGATAGCATTAATGAGAATGCTGCTGCGTAGTTATAGTATTTTGATACATATTATAATATGTAAAATCAGATACCAATGCTAAAATATTAAACTATAATAAAGATGAGATGACATATAGATGGTTTTTTGAATATAAAGTTACATAAATATAGGATGGATTGTTGAAATTTTAGAGAATAGGAGTTATTTATGGAAGCAGAGAGTAATCTTAGTAAAGAAGAAGTAGTATCTAAAATATTTGAATTATATGAAGAGTGTAAAAAATTCCCAGAATGGAATATAATAATAGATAATATACTTACTGCTATCGGTGATGAAAATGTGATTGAGTTTTTTGTTTCTGTTGGTGATATATTTTTAAGTCAGCAATTAAGAGAAGTAGTCAATAAAGGTATATTTTAATTAAAGGCTGACATGGATATTTGTACTTTATTCAATTTCTCAAAGTGTGTAGCATTAAACACATGATATACTATGTGTAGTGTAATGTCTGGAATGTTAGAAAAGTTTGAATAGGAGGATAAACGATGGATAAAAAAGACAACATGATTGTAAATCAGGAATCCCTTGCAAAAAATTATATTATTAGGGGATAGGAAGTTTTTCTTGACGTATCTGAACGTTCAAGGTCACAAAATGTGACCTTGAACAAGGTTGCTGGGAGAGGTAGTAATATTAAGCACAATACTCATGCTTTAAGAGCTGCGGAAGATCAAGTGGAGAGTTTCATGACAGAAGTGACTGATCAGACAATAGTTGTATACAAAGAATACGAAATACGTTTATTCTGACAGCATATAGTGTTATTATTGTACTATATTAGATTGTAAATAATAAATGGATTTTTGATAAATTAGGAGTGGCTATGATAGATAATAAACTAGAAAAAATAGTAAAAAATGTATTGGATGGGAATGCAATCCTTTTTTTAGGTGCTGGTTTTTCAGTTGGAGCGAAAAATATTGATGATACTGATTTTCCTATGGCAGCTGGTTTGTGTAAAGAATTAATAAAACAAGGAAATATAGATATAGATGGAGAAGACGAAAAAGATCTCGAGGACTTAAGTTATATATCAACAAGGTATCTAGATGCAGGAAATACACTAAGAGATTTAATAAATATACTTAAGAAAAAATACAGTTGTTTGTGTGTAGGTGATGAGCATAAAGTTATAGCAGGAATTGATTGGAAGAGAATTTATACTACAAATTATGATGATGTAATGGAATTCGCATCAAGAAATAAAGGTATATTGAGAGAGCCAATAACATCCTCATCACGTATTTCAGAAGTACATAATCAGAAAAATGCTGTAATACATATTAATGGTTATATTGGAGAAGTAAACGAGAATAATATTAATACTACCTTTAAGTTGACGCAACAATCATATTTGAAAAGAACAATTACTGGTAGTGATTGGGCAGTTGCGCTACATCATGATATTGTAAATGCTAAAAGTGTTATATTTATAGGATATTCCTTGGGATATGATATAGAACTTCAACAAATATTTTCAGAAGATTCATCATTAAAAGATAAATGCATATTTGTAACTTTTGAACCTGGCAAAAGAACATTATCAGTAATGGAGAAATTTGGAGAAGTCTATGATAAGGGGCTGCTAGAATTTAGCAAATATATACAAAAAGTTGATAAAAGCTACAATAGGTCTAAAAAAGAACATGAACTAATCTGTCTGAGAGAATGTAAAAAGAGTAAAAGTGTTGCAAATAACATTGATTCAAATAGCATTATTGAGTTATTGTTATACGGTATAGTAGACGATGACAAGATTGCAACTAATTATAAAAATAATTATGTTGTTGAAAGGGAATGTGTTGATTCAGCTATTAAGTTTTTGAATAAAGAAGGTAAAGTTGTTATATTTCATTCGGATTTAGCAAACGGAAAAACAGTTGTAATGAAACAAGTGGAGGAACGTTTAAAATTATTGGGACGTGTATACTATTTAGATAAATTTGATATTTCATTATCAGACGATTTATCACATCTTGCATCAGAAAAGGGAATGCATTTTTTGTTTTTTGAAAATTATAATCAGCTAGTAGATAGCTCTATCTGGGAAATTATACTTAGATATAATTGTAGTAATATAAAATTTGTTTTTACGGCAAGAAGTTATATAAATGATAATTTTTATGGTAGACTTATTAAGGGACTTAATTTAGATGAAAATTCGCTGGCAATGTATGAACTGAATTTTTTAACTCAACTAGAGATACAAAGTTTTATAAATTATTTGAATCAATACAATCTGTGGGGAAGTCAGGCAGCAATGAAAATAAATAAAAAGCAGAATTTTTTGAGTAAGAAATGTAAATCTGAAATTAGAAATATTCTGTTGGAAATATATAAATCTCCAAATGTTATTGATAAATTTAATGAAATTATAGGTATAATATGTAAAACTGAAGAGTGCAAAAAAATACTTTTGATGGCTTTCATATGTCATGTTATTGCTATAGATATTACATATGACGATATAGAGACTATACTAGGTTTTAGAACTAATATTTTGTATTTTGATAAGTATAAAGAGATAAAAGATCTAGTGCTACTTGATCGCAATACTATTAAATTCAAGTCATCAAGTGTTGCATATCATATAATTGCGAATAATAGATTTAATAATGATATATTAGATATTTCATGTGAAATGGTAAATTTTTTATCAAAGCATGCATATATTCAAAAGAATATTTCTATTTTAAAATTAATTATTTCATTTTCAAATTTACGTATGATATTTAACCGAGAAGATAAAGAAATTAATAAAATGTATATTAGATTTTATGAAAATGCAAGAAAGACTCAGTATTACTCAAAAAACCAATTTTTCTGGATTCAGTATGCACTTGCAGTTATGGAAATTCATGATTATAGTGCAGCAGAAATATATTTAGAGACTGCGAGTGCTTTTTCAAAAGAACGATATTCTGAAGAGTCATATCAAGTTGAGAGTTTGAGAGCTAGATTGTTGTTGGAAAAAACAATATATAATAATGATAAGGAAAATGCATATAAAAATTTTGCAGAAGCTCATAAACTTATATGTTCAAATAAAACACCAGAAAGACATTATCCATATAGGCAGGTTGGACAATATATTGTTTTCTATGAAAAGTTTTATAAAATTTTTGATAATAATCAAAAAGTATCTTTTTCGTTTATGTGTATACAAATAAAGGATAAAATGAAAGAATATATAAATAGTTCAAATCGTTATGAGAGGAATGATAGAAGTAAAAATAAAGAAATTTCTAATATTATTTTAAAGTTAGATAATATAATTTATAACATGTGTAATAAAACTATTTGAAGAATTAGGATAAGTTCAATTTTATATTACGATTTCTGTATCCGATAGTAGTTGAATATAACCAGATTGGAATGTAAAGTTTATAAAAGATTTGTTACAAGAGGGTATAGATAAATTTGAATATAACCAGATTGGGAAATAAGTTGTTCGGGGTCACATTTTGTGATCCCAAAAGTTCATAATTTAACATACTCAATCAGATGGTAAAACTAGAAATTTGACAACCGAACGAATATTATATAAAACCTAAATATAGCCGGAATTGGAGTATAGAACTTAATACAGTACTTGGAGTCGTAAATATATTACTTGACTTGATTATAGGAGGACAAATATTGAAGTGGGCAAATAACTTAAAATCTATTATTGATAAAAATAGTCCCGGCAATTGCCCTGTTTGTAATAGTATAAATACGGATTATTCAATGCATATAATAGATGATAAGACAAATATGGGATATGGTGTCATATGGTGTAATGATTGCAAAAATGCATTTCATATATCGAGGATAAAAGTATCTCCAAATATGAAAAATATCCTGGTTCCGGAAGGATTAAAGTATTAAGTAACATTAGTAGCTTATTTTTAGTTTTATAGGAATCAAACCCATAATTAATAAAAAGATAGTACAAGAATCTACGTGTTATATATTAGGAATAATTTTTTATGAAAACTTACTATATATGGATAGCTACATTCGAAGAGAATGACTTTGAACAGTATTGGGATAATGAGCCATATGAAAATGAATTAAAACTTTTCAAAGAGGGGCTTGGAGCTAAACCCGATATTAGCCTAAAGTGTGGATTTTGCAGGGAAACGGGATTGGAAGAACTGGATGAAAAGGACTTTTGGTTTTGTTTTAGGGCTTCTTTATGTAATGTACGAGAGCTTGCAAAAGATTATATCTCTGATTTGGATGAATTTGAGAGGGTGTGTAATGCAAAAGGGATTTTAGAAGGAAATGTTATTTGGGGAGTAGCTGTTAAAGATTTTCCGGATTTAGATTCGGAAGGTTGCAGTAGTATGAAGTATGTAGGTATATTAAAGGTGTAAAGTTTTCTTAATTTCCTTTATTTTACTTTCTATATTGTGCTAATATATCAGAAAATAAATTTTACAAAGAATAAGTATATCAGTATTAAAATTTCAATACAGGGTATATGGGAGATATTTATGTACAAGATATTTGTATATGGGACTTTGAAATCTGAATATTTGCAAAATAAGCTCTTAGGACATACTTTGGAATCATATGATGCAAGACTTGAGGGATATTCTATAAATACAGGTGAGAAGTATTTTAATGTAGTTCCAAATAAGGGAGGATGTGTTAAAGGTAAGGTATTACTTGTAAATAAGGAGGACATGTTCTATATAGACCAATGGGAAGTAATTCCTATGTATATAAAGGCAAAGGTGAGAGTTCATTCAGAGTATGGTTATGAGGATGCTTTTATTTACATAAAAAAAGATAAGGAAGAGAAGATACATTTGCAGGATGATGTCAGCAATATGTGCAATAATGAAAATCTTGAAGCTACAATTGATGAATTTGCAGATGTGAGAGATATGGAGTTTCCGGTCTGTGATCTATACCTTAATTATCCTATAGAAGACTTAAATAATCCATCAAAAAATAAGGATTTATTCACTGAAAAAGTAAAAGATGTATTTACAGATAAAGAGTTTTCATTTATCGGATATGAGTATTTAAGCTACAAATATGGGGAGAATCAAGTAAATGTAAGAGTATCACTTTATATTATAGGAAATAATAAAAAAGCCATATTAAGCGTAATGCTACCTGTTTCGACATGTAATCCTGCAAAGTTTTGGGAGAAGGCTTTTACACGAGCGTTGGAAATAGAAGGAAGAAACTTTGCAGATTATATTTATTCAAAATATAATCTCAAAGTCTTGGATGCACCGAAGTTTATCATATATTCATCAGGTGAAATTGATGAGTCAAAAAGGCTTGATGTTTTCTCAGTTGAAAAGGTTTTTAATAAAGCGTTTGATATTAGTAAAGCGGTAAATACGGATATTTCAAAAAACAAGGATGTTAAGATTTATATTTCCGATAATGTAAAAATCGAAATACCAAATAACTTTGAGGTCTGCTATACCGACAGATTAAAATCTGTTATGTTGACTCTATCTGTATAACATTCATTAGTAAAATATGATAAAATAGCCTATATCTATAGATAAGGAGAATACTATGTTGGAAGTAGGAATAAAGGGACAAAGAGAGACTATTGTAACAAAGGAAAATACTGCAGCAGGTATAGGAAGTGGAAGTTTAGAGGTGTTTTCTACACCGATGATGATACTTTTGATGGAAGAGTCATGTTTTATGAGTGTTAACGATATACTGGAGGAGGGATTTACCACAGTAGGCACTTGTGTAAATGTAAAGCATTTATCAGCCACACCGCTTGGTATGAAGGTCGTGATAAAGTCTGAGCTTATAAAGGTGGATGGAAGAGCTCTTACATTCAAGGTTGAGGCATATGATGAAAAAGGTCTTATAGGAGAGGGAATTCACGAAAGATTTATTGTAAATAATGAAAAGTTTCAGGCAAAGACTGACAGTAAGTTAGATAAATAAGCTAAGGTGCAGAAGGGTAAAACCGACTGCACTTTTTTTATTTTAAGACTATCTTTATTGGTGGTACAATTATTTTGTGATAGTATAGGATAAAAGGAGGACTTTATGAAAAAGAGTTTTATATATTTGATTCCTGCAATTTTTTTACTGGCAGGATGCGGAAAGAAAATTTCAATAACAATTAATACAAATGAAAGTACAGTGGCTGAAAGTTCTGAGAAAGAAAGCGTTCAGGAAACTGAAACAAAAGTACAAAATGACGTGGAAATGCTAAAGGCACATGTATATAACAAAATAGCGGGTGATGGAAATACAATACCTCAACTTAGTGTAGAGGGAAATGAAAAGTTGAATGATATTGTAAACAAAATAAATAATGATTGGGTGGGAGGATATTATCCAAGGATTAATCTGACTCGAACCGATACAAGTGTTTTCAGTGTATTGCTGGCTACTACTGTAATGAATGGAAGTACTGATACAAAAGAACTGCTTAGAGGAGTAAATATAGACTCAAATACAGGTAAGGAGCTTAAGATAGAGGATGTATTAAAGGATTCAGCAGGTCTATATGATAGGATTGAAAAGGATAATTATCTTGCAAATGAATATGGAGAAGATATAGAGGGATTTAGTGAGAAGCTAAAAACTGTTCTGACAAATCCCGATGCTTTTAATTTGGGAGCAAATGATAAAGCTGATCTTGCGTGGACACTAAGTAGTGGTTGTATGATGATTTATATGACTGCAAAGGATGAATATACAGAAAGGATAGTTTCCATACCTTTGGAGTTTGCAGTATATGGTGAGTTTTTTAATGAAGAGATACTTAGCTTGCCAAAGGATTACGCTTTTGAAATACCAACAGATAAAGAGGTAAAGATAGATCTTGACGGTAAAATTAGAACTGTGAAGATAGAACAGGATATTGACGAGTATCTTATGTTACAGGAAATAAATGTGACAATTGACGGTGAAAAAAGCACATATGAGGAAGATGCAAGCTATGGTATTTCCAAGGCAAGTGTGGTGAAAAAGGGAGATAATGCCTATCTCTATATTGAGTTGCAGTATGACAATGATTACAACAGTATATCAATAATTGATTTGAATAATAAATCAGAAAAACTTGAAATTTCCGAAAGTTTTGCAGATACTTCTCTTTTAAATCCGGATGAATTTTATCTTGGAGACAGGATTTATACTATAAGTACCTTGGGTATAGAAGGAAGATATACTGTTGGAAGTAAAGGAATGCCGAAGATTTTGGAAAACTACTATACAATTACCACACCTATACAATTGACAACTAAAATCTCCATAAAAGCTAAGAAATTGGACGGTATAAACGGTAAGGAAGTTGGGGATTACGATATTCCTATCGGCAGTGTACTGGTTCCGGTAGGTACGGATAAGGAGAGTTTTACCGATTATACAACTTCAGATGGCAGTCTTATTCGTATACCTATGGGAAAAGCTTCTGAATACGGTTTCAGTATAGAAGGAAAGAACATAGAAGATGTGTTTGACGGTACAATCTTTGCAGGATAATGATATGTCGGAAGGTCAAATAATTATTCATGTGGATATGGATGCCTTTTATGCTTCAGTGGAGATGAGAGATGATAAGACTCTAATAGGTAAGCCGCTTATCATAGGTTCAATGCCGAATGAAAGAGGAGTTGTATCGACCTGTAATTATGAAGCCAGAAAATACGGTATTCGTTCAGGGATGAATATTAAAGAGGCGTTTAATCGTTGTCCTAAAGGAATATTTAGGCATCCGAATTTTGAGAAATACAAAAAAGTATCGGAGCAGTTGCATAAGATACTGGAAAGTTATACTGATATAACGGAGTATATTGCACTTGATGAGGGATATCTTGATCTGACCGGAAAAGTGGATTCATGGGAGGAAGCAGGAAAAATCGGGTTTGAGATCAAAAAAAGGGTAAGAGAGGAACTCTCTCTTACCTGCTCTGTAGGTCTGGCGTATTCAAAGACTGCAGCAAAGACTGCAAGTGAAGAGAAAAAGCCTGACGGATATTTTGAAATAAAGTCAAGAGAAGATTTTGTAACATTGGTACTTGATAGAAATGTAAAATCATTATATACAGTAGGAGAAAAAACTGCAAAAAGGCTCCATTTATACGGTGTTGATACAGTAAGAGATTTACAAAATAAAAGTAATGAAGTGAAAATGTTTATGGGAAAGCAGGGTGAATATCTTGTTGATCTGGCTTTCGGCTATGATGACAGAAAGGTAATACCTTATAGGGAAGAGGATACAAAGTCTATCAGTAAGGAGTTTACATTTCAAAAGGATGTATCAAGCTTTAAACTTTTGGATGATGTGCTTTTTATATTGTCTTTTCGTGTGGCAGGGAGGGCAAAAAGACTTGGACTTTACGGGGAAGGTGTTTCCCTTAAAATCACTTATTCCAATATGAAGAGTATAACAAGATCCATGCTTATAAGTGCAAGTACAAGTGATGCCTATACCATATATGAAAATGCGAGCAATCTTTTAAAGAATGTACCTAAAGGCGAGGTAAGACTTGTTGGTACAGGGCTTTATCATTTGAGAGAGGAAGATGGAAGACAGCTTAGTTTTTCAGATATTTTCTCTGTAGAAAAGGATATGGTAAAAGAGAAAGTCGAAAGTAAATGGCAGGAAATGAGCATGTATTATAATCTTAATTTTGATGAAATAAAGGACATGCAAAATAATGTAAAAGTATATGATTATATAGAGCGAATGAGGGAAGTAATGGACTCTATGCAAAAATATAACAGTTAAAAATTTGTGATATAATATATCCAAAAGATATCGGAAAGGATCGAATATGAGAACTTTTGATGAGCAGGCTATAGTTTCTATAGCACCTAATGCGAATGCGGTTTCAAACGGCAGAAAGCTGTCGTCAGGAAACAGTTTTGTAAAAAGAATGAAGTCGGCTGATGACAGTCTTTATTTTGGTGAGTGCAAAGGAAGTGGAAAGAGCAATTATAATGTTTCCATAGACTTTGAAAAAGAGGGTGAACCGGTATTTAGATGTTCTTGCCCAAGCAGACAGTTTCCATGCAAACATGCTATAGGCTTGATGTTTGAGATGAAAGAGGGCAAGAGCTTTGAAACGGCTGAGATTCCTCAGGATATTTTGGATAAGAGAGAAAAGATAGAGGCAAGAGAAAAGAAAAAGGCCGAGAAGGAAATTGAAAAGGAGAAAAATCCTGACAAGCCGAAAAAAACAAGTGCAGCCTCAAAAGCGGCTAAAACAAAGAAGATAAAGAAGCAGATTGAGGGCTTGGATCTGTTAAAAGATGTTATGAGTCAAATAACCGGTTCAGGTGTGGCAGCCTGCGTGGATAAAGCATTTGATAAAAAATATGATGAACTGGCAAAACAGTTGGGAGATTACTATTTGCCGGGAGTACAGATAATATTTAAAAGATTCTTAAGATCCCTAAGAATGATAAAAAATGATCTGTTTATAGAAGAAATAATAAATGATTATCCTAAGAGCTATATAGATGAGTTAAGAAACGATTATCCAAATGACTATGTTGAGGAGTATTTGTTATCTTTAGCGGTAAAGGAGCTAACAAAGCTTAGATATATCGAAAAGAGAGCAAGGGATTACCTTAATAAAAAGCTTGAAAGTGATTCTACCGACCCTGATGATAATATACTCTATGAGGCACTTGGCGGAGTATGGAAGCTTGAAGAACTTGGTGAAACAGGTCTTAAAAAGGAAAATGTATCAATTGCGGAGTTAAGCTTTATATCGGAATATGATGATGTAAAAGCAGAATATATAGATAAAGGCTATTGGATAGATCTTGATACCGGAGATATAAATTATACAGCCAATTATTGCCCACTAAAAGCAAAGAAATATATTCAAAGAGATGACAGCTTCTTTGGTAAAAAGTTTATTGAAAAGCTTTATTTCTATCCTGCAAATGAGGGAGAAAACAGAAGAATCCGTTATGAGAGCAGTAGAGATGAAGATTTGGATATAGGTGATATCAAAAAGATAAGAAGCTTTGCAAAGAAGAATATAACAGAGTTTTTAAAGCCTGCTAAAAACATATTGAAAGCTACTTTATCCGATAATGCTTATGGAGTACTTTTTGAGTTTGCAAAGATAGGTACAAACGGCAGTGATGTTGTAGCAGAGGATAAAGAAGGAAAGCAGATCTTACTAAGGGCTATGACTAAGGATAAAACAGCCATGGACGCAATATTCGGACTTCCAAGTGAAGACTATCTTAAAAATCAGGTGTTATTCGGATTGGCACATTATGACTCGATGCTGAAGCAGATTTGTGTAGAGCCAAGAAGTATTATCACGGAAAACGAAATACTCAGATTGGCATATTAAGGGAGGCTATTATGAATTTGGATATTTTATATAAATTACAGGAACAATTAAGAAACAGTGTAATTACAGGCAGCTCTCTTATAAAGGAAGACTTCAGGCTGAAAAAATGTGTAGATGATATGGAGGCTCTTTCAAAGGCGGCACCTGTGTTTGCACAGATTAAAAAGCAGGCTGAGGAGCTGTTTGTATGTGATAATCCCGGTGAGAAGACTTTGGATCTGCTTGCACTTGTAGATGCGGTACTTGAAACTCAGGCAGGTATATATGAAACCGGTGAGCTTTCAGATATTGAAAAAAGCTGTGGAAGGGTCAATGGAAATTATTCTTATAAGATGCTTGAGCCTATTATAACTGCACTTACTACAACAGGAAGTGGTAGATGGGAAGCGTTGGTGGAAGCCAGAAAAGAAAACCCTGATATCTTCTTAGACTATAGAATATTGCCGAAGTTTATTGACGGACTGGGTGACGGATACAGTGAGATCTCATTTATGATCGGAAGATGGATCATGGAATATGGCAAGATGATGGTAGAGCCGCTAAAAAGAGACTTTGATCCGATGGGAAAGAGCGAGATGTATCTGAGATTTGATATTATCGCTGATCTCGCAAAAGAAGAAGAAAATGATTTTTATTTGTCTGTTATAAACGGAGAGGCAAGGAAAGATATAAGAAAAAGAGCTATAAGGTCTTTGAAGTATAGTGAAGATAATATAGACTTTTTGATTGAACTTGCAAAAACATCCGATAGAGCAAGTAAAACCGATGCTATAGAGACTTTAAAGACATTTAATAATGAAAAGGCTGTTGAATTTTTAAAAACTGTAGAAGTTAAGAAGAAATAAAAGGTGATAGATATGAGCGAAGAATTACAAAGGCTTCCGGCGGAGGTCATGTTCCAAAAAGAAATAGATGCACTTATTGCGGCTGAAAAAAATCCCGTTCCCACAGGATGGAAGATGTCACCGAAGTCTGTACTTACTTACATTATGGGCGGTGAGTGCAACGGTGTTAAAATAATGCCGAAATACATAGGAAATAAGAGAATAGTTGAAATAGCAATAGCCACTTTGGTAACAGACAGAGCATTACTTTTGATCGGTGAGCCGGGTACTGCAAAGTCATGGTTGTCGGAGCATCTATGTGCCGCTATAAACGGTAACTCAACCTGTGTTATACAGGGAACTGCAGGAACTACAGAGGAGCAGATAAGATACTCATGGAATTATGCCATGCTTATAGCAGAAGGCCCAAGTGATAAGGCAATTATAAAGAGTCCTGTTTTTGAGGCTATGGAAGAGGGTAAAATTGCCAGATTTGAAGAGATATCACGTTGTGCCTCCGAGGTACAGGATGCCCTTATTTCAATTCTCTCCGAAAAGAGAATTTCTATTCCTGAGCTTGGTAAGGAGAGTGCGGCTAAGAAGGGATTTTCCATAATAGCTACAGCAAATACCAGAGACCGTGGTGTAAATGATATGAGTGCCGCTCTAAAGAGAAGATTTAATATAGTGGTGCTTCCAAGTCCGAATACTCTTGAAGAGGAGATGGATATAGTAAAGACCAGAATCGAGAAGCTTTCAGAAGGTATGGCATTGCTTTCAAAGGTGCCTGAGGCTGAGGTAATAAAGAAGGTCTGTACAATATTCAGAGAGCTTAGACAGGGTGAGACACTTGACGGAAAGCAAAAAATCAAATCCACAGCAAATGTACTTTCCACTGCAGAGGCTATATCCTTACTTACAAACAGTATGTCTTTGGCAGGCAGTTTCGGAGACGGTGAGATAAGCGATGCGGACCTTGCAGCAGGACTTCAAGGTGCAATAGTAAAGGAAGATTCAAAAGACTCAAAAGTTTGGGAAGAGTACCTTGAGAATATAATGAAAAAGCGCGGAAAAGAGTGGATTGGACTCTACAATGAATGTAGGATGCTCAATGGCTAGGAGGCAGCCATGAAAACTTTTGGAATTAGACATTTTTCACCTGCAGGTGCATATTTTCTAAGACAGTTTTTGGATGAAGTAAAGCCTTCACTTGTGCTTATAGAGGGACCGGCGGATTTTGACTTTTTGATAGATGATATTGTCTTAAAAAAACTTGTTCCTCCATTTGCCATCATGGCATATACAAAGGAAGCACCTATTGATACGATACTCTATCCTTTTGCAGAATATTCGCCGGAGTATCAGGCAATTCTTTGGGCAAGGGAAAATAATACAGAATGTCATTTTTTTGACTTGGAATCCGATATTATTCTGGGACTTGAAAAAGGGGATGATGAAACTAAAGATGAGGAGATTATCTCAGAAACAAATCCGAAGAAAAGTATTGAAACGGATATGGAAGGTTTTTGGGAGAGAACCTTGGAGCATAGTGAGGATATGCATGCCTATAGAGCCGGCAGTGCTTTGTTTGGAGAAAGCATAAGAAAAGATACAAATGCAGATGACAAATCCTTTATAAGAGATATAGTCCGTGAAAGCTTTATGAAAAGAAAGATAAAGGAATATATAGAAAAGGGATTTGATACTGAAAAGATAGTGGCTATAACGGGTGCTTTTCATACATCAGCTATTGAAAGTCTTGAAGGAGCAATGTCCGATAAGGAATATAAGGCGTTGGGAAGAAGAGAATCCAATGTTACATTGATGCCGTATTCTTACTATAGGCTTAGTAAAAGAACCGGTTATGGTGCGGGAAATGCGGCGCCGGCGTATTACGAGTTGCTTTGGCAGGGATTTTTAAACGGAGATATTACTTATCATGAAAGAAAGTATCTGAGCAGTTTGGCAAAGTATATGAGAGAGCATGGCGGAATCGTTTCATCCGCTCAGGTAATAGAGGCGACAAGGCTTGCAAGAGAACTTGCAATTATTAGAGGAGGCTCTGTTCCTACACTTGAAGATTTAAAGGATGCAAGTATTACCTGTATGGGTGGTGGAAGTTTCGGTGAGATGGCAATGGGCTTTGCAGAGACCGATATAGGAAAAAAGATAGGCAGTGTTCCACAGGATGCTATGCAGACATCTATACAAAGTGACTTTACTTCTAAACTTAAGCAGTTAAAGCTTGAAAAATATAAGGAGCTTGTGGCTACACCATTGCAACTTGATTTAAGAGAAAACTTAAGAGTAAAGTCAAAGGAGAGTGCTTTTCTTGACTTAAACAGATCGTTTTTCTTATACAGACTTGTTGTACTTGGAATTGATTTTGCTAAGATTAAAAGAAGCAGTCAGGATAATGCAACCTGGGCCGAGAACTGGATACTTCAGTGGACACCGGAGGCAGAAATACAGATAGTTGAAAGTGTATTAAAGGGAGATACTATAGCGGATGCTGTAGCATTTGTGCTGAGTGAAAGGCTCTTAGAGGCTACAAAGATATCTGAAATAGCGGAGGTTATAGAAGATGCGTTTAATTGCGGACTTCCTAAGATAGTTGAGGGTGCAAAAAGAAGTCTTGATGAGACGGCAAACGGTGCAATAGCTATGTGTGATATTGCGGATACCGTGAGCAAACTTTCAAATATGATTTCATTCAGTGATATCAGAAAACTGGACAGAGAACCTCTGATACCTATTGTCAAAAGACTTTGTATCAGAGCTTCACTTATGCTTGTCGGGGAGTCGGCATGTGATGATATAGCGGCGGCTGCATTGGCTGAGGACATTCAAAAAATACATAATGTTTTTATGGTACAGGACTTTTTGGATGAGAGCCTCTGGTTTGATAAGCTTACAGAACTCTCAAATAGAGATGATTTGAATACAAAAATCTCAGGACTTGCTACTGCAATACTGCTTGATGCAGGTAAGATAGATGAGCCTACTCTTAGAAAAGAGGTATCAATACGACTTTCTGTAGGTATGCCTGCAGAACTTGGTGCAAACTGGTTTGCCGGTCTGTCTATGAGAAATCATTATGCTCTTATAGGGAGACTAACACTTTGGGAAAGCCTTAGTGAGTATCTGGATACCTTGGATGAAGAGGAATTCAGACGTTCGGCAGTTTTTTTAAGAAGAGCTTTTGTAGAGTACAGCGCTAAGGAAAAAGATATGATTGCCGAAAATCTTGGTGAAATATGGGGACTCAATGCTCAGGAAGTAAGTGAAATAATAAACTCTGAGATAAAGGAAGTAGACACGGAGATTCTCGAAGACTTTGATTTTGGAGACTTTTAGGAGATATAAATGGATACAAATGACAGACTGAGGCGATGGAGACTGATACTTGGTTCTGAAGCACAAAAAAGAATGGAAGGCATGGGAGACGGACCGGATTTAAGTCAGGAAGATCTTATGATGGATACGGCACTTGATGCCATCTATAACAGGGATATGAAATTCGGCTTCGGAGGAGGAGCCGGGAAAGGCGCATCAAGTCCGCAGATAAGCAGATGGCTTGGTGATGTGAGAACACTTTTTGATAAGGACATTGTAAAGATAATTCAGTCCGATGCTATGGAAAGATGCGGTTTAAAGCAGCTGATATTTGAACCTGAGCTTCTAGAAAATATAGAGCCGGATATGCATATGGCAAGTATGATACTTACCCTAAAGGATCAGATACCGAAGAAAAGTAAGGAAAATGCAAGAGAGTTTATAAGAAAAATAGTGGAGCAGATAAATGCTTTGCTTGAAACGGATTTAAAAAGGGCGGTTACGGCAAGTATAAACAGAAAGTTGCATTCTCCCATTCCGTCAGCATCCGCACTTGATTTTCAGACTACTATAAGAAAGGGTATCAAAGACTACAATACAAAGTTAAAGAAGATAATCCCTCAAAAGTATTATTTCTTTGAGAGAAGCGCAACAACCGCCGCCAATAAATATACTGTAATTTTGGATATTGACCAAAGCGGTTCTATGGGAGAGTCGGTAATATATTCATCTATAATGAGCTGTATCCTGGCAAGTATGAGCGCTATAAAGACTAAGGTTGTGGCTTTTGATACAAATATAGTGGACTTAAGTGAAAAATGCGAGGACCCTATTGATTTACTTTTCGGATTCACACTCGGCGGTGGAACGGATATTGAAAAATCAATAAAGTATTGCACTAAATATATTGAGAACCCGAAGAAGACGATTTTCTTTTTAATTTCAGACCTTGAAGAGGGCGGAAACCGTGCAGGACTTCTCAGAAGATTGACACAGATGAAGGAAGACGGTGTTATTGTGATCTGTCTGCTTGCCATATCAGACTCAGGCAAACCTTATTATGATGCAAATATGGCACAAAGAATTGCAAATAACGGTATTCCCTGTTTTGCAGCCGCTCCGCAGATGTTGCCGAGACTCTTAGAAAAAGCAATGAAAAATGAGGATATGAGTGAGTTTGCAACCGGTAAATTCGGTGTGGAAAAATAAGGAGATAAGAAAATGAGAAGATTATTTACTGTTACACTGGGAATGCTTTGTGCGGCTTCAATTATGGGTTGCAGCGTAAAGGCAGATAATACAGAGACTCAGGAAACAACTATAGCACAGGAGAGTACCGTTACTAAAGAAGCAGAAGAAATAAATGAAACAAATGAATCTGCACCTATAACAGGTGGATGGGGAATAAATAATAATTTTGACAGAACGGATAATGCAAATGCTATGTTAGCTTTTGAAAAGGCTACAGAGGATTTGGATGGCTACAGATATGATGTAGTGGCGGTACTTGGTTCGCAGATTGTTGCCGGAACAAATTATTTATACCTTTGCAGAGCGGAAATGGTAGTACCGGATGCCAAGCCGGAGTATGTAATTTTAAAGGTATATGAGGACTTGGAAGGAAATGCTGAAATTACAGGTAATCTCAGACTCTTGGAAGGACAGGAAGACTGGGAATACAATGATGCAAATCCTTATATGGATGAAAATGAAGAGGTCAAGGCTGCTTTTGATAAGGCACTTGAAGGCTTGACAGGAGCGGAGTATAAGCCGATTGCATATATAGGTCATAAGGATAATTCATATGCAGTGCTTACAAAGATAACCATTGTTTCGGTAGAACCTATGACAAGCCTTTCGGTTGTGTATATAACTGCTACAGAAAGCGGAGCAATGATCGATAATATATATGATATTGATTTAGATTTAGAGGCTGTTTCGAATAATTAAAATTTATTAGGGGGAAATATGAATTTCAGATTTGCAAAAAGAGATGATTGCGCTTTAATACTTTATTTTATAAAGGAGCTGGCATCATATGAGAAAATGCTTGATGAAGTGGTTGCTGATGAGAAGATTTTAGAAGAGTGGATCTTTGATAAGCAGAAAGCGGAAGTTGTTTTTGTAATGGAGAATGAAAAGGAAGTCGGGTTTGCACTTTTCTTTCACAACTTCTCTACATTCTTAGGCAGAGCCGGAATATATCTTGAGGATCTTTTTGTACTGCCGGAGTTTAGAGGAAGAGGATATGGCAAGGCTTTATTAAAGAAACTGGCCTCCATCGCTGTAGAGAGAGGCTGTGGCAGACTTGAGTGGTGGTGCCTTGACTGGAACAAGCCGAGCATTGATTTCTACCTGTCTCTTTGTGCCGAGCCGATGTCGTACTGGACCACATACAGGATAACAGGGGATACATTAAGGAGGATGGCGGAAGCGTAAAAAATACAATTGATACAGTATGATAAGTTGAATAGACTGGTACACTTTGTGTAGTAGTCTATTTTTTTATATTTTAATTCATAGTATTTAATGATATAATATTGAATTTTGTTAATATATAAGATAATATATTATATATCTTACATGACTTATATTTCTAAATTTTCTTAAAATTCTAAAATCAAACAATATTAATCCCCGATGGAATAGATAGTAATTTTATTTTTTGGTATAATAGGGAGGAGACATGAGAGAAAAAGATGTAACTCAAAAAATGTTGGAAAATTATAATGATGTTTTTGCAGATGTTTTAAATGTACTTTTATTTGACGGTAATATGATAGTTGATGAGGGTAACCTTACTGATGCTTTACCAATGAGTATGCTGAAAGTGGACGGAAGAGTCAGAACTCAGGACAGAGATGTTGCAAAATATTGGAATAAAAGTAAAATAAATATGGCATTTTTGGGATTGGAAAATCAAACCGGACCTGATAAGCTAATGCCATTTAGAGTCTTTGGATATGACGGTGCAGAGTATGTAAAACAAAGCAGGAGGGAAAACAGGAATGAAATAAAATATCCTGTAATTACTTTAGTATTATATCTTGGATTTGACAGAAAGTGGGAATATCCCAAAACGCTTTTTGAAATACTTGACATAGAAGAAAATATAAAACCTTATGTTAATGATTTCAAGATAAATCTTTTCGAGATAGCATATTTGGATAGAGAAAAGATAGATTTATTTAAAAGTGATTTTAAAATATTGGCTGACTACCTGTACCAAATGAGAGTAAATAGGGACTATGTACCTGATAAAACTGTAATTGATCATGTAGAAGAATTGTTAATGTTGATGGCTGCAATGACCGGAGACGGAAGATTTGAGGAAACTATAAATGATTTGAACGGAAAGGAGAGAGTGACTATGTGCGAAGTACTTGATAGAGTAGAGGCAAAAGGCATTGAAAAAGGAATTGAAAAAGGGGCGGATATAATAAGCAAGCTGAATGAAATATTGGTAAGGGAAGGGGATTTGGAAAAAATTCTTAAAGCTAATACTAATAAGGCATACAGAAATGAATTACTTAAAAAGTATAATTTGATGGATGCTTTTAAAAGCTGAGTTTATAATGGAACTTGAAACGGGGTACTGCAAAATCTGATTTTGCAGTACCTTTTTTATTTTAAATTATATAGGCAAAAAATCAGTGGTACAGGCACTATTTGACTACTTTTACATAGTATTTACAACTTTTTTGTTATATAAGTAAATTAGTTTATTGTATAAAAATAAAGGAGGAACGTGACAAAAAATACAGAACAGAATGGTGGTATATTGTTAAAAAATAATGATTTTTGAGGGATGGATATGAAAAGAAATATTTTAAGATGCTTTATGGCATATATTTTAAGCATATTACTGTTAAGTAATAACTTGGAAGTGTTTGCAAGTACTTTGACAAACGGGGTAGAGATAACATCAGAAACCGAAGAAAGAAGTGATACCGTTATTTCCAATGCAACGGATTCAAATGCAAAAGAATGGGAATTTACGTATTTTGGACCTTCTACGTCTACAATTACAAATACTGTAAATGATGATGCAGATATAGATGGAGAAATAATTTTAAAATCGGCAACATATAAAAAAGACGGAAGTATAAATAAAAAAGGTGGAAAGTTCGTGTCTTCCGATCCTGCTGACGGAATAAGTTTCTATTATACAAAAATAGATCCGAGTAAAGAAAATTTTATTCTTGAGGCGGATGTAAGGATTGATTATATGAATCCGAAACCTGACGGACAGGAGGGATTTGCACTGATGGTAAGGGACTCTATAGGTGAAAAAGGAGATCCGGCAAGTTCTGAATCAAATTTGGTATCTATAGGCGCAACACAATTACCTAAGGGAGAACTCAATTCTACAACTCAAGTAAAGGATATGCTTGGAGTAAGGGCGTACACAGGTATTGATAATAAGATAAAGCCTAATCCGGATACATTTAAAGTTTACAGATTAGGATTTGACAAGGACGGAGGCAAGGTAAGCAGTGGAGATACTTACAGAGTAAGGTTGGAGAAAAATTCTTCAAGCTATGTTGTATATCAGCTTGCTATGGACGGCTCTGAGCTTTATAAGTATGAAATTCCTATACAGGCAAAGGATATTCGTGCGAACAGTATAAGCGGATATGAAGAGTTAAATGACCCTATGAATGTACAGGATAGTTTTGCATATGTAGGATTTGCTGTTGCAAGAGGTATGAATGTCACATATTCAAATATAAAATTTGAAAAGAGTGAGTTTGATGCAAATGATTGGAGACCTCAAGAAAGCAGATATATAGATCTACAGGCTAAGATTACAAGTCCTGATACTGCGGCAGAAGAAAATTATACATTAGTGTTTAAAGCCAATGCAAACGGATCGGCTAAAATTTATCAAGATAATGTACTTAAAGACAGCTTAGAAGTAGCTTGTAATGAGGAACTTAAGAAAGATTATAATTTATCATCAGGTAAAAACTTCAGTGTTGAGTTTACTCCGGAAGCAGGTTATGAACCTGAACCTTTTGTGAAGCTTAAATCTTATGAAACTGTTACATTAAATAAAAGTGTATCATTAAGGACTATAGGAAAAGACTCTTATATTTATGTATCAAATACAGGCTTGGATGGAAATGACGGCTCAGGGTATGATAATGCGATAAGTTTGGAGTCTGCAATAAAGTATGCGAAGCCGGGGCAGACAATATTATTGAAGCCTGAAGTTTATGATATGTCAAATAAAGCTCTTATTGTACAAAAGGGAAGAAACGGAAGAGAAGATAATCCTATAAGAATACAGGGAGACGGTGGTTTTGCAACATTAGACTTTAATAGAAGCGGCAAGGGATTTAGCCTTGGCGGAGATTATTGGGAACTTAAGCAGTTTAATATTACGAATACTGCAGACGGATATAAAGGACTTGGAATCTCGGGAAGCCATAATATAGCGGAAAGATTAAATTTATTTAATAACGGAACAACCGGACTGCAGATTTCAGGGAGCAGCGAAGATTCTAAAGATAAATGGCCAAGTTACAACTGTATTTTAAACTGTACATCAATGAATAATGCCGATTCGGCTATGGAAGATGCTGACGGATTTGCAGCTAAAATAACATCGGGAGTAGGTAATGTTTTTGACGGCTGTATTGCGGCATATAATGCTGATGACGGCTGGGATTTGTTTGCCAAAGTGGCAACCGGGTCTATAGGAGATGTAATCATAAAAAACAGTGTGGCTTATAGAAACGGATATATACTGATAAAGAACGGCGGTAACAAAAAGAACTTTGAATTTGCACCGGGAACAGTGGATGAGTACGGAAATGTATCGTTTGAAAAGCCTAATATAATGTTGGATGCCGGAAACGGTAACGGATTTAAAATGGGTGGCTCAAATGTATATGGTGCACATAAACTTGATAATTCAATTTCATATGAAAATAAAGCAAAGGGAATTGATTCAAATTCAGGTCCGAATATAAAGATTTCAAATTCAACATCATATAATAACGGAAGTTATAATGTTGCTTTGTATACAAGTGATAAAACATTAAAAACAGAGTTCAGTGCTAAAGGTATATTGTCATTTAGAAAGGGAACAAATATAGGAGAGCAGCTTTCTTTGCAAAGTCAAGCCGGTTCTGATGTAATGGACGGAACAACTTTTTATTGGAATAAAGATGAGAATAATTCAAAAAATACCGCTTCAAAAGTAATTACCGTGGATGAAAATGATTTCATTAACCTTGATACTGAAAATGATCCGAAGCGAAACGAAGACGGAAAAATCGATATGAACGGGCTTTTGCTTTTAAAACCGGAAGCTAAAGAAAAACTTTCTTCAGGTGCAGGAGGTAGAGCTTTTGGGGAAGAGGAGATTATTCCTGATACTTCGAATAAAACCGGTAATTCAAATGACGAAAAGCCAAAAAATGAATTACCAAACGATGGCAGGCAGGATAATAATTCAGTTGAAAAGCCTTATCCTGAAGTATCGCCTCAAACTGAAGTATCCGATAATAAGAATAAGCCGGCATCAGATGATGGTAGAGTCGTTATACCGAAGAACCCAAACAGCAAGGCAAAAAACCGCATGTCGAGTTCATCAGCCGGAAGCTCTTCTAGGGGATCTAAGAAAGTATTTCATAATACTTTTACAGGATGGAAAAAAGAAACCGTAAACGGTCACAATGTTTGGAAATATGTGGAAAACGGAAAGAATGTAACATCTCAGTGGGCATACATATTTAATCCTTATACAAATAGAAATGCATGGTTTAAGTTTGATAAAGACGGAATTATGGAGACCGGATGGATTAATGAAAACGGAATAAATTATTATCTTAGTGAGATTTCAGACGGATCTTTGGGAGAGTGGATTAAAAAATAGTATATAAAACTTTATAATTATTAAAAGGGCTGCAGTAATCGAAAATGACTACTACAGCCTTTGTTTATGCTATTATTTCAGCCCTGCTTCCGCCGGTTTTGTCCTTTTTAACAATAATTTGTTTGTCGATTTTTTGCTTTAGTTCACCCACATGGGAGATGATGCCGATAAGCTTATTGCTGCTTGCAAGTGAGGCAAGGGCATTCATTGCTTGAGCGAGGGAGTCTTCATCAAGTGAGCCGAAGCCCTCGTCAATGAACATGGTATCAAGTTGAATACCGCCAGCTGAGGATTGTATCTCATCAGAGAGTCCAAGTGCTAAAGCCAAAGACGCTTTAAATGATTCACCGCCCGAGAGTGATTTTACACTTCTGGTAGTACCGTTGTAGTGGTCTATTACATCAAGGTCAAGGCCGCTTTGACCAACTTTACTAAGGGCTTCTTCTCTTCGAATAAGGTCATATTGTCCGCCGGTCATTATCATAAGCCTGGTGTTGGCTCTGGAAATTATTCTGTCAAAATAATGCATTTGAATATATGTTTCAAGCATTATTTTATCCTTTCCGGTGATATTACCGTTTGCAGTATCTGACAGAGCCTTTACCCATGTATATTTTTTTTCAATATCTATAAGCTCAGAAGATTTTAGCTTTATATTGTTACAGTTTGACTTATTATTTACAATTCGACTATGAATAGATTCCTTGTTTTTTCTAAGCTGAATTCTGTTTGATTCAAGCTCATTCAACTTGATTTTTTCGGCTTCAAGGTCAACTTCCTGCTTGCCCTCCATTTGCTTTAAGAGTACATCATTCCTTGCAACTGCGGAGGCAAGATTTTCACTACATTCTTTTAAACTCTTTGTGGCCAGATCTATATCTTTTTTGATTTTTAAAATCTGAGCTTCATTTTTTTGAATTTCCTTGGATGCTTCAAGTTTTGAATCGAATACCAGCTTTTCTTTTAAATCAATGATTCTTGAATTAAGTGATTTATTCTCGGATTCCAAAGTACTTATAGTATTGTTTATATCAACAATACTGTTTTGTAACTCATCCTTCTTTGTGCGTAACTGAGGAAGTTTATTTTCAATAGCATCTTTTCTGGAGCTGTTTTTCGTTGCTATTTCAATATTTTCTTCAAGTTCCTTTATATTAGTCTTAAGCTCACTTATTTTATCCTTTGTAATATCGGTGGCATTATTCATTTCAATAGCTCCAAGTAACTCTTTAATTGAGTTTACTGTAGTATCTTTCTTTTCATCAAGCACACCTTTTAAGTTTCCTGCTTTCTGACTGACTGTATTTGCATCATCATTTGCCTTTGAAACTTTAGATTGAAGAATATCAAGTTCATCTTTTTTTGGCACTTGTGTAGGTTTAATTGCCTTTTTAGGATGTGAGAGTGAGCCACATACAGGACAAGGCATATCATCGACAAGGTTTTCTGCCAAAAGGCCTGCCTGAGAATCAAGGTAAAGATTGTACTTTACTCTAAATGATGCGTCAAGCTCACTTGCCATGAGCTTTTTTTCTTCAAATATTTTCTTCGCTTCTTTATAATTTGCAGAAACTTTTTTCAGTTCTTCCATACTCTTTAACAGAGCTTCAAGCTTTGAAAGACTTTCCAAATGAATTGTCTTTTGATTTTCAAATAAAATCTTTTGTTCACCGGATTTTTGCAGAGCTTTTGCTTCCTCAGTTAAGCGTTCTATTTCATCCTGTAAATCCTCAATATCTTTAAGAGTTTTTGTGAGTGCTGCTTTATTTTTTTCAATATTTAAAGCATTGCCTTTTAATTTGGATTCCTTTTGGTCCAACTCATCATAGTCAGGCAATTGTGCCTGTATGGTGGCAGATGCTTTGGTAAGTTCTTCCTGAACAGATGTTTTTTTATTTTCTTCTTCCAATGCATTAGTAAGAGAAGATTTCTCTTCAGTCAATTTCAAAATCTCGGCTTTATTTTGTTCAAATGCTTGCTTGGCTTTTACAAACTCTTCACCACGTTCAATATTTATTTTTAATATATCCAGTTGCTTTTCTATTTCAGTTATAGAATTGTCAGCCTTTTCTTCAGTTAAGGTATCTTCAGCTATCAATTTTTCAATGAGTAAGATACATTCATCTGTGGGTAAATCACCCTTTTTTGCCTTTGTGACATCAAGGGACAAAAGCGAAGAGTCGGAACAGTTTATTCCGGCTATGTACTGTGATATGCTTTGCTTGATTTTTGAACAATCGTTATTAAGTACAGATAATTCGGACTTTAATCTATCCTGCAAATCTGAATAAAGCTTTGTTTTAAAGATATGCCTGAATATTTCAATTCTCTCTTTGGTAGGTGAAATCAACAACTTTAAAAAATCACCCTGTGCAATCATTGCTATTTGGCAAAACTGTTCTCTGTTAATGCCTATAATATTATTTATAGCATTGTCTACTTCTTTTGTCTTTGTAAGAGGTTTTCCGTCAGGTAGAATAAGTTCTACACCTGCTGTTTGCTTGGTAAGTCCATTTCCTCGTTGCGCAGCTCTTTCGTATTCCGGATTTCTTTCTATAGTGTATTCTTTTCCTTTATAGTTGAAAACAAGCCGGACAAATGTCGGTGTGTTAATATCGGCATATTTTGAGCGGAACATGGAAACTTCTCTGTTATTTCCGCTGGGATCTCCATAGAGTGCGTAGGTAATAGCATCAAATATAGTTGTTTTTCCGGCTCCGGTATCTCCGGTTATAAGATAGAGTCCACCCGTACCAAGCTTATCAAAATCAAACTCAGTCTTTCCGGCGTAAGGTCCAAATGCTGAAACGGTTAGCTTTATCGGTCTCATTATTTATTCCTCCAAATATCTTCAATAATATTTTCCATAAAATCTTTTTGTATATCGCTTAAATGTTGACCGTTTCTTGACTCGTAGAAAATGTCAAATAATTCCAGAGGTGATTTTGACTCCATATCATTTATAAGATTAATCTCAGAGCTGCTTCTGGTCCTTTGATTGTCATAATCAAGCTTCATAATATTTTTATATACTACACGAAGCCTCGTGATAACATCAAGTATATCATCTTCATCTGTCAATGTTATATGAACATAATCATCAGGGTATGTGGTATTTTCATAAAAGCTCCTTAGCATAAGTTCTTCATATGTTCCCTTCAGCTCCACCATATCACGAAGCGGTGTGAGAGGAATAAAGTCAAGTTTTATATTACCTTTTTCCTTTATGTCAATAACAGTTATACTTTTAGTATCCTTTGATTCCGAAAAAGAGTATTTTAGCGGAGTACCGCAATATCTTATATATTCACTACAACAGCTTTGAGAGCGGTGAATATGACCAAGTGCAACATAGTCAAAGTCTTTGAAAACCACAGAGTCAACATTATCACTGCCACCGACTGATACATCTTCAGACTCGGTGCGGGAAGAACCGGTTACAAACTGATGTGTTACAAGGATATTTCTGCTACTTGTATCTATATGCATATTTTCAATCACTGTGGAAACTGCATCGGTGTAGGATGATATTTCTTTATCCGGAAAATATCTACTTACATGTACAGGTTTAATAAATGGCAACATGTAGATATTTAATTTCCCAAAATCATCATGCACTTCTATAGGTGAGATAGTACCGTTATATACGGGTGACAGATAAATACCGGTTTTGTCAAATAGTCTTGCACCGAAAGCAATACGTTCGGCAGAATCATGGTTTCCGCTTATAATAAATACCTGTATATTTCTTTGTGACAATTTATATAAAAAGTCATCAAAGAGTTCCACAGCTTCTGCAGGAGGGATGGGCTTATCATATATATCACCTGCAAGTATTATTCCGGTAGGCTTTTCATCATCAATAATATTTATGATTTTATTAAGTATATAGGCTTGGTCCTCCAACATGGAAAAATCATTTACACGCTTTCCAAGGTGCAAATCGGATAGATGCATCAGCTTCATTTTTGTTCCTTTCATTTTTGTGAAATCACGATTTATAACTTTTTTGTCCTGAATTTATATTAGAATGGGACTTTAAGTATAAAAATATATATGTTAATATTATAGCATAATAAGGATAGATGTTGGACTTTTTTTGGCTGATTTTATGAATTAGAACTATAATATTTGATGGTGGATGGATTTATGAATTTTTGGATTTTTATGTTTATTATGAACTTGCTTATTCCGTTGACTATGATAATTTTTGGATATATTTATGATAAAAGACCTCCCAAAAAGCCAAAAAGTAAGTTTGCATATTCGGGATATAGAACGCCAATGTCTATGAAAAATGAAGAAACCTGGGAATATGCAAATAGATTTTTTGGGAAACTCTGGTTTAGATTTGGCATTGTATTGGGGTTAATAAGTATAATTGTATTATTCTTTTATATCGGAAAGGACAAAGACACTGTAGGATTTGCAGGCCTGATAATAAGCTATGTTCAGATGGCTGTAATGCTTATACCGGTTATTCCGACAGAAATATCACTCAGAAAAAGATTTGATAAAAATGGAAACAGAAAGGACAAAGATGAGAAAAATTAAGCTCTGCACTCTATGTTATATTGAGAGAGATGATAAATACCTGATGCTACATAGAGTAAGCAAGAAAAATGATATAAATAAAGATAAGTGGATCGGTGTAGGCGGACATTTTGAAGAACTGGAGAGTCCTGAAGATTGTCTTATCAGAGAGGTAAGGGAAGAGACAGGATATGAGCTTTGTGACTTTGATTTTAGAGGTATTGTCACCTTTGTTTACGGCAAAACAGGTGAAGAAGTTATAGAGTATATGCACCTTTTTGTGGGCATAAATGTAGTGGGAGAGCCTATTGAATGTAATGAAGGTGTACTAAAATGGATAGATAAAAAAGAAGTATTGAATCTGAATTTATGGGAAGGTGATAAAATTTTTCTGAAACTCTTGGAAGAGCGAAAAGACTTTTTCTCACTTAAACTTGTGTATAATGAAGATGAGATGCTGACGGAAGCTTATCTGGACGGAAAATCAATGGATATATGATTATAGATGAATTTTTGAAAGCAATATTGTATAATTAAATTAATATTGGATTTGAGGGGGAATTATGGAAAAGAAAATTCGTATAAAAGGTGAAGTATACTTATTACTGTCCGGATTTTTCTTCGGACTGCAACCTTTTTTTGCAAAAATCATATATGCTCACGGTGGCGATGCATACAGTTTGCTTGTGCTTAGGTTTTTGATAAGCGGAACGGTATTTGCGGCTATTTATATGTTAATGGGACAGAGTATATGGTTAACTAAGGATGAGTTTATATCAATATTTATTTTGTCTGTTCCGGAAGTTATTATGTGTATACTGTTATTTTTATCATACAGTTATATATCATCAGGTTTAGCGTCCACATTGCATTTTTCTTATCCTGCAGCTGTTATTTTACTTGAGTTATTGATTTTCAGAAAGAAAATAAGTAAGATAAAGCTGTTATGTTTATTATTCTGTGCAATAGGTATCGGAGTATTTTATCAACATGACGGAAATATAAATATCTTGGGAATGGTTATGGCACTTGCTTCAGGTGTGGGATATGCCATATACATATTAGTATTGACACATGGAAAAGCCGGTAAGATACCTGTAATTAAAATGTCTGCATGGCTTTCATTTTTACTTGCAATAGAGATTGCAATCGTAATGCTTGTATCAGGTAAGTTCAGATTTCAAATGGATGCAACAGCTATAGGGATGAGTGTATTTATGGCGGCAGTTATATCCACATTGGCACTTGCTACATTTCAGATCGGTGCACCTATGTGCGGAGCTCAGACAGCGGCACTTCTTAGCACTATAGAGCCGGTGAGCAGTATTTTACTTGGAGTAATATTCCTTGGAGAACATATGAGTCTGAGGATTTTTGTAGGTATATGTTTTATACTGATGTCAATTGTAATTCAAATTAAAGAGAAGAAAGAATAGGATGTGAAGGGAGTTATATGAAATTAGCAGTAGCATTACAGGAAAGAGCGGATCTTAATATAAAGATTGAGGATTTGAAGGCCAGAATAAACAGAAATGTATTGGTACAGGAAGGTGAAAAGCCTACAGAGAATCCTAAGGATTTAAAAAAGGAACTTGATGCCTGCATAGACAGACTTGAGTATTTGATAGCAGCTATTAATAAGACAAATTGTGAAACAACGGTTGACGGAAAGTCTATTACTGAATTGCTTGCCAGAAAGGACGCTTTAGTGTTAAAGGCAAGTGCATACAGAGATATAGTTTATGTAGGAAGTAGTAATACAGACAGAGCAAGAAGTACTGAGATAAAGATTCTTTCTGTAATAGATGTTAAAGCTTGGCAAAAAGAGACTGATGAGACAGCAAAAGAAATCAGACTTATAGATAATAAGATCCAGGAAACAAACTGGACTACAGAACTTATAGAATAATATTTTTAGATGGTAGCATATTCAGGGCGAGTAAAAAAATGTGCGTTTGCATACATATCGGAGCCTTGGGCAAGCATTTGTTTACAGTTATGCCCCGATAGTGTACAAGTGTATTGTTATAGATAACTGTTATTACCAATTACTGACTGTTTGTGTGAGGGAGGGAAGCGGGATTATGATAAAAACAATATCGGATTATTGTAAAGAAAAATTTGGAACAAAAGTGTACAGATTGGCACTGACTACAGGAGTCACCTGTCCCAACCGTGACGGAAAGGTTGGGGTGGGTGGCTGTAGTTTTTGCTCTGAAAAAGGTTCGGGGGAATTTGCGGTAAGTGCCGATGATATAAAAAAACAAATTGAAAAAGCAAAAACCTTGGTATCTGCTAAAATTCCAAACTCTATAAAGGAAAGTGATAGAAAGTATATCGCTTATTTTCAATCATTTTCAAATACTTACGGTGATACAAAGAGGCTAATCGGTTTGTTTGAACAGGCCATACAAAAAGATGAAATAGTGGCACTATCAATTGCAACAAGACCGGATTGCTTCAGTGAGGATATGTTGAATTCTCTTGAAAAATTAAATAAGATTAAGCCGGTTTGGATAGAGCTTGGACTACAGACAATAAATGAAAATACAGCAAGGGCATTTAACAGAGGATATACACTGGATGTATTTGAAAAGACATATGATGAGCTGAAGAAAAGAAATTTTGAAGTAATTGTACACATGATTCTTGGTTTGCCGGGTGAAAGTAAAGAGGATATGTATAACACAGCCAAGTATCTTTCCGAAAAAAAGATAGACGGTATAAAAATACATGGGCTGCATATATTAAAAGGAACAAGACTTGCAAGGGAATATGAAAATCACCCGTTTAAAATAATGAGCCTTGAAGAATATACCGAGGTACTTATAAATTGTTTAAAAATACTTCCGGAGAGTACAATTATACATAGAATGACCGGAGACGGAGATAAAAAACTTCTTATTGAACCTATGTGGAGTGCGGATAAGAAAAGGGTACTCAATTATATAAATAAAAGGATCAGAGAAGAATTTGTATAAGGCTTGCAAGAACATATGTTTTGGTCTAAAATGAAATAAAGAAAACTTTTAGAGGTATTATGTCTACTATATACGATAAATTAAATGATAAACAAAAACAGGCGGTGTTTACTACAGAAGGTCCACTTTTGCTTTTGGCGGGAGCAGGTTCCGGAAAAACCGGTGTGCTCATGCATAGGATTGCATATTTGATAGAGGAAAAACATGTAGATCCCTATAATATTATGGCGATCACCTTTACAAATAAAGCCGCCAAGGAAATGAAGGAAAGAATAGGTAAGCTTATAGGTGAAGAGGGAAATTTTGTTTGGGTAATGACATTTCACTCAAGCTGTGTAAGATTCCTTCGAAGATTTATAGATAAAATAGGCTTTGACAACAGCTTTACAATATATGACAGTGATGATCAAAAAACTCTTATGAAAAAGATTTTCAAAGAGAATGATATAAACACAAAAGTATACAAGGAAAGAGCAGTACTTAACATTATTTCAAGTTGTAAGAATGAGCTGATGTCACCTTCTGAATATATGAAGTCGGCTGTGGATTCATATGAAAAGGGTGTAGCAAGACTCTATGAAATCTATCAAAGTACTCTAAAAAAGAATAATGCTCTGGATTTTGATGATTTGATATGCAGAAGTGTGGAGCTTTTCGAAAAATGTCCTGAAGTACTTGATTATTATCAGGACAGATTCAGATATATAATGGTGGATGAGTATCAAGATACCAATACGGCACAGTTTAGGCTTATTTACTTGCTTGCACAAAAATATGGAAATATATGTGTAGTTGGCGATGATGACCAGAGTATATATAAGTTTAGAGGGGCAAATATAGAGAATATTCTGAGTTTTGAGGAAAGATTTGAAAATGTAAAGGTAATAAAGCTTGAACAAAACTATCGTTCCACAGGAAATATACTTGATGCGGCCAATGCGGTTATAAAAAATAACAGAGGAAGAAAAGATAAAAGCCTTTGGACAGAGGGAGAAAGTGGAGAAAATATAGAACTTCGCCAATTCCAAACTGCGAATGAAGAAGCTGACAATATAATAAAGGATATTAGAGACAGAGCAAGGGATAATTTCAGAGACTTTGCTGTGCTTTACAGAACAAATGCTCAGTCGAGACTTTTGGAGGAGCGTTGTGTAACTCTTGGTATTCCATATCAACTTGTAGGCGGTGTAAACTTCTACCAAAGAAAAGAAATAAAGGATGTACTTGCATATTTAAAGACTATTGCCAACGGTAATGACGATATTGCTTTGCTTAGGATTATCAATGTGCCGAAAAGAGGAATAGGGGCTACCTCTATTGCAAAGGTAAGTGAGTATGCCAATGAAAATAATATAAGTTTATATGATGCCATGAGTATAAGCGAAATGGCCGGAGTAGGTAAGGCAAGTGATAAAATCAAAAGTTTTATTGCAATGATTGAGGAGTTTAGAGAGAAGGTAGCACAAAAGGCAAATATTGCAAATTTGATTGAAGAGCTGCTTGAGGAGACCGGATATATTGAAAGCCTCTATGAGGAGGGTGAGATAGAAGGAGAGAGCAGAAAAGAAAATATCGAGGAACTTATAAACAAGTCGGGAGAATATGAGGACGGAGAACTTTCACTATTCCTTGAAGATGTATCTTTGGTTGCAGATATTGACAGGATGGATGAAAATGCCGACAGGATAACACTTATGACTCTACATGGTGCTAAGGGTTTGGAGTTTGATACAGTTTATCTTGCAGGTATGGAAGAAGGGCTCTTTCCAAGTGCTATGAGTTCAAATTCAAGAGAGGATCTGGAAGAAGAGAGAAGACTCGCTTATGTAGGTATAACAAGAGCAAAGAAAAATCTTATACTTACTTCGGCTAAGCAGAGAATGGTTAACGGAGAAACAAGGTATTCTTTGATGTCAAGATTTGTAAGTGAAATCCCGAGGGAACTTTTAAATAAACATGTTCTTGATACCGAAAAAAGGTATACAGAAAGAAGCGCCAGTTTTGGCGAAGCATTGCCTTGGGAGAGTAAAGCCAAAACCAATAATAATTTTGAGAAGACTCTTAGTTTCGGAAAGCAGTTTAAAGTTGAAAAAGCGCAGAGTCTTGACTATGCTGTAGGTGATACTGTAAAGCATATAAAGTTTGGAACAGGCAAAGTTCTTGAAATAGTTGACGGAGACAGAGATTTTGAAGTCAAAGTAAATTTTGAGAAATTTGGAATTAAAAAGATGTATGCAGGGTTTGCCAAGCTGGTTAAAATATGATAGAATCAATTAATTGAGTAGTTAAGCATTTTGCCTGACTTTTTACACAAAATATATCTTTAAAAGAGAGGTATGGTTATGGATAAATTTAATAATTTAAGTTCTAGAATGGAAGAATTAGTTAATGCATCAAGACTTAACAGTCTTTTGGCAAAGAGAGAAGAAGATGAGAAGAAGAAAAATACCATTATATGGGTTTTAGCTATTATCGGTGCAATTGCTGCTGTAGCAGGTATTGCTTTTGCAGTATATAAATTCTTCACACCTGATTATCTTGAAGACTTCGAAGAAGACTTTGATGATGATTTTGACTATGACTTTGATGATGAAACAGAAGAATAAGAAATAACATGATATGATGGCGGCCCTTGAGGTCGCCTTATCTTTTATGAGGTGATAATGAAAAAAGGCGATATTTTTAAGGGTACGATTACAGAAAGTCAGTTTCCGGACAGTTCATATGTAAATTATGAAGGTGAAAAGGTACTTATAAAGAAAGGAATTCTAGGTCAAACCGTAGAGTTTGCAATTACAAAAAAGAGAAAAGGAAAGCTCGAGGGAAGAACTTTAAATATAATTGAGAAATCAAAATTAGAGGATAATGAAAGTCCATGCATACATTATGAGGTATGTGGAGGCTGTACTTATCAAACTCTAAGCTATGATAATCAGCTTAAATTAAAAAATGACCAGTTAAAAGCGCTTATGGAAGGTGCAACAGATAAGGATTTTGAGTGGGAGGGAGTTATACCTTCACCAAAGTATCTGGCATACAGAAATAAGATGGAGTTTTCATTCGGTGATGAACAAAAAGACGGAGATTTGGCACTTGGTATGCATAAGAGGGGCAGCCACTATGATATAGTGAATGTGTTTGAATGTAAGATAGTGGACAGTGATTTTACCAAGATACTTGAGCTTACTTTAAACTTCTTTAAGGAGAGAAAAGTATCATATTTTCATAAAAACAGTCATACAGGTTTTTTAAGACATTTACTTATCAGAAGAAGTGAGTACACGGGAGAGATTTTAGTTTCTTTGGTAACTACAAGCAGTTTCGGTTTTGTAGAGGATCCTAATACATTGCCGAATCCTTCAGTACTTGGTGTTGAAGAAGCAAAACTTATAAAAGAATGGGCAGATTATATAAAGGCAGAGATTGATAAGGGGATTTTAAACGGAAGAATCGGAGGAATCTTGCATACAAAGAATGATTCATATGCCGATGCGGTACTCAATCAAGGTACAACTCTATTACACGGCAAGGACTATATTACAGAGAGATTAAACGGTCTGGATTTTAAGATAACACCGTTTTCATTTTTCCAGACCAATTCCAAGGGAGCAGAGGTTTTATACAATGTTGCCGGAAAATATCTTGGAGATACCAAGGGCAAGTCGGTATTTGACCTTTATTCAGGTACAGGAACTATTGCACAGATTCTTGCATCCGAGTCGGAAAAGGTTTATGGTGTGGAAATAGTAGAGGAGGCTGTAGAAGCCGCTATAGAAAATGCGAAGAAAAACGGTCTTGATAACTGTGAATTTATAGCAGGGGATGTATTAAAGGTGGTGGATACATTGGGTTTTAATCCTGATATTATAATACTTGATCCTCCAAGAGACGGAATACATCCAAAAGCATTGCCAAAGATACTGGAATTCGGTGCAAAGAAAATAGTGTACATATCCTGCAAACCCACATCTTTTGTAAGAGATCTTAAAATAATGGAAGCCGCAGGCTACAGAATGGAAAAATGTGTCGGAGTAGACATGTTCCCAAACACAGTTAATTGTGAGGCGGTTGTTATGCTGTCGCGACCGTAGGGAAGCGAGAGCATTACAAACCACCCATGCAATAGCCGTCTGTGATTGTCAAGTGCGAAGCACGCAGACAGAACGGAAATGGCGAACTGCGGAGGCGGTTGTTATGCTGGACCGTAGGGAAGCGAGAGCATTACAAACCACTAATGTAAAATAGTGAAAAAATAGTGTAAATTTAGTGGAAAAAGAGCTGTATAAATATTTGAATTATTTGAGGAGAAAATATATTGAGTTTATAGTCTAAACAGGATATAAATGGTGCATATATGAAACTATTAACAATTGATGAGATAATATCTTCGATTCTTGATGAAACCAAGGGACTTGATGAAGAGATAACTGACGGAATGATTCTCAGAGAAGAGATGATTCCATATTCAAGTATTAATAAAGTAAAACAACTGCTGAAAATAGAATCTTTAGCTCAGGTATTCTCGGATTATATTTTAAAATATAACTGGGGTAATGTCGGTTTTTTAAGTTATCAATTTGGCAATAATGATGAGACGGGACTTGATTGGTTAATAAATAGAAATCTCGAATACGGTGATTATCATATCTTACAAAAAGAAGGTCTTATTATTATTGCAAATGGAGATCCATATACTGTTCTGCTTGAATGTAAAACAGGAAAGATATATGCATTTACAAGTGATATGAGCTATGATAATAAAATACAAATAGCTTCAGACTTTGAAGAGCTGGTCAAAGCTATGGGAACAGGTCAATATAGCCTTTGGAAGAATATCGAAAAAGATTTTATTGATTTGATGAGCAGTATAGTTACAGAGAAAGGTCTTGACTTTTGGAAGGATTTTGTTGGATTGTATTAAATATATAAGAGCTTTATATGAGGAAAAAAGTTAGTTGTAAAAATAAAATAGAGTTTATAAATGAGGTGGCAGAGGATTGTCTAAAGGATATGTCTGCAGAAGATAAAGAATACCTTATGGAGAATCCGGTTGCTATAGAGTACCATTTTTCATATTGTCTGTATATACGGAATAATTATATTCATAATAGAGACTTTTCTGAGGTCTCATTTTTTACACATGCGGATGATTTGTCTTCTGATATTATACGAATGATTTTTTCTAAGCTTCTTCCGGATTATGAGTATGGGAATTTTTTTATTGAAATATTATATGATAATAAAGATTTTATACTATTACGAAAAAAGTATAAGAATAAATATGGTGAATATCCGGAAGCTCTTGTGGAAAGATACAAGACGCAGGCCTGCTTAGAGCCTGTACATTCAAGGGAAGAAAGAAGCTTCTTTAATAATGAAGAGCTTGAAAGGGAATGGGAAATCATAAAAAGAAACTATGACAATGCTTTAGTCATTGTAGACAGTATTATAAGAGAGCTTAAAGGTATTCTTAGAAATTAGATATTATACTGAATATTTAGCAGAAAGGAGAAAATCCTGTAGTAAAAAAGAATATGGGATTGTGAAGATATGAAAATAATAGAGAACAAAATGGTTTTTGCATTTGATGGAAAAAATAAATGTGTAGCGGAAGTTGAGGACGGTGAAACGCTAATCTTTCGTACACATGATTGCTTTGATAATCAGTTAAGTGAAGAGGGTTCATCTATCGGTAGCCTGAACTGGGATTGTATCAATCCGGCTACAGGACCTGTTTATGTAAAAAATGCTCTTGCAGGTGATGTGCTGAAGGTTGAAATACTTGACATTAAACTTGAAAACCAAGGTGTGATGTGCGCACTCCCTGATAACGGAGTACTTGGCTCTTTAGTAAAAGAAGAGTCTGTAAAGCGTTTGAAAGTGGAAGACAATAAGGTTTACTTTAATGAAAATATTGTATTTGATGTAAATCCTATGATTGGAGTAATAGGTGTAGCACCAAAGAACGGAGCTATAAATTGCGGAACGCCCGGAAATCATGGCGGAAATATGGACAATAAGAGAATTGCAAAAGGAGCAACTCTTTATTTCCCGGTATTTCATGACGGAGCAATATTTTCTTTAGGAGATGTACATGCAGCCATGGGAGACGGAGAAATAATGGTCAGCGGTGTAGAAATTTCAGCTGATGTTACAGTGAGACTCTCTGTAATAAAGGGTGTTAGTATTGAGACACCGATGCTTGAAAACGATGATATCTGTGGTGTGATCTATTCTCACGAAGAGATTGAAAAAGCGGTATTTCATGCAGTAAGAATCACAAATGAGGTAATGCAAAAGAAGCTTGGACTTTCATTTAATGATGCCGGTATGTTAATCAGTGCTGTTGGTGATTTAAGGTTTTGTCAGGTGGTAGATCCCGAGCGTACGGTTATGATGTGCATACCTAAAACTATATTGGGTGAATTGTTTTAGATAAAAGTATAATTAAATATTGATATAGTAATATTAGCCGGAGAATGAATACATCTCCGGTTTTTTACAGTTTAAATATCAATACATTGACTATATACCAATTGCTTTTATAATGGAATCAGAGAATAAGTGGTTGCTGAATAGAATAATAAATAATAAAGGGAGAAAAGTATGGATAAAGGTAATATACTTGTTATAGGTGATTCCGGTGTTGGCAAATCTACTTTAATCAATGCCGTTTTAGGTGAAGAAATAGCTGAAACGGATTTTGGTGATAAGGGAACAACAAAGGAACTGAAAGTATATGAAAGTGATGTATTGGATTTTCGCATTATAGACACTGTAGGATTTGAGCCTTCGTTTTTTAAAAGAATGGGGACTGTCAATGCAGTAAAGAAATGGTCTAAAACGGCTGTTAAAGAGGGAAGAGAGAATTCCGAAATAAATGTTATATGGTTTTGCGTTGAAGGTACATCGAGTAAATTATTTCCGGAGGCAATAAAAAGTCTTTCTAAAGCAACATCAATGTATCCTTCGGTTCCGATTATCGTTGTAATTACAAAATCATATTCAAAGCCGGAGCGTGAGAAAAATATACATATGGTAGAAGAGGTTTTTGGAAAGCTGAAAAGTTCAAAAAACTTGAAGGGGATTATTCCTGTAGTTGCTTTGATATATGAAATAGATGAAGAGCAATTTGTGGCACAGGAGGGTATAACTGAGCTTATAGATATGACATATGAACTGATACCTGAGGGTACGCAGGCTGCCAAAAAAGACATCGAGGCATTTAAACTAAACAGAAAAAGGTCGTTTGCACAAACTGCAATTGCTACTTTTACTTTGAGTGCCGTGGCAATTGCGGCAATTCCTATTCCGCTTTCCGATGCGGTCTTGTTGACACCTTTGGAAAGCGGTGAAATAAATGCTATAGCAAAGATATATGGTATTAAGAACGACAAGAATTCTAAAAGATTCATAGCTTCTCTGGTGGAAGCGGGAACTGTAGGTGTAGCGGCAAAGGCGGCTATAAATGCACTAAAGGCAATTCCTGCAATTAATTTGGCGGCTTCTGTAATAAATGCAGCTGTTGCAGGTGCTATAGTCCTTGGAATAGGAGAAGTATGTGTCTACATATATGAGCAAATTTACCTTGGAATTAAGTCAATTGATGATGTTGACTGGCTTAACAAAGTAATTGAATCCAAGCTGAATAAGCAAATAATTGAGAAGATAAATATGATAGTCACAGATGAGGACTTTAGAAACGGCAATATAACTAATTTAAAGAAGCTGTTTACAAAATTATTATCAAAATAAGGAGTCTTATGGCGATAGACGGAGTTAAAATTATAGACAGTGATGATGCTTATGATATTTATAATGATATCGTGGAGTGATATAAGGATGGAATAGATGTTGAGCTTATTAAAAGAGAATGGCTTGATGAGGAAGCAAATTTTTGCATAGATGAATTGTATACAGAGATATACTGGACATCTCTTGCCTATGCGCTTTGGAAGATAGGACATTTGGATGAAGATATAAAAAATAAAGCTATGGAAATTATATCAAAAGGTGCAAGCAAACTATGGAACGAGATAGATGAAAGGGCGGTAAAAGCAAGACAGAAAGCTTTAAATAAATTAGCTCTTCAAATTCAAAGTGAGAATCCAAGACCGATTAAAAAGCCTAAGTCTGTTAAAAGTAGAGAACCGTATTTTGAACTTGGAGATGTTATCTCGATAAAGTTTGAGGATAAATATGGTATCTGTTTTGTCTCAGATTTGGAGGTTAGACCGAGAAAGATAGAATATCATATAGCCTGTGCAAGAACATTACAGGATTTTAAGCCTACCATAGATGATTTTTTAAACAGCAGTATTGCGTATAAGAAAATGAATACCGAGTTTGTACTTGAAACAGACTGCTGGTTTAATCATAAGGATCTGGGTGTACTACTGCCATATTTAAAAAAGATGGGAAGAATAAAACTAAAACCTTACAGTCTTGGTGTACTCTCACCTGCCGACTCACTTGAGAATTTTTATGATGATATTACAAACAAGTCGGATCTATGGCCTTTTAAAACAATTGAGATAAGCGAAATAATAGAAGAAATTTTAGAAAATTAATAGGGGAGTAATTTATAATGAATAAAAAATGTTGTATAAAACCTGAAGATTTAAAAGATCTTTTTCAGACAGACGGTCCTGAGGGTTGTATAGCTTCCGACAGAATAATGGTAGAAGGCAGGAAAGTCGGATATATGTACAGAGAGCATGCCGACCGCAAAGAAGACAGCGGATGGAGATTCACTGCAGGAGATGAGGATGAAGAGTATATGTCAAATGCTGAAAATGCCGGAGTATATACTTTAAATGCCGTTGCCAATATTGATACGGATATTATTCCTTTTTTGAACTCACCTGTAGGAAGCGGATTTCTCAGGGATGAAAACGGTCAGCTTGTGAAGGATGATTTTAATATAATTGCAAGGCAGGAGATAGATGAGATCTTATATGAACATAATATTGCAGACTCAAAGGACTATGAGAGCAGAGATCCGGAGGAGCTGGCAGAAATTTATGAGAATATAAAGGTCGTTCAGGAAAATTATGATCTGTCTGATAATGAAGTGGAGGAAATGTTAAAGAGTATATTCTCAGATTATTGAGAATAATGTTTTAAATAAAAAACGTACCGAATCGGTACGTTTTTTATTAATAGCTTGTAAGCTTATCTACATTTTCAATTATAACAATCTTTGTATCGGCATCTACGCTGTTTACAAGTTTTTTCATGTACTCCTCAGGAATTCTTACACAACCGGCTGATGAAGTATCGTTGTCGGTTTTTGTACAATGAATAAAGATTGCTGATCCCTTACCGGGTATGGCTTCTGTATTATAGTTAAGTGCCAATGCATAGTTATAGAAAGGATGAGCCGCTTTTAAATCTTCAGCTGAATTCCAGTCTTTTTTTACATTTGATGTATTTACCCATTTATTGTAGTATGCACTGTTTGAATCATCTACCCAGTAATCATCGTCACCGATTTTACGATATTCCAAGATACTTCCCGGATTATCCTTAAGTCCGAAGGCAAACATAGCACTGAATACTCCTTCAGGTGTTTTTCTGTCACCCTCAGCTTTTTGAAGAGAAATACCGTTTGTACCTGCAATACCGTTTACATACCAGTTCTTTTTCCATGTGCCGTCAGCCGATTTTGTATAGTCATTGACTGTCACCTTGTTTTTATTGCTCTTATGTCCGACTATAAGCACAATATGGCTTGCAGTTTTTGAAACCGCCAGCTTTTCTACAGGAAGAGCGGCATGGGAGCTTATAGTTGTACTTGCAAGTAGTGTTGTAAACACCATAAAAGTTGCACATATTTTCTTGATCAATTTCATATATTATTCCATTCTGCATTGGAGATGTAAATACATCTCATTATTAAAGATTTTCTATAAATAAGATTTTATACTGATAAATATGTTTTAGTCAATGAAAAAAATATTAAAAAAATATAATCATTATTTCTTTTTACATAAAAAAGAGGTGACATATAACAGTGTAATGTGATAACATACTAAAGTATACACAAAGAGAGGTGGCATATGTTGAGTACGATAACAAAAATTTTGAGCATGGTGGATGACTTTGTTTGGGGATTACCACTGATTATTTTGATTTTGGCAACGGGATTATTTTTGACTGTAAGACTAAGGGGGCTTCAGATAAAGAGGTTACCTCTCGCAATCAAGTATATGTTCTCATCGGATGAGGAAGACGGAAGCGGAGAGGTATCAAGCTTTGCAGCACTTTGTACAGCTCTATCGGCCACAATCGGAACAGGAAATATTGTAGGTGTAGCTACCGCCATAGTTTCCGGAGGACCCGGAGCACTGTTTTGGATGTGGATAGCAGCTATAGTAGGAACCGCAACAAAGTATGCGGAATGTCTTCTGGCTGTAAAGTACAGAGTCGTTGAAAAAGACGGACATGTTATCGGAGGACCTTTTTATTATATTGAAAACGGAATGGGCAAGCAGTTTGGATGGCTGGCAAAAATATTTGCTATATTCGGTATAATGGTAGGGCTCTTTGGAATAGGAACTTTTACACAGATAAACGGTATTACAAGTGCAATAGGAAACTTCTTTGATAAAGAGAGCGTTCATTATGTAAATCTGTTTGGAAGAGATTATTCTCTTACTATTATTATATCAGGAATTATACTGACCGTTTTTGTGGCATCGGTTCTAATAGGAGGATTAAAGAGAATTTCAAATGTGGCGCAGATTATAGTACCCTTTATGGCAATTGTTTATGTAGCTGTGGTTATGATTATTCTTATACTTAATCTGGGAAAGATACCGGCTGCACTTATTGAGATAGTACAAGGTGCATTTGGAATAAGAGCTTTTGGCGGTGGTATGTTTGGTGCTATGATAGTAGCCATGCAAAAGGGAATTGCCAGAGGAATATTTTCAAATGAGGCAGGACTTGGAAGTGCACCTATAGCGGCGGCTGCGGCTCAGTCTAAGGAAGAAGTAAGACAGGGGCTTATTTCAATGCTTGGAACTTTTATAGACACTATTATTATCTGTACAATGACAGGACTTTCAATAGTAATCACAGGTGCATGGGATATGGGTCTTGAAGGTGTAGCTGTTACAACAAAGGCCTTTCAGATGGGATTGCCTTTCCCGGACAGTGTGGCTGCATTTATATTGATGGTATGTCTGGTGTTCTTTGCTTTTACAACAATTCTCGGCTGGGACTATTATTCTGAAAAATGCCTTGAGTACATAATAGGAAATAAGCCGAAGGCTATAACGGTTTACAGATGGGTTTATATTGCATGTATCTTTATAGGTCCTTATATGACGGTTAAAGCGGTATGGACTATTGCGGATATTTGTAACGGACTTATGGCAATACCGAATCTGATAGCTTTGATAGCATTAAACGGAGTGGTGGTAAGAGAGACAAATTCATTCTTTGAGCGTGGCGTTCATAATAAAATATAAAGTAAAAAGGTCTTAGACTCACAGATGTATAACTGTAAATCTAAGACCTTTTGTTAATTATTATTGTTCTGCATATTCAGGGAATGTAATACTGTTTTCCTTGAAAACATGAACAAAAATATCCTCAACGAAATCCTTCATAAGTTTAAATGTATTGGCATATGTGACACAAGTATCAGCCGGTACTTGAAAGTTATTTGTAAGCTGTTGCATTTCCTTAATCATGTCGCCTACATCTACATGTTCACCTTCAAGTTCACTTATCAATTCAAGAGTCTCTTTGTCAGGGTGATGATTTGAACGCATCAACGGGAATATAAGCCTCTCTTCTTTTGCAAAATGCTCTTCAAGTTCTGCTTTCATTCTTGCAAATAAGTTGTGAATCTTTGCAAGTTCCGCACCATGATGCTGATAATGTACTATCAAAATCTTGTTTAAAAGCTTTTCGATTTGTTCCATCATCTCACGCTCTGTAACATGATGAGTTGCCTCAAGATTATCAAGCATCTCATTAACGCTTAGTTTTTCAAAATCTTCTATGGATTCCACTCTTTCTTTATTTTGTGGAACAGGCTGCGAAGCTATATTGTTAAGTTCATTTATAAGTGAAGTAATGTCAATACTCCCGTCTGTGAAAGACTCATCAAGTGGCATATGACCACCACAGCAGTAGTCAAGGTGTAAGTTGTTAAGATAAGGAATTGTTTGAGGATATTGTTTAACAATATCGGCAAGTGACATTTTAGCTGTAATCATAGCATACCTCCTTAAAGTGAGTGAATTATCATAAACAAATTCACTGTCGGTTTTATAGATAAAGATGAACTTACATCAATATCTATAAAAGAGTATACACTTATAAAATATCGGAATCTGTAACAAATAAGACAAAATAAAATATTATAAGAATATAATTATAGTTTTGAATTTAAAAGATACAAAAACAGATGAAATGGTAGGGTTTAAAATCAGCTTGAAAGAAGTATGTATTTGTTGTATACTTTTTTTGTTATAATTATATATCGGTTCTCTTAGTTAAATGGATATAACGATAGCCTCCTAAGCTGTAATTGTGGGTTCGATTCCCGCAGAGAACATTTACTACGGCAATGAAATTATTCATTGCTATTTTTATTCTTGCCGTAAATATTTACTGTGATAAAATAGTATAAGATACCTGATGTATATGGGAAGAAAGGGGATTCTTATGTACGAAAGAGAGATAAATGAGCTTCAAAAGATTATTGATGACAGTACCAATATAGTATTTTTCGGTGGTGCCGGAGTTTCTACCGAAAGCGGTATTCCGGACTTTCGAAGTGCGGACGGACTCTACCATCAAAAGTATAAGTATTCACCGGAGCAGGTGGTAAGCCACAGCTTCTTTATGAAATATCCTGAAGTTTTTTATGAGTTTTATAAGGATAAAATGATGTGCCTTGATGCAAAGCCTAATGCAGCACATAATAAACTTTCGGAGCTTGAAAGCTCGGGAAAGCTTAAGGCTGTAGTGACACAGAATATTGACGGACTTCATCAAAAAGCCGGAAGTAAAACAGTCTATGAGCTTCACGGAAGTATACATAGAAATTACTGTATGAAGTGTCAAAAATCCTATGACGCAAATTATGTTAAAAATCAAAATGGAATACCGTATTGTGAATGTGGCGGTATGATAAAACCTGATGTGGTTCTATATGAAGAGGGGCTTGACGGAAATGTAATAAACGCTGCGATAAGAGCTATTGCATCTGCAGACACTCTTATAATCGGCGGAACATCTTTGGTGGTATATCCTGCTGCAGGTTTTATTGACTATTTTCAGGGTAAGCATCTTGTTGTAATAAATAAGTCGGAGACCGGAAAAGCTGTAAATGCCGAGTTATCTATAAATGCTCCTATCGGAGAGATTATGAGCGGAATAATTGTTCAATAGAAAATAAAAAAGAGGTGAGTTATGCCAAGGGGGAGCAATCAAAAATTTAAATTTACATATCTTATGAAGATTATGACAGAGAAGACTGATGATGAGCATAGTCTCACTATGCCTCAAATACTTGAGGAGCTTGAGAAGTACGAAGTAAGTGCCGAGAGAAAAAGCATTTATGAAGACTTTAAGGATATGTCAAAATTGGGTATAGATGTTATAAAGGAGCAAAGGGGTAGAGAGACCTTTTATCATATCGCAGGAAGAGAGTTTGAGCTTGCAGAGGTAAAGCTTCTTATTGACGCTGTACAATCTGCAAAGTTTATTACTCAAAAAAAGTCAAAGTCCCTGATTTCTAAAGTAAAGAATTTTGTAAGTGAGCATCAGGCCAAGCAATTACAAAGACAGATTGTGATAAACGATCGTGTAAAGACTATGAATGAAAGTGTTTATTACAATGTGGATGATATACATACTGCTATAAACCAAAACAGGAAGATTAAGTTCAAATACTACAAATGGGATATTGATAAGAAACTTGTGGAAAGACATGGTGGAAGCTATTTTGTTGTGAGTCCTTGGGCACTGCTTTGGGATGATGAAAACTACTATATGATCGCCTTTGACGACTGGGATAATAAAATCAAACATTACCGTGTAGATAAGATGATGTATATCGAAGTTGGAAATGATGAAAGAGCCGGAAAAGAAGAGTTTAAAAACTTTGATATGGCGAAATACTCAAAGGCGACATTCGGTATGTATCATGGTGAAAAGACCAAGGTATGTATAAAATTTGCAAATCATATGTGTGGGGTATTTATAGACAGATTCGGAAAAGATACTCTTTTCAGAAAAATAGATGAAAACCACAGTGAGTTGATTGTGGATATAAATGTCAGCCCACAGTTTTTCGGGTGGATATTCAGCCTTGGAAATGATGTGGAAATAGTATCTCCAAGAGTAGTTGTTAATGAACTTAGGGAATACACAAAGAAATTTATAATGAAATATGAATAGATTTAATAAGGCTTTTACTTTAAAAGTGAAAGTCTTTTTTGATGGTATTTTTAAAGGACAGCACATATGATATCTTATAATCAAAAGAGAAACTCATATTGGAGGATGTTATGGAAAAGGTATTTATAACAGTTACAGGTACAAGACATTATTTCGGAAGTGAATTTTTGGAAAAAGATATGAAACTTTTCTTAGAGAAGGAGCCTGATAATGAATATGATAAAGAGGCTATACAGGTTCTTTGTGAAGGACTGGGTAAGATCGGGTATGTGGCAAACAGCCCATATACAGTGCTTGGTGAATCATTCAGTGCAGGAAGATTATATGATAAAATAGGTGAGAGTGCGGTAGTAAAGGTGGTATATAAAACGGATTGCGGTATTGTATGTAAGGTTTCAAAAAAATCCTTGTTGGATAATAAGATTTAGTCTATTATTGTACAAAGGTAAAAGCTGAGGATGGCTTCTTGCCCGCAAAATAAAGGTAATATAAGGAGTAAGTATGGGTACTTTGGGTAATGTTTTGTGGTTTATTTTCTGTGGACTTTGGAGTGGACTGATGTGGATATTTGCAGGTTGTCTTTGCTGTATAACGGTCATAGGTATACCTTTAGGTCTACAATGCTTTAAATTTGCCGGACTGGCATTTTTCCCTTTCGGAAAAGAAGTGGTATATGGCGGAGGTGCGGCAAGTTTGATTGTAAATATTATCTGGCTTATTATACTTGGAATACCTATGGCAATCGCTCATGCGACAGCCGGTGTGATCCTTTGTATAACCATAATAGGTTTTCCTTTTGGACTTCAGTTCTTCAAATTGGCTAAACTTTCATTAATGCCTTTTGGAGCCAGGGTGATTTAATGAAGACATTCTTAAATTACATGGTAGCTGATTGAAAAATGAGTATAATTGATATATTATTGAGGTAACAAATTTTGGTAATTTATATATCAATGATATATCAGGAGGATAATATGCCAATTAGTTTAAAAAAAGGTCAAAAAGTTAGTCTAACAAAGGGAAATCCGGGACTTAAGAATGTTGTGGTAGGACTTGGATGGGATACAAATGCCTATGATACAGGTGCAGATTTTGACTTGGATGCGGCAGCATTTTGCTTGACAGATTCAGGTAAGGTTTCAAGTCAGAATGATTTCGTATTCTTTGGAAACCTTAATCATCCGTCAGGTGCAATAAGTCATTTGGGAGATAATCTTACAGGTGCAGGTGACGGTGATGACGAGCAGATAAAGATCGATCTTTCAAGAGTTCCTGCAGAGATCACAAAGATTGCATTCACAGTAACTATTTATGAGGCGGAAGCAAGAAGGCAGAACTTCGGTCAGGTGTCAAATGCCTTTGTAAGAATATTTGATGAGAATACAGGTGAAGAACTTTTAAGATATGACCTTGGTGAGGACTTCTCTATAGAAACCGCAGTTGTATTCGGTGAACTGTATAAGAACGGTGACGAGTGGAAATTCAATGCTATAGGTAGCGGATATCAGGGTGGATTGGCTGCTCTTTGCAATATGTACGGAATAGATGCGGAATAAATTTTAAAATTTGGACTGTGCACTTTTTCAAGTGTCAGTCCTTTTTTATATATTTTTTTATGTTGTAACATATGATACTGAAAAATGTCTTTTATAAGATTATAATTAGGGTATACTAACTTATATGGGGAAAAGGAGAATGATATGAGTAAGATACTTGATTTAAATAAACCGGTTTTTGAGTTGGCAAAGGAATATCCTGACTTTATTGAAATATTCGCAGGTCTCGGATTTAAAGATATAAAAAATCCTGTTATGTTAAATTCTATGGGGCGTTTTATTACTATAAATAAGGGTGCTGAAATGAAGGGCATTCCTCTTGAAAAAATAAAAGAAGTTTTTAGAGAGCATGGATATGAGATAGCTGAGGACAAAAAAGAAGAAAAAGAATTAAAAGGGGTAGCGGAGAGTATACCAAATAACACTGAAGACAGTACCGAGTTACTAAAGCAGTATTTGATAAGACTTTCAAACGGTGAATCTTTGGAGTCGGTTCAAAAAGATTTCAGAGAAAAATTTGAATCTGTAGATGCAAGTGAAATAATGAAGGCGGAGCAGTCACTGATGGAATCCGGAATGCCGTATCAGGAGGTTCAAAAATTATGTGACGTTCACTCGGCACTGTTTCATGGAACAACAAGCAATGAGCTTGGAAATGAAAATGAAATAAAGAATACTATGAGTATGGCTGGCGGTGCAAATGAAGATGACACTAAAATGCTTATTGAGACAAAGGGACATCCGCTTTCTACATTTACAAGAGAAAATGAAAATCTTGAGAAGTATATAAATGAATTTCTGGATAAAATGGAAAACAATGAGATAGACAGAGCGCTACTTTCAAAGATAAGAGAAGTTTCAATGCATTATGCAAAGAAGGGCGATCTTTTATATACTTTGTTAAAGACCAAATATAATGTTTCGGGTCCTGCTACTGTAATGTGGTCTGTAGATGACGAAATCAGAGATGAGCTTGGAAGACTTGATAAAATCGAAAAAGAAGATGAGAAATGGATAGAGGATATGAAGGCTGTAATCACCCGTATGCAGGAGATGATTTATAAAGAAGCCAATATTTTATTCCCGATATGTACAGTGAACTTTACAGATGAGGACTGGTTAAATATTTATCTTGACAGCAAGGGATATGAGAACTGTCTTGATATTGTACCTGAAAGTTTTGATAAAGCCGAGAAAGTTAAAAGAGAGTTTGACGATATTGACGGTGAGATAGTACTTCCGGGAGGACATTTTACAAAGGAGCAGCTTATTGCACTCTTAGATACCATGCCTCTTGAGATTACATTTATAGATGCCGATGATATAAACAGATTTTTCAATGATAATGATTGTCCTAAAGCATTTAAGAGACCGTTAATGGCAATTGACAGGGATGTGTATTCATGCCATCCTCCAAAGATAGAGCCGATGGTGAGAGAGATAATATCAGGATTTAAAAACGGAAGCAGAGATGAAGTTGCTATCTGGATGAAGAAGAACAATAAGGACATGCTTGTAAAGTATATGGCAGTCAGAGACAAAAATAAAAAATATCTTGGAACAATGGAAATAGTTCAGGATATGGATTTTGCAAGAAAGCATTTTGAAGAAGAAGGTCAGAATAACTGATATAATAAAGAGCCTATGAATTTTTCATAGGCTCGATTTATTATTCCATAATATTTGTAAGTCCGTTGCGTATAAATGAGAGAGTAAGTACTGCGAGATCATGAGGTGACATCTCAAATTCGCTGTCAATCCATCTTACAAGCAGACCGAGTGTTCCTGAAAGAATGAAATCGTAATATAATTCAAAATAAGGCATATTCTTTTGCTTTATAAAAGCCTTATACTTATTGAATACACAGGTCTGCAATTTATTTCTAAGTTCATTAGAGAAGTTTGCATCCAAATCGTCATGCAGGAATATTTTTGCCATATCTTTGTTATCATATATAAATACAAATAAAGCTTCTATAAAAGGTACAAGGTTGTCTGTATCCGGAGCTATTTTGGTAAGTATATCTTCAAATTCTTTTAAAAGATCGGCTTGTATATGCTCCATCAAATCATATACATCCTTATAATGTAAGTAAAAGGTTCCTCTGTTTATGTCTGCCATCTGTGCAAGTTCTTTTACAGTGATATTTTGGATTTTCTTTGTTTCAAGCAAGATACTCAGACATTTTCTAAGTTGCGATCTGGTTTTTCTTACTCGCCTGTCTACAGTTTTTTCGTTCATAAAACCTCCCGATAGTGTTATAAAATAAAATTTCCAATTTTTCGACTAAATGTACAATAGACGATGTTTAAGAATTCCATATCAGTTAATTAACCAATGTACATTAATATACTTAAAAGTATAGTCAATTACAGTAAAAAAAGCAAGTATAAACTAAGTATGTAATAAATATTTTTTAATTAAAAAATATTTCAAGTAAAGTGAAAAGTATAGTATAATAAAATACCGGGGGTTAAGAGCCCTATTTGACTTTAAAATATTATGTGATATAAGGGAATTTTATGAGAACTAAGAAATTTAGATATATTATATTTGTATTTGTATTCCTATTGGCGGTAATAGGTTTTTTATTATACTCTTTTTTGAAAAAAAATAAAGTTGACAATACAGGTGGAGATATTGAGGCAAGTGATATTAATATACCGAGATTATATAATGTACTTGGAGATTATTATATAAATAAAATGTATGGTTACAGTGATGAGACGGATGTTGAGGCTGCCGACAATATACTGTCATTGGTACTGGATGATTACAGTATGAAGTTTAGAGTGGTAGATGCAAATATTGCAGATATTGAAGAGTATGATTACAGTATAAGAACATTTGATACTAATGAACTTGTAGAAAGCGGAGACAGGACAAAACTTGATGGCGATATTATAGATTTGCATCTGTCAAGTCTGGTGGAAGAAAATAAAGAATACTTTCTTGAACTTAGATTGTATACAAATGGACAGACATTTCATTATTACAGCAGGGTAGTCAGGAGCAATACCGAATTTGCCAAAAGACTTATAGATATGGCAAATACTTTTTCAAATAATAATTTTGACGGCAATACGGCAAAAGACAATACCGTATACCTTGAAAGTGACGGTACAGGGAATTCAAGAGGACTTGAATATGTAACATTGAAGTCGGATTTCAATATGATAAGCTATAACGGAATGAACCTTACACCTTCTGAAAAAGAGGTGAGCCTTGTAAATTATAACGGTAAGGTAGGGGAAATACATTTCAGCTTTACTGCAAGTTCGGAAAACAAAGTTTATAATATAGAAGAGAATTTTATCTGCAAATCCGGTACACAAAGACTTTATATGCTGGATTATACCAGAACGATGAATCAAAGTTTATCAAAAGATATTGAATACAATAAGAAAATAGATTTAGGCATCGGTAATAAAAATGTCAGGTCTATATCGGATAATACAGGCGAGAAAATTGCATTCTTGGCAGATAATAAGCTCTTTTTATCAGACAGTAAAAAGGAAAGTCTTGAACAGGTTTACAGCGTAGGAAAAAACAGTTATATTTATCCGCTGAAATTTGGAGACGGATTGTACTTTATAAGTTATGGATATAATGTTGACTCGTCTCATATAGGAGCTGTAGGTGTTTGCCTTTTTAAATATATGGAGAGCACAAAAAAAGTTTCAAAGCTGGCTTTTGTAAAAACAGAAATTGATGCTCAAAGTTTAAAGGAATCGATAGATGAACTTGCATATATGGGTGATAATGCAATGCTTTATCTTAAGCTTATGGATAAAGTTGTAGGCCTTGATGTTTTGTCGGGAAATTATGTGACTGTGGCGGAAAACCTTGAAAACGGAAAGTATTCCATAAGTCAGGATAAGAGTTTATTATCCTGGAATATCGGAGACGGATTGAATATTTATAATTTTGCTACAGGAGAAAATAAGCAATTAGATAATGCAAATGAGATAATGTTGCCTATAGGGTATATTGGAAGCGACTTGGTAGTAGCAATAGAATCTCAAAATATTTCAAATACAATCAACGGTAAATCTACAGGAAGTATTTTTGAAAAGGTGAGTATATACAATAATCTTTTGGAATTACAAAAGGAATATACTTATGACGGCAGATATATTGACAATATTGATGTAAAGGGAAATCGTGTGCATATTGATCTTTATCAATATGACGGTGAAAACTTTACCAGGTCGGGAGAGGATACAATAATCAGTAACAAGTCTGTGGCAAGTGAGAGCAGAGTATCATCTTATATGGACAGTTTCAGAGCAAAGAACTATGTCATAGACACCGGTAAGTGGATTGAAGGTGAGGCTTATTACTTTAAGGATCTTCAAATTGACAGTACCGATATAGAATATAATATTGATTTGAACAAATCGTATCTTGACAATATGTATTATGTCTATATTAATTCCAAGTTGGAAGGGATATATGATAATCCGGTGAATGCTATAGATACCGCATATACAGATATGGGATTTGTAAGAAGAAAAGGTATAATGGTGTATGCGAGGGCAATTGTTGAGACAGCGTCAAATACAAATTTTGATGTAAACAAAGCCGGAGAATATGTAAATTATTGGGAAAATAACGGGCTTACAAGATTTCAGGGTATAACATTAAAAGAAGCAATGTATTTCTTAACCGTTAAAAAGCCTGTGTTCACATTTACAGCAATAAATAATCCGGTTATAATAACTGCGTATGATTCAAAAAGTGTCACAGTATATGATATAAATACGGCAAGTGTACAGAAAATAGATATAAATGAGGCTCAAAGTATATTCAATAGCGCTCAAAATGACTTTTCTTGTTTCTTTACCTTTAGAATGTAATGTGATAAAATTGTAATCGTAATAAAAAAGAAAGATTTGATTTGGGTTTTTATTTACTTAAATATTAAAGTTTAAATATATAGTTTTATATAGAGGAGAAAAATGGCTCAATATATAATGAACGGTGGAAGTCCATTGGTAGGAGAGGTTGCTATAGGCGGCGCAAAGAATGCGGCACTTGGTATTTTGGCAGCTGCGATAATGACAGATGAAGATGTTTATATAGAAAATTTACCTGATGTAAAAGATATTAATGTAATGCTTGAGGCGATAAATGCTATCGGTGCAAGTGTTGAAAGACTTGACAGACATAGCGTGAGAATTAATGCATCTTCAGTAAAGGATGTATTGGTTGATGACGAATTTATAAGAAAAATCAGAGCATCATACTATTTTATCGGAGCACTGTTGGGTAAGTATAAGAGTGCTGAGGTGGCTTTGCCGGGCGGATGTAATATAGGATCAAGACCTATTGATTTGCATTTAAAGGGATTTAAGGCATTGGGAGCTGAGATTGATATTGAGTCGGGAAGAGTAAAAGCGCATGCCATTGATTTGGTTGCGGCGGATATATATTTGGATACCGTATCTGTAGGTGCCACTATAAATATTATGATGGCGGCATCATTGGCGGAAGGAAGAACGGTTATAGAAAATGCGGCTAAAGAACCGCATATTGTTGATGTTGCAAATTTCTTAAACAGTATGGGTGCGGATATAAAGGGTGCAGGAACAGATGTTATAAGAATAAACGGTGTTAAGTCATTACATGGAAGCAGATATTCCATAATACCGGATCAGATCGAAGCCGGAACATTTATGTGTGCCGCAGCTATTACAAAAGGTGATATTACTGTAAAGAACATTATACCGAAGCATATGGAAGCTATAAGTGCAAAACTTATGGAGATGGGATGTGAGGTTGTGGAATTTGACGATGCAATAAGGGTTATTGCGAAGAACAATCAAAAGTCTACAAATATAAAGACATTACCTTACCCGGGCTTTCCTACAGATATGCAACCACAGATAACTACCGCTTTGGCTCTTGCTACAGGCAGCAGTCTGGTAGTTGAAAGTATATTTGAGAACAGATTTAAATATGTGGATGAACTCGCAAGAATGGGTACAAATATCAAAGTAGAGGGTAATACCGCTATGGTTATCGGCGTAGCAAAACTTAGAGGAGCGGCGCTTAAAGCACCGGATCTTAGAGCCGGTGCGGCACTTGTTTTGGCAGGGCTTGCAGCAGAGGGACAGACCACAGTGGATGATATTAAGTATATAAAAAGAGGGTATGAAGATTTTGAAGGCAAGTTGGTTTCATTGGGCGCCGATATAAGAGAAGTGGACAGTGAAGTTGAGGCAAGAAAGTTTAATATCAAGGTTGTATAAGAATGTTTTGCGGACGGCTTGGCTGTCCGCTTTTTATATAAATAAATAAATATAAGAAAAGGGGATATATGAAAAGGGAAGAACTGCTATATATATGTGGCGGAAAAGAGTGGCATAGTAATGATGATAATATTTGTTTTACAGGTAATGTATACGGTAAAGAAATAAACTTTGATTTTTCGGGATACAGAGAAGAAGAGCTGTTATCATATTTAGGGGACCTTCTTGAAAGGATTATAAATGATATAGAGAGGCTTGATAAAGAGGCAAGGGGTATTATCAAAGAGCAACATAAAAATGAGGATGTAGATATATTGGAGTTAAGTGATATCATTTTTGATAAAAGCGGATGCTATAATATGTTTGCACTTGGATATCGTGTGGGAGAAACACAAGCAGGAGAACTTTATCTGCTGATAAAGTTTGATGAAAATCTTTTAGCAGACAGCGATATAGTTTATGAAGTCTATTAGAATAAAGGGGTTAAATCGGCTTAAATAAAGGGGTTTTACGGCCTTTAAATTTTTTAGAAAAAAATAGAAATAAATGCTTGACATTAATGCCTTGTTGCGATATTATAATTAGGCAGTTACGGAGAGGTATCGAAGTGGTCATAACGAGGCGGTCTTGAAAACCGTTTGTCCGCAAGGGCGCGTGGGTTCGAATCCCACCCTCTCCGCTTCCTTTTTGCCCAAAAGCAAAGAGGTGAACAGAAGAAGGATAACTCGCAACCAAGCAGAAGTACCCAAGTGGTTGAAGGGGCTCCCCTGGAAAGGGAGTAGGCTGTTAATAGCGGTGCGAGGGTTCAAATCCCTCCTTCTGCGTTGATCCTTGATAATTTAAGATTAAACAGTACACACAACCCTGAAAATAACTTGATTATTTAAAAAAAATAATTGATGAGATTTCAGTAAAAACAACGTTTAGATTCGAACAGAATTTAAAACCTTTAAAAAACAGTAGATCTGTGAAAACAGATGCAAGCTAGCGAGAAGGCTAGATTAAACTTTTATATGAGAGTTTGATCCTGGCTCAGGATGAACGCTGGCGGCGTGCTTAACACATGCAAGTCGAACGAAGCTGCCCAAAGGAAGTTTTCGGATGGAATTTAGGTAGACTTAGTGGCGGACGGGTGAGTAACGCGTGGATAACCTGCCTTATACAGGGGGATAACGGAGAGAAATTTCCGCTAACACCGCATAAGACCACAGCACCGCATGGTGCAGGGGTAAAATATTTATAGGTATAAGATGGATCCGCGTCCGATTAGCTAGTTGGTGAGGTAAAGGCCCACCAAGGCGACGATCGGTAGCCGGCCTGAGAGGGTGAACGGCCACATTGGGACTGAGACACGGCCCAAACTCCTACGGGAGGCAGCAGTGGGGAATATTGGACAATGGGGGAAACCCTGATCCAGCGACGCCGCGTGAGTGAAGAAGTATTTCGGTATGTAAAGCTCTATCAGCAGGGAAGAAAATGACGGTACCTGACTAAGAAGCCCCGGCTAACTACGTGCCAGCAGCCGCGGTAATACGTAGGGGGCAAGCGTTATCCGGATTTACTGGGTGTAAAGGGAGCGCAGACGGCAATGCAAGTCTGAAGTGAAAGGCGTGGGCTTAACCCATGAACTGCTTTGGAAACTGTATAGCTTGAGTGTCGGAGGGGTAAGCGGAATTCCTAGTGTAGCGGTGAAATGCGTAGATATTAGGAGGAACACCGGAGGCGAAGGCGGCTTACTGGACGACAACTGACGTTGAGGCTCGAAGGCGTGGGGAGCAAACAGGATTAGATACCCTGGTAGTCCACGCAGTAAACGATGAATACTTGGTGTCGGGGAGGTAAACTCTTCGGTGCCGCAAGCTAACGCATTAAGTATTCCACCTGGGGAGTACGTTCGCAAGAATGAAACTCAAAGGAATTGACGGGGACCCGCACAAGCGGTGGAGCATGTGGTTTAATTCGAAGCAACGCGAAGAACCTTACCAAATCTTGACATACTCTTGAATAGCTTTGTAATGAAGCTAGTCTTTCGGGACAAGGGATACAGGTGGTGCATGGTTGTCGTCAGCTCGTGTCGTGAGATGTTGGGTTAAGTCCCGCAACGAGCGCAACCCTTGTCGTCAGTAGCCAGCAGTAAGATGGGCACTCTGACGAGACAGCCGGAGATAATCCGGAGGAAGGTGGGGATGACGTCAAATCATCATGCCCCTTATGATTTGGGCTACACACGTGCTACAATGGCGTAAACAAAGTGAAGCAAAGCCGCGAGGCCAAGCAAATCACAAAAATAACGTCTCAGTTCGGATTGTAGTCTGCAACTCGACTATATGAAGCTGGAATCGCTAGTAATCGCAGATCAGAATGCTGCGGTGAATACGTTCCCGGGTCTTGTACACACCGCCCGTCACACCATGGGAGTCATCAATGCCCGAAGTCAGTGACCTAACCGTAAGGAAGGAGCTGCCGAAGGCAGGGAGGATAACTGGGGTGAAGTCGTAACAAGGTAGCCGTATCGGAAGGTGCGGCTGGATCACCTCCTTTCTAAGGATAAAGTAGGGGTTGTGAGTACTGTTTAGTACTAAATTAAAAGGTGCTAAAAACATAATATTAGCGGTGTCGATGCGTCTAGGGGACACACCCGTTCCCATTCCGAACACGATGGTTAAGACCTGGTCGGCCGATGGTACTATACTGGAGACGGTATGGGAGAGTAGGTGGATGCCGCT
>NZ_JH815185.1:165959-364917 GCF_000296385.1 Lachnoanaerobaculum sp. OBRC5-5
AGGGCTTATAGCTCAGCCGGTTAGAGCGCACGCCTGATAAGCGTGAGGTCGGTGGTTCGAGTCCACTTAAGCCCATGCATTGTTTTCTTAGCGAAGACGAGCGAAAGCGAAGTCTGAGGTTAGAAAACAAGCACACCTTGCATAGCGAAGCGGAGCAATGGTGTTACCATAAGGAGAGACTACATCAGATATTCCTTTGGAAAGGATGAAAGATGTTGAAGTTCGAATCTTTAAGTCTCATTTGCAGAGATATTCTCTACATGATGTACCTTGAAAACTGCATACCAAACGAGAAATTATATAAATATTTTATAATTAGACATCCGAGGTATCAATTACTTTAAAGTAATTGATATTTAATAATAAAAATAAATTTTTAAACATAGTGTATGATACACGCTAGTGTCATACATAAACACTAAATCTAAATGATTTAAGAGGTTAAACATAAAGAGCGTAGGGTGGATGCCTAGGCACTGACAGCCGAAGAAAGACGTGACAAGCTGCGAAAAGCTGCGGGGAGAAGCACATATTCAATGATCTGCAGATGTCTGAATGGGGAAACCCACTTGGAAGAACTCCAAGTATCTGTACGCCAATACATAACGTACAGAGGGGAACCCGGTGAACTGAAACATCTAAGTAGCCGGAGGAAAAGAAAACAACAGTGATTGCGAAAGTAGCGGCGAGCGAAATCGTAAGAGCCCAAACCGTGGTGCGTGCACTGCGGGGTAGAGGACTGCAATACGAGTAAGATATATTACCTGAACCGTTTTGGAAAAGCGGGCCAAAGAGCGTGAGAGCCGTGTAAGGGAAAGTATATTGAATCCAGCAGTATCCGGAGTACCACGAGACACGAGAAACCTTGTGGGAAGCAGGGGGGACCACCCCCCAAGGCTAAATACTAGTCAGTGACCGATAGCGTATAGTACTGTGAAGGAAAGGTGAAAAGAACCCCGGGAGGGGAGTGAAAAAGAACCTGAAACCCTATGTTTACAAACTGTGGAACACCGAAAGGTGAACCGCGTACTTTTTGTAGAACGGTCCGGCGAGTTACATGTACAGGCGAGGTTAAGTATTAAAGATACGGAGCCGAAGGGAAACCAAGTCTTAATAGGGCGATGAAGTCTGTATGTGTAGACCCGAAACCGGGTGATCTATCCATGTCCAGGTTGAAGTTCGCGTAAAAGTGAATGGAGGACCGAACGCACATCCGTTGAAAAGGGTGGCGATGAGGTGTGGATAGGGGAGAAATTCCAATCGAACCCGGAGATAGCTGGTTCTCCTCGAAATAGTTTTAGGACTAGCCTCGTTATTAGTCTACCGGAGGTAGAGCACTGAATTTTTGCGGGGGCGTCAAAGCCTACCAAGAGATATCAAACTCCGAATGCCGGCTAGATGATTGACGGGAGTCAGACTACACGAGATAAGTTGGGTAGTCAAAAGGGAAAGAGCCCAGACCTACGGCTAAGGTCCCAAAGTGTGTGTTAAGTGGAAAAGGATGTGGGATTTCGAAGACAGCTAGGATGTTGGCTTAGAAGCAGCCATACATTAAAAGAGTGCGTAACAGCTCACTAGTCGAGAGGTCCTGCGCCGAAAATGTCCGGGGCTAAACACAACACCGAAGCCTAGGAATGTATTATATACATTGGTAGAGGAGCATTCTTAGAGGCGTAGAAGCCATACCGGAAGGAATGGTGGAGTAATAAGAAGAGAGAATGCCGGAATGAGTAGCGAGAAAGAGGTGAGAATCCTCTTGGCCGAATATCTAAGGTTTCCTGAGTAAAGCTGATCTACTCAGGGTAAGTCGGGGCCTAAGGCAAGGTCGAAAGACGTAGTCGATGGATAACAGGTACAGATTCCTGTACTACATATAATCAGAACTGTGGGGACACGGAGACTAAAACCGAACCCGGGAGGACAAAAACCGGGGCAAGCGAAGTACCTGTATGGGAGGAAAAACCACCATGCAAGGGGAAAACGTGATGCGTACCGAAAAATAGTAGGGAAGTCGGTTAGGGAGCCGTCAAGAAAAGCCGCTATAGTGTTATATGTACCCGTACCGCAAACCGACACAGGTAGATGAGGAGAGAATCCTAAGGCCGGCGGGAGAAGCATTGTTAAGGAACTCGGCAAAATGACCCCGTAACTTCGGGAGAAGGGGTGCCACTTTAATAGAGTGGTCGCAGAAAAAAGGCTCAAGCAACTGTTTAGCAAAAACACAGGTCTATGCGAAACCGCAAGGTGAAGTATATGGGCTGACGCCTGCCCGGTGCCGGAAGGTTAAGAGGAGAAGTCAGGAAACGAAGCTTTGAATTGAAGCCCCGGTAAACGGCGGCCGTAACTATAACGGTCCTAAGGTAGCGAAATTCCTTGTCGGGTAAGTTCCGACCCGCACGAAAGGCGTAATGATTTGAGCGCTGTCTCAACAATGCACCCGGTGAAATTGAAGTACCAGTGAAGATGCTGGTTACCCGCGCCAGGACGGAAAGACCCCATGGAGCTTTACTCCAGTTTGGTACTGGGATTCGGTAATACTCGTACAGGATAGGTGGGAGACATAGAAGCATGGACGCCAGTTTATGCAGAGTCGCCGTTGGGATACCACCCCTGTATTGCTGGATTTCTAACCTGCGGCCGTTATCCGGCCGGGGGACAATGCCAGACGGGGAGTTTGACTGGGGCGGTCGCCTCCGAAAGAGTATCGGAGGCGCTCGAAGGTTCCCTCAGAATGGTCGGAAACCATTCAAAGAGTGCAAAGGCAGAAGGGAGCTTGACTGCGACACCGACGGGTGGAGCAGGTACGAAAGTAGGACTTAGTGATCCGGTGGCATAAAGTGGGATTGCCATCGCTCAACGGATAAAAGCTACCCTGGGGATAACAGGCTTATCACTCCCAAGAGTTCACATCGACGGAGTGGTTTGGCACCTCGATGTCGGCTCATCGCATCCTGGGGCTGTAGCAGGTCCCAAGGGTTGGGCTGTTCGCCCATTAAAGCGGTACGCGAGCTGGGTTCAGAACGTCGTGAGACAGTTCGGTCCCTATCCGGCGTGGGCGTAAGATATTTGAGAGGAGCCGTCCTTAGTACGAGAGGACCGGGACGGACTGACCGCTGGTGTACCTGTTGGAGAGTAACTCCATGGCAGGGTAGCTATGTCGGGACGGGATAAACGCTGAAGGCATCTAAGCGTGAAGCCCCCCTCAAGATGGGATATCTCATGTGAAAACAGTAAGACCCCTTGAAGACTACGAGGTAGATAGGGCCAAGATGTAAGTACAGTAATGTATTGAGTTGATGGTTACTAATAGGTCGAGGGTTTAACCAAAAGATAGGAAAAAATTTATAATAGCTCGGGATTTGGTAGGCAGTTTTGAGGGTGCATTCCCTTTTATAAAAAAATACTTGACAATTTATTCTTCACAGAGTAGAATATCACAGTATTCGGCCCCATGGTCAAGCGGTTAAGACATCGCCCTTTCACGGCGGTAACACGAGTTCAAATCTCGTTGGGGTCATTGGCGAAAGCCTTTATTGGGAGCTTTAGCTCAGTTGGTTAGAGCAATCGGCTCATAACCGATCGGTCCCGGGTTCGAGTCCCTGAAGCTCCACTGCCCTTAGTTTTCTAAGGGCAATATTCCTTGATAGCTCAGTCGGTAGAGCATGCGGCTGTTAACCGCAGTGTCGTAGGTTCAAGTCCTACTCAGGGAGCTGAGATATTTATATCTTAATATTATGGCCCGATGGCTCAGTTGGTTAGAGCGCCGCCCTGTCACGGCGGAGGTCGTCGGTTCGAGTCCGATTCGGGTCGCTTTTATGCCGTAGTGGCGGAACAGGCAGACGCCCGGGACTTAAAATCCCGTGGGTAGAAATACCCGTACCGGTTCGATTCCGGTCTGCGGCAGTTTGAAATTTAGCACAGTCCTTATAATAAAGGATTTGTGCTTTTTTCGTACTTATTTTTAATTTATCTGTGATCTTGTCTTATATAAAATGCTGTCATAATGTATCAAAGTAATATATACTAAAAGAATCAGAAAACAAAAATAAATTATATCCGATTCAATTCTTAAGAATCTTAGGTAAAACTTCGGACAGTATAAATGAAAATATTACAATTGCTCCACCTATAATGAGATTCTGAGTAAAAGACTCGTGTAAAAGTATTATTCCCATAACAGCAGCCATCACACTTTCAAGAGAGAGTAATACTCCGCTTGTTGTGGCGGATACATGTTTCATACCGTACAGTATTAAAAAGAAAGGTAAGGTTGTACAAAATACGGTAAGATATATTAACTGAAAGCTGTCTGAAAGATTTAAGGCAAAACTGTTATTTCCGATTAAAACTAATGACAGGATAGAAAGAATGGCCGTAGTGGAAACCTGCAATACATTCAATATTCCGGAATCATAAAGTTTTGAGTACTTAGATGAAATAACAATATACAAAGCATAGTCAACAGCACAAAGTATGCAATATATATCACCGATATGAAAGCTTCCAAGATTATTACCTAAAATAAAGAATACGCCAATCATGCAGGTAACTGAAACAATTATATCGGATAATGAGGGTCTTTTTCTCATTATAAGAAGGTATGCAAGTGGCATGAGTATAATATATGATGCAATAAGTAAAGATGAGCGTGAGGTTGTTGTATACTGTAAGCCGACTGTAAATGTAAAAAATTCTCCGAAAAGAAATATGCCCATTATTATACCGGCTTTTAATATTTCAAAATTTATCTTCAAGAGCTTTTTATTATAAATAAATACAAGTATTATTGCTGCAAAAGAAAATCTTAAAGACAATATCATATAAGGTGACACATCTTCTAAAAGCTGTTTTACAAAAATATAGGCTGAAGCCCAGAAGAATGTAGTAATAAATAATGCTATAAAAGCCTGAATCTTTTCTCTATTCATTTTATTCCCCCAAATAATAAAAAAATATTGATATAAGCTTTATTATAACGCATATTTGTTGTAAAATATATATTTCCTAATACAACCTTTTTAGACTGTCAAGCTGAATATTGTATACAATAAACAAAATAAATACTCTTTTGTTTTAACATCGGTTACAGATTTTTTGTTGTACTCAAACTAGAATATGATTTACCTATAGTATTAGCCGGGACTTACTTATCCGGCTTTGTTTAATCAGTTAAAGGAGTTTATATGAATAAATACTTTGATATAAAAGATAAAGTATATGATGTTACAGAGAAGTACCCTGAGCTTATAGAAGTATTGTCAGGGGCAGGATTTGAGAATTTAAAGAATGACATGATGAGAAAATCAATGGGAAAACTTCTCAGTCTTGAAACCGCTTTAAAGAGTAAGAATATAAATGTTGAGGTATTTGAAAAGCAACTTGTAGAGGCCATTGAGAGAAAGACTGTGATGTCTGATAATAACGGCATTGTAAGAAATCAGGATGAAAATGCAAAGACCTCTATAAAGGGTATATTGCCATGTCCTGTAAGAATGCAGTTTATAGAAAAGTTTGAAAAGTTTGTGGAAAGTCAGGACTATGAAATAAACTACAATCTGAATGCTGCAAGTATGGGAATGGAAGCAATTGAAGAAGAAATAAGGAATGCAAAGACGGAAGACGATTTATCTGATGTATATATGTCGGCAGGGTTTAACTTGTTTTTTGATAAGAAATTGATGGGCAAGTTCAGAGATAAGGGTGTCTTTGTAGACTATAGACAGGGAAAATTAAATAAATCTCTAGATAACGGAATGATTTCCTTAAAGGATCCGAAAGGAGAATATTCTATAATAGGTGTTGTTCCTGCTATTTTTATTGTAAATAAGGATGTACTGGGAGACAGAAGTTTACCTGTTTCATGGGAAGATTTATTTAAGCCTGAGTTTGAAAACTCAATAGCACTTCCTACTTCAGATTTGGATATGTTTAATGCAATTATGCTTGGAATATATTCAAATTACGGAAGAAAAGCCGTTGAGGCGCTTGGAAGAGGGCTTTTAAAGTCAATGCATCCTGCACAGATGGTAAAGACCGGAGGAAGAAAAGATTTCAATACACCTGCAGTAAGTATTATGCCTTATTTCTTCTCAAAGACCATAAAGGAAAATTCAAACCTTACAGTGGTTTGGCCAAAGGACGGAGCTATAATAAGCCCTGTATTCCTTTTGACAAGAAAGAAAAACTATGAAAACAGTAAACCTTTAATAGATTTTCTGTTATCAAAAGAAGTGGCGGAAATATTGGGTGCAGACGGAAAATTCCCACAGACAAACCCTGAATATGATAATAAACTTGCAGATGATCAAAACTTCCTTTGGGCAGGATGGGATTTTATTCATTCAAATGATATCGGAGAAATCCTTTCAAATACTGAAAAATGGTTTTACGGTCAGACAGAATAAGGAGAGATTAATATATGAATTTAGTTATATTTTCAGGTCCTCCTTCATCGGGAAAGACCTCTGTTATTTTAAAAACTATTGAAGCAATGAAGGATAGAGGTATAAAGGCGGGAGTTGTAAAGTTTGACTGTTTATATACCGATGACGATATCATATATGAAAAGGCAAACATTCCTGTAAAGAAAGGACTTTCGGGAGGACTTTGTCCCGATCATTTCTTTGCATCAAATATTGAAGATGTTGTGAAATGGGGAAGGGAACAAGGTCTGGATCTGCTTATTACAGAGTCGGCAGGACTTTGTAATCGCTGTTCACCTTATATTACAGATATAAAAGGTGTATGTGTAATAGATAATCTCTCAGGTATAAATACACCTAAAAAAATAGGACCTATGTTAAAGGCGGCGGATATCGTAGTCATAACAAAGGGAGATATAGTAAGTCAGGCGGAGAGAGAAGTATTCAGCGGTAGAGTAAGTGCGGTAAATCCGAGAGCCATGGTAATGAATGTAAACGGACTCAGCGGTCAGGGAGCATTCGAGTTGTCTACATTAATATATGACAATGAAGTAAATATTGAGTCGGTACAGGGAATGAAGCTCAGGTTTGCAATGCCTTCGGCAATGTGCTCTTATTGTCTGGGAGAAACCAGAATAGGAGAAGATTACCAATTAGGTAATACCAAGAAGATGCAATGGGAGGCAAATAAATGAGTGAAATAAAATTAAAAGAGTTACTGGAAAAATATCCTTTTGCTACAGATTTCTTTGAGAGCGCAGGCTTTGATATCACTGAAAGTTTGGATGCAACTTTTTCTGAATTTTTGGATGGATTTACCGAAGAAGAACTTGAAGAAACAGCAATAAATAAGGATGAATTAAAAATCCAGCTTGACACATTCATCAAGCAAATGCTACAATTCCTTGGTGATAATAAAGAAAAAATAGAAAGTTTAACTATTTTTCCAGGTCATAACAAAAGTGGAGAAAGAGAAAATTGTGAAAAATTTGACATTTTCTCTTCACAAATTGTGTCTATAGTTGGACCTACAGGATCCGGAAAGAGTAGATTGTTGGCTGACATTGAATGGGCAGCACAAAATGATACCCCTACCGGTAGAACCATATATATAAATGGTAAAAAGCCGGATCCGAAATGGCGATATTCTACAAATAATAAATTGGTTGCACAATTGTCACAAAATATGAACTTTGTTATGGATCTTACAGCCCGTGAATTTATAACCATGCATGCGGAAAGCAGAATGGTCGAAGACATCGAGACTGTAGTTGAAAAGATCCTACATGAAGCAAATAAACTTGCCGGAGAAAGTTTTGCACCTGAGACAGCAGTCACAGCTCTAAGCGGAGGTCAATCCAGAGCTCTTATGATTGCGGATACGGCAGTTCTAAGTTCTTCACCAATCGTTTTGATTGATGAGATTGAAAATGCCGGAATAGACAGAAAGAAGGCTTTAGACCTTTTGATATCACAGGATAAGATAGTCCTTATGGCTACTCATGATCCTCTGTTGGCATTGATGGCGGATAAGAGAATCGTTATCAAAAACGGCGGAATTGATAAGATAATAGAAACTACGGCAGAAGAAAAAGAAGTTTTAGTGCAACTGAATTATATTGACGGAATTATGCAAGAATCTAGAAAAAGGTTGCGTGCGGGTATGACGCTTGAAGGAGATATATGTCAGGAAGTTATACACAGTCCCCACTCTTTAGGGGAATGACTGAAGAAGAGATAGAGCTTTGCTTAAAAGAGGCAAAGGCCGATATCCTCGGTTTCAGAAAAGGTGAGATGATTTTCAATCAGGGAGACAAACCAAGATACATTACCATGTTGGTTGAGGGTAGTGTATCTGTAGGAAATGACTCCGTGAACGGAAAAAGAAGTATATTAGGTATGTTTTCAAACCCCGGAGAGCTTTTCGGAGAGGTTTTTTTGTTTTTAAATCATGATGAGTATGCAAATTATGCATGTGCAAGTTCTCCAAGTAGGATTTTGGAGATACCAAAAGAGTATCTTACAAGACTTGGGGATAAGCCTTCACCGCTCCAAAATAAAATGCTCTCAAATTTGCTCACAATATTTGCGGAGAGGACATACTATTTAAATAACAGATTACAGGTATTGTCATGTTCAACATTGAAGCAAAAAATCGCAAGATTTATATTGCAGAATATGAATGACAGAGACAGGGTTACTCTTAAGATGAGCAGAGAAGAGTTTGCAGACTTTTTAAATGCCGCAAGACCTTCACTCTCAAGAGAACTTATGAAAATGCAGGAAGACGGATATATAAAGGTCGTAAGAAAAGATCTTATAGTAAAAAATCTGGAAGGACTTAAAAGTCTTTAAAAAAAAACATTGCTCGGTAACTAAAGTTACAGTTTTTGGATTTTATTTCTGCTATTATACACTCATGCACAGGATGCAAGAGAAAATAAATTTAAATCTGTAAAGACAGATTGCTCATAGACTGTAGAACAGTCATAGTAAGAGGAGGTAAAAAATGGAAAACAAAATGTTTTGTTATCAGTGTCAGGAGACAGCAGGAAATACAGGCTGTACTCAGGTAGGTGTTTGCGGTAAGAAGCCGGAAGTTGCAAATATGCAGGACTTGCTTATATATGTAAGTAAGGGTATATCAGCAGTTACAACAAGACTTCGTGCAGAAGGAAAAGAAATAAGCAAGGAAGTAAACCACCTTATTACTTTAAACCTTTTCATCACAATTACAAATGCAAACTTTGATAATGATGCTATTATTGCAAGAATCAAGAAGACTCTTGATGTTAAGAAGGAACTTTTAAATGAACTTTCAAACAAAGATAATCTTCCTGAGGCTGCTCTTTGGGAGTCATATGATGAGAGCGAGTATCTTACAAAGGCTGCTACAGTAGGTGTACTTGCAACAGAAAACGAGGATATCAGAAGCCTTAGAGAGCTTATTATATACGGTCTTAAGGGACTTTCAGCATATTCAAAGCATGCAAATGCACTTTTACAGGATGACGGTGAGGTAGATGCATTCTTACAGAGAGCATTGGCTGCAACACTTGATGACAGCTTAACTGCAGATGATTTAGTAGCACTTACACTTGAGACAGGTAAGTATGGTGTAAACGGAATGGCTTTACTTGATAAGGCAAACACAACAGCTTACGGAAACCCTGAGATTACAACAGTTGATATCGGTGTAGGAACAAACCCTGGTATCCTTGTTTCAGGACATGATTTAAGAGATCTTGAGATGCTCTTAAAGCAGACACAGGGAACAGGAGTAGATGTTTATACTCACTCAGAGATGCTTGCAGGTCAGTATTATCCTGAGCTTAAGAAGTATCCAAACCTTAAGGGTAACTACGGTAATGCATGGTGGAAGCAGAAAGAAGAGTTCGAGAGCTTTAACGGACCGATCCTTATGACTACAAACTGTATCGTACCACCTAAGGCAAGTTATATTGACAGACTTTATACAACAGGTTCAGCAGGTTATCCGGGATGTAAGCACATCGCAGGTGATATCGGTGAGGAGAAGGATTTCTCAGAGATTATTGAGCAGGCTAAGAAGTGTGCACCTCCAACAGAGATAGAGAGCGGAAATATCGTAGGCGGTTTTGCACATGCACAGGTTCTTGCACTTGCAGATAAGGTAGTAGATGCTGTTAAATCAGGTGCTATTTCAAAGTTCGTTGTAATGGCAGGTTGTGACGGTCGTTCAAAGGCAAGAAACTACTACACAGATTTTGCAAAGGCTCTTCCAAAGGATGCCGTTATTCTTACAGCAGGATGTGCTAAGTACAAGTACAATAAGCTTGACCTTGGAGATATCGGTGGTATTCCAAGAGTTCTTGATGCAGGTCAGTGTAATGACTCTTATTCATTGGCAGTTATCGCACTTAAGCTTAAGGAAGTATTCGGACTTGATGATATCAATGATCTTCCGCTTGAGTTCAACATTGCATGGTATGAGCAGAAGGCAGTTATCGTTTTACTTGCACTTTTATACTTAGGTGTAAAGAATATTCACCTCGGACCTACACTTCCGGGATTCCTTTCACCAAATGTAGCTAAGGTATTGGTTGAGAACTTCGGTATTGCAGGTATCGGAACAGTTGAGGATGATATCGAGCTTTTCTTCGGAAAGGTTGAGAAGGAAGTTGCTGACGGAAAGTACAGACCTGATATGCTTATCGGTGAGGTACTCTCAGAGAACCCTGCTGCAGCAAGCGTTCTTATGGATATCGGTATGCACTGCCTCGGATGTCCTTCATCACAGATGGAGTCACTTGCAGAGGCTGCTATGGTACACGGTATCGATGTAAATGAACTTATCAGCAGATTAAATCAGTTAGGATAATTTATATAGATAAAAAGATAGCCCGGATTTAAAAGTCCGGGCTATTTTCATATTGTTTTTTATCCATATTTTTTATAAATCTGTTAAACTCAATATCCGACATTTTATCATTTTCATACTTTAATTTTCTGTATGCTGAGGGTGTCAGACCGTATTTATGTTTGAAGGCCTTTGAAAAAACAGATAGGGAGTCATAGCCGCATGAATATGCGACATTTTCTACAGACAGAGCGGAGTCATCCAGCATATGGCAGGCTCTGTTAAGTCTGCAATATGTAAGATATTCAGATGGTGAATGTCCCATTGTATTTTTAAAAAGTGTAAAAAGATAATTTCTGCTTATACCTAAATGAGAGGAAACATCACTAACACCTATTTGATTGTAGAAATTATTCTGAATAAATTCTATGGCTCTTACAAGATAATTATTATTCCTAAGCTCTGTCGATTGACTTAAAGATTCAGAATACATTGTATCGGGACATATAGTGCTTAAAAAATCATATAAAAGTGACTGCCTTTTTAATTCTTCTTTAAATCCGCTTGAATCCGTATCAAGTATCGCCTCGGTAATAGCTATTATTTTTTCTCTATCACCGGTTAAAACCGGGTTATCAGAACTTATACCGATACGGTTCATTATTTCAACGGCTTTATCGCCTTTAAATGCAATCCAAAGATAATGCCAAGGATCTTCAAAATCAGCCTGATAAAAAGTCATTGCGCTTGGCTCTATTAAAAAAGCTTGATTCTCACCCAAATCATACTCTACATTTGAGCAAAAAAACTTTCCTTTACCGCTTAATATAAAATGAATTATATAGCAGGGTCTTATAGCCGGTCCGAATCTATGCCCGGGACTACATTCCTCATGGCCCGCAAAATTTATAAAGCAATCAGAGAATGTCTGATCGTTAAACAGTTTAAAATTTATACCTTCCATAATTCTCCATTTTAATATAAATTCATATTTAAAATACATTCATGAGATATATTTTATTTTGTTCAAGTTTTAATTGCAATAATAAATCTTTGTAAGTGTATTCGATTTTATAGTTAGTTTACGAAATAACAATCATTGAATATGGTATAAAAGTTAAAACCACGTATAAATGTAGTTTAAACGGATAATAATAAACAAAGAACTTGAAATCAATTACAAATCGACAAATTTATATAACATTTTGAAATGCATGACAAAAATAATTATATTATTATAAGACCATGAAATTTAAGGGAGGACTTAAAATGATTAAGAAAAAATTACTTGGTTTAGCACTATCATCAATGATGGTATTATCTTTGGCGGCTTGTGGCGGATCATCAGGCGGAGCTGATAAATCATCTGCAGCTGCAGACAGCTCACAAAGCGGCGGTGAGGGTGGAAAGATAACAGTTGCTATATGGGATAACGGACAAAAGCCGGGATTACAGGAAATCATAAATGATTTTACTGCAGAAACAGGATATCAGGTAGATCTTCAGGTAATCTCATGGGACGCATATTGGACATTACTTGAGGCGGGTGCTTCAGGCGGAGATATGCCTGATGTATTCTGGATGCACTCAAATGAGTCACAAAAATATATGGAAAACGATATCCTTATGGATCTTACAGACAAAATCAAGGCAAGCGATAAGCTTGAGATGGATAAATTCCCTGAAGATGTTAAGGAGTTATACGTAAGTGACGGTAAGACATATGCTATACCAAAGGATGTGGATACAATAGCACTTTGGTACAATAAGACTATGTTTGATGAGGCAGGTCTTGCATATCCTGATGAAAACTGGACATGGGATGATTACTATGATGCGGCTGTAAAGCTCACAAAGCCTGACGGAAGCCAGTTCGGTACAGCTATGAATCCTTCAAACAACCAGGACGGATGGTACAATATAGTATATTCAATGGGTGGTAAGGTTATTTCAGATGATAAGAAAAAATCCGGAATGGATGACCCTAATACTATAAAGGCAATGGAGTTTGTTGATAAGCTCAGAAAAGATGCTATGCCTGATGCTACCGTAATGTCTGAGACAGGTACAGATGTACTCTTACAGTCAGGTAAAATCGCTATGCTCCCACAGGGCTCATGGATGGTTGCTCCATTTAAAGAGAATGAGTATCTTGTTGCAAACTGTGATGTAGCTGTACTTCCAAAGGATGCAACTACAGGTAAGAGAGTAAGTCTTTATAACGGTCTCGGATGGGCTGCAAATGCCGGTACAAAGAATCCTGAGGCTGCATGGAAGCTTATCGAGTGGTTCTCAACAAAGGATAATCAGGAGAAGCAGGCAAAGCTTGGTGTAACAATGGCGGCATATGAGGGTGTATCTGATTTGTGGAAAAACAATACAGATAAGTTCAACCTTGAGCCATATTTGACAATGTTAAATGACAGTGACCTTGTAATCAGACCACACTCAAGAGCGACAGTAGTTTGGGAAAACAAGAACACAGCAAATCTTGTAGAGGCTTGGAGCAATAAGGTAAGTATAGATGAGGCATGTAAGAAGGCCGCATCCGATATGAATGAACTGTTGTCACAGGAATAATTGATGCATTTACCCGGAGCCGCTACATTTGTAGCGGCTCTTTGTAATAAGGAGAATATATGAATAAAAGTAGGATGACACCAAGACAAAAGAGTGAGCTAAGATGGGGATGGGCTTTTATGTTTCCGACAGTCTTAGGACTATTGGTACTTAATATTTACCCTACATTTAGAACGATATATCAAAGCTTTTTCAAAACAGGAGATTTTGGAAAAGGAAATAAATTTGTAGGATTCGGAAATTATATAAAACTTTTTCAAGGAACTGAGATATGGCAGGCAATTATAAATACCTTCAAATATGCTATAGTTGAAGTGCCTTTTTCAATAGCGATAGCTTTGGTACTTGCCGTATTCTTAAACGGAAAAATAAAGGGAAGAGGTATTTATCGTACCGTTTTCTTCCTTCCGATGGTTGCTGCACCTGCTGCAGTGGCAATGGTATGGAGATGGCTTTACAATTCCGAGTTCGGTCTTATAAATAATATTTTCCATTTGAAAGTAAACTGGATATCAGACCCTAATCTGGCTGTATATTCTATTGCTATAATAGGTATATGGTCGATAATCGGTTATAATATGATACTTTTTATTTCCGGATTGCAGGAAATACCAAGTGACTACTACGAGGCGTCAAGTCTTGACGGTGCAAGCGGGATACATCAGTTTTTTAATATTACAATACCTTTACTTTCACCTACTATATTCTTTGTAAGTATTACCAGAGTAATAGGCGGATTCATGGTGTTTGATCTTATATACATGGTAATGGACAGAGATAACCCTGCACTGCCAAAGACTCGGTCTTTAGTATTCTTATTCTATCAGTATGCTTTCAGAAATCAGGATAAGGGAATGGGAGCTGCAGTTGTGGTAATTTTATTGTTAATTATCATTATTATCACCGCATTACAGATGTTGGCACAGAAAAAATGGGTTCATTATAATTAGGAGGAGATATGAAATTAAATAAACTTTTAATTCATGTGATACTTATCATGGTATCCATAACTATGATCGTACCCTTTGCATGGATGGCACTTACAGCTTTTAAAACGGTAACAGAGTCTACATCTGTGAATCCGTTTACTATATTTCCTGCAAAATGGATAACTTCAAATTTCACTGAAGTCATCAACAATATGGACTTTATGAAATTATATCTGAACACATTATTGCTTATAGTCGGAAGAGTATTTTTTGCGGTAATGACATCCACCATAGCAGGTTATGCATTGGCAAGACTTGATTTTCCGGGAAAAACTGTGTGCTTCGGACTTGTACTTTTCCAAATGATGGTTCCAAGTCAGATATTTATTATTCCGCAGTACCTTATGGTAAGTAAGCTTGGAATGCTTGATACAATATTTGCCCTTATATTCCCGGGACTTGTATCGGCTTTTGGAACATTCCTTCTTAGACAGACATTTATGTCACTCCCAAGAGATCTGGAAGAGGCTGCAAGAATAGACGGATGCAATATCGGACAGACATTTTTGCTTATTATGATGCCGCTTGTTCGTTCGGGAATGATTGCACTGGGTATCTTCACAGCTGTTTTTGCATACAAGGATCTTATGTGGCCGATGATCGTAAATAAGAATGTTATGCCGCTTTCAGCAGCACTTGCCAAAATGCAGGGACAGTATACAAACAACTATCCACAACTGATGGCAGCTTCACTACTTGCCTGTATTCCTATGATAATTCTATATCTGATATTCCAAAAGCAGTTTGTAGAAGGTATAGCGACATCAGGTGGAAAATTATAAAACAAATGAGGTTTTTATGTCTATTAAATTAAACGGTAATTTAATTACTCTTTCAACAAAGAATACATCATATCAGATGAAGTTTGATGACTTAGGTTATCTCTTCCACACATGGTATGGTGAAAGAATAGAAGACAGTGACGATATGTCCTATAGAATCAGCAGTATAGACAGAGGTTTTAGCGGAAATCCGTATGAGACAATGGATAGAAGCTATTCTTTGGATGTATATCCACAGGAATATCCTACTTTTGGAAACGGGGATTACAGAGTCGACTGCATTCAGGTAATAAATCCTGACGGTACAAATGTAGTGGAATTAAAATATGACTCATGTGAAATCAAAAAGGGAAAATATGATTTGCCGGGACTTCCTGCATTTTTTTGGAATGAGGAAGAGGGTGAGAGTCTTAAAGTAAATCTTATAGATAAGGTAAGCGGAGTAAGAGTAGAGCTTTTGTATGGTGTACTTGAAAAATATGATATTATTACAAGAGCTGTTAGAATAGTAAATACATCTGCAAATGAACTCAAAATAGAAAAGGCACTTTCAGCATGTATAGATATGGTGGACGGTGATTTTGATCTTATACACTTCCATGGAAAGCATGCTATGGAAAGAGAGTTTGAGAGAAGTCCTCTGTTACACGGAAAGATGGTACTTGAAAGCAAGAGAGGTACCTCAAGCCATCAGCAAAATCCTTTTGCAATACTTGCAAAAAAGGATGCTACAGAAACTTTTGGTGAATGTGTGGGTGTTGCATTTGTATATAGCGGTTCATTTATAATTGAAGCGGAAATAGATCAGGTAAATCAGACAAGGCTTGTCGTAGGTCTTCATCCTGAGCAGTTTGAATATATATTGAATGCAGGTGAAGAGCTTGTACTTCCTGAGGTTGCATTTACATATTCAAATGCAGGCTTTGAGAAAATGACACATTCATTCCATGATGCCGTAAGACAAAATCTTCAGCAGGGAGAATTTGTACATAAGCACAGACCGATACTTATAAATAACTGGGAAGCTACATATTTTGACTTTAATGCAGACAAGATCTTCGATATCGCATCAAAGGCAAAGAGCCTTGGAATAGAGCTTTTGGTTATGGATGACGGATGGTTCGGAGAAAGATATGATGATCTTAGAGGGCTCGGTGACTGGTATGTAAACGAGGAGAAACTCGGTTCATCATTAAAGGAATTGGTTGATCGTATCAATGCAATAGATATGAAATTCGGTATCTGGTTTGAGCCTGAGATGATAAATGAGGATTCAAGACTTTACAGAGAGCATCCTGATTTTATGATTAGAGTGCCAAACAGAAAGGGTGTAAAGGCAAGAAGCCAGTATGTACTTGATTTTACCAGGAAAGATGTCAGAGAATATATTAAAGATATGATGGTGAAAATACTTGACAATGCAAATATCGAGTATATCAAATGGGATATGAACAGAAGCTTGTCTGCGGTATATTCTGCTAATCTTTCCGCAAAGAGTATGGGAGAGTTCCATTACAGATATGTTCTCGGCCTTTATGACTTACTTGGTGAACTTACAAAGAAGTATCCGAATATTATGTTTGAGGGCTGTTCAGGCGGCGGCGGAAGATATGATCTCGGTATGCTTTACTACTATCCTCAAATCTGGTTAAGTGATGATACCGACGCTGTTGAAAGATTGAAAATACAGTATGGAAGTTCATTTGCATACCCTATCGGAAGTGCAGGTGCACATGTATCCGCATCACCTAATCATCAAACTACAAGGAAAACACCTTTTGAAACAAGAGCTACCGTAGCCATGGGAGGCACTTTCGGATATGAGCTTGATTTGAACAAGGTATCTGAAAAAGAGCAGGAGCAGGTGAAGTCTCAGGTTAAGGATTATCTGAAATATGATGAGCTTATACATGAAGGCGATTACTACAGAATTACAAGTCCATACGATAAATCAAGAGTAACTGCTTGGCAGGTTCTTTCAAAGGATAAATCATTCGGTCTTTTAAGTGCGGTGGTACAGGCTGCAGAGGCGAATGAGTCAAATATCTATATTTATCCGAGAGGCCTTGAAGACAATGCTTATTATGAGATAGCAGGTGAAAAAAGGCGAGGAAAAGTTTGGATGAAGGGTGGAGTTTTAATTCCGAGAATTAAAGAAGAGTACGAGTCATTCAGATTCGAAATAAAAAGAGTATAGTAATAAAAAAACAGTAAGCAAAATCGGCTTACTGTTTTTTAATATTAAACTTTAAGTTTTTCACTTAGCCATATGCACAGATTACTATATCTGCTTTCAAGATTTTCATGATGTCCGTAATTGTCAAATACAGAGGTAACATCCATAATCTTTTCTTTAATTATACTGTGTAAATCTGCAGCAATCTTTGGAGCATTTTCTAAAATATTATTATGTTTATCTCCCTCATTTTTTCCGTTCAGCAAATAAACGGAAGCTTTTTTGTTTTTAAAATCTGTATCTTCACAGTATTTTATAAAATCCGGATACCAGAATGAACCGCAAAGTGAAAATACCATACCCGGTATATCAATAGTTGAAAGTGAATATACTGCTGCCAGTCCGCCAAGAGAATATCCGCCATATACAATTCTTTCATAATCTATATTGTACTCGGACAAAATTTCAGGCAAAAAAGTTTCAAAAATCAGATGGTGATATTTATCGGCACTTCCGCCAAAATCAGGCATACCGGGTCTTATATTTTTGGCAGGCTTAGGTGTAAAAGCGTCCAATCTGTTTTCGGCTTTTAACCCTATAATTATTGCTTTATCTTTTAAAGCTTTTAAACGGAATATTTCACCGTCATTTAAAAGTATAAGCGGATAACTCTTTGTTTTATCATAATTTTTTGGTAAGCTTATTTCCATTTTAAACATTTTATTATTTGCTATTGCAGGTACATCACTTAAAACAGTATTATTCTTCATAAGTTCCACAGCATTTGCATCCAAATCTTTATTTCTGTCATTTGTAACATAGAGCTTGTAAGCATCGAAGGTTGAATCATTGTATGCACACATAATGAGGGCATTTTTTAATTCAACTGAGTTCTTATTATCTGAAGATACTACAGCATTTATCTTTTTGTCAAGTTCATAGGCATAACAGCATTATTGCTCAACAACTTATTCTAAGTTCGTTCGGCTATTCTATGATAAATAAGGAGATATTACAGATAGAAAATGCCGTGGAATTTATGGAAAAATCCTATAATAAAAATTTGTGCCTTGAAGATCTGGCCGATATTGCAGGTATGAACAAGGCTCATTTTTCTTATACATTTAATAAGATTTACCATATAAGACCTATAGATTATCTTATAAGATTACGCCTAAAAAAGGCTGTAAATATGCTGTTGTCGGGGGTATCCGTTACTGAAACGGCTATAAATGTGGGGTATCGTGACCCGCTTTATTTCAGTAGACTATATAAAAAATATTTTGGTATATCACCAAGTCAAACATTAAGGAAATAGGGCAAAATGTTGCTTATTATCGAATACATAAATAAAATAAAGTTTATTTATTCTAAAAATTATGCTATAATGTCGACAATACATTGTTGAAAAATGTGAATAAGATTACGGGATATTTTCTTTAAGGAAGATATATCTAAAATTTTTTTTGGCAAAAATAGCATTTAGATCTTGAGTTCAATAATCTGAAATTAAATGTTATAAACCCGAATTAAATTTACAAACAATCATATATGCCGCGATTTTAAAAAGATAAAATCAGCAACGTATTTAATGGCATATAAATACATCGTGGAGGGAATTTTGATGTACAGTTTTACAGTTAACGGTAAATTGGTTGAAACTGAAAAAGAAGTGTCACTTTTAAGATTTTTACGTGACGATTTAAAGCTCAAATCTATAAAAGACGGATGTAGTCAGGGAGCTTGCGGTACTTGTACCATTATAATTGACGGAAAAGCTACCAGAGCCTGTGTTATGACTACAAAAAGAGCACAGGGAATGAACATTGTTTCTGTTGAGGGATTAAGCGACTTTGAAAAAGAGGCATTTGTATATGCATTCGGATCAAAAGGTGCTGTACAGTGCGGATTCTGTATTCCGGGTATGGTAATGTCAGGTAAAGCTCTTATTGACAGAAATCCTAATCCTACAGAAGACGAAATCAAAGAGGCGATAAAGGGAAATATCTGTAGATGTACAGGATATAAGAAGATTATTGAGGGTATTGACCTTACGGCTCAGATACTTAGAGGCGATAGAAAGATTGATGAAGAGCTTGAAAAGGGTGATGACTACGGTGTAGGTTCAAATGCTTTCAGAATTGATGTAAGAGACAAGGTTCTCGGTATCGGTGAGTATGTTGATGATGTGGAACTTGAAGATATGCTTCATGTTTCAGCAGTAAGAACAAAATACCCTAGAGCAAGAGTACTTGATATCGACTTCTCAGAGGCTTTGGCACTTGAAGGTGTAGTTGCGGTATATACAGCAGAGGATGTACCTAACAATAAGGTGGGACATATTCAGCAGGACTGGGATGTAATGATCGCAAAGGGTGACGTTACAAGATGTATGGGTGATGCTATTTGTCTCGTAGTTGCTGAGAGTGAAGAAATATTAAAGAAGGCTAAGGCGCTTGTTAAGGTTGAATATGAGGTGCTTGAGCCTGTAAGAAATATAGATGAGGCTAAGGCGGAGAATGCACCTAAGGTTCATCCAAACGGAAACCTTTGTCAGTCAAGACATGTTAAAAGAGGTGATGCAAAGGAAGCAATCGCAAATTCAAAGTATACTGTTACCGAGACATTTGATACACCTTTTACAGAGCATGCCTTCCTTGAGCCGGAGTGTGCTATAGCAATGCCGTATAAGGACGGTGTAAAGATTTTCAGTACCGATCAGAGTGTATTCGATACAAGAAAAGAAGTAGCTATAATGTTCGGCTGGGATCCGTCAAAAGTTGTTGTAGAGAACAAGTATGTAGGTGGCGGATTCGGTGGAAAAGAGGACGTTTCCGTTCAGCATATAGCGGCACTTTGTGCATATAAGCTTGGAAGAACCGTTAAGGCGAAGTTTAGCAGAGACGAGTCGCTTGCATTCCATCCGAAGCGTCATGCAATGCACGGTACATTTACTCTTGGATGTGATGAAAACGGTATATTTACAGGACTTGACTGTGATATCTATTTTGATACAGGTGCATATGCGTCTCTTTGCGGACCTGTACTTGAGCGTGCATGTACTCATGCGGTAGGACCATATTGCTATCAGAATCATGACATTAGAGGATACGGATACTATACAAATAATCCTCCTGCAGGCGCTTTCAGAGGATTCGGAGTGTGCCAGAGTGAGTTTGCGCTTGAGTCCATTATAGATTTACTTGCAGAAAAGGTTGGAATATCACCTTGGGAAATCAGATACAGAAATGCTATCGAACCGGGCAAGGTATTGCCTAACGGACAGATAGCAGACTGTTCAACAGCTCTTAAAGAGACATTGGAAGCTGTAAAAGAGGCATATGAAGCAAACTATCCGAATGTAGGCTTGGCATGTGCTATGAAGAATGCCGGCGTAGGTGTAGGACTTCCTGATACAGGACGTGCAAAACTTATTGTTAATGACGGTGTTATAGAGATATATTGCGGTGCTTCCGATATCGGTCAGGGTTGTGCAACAATATTTATACAGATGGCGGCGGAAACTTTGAATTTGCCGAAGTACAAGTTTAAAAATATGGGATGTAACTCTGAATTTGACCCTGATTCAGGTACTACTTCAGGATCAAGACAGACTCTTATAAGCGGTGAGGCCATAAGAAGAGTTTCTATTGAACTTAAAAAGGACCTTGATGCTGTTGGCGGAGATTTAAATAAGCTTAACGGTAAAGACTACTATGCAGAGTACTTTGAGCCTACAGATAAGCTCGGTGCAGATGTACCTTTCCCTAAGTCTCATGTTGCATACGGATTCGCTACACATCTTGTTGTACTTGATGATGACGGTAAGGTTAAAAAGGTTTACGCGGCTCATGACTCAGGAAAGGTGGTAAACCCTATTTCAATACAGGGTCAGATAGAGGGTGGAGTGCTTATGTCACTCGGATATGCACTTACAGAGGACTTTAAGCTTCAAGATTGTATGGTTAAGTCAAAGTATGGAACACTTGGTCTTATGAGAGCTACAGATATACCTGAGATTGAGGCGATATATGTGGAGAAGGAAGAGCTCCTTGGAGTGGCATACGGTTCAAAGGGTATCGGTGAGATTGCAACAATTCCTACCGCACCGGCAGTACAGAATGCATACTATAAGAGAGACGGCAAATTAAGACCGAAATTACCTATGGATGACACATATTATACAAATAAAAAGAAAAAATAAATAAGGAATACTTTTTGTTGGGATTCGATATGGATCCCAACTTTTTTATTTCAAAAATAATAAACATATGTTGAAAAAAGTCCCGAGATGTATTATAATACCGAAATAATAGTCATATGTCTAAAAATATACATAAGTATAAAGAATAGGAGAGAGAAAGATGTTTGAAAAGATTGCTTCATTTATAGTGAATAAAAGAAAAGCTTTTCTGGTATTTTTTATTCTTGCCGCAGTATTCGGAGTATTCAGTTCATCATGGGTAAAGGTAAGTGATAAATTATCAGACTATTTACCGCAAACCTCCGAAACTAAGCAGGGACTTGATATTATGGACGAGAGCTTTACAACTTTCGGAACGGCAAAAGTTATGATTTACAATGTTGATTACGAAAAAGCTCTTGAAGTATCAAAAGAAATTGCGGATATTAAGGGAGTTTCAAAAGTAGATTTTTATGATAAGTCCGATAAGGATTATGAAAATAAGAATATCGAAGATTATTATAAGAATTTTTCAGCCCTTTATACCATCAGCTTTGATGATGTTGAAAGCTCAAAATTGGTTCAGGACGCAATAGTTAAGGTCAGAGACTCGGTCTCACCCTATGACAATGTTGTATATACAACTATTGATAAGGATGATGCCAAAGATTTGAACAAGGATATGAAGGTTATATTTGTCCTTGTAATAATCATAATAATTGCAGTGTTATTGTTCACCTCACAAACATATATGGAAATATTGATTTTCATGCTTACATTCGGAATAGCGATAGTACTGAATATAGGTACAAATTTTATATTCGGAAGAATCTCGTTTGTAACAAAGGCTGTAGGTGTAGTATTGCAGCTGGCACTTGCTATTGACTATGCAATAATACTTTTCCACAGATTTATGGAGGAAAGAAGGGAGTATAAGCCTAAGCATGCTCTTATAAAAGCACTTGCAAAGGCTATACCAGAGATATCATCAAGCTCTCTGACCACTATGGCAGGTATGGTGGCACTCATGACAATGCAGTTTCAGATAGGTATGGACCTTGGAAGAGTTTTGCTTAAGTCAATTATATTCAGTATGCTTGCGGTATTTGCATTTATGCCTGCACTTATAATGATGTTTGAAAAACAGATTGAAAAATCAATGCATAAAAATTTTGTACCGAATATAGAAGTATTTGGAAGCGGAATTTTAAAGTTGAAAAGAATTATACTTCCTTTATTTATAGTTATTACAGTAGGTGGAGCTATACTTTCAAGCAAAACCGGATATATATTTGATGTAAATTCCATAGAGTCTGATAAGAAGACGGAATATCTTGAGGCGAAGGAAAAGATAGAGGAGCAGTTTGGAAGAAGCAATATAATGGCGATAGTTATTCCGAAAGAGGACTATTTGCGAGAGGCCGCACTGCTTAAAGAGGTTTCAAATATTCAGGGAGTAAAGAGTGTCACAGGACTTGCGAATATTGAAGTAGGTAATAACGGCGAATATGTACTTACAGACAGTTTAAATCCGAGGGAGCTGGCGGAGATTGCAGATGTTGATGTGGATCTTGTAAAGGCCGCATACAGATTCTATGCATTAAAGAATGAGCAGTATGGTGCGTTTATGAAGAGCATTGACAGCTATAAAATACCTGTAATAAATATGGTGGACTTTTTATATAACCAAATTGAAGAGGGCGGTCTTGATATAGATGAGGATACTATCAGCGATATAGAAGATATACATAAGAGTATAACAGATGCAAGAAAACAGCTGGAAAGTGAAAAGTATTCAAGAATTTTACTTATATGGGATAAGCCTCTTGAAGGTGAAGATACCTTTAGCAATATAGATAATGTGCGAGAAATAGCAAAAAAATATTATGATGAAGCATATGTTGTCGGCGACAGTTCAAGTGATTATGATATCAGCAAATCATTTGGAGGTGACAATTTAAGGATCAGTATTGTAACGGCACTTTTGGTTGGTGTTATATTACTTTTTACATTCCAAAATGCGGCATTGCCTTTTATATTGGTACTTACCATACAGGGAAGTATATGGATAAACTTCAGTTTGCCATATATTACAGGAGAAAATATGTTCTTCTTAAGTTATTTGATAGTAAGTTCAATACAGATGGGAGCGACAATTGATTATGCAATTGTTATCACAAGCAGATATCTGGCTCTGAGAGAAGAGATTTCGGACAGAAAGAATGTAATATCAAGAACTTTAAATGAAGCCTTCCCTACGATAGTTACATCGGGAAGTATTATGGCGGCTTCAGGATTTGTAATAGGAAATATCACATCAAATCCGACCATTGCATCTCTCGGAAAAACTCTTGGAAAGGGAGTTGTTATTTCAATGATAATGGTAATGGTGGTGTTGCCGATATTGCTTTATACTTTTGATTTCATTATTGACAAGACATCGTTTTCAAGAAAAATAAATGAGGAGGAGAATAAGAGAGAAGATGAAGAAGAAAACAGCATTATTACTGAGTCTTAGTTTAATATTCGGAAATGTTTTACCGGTATATGCGACTGCAAATGTCGATATCAACTCTGTGCAAAATACACAGGATATTATAAATATAAGCAGCGCCGATGAACTCATAAGTCTTTCAAAGGGTTCTACAGTTGAGAATTTCACATTAAATAAGACCTATGTTTTAACAAATGATATTGACTTGTCAGATAAGGACTTTAAGCCTGTTTCAATATTCTCCGGAACTCTTGACGGCAGCGGATATACAATAAAGGGACTTAATGTAAGCGAAAAAAGTACCGGTGCAGGTCTTATAAGTGTACTCGGTACAAAGGGAAGCATTAAGAATCTTAATGTAGAAGGAAATATAAGCCCTGACGGAGGTAAGACGGTTGTAGGAGGAGTTGTAGGAACCAATAAAGGCGTTATAGAGAATGTGAGTTTTGCCGGATATGTAACAGCTTATAAAAGAGTAGGAGGTATAGCCGGTGTAAATGATGAAAGCGGATTTATAATCAACTCAAAAAATCATGCTGCCATAACAGGCACAAAAATAGTCGGAGGTATCTGCGGATATAATAAGGGAAGTATCGTAGGCTCACAAAACCTTGGAAGAATTGCAGGTGATAATGAAAGTGTACTTCCTGATGATGATAAAATGAAAAGTATACCAAGTATTTCCGTTTCAAATGCCGTTACAGATGATGTTAAACAGGAGATGACAGGCGGAATTGCAGGAGTATCAAGCGGAATTATAAGAGATTGTACAAACAGTGAAAAGGTAGGATACTCTCATATAGGATATAAAGTAGGAGGTATAGTAGGCTTACAGACAGGTGCTGTAAATAATTGTATAAATGAAGCTTCCGTCTACGGCAGAAAGGATATTGGAGGTATAGCCGGATTATTAAAGCCTTATATAGAGATTTCATATGAAGGTGATACTATAGACAGCCTTGAAAGACAGACGGAAACACTGTCAAAGCTATTGGATGCTTTTGAGGCCGAGGTGGATAGGAATGCAACTATATTGGAGAATAATGTAGACGGCATTGATTCTAAAAAAAATGAGCTTGAAGACAGCATAAAAGAAAGAAAAAATTTCCACAGTGAAGAGGCGGATAAATTTGATGCCGGGTTGAAAGAAAAAAATAATGATATAAAGAGTATAACCGGTAATATAAACTCCGATATTTCAGATATAGGAGATAATGTTGGAGATTTAAGGCATGGAGAGAGCTATAAGGATATCATCAATGACAGAAATACCAAACTTCAAAATCTTATTGCAGCTATAAAAAATATCAATGAGATATCTAAAAGAATGAAAAGTGATATTGAAGATAAAAAAGAAAGTGCCGACAATATTGCAGACGACTTTCAGGCAATTACTCATGAGATTGACGATTTGTACTCAAAATCAAATGAGTTACTTGACTATCTGGATGATGAGAAAAGTGACTTAAGACAGAATCTTGATAATTCCTATGACACTGTAAGCACAAAAAAAGATGAGCTTGAAGCTGAGATAAATAAAGCAAGGCAAGACTTAAGAAGCAGTAGACAGGATATAAAGGGCAGTGTTGACGGAGTAAGGAATGAAATTGACAATATAAGAGGAACTATTCAAAACGGAGGGGACAGACTAAAAGAAAAGATAGATGACGGAAAAATTTATTTTGACGTATCTGTGAATCCGCCTAAGGAATATGTATACGGCAGACTGGAAAACTCTGCAAACAGGGCAATTATAAACGGTGATATAAATACAGCAGGGATTGTAGGTAGGGTCGGTATAGATCCGGAGGACAGCATTATCACGGAAACAGACATTAAAGATGATGTTGATAAAAGAGGAGAGACATCTCTTAATTTTTCAAATAATGTATATGCTCTGATACAGTCAAATACAAATGAAGGTGAAATAAATGTAAAAAATGACTACGCAGGAGGCATAGTGGCAAAAGCCGATTATGGGGCAGTCATTGCAAACAAAAACTTTGCCGATGTCAGTTCACAAAACGGATCTTATATAGGAGGAATTGCAGGTTACAGCAAAAACCTTATTAAAGATTCTTATATGCTTGGAGATGTAAAAGGAACCGATTATATAGGAGGAATTGCAGGAATTGCAAAAGATTTGATTGGAAATACCGCCATGAGTACTGTAGTCAGCAGTAATTCCGGAAGATTCGGAAGTATTGCAGGAGATGTTTTAAAAGACTCCTATGTAAGTGCAAACAGATATGTTGATGAAGGCGTCGGAGCGATAAATGATATAACTCTAAACTCCGAAGCAGGTATTGTCTCATATGAGGAACTTTTACAGGATAATAATACTCCTGAAGGATTTAAAACGCTAAGAGTAAATTACTTTGTGGGAGATGATATTATAAAGACTGTAAATGTAGCCTATAATTCATATGTCAGCGGTGTCGATATTCCGAAGGCTCCGGAGGTTGAAGGGTATAATACATACTGGGAGAATAAGGAATTAAACAATATAAAGAGAAATATAAATATACATTTGGTTGAGGAAAGATGGAATAAAAATATTTCGGCAAATACAAATGTAAACGGTAAGCCTGTTTTACTTGCAAGTGCATTATTCTATGAAGGGACAAGTATTCAAGTGGAAGAGACCGGTATACCTGAAACAGATAAAGATGTGATTAAGGCATATAAATACAGCATAATACCTGGAGGAAAATATATTAATGAGGGCATTGAGCTTAGAGTTTTAAATGAGGACGGTAAGGCAAATGCTGTAGGAATAAAGACTGAAAACGGTATTATAAAAGCAGATACAACCAAAGTCGGGTCTTATCTGAGCTTTAAAGTAGACAGTCCACAGGGAGAAATTGTTCTGATCAGGACTGAGAGTATAAATAAATATATTATTATACTTTCATTTATAGGGGCTGTCGCCGTAATAATTTCAGGATATCTTTATTATAAGAAGAAAAAGAAATAAATAGATTAAATACAATCGAGCTGTACAAAGTTTTGTACAGCTCATTTTGATAATTTACCTGTATTGAAAAAGACTGTGAAGTTTTAGTATAATAGAAGAAAACTATGATAACAGATAGGAAGTAATATGAAAAAGAGAGTTGTTATTTTTGGAGATTCAAATACCTGGGGATATGATGCTGCTACAGGGGGCAGATTTAACGAAGAAATCAGATGGCCTATGGTAGCTGCAAATCTTCTTGGCAATGAATATAGAATATTGGAAGAGGGGCTTTGCGGAAGAACCACCTGTCTTGACGATCCTTTCAATGAGGGACTGTCAGGACTTACATATCTTTTGCCATGCTTACAGACTCATTCACCTGTTGATATGCTTGTTATTATGCTTGGAACAAATGACTGCAAGCAAAGATTTTCTTTGACTGCCGCAAATATTGCTCTCGGAATGAGAAGACTTGTAAAGAAGGCTCTTGAGGCGGAAGTTTGGAGGGATAAGCCGAATATACTTGTAATTGCACCGGGACCGATATTAAAGGAGTGTGAACTTTCAGATGTAGGCAAAAATATGGGTATATGCTCCGATAAATCCTATGAAATTGCAAAAGAGTATGAAATTATAGCAAAGGAACTTGGAGTGGGATTTTTTGATTCGGCTTCATGTGTCACTATGAATGATATCGACTTTATGCATTTAACTGCAGACTCACATAAATCACTTGCAAAGAAGGTAAGCGAAAATATAAAGAATACTTTGGAAAGTAAAGAATTGAAGGCATAGTATGACTTTAACCCAATTAAAATATGCTATAGAAGTGGCAAATGCCGGCTCAATAAATAAGGCCGCAGGAAATCTGTTTATTACACAGCCAAGCCTTTCATCGGCAATTGCAGAGTTGGAATCTGAAATAGGAATAAAACTTTTTTCAAGGAATAACAGAGGCATATTTCTTACACCGGAAGGCAGTGAATTTGTAGGATATGCAAGGCAGGTAGTTGAGCAGTTTGATTTGATAGAGGCAAAATATATTTCAAGTCCGAAGCTAAAAAAGAAATTCAGTGTATCAATGCAGCACTATACTTTTGCAGTAAGTGCTTTTGTAAATCTGGTAAAGCAATTCGGTATGGATGAATATGAATTTGCGGTACATGAGACAAAGACATTTGATGTTATCAATGATGTAAAGACATTTAAAAGTGAGATAGGAATACTTTATTTGAATGATTTTAATAAAAATATTCTGACAAAACTTTTTAATGAATCAAATCTTGTCTTTGCTCCGCTTATGGAGTGCAGTATTTATGTTTATTTGTACAGAAATCATCCTTTGGCAAATAAGAGTAAGATAAAAATGGAAGAACTTATGGATTATCCATGCCTTTCTTTTGAACAGGGAGAGTACAACTCTTTTTATTTTGCTGAAGAGGTACTTTCAACCTATGAATACCATAAACTTATAAAGGCAAATGACAGAGCGACCTTGCTTAATCTCATGGTAGGCTTAAACGGATATACACTTTGCTCAGGTATAATATGTGAAGAGTTAAACGGTGACGAGTACATGGCCGTAAAGCTTGATTCTGATGAGAAGATGACTATAGGCTATATTATGAGAAAAGATATAGCAATAAGTGAACTTGGTAAAAAGTATTTGGAAGAGGTATCCAAGTTTAAAGATAAGATATTGGAATAGGAGATACAATGAAATTAGGTGTAATAGGTTTCGGAAACATGGGCTCAGCCATTGCCAAAGGTTTTGTTTCAAAAAAGGCGATGGACATAAAAGATATAGGTGCTTTTGATACATATAAAAAGACAATGGAAAAAGCAAAAGAAGACGGTTTTAATATATACAATGACGAGTTGGATCTTGTAAAAAATTCGGATGCAATACTTGTAGCTGTAAAGCCGATACATGCAAAAGAGCTTTTTGAAAAAATTGCAAAAAATCTGAAAGATAAATTGATTATATCAATAGTGGCAGGACTTGAGAGTGCAACTATAAAGTCGTGGATTGGAAGTGATAAAAGAATACTTAGAATAATGCCGAATACTCCGGCCATAGTTGGAGAAGGAGTATTTGCTCTTGACAGTGACAGCAATGCACTTGATGAGGAAAAGAAAACTGTTGAAGAAATGTTTTCGGCAATAGGACTTGTGGAATGGGTGGAAGAGAGACTTTTCCCGGTAGTTACAGGTCTTTCAGGCGGAGGCCCGGCATATGTTGCAATGTTTATAGAGGCATTGGCCGATGCAGGTGTACTTCATGGTTTAAAAAGAGATGTGGCAATAAAGATGGCCGCAAAAACGGTACTTGGAAGTGCGACACAATTGCTTGAGACAGGCATCCATCCGGCGGTACTAAAGGATATGGTTTGCTCACCTGCAGGCACTACAATAGAAGGTGTAAAAGCACTTGAAGATTACAGCTTCAGAGCAGGAGTGATAGAAGCGATAAGTGCAGCCACATTAAAATCGAAGAAATAAAAAAAGCCGGCTGCATAATGCAGCCTGACTTTTTTACTCGATTTATTCTTATATCAGTTGCCCTTTGTAGCAGCTTCTGCAGCAGATGAAGCAATATTTGCAGCATCATTAGCAAGGCTTGAAGCCATCTCATTTGCAGCGTCATTAATGCTTGAAACATCAACACCTGCAGACTCCAAAGCTGAAGCAGCCTCTGACAAACCTGACTCTAAAGCTGAAGAAGCCTCGCTGTTTGCAGACTCGATAGCTGAAGAAGCATCAGCCTTACCTGCCTCAACACCTGAAGAAGCCTCTGAAGCTGCTGATTCCATAGCTGAAGAAACTTCGCTTGCAGCTGACTCTACAGCAGATGAAGCATCAGCCTTTTGTGAGCTTGAACCGCAAGCAGTGAAAGCAAGCATAGCTATTGCAGCGATTGAAAATAATTTTAATTTTAACATTTTAAATACCTCCCAAAACAGACTGAGCAATCAGTCTTAAGTTTAACAAGAAACGATTTTATACCTATTTATCAAAAATGTCAAACAAAATAGCATTTTATATCTAAAAAAAAGAAAAATAGTTTCGAAAGATTGAATTAAAATTCTTAAATGAAACATTTACGACTCATTATGTCGGTACGTGGAGTAATAAAGAAAAGATATGGTAGCGAATAAAAGCCATGTTTTCGGATAGGAGAATAATGATCAGATTTGAGATAATAGATGAGAATACAAAAAACTTGGAAGAAATAAAACAACTTTACTTTGATGCCTTCCCTTTTGAAGAGAGAATACCTTTTTATATCATGGTGTTGGTCGGCAATGACAGAGGTGTGGAGTTTTTGTCAATTTATGATGATGATATATGGCTCGGGTTTATACATACATTGGTGGGGGATGAGCTTTCATATATTTTCTATTTTGCTATTGAGAATTCATTGAGGCAGAGCGGATACGGAAGTAAAATATTGCGTGAGTACAAGAAGATGCATCCGAGGCTTTCGCTGGCGATAGAACCGGTTGAAGAAGAAAGCGATAATTTTAAACAGAGAAAGAAAAGACTGGATTTTTACAGAAAAAACGGTTTTGAAACACTTGACACAAGAGTTGTGGAAATGGGTGTTGAGTTTGAACTTATGGGTGCCAAGGGAATGAAAATAAAGGAGAGAGATTACAGAAAACTTGTAAAAAAGTTCTTTGATTCTTTTGAGCAAAAAAAAGTGCTGTCTGTAAAAGAGATGAGAGATGCCGACAGCTATACAATTGCAAATTTTGTAGACAGCAAAGAACTTATGTACAGAGCAGGTGAAGCCATATTTTATGTAGGTGACTGGAATATAGGTGATAAGGTACTTGTAGTTGCCGGAAGCGGAAATAATGCAGGTGACGGATATGTGGTTGCGGATTTGTTGAATACGGAAGAAATAGATGTGGAGATACTCTTGATAAAGGATAAGTTCTCGGAGGACGGGCAGTATTATTTCAATATTTGTAAGCAAAACGGTATAAAGTACACTGTTTTGGATGAAGGTATGGACTATGCCGCTTTGCTTGAAAAATTTAATTCATATGATTATATTCTTGACTGTATATACGGTACAGGTTTTAGCGGTGAGGTAAAAGAACCGGTATATTCCCTTATAAAAGCTATAAATGATTCAAATGCAAGTGTGGTAAGTGCCGATATAAACTCCGGAATGAACGGTGATACGGGGGAGGCGGATATATGTGTGAACTCGGATATTACGGTAAGTATAGGCTTTTTAAAGAAAGGTCTTATTACGAATGAAGCTTCAAAACATATAGGTGAACTTGTAAATATGGATATAGGTATAGTAATAGAAGATAAATAATGCAAAATATTGCAAATGATTTCCATATTATGTATACTTAAGAGTAGACTTTATGGAAGTGGAGAATTGAAGTGGCAGGTCGAAAACAAACAACTAAAAAAACAGGTAAAACAAGTAGCCGCAGCAGGGCTAAGAAAAAAATAGATAATAATGAGCAGTTGGATTTCCTTAATTCGGAAATTCTGATGATTGCACTTGTTTGTATATCATTGGTACTTTTTTTAAGTCATTTCGGGCTTATGGGAGTAGTGGGGAAATATCTTAGAATATTTCAGTTAGGAGTATTCGGCATACTGGGATTTGCAGTGCCTATGTTTGTATTTGTAGGTGGAGCATTTTTACTGTCAAATATCGGATCAAGTCTTGCAAAAATTAAATTTGCGGGTGTTTTGATGGCCGTGCTTGCTGTTGATGCACTTATATCACTTTTCGGAATACCAAATCTTAAAGAATTCGGACTTATGAGATTTTACACTGAAGGATGGTATGGCGGATTTATAGGCGGAGGATTAGGACTTCTTATATCATCCGTACTTGGAAAAATCGGTGCTATTATCTTCTTTATTGCCGTACTTATAATATCAATTGTAATATTAACCGGAAAATCATTTGTTTCCATAGTAAAAACCGGGGGACAGATGACCATATCAAGAGCTAAGACAGATATGGCAAGAGTAATGGAGCAAAGAAAACAAAGAAAAGAACAGCAGACTGTTGAAGAATTCGAATATGAAGAAGATCCCGAGTATGAGGAGGAGTTTGAAGAACTGGACCTTGAAAATAAGAGCGAAGGATATATTGAAGAACTTTTAGGATATAATTACCGCCCGAATAGGGGAAATATTAATCTAGGTGCTATAGATTTTTCAAAGAAGAAAAAGAAGCATGTAGTGGATCTTCCAACTGCAAATGCAGATATGCATGAGCCGATAGGAGGGATCTTTGATGCTAAAAATGATGAAAACTTTGGAAAAAACGCTTCGGATGTAGGTGCTTCAAACGACATTGCAATTAACAGTAAATACGAGGCAAGTTATGAGCCGAGAAAATCAAATACACAGTCTTCAATTATTGTAAATAAAAGACCTGATACCTTCTATGGTAATATAAACAGAGGAAAAGAAGAGTTAAAGTTTGAAAATGATATTGATGAAGAGACATTGAGAAGAGCCAATGAGATACTGGCAAGAAAAGATGAAATAGATATCTATGAGCAGCCGGTGTCAACTATCAGAATCACAGATGACGATACACATGAAGACTTCAGATATATTGATGATGCAAACAGTTTATCCGGTGGAGACGGAAAAGCGGAAAACTCTGAAAGCAGTATTGAGTTTATAAAAGCTTATGACGATGTATATGATGAGCCTATAAGCGGATTACACAGCGATAATTCTTATAATGATACTTACACATATAACAAGGCAGGGCAAAATGAGCCTGTAAATAATGAATATGTAAAAAAGGAAGAGATTCGCACCGAGAATAGAAATGAAAACACTCTGGTAAGTAATGACGGTGAGAGAACCTTGGTAACTGCAGGTGGAAAAGTTATAGTTTCGGATACTTCAGCATTGCAAAAGAAGATGGAGGAGCAAAGAGCCAATTCACCACAGGGAAAGATAAGAAATGAAATTGCAAAGAAAGTTCAAAGACCTTATACATATCCGGGTACATTTTTGTTAAACAAGAATACTGAAGCGGGAGAGGCAATATCGGACAGCGAATACAGAAATACCGCAATCACATTGCAGGAGACATTGGCAAGCTTTGATGTAAATGTAACGGTGGAAGATATAAGTGTGGGACCGTCTGTAACACTTTATGAGTTAAAACCTGAACAGGGCGTAAAGGTATCTAAAGTACTCTCACTTGCAAATGATATTAAACTTGCATTGGCGGCAAGTGATATAAGAATTGAGGCACCTATACCGGGCAAATCCGCCATAGGTATAGAGGTACCGAATAAGCAAAAGCAGACGGTATTCTTAAGAGATCTTTTTGAGAGCAGAGCTTTTAAAAACGGAAATGAAAGTATCGGATTTGCGGTAGGTAAGGACATTTCGGGTAAAGTAATAGTTTCGGATATTGCAAAAATGCCTCATGTACTTATTGCAGGTGCTACGGGTTCCGGAAAATCGGTATGTATCAATACTTTGATAATGAGTATTATATACAAATATTCACCTGAAGATGTAAAACTTATCATGGTGGACCCTAAGGTTGTAGAGCTTTCGGTATACAACGGCATACCTCATCTTTTGATACCTGTTGTAACGGAGCCTAAGAAGGCGGCTTCGGCACTCAACTGGGCCGTTGCCGAGATGGGTGAGAGATATAAGAAGTTTGCGGCTACAGGTGTAAGGGATCTTACAGCATATAATAAGAGAATAGAAGAGGCGAGAAGAAGAGGCAATATTGAAGGCTTGCCTGAGAAATTGCCGAAGATAGTTATAATTATAGACGAGTTGGCAGATCTTATGATGGTTGCAAACAATGAGGTTGAAGATGCAATAGTAAGACTTGCACAGCTTGCAAGAGCATGCGGAATTCACCTTGTTATAGCTACACAAAGACCAAGCGTAAATGTCATTACAGGTATAATAAAGGCCAATATACCTTCAAGAATTGCCTTTGCTGTATCTTCAGGTACAGACTCCAGAACCATACTGGACAGTAACGGTGCCGAAAAGCTTCTTGGAAAGGGTGATATGCTGTTTGCACCATATGGTTCGTCAACACCTATGAGAATACAGGGTGCGTTTGTATCCGATGAAGAGGTGTCTGCAGTAGTTGATTTCCTTAAAAATCAAGGAATGCAGGCGGCATATGATGAGAATACAATCAAACAGATTGAAGAGACACAGAATGCATTAAGTGCCGGAAGTGATATTTCTGAAAGAGATGAGCTGTTTGAGGCTGCAGGAAGATATATAATAGAAAAGGACAAATCTTCTATAGGTAATCTTCAAAGAAACTTTAAAATAGGCTTTAACAGAGCCGCAAGAATAATGGATCAGCTTGCAAGTGCGGGGGTTGTAGGTGGTGAAGCCGGAACAAAGAAAAGAGAAATATTGATGAATATGGACGAGTTCTTGGATATTTTATAAATATCCGGGAACTTATCTTTAGGAGGATATATGCGTAGCGATATCGAGATTGCAAGAAGTATAGAAATGAAAAATATTGCCGAAGTGGCAAAAGAATACGGGATAGATGCTGATGACCTGGAGATGTACGGAAAGTACAAGGCAAAGCTTAGCGAAGAGTTTTTAAAAGCTCATGAAGATAAAAAAAGAGGTAAGCTTGTACTTGTAACGGCAATAAATCCTACTCCTGCAGGAGAGGGTAAGACTACAACACTTGTAGGTCTTGGACAGGCATTTAAAGAGATGGGAAAGAGTGCTGTAATAGCGCTTAGAGAGCCTTCTCTCGGACCATGTTTCGGTGTAAAAGGCGGAGCTGCCGGAGGCGGATATGCGCAGGTGGTACCTATGGATGAGTTAAATCTGCATTTTACAGGAGATTTTCATGCCATTACATCTGCAAACAATCTTCTGGCTGCTATGTTGGACAACCATATTCAGCAAGGAAATGCACTTGGAATAGATACAGGAGCAATCATTCATAAAAGATGCATAGATATGAATGACAGAGTACTTAGAAACATAGTAGTAGGTCTGGGAAATAAGACCGACGGAGTTGTAAGAGAAGATCATTTTGTAATATCGGTGGCATCAGAGATAATGGCAATTCTATGTCTGGCAAAGGATATGGCTGATTTGAAGGAAAGACTTTCAAATATTATAGTGGCATATAATTTTAAAGGAGAGCCTGTATTTGCCAAAGATTTAAAAGCTGTGGGAGCTATGGCGGCGCTTTTAAAAGATGCAATAAAGCCGAATATCGTACAGACTCTTAATCATTCACTTGCACTTGTTCACGGCGGACCTTTTGCAAATATAGCACATGGATGTAATTCACTTAGAGCTACAAAGATTGCAATGGGAATGGCCGATATAGCACTTACAGAGGCGGGATTCGGCGCGGACCTTGGAGCGGAGAAGTTCTTTGATATAAAATGCAGAAAGGCGGGAATTGCCCCCGATTGTGTGGTAATAGTAGCTACTGTAAGAGCGCTTAAATATAACGGCGGAGTGGCAAAGGAAGATTTATCAAATGAAAATCTTGAAGCCTTAAAAAAAGGTATAGTAAATCTTGAAAAGCATATAGAAAATATAAAACTTTTCGGAGTTCCTGTAGTGGTTACTTTAAATAATTTTGTCAGTGATACAAAGGCTGAAGTAGACTTTATAAGAGATTTTTGTGAAAGCAGAAATTGCGAGTTTGCCGTTTCAAAGGTATGGGAAGACGGCGGAAAGGGCGGCGTAGAGTTGGCCCAAAAGATTCTTTATACACTTGAAAACAAAAAGAGCGAGTTTACTTTGCTTTACCCTGATGATATGAGTCTTGAAGATAAGCTTTACACTATTGCAACAAAAATATACGGAGCAAAGAATGTAGTGTATTCACCTGCGGCAAAGAAGGCTCTTGATAGGGCAAAAGCACTTGGCTTTAATAAATTGCCGATATGTGTGGCAAAGAATCAGTATTCACTTTCAGATGATCCGAAGAAACTTGGAAGACCTGAGGACTTTGAGATAAATGTAAGGGAAGTATATGTGAATGCCGGAGCAGGTTTTGTGGTTGCAATAACAGGAAATATTATGACCATGCCGGGACTTCCGAAGGTCCCTGCTGCAGAAGCGGTAGATGTGGATGATAACGGAAATATAGTAGGATTGTTCTAAAAGACCTTAAAGTAAACATCTGTAAAAGGGAGAAAAGATGAAACTGATTGAAAATGCCAAGGGACTTGATATGGAGATAATATCGGGAGAATTACATGACGATTTTTCCGATTTGGTATTTAATACAAAGAAAATAGTAAAGGATTGTATCTTTGTATGTATAAAGGGTGCGAGATTTGATACTCATGATGTAATCGATGAGATAGTTAAGCAAGGTACAAAGGCGATAGTGGTGGAAAGAGATATAAAAAGAGATGATGTATGTGTTATAAAGGTAGCAGATACCAGAGTGGCACTTGCAAGACTTTCTGCTGCATTTTTCTCACATCCGGCTGAAAAAATGAAGATTATAGGTATTACCGGTACAAAAGGAAAGACAACTTCATCTCATATGTTAAAAAACCTTCTTGAGCAAAATGCCAAGGTAGGACTTATAGGTACAAACGGAATTACCATAGGAGATATACACAGACCTACATTGAATACCACGCCTGAGTCATATGAGCTGCATAAGACATTTAAAGAGTGTCTGGACGCAGGCTGTGAATATGTGGTTATGGAAGTTTCTTCACAGGCGGTAAAGATGAAGAGAACGGAAGGTATCCGCTTTGACACCGGAATATTTACAAATATTTCACATGATCATATAGGGCCTGATGAACATAAAGATTTTGATGAGTATCTGATGTATAAATCACTTTTCTTTACACAATGTGATAAAACAATTGTAAATATAGAAGACGAACATTCGGATTTTGTTTTAAAACAGTCCACATCAGCCGAAAAGTATACATTCGGAAAAGGCGGAGATTTTGAAGCAAAAAATATTGAATATATATCAAACAAGGATTTCTTAGGCACAAAGATAGCTATAAGCTGTTCAAATAACGTCAGAGAAAAATATAATGTAGCTGAAACAGTTTCAGATATTTACATCGGAATTCCGGGAGAATTTAATGTATATAATGCAATATCTGCGCTTGCTGCAGCCATTATACTTGGAGTAAAAGCTGATGATTTAAAGACGGCACTAAAGAATACAAGAGTGAACGGAAGAATGGAAGTGGCATATACTTCACATGAATTCAATGTTGTAATTGACTATGCACATAATGCAATCAGTACCGAAAGCCTTATACATACTTTGAGACATTATAATCCTAAGAGACTTGTAATAGTATTCGGTTCCGGAGGAAACAGATCAAAGGACAGAAGATATTCAATGGGAGAAATCTGCGGAAAACTGGCCGATTTTTCAATAGTGACTGCCGATAATTCCAGATATGAAAAAACAGAGGATATAATCGCAGATATAATATCAAAACTTAAGCCTACAGGCGGTGATTATATTACAATTCCCGACAGAAGAGAGGCAATTTATTATTCTATAGAGAATGCAAAGCAGGGAGATCTTATCGCTATAATCGGAAAAGGACATGAGGACTATCAGGAAATAAACGGAGTCAGAACTCATTTCTTAGACAGAGAAGTGGTGGATGAGTGCTTGGAGAAGATAAAAAGATGAATGACACAACAATAAAGGAACTTGCATTTGCCACAGGCGGAGAAATTATCTCGGGAAATGAAAATGCTGTATTTTCAAATATAGTCATCGACTCCAGACAGGCTGATAAAGACAGTCTTTTTGTTCCGTTAGTCGGAGAGAAAAATGATGCCCATAAATTTTTGGAGTCTGTATACGACATGGGCTGCAGAGTGGCAATAAGTTCAAAAAAAGATATTTTTCTTAAAGACGATTTCAATATAGTACTTGTAAATGATACGACAGAGGCACTTCAAAAGCTTGGAAAGTATATCAGAAGCAAGCTTACATTGCCTTTGGTCGGAGTTACAGGAAGCGTAGGTAAGACTACAACAAGAGAAATGGTGGCACTTGCCCTTTCTGATTTGAAAGTCTTTAAGACACCTAATAACTTCAATTCACAGGTGGGTGTACCGATTACCTTAAGCAGAATAAATGACGAAGAGATAGGCGTAATAGAGCTTGGAATGAGTCAGTTCGGCGAGATGGAAAGAATTGCAAAAATAGTAAACTGTGACTGCGCTCTTGTCACCAATATAGGTACGGCACATATTGAAAATTTGCATACAAGAGAAAATATAAGAGCCGAGAAGTTCCATATTATGGACGGGATGAAGAACGGCAGTGTGGTATTTTTAAATGCCGATAATGATATGCTTTTTGATCCGCCTAAAGAAAAGGGTATAGAATATAAGTATTTCAGTGCAAAGGGAAATACATTATGTGATTACTATGCGACCGATATAGTGTTTAATAATGCAATGCCTGAGTTCACAGCTCATATTGGAGAAAAGAAGGTAAGAGTGCATTTGAATGTTTTCGGTGAGCATCAGATTTCAAATGCTTTGGCGGCAATTGCAGTAGCTAATCACTACAATCTTTCGGTAGAATCTGCGGCAAAACATTTGGAGGAGTTTAGGGGATTTTCTCACAGACAGGAGCTGATAAAATTAAAAGAGCTGACTGTTATAGATGACACCTATAATGCCTCACCTGATTCCATGAAAGCCTCTATTTCAATACTTAAAGATTTTAATGCACAAAGAAAAATTGCAATATTGGCGGATATGAAGGAACTGGGTACAGATGAGAGAATACTTCACAGAGAAATCGGTGATTTTATCAATGAGAATGTGAAGCTTGATGCTGTATTTACTGTTGGAGAATTGGCAAAGGAAATTATAAAAGATATCAATAAAGATATTTATACAAAGAGCTTTGAAGACAACGAGAGTTTGGAGAGATTTATTTCCGGATATCTCGATGCAGGAGATGTATGTCTTTTAAAGGGCTCAAACAGTATGAGACTTTTTGATGTCGTAGATAAAATAAAAAATTATGAAAGATTTATTCGCTGATATAATAATAGCAAATACAAATGTGGACAGACCATTTACATATATTATCCCTGAAAACTTGAGGGATAATATAATTCCGGGCTGTCCTGTTTTGATTGAATTCGGAAAAACAGTAAAAAAAGGCTATGTAATTGATATAAGAGAGAGTACAAATGTAGATACTTCAAAATTAAAATCCATACTTTCAATACCTGAAAGAGAACTTAGTACTGATGAAAATCTCTTAAGCCTTGCCATATGGATAAAACACAGATATGGTGTTAGCTTTGACAAGGCAATAGCAACGGTAATGCCTGTAAAGTCGGAGGCGGAGGAAAGAGTCAGTAATGAGATTTTCTTAAATATTGATGCAGAGGGTCTTGATATAAAAATAGAAGAACTTATAAATTCAAGAAAAACTGCACAGGCAAGAGTTTTAAAAGAGCTGAAATCAAAAATGAGCCTGCCGCAAAGCTTTATAAATAAAGAACTTAAAGTAAACTCAACCACATTAAAGAGAATGGAGGAGGAAGGCTATATTGTAATAGGCTCCAAGAAAAGAAAGGCAAATCCCTTGTTGCCAATACTTCGTTCTCTGGGAATAGAGGACTTTAATGAAGTAATAAAGCCAAAGGAGTATACTTTAAATGTCGAGCAGGAAGATGCTGTAAATACTTTTAAATCAGACTTTGAAATTTGCAGCAGGAATACCTATCTTTTACACGGTATTACCGGTAGCGGAAAGACTTTGGTTTTTATAAATATGATAAAGTATGTAATATCAAAAGGATATAAGGCAATAGTGCTTATACCGGAGATATCATTAACATATCAGACAGTGCTTAGGATGGCGGAGCATTTCGGCGACAGAGTTGCAATCATAAATTCAAAACTTTCAAAGAATGAAAAATTCTATCAGTTTGAAAGAATAAAAAACGATGATGCGGATGTAATAATAGGACCAAGGTCTGCAATATTTGCACCGGTAAAAAATCTGGGGCTTATAGTAATAGATGAGGAGCATGATTCGGCCTATAAAAATGAGAATGTACCTACATTCAATGTAAGAGATGTGGCACAAAAGCTTTCGGAAATCACCGATGCATCCCTGGTTTTGGCATCGGCGACTCCAACACCGGAGACATATAACAGGGCAATGGAAAAAGAGATAAAGCTTTTGGAATTAAAAACGAGAGCTAAGAATACATCTTTGCCGAAAGTAAGTATAGTTGATATGAGGGATGAGCTGAAGCGAGGCAACAGAAGTATTTTCAGTGAAAAACTTAGAACTCTTATAGAGGACAGGTTAAAAAAGCATGAGCAGATTATGCTGTTTATGAACAGAAGAGGTTATTCAAGCTTTGTATCATGCAGATCTTGCGGTGAAGCTATAAAATGTAAGCACTGTGATGTTACCATGACATTACACAATAATAACAAACTTGTATGTCATTACTGCGGATATTCAATAGACCTGCCAAAAACCTGTCCAAGCTGCGGTTCAAAGTATATTGCAAATTTCGGTACCGGAACACAGAAGCTTGAAGCGATGACAAGGGCGGAATTCCCGAATGCAAAGGTACTCAGAATGGATACCGACAGTGTTTCAAAAAAGAACAGCGCCAATGATATGATAAGAGATTTTGCAAACGGTGATGCGGATATTTTGATAGGCACTCAGATGATAGTAAAAGGTCATGACTTTTCAAATGTAACCTTGGTCGGAATAATGGCCGCGGATACCTCGCTGTATGTAAGTAATTATACAAGTGCACAAAGGACATTTGAACTTTTGACACAGGCTGCAGGCAGAGCGGGAAGAGCAAAGGACGGAGAGGCCGTTATACAGACTTACAAGCCTGAAAACTATGCAATTGTGGCGGCAGCGGCACAGGATTATAAAAGATATTTTGACAATGAGATAGCTTACAGAAGCCTTGGAGGATACCCGCCCGCCTGTCATATGCTTACGGTAATGTTTAGCAGTATCAAGGAAGAAGAGTTAAATAAATGTGCAAGTGAGACTGTAAAAGTTATAAAGTCGGAAGCCGCATTTAAAAAATCAATGATAATAGGACCTACAGATTCAAGCGTAAGCAAGGTCAAGGACTATTACAGAAAACTGGTATACATAAAAAATGCTAATTATGATATACTTTTAGATATACAAAAAAAGATAGAAGAAAGTCTTGGCACTTACAGAAATGTCGGTGCGATATATGACTTTAATTAAGGAGATAGATAATGGCAATAAGAGCAATACGAGTAATGGGCGACAGCGTGTTAAACAAAAAATGTAAAGAAGTAAAAGAAGTAAATGACAGAACGAAAGTTTTGATAGATGATATGATAGACACTATGAGAGAGGCTAACGGTGTAGGCCTTGCGGCACCTCAGATAGGAGTTTTAAAGCGTATAGTCGTAATAGAGACAGAGCCTGAAAATGTACATGTACTTATAAATCCCGTTATACTTGAACAGGACGGTGAGCAGGTAGGATATGAGGGCTGTCTTAGTGTTCCGGGAAAGAGCGGAGTGGTTAAAAGACCCAACCATGTTGTGGTAAAAGCATTCGATATAGATATGAATGAATATACTCTTGAAGGAGAAGGATTACTTGCAAGAGCTATATGTCATGAATGCGGACATCTCGAGGGTGAGTTGTATGTGGACCTTGTAGAAGGCGAACTTATAGACAATGAAGAGCTTGAAAGAATGTACGAAGATGAGGAAGATGAAGAATGAAAATAGTTTTTATGGGAACGCCGGACTTTTCGGTTGAACCGCTTAAAGCACTTGTAAAGGCAGGACATGAGGTAAGCCTTGTGCTTACAAGAGAAGATAAGAAAAGAAACAGAGGAGAATTAAGTCCTACGCCTGTAAAGGAACTGGCATTAAGTCTTAATATTCCGGTGCTTACACCTTCAAAGATGAAGGAAGAAGCACTTATTGACAGACTTAAGTCTGAGAATGCCGATTTTTTTGTGGTGGTGGCGTATGGAAAGATTTTACCGAAGGCTGTTCTTGATATACCGAAATTCGGATGTATAAATATTCATGCCTCACTCTTGCCTGAATACAGAGGCGCCGCTCCTATACAGTGGTCAATTGTAGACGGAAAAGAAAAAACAGGTATTACAACCATGTTGATGGATGAAGGTCTGGATACAGGTGATATTTTAAAACAGTATGAAATTAATATAGACAAAAAGGAGACCGGAGGTTCACTGTTTGACAAACTGGCGGTACTTGGCGGCGAGGCTATAGTGGATACTATAGCAAATTTTGACAGCATTGTGCCTACACCTCAAGGAGAGGCGACTACCGAATATGCAAAGATGATCTCAAAGAACATGGGTGAGATAGACTTTAATAAAAGTGCAGTTGAGATAGAGAGATTGATAAGAGGAATGAATCCGTGGCCAAGTGCATATACAAGGTATCAGGGCAAGGTGCTTAAGATATGGGAAGCCGAGGTGGCAGAGAATATATCTGAATTACCAAATATAAACTTAAGTGAAAATTACGGCAAAATATATAGCTTTAACAGCAGGATTTTTATAATATGTAATCAAAGTATCCTGGAAGTTTTATCTTTGCAGCTTGAAGGTAAAAAAAGGATGTCTGCAAAGGACTTCCTGATGGGAAGAGAAATAGAACAGGGATATAAGCTGGGATAACAGACCTGATATAAGAGGAGGAGCTTATGTATTACGGATTTGATATAACCTATATTTTTGTGATTATAGGTATGCTGATAACACTTATTGCCTCATGGAGAATGAAGGCAACATTTGCAAAATATGAAAGAGTGGCATCACAGTCAAGACTTACAGGAAGAGAAGTTGCCGAGAGAATCTTAAGAGCAAACGGAATATACGATGTTTCCGTAAGACCGGTTTCAGGCAGACTTACAGATCACTATGATCCGAGAGATAAGACTGTAAGTTTAAGCGAAGCGATTTACGGATCGACATCCGTAGCGGCAATTGCAGTTGCGGCACATGAATGCGGACATGCAATACAGGATAATGTCGGATATGTACCTTTAAACTTAAGAAGTGCATTTGTACCCGTGGCAAACTTTGGAAGCAGACTTTCATGGCCTCTTATATGTATAGGCTTTATACTTGGATATGGAAATATATCAAATATACTTATTCAGATAGGTATAGCGATGTTTTTGCTTGCAGTAATCTTCCAGATTATTACTTTGCCTGTAGAGTTTGATGCTTCAAGAAGGGCTTTAATAGAGCTTGAAAACAACGAAATTCTGCTTGATAAGGAAGATAAGAGTGCAAGAAAGGTGCTTTTTGCGGCGGCTATGACATATGTTGCGGCAGCGGCTGCAGGAGTATTGCAAATGCTTAGACTTATGCTTTTATTCAGCGGTAGAAGCAGAAGAAGGAACTGATAATGGAAAAAACAAATATAAGGGCTTTAGCTTTGGAAGCTCTGTTATTGATAGATGTAGAAAAAGAGTACAGTCATAAGGTGATTGATATGGCTCTTGAAAAATATTCATACTTATCAAAGGCTGACAGAGGATTTTTTTCAAAAGTGGTCCATGGAGTGGTTGAGTACAGACTGCAGCTGGATGATATTATAAAAAAATACAACAACGGAAAGCGTGTAAAACCTGTAATCAGAGAGATACTGAGAATGTCTGTATATCAAATGCTTTATATGGACAGAGTTCCTGACAGAGCGGTAATAAATGAGGCGGTCAATCTTGTCAAGATTAAAAGACTGCAGGGACTTACAGGCTTTGTAAACGGAATACTCAGAAAAATAAGCAGTGAAAAAGAAGAACTGAAATTTGACGATTTAAGTATCAGGTACTCAATGCCCGAACTCATTTTAAATATAGTAAGAGATAATACCGGTAAGTATTTCAATGAAACTTTGGAATACTTTCTTAAGAACGGGCATTTGTCGGTAAGAGTAAATACTTCAAAATCAAGTGTTGAAGATGTAATAAAAGAGCTGGAAGCTAAGAATATTAAGACCAAAAGATCCGGGCTTAATCCGGATATATTATATATTACAGGATTTGACAGAGTGGATGATATTGAGGCTATAAGGTCCGGAAAATGCTATATCACAGATACATCATCATCTATGATATCAAAGGTACTTGGAGCCCGAGATATTAAAAAATGCGTGGATGTATGTGCCGCACCGGGAGGAAAGTCATTTTTACTTGCAGATAAGCTTGATAAAAACTCAAAGATATATTCCTGTGATGTAAGTGAAAATAAAGTTGAATTGATAAGAGAAAATGCAAAAGTACAGGGATTTTCAAATATTATTCCGGTTGTTGCGGATGCAAGAATTTTTGATGAGAGATTTTGTGATGCCGATTTGATTTTGGCCGATTTACCATGCAGCGGAATAGGTATTATAGGAAAAAAGCCGGATATAAAGTATCGACTTGAAGAGGAAGACTTAAAATCACTTTCAAATTTACAAAAAGAGATACTTGATAATGTGTCCAGGTATGTTAAGAAAAACGGTGAGTTGATTTTTTCCACCTGTACACTGAATAAAGCGGAAAATGAAGACAATATGCTTTTGTTTCTGAAAAATCACACAGATTTTAAAGCTGTGGATCTTACTGAGAGAATGGACAAAGAAACGATAAAAATGCTTGAAGAGAGCGAACTGAAAAACGGGTATATGAAACTGATACCCGGAAGAGACAACTGCGACGGATTTTTTATTGCAGTATTTAGGAGAGATAATGACTGATATTAAGTCAATGGATTTAGATGAATTAAAGACATTTGTAAAGGAGATGAATGAGCCTGAGTTTAGGGCAAAGCAATTGTTTGAGTGGATGCGTAAATCACTTATATCCTCCTTTGATGAATGTACAAACCTGTCAAAGGCATTCAGAGAAAAGCTGAAGGAAAGTACAAGCCTGACAAATCTTAAGGCTGTAGAGGTATTTAAGTCAAAGCTTGACGGTACACAAAAATATCTTTTTGCACTTGAGGATGGAAATATCATAGAGAGTGTAAGAATGAAATATGAGCATGGAAACTCGGTATGTATATCATCTCAGGTGGGGTGCAGAATGGGATGTAAGTTTTGTGCTTCCACTCTTGACGGACTTGTACGAAATCTTTCGGCTTCGGAAATGCTTGATCAGATATACAGTATACAAAAACTTCTCGGAGAGAGAATATCAAATATTGTTGTAATGGGTTCGGGAGAGCCTATGGACAATTATGATAATATAGTGAAATTTGTAAAAATTATAAGCAGTGAAATGGGGCTTAATATAAGCCAGAGAAATATTACCGTATCAACTTGCGGTATTGTACCGAAAATAAGGGCTTTGGCAGATGAAGGTCTGAGTATTACTTTGGCGCTTTCCCTACATGCACCGAATGATGAAATAAGGAAGACTATAATGCCTGTTGCAAATAAATATGCATTAAAGGATGTTATTTCAGCCTGTGATTATTATTTTAAAAAGACCGGAAGAAGAGTATCATATGAGTATTCACTTGTGGCAGGTGTAAATGATAATATAAAAGAGGCGATGAATCTTGTAAAACTTGTAAACGGAAGAAATATTCACATCAATCTGATTCCGGTAAATCCTATAAAAGAGAGAGATTTTAAACAGTCCGACAAGCTTAAGATAAAAGCTTTTAGGGATTTCTTGGAGAAACATAGGGTAAATGCAACAGTTAGAAGAGAGATGGGTAGAGATATAGACGGTGCCTGTGGACAATTAAGAAGGAGATTTATTCAATCAGAAACGAATTCTTAAAAATTGGAGGTGTAATATGTATTCGGTTGCTTTGACCGATGTAGGCAGAAAAAGACTTGTAAATCAGGATACGGTATATATAAGTGATACGCCGGTAGGGGTATTGCCGAATTTATATATTGTGGCTGACGGAATGGGAGGAGAAAAGGCCGGAGACTATGCGTCAAAGTCTTTGATAGGCTATATGCTTACATATATTGAACATACAATAAAAATGCCGGTGACGGCAATACAAGGAGCCATAGAATATGCAAATGCAAATCTGTTTGCGGAGGGGAGTAAAAATCCCAATCTGTCGGGAATGGGAACAACCGTTGTGGCGGCAAGCATTATAGATAATACTTTGCATGTATTCAATGTAGGCGATTCCAGATGCTATGTACTTGATGAGAACAGTATTTCACAGATAACAAAGGATCATTCCCTTGTGGAAATGCTTGTTTCAAAAGGTGAAATAACAAGAGAGAGTGCTGAATATAAAGAGAATAAGAGTAAGATAACCAGAGCTGTAGGTGCGGAAGAAAGGGTACTGATAGACAGCTTTGAGGTGGATCTTGCCGGCAATGAGTATGTATTATTGTGTTCGGACGGACTTACAAATATGGTGGATGACAGGAAGATTTTCAATATAATATCTTCAAGTGCCGGTGTAAAGTCAAGTGCAAAAAGACTAGTAGAGGAGGCAAATCTATCAGGCGGAAGTGACAATATATCAATTTTGCTTATAGATATAAATGAGGGGTAGTATTATGAATCTTGAATCAGTTGTTTTGCAAGGAAGATATGAAATTATAGAAAAAATAGGCTCGGGAGGCATGTCAAATGTATTCAGAGCCAAGGATTTAAAGCTTGGCAGAGCTGTAGCAATAAAAGTTTTAAAGGAAGAATTTTGCTCGGATGCCGAGTTCGTAGAAAAGTTTAAAAGAGAAGCTCAGGCGGCTGCAGGACTTTTAGGAGAGAATATTGTTAATATCTACGATGTTGTGGATGAGGGCAAGTATCATTTTATAGTTATGGAGCTTGTAGACGGTATCACTCTGAAAGAATATATAAAAATAAAGGGTAAGCTGGATATCACAGAGGGTGTAAGTATTGCCATACAGGTGGCAAAGGCCTTAAAACTGGCACATACACAGCATATAGTGCATAGAGATATAAAGCCGCAAAATATACTTATAACCGATGAGAGTAAGATAAAAGTTGCGGATTTCGGTATAGCAAGAGCGGTATCCGAACAGACATTGAATGCAAACGCTATAGGTTCCGTGCATTATATTTCGCCGGAACAGGCCAGAGGCGGAAGATGCGATGCAAGGAGTGATATCTATTCTTTGGGTATCACAATGTATGAGATGTTTACAGGAAGAGTCCCGTTTACAGGAGATTCCACTGTTTCAATAGCTCTGGCACATCTTGAGCAGGCTATAACACCTCCGCATATATATAATAATCAGATATCCGCAAATCTGGAAAGAGTTATATTAAAATGTACAAAGAAGGATCCGGCAAACAGATATCAAAATATCACTGAAGTTTTGGATGATTTGGAAAATGTATTGCTAAATCCGGATGAGCCGTATGCACTTACAGGAGCTACAAAGGTAATAAAGTCTGAGGATACTGCAGTTTTAAATCAGGTAGAGCCTATAGATGATATGGAAGATGAAGAATATGACGATGATGAAGTTGATAATGATGACGATGATTATGATGAGGAAGATGAAAAGATGGACAGAATCATGTCCATTGTCGGAGTCATTGTAGCTGTAATCATAGTTATACTTTTAGTATTCTTTGTCGGAAGATTTACCGGAGTATTCGGAGGTAAAAAGAGTGATACTTCTCAAAGTACGCTTGACTCCACACAGACTGTAATGCCTGATGTAGTGGGACTTTCAGAGAAGATGGCCGACAAGAAGCTTTCAGACAACAATCTTCAGATGCAGGTAAAATCAAGTGAATATTCAGATACTGTAGAAAAGGGAAATGTTATTTCACAGGATCCTAAGGCCGATGAGGTGGTTTCAAAGTATTCAAAGGTAAGTGTCGTAATAAGTCTCGGTTCCGATACGGTGGATATAACAAAGCTCGGTATTGCAGGAAAGACTAAGGAGGCGGCTGAAGCTCTTTTAAAGGAAAACGGTTTTTCAGTAGAATCAAAAGAGGAGAATTCAGATACTATTGAAAAGGGAAAGGTAATATCCTACAGCCCGACAAAGCCTAAAAACGGTGACAGAATTACTCTGATTGTCAGTAGCGGTAAGAAGGTTACAAAGGTTATTGTGCCTAATATTATAAATATGAGTGAAGCGGATGCAAAAGCTTTACTTGAGAGCAACGGACTTGTTCTTGGAACAAGAGCTGAACAAAACAGCCAAAGTATAGCGGCCGGAATTATAGCCGGACAGTCGATAGCGGCAGGCTCAAGTGTGGACAGCGGTACAAGTATCGACTATGCTGTAAGTACAGGTGTGGCCGAGTCAAGCGAATCACAGAGTGAGAGTTCAGAGCAGGCACAGACTACAAAGGCCACGGTTACGCCTGCAACCACAGCCGCAAGCTACAGATATGTGGCATCAATAGATACGAATTACTCATTGCAGGATGTTATAGGACCGAGTTCGGGATTTACAAGTGTAAAGGTCATGATAAGACTTAAGCAGACTGTAAACGGAAGTGATGTATATTCCACATTGATGGAAGCAAGAACAGTTACAGGTGATACCATACTTCCGGTAAGATTTCGAACAATTGTAGGAGCCAACGGTGTAGACCAGGGACAGGTGGAAATCGTAAACGTAGACAGTGGTGAGGTAATGAAATCATATACAGTGGAGTTCTTTAGAGTTGAGTAAAGAAGATATGAGCAAAATTTATTTTGCAAAGATAATAAAGGGTATTGCAGGTTTTTATTATTGTATAATCCTTGATGAAGGAGAGAGAAAAGGTCAGATTTTTGAATGCAAGGCAAAGGGCATTTTCAGAAAATTAGGAGTAAAGCCTTTGGTAGGTGACAATGTAGACTTTGAAATCACTGATACAAAAGATTTTGAAGGGAATATTGTGAAGATACATAAAAGAAAAAATGCCCTGATAAGACCTGCAGTAGCCAATATAGATAAAGTTGTGCTTGTTTTGGCGGTGGAATCACCTTCGCCTGCATTTTACTATTTGGATAAATATCTGATAAATATGTCAAATGCCGGTATAAAGGTGGAGATATGCTGGAACAAGACTGATCTTAACATGGATAAAGCCTTAAAATATGCAAAAATATATACTGATGCGGGATTTAAAAATATTATAGCTTCAACCTTTGAAGAAAACGGACTTGAAGATTTAAAAGAAGCTCTTAAAGGAGAGGTAAGTGTACTTGCCGGAGCATCGGGAGTGGGAAAGTCCTCTATAACAAATATACTTGCACCGAAAGCAAATATGGATACAAATACCGTCAGCAGAAAAATAGAAAGAGGAAGGCATACTACAAGACACTCAGAGCTTTTCATGATTGACAGTGATACCTTTGTATTTGATACTCCGGGATTTACAAGTGTGGAGTCACCTGCATTTGATAAAGAGGAGCTGAGGTTTCACTTTCATGAGTTTGAAGAATATGAGGGTAAATGCAGATTCGCAGGTTGTATGCATATAAATGAGCCGGATTGTGCCGTAAAGCAGGCTTTAGAAGAAAACCTGATAGGTGAATCAAGGTATCAAAGCTATAAAAAAATGTATGAAGAGCTTTCTGAAAGGAGAAAGTATTGAAAAAGAATATTGCACCATCACTACTTGCAGCTGACTTCTTTGATTTATCATCACAGATGAAGCTTTTAAAAGAGGGGAATATAGAAGTATTACATCTGGATGTAATGGACGGAATGTTTGTACCGAGTATTTCATTCGGAATGCCTGTTATAAGTTCATTAAGAAAGTCGGTAGATTTTTTCTTTGATGTACATATGATGGTAGAAAATCCCGAGAGATATATTGAAGATTTTTATAATAGCGGAGCCGACGGTATAACTATACATTTTGAGGCTTGCAAGCATATAGACAGAACTATATCACAAATAAAGTCACTGGGGCTTAGAAGCGGTATATCCATAAATCCGGCAACCCCTGTTTCACTCCTGGAAAATATCGTTTCCGAAGTAGATATGGTACTTATAATGAGTGTAAATCCGGGATTCGGGGGTCAAAAATTTATTCCCTACAGTTTGGATAAGATAAGAGAACTCTCAAAAATGAGAGAAAAGAAAAATCCTAAACTTTTGATACAGGTGGACGGAGGAGTAGGTGTAGATAATATAAAAGCTCTTTCAGATGCAGGAGTCGATGAGTTTGTGGCAGGTTCTTCAGTGTTTAAAGGTGATATTTTAAAGAATATAAAAGCTTTAAATGATGCACTTGGAGAGGTATAGATATTGTAAATGAATGCAATAATTGTTACAGGCGGAGATATAGATATATCATTATTGGAAAATTATATAGCCGAAAATAAAGAAGATGTTATTATCAGTGTGGATGCGGCAATTACAAAGCTTGAAAAAATAAATGTAATCCCCCATATAATGGTCGGAGATTTTGATACACTCTCTGATTGGGAGAGGCTGAAAAAATATTCAGACCTTTCTGTTGAGATAGTAAAGCATGACCCTATAAAGGATTTTTCAGACAGCGAACTTGCTGTTGACAGGGCTGTAAAAGACGGTATAAAAAACATAGCAGTTTTCGGGGCTCTCGGAAAAAGGTTTGATCATGCTTTTGCCAATATTTTGATACTACAAAAGTATAAAAAACTTGGAGCGAATATAACCATATATGACAGGTATAATAAAATATATGTCAAATCAAATCATTTCACATTGGAAAGAGAGAAACTTTGGGGAAAATACATAAGCTTTTTTTCACTTGAAGGAAAAAACTTTATGGAGAAACTTGAGGGAGTTAAGTATCCCATAAAAAACAGAATAATTGACAATATAGCTACGCCAAGTCTTTATATAAGTAATGAGATTAAAGATGATAAGCTGGAAGCCGCTTTTAGCGGAGACTTATTGGTGGTTGAGAGCAGAGATTAGATAATAAAAGCAGATTTTCATTTTGAAAGTCTGTTTTTTATTATACTTTTTAATATGATATAGTATAATAAATACAGAGAGCAAATGCCTACAGGAGAATACTATGTTTACCGAGATGATAAAGAGTGAATTTAAGCAATTAATGGGACCGTTAAAATATACATTGTTATCAATAGCTATAATTACAGTAATCATTTGCTTTATTACGCATCTTATATTTTTAATTACAGGAGTAAAGAGCACCGGAGCAATTGTACTATGGTATTTTATCACCGGTGTTATTAATATGTTTTTGCAGTTTCCATACCCTTTCGTAGCATTATGTCTGTATATACTGGGAGGAGATATTTTTTACAAAAATATGTATTCTGCAAATACTGTATCTGCAAATAAACTTATTTTAAGTAAATTTATTCCTATGGCAATATTTCAGATATCGGTAAGAGTTGCACTGCTTGTAGCGACAGAAAGAATAATGGGTGGACTCGATGCAATAAGATATGGCTATGGATATGGAATTTCTTTTGGTGATATAGTGGGTTATTCTGAGATTGCTTTTATGGATATTTATGATGTAAGTTACGGAACATGGGGGATTGCATTTGAGATTTTTATGGCCAAACTTGTCGCAATTTTTGCGACTACATTGCTTTTGTGGTTATGTGTCTCTATAGAAAAACTATTTAAAAAAACAGGAGGTGTGATTGCGTTAATTCTTTTTCCGGCTATATGTTTTTTGCTTTTTGCCGAGCCGTTTACAGAATCTTTGATTATGAGTGTAATTCGCAGTTACCCGAAAGAACTGACGTATGTTAGATTAAGAGAAATCACCTGTTATGTACGAACAACGGCATCAATATTAAAAAATACTGTATTGATAATAATATATTACATTCTAAGCTATATTATTGTCAAAATAGGACTGAAAAGAAAGAAGGAACAAGGTAATACGGCCAAATAATTAATGTAAATCATTATTAATAAAAAGTTCATTTACAAATATTAAAAATTTGGTTATTCTTATAGTGTATTAAAGAGGCAGTACAATAAACGGAAGGGGAGTATATGGAATGGAAGGTGAAATCCGACAGAGCCGTGTATTTGCAGATTATTGATTATATAAGAATGCAGATATTTTCAGGTGAGATAGGATGTGGAGATAAGCTTTTAAGCGTAAGAGAGCTTTCAAATGTATTGAATGTAAATCCCAATACTGTCCAAAGGGCGTATGCGGAGCTTGAAAGAGAGGGGCTTGTAGATACTATAAGAAATACAGGCCGTGAAGTTACAACTAATTTAGAAATAATTAAGCAAAGCAAAGAAGAACTGGCAAAAGAATATACCACGGAATATTTTTTAAATATGGTCAATATGGGCTTTTCAAAAGAGGAAATACTTAATAATATACAGAAGATGGAGGAAAATAAAAATGCTTGATTTACTTAGTTTAAAGTCTGTCAGTAAAAAATATGGAATTAAACAGGCACTGAATAATATAAACCTGAATATACCGGCCGGAAAAATTGTTGGACTGTTCGGTCCGAAGGGTGGAGGAAGAACTACCTTAATGAAGATAATTACAGGTGTATTAAATCAGACTGAGGGCGTAGTGAGTATTGACGGAGTTGAACCGAATGAAATAACAAAATCCTATGTTGCGTATCTTCCGGATAAAATTTTTCTCGAGGAAAATATGACTATAAAAGATACAATATCTATGCATGCCGATTTTTATGAGGATTTCTCCAAAGACAGAGCCTACGAAATGTTTAATGATTTAAAGATTCCGGATAAATTCAAGATAAAAGCTTTGTCAAAAGAAAACAGAAGAAAGTTGCAAGCTATACTTATTATGAGTAGAAATGCGAAGCTCTATGTTTTGGACGAACCTTTTCTTGATACAGATAATAATGCAAGGGATTATATACTGAAAATAATTTTAAGCAACTATAACAGGAATGCTACTGTTTTGATATCTACAATTCTTACTCCGGAGGTGGAAAGGATAATTGATGAAGTTGTATTTATAAAAGACGGAGAAATCGTACTATATGATGCGGCGGAAAAGATAAGAAATGAAAAAGGTTGTTCTATAGACGAATATTTCAAGGAGGTATTTAATGTCTCGTAAATTGATAAAATATGAATTTAAGCAAATGAAATCTGCACTTTTACTCACTGCAATAGCGATTGCTGTTATTACTGTAATAATTTTCTGTATAGGAATACTTCCGATGTTGGTTTTCGGAATTAATGACTCGACTGCAGGTATATTATCGTTTTTTTTGGCAAATATATCTGTTCTTTTATACGCAGTTGTACTGATTGTTACAGGAATAGGTATGAATATATATATAGGAGTCAGGTTTTATAAAACCATGTATTCAGGTATAGGATATTTTACAAATACATTGCCTTTAAAGAAACATGAGATTATTTTGAGCAAGATAATACCTGCAGCAATAGCACAAACAATTGTAACGCTGATGGTTATCGTATCGGGAGGTATTATTTTCTGCGGTTTTATATTGGCAACAGACGGATTTGGAGATTTGATGCTTTATATAGCAAGGTTTAAAGGCGCAGTACTGGGTGATTTTACAATGTTAAACGGTATGGGAATTGTACTTGGAATAGTCTTTGGCTGTTTGTTTGCAATTATACAAACAGTTTCCAATACATTGCTTTTATTTTTAGCAGTTTCAATCGGGCAGCTGTTTAATTCAAATAAAATCCTGATGAGTGTAATAATATGTATAGTTATGAACAGAGTATTTAATGCTGTTGACGCAATAATAGAAGTGATAACAAAAGCATTTGTATACGGGCCTTTTATACATAGTCCAAGTATATATAGTGTTATTACAATGATTTTAATCAGTGCAAAGAATATAATAATAGCTGTAATTGCCTATTTAATAAGCTATCGCATACTCAGATACAAACTGAATTTGGAATAATAATTAAAATAAAAAAGGATAAAATATATTAAAACATTATAAGTGGTATGATTAAAACTATTCAAACTGGATATTTTAATCATACCACTATTTTTATATACTGATATCAGCCCAAAATGATGGAGGAAAGATCATGGAAAGAACAAAAGACAGTACGGTTTTTAAACTTGTAGCAACAGCACTTATGGCGGCATTATGTTATGTGAGCTTCACATATTTAAAGATACCGATTCCTACAATATCAGGCGATATGACGGCCTTACATATCGGAAACGCTTTTTGTGTTATTGCGGCGATATTGCTTGGAGGAGTATATGGCGGTATAGCGGGAAGCCTTGGAATGACCATAGCCGATATTTTAGATCCGGTATATATAACTTCAGCACCTAAAACATTTATATTAAAGCTTTGCATCGGACTTATCGCAGGCTTTGTGGCACATAAAATTGCTCATATTACAGAAAATCATGATACAAAGTACATTATGAAGTGGACTGCAATATCTTCAATCTGCGGACTTGGATTTAATGTTATATTCGATCCTATAGTGGGATATTTGTATAAGGTATATATTTTGGGAGTTCAGGCGGATGCCGCAAAGATCATGGCTACATGGGCGGCAGGTACAACTCTTATAAATGCAATAGTAAGTACCGTATTGATAGTAATACTTTATGCGGCACTTAGACCGGTGCTTATTAAGTCGGGATTATTCCTTAAAATAAAATAGCATACTCCGTTTTAGAGGATATTTCTATTTGCTCTCGGGTGAATAGAGATATCCTTTTTTTTCTAATATATTGCCACATCCTTTATAGTGGTATATAATACAACCGTGGTATCTGCCCGCTTTGTTTTATCGGTGGACAGAGGGATATTGTAGATTTTGAAAGCAAATGGAGGTGTACAATGGAGAAGTTGGAGCAACTGTATGAAGGAAAAGCCAAGAAAGTATTTAAGACTGCGGACCCTGATGTGCTCATAGTTTCTTATAAGGATGATGCCACAGCATTTAACGGAGAGAAAAAAGGAACAATAGTGGGAAAAGGTGCGATTAATAATCGTATGACAAATCATTTGTTTAAACTATTGGAAAAGAAGGGAGTTCCTACTCATTATATCGAAGAGCTTAACGACAGAGAGACTGCTGTAAAAGCTGTAAAGATAGTACCGCTTGAGGTAATAGTGAGAAATTACTCTGCAGGAAGCTTTGCCAAAAAGCTCGGTATGGAAGAGGGAATCAAGCTAAAAACTCCTACTTTGGAATTCTCCTATAAGGATGACGATCTTGGAGATCCTTTTATAAACGGTTATTATGCATTGGCGCTTGATCTTGCAACTCAGGATGAGATTGACAAGATTGCCTCATACGCTTTCAAAGTAAATGAAACACTGATTGATTATTTTGACGGACTTGGAATAGACCTGATAGATTTTAAAATAGAATTCGGCAGATATAAGGGAGATATAATTCTTGCTGATGAGATATCACCGGATACCTGCAGATTATGGGATAAACAAACCCATGAAAAACTGGATAAGGACAGATTCAGAAGAGATTTGGGCGGAGTGGAAGATGCCTACGCCGAAGTATTTAAAAGACTTGGTATACAATAGGAGGAAGGCTTGAAAGATAGATATATTAGTCCGCTTTCAGAAAGATATGCAAGTGCAAAGATGCAGTATATTTTTTCACAGGACAAAAAGTTTAAAACCTGGAGAAAACTTTGGATTGCTCTTGCAGAGACGGAGAAAGAGCTCGGCCTGAATATTACTGATGAACAGATAGAAGAACTAAAGAAATTTCAGGATGATATAAATTTTGATGTGGCAAAGGAAAGGGAAAAAGAAGTAAGACATGATGTTATGAGTCATGTATATGCTTACGGAGTACAATGTCCAAAGGCAAAGGGAATTATCCATCTTGGGGCAACCAGCTGTTATGTGGGTGATAATACTGATATTATCATAATGAAAGAAGCATTGGAGCTTGTAAAAGAAAAGCTTGTAAATGTAATCAATGAGCTTTCAAAGTTTGCTTTAAAATATAAGGATCTGCCTACTTTGGCATTTACTCATTTCCAACCGGCACAGCCTACCACGGTAGGAAAGAGGGCTACACTTTGGATAAATGAGCTTTTGCTTGATTATGAAGATGTAAATTATACTCTTGAGAATTTGAAACTTTTGGGCTGTAAGGGTACTACAGGTACTCAAGCCTCTTTTGTGGAGCTTTTTGACGGAGATGATGAGAAGATAAATAAAATAGATCCTATGATAGCAAATAAGATGGGATTTAAAGAATGTTATCCTGTTTCAGGGCAGACATACTCAAGAAAAGTGGATATCAAGGTATTAAATGTGCTTGCAGGTATTGCAGCTTCGGCACATAAGTTCTCAAATGATATCAGACTTTTGCAGCATTTAAAAGAGATTGAAGAGCCTTTTGAAAAGTCACAGATAGGTTCATCAGCTATGGCGTATAAGAGAAATCCGATGCGAAGCGAGAGGATTGCATCCTTGGCAAATTATGTAATGAGTGATGTTATGAATCCTATGATGGTGGCATCCACTCAGTGGTTTGAAAGGACACTTGACGATTCCGCAAATAAGAGACTTTCAATACCTGAAGGCTTTTTGAGCATAGACGGTATACTTGATTTATATTTGAATGTAGTGGACGGATTGGTAGTATATCCAAAAGTTATAGAAAAACATTTGATGTCAGAATTGCCTTTTATGGCTACAGAGAATATAATGATGGATGCAGTAAAAGCCGGTGGAGACAGACAGGAGCTGCATGAAAGAATCAGAGAGCTTTCAATGATTGCCGGAAGAAATGTAAAGGAACTTGGAGAAGAAAACAATTTGCTTGATTTGATTGCAAATGATCCTATGTTCAATCTTTCAAAAGAAGAATTGAAAGAGTCTATGAAGCCTGAAAAATATATCGGAAGAAGCAGTGTTCAGGTGGAAGATTTTATAAAAAGAATTATCAAGCCTATCTTAGATGAAAATAAAGATATTCTGGGATTGAAGGCTGATATAAATGTGTAAGGAGAATTAAATGGTAAGAGCTATTGTAGGCGCCAACTGGGGCGACGAAGGTAAGGGCAAAATCACGGATATGCTTGCGGCTAAGGCGGATATTATTATTCGTTTTCAGGGCGGCAGCAATGCAGGTCATACAATTATAAACAATTACGGTAAATTTGCTTTGCATCTGTTGCCGTCAGGAGTATTTTATGATCATACAACAAGCATTATAGGAAACGGTGTTGCACTTAATATTCCATATCTTGTTAAAGAGATAAATGAGTTGGTTGAAAAAGGTGTACCGAGACCTAAGATTTTGGTTTCGGACAGAGCACAACTTCTGATGCCATATCATATTTTGCAGGATACCTATGAGGAGGCAAGACTTGCCGGAAAGGCATATGGCTCTACCAAGTCGGGAATAGCTCCTTTTTATTCAGATAAGTTTGCAAAAATCGGAATACAGGTAAGCGAGCTTTTTGACGATGAAATATTGGAAGAAAAGGTTGAAAAAATCTGCACATTGAAAAATGTTATGTTCAAGCATCTTTACAATATGCCTGAGCTTGATAAGACAGAACTTATGAATACACTTCATGAGTACAGAGATATGGTTGAACCTTTTGTATGTGATGTGAGTGCATATCTTTACAAGGCTATAAAAGAAGGAAAGAATATTCTCCTTGAGGGTCAGCTCGGTTCATTAAAGGATCCGGATCACGGAATATATCCAATGGTTACATCATCTTCCACATTGGCTGCATACGGTGCTATAGGAGCAGGTATTGCTCCATATGAGATAAAGGAAATCACAACAGTGGTTAAGGCATACTCATCAGCGGTTGGAGCCGGAGAGTTTGTCAGCGAGATAGAGGATGAGGCTGCTGCAGATGAACTTAGAAGAAGAGGCGGAGACGGTGGTGAGTTCGGTGCTACCACAGGAAGACCTAGAAGAATGGGATGGTTTGATGCTGTAGCATCCAGATACGGTGTAAGAATTCAGGGTACTACAGAGGTCGCACTTACAGTACTTGATGTACTGGGATATCTAAAAGAGATTCCTGTATGTGTAGGCTATGATATAAATGGTGAGATAACCAAGGACTTCCCTACAACAAATAAATTAAAGATTGCAAAACCTGTATATGAATATCTTCCGGGATGGAATTGTGATATCAGAGGTATAAAGAAGTATGAGGAATTGCCTGAGAATTGTAGGAAGTATATTGAGTTTATAGAAAAAGAACTTGAAGTACCTGTAAAGTTGGTAAGCAATGGACCGGGTAGAGATGATATTATCTATAGATAGGACTTTTGCCTTGCCCCATATTAGTTTAAACTGATATGGGGCATGACTATTCATTAAATAAGGAGAAAAAATGCTGGACATAATAGAGAAACTTCAAAAAGAAGCTTTAGAAAAGATAAACAGTGCAGAAAATAAAGAAAGATTAAATGAGCTTAAGGTAGCATATCTTGGTAAAAAGGGAGAGCTTACCGCACTTCTTAAAAATATGAAGAATGTAGCTCCGGAAGAGAGAGCGGAATTCGGTAAGGTAGTAAATGAAGCAAGAGAAGCTATTGAAAATACATTAAATAATGTCGGAAGTGAGCTTGCAAAGCTTGCACTTGAGGCCAGATTAAAGGCGGAGACCATAGATGTTACACTGCCTGCAAACAAGAGAGAGTTCGGTCACAGCCATCCAAATATTATTGCATTACATGAGGTTGAAAAAATCTTTACAAGCATGGGATATGAGGTTGTGGAAGGACCTGAGATAGAGTTTGACGAATATAACTTTACAAAATTGAATATCCCTGAGGATCATCCGGCAAAGGATGAACAGGATACATTCTATATTACAAAGGATATAGTGCTTCGTACACAGACATCACCTGTACAGGCAAGAACAATGGAAACAGGAAAGCTTCCTATAAAGATGATAAGCCCGGGAAGAGTTTATCGTTCAGATGAAGTGGATGCCACTCATTCACCTACTTTTAACCAGATAGAGGGACTTATTGTAGATAAGGATATTACATTTGCCGATCTTAAGGGAACACTTGAAGTATTCGCTAAAAAGCTTTTCGGTGAAGAAACAAAGGTTAAGTTCAGACCTCACCACTTCCCATTCACAGAGCCAAGTGCCGAGATGGATGTGACATGTTTTAAATGTCATGGAAGCGGATGCAGATTCTGTAAAGGCAGCGGCTGGATAGAGATCCTCGGTTGCGGAATGGTTCATCCTCATGTATTTGATATGTGTGGTGTAGATAAGAATGAATATAACGGTTTTGCATTCGGTATAGGACTTGAGAGAATAGCTCTATTGAAGTATGAAATCGATGATATGAGACTTTTATACGAGAATGATATCAGATTCTTAAAGCAATTCTAATAAAGCTTTTACATGAGATTATATTTACAGTAAATAACAGAGGTGAAGAATGGATACAGCATTATCATGGATAAAGGCCTATGTGCCTGACTTGGATGTGACTCCAAGTGAATATACAGATGCAATGACTCTTACCGGAACAAAGGTAGAGGGTTATAAAGAACTGGATAAAAATCTTGAAAAAATAGTAGTCGGTGAGATACTTTCAATAGATAAGCATCCTGATGCCGACAAGCTTATTATTTGTCAGGTGGATGTCGGAAATGAAAAAATACAGATAGTTACAGGAGCACCTAATGTTTCAGTGGGTGATAAGGTACCTGTAGTTTTAGACGGTGGAAAAGTTGCAGGCGGACATGACGGAAGTCCGTTGACTGAAAACGGTATCAAAATAAAGAAGGGTAAGCTTCGTGGAGTTGAGTCATTCGGTATGATGTGCTCTATTGACGAGCTTGGTCAAGATAAGAACTATTTCCCGGATGCACCTGAAAACGGAATATATATCCTGCCAAAGGATGCGAAAGTCGGTAGCGATGCTATAGAGCTTTTGGGACTTAGAGATACCGTATTTGAGTATGAAATTACATCAAACAGAGTGGACTGCTATGGAGTAATAGGAATTGCAAGAGAGGCTGCGGCTACATTCAAGAAAAAATTTGTTATGCCCCAGGTAAAAACAACAGGAAATAATGAGAATGTAAATGATTACTTATCTGTGGAAGTAAAGGATGAGACTCTTTGCAAGAGATATGTTGCAAGAGTTGTTAAAAATATAAAGCTTGCACCTTCACCGTCTTGGATGCAGGAGAGACTTCGTGCAGTGGGAATCAGACCGATAAATAATATAGTCGATATTACAAACTATGTTATGGCGGAGTACGGTCAGCCTATGCATGCCTTTGATTACAATCTTATTGAAGGACAAAAAATAGTTGTAGACAGAGCAAAGGACGGAGATGAGTTTGAAACTCTTGACGGAGTTGTGAGAAAGCTTGACAGCAATATTTTAATGATAAATGATGCCAAAAAAGCTGTAGCTATTGCCGGAATCATGGGTGGTGAGAACTCAAAGATTACAGATGATGTAAGTACAATGATATTTGAATGTGCTACTTTTGACGGTACAAATATCAGACTTTCATCAAAGAGAATAGGACTTCGTACAGATTCATCAGGAAAGTTTGAAAAGGGCCTTGATCCTAATAATGCTTATGATGCTATGATGAGAGCATGTTCTTTGGTGGAAGAACTTGGGGCAGGAGAAGTAGTAGGTGGAACAATTGATGTTTATCCGGTAAAGGCGGTAGAGTCAAGAGTAGCTTTTGAGCCTGAAAGAATCAATAAATTGCTTGGAACTTCCATATCAAAAGAAGATATGCTTGAAATCTTTGACAGAATTGAGTTAAAATACGATAAAGAGACTAATGAGATTGTGGCTCCTACATTCAGACAGGATATTCACTTCATGGCGGATTTGGCTGAGGAAGTGGCAAGATTCTTTGGATATGACAAGATACCTACAACATTGCCGAAAGCAAGCGCAACCATAGGCGGTATCAGCATGAAGCTTGAAATAGAAGAGCTTGCAAGAGAAGTGGCAAAGTTTTTGGGATTCTCAGAGGCAATGAACTATTCATTTGAGAGTGCCAAGGTATTTGACAAGCTCGGATTGTCAAAAAACAGCCACTATAGAAATGCTATTGAAATATCAAATCCTCTTGGTGAAGATTTCAGAATGATGAGAACTCAGGCTGTAAACGGTATACTTAATTCTCTTTCAACAAATTACAACAGAAGAAATAAGGATGTGCATTTATTTGAGCTTGCAAACATCTATATTCCAAAGGAGCTTCCTTTAAAGGAATTGCCTGATGAGAGAATGCAGTTTGTACTTGGATTCTACGGTAAGGAAAACTTCTTTGATATGAAGGGTGTGGTAGAGGAATTCTTATATACAATAGGAATTGTCGGTAAACTTCACTATGATCCAAGTTGCAAGGAAGAGTTTTTACATCCGGGAAGAAAGGCCGATATAGTGCTTGACGGAGTTCGCCTCGGATATTTGGGCGAAGTGCATCCGATTGTATGTGAAAATTATAAATTGGGTGATAAGACCTATATAGCTGTACTTGATTTGCCGAATGTAATTCCTTTTGTAAATTTTGATATCAAATATACAGGAATAGCAAAATATCCTGCAATTTCAAGAGATATTTCATTGGTAGTGCCAAGAAGCGTTTTGGTAGGTGAGATTGAGGATATAATTTCTGAAAACGGCGGAAGCAATCTTGAATCCTTCAATTTGTTTGATATCTATGAGGGTGATCAGATAGAGGCAGGATTTAAGTCGGTAGCTTATTCACTTACATTCAGAAACAAGGAGAGAACTCTTCTTGATGCCGATGTTAATGAGGTGATGGATAAGATATTAAAGAAGCTTGAGGAAAAGAATATCAGAATCAGATCCTAGTTTAAATTAAGCTGTGGGATAATCTTTGATAGATATGTGTTTTATTTTAGAAAAGTGAGAGATAGATATGGTTAGAAGTAGAGGAAGGAAAAAGAAAAGTAAAGCTTTCATCAGGTACTTTTGTCTTTTTGTGTTTTCAGTTATATTGCTTACTTCTGCGCTAATCGGAGATGACACCAGAGCTTATGGAGAAGGAAGAAATGCCGTATTTAAAAATCCTATAAATCCGGATTATGAAAGCAATGATAACGGAGTCAAGACATCATTCAGAATTAGAGTACTTAATAATCTGAGTGGAGAAACCGAATATGGTTCAAATGCTATGTCCTTGATTTCCGTGAGCGAGAATGATAATAGAAGAAGTATTATAAAAAATTTTGCTGATATACTGGATATGGATATTTACAGTAATCTCTGTCTAAGTGCAAATATTGAAAACAGTTCGGATGTGGAAAGAGATATAAGTTTTGATATAACACTGCCTCCTAAGACGGAGGGCAGTGTGTCTGAGCTTAGACTTATAAACTCAAGTCTTGATATTTTTACCGGAGATCTATCAGGTGTTGATATAAAGTATGTGACTGACGGAAAGACTGTCACAGAGACTGAAAGAAAGTCCGGAAAAAAGGTGGATTTTAATAAGGTTAATTCTGTAAAGATAGATGGGAAATTAGCTGCAGGACAAAAATTTGAAGGCATTTTGCCTATGGAAATCATAGAGCGAAGAATGGTAATAGAAAAAAAAGATGATTTTGTGGATGATTTGAAGACTATTAAAGAAGTTAATACAAATAATATCTTTGTTTTCAAATTGGATTACAGATATCCTATCAAGAAAGAACTTAATATGAGTATAGCAACCTGCCACGGAAGTGACAGGGCGGAAGATTTTTTAAACGGAAAAACAGTAGGTATAGTAAGGCGTGATGAGGAAAGCTATGATATATTGCCGAATGATATAATTGAAAAGCTTCCGGGAGCCAATGCGGCATTCTGTTCGATGTTTACTACAGATGAAAAGAAAGACGCATTTGTAAACGATTACAGCTATATCAGTGTCAATACAAAGGATTTACAGAGCCTTGTAAATGACAGAGGATATTCCCTCCTTATAAAAAACGGTTCATTACAGGATAAATACAGTTTTATAGTCGGAGAAAAAAAGCATATATACGATGAAGGACTTGAATTACATCTTGGTAAAAAGGATAAGTATAATCATTCTCTTTCAAAGGTATATGTAGAGTTTCAAAAGATTCTTGATTGTAAAGACCTTGAGATTACAGTCGGAAGTGAGTGGAAAAACTTTGACAATCTTGTAACCGCAAAGATTCAAAATGATGATGAGATTACGGAAATTGACAGGAGAAAAATAAAGGTTGAGTCTAATGTGAACACAAGTAAAACAGGTGACTACTCTGTAAAATATTCTTATGAAATTTTGCCGAGTATATGGGTAAGTAACAGTGCTAAGGTAAAGGTCACAGGAAACAAAGAGTCTTCACAGACTGAGAAAGAGAAAAACAGTGACAGCAATGTAAGGATTGAGTAAAAAATCCGGCTTGCAATTAGTACTGTTTAGTGATATTATAAGAACAGTTTTGTATTTTAATGGAGTGTAAATATGTTAATGTTAAACAGGATTATTTCAATAATATTTATTTTAGTATGCGTTTTCCTGACTGCAGTAGTATTATTTCAGGAAGGAAATGAGCAGGGACTTGGTTCAATAGGCGGTATTGCCGATACATATTGGGGTAAGAACAGAGGCCGTTCAGTTGAAGGCTTACTTGAGAAGCTTACAAAGGTTGCTGCGGCATTATTTTTGATTTTATCATTGGTTTTAAATATTGTTAAATAACAAAAAGCACTCAAAAGAGTGCTTTTTATTTATAAAGGTTTATATGGATAAGAATTTAGAAAAAAGAAAAAAGATAGTGATGGACTTTATAGAAAGCCCTCTGTACGTGCCTATGAAGGCAAAAGAACTGGCGGTTTTTTTTAACGTTGATAAAGAAAGAAGACCTGAGCTGGATGAAGTATTGAAAGAGTTGCTGCTTGAAGGCGGACTTGAAATAAGCAAAAGAGGTAAGTATAAAAAGCCTGAGAATAAGTTTTTAATCGGTGAGTTTATGGCAAATCCAAAGGGATTCGGTTTTGTAAGAGTGGAAGGAAGAGATTCGGATATATTTATTCCTGCCGATTATACAGCAAATGCCATGAACGGAGATCAGGTAAAAGTTGTTATAGATATTGAAAGCGGCGAAAAAAGAGCTGAAGGACATATTATAGGTATAGAAAAGCATGCCAATATTCAAATGGTAGGTTATTACAAAAAGAATAATAAATTCGGTTTTGTATTGCCTGACGACACAAAGATTTTAAAAGATATATATATTCCTGCAGCAAGAGATAAGGGTGCAAAAACCGGAGATAAGGTGGTTGTTGAGATCACAGATTTCGGTGGTGATAAAAAGAAGCCTGAGGGCAAGGTTATCGAAATTCTTGGAAAAAGCACAGATGCAGGAGTTGATATACTTTCCATAGTCAGAGCTTTCGGTCTCCCTGAAAAATTCAATGATGATGTGGAAAATGAATTGAAAAAAATTCCGAGTACGGTTCTTGAAAAAGATATAAAAGGAAGACAGGATTTCAGAGATCTGGTTACCGTTACAATAGACGGTGAGGATGCAAAGGATTTGGATGATGCCATAACACTTGAGAAAAACGGTAATATATGGCATTTGGGAGTTCATATAGCGGATGTCACTCATTATGTGAGAGAAAATACAGCACTTGATAAGGAGGCATTACACAGAGCTACAAGTGTATATCTGGTAGACAGAGTGATTCCTATGCTTCCGAGAAAGCTAAGTAACGGAATCTGTTCATTAAATCAGGGTGAAGACAGACTTGCACTCTCATGTTTGATGGAGATAGATGAAAAGGGAAATATAATAGGACATAATATCTGTGAGAGCGTTATCAATGTAAATGAGAGAATGACATATACTGCGGTTAATGAAATTATTACAGATTCAAATGAGGAGACAAAGAAAAGGTACAGCGATTATATTGAGCTTTTTAATAATTTCAAACTTGTATCCGAACTTCTAAGAGGCGCAAGAACAAAACGTGGATCTATAGATTTTGACCTGCCGGAGAGTAAGGTAATACTTGATAAAAACGGTAAGGCGGTAGATATTAAGCCATATGAAAGGAATTCGGCTACAAAGCTTATAGAGGATTTTATGCTTGCTGCAAATGAGACCGTAGCAGAGGATTTTTTCTGGCAGGATTTGCCGTTTCTTTATAGAGTCCATGAAAATCCTGATCCTGAAAAGATAAAGAGTCTGGCAATATTTATAAATAACTTCGGCTTTACACTCAGAAGAAAAAATGATGAGGTCTCACCGAAGGAACTTCAAAAACTTTTGGCAAGCATTGAAGGAAGTGATGCCGAGGCCATTATATCAAGGATTGCGCTCAGAAGCATGAAGCAGGCCAGGTATGACACATCATGCATAGGACATTTCGGTCTGGCTGCAAAGTATTATACACATTTTACATCACCTATAAGAAGGTATCCGGACCTGCAGATACATAGGATAATAAAAGAAAATATAAAAAACGGACTTTCCGAAAGACGGACAGAGCACTACAGAGCTATTTTGGGCGGTGTAGCTTTACAATCATCACAGATGGAAAGAAGAGCCGAGGAAGCCGAAAGAGAGACTGTAAAGTATAAAAAATGCGAATATATGCTTGGGCATATGGGAGAGGAATTTGACGGCATAATAAGCGGAGTTACAAGCTTCGGTATATTTGTAGAGCTTGAAAACACTGTGGAAGGGTTTATAAGAATGGCCGACTTGGAAGGCGATTACTTCGTCTATAATGAAGCCGGATATGAACTTGTAGGAGAAATTACAAAAAAGAAATTTGTTTTGGGTCAAAAGGTAAGAGTAAAAGTCTATGATATAGACAGACTTGCAAAGAGAATTGACTTTAAACTTGTAAAGGAGAGAGATGGCAGAGGGGATTAAGATAATAGCAAATAATAAAAAAGCATATTTTGATTATTTTATCTTGGAAAACTATGAAACAGGCATTGAGCTGTTCGGAACGGAGGTAAAATCTGTAAGAATGGGTCATGTTTCAATAAAGGAATCATGGATAAGAATCGAACGCGGTGAAGTCTTTATCATGGGAATGCATATCAATCCTTATGAGAAGGGAAATATATTCAATAAAGATCCCTTGAGAGTAAGAAAACTTCTGATGCATAAGAAAGAGATATTAAAGCTCGATTCAAAGCTTAATGAAAAAGGACTGACCATAGTACCTTTAAAGGTGTATTTAAAGGGAAGTCTTGTAAAGGTTGAAATAGGTTTGGCAAGGGGAAAGAAAAACTATGATAAGAGAGAGACACTTGCCAAAAAGACACAGCAAAGAGAAATAGAGAAGGCGATGAAGAGAAGTATGAGGTAAAAAAACATATGTTCGATTTTCTCTTGACAAACATATGTTCTTATTGTAGACTTATTACATAGAACAAATGTTTGGAGGAGAATATGAGAAAAGTATTTTTAGCATTCATTTTTACATTGTTTTTAATAAGTTTTTTACTTGGCAGGGCAAATACTACAAGAGCCGGCATGGATACAGAGAATATAAGATATACATCAGTTAAAGTTGAGTATGGCGACAGCCTTGAGAGTATATCTGAAAAATATAATAATACAGGTATATCTAATGGCGAGTATATAGAACAGATTATGGATATGAACGGAATGGACAGCAATAAGGTGCATCCCGGTTGCTTTATACTTGTAAGCTATAAGGTCGACAGATAATTCCAAATATATTGAGGGAGAAATAAATTATTTCTCCCTCAGCTTTACCACATTTCTGGCGCTTCTTCGCCTGTCATCTTCTATAGCCGCATAGTGTTTTTTGGTTGTGTTTACATCACTGTGACCCAGAACATCAGCCACCAGGTATATATCACCTGTTTCCTTATATAGATTTGTGCCATATGTGGAACGAAGCTTATGTGGAGTTATTTTCTTTAAAGGACTGATTATCTTGGCATATTTTTTCACAAGATTTTCAACACTACGAACGGATAGTCTTTTGTTTTGTATTGATAAGAAAAATGCACCTTCATGTCCGCTTTCTTCCAGAATTAAAACTCTTTCATCATAATAGTTTTGCAGAGCTTCCTTTACCTCATCCGAAAAATATATTGTAACATCTTTTCCACCTTTTCTATTAATCAAGATCCCGTTATTTTTAAAGTCCACATCGGATATATCAAGTCCCACACATTCGGATACTCTTATTCCTGTACCGAGCAATAAAGAGAGCAGTGCCACATCACGTACTTTGGTCTTTCCATGATAGGCTCTTTGTCTGTCACTGAGTCCTTCGCCGTTTTCAGCTTCATCTATCATCATTGCGACTTCATCAATATCAAGTCTAATAATTTCTTTAGAATGTAATTTCGGCAATTGCACTCTTTCCATGATGTTTTCGCTTAGCTTCTCGGTACGATAAAAATATTTAAATACACTTTTTAGTGTGGATATTTTTCTTTTTATGGCATTTTCCTTATTTGATATTTTCTTACCGTCAGTGTCACGATATTTTAAATACTCCATATACTCCTCAATATCTGTTACAGTAAGACTTTCAAGTACTGAAATAGGTATATCGGTTAGATCGGTATAGGATTTTTTAATACTTGGATTTTCTTCAAGCAGAAACTGCAAAAATATTTTTATATCATAGGCATAGGCAATTTGAGTTCTTGATTGTGTACGAGGCTCAATTCCTCTAAAAAAGTCTTTAAAAAATGCAGGCAGCTCTGAAAGCATTGTTCTGAGCTTCTTTATATTCTCTATATCGACTTGTTCATTATACTTATAGTCAGGCATAAATTCCCCTTAATATATCTAAAATAGTGAAGTAATCATCGAAGTTTACATTTTTGTACCTGATTGCTCGGCACAATATAATCTAATATTCAACAGTATAACAAAATTATATATTTTTATATAGAGTTATCTTGAGATTTATGTTATTATACTATCGTCGCATAGAGTTATAATTTTATCATATAGGTTAAGCGATATATGAGACCAAAAGGAGGTTTTTACCAATGAACTATTTAGAAATTGAGAAGGTTATCGGAAGAGAAATACTTGACTCAAGAGGAAATCCGACAGTTGAGGCTGAGGTTTATCTTGTAGACGGAACAATCGGAAGAGGAACAGCTCCATCAGGTGCATCTACAGGTGAGTTTGAGGCGCTTGAGCTTAGAGACGGTGACAAGTCACGTTACCTCGGAAAGGGTGTTTCAAAGGCTGTTGAGAATATAAATACAACTATCAATGATGTACTTGAAGGTATGGATGCATCAGATATCTATGCTGTAGATAAGGCAATGATCGAGGCTGACGGAACAAAGGATAAGTCAAAGCTCGGTGCTAATGCAATCCTTGCAGTATCAATAGCTTGTGCAAGAGCGGCAGCTATTTCACTTGATATTCCGCTTTACAGATTCCTTGGTGGTGTAAATGCAAACAGACTTCCTGTACCGATGATGAACATCTTAAACGGTGGTGCTCATGCATCAAACAACGTAGACGTTCAGGAGTTTATGATTATGCCTGTAGGAGCTCCAAGCTTCAAAGAGGCTCTTAGATGGTGTGCGGAAGTATTCCACAACCTTGCAGCACTTTTAAAGGCTGAAGGACTTGCTACAAGTGTAGGTGATGAGGGTGGTTTTGCTCCAAACCTTACAGGTGGCGATGAGGAAGCTATCGAGTTCATTCTTAAGGCTGTTGAGAAGGCAGGATATAAGCCGGGCGTTGATTTCATGATCGCTATGGATGCAGCATCAAGTGAGTGGAAGACAGGTACAATCGGAAAGTATAAGCTTCCAAAGGCAGGAACAGAGTTCACATCTGCAGAGCTTGTTGAGCATTGGAAGAAGCTTGTTGAGAAGTATCCTATCATCTCTATCGAGGACGGTCTTGATGAGGAAGATTGGGAAGGATGGAAGCTTCTTACAAAGGAACTTGGCGGAAAAGTTCAGCTTGTAGGTGATGACTTATTCGTTACAAATACTGAGAGACTTAAGAAGGGTATCGACAACGGTTGTGCAAACTCAATTCTTATAAAGCTCAATCAGATCGGTTCAGTTTCTGAGACACTTGAGGCTATAAAGATGGCTCACAAGGCAGGATATACTTCAATTTCTTCACACAGATCAGGTGAGACAGAGGATACAACTATAGCAGACCTTGCTGTAGCTCTTAACACATGTCAGATTAAGACAGGTGCACCTTCAAGATCTGAGAGAGTTGCTAAGTACAATCAGTTACTTAGAATCGAAGAGGAGCTTGGTGAGAGTGCTTGCTACCCGGGTATGGACGCATTCAATGTAAAGAGATAATTTACATATAAATTTGAATAAAACAATATTGCCGGTTTCGGGCTTTGCCCGGAGCCGGTTTTTTGTTGTGCCTTTTTAAAACTTTATTTCTGACGAAAATATTAAGAACAGGACTTAATGAATAAGGATATGGATAAAAGACATGTGTACAATAGCTTGACTATTTGAGTAGATGTATAATACATTGCAAACAATCTTGCTTCTGTTTTAATCACTAAAAATAAGAGCTAAAAAATAAAAAAATATATTCAAATATGCTGTTTAATTTATAAAAACTGAAAAAAGTATTACAGCAAAAGATATAAAAACAAAACGATAATTAAAGATTTGACTTATTTGACAAAGTGCTAAAATAATAATATTATATGAATATAATATTAACGTAACCTTAAAGCAGTAGAGTGTGGAGTGAGATATGCGTGGAATAAACTTATATAGGACACATTATGTCAGGTATCCGTGTGCCGGCATTAAATAACAGATAGACAGTAATTTGCAAAAAAATTAAAAGAACTGTAGAAATATTTTCTGAAATATCTATAAGAGCAAACAGTATAACAAGCATAATTTAAGTTTTTACAGTAATAACATGATATAAATTTCTTTATACAAAAATCACTTACAAAGATATTTCTCACATCTTTGTGGGTTGTTTTGTTTGCATGGAGAAAATATATAAATAATTTAACTGGATATAAAGAGACTGATTTAATGCAGATACATTAAACAGTGATATGGGAGTATGCATGTAGAGCATGGTATAGGACCTTATATTCCGGTTGATACACAATCAAGGAGGTGGTTTGATGAAGAAAAAGAGGGTAGTAAGTCAAGCGGGCTTACTGGCGGTTTCCGCTCTTTTCCTTTGGGCAAATCCGTTCACTGCGCATGCAGAAGGATGGGATAACTCAAGCGGTGAGTGGAGATATCTGGACAATGCCAATAATGCAGTGTCCGAGGCTTGGAGAAAGTCGGGTGACCTGTGGTATTATCTGGGTGATGACGGTAACATGGTAAAGGATTCAATTGTTACCGTAGGAGACGGCATTTATTATTTGAATGCCGACGGTGTAATGGCAGCTAATCGTTGGGTTCTTGCAAAAGATATCGACGATAATGATGCATGGTATTACTTCGGTGCCGACGGAAAAGCGTACAAGGGCAGAGACGGAAGAGTATATACTCATGAAATCAACGGAAAGAGATATCTTTTTGATGAAGAGGGAGTAATGCAGACAGGATTCTTTGATGCAGAGGGCAAAGCGGTAGAAGATGACAATCCGTTTAAGAGTGCAATATACTACTTCGGTGATGACGGAGCAATGTATGCGGACCAATGGTTACTTTATTCACAGGTAGGAGAGAATCCGGGATATTCAGAACTCGGACAGAGAAACTACAGTGAGTATGATGAGATGTGGCTGTACTTCGGCGCTAACGGAAGAAAGTACGCTGCAAGCAGCACAGATCAGTCAAGGCAGAGAGAGATAAACGGTAAAGCATACCTGTTTGATGAGAACGGTGTAATGATACCTCAACTTTCCGTGACCAACGCAAACATAAGAGCTACAGCAAGCAATGCTAAAGTAAAGTACGGTTCACTTGATACAGACGGTGAGCTTAAAGACGATTACTGGACATTTACAGTACCGAATGAAGTTATGAGTCAGCATGACTATGATACAGAAGAGCACAGCTGGTTCAGAACAAAGAAAGACGGTAGTGTAATTAAAGATAAAATAGCTACAGTACTTGGAAGAAGATACGCTTTTGATGAAATCGGACGTATGCAGACAGGTTTTGTAATCATGTTGGAAGATGATACTTTCGGTATCAAATATGATGTAGATGAGTGGACAAAGGAAGACTTCCTTACAGACGCTCTCAACTCACCTATAGCTGCAATCGACAGAGGAAGCTTATATCTTTTCGGTACAGATGAGCTTAATGACGGTTCAATGATTACCGGTGAGGTTACAGTATCTCTTAGAGATCAAAACGTGGTATTCGGTTTCAAGGACAACGGTAAGGCTATCGGAGCAAGATGCACACTTGCAAAGAGCGACGGTAAGTTCTACTTCAACGGCTTAAGACTGGATGCTGACACAAGCCTTAAGTACGGTATTCTTAAGGATACAAGAACAGGTCACGGCGAGTATGTAGTCGTAGACTCAAACGGTAAAGTAGTCAAAGGCACAAAGATTCTTAAGGACGGAGAGGGAAACTGGATAATAGTTTCAAACTCAAAGTTCGTAGCAAGAGTAAGTGACAGTGACAGACCGAGAAAGAAGAACGGAAGATTCTATCACTACGATTCAAGTGCTGACAGACATGACAGATGGGGAGCGGAAATCACATATGCCACAGACGGATTGAACAACTTGGACAGTGATTTTGTTCTCTTTGACAGATAGTTAGAGGAGAGATATGAAGAAAAATAATTTAATAAGGAAGGTAAAGCAGGCGACTGCCGGATTGCTTGCAGGAGCCATGGTCCTTACAGGGGCGCCACTGGGCAATATGACTGCGATGGCGGCAGGATTATCACCAAACTCAAACTTAAGTCCCGGAGACGGAAACAGTAATAAATGGGTAAGCCAGGTTAAAGATAGTTCTAGCCCTTCAAAGGGATCATTTACTTACGGCTCATCGGATTCAACTACATTTGCGTTTGGTAATGCTGACGGGCATAATAGTACAGATGGTTATGGCGCTCGAGGTGGAGAAGATACATTTACCTTTGGACTTGGCGGTTTAAAGAGTTCAAAAGACAGAACCAATAATACAAGAGGATATTATCCGGGTGCTACATTTGTTCAGACTGGTGCACCGGGCGCCAGACCGGATATATTTACACAGTATGGTAGTAACTGGTGGCATGGATACTACTCGTTTGGTAGACCATACCGTATAGGAACCAATGCGGAGCTTACAGATTATGCGGCATCAGGTGCTACTGTATACACAGAGCCGAATGCAGCTAATCCTGCAGTAGGTCCTGCAGATGTATATACAACTGTATGGAACGGCGCTCAGCCACAGACAACGGAGTTTCAGGGTACTTCAAGAAAGAAGGAACTTCATGTTGCCGGACATACTTATGTGAATGGTCAAGTTTTGACATTGACTGACGGTGGAAAGACAATAGAACTCAGACAGGAAATCAAACCTTCTGATGACGATCAGTATATTGCGGTACAGTATACTGCATACAACCCTAGTGCAACAGATACCATAGATTTTATGGTCGGTAATGAGACAGATACTATGCTTCCTTCTCAGGATGATGTTCCTATTTTCACTACAAGACATGGTGCAGGAGAGAAATTTGAAGGACTTCATTTCCAAAGTCATACATCTTCAACCTATCCATTAACCGTTTTTGATGTATATTCATCAGGAAACGGAGCCGGAATGGTAAAGAGAGATTCAAATGACCCTAGTGAAAACCGTGTTTGGGGTATGAGATATATACAGACAGGAAGTCATTATCATACAGATTGGGTATTCTCACAGGGATTCCCGGGAATGGTAAATGCCGGTGATAGTGCTGCGGCATTTTCAGCATACTTTAACTTAAAGCCAAGGGAGCAAAAAACCGCCACATTTATGATTGCCATAAAGCCTTCTGTATATTATGTATCTGACGGTTCAGGCAATACAGGTGTGGACGGCAGCTCAGGTATTATAGCAGGATTTATGGGTAGACCTATAAACTCAGTAAAGGAAGCTATAGCTGATATCAGTGCAAGAGGAATCAAGAAGGCATATATCTATTTGCAAAATGATGCGAAGATTGATGAAACCTTAACTATTCCAAACGGTACTGAGATAACTATTCAGACAGCAGACTTTAATAACCCGGGTTTGGCAAGTTATACAGGATATCATAAGTTTAGCCCTTCTATAAAATCAAATACAGCCACTTTAAAGAGAGCTGACGGTTTTACAGGTGAGTTGTTTAAGATGGGTGATAACGACTCAATGTTAAATTTCCGTGACGTTATAGTTGATGGAAATAAGGACCATGCGACTGCTACAGCGCCTGCTTTTGATCTTGATAAAGGTAAGGTAAGTGTAAAAGCCGGAACGGTTATTAAAGAGTTTAAGGTAACAGGAGCGAAAGTACCTTCAGTATTTAAGATTTCAGGAACCGGTGTTCTTGATATAAATGCTGCAGGAGGAAGCGCTGCTATTAAAAACAATATATCTTTGGATGACGGTGCAGCTATTGATTCAACAGATTCCGGTTTACCGACAGGAAAATATCCTATTACAGTGAACGGAAGTCTTGATGTTACAGGTTCAAAGATGTACAACGGTACATTTGGTACTGCAGATGTAAAAACAAAAGACGGAAACGTTTTAATAAGGAAGAAGCCTATTTTTGTAGAATCTGGAAATTCTATAACAGGAACTATGGGAATAGGAATGACAGGTGATGCACTACCTACAGCAAATACTGAAGGTAGCGTGTTGGCAGACTATGCAGACAGAACGTCAGGAGGCTCATTGCCATATTCTCCTGCAAACTTCCAATCCGATATTTCAGGACAGACTATAGGAGCCGGAGACGGTGTAAAGACTGTGGCACATGAAGCAGCCGGAACATTGGAGGATGCAAAGGTTATATATTTACATGCAACTATATACACTTTTGCTTTGACATATTTAAAGCCTGACGGTTCATCATTTAACTTTGCAGATTTTACAATACCTTTACCTGTACCTCCTACACAAAACTATGTAGATGCAAACCCTTATTCAAAGGGAACGCCTGCAGGTGGTGAGATAAAGTATAACATTCCTGCAATCAGCGGATATAAGTATGATGCAAGTGCAAATCCGGCTATGAACCTTCCGGATTCGATATCAATAGATGCAAACGGAAACTTAACAGGTACAATGCCGGGTGAGAATGTAAGTATTAGAATCAATCTTATTAAAGATGAGGCTACATATAAGTTTGATCCACAAAGCGGTTCAGCGGTTCCTGATAAAACGGAACCTACAGGAGCCACATCAAATATTTCAGTTCCGCAGAGTACAAGGCTTGGATATGATCTTGTAGGATGGCAACAGTACAATGATATAAACGGAAATGGTATATTTGATTCAGGTGATACAGACATAGGTACTGTGATACCTTATCCAAGCGGAACTTTCCCGACACCTGTTGTAACAGGAGTTAAAAAGTTCTATGCAAAGTGGACACCGGGATCGGGAACATTTGCAATCACAAGAAAGTTTACAAACAAGAGTTTGTCAACTCCTATTACATTCTTTACAGATGTTGACAATACACATCATGTAGCTGACAACTTTACAAAGGATCCTATAGGACCTATACCGGGATATATATATGACAGTGGAACAAAGACACCTAATACAGCGGCTACAGGAACTATAGCGCCGGCTACAGATGCGCATCCGGGAAGACTTACTATAACAAGTATGCCTCCGCTTGCAATCGCACTTTACTATAAGTATTCGGTAGATCCTTCACAGAGATTTACATTTGAAGTAAGACATGAGGATTTGGCGGGTAATGTAATAGCACCTACAACAACAGTAACAAGACTGGCAGAGCAGCAGATTAGTGCTGCAAAGAAGAATGATATTACAGGATTCTCATACTCTACATTTACAGTTACACAGGGTAGAACAGCTCCTTCAACACCGCTATATACAATCGGTATTGATGACGGAGTAAATAACCTTATAATTGATGAAGATTTGGCAAACGGTAACTTTGTTGCAAAGATGCCTAACCAGAATGTAACAATAGTATTTAAGTATACAAATGATTCAGGAAACAACCTGATAAAGAGATACTTTGACAGAGTTGATAATACGGTACTTGCAAGTGAGGTTGTACCACATATGGCGGGAACAACATTTGTGGAAGGATTACCGACATCAGGAGCAAATCTTGAAAAGATATACGGATATGTTTGGGACACAAGCTCAAGCGTAGATCAAAATCCTACAACACTGGGAAGTATAACAAATAATACAACCGGAGAGTTTACAGGAACAATGCCTGTACTTCCACCTGCAACACCTACAAAGGTGGACTGGATGTTAAGCAGAGATGCATCAAAGTGGACAAGTATCAACTTTGCAGTAGCATCGGCACCATATAACAACGGTAGTGTAGGGGCAACAACAGCAAACAGCATCTTATTAAGTGACGGAACAAGCGCGGGAGATGCAAGAGCATATAAGTTCAGCAAGATAAAGGCATTAAACTATGTGCCAAGTGTAACACCGAATCGTTACTATATGTTTGACGGATGGTATAAGGATGCGGCATGTACACAGCCGGTAGGAGATACGGACTTCTTTAGAACAACAGATCCTACACCTTTAACTGTATATGCTAAGTTTGTAGAAGACCCAAGTAAGTGGTTTGATATCAACTTCGTGGCAGGAAGTAACGGTTCTATCACGGCACCTGCAACACTTCATATACCGTTTGATTACACATGGAGTCAGATAACAGGACAGCTTCCGACAGCTACACCTGTAGCAAACTACTTGTTTAACGGCTGGAAGGATCCTAACGGTGCCTTCATGCAGGGAAGTAGTACACTTACAAATCATGCAACATATACAGCATTCTTTAGCCAGGATCCAAACGTATTTGGAGGTATAGGATCTATCACACCTACAGGTCGTATAGGAAATGACGGAAGCGGTGAGATAGTAATAGACGGTACAACACCGGGTAATGTATATGTAATAAGTGATCCGAACGGAAATATCGTAGCAGTGGTACCGGGAGATTCAACAGGAAACAGAACGGTAGTTCCAAACCTTATACCGGGAGCACACTACAATGTACAGGAAGGAACACCTGATACGGTAGCAACTGTAGGTCAGCCGATTTCTTCTATAACAGGTACATCGGTATCAACACCACAGGATGTATATGTTCCTACAGTAGATAATAACTACAACATAGGATATGATCCTGAAAATGACGGTATGGCACAGATCGTTATCAATCCGGCAGATCCTGACGCAGACTATGCGCTTATAGATGAGAACGGAAATGTAGTGCAGTATCCGGGAAGTGACAACGGATGGATGACTCCGGTAGGAAACAATCCTTCAACAGTTACTTTCAACAACTTAAATCCAAATGAGACCTACACGGTAGTGGCAAGAAAGAAGGGCGACAGCTCAATTCCTAATCCGCTTACAAAGCTACCTGACGGAAATCAGATAATAGCAAATCCTGGAGATATGGCGGACGCACCTAAGTATGTAGTAGAGACAAAGGGCGGAAGTGTAGTAACTGTAGGAACAACAAGTGTAGGAAATGACACATACGATCAGGCAAAAGCAGGAGAAGGAGTGGTAATCCATGCAGATCCTGTAGATGCAAACGGCAAGAACTTCCTTTACTGGCAGGTACTTGCAGGAAGAGCGGTAGGAGTTAGCGGAAATATAACACAGGCTGATTACTCATTTACTCTTTCAAATTCAAATATTGTACTTAAGGCTGTATACGAACCTACCAAGGTAGCGGGAGATGATGCGGACCTTACAGAGACAATAAGAGGCGGTAGTGTAGGAGAGTTCGGACTTATCCCTGGTCAGATACCGGGACTTGCACATGATCTTACAACACCACTTGACAGAACACTTAACAGTGTGAACGGTGCAACAGTAGAATACAAGGTAGTATTTAACAAGAGAGATGCAAAACCGAATGAGAAAACAGCTGTAAAGCCTGTTTCAGTATCGGGAGTTGATCATCCGGATGCACATACAACAGCATACGGGCTTGATATCAAGCTTGAAAGATATGTAAACGGAAGACTTGTAAATAACGGAATACTTGCAACAGCATCAAATGCAACAGTAGATGTTATAGCACAGCTTCCTGCAGAAGACGTAGATCAGCTTGACTACCAGTTATTTGATGTGACACCTGACAGCTTAGGTAATATCAATCCTGTAGATATAACAATTACAACAGATGTAGCAAACAATGCGGGACTTCTTAAGTTCACAGGTAACTTGCAGCATTCATATGTACTTGTTTATTCAAAGACATTTAAGGTAACATTTGTAGATAATAAGCCTGTACTTGATCATTTACACTTAAATGATACAAGCAGAAACTTCTATAAGAAGTTTAAGGTAAGAAGAAAAGAGAATGTAGAGGATGCTTACTACTCAAGTGATTATGCGGTAGTTACGGCATATGCACAAAATAACGTAGCAAACGGACTTGTAACACCGTTTGAAGATATCTATGGTGTACAGTATGACTATGTTAACTGGTCAAAGAAGGAAGATAAGCTTTCAGTATATGACACAACAAGTCCTGTAACAAAGAGAACAATTGTTTATGCATACTATTCCGACAACAGAAAAGAAGTTGCAAAGGCAAGAGTAGATCTTGGTGGTACTATAGAAGAGGCAAAGATTCTCACAGGAGACCCATACCTTAAGGTAGCAGAGGTGGCAGAGCTTAATGAGGCTATAGCACATGCAGTTGAGACACTTATACAGGCAAGAGATCTTGTATCTCCTGACGGAACTACATATCTCAGACAGGCAAACTGGGCAGAGCTTCAGCAGGCAATAGATGCACTTAGAAGACTTATTGACAAGTATTCAAAGATAGCAGCCGACAGAGCCGGAGACAGAAACAGAAGAACCGGCGGTGCCAGCGGTGGCGGTAACTCTTCATCAGGTAGAGGAAGTAAACTTTTGACACCTGGAGAGAAGTCACAACAAAACACAGCTATCAATGAAAACAGTAATGTAAGAGCATTCGTACTTGGTGTAGACGGTGCTTGGGAGAAAAATCCTGTAACAGGCGGATGGTCATTCGTACTTAACGGAGGAACACCACTTAATGATATGTGGGGAATGATCACATTCAACGACAATACAGGTAAGAGGGTATCACGTTGGTATTACTTTGACGGACGCTCAACAATGGCAACAGGTTGGGTATATGACTCAAAGAACGGCAACTGGTATTATATGAACACAACACCGGGACCTGAGCTTGGCCAGATGGTATTAGGTTGGGTAAAGGATGAAAAGACAAATAAGTGGTATTACATGAATGATAATACAGGTATCCTTAAGACAGGATGGCATAAAGATCCGCAGGACGGAAGATGGTACTATCTGAATTCAAACGGCGAAATGCTTGTCGGATGGCAAAAGATTGACGGAAAGTGGTATTACTTTAATACCAATACTCCGCAAAATACTTATACATGGGATGCCAATGCTTTCAAGTGGAACTACTTAAACAATAGTGCAAGACCATTTGGATCTATGTATGCGGGAGAGAAGACTCCGGACGGATATAATGTAGATGCAAACGGTGCTTGGAACTAAGTGACGTAGGAGAAAAAATGAAAAGAAAGACAATAAAAGCAAAATTGACTGCCGCATTGTCTGCGAGTATGGCTCTTGCCATGCTCGCACCGGCAATGCCGGCATATGCAGCTGCTCCGGGAGCAGGAGAAATACAGTTTAATTTTACCGGAAAGAATGAATCGGTAGATCGTTTTGCAAGTGATTTAACATTGAGTGGAACAGCAGGAGCTGTTATTCCAACAGCACCGGCACCTGCAGGACTTCAGGTAAACACCGGAACAGGTGCTATTGCACTGCCATATATGAATGACAGCGGAGCTTTTGATGCAACCAAAACATTCCAGGCAACCGGTGATGCATCGGCACTTAACTGGGATCAGAGAGGGTTAACCGGATATTTGATTACAGCATGGTATCCAAGACAGAATAACGGTATAGCAAGTCCTTATATGAATCAGGTACCTGCAATATATCCATATGGAGGTCAGACATACTATGCAGAGCTTGGACCTGATAATACAAAGACTTATTATTATAAGGTCAATCATGTAAAATCAAGTGCTGCAAGCGGATACTATATACCGGGACTTGATGATGCAAGTGCAATTCCTGCATTTAAGAATGTACCTGATAGAAATGTGCCTGTAATGTCAGGTATATCAGTGGCACCTCTTACAATTCCGGGATATAAAGTAGTAAATGTAAGTACTACAGATGACGGTGATGGCGGTAAGACAGTTGTTTTACAGGATAACTTTGATGTATCAAAAACACATATAGCGTATGATACGGACTCAAAGTATGTTACAGGAACATCTATAAATAAAGGTGTAGAGATAACATATAAGTATGTTGTTGACCCTACTCAGACAAACGGTATTACAGTACAGGACTCTGTGTTTAAGAACTCAGCAGCAGTAGCTACATATCATGCAGGATTACCTGCCGGAACAGTACAAACAGATGCTAACTCACCATTATATACTGTGCCTCGTACAGTTACGGAAGTTGCAGCAATTGAGGCAGGAAAAAAGATCGAGGATATAACAAATATACCGACAACAATATACGGAACAAGCCAGAATGTACCGCTTCAGGGTAATTTAAACCTTATCTTACCAAAGAAGTTTCAAGATCCTGCAACAGGAACAACAAACTATACTCCTGCAAGATATATCCTTGATGCTACAAACCCAATAACGGTAACATATGGTAACGGAAAACCGAATGCGGACGGATATTTCACATCACCGGCAGTAGGCGGCGGAACACCAAGTGTTATAAGAAACTTGATTCCTGCAAAGGATGATGCGGCAAATAATCTTAGAAAGATTACTACCGAAGCAAATATGGTAGGAGATGCCGGACATGATGTAGATGCAAGAAAAGTAGTGGGAACAATGCTTAATCAGCCTGTTACAATTACTTTTAACTACATACCGAACCCTGCATACTTTGTAACTTTAAAGGTAAAGTATGAGGATGATCAGGGAAATAACATAACACAGAAGGTGCTTGATAAGTTGGCTGATGCAGGAAATGCAGTGCCGGATGCACCGGGAACAGAAGTAACAGGAACATTCTATAAAGAAGCAAACGGAACAGATCCTGTACAGATGATTTATGCAAAGGCAAACAATACAGGTTCAGCATACAACATGACAATACAGGCACCTGAGCTTACAAGTTACCTGGCACATCCAAGTATAGAGGTAGATGATGCGGCAAGCTGGTCATCATCATATACAACTCCTATATCAAGCTTATATGCCACATGGAGTGCTGCAAGCCCTAAGTATGTGGTATCAACAAACGGACCTACAGACAACTTTGTACTTACAGTAAAGTATACTCAAGATCCTAATGCCGTTACAGAGTTATCGGCAGCGTCTTTGGAAGGTGGAGATCTTTATGTAACAAGCGGCGGAAGCAGCATTACATATGACAACTATCTTACAAACGGAGGAACATTCCCAAGGTTGATAAGAAAGAATATCAATCCTGCTACACTTAAGTATGATCTTGATATAAAGAGAAGTGACTTACCTACACCTGTTCCTAATGCAGGATACTTATTTGACAAATGGACATATAAGGGTCAAGAGGTAACATTTGATGCAAATGGTGAGGCAACTTTAACACAGATAACACCGGGAACCACAAATATAATCTCTCTTATAGCCAACTTTAAGAAAGATCAAAATGCATGGTATAAGTTTACTCTACATGAGGGAGACAGCCATATAGGACTGTTAAACGGAAGTGTAGCGGAGATACCTAGAAAAGATGCTTCAGGAGTAGATAGAGTTAATATTCCATGGAGTGAGATTCAGGATTATACAGATGAGGCTCATAACGGTATAAGTGTTGCAGCCGGATATACACCGAAGTGGTATGAGGGTACAGTAGATCCTTCAACAGGAAGATTGAACCTTACACCGATAGATACCGCAACTGTAGATCTTTCAACACTTGCAGGAAAAGATTTATATGTTTATGGAGAGAGCACAACACCGGTAGCACCATATGTACCAAATGTTACAGGAAGTTTAAATCCTACAACAGGAGAGCCTACAATAACTATAGATCCTGCAACACCTGCACAGATGGATTCAAGACTTACATATGTTATAACAGATCCTTCAGGAAATGTTGTAGCAACAATGTCAGGCGTGGATGTAATGAGAGAGGGCGGTTTAGTTACAGATCCTGCAATACAGGCAGGAAATACTTATCATGTAAGTACAGTTCCTACAACAGATGCCGGAGGTATAGTAGTAGGAGCACCGATACCTTCAAGTATAGCAACTGTAGCAGGACCTTCAGCACCGGCTACAATACCTGTAGCTGTTACACCTACAGTATCACAGGATCCTTCAAATGCAGGGCAGGCGATAATAACGATAAATCCTACATCACCAAATACCGACTATGCATTGGTAGATCCGTCAGGAAATGTAGTGTACCCGTTTACAACACCAAGTGCACCGGGAGCATCTATAACATTTAATAACTTAAATCCGAATACAATATACAGAGTTGTACCACGAACAACAGGAACAAATGTGACACCTGCAGCACGTATAGCAGACGGAGCATCATTACCTGTTGATACATCAAACATCGGATTGGCTGTAAACAGATTTAATATAACAGCTATTGCAAACGATGCACCGGCAATAAGTAACTTCAAGATAAACGGAGTTGCATCAACAGATCCTGCAGTTTTACAGGGACTTTTAAAAGATACACAGGTAGAGATAGAGGCAAGCGGTCTTGACAATAACAGCCAATTATTTGATCATTGGAATATCGTTAGCGGCGGACCTCTGCCAAATATGAATGCGGCAACAAATCAGCGTTTGACATTTGATATGCCAAACAACCCTGTAACAATACAGGCGGTATATTCAACACCGGGACAGACATGGGCTCCTGTACAGTATAATAACGGAGTAAGTCCAAGCAGAAATGTTGGAATTATACAGCCGATTATTACAGACTCAGGAAACTTCCGTATAGTAATAGATAAGACACCTGTAGGAAGTACTTTGAGAACTCAGATGGCTGATGCTATAGGGGATGACTCATATAGAGGAGAATTCCAGGTAAGTGCAAGAGTACAAAAGGAAAATCCTTTAACAAGTACATGGGAAGATTATGCTTTACCAAGTGGAACAAAGTTATCAGGAGTAGTTGAGACAGGTGTATTGATGCAGGATAGAGAGTATAAGTTCTATTCAGCAACGCCTTCAAATGCAACAGCAACAGCTCCTACCTTTAATGAGGAACATGGAGATTATGAGAATGCAGGAAGTGCATACACAGGAGAGTTCAACTTTGAATTTGAGAGCGGAATGAACTATGTATTCGGATATGTTTTACCTGCAAGCACATTTAAGGTAAAAGTAATAGACGGAAGAGATAATCACCTTGTAACAAGACTTACAATAGCAAGTAATAAGGTAGTAAACGATTATGCGTCACTCTATGCAAGCGCAATACAGTCAGACTATGTAGACAATGACGGTATTACATGGCATTACGAGGGATTAAGTAAGGACAGAGGAATGTATGATCCTTATGATCCGACTCTTCGTGTAACAGCGGATGAGACAATCTATGTTTACTATTCAAATGATAAGGCTGAGCGTAGAAAAGCTGAGGCTGATTTAAAGGCGGCTATCAAGAATGCAAACAATCAGTTAAACAGAATCAATGATCCGGCAAAGAGAGCAGCACTTCAGGCGGCTATCAATGCGGCACAGGCTGTAATTGACAGAATGAACAGAAAGTCATCTACACCTGAGCTTATAGCAGCACTTAAGGCACTTAATGATGCAGTGGTTGATGCAGGCGGAAGAGTACCAAACGGTGGCGGCGGTCGAGGAGGCCGTGGCGGTTCAGGCGGCGGATCAGGAAATGCAAGCAGAAGATCAAGCGGATATACATCAGGTCTTAGAGTAGGCTACGACGGTAACTGGGAGCTTACAAATCCTGTAGAAGCTACAGCAAATCCTGACAGCAGCAAGTGGGTATTCAACCTTACAAATGGCGGAAGAGCTAAGGGTTGGGCGTACTTAAGCTACACTTATGAAGGAAAGACAAAGTCTGAGTGGTATCATTTTGCTGAAGACGGAATCATGAATTCAGGATGGTTCTTAGACGGAAGTACATGGTATTATCTGTCAATGAATCATAACGGATTCTATGGTGAGATGATTAAGGGATGGCATCATGACGGCCAGGACGGAAGATGGTATTACCTTGATTCTTCAAGCGGTGCTATGCATACAAACTGGAGCAAGATAGGAGGAGAGTATTACTTCCTCAATCCTACAGCACCTGCACAGACATGGTTCTTTGATAATGTAACAGGTAGATGGAATCATGGTAATGTGAACTCAAGACCTCTTGGTTCAATGTATCAGAATGAAACTACACCTGACGGTTATCATGTAAATGAAAGCGGAGCTTGGAGATAATATATAGTTTATAAAACTTGTAGATATTCTCAGTCCGAAATAAAAAAGGGGAGTCACACGAAAGTGTGGCTCCTCTGTTTTTATAAAACAGCCACCAGAAGGTGGCCGGAATAATTTATTGCTGTTATTTATTTTGTTCCGAATATTCTGTCGCCGGCATCTCCAAGTCCCGGGCAAATATAAGCGTCTGAATTAAGCTGCCTGTCAAGATGACCGACATAAATCTGTACATCAGGATGAGCCTCTTCAAGAGCTTTAAGTCCTTCAGGTGCGGCTATAATACACATGAATTTTATTTTCTTACCGCCATGCTTTTTGATCTGAGATATAGCATCTATAGCGGAACCACCTGTTGCAAGCATAGGATCTGTAACCACTATTATTCTCTCCTCAATAGGACTTGGCAGTTTACAATAATATTCTACAGGTGTATGAGTTTCTTCATCTCTGTAAAGTCCTATATGTCCTACTTTTGATGCCGGCACAAGCTGTAATATACCGTCAACCATACCGAGTCCTGCTCTAAGTATAGGTACTATTGCCATTTTTCTACCTGAAATCATTTCAGTCATACATTTTTCAAGTGGAGTTTCTACTTCAACTTCTTCTGTAGGAAGGTCGTTTAAGGCTTCATATCCCATCAACATTGCAATTTCACCTACAAGAGATCTGAATTCATTGGTTCCTGTGTTCTTATCACGAAGAATTGATATTTTGTGTTGAACCAACGGATGCTTATTAATATAAACTTTTGACATTTTACACCTCAATCTAAAATTTGCTTCCCTTATTATAGAGCAAATAAATACATAAGTACATAGAAAAAATTATTTAGTGCTTGGAGAATATTTTACAAGTACATAGTCACCAAGCTCATGAGAAAGAGGTATGGAGATAAAAATATCACCGCCTGATTCATAAGAGAAAAGCTTCGGAAAACCTTCATTCACATCATTTTTCTTTATAAGAGGGAAATCTGCATCCTCAAGTAAAGCTTTTAGAGTGTCCACAGTTAAATTCTTTTTGTATTCCGTAAAGCCGGCTGCCTGCGAGTTTGTAGCATTTTCAAGTTCAACATCATCTGAGAGTATATAGTTTGCAATGGTAAGCGGATCGGCAAAATCAGTAAGTCCGATACTTTCACCTGTATCAAGATTTATATTATTTGTAAAAATAATCTTTTTACTTTCATTTCCTGCTTTAAGCGTTCCGGTGTAAACTATGCTCATTCTGTTTCTGCTTTGATTTTTTACATTATACTTTAATTCTGCAGTTGAACCGGCATTTGAAGTAAATGAATCCAAAGCAAGTCTTGCATTATCTGAAATAGTTTTATTCACTGATGATTCTATTTTAGAGTCAATTCCGCTAAGTTTAGGATAGGAGATTTTTGATTTATCCTTGGAATAGCTCTGTGCATTTTCGGTAACGCTTGATTTTGATGATGATTTTTTATCAGCGGTAGTTGTTTTACCGGATTTTGTCTCAGCCAAAGAGGTAGACTCTTTACTGTCACTTGTAGGTGCAATGGTGGTCGGTGACATAGCACCGTTAGCACCCTCGGCAGCGGTAGTAGTAGGTGACATGGCACCGTTAGCTTCTGTAGTCATAATACTTTTCAAATCTGAAGTATCCTTACTTTTGCATCCTGCACTTATCACAGGCAATGCAAGAATTGTTAAATATAATAATAGTTTCTTCATTTTACCTCCATATGATTTGATTTCTTTAAGTACATTATACATGAAAACAGAAAAAAGAAATCTTAATTATAAATTAGATTTTAAAAAATACCGACCTTATAGTTTTTATAATATGTTTGCTTTCAATTTTAAATATGTTAAAATAATGCGAATGAGTAGAACAAAATTTAATTTTGGGGAGATAATATGGCATTTATCAGTGTTTTTGATGTGCTTGGGCCGAATATGATAGGGCCTTCAAGTTCACATACGGCAGGAGCATGTGTAATTGCATTCTTGGCAAGAAAAATGATAGGAGGAAATCCCAAAAAGGTAGAGTTTATACTCTACGGCTCCTTTGCAAAGACTTACAAAGGACATGGTACGGACAGAGCATTACTTGGCGGACTTATGGGATTTGGTACGGATGATGTAAGAATACGTGATTCATTCAGTATTGCCGCCGAGAGAGGAATAGAGTATAAATTTACGCCAAACAGTGATCTTACCGAGATTCATCCGAATACGGTTGATGTATGTATGGAGGATGAAGACGGCAGAAAGGTTACAGTCAGAGGTGAATCACTTGGTGGCGGAAAGGTAAGAATAGTAAAGATAGATCAGGTAGATATCGACTTTTCAGGTGAGTACAGTGCCATAATTTTGGTACATCGTGACAGGCCGGGAGTTATAGCATATATCAGTAAGATTTTAAGTGAGCATAATATAAATATTGCATTTATGAAGCTTTACAGAGAGTCAAAGGGAAATAAGGCATATACTATTATAGAATCGGATGAAATGATACCTCCCGATATAAAACCGGGACTGTATAAAAATGAACATATATCACAGGTAAGGATAGTTCAATAGGAGAGATTATGGATTTTATTAATGCAAAAGAACTTTTGGAACTTTGTGATAAGAAAAACATGTCGATTGCCGAGATAATGAAAATAAGGGAATGTGACGAGAGTACAAGTTCAAAAGAAGAAATAATAAACAAGATGAAAAGAGTTCTTGAGATTATGAGAGACTCTTCAACATTACCTATAAATACACCCATAAAATCAATGGGAGGACTTATAGGAGGTGAGGCAAAAAAGCTTAGCGAATATCAAAAGCAGGAGAAAAATATGGGTGGCCCGGTACTTTCAAAGGCAATAATGTATGCAATGGCCGTTTTGGAGTGCAATGCCTCCATGGGGCTTATAGTCGCAGCTCCTACAGCCGGTTCATCAGGTGTGGTACCGGGACTGTTGCTGGCAATGCAGGATGTATATTCATTTCCGGATGAGAAAATAATAGATGCATTATTTACGGCGGGGGCAATAGGATATCTTGCCATGAGAAACGCCACCGTAGCCGGAGCTGTAGGCGGTTGTCAGGCGGAGATGGGAGTGGCGGCAGCCATGGCGGCTGCAGGTGCGGTTGAACTGATGGGAGGAAGTCCTTCTCAGTGTTTGGATGCATCATCAACAGTGCTTATGAATATGCTGGGATTGGTATGCGACCCTGTAGGGGGTCTTGTAGAATATCCATGCCAAAACAGGAATGCTTCAGGAGTGGCAAATGCCTTGGTGGCTGCAGAGCTGACAATGGCGGGAATAAAACAGCTTATACCTTTTGATGAAATGCTTGATACAATGTATAAAGTAGGCAAGAGAATGCCGGTGGAACTTAGAGAAACGGCGCTTGGAGGATGTGCGGTGACAAAAAGCGCGTGTGATGCCTGCGGAGGTTGTAGCTAAAAATGCGATTACCCGATATAACTACATATCGGGTAATCGCTTATTTTAATTATTTATTATATTTATAGAATCCTTCACCGGCATTTATACCTGTTTTACCTTCTGAAATATATTTTTCAAGAACAGCTTTTATTTTACCTTGAACAGTACTTGGATCCTTTGAAAGCGGATCGTTTGATACTACATTAAGGGCTGTATTTAAACCAATTATATCAAGAATCTGGAAAGGACCGTAGGGTGATCCTGTGCCCAGTCTCCATGTAAGATCAATGGTAGCAGGATCTGCGACTTCCTTTGCAAGCAGCATCTGTCCTGCATTTAAGAAAGGTATCAGCATGGAATTTAGTATATATCCGGGTTGTTCTTTAGTAAGTCGAAGCGGAATCATTTTAATATCCGATGCAAATTTTGCTACAGCCTCATATGCATCCTTGTCTGTACCGTCATGCCCCATAATCTCGGCAGTATTGCTTATCCATATATTGTTTGCAAAGTGAATAGCCAGATATTTTTCGGGCCTGCTAAGACAATCACGGAATTGGCTTGGAATCATACTTGAAGAGTTTGTGGCAACTATTGTCTTTTCCTCAAGATGTGGATCCAAAGCCTTATAAAATTCCTTCTTTGCTTCAGGATTTTCAGCCATACTTTCAATTACAAGGTCTGTATCCTTACAAGCCTCTTCAAAACTTGTAGTAAGAATTATTTCTTTGTAGGCTTTCTCTGTAGCTTCCAGAAGCTTATCTATATCCGATTCCGTAAGGGATCCGGAATCAGGAGCCAAACCTCTTGGCAATGAGACTCCGGAACCAATACTTTTCTTAGCCTCACTTAATGTATTCTTGTAAATATTATATAATCTATCCAATTTTGGCTTTGTTCTTCCTATAGACTCTTCACTTCTGAGCCAAATCTTTACATTGAAACCGCAAAAAGCTGATTGAAAAGCTATCTGTGAGCCAAGTACGCCACCGCCTGCAACTGTTATATTTTTCATATTACCTCCTTAATATCCTATATAAAGGACAAAGATTATTGTAAATGTACAATATTTAATTGTATAAAATATTATAACACTTTTATATAATTTTGGGAATATATTTTACCGTACTGTTAAAGTTTTAAACTTTAACTTTATGAAAATATAGTATATAATGTACCGGTAAATTGTAAGAGGTTTAAGGAGGTTTTAAATGGGTAAGCAACCGAAAAAACGAAACAGTGGTAACACTTTAGGGCTCTGTTTAATGATTTTGGCCGCTGTTATTACTATTATAATAGCTTTTCCGGTTACTGATGGTATCAGAAAGACTATAAAAGATAATATCAAATATATTGCCGGTACATATTCCGCTACGGAAAAGGGATTTGGTGGCAAGGTAAAAGCCATAGTAACAGTCGGAGATAACGGAATAGAAAATATTTCATTTGAAGGGTCTAAGGAAACTCCGGATATAGGAGGAGCTGCTGTTGAAAAACTCAATGCACAGATGAAAACAGTGCTTGATACCGAGATTGACTCTGTAAGCGGTGCAACAGTCACTTCCACAGCTTTGAAAAGAGCGTTGAAAAAGGCTTTACTGAAGGCTCGAGGTAAAGAAGTTAAAGAAAATATGGAAGTAAAGTCTGCAGATATTGTAGTAATAGGTGCAGGCGGTGCAGGAATGAGTGCGGCGATAGAAGCGGCACAAAAAGGCGCTACAAATGTAGTTATTTTGGAGAAGATGCCTTTTACAGGCGGTAACACCGTAAGGGCTACAGGCGGTTTGAACGCTTCTGAAACTCAGTATCAAAAAAGAGACGGTATAGAGGACAGCAATGATTTGTTCTATGAAGATACAATGAAGGGCGGAAAGAATTTAAACGACCCCGATCTTGTAAGAACTTTGGTGAAAAATTCGGCTGCAGCAGTTGACTGGGTAAATGAAATCGGCGGAGATCTTTCTGTAGTTGCTCAGTTCGGTGGAGCAAGTGTAAAGAGAATACACAGACCAAGTGATACATCTGCGGTAGGACCTATGCTTGTAAAGACCTTAAACGCAAAGCTTGATGAACTTGGAATTCCTGTTTTACTTGAAACCAAGGCTACAAAGATAATTGCCGATAAGGACAGTAAGATAACAGGGGTGGAAGCCGAAGATGAAAACGGAGAGTTTGTTATAAATACCAAGGCTGTCATACTTGCTACAGGAGGTTTCGGAGCAAATCCCGATATGGTGGTAAAATATGCACCACAGCTTGCAGGATTTATTACAACGAACCATTCAGGAGCTACAGGTGACGGTATAGAAATGGCACTTGAATTGGGAGCCGGACTTACAGATATCGAGCAGATTCAAACTCATCCTACCGTAAATCCGAATACCGCAACAATGTATACAGAGGGTGTTCGCGGTAACGGTGCTATACTTGTAAATGACGACGGAAATCGTTTTGTAAACGAACTTGAGACAAGAGATGTTGTTTCCGCAGCAATACTTAAGCAGCCAAATGAAGAGAGCTGGCTCGTTTTTGATACGGCGGTAAGAGAATCACTCAGTGCTATAGAAAAATATATAAATGAGGGAATTATTGTAGAAGCAAATACAATAGAAGAACTTGCTGAAAAAACAGGTATTAACAAAGAGAATCTTGTAGCTACCATGAATAAGTACGCCTCAATGCAGGAAGCAGGTGAGGACAGTGAATTCGGAAGAAAGAGTATGGAAGTACCTCTTACAAAGGCACCTTACTTTGCAGGACTTGCGAAACCTGCTATCCATCATACAATGGGCGGTGTAAAGATAAACACTGAAACTCAGGTTTTAAAAGAAGACGGAAGTGCTATCCCGGGACTTTACGCTGCCGGTGAAGTGGTAGGCGGAGTACACGGAGCCAACAGACTGGGTGGAAATGCCGTGGCGGATATAGTGGTATTCGGACGTATTTCAGGCGATAATGCAAACGGATATGTACTTGCAAACGGCGGAAATACCGAAAGAACCATAGTCGTAGAAAACGAAGATGCAAACTTTGTTCCACAGGATATAAAGACAGATCTTAAAGACGGTTCTTATAAAGGAAGCGCAAAGGGATTTGGCGGAGATGTGGAAGTCACATTTACCGTTAAAAACGGTATAGTAAACGATCTTTCTATAAGCGGAGGCAAGGAAACCGCCGAAATAGGAGGAAAGGCCATGGAGAAAATAAAGAGAAAAATGCAGTCAAGCGGTGAGTTCAAGGTTGACAGCGTATCCGGAGCATCTATTACCTCAAAGGGTATAAGTGACGCTATAAAGAATGCTACATTGCAGTAGTTAAATTTATAAAAAAGCCGATGTCTTTTTGATATCGGCTTTTTATAAATAAAATCTGTCGGTATATATTATGTTAAAATTATCCAAAAAAAATCATAAATTAACATAGATAAAATAAGTGCTTTATGCTAATATTTATATGTTAAGCAACTATAGTGTGCTACAAAGACAGAGTAAGCATTTAGGGGGACAAATTGTTAATAACCAGGGAAATGGACTATGCTGTAAGAATTATTAGAGCATTAAAAGAGGGGACAAAAGTTTCGGCAACTGAGGTGGCTAAAAAAGAACATTTACCACAAGCTATTACATATAAAGTTTTAAACAGTCTGTTGAAATCGAAATTGATTGGAAGTATGAGAGGAGTCAACGGCGGATACTATTTAAAATGCGACCTTTCAGATACCACATTGTTTGATATTTGTATTGCATTAGGCGAGGACATGAGTATTACGGAATGTATAAGAGAAGGTTTTGATTGTATCAATAACAGATGTGGAGAATGTATGCTGAACAAAGAGTTTACAAGAATACAAAGCGCATTGAACAGAGAATTACAGAAAACCACTTTGGATAAACTTTTATAGGTTTATCCTTTTTTATTTGTGAAGAATTGCAAAAAATCTAATTGTTAAAAAGCTTTAAAGTGCTATAATATTTTTATAAGTTAAAATTTTAAGGAGGCAGATTATGATAAACAGAATATATCTTGCAGGCGGTTGCTTTTGGGGTGTTGAAGGATATTTTAAAAGAATTAAAGGAGTGATGGATACGACTTGTGGCTATGCAAACGGTAACACGGAAAATCCAAGCTATGAGGAGGTTTGCAGGCACAATACAGGACATGCGGAAACGGTTTTGATTGATTATGATGAGAGTGTATTAAGCCTTGAGGATTTACTTATTTATTATTTTAGAATAATAGATCCGGTCAGCGTAAACAGACAGGGAAATGATGTGGGAACACAGTACAGAACAGGCATTTATTATACAGATGAAGCTCAGTTGCCGGCAATAAATAAGGCAATTGAGAGAGAGCAAAGAAAGTATGGAGAAAGAATTGCGGTAGAAGTATTGCCGATTGAAAACTTTTATACTGCGGAAGAGTATCATCAAGATTACCTTGATAAAAATCCTAACGGATATTGTCATATAAATCTTGCTTGGGCAAATGAACCTATAGTAAGGTCGGAAGAATATAAAAAGGATGATGATGAGGTTTTAAAAAACAGACTTAGCGCTCTACAATATGATGTAACTATGAATGCGGCTACAGAGAGACCTTTTGACAATGAATTCAACTCAAATTTTGAAAAAGGCATATATGTGGATATTACATCAGGTGAGCCGTTATTCTTTTCTACAGATAAGTTTGAATCCGGATGCGGTTGGCCAAGTTTTTCAAAGCCTATACAAAAGGATTTGGTACATTACAAAGAGGATTTAAGCCTTGGAAGAAGAAGGATTGAGGTAAGGAGTAATAATGCCGATATTCATCTTGGACATGTGTTTAATGACGGCCCAAGTGAGCTTGGCGGATTAAGATATTGCATTAATTCTGCGGCACTTAGATTTATTCCTTTGGATAAAATGGAAGAAGAGGGGTATGGTTATCTGATAGAGTACGTTTCTTAAGTAAATTGTCCTTGTAAAAAAGCATTTAAAATGTTAGTCTAAACAAAGAAAAATAAAGGGGATGAATATGACTGACAATTTTAAATACGGTGAAGAGACGAAACTTGAAGAGACAAATGAAAAGAGAGCTAATTTCTCAGGAGGCCTTGGATATATCTTGGCAGTGGCAGGCTCTGCGGTAGGACTTGGTAATATTTGGAGATTTCCATATCTTGCGGCAAAGTACGGTGGAGGTATGTTTTTATTGACCTACCTTTTACTTACTCTTACGTTCGGATATGCAATGATTATGTCCGAGACTACCATAGGCAGAATGACAAAGAGAAGTGCAATAGGTGCATTCAATCAGTTTGGAAACAGCAAGATACTTAAGGTGGGCGGATTTATAAATGCAATAGTACCTGTACTTATTGTACCTTATTACAGTGTAATAGGAGGTTGGGTAGTAAAATATCTGGTAGAGTATATAAAGGGAAATGTATCGGGGCTTGCAAGTGAAGGGTATTTCGGCAGCTTTATAGGGGATACAAAGATAGTATTTTTCTGGTTTATTATATTTGCAGTAGCTACTTTTGTGGTAATACTTGGAGGTGTGGAGCAGGGAATTGAGAGAGTGTCAAAAATAATGATGCCAATGCTTATCATACTTGCAATTATTGTTGCGGCTTATTCGGTTACAAGACCAGGAGCTATGGCCGGAGTGAAATATTTCTTTGTTCCGAACTTCAGTAACTTTTCTTTGATGACGGTGGTTGCGGCACTTGGACAGATGTTTTATTCTCTGTCCATTGCTATGGGTATTTTGTACACCTACGGTTCATATTTGACAAGAGATGTCGATGTGGAGATATCTACTTCAAGAGTGGAGCTTGTGGACACGGGTGTGGCTGTTTTGGCAGGACTTATGGTTATCCCCGCGGTATTTGCATTCTCAGGCGGTGACCCTGCAAAGCTTAAGGCCGGACCCTCACTTATGTTTATTACCTTGCCGAAGGTTTTTGAAAGCATGGGAGCAGGACGCATTGCAGGTATAGGATTTTTCTTACTTGTACTTTTGGCTGCACTTACAAGTGCCATATCACTTGTGGAAACAAGTATTTCCACTTTCTGTGATGAGCTTAATTTAAGCAGAAATAAATCTATAATTTTAATGGCTGTGATAATGGTATTTGTCGGAGGTTCATCTGCGGCAGGATACGGTATATGGGATTTTGTTTTGATATTTAAGATGCCTATACTTGACTTCCTTGATTTCCTCACAAACTCTATTATGATGCCTATAGCGGCACTTGCCACCTGCTATTTGGTGGTAAAAGTGATTACATTAAAGAAAATTGATGATGAAATTTCGTATTCTTCAGCATTTAAGAGAAAAAAGCTTTATAATATAGTAATGAGGGTATTTGCACCGATATTTTTAATCGTAATATTGGTGAGTGCCATATTAAATACCTTGGGATTTATCAGCCTGTAAAATCGGCTTAGTATATGCTCATATTTGACTTTACAAAGAATGGAGTTTTCAATGAAAAAATTGGATGTAGTTGCATTAGGAGAATTATTGATTGATTTTACACCTGCAGGACTTTCACCTGCAGGCATGAGACTTTTTGAGCAAAATCCGGGAGGAGCACCGGCAAATATGCTGACCGCCGTATCAAGAGTCGGATTAAAATCAGCTTTTATAGGTAAGATAGGTGCCGACATGCATGGAGACTTTTTAAGAAGTGTACTTGACAGCGTCCCTATTGATACAAGCGGATTGATTACCGACCCTTCAGTATTTACCACCTTGGCTTTTGTAAGTCTCTCAATAACAGGAGAGAGAGCCTTCTCATTTGCAAGAAAGCCGGGAGCGGATACAAGACTCACTATAGATGAGATAAATAAAGATATTCTCTCAGATACAAAAGTATTTCATGTGGGTTCACTTTCTCTTACAGATGAGCCTTCAAGAAGTGCTACATTTGAGGCGGTTAAGCTTGCTAAGGAAGCAGGAGCAATTATATCCTATGACCCCAATTACCGTGAGCCGCTTTGGGACAGTGTGGATAAGGCCATGGAGATGATGAGATTGATGTCTGAGTTTGCGGATATTATGAAAATATCGGATGAAGAAACATCTCTTCTTACACCATATATGGAACCGCTTGAGGCAGGTAAGTATTTGGTGGAAAGAGGAAGAAAACTCGTTGTGGTTACTCTTGGAGAAAAGGGTGCATTGGTCGTTTCAAAAGCGGGATATGTTGAAGTACCGGGATTTAAGAGTAATGTTGTGGATACTACAGGTGCAGGAGATTCCTTCTGGGGAGGTCTGCTTGCAAGATTTTTAAGTGAAAATATGGATCTTGACAATATAACTTCAAAACAGATGTATGATATTGCAAGATTTGGAAATGCTGTAGCAAGTCTTTGTGTGGAAAAAAGAGGTGGAATTGTAAGTATACCTTCACTTGATGAAACTTTAGAGAGGTTAAAGCAATGAAAAATATCGATGTAGCGGTTATAATGGCAGGCGGAAAGGGCAGCAGACTTCGTAGCATAACTAATGATGAAATACCAAAGCCGATGGTACCTGTGGACGGCAAGCCTTTACTTGAATATCAGGTAGAGAAGTTAAAATCCTATGGTATCAAAAAGATAGTAATGATTGTAGGACATTTGGGTGAAAAAATTGTAGATCACTTCAAGGATGGAAAAGACTTCGGAGTGGAGATTGACTATATTTTTGAAAAGGAACCGCTTGGTACTGCAGGAGCATTTTATTATTTAAAAGATAAGATAGATGCTAAGGATTTCATGCTTGTTTTCGGAGATGTTTTCTTTGATATGGATTTTGACAGAATGGAAGATTTTCATTTCAAAAATTCAGCCCTGACTACGCTTCTGGCACATCCAAACGGCCATCCGTATGACTCGGACCTTATCAGGATGGATGATAAAGGAAGAGTTATAGGATTTGATTCAAAGCATAATGTAAGAGATTACTGGTATGACAACATGGTCAATGCAGGAATATATATAATAAACAGAAAACTGCTTGACTTGGTAAAAGAACCTGTAAAGACAGATTTTGAAAAGGATATACTTGCAAATCAGGTTAAACTCGGAGCAAATATTTATGCATATCATACACCTGAGTATGTGAAGGATGTAGGTACCGTGGACAGAATAAATGCTACGGTAGAGGAGTTAAAGAGCGGACTTATTCAGTCAAAGAATTTAAAGAATAAGCAAAGAGCGATATTTATTGACAGAGACGGTACTATGAATGTTTCAAAGGGATTTATATCAAAAGCTGATGACCTTGAACTGATCCCGGGAAGCATTGAGGCTATAAAGGCAATAAATAAGAGCGGTGCGTTGGCAATAGTTATTACAAATCAACCTGTTATTGCAAGAGGCGAGTGTTCTTTTGAAGAACTTCACAATATTCACAATAAGCTGAAGACTCTTCTAGGTGAAAAGGGAGCTTTTGTAGATGATATTTTCTATTGTCCACATCATCCTGATAAGGGATTTGAGGGTGAAGTGCCTGAACTTAAATTTGACTGTGAATGCAGAAAGCCGAAGACCGGTATGATTGACGAGGCGGTAAAGAAATATAATATAGATCTTTCAAAGTCATATATGGTGGGAGACTCCACAATGGATCTTGAGACGGCAAGAAATGCCGGAGTAAAATCCGTGCTTGTAGATACAGGTTTTGCAGGAAATGACGGCAAATACGACAGAAACTGCGATATTGAGGCAAAAAATCTCTTTGATGCGGTGGAGAAGATAATTAAAGATTTCAGATAAGAATATTAAAAAAGAGGCCGGTAATTTTACAATTGTTGCAGCAGTCTAAAAACAACTGCAAATGATTGTAAAATACAGCCTCTAAAGTTTTTTCTACCAAGTACATCTTGCGCTTGCACCGCATGGCAGGATAAAGTCCGATTTATTTACAGGTAAACCTATTTCCATAGCTTCTATGCTTGCTGCAGGAAGCTTATTTTCTTCTAAAGACTTCTTCATCATATAGGTCAGTACACCGGGAGCCAGACCTGTGGTATATGAGTTGATAAGGAAGAAGAGCGGTTCTTTGCTAAGCAACTGTGTTGTCAGCTTTATAAATTCATATATGGAGTCTTCTATTTTCCATATCTCACCCTTAGGACCTCTTCCGTATGAAGGCGGATCCATTATTATGGCATCATAGGTATTTCCACGTCTTATTTCTCTTTGTACAAATTTTATACAATCATCCACAAGCCATCTTATATGAGCATTGGAAAGCCCTGAGCTTACCATATTTTCCTTTGCCCAGCCTACCATACCCTTGCTGGCATCTACATGTGTTACATTGGCACCTGCTGCAGCTGCGGCCAGAGTAGCACCACCTGTATATGCAAAAAGGTTAAGCACTTTGATTTCACGATTTTTATCTGTAGCTTCTTTTATTTTATTATAACTGAAATCCCAGTTTGTAGCCTGTTCAGGGAATACACCTGTATGTTTGAATGTAAAAGGTTTTAGATTAAATGTTATTTTTGATGAAGGCAGTTCATAGTCGATACTCCAGGTGTCAGGAAGATTAAAAAATTCCCAATGTCCACCGCCGGCCTTACTTCTGTGGTAGTGTCCGTTTTTTTTCTTCCATGCAGGATTTTTATGCTCCGTATTCCAGAGTACTTGAGGATCGGGTCTTACCAGTATATAATCTCCCCATCTTTCAAGCTTTTCACCGTTTGAAGTATCCAGTATTTCATAGTCCTTCCAATTATCTGCAATCCACATAATTTTTCTCTCTGTTTTTTATTATAAAAAATGCCGCTTGGTTGTATTCACAACCTAATACGGCATTGTCTGTACCGGTTAAACCGGCTATTTACTAAAGATATTTAAATAATTCCTGTGCCTCATCTTTTTTGGTGGTTTCCTTTAGGGAAAGTACCTCAAATTTTACAGACTTGCCACCGAATAATACTTCTACAATATCCCCTACTTTTACTTCAGCAGATGCTTTTACAACCTTATCATTGATAAGAACTCTTCCGGCATCACATGCTTCATTGGCTATTGTGCGTCTTTTGATTACTCGTGAAACCTTTAAAAACTTGTCAATACGCATTATTTATTAACAGCATCCTTTAGTGCCTTACCCGGCTTGAACTTTGGAACTACGCTCTCAGCAATCTTCATTGTCTCGCCTGTTCTTGGGTTTCTTCCTTCTCTTGCAGGTCTTACAGATGTTTCAAATGTACCGAAGCCAACAAGCTGGATCTTTTCCTTCTTAGCAAGCTCTTCTGTAACAACTTCTACAAAAGACTTAAGTGTAGCCTCAAGATCCTTCTTTGTAACGGAATTATCCATCTTCTTAGCAATAGCATCGATTAACTCTGTTCTATTCATTTTCTTCCTCCTAAAAATAATGTTCTAAACATTATACTAAAATATTACTGCCGGATTCAGTCGGCAATATAGAATCATTATGAGATATGATACCACTCATAACATAATTTATATAGTCTGTTTAGGCTGATTTGTCAAGAAGAATAAGGCAAAAAAGCCATTTTGTAAGGGTTTTTTCTCTATAAAGTCATTTTATTTAAGAAAAAGTATATTTTTAGTTGACAAAGTATAGTTAAAGGGTGTATTATACTAATACCCCGTGGGGGTGTTTTAGAAAGGAGAAATATGGTAAAAGAAAAATATAATATTACCGGAATGAGTTGTGCCGCCTGCTCCGCCAAAGTGGAGAGAGTGGTAGGCAAGCTTGACGGTGTGGAGAATGTATCTGTAAATCTTTTGACTAATTCCATGCAGGTGGAATATAAGGAAGATAAGCTGAGTTCAAATGATATAATAAAAAATATAGCCGATGCCGGATATGGAGCATCTTTGGCTACAGACAGCAAACAAAAAAAAGAAGAGAAAAGTTTAAAAAAGACCAATGATGATGCAATAACTTCTATGAAGTTCAGGTTGAAGGTATCTATAGTATTTTTGGTTATTTTGATGTATTTCAGTATGGGAAGCATGATAGGTTTACCGCTTCCGAAATTCTTATCAGGTGAGGGTAATCCGGTAGGCTTTGCCCTGACACAGCTTTTACTGGTACTGCCTGTAATGTATGTAAACAGAAAGTATTATATAAGCGGATTTAAATCTCTTTTCCATCTTTCACCGAATATGGATACACTTATTGCGGTAGGTACAGTTGCCGCATTTACATATGGAGTAATTGCAATCTATGTAATGGGTTATGCACTTAATAATGCAGATATGCATACAGTGACGGAATACAGAATGAATCTTTATTTTGAATCTGTGTCCATGATATTGACTCTTATTACTTTAGGAAAATTTTTTGAAACAGGTTCAAAAGCAAGAACAACAGATGCAATATCAAAGCTTATAGATTTATCACCGAAGAGGGCAAATGTACTTCGTGACGGTGTAGAGGAGAACATACTTACAGAAGATGTTGTAGTGGGAGATATTGTAATAGTCAGACCCGGTGAGAGCATTCCGGTAGACGGAATGATAATTGAGGGCAGTACGAGTGTGGATGAGAGTGCCATTACAGGTGAGAGTATACCTGTGCAAAAGGAGAAAGGCGATAAGCTTATAGCCGCAACTATAAATAAAAACGGTAGTGTAAGAATAAAAGCCACAGAGGTAGGTGAGGATACCGCTATTTCAAGGATAATTGCTTTGGTGGAAGAGGCTTCATCATCAAAAGCGCCTATTGCCAAGATGGCTGATAAGGTCGCAGGAGTATTTGTACCGGTTGTTATGGGAATTTCACTCATAACATTCATAGTATGGTTGGCACTGGGATATGATTTTTCATTTGCTCTAAATTGTGCTATAGCGGTACTTGTTATATCCTGTCCATGTTCACTTGGACTTGCAACACCTGTAGCCATAATGGTCGGCACAGGAAAGGGCGCCGAAAACGGAATACTTATTAAATCTGCCGATGCACTGGAGACCACTCACAGTATTGATACTGTGGTACTTGATAAGACAGGTACCGTAACAGAGGGTAAGCCTGTAGTTACAGATATTTTGGCATTTGATATAGACGAGAATGAATTTTTAAAACTGGCTGCAGGAGTTGAGAGCGCTTCGGAGCATCCTTTAGCTGAGGCTATTGTAGAAAAGGCTAAGGAAAAGAATTTAGAGATTGTTTCACCTACAGAGTTTCAGGCGATATCAGGAAGAGGTATTGTTGCAAGTGTAGGCGGTTCAAAAATTATTGCCGGAAATGAGCAGGCCATAAAAGAGCAGTATGGAAACAGTGAAAACTTTACAGAAGTATTTAAAAAGGGAAATGAGCTTGCCGCTCAGGGTAAGACACCGATGTACTTTATGAAAGACGGCAAACTGCTTGGAATTATTGCAGTTGCGGATACAATAAAAAAAGACAGTAAGGAAGCTATACAGGCTCTTAAAAACAGAAATATTGATGTCATATTGCTTACAGGTGATCATAAAAACACTGCAATGGCTATTGCAAAGGAAGCAGGCATTAAAAAGGTTATTGCCGAAGTTTTACCTACCGATAAGGAAGAACATATCAGAGAGCTTATTAAAGCAGGACATAAGGTGGCAATGGTCGGTGACGGAATCAATGATTCGCCTGCACTTGCAAGAGCGGATGTAGGTATTGCAATAGGTGCAGGTACGGATATCGCTATAGAGAGTGCGGATATAGTACTGATGCACAGCTCATTAAAGGATGTGGCTACGGCAATTGATTTAAGTAAGGCGGTAATCAGAAATATAAAGCAGAATCTTTTCTGGGCATTCTTTTATAATTCAATCGGAATACCTTTGGCTGCAGGAGTATTTTATTTAAGCATGGGATGGAAGCTCAGTCCTATGTTCGGAGCGGCCGCAATGGGAATGAGCAGTGTATGCGTGGTAAGTAACGCACTCAGACTAAGAGGCTTCAAGTCGAAGGAAATAAAGAAAAACAATATAGAAAATGATGAGATAGAGCTAATTGAAAATAAAAGAAAAGAGGATAAAAATATGACAACAGTAATTAATGTAAACGGAATGATGTGTGAGCACTGCAAGGCAACTGTGGAGAAGGTGACAAGAGGTGTAGAAGGTGTGAGCAATTCACTGGTGAATTTGGACGCAAAAAATGTTACAATAGAGCATAGTGCCGATACAGACTTGGAGAAGGTGAAAAAAGCTATTACAGATGCAGGCTATGAGGTAGTATAATGAGAGCCGATTCTAAGACTGTTTTAAGGCAGTTAAAGACTGCCAAAGGACAGCTTGAGGGCATAATAAAGATGGTGGAAGAAGACAGATATTGTATTGATATATCAAATCAGGTTCTTGCCACCAGAGCTCTTCTTGAAAGGACAAACCGTATTATCTTGGAATCACATATAGAGGGTTGCATTTTGGATGCGGCAGCTACAGGAAGTGAGGAAGAGAGAAAAGAGAAGATATTTGAGCTGTCAAATATGATAAAGAAGATGATGAAATAATGGAAAGAGAAATTCTTTATATAATAGACGGGGAGTATAAGGATATTCAAGACTATTTAAAAGCAAAGGGATATTCGGCCTCAAATATTATAGATCTTAAAAAATATGAAAACGGTATAATGCTCAACGGAGTTTGGGCTTATATGAATCAGAAGCCGGCGGTAAATGACCGGCTTCTTGTGCGTGTATGTGAAAATAGAAAAAGTGAAAATATAGTACCTGTGGACATCAAGCTTGATATAAAATATGAGGATGATGATATAATAGTTATAAATAAGGCCGGTGATATGCCGATTCATCCAAGCCTTAATAATTATGAGAACTCACTTGCAAACGCTCTGATACACTATTATAATGGCAAAAACTTTGTTTTCAGATGCATTAACAGACTTGATAAGGACACTACGGGGCTTACAATAGTGGCAAAGCATTTCTTAAGTGCAGGTATTTTAAATATAGCTATGCAAAACAGGCAGATAAAAAGGGTGTATAATGCTATAGTAAAAGATGACGGCAGACTGCCGGATGCAGATACAATTGACTTGCCGATAGCCAGAGAAGATGATACCTTGATAAAGAGAAAAGTAAGCTCTGACGGTCAAAGGGCTGTGACACATTTTAAGGTCTTGAAAAGATTTGAAAAATACTCTTTAATAGAGCTTAGACTTGAAACAGGCAGAACACATCAGATACGTGTACATATGAGCCATATAGGTGCACCGCTTGTAGGAGATTATTTGTATAATGATAATGATTACGGTAAAAGCTTTGTAAGACCGCTCTTGCATTCAAAGAGCCTTGAGTTCACACATCCTATAACAGGTGAGAGAATGTATCTTGAGTGTGATTTACCGGCAGATTTTAAAGAAAAGATAGGAAAGAATTATGTTTAGAATAGAATACCCACATCTTGATATGAGAAAGATTGCAGACAGCGGACAGATATTCAGATTTAATATTTATGAGGATGAATTCAGCCTTGTGGCAGGTGAAAGGCTACTCTTTATAAAAGAGGACGGAGACGGATATATACTCTCTTGCAGTGAAGAGGAGTTTAATGATTTTTGGTTGGATTATTTTGACCTTAGACTTGATTATAAAGAGTATGAGAAGAATATTCCAAAGAGCGATCTGTTTTTAATAAATGCAGCCGAATATTCATATGGAATTCGTATATTAAATCAGGATAAATGGGAAATGCTTATATCATTTATTATTTCACAAAGAAAGAGTATACCGGCTATTAAATCATCGGTTGAAAAACTTTCAAAGGTGTACGGGAAAAAAATAGATATGCAAGTTCCGGATTTTATTAAAAATATCGATCCGAATACAGAATTTTATAGTTTCCCCACACCGGAGGCTTTAGCAAATGCAAGTATTGATGAGTTAAATGCCTGCTCACTCGGATACAGAAGCCCATATATAGAGGCTACTGCAAAGGCGGTATTCAGAAAAGATATAGAAATTGAGGCACTTGCAAAGCTAAATGATACGGAACTTTTAGCCGCTTTAATGAGTCTTAAGGGTGTCGGTATAAAGGTGGCAAACTGTGTGGCATTATTCGGTTATCACAGAATTGCAGCCTTTCCTATAGATGTCTGGATAAAGAGAATGATTGATGAGCACTATGACGGAGAATTCCCACTGGAGCTTTATGAAGGCTATGCAGGTGTTATTCAACAATATATTTTCTATTATGGCAGAGAAAGTGTGAAACATAGTAGTAATTAGCATAGAAATTTGATATTATATTACCATATCAAAATGGTGAAAAGGGACACATTTCCTATGAAAGGAGCATTATGAACGAACTTACAAAAAAGGCTTATGAGACCTGGAAAAATGCCGACTTGGCTGATGAGGCTCTTGTAAAAGAGATGGCATCCATTGCAAATGATGAAGAGGCTATCAATGACAGATTTTATAAGGAATTGGCATTCGGTACAGGCGGTCTTAGAGGCGTGCTTGGAGTTGGAAGCAACAGAATGAATATTTATACTGTTGGAAAGGCCAGCAGAGGTTTGGCAAATTATATAAATTCCATATCAAAGGCTCCTAAGCTTGCCATATCATATGACAGCAGAAACAATTCAGATGTATTTGCAAAAAGAGCGGCAAGTATATTTGCAGGAGCGGGAATAAAGGTATATATCTGGAAAGAGCTTATGCCTACACCTGCACTTTCTTTTGCGGTAAGAGAGCTCGGATGTGACGGCGGTATAATGGTGACAGCCAGCCACAACCCTGCAAAATACAACGGATATAAAGTATACGGTGCTGACGGATGTCAGATAGCCAATGAGGCGGCAGACAGAATACTTGATGAGATAAACAGTGTGGAGACATTCTCAAACTATGGGCTGGTTGATTTTGAGGAAGGCCTTAAGTCGGGTATTATCGAGTATATAAGTGAAGATACCTTTAATGCCTTTATGGATGCGGTTTCAACACAGACTTTTATAGGTGATGATGTTGATAAGAATGTAAAAATTGCTTATACACCTCTTTACGGAACAGGTTTAAGATGTGTTACAACCTGTCTTAAGAAAAACGGATTTACAAATATTGAGATAGTAAAGGAGCAGGCTACTCCAAACGGAGATTTCCCAACCTGCCCATATCCAAATCCTGAGATAAGAGAAGCTCTTGAAGTAGGTTTGAATGTTGCTAAAGAAGTTGGAGCGGATATTCTTATTGCTACAGACCCCGACTGTGACAGAGTAGGTATTGCAGTAAAGCAGGGAGATGATTTCAGACTCTTCTCAGGAAATGAAGTAGGAGTTTTACTTACAGACTTTATTGCAAAGAGAAAAGTTGCAATGGGAATTATGCCTAAGAAGCCTGTAGTTGTTAAAACAATAGTTACTACAGATCTTGTAAACAGAGTTGCAGACAACTACGGTATCGAGACAAGAGATGTGCTTACAGGATTTAAATATATCGGAGATCAGATTGCAAATCTTGAAAAAGACGGTGAAGTGGACAGATACCTCCTTGGATTTGAGGAGAGCTACGGATATCTTTCAGGAAGCTATGTAAGGGATAAGGATGCTGTAAACGGAGCATATTTGATTGCACAGATGTTTGCATACTATAAGGCTGAGAACAAGTCATTACTTGATGTACTTAACGGATTATATGAGAAGTACGGATATTATCTGAATACACTTTATTCATTTGAGTTTGAAGGCGAGAGCGGAATGAAGAAGATGGATGCAATAATGGATACTTTCAGAAACAATACTCCAAAGGAAATTGCAGGTGTAAAGGTTTTGGAAGTAAGAGATTATGAGACTTCCACTCAGACAAATCTTGCTACAGGTGAGAAAAAGGCAATAGACTTACCGAAGTCAAATGTTATCAAGTATATGCTTGAGGGCAACTCATCTGCAGTACTCAGACCTTCAGGAACCGAGCCTAAGTTAAAGCTTTATCTTGCTATAAGCAGTGAGAATGAAGCAAGTGCAAGAGAACTTGAGAGCAAAATAGCAAATGAAATAAAGAAGAGTTTAGCTTAAATTTTTAGAGGCTGTGTAAACGGCCTCTTTTTTAATGCATTAATATAAAACATTTTTACTTGCAATTTAAAATCTACTGTGCTATCATTGTGCGGTAGACGTACAAATGTATTTTAGGGGCGAACATGGAACAGAATATCAAATATTATGTGGTAAAAGATAAAGCAATACCTGAGGTACTCATTAAGGTGGTTGAGGCAAAGAGGCTTTTGACTGCGGACAAGATGATGACTGTAAAGGAGGCCACAGATAAATGCGGTATAAGCAGAAGCTCATTTTACAAATATAAAGATGATATCTTTCCATTTGATGATTCTTCAAAGGGAAGGAATATCACCCTCTCTATTCAGATATCGGATGAAATGGGACTTTTATCGGAGTTGTTGGCAGTGGTTGCAAAGTATCATGCCAATATCCTGACAATACATCAGACCATACCCGTAAGCGGTGTGGCGACTATTTCTTTATCTATAGAGGTTTTAAATGATACAGGAGACTTATCTAAGATGGTAGATGAAATCGGAAATTTGGACGGCATCTTTGATATAAAAATATTGGCTAGGGAGTAAATTATGTTTAATATTGCGATATTGGGATTTGGAACAGTAGGTTCAGGCGTATATGAAGTTATAAAGCAAAATAATGCACTTTTAAAGGAGAAGACAGGTGAGGATATAGCTGTGAAAAAAATCCTTGATCTGCGTGAGTTCCCGGGAACAGAGTGGGAAAACTTGTTGGTACATGATATTAAAGAAATCATAGAAGATAAGGATATAGATGTAGTAGTAGAGACAATGGGAGGAACATCACCGGCTTTTGAGTTTGTAAGGGATGCGCTTTTGTCAGGTAAGCATGTTACCACATCAAACAAGGCTTTGGTGGCGGCACACGGTACGGAGCTTTTAAAGATTGCAAGAGAAAAAAATGTAAACTTCTTCTTTGAAGCAAGTGTAGGCGGCGGTATTCCTATTATCAGAACTTTAACAGAGAGTTATGCAGGTGAGCATTTTAAGGAGATTACAGGTATCTTAAACGGTACTACAAACTATATACTTACAAAGATGGATGCAGAGGGTGAGAGCTTTGAAAAGGCACTTGCTACAGCACAGGATCTCGGATATGCGGAGAGAAATCCTGAGGCTGATGTGGAAGGACATGATACTTGCAGAAAGATTGCAATACTTTCATCTCTTGCAACAGGCAAGGAAGTAAACTTTGAAAATATTCATACAGAGGGTATCACAAAGATAGATACAACAGATTTTGAGTATGCAAAGCATCTTAATACATCTATAAAGCTTTTCGGTGATGCAAAGTTTGAAAATGGTAAGCTTTTTGCATTCGTAGCACCTGTAATGGTTGAAAATAATCATCCGCTCTTTATGGTAAATGATGTATTTAACGGAATTATGGTAGAGGGAAATATGCTTGGAAAGAGCATGCTCTACGGTAGCGGTGCAGGAAAGCTTCCTACTGCAAGTGCAGTAGTTGCAGACATTGTTGCAATTGCAAAGAATAAGCATGGAAATGTACCTTTCGGCTGGGGTGAGAACAAGCAGGAAGTTGTAGATATGCAGGAGACAAGCCATAGATATTTTGTAAGATTTATGGGTAGAGACAGTGAGTTTATAGAAAAATGCAAGTCCGAATTCAAGGATTCAAGAGAAGTATACCTTGACGGCAAGGACGAATTCGCTTTGATAACAGGAGTACTTAAGGAAAAAGATTTCCTTAGTGCTTTGAATAATCTGAGCGGTGTGATAAAATATATAAGAACAAAGATAGTTTAATTTTTATTGGCACTACCATTGGTGGTGCCAAAATTATATTTGGGAAGAAAATGAGAAAGATATTAGAATTTTTATTAAGTTTTGTACCTCCATGTGCATTTCATGAATTTACAGGTCTATATTGTCCGGGCTGTGGAGGAACTAGGGCAGTGAGATTTTTGGTAAGGGGAAATATATGGAAAAGCTTTATTTATAACCCCACAGTACTTTATACTGTTATTGCAACTTTTATTTTTTTCGCTTTTGTAGTAAAGTATAAGATTAGTGGCAAGCATTTAAATAAGGACAAGATTGTATTGCCGATGTTATATATAGGAATTGCCATAATGATTTTAAACTGGATTATAAAAGACTGGTTTTTAATTTTTAGAGGAATTGATTTATTAAAATAGACGAGGATTATAGATGAAAGATACCGTAAGTATTGCAAAAAGAAGATGGGAAAACAGAGCTCTGCTATTCGGAACAGTTTCGATAGTTTTGAATATGTGTGCTTTGCCGACATCAGGAGTTCCACTGGGTATTCCTATGGGAATATTTGCTGTTGCATTCGGAATTATTTCAGCCAAAGGTGGGATAAGGGGAAGAGCGGTTGCAGGTATTATTACAGGAATATTCGGTATATTGATAGGCTTAATTATATACTTAATGATACTTTTTGTTATCACACAATTAAAAGATCCAAATATTATGAGTATGTTTAAGCCTGAGCAAATCAAAATATTACAGGATTATATTCAAACTTATATAGCACAGTGATTGTAGATAATGGAGGAGATGACTTTGACTGATATAGTAAAAATACTCGCAGAAGAACTTGGTATAAAGACCACACAGGTTGAGGCCACCATAAAGCTTATAGATGGAGGCAATACGATTCCTTTTATTTCAAGATATAGAAAAGAAGTGACAGGCTCTTTAAATGATGAAATACTCAGACAATTTGATGAGAGATTAAAGTACCTCAGAAATCTTGAGGAGAAGAAGGAGCAGGTATTATCGGCAATTGAGGAGCAGGGAAAGCTTACAGATGAACTTAAAAAAGAAATAGAGTCTGCACTTACCTTAGTGGCGGTTGACGATCTTTACAGACCTTTCAGACCGAAGAGACGTACAAGAGCAATGATTGCTATTGAAAAGGGCCTTGAGAATTTTGCCACAGATATTTACGAGGAAAAGCTGAAGCAGCCTGCACTTGAGGAAGCAAAGAAATACCTTTCAGATAAAGAAGGCCTTGAGGTTGAAACACATGAAGATGCTATAGCAGGTGCTATGGATATTATTGCAGAGAAAATCTCTGATGATGCGGCTTTTAGAAATAAGATAAGAGATCTCTCATTTAAGCAGGGTATACTGACTTCTGTGGCAAAGGATGAAACTGTAGAATCTGTATATGAAAATTATTACAATTTTGCAGAGAGTGTTTCAAAAACAGCAGGATATAAGATACTTGCAATCAACAGAGGAGAGGAAGAAAAGATACTTACAGTAAAGCTTGACCCTCCGGTTGAGGAGATTATCAGATATCTGGAAAAATGCATTATAAAAAAGCATAATGAACATACAGAGCAGATATTAAAAGATACTATTGATGATGCATATAAGAGACTTATTGCGCCTTCAATAGAAAGAGATATCAGATCAAGTCTTACAGAAAAGGCAGAGGATGAGGCAATCAAGGTGTTCGGAAAGAATCTTACACAGCTTTTGATGCAGCCTCCTGTAGCAGGAAGAGTGGTACTTGGTTGGGATCCGGCTTTCAGAACGGGATGTAAGCTTGCAGTAGTTGATGAAACCGGAAAGGTGCTTGATACCAAGGTTATATATCCTACAGCACCGCAAAATAAGGTGGCAGAGTCAAAGAAGATATTAAAAGAGCTGATAAAGAAATATAATATAAGTCTTATTTCACTTGGAAACGGTACAGCTTCCAGAGAATCCGAGGCTGTTATTGTGGAGCTTATAAAAGAGGTTGATACAAAGCTTGAGTATATTATTGTAAACGAGGCCGGAGCCAGTGTATATTCCGCAAGTAAGCTGGCGACAGAGGAGTTCCCAAACTTTGATGTAGGTCAAAGATCTGCAGCTTCTATTGCCAGAAGACTTGAAGATCCGCTGGCAGAGCTTGTAAAAATAGATCCTAAGTCCATTGGTGTCGGTCAGTATCAGCATGATATGAATCAGAAAAAACTCTCAGAAGCACTTTCAGGAGTTGTAGAGGACTGTGTAAATAAGGTAGGTGTGGATCTTAATACGGCTTCAGCACCTCTTTTAGAGTATATCTCAGGTATTTCAAAGGCTGTTGCCAAAAATATAGTTGTATACAGGGAGGAAAACGGTAGCTTTAAGACCAGAAAAGAGCTTTTAAAGGTTTCCAAGCTTGGACCTAAGGCATTTGAGCAATGTGCAGGTTTCCTTCGAATAAATGACGGTAAAGAGCCGCTTGATATGACAAGTGTACATCCTGAAAGCTATGAAGCTACAAAGAAGCTTTTAGAGAGTATAGGCTACAGTTCAAAGGATATCACGGTTGCCGGACTTAACGGTATTTCAAAGAAAATTACTGATTTTAAAAAGGTATCCGATGAAATCGGCATAGGTGAGATAACTTTAAAGGACATAGTAAAAGAGCTTGAAAAACCGGGAAGAGACCCAAGAGATGAGATGCAAAAGCCTATACTACGCACTGATGTTATGGAGATGGAAGATTTAAAAGAGGGCATGATATTAAAGGGAACAGTCAGAAATGTTATTGACTTCGGTGCCTTTGTGGATATCGGAGTACATCAGGACGGACTTGTACATATATCAAAGCTTAGCAAGAAGTTTATAAAGCATCCTCTTGAAGCAGTGAGTGTGGGAGATATTGTTGAAGTAAGGGTAGACAGCGTAGATCTTAAAAAGAAGAGAATAGCACTGTCTATGGTATTGGATTGATATGAATAAGATAAAAATAGATATGCAGCTTAATGCAAAGGATATATGGCTTTTTTCCATGTATCACAGCAACAGAGGTTTCCTACTGATATTTAATGTGCTTTTTACAGTAGTAATGTATTATTATATGATTACTTCTTGGAATAAAATTGATACTCCAAGAAAAATTATGTTTGTTTTATTGGCAAATATGTTTTTGATAATACAGCCGGCAATGCTTTACTTAAAATCTGCTAAACAGGCAAGAAGCGAGGCTATAAGAGTAGGGCTTTCACTTGAGATGAATGATGAGGGAATTGTTGTTTCATCAAAGGGAGAGAGTATTGATTTTAAATGGGAGAGCGGATTTCGTTCAAGGATAGTGCCGGGGATTATAATAATATATGTGGATGCTGTCAGAGGCTATTTATTACCTGACAGATATACAAAGGAAAACAAAGAAAAAATAGTTGCTGTTTTAAAAGAAAAGACAAGGGTAAGTTTGTTATAGTTATGAATACAAGGGTATTTGAGAGTTTTTCCGATAAGGAAACATTTGATATTGCCTTTAGGATTGCAAATAATCTGAAGGCAAGAGCCGGTTCTGCGGTGGTATGCCTTGACGGGGATCTTGGAGTCGGTAAAACCGTTTTCGCAAAGGGATTCGGTGCAGGGCTTGGAATAAAAAGAGATATTGTAAGTCCTACCTTTAATATAGTGAAAAGCTATGAGGGTGATAAGAGACTGCATCATTTTGATGTATACAGGATTTCCGATATCTCCGAGCTTGATGAAATAGGATTTGATGAATTTATATATGATGATGCTACAGTTCTTATAGAGTGGTCAAAGCTTATAAAAGAAGCATTGCCGGCAAATATTATAAGGGTTGTTATATCAAAGGATCTTGAAAAGGGATTTGATTACAGAAAAATAGCAGTGGAAGGCATAGATGATGAAGATTTTGGGAATTGAAAGTGCTGCATTAGTGGCTTCAGTTGCAATAATAGATGAAAATGTGACAATAGCGGAATATACTACAAACTTTAAAAAGACTCATTCAGAGACATTATTGCCTATGTTGGATGAAATAGTAAAAATGACCGGTGTTGATCTAAAAGAGCTTTCAGCTATTGCAATTTCAGGAGGTCCGGGATCGTTTACCGGACTTAGAATAGGTGCTGCGAGTGCTAAGGGACTTGGGCTGGCACTTGATTTGCCACTTATTCATGTGCCTACACTTGATGCTATGGCATTAAATATATACTCAAGTAATGCTCTGATTGTACCTATAATGGATGCCAGAAGAAATCAGGTATATACAGGTATATATAAAAATGCAGCTAAATTGGAAGTTATAAGAGAATCAATGGCTATTTCCATAGATGAATTACTTGATATACTAAGAGAAACAGATAGAGAAGAAAAAATAGAAAGAATAGTTTTCCTGGGTGACGGAGTTCCGGTTTTCAGGGAGTATATTGATGAGAACTTTGAAATTGCACATGATTTTGCACCGGCAAATTTGAACAGACAGAGGGCATCAAATATTGCAATGCTTGGTATGGAGATGTTTAAAGAAGGAAAAACTATGGTTTCCGATGATATGAGACCGGAATATCTTAGAAAAAGTCAGGCTGAAAGGGAGAGAAATGTGGATTAGACCCATGCTTCTTTCTGATGTGGAAGTAATAAGAAGCTTAGAAAGTGATATTTTCAGTGATGCCTGGAGCGAAAATAATATAAAAGACTCTATAGAATCTAAATTCGATTATTGCATCGTTATTGAAGAAGACTATAGAGTCTTGGCATATATTATTTTCAGAGTAAATGAAGATGAAGCGGAGCTGTTTAGAATAGCTACCGATAAACAGTACAGAGGAGTGGGCTGTGGACATAAGTTAATGAACTTTATGATTTCAAATCTTAGAGATATGAAAGTAAAAAAAGTTTTTCTTGAGGTCAGATGCCAAAATAAAGACGCCATAAGTCTGTATGAGCATTATGGCTTTAAAAAGATAGGTATCAGAAAAGAATATTACTCAAATCCTACAGATGATGCTCTGTTAATGGAAGGATATATAAAATGTTAGATATTTGTTTATTAGGTACCGGGGGTATGATGCCGCTACCTTACAGATGGCTGACTTCAATGATGGCCAGATGTGAGGGAGTAAATCTTTTGATAGATTGCGGCGAGGGTACTCAGGTTGCCATAAAAGAGAAGGGATGGAGTCCGAAACCTATAGATGTGATTTGTTTTACACATTTTCATGCGGATCATATAAGCGGTTTACCGGGACTTTTGCTTACAATAGGAAATTGTGAAAAGACCACCCCACTCCTTATCATAGGTCCTAAGGGACTTGAAAGAGTTGTAAATGCTATGAGAGTTATAGCACCGGAGCTTCCTTTTGAGATTCAGTTCCATGAACTTAGAGAAAATGAGGAAGTGATAGATTTTGCACCTTATAAGATAGAAGCGTATAAGGTAAGTCATAGAGTAACATGTTACGGCTACAGAATTTCTATTGAAAGAAAGGGCAAGTTTGATGCTGCCAGAGCAAAGGAGCTTGATATACCGTTAAAATACTGGAATAAATTGCAGCATGGTGAAACTATCACTGACGGAGATAGCACATATACTCCCGATATGGTAATGGGAGAGGCAAGAAGAGGTATTAAGGTGAATTATTGTACAGATACAAGACCTGTTCCGATTATTGCAGATTATGCCACAGATTGTGATCTCTTTATATGTGAGGGTATGTATGGTGAAGATGAAAAGGAAGAAAATGCCAAAGAACATAAGCATATGACTATGATGGAGGCGGCAAATCTCGGAAAAGTTGCTAATCCTAAGAGAATGTGGCTGACACATTATTCACCGTCAATGAATAAACCGGATGAGTATATCGATAAGCTGAAAAAAATCTGTCCGGTTATAGAAACCGCAAGAGATGGATGGAGTGTAGAGCTTGGTTATGAAGAAGAGTAATGTAAAAATACTTGCAATAGAAAGTTCATGTGATGAGACTGCGGCAGCAGTTGTGGAAGACGGAAGAAAGGTGCTTTCAAATGTTATCTCATCACAGATAGACTTGCATACAATATACGGAGGTGTAGTTCCTGAGATTGCCTCCAGAAAGCATATAGAAAATATAAATTTTGTAATAAAAGATGCACTGAAAGAGGCAAATGTCACCTTTGATGATATAGACGCAATAGCGGTTACATACGGACCGGGACTTGTAGGAGCATTGCTTGTAGGAGTAGGCGAAGCAAAGGCACTTGCCTACGGCCTTAACAAGCCTCTTATAGGTGTACATCATATAAAGGGGCATGTGCTTGCAAATCTTATAGAGCATGAGGAGCTTAAACCTCCTTTTGTATGTCTTATCGTTTCAGGCGGTCATACTGAAATAGCGATTGTAAAAGATTACAATGATTTTGAGATAGTTGCGACCACCAGAGATGATGCGGCAGGTGAGGCATTTGACAAGGTGGCAAGAAGCGTGGGACTTGGATATCCGGGAGGTCCAAAGATTGATAAGGCGGCAAAACTCGGAAATCCTCATGCGATAGAGTTTCCAAAGGCAAGAGTAAATGATTCCAAATATGATTTCAGCTTTTCAGGTGTAAAGTCTGCCGTTTTAAATTATCAAAACAAGGCAAATATGACCGGTGAAAAGATAAATGTAAATGACCTTGTAGCTTCATTTCAAAGAGCTGTTGTAGAGGTTTTGGTGGAGCATACCGTTGAAGTTGCAAAGGATTACAATATAAAGAATGTAGCTATGGCAGGCGGTGTGGCTTCAAATACCGCACTTAGAAGCTTGATGGAAGAAAAATGCAGTGAAGAAGGATTGAAGCTTCACTTCCCTTCACCGATATTTTGTACAGATAATGCAGCAATGATAGGTGTAGCCGCATACTTTGAGTATTTAAATGAAAACTTTAAAGATTTGACTCTTAATGCAGTGCCGAATCTGGAACTGTGATTTTAAAAAGTATTTATTGATATTGGAATATGATTATGAGAAGTACGGCGATAATACTTGCCGCAGGCAGCGGCAAGAGATTTAGTTCCAAGAAAAAGAAACAGTTTGTAGAGCTTTTTGATAAGCCTTTATTATACTATTCTTTAAAAGCCTTCAGTGAAAGTAATACGGATAATATAATTGTAGTCACTTCAAAAGATGATATTGATTTTGTAGGAGAAGATGTCATAAAAAGATATGGATTTTCTAAAGTAACAAGTATTGTAGCCGGCGGTGATGAAAGATATGATTCCGTATACAACGGTTTAAAAGAAGCCATAGGCGATATCTGTCTGATACATGACTCTGCCAGAGCAATGATAAGTGTGGAGCTTATAAACAGATGTATAGAAGAGACTGTTAAATATAGGGCGGTTGTCCCTGCAGTAACTCCGAAAGATACTATAAGAGTGCGAGAGGGAGAATTTGGCGGTGAGACAATTGACAGAAATACACTTTGCATTATCCAGACCCCACAGTGTTTTGATATAGTTTTAATAAAGTCTGCATTTGAAAGGCTGTATAAAACCAACTATAAGACTCTCGGCATCACAGATGATGCGATGGTGGTTGAGAAATTTACCGATACCAAGGTAAGACTGATAGAGGGTGATTATAAAAATATAAAGGTAACCACACCTGAGGATATAGTGATAGCTAAGGCGTTTTTGGACGCAGGGAATTGCTGATGGAAAAGCCGATGCAGCCTGTGGTTGCATCGGCTTTTTGGGTATTATATCAAGTGTCGGGGGATTTTTTTAACTTCACAGCCGAAATTTGAGGGAAATATGAAAGTTAATATGAATATTATTGTCGGCGGAACGGATGATATATTGGATAATATACTATCTGCCGCAAGAATGGTAAGAAAAGAAATGAAAAAAACTTTTGATAGCGTTGAGATAGAGGCATTGCAGAAGATGGATATTTGCGTTTGTCTTAGCGGAAATATATCAAAGTATTATCTTGAATCAGGAATTTATCAGGCAAGATATTATTCTAAGGCGGAGAAGTTTATGGTATATGTTCATTTTAGCCCTGATGAGTGGAACTCAAAAAAGATAGAAAGTGTAAGTAAGTTTCTTAAAATGTATAAGGACTATCTTTTAGAGCTTTCGGATATCATTAAGACGAAAACGATGAAGTATAAGTCGAATTTTGATAGCAGGTGTTATGAAGATGGGATTAAAAGGGTGTTTGGGAATTTGTAGATGATGTTAGGTTTGAATTTGGTGAAGGAAGATATGATTGGCAAAATTGTAAAAGTTAAAGTTGATCGTAAGCTTGGGAGTGCTCATCCTGATTATCCTGAACATATTTATCAAATCAATTATGGTTATATTGAAGGAATAATCGCTCCTGATGGGGAAGAACAAGACGTATATATACTTGGGGTTGATAAAGCAGTAGATGAATATGAAGGAGAATTAATTGCTGTTATCAAAAGGGACGATGATGTAGAAGAAAAATGGGTTATTGCTCCAATAGGAATAAAGTTTACAGTAGAAGAAATTGAAGAAGCTGTTAGATTTCAAGAGAAATATTTCAAGTCTCATATTGAAATGTTATGATCAAATCTGAATTTGTTGAACGTGGCATACTATAAGTTTCCATGAGATAAAACCTATAAAACTTGTACGGATGTTGTAGGGTAGGAAAAGAAATCTTCCTCTATACTAAAATAAACCGAAAAAAAGGGGGATTTGAAATGAATATTATCAAGTCGTTTAACAATACGATTGATTATCTTGAAACAGTTCTCGATGATGAAATTGACGAAAAGAAAGTAACCCGGTTATCAGGATACTCTTATTCAATGTTCAGTCGCTTGTTTTCTATTCTGACCGAAACAACGCTCTCAGAATATTTAAGAAGCAGAAGATTGACGGAAGCAGCCGTTATATTAAGAAATACGGATGAAAAAATTATTGATGTTGCTTTCAAATTTGGATATGAGTCATCAGATTCATTTGGAACAGCATTTAAGAATTTTCATGGATTTACTCCCTCTGAGGTAAGAAATGGGAAACCGTTCAAATTAGTATCACGAGTGCAATTAGCACTAAGTGTAAGAGGAGGAAGAAGCATGAACATTACAATTCAAAAGAAACAAGCATTTACAGTTGCAGGTGTAAATGAACAAAGCATCAATTCATCATTATGTCCGAGTGTATGGAATAAGCTATATAAAAAATATAGCTATGATGAACTTGCAAGTTTGGGAAGCGGTCAAAGTATGGGCGTTTGTCATGATGTAGAAAATCCAAGCAAAATAAACTACATGGCAGGCTATATTGTTAATGATGTAGACAAAGCCATAAGCATGGGTTTAGATGTTTTGGAAGTGGAAGAAGCAGAGTATGCTGTTGTAGAGTTAATAGGAAGTGTTCCGGATTGTATTCATAACGGATGGAAATATGCGATGGAAGTATTTTTCCCTGAGCATGGCTATGTACATTCAGGTAAACCTGACTTTGAATATTATTACGAAGGTGATATGGATAGTAAAGACTATAAAATGGAACTTTGGATTCCTATAACTAAAGCCTAAAAAACGGTATGTCTAAATAATCGAATAGCGTAAAAGCTAAGCACATAACTTTAAGATTATAAAATCTTTCAGATATGTGCTTTTTCTGTATTCAGTAATTTTGTTGGAAAAGTTGTAGTAAAGCTTGAAGAATCTGCGAGTATCATAGTAGTGGAGCAGATACAGAAAAGTTTTTCTACAGGCCGGGACTAAAATATGGACTGAATATGAAAAGTACAGTAAAATCTATATTAGAAATATTATCGGGAAATATTCCGGGAGAGGAACTAAAGGATGAAGATAGATATAGTTAAAACGAGAGAGTACTACAATTCATTATCCTCAGGATTGCTATGTGACTGTGATTACTGTAAGCTTTACTATGCTAAGTCAAGAAAAGAATTTTCGGAATTGGCATTATGGCTGGATAAATATGGTGTCGATATCGAAAAACCCCTTGAGGTTATTAGCCTTGAACCGGATGAAAGTGGGATGCTTGATTATATCGGAGTACAGTATATTGTTTTTGGTACTTTTTCAAATGATAATTCATATTATGTTGGAGATTTTAACATAAAGATTGCAGATTCACATCCAAATACCGGAATTAGTGATGAACATTTTGTTCTGGAAGTAATCCCTATGAATTCTATGAAATTATCTATTAAGGGATAATTCGGGTTTGTAGAAATAAAGTATGTGAATTTACGGAGGTAAAGAAAATGAAAAAAATAAGAGAAATGTCTCTTTACTTAATAGTGATAATTCTAGCTTTTTATGTGTTACCTGTTTTAATTAATGATACAGGAACCGGTATATTCTTCTTACTAATTTTAATTCCGATTATTTGTTTTTTTACTTCTCTAATTTATGGGATTAGGCATTCTTTTAACTTGATGTTTTTATTGCTAATTATGATACTCTTTGTTCCGACTATATTTTTATTTTATAATGAAAGTGCAGCTGTTTATGTATTGATATACGGTATAATTGCAACAACAGGAAATCTTTTGGGAAGCTTAATTAAAAAAATGAGTAATTAAGAAATCCCTGTTTACCGGTCAGTATAAATTTAGTGAGGTTCATTTTATGATAGAAGAAAATAAAGAAATAGTGGTAATAGACGAAACTACAATAAAAAACAAGATTTACTATATAAGAAATCAAAAAGTTATGCTTGATTTTGAACTTGCTGAAATTTATGGGTATACAACGACAAGATTTAACGAACAAGTAAAAAACAATGCTGAGAAATTTGATGATGATTTTATGTTTCAGTTGACGAAGTCGGAGTTTGAAAACTTGATATCGAAAAAATCGACATCAAGTTGGGGCGGTCGTAGAAAACCACCTTATGCTTTTACAGAGCAGGGTATTTATATGCTTATGACTGTATTAAGAGGAGAACTTGCTGTTAAGCAAAGCAAGGCTTTAATAAGAATGTTTAAGCAGATGAAAGACTTTATTATTGAGAATCAAGACTTTATTGGTTCAAAAGAATTGTTGCAAATTGCGGTACAGACAAACCAAAATACAAAGGATATTGCAGAAATAAAATCTCAAATGGCTACTAAAGAAGATTTGAAAAAAGTGATGGAAAATTTCATAGACCCGGACACCTATAAGCATTTCCTTTTGATGAATGGAGATAAGATTGAAGCGGATGTTGCCTATACAAAAATATATAAGTCTGCAAAGAAAAGTATTTTTGTGATAGATAACTACATAGGCTTAAAAACATTAGAGCTGCTAAGAACTGCAAAAGATAATGTGGAAGTCATCATATTTAGCGATAATGTTAGAAATAAAGATATGCTTACAAAAAGTATTTTAAATGATTTTATAAGAGATTACCCTAACATTAACTTAAAAATAAAGATTGCAGGTAAAAAGTATCATGATAGGTATATTTCAATAGACTATGGAACGGAAAATGAAGCATTTTATCTTTGTGGAGCATCATCGAAGGATGCAGGAAATAAAATCTCAAGTATTACCAAGATAGAAGAATCAGCAAAGGATTTGTATCATACAATGTTTGTTGGAATGTTAAACAATAAAGATTTGGAAATTTAGTATGTATATAACAGGACACCTTTTCGGAAGTTTATTAAAAAAGTAAATTGGATAGCATTTGGGTTTATGATTATGGTGTTGTAAAAGGGTTTATTCAAATCGAAAAACGGGAAGTGAGGAGATTATTTGTTGAACCTACTCTTCAAGGAAAATCTATTGGGGCTGATTTATTAGAATATGGAATAGCAGAAAAAGATGTTGATTTTTTATGGGTATTAGAAAAAAATATAAAAGCAATAGTATTTATAAGAAACATGGTTTTGACACTACAAATAAAAAGAAATATGAAGAAGACACTATAGAGTTTCTTGTTCGTATGGAGAGATAAATCCATGTTCGCTAAATTCGGTAATTAGAATTTAAAAAATTGAAGTACAAAATAGTGAAGGACTTATACAGTATGGAATTGAAATTGGAAAATACAGAATCGGAAAGAACACATGAACTGGCAAATCTAATTAGAGCTTATAACAGAGCCAATAGAGAACAGTCTAAAAGTGAACCTCTTAATTTTAATTTTCAAGCACCGAAATTTTATGAAAAACATGGTTATAAAGAGGTGTTTACATTGAAAAAATATCCTTATACAGGGGAGAGATACTATTATACAAAAGAGTTGTGATTTGAAATGCAGTTTGGAAGTGGATTGTTTACTATGATAAACAGTATAGCTAAATCATGGTTTACCAAGGTTAGTGAATTTTTAGTTGTTATGGAGGTAAGTAAAATAATGAAAACATATCAGGATATAAATAAAGAAACTATTGACAGATGGGTTGAGGAAGGTTGGGAATGGGGGAAACCAACTTCACATGATGCATATATCAGTGCGAAAAATGGAGAATGGAAAGTTTTTCTTACTCCTACATTTCCGGTTCCACATGAGTGGCTGGGAGATTTAAAAGGAAAGAAAATCTTAGGTTTAGCATCAGGCGGAGGTCAGCAAATGCCTATATTTAATGCTTTAGGGGCAGAATGTACTGTGCTTGATTATTCTTCAAAGCAAATAGAAAACGAATTTTTAGTTGCTGAAAGAGAGGGCTATAATATTAAAGCAATTGAAGGTGATATGACAAAAATTTTGCCTTTTGAAAATGAAACTTTTGATATAGTGTTTCATCCTGTTTCAAACTGTTATGTTGAAGATGTGCAACATGTTTTTAATGAAGCATATAGAGTTCTGAAAAAAGGTGGGATTCTTCTTGCAGGTTTAAATAATGAGATAAACTACATTGTGGATGACGAAGAAAAAGAAATTGTTTGGAAAATGCCTTTTAATCCATTAAAAGATAAAGCGGCTAAAGAATATATGATTAAAGGAAATTCAGGAATTCAGTTCTCTCACAATATAACTGAGCAGATAGGTGGACAATTAAAGGCAGGGTTTACTCTGCTTGATATATATGAGGATACAAACGGTTCCGGTAGGTTGCATGAAATGAATATTAAAACATATATTGCAACTAAATCAGCTAAATTATCGAAATAGATAAATTTGAATTTTAGGAGAAGTTGGTATGGATTTTAATAAGTTGATTCCTGAATTATCAGTTTTTGATATTCTTCAAACTAAAAAATTTTACAAAGAATTAGGATTTAAAATAGAGTACGAACGACAGAACGAGAAATTTATTTTTATGTCTTTTCAAGATAGTCAGTTTATGTTTGAACAAATTCATGATGAGGGGTGGAACACAGGAGAATTAATTTATCCTTTAGGAAGAGGAATAAATTTTTCCATAGCAGTTGATGATATTGAAAAACTATATACATTAGTTAAAAACAAAAAATTAGAGATTTACAAAAAACTGACTAAAAGTGTATATTTGGTTAACGGAATAGAAGAAATACAGATGGAGTTCTTGATCCAAGATCCAAATGGATATTTATTGAGATTTACAAACTGATAACTTCCAATTTTAGGGGGTGTTTTTGTGTCAACAATTAAAATTGAAAACCTTAGTTTCTCATATTATGGCTATGAAAAACCTATATTTGAAAATGTAGCATTTTCATTTGATACGAACTGGAAAACAGGGTTAATAGGAAGAAATGGAATTGGAAAATCAACACTATTTAAGCTACTTCTAAACCAAGAAGTTTATCAAGGTAAAATCAGCAAAAGCGTTGATTTTATTAAATTCCCACCCGATTTAAGTGATACTTCAAAGTTCAGTATTGAGTTATATAAAGAACTAATATCAGATGAGGAAGAATGGAAATTATTTAGAGAACTTAATTTGCTAAATGTAGATGAGAGTCTTGTTTACAGAAAGTTTGAAACGCTTTCTAAAGGAGAACAAACAAAAATCCTTTTAGCTATTTTGTTTACAAGAGAAGATGGTTTTTTACTTATAGATGAACCAACGAACCATTTAGATATGGACGGAAGAAAAATTGTCAGTGAATATCTGAAAAGTAAAAAAGTTTTTTTGCTCATATCTCATGATAGAGATTTTTTAGATGGCTGTATCAATCATGTTATTTCTATTAACAGGAATTCTATTGATGTACAATCGGGAAATTTTACATCGTGGTATGAAAATAAATTGATGAAAGACCAATTTGAAATCAGTGAAAACGAGAAATTAAGAAAAGATATTAAACGATTAAAAGAAGCTGCAAGACAAAGTCAAATTTGGTCTGATAAAGTTGAAAATACTAAAAACGGTGTGAAAGTATCAGGCGTAAAACCGGACAAGGGACATATAGGTCATCAATCAGCTAAGCTAATGAAAAAATCTAAGAATTTAGAGAATAGACAAAATAAGGCAATAGAAGAAAAACAAAATTTACTAAAAGATATTGAAACAAAGGAAAGACTATTATTGCATCCGTTAGATCACCACAAAAATCCTCTAATATCAGTTTGCGATTTATCATCATATTATGGAGAAAGGCAGATATTAAGTAATGTAAGTTTTGAGATAAAGCAAGGTGATATAGTGGCTATATATGGGGGTAATGGTAGCGGAAAATCAACTTTGATTAAAATTTTATTAAGGTTACATCATGAGTATTCAGGTGATGTAAAATTAGCAAGTGATTTAAAAATATCATATATTCCTCAGGATACATCAAATTTAACGGGTAGTCTAAATAAGTATATTCATGAGCAAGGTGTTGATGAAACATTGTGCAAAACAATTCTTAGAAAATTAGATTTTGCAAGAGAATTATTTGAAATGGATATGAAGAACTATAGCGATGGACAAAAAAAGAAAGTTTTAATTGCTGTAAGTTTATCAAAGCCGGCTCATATATTTGTTTGGGATGAACCGTTAAATTATATAGATGTAATATCAAGAATACAGATTGAGGAAATTATAAAAGAAGCAAATCCTACACTAATATTTGTGGAACACGATAAGAGGTTTGTAGAAGATATAGCTAATAAAATAATACGATTATAAACTAAACAACAACTTCCGGTTTACTGGTCTTGGTAAATTTGAAGTTAAGGGGGGATATTATATGTTATATGTTATATGTTTTAACCGGTTTAATTTTGGGTTTAGGTAGTTGGATAATTCCATTTATTAAACAGGGAAACAAAGATAGAAAAATAATTCTAAGTTTTACATTGTGCTTATTGTCAATATTTGTTCAAATACTGATGATGAAAAATTATGGTGATGAATGGACTTTAATAGTGGATGCATTAGGAGCCTTAACAACTGTCATTCCGGTTTTAATTATAGGAGCAGTAGTAGTAAATTTACTAGGAAATAGAAAATCCACAGTCTTATAGATTAACAATTCCATGTTTGCTAAGCTCGGTAATTAGAATTTAAAAAATTGAAGTACAAAATAGCGAAGGACTTATACAGTATGAAATTGAAATTAGAAAATATTGAATCGAAAAGAACTCAAGAACTGGCAAATTTAATCAGAGTATACAATAGATCCAATAGAGAACCGTCTAAAAGCGAACCACTTAATATTTATTTGGAAGATGAACAGGGGAATTTAGTTGCAGGAATGGTAGCGGAGACTTTCGGGAATTGGCTTGAGATTGAATATTTATATGTCAGTGACGATTTACGGGGACAAGGAATAGGCTCAAAGATCTTAGAAATGGCGGAAAACGAGTCAAGAAATAGAGGCTGTAAGTATTCATTTGTGGATACTTTTAATTTTCAAGCACCGAAATTTTATGAAAAACATGGTTATAAAGAAGTGTTTGCCTTGGGAAAATACCCTTATACATGTGAGAGGTACTATTATACAAAAGAGTTATAATTTGAAATGTAGTTTTGAATTGGATTATTTACTATGATAAATATTATAGATAAATCAGTATTTATAGAGGAGGGATGATGAAAGATATTAGACCGGATTTTAAAGATATAAAATCATTTGAAGAATTTAACAGATATTATTGGTATCGAGAAGAACTTTCACAAATTTGTAAATCTCTTGGGCTGGAATATAGATGCACAAAGCAAGAACTGAACTTAATTATAGAACAATTTTTTAAGGGAAATAGAGTGGAAAAATCTGTAAGGAAAGTAAACAAAAATCAAAATGAATCGATAAATTTAAATACGCCATTGCTTGAATGTGGATTTTCCTTTAGCCAAAAATTTAGAGATTATTTTTCGGCTGTAACAGGTGTTAATCTATTTAAATTTAATGCTGATATGGCAACAGCTTGGAGGAAAGTAAAAGCCGAAAATGATTTAAGCTTTACGATACAAGATATGCTGAAAGTATATTATGGTGAATCAGATTACGCTAAGTATGATAATTCAGCTTGTCAATGGAATCAATTTCTAAAGGACTTTTGTTTAGATGAATGCAGCAATCATTATTCTGATAAGTTAAAAGCTGCAGCTATCCTTTGGAAAGAAGTTAGAGACTCAAAAAATGAAAAAGTTTATTCAAGGGAACTTCTAAAAAAATATAGAAACAAAATAGATAAGTACTTAAAGTAAATAAATCTGATTTTAAGAGTTTGAAAGGGGGTATACAGACATTGATGAATTTTATGAAGAGAAATAAATTTTATTTACTGCTCATTATGATGGCTTGCACATGCTGGGGTTGCAAGAGTAAAAATATGAATACCGTCACAAATGAGGAAGCAGAAAGCACAATTGTTGAAAATAGTAATGATACAAAAACAAATGATAATGAGAACAAGGAAGAAAACACTGAGAAAAGTGCTGTGAAACTTTCAGATTTTATAAATCCCGAAGGAAATACTCTTTTTACCCGTTTTATCACTCCAAAGGGATATAAAAGGGTTGAAGCGGATGAGGGAAGCTTTGCGGATTTTATAGGGAATTATCCGCTTGAGCCTGACGGTACTCCTGTGTATTACTTTGATAAGAGGGAAAAGGGCGGAGAAGGTCATGCTGCAGTATTTTCTATGGAAGTGGCGGAAGAAGATTTGCAGCAATGTGCAGACAGCATTATGAGAATATATGCCGAATATTTGTATAAGACAGGAGAGCAGGATAAAATAAGCTTTACATTTGTAGACGGCTTTGTATGCGATTTTAAGCACTGGAGACAGGGGTATAGAGTAAAGTTTTCAAATGATAAACCGTACTGGGAGCAAAGTGCAAATCCTGACAGTGGTGAGGAAACATTTAAAAAGTATCTTCGCATTGTATTTGCCTATTCATCCACATTGTCTATGGAAAAAGAGTCAAGACCTGTAGATATTTCTGAAATTCAAGTGGGGGATATTTTTATAAAGGGAGGAAGTCCCGGACATGTGGTAATGGTGGCTGATATCTGTGAAAATGAAGCAGGAGAAAAGGCATTTTTACTTGCACAGGGATTTATGCCGGCACAAAGTTTTCATATAATTAAAAATCCCGCTCACAGTGAGGACCCATGGTATTATGAAGGCGAGATAAAATATCCTTTAAGAACACAGAATTATACCTTTGATGAGGAGAGTTTAAAAAGGCTTGATTATTTAGAGGTAGATTAATATGGTAAGAGAGATAAAAGAAAATGAATTAAATGATTTACTTCAACTGTATTTGCATTTACATGAAAGCAGTCTGCCGGAGATGTCAAAGCATCTTGAGGAGGTCTGGCTTAGCATTATAAAAGATAAGAATCATCATATTATTGTTAATGAAATAGACGAAAAAATAATATCCTCCTGTGTCTGTGTTATAATTCCCAATTTAACAAGAAATGCAAGGAGCTATGCATTTATAGAAAATGTGGTGACTCATGCAGATTATCGCGGCATGGGCTATGCAAGTGAATGTTTAAATTTTGTGGGAGAGATAGCTAAAAAAGAGAATTGTTATAAGATGATGCTTTTAACAGGCTCAAAGGATGAATCAACATTAAACTTTTATAAAAATGCGGGCTATAATTGTGCCGATAAGACAGCATTTATACAGTGGATTAAATAATATTTATAAAATAAATAAGGGGTATATCGGGGAAAATCCTGATATACCCTTTTAGCTGCTGTGTTAATAAAAAGAAAATTTCGGATTATCATTTTATTATCATAGAAGGTTTTATATACAGCCATTTATTAATGGTTTTTATTTTATATATTTGAAGCTATTTGTGATATTTTTTTCAATAGGCTTTCCCTTTTTTCCTGTGAGGATGACTCTACAGTAGCTAATGAGGTTAATTTAGCAGGTGTAATACCGCAGGGCTTTAAAATCTGATTTTTTAAAACCTTGCCGTAATCATTAAAGAAAGGCAATACAATGGCAGGTGCATCCATAGTAGTGATAATCCATGCGGATTTGCCCTTTAAATGCCCTTCAAGTCCTATTTTTTTATAAGAATAAGCAAAACCGGATACAAACACTCTGTCGATAAAGCCCTTCAAAATAGCAGGCATACCGCTCCACCATATAGGGAAGATAAAGATAAGCTTATCGGCTTCTTTGATCATATCACGATATTTGCAAGTCTCCGGACTTTTTGCAAGATCACGCCTTTTATTTTCTTCATCAAATTTCAGTACAGGATCAAAATTTTCTTTATATAAGTCTATGGTTTTAATCTTATGTGTAGACGGAATAGAACTTTCCACCTGCTTTAGTATTGCATTATTAAAACTTTTACAATTTGGATGTGCGTAAATAATCAAAATATTCATTTTCTTTCTCCTTTAATATAGATATCAAGCATATGCCTGATAGTACTTTGTATGGTTACATTATCCAGTTCATTTCCTATAGGGCTTCCTGAGATTACAGCAAGACCGGAGATAAAACTCCAAAAGTGGAGCAGAGACTCGGCTTCGCTATTTGTAAAGTTTTCCTCTTTTCGAAGCATCAGCACAATATGCTTAAACTTTGAAAATCCCGGGAAATCAGAGGTGTCTGAAATGGTATTTTCCGTGAATTTCATATATTTAAACGGGAATTTGATAAATAATGCCTCAAAAAAATAAGGATATTTCTTTGAAAAAATTATCAAATTAAGTCCCATTTGAACCAGCTGTTCTCCTGCACTTTGCTGTACATCCATATCCTTAATAAGCTCATTATCAAGTAAGGTTGAAATATGCTTTAATACAACATTCAAATAATTTTCCTTGCTCTCAAAATGGCGATAAGGAGTACCATGAGTCACTCCGCAGGATTTGGCTACGGTTCTAAGCGATAAATTATCAATTCCGGATTGCTTTATTTCTTCCACCCCGGTTAAAATAAGATCTTCTTTTAATTTTTCCGTATTTCTTTTCATATTCGCCTCTTCTAAAAGTATACACTGTCTACAATATTAGTATACACTGTCTACTTTTATTGTCAAGGGGAAATATAAGGTAGTGGGAGAAGTTTTATTTTATAAAATTAAAAATAATTATGATATAATAGATATTCAATATAAGAAAGAATTAGAAAGCCTATATTATAAAAACATGGAGGAGTATTATGCTCAGAGTATGGTTTGGCGACAGGGATAATGTAATATATAATACATCAGTGTATTTTAGTAATCGGTATAAAGATGGCTGGATTACAGATGATTTTGCAATGGCTGTTATTAAAGATATTGACAGGTCGGAGGTTTTGGATTCCCATACTATTAAAAGTCCTGTACTTGGACAAATTCCACCGGATAAATTATCAGGTGGGGTAAAAGCTTTGATTTTAATGAAAAATGAATCAACAAAAACATTTAATGCTTCAAACTGTGGAGATAATTGTGCAAAGTGGATTCTAAAGCTTGGAAAGGAAAGAGATTTTACCATAGCTTTATATCATATAATGGATTTTGGAAAGAAAGATTTTGAGATTCGTATTCTTAATAATAAAAATAAAAAGCTTATTGTACATAATATGAGAGAGTTTTTGGATGTTGCGAATGATTATCTTAAGGGGAAGGTAGAATAATGATTGGGAAAATACGTATCAAGGTAAGCAACCAAAGAAACTCTTACGATTTTACATTAAAGCGAAATATTACTATTCTCAGAGGAAATAGCGGCACAGGAAAAACCACATTATATGATATGGTAAGAGATTACAATAATTTGGGAAAAGAAAGTGGAGTAAAAATAAGTGGTGGAAAAATTGCTGTATTGGAAGGGAAAAACTGGGAGAGAGAGCTTGATAATTTAGAGAAGACTGTTGTAGTGATTGATGAAGGAAGCAAATTTATATCCTCACCTGAATTTGCAAAAAAGATAGATGCCTGTGATAATTATTTTCTTCTTATAACGAGGAATTATCTGGAACAACTGCCATATAGTGTGGATGAGATATATAGGATTAAAGGAAGGGGTAAAAATAAGAGTTTAGAAAAAATTTATTTGGATAGAGACAGATTTTATGACAATCCGAATCTTAAAAGATTTCCATTTCATCCGGATCTGATTATTACCGAAGACAGTAATTCGGGGAATCAATTTTTTAAAAATGCAGTTAAAGATATGGGTATAGAATGTATACCTGCAGGAGGAAAGTCCGGTATTAAAAAGCTTCTTGAGGAATATAAAGACTTAAATATTATTGTTGTGGCAGACGGTGCGGCGATAGGACCTGAAATGGAGAGCCTTGTTAAGGCACAGGAACTAAGCTATGGCAAATTGGCATTGTTTTTACCGGAATCGTTTGAATGGCTGATTTTAAAATCAGGTGTAATTGGAGAGATAGAAGAGTTAAATGAAACATATAATTATGTGGACAGTACAAAATATAAAAGTTGGGAACAGTATTTTACACATTTATTAGTGGAACTGAGTAAAAATGACAAGGCTAAAAAATATAATAAAAGCAGATTGCCGAAGTATTATATACAGCCTATTGTAAAGGAAAAGATACTAAATCAGATTCCACATCTTAAACTTGAGCCATAAAAATATTATAAAGCTATTGTAAAAAATACCGTATTTACATAACTATATGAAAATGTTACCTGACTTCCGTCGTTTCTCTCAAAACCTAGTACTCTAGGTGTCCAAGAGCATGCAGTTTTGAAAGAAATTGTCGACTTCAGCTTTGTTTAAATAGAGGGCATCAAGGTTACTAAAACCAACCGGTTTTTTAATCTTTTCGTTAATAGCCTGATCTCTTGATATATTGATATATGTATTATCACCTTTATTTACCACCCTAAAATCACTCATAAAGTTGATCAAGTCATATAGGCTATTAGAAATTTAAAACTTCGGAACTTTCATAGTACTTCGACGGAAGACGGGACTTTGGGTCATGTTGGCTTTTTCATTATTTATAATATATGCTATGTTAATAATTTGAAATATGCTAAAATATATAAGCCAATTGTTTGAATTTATAGTGGACCACTTGAAAAACAAATTTACGGAAGGAGAGTGATATTGAAATGTGCAAGGAATGTTATGCTGATAATAATAGAACAACACCACTTTTAAAGCCATTTGATTGTTTAAAAAATCATATACAATATATTTGTGGTTCTTGTGGTCGTTGCATTTGTATTTCTAAAGATCCAAAGAGAGGATTGCAACGCTGGAATTTCCCCTTTGAGTCATTAGAAATTGCTAAGTTATATTTGAGAACTGCTGATTATACAATGAAAAAATCTTGTGGAATCTATGAGATTAAGAACAAGAATGGTAGATTATCATACAAAATCTTTGCGGATAGTGAAGACTTGCGAGTATATCTAAGAAATAATAAAGATAAAACTTGTGAAATGATGTTTCCTGTTTTCCGTGTGGAAGAATATAAAGAGTATCCAAATACGCAGATTAGAAAATTAACTTTTGACGAAATACAAAAATATATGTCGGAAAGGCAAATTTGCAGTTGACGAGATGATTGGTCTAATGGAGAATTAGAAGTAGTAGAATCAACTCAAAAAGTATTGAGGTATAGTATGTGTGGAATTTCTACCGATTTATATAATAATAAATTTACAGTTTGCTAGTATGGGTAAATTTGAATTTATAAAGGAGAATTTAGATGAAACTGTTTTTGTGTTCGCACTTTTCAAGTGTAGGAAGTTTGATAAAAGAAGAAATTGATAACAAGAAAGTCGCATTTATTCCAACAGCTTCACTGCGTGAAGGCTATACAGGTTATGTTGGCTCGGCTCGAAAACTATTTAAAAAACTTGGAGCAGCCGTAACTGAAATTGATATTTCAACGGAGACTTATTCAACAATAAAGTCTGTTTTTGAAGATGCGGATATTATATATTTTACTGGCGGAAATTCTTTTTTCCTTATGGATCAACTACGCAAAACGGGAACTGATGAGTTGTTGAAGAAAGAATTAGCAAATGGAAAACTCATGATTGGTGAATCGGCAGGTGCGATTATATGTGCTCAAACCATACAATATATTGAACAAATGGACGAGAAGCCGGAGGATTACTCACAAAAAGATGATTTAGGTCTTGATTTGATTGATTTCTATGTTCTTCCGCATTATCTTATGGCACCATTTAAGAAAGTTACCGAGAAAATAATGACTAAGTTTTCGGATTTAAATCTATTACCAATTAACAACCGTCAGGGAATTGTAATTGATGGTGAAGGTTCGAAGGTAATTTGTAAAGACTAATTTGAAAATCTCTGTTTGCCGAGCTGAATAAAATTAAATACGGAAGATGTATCATAGGGATAGTGGAAATAAACTTTTCACCCTAGGAATTTTATTCATTGTTAAGAAAATACAATATTTACATAACTATATGAAAATGGTATACTATGCTTGCAACAAAATAATTTTGCCCTGAAGGGTATATACATATACACTTATTAAGAGTGACGGAGAGTTAAGGATCTGTGATGTCACGGCAACCCCTTTTAGGAAGGTGCCAACCTGAGCGAGAAATCGAGCAATGAGTGGAAACCTTAGTCCACCATTTGGTGGACTTTTTTATATATAAGTGTAAAGATAGGAGAGAAATGGAAGAGAGAAGACTTTTTACTTCAGAATCAGTTACTGAGGGACATCCTGATAAGATGTGCGATCAGATTTCAGATGCAATATTGGATGCATATTTAAGTGCGGACCCGAATTCGAGAGTGGCTTGTGAGACAGCTACAACTACAGGTATGGTACTTGTAATGGGAGAAATCTCATCAAAGGCAACTGTTGATATTCAAAAGATAGTTAGAGAAACTGTAAGAGAAATAGGTTATGACAGAGCAAAATACGGCTTTGACTGTGATACCTGCAGTGTGCTTGTAGCACTTGATGAGCAGTCAAGTGATATAGCAATGGGTGTAGATAAGGCGCTTGAGTCAAGAGAGCATATTGATAAAGAGGATGAGGACAATGGTGCAGGTGACCAGGGACTTATGTTCGGATATGCTACAGATGAAACAAAAGAGTTTATGCCATACCCTATATATCTTGCACATAATCTTGCAAAGAGACTTACACAGGTAAGAAAAGACGGTACTCTTAAGTATCTTAGACCTGACGGCAAGACACAGGTTACAGTAGAGTATGATGAGGAAGGTAAGCCTGTAAGAATAGATACAGTTGTACTTTCCACACAGCATGATGAGGATGTGGAGCAGGAGCAGATTCATACGGATATAAAGAAATATGTATTTGATGAAATAATTCCACAGGATATGGTCGATGAGAATACAAAATACTTTATAAATCCTACAGGTAGATTTGTTATAGGTGGACCTCACGGAGACTCCGGACTTACAGGAAGAAAGATAATAGTGGATACTTACGGCGGTTATGCAAGACATGGCGGAGGTGCTTTCTCAGGTAAGGACAGTACTAAGGTGGACAGATCGGCAGCTTATGCAGCAAGATATGTTGCAAAGAATATAGTAGCTGCAGGACTTGCAAAGAAATGTGAGATTCAGTTATCTTATGCTATCGGTGTGGCTCATCCTACATCTATTTCAGTAGATACATTCGGAACAGGAAAGATAAGTGACAGTGCAATAGTTGAGCTTATCAGAAAGCATTTTGATTTAAGACCTACCGCAATCATAAAGATGCTTGATCTCAGAAAGCCTATTTTCAAGCAGACTGCGGCATACGGACATTTTGGAAGAGATGATTTGAGTCTTCCATGGGAAAGACTTGATAAGGTAGAAGAACTTAAGAAGGCTATCTGATGAAAATCGGCTCCGGTTTATTTTCGATATTTTGCCTTATAATAATCATACCGTCTATACTTCTCATATACAGTATGAATTATGATACTACGGGTAATATAGGTATCTGGCTTACCATTCTTGTAACCATAATAGATATTGTGGCGGTTGTTATGTGGGTTTGGATTTATAAAAGAATCCTTGTTCCTCTGGATAAATTGCAAACCGCCACAAAGAGGATAGCAGACGGAGATTTGGATTACCAATTGGATGAAAAAGATTTTTCGGAAATTCCTTTTTTATATAATGATTTTGAGAGAATGAGAATCAAGTTAAAGGAAGATGAAGAAGAAAAAAAGCGTTCCGAAGATGCGGCAAAAGAGCTGGTAAGTAATATTTCTCATGATTTAAAGACACCGCTTACAGCAATAAGAGGATATGTGGAGGGAATACTTGACGGTGTTGCCTCATCACCTCAAAAGACAAGAGATTACCTGAATACAATATATAATAAGACAAATGATATGACTTCATTGATTGACGAGTTGCTGTATTATTCGCAAGTTGCAGAAAAACACATGTCCTATAAATACGAAAAGATTTATGTAAAAGAATTTTTTGATGAATATGCAAAGGATTTGTATCTGGAACTTGAAACAATAAAAATAAAATTTGAGTATATAGTTAATGTAGGCCGACATACTGTTATAGATATGGATAAAGAACAGATAAAGAGAGCCTTAAACAATATCGTTTCAAATGCTGTGAAATATATGGACAAGGAAGAACCTGAAATTCATTTTAGAGTCACAGAAACGTCGGATGCAATAAATATACAAATCTCGGATAACGGCAGAGGGATAGACGAAAAAGATTTGCCGCATATATTTGAGAGATTTTACAGAAGTGATGTGTCAAGAAATACTAAACTTGGAGGTAGCGGTATAGGACTTTCTATTGTAAAAAAAGTAATAGAAAATCATGAAGGAAGTGTTGTAGCTATGTCTAAACCCGGTGTAGGAACAGAGGTTGGCATAGAGTTAAAGAAGTAGGAGATATAAAATGGGCAAAGTTCTTATAATAGAGGATGAAGTAAGTATAGCTGAGCTGGAAAGGGATTATTTGGAAATATCCGGCTTTGAGGTCGATATTTCAACTGACGGTAAAGAAGGACTTGGAAGAGCGTTAAATGAAAACTATGAGTTGGTATTATTGGATTTGATGCTGCCCGGAGTTGACGGATATGAGATATGTAAGCAGATAAGAGCTGTAAAAGAGATACCTATTATCATGGTCAGTGCAAAAAAGAATGATATTGACAAGATAAGAGGACTTGGACTGGGAGCGGATGATTATATGACCAAGCCTTTTCCCCCCAGTGAACTTGTGGCAAGAGTAAAGGCACATATTAACAGATATGACAGGTTGGCAGGTGTTTTAACAGCAAATAAGGACATTGTAGAAATCAGAGATTTGAAGATAGATGCAGGTTCCAGAAGAGTTTGGGGCTATGGAGAAGAGAAAACACTGACTGCAAAAGAGTTTGATATACTCTACTTCCTTGCAAAACATCCGAACAAGGTATATTCAAAAGAAGATCTCTTTAAAGAAGTATGGGGGCTTGAGTCAATGGGTGATATTTCAACAGTTACCGTACATATCAAAAATATCAGAGAAAAAATAGAGCAGGACAGTTCAAAACCTCAATTTATAGAGACTATTTGGGGTGTTGGATACAGATTTAGAGGATAAAGATAAGGGTCGACAAAGGTCGGCCCTATATTTATACAATAAAATATTCAATAATTAGTACAAGACTGCAACATAGAAGTGCAACCTTAAAAAGATTGGCTCCAAACCACGCTGCAATAATTCCTACAATAAAGCTTACAAGTGCTGCTGATTTTGACATTGTAGCATTTAATATTGCAGGAAAAGTCATTACCGAGAGAGTTACATACGGTACATAGTATAAAAAAGATCTTATAAATGTGTTTTTAATCTTTTTTCTTATTAGTGTAAGAGGAAGTACCCTTATCATATATGTAACTGCAAACATTATAAAAATATAGATCCATTTATTCATCGGCTACTCCGTTCTTTAAAGGAAAGAATATTGCTCCAAGAGCAGATATTATCACAGTTAAAAGTATTGTTTTTATTCCCTCAGATATATGAAAAAATTTAAAAGAGAATATATAGCTGAGTGAAAAGCTGATGATAACCAAAGTAAGTATTATCTTATCAGACTTTGCTGCAGGAACTATTATTGCAATAAACATTCCGTAAAGCGCCACGCTGAAAGCTGAAACCAACCTCACAGGCAATATATTCCCCGCTATTGCACCGAAGAATGTACCGAATGACCATGCGGGCGAGGCGACAAGCATTACACCGAAGGTGTAGTACGGATTTATATCTCCGGGTCTTGCAATGGATACGGCAAAGACCTCATCAGTCAGCATATGTGCGATTATAAATATATGGTGAAGAGGTGTATCCTTTCTTATTCTCTGGCTCATGGCAATACTCATTAAAAGATATCTGGCGTTTGCTATGAGAGTGATAACGGCGATTTCTATGTAAGTTGAAGATACGGCAATCATTGAAAAACCGGCATATTCCCCTGCAGAGGCATTGTTTAGAAAACTTGCTATTAGTCCTTGAAAAGGGGACAGCCCTGATTTTGTAGCCATTATTCCAAGAGAAAATGATACGGCAAAGTATCCGAGAGCAATCGGAATACCGTCTCTGATGCCGAGAAAGAAAATTTCTTTATTTTTGCTGAATTTATACTCCATAAAAAACCTTCTAAAAAATGATGTATCTATTGTACTACAAAAATTGTATTGTGGAATAAAAATTTATACCGATTTCAGTATAATCGATTTGGCAGAATAAAAGCTTGCATTGTCTTTATTATAAAAAAATGTTATGATTAAGTATCTTAGATGTGTTATGGACCTCAATAGCATATTTGGGAGATATTAAAAATATCTATAAAACTACGAAAAGTATTTACTCTTTCATAGTTAAGTGGCAGGACCACAGTATAAAGTCTTTTGACGATAAAATGATTGGAGGGTTATATGAACAAAGGTCAAATCAATACAAATCTTGGTCAGATAAGCATAAATCCGGATGTTATAGCATTCTATGTAGGAATACAGGCGGTTGAATGCTTCGGTATAGTTGGTATGGCGGCAGTTTCTGTAACAGACGGTATATCAAGGCTTTTGAAGAGAGAAAATCTCACAAAGGGCATCAGTGTAAAAATAGAGGATAATAAGTTGATTTTGGATTTCCATATCATAGTTGCGTATGGACTTAGCATAAGTGCTATAACTCAAAATCTAATAGAGACTATCCAGTATAAGGCGGAGAAGTTTACCGGAATGGAAGTAAAGAAAATAAATATATTCGTAGAAGGTGTACGAATAATAGACTAAGGAGGATTTTTTGTGAGTCTAGAGCAGATTGATGCACAATCACTAAAGAGTGCTTTTATAACAGGAGCAAAAAGCTTAGAAGCAAAAAAAGAATGGATAAATGAACTGAATGTGTTCCCGGTTCCTGACGGAGATACCGGTACAAATATGACAATGACAATAATGTCGGCGGCAAAGACATTGGCGGCTGAAGAAGGCGATGACATTGCATCTATGTGTAAGGCAATAGCACAGGGCTCATTGCGTGGTGCCAGAGGAAACTCAGGTGTTATACTTTCACAGCTTTTTAGAGGTGCAGCCAAGATATTAAAGGAGTCACCTGTTGTAGATGTGTTTGAAATTGCACTTGCATTTGATAAGGCAAGTGAGACTGCATATAAGGCGGTAATGAAGCCGAAAGAGGGTACAATACTTACAGTTGCAAGAGCAATGGGTGAAAAGGCCCTTGAAATACATGATGAATATGATGATATTATCGCATTTTTGGAAGCTGTATTGGCATATGGTGATGAGACTTTAAAGAAAACACCTGAGATGTTACCTGTACTGAAGAAAGCCGGAGTGGTAGACTCAGGCGGTCAGGGACTTATGGTTATACTTCACGGTATACTTGAAGGCCTTAAGGGAAATGTGATAGAGCTTGGCGATGTGGTACTTTCAACAAAGACTGAGGGTAGTGCAAACGGTGCCGCAAGAGAGGATATCGATACTTCAGATATCAAGTTCGGATACTGTACAGAGTTTATTGTAAATTTAAATAAGGAATTTACAGATAAGGATGAAGAGGAGTTTAAAGAATTCCTTACTTCAATCGGTGATTCACTTGTATGTGTAGCTGATGATGAAGTGGTTAAGATTCATGTGCATACAAACGATCCGGGATTGGCTATTCAAAGAGGATTGACTTTTGGTGAGCTTACCAATCTTAAGATTGATAATATGCGTGAAGAGCATAGAGAGAGAGTTATCAAGGGAGTTGATCAAATCCTTGAATCTCAAAAGAAGAAAAAGAAAATGGGAGTTATAAGTGTCAGTGCAGGTAGCGGTCTTACATCAATTTTTAAAGAAATAGGAGTTGATGTGGTTGTTGAAGGCGGACAGACAATGAATCCGAGTACAGAGGATATCTTGAATGCCGTAGAGCATTTGAACGCTGAAACTATATATATATTACCTAATAATAAAAATATTATTTTGGCGGCTGAGCAGGCGGCTAAAATAGTTGAAGATAAGAAGGTTGTAGTAATACCTACCAAGACTATTCCTCAGGGAATTACAGCGATGATAAGTCTTTCAGAGGACAGAAGCGCTGAGGAAAATCTTGAAAATGCTACTGAAGAGATTTCAAATGTGAAGTCGGCTCAGATCACCTATGCGGTAAGAAATACCACTATTGACGATGTTGAAATACATGAAAATGATGTTATGGCATTGGGAGACAGTGGAATAATAGGTGTAGATAAGAGCATTGATTCAGCTGTAGACAAGGCACTTGCCAATATGATTGATGATTCAAGTGAATTGGTATGCCTTTACTATGGCGAGGAAGTAAGTGAAGAGGATGCTACCAAGTTATGCGATGAATTGGTTGGCAAATACGAGAATGTAGAGTTTGAATTACATTTTGGAGGACAGCCTGTTTACTACTATTTCATATCTGTAGAATAAGATTTTTAATAACTAGGTCTGTCAAATATCTGATTTGGCGACCTAGTTAAAACTTTGTAGGGAGGTAGGCTTGATAGATATATCTGTAAAAAATATAAAGGGCGTAGGAGCAAAAACAGCAGAATATTTGGAAAAGCTTGATATAAAGACCGTTAAGGGTCTTTTGAAACATTATCCTATAAGATATTTGGAATACAAAGCTCCTACAAAAATTTCAGAAGCAAACAAGGATGAGGAAATAGTTATAAAGGCTACAATCACTAAGAGCATATCACTTACCGGTCCGAACAGAAAAATAGCTGTAACGAAAGTTACAGACTTTATTGATGTATTAGATGTAATATGGTATAATTCCCCATACCTTAGGGCAACCCTAAAGCAGGGTGAGAGTTATATTTTTGTGGGGAAATTCTCAAAGAGAAGCAAGAATACGCTTGAACATCCTACAATTTATACCATAGATGAATACAAGAAAAAGATAGGCAGTTTTAAGCCTATATATGCACTTACGGCAGGTATAAATAATAATGCAATGGAGAAGCTGATAAAATCGGCTTTTGAATATATAGATGACAAGGATTTTGAAGAATACTTACCTGAGAGCATACTTAAAGAGTTTTCTTTGGAAGACAGAAATAAAGCTGTTAGAAATATTCATGATCCTATAAGTAAGTCAAGTCTTTTTGAATCTAAAAAAAGGCTGGCTTTTGATGATTTCTTCAGATTCTTATATGGAATGAAACTTTTGAAAAATAAAAGGCTCAGAGTAAAATCGAAAAATATAGTATCAAAAGAAATCAAATATTTGGAAGAAATAAAGTCCACTCTGCCGTTTAAGCTCACAGATTCACAAAATAATGTGATAGATGAAATTTTAAACGATATGTCAAGAGGTGTGGTTACAAATAGATTGATACAGGGAGATGTAGGCTCGGGAAAGACCGTTGTGGCTTTGATATGCCTATATATGGCTGTAAAATCGGGTTTTCAAGGTGTTGTTATGGTGCCTACCGAAGTTTTGGCAAAACAGCATTTTAAATCCATGTCAGAGACATTGGGGAACTTGGAAAATCCTCCTAAAATAGGGATTCTAACAGGTTCTATGACAAAGAAAGAACATTTGGCAGTCTATGAAAAAATAGAAGCCGGTGAGATTGATATTGTAGTCGGTACACATGCTCTGCTAGTGGAAGATGTGAAGTTTAAAAATCTCGGACTTGTCGTAACAGATGAGCAGCATCGCTTCGGTGTAAGGCAGAGAACAACTCTTTCAGATAAGGGAGAGGATGTTCATGTACTTGTAATGTCGGCTACACCGATACCGAGGACACTTGCAATTATACTTTATGGTGATCTGGATATTTCCACTATAGAAACAAAACCTGTGGGCAGATTACCTATAAAGAATGCTGTTATCACGGAAAATGACAGGGAAAAAGCCTACAGGCATATATCACTTGAAATAGGTAAAGGACATCAGGCATATATAATCTGTCCCATGGTTGAAGAGAGTGAGAACATCGAGGCGGAGAATGTAATAGAGTACAGTAAGAAAATAGCAGATAAATTTTCACAAAATTGTAAGATAGAAGTGTTACATGGGAGACTGCAACAGAAAGAAAAAGATGATATAATGTCTCGGTATGTAAATAAAGAGATAGATATTTTAGTTTCTACAACTGTAATCGAAGTTGGTGTGGATGTGCCTAATGCAACAGTTATCATGATTGAAAATGCCGAAAGGTTCGGACTTGCGACTCTTCATCAGCTTCGAGGCAGAGTCGGAAGAAGCGAATTACAATCTTATGCCATATTTGTCAGAACTTCAAATTCAAATATTGCAAAAAAGAGACTGGAAATTATAGGAAATTCTAATGACGGATTTTATATTGCATCAAGGGATCTTGTTTTAAGAGGCCCGGGAGAGCTTTTCGGTCTTGCACAAAGCGGAGAACTTGATTTTGGAATTGCGGATATATACAATGACAATGATATATTTGAGATGGCAAAAAAAGCTGTGGATATGGTGCAAAACGAGAATATAGGGGAAGAAGAAAGTAAAAAGCTTGAAGAAAGAATAAATAACTACATGGATTTACATTATAAAAAGTTAGCACTTTAATAGGAGTAGTATGGCTGAGAATAAAAAAGAACCAAGAAAAAGAGGTAAAAAAGAGAAGAAGGGAAATAAGTTTGCACTCTGTGTGGCGGTGCTTGGAATTGTATTCATAGCGGGTTGCTATACTGTAAAAGCAAACACTTACAGGACAAAATTTTTCCCACATACAATAATAAACGGCATAGATGCTTCGGAAAAAACCGTTGATGAAGTCAGACAGGTGATGTCCAAGCAGATAGATAATTTTGAGAGTAAAATAAGATCAAGAGATAACAATGATGAGATAATAAAGGGAAGTGATGTAGGTCTTGCCTTTGTTGAGGACTCTTCACTTGAGGATTTATTACATCAGCAAAACAGTATGGCATGGATTGCAAATATGAGCGGTGAAAAGGACTTGAAAATCAAATCCTCATTTACGGTGGATGACAACAAGTTTGAGGAAACCGTTTCAAAACTGAGAGCGTTTGACGAGTCCAAATTTGTTGCGCCTGTAGATGCGAAAATTTCCGATTTTGTTCAGGGTTCGGGATACTCCATCATACCTGAAGTTGAGGGAAATACACTTGATGTAAAGAAGGCAAAAGAGTATATAAAGAGTCAGCTCATCGTTTTAAACGATGATATAAATCTTGACTATGAAGAAAACGACTTGTATGAAAAGCCGGCAAAAAGATCGGACGATCCTACACTTAACCTTGCACTTACAAATTTGAACAAGTATATATCTGCCAGAATTTCATATGATAAGCTCAATGTTTTGAACGGTGATACTATACATAAATGGTTAACTGTAAACAGTGACGGATCTGTAAATATATCGGATGAGGGAGTTGCTTCATTTGTAAAGACAATTTCAAATGCTTATAACACTGTAGGTAAGCCGAAAACATTGAAGACATCTTACGGTCCTACCGTAACAATATCAGGGGGATCATACGGATGGAAAGTTGATGCCGAAAAGGAAAAGGCAACTATAAAATCTCTTATCGAGGCAGGTGAGACCACAAAGAGAGAACCCGAGTTCTCAAGAAAAGCGGCTTCACACGGTGAGAATGACTACGGCAATTCATATGTTGAAGTAAACCTTACAACTCAGCATATGTTTTTAATAAAGAACGGTTCAAAGGTACTTGAGAGTGATTTTGTATCGGGCAATATCGCAAAGAACTGGACTACACCTCCGGGTGCATTCCCGCTTACTTATAAGACCAGAAATGCAACTTTAAAGGGTGAAGGATATTCAACTCCGGTAGATTATTGGATGCCTTTTAACGGAGGTATCGGTTTTCATGATGCACCGTGGAGATCAGCTTTCGGAGGTCAAATATACAGAACTTCAGGTTCACACGGTTGTGTAAACCTTCCGCCTGCAATAGCAAAGCAATTATACGATTACGTTGACAGCGGTTTTCCTGTACTTTGCTACAATTTGGCACCGACTGTCGCCGCTCCTGCACCTACAGAATCCTCATCTTCAAGTGAGAGCAGTGCGACAGAGGCAACTGTAGAGCCGATAGGCGACACTACACAGGCAGGAGAAATCAAATCCGCTGTTGAAATAGGACAGTAATAAATGAGAGTAATTTCGGGAACTGCAAGAAGTCTTATTTTAAAAACGCCAAAGGGTACTTCCACAAGGCCTACTACCGATAAGATAAAAGAAACATTATTTAATATAATTTCAAATGAACTTTATAACGCCACCTTCCTTGATTTGTTTGCCGGAAGCGGCGGAATAGGTATCGAGGCCTTAAGCAGGGGCGCAAAAGAAGCATATTTTTGTGATATAGACAGAGAGGCTATAAGGTGTATAAGAGAAAACCTTGAGCACACAAAGCTGATAGATAAAGCTACCATACTTAAGGGAAGCTTTGAAGCAAATTTAGAAAAGATAAAAACACATGGAAAGAAATTTGATATTGTTTTTATCGATCCGCCATATCAAAAGGGATTTGAAGATAAATGTTTGGATATTTTAATAAATTCCACATTGATTGATGAGCATACATTGGTTATAATTGAAGAAGAATTTAAGACTGATACCACACATTTATCAAAGGATTGGTATATAGATAAGGTCAAAGAGTATAAGTCTAATAAACATATTTTTATGCATAAGCGAGGGTGACTATGGCTAAAGCTATTTATCCGGGAAGTTTTGATCCTATTACTAACGGACATATCGATATTATTGAAAGAGCATCAAAGATGTTTGACAAGCTTATTGTAGGAGTACTTATCAATAACACCAAAGATCCTCTTTTCACACCTGCTGAAAGAGTGAACATGATAAAAAGTGTAGTGGGACATTTGCCTAATGTGGAAGTTTTAGAATTTGCAGGATTATTGGTGGATTTTGCACATGAGCAAAATTGTAATATATTGGTTAGAGGACTTAGAGTAATTACAGACTTTGAATATGAATTACAATTGGCTCAGACAAATAAAATAATTGCACCGAATCTGGAAACTGTTTTTCTTAGTTCAAGCTTGAAATACTCATATCTGAGTTCAAGTATTGTTAAGGAAATTGCGGTATATAATGGAGATATCAGTCATTTTGTAAGAGACCATATCAGAGAAATGGTAACGAAAAGACTGATTGAAAAAGGTTTGAGGAGAGATCATGAGTAGAATTGAACAGGTGATAACTGAGATAGAGGAGTTTGTGGAGAGGTGTAAAACCGTTGCACTGTCCAATTCAATAATAAAGGTAAATAAAGAAGAATTTATAGCCTTATTGAACGAGTTGAGACAGGAGATACCTGAGGAGGTCACACAGTCACAAAAAGTTATCAGCAATAAGGACAGCATTTTAACAGATGCAAAAAACAGAGCTGAGAAGCTTATACTCGATGCAAATATTCAAAGTAATTCCATAAAGGATGAGGCAAAGAGAAAGGCTGATGCAATTGTTCTGAGCGCAAGAAAAGAGTCTGATGCTATAATGAACGAGGCAAACAAGTTAAAGTCACAACTTGTAAATGAAAATCAAATTATGCAGACTGCATATGCGGAATCCGATAAAATATTGGAATATGCAAGAATGGAAGCCAACAATATTGTATATGATGCAAGAAATGAGGCCAACAGTGTCAGACAGGCGGCTATATCTTATACCGATGAGTTGCTTCAAAGTCTTCAGGGAATAATCTCCGGGACAATGATTGAGAGTCAGAACAGATTCAATCAATATTTGAGTTCATTACAGTTTTATACAGGAGAGATCGATAAGAACAGACAGGAACTTGCAACCAGTATTGTTCCGACAGATCAGAATACACAGGAATAATTATGGGGCTGTTGCTTGCAACAAGCCCTTTTTTGCGTAATAAGATTGATTTAGATTGAGGTATATATGATACAGGAAAAGGATTTACCGAAGTCCTATGTAGATGCCATGAAGGAGCTTTTAGAAGGTGATTATGATGCTTATATCAAATCTCTGGATGAGAAACCATATGTAGGTATCAGAACAAATTTATTAAAGCTTACAGGGGAAAAACTTAAGGAGATTCTTGACAGAGATTTTAAAGAGATTCCGTGGGTCAAAGAGGGATTTTACTTTGAAGAAGAAAAGGGAGTACTGACAACACCTTCTTTAAGTAATATTGAAAAAATAAAGAGTATATCTAAAAATCCGTATTATTTTGCAGGGCTTTATTATATACAGGAGCCTTCAGCTATGACACCTGCAATGGTGGCAGGTATAAAACCGGGAGATAAGGTACTTGATCTTTGTGCCGCTCCGGGAGGAAAATCGACTCAGGCAGCATCATATCTTCAAGGTGAAGGTTTATTGGTATCAAATGATTTTTCGGCTTCCAGAGTAAAAGCGCTTCAAAAAAATATTGAGGTCAGCGGAATTGACAATGTTTTGATAACAAATGAAGATCCGAAGAATCTTTCAAAGGTGTATATTGAATATTTTGATAAGATAATAGTGGATGCACCATGTTCCGGTGAGGGTATGTTCAGGCGTGACAGTGCTGTTTTTAGGGCATATCTTGGAAGGGGTCCGGAGTTTTTCACAGGATTACAGGTAGGCATATTAAACGAGGCCGCGAAGATGTTAAAGCCCGGCGGAACCTTGGTATATTCCACATGTACATATTCTAAAGTGGAAGATGAGGGAAGCTTATCGGAATTTTTAGAAAATCATCCTGACTTTAAAATAGATAAAATAAAGCCGGATTTCGGATTTGAAGAGTCTAAAATTTTACCGGGAACAATAAGACTTTTCCCACACAAGATAAAGGGAGAAGGACATTTTGTAGCAAGGCTTAAAAAAGATGATAGAGCCATTGAAAAAAATGAAAATAAAACAAAAGACAAAAAGAAAAGAAAATCACCGAAGCTTCCGGAAGAGTTACTTGAGTTTCTTGGAAAAATTAAAAGAGACTGGGATTATGAGAGAATTTTTATAAATAAGGATTATGCATACTATCTTCCAAAGGATGCTTTGATAGATAAGAGTTTACATTATATAAGAACCGGTTTGCTACTGGGTGAGATAAAAAAGAACAGATTTGAGCCTTTTCAGGCATTGGCAATGAATATAAAATTTGATGAATGGGAAAATCCTTTAAACTTAAGTGCAACGGATGAAAGAGTAATAAAGTATTTAAAGGGCGAAACCATAGAGGCTGATGATGAGTATATGGGAATCAGACTTGTATGTGTGGACGGATTTTCACTCGGATTTGTAAAGCAGAATAAAAAGAGCTGTAAAAATAAGTATTATCAAGGTTGGAGATGGATGTAATGATTGTCAGAGTTGATAAGATCCTTTCAGAGCTCGGTTTTGGAAGCCGTCAGGAAATAAAAAAATATGTAAAAGCCGGTAAGATAAGGATAAATGACAATATAGTAAAAAAGCCCGAGGAAAAACTAAACAGTGAAGTAGACAAATTATTCTTTGAAGGCAAAGAGGTGGAAGTAGAAGAGTTTGAAACATTTATCCTCTATAAGCCTGCAGGATATGTATGTGCCACAAAAGATAATGTACATAAAACAGTTATGGAGCTGATAGATTCAAAGAGAAAAAATATTGTACCTGTAGGAAGACTGGACTTGGATACCGAGGGCATTTTGATACTTACAAATGACGGGGATTTAAATCACAGACTTGTATCACCTTCATCGCATGTGGATAAGACTTATTATGCGATATTTGAAGGTAGACTAAATGAAAATGCCGTGGAGATGACAAAAAACGGGCTGGACATCGGTGAAGGTGAAGTATCCAAACCTGCAAAGCTTGAAATTATATCTTCTAATGAAATAATACTTACAATACATGAGGGTAAATTTCATCAGGTAAAGAGAATGGTAAAAGCTTTAGGAGGAGAGGTGACTTATTTAAAAAGGGTTGCCTTCGGAGGACTCAGACTTGATGATTTGAAACTGAAAAAAGGGGAAAGCAGAAAAATAACGGATATTGAGATGGAGATGCTGAAGAGATGAAAAATAATATTTTAGACGCATGGATCATGGTTGAACATCTCTCTGAGGGAGATATAAGTCTTAGAGATAAAAAAAATCTGAGACTTGATGATTTAACAGATAAAAAATACTTTGATTATTTTAATTCATTGATTGAAAAAGCGAATATCAGAAGATACAAGAATTCAGGTTTGGTATTTTATTTGGATATATTTGCCTTTAGAGAGGTGGTTGATTTCTTAAGAAAAACATATGGAATAGCAAAGCCTGAAGGCGATATAAATTACGGTGATAAATTCAGTATGGCACTGTATTTTGATAAAACTTTGCGCTATATTGATGAAAATTTATTTTTCAGTGCAAGCGCATATATGAGATATTATAAAAAAGTGCCTACAGAGTCGGAGTTTCATAAGTTTGAAGAGGATTTAAAAGATGAGCTGAAACAAAGATTTGAAAACTGTGAAGATAATCCTGAAAAATTTGATAAGACTGTTGAAACTGTTTTGAATAAATACGGAATCGATTTAAAGAATTGTCGTGTACAGCTTTTAAATAATATAGAAACCGATGCCACAAATCTTCATTCTTTTTTCGTGGACGATTTGACAAAGGCTAAGAGAATTGATAATAAAAATCTGAATGATTACCTTTATGGAAAAACAGCCGGAAGGAAAAATTTGGACAGCAAAAAAGATTCTTATGGGTTTAATAAGTCGGAGTTTGAAAAGATTTTAAGTCCTGAAAATTATCCTCTCGGAAGATTCCCAAGCAATACAAAGTTTGCGCTTTCATTTATGCAGCAGGTGGCTGTAAATCTTACTATAGGGTATGATAATAATCAAATGAGAAGTGTAAACGGACCTCCGGGTACGGGTAAGACTACACTCTTAAAAGATATATTCGCACAGCTTATCGTAAAGCAGGCTTTTGACATATGCGGATTGTCTGAAAAGTATGTGAAAGGAAATGAGCTGACAAGATATTTTGATAAGGCTTCTATAGGCGAGCTTCCTGAGCGTATTGCAAAAAACAATATAGTTGTTGCAAGTTCAAATAACGGTGCGGTTCAAAATATTGTAAATGAACTGCCTCTAAAAGAGGGAATTGATGAGAATATTTTGCCTGAACTTGAAAACATAGACTATTTTAAAGAGATTGCAAACAAGAATGTAAAAGAAAATTGGGTAAAGGAAGACGGAAAGAGTAAAAAAGAACTGATACTTGAGGATACAGGTGAAGAAAAGTTCTGGGGCTCCTTTTCTCTTGAAGGCGGCAAGTCCGACAATATGACCAATATACTCAACAGGATTGAATGTATAATAAACTGTCTTGAAAATGAGTATGAGCCGGATGATGAAATTTACAATAAATTTAAAACTCAATATAAAAAAGTATCGGGACTTAGAAATGATGCAAAAAGCTTACAAAATAAGTTTGACGCTTATTATAATGCAAAGTCCGAACTTAATAAAATCGAGAATACTTTATTGAATGAGGATGAAGAGAGAAGAAAAAGGATTGCTGTGTTAAGGGAGCAAGCTGAAGAGTCTGTAAAGGAGAAAATTGTAAGCCTTAATGAGGCTTCAAGTTCACTCAGTCATACTAAAAAACAAAGAGAAGAACTTGCAGGAAGTATTTCAAATCAAAAAATGCTTTTTGAAGCCAAACAGAGTCAAAAACCGGGATTTTTTTCATCTATCTTTAATTCCGAGAAAAACAAGAGCTTTACAAATGAATTAAATGCTTTGCAAAATAAGTTACAGGCATTATTTGATGAGGATGAGACCTACAGAAAACTTGAAAATGAGCTTCAAAATAAAATAAATGAGTTGAAAAAATCAATAGATACGCAAAGTAATGCGGCAGATAATGAGAATACTCAGTATGAAGCTTGGAAGCAAAACTTAAATAACAGAAAAGAAAAATACTCTAAGATAATAAGAGAATTCAATACTGATAATACAAGTATATCTAAGGGACTTGACTTTGGAAGTGAATATGAAAAGCTTCAACTTTCAAATCCGTGGTTTGATGAAAACTACAGAGTGGAGCAATCAAAGCTTTTTGTATCGGCTCTTGGTGTAAGAAAGCAGTTTTTATATGAAAACAGAAAAAATATTAAGGCTGCCGTAAGCATATGGAGAAATCAAAGTAAATATATGGAAAATAAGAGACTGATAAATATCTCTTGGAATTGGATAAATCTTACAATTCCTGTTATCAGTTCCACTTTTGCCAGTTTTTCAAGGATGTTAAAAAATATTGACGAGAATGTTCTGGGACATACATTTGTGGATGAGGCGGGACAGGCTCTTCCTCAGGCTGCGGTGGGTGCGATATTCAGAAGCAAAAATATTATGGTTGTAGGAGATCCTTTCCAAATAAAGCCTGTACTTACTTTGGACGGTGGTCTGCTTGCACTGCTTTCAAAAAGCTATAATGTCAGCGAAAAGTACTTGTCGGAGTCCGCTTCAGTACAGACCTTGGTGGATGCAGCAAGTCAATACGGTTTTTACACAAAAGGAGAAAAGGAAGAGGACTCATGGATAGGTATTCCGCTTTGGGTACACAGGCGCTGCAAATATCCTATGTTTACCATATCAAATGAGATTTCTTATCAAAACCTTATGGTACAGGGCAATGAAGGCTATGGAAAGACCGGATGGTATGATATAAGCGGTAAAGCTGTAGATAAGTATGTTGAAGAACAGGGAGAATTTCTTCTAAAAAAGATACAGGATATGGCAAAGTCAAATCCTGAAATATTGGATAAAAACGAGAGTGACACTATTTATATAATATCACCTTTCAAAAATGTTGCTTACAGACTGGCAAGAAAGCTGTATGAGATAGGTTTTACAAGAAGAGAAAACGGAAAAGTCACAAATATCGGAACTATTCATACCTTCCAGGGAAAGGAAGCTCCTATAGTATTTATGGTGCTTGGAGCGGATACAAACAGTAAGGGTGCCGCAAGCTGGGCGGTAAGTGAGGCCAATATGATGAATGTGGCGGCTACAAGAGCAAAGAAGGAATTTTATATAGTAGGAGATAAAAAACTTTATATGAGTTTGGGAAGTGAAGTGATAAGCAAGATAAATAAGGTTATAACGGCTTACAGTAAGGAATATCCCGAGCTTATAGATGAGAATACAGATTTAGGTAGTTTATGATAAAAGATATAGATGCATGTATATTCGATCTGGACGGTACTTTGGTAGACTCCATGTGGATGTGGCCTGATATTGACGCCGAGTATTTGGAAAGATTCGGATTTGAATACGATGACAATTTAAAAAATGAAATAGACGGAGTAAGCTTTCATGAAACGGCGGTTTATTTTAAAAAGAAGTTCGGTATAAAAGACAGTGTGGAAAAGATCTGTCAGGACTGGGAAGATATGGCGCTGGATAAATATAAGTATGAAGTGAAAGAAAAGCCGGGATGCACATGCTTTTTGGAACATTTAAAGTCAAGAGGAATCAAAATGGGAATTGCAACCAGCAATAACAAAAACATGGTGGATGCTGTACTTAATTCTTTAAATATGAAGGATTATTTTGAGGTTATCACCACATCTGATGAGGTGAAGAAGGGAAAGCCCGCACCTGATGTGTATTTAAGAACGGCAGAACTTCTTGGAGTTAACCCTGAAAAATGTCTTGTATTTGAAGATGTGGTAGCAGGTGTTGTAGCCGGAAAAGCCGCAGGAATGAAGGTTTGTGCAATAGAGGATGATTTCTCAAAAGATGTCAGAGAAAGAAAAAAGGAACTGGCGGATTATTATATAGACGACTACAGGGAATTGCTATGACAAAGAAAAAAGGCGAGTACGGGTACAGAAAGTACTTTAAAATAAAAAACGGAATAATTATAGGATTTTTTGTTTTTATTATACTTTTGCTTTTTATATCTTCAAAGCTTACAAAAAATGCCGATATTTCAAGGATACTGCTGGTTTCATCCATACTTACGGTGCTTCCTATGGCAAATCTTTTGTCACCTTTTTTGGTGGTATTTAAGTACAAATCTTTTGAATATGAGAAGATAAAGGAATACCTTGATGATAAGCATTTTTTATTTGATATAATCCTTACAATGAAGGAGCAGGTAATGCCTCTTGATATAATATATATCAATGAAGAAAGAATCTTCGGTATTCTTTCCAATAAGGCGGATAAGTCAAAAACCGAGGAATTTATCAAAGAAAGGATGAAAATAGGCGGTATCAAGGTCAGTGTGAAGATTTGTGACAGCTTTAGTGAAATGAAAAAGTTTGTTCAAAGTAAAGATGTAAATGACAAAAATTTAGATGAGATAAGGGCTATCTTTAAAAGCCTTTCAGTATAATGATTGAAATAATTGTAGGAAAAAACGAAAGCGGACAAAGGCTTGACAGGGTTTTGGAAAAAATATTTGTAAATGCAAATACAGGATTTATTTTCAAGATGCTTAGAAAAAAGAATATTACTTTAAATGATAAAAAAGCTGACGGTAAGGAAAGGCTTGAGCCGGGGGCAAGTATCAAGCTTTGGTTTTCAGATGAAAGTTTTGAAAAATTATCAGGGAAAAAGGCGATAAATATAAAAGATATAGAGGGGAAGCCCAAAGCTGATAAAAAAAGTATAGAAGCTTTTGAATCATATATAGTATATGAGGATGAAAATACTGTTATAATAAATAAACCTGCAGGTCTTTTATCACAGAAATCAAATGAAAATGATATATCGGTAAACGATCTTTTACTTGAATATCTTGAATTTGATTCTAAGGCGTTAAATACATTCAAGCCTTCCATATGTAACAGACTGGACAGAAACACTTCAGGACTTATGGTTTGCGGAAAGACTCTGGAAGGCCTGAGAGTAAATAATGAACTTATAAAAACAAAGGCTGTGAGCAAATTTTATCTGGCTTTGGTAAAAGGCAGAGTGAAAAAAACGGGAAGTATTAATGCCTGGCTTTATAAGGATGAAAAGACCAATAAAGTTACCGTCAAAAATAAGTCCTTTGAAGGTGCGGATTTTATACAGACAGAATACGAGGTACTTGATTATTTTAAAGATGCTACACTGCTTTTGGTAAAGCTTATAACAGGAAAAACTCATCAGATAAGAGCGCATTTATCCTCAATATCACATCCTATAATAGGGGATTTCAAATACGGAGAGAAGTCTGTGAATGAAAAGTTTAAAAAGGAGTACGGTATAAAGTCTCAGCTTTTACATTCATTCAGACTTGTATATCCTAACAGTGATATTTCAGATACGGATACATTTAAAGCTTTAAAGGGAAAGTGCTTTGAGGCTTCATATAATAATGATTTCAGAAAGGTGATAGGAGATGGGTACTTGGAAAACAAGAGGCCTTAGGGGATCCGCTTTGGAAGAGTATATCAACTACTCCAATGAAAAGTACAGAGAAAGCGGACTTGCACTTATTCAAAAGATTCCCACTCCGATTACTCCGATTGATATTGACAAAGCTTCAAGGCATATCACTTTGGCTTATTTTGAGAAAAAGTCCACAGTTGATTATATAGGAGTTGTTCAGGGAATACCTGTATGTTTTGATGCAAAAGAATGTGCAAGTACAAGCTTTTCACTCGCCAATGTACATGAGCATCAGTTTAAGTTCATGGAGGAGTTTGAAAAGCAAGGAGGTATAGCTTTTCTTATTATATTTTTTAAATCACTTGATAAGATAATATATTTACCGCTAAAGGATCTTAAAGTTTTTTTTGAAAGGATGAATGAAGGCGGTAAAAAAAGTTTTAAGTATGAAGAGCTTAATGAGGAGTATTTGATACCTAAAAAGGGTGATATTATAGTGCATTATTTAGAGAGCCTTAGCTTATATCTCAGTAAGGAATCTTAAAAGAGGATTGAAAAAGTTGGATATAAAGGAGACATAAATGAAACAAATAGATGCAAGAATTTATAACGGAAAAACAAACTTTGAGTGGAAAGATTTAGAATTAAACAGTGAAGGTCTGCTTCCGGTGATAGTACAGGATTATATAGATCATACTGTACTTATGTATACATATATGGACGAAGATGCATGGGAGAGAACACTTGCCACAGGACTTTTGACTTATTACTCAAAATCTCATAAGAGGTCTATAGTAAAGGGAAAAAAATACGGAAATTATCAATATGTCAGGGAACTGTTTTTAAACGGAGAAAAGAATGCGCTTTTAATAAAAGTTTATCCTATGGGTCCGGCATGTGACGACAGCAAAAAAAGCTGCTTTGCAAATGAGATAGAGGAAATATAATGATGAATCATATTTTGCTGATTGTATCAGTTATTATTTTACTTTGTATAGTACTGAATCTTATAACAAGTAAAATAGGTGTACCCGTACTTTTAGCATTTATTTTGCTGGGAATGGTATTCGGATCTGAGGGTATATTTAAAATCAGATTTGATGATTTCAAACGGGCGGAAACCATATGTTCATTCGCGCTTATTTTTATCATGTTTTACGGAGGATTCGGAACAAATATAAAGGAGGCAAAGCCTGTACTTTTAAAGGCCGGACTTTTGTCAAGCATCGGAGTAGTGCTTACTTCAATGTTTGTGGCAATGTTTGCATACCTGGTTCTGAAATTTTCATGGATAAACTCAGTACTTATAGGTGCGGTGATTTCTTCAACGGATGCGGCAAGTGTATTTTCCATATTAAGAGATAGACATTTGAATCTTAAATATAATACCGCATCTATTTTGGAAGTGGAGAGCGGAAGTAACGATCCTTTTGCATATATGCTTACAATGATTGCAGTGACTATGATATCGGGAAGTATTACAGTCGGCAGTGTTTTTTACATGCTGTTTTTACAGCTTTTTGTGGGAGCATTATCAGGTGTTTTAATCGCTTTTATCTTCAAATATTTGATAAACAGATTTATTATAAATACACCCGGATTTAATATGGTGCTTGTAATTGCGGTTGCACTGCTTTCATATTCATTGCCGACAGTGGTCGGCGGAAACGGATATTTGAGTGTGTATATCACAGGTATTATACTTGGAAATTCGGATATCAGAGGAAAGAAAGAGTTGGTACCTTTCTTTGACGGTATAACAGGTATTATGCAAATACTGATATTTTTCCTGCTTGGGCTTTTAGCCTATCCGTCAAGACTTTTATTTGTTGCAGGTACAGGATTTGCTCTGGCATGCTTTATAACATTTGTTGTAAGACCTCTTGTTATTACAATAATTATGAAACCTTTTAAGGCAACATGGAATCAGATATTTCTTGTTTCATGGTCGGGATTTAGAGGCGCTTCGTCCATCGTTTTTGCAATTACAGCATTATTAAATACCGATGCAAACTATGATATATTCAACAATGTATTTTTTATAGTATTATTTTCAATACTGGTACAGGGAAGCCTGCTTCCGTTTATATCTAAGAAAATTGATATGATTGATGAAGGCTATGATGTAATGAAAACCTTTTCGGATTACAGTGGAGATGAGATACCTATAGAATTTATTCAGCTTACGGTGAGTGAAAATCAAAACTGGTGCGGTAAAAGTATCAGTGATATAAATCTGCCGCCTGATACATTGATAGTTTTAATTAAACGAGAGGGTGAGGATATAGTTCCAAACGGACAAACTGTGCTTTGCTGCGGTGATACTATAGTTCTTGCTGCAAAGTCTATTGACTTTGAAGAATATTATATTATGACCGAGCTTGTTTTAACCAAGAAATTACTCTCAAAAGGTACCACACTGTCAGAGCTTTCAGGGGAACTTGATGCACTTGTAATGCTTATTATAAGAGGGGATGATTTTATTATTCCAAACGGTGAGACAACTCTTTATGAGGGAGATACTCTGGTTTTAAACAACGGACCTATACAATAAAAGGGACTGTTAATCGTAGAAAAAACGGTTAACAGTCCCTTATTTTTATACAACATTTGATATTACTCCGAATGATATAATCATCATTATAATACTTGCCATAAGCATACCTAAGCAGATTGCAAGGAAGGCTTTCTTTCTGTCCATCTCAAGGAAGGCGGCTATTATCGCACCTGTCCAGGCACCTGTACCCGGAAGAGGTATACCTACAAAGATTACAAGTCCCCAGAATCCGTATTTTTCTATGGAGTCTTTGTTTTTCATAATCTTTTTATGTAGGAATGAGTGCATTTTATTAAAAAGCTTAAATTTAGACTTTTCCATAGCACTTAAGATCTTGTTAATCAAAAGCAGTAAAAAAGGAATCGGTATAGCATTACCTACAATTGCTATAACATAACTTTCAACAGGTGAAAGCTTTAGAAGAGAAGCCGCTATAAGACCTCCTCTGAGTTCCAAAATAGGGAGCATTGATATAATAAATACTATCAATTGCTTTCCGAAGCTGAGAGAGAGCAGTCCTCCCATCATTCCTATAAGTGATTTTGCTAATTTTTCTGCCATAAACTACCTTCCGTTTTAACATATTTTTATATAATCATTGTTATATTCTACCAAAATCAGAATAAGTTAGATTGTAACAGATTGAGTAATTACAATCAAGGTGCTAATATATTAAGATATGGAGGTAGAAAGATGGAATTATTAAAAGGGGCAATGTGTCTGGAAGGCGGATCTTTAAGAGGGTTGTTTACAGCTGGTGTTTTGGATGCTTTGCTTGATAATGAAGTATATATTGAATATGTGAACGGAGTTTCTGCAGGCTCGATGAACGGAATGAACTATATTTCAAGACAAAGGGGCAGATCAAAGAGAATCAATTTAAAATACCTGCATGATAAGAGATATATAAGTTATAAAAACATGTTTAAATCCAGACAGATATTTAACTTCGATTTCTTATTTGATGATATTTCAAATAAATACGATATTTTTGATTGGGAATCATTTAATGATAAAACGAAAAAATATGAAGTTGTAGCTACAGATGTAATAACCGGAGAAAGCAAGTTTTTTGATAAGAATAATTGCAGCGATATTATATCGGCAGTAAAAGCGTCTGCATCCATGCCTGTAATGTCAAAGATGATAGATGTGGAAGGCAGGAAATATCTTGACGGAGGTATATCAACCTCCATTGCATATAAAAGAGCATTTTATGTCGGATATTCAAAAGCAATAGTAGTACTTACAAGAGAAGAGGGATACAGGAAAAAGCCGGTAAATAAGATAAATGAAAGCATCTATAGAAGATATTTTAAGCCGCTTCCTAATTTGGTTGAAAAATTGATGACTGTACCGGAAAGATACAACAGGATGCAGGAAGAAATGGAAGGGCTGGCTAAAGAGGGTAAGCTTTTAATTATCAGACCGCAGAATAAGGTGACTGTACAAAGGCTTGAGCACAGCAGTGTAAAACTTGAAAAGCTGTATAATGAAGGCTATGAAGAGGGATTAAAAAATATTGAGAATATAAAGAACTTTATTGCTTTAAAGTTTTGATGTTTAAAGCCTTAAGGTATTGACGTAATAAAACAGATATAGTATAATCCCTTGCATAATAAGTTTTATTTATACGGAAGGGAAGTTTATGAAAAAAAATATTTTGACAATAGCAATGGCAATGCTCCTTGGAGCAAGCCTTATGGCATGCGGATCAAAAGTGGATAATACAAACGGTAAGGCTGATTCTTCATCGGAAGTAAGCGCCGATGCTAAAAAAATCGGAGTTTTGCAGTATGTACAGCATCCTGCACTTGATAAAGCAAATGAAGGTTTTGTAGCCGCACTTGAAGAAGCAGGTATTGAGGTAGATATCGAGCAGCAAAATGCAGGCGGTGAGCAGTCTGCGGCACAGACTATTGCAAACAAGCTTGTAAATGATAAGAAGGATTTGATTCTTGCAATAGCTACACCGGCGGCACAGGCGGTAGCAGGAGCAACTTCAGATATTCCGGTAGTTATAACGGCAGTAACGGATCCTGCAGCTTCAGGCCTTGTGGAGAGCAATGACGCACCGGGAGGAAATGTTACAGGAAGTTCGGATCTTACACCGGTAGCGGATCAGATTGAGCTTTTGACAAAACTTTTACCTGAAGCAAAGAATGTAGGTATACTCTATTGTACAGCCGAGGCAAACTCAAAGTTGCAGGCGCAAATGGCTATGGACGCTCTTAAAGAGAAGGGGCTTACAGGAGTTGAATACACAGTTTCAAGTTCAAATGAGATTCAGACAGTGGTTGAGTCAATGGTAGGTAAGGTGGATGCCATATATGTACCTACCGATAATGTTATTGCGGCAGGTATGACAACGGTTGCTATGATTGCCACTACAGAGCATAAGATTCCTATAATCGGAGCGGAGTCCGCACATGTGGAAAACGGTGCCTTGGCAACATACGGTATTGATTACTTCGAAGTTGGAAAGCTTGCAGGAGAGCAGGCTGTTGAAATCTTAAACGGAAAGTCACCTGCAGATATTCCGATAGCTTATTTATCAAAGGATAAATGCAAACTTACAATAAATGAAGAGGTTGCAAAGGAACTTGGAATAGATACATCAAATATTTCAATGAACTGAGATATAAAGATTAATAAGACCGGTATATGCCGGTTTTGTTAATTTTATACAGGTTTTTCATATGTAAATTAACATTGCAGTAATTTGTGATATAATATAAAATAATGAAAGCCTAAATGGAAATATAATTTTTTGGAGGTATAAATGTTTACAGCACTGTTAGGTGCCGTTGCTCAGGGAATACTTTGGGGAGCAATGGTGCTTGGGGTATATATTACCTATAAACTGCTGGATATAGCGGATTTGACAGCAGACGGAAGTTTTGCTTTTGGCGGATGTGTATGTGCGGTTATGATTGTAAACTTCAACATGAATCCTTTACTTGCACTTCTTTTTGCAACTTTTGCGGGAATGATTGCAGGATTTATCACGGGAGCATTGCACACAATATTTGAAATACCGGCTATTCTTGCAGGTATACTTACTCAGATTTCTCTTTGGTCTATAAATCTTAGAGTAATGGGAAAGAGTAATATACCGCTCTTAAAGACAAATACCATATTCTCATGGCTTACAGACGCTACAGGTATGAGTAACGCCGTAGCCGGAGTTATTCTCGGCGGAATTATTATTGTACTTATTATAATGATACTATACTGGTTCTTCGGTACGGAGCTCGGTTCAGCGCTCAGAGCAACCGGAAATAATGAAGCTATGATCAGAGCTCTCGGAGTAAATACAGGTCATGCAAAGCTTCTTGCCTTGGTGATAAGTAACGGACTTATAGGTCTTTCAGGAGGACTTATAGTACAAAGCCAGAAGTATGCCGATATCAATGCAGGAACGGGAGCTATAGTTATAGGACTTGCAGCTATAGTTATCGGTGAAGTAATACTTGGAAAAGTAATATCTTTCTGGATGAAGCTTTCTGCGGCTGTTGTGGGTTCTGTTGTATACTTTGTAATCAGAGGAATTGTATTACAGCTTGGAATGGATGCAAACGATATGAAAATGCTTTCTGCCATTATAGTGGCACTTGCGCTTGCCGTACCTGTAATGAGTGCAAAAATAAGGGCTAAAAGAGCCTATTCACCGAAGGGAGAATAAGATGTTAGAGATTATAAATGTCAGTAAAACCTTCAATATAGGTACAATAAACGAAAAGAAAGCTTTGAATAAATTATCACTCAAGTTGAATCCGGGAGACTTTGTAACAATAATCGGAGGAAACGGTGCAGGTAAGTCAACTATGCTCAATATGATCGCAGGTGTATATCCCATTGACGGCGGTCAGATTATAATAGACGGTGTTGATATATCAAGAATGCCTGAGCATAAGAGAGCGAAGTATATTGGAAGAGTTTTTCAGGATCCTATGATGGGAACCAGTGCAGGAATGCAGATAGATGAAAACCTTGCACTTGCTTTCAGAAGAGGAGAAAAAAGAGGTTTATCCTGGGGAATTAAAAAGAGCGAAAAAGAGCTTTACAAGGAAATACTTGCAAAACTCGGACTTGGACTTCAAAGCAGAATGACATCAAAGGTAGGACTCTTATCGGGAGGACAAAGACAGGCGCTGACACTTTTGATGGCAACACTAAAAAAGCCTAAGCTATTACTGCTTGATGAGCATACGGCGGCGCTTGATCCGCAGACTGCAAAGACGGTTCTTGATCTTACAGAGCAGATTGTGGCCGAGCAAAATCTTACCGCAATGATGGTAACTCATAATATGAAGGATGCCCTTAATATAGGTAACAGACTTATAATGATGCATTCGGGCAGAGTGATCTATGATGTAAGCGGTGAGGAAAAGAAGAAACTTAAGGTTGAAGACCTTTTAAGAAAATTTGAAGAGGCAAGCGGCGGTGAGTTTGCCAATGACAGAATGATGTTGGCCAATTAGTGAATTCAAATAGGAGGGGACTATGGATAAGAAACTTATTATCACCATAAACAGAGAATATGGAAGCGGTGGAAGAATAATAGGACAGCAGCTTTCAGAGAAGCTTGGAATACCGTATTATGATGATGAAATTATAAAAATGGCGTCAGAACATTCAGCTGTAGCAGAACAATATTTCAGAATGAATGATGAGAAACCGGGGCATAATATTTTACAAAGAATAATAGGCGGAATAAAGAATGCAAATAATAAGCCGTCCATAGGAGACGATATCGTTTCACCCGACAATCTTTTCAGATTTGAAAGCGAAGTTATAAGAGAGTTGGTAGCAAGCGAATCCTGCATACTTATAGGTAGATGTGCGGATTTTGTACTCAGTTCGGCAGGAGAAGATGATTTTATTTCACTTTTTGTATATGCCGATTTGTCAAAGAAAGTTGACAGAGTAATGGAAGTTGACGGAGTTGATGCCAAGGAAGCGCTCAGAAGAGTGCAAAGAAACAATAGAATAAGGAAAGAGTATTACAAGTATTATACAGGCGAAGAATGGGATGATATGACACATTACGATCTTCCGCTTAATACATCAAAGATTACACTTGAACAGGGTGTGGATTTGATACTGGAATACTTGAAAATCAGAGGTAAGTTATAGAATGAAGGATAATTATATTGACAGCTTTTTGGCACAGGAATTCGGTAAGAGCCAAAATTATAATGAAATAAAGAACGGGCTTTTCAGTGAATTCAATGTAAAAAAAGGTCTCAGAAATGAAGACGGTACAGGAGTAAGAGTAGGTCTTACAAAAGTATCCGATGTAGTGGGCTATGATATAATAGACGGTGTAAAAACCAATGTAGACGGCAAGTTATACTACAGAGGTTACAGCCTAAACGATCTTGTAGACGGAAGTGCAAAGTCCACAAGAGGATATGAGGAAGTAATGTTCTTGCTTTTATTCGGATTTTTACCAAATAAAGTGGAACTTGACAATTTCTCAAAGGTATTCAGAAGTATGTATACACTGCCAAGCAACTTTTTTGAGAGTGTACTTCTTAGAAATCCCGGAAAAAATTTGATGAATGTGCTTCAAAATGCTGTACTTACTCTATACAACTATGATGAAGAACCTGACAATGTGGACGTATATTCCACTCTTGTAAAAGGTATTAGAATATCCGCATCACTTCCTGTAATTATGTGCTATGCATATCAGGCAAAGAGACATTATTTTTATAATGACAGTTTGATAATACATTATCCTGATGAGAAGCTTTCAATGGCTGAGAACATATTGCAGATGCTAAGAGTAGATCAGAAGTTTTCAAAGAATGAGGCGGCTCTTCTTGATACAATACTTATTCTTCATGCAGACCATGGCGGCGGTAACAATTCTACATTTACCAATGTAGTGGTTTCATCCACAGGTACGGATATCTATTCAACTATAGCGGCATCAATAGGATCGTTAAAAGGACCTAAGCATGGCGGTGCAAATATTTCCGTTGTACAGATGATGAAGGCTATAAAGGATGAAATAGGTATAACCACAGACGAGAAGAAGATAAGAAATATCGTAAACAGACTGCTTGATAAAGACTTCTTTGATTGCAGCGGACTTGTATATGGATTCGGACATGCGGTATATACTATCACAGATCCGAGAGCGGAGCTTTTAAGAGAGTACTGTGAGACGGTAGCAAAAGATAAGGACAGACTGGACGAGTATCATTTCTATGAGGAGTTTGAAAAGACTGTAAAGAAGGTGGTATTTGAGAGAAAGGGAACAACTATTTCTTCAAATGTAGACCTTTACTCAGGATTTGCATACAACATGCTCGGTATTCCTGAAGATCTTTATACACCTTTATTTGTTATATCAAGAAATATAGGCTGGGTAGCTCATAATGTGGAAAACAAGCTTTATGACGGTAGAATAATGAGACCTGCAACAAAGTATGTGGGTGAATTAAAAGAATATACACCTTTTAAGGACAGATAAAAAAGAGGCCATAGGCCTCTTTTTATTTATTATCTTTACTGCTCTCTAAAATATCATCAATCTTTTGTGCCAGGTCTTTTTTGTCCTCGTCGGAGTCCATCTCATAGAATTCAACTTCCACATCGGAATCAAGGTCGTTTTCAACTATATCGGATTTTTTGGCATCTTTTCCGAATTTATCAAGCTGCTTTTTAGCCTTGTCAACTACAGGTTCAACGCTTGATTTAGCTTTTTCAAACAAAGGCTTTGCATTGTCCTTTGCCACATCACCGGCAGCAGAAACATTATCTGTAATAATGTTTGCCACATCCTTTAACATTTCCTTAGCCGCATTTGCCATGCCCTTTGCACTGTTTGCGGTGTCCTTTGCCGCCGTAACGAATTCATCTGTAGTAGACTTTAATGCCGTATACTTTCTGTTTGCGGTAGCATCTTCTGTTTTATAATCTGAAAGTTCGTCTTCAAAATCTTTGAATTCACCCTCCAATTCTCTTTGATATTCTTTATACTTCAGTATATATGACACTCCGGCTGCCGCAGCACCTGCAACAGTTGCCCAAAACATTAACTTTTTTAAACCTGCCATAATAACCTCCTTTACAATAGTAGTAATTACAGTGTAATATCTATTTATAAAAAGTACAAGCATTATTTGGAGAGTTTATGAAAAAAGTCATCTGTTTATTTGGTTGCATAGCAGGATTTATTGTGATTGCTTATATTCAAAGCTTATATGTAAACTTGGGAGTATCACATACAAGTGATTACTTTTTAAGTAAGAGCTATATTATATTATCTGTGGCAGCTCTTTTGCTGTTACTCGTATCGGGAATATATTTGAATATAACAAAATTCAGTATAGTTAAGATATATCCGATTGTAATGCTTATATTCGGACTTGGATATATGTATGTTTTTCCTGCCATGTCTGCACCTGATGAAATAGCACATTTTATATCGGCTTATAAAATATCAAATAAGATGCTTGGAAAGCAGGCAACCGTTAAAGACGGTCATGTGATAATCAGGGCCGGGGATCTTTGGCTGGAAGATGTGGACGGAGAGTACACTTTTGATAAAATGAAGAGTGAAGAGGAGAATGTTTTAATACCGGAGGAGGGAAGTCATGGGAAAATTATTTCGAGCAAACTTGAAGAAACATCTTACAAGGTTTTTTATGGAGAGGGGAATATTCGCGGCACTGATAATTATATCAGTTTTGGCGGCAAAGATTATGAAAAGGCACAGTCGCTACACGCGCCTGTAAATACCATACCGAGTGTATATTTTTTACCTGCAACAGGTATCACTGTAGCCCGAATAATGGGGCTTAACAGCATTTATCTTGTACTGTTTGGAAGAACGGCAAATCTGATTTTATTTATATTATTGGGAACTCTCGGAATATATTTCCTGCCAAGATTTAAAGAATTTATTTTTTTAGTCAGCCTTCTTCCTACCACAATTGAACTGGCGGCTTCATATTCCTATGATGCGGTTATGATTTCAAGCATGATTTTTTTTGTGTCCTATGTGTTTTATCTTGCACATGAAAAAAAGGACTTTGATATAAAGGATCTGGTCATAGTTTCCCTTATTGCAGGACTTGTTTTACCATGTAAAATGGTTTACTTCCCTATGCTTTTACTGCTTTTCAGTATACCGTTGTATAAGTTTAAGTTCAGAGGTAAGGTGGACGGCAAGATAAAAAAAGAAAATATAGCTTTTTTTCTTGCATCTGCGGTAGTTGTGCTATTGTCATGGGTATTTGCAATGTATCTGGTAAACAGAGCTACAGTTGTGGGATATTCCACAAGTACTACTTCAAGCCTTGATTGGGCAGGTGAGGAGAGCTACACCATAGGTTATTTATTGCACAACAAATTAAAGGCCGTAAAGCTGTTTTATAATACATTGCTTTTGCAACTTGAATATTACCATAAAACAATGTTCGGAGCATATCTCGGACATGCGGATGATGTGGTAGGTATTCCGTATATAGGATTTTTAGTACTTAATATAGGCATGACATTTTCTGTTTTCGGGGAAGCAAAAGAAAAGCAGCTGCAGGTAAAAGAGAGAGTGCTTACAGGTATCAGTATATTTTTTGTCGTATTTTTGGTGCTTTTATCAATGCTTATTGCATGGACTCCGATAAGTTCCGAATTTATAGAAGGTGTGAGCGGAAGATATTTTATTCCGGTACTATTGCCTCTGCTTATGATATGCAGGAATAATAAGATAGTGATAAAGGATGAGACCAAGAGAAATATTATATTCCTGTTTATACTTATAAATGCCATATCTTTGCTGAAAATATTCAGTACAGTATGTATAAGACTGTAATAAAAAGGGCAAACAGACTTACTTACGATATAACAAAAATGTAAAAAAAAATTAACAAAGCTTTTTTGCAAATAAGTTATAATATATAAAGAAGGAGGCAAGATGAAGAGAAATAATTTAATAAAACTTGCATCTGCATTAGCTATAGTAACAATGCTTGGACTCGGATTACATAGTAATGCATATGCTCTTAGTGCAACATCAAATATTGAATCGGTTGTGATAGGAGAAAATAAGTCTACAGTAGATATCACTATGAATAACTCGGGTGATATGGCAGGTACCGACGGTAATTTTTATCTTTTTGAATTACAGCCGTATGAGGAAGGAATCGGAAACAGAACCGACTATCTTGAAAAGGTAAGTGCAGGTAATGTTACAAAATCATATCAGCTTAATAAAGGCAGTGAAAACAGCAGATTGTACAACAGTTATGCGGTTGCTGTTTTTGACGGATCGAAATATGTTCAGGTAAGTTCACTTAAATATATTACAAATCCTGAGGCGGTTGCGGCAAATACTGATGCGTACAAGGCACAGGCATCAAAGAAAGGTTTGCAGATAGAGCTTAAGATGCTTGATGATGCATTTAACCTCGGTGTAAAGCATGCATCTACAAATATTGCTTTCAACCAGATTTTAGGAAGCGGTATAGATTACAATTATAACGGCAAGACATATCATTTCAATAAGGCGCTTATAGAAAGCTATGATAAGACAATAAGTGCTTTCTCGGGAAAAGATATGACTGTTACAGCTATTATTTTGAACGGTTATAATGAGGCTCATCCTGAGCTTATGTATCCGAATATGCCGAGAAGAGACAGCATATTCTACTATATGTTCAATGCGTCTTCAAAAGAGGGTACTGAGACCACTGAGGCTATAGCATCATTCCTTGCGGAAAGATACAACGGAAAAAATACCGCACACGGTAAGGTATCCAACTGGATTATAGGAAATGAGATCAACAACCAGCAGTGGAATTATATCGGTGATATGGATGTAAGAAGTTATACTGGAAAATATGAGAAGGCATTCAGAATTTTCTATAATGCAATCAAGTCAACTTCTTCTACAGACAGAGTATTCTATTCACTTGATTATAACTGGAATAATGAGATAAACAATAAGAATAAATACGGTGGAAAGCAGATAGTAGACAATTTCAATTCTCTTGTGCTTGAGCATGGAGATATTGATTGGGGACTTGCATATCACCCATATCCTGCACCTATGACAGATCCGGAATTCTGGGATGATGCCCAAAAGACAGGATGGATAAAGGACAGCTTTGATTCTCCTGTAATAAACTTTGCAAACTTAAATAAGCTTACAGATTATTTTGCACAGGATGCACTTAAAAAGCATGACGGTTCCGTAAGACATATTATGCTTACAGAGGAAGGATTTACAGCTACAAATCCTACAAGAGGAAATCTTGAAAATGAGCAGGCTGCGGCATTTGCATACTCATACTATCTTGTAGATTCAAACCCGTATATAGAGGCATATATCTTAAGCCGTCAGGTGGATGCACCGCTTGAGGTAAGACAGGGACTTTCATTCGGACTTTGGACCTGCAGCATGAATGTAGGAGATGAAATTCAGGCTATATCAAAGAGAAAACTTTGGACAGTATACAGATATATTGACAAGTCAAAGTACACTCTTGACAATACCGATTTTGCAAAGAGCATCTTAGGTATAAGTAAGTGGCAGGAATTGGTACCGAACTTCAGATGGGCGGCACAGGAAAACAGAAGATAATTTCTTTTAATTTAAATCCATGAAGAAGCAAAATCTTTTTCATGGATTTTTTAAATGTCCCTACATAATGCAATGGCTGTCTTTTCATGGTATAATAAAGGACATTATAAAAAGAAAGTAGCAAAGACGGGGAAGTTATGAAACATACATTTGTTATTTGCGCATATAAAGAATCACCATATTTAGAAAGCTGTATAAAATCTTTAAAGGCACAGATTGTAAAATCGGATATAAAGATTGCCACATCCACACCGAACGATTATATATATAACATAGCAAAAAAATATAATATTGAAGTGTTTGTAAATGATAAGAAGAAGCCTGAGAATGTATCAAATATCGGATTTGACTGGCAGTTTGCCTATAATACGGCACAAACCGAGCTTGTAACCATTGCACATCAGGATGATATTTATTTAAAAAACTATACAAAAGATTTGCTTAAGTATAAGAAAAGATATCCTGATATGACTCTTTTTACAACATCATCTATTACATTAAAAAACGGCAGGATAAAGCAATTCGGCAAGGTGGAAATTGTAAAAAAAATACTCAGATTACCACTTAGAGTAAATGCTTTAAATAATATATCTTTTGTAAAAAGACTTGCAATCACATTCGGTAATCCTATAATTGCACCAAGCTGTGCATATGATAAGAGACTTTGTCCAAAGGATTTATTTATATCGGAGCTTAAATTTGCACTTGACTGGGAGTGCCTTCTTAAGCTCTCTAAACTTGAAGGAAGAATTGTACTGTCTGAAAGACCGGGTATTTGCTATAGAATACATGACGAGGCTACAACTAAAAAAAGCATAATAGATAATTCAAGGCAGATGGAGGAAAGTATAATGTTTGATACTTTACTGCCGAAGCCGGTTGCGGATATTTATAAGAAAATATATCAAAGTTCATACAATGCTTACTTTTAGGAGGATTTATGGCAATTATTAAAATTGAGGAAAAGTATGAGTATCTGAAGGATGTTATGCTTTCAATACTTCTTATAGGTATTGCATTTGTGATAAATGCAGGAATGAGTATAAGAGGACTCTATCAGGATGACCTCTTTATGTGGTCAACCAGAAGAGGAGTGGGATTTTTTAAATATGTATTTCCTGAACAAACCAGAAAATTCAGACCGGTATACTGGATAGTTGCATGGATATATCAGGGTATTTTAAAAAACAATATTTCACTTATAGTACCTATAAATATAATTATAGCTGCAATTATATCAATAGGAGTTTACTTTTTTGCAAAAAGTATGGCAAAGTCAAGAGGTTTGGCATTTATACCGGCTTCAATGTTTTTGATATCCAGATTTTCATATTATAATATAGGGCAGTTTTTGGGTGTGATGGAGGCCATGGCTTTGGTATTTGCACTCCTGATGTTATATTTTTTATATCTATACATCAATAACGGAAAAAATATTCACTTTTATTATGCATGCGGATTTTATTTTTTAAATTGCTTTACACATGAAAGATTTATGGTTCTTTTGCCGATGCTTATATTTGCGGCAATTGTCGGGAAAAGAAGAAAAATTTTAAATGCCTTAATATCTATAGCATTATTTGCAATGATAACACTTATAAGACTTTTTGCACTGAAGTCGTTTGTACCTGAGGGTACGGGAGGTTCAAAAGTCAGTGAGACATTTAATCTTGCGGACTTTTTCCTGTCAATGAGAATTGAAATTTTATATCTCTTGGGTATCAATACGGGACCTGAACATCTTAACGGAATAAATTTTCATAATGTAAATACGGCGCTAAAGCTTGTTATAATAATAGGAATATTGGCTGCATTTGCTTTTATAATAAAATTTATTTATTCGATAGCTGTATACAGAAAAAAAATTGAACTGTCGTGGATAAAAAATATTTTACTTTTTACAGGATTTATAATAGGAAGTATGGTGTCATCCGCCGTTACTATAAGAGTGGAGATGAGATGGGTATATGCACCGTATTTATTTATGCTTTTATTGTTCTCATATATTTACGGTGTGGATAAAAGTATCATAGTAAAGAGGTTGAAAAGTAAAAAGATAAAAGCCTCACTGGGAAAGCTTTTCCATGTATCATTTACTGCGGTAGTGTTACTTTTCGTATGGACATTTTGCATGATAGCGGCAGATATATATTACAGAGGGTATTATGATAATATATATATCTTCATAGGTCAAAACAGAGCAAATTCGCTGGCAGATGAAACATATTATAAGTATGGTAAGGACTTAAGCGATAAAAGAATTTTTATAATAAAAAATGATTTTAAACTCAGTAAATTTGATTCACTTGAGTTTTTCAGAGCCTATGATCAAAATATCAGAGAAGATATCGTTACCTTTATTGAAAGCTACAGATCCATAGGTCAGATCGATGATGATATGATAGTTTTATCCGAAGATTTGAAAAATAATTCATATCAGGATGTAACGGATTTTCTAAAGAATATAAAGATTGAAAATGTATACGGGCATTATTCGGACGGTTGGACCGACGAAGAAGCTAAACTTAATGTGATGTCAGGAGAAAACGGTGAGATTCACTTTGAGATAATGTATCCGGGTGAGCTTGACGGAGATGAAGAAATAGAAATAGAAGTCAACGGAGAAAAGGAGACATTGTATCTTATATCAAATATAACACAGTATGAAATAGATACCGCTCCGAATTCATTGACGGATATACATTTGAAGAGCAATTTTTACCTGCCTGATGCTTCGGAACAAAGAGGTGAAGACAGATTGAGTTATATTTTAAATATAAAAATAGATTAGAGAGTGTGTGAATGAAGAAGTTTTTAGCGTTTTTCATGCCGGTATTCGGAGCCATATATTTGAGTGCATATATAAGAAGTGCAATGCTTGATGTGGTCTATACGGATTATATTAGGATAATAAATACCTATCTTAAGGATCCGTTTTCGCCGAAGCCTTATTTTGGCAAGGATGTACTTACAAGATTGCCTATAACATATTTTGAAAGAATGATAAATGTAGCCTTTTTTAAATATTCAACAATGTTTGATATGGCTTTGGGAGTTATATTCCTTTCGCTTATGGGAATTATAATCGGAATATTTATGGCAAACAAAAATTTAAATCTCAGATATTTTATCCTTGTAATGCTGCTGGTTTTTTCACTTTCTCAATGGGAAATGATTACTAACGGAACAGGTTGGGTACATTTTTTTACATTCTTTCTGTTTGCACTGCATTTTTACATACTTGATTCTTATATACACAGGGAAACAAAAGTAAAGTTTGGTTTAAATATTATTCTGCCTGTGTTCACGATACTGTTTGCAGCAGGTTCATATTCACTTGCATATGGTGTTACTTTGATAATTGTATATGTTTTATACACAATTAAGAAAAAGAATAAAATTATGTTTACACTCGCAATACCTGTGATACTTTCCTTGACTGCATTTATGTATTCATACGCAAATTCTTATACGGAACATGCAGGTGCAACAACAGAAAGTCTGACTGCCGTATTCGGAAGAAATCCGTTGTACTTTGTTTTATTCGGGCTAAATACCTTTGCATCAGATATTTTAAGCATCGGTATAGTGGAAAGATATGAAATAGGTATCATTGTAACAAGTATTATAGGAGCTGTAGTTATATTTTTTTATCTGTATGCTCTGTATTTGAATTTTAAATATAAAATATATGAGTCTACATTATTCCCGATGCTTATGCTTGTATCAGGACTTTTAAGTCATGCCATGGTTATTTTGACAAGGTGGATTTTTTTAAATCCTTTGTATGCCATGAGTTCAAGATATGCACTTCAATTTGGTGCGGGGCTTATAGGTGTGATGTTGACATTCGCTTATATGAAAATACATGTAAATAAAGAGAAACAAAGTATGTCACCATTGGCAAAGGCGGTGGTCTCAGTATTTGTATTACTTGTATTTTTAGGAAATATTTCCACTGCCGGAAATGAGCTTAGAATGGCAAAGTATCGTTTGGAAAGCTTTGAAGTGAAGATGGAAGTGGCAAAGAATTTCGAGAATGAAAGCGATGAGACTTTGAAAAAAGTCTTACAATATCATAATCCGAAGAAGACAAGAGAAGCACTTGGTATTATCAAGTCAAAAAAACTTAATATTTTTTCTGAATAGTGATATAAATATTGTAGTTTCCTGTTGATTTGTAAGGTATAAAGAGTGTAGAATGATGTAGTTAATATTTAAATATAAATATTTTTGAAAAGAGGCCTATAAATGGATAATTCTTACGGAATGTTGGCTTTGCAGAAAGCAAATCTATATATTTTACAGGAAATAGATAGAATATGTACAAAATACAAAATAAACTATACTTTGGACTCTGGTACATTGCTTGGAGCTATCAGACATGGGGGATTTATACCTTGGGATGATGATGCCGATATTGCAATGACAAGAGCTAATTTTGAGTCTTTCAGAAAAATTGTTAAGAGAGAATTATCGGATAAGCTGGAATTTATAATGCCTGATGAATTTCAAGGAGGAAAGGTATTTTACGATTTTACTCCAAGAATCATTTATAAGCCCAGTATCAGACATAAAAAACAGGATAAAAAAGATCCATATAAAGGTAAACTCAATCATCTTTGGGTTGATATATTTATAATAGATAAGCTGCCGAACAAAAAAACATTAAAAAAGTTTACACTATTTACTCAAAAGCTTATATATCTTCTTTCCATGGGACATAGAAAGAAGCTTGATTTCAAGAAGTATAAGGGTATGATGAAAATCGCCATATTGTTTTTCTCCATCTTCGGTAAAATAATACCTATGAAATTTCTATTCCGTATACAGGATAAGATTTCAAAATTGTTTTATAAAGGCAGAAAAAATAACACCTGGTATTACAGCAATTATCAACCGGATTATATCGACATAGAGGTAAACAGCAGATGGTATGAGAAATATATCAAAATTCAGTTTGAAGATATTTCATTATCAATTATAGATGAATACGAAAATGTATTACAGCTGGTTTACGGAGACTATATGACACCTCCTCCAAAAGCTGACAGAGTACCGACGCATGGAAGTACGGAGATAGAAGTATATGAGTAAGAAGATTTCAATTATTGTATCTGTATATAATGAAGAGGAAGTTTTATTTGAATTTTACAGAGAGACAATAAAGGTTCTTCTATTAATTGATAATCCATATGAGATAATTTTTGTAAATGACGGGAGTACTGACGGATCAAGAAGCACTTTGTTTAAATTATCAAGAGATGATGAGAATGTGAAGGTTATACATTTTTCAAGAAACTTCGGACATGAGGCGGCTATGATTGCCGGTATAGATTATGCAAGCGGAGACTATATTGTCTGTATGGATTCCGATTTACAGCATCCTCCTACATTACTTCCTGAAATAATTAGAAAATTTGATTCGGGCTTTGATATAATAAATATGGTCAGAACCGAGAATAAATCGGCAGGTATATTGAAAAATATAACATCGGCGGGATTTTACAAAGTGATCAATAAAGTAAGCGATATGAAGCTTGTAAGTAATGCATCCGATTTCTTCGGAATATCAAAAAGGGTTGCCGACATTTTAAGAAATAACTACAGAGAGAAGACAAGATTCCTTCGCGGTTATGTTCAGAATGTAGGTTTCAATACCACAAATATAGAGTATGAGGCAAGAAAAAGGTATGCGGGAGAGAGCAAGTATTCAATAAAAAAACTTTTCAGATTTTCGATGAATACTATAATGACATTCTCAAATCTTCCTTTGAAACTTGGAATGTATGCCGGTGGAATGGCGGCATTTTTGGCTATCATAATGATGATTTATACTGTTGTATCCTTTTTAAGAGTAGGTACACCGAGCGGTTATGCAACAATTATCTGTTTGATATGCTTTATGTTCTCGGTACTTTTCTTTATAGTGGGAATAATAGGAGAATATTTGGGACTTATACTGGCCGAGCAAAAGGACCGTCCTTTATATATAGTTGAGGAAAAAATTAATTTTTAAATATAAAGAGCTGTGAAAACGGCTCTTTTTTTGATAGAATAAAAGTATATTTCTAAATTTAAATACATTTCTAAAATCGGAGAGCATATGAATATATCACAGGCAATTTCTAAAAGAATTATATTATTATGTTATGAGAAAAATATTACAATCTATGAATTATCAAAAAGATCCGGTGTTCCCAAGACTACTATAAAAGACATCATTTCAGGCAGGACTAAAAATCCAAGTATTTTGAGTATAGAAAAACTCGCCATAGGATTTTCAATATCCATAGGCGAGTTTTGGAATCACGAAATTTTCACTTACCGTTAAGGTACATATCGGCATCCTTAAAGAATGAAATTATAAGTAAAAGCATTATAATTCCTATAGGAAATGCCGCGATAATGGACACAGTCTGTAGGTTTGACATGGAGTTGTCCGAAAAAATAAGTCCTATAGGCAGCAGTATCAAAAGTATTGACCAGTAAAGCTTTATCTTTTTTGAAGGTTCTTTGTCTTCAAGATCCTTATATGAATAAGATGCGGCTACAAGTGTTATGGAATCAAATGTAGTAGCATAAAATGTAATCATAGCAAGGATCAAAAGTATCATTGCTATAAAAGGCAATGGAAGAGATGATATTACTTCACCTATGGTTTGGTATAGGTTCTGACTTTCATTGTATATCTTTAATAAGTCTACCTGTCCGAACACATTAAGTGCAATACCGTAGTTTCCAAGTATTATAAAAGACATAAATGTACCTGAAAGACCGAATATATATCCGCCAAGTATAACCTCTTTAATTGTTCTGCCCTTTGAGATACTTCCTATAAAAAACGGAGTGGCTACACACCATACCATCCAGTACGCCCAGTAAAATACTGTCCAGTCCTGTGCAAAAGTTGTCTGCCCGGTAGGGTCAATATAAGTTGAAAGTGAAAAGAAATTATTCACAAGGTTTCCAAGTGAAGTAAAACCGAGTTCAAGTATAAACTTTCCATGTCCGCCGCCGAAGAATACATATATCAAAAGTGCAAAGAACAGATAAGTACAGCAGGATGCAAGTTTTGATACACCGTCAATGCCCAAATAAGCACAGGCGGAATAAATAATACAGGTCACAATCAAAATAGCTATAGTAAGTATATTATTATTTGAAACACCGAAAAGTTTGGCAACTGTTTGTGAAAGAAGCGGAGTGGCAAGTGAAAATGTAGTGGCCGTACCTGCTATAAGTGCAAATACCGCTATCAAGTCCACAATTTTCCCCCAAATACCGTCAACTTTGGAACCCAGAAGTACTCTAAGTCCTTCTGAATATTTTGCCCTTGTTCTTTTCCTTACATGAAGCATAAAGCCGAAGCATGATGCAAGTACAACATAAAATCCCCATGGAATAGGACCCCAGTGAAATAAAGGATAGGTGGCGGACCAAAGTGTAGTATCTCCCAGAGAACTGATTCTGCCTTCATTTGCATAAAGCATCCATTCACACAGTGAATAAAATAATATATCAGCCGCAAGTCCTGCGGTAAACATCATAGTGCCCCATGCAAAGTTTGAATGTTCCTTTTTGCCGCTTCCTAGCTTTATACTGCCGTATTTTGAAAATGCAATATATATGGATAATAAGAATATAAACAAACCGAATATAAGGTAAAATATTCCCAGGCTGTTGTTTAATAAGCTCCTTATTTGTGCAAGTATATTTCCGGCTTGAGCAGGAAATATGAAAAATAATATTACAAGTGATATCACAAGTAAAAAAGGAACTATAGTGACAAAATAATCAATATCAGATTTTTTCATAACGCCTCCAAATGTTCAAAAACAAAATATTTACTAAGATATTGAACATGATAACATTTTTATAGCGATAAATCAAGATATAAAAAATATCTTAAAAAATATGGAATAATCAAAAAAACACTACACAAAACAAAACCCTTTGATATAATATAAAAGTTAGTAAATGTCTAAGGAAAGGTATTCATGTATGATTAAATTTAAAAGACATATTATAGGAATTGTTTCTATAATATTTGCCTTATCTTCAGGAGCCTGTGCAAATTCGGATATAGTCGTCAGAGATTCCTCGATGAATAAAGAGGTGGATGAGCCTGTATTTGAAACTCAAAAAAATATAACTTTGGATTGGACTCAAATAAGAAGTGACGCAGAAGAGCAATTCAATGACAAAACTCTATACCCGATGAGTGATTATATTGATATGGCTTTTAAGGCTGATGAAAATAGGGTATTGCTTATATGGTCACTGTCAAATGAAATCAGTGATGATGAAGCATTGGCATACGGAACTGAATATATTAAAGCAGTAAATGATTATGCCGCAACTCAGGATTTTTCTATAGAAAAATCAAGCGAAAACTCTTATGGCGGACTCTTTGATAAGTATGATCTTGAGGTACAGCTTTTTAGAGAAGATGATATCATGGAAAACTCCAGATATATTGTGAATCAGGTTATTGAAGCAGGGACTAATACTAACTTAGAATTACAGAAAAAAAAGGGGGATAAATGAAACTTCTAAAGAAAATTCTGATGGCGTCATTATGTTCATTGATGGTACTTAGTACAAGTATGACATCATTTGCAGGTGTTATAGGTAAGAGTTCATCAAAGTATCCTAAGGTTGTAATGGGTGCACCGGCAGATGCGGATACTTATTTAAACGGTGCCGAAATCCATATGCTCACCTCATCTACAAAGAGTCAGATGATGAGCTTTGTCATTAAGACAAAGAACGGCAAGATTATTGTAGTAGACGGAGGTCTTCCTGCAGATGAGCCACACTTGGTAGAAACTATAAAGAGTTTCGGTAATGAAGTAAGTGCATGGATTTTATCACATCCTCACAGCGATCACGGCGGCGCATTTACAAAGCTTGCAGAGAACGGTTTTGAGGGATTGCAGATAGATGCATTCTACTACAATATAAGAGAGCAGGCATGGTATGACAAATATGAAAGCTATAGAGCCGAGATGGTAAATACTATCAGAAACTCAATAGCAAAATTACCTGCAGGTGTATCTCATATGACAAGCAAGGGTGAGGTTTACTATGTAGACGGTGTAGCCATACATGTACTCAATGATCCTTATTGGATAGAGTCAAACTCTATCAACAATTCATCCGTAGTTTTCAGATTAGACTTTGACAACGGTACCAGAGTATTATTCTTAGGAGATATGGGACCTGCAGCAGGTGAGAGACTTAAGGCGGATGTACCTGCTTCAGAGTTAAAGGCTGATATCGTACAGATGGCTCATCACGGTCAGTACGGTGTAAACAAAGATGTTTATGAGCTTATAGCACCTAAGGTAGCTATGTGGAATGCTCCTGAGTGGCTTTGGGACAATGACGGAGGTTCAGGTTACAATACCGGAAATTATAAGACTCTTGAGGTTAGATCCTGGATGGAAGAGTTGGGAACAAAGAAGAACTTTGTTATAAAGGACGGAGACCAGACCATCAAATAATTTAATACCAAAAATGATGAACCGGTACAGGTGTTGTGGATTCAATACTTGTACCGGTTTTTGTTTTAATGATAAATAATATAGTGAATTTATGAAAATTGATAGTATAATAAAGATGTTGAAACAGATAGAAGAATGTTGAGGTATTTATGGTAAAGAAAATAGGAATAGTCAGTTTATCAAGTGGTGTTTTAGGAGAAAGTTTTATTAAGCATGAACTTAAAATAGGTGTGGAAAGATTAAATAAATACGGTATAGAGGTTAAATTTTTGCCTAATTCGCTTAAGGGTATGGACTTTATAAAAGAACATCCCGAATGTAGAGCTAAAGATTTGATAGAAGCGTTTAAGGATGACTCTATTGATATGATTTTATGTGCAATAGGAGGAGTAGATACATATAAACTTTTGCCATATCTGTTTGAAAACAATGAGCTGAAAAGGCACGTTAAACAAAAAATATTCTTAGGCTTTTCAGATACCACCAAAAATCATTTTATGCTAAATAAAGTGGCAATAAAAACATTCTACGGTCAGGCATTTTTACCTGATATATGTGAGCTCTCAAATGATATGTTGCCATATACAAAAAAATACTTTGAGGAGCTTATTACAACAGGAAAAATAAAAGAAATACGTCCAAGTGAGTTTTGGTATAAGGAAAGAGAAGACTTCAGTGAGAATTCTATCGGAGTTGATATGGAAAAATATAAAAATACCGGATTTGAATTACTTTGCGGTAAGCCGGTATTTAAAGGTAAGATTTTGGGCGGTTGCATTGATTCAATTTATGATATATTTGATAATTCAAGATTTGAAGATACGGTATCTCTTTGTAAAAAATATGATTTATTCCCAAGTCTTGAAGGTTGGAAGAATAAAATTTTATTGTTGGAAACAAGTGAGGAAAAACCTGAACCGAAACTATATAGAAAAATGATCGAAGCTTTAAAAGATTATGGAATATTTGATGTGCTCTCAGGTGTTTTAGTCGGAAAGCCTCAAGATGAGGTATATTATGAGGAGTATAAGCAAATTTTACTTGAGGAAATCGGAGATAAAGACTTATCTGTTGTTTATAATATAAATGTGGGGCATGCAACACCGAGGTGTATTATTCCTTTCGGAGTTGAAGCCGAGGTAAATGTAGATAAGCAGGTGATTGTTTTTGATAATTAAATCGGATGCTTGTTGCAGAAATACTTAAGGAGGCTATGTGTTTTTAAAATATAATAAAAACGAGAAGCCGGAATTCAATTATAAGAGGGCATGTGGCTTATGGTTGATTTTGGTAGCAGCAGTTATTTTAGCGGCTACTTTTGTTGGCGGAAAACAAATCATAAATATGCAGGTGTTTTGCTTAGGATATATTATCAGCTTTTTTTCTGTTAATATGAATAAAAAAGTACTAAATAAATTGTCTGATGGAAGTTCCTCTGAATTTCAAAGAAAAGTGTCGTTATATGCAATTATTTTATTGCTTGTATTAATGTCACTACTTGGTGGACCGTTCTTTGCCGATGAGAATTGGAGATTGATTTGGTTGGGAGCATTGATGGCGACCGCAATACACTTTTTTATGTATTACTTTGTACATGGAAAATCAATGATTTATTTAGGTGCTGTTTGTTCCTTGAATATTTTGACAGGATATATTTTCTCAGGCATTCCTGTAACTGTGATTGCATATATTGATGCGGCAATTAAGTTCATAATTGGAATTTACCTGTTGTTTTTTTCAAAGCCGTCAAAGCAGAGATGAATTTTAGTGTATAGAGGTAAGTAAGTTGAGATATATACTTTTATTGCGTGGTATAAATGTTGGTGGAAAGAATAAAGTCGCTATGAGTGAATTGAAAGTTTTGTTAACTGAATTGGGATTTGAGGATGTTGATTCTTACATTAACAGCGGGAATTTATTCTTTAACAGTGGGGAAAGCTATGAAAGTTGTATCTCTAAGATAAAATATTTATTGGAGACAAATTTTAACTTTTCAATCCCTTTTACTTTAATTAGTAAAGAAGAGTACTTGAAAGAGAAGGAGAGACTTCCAAAATGGTGGTATGAAGAAATGGCAAGAAGAGACGTTTTATTCTTTTCCTATGATTTGGATAGAAGCAAAATCTTTGACTTTATAGACAAATCCACGTTTTATAATGAAATAGTTTACATTGGTAAAAATGCTGTATTTTGGGGAAAGTATGATGAATCGGAATACATGAAAACTATATACCACAAAAAGCTTATAAAACAGGAATTTTATAAGCAGGTAACAATACGGAATGGAAATACATTTGAAAAGACAGCTAAGATCCTTGAAAAATAAAGGCCAGGTTATATGAATAGCTAAGGCCTAATTTTTCCTGTATTTATATCATTTAGATAATACAAAATAAATCTTAAGAAAATAATTTGTTGATTAATTGAAAAGTTAAATGTAATATTTTTATATATAAAGTAGGGTATTTTGTTAATATAAATATTTAAAGTGATAAATATAATATTAAAAATTCTGTGTATATTTATTACACTGATGAATATTGTAGTGGAGGGCAACAAATGAAAAAAAGAATATGGTGTATTGCTTTAGTGTTAGGAATTGCGACAATTTTTAGCGGCTGTGGAGTTAGTTCTAATAAGACAGATGCGGAAACAAATAAAACTGAAATATCCTCATCTGTGGAAGCATCTAAGAAAAAAACGACAAAAAATAAAAAGGATTTAATATGTCCTACGAGACTTGGTTCTCTTGGTTGGTTTGATTCTTTACCTAAAGGTGAACATGTATGTTTTGCCGGTGTGATAGGTGCATTAAGCAATTATCAAAGAGGAAGTGTTACAAATAAAAGAGAAAATGTTGCAGGTGAAACACCGGTAGTAAATCCGTTCAACGCTTTACTTATCAGAGAAAGCTTTACTGAAGAAAAGGCAAAAGATTATGAATTAAAATTTGCTGATAAACTTGAAGAAGTACCGGATATTCTTAGGACACAAAAGTTTTGGGGCATTGGATTAAAGGATTATGCTGGATTAGGTTCCGGTGATGATGATAAAATTGATATAATTGTTGACAAATCTGATAAAGTGAATATAAATGGATTTGATTTCATAAGAGAAGAGGGGCATATAAATTTTTTGAAAGCAGATAATAATGATCAGGATGTAAATAATGCCGCTTATTATGTTGGTTATTATTACACAACAAAAGGAGTGGATTCTGCTCTTCTTCAAGAGAATTCTGAGGAAATGATGGGAATGGCTGTATTTGTAACTTTTAGAGAAGGCGTAATTGCATTTTACACAGGAGAGGAAAACGATCGTGGTAAAGATATTACAGAGGAACAGATAAAAGCACTTCATAGCGGATCTGATTTGATTATGAGTACTCTGAGAAAAGAGAAGGGAAAGGCATCATATTCTATTTACTAATTTTGTAACATTGTAAATATAAAAGTGTTGACTATCAAATTATAAAAAGCTATTTTAATGTAGTGGTGAATGGCCCCGTGATAAGGGGCTATTTGATTTTTATAGGTATATATTTTATGAAATATACTTATTAAAAAACAAAAAGAAGTAAACTTGTTTATATACGGAAAAACAAATAAAAACAGTTATTTTAAATATTGTTGTATTTATAAATTTGTCGCAGTTTTTATTTTTTAGAAAAAGGGTACAAAGTGGATAATATAATTATAAAAGAAGCCTCTCCTGAGGATGCTTTGGCGAGAATAGAATATTCAAAGAAGATAGGAGCAGAGACGGATAATCTGTCATTTGGAGCGGAAGGTTTTCCTATTTCTGTTGAAGGAGAGGCGGAATATATTGAATCTGTTTTGAAAGATGAAAGATCATGCTCATTTTTTGCATGGAGAGATGGCGAAATTATCGGAGATGTAAGCTTAAGCGGAATGCCAAGGCGAATGAATCACAGAGCGGAACTTGGTATTATGGTTTTGAAATCCGAATGGAATAAAGGTCTTGGAAGCAGATTGCTTAAAATGGTGATAGAGTATGCCAAGTCACATGGTATTGAGATAATAAATCTTGAAGTTAGAAGTGATAATTTTAGGGCAATTCATGTCTATGAGAAGTTCGGATTCAGAAAAATCGGTACATCTTTCGCATATCTTAAAATAGGAGATTCATATATAGATTTTGATATAATGTATCTGGATTTGAGACAGAAAAATTATAGTTAGAATTTGTGGAGATGACCGGAAAATGAGAACCAAAAGAGTCGTAGTAGAAAAATGGAATCCGCAATGGAAATATGAATATGAAAAGATAGTAGCTTCATTAGGCAAAGATATCATTTACAATTCAATCAAAATTGAACATGTTGGAAGTACATCAGTTGAAGGACTATCAGCAAAACCCGTCATTGATCTTGATATTGTTATTGAAAAGGACAAATTTGCAATTATTAAGGAATTACTTAATAAAAAAGGATATGAACACGAGGGAGATTTGGGTATTGAAGGTAGAGAAGCTTTTTCATACTCCGGAAAAGAAGAATTGATGACACATCATTTATATGTATGTCCGAAAGATTCCAAGGAACTTTTTAAACATATTACATTTAGAAATTTTTTGAAAAATAATCCTGATTTAGCAGCTGAGTACTCAAAGGTGAAAGAACAGGCAGCAGTACTTTATCCGGATGATATAGATAAGTATATGGAATTCAAATCAAAAATTATTGAAAAGATTTATAAGAAGTGTAGGTTATTAGAATGAAAATAGCGGTAAGTGCATGTTTACTTGGAGAAAATTGTAAATATAACGGTAGAAATAATTACAGTGAAAAAGTAAGAGATTATACCAAAGGACATGAGGTAATACCTGTTTGTCCGGAAGTCCTTGGCGGACTGCCTATTCCAAGAGAACCTGCGGAAATAGTAAACGGTATAGTCAGTCTCAATGACGGCACCTCTGTTGATAAAGAATTTCGTGAAGGTGCAAGAGCAGCACTTGAGACAGTAAAAGAGCAAAATGCCGATATTGTTATATTACAGTCCAGAAGTCCCTCATGTGGGGTAAATGCGATATATGACGGTTCATTTTCAGGAAAAATTATATCAGGACAGGGTGTATTTGCAGATTTATTAAGGAGAAACGGAATAAAGGCGATAGATGTAGAGGATTTATAGATAGACAGGGGGCTGTCGGCTTTCTTAATCAAAATATAGAGGTAAACAAATGAATGATATTGATATATTATTTGATAAGATAAAACAACTTTCTAAAGCTGTTACAGAATCGAATTTTTCTGATTACAGTAAACAGGGGTATGATTTATTAATCGCTATACATGATTTGGGAATTTCAAAAGATTCTGTATATAATATTTTTTTTGAATATTATAAAAGCTTAGAGGAAGGATTATCAAAAGAGTGGTTTGCGGATATGCTTGATTACATATGTGGATGGTGCAATCCTGAAAAATATATTTGGAAAGATGAGTAATTTATAGGGCAGCTTTTAGCTGTCTTTTTGATTTGAAATATATTACAAAATAATTGATTACAAAATATTATTGTGTTAACATGACATTAAGGCATAAGGACATTTGAAAGTGAGTTTATTATGTATTTTATGAATGATTTAGGTGGTTTTTTAGGAATTACATCTTTAGCAGGTGTATTAAGTTTATTGTTAGTGTTGTACAGTATAATACATATAAATCCAATAAGGTATACTTTATTGGAGTATGATAAGAAAGTGGAATATAGTTTTAAGCGGTTAATTATTAGTATTGTATTTATCATTTTTTTGTTATTTATTTTATTTTCAACATTATATATAACTAATGATAATAAATTCAGCTATTTTAAATTATTTAGTGGGTCACTATTTCTTATTCTATCAATCATTGCAATCATTGCAAACGTTGCTTTTATATGGAACCTTAATAAACAAATTGGAGCTATGAGGTATAAATTTTGGACGAAGATAAGGATTATATGTATAAGAGAAGATTTGATTTTACCTCTTATAGCTTCATGGATTGGTATTTATTACTTTTCCTTATCTTTTTCATATATTTGTAAACAAATGCCTAAAGTTTCAATGATTATTGTTGTTCTGGGAAGTGTAATTTTCATTCCTACACTAATTTATGGAGTGTATAAAAAAAGTGGTACAGAACAAAATATTGCATATTATTATGCTTATGAAAAGAAGAATGATAATAATCGCGATAATGTATTATATCTATATGAAAAAAATGATGAAATTTTTATATGTAGATATAGAAATTATTCGAAGGTCAGTAAAGAAGAAAGTGATAAATTATCAAAAGAATTAACTGGATGCAAAAATCATATTATCAGTAATTTAAGTGATAATAGTGATAACAAACAAAGTATTATTAATATGGTAGTAAAGGTTGAAAAATACAATAAACACGGATATATTGAATTAGGTGATTTATGCGTGCGTAATTTTGTTGACAAGATAAAAAATTATGACTTTACTACAAATAATATAGAAGAATCTAATTTTAAAGAAGAATTGGAGAATTTTCTTACAGAAATGGAAGAACTTACTTGCATAAAGTTAGTAGATATCGATTCGATAAAAGATGGGAAAATATACCCTTATCTGGATAATATAGAAAAGTTTAATAATCTAATTTAATTTATAGGGCAGCTTTTAGCTGTCTTTTTTGATTGACAAAGAATTTCAAATATTATATACTCAAAAATGTAAACGCTTACATTACTAGAGAGCGAAAAAGGGAAACAAAGTCTGAAGATATGAAGCGAATATATCAATGTATAAAGCTAAGATGCGGAAGCTGAAAGATGACATTGAAGTAGGTAAAATTATTTCAATGATAACAGATTACTGATGGCAATGGCTGCAGTAGTTAATAAAAAATATTAGGAGTATAATATGAAGGCTAAAGAGAGAATCATCCAATTTGGTGAAGGCGGTTTTTTGAGAGGGTTTGTAGACTATTTCTTCCAGAAGTTAAATGACAAGGGTTTGTTTGAGGGATCGGTTGTGGTTGTTCAACCTATAAAGACCGGTATGTGTGAGATGCTTGAAGCGCAAAACTGTGAATACAATCTTTTTTTAAGAGGAGTTGATAACGGTAAGGTGGTAGATGAGCATACTCATATAGATGTTATCAGCAGATGTATCAATCCATATGATGACTATGAAGGATATTTGAATCTTGCAAAGAATCCTGATTTCAGATTTATTGTTTCAAATACAACGGAAGCCGGAATAGTGTATGAAGATGATAACAAGCTTTCAGATAAACCTGCAAACAGCTTTCCGGCAAAACTTACAGCTCTTTTATATGAGAGATTTAAAGCAGGATTGCCGGGATTTATTATACTTTCATGTGAACTTATAGATCACAATGGTGAAGAACTTTTAAAATGTTGTAAGCAGTATGCCTCCAAATGGGAGCTTGGAGCGGATTTTGCTTCATGGCTTGAAAAAGAAAACAGCTTCTGTTCTACATTGGTTGACAGAATTGTTACAGGATTCCCAAGAGATGAACATAAGGCACTTGAGGAGAGAATCGGTCAAAAGGACAATATGATGGATACAGCCGAGATTTTCCACCTTTGGGTAATACAGGGAAATCACGAGGATGAGCTTCCGCTACAAAAGGCAGGTTTTAATGTAGTTTGGACAGACAATGTGGATCCGTATAAGAAGAGAAAGGTTCGCATACTTAACGGAGCACATACTTCAATGGTCTTAGCTGCAAGATTGTACGGACTTGAGACAGTAGGCGAGTGCATGAAGGATGAAAAGGTATCATCACTTCTTAGAAAATCTGTGTTTGAGGAAATAATACCTACAATAGGAGATACCGAGGACAACAGAAAGTTTGGTGAGGCTGTATTTGAGAGATTTTCAAATCCTTTTATCAAGCATCAGCTTTTATCAATTGCGCTTAATTCAGTGTCAAAGTTCAGAGCAAGAGTACTTCCTACAATATTGGAATATAAGGCTGAAAACGGAAAGTATCCTGAGATACTAAGTTTTTCATTGGCTGCACTTATTGCATTCTATAAGACGGACGAGGCAAATGACGGTGAAGAGATTGTACAGTTTATGAAGAGCGCTTCGGTAGCGGATATCTTAAAGAGAGAAGATTACTGGGGTGAGGACCTTAGCGATATGTATGATATCGTAAACAGATGGTTTGAAAAGATAGAAAAGGACGGTGTAGCGGCTTGCTATGATGAACTCTTAAAATAAGTTGTTTAAAGGTGGAGGAAACTTCACCTTTTTTATTTTGTTCTAAAGGCTTTAGTGTTGGCTGCAAATTCTTATTCCCGGGGAAGATATCAATTGAAAAAAATATGAAGAGTGATATAATTCAGTCAAGATATATAGACTGTGAAAATTAATTAGAATTAGGAAGGAGTTAATGACGGTTATTTTGTGTCATCACATACAACTACAGCTATTGAACGTGAGATACAGTTTAATCAAGAGTCGGAAGAAATAAATGGGGGAAATGCCTATGCAAAAAAAGCTGATTGAGCGGATTATAGCATTTGCTATTTGCGGTATAGAATTTATTATAATAATTCTTATATTGTGTATTAATGGATATAATTCTATAAAAAAGCCAATAGGTAGTACATATTGTGCAGATCAAATTTTTGATGTAGTGAATTCAGATGCTATTTCTTTTTTTGGAACTGATTTCTATGGAGATGGGACATATATGGACACAAAGACCCGTGAATATAGAAATTATACAATAGATCCCGGTGAGAGTTTTTGTACGATTACATTGGATAACGGCTCATATGCCATATATGATTATAAGAATACAGTTTGTGTTATTACACCGGGAGTAGGGGTAAAATATTATACAAGAGTGGGAAATTCAAGCGGAGCATTTGTTCTACAAAAACTTGATTAGAAGTAATCAATATTATTTTCACAGTCTATTGATTTAATTGTTTTATGGAGGTTAAGATGAATAATAAAGCTGCAAAGATATCGGTATTTATATTTTTTTGTATTTTCTCTTTAAATATTTGCATCAATTCATTTGGTATCACTCCTCCTTCAAATGATGTTTTAATAAATGCTCTTTCAAAAAATGGGGAGCCTAATCAAAATGTTGTAAATAATACCGATTTATTCTTTGTATATAATGCGGTGCCTGTCAGCAAAATTAAATCTGAGGATAAACTTAGAGAACTTGTCTTTGAGTCGAATACAGATACTATTGATATGAAGGACTCCAACTGGGTTGTGACGGAATATAAGCCGTCAAATGAATATTTGGAAAGAATACTTTCGTATGATAAAAACGGTAATCTTTTTGAAGCCGAAAATTTAATTTATGAGGACAAAAATTACACAACAATAGCTCTGATGTCCGAGCTTTTAGGTGAACAATATAATACAGGAATGACAAATATCCTCGTACTTGGGGCAGACAGAGCCACACCCTTCGGATCGGTATTGTTGGTGAAAGTTTTTGATGATGATTCATTAAAAGTAGGGGTTTTAGTCGATATTGAGAGAGATAAGATTTCTATAAAAAAGGGCTGGTATAGCTTTGATAAAATCAAAAAAATTATAGCTTTATATAATTCAGATAAAATCAGTGTAGGAAATTCAATCATAGTATTAATCGGGGGAATAATCGCTGTTTTATCGGTAGGATTTATTTTATATAAAAAATATTTCAATAAGATTTATTTTATAAACAAGTAGATTTTTTAAGTGTATTTTGATGTATTTATATGATAAACTGGCATCAGTACAGGTGAAAGGAGAAACGGCAAAATGAGAGTTGTTGTTGCCATTGATTCATTTAAAGGAAGTATGTCTTCTTTGGAGGCAGGTGAAGCTATATCAAAGGGAATAAGAAACGCACATAAGGATGCGGAAGTTGAAATAAGACCGCTTGCAGACGGTGGTGAGGGCACGGTGGAAGCTCTTTCTATCGGTATGGGTGGAAGGCTTATAAATGTTGATGTAACAGGACCGGCAGGAAAAAGTGTAAACGCTGTTTACGGAATAGTCGATTCAAGCAAAACAGCTATAATAGAAATGTCACAGGCTGCAGGCATTACCTTGGTAAGCGGTGATGAAAAGAATCCTTTATATACTACAACATTCGGAGTAGGAGAGCTTATAAAGGATGCCATAAATAAAGGCTGCAGGCATTTTGTAGTTGGAATAGGCGGTTCCGCAACAAATGACTGTGGAATAGGAATGCTTCAGGCACTGGGATATGAGTTCCTTGATAAAGAAGGTAAGCAGGTAGGATTCGGAGCAAGCGGTGTCAGAGATATTGAAAGCATAAGAGATGAGAATGTAATAAAAGAACTTTCGGAATGTTATTTCAGAGTGGCATGTGATGTAAACAATCCTTTGTGCGGAGATCTGGGCTGTTCTGCAATATACGGACCACAAAAAGGTGCTACAAAGGAAATGGTAGCCGATATGGACGGATGGCTTAAGAGTTATTCAAAAATCGTAAAGGAAAAATATCCCGATGCAGACTGTGAATATCCCGGAACCGGTGCGGCAGGCGGACTTGGATATGCATTCTTTAACTTTACAAATTCAAAGCTTGAATCGGGAATAAAAATAGTCCTTGATGAGACAAAGCTTGAGGAATATGTAAAGAATGCGGATATTGTAGTTACAGGAGAGGGCAGACTCGATCATCAGACTGTTATGGGAAAGGCTCCTGTAGGTGTGGCAAATATCGCAAAGAAGTATAACAAAAAAGTTATAGCATTCTCAGGAAGTGTAACAGAGGATGCTGGAGTTTGTAATGAACACGGTATTGACGCCTTCTTTCCTATCTTAAGAAGAATAGTTACATTGGAAGAGGCGATGCAAACAGATACTGCAAAGAAAAATCTGACAGATACTGCGGAGCAGGTATTCAGGCTATTGTAAAAATAAAATCCCCGGGATTTTGGAATTCACCAAATACCGAGGATTATTTTTATAATTTAAGATCGCCTGTCTTTACCAGTCCCATCTTTTTCACAAACATATGAATAACAGGTGTGATAACAGCCGGAAGAACAAATGATATAAATATAAGTCCTATCCAGTCAAAAGAAGTAATGGAAGCTTTGCTTCCGTTTGCAATATCGCTTACCCAACCTGTATACACTCCGATCTGCCCTACAAGACCGCAGGTACCCATACCTGATGATACAGCAGCACCGTTCATTTGCAGTTTAAATATACATGTAGCAATAGGTCCTGTAATCATAGATGTAATACATGGTGCAATCCAAATGCGTGGATTCTTTACTATATTGCCCATTTGCAACATAGATGTTCCAATACCTTGAGATATAAGTCCTGACCATTTGTTCTCGGGAAATGAAATGATTGCAAAGCCGACCATCTGTGCACAGCAGCCTGCCAAAGCGGCACCGCCTGCAAGTCCTGTAAGTCCAAGAGCCGCACAAATGGCTGCCGATGATATAGGAAGTGTAAGTGCCACACCGACAAGAAGTGAAACCAGTATACCCATAAGGAAAGGTTGAAGGCTTGTGGCCCACATAATTACAGTTCCAAGCTTCATAGCGGCTTTTCCAAGAGTTGGTGCAAGTATAGCTGATAAAAAGATTCCGACAGATATTGTTACCAGAGGTGTAACAAGTATATCTATCTTGGTTTCTTTTGAAACCATTTTTCCGACTTCAGATGCTATAATAGCAACAAATAATACTGCCAAAGGTCCGCCTGCACCACCCAGTGCATTGGAAGCAAAACCTACAGTAATCAAGGAAAAGAGTACAAGCGGCGGAGTATTGAGTGCATAGCCGATAGCAACAGCCATTGCCGGACCGCTCATAGCACTTGCCAGAGATCCTACCGTATATTCAACCCCTGCAATAGTAGCAACCGTACTTGTAAGAAAAGAAATCTGAAACTGCTTACCTACAGTATTTATAATAGTACCTATAAGTAGTGAACAAAACAGTCCCTGTGCCATAGCGCCCAAAGCATCAATGCCGTAACGCTTGGCTGAAATTACAATATCTTTCCTTTTGAAAAATAATTTTAGCTTTTCCATAGAAGCCCTCCATAGACGTGTATTTTTGTTTCAATGTTTATTCTAGAATTAAATTGAAATTTGTCAAGGAAAAAAATATTTATATATTGACGGTTATACTTGTATATGTTAGAATACTTAAGATTAAGGATGCAAAGTCCTTTTTTTTTGGATTTTCAAGTCTAATTCGAACAATGGAGGTGGAGATTGTGCGTACAAAGATAACACTTGCTTGTACAGAGTGCAAGCAGAGAAACTATAATACGACAAAGGATAAGAAAAATCATCCTGACCGTATGGAAATTAAAAAGTATTGTAGGTTCTGTAGAACTCATACAGTGCATAAGGAAACAAAATAGGAGTAATTATGGCTGAAGGAAAAAGCGGAAAGATATCTGACTTTTGGAAGGGAATAAAGACAGAGTTTAAAAAGATAGTATGGCCAACAAAGGATGATATTGTAAAGCAAACTATTGCTGTTATTTCATCATCTATTGTACTTGGTATTATAATATCAATACTTGACTTTATCTTCAAATTTTTACTAAACTTTGTTCTTAAATAGGTGAAAATATGGCAGAGGCACAATGGTTCGTAGCCCATACTTATTCAGGCTATGAGAATAAAGTAAAAGTAGATATTGAAAAGACAATTGAGAATCGCGGACTTCAAGATCAGATACTTGAGGTTACGGTTCCTATGGAGACCATACTTGAAGTAAAAAATGGTGTCGAAAAATCGTCAGATAAAAAACTTTTCCCCGGATATGTTCTTATACATATGTATATGAATGATGAAACCTGGTATGTTGTAAGGAATACCAGAGGCGTTACAGGTTTCGTAGGCCCGGGAAGCAAGCCGGTACCACTCACCGAAGATGAACTTGTAGCACTTGGCTACAGTGGCAATGCCGCAAAGCCGGAAGCAAGACTTGAGGTTGACCTTAAGGAAGGCGATATGGTTACAGTCATCAGCGGAGCATGGAAGGATACCGTGGGAGTGATTACCGCTGTCAACGAAAAGAGGAAAACTGTTTCTATTAATGTAGAAATGTTTGGACGCGAGACAAAAGTAGAGCTCGAGTTCACAGAAGTTAAGAAGATGTAATTTATTACATAGTTGCATTTATTTAAATGCGTGGGAGGGAAATCCCCGAAATTACCACAAGGAGGTGCCATATGGCAAAGAAAGTTACAGGATATATCAAATTGCAGATACCTGCTGGTAAAGCAACACCGGCTCCACCTGTCGGTCCGGCTCTCGGACAGCATGGTGTAAACATAGTTGAGTTTACAAAGCAGTTTAATGCAAGAACAGCAGATCAGGGAGACTTAATCATCCCTGTTGTTATCACAGTTTATGCAGATAGAAGCTTTAGTTTCATAACTAAGACTCCACCGGCTGCAGTTTTACTTAAGAAAGCATGTAAAATCTCTTCAGGTTCAGGCGTACCTAACAAGACAAAGGTAGCTAAGATTACAAGAGCACAGCTTGAGGAAATCGCTACTCTTAAGATGCCTGATCTTAACGCAGCAAATATTGATTCAGCTATCTCTATGATAGCAGGTACAGCCCGCTCAATGGGTATCACAGTAGAAGACTAATTTAGGAGGTAATATACATGAAACACGGAAAAAGATATGTTGAAGCTGCCAAATTAGTTGATCGTAGCGTACAGTATGATGCAAGCGAGGCAGTAGCTTTAATTAAGAAGACAGCAGTTGCTAAGTTCGATGAAACAATAGAATTACATATAAGAACAGGTCTTGATGGACGTCATGCAGACCAGCAGATTCGTGGTGCGGTAGTTCTACCACACGGAACAGGCAAGACTGTAAAAATCTTAGTATTCGCAAAGGGACCAAAGGCTGATGAGGCTTTGGCTGCCGGAGCAGACTATGTTGGAGCAGAGGAGCTTATTCCAAAGATCCAGAACGACGGTTGGTTAGATTTTGATGTTATCGTTGCAACACCTGATATGATGGGCGTTGTAGGACGCCTCGGTAAGGTACTCGGACCTAAGGGACTTATGCCGAACCCTAAGGCAGGTACAGTTACAATGGATGTTACAAAGGCTATCGCAGACATCAAAGCAGGTAAGGTAGAGTATCGTCTTGATAAGACAAACCTCGTTCACGTACCTGTAGGAAAGGCTTCATTCAGTGAGCAGCAGCTTTTGGAGAACTTCCAGAGCATTATGGATGCTATCAATAAGGCAAAACCAAGCACAGTTAAGGGTGCTTATCTTAAGAGTGTAGTTTTAACATCAACAATGGGTCCGGGAATCAGACTCAACGTTGCTAAAATTACAGGCTAATTAGCTAATATAATAAAGACGCGCAGACTGCCATGTACTCATAAAGAGTATGTGGCAGTTTTAATGTCAAGACAAAATTTCAGATTGGAGTATGTAATGGAAAAAGTTTTAGGTGTTATAATTTTATTTGTGATAGGTTTCGGACTTCGCTATCTTATGCGCATGCTTATGAGAGGGGCATTTAGATTGACGGGTAATGCTGTTAGAAAGATAGCTAATAAAGGGAACAATAATAGAGAAGACCAAAACGATTCTGATAAGCCGACAGCAAGATATATAGATTAAGACGGGAGTAATAGAAACAATGATACCGGTATAAAGTCATTGTTGCCAAAATTATAGTTAAAATAGACAATATAATAAAATATATAGATTACCACATGTTCATAAAGGATGTGTGGTATTTTTGTGTGATAAAATGTTTGAATCAGTCGGTTAAATCAAGTGATTAGTTAAAAAGCAAATAAAAATATATAGATAAGTTGATTTTAAAACTTGAAAATAGTATATGTATATATTAACATATAGGTAAGAAAAGTCGGATGTTATAACGTGATTAAATTTACAACTAAATAAATATTTAAAATATTTGAGAATATATAGGGGATATGCTTATGGGCAAAGGATTAAAATTCAGACTGACTATTACAATATTATTGTTTGTGTTGTTTTTTGCACAATATGTAATTACACATGTGAAAATAAAAATGATTATAAAGAATAATATATTCTATGGTGTTGAAGACGGTCTATTTGAGAGTAAACTCAGTCTAAAAGAATTAACTGTTCCTGCAGGAGTTAAATCAATATCTACGTATGCCTTTTTAGGCTGTGAGAATATTGAAGTTGTGGAATTACCTGATACACTTGAAAGTATTGGAGAACTCTCATTTATGGGCTGTAGAAAACTTAAGCATATTAAAATACCGGAAAATGTAAAAGATATAGGTATGGGGGCATTTTATGAATGTTCAAGTTTAAAAAATTTGGAATTACCCGAAGGTTTGGAGAAAATAAATGCTGCAACATTTAAAGATTGTATTGTTTTGGAAAAAATAAATATTCCTCCGGGAGTAAATGAGGTTGACGAGTCTGCATTTTCAAACTGTAAAGAATTGAAAGAAATAGAGCTGAATGAAGGTTTAAAAAATATAGGAAGTGAAGCCTTTTCAGGCTGCGAAAAACTACAGAGTATAGAAATCCCGGATTCAGTCGAGCGGATAAATTCCTATGCGTTCAAAGATTGTAAAAAACTTTCTGAAATATATATGTCCAAGGGAATAAAATATATTGAGGAAGGTACATTTGAAGGTACAAAGTATTATGAAAGGGGACTCTGGGAAGATGAGAATGGAATATATATAGGTGACGCCCTGATAAAATATTGGAATAAAGGCAGTGAAATGAAGGTAAAAGATGGTACAAGAGTTATTGCAAGTAAAGCCTGTTCAAATCTGCCTGATTTGATTACGGTTGAATTACCTGAAAGTATTAAAGTTGTAGGGTATGAAGCCTTTGCAAACTGTAAGAGTCTTAAAAATATAAATATGCCGCAAAGCTTAGAAGATATTGAAGACAGAGCATTTTATGAATGTGGTATAGAAAGTATAAATATATCTGAAAATGTAAAGAATATAGGAAGTATGGCCTTTGCAAATTGTAGAAATCTATCTGATATCGATATGGAAAAAACTCCTGACGGATTGGATGCAGGAGTATTTGAGAATACATATTGGCTTGAAAATTTGGAAAAGGATGAATATGGATGTAAATATTTCCAAGATATACTACTTAAATACGAAAATGGAGCAAGTTATGTTAAAGTCAGGGAAGGAACAAAGAGTATAGGTAGTGAGGCATTTTTAAACTCTGAAGGATTAAAAAGCATAGAGATTCCAAAAAGTGTGGAAATCATAGGCAGGGAAGCTTTTAGCGGATGTAAGAATTTAAATGAGTGTATATTTGAAGAAGAAAGCAATATTAAAGAAATTCAATTGGGAGCTTTTAAAGAATGTAAAAGTCTTAAAGAAATAGAGATACCAAAGAGTACAGAATATCTTGGTGTAAAGGCCTTTGAAGACTGTGAAGCACTTGAAAAGGTTGTATTTAAGGAGGGCTGTGATATCAAAATATTGAATATGGGAGTATTTTTTGGTTGTACCGGTTTAAAAGAGATTACTCTGCCTTCAAGATTGGAAGAGGTACACTTTGCAGCTTTTGCATATTGTGTAAGCCTTGAAAAAATAAGATTTCCGGAAAGTATGCAGTATATAGACAGCTACGCTATAACTATATGTAAGAACCTAAATCAAATTGAAGTACCTTCAAGTATAAAAGAGGATTTTGCTATAATAAAGAAAAAGATAAACTCTGAAAAGGTATACCCTAAAGTTATATATTATTAAAATTACATATTAGAATAGCAATATCAGAGGGGAGGATGTTTGTGGGTAACAGAAAGACTAAGATATATTTATTTATTATAACAGGTATAGCATGTATAGCTATAGGTTTCTTTTTGAGCAATTTGAAATGTAAGAAGATTATAGAAGATAATATCCTTTTAGGTATTAAAGACGGTATATTGGAGAAAAGAGAGAATATCAAAAAAATAGAAATACCTGACGGAGTTACAGATATAGGTGATAGAGTATTTTATAATTGTACCAATCTGGAAAATATTACGATACCGGAAACCGTAAAGACAATAGGATTTCATGCCTTTGATAACTGTGTAAAAATTAAAGACATAAAATTACCTGATAATCTGGAAGTAATACAGACAGGTGCTTTTTATAATTGTATTTCGCTAAAGAAAATAGAAATACCGAAGGGTGTGAGTGCTGTTTATACGAAAGTATTTTCGGATTGCAGATCTTTGGAGGATATTGTTTTTTTGGGAAATATAGGTGAAATAGAGGACAGTGCCTTTGAGGGTTGCGAGAAGCTTAAAACAATAAAAGTTCCTAACAGTCTTGAAAAAATAGGCAAATATGCCTTCAGAAATTGTAGCAGTTTATCTGATATAAATATTCCCGAAGAGATAAAAACTGTTGGAGAAGATGCTTTCTTAGGAACTGATATTCTTAGGAAAGCGGATATTGATGAATACGGTTGTGCATATATAGGAAAAGTATTGGTATATAGTGATGGGGAAAAAGAGTATGTTAAGGTTAAAGATTATACCAAAGTAATTGCAGACTGTGTATTTTATGATAATGAAAATTTAAAGAAGATTGAATTTCCGGACAGTTTAGAGAGAATAGGAAATGAGAGCTTCAGATCTTGTAAATCTTTGGAAGAAATAAGCGTTCCTGAAGGAGTAGATATTATAGGGGAATCCGCATTTATGTATTCGGGATTAAAAAAGGTGAGCTTACCGGAGAGTGTGGTTGATATAGGTGATTATGCATTTATGGAGTGTATACATTTATCTGAAATAAATATACCGAGGTACGTAGAAAATGTAGGACATTGGTGTTTTAGTAATACCGACTATCTGCTTGATATGGAGTCTGATGAATATGGCTGTAAATATGTTGGCGATATACTTCTCGGATACACAGGTAAAGGTGTGAGAAGAATAAAAATTAGAGACGGCACCAGAATGATAGCAGCGGGAGCTTTTGAAGACAGAGAGTTTATCGAAGGTGTTTATATACCTAAAAGTGTTGAAATAATATGTGAATATGCATTTTATAATTGCTCAAGATTAAAAGAGGTATATTTCAGTGATGGTAGCAATTTGAGTGAACTTAGGTCATGTACATTTGGTCAGTGTACATCTTTGGAAGAAATAGAAATGCCTGAGAGTTTAAAGAAAATACAAGATCATGTCTTTATAAATTGTGCTTTTAAAACTATAACGGTGCCTGAAAATGTAGAATATGTAGATCCCTATGCTATCAGTGAATGTTATATGCTGGAAGAGATTAGAGTACCGGAAAAACTGAAAGATGAATATTATTTAGGTAAAATATATATTTTAAAAGATAAATATCATTCAAGCGAGGAATTAAATGAGAGGTTTAAAGAACCTGATATTGTATTCTATTAAAAATAATATATGTTACAATACACGGGTAGTATATTTCCATTGTGAAAAATGCTGAAAATTATTTTCTGATTTTATTATGAGTGATTAGGTTGGTAGAGTTTTTGTTGGTTCTATGTCAAGATTTAGTACAAATTAAAATGAAAATCGAGTTTACCCGATGACGATCCTGTCTATACCATAAAAAAAGTTATGGAGGATTTAAATTTTTCCGGACTGCTAGCCAATTGTTCGGATAAGGGAAGAACAGGGTACAACCCGATCATGATGTATGCAGTTATTACTTATGCAAATATGCGAGGAATACGTTCTATCGATCGTATTGTAGATTTATGTGAAAGAGATATTGCTTTTATCCGGCTTACTAGGGGCAAAAAGCCTAAAAGAGATGCTTTCTATGAATTTAAAGGCAAGAAACTTACCTTAGACATTCTTGACGATTTAAACTATCAGTTTATGAGACGATTAAAAAAAAGAAGGGTTTGTAACATTAAAAGAATTATTTATCGATGGAACGAAAATAGAAGCTAATGCTAATCGTTATACTTTTGTATGGCGTGGAAGCGTTAATTATCATCTGGCAGGTCTTCTGGATTATATCGATAAGCTTTATTCAGATTATAATTCTTTTTTAAAAGATAATGGTTTTGGGGAGAAGTATGAGCTTGGAAATGCACAAATGTTTGTGATTGACGGAATTGATAAAGTTCGAGATATTATTGAAAAGAACAGAAAAAGAAAGATTACAAATCATAAAAAGCTATCTAATAACCGTATTATAGAGATTGATAACTGCTCGCCTATTGAAATACTTAAGCTTCAGAAAAATCTTATGGCTATTGCTGACCGAGAAGGCATTGTCTTTGTTAACGGAAAGGGCAAGAGAAAGCCACAGCTTCAACAACTATATGAAGAACTTGAGCATTGTGGACAGAGATTAATGAGCTATAAAAAATGCTTTGAAATTATGGGGAAAGATAGAAACAGCTATTCCAAAACTGATTTGGAAGCAACCTTTATGCGAATGAAGGAAGATCATATGTTGAACGGACAGCTAAAGCCGGCATACAATGTACAGATAGCAGTAGAGAATTATTTTATTGTACATAGTTATGTAAGTAATGATTGTACAGATTATAATACATTAATTCCGGTTCCCCCAAAGCATAAGGAAGCATTTGGAGAAGTACTTGAAGAAGTGACGGCAGACAGCGGCTATTGTAGTGAGAAAAATCTCTTATATCTGAAAGAAAATCAAATAGATAGTTATATAAAACTACAGGATCATGAAAAACGAAAAACAAGAGCATACAGTAAAGATATAGGCAAATACTACAACATGAAGACAACGGTATTTGAGGATTAGCAAGTCTATATCTGTCATGATGGCCGTGAACTGAGACATATCAACACAGAAAAGAAAGAACAGAATGGTTATACACAAACATATGAAGTATATGGATGTTCAGACTGTAGTGTATGTGAACATAAGTCTAAATGTTTATACAAGTATAATCCTGATAAAGATATTGATAAGAATAAAGTAATGAAGATCAATGACGCTTTAACTATCGTACTTCAGATAAGGTATATAAAGAATTTATGCTTTTTGCAATAGGAAGAAATATAAATAAATATCATCGTTTTCTCCATGCAAAACTAAAGAACTTTGAAGGAAAAATACAGAAGAAAACAGCATAGTAAAAAATGCAAAAGCAAAATATATACCAAGGGGATTTTATGCCAAAAAATAGACAGCATTATAGAAAAATAAAATATCCTGACAAAGTTACAAAGCAAAAACGCCTTGTATTTGTCAGGATATTTTTATTTAGTTCTGCGGGAAGTAGAAATGCTTATTTCCCGACAGCCCCTTTTTTATTGTGCGATGACAACTATTGAAAAATGATGAAGAATTATGGACGGAACAGTCATTCATCAAAATTGACACTATATGTACACCACGGTATTATGTTAAGACAAAGAGAATACTATCCACTTGTGGGATAATAAGGATTTTGTAGCTTGTGTACAAAGCCGGGATTGGATTGACGAGTAGGAACCGGCTATAGAAGCTAAAATAGATGTTAATTCTCAATAATATACTTGTTTGAACTTTCCAAATGTTGTATACTATTTCTACAAAAACATAGCTTGGTAGGAGGTTTATATGCCTGTAGTAGAGAGTCTGATTTGCAAAGAGGCGGATGGTAAACTTAGTTTTGGAAATTATATTCTTGGTACAAAGTCAAAGGTAGAAGATTTTGCACATGAGGGGGACGTATATAAGGTAAAGACATTTAAGGAGATAACAAAGCTTGAAAGAAATTCGGCTTTTGTGTATGAATCGGTTCCGGGTAGTACAGTAATGGAATTTGAAACCACACCAAATATAACTTCTTTTGATATATACGGTTTTGGGGATACTCAAATAACTATCGGCTTGGAAGAAGATACGGAATATGAGGTTTATGTCGATGATGTAAGTATCGGAGGCATGAAGACCAATCTATCAGGTAAGCTTATATTTAGTGTTGAGCTAAGTGAGAACGGATCAAAGGTTTTAATCAAAAAAAGATAGTTGCATGGGCATATCGGTAAGCCGGATATGCCCATTTTAAATAGAAAGGTTTTTATGGCAAAAGCAAAGTCCAGTGCATTCTTTTGTAAGGAATGCGGTTATGAGTCACCAAAGTGGTTGGGACAATGCCCTATGTGTAAGGCATGGAACAGTCTTGTGGAAGAGCCTGTAGCAAAGACAAAGACGGTGAGCAGAGGAATATCTGCAAATACATATAAAAAGCCTGCTAAACTGTCTGAAATACAGCTGGAAGATGAAGACAGATTTAAGACAGGTTTTGAGGAACTTGACAGAGTACTTGGTGGCGGAGTGGTAAGAGGTTCACTTGTTTTGGTAGGTGGAGATCCGGGAATTGGAAAGTCCACATTATTGCTTCAGGTTTGTAAGAACATATCGGATGATAACAGAACTGTGCTTTATATCTCAGGTGAGGAGAGTTTAAAGCAGATAAAGATGAGAGCAAAAAGAGTGGGAGACATCACAGATAATTTAAGCTTTTTATGTGAGACGAATCTCAATATTATAAAAGAAACCGTGCTGAGTGAAAAGCCGGATGTGGTTGTTATAGATTCTATACAGACTATGTTTAATGAAGAGGTGGCGTCAGCTCCGGGAAGTGTAAGTCAGGTAAGAGAATCTACAAATCTTTTGATGCAGGTAGCAAAGGAAAATAATATTGCTATATTTATAGTCGGACATGTGACAAAAGAAGGACAGGTTGCAGGGCCCAGAGTGCTTGAGCATATGGTAGATACGGTACTATATTTTGAAGGTGACAGATTTGCTTCATATAGAATACTGCGTGCCGTCAAGAACAGATTCGGTTCTACAAATGAGATAGGCGTATTTGAAATGCAGCAAGTGGGACTTATAGAAGTAAAAAATCCTTCCGAGTTTATGCTCTCAGGAAGACCGCAGAATGCTACAGGTGCGGCCGTGGCATGTTTAATGGAGGGTACAAGACCGATACTGGTAGAAGTACAGGCTTTAGTGGTTCCTACAGCATTCGGACTGCCTAGGAGAACTTCCACAGGAACAGATGTGAACAGAATAAATCTTTTGATGGCGGTCATAGAAAAAAGATGTGCACTTGCAATGAGCAGATATGATGCATATATAAATATTGCGGGTGGACTTAGAATAAATGAGCCTGCACTGGATCTGTCAATTATTATGTCGCTTATCTCAAGCATGAAAAACAGGACAATAGATGAAAAGACGGTAATATTCGGAGAGGTGGGACTTTCAGGCGAAGTAAGAGCCGTAAGTATGCCTGAGATTAGGATTAGAGAGGCTATGAAGCTTGGATTTGAGGTTTGTATTTTACCGATGGTATGCCTTGAGAAGATTTCATTTAATGGAAATATAAAGCTTATTGGTGTAAGAAATATAAATGAAGCGGTCTTACTTTTAAGTTAATATAAATTAAAGGAAAGAGAAAAAATGGATGAGAAAACAAATGTAATGAGACTTTTGGATCAAAAGAAGATAAAGTATAATCATTATTCATATATAGATACTCCGGCTACAAACGGTGTAGAGGTGGCGAATCTCTTGGGGCAGGATGAGAGAAAGGTTTTTAAGACTTTGGTAACTGTAGGAAAGAGTAAGGCAAACTATGTGTTTGTAATACCGGTGGCAGAGGAGCTTAACTTAAAAGAGGCGGCAAAAGCGGTAGGTGAAAAGTCTATAGAAATGCTAAAGTCAAAGGATTTATTGCCGCTTACAGGATATATACATGGAGGCTGTTCTCCTATAGGTATGAAAAAGAGATTTACCACTGTAGTTGATTCCACAGCTTTAAATTATGAAAATATTATATTCAGTGCAGGAAAAATCGGTTATCAGGTTGAGATGGATCCAAAGGAGCTGGAAAAATTTGTGCCTGTAAGTTTTGCCGCATTGACATAGGTTGAGCCTATGATAAATGTTGGTGTATTGGCACATGTAGATGCCGGAAAAACTACATTGATAGAGGCGATACTCTACAAGACGGGAAAGCTTAGAAAAACCGGAAGAGTGGATTTCGGTGACAGCTTTTTGGATAATGATGAATATGAAAGAAAAAGAGGAATAACTATATTTTCAAAGCTTGCAAGGACAAGTATAGATGATATAGAAATAAATATAATTGACACCCCGGGACATGTAGATTTCAGTGCCGAAATGGAAAGAACCATATCCATACTTGATATGGCTGTTTTGGTAATCAGCGGAAGTGAGGGCGTACAATCGCATTCATATACACTTTTCAGATTATTAAGAGAAGCAAATATACCTACTGTAATATTTGTAAATAAAATAGACAGTGATAAGTTTGACAAGGACAAAGTATTGGAGGGACTTAAAAAATCTCTTTCAAAAAATATTGTGGACTTTTCAAAGGAAAATAAGATGCTTTTAGAAGAGGTTGCAGCCTGTGATGAGGATCTTATAGAAAAGTTTATCGAAGGGGAAGAAATAACAAAATCCGATATAAGCTTTTGCATAGAGAATTCAAAAGTATTCCCGACAATATTCGGTTCAGGATTAAAACTTATTAATATAGAAGGAATACTTGAACTTATAAAAGAGTATGTACATGAAAAGACTTATTCGGATGAACTCTCAGGAATAATATACAAGATAAAATATGATGAAAACGGAAACAGACTTTCCTTTATAAAACTTCTTGGTGGAAGTTTACAGGTTAAGGATACGCTCTTTGATGAAAAAATAAATCAGATAAGAGCTTATGACGGTGAAAAATATATTGCAATTGATAAAGGAATTGCGGGTGATATTATTGGAGTAACAGGGCTGTCAAAAGTTCATGCCGGAGATACATTTGGAGATATAAAAAGACCTGCACAAAAGCTGTTACCGGTTTTAAGCTACAATATGGTTTTTCCGGATGATATAAGTATAAATCAAATATATCCTAAACTTTTACAGATATTTGATGAGATACCTGAAATAAAAATGGAGTATGACGAAGAACTTGCTAAAATTAAGGTAAACTTGATGGGAGAAGTTCAGATAGATCTTATAAAAAATATTATAGGTGAGAGACTTGGGTTAAACTGCGATCTTATAGACGGCGGTATTATTTATAAGGAAACTATAACCGGATATATTGAGGGTGTAGGCCACTTTGAACCGTTAAGGCATTATGCCGAAGTGCATATACTTATCAGTGAAGGAGAGAGAGGAAGCGGCATAGTATTTGTGAATGAAGTGTCTGATGATGAGCTTCCTAAAAATTATCAGAGCCAGGTAAGAAATATTGTTGAGACTTCAAAATTCAGAGGTGTACTTACAGGCAGTGAGCTAACCGACGTAGTACTTACTCTGGTAGCAGGCAGAGCGCATGAAAAGCACACTGAGGGCGGAGATTTTCTTGAAGCGGTAAATAGAGCTGTAAGGCATGGATTGATGTATGCAAAGTCTGTCTTACTGGAACCTTACTATGACTTTGAGATAAATATACCCATGACTTCTCTTGGCAGACTGTTAAATGATTTAAACAATATGAATGCCGAAGATATAAGCTATGAGGGAGGTGAGACTCTTAGAGTAACGGGATATGCGCCTACCGTCAATATACAAAACTATGGAAGTACGCTTTTATCATATACCAAAGGTCTTGGACAGATAGGTTTCGGTCTAAGAGGATTTTTACCATGCCATAATGCAGATGAGATTATAGAGAGCAGTTCGTATATTGCGGAGTCTGATACAAAGAATACTCCGGACTCCGTATTTTGTTCTCATGGTGAGAGTTTTATAGTGCCGTGGAATGAAGTATTTAACTATATGCATTTGCCTTTAAAGAAGTTTGAGCTTGTAAAAGAAGAGGAGAAGATAGAGACAGTACGTTCCACTTATGATGCCACAAAAGCCGACAGCGAAGAGCTTATGGCCATATTTGAAAGAACATACGGTAAGGTGACTCCAAGAATAGGAGACCGGGATGCACCTGTAAAGAGAACACCTGAAAAAGAGTATGTTTATAAAGAAAGAGCAAAAAAGAAACATTACTTGCTGGTTGACGGATATAATATTATTTTTGCTTCAAAGTCGTTAAATGAACTTGCACAGATAAATATTGATGCGGCAAGAGACAGACTTGTTGAACTTCTTATAGATTATAAGGCCTATAAGGATTATGAGATTATTGTTGTATTTGATGCCTACAGACTTGTAAATCATCCTACGGAGGTACAGAATTTCTCGGGTGTATATGTGGTATATACAAAGACTGCGGAAACAGCCGATCAGTATATAGAAAAGACAACACATGAAATGATAAAAAGATATGATGTCACCGTAGCAACATCAGATGGTATTGAGCAGATTATTATAAGAGGTAAGGGGGCAATACTTATCTCTGCAAGGGAGTTTTTAAAGGATCTTGAGGATACCAAAGAGGCTTTCAGAAAAGAACATATAGAAAAGACTTCAGTTACAAACAGATTGTTTGATTCTTTAGAAGGAGAGTTAAAAGAAAAAATAGAAAATATCAGACTTGGTAAAAAAGAAGAGCCCTAGCAAATGCCGGGGCTCTTTCTTTTAATTGGATTCAAATATTTGAATAAAGAATCAGGTATGACAGCTGCCTGAGCAACCGCCACATCCTCCACCACAAGAGGACTTCCCGTTTTTCTTATCTTTATAAATAGATCTTACAATAAGACCCACTACGCCGACCAATACAGCTGAAATAACAACTGTTGCTGCCATAATTATCTCCTTTCTTTAATGAAACGGTTTATGCGTAAGCTTTAGTTTTTTTCTTCATAAGGCTTGCGTACAAGACCGTAAATAATAGCTGCGATTCCGATAAATCCGAATATTGTACCGATACCGAACTTACCTGTAAGGATAAGTGAACCTACCTGATATATAATCATAGCTACTATATATGCAAAAATACATTGATATCCTACAGCAGTCCAGAACCACTTTATACTGCTCATCTCTCTTCTGATAGCACTCATCGCTGCAATACAAGGAGCACAAAGAAGGTTGAATACGAGGTATGAGTAAGCTGATAGAGGTGTGTAGTCGGCACGTAAAAGCTGCCAGATACCCTCACCAGTATCCGCATTGAAATCGGAAACATGGTATAGAATACCGAATGTACCTACGACATTCTCTTTTGCCATAAGTCCTGTGATGGCTGCAACTGCAGGCTTCCATGTACCCCATCCGAGAGGAGCAAAAATCCAGGCAAATGTGTTTCCGATATTTGCAAGTAGCGATAGATCCATCTGATCTTCAGCAAGATATGTAAATGAACCGTCTACAAATCCGAAATAGCTGAGGAACCATATAAGGATAGTTGCAAGTGTAATAACTGTACCTGCCTTCTTTACGAAGCTCCAACCTCTTTCAGCCATTGATCTGATGATTGAACCTGCTGTAGGAAGGTGATATGCAGGAAGCTCTATAACGAACGGTGAAGGATCGCCTGAAAACAGCTTGGTCTTCTTAAGCATGATACCTGAGATGACAATAGCGGCAATACCTACAAAGTAAGCTGATGAAGCAACCCACGCGTCATTATCAAACAATGCACCTGATATAAGTGCTATAACAGGAAGTTTTGCAGAACATGGAATAAATGTGGTTGTAATAATCGTCATTCTTCTGTCATGCTCACTCTCAATAGTTCTTGAAGCCATAATTCCCGGAACACCGCAACCTGTACCTATAAGGATTGGAATAAAGCTCTTACCTGAAAGTCCGAATCTTCTAAAAACTCTGTCCATAACAAATGCAATTCTCGCCATATATCCACAGCCCTCTAAGAAAGCGAGGAAGAAGAAGAGCGTAAGCATCTGAGGAAGAAATCCGATTACGGCACCTACACCGGCAATAATACCGTTTACAATAAGGCCTACAAGCCATTCGGCAACGCCGGCAGATTCAAGGAAACCTTGAACACCCGGCTGAATAATTTCTGCGAACAAAACATCATTTACCCAGTCGGTCATTCCTGTACCTACAGTGGTAATAGAAATATAATAAACGGCAAACATGATAGCTGCGAATATCGGAAGACCCAAAATTCTGTTTGTAACTATCTTATCGATCCTATCTGAAATACTTACATAGTCTTTATTCTTAACCTTATAAAAACTTGCAATAACTGTTGAGATATAATTGTATCTCTCGGATGTGATAATACTTTCAGATTCATCATCCATAGCATCTTCACATTTTGTTATAATCTTTTCAATATCGGCAAGTGTACTTTCTGAAAGATTTAACTGCTCAATAGCCTTATCATCTCTTTGGAACAACTTAACACCGTACCATCTTCTTTGAAGCTCAGGTACGCTGCTTGGAAGAAGAGCAATGATATCCTTGATAGCATCCTCTACATTCTTATCAAACTCATGTTTTTCCTTTGGAAGAGTGTGGCTCTTTGATATCTCGATAGCTTTTTCAGCCGCTTCCATAACACCTGTACCCTTAAGTGCGGATATTTCCACAACAGGACATCCAAGTTTTTCACTCATTTTATCAAGGTCAAGCTTGTTTCCGCTCTTTTCAAGTACATCGAGCATGTTTACCGCGATAACAACAGGGACACCTAACTCTGTAACCTGTGAAGTAAGATATAAGTTTCTCTCAAGGTTTGTACCGTCGATGATATTAAGTATCGCATCAGGCTTTTCATTGAGAACATAGTTTCTTGCTACAACTTCCTCCAATGTATATGGAGAGAGAGAATAAACACCCGGAAGGTCTGTAATAATAACATCTGTATGTCCTTTAAGTTTTCCTTCCTTCTTTTCAACTGTAACACCGGGCCAGTTTCCAACTGTCTGGTTTGAACCTGTCAAGGCATTAAATAAAGTAGTTTTACCGGTATTTGGGTTTCCGGTAAGCGCAATTCTGATTGCCATATTAGCTCCTTATCTTTTTATTTCAATATTTTCCGCATCTGCTTTTCTGATAGAAAGCTCGTATCCTCTAACAGTAACCTCAATAGGGTCACCAAGAGGCGCTACCTTACGTACATGAATAGTTGTACCCTTTGTTACACCCATATCCATGATTCTTCTTTTTACAGGACCTTCGCCATGAACTCTGGCAACAGTAACAGTCTCACCGATTTTTACATCTCTTAAAGTATCCATTCCATTCTCCTTTCCGCATTATAATAAGTGATTTCTGAAAACATACAATGGAAATTCCATTGGCGAATGTAGATAAATGCTTACATTCTACTTCTTAAAATTGTTTGGGCTACTTAGATCATAATCTTTGAGGCTAATTCCTTGCTGATTGCTACTCTTGAATCCTTGATATTAACAATCAAGTTTCCGGCCATAGCATTAACAACGGTTATTTTGCCGTCAACAACAAATCCGAGAGTTGCCAAAAAAGTTTTATCTTTTTCACGACCGCCGATTTGCTTTATTGTGTATTCTTCACCTAAGTTAGCCATAAGTAATGGCATCATAACTCCTCCTTTTCATGAAACATGTCAAATACATTCTATAGGTTAGCATACACTAACATTAAATGCAAGATTTTTTTAAGAAAAAGTTAGAGCTTA
>NZ_JH815185.1:367778-469652 GCF_000296385.1 Lachnoanaerobaculum sp. OBRC5-5
ATGCAAGATTTTTTTAAGAAAAAGTTAGAGCTTACTTACTGAATTTACTGATTATTAGTAAAAACTAACTAAAAAGTATTAAAAAAAATACAATATTCACGAGTAAAAGGCCTATTTTGGAGCAAATTTTCTATTTACAAGGATTTAAGTTTATGATATATTATTACCGTAATAAATTTTATAAAATATAATTGTTAAAATTAGTTGACGCTAACTTAAGGAGGTTAATATGTTTTTACTTAATGGTTTTGGATGGAAGAAGTTCGGTTTATTTGCAGCAGGTACACTTTTCGGTACAGCAGGAATTAAGTTGCTTTCAAGCAAGGATGCTAAGAAAGCTTATGCACAGGGAACAGCGGCAGTACTTCGTATGAAGGAGTGTGTAATGGATACAGTTTCATGTGTACAGGAGAATGCAAGTGATATTTTAGCAGAAGCTAAGGATATCAACGAGGAGCGTGCAGCAAAGGAAGCTGAAGGAAACATCGAAGAGTAATTTCTCTTATCAGTAATATATAGTTTTTAGTATAAGGAAGAGTCTGACTCTTCCTTAAGTTATAAAAAGATGTAGAGGGATAAAAAGTGAATTGTAAAATTTTACACGAGTCAAAAAGAAGAATGCGTGTGCGCATGGCTCAAAAAAGAATGTCGGTAAAAGAAGCTGATATGCTTCAATATTATTTGGAAGGCTTTGAATTTATCAGAAAAGCCGTTGTATATGAAAGAACCTGCGATGTCGCTATTTATTATAAGGAAAATAAAAGAGACGCAGTTATAAATAAACTTAAGAAATTTGATTATAATAATACAGCCTTGCTTGAGAGTATGCCAAGTACTTCAGGCAGACAGATAACAAGAGATTTTCAGGAGAAGATGGTGGGAATGCTCATGTTCACAGGCGTGAGAAAAATGTTCTTCCCAAACATCATCAACAATATTTATACAATTGTTAAGGCTGTTCCATATATTTATAAAGGCCTTAAATGTTTGTTTAAGTTAAAATTTGAGGTTGATTTGCTTGATGCATTGTCTATAGGAATATCTATTGCACAGGGCAATTTCTCAACAGCCGGATCACTTATGCTTTTGCTTGGTGTAGGTAATGAGCTTGAAGATTGGACACATAAGAAGTCTGTAGACGATCTTGCAAGAAGTATGTCATTAAATGTAGATAAGGTATGGCTTGTAACAGATGACGGTGAAGTTTCCGTTCCTATTTCACAGATTCAATCAGGTGATACCATCAGAGTTCATACAGGAAATATAGTGCCTGTTGACGGAGAGATGGTAAGTGGAGAGGCTATGTTAAATCAGGCATCTCTTACAGGTGAATCCGTACCGGTAGAAAAGAGAGCCGGATCAAGAGTATATGCAGGAACTGTTGTAGAAGAGGGAGAATGTCTCTTAAAGGTGGCCGCAACTACAGGACAGAGCAGATACGATAAGATTGTATCAATGATTGAGGAGAGCGAAAAGCTTAAATCAAATACCGAAAATATGGCAAACAGACTTGCAGACAGACTTGTACCATATTCATTGCTTGCAACAGGACTTACATATCTGTTCACAAGAAATGTAACAAGAGCATTGTCTGTTCTTATGGTGGATTTCTCATGTGCATTGAAGCTTTCTATGCCTCTTGCAGTACTTTCGGCAATGAGAGAGGCCGGAAATGACAAGATTACCGTAAAGGGCGGAAAGTTTATGGAGGCAATTGCCAATGCAGATACTATAGTATTTGATAAGACAGGTACACTTACATATGCATGCCCTAAGGTACAAAGAATTATCGGCATTGACGGAGATGATGAGAATCAGCTCTTAAAGATTGCCGCATGCCTTGAGGAGCATTATCCTCACTCAATAGCAAATGCTGTAGTAAAAGAGGCTAAAGACAGAAAGATTCGTCATAAAGAGATGCATTCCGAGGTGCAGTATGTAGTTGCACACGGTATTGCAAGTAAAATAGAAGGTGACAAGGTTGTAATAGGAAGCTATCATTTTGTAATTGAAGATGAGAAGGCACAGCTTAGTGAAGATGCAAAGAAGAAGCTTGCAGAGCTTGACCACAGATATTCGCATCTGTTTATGGCTATTGCAGGAAGACTTGCAGCCATTATTGAGATTGCAGATCCTCTAAGAGCCGAAGCAAAGGATGTTTTAAAGAAATTAAAGGCTCTTGGAATCAAAAAGACAGTTATGATGACAGGAGATAATATCCATACGGCCGAAGCTATTGCAAAAGAGGTAGGAGTAGATAAATTCTACGCTGAAGTATTGCCTGAGGATAAGGCAAGCTACGTGGAAAAAGAAAAGGCAAAGGGAAGAACCGTAATAATGATCGGTGACGGTATAAACGATTCACCTGCATTATCGGCTGCAGACTGCGGTATTGCCATAAGTGAAGGTGCCGCAATTGCCAGAGAGATAGCGGATGTATGTATATCTGCCGATGATTTAAACGATCTTGTAAGATTAAAAGAACTTTCAAATAAGCTTACAAGAAGAGTTCGCTCAAACTTCAGATTTATTATGGGATTTAACGGTTCATTAATAGGTCTGGGCATTTTGGGAATACTTGCTCCGGGAACATCATCACTGCTTCACAATTTGTCAACTGTAGGTATATCACTTTCAAGTATGACAAATCTTTTGCCGGAGAATTAATAAAAACCAAATTTAATATATTCGGACATCTTTTGATGTCCGATTTTTACAAAGATAACCAAAAGAGTCGCAAGCATTTGATAATTGCGACATCTTTAGGTATAATATCAGCATAAACAGTAAGCAGGAATTTATTAAAGAAGGAGGTAATTATGGTTATACAGGAAGCTGCCGAGATGTATCTGGAGACAATACTCAGTTTAAAGAAAAAGACGGGAGTTGTAAGGGCAGTTGACATTGCAAGAGAAATGGGATATTCAAAGCCGACTATAAGTGAGCAGATGAAAAAGTTCAGAGAAAACGGCTATGTTGAAGTTGACAATGAAGGACATATCACATTGACTGAAAAGGGCTTGGAGATTGCTGAATCTACACTTGAAAGACATATCACATTAGGTGAAATTTTACAAAAGATGGGTGTAAGCAAGGAAACAGCGATAGAAGATGCCTGCAGAATAGAACACTATATCAGTGAAGAGACATTTGAATGTTTTAAGGAATATTTTAAGAATAAATAGTCTAAAGAAAAAGCCTATAGATCCGTGACGGATTTATGGGCTTTTGTCAAAAAAATATCTAAATGTATTTTATCAGATACTTTATTGAAAAATATTTATTTACACTGTAAACTTAACCCGATTTATATTAAGTTAGTTGGAAGTAAGAGGTAAAATATGGGATTACATATAGTAAATGAGGCCAATAAATGTCTGCAATGTAAAAAGCCGCTTTGCAGCAGTCATTGTCCTATAACAACATCAATACCGCAGGTTATATCACTTTTTAAAGAAGGAAAGATAATGGAGGCCGGAGAAATTCTCTTTGATAACAATCCTTTATCTTTGGTTTGCTCAATAGTTTGTGACCATGAAGCTCAATGCCTCGGTAATTGTATAATGAACAGAAAAAATAATCCGGTAAGGTTTTGTGATATAGAAAAGTTTATATCGGACTTTTATCTGGACAGAATGGAATTTGTAAAAAAGCCGAGAAAGAATGTGATGGTCGCAGTCATAGGCGGCGGTCCTGCAGGCATGACTGTAGCGATTAAGATGATAAAAGAAGGCTATGATGTAACTATTTTTGATGAAAAGAATACAATAGGCGGAGTGCTTCAGTACGGTATTCCTGATTTCAGATTGCCGAAGTCTTTAATGCAAAGATACTATGACAAGATGGAAAAAATGGGAATAAAGATAAGAAACAATACCGCAGTAGGCGGAGCCTTGGAGATAAAGGATCTTTTCAGAGACGGCTACAAGGCTGTATTTGTAGGTACTGGAGTGTGGAGAGCAAAGACTTTGGGTATTGCAGGTGAGAGTATGCCGAATGTACATTTCAGTGTAGATTACTTGGCAAATCCTGACGGACATAAGCTTGGAGACAGCGTTGCGATAATCGGAATGGGAAATGCCGCAATGGATGTGGCAAGAACGGCACTTAGAAGAGGTTCAAGAACGGTAAAGCTCTATGCCAGAAGCAAGAGAGTTGCAGCAAACTCCGTAGAGGTGGAGGCGGCCAAATATGAAGGAGCCGAGTTTATATTCGGTAAGGCTATTGAAGCCATTACATATGACGGTCCTGTATTTAAGACTGCAATATTTGATGAAGAAGATAATGTTATCGGCTATGAAAAAGAACTCGACTATGTAGATGCAGATTCTACAATCATATCTGTAAGTAACGGACCTAAGAATAAACTTGTTCTTACAACAGACGGACTTAGAGCATCGGATAAGGGGCTTTTGATAGTTGATGAAAACTGCATGACAACGGTTGAAGGTGTTTTTGCGGCAGGTGATGTGGTTCACGGCTCAAAAACAGTAGTTGATGCAGTCGCTCAGGCAAAGGTTGCTGTAGAAGGTATGCTCAATTATTTGGAAAATTTATAAATAAAATAAACTGAGACCTTGACAAAGGTAAAATCAAGTAATATTATATTGTGCATAAACGAAGAAGAGAAAAGTAGCATATGTGGAAATTACAGAGAGAGTTGGAGGCTGAGAGCAACTTATGGAAGTATATGTGAAGACCGTCTCGGAGTGGCTTTAATACAGCACGTTGATTACGTTATAATCAAATGAGGGATATATTTATATATCTGAATTAAGGTGGAACCGCGTCAATCGCCCTTAAACGAAAGTTTAGGGGCGATTTTTTTATTGGAAATGGAGGAAATATGAAGATAACATTAAAAGACGGCTCAGTAAAAGAATATGAGAGCAAAAAAAGTATTATTGATATTGCCAAGGACATCAGTGAGGGTTTGGCAAGAAATGTTGTTGCCGGTGAAGTAAACGGTGTTATGCATGATTTAAGAGATGAAATTGATAGTGATTGTGAGCTCAATCTTATTACATTAAAGGATAGGGAGGCACTCTCCGTTATAAGACATTCAGCATCACATGTACTTGCTGAAGCTGTAAAAAGAGTTTTCCCGGATGCCAAGCTTGCTATCGGACCAAGCATTGCGGAAGGATTTTACTATGATTTTGACCATGAGCCTTTCTCAAGAGAAGATCTTGACAAGCTTGAGGCCGAAATGAAGAAGGTTATAAAAGAAGGTGCTCATATAGAGAAATTTGAGCTTCCAAGAGAAGAAGCCATCAAGTTTATGGAAGAAAGACAAGAGCCATATAAGGTAGAACTTATAAAAGATTTGCCTGAGGGTGAGAAGATATCTTTCTATAAGCAGGGAGATTTCACAGATCTTTGTGCAGGACCTCATCTTCAAAGAACAAAGGATATAAAGGCTTTTAAGCTTATATCATCATCAATGGCATATTGGAGAGGTGATTCAAACAAGGCAAAGCTTCAAAGAATATACGGTACAGCCTATAATTCAAAAGAGGAGCTTGAGGCACATTTAAAACATCTTGAAGATATTAAGCTTAGAGATCATAACAAGCTTGGAAGAGAAATGGAACTCTTTACAACTGTAGATGTAGTGGGTCAGGGACTTCCTCTTATGTTACCGAAGGGTACAAAGATGATTCAGAAACTCCAAAGATGGATTGAGGATCTTGAGGATAATGAGTGGGGCTATGTAAGAACAAAGACTCCCCTTATGGCAAAGTCGGATCTTTATAAGATTTCAGGACACTGGGATCACTATCAGGACGGTATGTTTATTTTGGGAGATCCTCAGCATGACGGAGAGATTCTTGCACTAAGACCAATGACATGTCCGTTCCAGTATTATGTATACAAGAATACTCAAAAGTCATACAGAGATCTTCCATATCGTATGGGTGAGACTTCAACACTTTTCAGAAATGAAGATTCGGGAGAGATGCACGGACTTACAAGAGTAAGACAGTTTACTATTTCCGAAGGCCACAATGTAATAAGACCGGATCAGGCTGAAGAAGAGCTTCAAAGCTGTCTTAACCTTGCAATATATGTACTTGAAACACTGGGTCTCAGAGATGATGTAACATTCAGACTTTCAAAGTGGGATAAGGATAATAAGGAAAAATACCTTGGAGATGAGGCATATTGGGAAGGTACACAGGCGGCACTTAGAAATATACTGGTAGAAAAGGGACTTCCTTTTACAGAGGCTGACGGTGAGGCTGCATTCTACGGTCCTAAGATTGATATTCAGGCAAAGAATGTTTACGGCAAAGAGGATACAATGATTACAATTCAGCTTGATGCCGCTATTGCGGAAAACTTCGACCTTTATTATATCGATCAAAACGGTGCAAAGGTAAGACCTTATATTGTACACAGAACATCTCTTGGATGCTATGAGAGAACACTTGCATGGCTTATAGAAAAATATGCAGGAAAGTTCCCTACATGGTTATGCCCTGAGCAGGTAAGAATTCTTCCTATATCAGACAAGTATGCAGACTATGCAAACTCCGTTTTGAAAGAACTTAAGAAAAACGGTGTTGACGCTACTGTTGATACAAGAACTGAGAAGATAGGATTTAAGATAAGAGATGCAAGACTTTCAAGACTTCCATATATGCTTGTAGTAGGAGAGAAGGAAGAAGCTGAAGGAAGCGTATCTGTAAGAAGCAGATTTGCAGGAGATGAGGGAAGCAAAAAGCTTTCAGATTTCGTCGATATGATCTGCAAAGAGATAAGAACAAAGGAAATCAGAAAAGAAGAAGTAACTGAATAAAATGTGAATTTAAAAGATGGCAAAGATCTTTAAAAAATCTTTGCCATCTCTTTATTTTTGTTTATCAAGTGCATTTTCCAGTAAATGAAGCGGGAAAGGCGGTGAGGCCAAAGGCTTTACGGCAATCGACATCAAAAGTACAGGATTGTCGTCCGCGGCGCTTCTGTTTGTGTTAAGCTTACCGCATTTTTTACATCTGTGAACTATTGCCCATTCACCCTTATCTTTAACCCAGATGGAAATAGGCTCCATAATGCCTTTGCAATCACTTTTCCTATCCCCGGGTTCATTGTCCACATGAATGGAAGACAGGCAGTAGGGGCAATGGTTTCTGTGATGTGTGCCTGCACCTTCAGGATTTATCATCTTTCCGCAATTGGCACAGGGGAAAGATTCATTGCATGCTTCATATCTGTAGTCAGGTTCTATCTTTACGGCATTTTTCTTTTTGACTGTACCGGCTTTCTTCTGTGAGGAAGGGGCGCTGTTAAGGTTTTTTAGAGCCTCTTCCAAATCAAATTTATCTTGACTCATATTTTCTTCTCCATTGTCTATTTCTTACAATATACTTCATTTGGTTTAATCAAACAGGCACTTTGAATTGCCTAATGTGTCTGATATAATTATATTGTATAAAAGTTATATAGATACTTGTTTTTGTATTATACCCAAGAAATTTACATATGTAAAATATATTTTTACAGTGTTGATTACTATATATTTTAATGGATTTCGGATGAGTTGTAGGAGAAAAAATGAAGAAGAGATTAGTTGTTTTGGCGGCGGCTTTGTCAATGAGTATGGGACTTTCCATGTTCTCGTATGCAGGAAGTTGGCAGCATGATTCAAAGGGGACATGGTATTTGACGGATGATTACAAATATCCCGTATCGCAGTGGAAAAATATCGACGGAAACTGGTATTATTTCAATACAAAGGGATATACCTTGACAGGCTGGCAGTGGGTGGACGGTAAAGCTTATTTCTTTAATGACGGAAGAAACAGCGCCTTTCCGCAAAGTGCAATGCTAAGGAATACCAAATCACCTGACGGATATGATTTAAACGGAGAGGGTGCCTGGACACAGAACGGAATTGTAATGACAAAATCCGGACAGGCGGGACTTGATGTGGCAATGCATATCACAGGAGAGAACACAGGTGAAAGAGCGGAGCTTTTCATTAAGTTAAACGAGTACAGAAAAAGCAAGGGATTGCCTGAGATGGTGATAAGTAGTGAACTTATGGCGGCGGCACAGCAAAGAGCAAAGGAGAGTGCGGTGTCATTTGAACATACCAGACCTGACGGACAGGCTTTTTATACCGTGAACAATATAACGAATAATTATATCGGAGTATCTGAGATATTGACAATGGACAATTCATCATCTACAGATATAAAGATTACATCTTTTAAGAACTCTCCAAAGCATAATGAACTTATGCTTCAAAGTGAGGGATTTATAGAGAATGTTCCGGCATCCACAATATATGCTGGAGTCGGATATTATTACAGCAACGGATTTTATTATGTAGCAATGCTGTTCGGACATCAAAAATAAAAATTTGCCGCCATCGGTATATACTTACAGTATTATATTGACGGCGGCTTTTTTCAAATATTTACTTTTCTTAAATCGTCAAAAAATTCAGGATATGATATTTCAACACAAGCTTTATTATCAAGTTTTATTTCACCTTCTGAAATGAGTCCGAGAATAGCAAATGTCATTGCGATTCTGTGATCGTCATGAGTAGATATGGTAACATTTCCAAAAAGTTTGTTTGTTCCCTCAATCTCCATACCGTCCTCGGTTTCTACTACATTTACACCGAGTTTTGAAAGTTCCTCACACATTACCTTTATTCTGTTGGATTCTTTTACCTTAAGTTCTGCAGCATCCTTTATAATTGTTTTACCTTCAGCCAATGAAGCTATGGCGGCAAGTAAAGGCAGTTCATCTATAAGAGTCGGTATAATGTCTCCTCCTATAGTAGTTGCATGAAGCTTTGAATAGGATACTTTTATATCGGCAACAGGCTCAAACTCATCATTTGAATTGATTATTTCTATATTTGCACCCATATCTTTTAAAACTTTTATTACGCCGTCCCTTGTAGGGTTTATACCTACATTTTCAAGTATAAGTTCTGAACCCGGGACCAAAACTGCGGCAGCCATAAAAAAAGCAGCTGATGATATATCGGAAGGAACGTCTATACCGGTTGCAAAAAGTTCCTTACATGGATTTATTGTTGCGGAGGTTTTTGTCGTATTTAAATTTGCACCAAATTTTTTTAACATCAATTCGGTATGGTCTCTTGATTTTGCAGGCTCAATCACAGTAGTCGGAGAATCTGAATATAATCCTGCAAGAAGTATTGCAGATTTTACCTGCGCACTGGCAACGGGAGAGTTATATTCAATACCGTGAAGCGAGCTTCCTGTAATGGTAAGAGGTGCAAAACCGTTATTACTTTTAATATTGGCGCCCATCAATGTGAGAGGAACTATAATTCTGTTCATAGGCCTTTTTTGTATAGACTTGTCACCTGTGAGGACAGAAGTGAAGTTTTGTGCGGATAAAATACCGCTTACAAGTCTGGTTGTAGTACCGCTGTTTCCGCAGTCAAGTATTTCTCCCGGTTTACTGAGGCCGTAAAGTCCCTTTCCCTTTACTGTAACATCAGTATTATTTATTTCTATATCAATACCCATTTTTTTGAAAATTGATATTGTTGAGATGCAGTCGGCACCTGTTAAAAAACCTTTTATATTTGTAATACCCTTTGATATGGCGCCGAACATAACAGCTCTGTGAGATATTGATTTATCGCCGGGAACCCTTAATCTACCTTTTATCATATTTCCTCCGTTAAATAATTTTATAATTATATTCCTTCAATAATTTGCCTGCCATTTCACAGGAATCGGCATCATAGAAAGAAATATTTAAAGCACCTTCGCCCTTTTCTCTGTTGTGATTGATACCGATATTTTTAATACTTATAGAATTTGCGGCCAATATGGCTGAGATAACGGAAATTGCTCCCGGTTTATCCTGTATATGCACGCTTAAATCATGTTTTGAAATAATAAGTCCCTGAGAGTTTGTATCAAGAGAATTTCTGTACTCACCGGATTTTGCAAACATATTGTTGATATATGTGCTTGACTTGGAAGACAAATGTGAGTATACATCCTCTAAAGTATCTATATATTTTCTAAGCATCATATTTATAGGTTCACAATTAAGCATACATATCTGTTCCCACATAATTGGAGAAGCCGAGGCTATCCTTGTAATATCTTTAAATCCTCCTGCGGCAACTCTTTTCATTACTCCGTCATCATAGTCATTTTCACTTACCAGATTTACAAGTGTAGCCGCAATAATATGAGGCAAATGGCTTATAGTGGCAACAACTTTGTCATGCTTTTGATAATCTATTACAAAGGGAATAGCCTTTATTGATTCGATTATTCCTGAAAATACTTTTAATTTTTCGGCATTTATTTTTGAGGAAGGAGTAATCATATAATAAGCGTTTTCCAAAAGGAGTGCATCCGAAGCGTCATACCCTGTTTTTTCAGAACCTGCCATCGGATGTCCGCCTATAAAGACATCCTCAAGTTCAAGTTCTTTTGCAAGACTGTGAATTGAGGACTTTGTGGACCCCACATCCGTTATGATTGCATCCTTTCTTATATAAGGCTTTATATCTTTGAGATATTTATCATTGAACTCTACCGGAGTACATAAAAATACTATATCACAGTCTGAAAGAGTGCTGTCTATACCTTCAAGAATAATGTCGATAATCCCGTCGCTTTTACCTTTTAACAGCTCGGAACGGTTGTTTGTATAGGCATATATTATTGATTCGGGTCTGTATTTTCTTATTGCTTTGGCAATAGATCCCGCTATAAGTCCAAAGCCTATAAAAGCTATATTATTATATTGCATAATCCTCCGTCCCGACATTGCGTCAATTTTAAATATAAAAAGTCTAGTACATTTGGAGTCATTAGTCAATTACTTTTACTTTAATAATTTAAAGTGATATAGTAATATGGCTTTATTCGGACTATTTATCTTTACTAAAACAGTCTATTTATACAAAAACTTTATAAAAATATATTACGATTTAACTATAATAAAAGTGTAAATTACATTGTCTAAATTGAATATAAAACTTGAAATTTTATCGTATGTTTAGTAAAATATCTTTATCAGAAAAGTCTATTGACTAAAAAGGAGGGATACTCTTATGAAGGTTTATGAAACTAAACAGATTCGTAACGTCGTACTACTTGGCCATGGAGGCTCGGGTAAGACTATAGTGGCAGAGGCTATGAGCTTTGTTGCAGGAAATATTTCAAAGATGGGAAGTATTTCAAGCGGAAATACCATCAGCGACTATGACAAAGAAGAAATTAAAAGAGGTTTTTCCATCAGTACATCTTTGGTTCCGGTAGAATATGAAGGAGATACCGGAAGTGTAAAGATAAATCTTTTGGATACTCCGGGATATTTCGACTTCGTAGGCGAGGTGGAAGAAGCCGTATCAGCTGCAGACGCTGCCATTATTGTAGTCAATTGTAAGGCCGGAATTGAAGTAGGTACAGTAAAAGCATGGGAGTTGTGCGAAGAATACGGTTTACCGAGAATATTCTTTGTAACAAATATGGACGATGACAAGGCAAGCTATCGTGAACTGCTTTTGAAGCTTGAAACACGCTTCGGAAGAAAAGTGGCACCTTTCCATCTTCCAATCAGAGAAAATGAAAAGTTCGTGGGATTTGTAAATGTCGTAAAGATGAAGGGCAGAAGATTTACAAACCTTTCAGATTATGTAGAGTGTGAGATACCTGATTATGTTGAAGCCAACCTAAAGATTGCAAGAGAGGCCTTGATGGAGGCCGTTGCCGAGACAAGCGAAGAATACATGGAAAGATATCTTTCAGGTGAGGAATTCAGTGATGATGAAATCTCAACAGCACTCAAAGAAAATATTTGCAACGGAGATATCGTGCCTGTAATGATGGGTTCAGGAGTGGACGCACAGGGATTTAAGGCACTTATGATGGCGATTGAAAAGTATTTCCCGTCACCTGATTATAAAGAGTGTGTGGGAGTGGATGTAAGTAACGGTGAGCATTTCACAGCAAAATATAATAAAGAGGTTTCATTATCTGCAAGAGTATTTAAGACAATCGTGGATCCTTTCATAGGAAAATACTCTTTGGTCAAGGTTTGTACAGGTACACTAAAGCCTGACACTGCAATCTACAATGTAGGTAAGGAAACAGAGGAGAAATCCGGAAAGATATATGTACTGAGAGGAAAGAACGCTATAGAAGTACCTGAGCTTGTTGCCGGTGATATCGGCGCTATGGCTAAGCTTAGTGTAACAACTACAGGTGATACTATTGCATTAAAGAATGCACCTATCCTTTATCACGGACCAAAGATCTCATCACCATATACATGTATGAGATATAAGATCGTAAACAAGGGCGAAGAGGATAAACTCTCATCAGGTCTGTCAAAACTTATGGAAGAAGATTTGACATTAAAGCATATGAACGATACTTTAAACAGACAGACTCTTCTTTACGGTATAGGTGATCAACAACTTGAAATCGTAGTTAGCAAACTTTTAGATAGATATAAAGTAAAGATAGAACTTTCAAGACCTAAGGTGGCTTTCAAAGAGACGATCAGACAAAAGGTTGAGGCTGCAGGAAGATATAAGAAGCAATCAGGCGGACACGGACAGTTCGGTGATGTAAAGATGAGCTTTGAACCTTCAGGAGATCTTGAGAAGCCATATGTATTTGAGGAGACCGTATTCGGAGGTTCGGTACCTAAGAACTATTTCCCTGCAGTTGAAAAGGGAGTGGCTGAGTGCTGTATTAAGGGACCTTTGGCCGCATATCCTGTAGTAGGTGTAAAGGCTGTGCTTTTGGACGGTTCATATCACCCTGTTGATTCTTCTGAAATGGCATTTAAGATGGCTGCCACAATCGCATTCAAGGACGGATTTATGAAGGCCGCACCTGTACTTTTGGAGCCTATTTATACAGTAAGTGTAATAGTTCCGGATAAATTCACAGGTGATGTTATGGGAGATCTCAATAAGAGACGTGGTAGAGTGCTCGGTATGGAGTCAATAAATCACGGAAAACAGCTTATAAGAGCAGATGTTCCTATGTTGGAGCTTTTCGGATACAATACAGAACTTCGTTCAATGACCGGAGGTATGGGTGTATTCAGCTATGAATTTGCAAGATATGAGCAGACACCGGGAGATATCCAGAAGAAGGAAGTTGAGGCAAGAGCTTCTAAACTTGAAAATGATACGGAATAATAGATATATTTATAAGAAAATGTGTTTATTCGTAAGAAATCTTACTATAAATTTACATATTGAATAAAGTGCTTGAAAATGTTTTCATAAGGTTATATATTAGCTTCATCAAAAAACTTATATGAAAAAAGGAGATATCATATCATGCATTTACCAATAATCAAAAAAACAGTTTTATCATTAACATTAGCTTTAGGTTTAGTTTCAGGTAGTGTAGTTGCTTTTGCCGCACCTTCACAGATAATTGTTCCGGGAAAGTCTGCAGACGCTGCAAGCGCACAGGTTATTAATGAAGGAAAGATAACTCGTATTATAGGAATAGAGGGAGAGAAGGCACCTTCAGAGATTATTATACCCGGTACTTCTACAGTTGTAGTAAGATCAACAGCTTCTAATGCGACACCTTCTACAGCTACACGTTCAAACTCTACAGCATCAAGCAGCAGAGGCGGTTCATCAAGCTCATCAAGAAGCGGAAGCTCAAGAGCTGTTACTGCAACAACAGCACCTACAAACACTCCTGCTCAAAACTACGGTCCTGCACCTTCAAACACATCTGCTCCTGCAACTAATGTAGGTCCTGCAGCAGGAAACACAAATGTTTCTACTAAGGGTGATGTGACAGCAGCTAAGCGAGGAAAATTAAATGTACCTAAGACAGCTGATGCTTCAGCAATGGGACTTTATGCAGCATTACTCGGTCTTTCAACTGTAGCAGGTGCATTTGTAATCGCAACAAAGAAGAAAGAGAACTAATCTTAAGTTAAATTAAATAAGACATTTTACGGCAGGCTGTACAGTCTGCCGTTTTTGCGTTTTTTTTAATGCAATTTTGTATGTTTCTTATAAAAAACAAGAAATTGATAAAAAAATAACAATATACCTTTATTTTATTTTTTAAATATAGTATTATATCATTGCTCAGTATAGAAGACGGTTTTAGAAATACTGAAACTATTGTTACTATAAACGGAAAATTTTTTTAGTGGAGGAAAATTGTGAGAGGTGTTGAAACAAGAATTCAGGAAATAAGACATAGAATCTTTAGAGAAGTTGCCAGAATGGCTTATCACACAGAGTGGCCGGTAGATAAAAGAATAGAGGAGCTTCCTTATAAGATTATTCCCGGTGAAGTGGGAAATTTTAGAAATAATGTTTTCCTGGAAAGAGCTATAGTAGGTGAGAGGCTCAGACTTGCTATGGGATTGCCTTACAGAAGTGCGGCTAATCATGCTCCTTTGTCTGAGGGTATAGAGCTTGCGGATAAGGCGGAGACATATTATACACCACCGTTAATTAATATAATTAAATTTGCATGTCATGGTTGTGTTGAAAAGAGAGTATATGTAACTAACGGTTGTCAGGGATGCTTGGCACATCCATGTTCGGAGGTTTGTCCTACAGGTGCCGTAAAGATAGACAAAGAGAGCGGCTTCTCAAGTATCAATCAGGAAAAGTGTATCAAATGCGGAAGATGTGCAAATGTTTGCGCATATAATGCAATCATTATTCAGACAAGACCTTGTGCGGCTTCATGCGGTATGGATGCAATATCTTCAGATGAAAACGGTAAAGCCGATATTGACTACGATAAATGTGTATCATGTGGACAGTGCCTTGTAAATTGTCCTTTCGGCGCAATTTCAGATAAATCACAGATTTTCCAGACTATCAGAGCTATTCAGTCGGGAGACAGAGTATATGCGGCTATTGCTCCTGCTTTCGTAGGCCAGTTCGGTCCGAAGGTTACTCCCGGAAAACTTCGTGCGGCAATGAAAGCGCTCGGATTTGCCGATGTATTTGAGGTTGCTATCGGTGCCGATCTTTGTGCCACACAAGAGGCATTTGACTTCCTTGATGAAGTGCCTGAGAAATTACCTTTTATGGGTACATCATGTTGTCCTTCGTGGTCATTGATGGCAAAGAAAGTGTTCCCGGATCAGGCTGAATGTATATCAATGGCACTTACACCTATGACACTTACGGCAAGACTTATAAAGAAACAGCATCCGGACGGAAAAGTGGTATTTATCGGACCATGTTCCGCAAAGAAGCTTGAGGCTATGTGGACAGAGGTAAGAAGTGAAGTGGACTTTGTGCTTACATTTGAAGAGATGGCCGGAATATTTGATGCAAAACATATAGATATTGAAAATCTTGAAGAAGATCCGAACGGTGTCAACGATGCATCTACAGACGGAAGAAACTTTGCGGTATCCGGAGGAGTTGCAAAGGCGGTTGTAGGAGTTATTAAGAGTCAGTATCCTGACAGAGAAGTAAATGTAATGAATGCGGAAGGCCTTGCAGATTGCAAAAAGATGATGACAATGGCCAAAGCAGGAAAGTATCCGGGATATCTTCTTGAAGGAATGGCATGTCCGGGAGGCTGCGTGGCAGGACCGGGAACAATGCAGAATATCAAGAAATCTCAAGGTGCGGTAAATCAGTATGCGGCTAAGGCAACACATGGTATTGCTATTGAGACTGAATCTGTAAAAGAGCTTGATAAGTTGGTTAAATAATTAAATATAATAAAAATTATTGGCACTCATATTAGGTGAGTGCCAATTTTTTATTGACTTTTATATTTTCATGGTTATAATAGTTATAGCAAAGCAAATAATATATTTGCAAATTTATTAGAGAGGTGATGAAATGAAAAAGGGAAACTTATCAATAAACAGTGAAAACATATTTCCGATTATAAAGAAATGGTTGTATTCAGATCATGATATATTTGTAAGAGAATTGATTTCAAATGCAACAGATGCTATAACAAAGTTGAAAAAATTAAGCCTTGCAGGAGAGTTTACAAAGCCTGAAGGAGATGAATATAAGATAAATGTAGAAGTCAGCCCTAAACAAAAACTTATTCGTTTTATAGATAACGGTATAGGTATGACTGAAGAAGAGGTGGAAAAGTATATAAATCAGATTGCCTTTTCAGGTGCTGTGGATTTTATAGAAAAATATAAGGATAAGACAAATGAAGAGCAGATAATAGGTCATTTCGGTCTTGGATTTTACTCCGCATTCATGGTAGCGGATAAAGTAAGCATTGATACTCTTTCATACAAAGAAGGCGCAAAGCCTATACATTGGGTAAGTGACGGCGGTCTTGAGTTTGAGATGGGAGAAGGCAACAGAGCTTCGAGAGGAACTGCTATTACATTATACCTTAATGATAACTGCCATGAGTTTGCAAACGAGTTCAGAGTAAGAGAGATACTTAACAAGTACTGTTCATTTATGCCTGTAGAGATATTCTTAAAGGATATCGATGCCGAGGAAGCTACTGAAATTATAGAAAAGGATGAGCTTTTAGAAAGCGATACCGTAATAGAGACTATAATTGAGCCTGCAAAGACAGAGGAAAAAGAAAAAGAAGACGGTACTAAGGAAGAGGTTGAAATAGAGCCTGCAAAGGAAAAGATAAAGATTAGAAAGCGTCCTGTAGCGCTAAATGATATACATCCGCTTTGGACAAAGCATCCGAATGAGTGTAGTGATGAGGAATATATCGAGTTTTACAGAAAAGTCTTTATGGATTATAAGGAGCCGCTTTTCTGGATTCATTTAAATATGGATTATCCTTTTAACTTAAAAGGAATTTTATACTTCCCTAAGATAAACACGGAGTATGATTCTATAGAGGGAACTATAAAACTTTACAATAATCAGGTATTTATAGCAGATAATATAAAAGAGGTTATTCCGGAGTTCTTATTACTGTTAAAAGGTGTAATAGACAGTGCGGACATTCCGCTTAATGTTTCAAGATCTGCATTGCAAAATGACGGTTCTGTAAGAAAAATCTCTGAATATATTGCAAAGAAAGTTGCAGATAAGCTTTCAGGTATGTGCAAGACAGAGAGAGATAAGTATGAGAAATACTGGGATGATATCGCACCGTTTATAAAGTACGGTTATCTTAAAGACGAGAAGTTCGGTAAAAAGGTAGAAGATTATATATTATTTAAAAATATAAATGATAAATACCTTACATTAAACGAGCTTGTTGATGAAAGTAAAAATTCCGAAGATAAGGTTGAAACTTCTGTAGATGAGAATATTGAGAACTCCGAAGAGAAAAAAGAGGTTGAAAAAACTCAGATATTCTATGTAAATGATGTAAAAGAGCAGAGCCAGTATGTAAATATCTTTAAGTCTGCCGGAAAGGATGCTGTAGTATTGCCACACAGCATTGATGTACCTTTTATCTCAACTCTTGAGATGAAAAGAGATAATGTAAAATTCCTTAGAATAGATTCCGATATGACGGATGATATGAGAAGTGAGGAGGTAGCTGAAGATACAAAGGCTTCATATGATGCATTATCTGAAAAGGTAAAGACCGCTCTTCACAATGACAGATTGAAAGTTTCTGTACAGCTTTTAAAGAGCGATGATATTTCTTCAGTAATCACAATATCTGAAGAGAGCAGAAGAATGCAGGAGATGATGAAGCAGTACGGAATGATGGGTATGGATCCTTCAATGTTTGGAGGAGAGGGAGAGACTTTGGTTCTCAATGCAAATCATCCGCTTGTAAAGGAACTTCTTGAAAACAATCATGAAGAGTTGTTTGACATGATCTGTGAACAGTTGTATGATCTGGCTTCAATATCACACAGTCCGCTTTCACCTGAGAGAATGAGTGCATTTATAAAGAGAAGCAATGAGCTTATGCTTAAGTTAAAATAATAAAATAAAAAAGACTGCTACTTAAAGATTGAGAAATCTTAAGGGCAGTCTTTTTTGATTTAAAAATATTATTCGATACCTACCATTACCGAAGTAGCCTTGATAACGGCATAAGCTTCTTTACCTACGGCAAGTTCAAGCTCTTTTACAGCATTCTTTGAGATTGTAGCGGAAACTACACCAAGCTTTGTCTCGACAGCTACGATATCATTAACAGCACCTTCCTCAATGCTCTTTACAACACCTTTGAACTTGTTTCTTGCAGAAATTTTTGGAAGCTCTGTAGCAACCATAACCTCTGTAGCCTTGATAACAGCGATTGCGGCAGCTCCGTCCTTTAATCCGAGCTCCTTGATAGCATTAACAGAAATAGTAGCTGAAACAGCCTCTCCGTTTACTTCAATAGTAACGATGCCGTTAACAGCACCTTCATTTACATTCTTTACAATTCCTTTGAATTGATTTCTTGCACTTAATTTCATTGTGTAAAAACCTCTCGTCAAAAATATTTTGCTTAAATAGATTAAGCAATACTACAGATTCTAGCATAAATTTAAAATATAGCAAGCGGTATTTATAGAGGTGGGGTTGGAATAGACTTGATGGTGTGTAGTTGATTTGATTTTCAATAATAATATTTATTAAATGAAAATAATCACTTGTTCTATAAAAAACACTAAAGGACAGCTGTTACAATTATACCAAATATAAAAATATGTATTTTTATATTGACATTTAAATAAAAATTTTAGAAAATATTTATAGTATATAATCGTGGTTAATTTTAAGTTGCAACTGAATAAAAGAGTTTAAATTGGGATAAAAAATGAAGAATATTAAAAAATACTTAGTCATATTACTGTTTTTTTTAGTGCTTTGGATTGTTTATCTTACGTTTATTAATTGGAAGTGTAGGATAATAATTAAAGACAATGTTTTTATAGGTATAAAAAGTGGAATTACTGAAAAAAAAGAAGATTTAAAAGTAGTGGAAATACCGGATGGAGTAAATGAAATTGGAATTTTTGCTTTTGCAGACTGCATGAATTTAGAGATGGTTACATTATCCGACGGAATTAAAGAAATTGAAATGGGAGCTTTTTATAATTGCCCAAATTTAAAAGATATCAAATTACCTGAAAGATTAGAAGTTATACGAAATGGTGCATTTTTAAAATGTAAATCATTAACAGAAATAGATATTCCCGGTGATGTTAGAGTAATAGAGGAAGGTGCATTTTCAGAATGTAGTTCTCTGACAAACGTACAGCTACCCAATACTATAACTGAAATAAAAGAAAAAACATTTAGTGATTGTATAAATCTTAAGAGCATATATTTACCGGATAGTTTAAAGATTGTAGGTGCCTCTGCCTTTTATAATTGCAGCAGTTTATCTACAGTGAGAATGTCAGAAGGAATTGAAAGAGTAGAAGAAAATGCGTTTTGGGGAACAGAATTCTTAAAAAGCGGAATGGCTGATGAATATGGATCTGTATACCTTGGAAAAGTGCTTTTATATAATAAAGGTTTAAATAGTACTGTCATAGTTAAAGATTCTACAAAGGTAATTGCAAGTGCTGTATTTATAAATAATTCCAGGTTAAGAGAGATTGAACTTCCTGAAGGAATAATTGAAATTGGAGATAATTGTTTTGAGAATTGTACGGCATTGAAAAAGATAAATATTAAAGAAGGGCTGAAAAGAATCGGAATAAATGCCTTTGCTCATTCAGGTTTGGAAGAAGTTAAATTGCCTGAAAGTATAATTGAAATTGGCAATGGAGCATTTAATAATTGCAAGGACTTGTATGATATTAATTTACCCTCAGAGATAGAAAGCATTGCCGGGTATAGTCTTGAAAATACTAAGTATTTAAATAATATAAAACCGGATGAATACGGATGTAAGTATGTAGATAATATACTTTTAACTTCTGAAAATAATGAAAGTTCAATAATCCGTATTAAAGCAGGAACCAGGTTAATTGGGGCACAGGCTTTTAGAAATAGAAAAGATATTGAAGAAGTCTATATCCCTAAAAGTGTAGAGACAATATGTGCAGAGGCATTTTTTCAATGCTCAAATTTAAGAAAAGTAGATTTTGAAGATGGTATTAAATTAAGAGAAATTCATTATTTTACATTTGTCGGGTGTGTAAAGATGGAAAATATTGATTTACCTAACAGTTTAACAGCAATATATGCATACTCGTTTGGAGATTGTTCTTTCACTAAAATAAAAATACCTGAAAATGTAGAATATCTGGATTCATTCGCTATCAGAGAATGCTATTCATTAAAGGAGATTGAATTGCCTGAGAGATTGAAGGGAGAATATCACTGGATTGAGACCGATGGAATAAAGACACCTAAACTTGTATTTTACTAGAAAACTATGTACAAGTTCTACAATAATATAAAGGGTGAACCCGAAAATTATATATTATTAAAAGAAGAGATATGAAAAATGAAAGAGCTGTGTGGGAATATATGAATAAGCGAAATGATGAAGGAGTTATATATATAAATGAACTTGACATAGTTGGACATGACAGAACAGGTCGACCCGGAAAGTTTATATATGATTATGGGAATGGAGAAAGCAAAGAAGTATCAGAGAATGTGATTAGTTTATTATATCTATTTAGAAAAAAATATAAAGATAAGTTTTAAGGAGACATTGATGATAGGGGAAAATGGTAAATTAAAGTTTAGGTGGGTTTTATGCTTCATAATATTTTCTTTAGCATTATTGATATATGGAAATCATTTACTTAAAGAAAGAGCTAAAAAATTGGAAGACATGAGAAGAACAGAGGCGGTCGAATTTATGGATGATGGCTGGAAGAAATACAGAATGATGCTGTATGCCGGTGCAAATATGGAGTATACAGATAGCGAAGGAAACATCAGAGTAATAGAAACAGAACCTGTGCTTCTAGATGTATTTGATGAAGCTATAAAACCCTATATTTTAGGTAAGACACCTTCCCTAGGCTCTTTTCGGATAACTGAAGGTAAAAGAACATCAGAATTTATACAAAACTTCAATGATAATATGAAACATGTAAAGATATGGGGTGCACATAAGAACAGGTATATATCAATTGCTGAAAATGAGGGATTGGAAGAGTTTAAAGATATAAATAGCTTTGAAGAACTGTGGGCATATATGAATAAGCGAAATGATGAAGGAGTTGTATATATTAATGAACTTGACATAGTTGGATATGACAGAACAGCACAAGACGCAAGGTTTATATATGATTATGGGAATGGAGAGAGTAAAAAACTTTCAATTAATATAGTCGAATTATTAAGTTTGTTTAGCGAAAATTATAAAGATTGGTAATAAGGAGAATTTTCGGGTTTTATAGAGGGGTAGGGTGATCATGTATATTGAAAGTATGAAAAATAAGTTATTTTTGGAAAGAAGTGAAGAGCTTTTAAAAGAGTTTCATCTGAAAAAAGATGATTATAAACAATGTATTTTTTAGGATTTGGAGGAACTTTAGTGAGAAAAAGTGCTAAATATATCATAAATTCGCCATTTTATAGCGGCTTTTGAAATAATAAGTCAATAAATGTTGAATAAAGATTGTGATGACCGGCTTGGAAACAGGAATAAAAGAGTATTATGGTGAGAAAGCGTTTATGAATAAAATCCGATTTATATCTGTAAGCATATTTTTTTTACTTGTATTAAACGGTTGTAGTATTTTTAAAAAAGGAACTTATGCAAATAAAGTTGAATATGCTATAAAATTTATAGAATATAATAAGAAATACGCAATTGATATTGATAATAATGGTAAGACGGATTCAGTAAAAGTATTTATTGATGAAGAGGGATGTACATGGGTGATGGTAAATAATCAAAAAAATGCAATAGGCTACGGTGAAGAAGGAGTAAAAAGTACAATTATAAGTGATAACAATGGGAATTATTGTATTGGCATTGCAATTCATGATGATAATGACACACGTATAAGTGAATTCTACAGATTGAATAAAGACAATATAGTATACATGTCAACTGTGGACGGATATATAAAATCTGCATATCAGGACTTGGGCTTGTATGTGGAAGATAGAAAATATATTATAGGCTTTCAAACTACAATGAGCATATATTTAATTAATTCTGATTTGAACCTTATTTCAGAAGGCAATTATCTTATAAATGATTCCAAGCATACATTAGTGAAGGAACTTAAGGCATATAAGTACAATGATAAAGCTGCCTGTTATGAAACGACTGTATATCAAAAAGGAGAGGTGCTTCATTTATACGAAACAGATATGCAACACTTAATATATTTTAAAACTGAGAATGGGGATAGAGGATATATTAATGTAACTAAAGATGATTATGAAAGTATCGCAGGTGAATTTTATATAGAGGAAGAAAGATTGGTTGATTATTTTGATGGAGAGGAAATATCATGGGAGGGATAATATTGATATAGTTTCCTGACCATATATGAAGCATTAGGTAAGAAAAAAAGGGGCTTTGGGGGCATCGACAAATGAGAATAAAAATGAGTAGTGAGGCAAAAAGAAAATTAAGAAATATAATATGTATATATTTATTTTTTATTTTTACAGGCATTTTGATATTGGGAGTGCAGAAATTAAAAGCATATATTGAACAAGTAAGATTTGAGAGATGGCAAAAGGCTTATAATTTTAGGACTGAAGGTTTTTTGCGTTATAGACTTTCAAAATTTGCGTATGCAAAATTAGAGTTTACAAATTATAAAGGCGAAGTATTTATAATAGAAGATGACAATGATATGAAAAGTATAGATACAGAGGCGGAAGAATATATTGCCGAGAAAACGGATAAATTTGGCAGTTATCGTTTTATAGAAGGAGAATACACACAGGAAAGAATAAATAACTTTAATGATAATATGAAACATATAAGGTTATGGGATTATTCTGAAGAAGAATACAAGAAAATAACTGAAACTGAAAGAATAACAGAATTCACTGATGTGAAAAATATAAATGAATTATGGGAATATTTAAGTCATGAAAAGGTTGAAGGTATATCTAATATGGGAGCATTAGATACGATAGGATATGATGGTACGGAACAACCAACAAAAATAATATATGATTATGGAAATGGAGAAGAGAAGATTTTAGCAAAGAAAGATGTTATTGGAATATTAGAGTTGTTTAAAGATAACTCTTTGAGGTAGATAATATTATTGGTATGGAAGCATTACACTAAAAGACTTGTTTATATTTGACAGCAGTACAAGGTAGTTTAGATAAGTGTTATGTATAGCAAGTGATAGTAATATCTTTACTGTAAAGTGCCGGATAAGTTTGGAAAACTTTCTAAGTATACATGATTTAGATTTAAATTTTAAACAAAGAGGAGCTGTTGATGGGAGTACATAAAAATAGAAGACTTACTATATTTATTTTATTATTTTCTTTAGTTATATTAGCCATTTTCATATTGTTATATTTTGAGTACAGTGCTGAAAAGAGAGAAGAAAGAGCTATGAGATATTACTATGAAATAATTCCGGTAATTAAATTATCACATATTTTAGGGACAGACATTGAATGCAATGATGAGAAAGGAAATAAATGGATTATAAAAGCCGGTGGAAATATGGAGAACATTGTATATGAATACACATTAGATTATATACATGGGAAAATTAGTTCTTTGGTTAGATATAGGATTATTGAAAATAAGAATACAAACATATATATTAAAAACTTTAATTCTAATATGAGAAACATACGAATTTCCGGAATAGATGGTGTAGGAAATACAATATATCCTAAAACAATATCGGAGGGTGAAAGGTTGGATAGTTTTACAGAGTGTAAAAATCTGAAGGATCTGATTGAATATATGAAGAAAATAAATAAAGATGGAGGATATTATATTGACGAACTGGATACTATAGGATTGGACGGTTCAAGCTTTGAAGGAAAAATTACATATGATACAGGGAAAGGCTATGAAAAGGTAATAACAGAATATGGGTCAATTACCTTGAATCAATTATTTAAAAATGATTATAGTACAGATGATTATTAATTTTTTATATTGAAGTAGCAGAAAAAGAAATAGATTTAAGAGGGATATTGTAATGGGGAGCAAATTAAAGTTTAGGTGGGTTTTATGCTTCATAATATTTTCCTTAGTATTATTGATATATGGGAATCATTTATTTAAGGAAAGAGCTAAAAAAATGGCAGACATGAGAAGAGCAGAGGCAGTCGATTTTATGGATGATGGCTGGAAGAAATACAGAATGATGCAGTTTGCAGGTGCAAATATGGAGTATACCGATAGTAAAGGAAATATCAGAGTAATAGAAACAGAGCCTGTGCTTCTAGATGTATTTGATGAAGCAATAAAACCATATATTTTAGGTAAGACACCTTCCCTCGGCTCTTTTCGGATAACTGAGGGTAAAAGAACATCAGAATTTATACAAACCTTTAATGATAATATGAAACATGTAAAGATATGGGGTGCACATAAGAACAGGTATATATCAATTGCTGAAAATGAGGGATTGGAAGAGTTTAAAAATATAAATAGTTTTGAAGAACTGTGGGAATATATGAATAAGCGAAATGATGAAGGAGTTGTATATATAAATGAACTTGACATAATTGGGTATGATAGAACAGGTCAATCCGGAAAGTTTATATATGATTATGGGAATGGAGAAAGTAAAGAAATATCAGAGAGTGCAATTAGCTTATTTGAATTATTTAAAGACAAGTATAAAGATTGGTCATAAAGAGAAGCTTATGGTTAGAATAAAGAGTAGATTAAAGTTTAGGTGGATTTCTTGACTTATTTTCCTTAGTAATCTTCTTGCAAAAGCACATAAAGGGATAAAGTTTTTGGAATACGATGAATTTGAAAAAATATGGAATTAATAAAAGGATAGAGATCGATATGAAGAGTAATATTAAATTTCCGGGGTTATTTTTAGTATTATGTATATTAATAACAGGATGTATGGACTCCTCATTTAACAAAAAAATAAATATTAATAATATAGAAAGTGATATAAATGGATTTTATAAAAAATTCTCAACTGATTATTTAAATGAAGAGATTACAGTTGTTAATAAAGACATAATAGGCTGGGATGGGGAAGTAGTAAAATATATAGATGCAAATAATAAAGTGTCAAGATGTACTGTAATAATTTACGGAGAAGATGAAAAATCAACTTCAGAATATTATTTTATAGATGGTTATACATATGTAACAATATTAAAGGAATACTATGCATATCCTATATATTATTCATATAACAGACCGATAGATATAATGTACAGAACATTTGATGAGGTAGTTATTTATGATAGCATGATTTATAAGCTTGTAAATGGAGAATTTATCAAAAAAAATATAGAAGATATAAAAATGCCTTATACATCATTACAGGAGATAAATGAAGCGATAGGTGAGTGAGATGAGAAAAGTATCAATAACTTCATAATCAGTATGTCAGTATACTTGACTTATAATAAGTATATTACTATAATGGATGTAGTTTTAAAAACTACATTAAACGGAGTTGAAAAATATGACATATAGATTAATTGGGGATAGTTGTACGGATTTGGATGAGAATCTAAAAAAAGATGATAATATAAAAATTGTTCCGCTTACACTTGAAATCGGAGATTATCAGGTTATAGATGACGAAAAGTTTGATCAAAAAGACTTTATAAAGAGAATGGCCGAATCGAAAATAGGACCAAAAAGTGCCTGCCCGTCACCGGATGCTTTTAAAGAGGCTTTGGAATGTGATACGGATATGGCATTTATCGTTACTCTTTCAGAGCATCTTAGCGGAAGTTATCAGAGTGCCGAGATCGGAAAGAAACTTTACGAAGAGGACTATGAAAAAAAGGATATTTTAGTGCTTTCGTCAAGGTCGGCATCTGCAGGGCAGTATAGACTTATGCTTGAGCTTGATAAATTATGTAAAGAAGGTCTTGGCTTTGAAGAGATTTCAAAGAGAATAATTAAGCTTAGAGATGAGATGAAGACATATTTTGTTTTGGAGTCTCTTGATACACTTAGAAAGAACGGAAGGCTTTCGGCGGTGAGTGCATTTATAGCATCAGCTTTAAATATCAAGCCTATTATGGGTGCCGTAGACGGTGTGATAGTAAAGAAAGACCAGCAAAGGGGCATGCAGAAAGCACTGGCGAAAATGGTAGAACTTGCTATATCTGAAGCGGGAGAAAATGCATCCGAAAAGATTGTATGTATTACTCATATAAATAATGAAGAAAGAGGCGAGAATGTAGCTAAGCTTTTCCGTGACAGCAATAAATTTAAGGATGTTAAGGTTGTAAACGGTGCAGGAGTTGCCACTTTGTACGCAGGTGACGGCGGAATAGTTCTTGCAATCGGATAGATCAAAAATAAACTGAAGTACACAATAATAAATTGTGTACTTTTTTTGGATTTATGATAAACTTACTTTAGAATGTATAGATATTAGAATTGTATTTATGCTTTAATTAAAATATTAAGCGAGGGGTATATGAATTTACTTGAGGCAAGGGATATATTGGAGACAAGAGGTCAAAAGTTATTAGAGGAGCTTTACGGAAAATTCGGAGTTGACGATAATTTAAAGAGATATGAAGCTGTTTTAAAGGGTTTCTTAAAGGAATTTGGAGAAAAGGATGTTAAACTGTTTTCATCTCCGGGAAGAACAGAGATTTCAGGAAACCATACGGACCATAACAACGGTAAGGTACTTGGAGGAAGCATAAATCTTGACTGTGTTGCGGTTGCCGCAAAAAACGACTCGGACTTTGTTAATATAATAAGTGAGTCGTTTTCACAGAAGTTTAGAGTAAATATAAAGGATATTGAGCCGGGAACAGATAAGATAGGTACAATAGAACTTTTGAAGGGAATACTGGCAGGATTTGAACAAAGGGGTGCGAGTATAGGCGGTTTCGATGCCTATATTACAAGCAATGTAATTTCAAGTGCCGGGGTAAGCTCTTCGGCCGCATTTGAAACTTTGATCTGCCAGATAATAAATACTTTATTTAATGAAGGAAAGCTTTCAAAAACAGATTACGCATATATCGGAAAATATGCCGAGAACAACTATTGGGATAAGGCAAGCGGACTGCTTGATCAGATGTGTTGTGCCTATGGAGGGCTTATAAGCATAGATTTTGCAAATCCTGATTCACCGAAGGTTGAAGAGATGAATTTTGACTTTGCAGGGGCAAAGCATGATCTTATAATTGTACAGACGGGAAGAGGACATGCGGATCTTTCAGCCGACTATTCTTCCATACCTGCGGAGATGAAAAAGGTGGCTGAGTTTTTCGGAAAGTCTACATTATCTGAAGTAAATGAAGATGAATTTTATAATAATCTTTCAAAAATAAGAGATTTTGCAGGTGACAGAGCCGTACTTAGAAGTATTCATTTCTTTGATGAGAATAAGAGAGTTGACAATGAAATAAAAGCATTAAAGAGCAATGATTTTGATTCTTTCTTAAAGAATATAACAGAAAGCGGAAATTCATCATGGAAATATCTTCAAAACGTATATACAAATGCCGCACCGAATGAACAGGGGATTACAGTGGCACTGGCTTTATCCGAGAGATTCCTTAAAGAAAAGAATGTGGGGGCAACCAGGGTTCACGGTGGAGGATTTGCAGGAGTTATTATGGCGATGGTTCCTGAAAATTACAGTGATGAGTATGTTTCATATATGGATAAATTCCTTGGAAAAGGGTCAAGTTATAAGATGAAAATCAGACCTTACGGGTCTATATGTTTGGATGAAATGATTTAAAGGAGGATAAATGAACGAAGAACAATATTCGGTAGCATGTCTTATTGTCGGAATACTGAGCTGTGTATTATGTTGCATGTGTTTCGGGCTTCCGCTTGGAATAGTTGGTATAGTACTTTTTGTTTTGTCCACAAGAAACGGACATGGAATAGATGCAAAGGCAGGTATAGGACTTGCTTTATCTATTCTGGGCTTTATACTTTCAATTGTTATGGTATTTATAATAATAATAGGATGGTTATCCTCAGATGATAGCGGTTACAGCAGCTATCGTGATAACAGCAATCCGTTTGAATCTTTTATTGAAGAGTATGGCGACTCATTGGATTATGATGACATTGATGACTATCAGAATCTTCCATACTATTTTGATGAAAATGAAGATGCAAAAATAAATGAATTATAATTATGGATAAGGAATAAACTTATGAAATGCCCTTTTTGCCAGGCGCAGGATACAAAGGTTATTGATTCTCGTCCTGCGGATGACAATTCTTCAATAAGAAGAAGAAGGCAGTGTGAGAGCTGCAATAAGAGATTTACCACATATGAAAAACTTGAGACTATTCCTCTTATGGTAATTAAAAAGGATGACAGCAGAGAAAACTTTGACAGGTCAAAGATAGAGTATGGCATCATCCAAAGTTGTCATAAGAGACCGGTCTCCACTGTTGTAATAAGAAAAACGGTGGATGATATAGAAAACCAAATCTATTCTATGGAAGTCAGTGAGATACCTACCAGAAAGATAGGTGAGCTTGTGATGGAAAAATTAAAGGAACTGGACGAGGTTGCATATGTAAGATTTGCATCTGTATACAGGGAGTTTAAGGATGTAAATACTTTTGTAGATGAGATATCAAAGCTTTTAAAGAAATGATTTTTATGAATAAACTTTTTCCGGATTTACACAAGAAAGATATATATGAGATAGACTATAGGGGGCTTTATAATAAGGGATTCAGAGCTGTTCTTTTTGATATAGACAATACCTTGACCACTCATGGAACAAAGGCTGACAGGTCAAATATTGAGTTTTTTAAATCTCTCAGAGAAATAGGATTTAAGACCTGTCTTATTTCAAATAATAAAGAAAAAAGAGTTTCGCCGTTTGCAAAGGCGGTCGGATCGCCTTATATATATAAGGCTGACAAACCTTCAAAAAAGGGCTATATAAAGGCGATAAATACTTTGAATGTAAAAAAAGAACAGACTTTTTTTGTTGGAGATCAGATTTTTACGGATATATGGGGGGCGAATAATGCAGGAATATACGCTGTTTTAGTGGATCCTATAAGTCCTAAGGAAGAGATACAGATAGTCTTAAAAAGATTCTTTGAAAGAATTGTACTTTTCTTTTATAAAATTAAGATAGATAAGGTGAAAAAGAATGATTAGTGCTGATACAAAAGTTTACGGTATCATAGGAAATCCCGTTTCACACAGCCTTTCTCCGATTTTACAAAATACTTTGGCTAAAGAAATGAATATAGATATGAGCTATTCGGCATTTCATGTGACTGAAAATATCAAAGAGGCCATAAAAGGCGCTTTTGCATTGGATATTAAAGGTTTTAATGTAACTATTCCATATAAAAAGGACATGCTTGATATAGTTAGCGATATTGATGACAGGGCTAAAAAAATAGGTGCAATAAATACTCTTATAAAGACTGAAAACGGTTATAAGGGATACAATACGGATATTATCGGGCTTGGAATGAGCCTTTATAATAATAGTCTTAGTATAAAGGGTAAGGACATAATTATTTTGGGTGCGGGAGGTGCCGCAAAGGCTGTACTTTATCTGGCAATAGAAGAGGGCGTAAAATCAATTACTCTTGTAAACAGAAATATTTCAAAGGCAAAGGAACTGAAGGCGGAGGTCGGTATTAAAGATATTTCCGTTATTTCTTTGGATGATTTGAAGTCAAATATAAATCTTTTGGATAAGGATAATTATTTTGTATTTCAGACCACGAATGTAGGTATGCATCCGAATGTTGAAGATTGTATAATAGAAGAAGAGGCATTTTATGAAAAATGCAACTCGGGTATCGATCTTATCTATACGCCTTTTGAGACTTCATTTATTAAGAAGATGAAATCAAAAGGAAAGATTTGTATAAACGGTCTGGATATGCTTATTCTTCAAGGCGTTGCAAGCTTTGAGATATGGAATAATATTAAAGTGAAAAAAGATACTATAGAAAAAGTAAAAGTATTGTTGACAGAGAAACTTAGAGAGAGAATGCAATGAAAATTTTGGTGATAAACGGTGTGAATATGAATTTCCTCGGAATAAGAAATAAGGAAGTTTATGGAAACAAGGACTACAGCTATCTTTTGGAAATGATTGATAAAAAGGCAAAAGAGCTTGGCGTGGATGTGGAATGCTTTCAGAGTAATCACGAGGGTGCCATAGTGGATAAGCTTCAGGAGGCATATTTTGAAAAGCCGGCAGGAATAGTCATAAATCCGGCAGCATTTACACATACAAGTGTAGCTATAAGAGATGCCCTTGAGAGTCTTGATTGTATTAAGGTAGAGGTACATATATCAAATATTTCAGACAGAGAAGAGTTCAGACATAAGTCACTTACGCAGCCTGTATGTACAGGACAGATAGCAGGACTCGGGTTAAGCGGATATACTCTTGCAATGGAGTACATAATAGAGCAAACTAAGTCTTGATTTGACATCAAAATTGTTATAAAATAGTTCAAGTATCGCATGAAAGTTTTTAGGAGGAAATATTAATGGTTTCAGCAGGTGATTTTAAAAATGGTTTGACATTGGAGATTGAGGAAGGACAGGTTTTTCAGATTCTTGAATTCCAGCATGTTAAGCCGGGAAAGGGAGCTGCATTCGTTCGTACAAAAATTAGGAATGTAATTACAGGTAGCGTTGTTGAAAGAACTTTCCGACCTACTGAGAAATTCCCACAGGCAAGAATAGACAGAGCTGATATGCAGTATTTATATGCAGACGGAGATATGTTCAACTTTATGAATGTTGAGACATATGATCAGATCGCACTTAATGCAGACAAGGTTGGAGATGCACTTAAGTTTGTAAAAGAGAATGAGATGGTTAAGATATGTTCATTCAACGGTAATGTATTCTCTGTAGAGCCACCTTTATTTGTAGAGTTGGAAGTTACAGATACAGAGCCGGGATTTGCAGGAAATACAGCACAGGGTGCTACAAAGCCGGCAACAGTGGAGACAGGTGCAGTTGTTTATGTTCCATTGTTTGTAAATCTTGGTGATAAGATTAAGATTGATACAAGAACAGGTGAGTATTTATCAAGAGTTTAAAATTTTCAATGTTTGACGGTCATCTTGACCGTCTTTTTTGTAGTTGAGTTGCACAGTATAGTGCATAAAAATAAATTATACAGACTGGAGATATATGAAGACAATTATTGAATTGATTTCAGATGAGCTTAAGTGCGCATTTGCAAAATTGTCATATGATGAAAAGTACGGAAAGGCCAATATTTCAAACAGACCTGACCTATGTGAGTATCAATGCAACGGCGCAATGGCGGCAGCTAAGGAATATAAGAAAAAACCTATTGATATAGCAAATGAGGTTGTTGAAATCCTAAAAGAAAGTGAGAGCTTTGAAAAAATCGAAGCTATTATGCCCGGATTTATCAATATAAATATAAGCAATACTTTTATAGAGAAATATGTGAGAGACATGTCAAACTCACAGAAGTATGGCATAGAGCTTGATAATCCTGCAAAGAAAATAATAATCGATTACGGCGGTGCAAATGTTGCAAAGCCTCTTCATATCGGACATTTACGTTCTGCGATCATCGGAGAGAGTTTAAAAAGAATGGGAAGATTCTTCGGTAATGAGGTGATTGCGGATGTGCACCTTGGTGACTGGGGTCTTCAGATGGGGCTTATAATAGAAGAGCTTAGAGAGAGAAAACCTGAGCTTGTTTATTTTAAGGAAAACTATGACGGAGAGTACCCAAAGGAAGCGCCTTTCAGTTTAAATGATTTGGAAGAAATATATCCTGCAGCTTCAAAAAAGTCAAAGGTTGATGAGAGTTTTAAGCAAAGAGCACAGGAAGCCACTTTGGAACTTCAAAAAGGTTACAGGCCGTACAGAGAGATTTGGAAGCATATAATTAACGTATCCGTGGAGGACTTAAAGAAAAACTACAGCTCACTTTTGGTAGACTTTGATCTCTGGAAGGGTGAGTCCGATGCCGATCCTTATATACCGGATTTGATTAAAGATTTGGAAGACAGAAAAATTGCAAGAGTTTCTGAAGGTGCCTTGGTAGTGGATATAGCTATGGAAGGCGATAAGAAGGAATTGCCTCCTTGTATAATAAGAAAATCTGACGGTGCGGCACTTTATGCCACATCGGATCTCGGTACTTTGGTAGAAAGAGAAAAGCTTTATTCACCTGATGAATATATCTACATTGCGGATAAGAGACAGGAACTTCACTATACACAGTTTTTCAGAGTATCAAGAATTGCAGGAATAGTTCCTCCAAATCATGAACTTAAATATATTGGATTCGGTACAATAAACGGTAAAGACGGAAAGCCTTTAAAGACCAGAGACGGCGGCGTGGTTCGTCTTGAGACTGTTATTAAGGATATTGAGGATGCCGTATTTGCAAAGATAAAGGAATCAAGAGATGTATCCGATGAGGAAGCAAGAAATACTGCAAAGATTGTAGGACTTGCGGCTATTAAATATGGTGATTTAAGCAATCAGGCTGCAAAGGATTATATATTTGATATTGACAGATTTATATCATTTGAGGGAAATACAGGACCTTATATTCTGTATACAATAGTAAGAATAAAGTCTATACTTGAAAAATACTATGAGAGCAGCTCACAAAAGGTGAGTTTGAGTGATTTAACAGTTCCTGTAGAAGATATACATAAAAAGCTTTATATGGAATTGTCACAGTTTAATGAAGTTATGAAATCTGCATGGAATGAACTTGCACCACATAAAATATGTCAGTATATTTATGCGGTTTCAAATACATTCAACTCATTCTATCATGAAATAAAGATACTTTCTGAAGCTGATGAGAAAAAGAAAAAAGGATACCTTGCAACAATTCTTCTTACAAAAGAATTGTTGGAGTCCGCTATAAATTTGCTTGGAATAGAAGCACCGGATAAAATGTAACATTTGCTCCTACCGAATTCTGAATTTGGTGGGAGTTTTTTTGTTTGGCAAAAAAATATTTTTGCTATATTATTTTTATTTAGATTGAATTTTTCTGTATAAAATTATAGACTGGAGGTAACATATTAATGCAGAGATAGAGAGAATTTTATTAATAAATATTTGTAAAAAATCCTTGCTTTCTGTATCACAAAAGAATGTATACAAAAAAATACAATATAAATTCTTGAAAATCGTCTGTAACTTTGTACAAATATGGTATAATAAAAGAAAATAAGGGTGGAAAAATGCTTCAAACGGCAGTATACCGAAAGACTAAGAATTGCTTTGGTTTCTTGGTTTATTTGTGCGTCAGGAGATTATGTATCGCTTTAAAATAATCTGAAAATTGACAATTGATTTGACTTGTTTTACACAAATTACTGCCTGATTTCTTACATTTGTTTACCCGGATAGAAGAGGAGAAAAATATGGGATTAGCTACATTTATTGGTGGTGTACATCCATATGAGGGCAAGGAACTCTCAATGGAACATCCGATAACGGTACTACAACCAAATGGAGTTGAAATGGTGTTCCCGTTAAGCCAACATATCGGTGCACCTGCAAAACCCTTGGTGGCTGTCGGAGATGAAGTGCTGGTCGGACAAATCATCGCAGAGGCGGGGGGATTCATATCAGCCAATGTGGTAAGCTCGGTGTCCGGAAAAGTGAAAAAGATCGAACCCAGAAGAGTGGCAAACGGTTCAATGGTGAATTCTATTATCATTGAGAATGATAAGGAATATCGTGCCGTAGAAGGTTTTGGAGAAAAAAGAGATTATACAAAACTTTCTAAAGATGATATCAGAAAAATAGTGAAAGACGCAGGTATTGTCGGACTCGGAGGAGCTGCTTTCCCGACACATGTGAAGCTTTCACCAAAGAACGAAAATGAGATTGATTATATCATTGTAAACGGTGCGGAATGTGAGCCTTATCTTACAAGTGATTACAGACTTATGATGGAAGAACCTGAAAAGCTGGTGGAAGGCTTAAAGATTATACTCGAGCTTTTCCCGAATGCAAAAGGTATTATAGGTATTGAAAATAACAAACCTGAAGCTATTGCGAAAATTAAAAAACTTGTACAAAGCGAATCAAAAATAGAGGTTGTGGAGCTGTATACAAAGTATCCTCAGGGTGGTGAGCGTTCGCTGATTTTTGCTTGCACAGGAAGAAAGTTAAACTCAAGTCTTTTGCCTGCAGATGTAGGCTGTATTGTTGACAATACGGATACGGTCATTTCAATATATAATGCGGTAGCCGAGTCTACACCTCTTATCAGAAGGATTGTAACTATAACAGGTGATGCCGTTACTACTCCGCAAAACTTTAAAGTAAGAACGGGAACCAATTATCAGGAACTTATTGAAGCGGCAGGCGGTTTCAAGACTGAGCCTAAAAAGGTGCTTTCAGGCGGACCTATGATGGGACAGGCTTTGTTTACTCTTGATATTCCTGTTACCAAGTCATCATCTTCAATTACAACTTTTGTGGAAGATGAAGTTGAGGAAAATCCTGAAACACCATGTATCAAATGCGGAAGATGTATTGATGTGTGTCCAAGTTTTCTTGTACCTGTTCTTATGATGGATAAGGCGTTGAAGGATGACACTGAAGGATTCGAAAAGTTAAACGGTATGGAATGTGTTGAATGTGGCTCATGTGCTTATGTATGTCCTGCAAAGAGACCACTTACTCAAGGATTTAAATATATGCGTCAGGCTGTTGCAGCAAAGAGAAGAGCTGAAGCGGCAAAGAAGGAGGGGAAATAATGGCAGGCAAATTTAATGTTTCATCATCTCCTCATGTAAGGGATAATTCATCCACAGCAAATATCATGAAGGATGTTTGTATTGCAATGATACCTACTTTGGCATTCGGTTGCTTTCAGTTCGGTTTATCTGCGCTTATAGTGGTTATATGTACAGTTCTTGCATGTGTACTTGCTGAATATTTATACGAAAAAGTAATGAATAAGCCTGTAACTATCGGAGATTTTTCTGCTGTGGTTACCGGACTTATATTGGCTCTTAATATGCCGCCTCAGATTCCTGTTTGGATGCCTATACTCGGCGGTGTATTTGCAATAATTGTTGTAAAACAGCTTTACGGCGGACTTGGTCAGAACTTTATGAATCCGGCTTTGGCTGCAAGATGCTTTATGCTTATATCATTTGCCGGAAGTATGACAAATTTCAGCTCTGTGGCTATGAACTATGATTCATCATCTACACCTACGCCTCTTGCTTTCTTAAAGGCAAAGGGAATTGCAGATGCACTTGAGCAGTATGATCTTGTAAATATTTTCCTCGGTAGGATACCGGGAACAATAGGAGAGGTTTCAACTATTGCTTTACTTATCGGTGCAATTTATCTTGTGGTAAGAAAGGTTATTTCTCTTAGAATACCGCTTATATATATTGCTACAGTGGCTGTATTTGTATTCTTATTCGGTGATCACAATCCTACAACTGTTTTATACCATGTGCTCAGCGGCGGTCTTATATTCGGTGCGTTCTTTATGGCAACAGATTATGTAAGCAGTCCTGTTACAAAAATGGGACAGGTGTATTTTGCAATATTTATCGGTATACTTACAGGTTTATTCAGATTATTCGGCGGCAATGCTGAGGGAGTTTCCTATGCTATCATTATTGGTAATGTAGTGGCTCCGCTTATAGAGAAGGCAACATTGCCGAAGGCATTTGGAAGGGAGGCAAAGAAGGCATGAAAAAACAATCAGGATTTGTAAAAGATGCGATTATTTTATTTGCTATAACCCTTATTTCAGGCCTTGTATTGGGATTTGTATACGATATAACTAAGGCTCCTATAGCGGCTGCGGCAAAGGCGGCAAAGAATGAGGCTTATGCTGTTGTTTTCCCGGAGGCTAAGGATTTTGAGGAGAATGAAGCCGATACGGCAAAGATAGCGGAGACTGCAGACGAAATTGCAGGTAAGGGCTTCGGGCATTCAAATATTGATGAAGTTGTTACCGCAAAGGATGGGTCCGGAAATAATATAGGCAGAGTTATAACATCAACATCAAAAGACGGATATAACGGTACGGTACAAATATCCGTAGGTATAAAGTCTGACGGTACTGTGGTCGGAATAACATTCCTTACACTTGAAGAGACACCGGGTCTTGGTATGAGAGCGGCGGAAGCGTCTTTCTACGGTCAGTATGCAAATAAAAATACAAAAGAATTCAAGCTTGTAAAGGGTGCTGCAGGTGCAGATGATGAGATATCGGCTATAAGCGGATCTACCATCACAAGTACAGCTGTTACCAATGCTGTCAATGCAGCGCTTTACTTTAATTCAATATTGGAATAAGGAGGAAATATGAACAAGAGTTTAGAGCGTTTATATAACGGTATATTCAGAGAAAATCCTACCTTTGTTCTGATGTTAGGTATGTGTCCTACACTTGCGGTTACAACATCTGTAGTAAATGCTATAGGTATGGGACTTTCTACTACAGCCGTTTTGATGTTTTCAAATTTAATTATTTCTGCAATGAGAAATATAATACCTGACAGAGTGAGAATCCCTGCATTTATAGTTATCGTTGCATCTTTGGTTACGGTGGTACAGCTTTTGATGCAGGGCTACACACCTGAACTTTATAAATCACTTGGTATTTATATACCGCTTATAGTTGTTAACTGTATTATTCTTGGTAGAGCGGAGAGTTATGCTTCAAAGAATCCTGCAATTCCGTCTTTCTTTGACGGAATTGGAATGGGAATCGGATTTACGCTTTCACTTTCCTGCATAGCTTTTGTAAGAGAGCTTATCGGTGCCGGAACTATATTTAAAGGACTTATTGCTTTACCTAACAACAATCAGATAATACCTACCGATTTTACTATTTCAATACTTGTACTTGCTCCGGGTGCATTCTTTGTACTTGCACTTTTGTCGGCTTTACAAAATTACTTTAAGGCTCCAAGTGCTACAAATACAGGTATGTCATCTGATATAGCTTGTGGCGGAAACTGTTCGGCATGCTTTGGTGAAAGTAAGGCACACAATCACAATGCTATTGATAAGGATATAGAAGAAAAGGAACTTGAGGCAAAGAGAAAGAAAGAAGAGGCTCTTGCTAAGGCAAAGGCTGAGAAGGAAAATGCAGCTAATGCAGGGGAGGGTAAATAATGACTCAACTGATTTTACTTTTGATTAGTGCGGCACTGGTAAACAATGTAGTGCTTAGCAGATTTTTGGGACTTTGTCCTTTCCTCGGTGTATCAAAAAAGACTGAAACTTCTGTAGGTATGGGTGCTGCGGTTATATTCGTTATCACTCTTTCAAGTATGGCGGCCAGCCTTATTTATACACATATTTTGATTCCGCTTAAACTTGAGTATTTGCAGACTATTGTATTTATTCTTGTTATAGCGGCTTTGGTACAGTTTGTTGAGATGGTATTAAAGAAAAATATGCCTTCACTTTATGAGGCTCTGGGTGTATACCTTCCTCTTATTACAACCAACTGTGCTGTTTTGGGTGTTGCTCTTGACAATGTTGCAAAGGAATACAATTTTGCACAAAGCCTTGTATACGGAGTGGGTACTGCAAGCGGATTTGCTTTGGCTATAGTATTGCTTTCAGGTGTCAGAGAGAAAATTGAAAATAATGATATACCTCATGTAGTATCAGGTATGCCTATTGTACTTATAACAGCAGGTCTTATGGCAATTGCCTTTACCGGATTCTCAGGACTTATTTAGGAGGAAAGAATATGAATGGAGTAATTATTGCGGCGGCAGTAGTTGGTGTAGTCGGTATTCTTATTGGTCTCCTACTTGGAGTTGCCAGTGAGAAGTTTAAAGTGGAAGTGGATGAAAAAGAAATAGCTGTAAGAGATGCATTACCCGGAAACAACTGCGGTGGTTGCGGATATCCGGGTTGTGACGGTCTTGCAAAGGCTATTGCGGCAGGTGAAGCACCTGTAAATAAATGTCCTGTAGGTGGAGCGCCTGTAGCTGAAATTATCGGTGAGATAATGGGAGTAAGTGCAGGTGAGGCCATAAAGCAGGTTGCATTTGTAAAATGTAAGGGAACTTGTGATAAAACAAAACAAAACTTTACATATTTCGGTATCACAGATTGTAATTCAGCTATGAATGTTCCCGGACAGGGTGGTAAAGCCTGTAGCTACGGATGTATGGGATTCGGATCATGTGTAAGAGCTTGTGAGTTTGATTCTATACATATAGTAGACGGCATTGCATTGGTGGACAGAGAGACATGTGTAGCATGTGGAAAATGTGTTGATGCCTGTCCTAAGAAACTTATAGACTTGGTACCTTATGAGACATTTACTTTTGTACAGTGTAATTCACAGGATAAGGGTAAAGCTGTCAAAGAGGTATGTGAGGTTGGTTGTATTGCATGTACCATGTGTGTAAAGGCTTGTGAGGATGATGCAATCCATATGAACGGAAATGTTGCACTCATAGATTATTCAAAATGTATAAACTGTGGAAAATGTGCGGCAAAGTGCCCAACTAAGGTTATACAAGTTGTTGACGGAAAAATAGCAATGACTGCATAATATTGATTTAAAAAGGGGAGTTTAGATATCTAAGCTTCTCTTTTTTATTAGAAGAATAGAAGTATGAAAAATGTTTCAATACTTTCGTATAAAACTTATAAGTATAAAACTTTATTTAGTATTTCAGACACAAAAAAACCACCTTGGGAATAGGTGGTTTTAACATTTTTAGGGGGGCCGGACAGTTAAACTGTCCGGTATGAGTATGAAAAAGCTTTGTAGTTCCAGTAATTCTGAAACCTGCACTAGCCATCGCTAATGCTCTTATAATATAAAAAATAATTGTGTATATATTATGGAAAAAATATAAAAAAAATATAAAGAAAGAAAATAATAAATAAAAAACAAAGCTTATGTATTTATAAAAAATTTAGGTTACAAAAACACGGATTTTAGACAAAAATTTCTGTTTATTATTCAGAAAAAATGGAATAGGGGCTATAACAAATATGCATACCGGAGTTTTAGAAAGGTCTTAGAAATGAATTAGACATACATTGATATATAGATTATGATAGGAAAGTATTAGGGGGATTTAAGCCTTTGTGCCATGTCAAGCATAAATGATTATGTCCCAAAATAATTAATTTATAAGCCCCCACAAAGGGGCTTTTATTATGCGCTTTTTAAGTCGTCTTCAATTCTGTGTGGCTGTGAATGTGCAAATTTATTAAAGGCCTCTAATCTCCAAGGATGGTTCATTGGAGGAATATAAGGCTTTCTAGGTTTAGGTTGTTTGTAGTCAGCGTCCAAGTCCTTAGATTTGTGTTCATGAGCCGGTATTTCTTCCAGTGCATAAATATCCTTGTCATTTACGCACGCAAACATAGACCTATCAAATGCCTTGATAAGCATAACCTTGGTACCTTTTCGATAATGGATTTGCACTCCCTTATGATCTATCATCTTATAAAATTTCTTTTTAAATTGAATCGCATGTCCGGCATCAACAGTTCTCTCAGTCAAAACCGCTAAAGTAAGATTTATTTTTTCTTTAGACGGTTGCGTTTCAAAGACAGATTTGATACCATGAAGTGGAAGTGAGAACTTCTCATTGAATTCCTTTATGTAGGAGTGAAGGAATTCATTGGCATTATTGATGTCGGTTACGCCTGCGAGTCTAAACTCAATAGGCAGGCGTGACTGTAAGGTTTGATTCAATCGTTCTATGCGTCCTTTAGCCTGTGGTACGCTGCTTGATTCAAGTTGTGTACCAAGTTGCTTGCAGGCGTAAGCGAACTGTGTATAGGTGTCATTGTCGTCAGATAAGGCACCTTTTTTCTTGTAAGTAAATACAGTACGTTTATCGGTAAGAAACTTATAGGGGATACCATAATCAGTAAGAATCTGTTCAAACACATGGTAGTAGCCGTTAAGGGTCTCCTGAGTATCAAACCATGCACCGGTAACAGCACCTGAGGCATCATCAATGGCTAAATGTAGATGCCATATCTGTCCCGGTACCCATTCATAAGGGGTTGCATCCATCTGAAGCAATTCACCGAAATAAGCACATCTTGGACGACGACTGTGAGCATCTTCAACTGCTACTAAGTTAGCCTGTATCTGTGATAATTCCTTTTTTGACGTTGCAGCTTCCTTCTTGGCTCTTAGTGTTTGCCTAATGCGTCTACGTTTGGCTTTTGTAGCCTTTGGAGATAGAATGTACTCAGACTCCAAAATACTCATTACAGAGGAAGAAGAGATGCTTATGCCCTCATGCTTTTTTAGAAGCTCTGTATAGTGTTCAAAGTTAGCCTCGTAGTATTTAGTTCTGTATAGATCAAGAACCTGACTTCTGATATCAGGGTGGATGGTGGTAGCCGGCTTCTTACCTCTGTTACCATGAATAAAGAATGCTTTACCATCTTTAATATAGCCTTGTATCATACGGTTTATATGCCTCTTGGTGCATCCTAGGATAAGAGCAGCTCTATCCTTATTAGCTGTATCTGGGTGATCTACCAGACCTTTAATAACCTCGTACTTTCTTTGTTCATCCATTGATAAAATAGCCTTTCTGATAAGTCATGTCCCTCCTAGTGTTAGAATATACAAAATAGTATTCTACCATAAGTGGGACATTTTTATTTGTGGTATAATGGGACTTTATCATATATGGCTTATATATTAGGGGGATTTAAGCCTTTGTGCCATTGACATAATATCTACAAATGATTATAATATTAACCGGTTATAAAATAAAAACAAAGACGGAGAGAGTAATCCTTGGCAGAAGTTTCAGCGAGTCGGTGACGGTGTAAGACCGATACGGAGCGATGGATGAAAATCACTCCCGAGTTGCAATCTGAATTAAGAGTAGGATATGCCGGTTTCCCCGTTATAGGAACACATATGATAGTATGTTGTAAAGGTGGTATATAAGTTTTGGCTTGTCCTGTTACAGGGCAGGCTTTTTTTATAATCATCTTACAAGGAAAGGATTTTTATGTATAAGAAAGTGCCTACAGACCTTAAATTTGTAGAGAGAGAAAGAGAAGTTGAAAAGTTTTGGCGTGAAAACCATATTTTTGAGAAGAGTATCGAAGACAGAAAAGATGCTCCTACATATATGTTCTATGACGGACCGCCGACAGCAAACGGAAAGCCGCATATCGGTCATGCCTTAACCAGAGTTATCAAGGATATGATTCCAAGATACAGAACTATGAAGGGCTATAAGGTTCCAAGAAAAGCAGGTTGGGATACCCACGGACTTCCGGTAGAGATAGAAGTTGAAAAAGAACTTGGAATTAACGGAAAAGAGCAGATAGAAAACTACGGTGTTGCACCTTTTATAGAGAAGTGTAAAGAGTCGGTTTGGAAATATAAGGGCATGTGGGAGGAATTCTCAGATGTTATAGGTTTCTGGGCTGATATGAATGATCCATATGTTACATATCATGACTCATATATAGAGTCTGAGTGGTGGGCTCTAAAGCAGATTTGGGATAAGGGACTCCTTTATAAGGGATTTAAAGTAGTGCCGTACTGTCCAAGGTGTGGAACACCGCTTTCCAGCCATGAGGTAGCTCAGGGGTATAAGGATGTAAAAGAAAGATCGGCAATAGTCAGATTCAAGAAAAAGGATGAGGATGTTTACTTCCTGGCTTGGACTACAACACCTTGGACTTTACCAAGTAATGTGGCTCTTTGTGTAAATCCGGACGAAGATTATGTTAAGGTAAAACATGGTGATTATACCTATATTCTTGCAAGTGCATTGGTTGAAACTGTTTTAAAAGAAGACTATACTGTACTTGAGACTTATAAGGGTAAGGAGCTTGAAGGCATTGAGTATGAGCCGCTTTGGGGCGGACTTAATGTAAAGGGTAAAGCATGGTTTGTAGTATGTGACAGCTATGTAACTCTTACAGACGGTACAGGTATAGTACATATCGCACCTGCATTCGGTGAGGACGACTCAAGAATAGGTAGAAACTATGATCTTCCTTTTGTTCAGCTTGTAGATGCACAGGGTAATCTCACTAAGGAAACAAAGTGGGAAGGCGTATTCGTAAAGGATGCCGATAAACTGGTATTAAAAGATCTTGAAGAGAACGGAAAACTCTTTGATGCACCTGTATTTGAGCACAGCTACCCACACTGCTGGAGATGTAATACACCTCTTATTTACTATGCAAGAGAGTCTTGGTATATCAAGATGACTGCGGTTAAAGAAGACATAATAAGAAATAATAATACAATTAACTGGATCCCTGAGAGTATCGGAAAGGGAAGATTTGGTGACTGGCTTGAGAATATTCAGGACTGGGCAGTATCAAGAAACAGATATTGGGGTACACCTCTTAACGTATGGATTTGTGAATGTGGACATATGCACAGTATCGGAAGTATTGAAGAGTTAAAGTCAATGTCAAAAAATTGTCCTGAGAATATAGAACTTCACAGACCTTATATTGACGCTGTGACAATCACCTGTCCTGAGTGCGGTAAGGAAATGAAAAGAACTCCTGAAGTGCTTGATGCATGGTTTGATTCAGGTTCTATGCCTTTTGCACAGCATCATTATCCTTTTGAAAATCATGAGAAGTTTGAGGCGCAGTTCCCGGCCGACTTTATTTCAGAGGCTGTAGACCAGACAAGAGGTTGGTTCTATTCACTTCTTGCCATATCTACACTTATATTTAATAAGGCTCCGTACAAGAATGTTATTGTTATGGGACATGTACAGGATGAAGACGGTCAAAAGATGAGTAAGTCAAAGGGAAATGCCGTAGATCCTATGGATGCACTTAACAAGTTCGGTGCAGATGCTATCAGATGGTATTTCTATGTGAATTCGGCACCATGGCTTCCAAACAGATTTCATGACAAGGCTGTTGAGGAAGGACAGAGAAAGTTCCTGGGTACTCTTTGGAATACTTATGCATTTTATGTACTTTATGCGGATATCGACAGCTTTGATCCTACAAAGTACAGCTTGGAGTATGACAAACTTAGCGTAATGGATAAGTGGCTTTTATCAAAGCTTAATACATTGGTAAAGACTGTTGATGACTATTTAAATAACTATAAGATAACAGAGACTGCAAGAGCACTACAGAGCTTTACAGATGATATGAGTAACTGGTATGTAAGAAGATGTAGAGAGAGATTCTGGGCAAAGGGAATGGAGCAGGATAAGATAAATGCCTATATGACACTTTACACAGCTCTTATAACTCTTTCAAAGATAGCTGCACCTATGATACCTTTTATGACAGAGGAAATATATCAAAATCTTGTAAGAAGCGTAGATAAGAATGCTCCTGAAAGTATCCACTTAACAGACTTCCCGGCTGTCAATGAAGATTTTATCGACAAGGACCTTGAGGTAAGCATGGACGAGGTACTTGATATAGTAGTACTTGGTAGAGCTGCAAGAAACTCGGCTAATATAAAGAACCGTCAGCCTATCGGAAATATGTATGTTAAGGCTGAGACTGTACTTGATCCGTTCTATGTAGAGATTATAGAGGATGAGTTAAATGTCAAGGCTGTAGAGTTTAAGGATGATGTTGAAGAATTTGTTAGCTACTCATTTAAGCCACAGTTAAAGACAGTAGGTCCTAAGTACGGTAAACTCTTAGGTAAGATAAAAGAGGCACTTGCTTCACTTGACGGACATGCGGCTATGAAGTCTTTGAATGAAACCGGAAGTGTAGACTTTGATTTTGACGGTGAAAAGGTAAGCCTTGGAAGAGAAGATTTGCTTATCGAAACTGCAAAGAATGATGACTTTGTAACTGAGGCAGACAATAAGACTACAGTTGTACTTGATATAAGACTTGATGAAGCACTTATTGAAGAAGGTTTTGTAAGAGAGCTTATTTCAAAAATTCAGACAATGAGAAAGGAAGCGGGATTTGAGGTAGTTGATCATATCGTGCTTTCACAGACAGGAAATGAGAGAATTGCTGAAATAATAAAGAAAAATGAAGCAGTAATCAAGAACGACACATTGGCAGATGAGATAGTATATAACAATGTAGAGGGATACACTAAGGATTGGAACTTGAACGGAGAAAATACATCCCTTGGAGTAAGTAAGAAAGGTTAGATATACTTACGATGATGAACGCTAAGGAATTAAAAAAAGCTATAGAGGATAATGTAAAGGTATTATACAGAAAAACTATAGATGAGGCGAGTAAAGAGCAGGTTTTCTATGCTCTTTCCTACGCCATAAAAGATACCATTATAGATGAGTGGATAGCTACACATAAGGCTTATGACGCTCAGGATGCAAAAATTCTATACTATCTGTCAATGGAGTTTTTGATAGGCAGGGCCCTCGGCAATAATATAATAAATCTCGGTGCAAGAAAAGAAGTTGCCCAAGTTTTAGATGAGCTTGGTTTTGATCTGACAGATATAGAAGATCAGGAGAGCGATCCGGCACTTGGAAACGGCGGTCTTGGAAGACTTGCCGCATGCTTCCTTGATTCTCTTGCAACTCTTAATTACCCTGCATACGGTTGCGGCATTAGATACCGCTACGGTATGTTTAAGCAAAAAATAGAAAACGGATATCAAAAGGAAGTTCCGGATAACTGGATCAAAAACGGATATCCTTTTGAAATAAAGAGAAGTGAATATTCTTATATAGTAAAATTCGGTGGAAATGTAAGAGTTGAAAATGTAGACGGTAAGGAGAAGTTTATACAGGAGAACTACGGTTCTGTAAGAGCTATTCCTTATGATATGCCTGTACTTGGATATGAGAACGGAATGGTAAACACACTTCGTATCTGGGATGCCGAGGCTATTACAAACTTCAGCCTTGAGCAGTTTGATAAGGGAGATTATCAAAAGGCGCTTGAGCAGGAGAATCTTGCAAAGACATTGGTAGAGGTACTTTATCCGAATGATAATCACTATGCAGGTAAGGAACTTAGGTTAAAGCAGCAGTATTTCTTTATCTCAGCCAGCCTTCAAAGAGCACTTGACAAGTTTAAAGAAAATCACAGCGATATACATGATTTGCCGAAGAAAGTGGTATTCCAGTTAAATGATACTCACCCTACAGTAGCAATACCTGAGCTTATGAGACTTCTTTTGGATGAGGAAGGATTAAGCTGGGATGGGGCATGGAAGATTACTACAGAGTGTATGGCATATACAAACCATACAATAATGGCGGAAGCACTTGAAAAGTGGCCTATAGACTTGTTTAAATCACTGCTTCCAAGAGTTTATCAAATAGTAGATGAGATAAACAGAAGATTTGTAGAGCAGATAAGAGCAAGATATCCGCACAACTTTGCAGAAAAAGAAAAGAACATGGCAATACTTTATAACGGACAGGTAAGAATGGCTTATATGGCTATTGTAGCAGGATTTTCCGTAAACGGTGTTGCAAGACTTCATACAGAAATCTTAAAAAATCAGGAGTTGAAAGACTTCTACGAGATGATGCCTGATAAGTTTAACAATAAGACTAACGGTATTACTCAAAGAAGATTCCTTGCTCATGCAAATCCGCTCTTGACAGATTGGATTACAAAGAAGCTTGGAAGCGATAAGTTTATTACTGATTTACCGCTTTTGGCAGGTCTTAAGGACTATTTGGATGATGAAACAGCTTTGGCTGAGTTTATGGAGATAAAGTATCAAAATAAATTAAGACTTGTGAAGTATATTAAGGAACATAACGGGGTAGATATAAATCCGGATTCTATCTTTGATGTACAGGTAAAGAGATTACATGAGTATAAGCGTCAGCTTTTAAATATTTTACATGTAATGTATCTTTATAATAAGCTTAAAAATGATGATAACTTCGATATGTATCCGAGAACCTTTATATTCGGTGCCAAGGCGGCGGCAGGATACAGACGAGCAAAGCAGACAATTAAGCTTATAAACTCCGTTGCTGATGTTATTAATAATGACAAGAGTATAAATGATAAGATAAAGGTTGTATTCATAGAGGATTACAAAGTATCAAATGCCGAGATAATTTTTGCCGCAGCTGATGTCAGTGAACAGATTTCTACTGCAAGTAAAGAGGCTTCAGGTACCGGAAATATGAAGTTTATGCTCAACGGTGCACCTACTATAGGAACTATGGACGGTGCAAATGTCGAGATAGTTGAAGAAGTAGGTCAGGAGAATGCATTTATCTTCGGTCTTTCTTCAGATGAAGTTATTGCATATGAGAAGAATCATGAATATGATCCGATGGTTATTTTTAACAGTGACAGTGAGATCAGAACTGTACTTATGCAGCTTGTAAACGGATTCTATTCTCCAAATAATACTGAGGAGTTTAGAGAAATCTATGATTCACTCTTAAAGAATAGCGGTCATGACAGAGCTGATACATATTTTATATTGAAGGATTTCAGAAGTTATGCCAAGGCTCATGAAGAAGTTGATAAGGCTTACAGAGATAGGAAGAGATGGGCAAAGATGGCACTTACACAGACTGCAAATGTAGGTAAGTTCTCATCCGACAGAACCATTGAAGAATATGTAAGAGATATTTGGCATTTGAGTAAATTAAGGTTGGATAATGCAAAATAAAAAGATTTTCAGTTTTGATATTGATATGACATTGCTTAATCATGAAGATTATAAGATAACCCCTTCAGCTCTTTTGGCTATAGAAAAGCTAAGAGAGCAGGGGCATATCATAGTCCTTGCTACAGGTAGAAATCCTGAAAACAGCGACAGTAAGCAATTCGTTGATATAGTAAAGCCTGATGCTGTAATAGGTCTTAACGGTACATTGGTAAAGGTGGGAGAAGAAAAAATCTTTGAACATTTCTTTGATAAGGATGTTTTAAGAGGTCTGGCAAAGTATGTAGAGGGCAAGGAATGCTCTATTGGCCTTACCCTTGAAGATAAGGATTATTTTTTCAATCCGCATATAATTGATGCATATGATTTTAAAAGGTGGGGACAACATTTTAGAAAGTTTTATCCGGCTGAAGAATTATTTGACCTGCCCATAAGAACATTGACTTATATAGGACCGGTTGAAGGTGCAAAGGATATAGAAAAGAAATTTCCAACTTTGAAACTGCCGCTCTTTGCCGGAATGTTCGGAGCCGATGTTGTAGAAAAGGTTGCAAGCAAGGCGGAAGGACTAAAACGCCTATGTAATTACTTCGGTGTCGATTTAAAAGATACGGTTTCATTCGGAGATTCTATGAATGATAAGGAAATCTTGGAGGAATCGGGACTTGGTATAGCCATGGGCAATTCAATAGAGGAACTAAAACAATATGCGGACTATGTCACCGAAAATATAGCGGATGACGGAGTTTTTAATGCATTGGTAAAATTTGGCTTTATAAATGTTTAATATAAAGGAGCATTATGAAACAGACAATTGTTGATTTAAGAAAAGTAATGCAAAGAGAGGGGATAGACGCATGGATATCCCCTTCTTCTGATGCACATCAAAGTGAATATCCTACAGAATATGACAAATGCAGGAGATTTTTAAGCGGTTTTACAGGAAGTGCGGGTACACTCCTTGTAATGAAGGAAGAAGCATATCTTTGGACAGACGGAAGATACTTTTTACAGGCGGAAAGCGAGCTTAAAGACAGCGGAATAACTCTTATGAAAATGGGAGAGCCCGGAGTACCTAATCTTGATGAACTCCTGGAAGAAAAGATGAAAAAAGATGAAGTACTCGGATTTAACGGTTCACTTCTAAGCTTCTCGGAAGGAAAAGTAATTGCAGGCAAAGTTGTAAAAAAAGGTGTAAAGCTTGCAATCGGTAAAGAAATTACTGATGAGGTTTGGACTGACAGACCGGAGAGACCACATACAAAAGTGTTTATTTTAGAAGAGAAGTATGCAGGAAAGTCGGCGGCAAAAAAGATAAGTGAAGTAAGAGAAAGAATGAAGGGTAGAGATCTTTTGATAGTATCTTCATTATCCGATATCGCATGGCTAACTAATCTTAGAGCCTTTGATATAAAATGCAATCCGCTTTTCCTGTCTTATTTTATACTTGAGAGTGACAAGGCGACATTATTTATTCAGGATGAGGCGCTAAGTGATGAAGTAAGGGCATATTTGGATGAGAACGGAATAGATATAAAGTCATATGAGAGTTTTGATGAAACTGTGGCAGGTATTAAAAACAAACAGATAATGTTTGATGAGGCGGATGTCAGCTACAAGACATTTATTTCTATAAGTAAAAAAGAAAATGCAAACAAACTTTACAGTGTATTAAGCCCTGTAACCTATCTGAAGAATATAAAAAATGATGTTGAGGTTTCAAATATGAAAAAATCTCATATCAGAGACGGCGTATATATGGCTAAATATATGTATTGGATAAAGCAGCAGGTAAAAAACGGTGCCAAGCTTACAGAAAAGACAGCATCAGACTATCTTGATAATTTAAGAAGAGGGGATGATCTTTTCCTTGATTTAAGCTTCCCGACTATATCAGGTTATGCCGAAAACGGTGCAATAGTTCACTATGAGGCTGAATATGAGACTGCAAAAGAGCTGGAAGCTAGAGGATTATACCTGTTTGATTCAGGTGCTACATATAAGGACGGTACCACAGATGTAACAAGAACAATTTCTCTTGGAGAAAATACCTATGAAGAGAAGCTTCATTATACCTTGGTAACCATCGGTATGCTCAGACTTTTAAATACTACATTTAAGAGAGGAGCAATAGGTGTTTGCCTTGATATAAAGGCAAGAGAGGCACTTTGGGAGCATGGACTTGATTATAATCACGGTACCGGACATGGTGTTGGATTTGTAAATACGGTCCATGAAGCACCTACATCTATCAGAAACAAGATAAACAAAGATGTATTCAGAAATCTTGAGTTTGAGCCGGGAATGATAATGAGTGATGAGCCGGGAGTATATATAAGCGGTAAGCATGGTATCAGAATGGAAATTTTGATGAATGTTATTGAAAAGCAGGAAGGTTTCCTCGGATTTGAAAGCCTTACCATGGCGCCTATAGACAGTGAACCGCTATTGGTAGATGTAATGACAAAGAAAGATATAGAGATTTATAATAAATATCAAAAACAGGTCTATGATTCCATATCCTATGGACTTAGTGAAGAAGAGAAAGCATGGCTGAAGGAATTAACAAAAGAAATATAAAAGCTTCAAAAGAGCTAAAATGTGCAGTCGCCAAAAAATGTGGCGGCTGCGATTATATAAACAGTTCATACAATAAGCATGTCAAGGAGAAACTTGACACAGCAAATTCATTGATAAAAAAATACGGCAAATTTGACGGGATTGTCTCCATGAGCAATCCCTATCATTATAGGAACAAAGTAAGTGCGGTTTTCGGCTTTGAAAACAAGAAAATCATTGCAGGAACTTATGAAAAGAACTCACATAAAGTGGTGGATACAAAAAACTGTCTGATTGAAGATGAGAAGGCGGGAAGTATCATACAGACCATCAAGAAAATGTGTGTTTCATTTAAAATAAAGGCATATGACGAGGACAGCGGATTCGGCTTCTTGCGCCATGTACTGATACGTGTAGGAAAGAAAAGCGGTCAGATCATGGTGGTTTTGGTGACCTCAAATGTAATATTCCCAAATAAGAATGCCTTTATAAAGGTACTGAGAGGAGAACATCCCGAAATAACTACAATAGTTCAAAATATAAACAACAAAAACACCAGTATGGTGCTTGGTGACAGAGAAATAGTGATGTATGGCAAGGGCTATATCACAGATGAACTCTGTGGACTTACATTCAAAATCTCACCGAAGTCATTCTATCAGGTAAACAGAGATCAAACCGAAAAGCTTTACTCTCAGGCAATAGAGTATGCAGGTTTGCAAGGGGATGAATTGCTTTTGGATGCCTATTCGGGAATAGGTACTATCGGGCTGATTGCGTCAAAGTCCGTAAAGGAAGTAATATCTGTGGAGCTGAATAAGGATGCCCACAAAGATGCCATCACGAATGCCAAGATAAACAATATAAAGAATGTGAAATTTTATAATGCCGATGCAACCGCATTTATAAACGATTTGGCAGCAGCTAATGAAAAGATAGATGTGGTGATTCTAGATCCACCAAGAACAGGATCTACAGAGGAGTTCATAGCCGCAGTAGGTAGGCTGAAACCGAAGAAAGTGGTATATGTGTCCTGCAATCCCGAGACACTGGCAAGGGATTTGGAGGTTTTCAAGAAGCAAAGGTATAGATTTGAAAAGGGGATGGTGTTTGATTGCTTTTGTCATACGAAGCATGCGGAGACGGTGGCATTGTTGGAGAGGCAATGATATATTATTTTTATCTCCTAAAAAATACTACATTTTAAGGGATAAGCTAGTGATTAAGGGAATGTCAGTATCTAAATAAATAAAGCATCTATAATTTCATTAAGGAGATAAAATGTGTAATATTATTTTAGAAAAACACTTTGACAGGATTAAGGCGGCTTACGAAGCAAGCGTGTTCACAAAAGGTATCCTGCCGGAGTCTGAGGATAATATAAAAAAGTTTGAATTAAATTATGTTTCCATACCCTCAGAGTATCGTTGGCTACTTCTTAACCTGGGAGGTTGCTATTTGGCGGAACCGTGGATTTTTGACTTGAAGGAGCTTGAAGAAAACTATACATTCTTTGAAGAAGCATACGAGGAGTATATGAGTGAATGTGAACACGGGAAAGCATTTCCTATCGGAGGCTTAGGTGACGGAAGCATTGTATTTATAGACTTGGAAAGTGGTAAGATACGCGGATATAATAATGACTATACTGACCTTGAGGAAATTGCAGATAGCTTTTCCGAGCTTATTTTAGATTTTGTAGAACAGGTGAAAAGCTATTCTTGATATAAGAGCTACTATAATTGGTATATATTTAACCTAAATTATTCGTGGTAACACCATGATAGTGGATGAAAGCGTCCATTATTACTATGTTTTTGCTAAATATTATAATTCACTTATTAAGTGAATTATAAAGAGCGTCCATTTGTAGGAATATATATTTACAAGGATAGAATTTCTTTTGTAAACCATAACAGACCACTTCCTCCTGTAACTATCGAAGCTCTTAATAGGGATAGAAGTTTTGATAGACGGCAGTATCTTAATAAAGAACTTAAAGATATGTTCTTTTCATTAAATTTGATAGAGTCTTACGGATCAGGAATAAGGCGAGCAAAAGATGCACTATTAGAAAATGGTTCTCCTGAACTTAAGTTTTATCCGGACAATGAAGAAGATAACTATACTAACGCAGTTATGGGTACAAATTCAGAGTTTTTAAAGGTGTTTAATGGTAGTATTACCCAAGAAACTACCCAAGAAATAAAAATTGAGAAATCCGTATCGAATAGAATTATTGAATTGATGATGATGGAGCCAAATATTACAGCAAAACAAATTGCGGAACATTTAAATGTTTCTTTTGACGGAGTTCGTTATCACATAAAAAAATTAAGAGCAGACGGTAAGATTAAAAGAGAAGGCTCTACCAAATCAGGCAAATGGGTTGTAATGAAATAGAATAAACAAGGTTATAGAATCAAAAGGTGATTAGAGTAAAATCTAACCGCCTTTTTTGTTTGGAGAAAAGAAGAAGATAAAAATGCAAATAAATGATTTTCATAACATTATGTAGCTTGCAAAACGAGATAGTTTGCGTAGTGAAGCAGAATATCTAAAGCTCTTAAAGGTTGTCGATATGTTTTCTATAGGCATCTTGACAAATATTGAATTATAATTTATTATTAAATATAAATTCAGTATTAACATAGAAAGAGGTGTGCTATGGCACAAGTATTAAAAGAAGAAGTTAGAAATAGAATACTTGAAGCAGCAGAAAAAGTGTTTTATAAAAAGGACTATAGAGGTGCCAAATTAACAGAAATTGCAAAAGAAGCAGATATTCCTGTGGCACTCATTTATACCTATTTTAAAAATAAGGAAGTTTTGTTTGATGCAGTAGTAAGTTCAGTTTATATAAATTTCGAGTCAGCCTTTAATGAGGAAGAATCTTTGGAAAAAGGTTCTGCTTCTGAAAGGTTTGATGAAGCTGGAGAAAACTACATTCATGAACTTTTAAAAGAGCGTAAGAAGTTAATTATTTTGATGGATAAAAGCTCAGGAACGAAACATACAGAAGCAAAACAAAAACTCATATCACAAATGCAGGTTCATATTGAAGTAAGTTTAAAAAGACAATCGAAACAGGTATATGATCCAATGCTTGCTCATATTTTAGCCAGTAACTTTACAGAGGGGCTTCTTGAAATAGCAAGGCACTATCAAAGTGAAAAGTGGGCAAAAGACATGTTAAAACTTATTGCAAGGTGTTATTACAAGGGAGTGGAATCCCTATAATCAGCACTAAAAAATAGACTTTGCGTAATCAGCAAAGTCTTACTTTAAACCTTAATATTGAATTATAATTCAATATTATTCAATTTTGAAAGGAGAGTTGTTCATGCCGGAAAAAGAATTAAGAAAAAAAGTGATTGGGAAAAATAGCTTAGCGGGTTTACTTCTTGCTTTAAAAATAGTATTTGATTTGATACCACAAATCTTACTTGTATATTTGATTAGTTCTTTAATTACAAACAATATTAACGAAGGGAATTTAAAGTATATTTTCTTAGGAATCTTTATATCGTTTGCATTAAAAGGTGTGTTTTATTATTTTGCAACAAAAGTTGCCCATGAAAAAGCCTACGAAAAATTGACAGAACTTAGGTTAGATATTATCGGGCATCTGAAAAAACTAAGTTTAGGATTTTTCAAAGAACATAATACCGGGGAGCTTACCAATATCGTTCAGCATGATGTGGAACAAGTGGAAGTATATCTTGCTCATGGTCTTCCGGAAATAATGTCAGTTACACTTCTGCCTACCATTATTTTTGTAGCTATGATTTTTGTAGATTGGCGTCTTGCACTTGGTATGATTGCGGGAGTTCCACTTATGTATTTGGTAAAAGTTCTTTCACAGAAAACAATGGATAAAAACTTTGCTATTTACTTTAACCATGAAAACAAGATGAGAGAAGAGCTAATGGAATATATAAAAAATATTTCTGTTATTAAGGCTTTTGCTAAAGAAGAGGAGATTAGTGAAAGAACATTAAAAACGGCAAGGGAATATATTTACTGGGTTAAAAAGAGCATGGGAGCAATTACAATTCCAATGGGACTCATTGACATATTTATGGAAATTGGAGTAGTTATTGTCATGATTTTGGGAAGTATATTTCTTTACTATGGAAATATTACAACACCTAATTTTATACTTGCCATTATTTTATCGTCTGCTTTTACTGCATCTATAAGTAAGACAGCTACATTGCAACATTTTTCTATTGTGTTTAAGGAAGCTCTAAGGGCGATTGGAAAAGTTTTAACAGTTTCGCTTCCAAAGAAAAAGACAGAACAAGGTTTAGACTTTGGAAATATAGAATTTAAAGATGTGAATTTTGCATACGGAAAAGATAGCTTTGAGCTAAAAAATATCAATTTAACTTTTAAGAAAAATAGTTTGAATGCCTTTGTAGGAGCAAGTGGTTGTGGGAAAAGCACTGTATCTAATTTGCTTATGGGATTTTGGGATGTAGACGAAGGACAAATACTGATAAATGGAAAAGATATAAAAGAATATAGTCAAGAAAATATCTCAATGCTGATTGGTAGTGTGCAACAAGAGATTATCCTTTTTGATTTAAGTATTTTTGAAAATATAGCAATCGGAAAACTAAATGCAACAAAAGAAGAAGTCATAGAAGCAGCTAAAAAAGCAAGATGCCATGATTTTATTTCAGCATTGCCAAATGGATATGAAACACGAGTAGGTGAAATGGGAGTTAAGTTATCCGGTGGAGAAAAACAAAGAATCTCCATAGCAAGAATGATACTTAAAAATGCACCGATTTTAATATTAGATGAGGCAATGGCAGCTGTTGATAGTGAAAATGAAAGACTAATCGGTGAAGCGATTGATGATTTAAGTAAGGATAAAACCATCATTACAATTGCTCATCATCTAAATACGATTAGAGATTCAGACCAAATTATAGTTATGGATAAGGGTGTTGTTCTTGATGCAGGAAGCCATGAAGAGTTGATGAAAAGATGTGAGTTTTATAAGGATATGGTTGATGCACAGAACAAAGTTGATAGATGGAATTTGAAAGATAATAGTCTTTCACGAGCAAGGAACGGAGTGGATTGCGAGTGTACGGAGGTGGTAACAGAAAATGTTTAGAGAAATGTTAAAACTACTTACAAAAACCGGCAAGAGAGATTTGATTATATCAAGTGTATTCTTTGCCCTTTATGGACTAAGCTCCATAGCCATGATTGTTATCGTATTTTCTATACTGTTTCAGATATTTGATGGTACAAGTTTAGATAGACTTTATAAATATTTTATTGCGATAGGATTACTTGTAGTCTTCAAAGGTATTTGTAATATGGTCGCAGATATGAAAAAGCATAGTGCAGGTTTTGATATTGTTCAGCAAATAAGAGAACGCATGATTATCAAATTAAAGAAATTCAGTTTGGGATTTTATACCAATGAAAGACTGGGAGAGATCAATACAATTTTACACAAAGATGTTGATAATATGTCCCTTGTTGTAGGACACATGTGGTCGAGAATGTTTGGTGATTTTTTGATAGGTGCAGTTGTATTTGTTGGTCTTGCAAGTATTGATTTAAAACTTGCTATTCTAATGGCTGTATCTGTTCCGATTGCACTTATCTTTCTATATCTGACAATTAAGCAATCTGAAAAAATAGAGAATCAGAATAATTCAGCACTTCTTGATATGGTTAGCTTATTTGTTGAATATGTTAGAGGAATACCTGTAATAAAGAGTTTTTCAAACAATAAGAGCTTGGACAATGAGCTTATGAATAAGACAAAAAAGTTTGGAGAAACAAGCAAAGCAGCTTCAAGATTCAAGGCAAAACAGCTATCTATATTTGGTTTTTTACTGGATATTGGATATTTAGTTCTTTTAATTGCAGGAGCAATACTTGTTATAAAGGGAAGTCTTGATGTACTTAATTTTATTATCTTTGCAGTAATTTCAAAAGAGTTTTATAAGCCATTTGCTTCTATGGAACAACACTATATGTACTATGTTTCGGCGGTAGATAGTTATGAAAGACTTTCAAGGATTTTATATGCAGATGTAATCCCGGATAAAGTGAATGGAATTGTTCCGAAAGATAATGATATAGCTTTTGAAAACATAGATTTTTCCTATGAAAAAGATGAATTTAAAATGGAAAAATTGAGCTTTTCTATTGCTGAAAAAACAATGACAGCCTTAGTTGGAGAATCAGGTAGTGGAAAGACTACGGTAACCAACTTGCTTTTAAGATTTTATGATGTGCATAAAGGAAAAATTACACTCGGAGGAATTGATATAAGGGATATTCCTTATGATGAGCTTTTAGATCGTATCAGTATTGTCATGCAGAATGTTCAACTGTTTGATAACACGATTGAAGAAAATATCAGACTAGGTAAAAAAGGAGCTACAAAAGAGGAAATCATTAAAGCTGCAAAGAAGGCAAGGATACATGATTTCATTATGAGTTTACCGAAAGGCTATGAAACTGATATTGGAGAAAATGGTGGGCTTCTTTCAGGTGGACAAAGACAAAGAATATCTATTGCAAGAGCGTTTCTAAAAGATGCACCGATTTTAATTCTTGATGAAATGACAAGTAATGTTGATCCTGTAAATGAATCTTTGATACAAGATGCAATTACAGAACTTGCAAAGAATAGAACTGTACTTGTAGTGGCTCATCATTTAAAAACCATTCAAAAAGCTGACCAAATTCTCGTATTTCAAAAAGGCAATTTACTTGAAAAAGGAAAGCATGGGGAACTTCTTGATAAAAATGGTTACTACACAAAATTATGGAAAGCTCAGTACGAGGTATAATCATGATTTTATTAAAAGATGTTTCTTATGAATGGGAAGATGGACGAACTGCTTTAAAAAATATCAATCTTGAAATTAAAAAAGGTGAATTTATTTTAATTTCAGGGAAAAGTGGAAGTGGGAAAAGCACTCTTGGAAGTGTGATGAATGGTCTTATTCCGCATTATTACAAAGGCAAAATGAAAGGAGAAGCCTTTGTGTCCAGAAAAGATATAAGCAAATTATTACTTCATGAAGTAGGGCATATTGTAGGGACTGTATTTCAAGATCCAAGAAGTCAGTTTTTCACGACAACGACAGATGAAGAAATAGCTTTTGGGCTTCAAACTATCTGCAAATCAAGAGATGAAATCAAACAGAGAGTAGAAGAAGTATATGCAGAGTTGGATATTGAGGAACTTAAAGGAAAATCTGTTTTTGAATTATCAAGCGGACAGAAACAAAAGATAGCTATTGCAAGCATATATGCGATGAATCCGAAAGTTTTAATTTTAGATGAACCTTCAGCAAATTTGGATATGAAAGCAACATTTGACATGTTTTTAATTTTGGAGAAATTAAAGAAAAAAGGAACAACGGTTGTTCTAATTGAACATCGTTTGTACTATGTAAAGTCTTTATTTGACCGTTTTCTTTTGATGAAAGACGGAGAAATTACGAAAGACTTGAGTCGGGAAGAAGTTATCTATCTTGAAAGGGCGTTTTGGGATGAAAATGGACTAAGAACTCTTGAATTAGAAGAATACAGGATAAGTGAGAAGAAAGATTCATATCAATTAAATAATGAAAGTATTAGTGGAAAAGGCTTGAAATTTTGTTACCCAAGTACAACTAAGGTTGGAAATAAGCAAAAACAGTACATCTTAAATCATCTTGATTTCAACATGGAGTGCGGAAAAGCCATTGGTCTTATCGGCTTAAATGGTACCGGAAAAACTACCTTTGCAAGGGTAATTTCAGGACTTGAGAAGATAGAAGAGGGAAAAATATGGGCGGAAAAAGATAAAGAGTTGAATCGTAAAGATTTAATGGATATGTCATATTTTGTATTTCAAGATTCAGACTATCAGTTGTTTTCGGAAAGTGTACTTGATGAAATGCTACTTGGTATTTCAAGTAAAGATAAAAAAGAAAATACCCAAAAGGCACATTTTATTTTGAATGTACTTGGCTTAGATAAATATATAGATAAGCATCCGTTTGCTTTATCAAGAGGAGAAAAACAAAGACTGACAATAGCTTGTGGAATGATGAAACAAGCAAAGATTTTCATCTATGATGAACCAACATCAGGTTGTGATAAAGACTCAATGCTTTCTGTCACAAAACTGATTGAAGAACAATTAAAAAATGGAACAACAGTTTTGGTAATAAGTCACGATTTTGAGTTTTTAGCAAACACAGTGAGCAAGCTGTGGGTAATGGGAGATGGAAAAATAGAAACTGTTTTGAATATGAGCGAAAGTAATAAATTTCTCATATTAGACAAGATGAGAGGAGGTAGAGAGCTTGTCGGATAGAAAAACTATAGATCCGAGAATAAAACTTACTCTACTTCCAATTGCCTCCTTTACGAGCTTTTTTATAAGCGATACAATTCTACTTTTCGGACTGCTTGTCTTCGCCTTTTTTCTGTATGTATACAGTGGAATGTGGAAAAGAGCATTACGCTTTATCTTGTTTTTTGTGCTTTTATACTGCATAGAGTTAGGACTTGGAAAGTTTTGCGAAGCAAGCATCGTATTTGCAATATATATGTTTATTTACTTTGCATCAAGAATGACCTTAATCGCTATATTTGGTGGATATATAACAAAGACTACAAGTGTAAGTGAAATGCTGGAAGCGTTAAATAGAATGAAAGTACCAAGAAGCATTGGTATACCTTTTAGTGTTTTGCTTAGGTTTGTACCAACTATAAAAATAGAACTCAAGGCATTAAAAGAGAATATGAAGATTCGAGGAATCATAACAAGCAGATTTTTCCCGTTGCTACATCCAATTAAATATATGGAATATACGCTTGTTCCACTTTTAATGAGAATGATTAAGATTTCAGATGAATTGTCAGCTTCGGCACTTATCAGAGGACTTGATAGTGATGAGAAGAGGGTAACATTAACAGAATTGCGGTTTAGAACAACGGATTTATTGATTGGACTATTAGGAGCTTTTATAATTGCTCTTATGATAGTAATACAGAGAATTTATTAGGAGGACTAGTGTGAAAAATACTTTTCATCACTATTTGTGCCGCAACTTGGCGGCGGAATGGAGATTTTTATGAAAAACAAATTAAATGGTCGTGATTTTATTACAATCGGAATTTTTAATGCAATTGGAATTGTCATATACATGGTAGCCAGCTTTGCTATGGCAACAACAGTTATAGGAGGATTTATTGCTTCAGGAGTTAGCTTTATGATAGCTGCTACCGTTTATATTCTTATGGCTGTAAAAGTTAAAAAGAAGGGTGTATTTACAATATCAGGAACGCTTCTTGGTTTAATTGCATTGTCAGGAGGACATTTGCCTCATGCAGTCTTTGCTGTAATCGGTGGAATGATATGTGATTTGATTATAGGAAATTATGAGAGCAAGGGACGAATGATTATTGGATATGGGACATTTGCATTAGCAGATTTTTTAGGAACAGTAATTCCTGTAATTTTATTCGGAACAGCTTCCTTTGTGGAAAGAGCATCAAAATGGAAAATGAGCGAAGTACAAATAAATGAAGCATTATCTTATTTCAAAGTTTCGTGGGCAGTAGGATTTGGCTTGATAACTTTTGTTCTTGCTTGCATAGGAGCATTTGGTGCAACAAGGATACTTAAAAAACATTTTGAAAAAGCAGGAGTGATTTAATCAATCTTTGTTTGTGAGGGAAAAATGGATTAAATAGTGGAGGTAATTGCTATGTATTATTTAGGGTCTGTTATTCATCCGCTTATAATTTGTGTGTTTTATGCGGATGGGAAGATGCTGTATCGTATGGAGGGGATATGATTTTAGTTAAATGATGGTGTGAAATACAGTAAAGTAGCATGTCAAGCTGAATTTGATAAGTTCTAACACACATTTTAATAAAAGTAGTAAATACGCATTTATTTTAAAAGTGTACCTTGGAATCTTAAATTGAGAATGTAGATGTTGGTGTTGTGGAATATAACTGTAAAGATGAGAATAAGAAAACAATCAGAAAAAATTTAGAAGTAGACTTTATTATCAATAGAGGAAGTAATAGATACTATATTCAATCTGCACTTAATGTTGATACAAGAGAAAAACAAGTATAAGAAACGGAATCCTTGAGAAGAACAGGAGATTCATTTGAGGAAGTTGTTATAGTTAGAAATAATATAGTACCTAGATTTGATGATGGTGGAATTTTATATACTGGAGTAGAGGATTTTCTATTGGATGAAACAAAGCTGGATTTATAGAATTAGTGTCGTTAGATTTAATAAAAATGCGTATTTATGATATGATTTTAAAAGAATAATATCCTGCCTTTTTTCATTGCTCATAGACTCAGCTGCTTCACAATGCGCCTCTGAGCAATGCAAAAACAGAGCTGTAAACTTAGTTGATTATTAACAGTACTGCAACTCCCGGTTGCCGAATTACATAAAAATCCCGAATATATGACAGTACTCAAATGGTAGTATTAAAATGAGATTAATTAAGTGGATAAATGGATTGATATTAATTTATTGGATAAATACCCGGAAGCCACAGACAGTATGATTAATGAGGCTCTGGATATGTGTATGGAACAGGTGAAGAATAATTTACCTGCATTTGAAGAATATTTTCCTGCTGCAAACAGTGAGGGGGATTTTTATACACAGGGTATTAATACCGACTGGACAAGCGGTTTTTGGACAGGAGGGGTGTGGAAATGAATGTGAATACTGAAAATTCGTTTTCCATTACGGAAGCAAACAGGAACTTTTCTTGTGTAGCTCATTCTGCATCTGATGAAGATATTATTGTGCTGTCAAAGCTTATTATTGAAAAAAACCGAGAGGCGTATGAGGTGCTTGCCAAATGATCATTCTCTCAAAAGAACAGACTATTATTCTACACAATCAACCGATAGCTGAAATAGGAGGTTCTGAAGGCGTCCGAGTTAAGATGAATATGGAGCTAATATTAAAATGATATACAAATGTGTTGTCCTGAAATAAAGCATAAGAAAAGACATATCACAGACATGAAGATAGATAAAAGCAGCTACCCGGATGAGGACAGCTGCTTAAAATTATCTCAGCAGATTATCAATATTGCGTTTTGCGTACAGCACTCTGCGGACTTCCATGGTGTCGTCTATAACCACATAAAAGACAGAAAAGTTTCTTATATTGATACGGTAATACGGATATGGTCTGTTCTTTGAGGTTGGATACGGAGCAAACGCAAGAGGTGTTTCTAACCTACGGTTGATTTCTATTTCTATATCATCCACTAATCGAAGCGCTACTTCCGGATTATTCAGGTTATTTGAGATGTAGTCTGTAATCTCTATCAGGTCAGCTTCAAAGAGAGGAAGAAATGACAGCTTATACTTTTTCATGCTCATTGATCCTGCTCCTTACTTTTCCAAAGACCTTGGAAGCAGAATAACGGACGTCAGATTTTTTTGCGACTTCATCTGCTTCATCCAGTTTATGCTCGATGCCGTCTGTGAGTGCAGAATATTGTTCAACACTCATGATAACCATCGTTCCATAACCGTTTTTAGTAAGGAAAACAGGTGCGTTCGAATTAACAACGGTCTCTTCAATTTCCGAAAACTTATTTCTAAGATCAGATATAGGGCGAATATTAATCATAATGCCACCTCCTTTATATCATTATTTTATCATAATTTTATCATGCAAACAATATAGAACGATGGAATTTACTACCAATGATTTCAGAGTAAAACGCTGTGAGGTCACGTGTGCTAAATAGTCAACATCAGACAGTGCAGGTGATTTTGTAAAATTGACTTTTGTTCTTATAAAAACTATAATTTAAGAACAAAAAGGTGGTAATGGAAATGAGTAAACGGGAGCTCCTGTTAAGAAAAATAAAAGAAAATAATGGGATTATAACTACAAAAGAAGCCTTAAATATTGGTATTCATAAGGATATGCTAAAAGAATTAACCATAAAAGAAGAACTTGAAAAAATAGCCAACGGACTTTATGCACTTCCGGGTGAGAATATCGATGAGTGTCTTTATTTCTCATACAGAATACCCAAAGGTATTTTTTCTCACGAAACAGCAGCGTATTTACAAGGATTATCAACAAGAATGCCTCTTGTTTATGTGATGACTGTAAAGGTAGGAGATAATGTCAGCAGAGTTAAGTCGGCAAGAGATAATATTATTTTTAAGTATGTAAAAATAGATTATTATGATGTTGGTAAAATAACCATAGCCGATACTTTTGACAGAGAAATATCAGTGTATGACAAAGAAAGAACTATACTTGATATTATCAAAGACAAGGGCAGAATAGATGCACAAGTATTTAGCGAAGCAATAAAATCTTACTTTGCAAGTAAGGAGAAAAATTTATTAAAACTTTCAAAATATGCTGTTAAGATGAATATGGAACAAGCTTTAAAACGGTATACGGAGGTGCTGTTATGAAAACAAATGACGATACTGAATAATTTTAAAGAAAATGATAAATTTAAGAATGGTGTATATAAGAAAAAGGAAGTGAGACTATGACAGATAAATCTATACCGTTAACTGTTGCTACAATGACTAAAGAACAACTTGATGCAGAGCTTAGGAAAGGTTATGCTTCTATAAAAGAAGGAAAAGTATATTCTGCAGATGAAGTTGATACCTTACTTGCAACAGAGTTTGGCATATTAGATATGAGGTATAATAAACTTACCAATTTGATTCCGATAATAAATCCGGGTTTGAGTGGAGAGAGTGGAATTAGAGCGGCTATTTTATATAGAATTTCTCCAAGCTCTGAAATCGACTCATGTGAAACGGTTAGAAAGTTGCATAGGCATTATTATGGAAATGATATACCAAAATCAGCAGATACTATATTTAATGCTTTTATTCCCTTTTTAGATTTCTGCCGTTCAAGGGAATTTAAATTGGGAATTTATAAAAAAGGTAAATCAAAAAAAGATGAGCTTGCATTGATTCTATTAAATTTAAAATACATATTTTATGGTTATGGTGATTTGAAAGCATTGTTTGACAGGTTTTTTGATTTAATGTATTCTTTTTCGAATTTAATGCCTGTACCGAAATATTTTAATGGAAGTGCCTATAAAAAAGGTAAAGGTACATGGGGTCTAAATAATGATTATCCATCACTTTATTATCAAAATCTAAAAGATAAAAATTCACAAATTTATAATGCTGAAGAAATGAAACAATGGCTTGATGGAGTAATGGATAAATATAGAATAAGGGAAATGTATGAGTTGGATCCGCCATACCCGATATCGGAATACTATGGCCATGATGATAAAAAGTTAAATAATTTGGTAATATATATTGAAAAGGCTATTAAATTGATAGAAAGCAGATTTAAGCAAGGTTTTCCAATCGATATAGTCTAAAGTAATCTAAAAGAATGCCGGAAAGTTTATAGTCTTTATATACTCGGATTGACAAGCACCGAATAAAAATCAGGTATTAGACGTATATTCAGCTTTAAAAAAGAGGTGTATAGTAGTATAGGTATTAAAATTGGAAGTTATAAAATACCGGAATTTCAGTAGGTAAAGTTACATACTTTCATTAAAAAAGAGGATATAATAATTTTATATTCTGTAGCGGATCAGCCTGCATTATATTAGGTTTTATTGATATCATATAAGTATACTGGTGTAGATGTGATAAACTAAAGCTATTTATAATATATTTAAAACTGCCGGATTTAGCTATTAAATAATAATGTACTTATAACTTACTCGGGAGGTATCATGAAAGTAATTATTATGCGTCATTCAAGAGTAAAATATATATGGAAAAAATGGTATACCTCAGATGAATTTAATAAAGCCTGCAAAGAATACGATAGCTCTTTTGTCGAATACACTGAGCAAGATTTACCGTATTTTAATCATAAAAATATTTATATAAGTACATTGCCCAGAAGTAGAGAGACTGCTATAAGTATATTCGGACAAACCCACCTTAGACAAACAGGATTGATAGATGAGGTGCCTTTAAGGTCAGCTTTTGATTCAAAAATTAAATTACCTCTGTGGTTTTGGAATTTTGCAGGACGGATTCAGTGGCTTTTTAACATTGGAAGACAGATTGAAGGAAGATTGATTACAAAAAAACGTGCAAAAAATTTTGTAAATATACTTTGTAGGGATGGGGAAGACGCTATAATCATAACACATGGATTTTTTATGCATACTTTATTGAATGCCTTTAAGGATGAGGGTTTTAGGTATGAAAAGTCAAATATACATTATAAAACCGGAAGTTATGTTGTGGTAGAGAAATAATTATTACAATAGTTTTATGAGAAAATGGAGGTGCTACTATGACAGATAAATCTATACCGTTATCTGTTGCTACAATGACAAGAGAGCAACTTGATGCAGAGCTTAAGAAAGGTTATGCTTCTATAAAAGCAGGAAAAATATATTCTGCAGATGAAGTTGATAAATTACTTGAAAAAGAGTTTGACCTGAAACTCACACCAACAAAAAGGAGACTACATGCCCCCAATAACTGTTTTAATTAAGCCTGCATCAGGTCTATGCAATATGTCTTGTGAATATTGTTTTTACTGTGATGAGGCAAGTAAGCGTTTGCAAAATTCCTATGGATTTATGTCTGAAAAGACTTTGAAAAATACAATCAGAAAAACCATGCTTAGGGCGGAGGGGAGTATACATTATGCTTTCCAGGGAGGTGAGCCGACCTTATGTGGTATTGATTTTTTCAAAAAGGCATTAGCTTATCAAAAACAGTACAATAAAAATAATATAGAAGTAACTAATGCCCTTCAGACAAACGGTTTTGCCCTTACAGATGAATGGTGTTCTTTTTTTAAGGAAAACAATTTTTTAATAGGTTTGTCGGTAGACGGTACAAGAGAAATACACGATTCTTATAGACATACGAAAACAGGAGACGATACTTTTGACAGAATAATAAATTCGGCAAATCTGCTTGATAAGCATAAGGTGGATTATAATATTCTTACAGTGGTTACATCTAAGTTGGCAAAGAATATTTCAGATATCTACAGATTGTATAATAAGCAGGGATGGAAGTACCAACAGTACATAGCATGTCTTGATCCGATAAATGAAGTACGTGGAGAAAAGCTTTATTCCTTAAGACCAAAAGTTTATGGAAAGTTTTTAATTGATTTATTTGAGCTGTGGTACAAAGATTATAAAAATGGAAAAGATCCATACAACAGGCAGTTTATAAATTATATAAATCTCGCAGGAGGATATATGGCGGAATCCTGTGAGCAGAATGGAGTATGTGGTATTCAGACGGTAGTGGAAGCTGACGGAAGTGTTTATCCATGTGATTTTTATGCTATGGATGAATATCTCCTTGGGAATTTCAATGAAAATAATATGGATGATATCAATAAAAAGAGGTCGGAAATCGGCTTTATAGAAAAGTCTCTTAAGTTGGATAATACTTGCAAAGATTGTAAATATTACAAAGTATGCAGAGGCGGATGTCAGCGCAATAGAGATTTAAATCTTGATACAAGATTATACAGTAATTATTTCTGTGAAGCATATAAGATATTTTTTGATGCTCATTATGATAAAATACTTGAAATATCCGATAGTTTAAGATAAATATGATTATATTCCGGATGCAAATAAGGCATATTCTAAAGTAAAAATCATTTTATACAATATAAATAAAAATATTGACATTAAAGTGATTTGGGTATATACTTACCACATAAGTAAACGGTTACGCAAACGATAATTTAACTCAATATCCGGCTTTGATTTTAAAAGATTGGAGAAAGATTATTTATGAAAAAAGCTTCAGAAAAGGTAACCATAAAGGATATATCAAAAGAATTGGGTATATCGGCTGTTTCGGTTCACAGAGCACTTAGAGGAAAAGAAGGGATAAGCAACGAACTTCGTTCTAAGATTTTGGAAACGGCAAAAGAAATGGGGTATGTGGAAAATTATGCTGCAGCCTCAATAAAAAGAAAAACAAGTAAAGTTGCTGTAGTGCTTCCAAAGGACAAATGGGAGAAAAAGATTTATTTTGATTATTTATGGCTTGGCATTAACAAAGGTGCACAGGAGCTTAAAGGACTGAATATAGAAATAAGTCCTTTTGTATGTGATAACGAAGAAGAGCAACTTGCGCAGTTAAAAGAGATTGCCGATAAGGGACCAAATGAATATGGCGGCGTTATTACAATTTCTTTCACAAGAGCATCTGAGGTACTCATGCAGTTTCAAAGGATGTTGGCAAAGGATATGAGAGTGCTTGTTATAGACGATCATATCGAAATTCCTGAAGGTCTCATCAGCATTCCGCCAAGAGAAATACAGGTGGGTAAAGTGGCAGCCGAGCTTGCAGGGCTTATTACTCAAGGTAACGGAAGAATACTTGTTTCTTGTGGACGTAAAGATTCAAAGATACATGAGGGACGTTTGGAAAGCTTTTGTAATTATATAAAAGAAAACAAACCGGAATTGATAATAGAACTTGTAACAGGATATACAAGAAATATGGATCATAGAGGCGAACTTTATAAAAATGCCTGTGAGGCGCTTGATAAGTACAGTGATATATGTCTTATATATGCACTTACCTCTCATGATAACAGGGCATTTGTTGAAGCACTTGAAAAACATGGTAAGAATAAAAAAGTACCTATAATCGGTACCGACTTAAATGAAGAAACCTTGGAATTTTTAAAAGAGAAGAGGATGTCGGCGGTTATAGACCAAAATCCTTATGATAAAGGATATATGGCTTTTAAGATTATGGTGGATTGCTTAATAAAAAACATGTCTGTACCTGATGTTATACCATGCAGAATTGATATCGCTCTTGAAAATAATGCGGATCTCTGTGCGGATTGAATTTTTTAGAACTATATTTGCTGTTTTCCAAAGGGGAATACAGTTTAATAAAATATGTGAATATACATATTCAAGGAGGATTATATGAAGAGAAAGTTTTTACAAAAGGTTGGAGTTGCAGTAATTTCCGGCGCAATGATTATGTCGGTACTGGCAGGTTGTGGTAACAATTCAGCCAAGGAAAGTACTACAGCAGCTCAAGCATCAAGCGAGGGCACAAGCGGTGAGTCAAAGGATGGTGAAGCTAAAGGACCTGATTACAGCGGAGTTAAGCTCGTATACTGGTCAAACTGGGAAGCTACAGAGCCGCAGGGAATTGTTATCGCCGAGGCTATAAAAGCTTATGAAAAAGAAACCGGTGTAGAAATTGAGGTAGAGTTTAAAGGACGTAAGGGAATTAAAGAAGGTTTGATTCCGGCACTTGATGCAAAACAGCAGGTTGACTTCTTTGACGGACAGGGAAATAAGAGCAATTACGGTGATCGTATTATAAGTCTTGAGGATCTGGTTAAAGAAAGTGATTATGAGTCTCGTTCAAACCCTACAATGATGAAGCTTTTCAGAAGCTATAATGAAGGTGTGCTTAAAGAGATTCCATATCAGTTCAAGGCAAACGCTTATTTTTACAATAAAAAGCTGTTCAAAGAGGCAGGTATTGAGAAGGTACCTACAAACTGGGATGAGTTCCTTGCAGTATGTCAAAAGCTTAAAGATGCCGGAATAACTCCGATTACAACTGATGATGCATATGTACCACAGGCTTTCGGTATGCATCTTGGAAGACTTGTAGGAAGTCAAGGTTTAAAGGAAACAATTAACAACAATGAGTGGGACAGACCTGAAGTTTTACAAACAGCTAATGACTTGGCAGAGCTTGCCTCAAAGGGTTATTTCTCAGAACTTGTGGCTTCAAATGTATTCCCTACAGGACAGAATACAGAATTTGCTACAGGTAAGGTTGCAATGTATGCTGTAGGAACATATGTTGTTAACGAAGTTAAAAATATTACAGGACCTGATTTTGAATGGGGATTTTTCGGATATCCTGAAGTTAATAACGGAATTAACGGCACAGAAGCTATGATGATCGGTGGACAGAGCTTTGCTATTACTTCAGTATGTAAGAATAAAGAAGCTGCATTCGGATTTATTGAGAAGATGACAAGAGGCGAATATGACGAGAAGCTTGCTAAGGAAAGTATAAGTCTTCCCGCGGATTCACAGAATCCTTCATGGCCTGAGCAGTTGGCTGATGTAAAGCCATACTTTGAGAACTGCACAGAGATCATGGGTGGTGCGGAAAGCAATCCGGAGATCACACCGGCATTAAAGGAGAACTTAATTAAGCTTTACTCAGGTAAGATTACAGGTGCTGAATTTGTTGAAAATATGAAAAAGGCGGCAGGAAAATAAATTCTAAATGAATGAAAGAGGGCAGGTGGGTAACGAGGTCGTTATTTGACCTGCCTTTTTAAATAATTACTGAATTTAAGATAATAAGCTAAAAGCCGGGCTCTTGCCTGTTTCAGAAGGGAAAATATTTATGAAACGCAATAAAAGTATGATTTGGGCATTTACTATTCCCGGAACAATATTGTTTCTTGGAGTATTTATTTACCCGATAATAAGAACCGTAATTATGAGCTTTTTTACGATAGTGGAAATTACGGATCCGATAAACAAATGGGAATTTAGAGGCTTAGGAAATTACGTAGATTTGTTTAATGCCCCATTGTTTATACAGTCGCTTATCAATATAGCGAAGATATGGACGATTGGAGGTATAGTTACACTTTCAATCTCTTTATTGATAGCTATCATTTTGACAAGCGGAATAAGGGGAAAGGGATTTTTTCAGGCGGCAATATATTTGCCGAATGTAATCAGTGCGGTAGCTATGGCTACAATGTGGATTCAATATGCCTTTAATTCCTCCTATGGATTTTTTACAACATTTTTTAAAATGATCGGTTTGGAGAGTCTGGCAAAAATACAGTGGCTGGATGCTGAGCATAAATTCTATGCACTTTTATTTTCTTACTGCTTCGGAATGATAGGACATCATATGCTTATATGGATTAGCGGAATTGAAAGAATAAGTAAGGAATACTATGAAGCATCAGGCATAGACGGTGCAAATAAGGTCCAACAGTTTTTTCATATAACACTGCCTCTTTTAAGAGGAATTTTAAGAACAAATATTATTATGTGGTCAATAAGTATTGCAGGATTCTTTATATGGTCACAGCTTTTCTCACCTTTAACCGCAGATACATCAACAGTGGTTCCTATGGTTTATATGTATACCAAAGTATTTGGAGCTGAAACTGCCGATATGATTTCTCGTGATGCCGGTGCAGGTGCGGCAATAGGTATAATTCTTTGCGCTTTGGTAATAATTATATTTAGAGTTGCCAATAGAGTTCTTAAAGATGATGATTTGGAATTTTAAGAAAGGTTAGATTATGAAAATGCTGAAAAACAAAGAAAAATCCGCACCTTTTAACTTGTCAAAAGAGATTAAACTGTTACCCGGATATATAATACTGATACTTTGGGTTGCTTTTACTGCGGTGCTTTTAGGTTGGGTAGTGGCTGCAAGTTTGTCTACTACTGCAGATATATTTTCAGGAGATATTTTAGGATTTAAAACAGGACTTCATTTTGAGAACTATGTTAAAGCATGGGTATCATCAAATGTTTCCGTATTTTTTGTAAACTCACTCATTTATGCGGTTTTATCCTGTGTATTTATTATTCTTGTATGTGCTCCATATGCCTATGTTTTGCAAAGATTTGAATTTAAGGGAAGAAAATTTCTTACCTCCGCATTGGCAGGAACTATGGGTGTTCCTCTTATAATGGTAATAATACCTTTGTATACATTGGTGGCAGGAGCAGGTTTACTTGGTAATGCTTTTTCAAACAGGATTGTACTTATAGTTTTGTTTGTAGCTATAAAGGTACCTTATACAACTACATTTCTTATGGCATACTTTGCCAATATTTCAAGTGCCTATGAAGAGGCGGCGGCTATAGACGGATGTCATCCGATAAAAGCTTTTTGGATGATTGTGTTCCCACTGGCTCAGGGTGGAGTTGTAACGGTAACAATTTTTAATTTCATAGCAATATGGAATGAATATTTCCTTTCACTTTTATTTGTAAATTCAGAGAAACTAAGACCTGTAGCCCTTGGATTATTCTCAATGATAAACGGAATGAAATACAGCGGTGACTGGTCAGGTTTATTTGCTTCAGTAATAATTGTATTTATTCCTACATTTATACTCTACATCGGACTTTCAAAGAAGATTATCGGTGGAATAACCGGAGGAGTGAAGGGATAGGAAGGATAGCAATATGAATTTATTGTTTGTTTTTGCAGATCAATGGAGAGCCGGAGCGATGGGATATGCAAAGGAAGATCCGGTTAAAACTCCGAATATGGATAATTTTTGCAAAGAGTCAACCTATTGCGACCATACTTTCAGCACTTTTCCGGTTTGCTCTCCTCATAGAGCCGGTCTTATGACCGGAAAATATCCGCTGTCATCGGGATTTTTTACAAACTGTAAGAAGGGATTATCTTTAAGATTAAAAGATGAAGAGATTTGTGTAGGTCAGGTACTGAAAAAATCGGGTTATGAAACCGCATATATAGGGAAATGGCATTTAGATGAACCTGAGCAAAATATCTGTGAATTTCCAAAGTCAGGTGCAAGAGATTGGGACGCATATACTCCTCCGGGAGTAAGAAGGCATGGGTTTGACTATTGGTACTCATACGGTACTTATGATATGCATTTATCTCCACATTATTGGCATGACAGTGATGAGATGATTAAGGTAAACAAATGGTCACCTGAGCACGAAACTGATAAGGCGATAGAATATCTGTCAAAAATAAGAGACAAATCAAAGCCTTTTGCCATGTATATATCTTGGAATCCTCCACATAGTGTATACAGTGAAGTTCCGGATGAATACTTAAAACTGTACAATGATGTGGAGTTAAAGGGAAATGTTATCTTTGAAAATATTCATCATCATACCGGTGAAAATGCCGCAATGAGTGAAGAAGAATTAAGGCTCACTACAAAGCAGTATTATGCTGCTATAAGCGGTCTTGACAAGCAGTTTGGAAGATTGATTGACTATCTGAAAGAAAATAATCTGTATGAAGATACTCTTGTAATCTTGTCGGCGGATCATGGGGATATGATGGGCTCACATGGACTGATGGGCAAGCATGTCTGGTACGAGGAATCAATAAAAATTCCTTTTGTAGTACATGTACCGGGAAACAATAATAAGAGATGTTCTACATGTATGGGAAGTCAGGATATGATGCCTACGGTTTTGGGACTTTTAGGTTGTGATATACCGGAAACAGTTGAAGGCGAGGACTGTGCCAAATTTATTAAAGGTGATGAGAATGAGGATAGGGTAAGCTTTATTATGGCATGCCCCGGCAGAGCGGATTTTGTAGAAAAATTTAAAAAAGCGGGTAAGAATCCTGCCGAGTATGGATGGCGTGGTGTTAGAACAAGAAAATATACCTATGTTATGGAGCTGGGTTATGATGTTATCTCTAATCCAAAAAGATATCTTTATGATATACAAAATGATCCGTTGCAGAAAACAACTATTGATTTAGAACTCGAAGAAAATAAACAGCTTGCAGTGAACCTTGAAGAAGAAGTTATTAAATGGCTGAAGCGTCAAAATGACGGTTTTTGTAAAAACTGGAACAGTGAACTATGAATAATATAGATTTGTTGTGGGATGATTTTAAAGAACATTTTGCATTCAAAAAAGATGAGTATAAAAAAATTGCGGATTTTTGTAACAGTAACTGCAAAGATATGAGAGATATTGTTCTTCAAACCGCAGATGAACTTACAGAGAATACATTTCTTTTCAGATTACCCTGGGATATGGAAGCTACAAATGAACCGGTAAATTTTGGTGAAAAAATAAAGTGGAATTACTCCTTTAATGAAGATGAAGAATTTATTTTTCAATTAAACAGACACAGGTATTGGATATGTCTGGGGCAGGCGTTTTGGATCAAACAAAATGATATATATGTAAAAACCTTTCTAAATCAGCTGCTTAATTGGATAAATGAAAATATCGATATTGAAAATGCCGACTCAAAAGTTTGGAGGACACTTGAGACAGGTCTTCGTACAGACTACTGGGTAAGGGCAATGTCCTTTTTCACATCTCATCCTCTTATTACGGATGAAATAAAAGAAAAGTTTTTCATGGCATTATCTGTACATGCAAATCATTTGGCCACAAATCCTAAAGAGGGATTTTCAATAAAAAGCAACTGGGGAGTAATGGAGTATGCAGGTTTATATGTACTTTCACAGGTGCTCAAAAACGATGATTATAAAAAGAAAGCTATTTATTTTCTGAAGATGGCGCTTCATACACAGATACATGATGACGGAATGCAATGGGAAGCATCTCCAATGTATCATAATGAAGTCTTGGATGCATATTTTGAGGTTTTAAGAGTTGCTAAGCTTTATAATGACGAAGTTTTTTCGGAAGATGAAAAAAATATTATAAAAAATATGGCCTTTGCTACTTTATATCATACTTATCCAAATCGTCATCAAATCTTGACAGGAGATTCGGACGATACCGATGTAAGAGATCTGTTAAGCAGGGCGGCATTATTGTTTAAAGACAGTTCGCTTAAATTTGCAGGATATAAGGAGCTTGACTTTGAAAGTGCATGGCTTTTTGGAACTGAGGGAATAGTATTCTATGGAAAATTAGAAAGAAAAAGACTTTCCGGAGGCCTTGTAGCATGCCATGAAAGCGGTGAAGCGATATGGAGAGACTCTTACAATGAGAGTTCAGACTTTATTTATTTTAGAAACACAAGCCTTGGTGGAGGGCACGGACATCAGGATAAACTTCATATGGAACTTTGGTTTGACGGTAAGGCAATACTTAGGGACAGCGGACGTTTTACATACAAAGATGTAGAGGAAAGATACAGACTTAAGGGGAGTAAGGTTCACAATGTACCCATTATAAATAACAGTGAATATGCAGAGTGCAAGGATTCATGGATTTATAAAAGTTTACCTCCTTCCATGGGAAATACTTTTGTTTTTAAGGAAAACCATCTGTTATTTGAAGGCTTTCACTGCGGATATATGGATTTGAATGTGCTTCTTAGAAGGCGTATTGTAGCACCGACATCAGATATCATTATCATAAGTGATGAAATTATAGGAAATAAAGAAAATGACTTATTACAGCATTTTGCATTCGGAAATAATATTAGTTTAAAAGCAGAAAATAATGTGATAATAGGGCAAGGAGAAAAGTGTGAATTCAGTATAATTAGCTTTGATGAAAGAGGTGAGGTATTACCTGAAATTACTACTTCGCCACTTTCAAGACATTATAATCAAATAGAAGAAACCGCTGCTCTTAAAGTAAATACAAAAGGCTCTTACTTTTTAACTACAGTGATTGTAAAAAGCGTGGAAAACCGGAAAATAGAGATCGTAAAAGAAGATGTATACAATTTTGCCTATGAACTTATGCTTTCAAATGATACAGCTCAAGGATATGTGATTACAAGAAATGAAGAAAAATACGGGGTAGTTCTTATTAAAAATGATGTCGGGAATCATAGTGACTTAAACGGTATAAGAGGAGTATATGGACTCGGACAAACTATGGTTGCCGAATTACATAAAAATCCCGGATATATGACAGTACTCAAATGGTAGTATTAAAAGGAGATTAATTAAGTGGATAAATGGATTGATATTAATTTATTGGATAAATACCCGGAAGCCACCGACAGTATGATTAATGAGGCTCTGGATATGTGTATGGAACAGGTGAAGAATAATTTACCTGCATTTGAAGAGCATTTTCCGGCGGCAAACAGTGAGGGAAATTTTTATACACCGGGTATTAATACCGACTGGACAAGCGGATTTTGGACAGGTGAAGTATGGCTTTCATATGAAAATGCCAAAACTGAGAAGGACAAAAAAATTTTTGAAACAGCAGGGAAAAAACAGGTAGATTCTTTTTTGGAGAGAATAAATATAAGACATTATATAGACCATCACGATATGGGATTTCTTTATATACCGTCCTGTGTGGCAGCTTACAGCCTGATTTCCTATGAAAATGCAAAGGAGGCGGCAATAAAGGCGGCAGATCAGCTTTGCAGCAGATATCGTCCTGAAGGTAAGTATATACAGGCGTGGGGAGAAATGTGGGCAAGAGATAATGCCAGACTTATAATAGACTGTATGCTGAATGTGCCGCTACTCTATTGGGCTAGTGAAGTGACAAAGGATGAGCATTATGCGAAGATAGCTAAAAACCATATCCTTACTACGATGAAGCATATAATAAGAGATGATGATTCTACCTGGCATACGATATTCTTTGATCCGGATACCGGAGAATTTTCTCATGGTGCTACCTGTCAGGGGTATAAGGATGCCAGCGCATGGGCCAGAGGACAGGCATGGGGAATTTATGGAACCGCCATTGCATATAAGAATACGGGAGATAAGGAATATATAAAATATTTTGAGAGAGTATCAAAGTATTTTTTAAAACATCTGCCGAAAGATCTTTGTCCATATTGGGATCTAAGTTTCGGTGACGGAGATGAAAATGAACAGCCAAGAGACTCATCATCAGCTGCAATAGCTGTATGCGGATTTTTGGAAATGAGTAAATATCTGGATGAAGAAAGCAAAGCTTACTATACTTCAGTTGCAAAGAAAATTATGTATTCTCTTATAAAGAACTATCAGGTTAAAGATAAGAGTATATCAAACGGTCAGCTTTTACATGGAACATATGCAAAGAAAACACCTTATAATACCTGTAAAAACAGCGGAGTAGACGAGTGTGTAATTTGGGGAGATTATTTCTTTATGGAGGCTCTTACAAGACTTTCAAGACCTGATTGGAAAATGTATTGGTAGTAGCAGCAACTTTTGTACTTTAATAGGAGTAGATATGATTAAACTGAAAATAGTAGGTAGGGGAGAGATAGAAAGAGCCTGCGGCTTTGAGGGAGATAATAAAGCGGAGCTTGTGTATTGCAGTGAATACATGGATGGAGACAGAATAGTACTTGATACGGATAAAGCCGGGAGGTATTGTGTCGTACGTTTTGAGGACAGTATGAGAGAGGCATTTATCTATATTCCGGGCAGGAGCATTGAATTTTTTATTCCTCCTGCAAATAACAGACCGAATTATTCACCGAAGAGCTTTACAGGAATGATCCATTATATTGAGGCAAGATATGCTACCGATGAGGAGATAAGTAAAGTAAAAAACCTTGCGTTAAATGTTTATGACCAACACGAGAATAATACATTTTATCCTCATGCATCAGCTAATGTGGAAACCAGAGGTGAGGCGGTATTTGCGGCAAGAAATGCGATAGACGGAATGTATGCAAACTCCTCTCACGGTAAATATCCTTATCAGAGTTGGGGTATTAACAGAGATCCTAAAGCGGCTCTTACCTTAGATTTTGGAAGAGAAGTACTTGTAAATGAAATAAGACTTACACTGAGAGCCGATTATCCCCATGATAATTACTGGGTAAGTGCAGATATTAATTTTGATGACGGCAGCAGTGAAACTCTAAAACTTGAGAAATCTGAAAAGCCACAGTGTTTTTTGATAAAGGAAAGAAAAATAAAAAGCCTTGTGCTTGAAAAGCTTATAAAGGCGGAGGGAGAATCTCCGTTCCCGGCACTTACGCAAATTGAAGTCCGGGGAGTTGAGGCTTGATTGTAGAAATTTAAAACTTTTTAAATGTAAGAGTGGGTTGATTTTAACCCACTCTTATTTGTAAATAATAACAATAAGTTGTATCATTGTATTATATAAAATAAAAGTTTAATCATATAATCAAAGAGGATAATATAAATATGGAATTATTGGACTATTTAAAATGGAGAAATGATATAAGCTTATCGGTATCACCTTTTAATGATATAGATAATGTAATACTGTCATATATATCTTATATGAATTTTGATGAGTTGTTTTCTGATACTGAAGGTATATACGGTATTGAAGAAGTACTGAAGATATTTTGTGAGAAATATTCTTTGGATGAAATAAGAGATAAAGGACAATTTACAGAGAGAGCGCCTCTTTTACTTGAACAGATGGTAGCGGGGGAGCGATTTAGAGAAACAAGGATCGGATATCACAGAGATATTTTTGATAAAGAAAAGGTCAAGCAATTTTCAGCAGTTACATTCTTTCTGCCTAACGGAACAAATTATATAGCCTTTCGTGGAACCGACAGTACAATAACAGGCTGGAAAGAAGATTTTATGATGAGTTGTATGTCTGAAACGGAGGGAGCAAAGGAAGCACTTGATTATTTAAATGATATATCAAAGCTGATTAAAGGTGATTTTATGCTTGGCGGACATTCAAAAGGTGGAAATTTTGCAATGTATGCGGCAGCTTTTTGTAATGATGAAGTAAAGAAGTGCATTACTAAAATATATAATAATGACGGCCCGGGATTTAGGGAGGAGATCATTAATACGGAGGAATATAAGCAGATTGTTAATAAAATATACAGTATAGTTCCGCAAACCTCCATAATAGGACAATTACTTTCAAACAACAGTAAGCAAAGAGTTGTAAAAAGCAGTGCAAACGGTATTTTCCAGCATGATGCTATGACATGGGAGGTAATGAGAGATGAGTTTGTTGAATCAAAACTTGATAGCCTAAGTAATTTTGTAAAAATAGCATTGGGATCATGGCTTGAAAAAACAGATGATGAAACAAGAGAGTCTTTGGTTACTACAGTGTTTGCCCTTATTGAAGAGACGGAAGCGAATACGTTTAAAGAATTTGGAGTAAACTTATTTAAGAATGCAGGGATAATTATAAAGAGTCTGGCAAAACTTCCAAAGGAAAAGAGGGATGAATTGATAAGTGCATTTAGCAGTGCATTGCAGGCAGGTGGGGAAACGGTTATTGATAATATATCTATAAGTAAAAACAAAGAATAAAACAAGTATTATAAATTTGAGCTCTCTTACTTGCATTAAAATATTGAATATTGTACACAGATAGAAACATTATATTTGATATTATCACGATAATAAAGTATACTCATTTTTGTACGGAGTAAGGGATGCGTACCTGCATAAAATACTACGAAATATGTGTATATAAAGGAGAATAAACTAATGTCAAAATACAATATAAATACAATCTGTGTACAGGGCGGTTATGAGCCTAAAAATGGAGAACCCAGAGTGGTTCCGATAGTTCAATCTACAACCTTTAAATATGAGTCTTCACAGCAGATGGGAGATTTGTTTGACTTAAAGGATACAGGATATTTTTATTCAAGACTTGCAAATCCTACAAATGATGCCGTGGCAAGAAAGATTTGTCAACTTGAGGGCGGTGTAGCGGCCATACTTACATCATCAGGTCAGGCGGCAAACTTTTATGCCATACTTAATATAGCAGGTGCGGGGGATCATGTTATAGCTTCTTCAGCAATATACGGAGGAACATATAATCTTATAGCCAACACAATGAAAAATATGGGTATCGAGTCTACATTCGTGGATCCTGATATTTCAGCGGAGGAACTTGCTACTAAATTTAAACCGAATACAAAGCTTGTATTTGGCGAGACCATAGCAAATCCGGCACTTAGAATTTTGGATATTGAAAAGTTTGCAAAAGCTGCACATGAGCATGGTGTACCGCTTATAGTTGACAATACATTCCCTACACCGATATTTTGCAGACCTTTTGAATGGGGCGTTGATATCGTAACACATTCAACATCAAAGTATATGAACGGTACTGCCAATGCACTCGGCGGTGTTGTGGTAGACTCCGGAAACTTTGATTGGACTAAGTATAAAGATAAATATAAAGGTCTTACAACTCCTGATGAAACTTATCATGGAATAGTGTATACAGAAAGTTTCGGTAAGGGGGCATACATTACAAAGATGACAACAAATCTTATGCGTGACCTCGGAGCGATTCCTTCACCTCAAAACTCATTCTATCTTGGAGTTGGACTTGAAACATTGCATTTAAGAATGCCGAGACATTTTGAGAATGCACTTGCTATTGCAAAGCACCTTGAAAAACATCCTAAGATATCATGGGTATCATTCTCAGGACTTGAAAATGACAGTCAGCATGAGTTGGCTAAAAAATATCTTCCAAACGGCTCATGTGGAGTTATATCATTCGGAATAGCAGGAGGCAGAGAAGCGGCAGTTAAGTTTATGGACTCTTTGGAGCTTATTGCAATCGTTACTCATGTGGCGGATGCAAGAACCTGTGTACTTCATCCTGCATCTACAACACATAGACAGATGAATGATGATGAACTGAAAGCGGCAGGAGTATCACCTGACCTTATCAGAATGTCTGTTGGTATAGAAGATGTCAGAGACTTAATAGCTGATATAGAGCAGGCTTTGGAGAAATAAATTTAAGAGATTAATCTCCAAAATGTTGTATAAAAATTTTGATATAATATTTCATATATGAATACTGTGAAAGGAGGAATGCTGTTTGGATATTTACAGAGTGAAGATTGTATTCTTCAACTGGATGAGAGAAATGAAAAAACAGAATCTAAGTATTTTTTAGAAAATTACTTAAACACAGAATTGTCAATGAACGGTACAACAAGTGGAAAGTTTGCTGTCCAATATTTTGATTCTGCAAATAATAATATAATTCAAATAGCAGATGTTTTTGCGAATTTATATTATTCTCATATGAAAACAGGTGGTTATAAAGAGGATATTCAAAAATTAAAAGATGCAAAAATATTAAAGTGTTTATTTAAATTTCCGGTATAAATAAAGGTATTATATTGACATGGTTGATTGCTTATGCTAACATAGTAACATCAACAGTAAGTCCTCTTTGAGTGCCGTTTTCTAGGTAAACGTCATGTGTTGGCGTCACTATTAGGCTATTGATTATTTTTAAGACTTAAGATCAGCTAAAGAGGCTGGTCTTTTTATTTTATAAATAGTGTAGCAATTGTAAAATTTGTAAATGTTTTTAAAGAAAGGAAACTATGACTACAAAAGAAAAATTAAAAAAATATCAGGACTGGTTATTTAAATGTTCTGCATACCAAATGGCATTAAATATTATAGGAATTGATAAGCAGACAGTTGCACCAAGTGCAGGAGCTGCTTATAGAGATGAGAGATCTGCTTATTTGGCAGGAGAACTCTTCAGCTTGGAAACAGATCCTCAGATCATAGATATATTAAAGGACTTAAAAGATGATCCTGAGGTAAGTGATGAAGACAGACGTGCTATAAAGCTCTATTATAAGAAGGCATTGGATACAGTTTGCATACCTAAGGAAGAGTTTGTGGCTTTTAAAAAGCTTTGTGACGAGTCATTTGATGCGTGGATACTTGCAAAATCAAAGGCCGACTATTCTATATTCGAGCCTTATTTGAAGAAAGTAATAGAGAGCCAAAAAAAGTTATACGGTTACAGAAGCAGCGATAAGAGCATTTATAATCAGATGCTTGATGATTATGAGCCGGGTATGGACGAAGAAAAATATGATGCGTTCTTTAATGCTTTAAAAGAGAGATTAGTTCCGCTTATCGGTAAGGTAACAAAGGCAAAGCAGATTAACGAGGATTTTCTACATCAAAGCTTTCCTATTGAAGATCAGAAAAAGTTTATGGATGATTTACTGAAGTATGTACATTTTGATCCTTCTTGGGGTTATCAAAATGAATCTGAGCACCCGTTTACTTCCTGGACTTGTGAGAATGATTGCCGTACAACTACAAAATATATAGAAAATAATGTAGCTTCCGCAATACTTTCAACGGTACACGAGGTCGGACATGCATACTACGAGCACAATATAGACCCGAAGTATGACGGAATGATTTTGTCAGAGGGTGTATCATCAGGAATGCATGAGTCACAGTCACGTCTATGTGAGAACTACCTTGGACGTACTATGGCTTTTTGGAAATATAATTATCCTAAGTTACAGGCATATTTCCCTAAGCAACTTGGAGATGTAAGACTTGAAGATTTTTATAAGGCAATCAATGTTTCAAAACCGTCATTTGTTCGTACGGAAGCGGATGAACTTACATATCCTTTGCATGTTTTGATTCGTTATGAGATAGAAAAGGGATTATTTAACGGTACTATTTCTACAGAAGGACTTGATAAGACATGGAATGCAAAGTATAAAGAGTATCTTGGAGTAGATGTACCAAATGACAAGCTCGGTATCTTACAGGATGTACACTGGTCAGACGGAAGTTTCGGTTATTTCCCAACCTATGCACTTGGAACAGCATTTGCGGCACAGTATGTACATGCAATGAAAAAAGATCTGGATGTAGACAATTTACTGGAAAATAATAAATTTGATGTAGTAATGAATTGGTTAAAGGAAAATATTCATACATACGGTTTCCGTTATGAGGCGCCTGAGCTTATGAAGATGGTAACCGGTGAAGAATTTAATGTAAATTATTTCCTTGATTATATAGAAGAGAAGTATACAAAGTTATATAATTTATAGAAAAGTATTAAAGACATATCAGTATAAACGGGTATGTCTTTTTTAGTGGGCTCATATAAAATAATCTCACAAAAGATAAAGCTTTTATAAAAATATAAATAAAAAATGATTTAAATTAATGTTTAAAAATGATATTATCGTCTATAATATGATAAAATTTATAGACAGATAGCTTTAATAAAGAAAAATTTATATAAAGTACAAGGAGAGAGATAATGAGCTATATCGGAATAGAAGAAGATATAAGACTGATCAAGGCAGTTCCAAGTGAGAGACAGCTTACATATGAAAAAATGGAGTTTTTTTGTTTTATTCATTTTACAGTAAATACTTTTACAGGAAGTGAATGGGGTGACGGTAAAGAAGACGTATCCATTTTTAATCCTACAGAACTTGATGCAAGGCTATGGGTAAAGACTGCTAAAGATGCCGGTATGAAGGGATTGATTCTTACCTGCAAACATCATGACGGTTTCTGCCTTTGGCCGTCAAAATATACGGAACATAGCGTAAAGAATTCACCATACAAAAACGGAAAAGGTGATATAGTTAGAGAAGTGTCGGAAGCATGTAAAGAGTTTGGACTAAAATTCGGTATTTATCTTTCACCATGGGATAGAAATAACAGTAGCTATGGAAAAGGAAAGGAGTATGATGATTACTATGTAAATCAGCTTACAGAACTCTTGACAGAGTATGGTGAACTCTACACTATCTGGCTGGACGGTGCTTGTGGTGAAGGGGCTAACGGTAAGATTCAAAAGTATGATTGGAACAGATATTACAAAGTAATGCGTGAACTACAGCCTAATGCAGTTATTTCTATTTCCGGACCTGATGTAAGATGGTGTGGAAATGAGGCAGGTGAAGTCAGAGAAAGTGAATGGAGTGTTGTTGCAAAAGATATGACAGATCCGTCAATTACAGCCGAATTAAGCCAGCATGAAGATAATGAAGAATTTAGAGACAGACCTTTGGATGAGACTCAGTCAGATCTTGGAAGCAGAGAGCGTCTCAAAAATGAAAAAGAACTGGTGTGGTATCCGGCAGAAACAGATGTATCCATTCGTCCGGGCTGGTTTTATCATGAAGAAGAGGATAATAAAGTTCGTTCATTTGAGAATCTGAAAGACATATATTTAAAATCAGTTGGTGGAAATACAGCTCTTTTATTGAATATTCCACCTATGAAGAACGGAAAAATTCATGAAAAAGATATGGCCATCTTAAAGAGATTGGGTGAGTTTATAAATGATACATTTAAAAATAACCTTTTAAAAAATGCATTGATTAAGACTGTTCCTGAGCATGATTGCAGAGGTAATTCGCCTGACATGATGCGAACAGATGATTATAATACATATTTTATGAATAAAGAAGGTGATAATAAATTACTGATTGAAATAAAATTTGATGAGTGTAAGAAACTGAATTATTTAGTTTTAAAAGAAGCAATAACCTTCAGTCAAAGAGTTGAAAAATTCAATGTGTATTTTAACGATGAGTCAGGAAAAAAAATAAAAATTTTCGAAGGAACAACTATAGGATATAAGAGAATTATTGATTTAAAAGGTACTAAGACTGATAATCTTACTATAGAAATTGAAGATTCCAGGGTGGCACCGGTAATGTCTTTTGTTGGAGTATACTGATAAAATAAACGAGGAGTATGAGTAATGAAAATCATATGTAAAAATTCCGGACTTTTAGAAGAAAAATTAAAGACCGGTACAAGAATACTTATAGATGAATATAAACAAAGTACCGAGCAGTTGGATATTAATGTAGAATTTTGTGAAAGCGATGAACTTTCGGTAAAAAAAGAAGGAAATGATATAAGTATTATATGTAAAGAACTGTCTCATTATTACAGAGGGCTGACAAAGATACTTTGTAATTTAGATAAAAACACATATGAAAATACGGAGAAGGCATATTTTGAAAAAAACGGTGTTATGCTTGACTGTTCAAGAAATGCTGTATTTAGAGTAGAAAAAGTGAAAAGCATTATTCGAGTTCTGGCAAAACTTGGAATGAATGTGCTTATGCTCTATACTGAGGACACATATGAGGTAGCTGATGAGCCTTATTTTGGAATATATCGAGGAAGATACACAAAAGAGGAAATTAAAGAGATAGATTCATATGCTTCTGTATTCGGGATTGAACTTGTGCCATGTATTCAGACATTGGCACATTTACATAATGCCCTAAAATGGCCGGGGAAAGAGAACATCAAGGATTCAGTGGATATCCTGGAAGTAGGAAAAGAAGAAACATATATTTTTATTGAAAAATTGCTTCGTTCTGTAAAGGAGAGTTTTTCTACAAAGCGTGTACATCTTGGAATGGATGAGGCTGTTTCTCTGGGTCTTGGAAATTATCTTAAAAATAACGGATATGAAAAGAGTTCCATATTAATAAAGAGACATTGTAAAAAGGTCCTTGATATATGCAAAAAGTTGGACTTAAACCCTATGATGTGGAGCGATATGTATATAACAGCAAACACAGGTAAGGGATATTATGACATTGATGACAATGTTGATTGTAGCCTTTGGGAAAAGCCTGAAAAAGAAGTTGGACTTGTATATTGGGACTATTATCACAATGACGAAAAGATATATGAAAAGATGTTGAAAGTTCATATGCAAATATCAAATAATGTAATTTTTGCGGGAGGGTCATGGGTATGGAACGGAATAGCTCCAAACTACTCAAAAACTTTTGAATGTACAATATCGGCACTCCAAACATGTAAGGAGTTTAAACTGGATGAAGTACTATGTACTGCCTGGCTTGATAACGGTGCAGAGACACCTATAGATGCGGTTTTGCCGGGAGTTGCTTTATTTGGATATTTGGGCTTTCATAAAAACTATGACAGTAATGAGTTTAAAGAAGAATTCAAAAATTGTTGTAGCGGATATTTAGATGACTTTATGGTACTTGACAGATTTGATTCGCTTTTCCAAAAAGAAGAGTCAAATCAAGCTGCAGAAAATCCTTCTAAGTATCTACTTTATCAAGATCCTCTGACAGGGATATTTGATTATCATGTAAAGGAATCCGCTGTAGATACCAAGGCTTATTATGACAGCTTAAGATTAAATGTTATGGAAAGTGAAAAGTACTCTAAAAAATACTTGGAACTGTTTTCATATTATGAAAAACTGGCAGAGGTTTTGAGCATAAAAGCGGATTTAGGGGTACGCATAAAAACTTCATATGAAGCAAGTGATTTGTATACATTAAAAACTATCTGTGAAAAAGAAATTCCTGATGCAATAGAAAATCTTAAAGTTATGAAAACTCTCAGAGAAGATTTATGGATGAGCGATGCAAAGCCATGGGGATATGAGCTTATGGATGTAAAGCTTGGCGGAGTCATCACAAGATTAGAAAGTACAAAAAGAAGAGTTTTAAATTATTTGGATGGGAAAATACCTTGCCTTGAAGAACTTGAAGAGAAAAGATTACCGTATTTTGGGGATAAAGCAGATAAACGAGAAAATCGCTGGAGCCAAATAATCAGCGGATCGGATTTAGTGGATACAATATAAAATACGATAACAAGTTAGAGAGCAAATAAAGGGGGTAGAAATGTATAAGGTTTTATTTGCTGAGGATGAATTATTAGTAAGATTGGGTTTACAAAATTCAATTCCATGGAGTAAATATGAAATGGAAGTTGCAGCATTGGCAGACAACGGTATGGAAGCATACAGGCTCTTTGAAGAGATACATCCTGACATATTGATAACGGACCTTAGAATGGAAGGAATGGACGGTCTTGAACTTGTTAAAAGAGTCAGAGAAATAGATAAGGAATGTGCGATCGTAGTAATTTCCTGCCTGAATGATTTTGAAACCCTAAGGAAATTGATACCATATAATATCAATGCATATGTACTGAAGGCAAGTATAAGTATAGATGAAGTATGTAATGTACTGGAACAGACAAAAGAATATCTTATAAGTATCGGAAGGACAGCTAAAAAGGTGATACCTGATTTAGAAAAACCTGAGGATATTATATCAAAATATCTTTTGGGAGATGCCGTAATCAGTTTAGAGGATGATTTTGAAATATTCGAACATTTATTGATGTTTAGTCTGGAGGAGGAAAATAAAGATAAGATAAATAAGCTTGCAATGGATTTTATATATGAACTGGTTAACCGTCAGATACCGGGAGAAATGTTGGTTCCTCTAAAGGACAAGGAATTCTGTGTTTTTTATAGAAGTACAGAAAAAAAGATGGATGAGAGAATAAAGAGAATCAATAATTCCATAGGTGATTTTTTGGGAGTTCGTTTTAAAATCACACACAGCAGTCGTAGAAAAGCTGAGAATTTAAAAGACTGGTTTGATAGAGCCTATGTACAGCAGTATGAGATAAATATTGATGAAAACAGCGGTAAGGCATTGATTCAAAAGTCAATCGAGTATATGCAGGAACATTTCAGAGAAAGTTTGACCTTAACAGATATTTCACGTACTATAGGACTTTCTGTAAGCTATTTTTCGTATCTGTTTAAACAGGAAACCGGAAAAAATTATATTGAGTATCTAAATGAAATAAGGCTACTTGCAACCATGAAAGACTTGATGAATACTGATGAGAAGGTAGTTGTGGTTGCACAAAAGAACGGATTTCAGAACTTGGAGTATTTCTCAAGATACTTTAAAAAACAGACAGGAGAGTCACCGGCAAGATGGAGAAAATTAAACCGTTAAATCGTATGAATTGGAGACAAAAGGTTTTATTGTCTATTCTCGGAAGCTTTATAATTATAATCAGCTTTATGTTCTACATCACATACCACTACTTTGTGGAAAAGGTGGAAGCCGGAAATGAAAGGCTTGTTTTATTAAACTTTGAACAGGCTGAAAAGGATCTGGAAAATATTTTAAAAAATGCGGAACTGTGTTTGAATAAATATGTAATATCGGATCTTGTCTGGGAGTTCGGATATGAATATCCAAACAGCAATATAGACGAAAGCAGATTGAAAATGAAGATTTCCGAGAGTTTTCACTACGAAATGCTTGTAAACAGAGAAATTTCAGCTTTGGGAATATTAAAAGGAGACGGAGTTGGAATTGTTTCTTCCGCACTTGGTAAAAACCGTACCGGTGATACTGAAATATCCGGAGAAATTTTAAATGTTTTACAAAAGGTAAAAGAAAATTATCCCTATACTACTTGGGTACCAAGCTGGGAGCTGGATATAAATGACACAAGCCCTTTTAAAATAATGTCACAGACACCTTCTTTGGTAGGTATAAAGGCGGTAGGCGTAAATATAAATCTTGAAGAAGAGAGCTTTATTTTTGTTGCAATAAATGAAATAGATATTCAAAGTACATATAGGGCGGTTGCCTTTAATGACAGCAGGGCTATATTGGTAGATAAAAAAGGTCAAATAATTTCAGATGTCGATAAGAGTATGCTGGGCAAGGAATATTATACAAGTACGGATACACAAAATATTGAATATCCGCTTGATTTTTACGGATGGAAATTATGTGATATGATTCCCAAAGAAGAATATTTAAAAGATGCCAATGAAATCAGAGATTTCGGTATTATTGTAATTATACTGGCTATAGTAGCGACAGTCACTGTCGCTGTAATTTGGAGCAGAAAATATACTCAGCCGATAGAACTGCTTATGAAAAATATGCATCGTATTAAAAATCAGGAGTTTAATATTGATAAACCGAAAAAACTTGGCTGGGAAGAGCTGGATAGGTTAAATGAGGAATTATATTCCACAGCACAAAGTATAAAAGCGTATATTGAAAGATTAAAACAGGTAGAAGATGAAAAAAGAAGAGAAGAGCTTATGGCTCTTCAATATCAGATGAACCCTCACTTTCTATTAAATTCTCTTAACTCTATACGTTGGATGGCAATGATGACCAATAATACAATAGTTGCGGATACTTTGGTAAGGCTTGGAAAAATAATTACACCTGTACTAAGGAATCCAAGCCTAACATGGAAAGTTAAAAATGAAGTGGAATTCTTGGAGAATTATGCAGCTATGATGCAACTTAGATATGGGCATGATATGGAATATAAAATGAGTTGTAAAAAAGAATTATATGAGTTGGAATTCCCAAGATTCATATTACAACCCTTGATTGAAAATTGCTTTGTACACGGAAGCAGTCAGGAAGAGATACGTACAATAGAAGTTGTGATAGAATGTAATGATTATATGGATGTAAAGGTGATAAACAGCGGGATATTCTTAAATGAAGAAGAGCTTAGTCAAATAAGAAACAAGATAAAATCACCTCTAAAAACATCAGAGCATATAGGACTTGCAAATGTATCAAAACGCTTAGGGTTGCTGTATGGAGATAAGGGTAACATGTCTGTTGAAACAGATCCTAAATTAGGCTTGATCGTACATATACGATTTAATCAATATGTCGAAATGACAAATAAAGAAAGAGTTTAGTCATATAAAATTATTAAAAATAATAATGAAGTCTAAGACTTGACATATTTTATGGTATAAAGTGCAATAATCATAAAATATGTCAAGTTTTGTTTTTTAGAATAAAAAAACGATAAAATAGTCAATCGACAAATAATATAAAACATTTTAAGAAACTGTCTAAAATGATAATATAATTCTATCTTAGATAGAGAAAATATTTTGCTCAATAAGAAATATTTTTAACGGCCGGTACAAAATAATAATCGAAATCAAAACGAACAAATTGAACGTGAATTGATGTAGATTCAACATTGAATGCTTCATAGAAGCTACAAGGAGGGAAAAGTACATGAAAACAAGGAAATTGACAGCAATTTTAGGTGCTGTTGCATTAACAGCGTCATGTTTGGCAGGATGTGGCGGAGGAAAAGCCGATTCCGCATCGGGAAGTAAAACTGCAGCAAGCAGTCCTGAGGAAGTAAGCACAGCAGATCATGTGGATATTACTATAGGTGGATTATCTTTATCGGATTCTTCTACAGGAGCTTGGCCTACAGAAGTAATCAAGGCGGTTGAGGAAAAGTTTAACTGTACAATTACAACAAAGGCCTATGATCAGGAAAGCTTAAACCTTGATTTATCAGGTGGAAATACTTGTGATATAGTGCAGATATCGGATGGAAATATCGAAGGTGTGTTAAAAGGAAAACATGCGGTAAACCTTGTGGATTATAAGAATATCGCACCAAATATATTCTCCGACGGAATGGATTACAGAAATAAAATCATGCAGAAATTTAAAGGTGACAATGGTGAGGCACAGTACTTTGTTACACCTAGAGTTGTTTCTAAAGATTATGCAAAAAGCTACGGTTCTGTAGTTCAGTACGGTTATGTTGTACGATGGGATTTATACAAGCAGATTGGAGCACCGACAATCACTAATGATGATGAATATATCGAAGCATTGAAAAAAATGAAGGAGATTTATCCTAAGACAGAAGACGGTGCAGAAACATATGCAATGAGTGCATATAATGATGCGGACCTTCATACTTATTTCTTTAAAGGATGTCTTGGGGAGGGATATTTAAACCTTGAAGACGGACTTTATGTTCAGGATGCACAGACAAATGCACTTGTAGTTGATGTGTATGATAAGGATGAGAATGTTAAAACACCTTTCTGGTCGGGTGTAGAATTCTATAACAAGCTTTACAAAGCCGGATTATTAGATCCTGATAACTTTATTACAAAGGGTGAGGATCTTACAGAAAAGTATACAAAAGGACAGTACATCGGCGGTACTGTAAACTGGTACTTCGGAACATATAACAGCAACAATAAGGGAACTGATAAAGAGTATGTTGTTTTACCTTCAAAATTAGGATGGGTAAATGAGCAAAACAGAGCAGGATGGACAGGAAAGTACTTATTTGTATCTTCTCATTCACCAAATGTTGAGCGTGCTGTTATGGTGCTTGATTATTTACAGAGTGGAGAATTTGCAAGAAGCTCAGATTCAGGTGTTGAAGGACGTTGGGAGAAGGGCTCAGACGGAAAGCCACATTTAACTGAAGATACCATCAATATGAAGGTTGACGGAAGTCGTGCCGAAGAGTGGAAGATGAGCGGAATCAGCGACTCAAGAGTAGATAATCTTATCGGATGGGATTACAACAATGTTTTAGCGGACGGTGGAAGAGTTAGTCTTTGGAACGATGAAGATGTAATGAAAGACAGCCTTACAACAGCTGAGCTGGAACTTTGTGAACATTTCGGTATTTCATTACCAAGCGATCTTTTAAAGAACGGAGTTGAAAAGGGTGACAACATGGATCTTAGCAAATCGGATTCAACAATTCGTATGTGCCTTGAAACAATTCCAAAGAATATAGTACGTATTGACAGCAACTGTATTGAAATCACAAAGAATGCACTTCCAGGACTTATACAGGCGGATTCAGATGAGGCATTTGCCGCAGCTAAGGAAGCATTATTACAGCAGCTTTCCGATGCAAGCGTAAAAGAGTCTATTGATTGGTGGCAGAAGGCATGGGAGGATTCCAAGAGTGCAATAGAGAGTTTAGAGAGCAAATAAATACGAAAGGAGCATGTGTATGAACAGAAAAAGGGGATTTGTGAAAAGCGGATCAAAAGATTATAAATTGCTTTGGATGGCAATACCTTTTATCACAATAGTCTTTTTGTTTAGTTATGTTCCGATATTTGGCTGGATATATTCATTCTTTGATTATGTACCCGGAGTCAGTATTTTTGATTGTGACTTTGTAGGACTTGAGTACTTCAAACTGATTTTAAAAGATAACAATGTTTTAAGAGCTTTAAAGAACACATTTGTTTTTGCAATTATAAATATATGTTTAACACCGCTACCTATGCTCCTGGCGATTTTATTAAATGAGCTCAGAAACGGTCCTGTAAAGAAATTTGTACAGACATTTACAACACTTCCAAACTTTATAAGCTGGGTAATTATTTTCTCTCTTGCAACGGCACTTTTTGCATCAGACGGAATTATAACTATGCTTGCAGTAAAACTTGGACTTGGAGATGCTTCAAATTCATTACTGGGATCAAACGAAGCAGTATATTGGTTTCAGTCATTCCTTGTACAGTGGAAGACTTTGGGATGGAATTCAATCATTTATATGGCGGCTATTGCCGGAATTGACCAGGAGCAATATGAAGCGGCGAGAGTTGACGGTGCAGGACATTTTAAATGTGCAATTCATGTTACATTGCCTGCGATGATGGAGACTTTTGTTGTGTTGTTTATATTAAATATCGGTAATTTTCTAAATACCGGTTATGAGCAATACCTTCTATTTAAGAACTCATTAACAGCACCTAATATTGAAGTACTTGATTTATATACATATAGAATCGGTCTTCAAAATATGGACTACTCCTATGGTGTTGCAATCAGTGTTGTGAAATCAATTGTAAGTATAACATTGGTTTTAGCGGCAAATATGGTTGCAAAGAAAATAAGAGGTAAGGCAGTTATCTAAGGGGGCATTATGAATAAGAATAAAATGAAAGTTTCAACATCAAGAAAAGTATTTTTAGTGTTTGACTATTGTCTGATGATACTGCTTGCACTTATATGTATTTATCCGTTCTGGTATGTACTTTGTTACTCATTAAGCGATACAACGGCAGCATCGGTGAATACACCGGTATTTTTACCAAGTGGTTTTACACTTAGTAACTACAAAGAAATTCTAACCTTAAAAGGATTCTTTCCGGCACTTTTAATGTCTTTGTTAAGAACTGTGGTCGGAACTATAACATCTGTATTTTGTTGCTCTTTTCTGGCATACCTTTTTACTAAGGACAAGATGCCGGGGAGAAAGATACTGTATCGCTTTGTAGTGTTTACCATGTATATCAGTGGCGGTATGATTGCCACATATATTGTAATGAAGTCATATGGATTATTGAACTCATTTTGGGTATATATATTACCTTCAATGATTTCCGCCTACAATATGATTTTGATAAAAACATATATAGAGCAGCTGCCGCCTGAACTTGAAGAATCTGCAAGTTTGGACGGAGCAGGGTATATTACATGTTTTTTCAAGATAATATTTCCGCTTTGCAAACCTATAATAGCGACTGTTGTAGTGTTTGTAGCAGTTGGACAGTGGAATTCATGGTTTGATAATCATATCTATACAAGAGCAAATGAATCCCTGACAACATTACAGTATTTATTATATAATTATCTGAACGAGGCACAGAGACTTGCAGAGCAATTAAAAACAGCTTCAAGTGGAGCTGATATGACAAAGGCAATGGCAAGTATCTCACCAAAGGGAATCAGAATGACAATTACAGTATTGGCATCACTACCGATTTTTGCACTATATCCGTTTATGCAAAAATACTTTTCAAAAGGAATAATGGTAGGAGCGGTTAAAGGATAAAGAAAGGCGGGTTGATTTTTCAACCCGTTTTTTATACCTTTTTTACCTGCCTGTTATCGATCTTATATATAGTAAGTAAATCAAAGAGCAGATTACTGTCTTTCGGGTAGGATAAATATCTTGCCTCCCAAGCAGGACCGAACTTTTCCTTATACTTTCTCAGGCCGCCGAAGGAATAGAAACGACTTGTGAAACTGTAAACTAAAAATGCAAGTTTCTCATTTAAAAAGCTGTGATCATACTGACCGACATTTGAAAGAGGAGCCATTCCAAGGTCAAAGTATCTTACATTATTTTCCTTCATATAAAGAAAAATTCGTACAAAGAGATAGTCCATAATACCGTTTCTTTCCGTTTTAGGATCGTAGCGCATAAGGTCTATACTTGACTCATTATCATCATTACATACCAAAAAGTTTGCAAATGCCTGAATATTTCCGGAACCATCAAGCACACAGGCTATGGGTGCAAGTGAAAGATAATCTCTGTCAAAATACCCTAAAGAAAAGCCCTTTTCCTGCCTGCCAGAAAGCCAGTCATCTGAAATATTTTTTAATTCATCCAAAAAATCATTTGAAAAAGGCGGAAACTCTACTTTAAAGGAATATCCGCTGTTTTCTCCACGATTTGTAATAGCACGAAACTTTCTTCCGGCTTTTCCGGTCAGATCGAATTCATCCAGATTAACTTTTGCAGTTTCACCAAATTTCATAAAATCATAGCCGAAATTGTGCAGGAGTAAAGTGGTATCCTGACTTATTTCATAAAAAAGAGGTATAAGATTTTTGTCTTCAGCATCTTTTATAAATGAAGATACAGCTTTATTAAAATATTCACTTCTACCTATAGGATCCCCCATAACAACAGCCTTACCGTCTTCTAAGGCAAATTGAAAAGCTACGAGATCTTTTTCATCTTCAGTGTAATAATAGATAAGTTTATCTCCCAAAAATGCAAGAGAAGCATTTAAGTCGGTATTATCAAAACTTTCTAAAAACTCTTTATAACGAGATTTTTCAAATTTTTCTCCAAAGGAAAAATGTTTATCCTTTGCCATAGATTCCACTGCAATATAAAAGAATGCAATAATCAGTAAGTATGCAAAAAGATGTAAAAAGTGAATGAAAAATCCGTTAAAAAAATGTGTTCCCATAGAAGTCTTTGAGAGGAAACCGTTATGGTGGAAGAGAAGAAAGCCCAAACTGTTTCCACCTGTATTTCCCCTTGATACATACAAAAGAAATACAGTGATTACAAAGCTGGAAACTATATATCCTATATCTTTTATTCTGTCCTCTAAAGGATAGAAAAATGACTTTCTGTTTAAGCTGTTTCTCTCAGTATATAAAAGCATTAAAAATACAAGTATATAAAGACTGCCAAAAACAGAGTAACCGCCCAGATTGATATAAATAAGGCTTATGAGGCATAGTACAACACAAAAAGGTTTTGCAAATGCAGAATGTCTTTTTATCAATCTTCCAAGCAGGAAGAAAAGGCTTCCAAGAAGAAAACTTGGAAATTGAAAGAGCAGTTGACCTCGGATTGGATCCATTTTCCCTATAAAAGGTATGTTATGAATTTCATCGGGAAGTATTGCACTTGCCATAAGGAAAAAGCCGAAGAAATTTGCCATGAAATGAAGTATTCCACGGCGTACTATGTTTGAGAGTTTCCCGGGTAAACCAAGAAACTTGTCATTTATTTGGCCTGCCATACTTTTTATAAATAAAATCAGTCCTATAAAGAACGGAATAAAATAATAAAAAATACGGAAAAGCAAAAGCCAACTTGCAGCTTCATTATGGTTTAATGAAAGATGGAGCAGGCCTCCTATCATTATCAGATCAAAACTTCCAAGACTTCCCGGTATCATTGAAACAATACCTATACAAATGGAAATACAATATAAAGGAAGTATATTTACAAATGAAATATTGTAACCAAGTACTCTTCCTACATAGAAGAAAAATCCGGATACAAACAGCCAATCCAAAAGTGAGGTGCATATGAGAGCAAGTATTTTCTTCTTGCTCAAATTTCCGAAGTAGTCAAGCCTTTTTCTTGTAGATAGGAAAAGTAGTGCCGGAAGTATAAGAGAGGCAAGTACAAGTACAAAACTATATGTCTTTAAAGTACTATTCTTATCATGAGAAAACAGCAATAACAATGATATAAACGACAATAAAGAAAGTCCCGACATAAAATACGGCATTACCTTTGATATGCCTTTCATTGTTTTACCTTCCTGTTCTTCATCGGAAAAATAGCTGTATCTAAGTCCGACATCCACAAGTCCCGCAAAGCCTATAAGATTATTTAAGCTGTTTATAGTCCAGCTGTTTTCAATAAGCTTAAATATAGATATTTTCTTGCCAAGTTCTTTTGTCAGTATATAGTCATACAGCATCATAGGAGAAACTGCAAGAATACCGAAAATAAAAAGGCTAAAAATCTGTAATACAGACAAATGACGAAGTATATCCTTTACGGCACTGAAAGAAACAGTCTTTCTCATATGAGAAAATTCTATCAGAACCAAGATAAGTATACTTACAAACAAAATGCCTTTTAAAACATTTTTATATTTTTTAAAAAAAGAGATGATCTTTTGCATGTTTACCTCCGTAAAGAATTAAAAATCACTGAGTACAACTTTGTATATAGCTTACCATTTTGGAAACAGTCCGGTTAAAGTAGTTACTGTCCTTTTTGGGGATATTGTGTCCTTGGTTTTTCCTCTTTATAAACTTACCCCTAGGGAAAAGTTCTGCAATAGATATGCTGTGCTCCCTTTTGATCATATCATGGTCTCCAACCAAAACTATGACAGGATAGTTTGATTTGGAGAAAGTTTTTTGGGGAATATTCAGATCTTCACGTAAGAGTGGAGAGACCTTTGATCTTCTTTTAAAACAGGGGAAGATTATACCCAGAGTTTTATATAAGACTTCTTCAAGATAACAAGCGTATCCGGGGAGAAATTTCAGACCCTTAAAACTGATATTGCCGCTGTTTGCCAAGATACCTGCGACTCTCTCTTGGTGAAGTGCAGCATACTTTATGGCAAGATTTGCACCGTCGCTATGTCCTACCAGAAGACATTTTTCTATATTTAGATATGAAAGCAGCTCATCAAGACTGTCAGCCAGATAAGAAAAGCTTATTTTCCCCAAAATATCTCCCGATTTACCATGTCCCAAGCTGTCTACAAAAATAAGCTTATAGTATCTGCCCAAAACCATTTGCTTTTTAAAATAACTGCTTTCCAAATTGTTTCCGTGCAAGAATACAATCGGAAAGCCTTTTCCTATGATTTCATAATGGATTCTTTCTCCGTTACTACGATAAAATTCCATTTCATCACACTTTCTATGCTTTATTTCGTATCATGTTCTAGCACAATGAAAGTGGAATGTCAAATTAAGTTTGGATGAAGTATGGGAATTTCAAATTGAGATTTAATTATATGTGAGAAAATGCTATTATTATAGACAGAGAGGTGAAAGTATAAATTGTAAAATAGATAATGTATAATTAGTAATATTATTAATTGATTTTATGGAGTTTAGAATGCTTTTATGGACTATTCAACATAAGGCTGCCTATGATATTTTTCTTGAGACAGGTAGACTTATAGCAAATGAAAAATATTTATTGTTTGATGGTGGATTACGTTGTTATTATGAATGGATTGCCGAACAGATGAAAAAACGTATTGGAAGGCCACCAAATGATGTAAAATACCCTGTATGGGCGTAGTATCAATGGGAAGGTGTAAGAAAACGTCCTGATATGAGGATTCATAGATATGGAGGTAAGAAGGGAACACCTGTAGTTTTGCTAACTATAGATATACCTGACAATATGGTTTTACTGTCAGACTTTGATATGTGGCATGTTGTATTGAATGACGGATATTTACCACTATATGATAAAGATGATATTGAAGATCCAAGTGAAGATGAAAAATTGAAAAGCTGGGAAAATGTTTTTTGTATAGATGAAGTAACCGACTGTTGGTATGTACCGAAATCTACTCAAGCAACATTTTGGGAGTTAAAAAAGGAATGGGTTTTGAAGGCGGAGCATTTTGTTTTAGCCAGATAAATATAATTTAAGGCCTGTGGTAGGAGGTATAGGTGATAACAGATAATAATAAAGTAAAGTTTAATATAAAAGATAAAGTAATCACTCTATTCAAGTCACCTGATACAAATGCTCCTTTGATTGTTTTTAATATTTTTGAAGGTGATGGCGAAGATTTATATCAAGCATTGCAGAATATGGGCTGCACTTCCATAAATTTACTTGTGATTGGAAATATTGATTGGAATCATGATATGTCACCATGGTATATGCCTTCAATCTATTCTAAAGAAAAATCTTTTAGCGGCGGTGCAGATGAGTATCTTAGATTGCTTATAGATGACATTTTGCCAAAGGCAAAGGAGATGATAGATGGCGAACCCGGATTTACAGGAATAACAGGATATTCACTTGCAGGTCTTTTTGCTGTTTATGCTATGTATAAAACCGATGCATTTGACAGAGTGGCAAGTATGTCAGGCTCACTTTGGTTTCATGACTTTATTGAATACTGCAAAAGAAATGATTGTAGGAAGTTACCTGATAAAATATATTTTTCTCTGGGGGATAAAGAGGCAAATACACGCAATCCTGTATTAAAAATTGTGGAAGATAATACAAGAGAGCTTTCAGAGTATTTTAAGAAACTTGGGAGCGAGGTGATATTTGAATTGAATCCGGGTAATCATTTCACAGATACAATTCTTCGCATTGCAAAGGGAATAAAGGCAATTTTATAGTTTTTATTAAAAGAACAAAAAAATTATTCAAGAGTTGTATTAAATTATACTAATATTATTGCATATTAGTATTTACGCTCAAGTATTTGTACCTGCATGAAATGTGGGAATATTTACATACGAATAGCTTGGAATAATCAAGGAAAGAAATCAATTGTGTGGAGATGCTGCACAAGGGAGAAAAGGGGAGCATCATATTGTTTTGCACCGATAGTGCAGGAGGAAGAACTTAAACATGCAGTTATCGATGCCATGAATGCTGTTTTGGAAAACTCCCAAGATATGATAGATATCCTGGAAGAGAATATTCTGGAAGTTATCAGACAAGATAATTCTGTTGAAATAGAGGAAATTAATAATACTATTGCAGAAAAACAGAAGAAACTCTTGGATTTGGCATACGGCAAAAAGACTATTCTAAATGGTCTGATGAAAGGGGAGATCTTAGACAGCACAAGCAGTTACTTTTGGTAAAGCATGCTCAGAGAAGGCACTAGACAACGAATCAATGAACTTGCAGCCTATGTTAAAATGAATGATACTCAGATAATAGAGTATGATGATAAGCTAGTTAGAAAATATATCGAGCAGATACAGATCTATTATGATAAGTTTATGGTCTGTTTTAAAGCAAAGATTGAAACCAATGTTTTAAGGTAAAATTCAAAGAATCAGTAGCGTCCAGAGGAAAGTCTGGGCGTATTAATTTGCAAATAATTATAATATATAAAAAATAATATCGAAATAAATACAATGTATTGACACATAAAGTAAAAATATATAAAATAAAATAAAAATATAAGATGAGGAGAAAAATATGACTGAATCAAAACATGATAAATTTATTAGAGTTGCTGAGTCTAGAACAAATAAAATCATCGATATGATTCGACTTTTAAGTAACTGCTCTAATACAGCAACATACGAATACACAGATGAAGACGTAAAAAAGATTTTCTCTGCATTAGAATCAGAATTAAAAGCTTGCAAAAGTAAGTATCAAGATATTAGCAATAAGGAAAATAAATTTACTTTGAGGTGATTTAGATGACTATAGAGTGGAAGTTTCCGCATAATGGGTTTGGACAAGTGCGTGGAGTGTCGGATGCAGGTATTGAAACATTTACAGGAACAGAGATTCAGTCATTGGCAAGAGAAATTTGTCAGAACTCATTAGATGCAACGGTGGAAGGCAGTAATGCAACCATTAAAGTTGATTTTGAACAGTATAGAATTCCCTCTTCTGATATTCCTGGATATGAGCAGTATGTTTCTAAAATTCAGAAAGCTTATAATTATTGGTCGAAAAAGAATAGCGAAAAGACTATTAAGGTACTGAAAAAGGCATTAAATGCAATTAAGATGCCTACTACAGTTGTTTTGCGAATTAGCGATTTTAACACAACTGGACTTAGTCATCCATATGAGGATAGTGACGAAGGCTGGAATGCATTGACAAAACTTGATGGTGGTGCGACAAAAACTGGTGATAAAGCTGGAGCCTTTGGGATAGGAAAGAATGCACCATTTACAAATTCGGATTATAGACTGGTCTTTTATAGAACTCTGAATGAAGATCAAGAGACTGCTGCACAGGGAATGTCACGCTTTATATCTTTTCCGGAGGATTTAAGCAATAGTATGAATACAATGACAACCGGAATTGGTTACTATGGAAATCCAGAAGGCAACTTACCTGTTGATTCTATCAGTGAGTTGGAAAAACTATATCAGAGATCTGAGATTGGTACAGATGTTTTTGTGTATGGATTTAATGCGGGATATGAATGGAATATCGATGTAATTAACGAGGTTCTGGAAAACTTCTTAATGTCTATTCACAAAAATTTATTAAGCGTAACGGTTGCCAATAAAGCAATCAATAGTTCTACACTTGCAAGTTATCTCAGTACATATAATGTAAAAATAAAAAATGCATATTGGTACTACCAAGTGCTTGTTCGACCTGAAACAAAAGTATTCAAAAGAGACTTTTATGGGATGGGGACTCTAAAACTTAGCGTTTTAGTCGATCCTTCGGAGAAGTTGAATAGAAAAATTCTGATTACGAGATCTTCGGGGATGAAATTATTTGCATTAGGTAATATGTTGAGAATTATTTCATTTTCCGGTGTGCTTGAAATGGAAGGTAAAGAGCTTAATGAGTTCTTTAGAGAAATGGAAACTCCGGCACATGATAAATGGTTGCCAAGCAGACACTCAACTAACGTGCCCCTAGCAAAAGAATATAACAATGAATTAAAAGATTGGATAAGAGAATGTGTTCAAACGTTGGGTGAGCATTCTAGTGATGATGAAATTGAAGTCGCAGGTTTGGCAGGTGTTCTTCAGAAGGAATCAGATAAGACTGATCAGCGAGGAGATGACAGCAATAAGGAAAGTCTCCAGGATACAATTGGATCCATTACAATTCAATCTCGAACATCAAAAACGAAGCTAAAAGGGTTGTTTTACGGAAGTGAAGGGAATGGAAAGTCGAAGAAGATGGATACAGAAGGAACCATTGGAGTCGATGGTGGTGATCCAACAACACGTAATTTAGGCGGTACTAGGCATCGAAGCAAAAAGGATACTCATAAAGGCAGAGTTACTGCAGGTGGACATGATACCGTACATAAAAGGTATGGTGGAGATATAAATCAGGAACTTAAAAATGTCAGAGTTATTAAGACATCGAGAAATACCTATAGAGTTTCCTTTATTTTGCCACGCGATATTCGTACAGGACATGTTGAGATTGTTACAGTCGGTGAAAATGATAAATCAAATCGACTTGCAATCGATTCTGCATCTGAGTTGATGGGATGCACAGGAATAAAAAAGAGTTCCGAAGGCGTAAGTTTTTCCAGTATGAAGGGAAATGAAAAAGTCCAGTTTGAAATTGCTTTGTTGGATAACCGGGATTATGCGATGGAGGTAAATGTATATGAACATAACTAAAAGATTATATACATATCCGGTTCTAAGTGAAGAAAGAGATGATTACATGGATTCTGTCTTTGATGCAGATGTGCAGTATAAAATGAATGGTGTTAATAATCTGTTGTTTGATTTCGATATAGAAATGGATAACAAAGAACTTCATAAAATGATTCTGGAAGGTAAAGCTGAATATGTGATTCATATTGAATGTGCAAACACATCATATAGAACTACGATTCATGGTATTTTCAATCACGTAAGCAAAGAAATTCCGATTGAAAGAATCAATGGAAGAATAGAAATTATCGTTTTAATAGTGATAAAAAAACATGTTAATCATTTTGTGAATTCTAATTGGAACGATGATTACCAGGGGCTGTCATTTGAACTGTCGAAAGGAAGTATTCTTGCGTATAAAAATATACCAGCAATTGAGATTGTAAAGAATTACGAGGAATTTAACAACACAAGTTCTATTTTTAAGGTGTATAAGAGATTAACAACTGAACCAAAGCCAATGGAAGTGGAACTTTCGACTCCGCAAATTGGTATCGGCTTGGGATTGGAAGAATATGAGATTTATTCTCGTTTCTGTGCTAAAGAAGAATTCCAACCGATATTGAACTCTATGATGGTATTCCCTGCATTGGTATACGTTTTTGAAGAGTTAAAACAAGAGAATGGAATTGATAACTACGCAGGTAGAAATTGGTATATTTCTTTATCAAAGGCCTATGAGAAACGTGGAGTAGACTTGGAAAATGAACTGTTATATTCTGATAAGACTTCTGTGCAGTTAGCACAAGAAGCAATGGAATTACCGTTGAATGTTGCATTGAGAAAATTCGCAGATCTGTTCGAAGCTGGTGAGGAAGAGGAGGATGCTTAAATGAAATTATATTTTATGAAAAAAGAAGCATTGGACATCCTTAAATCCAACCTTGATATTGTTTACAACATGTATTTCACGGAAAAGGATAATAAATGGCTTTGGAAAGTCTGTGGAGGAGATCCGTTTATCGAATTTAAGGAGATACAAGATTTCCAGTTGGCTCCAATTGATTCTGACTTGTCAAAAGGTGAAGTTGAGTTCGCAAATTGCAAGATTATTTATCAGCACTTGTCATTTTTGACAGAGTCGCAGGCTTGTGACGAAAGGTTGTGGGCGGGACTATGTCATTCGGTTTATTATGGTTACCTTAGAAAAAGATGGGATTATAATGAAAAATCACCTAAAACGCAGAAAGAGGCTGTATCAAATATAAAATCGAGATTCTTCTTTTCAGGTGGTACAAGAGCCGGATTATTTAGAAATTCAGTAGCCAAGTGTTGGTGGGTTGGAAGAAATACTTATGATCCAAGTAATGTAACAAATCCATTTGAAAAACTGGATATTATAGGCAGCAACGATATTAGTAGTAAGATTTCGGACATTTTTTACAGTAATAATTTTTCTGCGAATCCGATTATTTTGAATGGCATTGTTAAGGCGTTCAAGAACTTTAAAGAGGAAAATACACAGCTTTCACTCAAGGAGCATATAAGATCATCATTGCAATTTTTGAACGCAGTAGGTGGAGGAGTAGTTCTCGATTGTCTCGATTAGGGCGAGATTGCAGACATGCTCATTGATAATATTTATGGCATCTTACAAGGTGATGAGCAAGTGGTAGAGATCGAGGATGAACCAGAAGAGTACAAAGATATGGATCTTGATGGCAATGAAGTGCCAGAAGATGAAAGTACGGAAGACAGCGCTGAAGATGAGTATATAGTTATTGGTCAAAAAGTGAATGTTCGTATTAAGGAAACTGATGAACCAAAAAAGATACTGGTAAATTATCTTCAGAACTCCACAAAGATTCCTCAATTGGCAAAAAGTCTTTTAGGTTGCCGAATTGGCGATGAGGTTTCCTTCCAGGGAAAGACTTATGTTATCGAAACGATTCAAAAGTAAAGGGGGTAAGAATACAAAATGTCTAAAATGCTAACTGAGCAACAAGTAAAAGATGCTCTGCAAATTGATTCATTTAGAAATTTATCAAAAGAAAAAATCATTGAGTTTGCTTCTTTAATACCTAATATGGATAAAGATGTTGCAATAAGTATCATCAATCAGTTTCCGGCATATGCCGAGTCTAGCAGAAAATTGTTGGAACAGTTTAAGAATGTATGTGATAAGGCTCTGGAAAATAATAAAGATAGTCAGAAGGATGCAATCATGGCATACAAAAAAATCCTTGATGACTTGGGCGAAGTTTTAAAGAAAGAGGAAGTTACGCCTTTGGAAAGAAGTCGTATAACTGAGCAAATGCTTGAGGTAGCAGATAGAATATCTGCAAAAGATACTGAAAATAAACAGTTTATAGATAATCTTGTCAAATACGGAACTCAGTTAACTGCAGGTGCACTTTTATTGGGAGCAGTAATACTAGGAGTAAATGTAAAGGGTATTAATCTGCCTAAACTTAAAAAATAAGAAAATAAAAACAACCTAACGTTTACACTTTTTAATGATAGCTTAGGCCAATCTTAAAAGGGTTCATGAATATGTCCTTAAATACTAAGGTAAAATCTGAAATTTATAGGGAGCTGTACTTTCATTTGGAGGGGGATTGATGACAAGAAAGTAATAAGAAAAAGCGTAGAAAAGTCTTGAGAGTAAAGGGCTTAGATAAAAAATACAGAAGTTTGTAAAATTGGTTTACTCTATTATTTTAGAGCGATTGATAATGGTATTGACTACTGGAAATTGGTGGTTGTGGAGGTAGAACTACTTTTTTACTTGACAAAATAATATTACTATTATTTTGGGGCATTCTTAGAATATGTGGCAATAGAATTTTGTCAACAATTAAAAAACAGTATTTTAATAATTTATAAGCCATATATGATAAAGTCCCATTATACCACAAATAAAAATGTCCCACTTATGGTAGAATACTATTTTGTATATTCTAACACTAGGAGGGACTGACTTATCAGAAAGGTTATTTTATCAATGGATGAACAAAGAAAGTACGAGGTTATTAAAGGTCTGGTAGATCACCCAGATACAGCTAATAAGGATAGAGCTGCTCTTATCCTAGGATGCACCAAGAGGCATATAAACCGTATGATACAAGGCTATATTAAAGATGGTAAAGCATTCTTTATTCATGGTAACAGAGGTAAGAAGCCGGCTACCACCATCCACCCTGATATCAGAAGTCAGGTTCTTGATCTATACAGAACTAAATACTACGAGGCTAACTTTGAACACTATACAGAGCTTCTAAAAAAGCATGAGGGCATAAGCATCTCTTCTTCCTCTGTAATGAGTATTTTGGAGTCTGAGTACATTCTATCTCCAAAGGCTACAAAAGCCAAACGTAGACGCATTAGGCAAACACTAAGAGCCAAGAAGGAAGCTGCAACGTCAAAAAAGGAATTATCACAGATACAGGCTAACTTAGTAGCAGTTGAAGATGCTCACAGTCGTCGTCCAAGATGTGCTTATTTCGGTGAATTGCTTCAGATGGATGCAACCCCTTATGAATGGGTACCGGGACAGATATGGCATCTACATTTAGCCATTGATGATGCCTCAGGTGCTGTTACCGGTGCATGGTTTGATACTCAGGAGACCCTTAACGGCTACTACCATGTGTTTGAACAGATTCTTACCGATTATGGTATCCCCTATAAGTTTCTTACCGATAAACGTACTGTATTTACTTACAAGAAAAAAGGTGCCTTATCTGACGACAATGACACCTATACACAGTTCGCTTACGCCTGCAAGCAACTTGGTACACAACTTGAATCAAGCAGCGTACCACAGGCTAAAGGACGCATAGAACGATTGAATCAAACCTTACAGTCACGCCTGCCTATTGAGTTTAGACTCGCAGGCGTAACCGACATCAATAATGCCAATGAATTCCTTCACTCCTACATAAAGGAATTCAATGAGAAGTTCTCACTTCCACTTCATGGTATCAAATCTGTCTTTGAAACGCAACCGTCTAAAGAAAAAATAAATCTTA
>NZ_JH815185.1:470012-950316 GCF_000296385.1 Lachnoanaerobaculum sp. OBRC5-5
AATTAAAAAACAGTATTTTAATAATTAAAAAACAGTATTTTAATAAGGAGCCTATAATGGAGTGATATCGAAAGTGCAATTTGAAGACGATCAACTTGAAATAGATCTTTACAGCATATTAGAAATCAATGAAAAACCTATACCCTAATAATAGTTAGGGTATAGGAAAAATTTATATAAAATCAGACACTTCTTTTATAAAAGATTTTATTCTACTGATAATATTTTTTTCTCTCAGCTTTACTTCATTGTAGTCCCATTTATCAAGCTTTGATAAATCTTTGATATCCGCAAACTTTGACTCTTTGTAGGCTTTCTTTTTCTTTTTGAAAAATTCATTACTTGCACTTATATTTAGTTTTTTCTCAAACGGTGCAAGGTTGCCTAAAGTTTCCATTACTTCTTTTGCTTTCTGTTCATCCCAGTCATTATTATCAGACCACTTTCTTGGTAAGATATGCTCTATTTCTATATTAGAATTTAAAATTAAGTCATAAAAATCTTCAACACTCTGTGATTCATTCAAAAATCCACTTAGTAAGATAATTCCTCTTTTACATCTACCCAAATCTGCACTTTCAAGGTTATTATAGAATGTTTTTAAATCATTACGCATATTTTCTATATACTCAGATAGGTAATTATCACAATGTTCTATTTTTGCACATACCTTAAATGTTGTATCTTTTACAGTATTAACAGAATTATATACAACACCCTTTATAAAATAATATGCTGTCGTTAACATTACCAGCTTCTTATATTCTTCATAATGTTCTTCAGGTAAGAATAACTCACCGTCTTTTTTCCATATTAGATATTTATGCAAGAATACATATAAAGGATATCTCCAATATTGATTAGGGTAACTTTCTAAAATATTCCATAATGAATCATTATAGATACCTGTTTTTGTATCTATTATTGCATTTATTTTTTTTAGAGAAGCCATTACATTGCCTGTATTCTGTAGTCTACCTGTTTTAGACGAAAAATAAGATCTTAGTCCCTTTTCCCTAGAAATATCATTTTCTTGAGCTCTACAGATGTACATTAAAATACGAAACAGGTCTTCTTGATCATCTAAGTCATTCCATTCGTCAATAAACTCCCCACGTTTAGAACTATCAATTCCGGCATAAAGCTTTGACTTAAATATATCTGCATCGCTTAATGATAGACCTCTGTTATTTATAGTCTCAAAAATATTTAAAGCATCATCTTCAGTTTCACATAATATCGGTAATAATACTACATTATCTAAAAATGTCAAAATAAGTTTATTTAATTCATCAGAAGTTTTTCCTTGTTTCCAATCTGAAATTTTATTCTTGAACATATCATAATTTATATAAAGTCTTGAATTTTTATCATCGCAATGGCCTTGTAAGATAATTTGTTCAAGATTCTTCTTATCATTTTCAATAACATCTGAATTTAATCTTATATTATTTGTGAGCTCTGAACTTAGCTTGTCTTTTGTCTTTAAACATTCCTCCAATGCCTTTACTGTACCAGCATTATCAAAAAGTGCTCTGATAAGTAAAAGAAGTGTTGTCAGTCTTTGCTGCCCATCTATAACTGAAAACTTCTCATTTTCATCAATTGGATGTACTACAATATTTCCTAAAAAATATTTATCTTTCTTATCATTTTCATTATGAAAATCAATTAGATCATCCCAAAGAGTTTCACATTGTTCCTGTTCCCATGAATATTCTCTTTGGAACATTGGAATCTGATATTCCCTAGAAAATATTGTTCTGATATCTTCAGGCTTTGCTGTTATAGTTTTCATTACCGTTTCTCCTTATATTTCATACAATAAAGCACTTATTATTTGAGTTCAGATTATAAACATTAATATTTTAAATTGCATGTAAAAATTTCTAAATTAAGGTTCAAATCACAAAATAGTATTAGATAAAGTGCCTATATGAACTGTATAAATATGATTCTATGTATTTATGATATAAAAGTCAATATTAAATAACATACTATAATACTGTTTATTAAATAACATACTATAATACTGTTCATTTGGATGAAGCATGAAATTTTAAGATAGAGATTTAATTATATGTGAGAAAATGCTATTATTATAGACAGAGAGGTGAAAGTATAAATTGTAAAACAGATAATGTATAATTAGTAATATTATTAATTGATTTTATGGAGTTTAGAATGCTTTTATGGACTATTCAACATAAGGCTGCTTATGATATTTTTCTTGAGACAGGTAGACTTATAGCAAATGAAAAATATTTATCGTTTGATGGTGGATTACGTTGTTATTATGAATGGATTGCTGAACAGATGAAAAAACGTATTGGAATGCCGCCAGATGATGTAATATACCCTGTATGGGCGTGGTATCAATGGGAAGGTGTAAGAAAACGTCCTGATATGAGGATTCATAGATATGGAGGTAAGAAGGGAACACCTGTAGTTTTGCTAACTATAGATATACCTGACAATATGGTTTTACTGTCAGACTTTGATATGTGGCATGTTGTATTGAATGACGGATATTTACCACTATATGATAAAGATGATATTGAAGATCCAAGTGAAGATGAAAAATTGAAAAGCTGGGAAAATGTTTTTTGTATAGATGAAGTAACCGACTGTTGGTATGTACCGAAAACTACTCAAGCAACATTTTGGGAGTTAAAAAAGGAATGGTTTTTGAAGGCGGAGCATTTTGTTTTAGCCGGATAGAACTGTATTTAGAGAGGTATCACATGGGAATATTTGATTCATTTAAAAAGAACAAAAAATCAGTTTGGGAAAAGTTTGTAGAAAAGTATAAGCCGGGTAAGGAGCTTGTAAAGCCTTCAGAGCATATAATAGGTGCCTGTAGGAGTGCCGGAGTGAATGAGAGTATCCTTCGGTTTATGGAAAATTATGGTTTCGGTAACTACGGTGACGGCATTATAAAGCTCATAGATCCTGAAGACTATATGGACAGCTTTTATAAATGGCTCGGAAAAGAGGACTATTCGCGAATTCCGTTTATGATGACTGGATTTGGAGATTTGTTTTATTTCAGGAATCTGGGTGACGGCGAATATGATATATCCTTTTTGAATATACACTACAGAAATATTTCTGTAGCAGCATATACTGTGGAGGAGTTTGTAGAATATCTTATAGACAGTGAGGTTGAAGAAAAAATATTAAGGCGTAAACTTTTTGATGAGGCGAAAGCTAAATTTGGAGTTTTGCCTTTAAATGAGATATATTTCTTTGCCCCTGCACTTGTGACAGGAGGTACTGAAGAAATAAAGTATGTCAATAAAGGAGACGCAGCCGTACATCAGAGCATATTGTTTGATTGGGGTTGAGAATTTTACATTATATATTTATGTAGACGCTTACATAATATACAGATATATGGAAAATTTTATCTGATATCTTTGATAGGGGAAATTAGTAATTTAAATGCTTAAAATGCTGTATTGAATAAATTATAGGTGTGGAAGAGTTAAGATGAGTAACAATATTGATAATGGATATAGAGCAAATATAGTATATTCAATTCTTGATGCAGATAAGATAATAGAATTTGATACGATAGTTGAAATACTTAACAAATGTTTCGGTAAAAATTACAGAGGGTTTCAGAGGGCTTTTGTTATATTAGATAATAATGGGACTGCTTTTTGGGCGCCCAAATTTGGATGTAATAAGAAAAAAACACGATGGCAAAATTCGTTAGTAGATGATGGAGATACTATTATTGAAAAGGATTCTGAAGGAAAGATAGGGTTAAGTGATATTGTTAACAGTAACATCAGAGTTACATTTACATGTTTAAACGGTAAATATAGATTCCTTGGGGTATATAAGTTTGATGAAAAGAAGTCTGAGCCGAATTTAAGGATATTTAGGAGAATATACAAGGTAATAGACTTGGCACCTTATTCTTTAGAAAAGGAGAGGAGCAATTTAACAATAGAAATTCAAGAGGCAAAAAAGATTCCTGTGGAAGTCTTGAAGCGACAGGCTGAGGAAGAGTCACATAGTCAAGCAGATAGACGTAGTTATGAGGGAATGATTTATATCAGAAATTCTAAGGTTGCCGCTTATACAAAGATAAGAGCGGCAGGAATATGTCAGTTATGTGGACAGCCTGCTCCATTTAAGGATAAAGACGGAGAACCGTTTTTAGAAAATCATCATATTGTGTGGCTCAGTAGAGGTGGAACCGACACAATTGATAATACCTGTGCATTGTGTCCGAATTGTCATCGTAAAATGCATATTCTGGATATGCAGGAAGATGTGGATAAATTGATTAGGATAGCAAAAGGGTTGGATTAAATATTGTTTGATGGGGGATTATATTTTTATTATGATTTACTTGAATAAAGAAAAATTAAATATAAAAGATAAAGTAATCACCCTATACAAGTCATCTGATACAAATGCTCCTCTTATTGTTTTTAATACTTTTGAAGGTGATGGAGAAGATGTATATCAAGCATTGCAGAATATGGGCTGCACTTCCATAAATTTACTTGTTATTGGAAATATTGATTGGAATCATGATATGTCACCATGGTATATACCTTCAATCTATTCTAAAGAAAAATCTTTTAGCGGCGGTGCAGATGAGTATCTTAGATTGCTTATAGATAACATTTTGCCAAAGGCAAATGAGAAGATAGATGGAGAACCTGGATTTACAGGAATAACAGGATATTCACTTGCAGGTCTTTTTGCTGTTTATGCTATGTATAAAACTGATGCATTTGACAGAGTGGCAAGTATGTCGGGCTCACTTTGGTTTCATGACTTTATTGAATACTGCAAAAGAAATGATTGTAGGAAGTTACCTGATAAAATCTATTTTTCTCTGGGGGATAAAGAGGCAAATACACGCAATCCTGTATTAAAAACTGTAGAAGGTAATACAAGAGAGCTTTCAGAGTATTTTAAGAAACTTGGGAGCGAGGTGATATTTGAATTAAATCCGGGTAATCATTTCACAGATACAATTCTTCGCAGTGCAAAGGGTATAAAGGCAATTTTATAGTTTTTATTAAAAGTTTAAAAGGGAATACAAAATGGGAGAATATAAACCACCGTTTCATATGACGGACAGAATTACAAATCTTGTAGCTGCAATTAGTGAGCAGGTTGGAAGAATTACAGTACTTTCACATGGAAAGCTAAATCCGCATTTAAGAAAAGAAAATAGAATAAAAACAATCCATTCTTCACTTGCCATTGAACAAAATTCACTTTCTTTAGAACAGGTGACTGCTATACTTGATGGAAAGAGAATTTTGGGAAATCCTAATGAAATACGTGAAGTTAAGAATGCTTATGAAACATATGAGTTAATGCTTTCATTGGATCCTAATTCAGTAAAAGATTTACTTAAAGCACATCGGGTTATGATGGAAGGGTTGATCCCTGAAAATGGAACATTTAGAAGTGGTGGAGTAGGAATTTTTGATGGTGATGTTGTTGTACATATGGCTCCACCTGCCAAATTTGTACCTATGCAAATTCAAGAACTGTTTGAATGGTATAAGAATTCAGAAATGCATCCACTGATTAAAAGTGCTATTTTTCATTATGAATTTGAGTTTATTCATCCTTTTGCAGATGGAAATGGGCGTATTGGAAGGATGTGGCATAGCTTATTACTTGGTAAATGGAATGAACTGTTTTATTGGCTGCCAATTGAAGAGTTGATAAGAAGCAGACAACAAGATTATTATGATTCACTTGGAAAGTCGGACAAAGAAGCTGACAGTTATGCTTTTGTAGAATTAATACTTGAGATTATACTTACAACTCTTGAAGAGACAGTTGTGGTTGGAGATATGTAAGGTGGGTTATGGGATTATTAGATTCATTTAAAAAGAACAAAAAATCGGTTTGGAATAAGTTTATAGAAAAATGAATGGTAAATTAAAATGACTTTCACATTTTTAAAGTTTCGTCTTGAAAATGAGAAAGTCATTTATATTTTTACTTGAACTGTATAGGAGTACTGTTTTTTGGTCTTAAAGAAATTGCGGCTCCTATAGCACCGGCATATCTTCCTAGATGATGTGTATGGATTTTTTTGCCAAGCTTTTGTGACATCAACTCTATAAAATACGGTGTATAGCTAAGTCCGCCTGTAAGCATGATTTCATCTAGGATACCATGCTTTTGAGCGAGGTTTATAACCTTATTGGCTACGGAATCTATTACTCCGGCGGCTATATTTTCTCTTTTTTCACCGGATCCTATATAGCTGATAATCTCCGATTCTGCAAAGACTGTACACATAGAGCTTATAGACAGAGAATCACCAACGGATGCGAGAGCATAAAGCTCTTCAAAGTCTGTGCCCAGTCTGTTCGCCATGACTTCGATAAATTTACCTGTACCTGCCGCACATTTATCATTCATTAGGAAGTCTCTTACCATACCGTTTTCAAGGCTGATTATCTTTGTATCCTGACCGCCTATATCTATGACGGTTCCGTCAACTCCAAACAGAGCATAGGCACCCTTGGCATGGCAGGTTATTTCTGTTATAACCTTATCTGCATAATCTACGCAGATTCTTCCGTATCCGGTTGCGGCACAGTTCATATTTTCAGAAAGTCCGTCATCTTGTAGCCTTTGTAAAATATTTTTCGCAGTTTCCTTACTGTTCCAGCCTGTAGGTATACAAAAAGATTTGACGAGTTTTTCATCATCAAGTACTACCACCTTTGAGGCGGTGGATCCTATATCTATACCTACATAATATTGTTTATCCATTTATTAAGTCTATCCTCTCGTTATACAGCTACAGTTTCAAGGAATGCCTCAAGTCTTGTGTTTATCTGTCCGACATCTGCCTTTGAATAATCTGTTTCTATCTTCAGATAAGGTACACCTTTGGCAACTACAGCCTTTTTAACATTGAATGATTCTATAGAGAAGGTATGGCATGCCTGAAGTATTATTTCAACCACTCCATCTACCTGATATTCATCTATCATATCTGTTATAAAGCCGAGTCTGCTGTCATTAGGACTCATTACGGAGCAATTGATATTCAGATATTTTTTTGCAAGGGCTTTTGCTACAGGTAGAGTGGTATCTACCTTTTCAATCTTTTCTCTGTTTGTACTGCAATTGTCAAATGCAACTACATCCGCACCAAGCTCCTCCAAAACTTTAATGGTTTTATCTCGTACACCGCCGTTTGGACATCCTGTTATCAATATTCTAGGTTTTCTTGCTACCTTACCCTTATAATTTGCCTCCCAATCTGCCTTTACTTCATCAATTCTTTGTCTTATCTGCTTACAACGTTCTTCCATACTTGGTATAAAACTAAGTGTATCAAGTTTGGTTCCGATTTCATAACCTGAGATTGGAGACGGATTGAGTTTTCCAAGTTCAAGGTATTCGAGTACCAGATCTCTTTCGGCATTTTTTAGTAATATTGCTTTTTTGACATCTTCCTCGGTAATGGTTACACCATAGAAATCTTCAAGCTTTTTCCAAAACTTATGTATTTCTGCCTCCCACATATTTAGAGCAATTTCATCTCTTGAAGACGGAAGTTGCATAACATAGGTTTCTTTCAAATCATTCATAAGCTCAAACATTTTCTTTTTTCCGTCACAGGTGGTTTCACCTACTATAAAGTCGGAAAAATAAAAATATGGGCAGGTATCGGTAAGAGCAAAACCGTAACTTGCCTTTATCAACGGACAAAGATTTGAGGGTAGATGCGCTTCTGCAGCACTTATAGGCTCTTCGCTGGTTGCACAAAGAGATACGGGTATGGCACCTGCCGCTATAATCAGCTCTGTAGGAACAAATGAGCAATAAGTTCCTACAATTTTTCCACCATTGTCCTTGTGCTCCTTCATTTTCATAAAGCCGGCTTTTCTTGCATCTGTAAAAGACTCGAAGTTATCCGGAAGTCGTAACATAATGAAATCCTCCTTATTTATAAAATATCACTATTTCAATAAAAATGTATAGATAAATTATATAAAAAATAAGGTAAATCCTCAATATATTTAGTGATTTAATTTTTCAATATGTGAATGGCATTATTCGATATAATGAATAAATGATAATATATTTATAGCATATATAAAAAAGCCGGGTTTAAATACCGGCTTGAATTAAGAACAAAAATTACTTATGGCTTATAATTTCTTTTACCCATTCAGAAAGATTTTCTTCCTGCTCTTTTGTATCTGTTGTTATAACAAACTCCTGTCCACGTGATGCGGTTTTTAATATGGATGAGTCACCTTTAATAATAGGGTGGGTATGTCCCTGCCAGGAAATAGCTATTCCTTTTTCTGCAAAGAATGAAGGCAATTTCCACACACTTCTGCTTGACTGCTCTTTTTGTGTAAGTACCAGTGCATCATCATAATGAAAGGTAGAGCATTTCTTTGAAAGATATATACGATTGTTGGTATAAAAAGGTGCTATACTGTGCGGATGCCAATTGTATTTTTCGGCAATTTTCATATCATCCTTTATAACTTCACCTATTTCCAGGTATCCGTAGATAATATGACGAATAGGAGATCCCTTCACATAGGAAAGCTTTCCGTTTTTTATCTCGGTTTCTCTAAACATTCCATAAAAAAGAAAGAGATCACCTACATCAACACCGGATTTATCAAGATGTGTTGCCGGTACTCCCCATTGTCCGAATGCAGGTATCCAGTCACTTGGTCTATTATCAATACCTTCATATATATCAGGATCCAGGTGACAGGTAGGATAACTTTCAAAATCAAAATCCGAATGAAGTTGAGTTATAATATCTCTATAGTTTTGTCCTTTATACTGTATATCTTCGTATTTTTTCTTGCTTTTTCGATCGGGTATAGGGAGTGATAGTAAAGTACCGTCAGGAAGTATCGGACTTGCCACTCTTCCGGATTCGCTATCCATTCCCTTTCTGCTCAATATTACTTTCATGTCGTCCCTCCTTGTGATATAATTTTAACATATACTATAAATAAAAACAAAGCATTTATGCACTTTAGAAAGATATATTGTAAGACAACAAAGGGGAAAGATATGAGAAAGGGTATAAAATTTCACAGCATATATTATAGATGGATATTGTTTATATTTATCTTTGTCACTATGGTAATTTATTTCATAGGTGAAGGCAAAGATATGTATTTTGAAGGACATTTATTTAATTCAAAAAAACTTTGTACAATACTGAATATTGTATGGATTGTTTTGTTTGTTGTTTTTTCATTTGTGGTGACAAAATGTGTTATCTCAAAGGACGGGATATATTTAAAAAAGATAGATTTGACGGTTCCATGGGAGGATATATCAAATATTACATATACATGGATAAACGAATTTAGCTTATATCAACATGAATGCTCATTTTATAATGTAAAAACCATGGTAGTATATAGACATGATTATAAGCCCATATGTATTACGAATATTTCAGTACTGTCATTATTTGCCGTAAAGTTTTTTTCACCACGTACCAAAGTGGATATAGTATTCCCGGTACTTACTACATTATTTAATGTGGTTTTGAATGTAGGTTTATTGTATATAGGATATACTACAAAACTACTTACTATCAGGGTAAAACCTGAGTTATTTCTTACTCTTTTAGCATTGTACTGTATAAAGTCTGTTATATTCCCTATCGTGATGTTAAAAATAACAAATATGAAATATGGAAATTACTTAAGGCATGAAAATTTGAGTAAGGGTAGAAACCCTAATGTAATACATGTATAAATCGAAAAAACTCTCAAACCGGTTTTGCCGGAATGAGAGTTTTTCTTTACAATACTTTTCTTTATATTACTTCTTTGGATAGAATCCGCTTGGATTTTCATCAAGCTTGATTAGTATATTCTTCATCTGTGTGTAGTGATCAAGGATAACCTTATGTGTTTCTCTACCGATACCTGAAGTCTTATATCCTCCAAACGGAGCTCCTGCAGGGATTGCATTATAGGTATTTACCCAAACTCTACCTGTTTCAATAGCTCTTGAAACACGGAATGCACGGTTTAAATCCTTTGTCCAAACACCGCCGCCAAGACCGTATACGCTTTCATTTGCGTACTTGATTACTTCATCTTCAGTCTTAAACTTAATGATAACGGCTACAGGTCCGAAGATTTCTTCCTGCGCGGCATAAGAATCATTGGTTACATTTGTAATAAGTGTAGGCTTATAGAATGATCCGTTTGCAAGCTCACCCTCAGTATAACGTGAACCTCCGCATGCGATTGTAGCACCCTCAGCTACGGCTCTGTCTACACAGGCCTGAATCTTTGCTACCTGACCTTCATTTATCTGTGAACCCATCTGAGTATTTATATCAAGAGGATTTCCTACAACAATCTTGTTAAACTGATCTACAGCTCTCTTTACAAACTCATCATAGATGCCTTCCTGTACAAAAACTCTTGAACCTGCACAGCAAACCTGGCCTTGGTTAAAGAGGATACCAAGCTGAACACCGTCAATAGCAAGGTCAAGGTCACAGTCATCAAAGAATATATTTGCTGACTTTCCACCAAGCTCAAGTGTTGCAGGTATAAGCTTCTCTGCTGCAGCCTTTGCAACTGAATATCCTATTTCTGTAGAACCTGTGAAGGCAAGCTTTCTAAATCCGTTATGATCGAGGATATACTGTCCTGATTTGCTTCCTGCGCCTGAGATAACATTAAATACACCCTTTGGAATAATATCCTTTACAAGTTTTGCAAGTTCAAGCACTGAAAGAGGAGTAGAAGAGCTGCTCTTAAGTACTGTACAGCATCCTGATGCAAGTACAGGTGCAAGCTTCCATGCCGCCATAAGGAACGGGAAGTTCCATGGAACTATCTGTCCGACTACACCGATAGGCTCTCTAAATACAAGAGAGAGTGTCTTTGAATCAAGGAAGTTTGAAGTGTCCTCCTCTGTACGAATAGCAGATGCAAAATATCTGAAATGGTCTGCTGCAAACGGAATGTCCACATTTAATGTCTCACGAAGAGGCTTACCGTTGTCAAGACTCTCGATATAAGCAAGATCCTCTTTGTTTGCGTCTATAACATCGGCAATCTTTAAAAGAATCTCAGCTCTCTTTATCTTGTCAAGGTTCTTCCAAGAATCAAAAGCTGCCCATGCCGCATTTACCGCATCATCTACATCTTCCTTTGTAGCCTCTGCCACACTTGCGATCTTTTCCTTGGTTGCAGGAGAATATGTATCAAAAAACTTGCCGTCTTTTGAATCTCTGAATTCTCCGTTAATAAAAAGCCCATACTTTTCGTCCGGTCTCTTTGCCATATTTAAAATACTCCTTTCGAGTTATTAATCTTTAGTAAATTACTATAGATTGATTCTAGCATAAAAGAAAATAAAATGCTATATTTTTCTAAAAAGCAGATAATTTAACAATAAGAATACAGATTTTAACTGTCTATAGTTACATTTCTTACATCTAAAACGATTATAATACCGATTTATTCGTCTTGTTTTTATTTAGAAACATAGTGGATTGATAAATTTTATTCACAAGACATTGTAAAAAATAATTATAATATAGTACTTATGAATGGATAATCTTCAAAACTACGACAAATTTTCTATATCTGTTCAATCTTTTGTAACTATTAATTTATTTCAAAATATTGTATAGTTGTGAAAGAGTTTTTCAACGGAGGAAGATATGCAAAAGAGATATGTTTTAGGAGCAATGACACTGTCAGCATGTATTTTACTGACACAGGTAATGCCTGCCTTTGCAGGAATAATAGGACACAGTTCGGCAAGTTATAAGGCTGCACAGACACAGAGTGTGGCGCAGAGTACAGATTTTACATTTTTGAGCACAGATATGTATACATATCAAAAGATGGAAGGTGATATAAATCTGTTTAAGCAAAAGTACGAGGGGGTTACATCGGATTCAATAGGTACAACACCTGACGGAAGAAATATATACAGAATAATAATAGGAAACAGAGAGGCTTCAAAAAAGATTCTTGTAATAGGAGCTATTCATGCAAGAGAATATATTACAGCTTCAGTTGTAATGCGTCAGGTTAAAGAGATGCTTGATAAGAGAGCGGAGGGAGATAAGAGTCTGGATGAAGTTTGTATACAGTACGTTCCGATGTTAAATCCGGACGGAGTTGCGATTTCACAAAGCGGTATGTCAGGACTTAATAAAGAAGAGTCAAAGAAGAAGTTGCAGGAGATTATTGACAATTGGTCCGAGTGGGGACTTAAAGAAAACCAGGATAAGTACAACTGGTTTTTAAATAAATGGAAGAATAATTTAAACGGTGTAGACATTAACCACAATTTCCCGACTCAGGGTTGGAATCAAAGAGCCGACAGTAGGAAAAAGCCTTCAAACGAGCATTATAAGGGAGCAAGTGCAGGTTCTGAAAGTGAAACACAGGACCTTATAAAACTTGTAAATAATGAGAACTTTTCAGCCGTGCTTAACTATCATACTCAGGGACAGATTATTTATTGGTCAAATCAACATGCATCTGCAGAAGTTTTGGCAAAGGATAAAGCGATGGCTGATATAGTGGCGTCTCATACAGGATACAGACTTGTGGCACCGGAAGCTGACGGATCAAAATTCGGTACAGGCTTTAAGGATTGGCTTGATTGGGAGAAGGGGATTCCAAGTGTTACGGTTGAGGTAGGAATAGGAACTTCACCTGTACCTGAAGCACAGATAGAGACAATTTGGCAACAAAACGTCGGAGTTTTACCTGATATTGTAAAATATATTATTGGAAAATAAAGAAAAAGCCTTTAGGTAGATAGTATACCTAAGGGCTTTTTGTTATTAATAATTCCAGTTTATAAGCAAATATATCAATGATGAACCGAACATATCGGCCATTGCATGCATCAAAAAGAACGGTAAAAGATTCTTTATTACTTTCTTGTACATAAAATAGTAGAAGAGTCCGTATACAACACCTATTACCAACGACCAAAGAAGGCCTTGATAAGTGTGGAATGAAACTCTGACTAAGGTTGAAAAAGCCAGTACATACCATTTATGTTCATCTTTAACAGAGGTCAAAAGACCGAGAAAGAAAAATTCCTCATAGAATCCGTTTAAGAAAGAATATCCTATTGCAAGCGGTGACAGTGCCAGGAATTTATTTAATACTTCCATCGGATTTATATACTGAAGCAATGAAGGATCAAAGTAGTTGTATTCTCCGCTCACTGTAGTAACAAGGTCGCCAAAGAGTCCCATAATTGAAAAAAGAACGGGTACCCAAATAATTACCGACCAATGTAATTTTATCTTCAACTGTTTAAAATCAAAGTTTCTGATAAGTAAATACAGCAATGCAATTATTAGAAGAATTGTCTGCAATGTAAAATTGCCGGTATAGGCCGCACCGTCCGAGGCAATATCCATAGATTCAGCTGAATCTTGTATAGCCTGTGGATCGGACTGAAGTAAGCCGATAAAAAGTTGTGTTGAAGTTACTATAAAAATACCGAACATAATACCGGTAACAATAAGAATATCAAACCATCTTAAATATTTAAGTTTTTCTTTAGGTCTGATTTTTTCTAAAAAATTCATTTTTATATCTCTCTTTCTTCTATATAATATATTATTAAAGCAAAATACTTGCTTGAATATTTTGTGCCAAAAATAATATAAACTATATATGTGAAAAATCAATGTATAAATTAAATGAAATTTTTGAAATTTTAGGATACAATATAAAAAAAGGAGGATGATAATACATGAAATTAAAAAGACTTAGAGATATCTTTCTTATGTTTATGGCATGTGCATTCCTTGGATGGATTTATGAAGTGCTGGTTGGACTTTTGGAAACGCATGTCGGATATGTAAATCGTGGATTTTTATTCGGTCCGTATTTGCCGATTTACGGTTTCGGGGGAATAATATTGATTACGCTTTTAATGCCGATAAGAAATAAGAAAATACATTTAGGAAGATTAAATATATCTTTTGTATTGGTATTTCTTTCAACTATGCTTATCACTACAATACTTGAACTTGTCGGTAGCTATTTTATGGAGCTGATAATGGGCGACTGGCTTTGGGACTACAGTAATTATTTCTGTAATTTTGAAGGAAGGATTGCTCTGTGGAGCAGTGTGAAATTCGGACTTGGAGGGCTGATAATAATATACCTGATAGAACCTGCAATAAGATTTTGTATTGAAAAATCAAATCAAAAAGTTGTAAATATATTTACCGTATTACTTGGTATTATATTTATTGTGGATTTGGGACTTAGACCGTTTTTGGGTAGTAACTTTATAGGAAAATAATTTATTGGAGGTAAACAATGGATATAGTTCCTTTTTTAAGTATGGTATTTATGGTTATATCCTGTATAGTGGGATTTGCAATTCCGGTTATACTTTTTGTTTATTTCAGGAAGAAAAAGCGTGCGGATATTGCTCCGTTTTTTATAGGTGTAATAGTATTTATTTTCTTTGTAACGGTTCTTGAAAGTTCCGTTCACAGAATTGTTTTCGGATTACCGTTCGGTGAGATTATAAAAAATAATGTAATACTTTACGCATTGTATGGTGGACTGATGGCTGCAATATTTGAAGAAACGGGAAGACTGATTGCATTCGGGCTTATTCTGAGAAAGAATAATGATAAAAGCATAAATGCATGTATGTATGGTGCAGGTCATGGCGGAATTGAGGCCGCATCTGTTTTGGGATTGACTATGATAGGCAGTTTGGCTCTTTCAGTTTCAATAAACAGCGGACTTATTTCGACTATTCTGGACAATGTAGGAGGGAATGATCTTACACAGCTTAAAGATACGGTAAACACCTTGACTATGTCACCACCATATATATTTTTACTTGGTATAGTTGAGCGAATATTTGCTGTTATTTTACAGATATCACTGTCTGTTCTTGTATGGTCAAGTGTTAGAGGGAAAAGATATTTGTTTGCTTTAGCACTTTTAATTCATTTTGTGGCGGATACTTTGATAGTTATATTAAACGGATTTCATGTACCTTTAATTTATGTAGAGATTATCTTCGGTGTGGTTTCAATAATAGTTGCGTTATTTTCACGAAAGATATATGTAGAAGAAAGTTAAGATGCGTTTTTTAAAATGTTATGATATAATTTTAGAGTTACAATAAATAATAGAGATCGAAAGGAGAATAACTATGAGGAATACAATGAATAATACAATAAGTGGAACTATAAACTACAGAGGCATAGTTGTTCGCTGTCTATTATTCTAAACTTTTTATTAGAGAATGAACGATAAAGCCTTTGAAACAGAAGAAAACAGAGGTTTTTATTTTGATACAATTAAATGGAAAATACGCACAGGCGTATATTATGTGTGATGAAACTGTGGAAAAATCCATGGTAGAAGAAGTGGCAAAGTCTCAGGTGAGAATGATTTGTGATAATGAAGTATCACAGGGCGCAAAGATTAGGGTAATGCCTGATGTTCATCCGGGAAAGGTAGGACCTATAGGCCTTACAATGACTGTGGGAAAAAAGATTTTACCTTCTTTAGTGGGAATAGATATCGGTTGCGGCATGCTTTCGGTAAAACTCGGAAAAATAAGAAATGATTTTTTGAAGCTTGATACCGTAATCAGAGATAATGTTCCGGTCGGATTTGCTGTAAGAAAAGATATACATGCATATGCCGACAGAATTGATTTAAGTAATCTTAAATGTTTTTCACATATAAGATCTGAAAAAGCATTGCTTAGTCTTGGTACTTTAGGTGGTGGAAATCATTTTATTGAGCTGGATACAGCAAAGAACGGTGAAGTTTTTCTTATAGTGCATACAGGTAGCAGACATCTTGGAAAAGAAGTGGCTGAGTACTATATGAAAGCGGGACAGGATGAACTGAAAGACAAAGGTATAAATGATATTCCTTTTGAAATGACCTACCTTAGCGGTAATTTGATGGAAGATTACTTACATGATTTAAAAATCGTGGAAGAGTATGCGATATTAAACAGAAAAATAATTGCTGCTGAGATTATAAAAAAGATGAAGTGGAAGGCAATAGAAGAAATTTCATGTTCTCACAATTATGTGGATTTTTCAGGAAATCAGCCTATATTAAGAAAGGGTGCCATTTCAGCGAAGTTGGATGAAAAGGTAATAATTCCTATAAATATGAAGGAAGGTGTTTTACTTGGCAGGGGACTTGGAAACGAAGAATGGAATAATTCGGCACCGCATGGGAGCGGAAGAGTACTTTCAAGAGGAGAAGTAAATTCTTCGCATACGGTTTCCGAGTTCAAAAAAGAGATGAAGGGTATCTATACAAGCTGCATAAGTAAGGATACTTTGGACGAAGCACCTTTTGCATATAGAGGAATTGACTATATAAAAGAAGTTATAAAAGATACCGTAGAGGTGGAAAATGTTCTTACTCCTATATATAACTATAAGGGAGGGGACAGAAAATGATTTTACAAATAAGTGCAGGTATGGGTCCGGTGGAATGTCAGAGGGCTGTATTCGGTATATGTAAAGCTTTAATGAGGGAATTTCAGTCTTTAGAGATTTTAAGTTATGTAGAGGGTGAGAGAAAAGAAACTTTTTACTCAGTGATGCTCTCATCTGATGAAGATTTATCATATCTTGAAGGTACTATGCTTTGGATTTGTAAAAGTCGCTATAGGCCTGAGCATAAAAGAAAGAACTGGTTTGTGGATGTTAGTATTATTCCGGAAACAGTTAATGTAGATGATAACTTCTCTGAAGCGGATATTATAGTGGAGAAATTTCATGCAAGTGGACCGGGAGGTCAAAATGTAAACAAGGTGGAAACCGGAGTGAGGGTTATTCATATTCCTACAGGAATAAGGATAAGTTCAACAAGGGAAAGAAGTCAGCTTATGAATAAAAAGGATGCCATTAGAAAACTTGCCATTGTTTTAAAAAACAAGAATACTTCCCAAATTGAACAAAGTAAGAATAATGCATGGAGTAAACATACGGATATAGTTAGAGGAAATCCGATAAGAGTATATGAGGGTGAAAGATTTAGGATAAGAAAATAAACTTGAGGTAATATTATGGGTGATGGAAAAAATTACAATGTAACAGAAAATATCAGTACAAGCAAAGAGATTTTAGATAGTGAAAATAAAAGTATGAAAAAATATCCGTGGCTAATATCAATACTTTATATTTTGGTATTGTATGGGTGGATTGGATTTATTATTTCAGGAGGGAAGTACTTTAATTTGAACAAGTGGTTATTTCTAGGTTTTAATATAGCATTTCTTGTTGCTTTTATAACACTTCTGACAGTTCAGATCAGTAGAGTATTGCCTGAGATAAGAAATGAGAATATAGACTATTGTATAAAGAGATTTTTATTTTTTAAATATACCATTTTACCTTCTACATTGTATTTTATTTTTCTGGCACTTATTATATTTGTGGGTGGACTGAGTATTTCAATTTTAGCCCTTGTTTTACCTCAAATGCTTTTTCTTGCGCCGTTTATACTTATGGTGGCTTTTATATTGCCGCCGATATTGTTGGCAATTTCTTTTATAGCCGCTTTACCGGGGTTTGTTTTGGCAGTAGGTACTGTAATTATCAGTAGAAAACAAAAAGAGATGAAACTTGGTAGCTGCGTTTTACATATACTCCTACAGTTTGTTCCGTTGGCTGATTTGATAGATGCATTATATATTTCGATACATTATTGGAATAGGGCAAAGAAATTGGCTATAATTACAGCTGTTTCTGCCGGTATACTTATAGTTGCAAGTATAATTTTACATATAATAGGCTAAGAAATAAAAAGTCTAAAAAGGAGATATAGTGATATGGAAAATGATTTTATATTAGAGAAAGACTGTATTATAAATGAGGAATCTCCACAAAAGAATTTTCCTTGGATTTTAGGTATAATATATAATATCGTAGTTTACAGATGGGCATATGTTATTATATCTCAGTTAAACAGCACAGTAAAAAAAGAATTTGATATTTTACCTCATATAGTATATTTTATCTTACTTTTAATACTGCTTATATTGCAAATCATAAGCGTGAACAGAGCTATAAAAAGGGAGGATATAAATTATTGCATTGACGGAGCGCTTTTTTACGGATACGCAATGTTTCCGGTTTCTCTGTTATGTGCACTATGTATTCTTGGTGTAGCTGTGGGCGAAATATTTATATTGATTGCATGTATGGTAGTACCGGCAATGATCTTTATCGTACCGTTTATTGCAATACCGTGTATTATATTTTTGATGATACTAATACTTTTGTACTATGTTTTATTGTCGCCCGGAATGTTGACGGCCGGTTATCTGGTTCGCTGTTATAAAGATGAATATGGTCTAAGTAACAACAAATATAACAGGCATAAGGTTTTTCGATTTATACCCGGAGTAAATTTAATTGATATTTTGTATATTTCAAATAAATATAGGGATAGAGGAAAATCACAAACCGTAATTATAGCAGTTTCCTTAATATTGATGATTCTAACAATCGTTGCGGCAATAGCAATCAGTAGAATATTATAGGTATATAAATGAAATCAAAGAAACTTTTTAGAATCATTGCTGCATGTATTATTTTATATATAATAGGCTAAGAAATAAAAATTCTTAAAAGGAGATATAGTGATATGGAAAATGATTTTATATTAGAAAAAGACTGTATTATAAATGAGGAATCTTCAAAAAAGCATTTTCCTTGGATTTTGGGTATAATATATAATATAGTGGTTTACAGATGGGCATATGTTATTATATCTCAGTTGAACAGCACAGAAAAAAAGGAATTTGGTATTTTACCTCATATAGTATATTTTATCTTACTTTTAATACTGCTTATATTGCAAATCATAAGCGTGAATAGAGCCATAAAAAGGGAGGATATAAATTATTGCATCAATGGAGCGCTTTTTTATAGATACACTATGTTTCCGATTTCTCTGTTGTGTACAATATGTATTTTTGGTATAGCTATAGGTGAATTAGCTTTATTTATTGCATGTATGGTGGTACCGGCAACAATTGTTATGGCACCGTTCATTGGAATAATATTTATTATATTTTTGGTGATATTAATATTGTTGTATTTCGCTTTATTGTCACCGGGGATGTTAGCGGCATGTTACCTTATCGGTTATATTAAAGATAGACATAAAGTAAAACTGGCTAAATTTACTATGCATATATTACTTCAATTTATACCGGGAATAAATATAATTGATACATTGTATATTACTAATAAATATTGTAAGCGTGGAAAGATATTAGCTATAGGTACAGCAGTTGTAACATTAATAACAATTGTTGTAGCCATAATAATAATTAGAATATTATAGGTATATAAATGAAATCAAATAAATTTTTTAGAATCATTGCTGCATGTATATTGCTTACAGTAATGATTTTACTGATATTTACAAGACTTTATCATAGAGGTACTTCTGTAAAGAGACCTAAGAATGCTTATAAAAGACATATAGAGCAGTTTAAGAGCAGTGTTGATATGGATAAAGACGGAATTGATGATCAAAGCGATATATTAAACAGTGCTCTTTACTATATACAAACAAAACCGAAGTATGAGAGCAGGTACTATATTGGCGGAACACCAAATGACGGTTATGGTGTTTGTACGGATGTTGTGGCTGCGGCACTTTTCGGTGCAGGATATGATTTACAAAGACTTGTGTCTGAGGGTATAAACGAGCATCCGGATAATTATGATATACAATCCCCTGATGAAAATATTGACTACCGTAGAGTAAGAAATCTGCAGGTGTATTTTAAAAATAATACAAATATTGTTGTTACATCTAAATGTATTCATGCGGGAGATTATAATCTGGAGTTTGAAATAGAAGATTATGCAGCTTCAACAGAAAATATTATGCTTGTAATTACTGCAATGGGATATGCCGGGGTTTGGATGGAATGATGAAGTTTGAGGGAAATATAGATAAGGTCAGAAAACTATTGAATATCAATTGTGAAGAAACACCCAGGACAATTATTCCATTCGGAAAGCCAAAGAGTATGGTAATACAGAAAGAAAAAAAGCATTTTCTGAAAGAGCTCATATGATTTAGCGGTAGCTAGGCAGGTGTTTTATATGAGTGAAAATTTATTAAACTTTATAATTTGGTCAATATCGGGATGTTTAATAATCGCTATTGGAATCAGTTGTTTCTTTTCTAAAAAGCAGGCAGGATTTTGGGCAAATGTTAATTTGCCTCCGGTAAAGGATGTAAAGGGATATAATCATGCTACGGGGAAGCTGTTTGTTTTATTCGGAGTGCTTTTGATTGCTTTGGGATTGCCTATATTATTTGATAAAAGTTCAGTATTTATATTTTTATCAATAATAGGAGTACTGATTTTAACAATAGCTATGATGGTGGTATATATTTTTTATATTGATGATAAATATAGGGAAAAATGAAACAAAAAAGAATTTTTAAAATAATTGCTGCTGGTATAGTGCTTGCGGCAATAGCAGTACTTATATATAACAGATTTTCTTATAAAGAAACATCTACAAAGCGTCCAAGGTATGCTTATAAAAAGAAGATAGAGCAGATTAAGAGCGGAATCGACAAGGATGGCGATGGTGTTGATGACCAGAGCGACATATTGGAAAGTGCATTGGAATATATACAGACAAAACCTAAGTATGAGAGCAGGTACTATATTGGCGGAACACCAAATGACGGTTATGGTGTATGTACAGATGTTGTAGCTGCGGCACTTTTCGGCGCAGGATATGATTTACAAAGACTTGTGTCTGAGGATATAAACGAGCATCCGGATAATTATGATATACAATCCCCCGATGAAAATATTGACTATCGCAGAGTAAGAAATCTGCAGGTGTATTTTAAAAATAATACAAAAAGTCTTACTACAGATCTTTCTGAAATAGAAGAGTGGCAGGGCGGAGATATTGTTATTTTCAAAAAGCATATCGGAATAGTATCCGACAGAAGAGATAAAAATGGAATTCCATATATTATTCATCACGGCAGTAAATATCAAAGAGCGTATGAACAAAAATATCTGAAAAGTAAGGCTGATGAAATAGTCGGTCACTACAGATGGGAATTGAAAAGAGAAAATTAAGTTGACACTATGGATGAGATAAGAGAGGTCGATAATAAAATTATCGGATTGAAAGATAGCGAAGTGCAACAAAGAATTGCATCGGGTCTTACAAATAAATTAAATATGGGAACCGATAAAACAACTATGGAAATAGTATTGTCAAATGTATGTACATACTTTAACCTGATATTTTTAATAATTTCCATAGTACTGATTATGGTAGGTTCGTTTAGGAATCTTACATTTCTACCTGTTATTATCGGAAATACACTTATAGGTATAGTACAAGAGTTGCGTGCAAAAAAGACACTTGATACGATGAAATTTTTAAGTGCTCCTCACAGTGACGTGATAAGAGACGGAGAACTTCAAAATATATTGTCGGAGGAGTTGGTAAAAGATGATATTATTCTGCTGAAAGCCGGCAAGCAGATTTGTGCGGATGCCATTGTTATTTCCGGAAGCGTTCAGGTTAATGAATCCTTACTTACAGGTGAGTCTGATGAAATTGAAAAAGCTGTAGGCAGTAAGCTTTTATCAGGAAGTTTTGTAGTATCCGGAGAATGCTATGCAAAACTTGAGAAAGTGGGAGAAGAGTCATATATTTCAAAACTCAGTACACAAGCAAAAACTATGAAAAGTAAAGAACAATCGGAGATGATAAGACATATAAATTTGATTGTTAAGGCTGTAGGTATTGTAATCATACCTATAGGTGCGGTTTTATTTTTACAAAGCTTTTATGTAAACGGGGATACTCTTAGAAAAAGTGTAACTTCAACAGTTGCCGCCGTACTTGGAATGATTCCTGAGGGACTGTATTTGCTGACCACAGTTGCGCTTGCCCTAAGTACTATGAAACTTGCAACAAAAAAAGTACTGCTTCATGATATGAAAAGTATTGAGACTTTGGCAAGAGTTGATGTGCTCTGTGTTGATAAAACAGGTACGATTACAGAACCTGATATGAAAGTGGAAGATGTATTATTATGTAAAGGTGCAAACAGTTCTATAGATTATTCAGATTTTGAAAAATTATTGTTTTCATATGCCCTTGCTTCAAAAGATAATAATGCAACCATGCAGGCTTTAAAAGAATATGCAAATAAGAAAGGAATTAAAGGGGCTGTAGGTGCTCCTGTCAAGGTACTACCTTTTTCTTCATCTCTTAAATACGGAAGTATTACATTTGAAGAGGAATGCTACATTCTTGGTGCTCCGGAAATTATTTTAAAAGACAATTTTATATCTTTTGAAAATGAGATTTTAGCCTATACCGAAAAAGGAAGTAGGGTTTTACTTTTTGCAAAGTATGACGGAAGTGATATTGAAGACGGTATCAAAGGAAAAGTAACTCCTATAGGTTTTATTGCTTTTGCAAATCCTGTTCGTGAGAATGCTGTAGATACATTTAATTATTTTAAGTCTCAAGGTGTAAGTATAAAGGTTATCTCGGGAGATAATCCTTTAACCGTTTCACAAATTGCCTCTCGGGCAGGAATTGAAAATGCCGAAAATTATATTGATGCAAGTTTGCTTGATACAGATAAAAAGATACAGGAGGCAATATCTTTTTATACGGTTTTCGGTCGTGTTACACCTAAACAAAAGCAAAAGTTTGTAAAAGCATTACAGGCAGACGGTCATACTGTTGCCATGACAGGCGACGGTGTAAATGATATTTTGGCGATGAAGGATGCGGACTGCAGTGTGGCAATGGCATCAGGAAGTGAAGCCGCCACTCATGCCGCACAGGTTGTACTGCTTGATTCGGACTTTGCACATATGCCGGATCTGGTATATGAGGGTAGAAGAGTTGTCAATAATATAGAGCGCTCTGCAAGCCTGTTTTTGGTGAAAAATATTTTCTCGTTACTTTTAGCTGTATTATCTGCAGTTTTTATGTTTACATATCCGCTGGAGCCTGCTCAGATTTCCTTTGTAAGCATGTTTACAATAGGGATACCGGGATTTTTATTGGCTCTTGAGCCGAATAAGAATAGGATAAAGGGTAGTTTTATTAAAAACGTGTTGATAAAAGCGTTGCCCGGAGGTTTGACAGATGTTATAGCGGTATTTGCACTTGTAGTATTTGGAGAGGTTTTTGAAATATCCACAGACAGTATCGGAACTGTTGCGACCATGGTTATGTCGGTAGTCGGATTTATGATTTTGATCAAGATAAGTTATCCGCTTGATCTGAGAAAATATATAATAATATTTTTAAATGTTGCAGGTCTCATATTTACAGGTATATTCCTTAGAAAGTTGTTTGCACTTACGGACATTTCGGGTATAAGTATTCTTCTTATGTTCACTTTTGGTTTTGCTGCGGAATCTTTATTTAGAAATATGACGGTTTTGGTAGAAAAAAATCAAATATTACTTGAAAAAATAAGAATAAAACTTGAACAAAAGAAAAAATAAGATATAGTATAAGTAGTAAGTGAAAACTTTGTTTTATGGAGTTGGTTATGAGAGAGTATAGTCCGCTTTTTAACATGAGCGATAGAATGATAAATTTATTGACTGAGATAAGTGAAGAAGTCGGAAGGGTAAGTGTTGTCTTTTCCGGTAAGATGAATCCGCTTATTCGTAAAGAAAACATAATTAAAAAAGTATATGCCTCTTTGGCAATGGAAGAAAGTGATATTTCATTTGAACAGATAAGAGGCTTTATATATGGAGAAAATTTTATTGATAATCATAAGGATATGAGAGTTGTAAAAAATCTCTATGAAGCGTATGATATGTCATTTAAATTGAATCCATATTCGATAAATGATTTGTTCTTTGCACAAAAGATGATACTGAGCGGTTTTGCTATAGAGTCAACTGAGTTTAGAGAAGATAAGGCGGAAAACAGCGACAGCGGAATATTTGAAAGTAATACAATTCCTTCAAGATTTATTCCGGGAGCTGTTAGAGATATATTTGAATGGTACAAAAGAGCGGAGCTGCATCCTGTAATAAAATGTGCAATAGTATATCATGAATTTGAACTTTTACAGCCTTTTGCGGCAGGGAACGGACCTCTTTCAAGGTTATGGCTGGATCTTTTACTTTGTAAGTGGAAAGATATTTTCTTTTGTATGTCTGTTGAGAATGAACTTTATAACAGGATACAGGAATATAAGGAACTTACATACAGTATAGGAAGACCGGGAGAAAGTAATAAATTTATAGAATTTATTCTTGAGACAATCCTTTTTGCATTAAAGAAAGCGCAGATTGAAGAAAAAACATCGGTTTGGAGGGTGGAATCCGATGTTGAATATAAAAAAGAAGAATGCATAAAGCAGGAAAAGTCTTTCGGTAGCGGTATTACAGGCAGTGCTGAAGAGACGGTTGGAAAAGAAGTATCAGGAGGCAGTAAAAATACCGCTGTTAGTACAAACAACCCGGCAAGTGAGAATACATTTGCAAAAAAGCTTGTAAATGTACTTGGTAATGAAGTGCTTACAACAAATGAGATAATGCTTAGGCTTGGCATGACACATAAGCCTACTTTCAGAAAAAATTATCTCAATCCGGCAATAGAGATGGGCTTGGTAGAAATGACTGTACCGGGTAAGCCCAGAAGTAGGTATCAGAAATATAGAAAGATATCATAGTCGGATACATAGAATAAGATGATTGAATACAGACTAAGATAATAAAGTACAGACTATGATAAAATAAAAATGTCAAGATATACGCTTAACGACCAAGATATCAAAGAATAGACTATGATAAAGTCGATATTAAAATCGGTGTTTTATAAATATAGTTTTATTTGTGGTATAATGGGACTTTATCATATATGGCTTATAATAGCTTGTAATTTATTTGAAATACATATTGACGAATCTGTACTTTATGGTATAATGATATAGATTTTGAATTTCACAACCGGAGGGAGGTTAGATCTTAGATGTCAAACGTGATTGTGAAAGAAAACGAGAGTCTTGACAGTGCACTTAGAAGATTCAAAAGAAATTGTGCTAAGGCAGGCATTCAACAAGAAATTCGTAAGAGAGAGCATTACGAGAAGCCAAGCGTAAGACGTAAGAAAAAGTCTGAAGCAGCTAGAAAGCGTAAGTTTAATTAATTGCGTGTTTTCACAACCTCGGTCATTTGACCGGGGTTTTCTTTTTAAAGAAAACTTTTAAGGAGAACAATTTGAGTATAATTGAAAATATTATAGATATACCTATGGAACACGAAAGGAATGTCTGTGGTGAATTTGATATATATTTGAAGAAAATAGAGAGAACGCTGAAGGTAAGTATGATTGCCAGAGACGGCAGCATAAAGATAATAGGACCGAAACCTTATGTAGACAAGGCGAAATCTGTTTTCAACAATCTTATAGAACTTTCTAAAAGAGGGAATCAAATCACTGAGCAAAATATAGATTATGCCCTTTCATTGTCATTTACACTTGAAGATGACAAGATTCTTGAAATAGATCAGGATGTTATAGCAAGAACTATCTTAGGCAAACCTATAAAGCCGAAGACTCTGGGGCAAAAACGGTATGTAGATCTTATCAGAGAAAAGATGATTGTTTTCGGTGTAGGCCCTGCGGGAACGGGAAAAACTTATCTTGCTATGGCAATGGCGATACAGGCTTTTAAAGAGGGAAGTGTAAACAGAATTATCCTTACCAGGCCTGCAATAGAAGCCGGAGAAAAACTCGGATTTTTGCCGGGAGACTTGCAAAGTAAAATCGACCCTTATTTAAGACCTCTATATGATGCGCTGTATCAGATAATGGGTGCCGACAGTTTCCTGCATAATCAGGAAAAGGGATTGATTGAAGTCGCTCCTCTTGCATATATGAGAGGTAGAACTCTTGATAATGCATTCATAATTCTTGATGAGGCGCAAAACACCACACCTGCACAGATGAAGATGTTTTTAACAAGAATCGGTTTCGGTTCAAAGGTGATAGTGACCGGAGACCAAAGTCAGAAGGATCTTCCTCAGGGGCAGACTTCGGGTCTTGACAGTGCGCTTAAGATTTTAAAAAATATAGATGATATAGGTATATGTATGCTTACCAATAAGGATGTGGTACGACATCCTTTGGTTCAAAAAATTGTGGAAGCCTATGATATATATGAAAAGAAAAATATATCAAAGGATGATAAAAAGAGATTTAGAAAATAAATACAGCCTTTTGGCAGATTTTATAACGGCGAGGGAGTATGACTATAGAAATAAGCTATGAGTCTAAAACGAATCTTGAAATACCATATGAAGAGATAATCAATAAAATGGTAGTTGCATCACTTGATTTTGAAGATTGTCCTTATGAGGCGGAAGTTTCGGTGACAATTGTAGATGATGAGGAAATAAGAAGGATAAATAATGAGTACAGAGGCATTGACAGGTCTACAGATGTGCTTTCATTTCCTTTTAATGAGTTTTCCGCCCCCAGAAATTTTGATGATATTGAAGAAAATATAGATGCATTCAATCCGGAAACCGGAGAATTGCTTCTTGGAGATATTATACTTTCTACAGAGCATATACTGGAGCAGGCTAAGGAATATGGGCACAGCAAAACCAGAGAGTTGGCTTTTTTGGTGGTACATTCCATGCTTCATCTGATGGGATATGACCATATGGAAGATGATGAAAGAATTGTTATGGAAGAAAAACAAAGAAAAATTTTAGAGCTTGAGGGGATTAGCAGATAATGCCGGTAAAAACAACAAAGAAAGAATCTAATAATTTTTTGGTGCAGGGAGCCATATTGGCGGTTGCGGGAATTTTGGTCAGACTTATAGGACTTGCCTACAGAGTACCGCTTCTTAGAATAATAGGGGCAGACGGAATGGGGTATTATTCAACAGCATATAATTTATATGCAATAATTCTTTTATTGTCCTCATATTCATTGCCCCTGGCAGTCAGTAAGATGGTTTCTGTAAGAATTTTAAAGAATGAATATAAAAATGCAAATAAAATACTTAAGGCTGCACTGATATATGCAACTATAGTGGGTGGCCTTGGTTTTATTGTTGTTTTTTTTGGAGCGGATTTTTTTGCAAGCAGTCTATATCAAATGCCGCTTGCAAAATATGCACTTCAAAGTCTGGCGCCGACGATATGGATTATGGCATATCTTGGAGTGCTTCGAGGATATTTTCAAGGACATTCAACTATGGTTCCCACCGCTCTTTCACAGATATTTGAGCAGATAATAAATGCCGTTGTATCTGTTGCCGCTGCATATTATTTATGTGAAATGGCGGTAAGACATGCTAAACCCGAAGCTGTAAAATTAGCTTATGGTGCTGCAGGAGGTACTGTAGGTACAGGTGCAGGTACTGTTATTGCTTTATCTGTTATGCTGATATTCTTTTTTCTTTCAGCAAAGGACAGAAGAAAAAAAATAAAAGATGATAAATCGGTAAAAAAAGAGAGCTTTTCCACGATTACAAGGATACTTATACTTACCGTAATACCAGTAATAGCCTCCACTGCAATTTATAATATAAATTCAGTTTTGGACGGTATGGTATTTGGGCAGAGTATGAAGGCATTGGGTTTGGAGGATAAAACTTCAAAGCTTTACGGTATATACACAGGAGGATATCTTGTACTTGTAAATGTGCCTGTAGCGATATCAAATGCAATGTCATCATCACTTATTCCCGCAATTTCAAGGAGTTTCAGCAGGGGTGAAAGAGATGATGTAAACTCAAAGATTTCAATGGTAATCAGATTTGCATCCATTGTAAGTTTCCCATGTGCTATCGGGCTTGCGATAATATCTGTGCCTGTAATGGGGATTTTATTTAAAGATGTCCAGGATGCTATGATGGCATCATATTTAATGATTATAGGCTCGGGTGTGATAGTTCTGTACTCTGTTTCTACAGTTACAAATGCGGTACTTCAGGGAACCAGCCTTATAAATAAGCCGGTTAAAAATGCTTTTATATCACTGATAATACATTTTATTATACTGTATATACTGTTATTTACATTTAAATCAAATGTAATCGGATTGGTATTCGGAAATATGGTATTTGCTCTTTCGATGTGTATTTTGAATGCCGGAAGTATAAGAAGAAATCTATCCTATAAACAGGAACTTATAAAGACTTATCTTATGCCTTTTATTTGTGCAGGTCTTATGGGAATAGTTGTTTATATAGTATATACTTTTATTCTAAGATTCAGCAGCAGCAGGGTTATGCTTACATTAATACCTATTATGGTTGGAGCACCTGTTTATGCAATACTTTTGATCGGTACAAGAACTATATCAAAGAATGAGATATTGCAGATGCCAAAGGGCAGAAAATTAGTAAATATTTTACAGAAAGTCAGGCTTTTGAAATGAAAGTTGGGATTGTAGGCGGTGGAGCAGCAGGTATTATGTCTGCTCTATTTGCGTGTAAGGGAAAGGATGAAGTTACTGTCATTGAGCACAATGATAAGCTTCTAAAGAAGATACTTTCTACCGGAAACGGAAAATGTAATTTTACAAATACAAAATTAGAGCCTTCAAATTATCACTATAATGAAAGAGCAATAAAGTTTATAGAAAGATTTAACCAATTTGATACTATAAAGTTTTTTAACAGTTTAGGGGTAATAGAGTATATAAGAGACGGATATGCTTATCCAAACTCGGAGCAGGCGGCTTCAATCAGAAATGCACTTTTAATGGAGCTTGAAAGATATGATGTGAATATACTTTTAAATACCTATGTAACAGATATATATAAGAATGGTGATGTATTTACACTTTGTATTTGCAATGCTACTGATAAAAGCAAATCAAAGCTTTATTTTGACAAGATTATTATAGCTACAGGTTTAAAAGCAGCACCCAAACTTGGAAGTGACGGATCTTTTTTTCCTGTTTTAAAAAAACTTGATATAAAATATAAGCCTGTTTTACCTGCACTTTGCAGCATAAGTTTGGAGAATAAAAACTTCTTTAAAATGACATCAGGTGTCAGGGCAAAGGGGAAAATATCGGTAGCTGTTAGGGATGAGGAACTTGCAGGTGACTTTGGAGAATTGCAGTTTAGTGATACAGGTATATCGGGGATACCTACATTTCAAGTAAGCAGATATGTAAGTATTGCTCTTGATAAAAAAGAAAGTGTTAAAGTTTCGCTTGATATGTTTTCACATCTTGGAAATATAGAAAATATATTAAATGAGAGAAAGAAAATACCTTCATTTATTACAATGGAGGACATTGGAAACGGACTTATAAACTCCAAGCTTTGGATTGGAATACTTGGTTTGGCAGATATCAGGGCTGATTTAAAAATAAAAAAATGTGATAATAAGAGTTTTGATAGATTAATTTATATTTGTAAAGAGATGAAATTTAATGTTAAAGGCACCGGAGATTTTGACAAGGCTCAAGTTTGTACAGGTGGTATTTCCTTGGGTGATGTGGATGATAATCTGATGTATAGGGATATTAAGAGCATGTACTTTGCAGGTGAAATACTTGATGTTGACGGGATTTGCGGAGGCTACAATTTGCAGTGGGCATGGACATCCGGATATATAGCCGGTGCCGGAAGATAAGGAAGAAAAAATGTTACATATAAATTCTTTACAGCTGAATGTACATCATGATGAAAATGATTTAAAGAAAAAACTTGCCAAGACTATCGGTTGTAATATAGATGATATAGAAGAATATGAAATAAGGAAAAGATCAATAGATGCCAGAAAAAAGCCTGAGATCTCATATTCTTATTCCATAGATGTCAGCCTTTTAAATGAGGCTAAATATTTAAAGAAAAATAAAGCTTTGAGCATTGCAAAGCCGGTTGTTTATGCTTATGAAGATGTGGAAAAGCATGAAATTTCGGAAGAGAGTAAAAGACCTGTGGTGGTGGGATTTGGTCCTGCGGGTATATTTGCAGCACTTTTACTTGCAAGGTATGGCTTAAAGCCTATAGTAATAGAGAGAGGTGGCTGTGTTGAAGACAGAACCTTGAGTGTAAATAAATTTTGGAGCGAAGGAAAGCTTGACACCGAGTCCAATGTTTCTTTTGGAGAAGGAGGAGCAGGTACATTCTCGGACGGCAAGTTAAATACTTTGGTTAAAGATACTTTCGGAAGAAACAAATTTGTGCTAAGTACTTTGGCGGAATACGGAGCACCAAAGGAAATTTTGTATGATAACAAGCCGCATATAGGTACAGATCTTTTAACAGGCATAGTAAGAAATATAAGAGAAGAAATAAAGGAGCTTGGAGGTGAGGTAAGATTTGATACCAAGCTTATAAATATAGAAAATATAAAAGATAATAAAAAGAAGATAGAAGTAGTAAACAAAAGAGATTGCAAACATGAAATAATCGAATGTGAAAATATAATACTTGCACTTGGACATAGTGCCAGAGATACCTTTAAAGCTTTAAAGGAAATGGGCGTTTATATGGAACCGAAGTCCTTTGCACTTGGTATAAGAGTTTCTCATTCACAACATTTGATAGATGTTTCACAGTTTGGAGATAAAGAAGCGAAGTTTTTATCGCCTGCACCTTATAAACTTACATTTAAGTCAAGCTTTGACAGGGGTGTGTATTCATTTTGTATGTGTCCGGGCGGATTTATAGTAAATGCTTCTACGGAAAACGGAAGAATTGCCATAAACGGTATGAGCTATCATAAGAGAGATTCCGGTGAGGCAAATTCCGCTATTATTGTGAGTGTATCTGAAGAAGATTTTGATAAATACTCCGATCCTAAAGATCCGCTAAAAGGTGTAGAGTTTCAAAGAAGACTCGAAGAAGAGACCTTTCACATGGGCAATGGAAGGGTACCTGTACAAAGATTGGTTGATTTCCTTGAAGGAAGAGAAAGTACCGGGTTTGACAATACAAATCTGAAGATAAAGGGAAATACTACTATTGCCAGAGTGGATAAGCTCTTCCCAAAAGAAATATATGAGAGCATGAAAGAGGCATTTTTAGACTTTAATCGTAAGATAAAGGGATTTATAAATGAAGATGCCTATGTAGCGGCTATAGAGTCAAGGACATCATCACCTGTAAGAATAAGCAGAGACGAGTCTTTACAAGCGAATATTTCTGGAATATACCCATGTGGTGAGGGTGCCGGATATGCGGGAGGCATAATGAGTGCTGCCATGGACGGATTAAAGGTTGCAGAAAGAATTATTGAAAAGTATAAGGAGTAGTATGGATATAAGACAAAAGGTAAGAGATGCAAATAGAATTGTAATAAAAATCGGTTCTTCAAGTATCACTCACTCTGAAACAGGTGAGCTTCATCTTTCAAAAATAGAAAAACTGATAAGACAGATAGCAGATCTTAGAGGAGCAGGAAAGGAAGTTGTATTGGTTTCATCAGGTGCCATTGCAACAGGAAGACATTCTCTCGGTATAAATGAAAAGCCTTCCACACTTTCACAAAAGCAGGCTCTTGCGGCGGTAGGACAGGCCAGACTTATCATGGAGTACAGAAAACTTTTTTCTGAATATAATCTTAGAATAGCACAGATTTTGATGACAAAATCAACTATAACGGAGGATACTTATCGTGATAATGCCAAGGCTACTTTTACACAGCTTTTGGCATATGGTGCAGTGCCTATAGTAAATGAAAATGATACCATATCTACATATGAGATTCAGTTTGGTGATAATGACAGATTGTCCGCTCTTGTAAGTGCGCTTGTTGAGGCGGACCTTCTTATACTATTATCTGATATTGACGGACTTTATACTGACGATCCTAATACAAATAAGAATGCAGAGTTTATAAGTTTTGTAGAGGATGTTGATAAATATATGGATATGGGTAAATCAACATCTAAGTCCGGTCTTGGAACAGGTGGAATGTATACAAAGCTTTTGGCAGCACAGATAGCAACCAATTCAGGCTGTGATATGGTAATTGCAAGTGCGGAGGATATGAGTATAATAGAAAATATTGCAAATGGTGAGGAAATAGGGACATATTTCCCGGCCAAGAGCAATAAGGATTTTGATTGGTTAAATTGTTTGGAATAGTAGGTGAAAAAATGGATAATACAAAGATTGATAGAATTAATGAATTAGCTCATAAGCAAAAGAGCGTAGGACTTACAGAGGAAGAAAAGATAGAGCAGTCGGCACTTAGAAAAGAATATATTGAATCAATAAGGGAAAGTTTAAGAGCAAATCTTAATAATATTTCCATAGAAGAGGCTGACGGCAGTATAACAGACCTTGGTGAGAAGTTTGGAAAGAAGAATGAATAAGGCAGGGCTTAGAAAGTACTTGTTGGAAAAGAGAAATTCACTGTCAAGAGAAGAGGTTTTATCTGCAAGTGAGAGTATAATAAGAAAAATAGATGCTTTAATAAAGAAAAATAAAAGTATGTTAATTCTGGGATTTATGCCGCTTGGAAATGAGATAGATCTAAGACCTTTATATGAAAAGATACTTGCCGGATATTATAAGGATGAGTTTGATATTGATATTATATTGGGCTTACCGAGAGTATGCGGTAAGGAAATGAGATTTTTTAAGATAAGCTCAATTAAAAATCTTGAAAAATCAAAGTTTGGCATTATGGAGCCGGAGATTAACAGTGAAGAAATCATTGCAAAAGATGCGCATGTTTTTGTACCGCTTATAGGACTTGACAAGAATAAGAAAAGACTTGGATTTGGCGGTGGATTTTATGACAGATATTTTGGAAAGCATAGAGAGAATACTTTGTATGGTCTCGCATATGATTTTCAAGTAGATGTTGATTTTGATGTGAATGAGTATGATATTGCAATGGACCATATTTTTATAGCAAAATATTAGAAAGAGGATTATGGAGAATTTAATACCTAATGAGGAACCGTTAAGACAGGAATATTTCATGTCTGAGGTCAATGATATAATACATGCAAAAGCAATTGAAAGGGGAGTATATCCGACTTATAAGGTGGTGACCTTCGGTTGCCAGATGAATGCGAGAGATTCCGAGAAGCTTTCAGGAATACTTACAGGCATAGGGTATATGGAAGCTGAGAATGAGGAGGATGCAGACCTTGTACTTTTTAATACCTGCACTGTAAGAGAGAATGCAAATGACAGACTCTATGGTAGAGTGGGTCATCTCAAAAAAAGTAAAGAAAAAAATCCGGATATGATAATAGGTATCTGCGGATGTATGATGCAGGAAGTGGAAGAGGTTGAAAAGATTAAAAAATCTTACAGACATGTGGATCTTGTTTTTGGAACTCACAATATATATAAACTTGCGGAGATACTTTTTGAGCATCTTACAACCAAAAAGCAGGTTGTAAATGTTATGGAAAGCGCCGAGATGATTGTTGAGAAACTTCCGAATAAGAGAGAGTTTGCCTTCAAATCAGGTGTAAATATCACATTCGGTTGTAATAACTTTTGCAGTTATTGTATAGTGCCATATGTAAGAGGTAGAGAAAGATCAAGAAAGCCTGAGGAAATAATAGATGAGATTAAGGGTCTGGTAGCTGACGGCGTAAAAGAAATTATGCTGCTTGGTCAAAATGTAAACTCATATGGCAGAGGACTGGAAGAAGAGATAAGCTTTGCAACTCTCCTTGATAGAATTGCTCAGATAGACGGTTTGGAGCGACTAAGATTTATGACACCTCATCCAAAGGACCTTTCGGATGAAGTTATAGAGGTAATGAAAAAGAATAAAAAGATATGCAAGCATTTACATTTGCCGCTGCAGTCGGGAAGCTCAGATATTCTTAAAAAAATGAACAGAGTCTATACTAAAGAGGGTTATCTTGACTTGGTAAGAAGAATAAAGGCTGCTATTCCAGATATTTCACTTACAACAGATATTATAGTTGGATTCCCGGGAGAAACGGAAAGAGACTTTTTAGATACTTTGGATGTGGTAAAAGAGGTTAGATATGACTCTGCATTTACATTTATTTATTCAAAGCGTTCAGGAACACCTGCCGCAAAGATGGAGGATCAGATAGATCCTAAGGTTATTAAGGACAGATTTGACAGACTTTTAAAAACCGTACAGGATATTGCGGCGGAAAATACAAAGAAAAATGAAGGAAAATGTATGCCTGTTTTGGTAGAGGGCAAGAATGATCATCTGGACGGTTATCTTAGCGGAAAACTTGAGAATAACTTAACTGTACATTTTAAAGGTCAGGAAAGACTTATAGGTGAAATAGTTGATGTTATCCTGGATGAAGCAAAGGGATTCTACTATATGGGACATATAAAGACAAGTGAGGCATAAATGGCACTATCTCCTATGATGTCAAAATATCTGGAGACTAAGAAAGAGTATCCGGATTGTATACTTTTTTATCGTCTGGGCGATTTTTATGAAATGTTTTTTGAGGATGCTACTGAAGTGGCAAGGGAGCTTGAACTTACCCTTACAGGTAAGGATTGTGGGCTTGAAGAGAGAGCACCTATGTGCGGTGTGCCATATCATGCTGCGGAAACTTATATAAACAGACTTGTACAAAACGGTCATAAGGTTGCTATTGCGGAGCAGATGGAAGATCCTAAGCTTGCAAAGGGACTTGTAAAAAGAGAAGTTGTTAGAATTGTTACTCCGGGTACTATTACAAGTACCGGAGTATTAGCTGATGATAAAAATAATTATATTATTTCCATATTCTACATTGATGAGAGATTCGGACTGGCAATATGTGATATTTCAACCGGTGATTTCTTTGTTACAGAGCTGGTTTCTATAAGGGAACTCTTTGATGAGATACAAAAATATCAACCCACAGAAATTATATGCAATCATGCATTTGAGATCAGCGGTATTTCACTTGAGGAACTGAAGAAAAAATATAATATTACAATAACATCACTTGATAATACATATTTCAGTGAGAAGAACAGTTTGGATATATTAAAGAGACATTTTGCTGTTTCAAGTATTGAAGCACTGGGACTTTCCGAGTTTTCGGATGCGACCATATCATCAGGAGCAATGCTTAGATATCTTTATGAGATGCAAAAGAGCTCATGTGCACAGATAGTGGGAATAAGTGCATATAAAAACGGGGATTATATGATAGTGGATACGAGCTCAAGAAGAAATCTTGAGTTGGTGGAAACTATGAGAGAGAAAAAGAAAAACGGCTCACTTTTGGGTGTACTTGATAAGACAAATACAGCAATGGGTGCCAGAATGTTAAGAGGATTTTTGGAGCAGCCGCTTGTAAATAAAGAAAGAATAATAAACAGGCAGGAAGCCGTGGCGGAACTCTTTGACAGATATATTGACAGAGAAGAGCTTAGAGAATATTTAAATCCGATTTATGATTTGGAAAGACTGATGTCAAGAGTTGTAACAAAGAATGCCAATACCAGAGATCTTTTATCACTATCTGCTTCTATGAAAATGATAAGTCCTATAAAAGATGTTTTAAAGACTTTCGAGTCCGGAGAGATCAAAAAGACAAATAATAATCTCGACAGGCTTCACGATATAATCGATATAATAGACAGGGCTATAAATGAAGACAGTCCGCTTTCACTAAAAGAAGGAAATATTATAAATACCGGATATAATAGTGAGATTGACAAGCTTAGGCAGGCAAAAACCGAGGGTAAGAACTGGCTGGCTTCTTTGGAGTCTGAAGAAAAAGAGAAAACAGGAATAAAAAATCTGAAGGTGAAGTTTAACAAGGTATTCGGATATTATTTTGAGGTGACCAATTCGTTCAAAGATATGGTGCCGGATTATTTTATAAGAAAGCAGACTCTTACCAATGCAGAAAGATATACAACTGACAAGCTTAAAGATCTGGAAAATATAATACTTGGGGCTGAGGATAAGCTTAACAGTCTTGAGTATGAAGTTTTTGTTGAAATCAGAGATGAGATTGCAAAGAATGTAAACAGAATACAATCAAGTGCCAAGGCGGTTGCTTATATAGATGCACTATGTTCATTGGCTACGGTGGCTTATAACAATAACTATGTAAAACCTGAAATAAATACTACAGGTGTTATTGACATAAGGGATGGCAGGCATCCGGTAGTTGAGACAATGCTAAATGATGACTCGTTTATTGCAAATGATACCTATCTTGATCAGAATAAGAAAAGGATGTCTATTATTACCGGACCGAATATGGCAGGTAAATCAACTTATATGAGACAGACAGCTCTTATTTGTATGATGGCTCAAATAGGAAGCTTTGTACCTGCAAAGCAGGCAAACCTTTGTGTTTGTGACAGAATATTTACCAGAGTGGGCGCTTCGGATGACCTTGCAAGCGGTCAGTCTACTTTTATGGTGGAGATGACTGAGGTTGCAAATATTCTTAGAAATGCCACCAGAAATTCTTTGGTTATTTTGGATGAGATAGGAAGAGGTACATCTACTTTTGACGGTCTTGCTATTGCATGGGCAGTGGTAGAGCATATTTCAAATATAAAGCTGATAGGTGCAAAGACACTTTTTGCAACACATTATCATGAGCTTTCAGAACTTGAAGGTACTCTTCCGGGTGTAAATAATTACTGTATTTCAGTAAAGGAAAACGGTGATAATATAGTATTCCTTAGAAAAATAATAACAGGCGGTGCAGATAAGAGTTATGGTATACAGGTGGCAAAACTTGCAGGTGTACCCGACAGTGTAACAAACAGAGCAAAGGAGCTTATAGAGGAGCTTTCAAGCGCTGATATTGCGACAAGAGCCAGAGAGATTGCAGAGGCAACACCGGCAGTTTCAAAGAGAAAACCTGTAAAGAAGATGAGTGAAGTGGAGGCGGGCCAGCTTTCACTATTTGATGCGATAAATAATGATACGATTATTAAGGAGATTTCAGAAATTGATATTACTTCAATGACTCCTATGGATGCTTTGAATACATTGTATGCTTTACAGAATAAGATAAAGAACAGGATATAAGTTTATGATTAATATACTGGATAAGGGGACTATTGATAAGATTGCGGCAGGTGAGGTGGTTGAGAGACCTGCTTCAATAGTAAAGGAGCTTTTGGAAAATTCAATAGATGCGGGAAGTTCTTCCATCACAGTAGAGATAAAAAATGGTGGAATTGACCTGATAAGGATAACGGATAATGGCTGCGGTATTGATTCAAAAGAAGTAAAAACAGCCTTTTTAAGGCATGCCACCTCAAAAATAGTCAGTGATAAAGATCTTATCTCTATAAAGAGTTTGGGATTTCGTGGCGAGGCACTTTCAAGTATTGCTGCGGTTTCAAGATGTGAGATAATCACAAAGACCAGAGATGAGCTTACCGGAGTTCGCTACTATATGGAAGGTGGTGTAGAGGTTGAATTTGAAGAAATCGGAGCACCGGACGGAACCAGTATAATTATCAGAGATATTTTTTATAATACTCCTGCCAGAAGAAAATTCTTAAAAACCGCTTCTACGGAGGGAGCACATATAAGTGAGCTTGTAGAGAAGATGGCTATGTCAAATACGGACATTGCCTTTAAGTTTATATCAAATAATCAGGTGAAGCTACAGACAAACGGAAACGGAAATCTGAAGGATATTATATATCAGCTCTATGGAAAGGAGATTTCCAAGGCCTTATGTGCGGTTGATTATGAAAAAGACGGAGTAAAGATAAAAGGTGTTATTGCAAGACCTGAGGTTACAAGAAGTTCCAGAAGTCTTGAAAATATCTTTGTAAACGGAAGATATATAAAGGATAATATTATTTCAAAGGCTATTGAAGACGGTTTCGGCGACAGACTTATGCAACATCAGTATCCTTTTTGTGCTCTCAGCTTTTATTTGGAAGGTGTGGATGTAAATGTTCATCCAAGAAAAATGGAAGTGAGATTCTCTGACGGAAATCATATCTACAACTGTACAAAAGAGGCTGTGGAGGAGATTTTTAAATTACAGAGCAGTATCAGAGAGGTACCTGTGGGTAAAGACACTGCCAATGAAAAGAAGGTGTTTATTAATACACCTGAGCCTTTTGAAAACAGAAGAAGAGATATTGACTTTAATAAATCCGCTAAAAGTGATGAGATACAGTGGACTATACCGAAGGAGACAAACTACAATCCGCAAAATGACTACACACTTTTAAAGGATGATGTTTCAAATAATTCTTATGATAAGTCTACAGGATATTATAGAGATTTTGAGTATGCCGCCGGGGCAAGGGATGTGTCAAAAGATTCATCATCAGTTATTCAAACAGTTGAAAACAGTGCCGGAGAGAATATTTCAGATAACCTAAATACTGTTCAAGCAAATAGCGAGGCAGATACTTTAAGTGCAAGACAATCTGCTTCACAGCTTTCATTTTTTGATACGGAAGCAAAAAAGTATATAAAGGTAATAGGACAAGTTTTTGATACATACTGGATAGTGCAGCTTAGAAATGAGATGTATATAATTGACCAACATGCGGCACATGAAAAGGTAATGTATGAAAGACTTTTAAAGGAAAGTAAGGACAATAAGATTTCCTCTCAGATGATAAATCCGCCTATTATAGTTACCTTAACCGATTTGGAGCAGGATGTTTTAATTAAGCATATGGATGAGTTTAGGGCGGTAGGATTTGATATAGAGGAATTTGGAGGAAAAGAATATAAGATAAATTCAATTCCTAATATTTTTCCTTCAATACCTAAGGCGGAGCTTTTTAATGAAATGCTTGCAGACAGCACAAATTATGATATTATATCTCCGTCAGAGCTTATTTTGGCAAAGACGGCATCTATGGCTTGCAAGGCGGCTATAAAGGGAAATATGAGAATATCCCTGATGGAGGCAAATGACCTTTTTGATGAGTTGCTGTCACTGGATAATCCATACAATTGTCCACATGGAAGACCGACTATAATAAAAATGAGCAAGCAGGAAATTGAAAAGAAGTTTAAAAGGATAGTATGACAAAGAATAAATTGATTATTCTTGCGGGACCTACCGCATCGGGTAAAACCTCAGTATCCATTGATTTGGCTAAAAGACTTGGGGGAGAGATAATAAGTGCGGACTCCATGCAAGTATATAAATATATGGATGTGGGCACTGCAAAAATATCGGTAGAAGAGATGCAGGGTGTAAAACATCATTTGATAGATGTGCTGGATCCAAAGGAAGATTTCAATATCGTAAAGTTTCAAAACATGGTAAAATGTTCTATAGAGGAAATAGTAAAGAACGGACATATACCTATATTGGTTGGAGGAACAGGTTTCTATATACAATCTGTTATTTATGATATTGATTTTAATAATGAGGATGACAACAGTTCTGTAAGAAAAAAGCTTGAAGAAGAATATGATGCTTTCGGTGCGGATTTTATGCATGAGAAACTGAAAAAAATTGACATTGTTTCAGCACAAACCATACATAAAAATAATAAGAAGAGAATAATTCGTGCAATAGAGTACTTTTTGATAAATAATGAGCCTATCTCATCACATAATGAAGTACAAAGAGAGAAAAAATCACCATATGATTACATATTCTTTGTACTGAATCCTCCAAGAGATATCCTATATGAAAGAATAAATAAAAGAGTGGATATTATGGTGGAAAACGGACTCGTTGATGAAGTCAAGAAGCTTAGAGAAATGGGACTCTCAACGGCAAATATTTCCATGCAGGGAATAGGATATAAAGAGATAATTGAGTATCTGGACGGAGAGGTTTCTTTGGAAACCGCTATAGAGAATATTAAGCAAAATACAAGGCATATGGCAAAAAGGCAGGTAACCTGGTTTAAGAGAGAAAAAGATGTAATTTATGTGGATCCTTTCTCATTTGAGAGCAATGAAAAAATAGTTGATTATATGATTGAGAAAATTAATACGGAAAGAATAGATAATGAGTGATTTAAATAATATTTATGCGGAATTCGGTATTTCAAAAAAAGTTATAGACTTGTCTGAAAAAGTTTTGGCATCTTTGGAGGAAAGATTTCTTGAGATAGATAAGAATGCCGAGTTTAATCAGATGAAAGTGCTTGCGGCAATGCAAAAACATAAGGTAAGCGATATACATTTTGCGGCCACTACCGGATATGGATACAATGATTTGGGAAGAGATGTGTTGGAGGATGTATATGCTACAGCATTTAAAGCGGAGGCTGCACTTGTAAGACCGCAATTGGTAAGCGGTACACATGCACTTCATATAGCACTTTCAGGGAATTTAAGACCGGGTGATGAACTTTTATCACCTGTAGGAAAGCCTTATGATACTTTGGAAGAGGTTATCGGTATAAGAGATTCAAGAGGATCTTTAAAAGAGTATGGTGTTAAATATTCACAGGTTGACTTACTTTCAGACGGTTCTTTTGACTTTGAAGGAATAAGAAAAGCTATAAATGAAAAAACAAAGCTTGTTACAATACAAAGATCAAAGGGCTATGCTACAAGAAAAACATTATCTGTGGAGCAGATAGGTGAACTTATAAAGTTTGTAAAATCAATAGATCCTAAGATTATATGTATGGTGGATAACTGCTATGGTGAGTTTGTAGAGAGAATAGAGCCTATTGAAGTAGGTGCTGATATGATAGTGGGTTCTCTTATAAAAAACCCGGGAGGCGGACTGGCTCCTATAGGTGGCTACATTGTCGGAACTAAGGAATGTGTGGACAATGCTTCATTCAGACTTTCGGCACCGGGACTTGGAAAAGAAATAGGAGCAAGTCTTGGGATGAATACAAGTATGTTTCAAGGATTTTTCCTTTCTCCTACAGTAGTTGCGGGAGCGTTAAAGGGTGCTATATTTGCGGCAAATCTTTATGAGAGTCTTGGATTTGATTGCCATCCGAATGCTACCGAGCCAAGATTTGATATTATTCAGGAAATTACTTTAAGAGATCCGAAAGCCTTATGTGCTTTCTGTGAGGGTATACAGGCGGCGGCTCCTGTAGATTCATATGTAAAGCCCGAACCTTGGGCGATGCCGGGATATGACAGTGATGTGATAATGGCGGCAGGAGCTTTTGTTGGCGGTTCTTCAATAGAGCTTAGTGCGGACGGACCGATGAAAGAGCCGTATTCGGTATTTTTCCAGGGAGGACTTACCTGGTACCATGCAAAACTTGGAATTATGCTGTCACTGCAGAAGATATATGATGCCGGACTGCTTTAGAACTTTACAAAATATTAATTAATTACTTTTATATTTTGTGATAAAATAAAATTACCTTTCATGCTTGGAGAGCGGAAAGGGATTTATGGGAAAAATAAAGGAATTACCACTTGAACAAAGACCATATGACAGAGCGCTGGAGTATGGAGTGGAATCGCTTACAGATGTGGAACTTTTGGCTGTGCTTCTTAGAAGCGGTACAAAGGATGTCAATGTCGTAAATCTTGCATACAATATTCTTGAGGGTAATGGTGAAGGATTTGGAATACATAGTATTTTTCACCATAATATTGATAAATTGATGGCCATCAAGGGTGTGGGAAAGGTTAAGGCTGTACAGATACTCGCGCTTGGAGAGTTTTGCAAAAGAGCTTGGGAGAGAAAAAACACAAGAAATAGCATTTCTTTTTCTTCACCTGACGTGGTTGCAAACTATTATAAGGAGAGTATCAGACACTTGGAAGTTGAGGAACTTAGAATTATTTTCCTTGATACAAGACAGAGACCTATTTCCGATATGGTGATTTCAGTTGGAACTGTGAATGCTTCTTTGGTTTCTGTCAGAGAAATCTTGATAGAAAGCTTAAAGCATTTGGCGGTAAATGTTATTTTACTGCACAATCATCCAAGTGGTGACCCGTCGCCGAGTAAGGCGGACATAGATATAACAAAGGATATTAATAAAGCGCTTGATAGTATAGGGATAGAACTTATAGACCATATAGTCATAGGTGACAACTGCTATTACAGCTTTAAGGAACAGGGGATTATTTAATGGATTCTAGAAACCGACTTGTACTGATAATTTTAAGTATAATTAGTATCATTCTTATAGGAATAACTTCATTCAATGATTCTATTATTTCGCCTTTAAGACAGGCGGTAGGAATTGTGTTATTGCCGGTTCAATCCGGAGTAAATACTGCCGGTAGGGCGATATATGACAATATAGAAGAGCAAAGAAAGTTGCATGACGCAATCAATGAAAATACCTTGCTCAATAAAAAAATTGATGAGCTTACGGAGGAAAACACGAAGTTGATGGCGGATAACGGGGAACTTGCAAGGCTCAGAGAATTGTATAAGCTTGATGAAAGTTATTCGGACTATGAGAAGGTTGGCGCCAGAGTGGTGGCAAAGGACAGTACAAAGTGGTTTTCTACTTTTACTATCGACAAGGGAAGTGATGACGGCATAGCGGTAGACATGAATGTTATAGGCTATGGCGGACTGATCGGAATAGTGACCGATGTAGGGAAAAATTATGCAAATGTCCGTTCAATTATAGATGATATATCAAGAGTAAGTGCAATGTCTCTTAGAACAGGTTCTCTTTGCAGAGTTGATGGTAATCTTGAGCTTTATAATGACGGAAGATTGATTTTAAAAGATGTAAAGTCGGATGCGGATATCTCCGAGGGTGATATGATAGTTACATCAAATGTATCAACCAAGTATTTGCCGAATATTTTAATCGGCTATGCCAGAGATTTAAAGGAAGATTCTTCAAGGCTTACAAAGAGCGGATATATAATACCTATAGTGAATTTTGATACTATATCTGAAGTTCTTGTAATAACCAAAAAGAAGGAAGTGAGTGATTAAATGAGAAGAATAATAGTAAATATAGCTTTTATTATATTTGCATTTGCACTTCAGATATGCATTTTCCCGTTCATACCGTTTTTATATGCCTCGCCGAACTTACTTATAATACTGACATTCACTTATGGATTCAGTCTCGGTGTGGAAGAAGGAATGCTCTACGGTGTGTTATGTGGAGTTTTGATGGACTTGTACTTTGCAGGTCCTTTCGGATTTTTTACTTTATTATTTATATGGATAGGGTATATCAACGGTAAGCTTTCAGCCTTCTTTTATGAGGAATATATAGTTTTACCGTTCATAGTGTGTACAATAAGTGAAGTTATGTACAATGTATTTATTTATGTTTTCAGATTCTTGATAAGAGATAAATTTGAATTTTTATACTATTTGAAAAATATTGTAATACCCGAGGTAATAATAACGCTTATATTTACATTGTTATTATACAGGTTTTTACTTTGGTACAATAAAAAACTCAGGATATTGGACAGTAGAGGAATTAATTAGTGATAAGGGATTTTAAAGATTTTTTAGGGGACTTTTTTGAAAAGATAAAATCCTCCAGACTATTTATACTTAGTGTAATATATGCCTTCATGGTATTTATCCTTGGATCTAAACTTTTCACCATGCAAATGGTAAACGGAAAAGAGGCACAGGATAAGTATGTTCAAAAAATAAAGAAAACGGTAGCCACCACAGGTGCAAGAGGAAATATATATGACAGAAACGGCAATCTTTTAGCCTATAATAAACTGTCTTATACGGTAACTATCACAGATGGCGGATACTATAAAAAGGTTAATGACAAAAATAATATGTACTACAGGCTGGTACAGATTTTAAGAAAACATGACGAGAATATCGAGGGAGATTTTTTGGTAGCGGTAGATGAAAACGGTGATTTTTACTATACCACAAAATCCGACACAGCCAGACTGAGATTTATTGCAGATATGTACGGCTTGAAATCATTGGATGAACTTGATGATAAGGCCGGAAAGTATCCTTCAAATATCAGTGCGCAGGAGATGGTTGATAAAAAACTTAAAACCTACGGACTTGATAAAATGACTGACAGTGACGGTAATATCTACAATTTGTCCGGTCAGGACAAAATAGATTTGATAAATATAAGATATGAAATGGGTAAAAAACTTTACAGAAGGTATGAGCCCACTATTATATCTACAAATATATCTGAAGAAGCAAAGATTGATATTATGGAAAATACGGCGTCTTTGATAGGTGTTGATGTGGAAAATGACACCCTAAGAGTCTACAATGATGCGGTTTATTTTTCGGATATAATCGGATATACGGGAAAAGTTCCGGATGACAAGCTTGATGAACTTTTAAAGGAAAGACCTGATTATACATTAAATGATATTGTAGGAAGAATCGGTATAGAAGAGAGCATGGAGACCACATTGCAGGGTACAAAGGGCTCAAAGACTATGATAGTTGATAATGTGGGAAGGATTATAGAGACTATAAGCGAAGTTGAATCAAGTGCGGGAAATGATGTATATCTTACTATTGATAAGAATTTACAAATAGCTACCTATCGCTTGGTTGAGCAGCAGCTGGCAGGTATTTTGGCAAGCAAGATTGTAAATGAGGACAATCCCAATACGGATACAACAGATTCAACACATAGACTTATACCTGTAAAAGATGCTTACTATCAGCTTATAGGTAACAATGTACTTGATACGACTCACTTTGCAAAAGCGGATGCGTCCGCAACGGAGCAAAGCCTTAATGCAAAGCTTACAGCACAAAAGGAAAGTATTTTAGTATCAATAAATAACGAGTTGACTTCAAGTGCCCCTACGGTAATGGGCGGATTGCCTGAAGATACAAAGGCGTATTTAAACTATATACATTCCGCACTTACAAAGAAGAGTATAATAAAAAAGGATAATATAGATACAAAATCCGAGGTTTATCAGGCATGGAAAAATGAGACCACTTCGCTTAGAGATTATTTGTTTATAGGAATATCAAGCGGATATATTGATACTACTATATTCTTTAACGACAGTAATTACTCAAGTGCCGAAGATATATACAGCAAGCTTGTAGAGTATATTCAAAATATGCTTAAGGATGATGCCGATTTTGATAAGCTTGTGTATAAATATTTGATCAGAAACAATGTGGTCACAGGAAGAGAACTTTGTCTGGTACTTTTTGATCAGGGAATACTTAATATGGATGAAGCCGCATATGCTCAATTGGCTGCAGGAAATGAAGGCTTTGCTTTCCCTTTCTTTATTGATAAGATTTCAAGGATAGAGATAACACCGGCACAGCTTGCGCTTGATCCTTGTTCTGCCGGAGCGGTGGTTACAGATGTAAATACCGGTGAAGTAAGAGCATTGGTATCTTATCCGGGTTATGACAATAACAGATTGGCAAACTCTATGGATGTTGCATACTTCAACAAATTACTGGAGGACGAAAGTTTGCCGCTATATAATAATGCGACTCAAACCAAGAAGGCGCCGGGTTCAACTTTCAAGCCTATTACAGCAATTGCCGGTCTTGAGGAGCATGTTATAAATGCAACGGACACGGTAGTGTGTACAGGTGTTTACGATACTATAAATCCGGCTATAAAATGTTGGATTTATCCGGGAAGTCACGGACCGGAGTCTGTAGTAAAAGCTATACAGGATTCTTGTAATGTGTATTTTGCCGAGACGGGACACAGACTTTCTACAGACGGTAACGGTGAGTATTCATCCGAACTTGGTATAGAGAGACTTAAAAAATATGCCACAATGTTCGGACTCGATCATAAATCCGGAGTTGAAATAGTGGAAAATGAACCACAGATTTCAGATATCAACCCTGAACAGTCATCTATCGGTCAGGGTAATCACTCATTTGCAAATATTCAGCTTGCAAGATATGTAGCGACTATCGCAAATCAGGGAACTGTTTTTGAACTGAGTCTTTTGGATAAGGTTTGTGATCAATACGGAAATGTTGTACGAGATTACACCCCTGTTTCAAATTACCATGTGGATATCAGTCAGGATACATGGAATAATGTTAGAGAGGGTATGTACAGGGTTATAAAAGAAGGTTCGGCAAGGAAAGTATTTACCGATCTTAATATTAATATTGCAGGAAAAACAGGTACTGCACAGGAGTCAAAGACGAGAGGAAATCATGCTTTCTTTATCTCTTTTGCACCTTATGAGAGTCCTGAGATAGCTGTTACGGTAAATATCCCTTACGGATATTCCTCTACAAATGCGGCAGTTATCGCTAAGAATATTTATAAGTATTATTATAATCAAATTAGTTTGGATTATATATTGAATAATAGTGCACTTGATGTAAGTGATGTAAGAATTGGTGACTGATTTTAGAGGAAAATATATTAATTTTCAAAAAACACTGGATTTTTTTGCTAAATTCGTGTAGAATTTGGAGAGTAGAGAATGTTAGACGGTTTTAAGCTTAGATATTATCCGTTCAGACTGTTGGTTTATATTATAGTTTTAAATACTATAGGTGTATTGGTTATTTCCAGTGCTACAGGCGGAGACAAAGGAATGGTGGCCAAGCAGATATTTGGCGTGGTCCTCGGACTTGTACTTGTGGTATTGATATCACTGATACACTACAGAAAATTGATGGAACTGATGTGGATAGTGTATGGAATATGTATTATCTTGCTGCTTGCAGTGTTACTTTTCGGTTATGAGCCGGAGGGTGCCGGAGCGGTGAGATGGATTAAGGTACCGGTTATTGGACAGTTACAGCCTTCTGAAATAGTCAAAATAGGTATGATTTTATTTATTGCAGCTTTTTTGGGTAAACATCAGGAGGATATCGACAGAATTTCATTTTTACTTGTATTTGCCGTAGTTGCTGCTATACCATGTATTTTAATACTGAAAGAGCCTGATTTATCAACTACAATTGTAGTGTTTGTTATGATAATAAGTATGCTGTTTATCTCAGGAATCAGCTATAAATGGGTACTTGGCAGTCTTGCATTTTTAATACCATCAGCAGTAATATTTATATTTTTATTACAAAGTAACACAGTTCCCTTTTTAAGGGGATATCAAGCAAATAGAATACTTGGATGGATATATCCGGATAAGTATGCAGACATAAATGTACAGCAGGATAACTCGATTATGGCTATTTCATCAGGTCAGTTGATGGGTAAGGGACTGAATAATAACACTTTTGCTTCGGTTAAGAACGGAAACTTTTTATCCCAGGAGCAGACGGATTTTATATTTGCGGTTATTGGAGAGGAACTGGGATTTGTAGGCAGTATGGTGGTAATAGCGCTTTTTGCGCTTATAGTTGTTGAATGTTTTCACCTTGCTTCTAAAGCAAAAGATTTAGAAGGTAAGTTGGTTTGTGTAGGTTTTGCCGCATTGGTCGGATTTCAGAGCTTCACAAATATATCGGTTGCAACAGGACTTTTTCCTAATACCGGATTGCCGCTTCCATTTATAAGTTATGGGGTGAGCTCGCTTTTAAGCTTATTTTTAGGTGTAGGACTGGTTGCAAGTGTGGCTGTAAGACAGGGTAAGAACTAATATTTGGAGGTAAAGATGAATATAGGTTTGATCGCACATGATGCTAAGAAAAAGCTCATGCAGAATTTTTGTATTGCATATAGAGGTATTTTATCAAAACATAATTTATCAGCGACAGGAACCACAGGAAGATTGGTGGAAGAAGTTACCAATCTTAATATACATAGATATTTGGCCGGACATCTGGGCGGTGAACAGCAGCTTGGTGCCCAGATAGAAAATAATGATATAGATTTGGTAATCTTCTTAAGAGATCCCCTCACAAAGAAGAGCCATGAGCCGGATGCCGATAAGGTTATGAGACTTTGTGATACACATAATATACCTTTGGCAACAAATCTTGCTACAGCAGAGCTTCTTATAATGGCACTTGACAGAGGTGACTTTGAGTTTAGAGAGGCATACAGATAGTCTGATGGCGGATTATACTAAAAGAGGGAAAAAGCCGGTAAATAAAATATACCTAATTATTCCTGTTATTATAGTGATAGCGCTTTTTCTTGGAGGGGCATACTATTATCAGTTTATGATGACCGAGTACGACTTCTCCGGGAGACTTTCAAGTCTTGATATCGACACAAAAATTTCACCTCTTGCGGCAAATCTTGCATTGCCCGGTGAGAGTAATGTTGACGTAGATGATATTTCTTCGGAAAGCGTCATATTGGCAGGAGGTGACGGAAGTCTTTTAGCATCGAAAGACGCTACAAAGCAGATGTATCCTGCAAGTACAACCAAAGTTATGACCGCATTGTTGGCTCTTAAATACGGAAATCTCTCAGATGAGGTGACTGTGACTGACGACAGTGTTATAACCGAGGCCGGAGCAAGTCTGGCAGGAATTAAGCCCGGAGATAAGTTGACACTTGATCAACTTCTGTACGGACTTATGTTGCCTTCGGGAAATGATGCGGCAAATGCTATTGCCGTACATGTCGGAGGTAGTGTAGATAATTTTGTAAAGATGATGAATGATGAGGCAAAGAGAATCGGAGCTGTGGATACCAATTTTGTTAATCCCAGCGGTCTTTCCGACAGCAATCATTATACAACGGCATATGATCTTTATTTAATATTTAATGAAGCTATGAAAGACGGCAGGTTTATGAATTATGCGGGAGCTCCGTCTTATAATGTATCATATACGGCAGCTGACGGAAGTCAGGTTACAAAAAGTTGGAAAAACGGGAACAGATATATAACAGGTCAAGCGGCAGCCCCCGGAGGTATAGTGGTAGATGCCGGAAAAACCGGAACCACTTTGGCGGCAGGCAGTTGTCTTGTGATTTGCAGTGAGAATGCTGAGGGAAAAAGATATATTTCTGTTGTATTGAAGTCAAAGAACAGAGCGGACTTGTACGACAATATGTCTAAACTTCTTTCAAAAATCAATAAATAGCATTGCACTATTCCTATTAATATTTTATAATATCATTATATTATTTTATATTTGATAACAGTAAGTTTAAGGAGGACGTTACCATGGTTTCTATTATTGCAGGAGAGAAGGGTAAGGGAAAAACAAAGATTTTACTTGAAAGAGCCAATGAAACTGTTTCAAAGGCAAACGGCTCAGTCATTTATCTTGACAAGAGTTCAAAGCATATGTATGAACTTAATAACAAGATAAGACTTATTAATGTTAGTGAATTTCCTATCATGTCAGCAGACGGTTTTGTAGGATTCCTGGCAGGACTCATTTCATCCGATCATGATATTGAAGCTATATTCCTGGACAGCTTTTTGAAACTGGCAGTACTTGAAGGAGCAGACATTACTTCAACAATCGATCGTATAGAGACATTGGGAGAGAAATATGGAATCACATTCGTTTTGAGTGTTTCAACGGATGCATCAAATCTACCTGAAAATGCAAAGAAGAATGTTTCTGCAGCATTATAATAAAGAAAATATCATATAATTTTGTACGTGAATTATCTGATTTAATAGATAAAGGCAGACTCGATTTTGAGGTCTGCCTTTTTTAAATTTAATTGAAAAAAACACTCTTGTGCAGTATAATATAGAGAATTGTATTTATGCAGGCAATAATTGCTTGTTTTTTTAAGGAGAATAAAATTGGCTGATTCTAAAAAAATTATTCCCTATAGAAAAAAAAGAACTTTTAATGTGGGTGTTATAATATTCCTGTCCTTGCTGATTTATTTGATACCAAGTGCTGTCAGAGGAGCTACAAGAAAACAGATAAGATATAATGAAGTGGTTGAGGGAAGTATGTCCGAGAATAAGACGCACACCGGACTTATACTAAGAGATGAGAGCGTTCAAGTTTCACCGGATGGAGGATATATAAATATATATATGAGAGACGGTAAAAGAGCAGCTGTAGGAAGCAGAGTATACTCTCTTGATGCTACCGGAGATTTAAAGAAACTTATGGAGGCTTCGTCAGGAAAAGAAGATACCATATCGGATTCGAGTGTTATTGAAATGAAAAAGAAACTTTCAAATTTTACTTCGAATTATTCGGATTCTGATTTTGAGTATGTCTATGATACAAAATATTTATTGGACAATGCCGCAAGTGAATATTCGAATTTAATAAACATAGAAAATATTGATAATATTTCAAACGAAAACGGTTTGAGTCTTAATGTGATTACCTCACCTTATTCCGGAGAAATATCATATGCTATAGATGATATTGCCGAGAAAAAAGAGGAAGATCTTACTAAGAGTGATTTTGATACATCAAAACATCCTATAAGCTATATAAAGAATGAACAGCTTATAGAGGCGGAAACAAAGGTTTATAGGATTGTAAAAAGTGAATCATGGAGTATATATTTTGAATTTGAAAAAGGTGAGGAAGAGCTATATGCCGAAAAGAAAACTTTGACTGTAAAATTCAAATCAAATGGTCTGACACTTACAGGAGATTACTCTGTTTTAGAAACAAAAGACGGATATAGTCTGGGAAAATTGACATTTGATAAATATATGGTACAATTTATTTCAAACAGATATGCGGAGTTTGATATACAGTCATTAGTTGTAAACGGCTTAAAGATTCCGTCCAAATGTGTGCTTGAAAAAGACTTCTATACTATACCTGTTGAATATATGGCAAAGGGTGGAGATGGTGTAAGCGACGGATTTTATAAGCAGGTGGATAAAGACGGTACGACTTCAACGGTTTTTGTGCCGGAAGATATAATCAAGATTACGGATACAAATTGCTATATCAGTACAGAAAATAAGGATATAGCATCCGGTGATAAATTGATAAAACCTGATTCAAATGAAATCTTTGAGGTTTCGAACAAGGAAAAATTGTTGGGAGTATACAATATAAATAAAGGATATACAGTATTTAAGAATATAGATATACTTGGATCGAATAAGGAATTCTATATTGTAGATAAGGGTACAAAATACGGTTTAAAGGTATATGATCATATTTTATTGAATCCTGACGGTTTTAAAGAAGGAGAATTTATTTATCAATAGGAGAAACTATGGTTAAGGAAAACTTACAAAATGTTATAGATGATATGAAAATCGCCTGTGAAAAAAGCGGTAGAAATATAAATGATGTAACTCTTATTGCTGTAAGCAAAACAAAAACTAATGAACTTATTATGGAAGCTTATGAAAGCGGAGTAAGAGATTTCGGAGAAAATAAGGTGCAGGAGCTTTTAAGGAAAAAAGAGGAACTGCCGAAAGATATCAGATGGCATATGATCGGACATCTTCAGACAAATAAAGTCAGACAACTTTTAGGTAATACTGTGCTGATACATTCTATAGACAGCATAAGACTTGCGGACACGATAGATACGGAGGCAAGAAAAAAAGGTATTCATGTTGACGGATTACTTGAAATCAATATTGCAAAAGAAGCCTCAAAATACGGTTTCCTGGAAGAAGAACTTTATGAGGTTTTACCTATATTTGCAAGATATAAGAACCTACATATCAAAGGATTGATGACGATTGCTCCGAATGTAGAAAAATCGGAGGAAAATAGAAAAAATTTCGAGAAAATAAAGAAAATATCTGTTGACATAATTGAGAAAAACTATGATAATGTAGAAGTGGAATTTTTATCAATGGGAATGTCTGGCGATTATACTGTAGCGCTTGAAGAAGGTGCAAATTTGGTAAGAGTTGGTACAGGAATATTTGGGAAAAGATAAAAAAGATTGGAGAGAACACGCGAAGATGGAATTTTTTGATAAGATCAAAAGTTATTTACGAGTGAATGACAGCGATGATGAATCTTATGATGATGATATTATCGAAGTCGATGAGTATGAAGATGATGAGGATGATGTAGACATCAAAAACGCAAGCGAGCAGGTAGAAGAAGAGCCTATGAGGCCTAGAGTTGCAAGCAGAAATACTAAGGTTAACAAAGTTATTCCTATCAGAAAAGATATGGAAGTTACTATGTTCAGACCTACATCTGTAGAAGAGTCAAGACTTGTAGTTGACAGTCTTAAAGAAGGAAAGACAGTTGTTCTTAACCTTGAAGAGGTAAGAATCGCTATTGCACAGAGAATAGTAGATTTTATTTGCGGTGCCGCTTACGATATGGAAGGAAATCTTCAGAGCATTTCCGACAGTATTTTTATCGTTACACCTTCAAATATAAGTTTATCAGGTGAGTTTGTTGATTTACTTGGTAGCTCAGGAAGTATAGATCGCAGCAGTGCAGACGCTTCAGGATATGGTATGAGGTTATAGTTTTGGAAAAAGAAGAACTATTTCTAAGAAATAAATTTTTAGATTTAGCAAGAAACGCATATTTTAAGAACATTGTTACGTATTCCATGTTCTTAAATTTAAATGAGCAGGCAATTTTTGAAACAATTCAGAAAGATCTCCCGAATATAAGATATGTTATGTTTGGCGGTTATTCTGAAGCGGAAAGAAAAATTGTCTGCTTTTATTGTGACAATATTCCTGAATTCGATATGCTGGAATATATTAAGGTTTCGCCGGTTAATAAAAAGTTTGCAGACGAACTTACTCATCGTGACTTTTTGGGTGCATTGATGAATTTGGGTATTGAAAGGCGTATGGTGGGTGATATATGCATAGCGGATAATACAGCTCATATCATTACGTTTAAGAGTATGTCGGAAACTATAATAAGCGAGCTTACTACAGTAAAACACACAAAAGTCGTATTGGAGAGAGAAAGTGCGGATGAATTGAAGGCTGTAAACAGAGTGGAATATAAAAAGATAAATATTCCTTCCGAGAGACTGGATTCAATAATAGGTTCAATATACAATATTTCACGAAGCAAAGTCAATTTGTATATTGACGCCGGTAAGGTGTTTATAAATTCAAGACAGTGTTTTTCACATTCATCAAAAATAAAATCAGGGGATATTATAACTGTACGAGGGCTTGGAAGAGCAAAATTTTTGGGTATAAGTGCTTCATCCAAAAAAGGCAGACTGTTTGCAGAAACGGAAATTTTTAAATAGGGATTAGCAAATGTATTTAAATAGATTAGAAGTTAACTTTGAAAATAGGCCATGTTATGACATTGTTATTTATGATGACTTTTCTGACTTAAAAAATGAATTAAGTAAATTTGATATAGAAAACAGAAAAATTTGTATTGTCACAGACTCAAATTTGGCTGAAATATATCTTGATAAGGTAAAAGAAGAACTTGAAGGACTGAAAGTATTTACGCATATATTTGAAGCGGGAGAACAAAATAAACATCTTGAAACTGTTTCAGGAATATATGATACTTTAATCTTTAATAAATTTGACAGGAAAGATATCTTACTTGCTCTTGGCGGAGGTGTGGTAGGTGATATCTGCGGATTTGCGGCGGCTACATATCTTAGAGGAATTGATTTTGTGCAAATCCCGACAACTTTGGTGTCACAGGTGGATTCAAGTATAGGCGGTAAAACAGGAGTTGATTTCAAGTGTTTTAAAAACATGGTTGGAGCGTTTTATATGCCGAAACTTGTATATGTAAATATAAATACTTTAAATACTCTGCCTGAAGCGGAATTCTCATCGGGAATGGGAGAAGTTATAAAACACGGTTTGATATCTGACAAAGATTATTATTACGGCCTTTTTGAAAATCATAAAAAAATATTGTCAGGTGATATAAAAGCATTGGCCGATATGGTACTTACAAGTCAGAAGATAAAAAAAGAGGTTGTGGAAAACGATCCTTATGAAAAAGGACAAAGAGCTATATTAAATTTCGGACATACTTTGGGTCATGCTATTGAAAAAGAAAAGAACTTCAGCCTTTCACATGGAGCATGTGTGGGGCTTGGAATGCTTGCGGCATTTGATGTCTGTATAAAAAAGAATAAACTCGGTGAAGATGACAGGAAGTTTCTTAGTGATTTGATGGAGATTTATTCTCTTGAAACCGGAACGGATATTGATGTAGAAAAAGTTTTTGAAGCTACATTTAATGATAAAAAGATGGAAGCGGGACAAATAAAGTTTGTTTTATTAAATAAAATAGGAGATGCGTATATAGACAGAAATGTTAAAAAAGAAGATATGGTGGAGGCGTTGAAGAGTATATGCAAAGAAATATAGTTTATAAGTTTGCATCATTTTTTATTATGGTTGCAATACTGGTTGGAGTTGACCAGTGGAGTAAATACGAAGTTATGATGAAATTAAAAGATGCTCCTGCTTATCCTCTTATAGATAATGTATTGTATTTCTGGTACTCGGAAAATTCCGGTGCAGCTTTTGGAATATTACAGGGAATGCATGTTTTCTTTTATATAATTACCATAGCGGTTTTGCTGGGTATAATCTATTTACTTTTTAAGTTGCCTTCAGATAAGCATTATTATCCTTTGCTTTTTTGCGGAGGCTTAATTTTTGCAGGTGCAATCGGTAATTTCATCGATAGAATAATAAGAAGTTATGTGGTTGACTTTATTTATTTTAAACCTATTAATTTTCCTATATTTAATTTTGCGGACATCTGCGTAACAGTGGGTACATTTGTACTTTTTCTTTGTCTGGTATTTGTATACAAAGAAAACGAATTGGAATTTTATAAAAAATAATTTTAGTTTGGAGATAAATGGATAACTTTGAAATAAAAGTGGAAGAATCGGATATTGACAAAAGAATAGATGTATTTCTTGCGATGAATCTTGAGAGCTTTTCAAGATCGTATATTCAGGATTTGATTAAGAAGGGTAAGGCTTGTGTAAACGGGAAAGATGTAAAGTCAAATTACAGACTCAGAGACGGTGATATTGTAAATCTTGCCATACCTAAGCCTGAGCCGCTTGAAATTCTTCCTGAAAACATACCGCTTGATATAGTATATGAAGATGATGATGTAATACTTATAAACAAGCCGAAGGGTATGGTGGTTCATCCGGCCGCAGGGCATTACAGTGGAACTTTGGTGAATGCACTTTTATATCATTGCAAGGATAATCTCTCCGGAATAAACGGAGTGCTAAGACCGGGAATAGTACATAGGATAGATATGGATACCACAGGTATAATAATTGCATGTAAAAATGACAATGCCCATCAGCATATTGCAAAACAATTGGCCGAACACAGTATTACCAGAAAGTATGTTGCTATAGCTACCGGCAATATTAAAGATGATGAGGGGACGGTGGATGCTCCGATAGCCAGATCGAAAAATGACAGGAAGAAAATGGCTGTGGATAAAGACGGAAAGAGAGCGGTCACTCATTATAAAGTCCTTGAAAGGTTGAATAATTATACATATATTGAATGTGTACTTGAAACCGGAAGAACTCATCAGATAAGAGTACATATGTCATATATACATCATCCTCTGCTTGGTGATGAAGTGTATTCGGGAAAGAAAGAAAATATTAGATCGGAGGGACAATGTCTCCATGCAAAGGTGCTTGGATTCATACATCCACGAACAAATGAATATATGGAATTTGAAGCACCTGTTCCGGATTACTTTAATGAAATATTAAGAAAATTTAGAAAGAATTAAATATAAAACGGCATAAACATTAGCTAAAAAGTGACAACTGAAAGACAGATATATATACATTCTGCTTTTTTTGTTATATAATAATACATATAAATTATCTGTGTTTACATTTTTTAGTATTGTGAAAAATATGTAGACGGAAATTGATTATTTAGGAGGTAGGTATGGACAATAGATTGGTTATTACCATAGGTAGACAGTGCGGAAGCGGTGGAAGAAGGATCGGTCAGATGCTGGCTGAGCAATTGGGTATAAAATGCTATGATAAAGAAATACTCAACAGGGCTGCTAAAGAGAGCGGACTGGCTGCAGAGTTGTTTGAGACTCATGATGAGAAGCCGACAAGTTCATTTTTATACTCTCTTGTGATGGATACTTATTCTTTAGGATATACATCTTCATCCTATATGGATATGCCTATAAATCATAAGATTTTTTTGGCACAGTTTGACACTATTAAAAAGCTTGCATCCGAGGAGTCATGCATTATAGTCGGAAGATGCGCAGATTATGCTTTGGCTGACGATCCGAATGCGTTTTCTGTATTTATTACAGGAAATGATGAGGACAAGATTAAGAGAATTATGGAAACCAACAATATTGAAGCTAATAAAGCAAAGGATATTATGGTAAAGACAGACAAGAAGAGGTCAAGCTATTATAACTATTATTCAAGTAAGAGATGGGCAGACTCAAGAAGTTATGATTTGACTGTAAACAGTTCAACACTTGGGCTTGAAGGAAGTGTAGAACTTATTAAAACATTTGCAAAGATAAAAGGTCTATTATGAGATTAAAGTTTATTTGTCAGGCTATGCTTTTAGCAGGAGTTTTGACGGCGTGTGGCGGTAATAATTCAAGTACTAAGAATACGGTTGAAACTTCATCCGCTGTAAGTGTGGAAAGCAGTGCGGACGGAAAGGTAGTGCAGACGGATGTCGTAAGAAAGGTGACAAGGAGCAACAAGGATTCAACAACTGCACAGAGCTCTAAAGAGCCTGAGAGCAGTACTGAAGTTACTTCAGAAGCTGCCTCAAAGACTACCGTGTCGGAGACCGCCGCTGTAGAAGAAACTACCACAGTCAAGGAAACTCAGGCTGAAACCGAGGCAAAAAAATCTGAGGTAAAAGAAGCGGGAGAAATAGGACTTGATCCAAGTTGGCAGTATGCATCATTTTCAAAGATAAATTCAGGTAAAAGCGTGCTCTATAAGCCGAGTGAAAACGGTAACGGTATAACTATAGCCGTAAATGCCGGACATGGTACAAAGGGAGGCTCTTCACAAAAAACACAATGTCATCCTGACGGAACCCCAAAGGTAACAAGCGGTACCACAAAAGCCGGAGCCACCACAGCTATTGCTGTTTCCGAGGGTATGACATTCGCAGACGGTACACCTGAAAGTACCGTAACATTTGAGATGGCAAAGATACTGAAAGACGAGCTTTTATCCAGAGGATATAATGTATTGATGATTCGTGACGGCAGTGATGTTCAGCTTGACAATATTGCAAGAACGGTAATAGCCAATAATGTTGCCTCTGCGCATATAGCATTGCATTGGGATTCCACAAATGCAGATAAGGGGGCGTTTTATATGGGTGTTCCTGAAGTGGACTCATACAGAAGTATGGAACCTGTAGCTTCAAACTGGAAAAAGCATGAAAGCCTCGGTAAGTCTTTGATAAACGGATTGTCTTCAAACGGAACAAAGATTTTCAGTAAGGGAAGAATGGAGATGGATCTTACACAGACATCTTATTCAACTGTTCCGTCGATTGATATTGAATTGGGAGATAAAACATCGGATCACGGAAAAGATGAACTGAAAAAACTGTCAAAGGGACTTGCTGACGGTATTGACAGTTATTTCGGAAGATAAAATCAAGTGAAAATTTAGGGAGTATTATGAAAAATAAATTAAAATATCTTATATGTATATTGGCATTTTTGCTTCTTACAGCATGTGGCGGTGTTGTTAAAACAGATATGAGTTTTGATGATTCCTTTGCCGGAAGCAGAGTTATGACATATACAATATCAAATTCGGACTATACATCATATGTTCAAAAAGATTTTGCAACCGTAGCGGCAACATTGAAGGCGCTCTGTCCTGAAGATATTGAAATCACTTCCGTTACACAGGATGATTCAAATATTGTTGCTGTATTCACTATAAATTTCTCATCAAAAGATGACTATGAGAAAAAGGTTGGAAATATATTAAAAGCTGTCGGAAGCGACATAGAACCGAAGGTGACACTTTTAAGATCAAATACCGCATTTGCAAAGGGAGTTGCATTTCAGGAAAATTTCGGCACTGAAGACCTTCTAAAATGGATGCGTGACGGAATGATGAATAATGAATATATTACATCTTCATATGAGATTTATATATTCTCAACAAGTCAGGTAAGTCTTAATATAGCAGGTGAGGAATATGAAAAAGATGCCAATATGAGCATAATAGATGTAAATACCACAAAGTATTTGCCTATTAACGGTATCGAGTTCAATACAGTTATAAACAAAGACGGAAGTATTGACAGAAGTATTGCTATAGATATTCCGAATACCAGCTATGATCAGGCTAAAGATGATATAGATAAATTTATGGCTGAAAGATCGGGTGAAGTCGGAACAGGAACATGGTCGGAAGCAAATAATTCACATATTTTCACTGTTGAGGGTAAGGCTTTAAGTGCAGATGACTGTAAAAAGATGACTGAAAAGTTTACCGGAAAAAGTCTTGACAGTAAGACCGGTTCAGCTGCAAAGGATACTCAAGTCTCAGAGGAGACTCAGGTGGAGTCTGAGAGTAAAGAAAGTACCGAGGAGAGCACTGAAGCCACATCCGATACATCCGATGCTGTAGATAAAAGACATTTGTTTTCTAAAAATTATACTCTTAACGAGTATATAAATTTGGAAGACTATATCAGTAATTACAATAATGCCGTAAGCTTTGATTATTATGTAAATCCTGAGAATAATTATGAAGGAACTATAACAGACGGTACAGGATACTCATCTACAGTTTCACGTTCTGCAATGAGCGGTGACTCAAATACTTTGCTTTACAGCGGTTACAGTTCAACTTTTGATATAAAGCTGGATGTGAATATTTTGCCGAATGTAAGCAAATACAAGCATATCGTTGAGATTACTCCGACAGGTAAGATAAAAAGAAATATTACTGTGGTTTTCAGTGAGTCTTTCAATGAGAATGATGCAAAGTCTCTTGAGGAAAAACTGAAGAGTGTTCTTTCTAACAGCAAGATAAAACTTGATAAAGTGTCTTTAAACGGTAAGGATCTTGAAGTTAAGATATCATCTTCAGGTACTATGGATGAAGATGCAAAGATGTGGGAAGAAACTACAGGATACAGCAGATCAATAAGCAGCCTGGACATCGATAAGAAGGGATATTTTGTAACAAAGCAGAGAATTTCATTTATGGACGACTTTAATCCTGAGATTTTCACATCAGGAAATGTTGATTCATATGAATACATTGTTAAAAATGTAGGTAAGCCTGTAGATAGGGGTTTATATATAGACGGAAGCTTTGAAAATGCCGAAGCAAAGTTTAAAGGCAACGACTTCATTGTAAAGGGTGAGAATGTTATGATGTCAAATTACAGTTCTCCATTCTTTGTGAGCGTTCGTACAAACTTTACTATATATATTATCTTTGCAGCTGTTGCATTTGTATTTATTTTGATAATAGCTATACTCCTTCTGATTTTGTTTAATAAATCAAAGAAGAATAAGAATAATGTAGTTGTTGTAGATGCACCCGTTAATACAACAAGCAATACGGTAAGTATTAAAAAGGATGATGTTAGGGAAGCTGTAGTAGCGGATAAAACTCCGGAAAATACACAGGATACGGAAGTTGTGAGTGAAGAAAAAGACGAAGATGTAAGCGAGGCTAAGCCAAGTGATAAGGTAGTTTGTTCCAACTGCGGTCAAGAAAACAATGCAGGTGATAAGTTCTGTTCATCTTGTGGAAAAGAAATTTTATAAAGGAGGTAGATTGAATGTTTAAAGGTATAAAAAGAACAAAAAACAATGACTTGGTTATCAATAATAAAGGGCTCAGTGTTTTGAATATATTATTTGTTCTATCTGCTTTAATTACACTGTTTTTCTTTATTCCGGTATTGAAAGTTGATTTCAGTTACGGATTTTTCGGAGATGACTTAAAGAAGAGTTTTTCTTTATTCAGCATGGCAACATTGAAGCTTGATGGTCTTGATCTTAGCGGATTGGCTGCCGTAAAGGGATATACATTATTATTTATAATTTATCCTATAGTAAATATTGTTATGTGGCTGTTAAATAAAAAATCTACAGGTAAGGGCAGCTATATATTTGTTCACGTTATTTATTTGCTCAATATATCTTTAGGATTTACAGAGTTTATAATAATGAATGCTTTATCCGGTTTACATGCGGATGAAATGAAGGGTACATTCTTTGTATGGATATTTCTGTTGATATTACTTATAAATCTTATATTATCTGTATACGGTATATTAAAAACCGGCAGAACTGAAGTTGATGAGAATGCGGCCGCTTTGGATATGAATGTGGACTATGCAAAAGGAATACTCAATAAAGCAGGCAATGTAGCTACAAATGTGGCAAGTAATGTATCGGCAGCCGCTTCAAAGGCTGCGGCATCAAAGCCTCAAAAAGAGCAAAAGGATGAAGTTAAATTAAATACTGTTGTGTGTGACAGTTGCGGTAACGAGTGTCCTGAAACTTCAAGTTTTTGCACTAAATGCGGGCACAGCCTTGAAGATGCGAAAAAGGCTAAAGAAGCAACACCTTCCTATGTAGATGAGGCTGCAAAGATTGCAAGAGAGATGGCATCAGATGATACGGAGTCAAAAGGAGTATCACTTTCTAAATAAAATATTAAGAGATAGCGTTTAATACTTTAAGGTGGGCTTTTGCCCGCCTTTTTTATAGAAATATCACTTATTATTCTATTTTTCTTAGTGTATATTGTTTTCATCTATGATAGAATATATAGAAGTACTTCTTGAAAGGAGCATTACTCCAAAATGAGAGATGATGATTTTTACAGAGAACTTAGTGAAGCTGACAGTGAAGATCTTGAAAAATACTTAAAAGATTTAGCTAAGCTTAAAAAAATTAGAGAAGAAGAAAAACTTAAAGAAGAAAATAAAAAACTGCTTAAAACATTAAGTGAAAACAATAAGAAACTTGAAGAAATCGGACAGAATATAAGAAAAGTGGAAAAGAAACCGGATAAGATAAATATCATAGGTTCAAAGAAATCTTCAAAGATAAAGAACGGAAGAAATATAAAAAGTAATACTAACGATAATGAGGAAACCGGCGGAATAAAAATTCCTTTGCCAAAAAGCAGTCAAAAAGCTGTAGTAAGAAGGGATGATGTATACAGAACTCAGACCGTTCAAAGAGAAGAGGCACCTAAAAAGGTGGTTAAAAAGAAGGTTACAAAGCCTGTTACCAAAAAGATCGTTAAAACTAAAAAAGTTACGAAAAATGTGAATCCAAGGACTGTGAAAAAAGTCGAAAAAGAAAGAGTTAAAAAACCTAAAAAGAAAAGAGGTTTTTTGACAAGACTCTTCCTTTTGGTATTACTGTTTACAATAGTAGGAGGAGGAACTTATTTTGCATTCCACTATGTTAAAAATCAAAAGGGTTACTATACCGTGGCAGTTTTCGGTGTGGACTCAAGAGACGGAAATGTGGAAAAGGGTGCATTAAGTGATGTGAATATGATTGTCAATGTAGACAGAGAAAGCGGAGATATACAGCTTATATCAATCTATAGAGATATGTATTCAATGATAGATGAGGACGGAAAATTCCATAAGTTCAATCAGGCCTATGTAGAAGGCGGACCTGAACAGGCTCTGGAGACTCTAAACAGAAACCTTGACCTTGATATAAAGGATTATATAACGGTGAACTGGAAGGCGGTAATTGACGCCATAAATATACTTGGCGGAGTAGACCTTGAGATAACGGATGCAGAGTTTAAATATATGAATTCATTTATTGCAAAGACTGTAGAGGCTACAGGCGTGGGATCATATGAGCTTGAGCATGCGGGAATGAATCACCTTGACGGAGTTCAGGCTGTAGCATATGCGAGACTGCGACTTATGGATACTGATTTTAACAGAACGGAGAGACAGAGAAAGGTTGTAAGCCTTGCTTTTGATAAGGCTAAGAACGCAAATTTCTCTACTTTGTACAGTATTTTGGTGGCTGTTCTGCCTCAGACAGCTACTAATGTAGGAATAGATAATCTTATACCTTTTGCAAAGGATATATCAAAATATCATCTGAGTGAAACAACAGGATTCCCTTTTGATAAAGATACAAAGAAAATGCATAAGAGAGATTATGTTATTCCGATAACATTGAAATCAAATGTTATAGCTCTTCATGAGATGCTTTACGGTAAGATACCGGGATACAGCTATACCCCGAGTGAGATGCTTGTTAAGATAAGTAATAAAATTATCAAGGATACAGGTATGGGAGCCGACAAAGAGAGCACCGATATAACTCTGGACTCAAATTTGGACGGTGCCATAGGTATAAGTCCTCATAAGAGTGAAGGTGAGGAGCATCATGAAAATAACGAGGGTGAGCATCCGGATGAGACACAAGAACATGAGTCACATGAAGAATCACATGAAGATACACAACCTGAAGAGAATATAACTGAAGCTGCAATTGAAGGCGAAAGTGAAACAAGCAGTGAATAAAAGGAGAATATAATGGCGGATACAAATATTTTAGTGGTAGATGATGAAAAGGAGATTGCTGACCTTGTTGAAATTTATCTGGTCAGTGACGGATATAAAGTTTTTAAAGCAAACAGTGCTGAAGACGGATTGAAGATAATAGAGAACGAAGATATACATCTTGCAATACTTGATATAATGATGCCCGGCATGGACGGACTGGAGATGTGTAAGAGGATAAGAGAAACACATAATTTTCCTATAATACTTCTAAGTGCAAAGAGTGCGGATCTTGATAAGATACTTGGACTTGGAACAGGTGCGGACGACTATGTTACAAAACCTTTTAATACCTTAGAGCTGACGGCAAGAGTTAAATCACAGCTTCGCAGATATACTCAGCTTAATCCGAACAGTACCGTTTTGGAAAAGGACGATCCTAATGAGATAAGACTTAAGGGAATGTCTATAAACAAAGATAATCATAAGGTAGTCATAGAGGGAAAAGAAGTTAAGCTTACACCTATAGAGTTCGATATCTTATATTTGCTTGCAAGTAATGCCGGAAGAGTATTCTCAACAGATGAAATCTTTGAAAAAGTATGGAATGAAAAGGTATACGAGGCCAATAACACAGTAATGGTTCATATAAGAAGACTTCGCGGAAAAATGAATGAAGATGAAAGAGAAAACAAGATTATAACTACTGTATGGGGTGTTGGATATAAAATTGAGAGATGATTTGGAAAAGAAATTTCAGACTAAAGTAATAATTAACATACTCTTCAGTCTGGTGATTTCTATTTTGGTAGAAACTCTGTTGCTCAGCAATATTTCGGTGTTCTCAGGATTGCATATAATAAATCGTGAAAATGATACTCTTTTGATAAGGGGAAACGGAAGCGACCTGGTTGTTATTCTGATTTTACTTGTATTCGGCATAGGAGTATTTGCACTTTCATTTTGGATTTTGCAAAGAAAGTCATTTGAGTATATAGATGACATACTTCTGGCAATAAAGAAGATTTCGGCCGGAGATTTGAATACAAATATTGATGTAAAAGGCGATAACGAGTTTTCCGAGATAGCTGCAAGTATCAATAAGATGGCTGAGGAAATCAGAGTTTTGATGGAGAGTGAGAGACATAATGAAAAGTCCAAAAATGAGATGATTACAAATATTGCTCACGACCTTAGAACACCGTTGACATCAATACTCGGATATCTTGATTTGATAAACAAAAGAGATTTGTCTGAGGAGACCAAAAAAGAGTATTTGAAAATAGTTTATGAAAAGTCAAAGAAGCTGCAGGATCTTATTGAGAGTCTTTTCAGCTTCACAAAGACAAATTCATCAAAACTTGTACTGAAAATAGATAAAATTGATATTATAAAGCTTTTATGTCAGCTTATGGAGGAGTTTTACCCTAATTTTGAAAATAAAGGTATTACTTGCAGTGTAAATACAAATGAGGATTCATGTGTAATAGACGGAGACGGTACTTTATTGGCAAGATTGTTTGATAATCTTATTAATAATGCCATCAAATACGGTGCTGACGGAAAAAGAATAGATATAAAAATTTCTGTTGAAAAGAAAATAGTAAAGATTGCGGTAATTAACTATGGTAAAGTTATTCCGGCAAACGAGTTACCTCTTATTTTCGGCAAATTCTACAGAGTGGATCAGGCCAGAAATTCTAATACGGGAGGAACCGGACTTGGACTTGCCATAGCAAAAAATATCACAGAGCTTCACCATGGAATTATTGATGTAAGCAGTGATTTGAGCGGAACAATATTCAGCGTAACATTACCAAAGGAGTTAGATGTTGAAAGGGAAAATTTTAAGAGGACTGAATAAAATACTTTTATTATCATTGGTATTATTTTTACTGTCTGCAGTACAATTTCCTATAAACACATTATCTGCAACTGAACAAAATAAGGAAATAACTATAGATATAAGCTACGGTTACGGGAATATAGCAAAGGGAGGGAGATACCTCCCTATTCATGTATATTATAAAAATTTCACAAATGATAATTTTACCGGAAAAGTATCTATTGAATTTATTGAGGCGGATAATAAAAAATATGCTTATGAGTACAATGTAAATCTTGAGCAAAAGAAAATTTATTTGACTGATTATTATATAAGAATCAGCAATGAAGTGAATAAAATTGTAGTTGTACTGAAAGATGAAAATAAAAAAACAATAATAGAAAAAGATGTATCTTTGAATATGGAAGCCAACCGTTCAAAAATAATGGTTGGCTTACTTAGTGACAGTCAAAATAAGCTGGATTACTTTGACGATGTGGCAATAAATTTCGGCCTTTTAAATTTGAATACGGTAAATTTGGCTGCAGGATCATTTCCGAAGTCAAGTTCAGGACTTGAACAGCTGGATATGATTATAATCAGTAACTTTAGAATAAGAGATTTGTCAACGGAACAGTCCAGAGCATTGATGAATTGGGTAAAACAGGGAGGAGTCCTTGTAATGGGTACAGGTCAAAGAGCTGATGATACGATCGGAAGATATGCTCCTGAGCTTTTGGAGGACATATATGATTCTCCGAAGATGAATACTTTGAACTTTACATTTAACAATGAAAGTAAAAGTATCGATCTCTACACTACATCAATAAATATGCATGGAGGAAATGTCCTTCTCTCAGACGGAGATTTTCCTCTAATAACTTCTGTAAATAAGCAAAAAGGATTGATAGCGGTTGCAGGTTTTGACTTTTGTGATTTAAATGATTTTGCGGCAGAGAATACTCAGTTTGCAAGATATATTGTTTCGACTGTCCTGGGAGATGAGAGGATAGAGAATTTTTCAAAGCAAAGTGAAGTTTCAGATGATACATTCCAAAATATTGAGCCTATATTAAATTCGTCGGAAACCAATAAGTTGCCGCCTATGACTGTTTATACCTTGATATTTATTGCTTATGTACTTTTAATAGGACCTATTTCTTTTATATATTTAAAAGACTATGGACTTGCAATATATTACAGGAAGATCGTAGTGCTTATGTCCTTATTATTACTGGCGGTAATTATTATATATAACGGCAGAACAAGGTTTACCACAACATTCTACAACTATGTTACGGTTTATGAAGCCGGAGATCTGGATGTATCGGAATCCACATATGTAAACCTTAGAAATCCTTATAATAAGCCTTATAATGTGGTTATAGATTCAAATTACTCTGTTATACCGGTAATAAGAGACAGGTCGGATGTGGACGACAGAAGAGTTTTAAATAAGTCTACATCTGTAAATATTGATAATGAGGAGTACACAAAAAATATTTCTCTAAATCATGTAGGTGCATTTGCTTCAAATATCTGGAAGCTGGATAAAACAATAGAGAATTTGAACAACGAAGGATTTACAGGTGAAATAAATTTCTTTAACGGAAGTTTAAGTGTTGAAATTACAAATAATTATGATTATAAGGTAAAAAATGCCACCCTTATTCTGTATGGGAAAATTGCGCTGCTTGGAGACTTTGATAAGGGAGAGACAAAGCAGATAGATAATTGTCAGTTTATAAATATACCTTTGACAGACTTTAATATTACTTCAAGAATTATTACAGGAATGGTTGGAGAAACTACGATAAATCAAAACGGCAGTGTGAACGGTATGGACACCGAGAAATATATGCAGCTTTTAAATGTCTCAAATTTCCTTTCATTTTATCTTGGAGAAAATTCCAACGGATATACTGCAGATGCAAGAATTATCGCATTTTCGGATACGGCACTCTCAAATCCTATATTTTTTAATAATACCATGGAGGGTAGCGGACTGACATTGCTTACATCTGTTATACCTGTAAATTCTATAGAAGACGGAAAAATTTACAGACAGTCGCTTTTAAAGATGCCTATAGTGCTTAGCGGAGATTATTCTTATATAGACAATGCACTAAAGAGCAATGAAGCTACGGTACTTGAGTATTTCTTGGGGGAAAATATAAACATCGCACAAGTAAAATTTGAGCAGATATCAGATATATTTTCAGATACAAGATACAGTGACAGTGTGAAGGTCTTTAAGGGAAATATTGCTTTGTATAATTTTAAAACCGGAAACTTTGATTATATTTCAAAGAACAATTTCTCTATATTGGAGTTGTTGACATATCTGTCGGATACAAATACTATCAGAGTAAGATATTCAAATATAGAAAACGGGAATTTGGAAACCGCTTTGCCGATGGTAAGTGTTTTAGGTGTGGAAAAATAGATGTTAGAAATAAAAAATATAAGTAAATTATATGGAAGACATCCGGCATTATCAAATCTTTGCCTAAGAATACCGGATGGAGCACTTTACGGACTTGTCGGTCCAAACGGTGCAGGTAAGACAACTGCTATAAAGATTATTTCGGGAATTATATATCCTGATAAAGGGAGTATATTTTTTGATGATATAAATCTATGTGACGATCGGAAAAATTCAAAGGAAACGGTAGGTTACGTTCCGGATGTGCTTGGAATTTATGATGATATGACGGTATTTGAATATATGATGTTCTTTGCTTCTACATACGGTCTGACCGGGTATCTTGCAAGAAAGAAGTCGGAAATTCTTTTGGAGCAGGTCGGTATGACTGATAAGAGAGAGTTTTATTTGAACGAGCTTTCAAGAGGAATGCAGCAAAAACTTTGTATAGCAAGAGCATTAATACATGATCCCGCACTTATCATTATGGATGAGCCTGCAAGCGGACTTGATCCGAGAGCCAGATACGAGCTTAAGGAACTTTTACAGGAGTTAAACGCCGCAGGTAAAATGGTGATTTTAAGCTCACATATTTTATCGGAGATTTCAGAAATCTGTACGGACATAGGAATTATAGAAGGCGGAAAGATGATAATATCCGGAAGTGTTGAAGAAATACTGGCAAAAGTTGAGGGAGCAAACCCTATAAAAATAAAGGTATTAAATAATGAAAATTTAGCACTTGAAATATTAAAAAATAATAAAAATGTCAGATTTTTATCTGTAGATAACAGCTATTTTATGGTATACTTTGAGGGTAAAAAGATAGATGAAGCCGGATTGTTGGCGGAACTTATAAGAAACAATGTTTTAGTAAGTGAATTTATAAGAGAACCGGGAAGTCTGGAATCATATTTTATTAAGGTTACAAACCATTCAAATGAAAGCGTAATTTTTAGCAATGAATATTAATCCGATTTATGAAAGGGAACACAGGGTAAGTACAAGAAGTATGAAACTCTCAATTGCTATTCTTGTATTTAACTTTATTGTGGCGGCAGTTACTCTGATAGAGATGAATGATGTTGTAGACTTTGCAAGGAAAACTTCATTTATAGACTATACTTCTTTTTTACAAATATTCAGAATAGTTATATTTGTTCCTGCGCTTTTACTTATATTTGTGGCACCAAGTTTTATAGCAGGTGCAATAAGTGATGAGAGGCAAAGGGGAACACTTGAAATATTACTGACTACAAAGATGACCGCAGAAAATATAGTCTTTGGTAAGTTTTTGAGTTTATTTTCCTCGATTATGCTTATACTGATATCACAATTACCGATTATGGCAATTTTATTTTTATATGGCGGAATAACTGTTCCCGATATTATAAAACTTGTTATAAACTTTGTTGTGTTTGTAGTACTTATTATTTCAATGGGGATATTTTGCTCAAGCATATCTATGAGGACAAGTGTTGCAACAGCTCTCCTATATTCGGGAGTTTTAGGGCTGTTTATAGGAACATTGATATTATATTTTTTATCTGCAAATTCATTTGTAACGGATGAGAGCGGATTTTTCGGAATTGTTTTTATCAGATTCAGTAAGTTTGTTTTGTTGTTTAATCCTTTAGTCAGCATAGATTTTTTGTTATCGAAGATTATGGGAGAAGACAGTTCGGATATATTGGTAAGCCTTTTTTGGTATAATAATTGGTTTTACATAAATATGTTTTTGGATTCGGTATTGTCAATTGTATTTTTGGCATTGTCTGTATTAAAAATTAAACCGCATGGTAAGACTTGGAGGAAGCATGGCAACAGTAATTTATAAATGTAAAAATTGTGGCGGTCCGGTAAAGTATTCTGCAACACTTGGGAAGTTTAATTGTGAATATTGTAATACGGTTTATACGGAGGAAGAGGTAAAAAACTTAAGCCTTATGTCTCAAGATGAAGATGTGGTGGAAGACGGAGACAATGGTGAGTATCTTGAATATCACTGTCCAAGTTGCGGCGCAAATATTGTAACGGATGAGACTACCGTAGCAACCACATGCTATTATTGTAAAAATCCTATAGTGATGTCCGGAAAACTTGAGAAATCACAGATGCCTACAAAAGTTATACCTTTTAAGGTGGACAGAACAAGAGCCCTTGAATCTTTTGAAAACTGGATGAAGACAAAGAAATTTGTGCCGAAGAGTTTTTTCAATGACAAGAAAGAAATCGAAGAAATAAACGGAGTATATTTCCCATACTGGCTGTATGACACAAATGTACTTGTAGATCTTGACAGAGAGGGAAGCAGGACATATTCAAGAACTGAAGGAAATTACAGGGTGACTTATGAAAAGCATTTCAGAATTATCAGAAAAGGAGATGTGGATATTAAAAATCTCCCGAAGCTTGCACTTGCCAAGTCAAACAAAGTTCTTGTAGAGTCTGTATATCCTTTTGATTTTAACGGTGCGATAGATTTTGACTCTTCATATTTAAGCGGATTTGTTGCCGAGAAAAAGGATATAGAAAAAGAAGCTCTTATGTCTTCGATAGAAGATGATGTATATAGATACTCTGCAAAGGTGGTAAGAGATTCTATGACGGGAGAAAGCGTAAATGTGGTAAACAATGATTTCACCATAGGTCAAGGAAGCTTTAAATATGCCATGTTGCCGGTTTGGGCAATATCGTACAATGATAAAGACAGTAATAAGCACTTTTTCTTCAGTGTAAACGGACAAACCGGAAAGGTAGTGGGTAAATTACCTCTGGATATGGGAAAACTTTATCTGTCCGGACTTATGTATGTTTTACCGATATTTGCAATAATCATGGCAATACTTTATTTTACAAATAATTTACAGAGCAATATTTTTTGGTTTACCTTGGTGGGAAGTATAGTGGGATATTTTCTCTATATATCCAAAGTTGCGGCTGACTACAATATGACTTCCGCAAGTGTAAAAAACCGTGGTATAAACCAGATAGATTTCAATAATAATTATTCTGAAAAGATTGAGTATTGTAAGGATATAGAACTGGGTACAAGAATAATCGGAAGGTCGAGAATAGAAAGCAGAAAATAAACTTTATTATTTTTAATATATATGTTATAGTTTAGACAATCTAGAAATAGGAGTTTAGAATGGAATTCATAAAGTATAAAAGTACCAGAGGCAAAGAGACCGGAGTAAATGCGTCGGAAGCTATTCTTAAAGGATTGGCGGATGACGGCGGACTGTTTATGCCTGAAAAATTTCCGAAGTTCGATTTTTCTTTGGAAGATTTAAAGGGGAAAAGATATCAGGAAGTTGCCTATGAGGTAATGAAGCTTCTTTTGAGTGATTATACAAAAGAAGAATTGACGGATTGTATAGAAAAAGCATACGACGAAAAGTTTGATACGGAGGAGATTGCACCGCTTGTAAAGGCGGGAGGGGCGTATTTTCTGGAACTTTTCCACGGTGATACTATAGCATTCAAGGATATGGCTCTTTCAATATTGCCTCATCTGCTCACAACAGCTGCCAAGAAAAACGGTATAAAGAATAAAATAGTTATTCTTACAGCTACAAGCGGTGATACCGGTAAGGCTGCAATGTCGGGATTTTGTGATGTTGAGGGTACAGGCATTATAGTATTCTATCCTAAGGACGGTGTCAGCAATGTACAGAGATTGCAAATGGTGACACAAAAGGGTGACAATACGGATGTAGTAGCAATACACGGAAATTTTGACGATGCACAAAGCGGAGTAAAAAAGATATTTTCCGATAAAGAGTTTGCAAAAAAGCTTTCAGAAAACGGAATACAGCTTTCAAGTGCAAATTCTATAAATATAGGACGTCTGGTACCACAGATAGCTTACTATGTATATGCTTACGTTAAGCTGTTGGAAAGTGGCGATATAGCTGCAGGTGAAAAGATAAATGTATGCGTTCCTACAGGGAATTTCGGAAATATACTTGCGGCATATATCGGGAAACAGATGGGATTACCGGTAGATAAACTTATATGTGCTTCAAATGAAAATAAAGTTTTATTTGATTTCTTTGAAAATGGGGTTTATGATAGAAATCGTAAGTTTGTTTTAACATCTTCACCGTCTATGGACATACTTATTTCAAGCAATCTTGAAAGATTGATTTATTTAAGCTGTGGAAGTGACGGAGAGTATGTTTCAAAGCTTATGAAAGATTTATCGGCAGGCGGTAAATATGAAGTTACAGAAGCTATGAAGGATTTTATGAAAGACTTTATCGCCGGATTTGCTGATGAAAAGAAAAATTTTGAAGGTATAAAATCTCTGTATGACAGTACAGGTTATATTATAGATACACATACCGGAGTGGCATTCTCAGTATATGAGGATTATAAAAATGCCACAAAGGATATGACAAAGACAGTCATAGCATCCACAGCAAGTCCATATAAGTTTGCTGACAGTGTACTTGAAGCAATCTTTGGACAAAAGCAGGATATGGGAGATTTTGAAGTCATTGACAAATTGCATGAGATTGGAGCACCTGAAATTCCGAAGGCAATATTGGAGATAAAAGATGCAAAGATTCGACATACAAGAGAATGTGACAGTGCAGATATGCAAAAAGAAGTAGAAGATATTCTATTCAACAACAGGAGGTAGATATGTTAGTATCAGCAAAAGAAATGCTTGATAAGGCAAAAGCCGGACATTATGCGGTAGGACATTTTAATATCAACAACTTAGAGTGGACAAAGTCTATTCTGTCGGTAGCTCAGGAGATGAATTCACCTGTAATCCTTGGAGTTTCAGAGGGTGCGGGAAAGTATATGACAGGCTATAAGACAGTAGCTGCAATGGTAAAGGCAATGATAGAGGAGATGGGAATTACAGTTCCTGTAGCACTTCACCTTGACCACGGTTCATATGAGGGATGTAAGAAGTGTATTGAAGCAGGATTTTCTTCAATAATGTTTGACGGTTCTCATTTCTCAATCGAAGAGAATATTGAAAAGACAAAGGAGCTTGTAGCTTTGGCACATGCAAACGGAATGTCACTTGAGGCCGAGGTAGGATCAATCGGCGGCGAGGAAGACGGTGTTGTAGGTGCAGGTGAGTTTGCAGATCCTAATGAGTGCAAGATGATTGCAGATCTCGGAGTAGATTTCCTTGCAGCAGGTATCGGAAATATCCACGGTAAGTATCCTGCAAACTGGCCGGGTCTTAACTTTGACGTTTTGGCAAAGGTACAGGAGAAAACAGGAAACCTTCCATTGGTTCTTCACGGCGGTACAGGTATTCCTGCAGAGATGATTCAAAAGGCAATTAACCTTGGTGTATCAAAAATCAATGTTAATACAGAATGTCAGCTTTCATTTGCAGAGGCTACAAGAAAGTATATTGAAGCAGGTAAGGACCTTGAAGGTAAGGGATTTGACCCGAGAAAGCTTTTAGCTCCGGGTGCCGAGGCTATCAAGGCAACTGTAAGAGAGAAGATAGAGCTTTTCGGTTCAGCAAATAAGGCTTGATTTATTAAGATAAAATTTTAGGGCGTCACATATGTGATGCCCTTTTTATATGTCTAATTTTCAAATTTATAATTTATACATGACAATATAAATATCAGTATTGCATTTACAATCAGCATAAATACCGCAGTACTCATATTAAGGGTATTGGAAATAAAGCCTAAGATATATGGTGTTATGATTCCGCCGATTGCTGTAAGTGCTGTAAACATTGTCATTGCAAATGCATAACCGTGCAGCGATTCCTTTGAAACAGCATAGCTTAGCGGAAATACCGGTGCCATAAAAAGTCCTAAAATAAATAATGATATTACAATAATGAAAATATTTTTGGTTGAGATAAGCATAATAAAGCCTATCAAAAGTCCAAGTGAGTCAAATACCATTATTTTTTTCGGAGATATATTTTGACTTATTTTGGCTATAAAAAGTCTTGAAATCAAAATGGCAATCCAGGTAATCGAAACAAGGGTGGTTGCAAGTGAAACGCTCATAATTCCCGTATCCTTCAGATAAGTGATAAACCATCCGTTTACGCTGTATTCAAATCCCAGGTAGAAAAATAAAAGTACGGTATTTATATAAAACTTTTTATCTTTAAAAAATTCCGTATCTTTATTTGTTCTGTTTGCAATCGAGCCTTTGGCATTATTTTTATAAAAAAGAAGAGTCTTATTATCGGTTGTAAAAAATCCTGCTACGACCAAAGCCGCAATAATTGCTATAAGTCCCAAAATATATCGCCAATTAAATCCCAGATAAAGAATAAATGACAGCAGGAAAGGTGATATAAATGCACCTATTGCGAACATGGCATTAAGTATTGCACCCTTGGGAGCGGGATTTTCATACATATTATTTACATAGTAATTATTAAAAAGTGTAATTGATCCCTTTGTAAGTCCAAGGATAAGCACCAATATATTAATGATTATCAAGGGGGGTGTATTTATTAAAATAACAAAACTGAGGAATGACAAACAGGTCATAAGTGTTATACTGAATTTGTCACCAAGTCTTGCAGACAGTGCGGTATATAAGAAACTTCCGAAAAAATTTCCGATATAAAAGAAAGTCAGTATACTGCCTGCACCTATGTAGTCAAGTCCTATTTCTTTCATTAGATGAGGCAGTGTGGCACCTATAATAAGAGTTGCCGTTCCGCTGAAAAAATAGCCAAGGCAACATCTTAAAAAAATTTGTTCACGATTCTTTTCCATAAATTATCCTCAATAAATTAGATATAATACTATATTCTATCATATTACTTTATAAATTAATAACTCGATATTTGACATTTGAAAAAAATGTGGTAAAGTAGTGGTAACAACCTACATGGAGAAAAAATGGACTTATTTGATTATATGAAAGAAGTTAATGAAAAAGAGGATGCCCCGTTAGCTTCAAGATTAAGACCCGATTCTTTAGATTCGATAGTAGGGCAGGAACATATTTTGAGTAAAGACAAATTCTTATATAGGGCGATAAAGGCTGATAAACTGAGTTCGATTATATTCTTTGGTCCTCCGGGATGTGGAAAAACAACTATAGCAAAGATCATTGCAAATACCACCAAATCAAATTTTAAGCAAATTAATGCCACTACGGCCGGAAAAAAAGAGATGGAAGAAGCGATATCTGAAGCTAAAATATCCTTTTCAATGTATAAGAAAAAAACTATTTTATTTATCGATGAAATTCATAGATTTAATAAATCTCAACAAGACTACCTGCTGCCTTTTGTAGAAGACGGTACTGTAATTTTAATCGGAGCAACAACGGAAAATCCTTTCTTTGAGGTAAATAAGGCTTTGATTTCAAGATCAAGACTTTTGGAATTGAAACCGCTTTCATATCAGGATATAGAGACCATTTTAGATAGAGCAATTAAAGACAAAGAAAGAGGGATGGGAAGGTATGAAGTAGAAATTTCTAAAGAGGCTGTAGAATTCCTTTCTAAAAGCGCGGACGGTGATGCAAGAAGTGCATTGAATGCTTTGGAACTGGCAATTCTTACAACAGATATTTCAGAAGACGGAAAGATTCATATTGATACAAATATCGTAAGTGAATGTATTCAAAAAAAGATAGTGAAGTATGATAAGGACGGAACAAATCATTATGATACCATATCGGCATTTATAAAAAGTATGAGAGGCTCGGATCCCGATGCGGTTATGTATTATCTGGCAAAAATGCTCTATGCAGGTGAAGATATAAAGTTTATAGCCAGAAGAATCATAATATGTGCGGCCGAGGATGTAGGCCTTGCAGATCCGAATGCTTTAAGTATTGCGACCAATGCCTTTTTGGCAATTGAAAGAGTCGGTATGCCTGAGGCAAGGATAATTTTGGCTCAAGCGGCAAATTATATTGCTTGTGCGCCTAAGTCAAATGCATCATATCTTGCTATAAATGAAGCATTAAGATTTGTGAAGGAAAACAGTGATTTTGAAGTGCCAAAGCATATCAGAAACGCAAATTTTACGGGGGAAAAAGATATAGGAATAGGTGTGGGCTATAAATATGCTCATGACTATGAAAATCATTATGTTAAACAACAATACCTGCCTGATGAGATAAAAGATAAGGTGTTTTTTAATCTTACAGATATGGGATTTGAAAAATCAATCAAGGACTATTTTAATAAAATAAAAAAGGACAGATAATATATGCGAGAAAAGTTACAAACTTTATCATTGGTACAGTTGAAAGAGATTGCAAAAGAACAGGGCTTTAAAGGAGTCAGCAATTTAAATAAGGCAAATATAATAGAGTTGTTAGTGGAGTTTTCCGAGAACCGAAGTAAAGAGGTTTCAAACAGTGAAGGAGGCTCGCCTGATATGACCGGAAAAGATAATTCATATCAAAGAGACGGATATGCCGGACAAAACTATTCCGGTCAGAGTAATTATACAGGTCAAAGCAGAAGTACATATAACAGTGCACAAAGAAGCACTTCAAATCAAAGCAGAAATAACGGATATAATAATACATATCAAAACGGACAAAGGTATAGTCAGGTAAGTGCTCAAGGCAATATGCCTAATTACTATCAGAGCCAGTACAATAATCAAAACCAGTATGTAAATTCAAATCAATATGTAAATCAGTATCCTAACCAGTATCCGAATCAATATCCTTTACAAAATCAACCGGGATATAGAAATGAATACTATGATAATCGCTTCGGAGCGGGTTTTTCAAGAGATTATCCTACAGACATAAGAGATCTGGATTCAGGTGAGATTGCAGAGGGTATACTTGAGGTAATGCCTGACGGTTTCGGATTTATAAGATGTGAAAATTTCTTACCGGGTGATAATGATGTGTATGTTTCTCCTGCACAGATTAAAAAGTTCAGAATGAAAACAGGTGATGTGGTATCAGGAATAAAAAAGATAAAAACAGCTACAGAAAAGTTTGCTGCACTTTTATATATAAACACTGTAAACTCTTTCCCTCCTGAGACTTTGGAAACAAGACCTAATTTTGAGGATTTGACACCTATTTTCCCAAACAGCAGAATACATTTGGCAAATGATGATTCCGCATCAAAAGCTATGAGAATAGTTGATTTACTCTCACCTATAGGTAGAGGACAAAGAGGTATGATAGTTTCACAGCCAAAGGCAGGTAAGACTACGCTTTTAAAGGAAATAGCAAAGTCTATTACAACAAATCAAAAGGATATGCATCTTATTATTCTGCTTATAGATGAGAGACCTGAAGAGGTTACAGACATCAAAGAGGCAATAGTAGGAGAAAACGTGGAAGTTATATATTCCACATTTGATGAACTTCCGGACAGACATAAGAGAGTTTCCGAGATGGTTATTGAGAGAGCAAAAAGACTTGTGGAGCACGGAAAGGATGTAATGATATTGCTGGATTCCATTACAAGACTTGCAAGAGCTTACAATCTTACAATAGCACCAAGCGGAAGGACGCTTTCAGGAGGACTTGATCCTGCGGCGCTTCATATGCCTAAGCGTTTCTTTGGAACGGCAAGAAATATAAGAGAGGGCGGAAGTCTCACAATACTTGCAACAGCTTTGGTAGATACCGGAAGCAGAATGGATGATGTTGTATTTGAGGAGTTTAAGGGTACAGGAAATATGGAACTTGTACTTAACAGAAAGCTCTCCGAAAAGAGAATCTTCCCTGCAATAGATGTTTTAAAGAGCTCTACAAGAAGAGATGATTTATTATTGAGCAAGGAAGAGGCCGAAGTGGTAAGTATAATCAGAAAGTCCACTGATTTGGCAAAGCCTGATGAAGTGGCCGAAAGAATTATCGAAGAATTCAATTCAACAAAAAACAATGAAGAACTTGTTGAAAAAATATTGGCAAACGGCCAATTGATGTAAAATAAAGTATGAATGTAACAGTTTGGTTTTTGCCGGACTGTTACATTTTTGTAAAAGTGAGGTTTTATGCAGGACTATAATGCAGGCAGTATTACAGTACTTGAAGGACTTGAGGCTGTTAGAGTAAGACCGGGTATGTATATCGGTGGAGTCGGTGTAAAGGGATTAAACCATCTTATTTATGAGATAATGGATAATTCTATCGATGAACATTTGGCCGGATTTTGTAAAAATATATGGGTGACTTTAAATGCGGACGGCTCATGTACCGTGAAGGATGACGGTAGAGGAATACCGGTTGAGATGCATAAAAAAGGTATTTCGGCGGAAAGAGTTGTATTGTCCACCTTACATGCAGGCGGAAAATTTGATAATGAATCATATAAAACCAGTGGTGGATTGCATGGTGTAGGTTCATCAGTGGTTAATGCTTTGTCCAATTTCCTTGATATAAAAATATCAAGAGACGGATTTATACATCATGACAGATATGAAAAGGGTATACCTACAGTAGAATTAAAAAACGGACTTTTACCGACTATAGGAAAAACAAGAAATACAGGTACTGAAATTACATTTCTACCTGATGATACTATCTTTGAAGTTACTAAGTTTAAGGCTGACTGGTTGAAATCCAGAATGCATGAAAGTGCATACTTAAATCCCGGTCTTATGTTGCATTTCAAAAACTTAAGAGATAATGAACATGAAGAAACAGTTTTCCATGAACCAGAAGGTATAGTGGCATATGTAAAAGAGCTAAATAAGGGCAAGGAAGTAATGCATGCTCCTATACTTTACAAAGGAGTATGTGACAATATAGATGTGGAAATAGCCATACAGTTTGTGGATGCATTCGAGGAGAATATACTGGGATTTTGTAATAATATATTTACTCAAGAAGGCGGTACACATATAGCCGGATTCAAGACAAAGTTTACAGGTCTTATAAATACCTATGCAAGAGATCTCGGTATATTAAAGGATAAGGACAGCAATTTTACCGGTGCGGATACCAGAAACGGTATGACCGCCATTATCAGTGTAAAGCATCCGAATCCTATGTTTGAAGGACAGACAAAGACAAAACTTGCATCGGCCGATGCCACAAGGGCTGTACTTACGGTTACAGGGGATGAACTTACAAGGTTTTTTGACAGGAATGTAGATGTGGTAAAAGCTATAATTTCCTGTGCGGAAAAATCCGCCAAGATAAGAAAGGCTGAGGAAAGAGCCAAGACAAATATGCTCACAAAATCAAAGTTTTCATTTGAGTCAAACGGAAAACTTGCAAACTGTGAGTCAAAAGATCCAAGCAAATGTGAGATATTTATAGTAGAGGGAGATTCTGCCGGCGGTTCAGCAAAGACTGCAAGAAACAGAAATTTTCAGGCTATTTTACCTATAAGAGGTAAGATTTTGAATGTTGAGAAGGCTTCTATAGATAAGGTACTTGCAAATGCCGAGATAAAAACAATGATAAATACTTTCGGTTGTGGATTTTCTGAAGGCTATGGCAATGATTTTGATATTTCAAAACTTCGTTATGACAAGATAATACTTATGACCGATGCAGACGTGGACGGAAGTCATATAGATACTTTGCTTTTGACCTTCCTCTACAGATTTATGCCTGAGCTTATATATGACGGACATGTATATATTGCAATGCCGCCGCTTTTTAAAGTGGTACCGAAAAGAGGTGAGGGCATTTATCTATATGATGAAAAAGCATTGGAAGATTATAAAAAGAAACATAAGGACAATTTCACTCTGCAAAGATATAAGGGACTTGGAGAGATGGATGCCGAACAGCTTTGGGAGACAACTCTTGACCCTGAAAGAAGAGTGCTCAAAAAAGTTGAAATAGAAGATGCAAGACTTGCAAGTGAAGTAACTGAACTTTTAATGGGGTCCGATGTGGCTCCGAGAAGAAACTTTATACATGAGCATGCAAGAGAAGCGGTAATTGATGCATAGGAGGGTATATGGCTGAGAAGATATTGCGAACGGAATATTCGGAGGAAATGCAAAAATCCTATCTGGATTATTCTATGAGTGTTATAACCGCAAGGGCTATACCTGATGCGAGAGACGGTCTAAAGCCTGTGCAAAGAAGAGTTTTATATGATATGAGTGAACTGAGAATATTCAGTGACAGACCGCATCGTAAGTCTGCAAGAATAGTCGGTGATACCATGGGTAAATATCACCCGCATGGTGACAGTTCTATATATGAAACTTTGGTTGTTTTGAGTCAGGACTTTAAAAAAGGAATGCCTTTAATAGACGGTCACGGAAACTTCGGATCTATAGAAGGTGACGGAGCGGCCGCCATGAGATACACGGAAGCAAAACTTGCAAAATTTGCGGAAGAAGTATATCTAAAGGATCTTGATAAGACTGTTGAATTTATTTCAAATTATGATGAGACTGAAAAAGAACCTGCGGTTTTACCTGTTAGAGTACCGAATCTTTTGATAAACGGTGCGGAGGGTATTGCTGTAGGTATGTCAACCTCAATTCCTACACATAATCTGCTTGAAGTATGTAATACCTGTATTGCCTATATTAAAAACAGGAATATAGATACTAAAGGACTCTTGGAAGTACTGCACGGTCCGGATTTTCCTACAGGCGGTATTATTGCAAATAAAAAGGATTTGCTTGATATCTATGAAACAGGTAACGGAAAGTTAAAGCTGCGAGGAAAGATAGAAGTAGAGCTTGGAAGAAAAAAAGCTGACAAGGACAAGCTGATAATTTCTGAGATTCCATATACTATGATCGGTGCCGGAATAAACAAGTTTTTAGTGGATGTGGCAAATCTGGTAGAGAGTAAGAAGCTCTCGGATGTAGTCGATATCAGCAATCAATCCGATAAAAACGGTACAAGAATAGTTCTGGAGCTTAGAAAAGATGCGGATATTGAAAAGATAAAGAATATCCTTTATAAGAAAACCAAGCTTGAAGATACATTCGGAGTAAATATGCTTGCGATTGTAGACGGAAGGCCTGAGATACTTTCACTAAGGGATATTTTAAAAAATTATCTTGAGTTTCAGTATGAAATTACTACAAAGAAATACAATATACTCTTAAATAAAGAGCTTGAAAAGAAGGAAATACAGGAAGGTCTTATAAAGGCTGTAGACGTTATCGATCTTATCATTGCCATACTTCGCGGTTCCAAAAATCTGACTCAGGCAAAAAAATGCCTTACGTCCGGTGATACCACAGGTATAAACTTTAAGGTTAAGGCACTTGAAAAGGATGCTAAGAAGCTTTCATTTACCGAGAAGCAGGCGCAGGCGATTCTTGATATGAGACTTTATAAGCTTATAGGTCTTGAGATAGAGGCTCTTTTAAAGGACAATGCGACTACTCTTAAAAATATAGAGGAATATGAGAATATTTTAAAAGATCATAAAAATATGGATAAGCTCTTTATAAAGGATCTTGAAAAGATCAAAAGAGATTTCGCAATTCCAAGAAAAACTGTGATAGAGGATGCCAAGGAAGCAGTTTATTTTGAGGAGCCCATAGCAAGTGAAGAGGTTATATTTGTTATGGACAAATTCGGATATTGCAAGATACTTGACAGAAATACTTTTGATAAGAATGCGGAAACAGTGGAAAGTGAAAATATCCATGTATTTCCTGTGATGAATACCGACAAAATATGTATTTTTTCAAATGCCGGTATTTTATACAAATTCAAAGTTATGGATCTGGGTGTTTCAAAACTTAGAGATAAGGGCACGCCTGTTGACAATCTTACAAAGTTTGACAGTAGTAATGAAGAAATCCTTTTGGCTGTAAGTGAAGACGGTATGAAGGGCGGCTTTATATTGATGCTTACAAAGAACGGTTATATAAAGAGAGTTTCCGGAGAGGAATTTAAGACCAACAATAAACAGGTAGCCTCTACAAAGTTGAATAATGATGATGTACTTATAGGTGTAAAAATGCTTGGTGCGGCATCAAATACAGATTTATGCATTGTGAGCGATGCAGGATATATTTTAAGATTTAATGTTTCAGAGGTAAATGAATTTAAAAAGAGTACCAGAGGAGAGAAGGCAATTACACTTGGATATAATGAATTTGTTGAGAATTTGTATCTTACAAACGAGGTTGGACTTGCAAGCGTATCCGGAAAAGAAGTTAATTTAAGTAAAGTTAAACTTAGCCATAGAGGTTATAAGGGGCAAAAAATCAAATAATATTTTGTAAAAACAGACAAGTAAAATAAAATGTCTCCGTAAGGCGTACAAATGTGCGCCTGATGCGAAAAAATGCTTGCAATATTATTTATTGTGTACTATGATTGCAACCAGTTAAAAATAATAGTCCACAAGATTTATGAACTGTTATTCAAAATAAACAGATATGGAGAGATAATATGGATAAGAAATTAAAAGTTGCTGTCCTCGGTGCAACAGGTATGGTAGGACAGAGATTTTTGTCATTACTTGAAAATCATCCTTGGTATGAAGTTGTAGTTGTAGCAGCCAGCCCAAGCAGTGCAGGAAAAAGATATGAGGATGCTGTAGGAAGCCGTTGGAAAATGACAACTCCTATGCCTGAGGCTTATAAAGACCTTATTGTAATGAATGTAAATGATGTTGATGCGGTTGCTTCACAGGTTGACTTTGTATTCTCGGCTGTGGATATGACAAAGGAAGAGATAAAGGCTATTGAGGAGGCTTATGCAAAGACGGAGACTCCTGTAGTTTCAAACAACTCCGCACATCGTTGGACAAAGGATGTACCTATGGTTGTTCCTGAGATAAATCCTGAGCATTTTACAATTATTGAGTCACAGAAGAAGAGACTCGGAACAAAGAGAGGATTTATTGCGGTAAAGCCTAACTGTTCCATACAAAGCTATGCTCCTGTGCTTAATGCATGGAAAGAGTATGAGCCGTATGAAGTTGTAGTTACAACATATCAAGCTATATCAGGTGCAGGAAAGACTTTCAAGGATTGGCCTGAGATGGTTGAAAACATTATTCCGTTTATCGGCGGTGAGGAAGAAAAGAGTGAGAAAGAGCCTCTCAGAATCTGGGGACATATTGAAGGTGATGAGATTGTTCCTGCAACTTCACCAAAGATTACTTGCCAATGTGTAAGAGTACCGGTACTTAACGGACATACAGCTGCAGTATTTGTAAAGTTTAAGAACAAGGCTTCCAAGGAAGATCTCATAAAGAAACTTGTAGAGTACAAGGGAGAGCCTCAGGAACTTAACCTTCCTTCAGCACCGAAGCAGTTTATACAGTATCTTACAGAAGATAACAGACCACAGGTAAATCTTGATGTTGATTTTGAGAACGGTATGGGTGTTTCAGTGGGTAGACTTAGAGAAGATTCAATGTATGACTATAAGTTTATCGGACTTTCACATAATACTTTAAGAGGTGCTGCAGGCGGTGCACTTCTTTGTGCGGAGTACCTTACAGCAAAGAATTTTATAACAGCAAAATAATTATTAATGAGGCATTTGCATTGCAGATGCCTTTTTAAATTTCATGTATTGAAGCAATTATCATGCTATGGTGATATTTACACTAAGTCTTGCAAGGGAATGGAAAAATTTGTATAATATAGTATAATAGCTGTCACGTAGAGCTGTGATGGCTTTTTCTTTGTAAAGTGAGGAAAAACATGGGTATTAAGACAACTGAATTTGGGAAAACAAAAGACGGTAAGATTGTAAATCTATATACTCTGACAAATAAAAACGGAGTAAGCGCATCTTTTACCGATCTTGGAGGTACTTGGGTAAGTATGATGGTACCTGATAAAGACGGAAAGTTTGAAGATGTATGCCTTGGATATGATACTGTAGCCGGATATGAGAATAATATTCCGCATTTCGGTTCTATTATAGGCAGATATGCGAATCGTATACCGGAAGGAAAGTTTACAATTGACGGCAAGGAATTTCAACTTGCTTTAAATAACGGAAACAATGCACTGCACTCGGGACCTGACTATTGGCATGACAGAATCTGGGAAGTGGGTACATTTGAAGACGAAGACAGAGATATGATAACATTTATGCTTATAAGTCCTGACGGCGATCAGGGTTTTGGCGGAGAAGCAAGGATAAATGTAAGTTATGTCTTGTCTGATGATAATGCACTTACAATAGGATACAGCTTTGTTTGTGATAAAAAAACGGCTGTAAATTTAACAAATCATGCATATTTTAATCTTGCCGGACAGGACAGTAAGAATATATATGATCAGGAGGTTATGATTTTAGCAGACAGCTTCCTGCCATGTGATGAAAACTCCGTACCTACAGGTGAGATAAGAAAAGTTGAAAATACAGCAATGGACTTTAGACAATACAAAAAGATTGGTAAGGAAATCGACTCCGATTATGAATCTGTAGTGCAGGGTAACGGATATGATCATAACTGGATAATCAGAGATTATGACGGTAATCTCAGACTTGCCGCAAAGGCAAAAGATGAAAACAGTAAAAGAGTTATGGAAGTTTATACCGATTTACCGGGTGTACAGTTTTATACAGGTAATTATCTGACAGAAGAAATAGTCGGAAAAAGAGGTGTAACATATCCGAAGAGAAGCGGATATTGTTTTGAAACACAATTTTTCCCTAATGCGATAAATATGCCGGAGTTTATACAGCCGGTAGTAGATGAACTTGAAGAGTTTATCAGTGAAACTGTATATAAGTTCAGTGTAGAAAGAGATTAATGAAGAAACTTTTTATAGCGGAAAAGCCAAGTGTAGCGACCGAGTTTGCAAAGGCTCTGAAAGTACCTACAGGAAGAAAAAACGGATATCTGGAAGGCGATGATATTATAGTTACTTGGTGTGTGGGACATCTTGTAACTATGAGCTACCCTGAAAAGTATGATGAGAGGCTGAAAAGATGGTCACTTGATACTTTGCCTTTTTTACCTAAAGAGTTTAAATATGAGATAATTGACGGTGTAAAAAATCAGTTTACCATAGTTTCGAATCTTTTAAACAGAGAAGATGTTGATACGATATATATTTGTACCGACTCGGGAAGAGAAGGAGAATATATATACAGACTTGTAGATATGATGGCGAATGTGCAGGGAAAGCAAAGAAAAAGGGTGTGGATAGATTCTCAAACCGAAGATGAGATACTAAGAGGTATAAGAGAAGCAAAAGATTGGTCTGAGTATGATAATCTTTCCGCAGCCGCCTTTCTTCGTGCAAAAGAAGATTATCTTATGGGAATCAACTTCTCCAGAATCCTAACCATAAAATACAGCAGAAATGTTGCAAGTTTTTTAAAGCTTGACAGAGCGGTACTCAGTGTTGGAAGAGTAATGACCTGTGTTGTGGGAATGGTGGTAAACAGAGAAAGAGAAATAAGAAACTTTGTAAAGACTCCCTTCTTTAAAGTTTTGGGTAAATTTGAAAATCAGGGAATGAGTATAGACGGAGAGTGGAAGGTAAATGAGAAGTCAAAATACTTTAATTCTCCTATGCTTTACAAGGATAACGGTTTCAGAGAAAAGATATATGCAGAAGAACTTATATCACATATAGAAAAAATTGCCGATGAAAACAATAGGGAAGCAGTTGTACTTTCAAATGAGAAAAAGAAAGAAACAAAAAATCCTCCTTTACTTTTCAATCTGGCAGAGATACAAAATGAATGTTCAAAGAGATTTAAAATAAGTCCTGATGAAACATTAAAAATAATTCAGGAATTGTATGAAAAAAAGCTTGTTACTTATCCGAGAACGGATGCAAGAGTGCTTTCCGGCGCCGTAGCAAAGGAAATAGACAAGAATATAAAGGGACTTTGTAAGTTTTCGACACTTGCGGATTTTGCAAATAATATTCTTGAAAAGGGTACATATAAAAATATTTCAAAAACAAAGTATGTTAATGATAGTCAAATCACCGACCATTATGCTATAATACCTACCGGGTTTGGAAATATGAATTCACTGAGTAAATTGTCATTGTCTGTATATGAACTCATATGCAGAAGATTTCTTAGTATATTTTATCCTCCGGCAATATATCAAAAGTTTGCTATACGCTTCGGTATAGGGGATGAGATATTTGTTGCAAATACAAAAGTATGTGTTGAAAGAGGATTTTTAAATATATTAAGCCCGGTAAAAACAGAGGGTGAAGATGACGAAACCGGTGACGATCAAAATCCGGAGTATATAAAGATGATTTCATCACTTAGAAAGGGTTCAAAGCTTACACTTAACTCTTTGAGTATTAAAGAGGGTGAGACGGTACCTCCAAAGAGATATTCGTCAGGCTCTATTATACTTGCAATGGAGAATGCAGGACAGCTTATAGAGGATGAGGAGCTTAGAAGTCAAATAAAGGGAAGCGGTATAGGTACTTCTGCTACAAGGGCTGATATTTTGAAAAAATTATTTTCGATAAAATATCTGGCTTTAAATAAAAAGACTCAAATAATTACCCCTACACTTTTTGGTGAAATTGTATATGAAGTAGTAAATTGTTCTATTTCACAACTTTTAAATCCGGAGCTGACTGCCAGCTGGGAAAAGGGACTTACGATGGTATCAAACGGTGATATTACATCTGAAGAATATATGACAAAGCTTGAAAGATTTGTAGGTATTCGATGTCTTAATGTGAAGCAACTTAATAACCAATATAGTTTAAATGCCGTATTTGAAGAGGTTTCAAAAGAATATAAGGGCATGAAAGGATAGAAAATGAAAAAAATCGATGTAAAAACAAAAAAACTTTTTGATTTGGAAGAAACTATAGCAAAGTCTCTCTTCGAAAAATACACATATCCTTGGGAAGTATTTAAAGAACTTGGAAGTTTTATAGAAGAAATCGGTGCTACATTACCTGATACGGAGTATTTAAAAATCGGAAAGAATATCTGGGTTCATCGTTCGGTAAAGATAATGCCTACAATTGCGCTTGCAGGTCCGCTTATTATCGGAAAAGATGCAAGTATTCGTTCATGTGCATTCTTCAGAGGTAATGTAATTATAGGTGAAGGTGCAGTGGCAGGAAACTCTTGTGAGTTTAAGAATGCTATACTTTTTAACAAGGCACAGGTACCTCATTTCAGCTATGTTGGAGATTCTATCATCGGTTATAAAGCGCATCTCGGAGCTTCCGCAATTACATCAAATCTTAAGAGTGATAAGTCCGATGTTGTACTTCATTTAGAGGATGCGGAGCTTGAGACAGGACTCAGAAAGCTTGGAGCTATAGTAGGTGATGAAGCTGAAGTAGGTTGTGGATCGATTTTGAATCCGGGAACCGTTATAGGAAAGAACACCACAATATATCCGCTTTCAAGTGTAAGAGGTTGTATCGGTAAGTCATCTATTTATAAGAGTGCTGACGATATTGTAACAAAGGCAAAGAAAAAGCCGGCAGCTGTAAAATTATAAAATTTATGCGTATGGGTTTTCCCATACGCATTTTTTATCTAGTCGGATTTGGTTTTTAATATATTCTCTAAAAATTCAAACGGAATCTTTAAATCACCGTATCCTTTACCTATTTCAAGTCCCGGCTTGTTTTCTCCATGAAAATCACTGCCTCCTGTAGGAAAAAGCTTGTATTTATCCGCCAATAAACGGAGGTTTTCAATATCTGAAGCCGAGTGAGTGGAATGATATACCTCTATACCGTTTAATCCAAGTTCAATCAAATGTAATATAAGAGCATTCAAATCCTCATCGGAGAATTTGTACTGAAAAGGATGTGCAAGTGAAATAAAGAAATTATGTTTTTTTAAAAAATCCATACATCTTATTGTCGTGATATTCTTAACCGGTATATATTTACTGCCATATTCAAGATATTTATCAAAAGCCTCGGCCTTATTTTTTACAAGTCCAAGTTTTATAAGAGCATTTGCAAAATGTGATCTTGTTATCTGGGCATTCGGATTTGAGTTGTTCAAATCATTTTCGGAAATAATTATACCGTCATTTTTAAATCTCCTGATTATTTCAGCGTTTCTTTCAGCCCTTTCTTTTGCAAAAAAACTCAAATCCTCAAATATTTCTTTTGGAATATTCAGTTCTCTCTTAGAAATTGAAGAAGGCAGCAGATAACCCAGAATATGTATTTCTTTATCTTTATATACACAGCTCATTTCAACTCCGGCTATTACGGATAAATCAAGTTCCAATCCTTTTTTAAAACATTCTTCCACACCTGCCATAGTGTCATGATCCGTAAGTGCAATAAGGCTAAGAGAAGCTTTCTTTGCCGATATGGCAACCTCTGCGGGAGAGCATGTACCGTCTGAAGCAGTAGAATGTGTATGAAGGTCTATATATTTAAAATTTTCTTTCATATAATCACCTTAAAAAAATACTTTTTACATATATTAAATATTTGCATAAATAAGTCTAGCACAATAAATTTTGTAAAGCAAATATTGATAAGTAATTTTAATTGTTTTAAAATCATATTATTGGTATAATTTAATCCCAAGGTATGTTTTTATCAAAAATAGCATAAGGGCATTTTATTAATTGATCTTATAAGGAATTGAAATGTTAAATAAACAAAACAGCAGTAAAAAAACAGGCTCGGAGAGAGTAAGAGAAGCAAGAAAGAGATCGCAAAAAAGGGGCTTTACGGCAGATATAAATATGAGAGCGGTAGCTGTTCTTGTTGCGGCATTTATTATACTGGTATTGATTGCCATATCGGGATTACAAAAAGTCGGAAAGTTTTTGAAGTCATCAAAAGTTGACGGTACTGAGGTGACTACTGAAATTGCAGATGAAAAATTAAAAAAACAGATAACTATTGATGAGATAGATATTACCGGAATGAAAATGTCGGAGGCAAAAGCGGCTATAGACAAAGTATATCCGTGGAAATTAACTTTACATATCGGTGATGATTTAAGTGACAGTATGGTACTTGACAATGTTTTGGATACAAAGGTAACAAAACTTTTAAATGAGATATATGCTGATGTTGACAATGCCGCATCACATTATGAGATAAACTTTGATGATGCCGACATAGATTCAATGGTGGAAAAAGCAAAGGAAAAATGGAATATAAACCCTGTAAACGGGTCTATATCGGGATTTAACAAGGAAACAAAGAGTTTTACATATGCTGATGAAAGTGACGGATATCTAATTGATGAAGGCAGACTTAAGTCGGACCTTAATTCATATGTGAGTCGTAAGAATTTTGAGGCTGATATTTCCGTTGTAAGAAATGAAGTGAAGGCAAGTATTTCGGCTGCAAAAGCAAAGGAGATGTACAAGGTAATTGGTACATTTACTACAAAGACTACAGATAATAAGGACAGAAATACAAATATTTCACTTGCATCCGAAGCGCTTGACGGACTTATAATAAAGCCCGGAGAGGAATTTTCTTTCAACAACACTACAGGTAACAGAACGCTTGAGAGAGGATATAAGCCTGCAGGAGCCTATGTAAACGGTGTTTTATCTGAAGAGCCGGGTGGCGGTGTATGTCAGGTTTCATCAACTCTTTACAATGCGGTTATTTTCTCAGGCTTAAAAACAACCGAGAGGCATGCACATTCATTTGAGCCAAGTTATGTAACTCCGGGTGAAGATGCTATGGTAAGCTATGACGGATATGCAGGTCCGGATATGAAATTCATAAATACATCCGACACCGCTATTGCTATTCGAGCGGTACTTACCGGACAGACACTTACATGTTCAATTATAGGAATTCCTATTTTGGAAGAAGGTGTTACCGTTGAAATGTCGTCAAAGAAAATATCAGATTTAAATCCTCCGGTTCCTGAGTATATTGAAGATAAGAGTTTGAAAAAGGGAAAACAGGTTGTAGTAACCGAGGCTAAAAAAGGCTCAAGATGGGCGACTACATATATTGTGAAAAAAGACGGTGTGTTGGTAAAGGAAGAGCCTTTCCACAATTCAACATATAAGGGAAAACCTGCCAAAATAAAGGTGAACTCCGATAGTGAGGAAACCACCGCTTCAAAGAGTAATGAAAGTAGCGTATCAAGTACTGAAAGTACATCAAGTGCTCATGTAAGTCAAAGTACAAGCACAGCTACAACTCAGGCTGAAAGCACTCAAGAAAAGACTGCAGAGAGTACAACAAAGAAAAAGGATTCAGGAAGTAGTGAAAGCACCGTAGAAAAGTTAAGTACCGAAGAAAAGTCTACTAAGGTAAAGGAAACCAAGGAGAGTGCTAAGCCTGCGGAGACTTCGGCTAAGCCTAAAGAAAGCACTAAAGCGAAGGAAAGTACCAAAGCAAAAGAAAGTACAAAGGCGAAGGAAACCACCGCCGAACCTACTGTTGAGAAGCTTACTACAACTGAGGTCACAAAACCTGAAGAGACTGTGGAGAAACTGGAGAATTAATATAATACGGGGGATAATTTATGAATAGGGACAAGGAAAATGTAAAGTATTTAAAACTTCTGAAACAAAATTATTCGTCAAGTCAGGCGGTTATAAGAGAGATTATAAATCTGTCTGCAATAACAAATCTGCCTAAGGGTACAGAGTTCTTTTTAAGTGATATACATGGCGAATATGAAGCTTTTTTGCATATAATGAATAATTGCTCCGGAGTAATAAAAGAAAAAGTCGATATTATATTCGGAGAAACATTGTCCGAGTTTGACAGGCAGGAGCTGTGTACTCTCATATATTATCCAAGAGAGAAAATGACTATGCTTGCAGAAATTGACAGGATAGATAATGACTGGTATTCGATGACACTGAATTATCTTATAATGCTTGCAAAGTTATTATCATCCAAATATACAAGATCAAAAGTGAGAAAGGCTTTGCCTGAAGATTATGCATATATCATTGATGAGCTTTTGCATGCACAAAAAAATGAAGACACAAATAAAGTAAGCTATCACAGACATATATTGCAGACCATTATAGATCTTGATGATGCCGATGAATTTATAATTGCACTTTCTGCACTTATAAAAAGGCTTGCAGTCGATCATCTCCATATAGTAGGTGATATCTTTGACAGAGGCGGCAATGCGGACAAGATAATAGACTTACTTATGAATTATCATTCTCTTGATATTGAGTGGGGAAATCATGATATTCTTTGGATGGGAGCCGCATGTGGAAATGATGCATGTATTTGTAATGTTATCAGAAATAACTTAAAGTATGGAAATGTAGAAATTCTTGAGAACGCTTACGGTATCAGCTTAAGACATCTTATGCTTTTCGGAATGTCAAAGTACGGTATTGAAGACGGAATACAGGCCGCACTTGCCGCAATAAAAGTGATACTCTTTAAGCTGGAAGGTCAGCTTATAAAAAGGCATCCTGAATACGGTATGGATGACAGACTGCTTTTAGAGCATATAGATCTTGATGAAGGATATGTAACTGTTGACGGAGTGAAGACAAAACTGAAAACGAATATATTCCCGACATTAAATAGGGAAAATCCTTATGAACTTACTGCCGAGGAAAATGAAATCATGCTGAAGCTGCATAGAAGTTTTGTATCAGGTCAGAGATTAAATAAACATATAAAGTTTTTATATGATAAAGGCGGTATGTACAATGTTTATAACAGGAATCTTATATATCACGGTTGTGTTCCTGTGGATGAAAACGGAATATTTGATATGCTTTGTATAAACGGCAAATGCTATCATGGAAAAGCATTGTTTGATATATGTGATGAAAAAGCCAGAGCAGCCTACATTGACAATCCGAGTCATGATGATGTTGATTTTATGTGGTTTTTATGGGGTGGTGAGAAATCGCCTTTATGCGGTAGAAAAGTAAAGACTTTTGAGCGAGATTATACTGAAGATAAGAGTTTTTGGAAGGAAAAATCAAATCCATATTACAGCAAGTACTATGATGAAAGCTTTTGTATTCAGATTTTACACGAGTTCGGTCTTTATGATACGCACTCACATATTATAAACGGACATACACCTGTTCATGCGATTGACGGTGAACATCCTGTACGTGCAAATGAAAGACTGTTTGTAATAGACGGAGGATTTTGCCGCTCTATGAATAAAACTACGGGAATTGCAGGATATACTTTGATATTTAATTCCCACGGGCTGAGACTGAAAGCGCATACACCTTTTACTTCGGTAGAAGATGCCCTGATAAACAATACCGACATTAAATCGGAATCGGAAATAGTTGAAAAGGATGTATATCGAATGTTTGTAAAAGATACGGATATAGGTAAGAAATTACTTGAGGATATTGCCGATTTAAAAATGTTATTGGATAATTACAGGAAATTGTAAATAAATTTAACGGAAAGATGGTGAGATATGAGTTCTGATACGGGTAATCACAGAAAAAGGAATTACAGCCTTGATATATTTAAAGGTGTGTTGATTTTTCTTGTGGTATTCGGACATTTTCTTTTGCCTGTAAAGAAAAGAGAATATACGATTTTTAATAAACTTTTTTTCTTCATTTACAGTTTTCATATGCCTGCATTTATATTTTTATCCGGATATCTTTATTATGATTCATGGAAAAGGAGGGGAACTAAATTAAAATCTGTTATTCCTCTTATAATGTTATTTTTAATGATGAAGATATTATTGCATATAAGTGATATGTTATTCTATGGAGACAGGAATATAATTCCCGATTTTTTACATGAATCATCTACACCTTGGTATATCTCGGCGCTTATTTTTTTCAGATTGTCACTATATCCTTTGGAGTTGTTTTTGAAGCTGAATAAGAAAAAAACAAGTCAAGTCAAAAGAGAACAATTTAATTCTGATGCTGTTACAATATATGTAACGGTATTGATAATATTTTTTACATTTTTTTCAATGCTTAATATGAATTGGCAGGTGAAAATAGATGATTTTTTATCTTTAGACAGGGTAGTATCTTTTGCTCCATATTTTTATATAGGTGTATTGTATAAAAAATATTCATCTGTAAGTAAGACTTCAATTTTTGAAGAAATAAATATACGTCTCTTTGCAATGGGAGCTTTTTGTGTATTGGTTTTTTTTGTTTTCTTTAAATATGTCAGATTTTATACTTTGATTTTTTATGGACATTGGGGATATCGCATAGCTGAAGGAAATATATTGCCTATATTTAAAGGTGTATTAAATCCGCTTAGAATTATATATATGCCGTATGCCTTGAGTACTTCTTATTTTATATTTGTATTAACATCATTAAAGAAGAATTTCTTGACAAATATATTCAAAAGATTCGGTGTATACAGTTTGCCGATATTTGCATTTCACAGAATTATAAGAGATGCCTTTTCACATTTGGTACTTGATAATTTTATATGGCCCGTATTTGGTAAAACAACTATATTGATTATACTTTTGACAATCTCTTTTTTGACATGTCTGATATTAGGTAATGATAAGGCAAACAGATTTTGCAGATTTAAATAATATAAGGCTCATACTTATTGAAAATCATTTTCAGAGTATGAGCCTTTTTGTATGTAAAAATATGCAATAATTCATGCAAATCATTGTAGTATAGGAATTGATATTTTCAAAGTTCGTGTTATAATTTCTTGTATACAGTGATAAAGATTTATCAATATGTATTGAAGTTTGGCTATGAATCGGTATTAAAAGTTTAAATATAATTAAGCTTTACTATGTCGATGAAGATAGTGTAGTAAATAAAGGAGAAAGTATGGGGAAAAGGGGTTATATATTTTTACCCGGTGGATTCAATAAAGTAATTGAGGAATTATCAAAAAGCTACCGTATTTATGCACCTGTGCTCAAGGTGGGAGAAGGAAGATTTACAGATACCGACGTAGTAAGATATGATTTTGTAAAAGAGGCTTCAGAGATCGAGCTTGATAAAAAATCCGATTATTCATTTAAGGAGATTTTGACACCTCTGTCACAGACATTGTTTTTCTTTACGGAAAATGATGTAAAGGAGTCTGAAATAGATGAGAGAGAGGTTTTGGTCTTTTTAAGAAGCTGTGATCTTAATGCTTTAAAAAGGCTTGATCAGATATATCTTCACAATGGAAGAGAAGAAGATTATTTTTACGCCCGAATCAGAGATAAAGTAAAATTTGTTCTTATAGGTTGTGCTCATTCATATGAGGACTGTTTCTGTGTGGATATGGGTACAAATCGTGCAGATGATTTGGATTACAGTTTTTCAGTGGATTATATAGACAATCAGTTTCATTGTCAGTTAAAAGATAGTGTTCTTGAAGAGATATTTACAAATAACGCCTTAAAAGAGCAGGATATTATTCCAAGATTTGTAACTGAAAATGAAACAAGAGTAAAGTTGCCCGACAGCGTACCTCTTTCAATATTTACATCCGATATGTGGGAGGAATATAACACAAGATGTATAGGATGCGGAAGATGTAACTATGTGTGTCCTACATGTACCTGTTACACAATGCAGGATGTTTATTATACAGATAACGGTAAAGTCGGAGAAAGAAGAAGAGTCAATGCTTCATGTATGGTAGACGGATATACAAATGTTGCAGGCGGTGGAGAATACAGGAAGAAGCATGGTGAGCGTATGAGATTTAAAACCATGCATAAGATATATGATTTTAAAAAGAGATTCGGCTACAATATGTGTGTAGGATGCGGAAGATGTGATACCGTATGTCCTGAGTATATTTCATTCTCAAATATTATTAACAAAGTAACAGCTAAAGTAGAGGAGGTGCAAAATGAGAACTAATCCTTATATTCCTTTTCCGTCAAAGATTTTAGATGTTATTAAACATACAGAGAAAGAATACACATTCAGGCTTGAGTTTAAAGGTGATGTAAAGCCGGGACAGTTCTTTGAAGTTTCAATTCCAAAATTCGGTGAGGCACCTATTTCCGTAAGCGGAATAACGGAGAACAGTATCGATTTGACTATCCGTAAGGTGGGAAGAGTTACTGATGAGGTGTTTGAAAATTACATAGGTGATACTTTGCTTCTCAGAGGGCCGTACGGTAACGGATTTGATGTTGATAAATATATTAACGGAGAATGTGTGGTTGTAGCCGGAGGTACCGGAGTTTCTCCTGTGCGCGGAGTTATCAATGCACTTGGTGAAAGTAAAGATTCAAAGGATAAACATGTAATACTCGGATTCAGAAGCCCTGATGATATGCTGTTTAGAGACGATATTATCAGATGGGAATCTCAAATGGATCTTATTTTAACAATGGATAAGGAAGCACAAGGCTACACCGGAAATGTCGGTCTTGTAACAAAGTTTATTCCTGAGCTTAAGCTTAAGGATATTGAAACCGCACAGGCTGTGGTAGTCGGACCTCCTGCGATGATGAAGTTTTCCGTAATAGAACTTTTAAAGCTTGGCTTTAAGGAGGAGAACATCTGGGTTTCATATGAGAGAAAGATGTGCTGCGGTATCGGTAAATGCGGACATTGTAAGGTTAATGATACTTATATTTGTCTTGACGGACCGGTATTTAACTATGTTGACAGTAAGGCTTTGATTGATTAGTGAGGTAAAGATGGATATAAATGTAAAAAAGCTTAAAAAAAATGCCTTTCGTGTTTCTAAGGTACGCGGTGAGACAGCTTCCAGAATAAGAATGCCGGGCGGATATATCGATGCGGAGAGTTTAAAGAGAATTGCAGAAGTTGCGGATAAGTACGGAAACGGAAGCATTTTTCTTACAAATCGACAGGGTGTTGAGATTCCGGGTATCAAAATATCGGATATGGATGCCGTAAATAAAGAAATACAGCTTATTATCGATAATGAAGGAACAAATCAGGAAAAGAGAGATACGGGATATGCGGCTTCAGGAACAAGAAATGTAGTTGCCTGTCCGGGTAAAAGACTTTGTCCTTATGGAAATTATGATACTACAGAGTTTGCAAGAAAAATGGAAAAGCAGATTTTCCCTAATAATCTGCATTTCAAGGTGGCATTTACAGGTTGTTCAAACGATTGCGCCAAGGTTCGTATGAATGATTTCGGCATTATGGGTATGACTGAGCCGCAGTATGACCCCGACCGATGTGTTACCTGTGAGGCGTGTGTAAAGGGATGTAAGTCTAAAAGTGTGGATGCCCTTAAGGTTGTTAACGGTAAGATAGTAAGAAACACGGAAAAATGTATCGGATGCGGTGTATGTATTACAGTCTGCCCTACAAGAGCATGGACAAGAAGTAAGGAGAAGTACTACAGACTGGTTTTACTTGGCAGAACCGGAAAAAAGAATCCGAGAATGGCCGAGGACTTTATCAAATGGGTGGATGAAGACAGTATTCTTAAAATTGTGAAAAATGCATATTCATATGTTGAAAAATACATCGATCCGAATGCACCTGACGGTAAAGAGCATGTCGGATATATAGTTGACAGAACCGGTTTTGAAGAGTTTTATAAATGGATTATGGAAGACGTTACTCTCGGACCTAAGGCGGAAGTTGCGAAGACAATGTATTGGGGTGGTAAGCACTACGACCATGAATAATAGGCCTGAAAATAAGATATTGAAGGTTTTATTGTTTTAAAACGGAAACAAAAGTTATTGTACTAAGAATAGTACACAAAATACATACATAATTATTTGCAAATATTTTTTAAATTGGTATAATGAGATACGAAAACTAATATTTTATTATTATAAATATTATAAAGAATTACTTAGTAGGAGGAATTAAATGGCTAAGAGACAAATGAAGACCATGGATGGTAATCAGGCAGCTGCTCATGCATCATATGCGTATACTGATGTTGCTGCAATTTATCCGATAACACCATCATCTGTCATGGCGGAGCACACCGATGAGTGGGCAACAGAGGGTAGAAAGAATATTTTCGGCCAGACTGTACAAGTTACAGAAATGCAATCAGAGGCAGGTGCTGCAGGTGCAGTTCATGGTTCTCTTTCAGCTGGAGCTTTAACTACAACATATACAGCTTCACAGGGCCTTCTTCTTATGATCCCAAATATCTATAAGATAGCAGGTGAGCAGCTTCCGGCAGTTATTAACGTTTCTGCACGTGCTATTGCAACACATGCACTTAGTATTTTCGGTGATCATTCAGATGTTTACGCTTGTCGTCAGACAGGTGCTGCAATGCTCTGTTCATCATCAGTTCAGGAGGTTATGGATTTAACACCTGTTGCACATTTATCAGCGCTTAAGGGTAAAGTACCTTTCATCAACTTCTTTGACGGATTCAGAACATCACATGAGATTCAGAAGATTGAAACTTGGGATTATGAAGATCTTAAGGATATGGCAGATATGGATGCTATAGCCGCTTTCAGAAAGAATGCACTTAATCCTAATCGTCCTGTAGAGAGAGGTTCTGCACAGAACCCTGATATCTTCTTCCAGGCAAGAGAAGCAAGCAACCCTTATTATGATGCATTACCTGCAATCGTTCAGGAGTACATGGATAAGGTTAATGCTAAGATTGGTACAGATTATAAATTATTTAACTACTATGGTGCTGCTGATGCCGAGACAATCATCATCGCTATGGGTTCAGTTAATGATACAATAGAAGAGACAATTGATTATCTTTCAAAGCAGGGTGAGAAAGTCGGTGTTGTTAAGGTAAGACTTTACAGACCTTTCAGTGCACAGGCACTTATCGATGCTATCCCTGACAGCGTTAAGAGAATCGAAGTTCTTGACAGAACAAAAGAGCCGGGATCACTTGGTGAGCCGCTTTGGCTTGATGTTGTTGCAGCACTTAAGGGAACAAAGTTTGATGCTGTTCCTGTATTCAGCGGTCGTTACGGTCTCGGTTCAAAGGATACAACACCTGCTCAGATAGTTGCAACATTCCACAACACAGAGAAGAAGAGATTTACTATCGGTATCAATGATGATGTTACACATCTTTCACTTGATCCGGGTCCTGCTCTTATTACAACACCTGAGGGAACTACAAACTGTAAGTTCTGGGGTCTTGGTGCAGACGGTACTGTAGGTGCTAACAAGAACTCTATCAAGATTATCGGTGATAACACAGATTTATATGCTCAGGCATATTTTGACTATGACTCAAAGAAGTCAGGTGGTGTTACAATGAGCCACTTGCGTTTCGGTAAGAAGCCTATTAAGTCAACATACCTTATTCGTAAGGCAAACTTTGTAGCATGTCACAATCCTGCATATATGAGAAAGTACAACATGGTACAGGAACTTGTTGACGGAGGTACATTCCTTCTTAACTGTACATGGTCAGATGCGGAGCTTGAGGAGCACATCCCGGGACAGGTTAAGAAGTATATCCATGATCACAAGATCAACTTCTACACAATCGACGGTGTAAAGATCGGTATTGCTACAGGTATGGGACCTACAAGAATTAACACAATTCTTCAGTCAGCATTCTTTAAGCTTTCAGCAATTATTCCTGAGGAGCAGGCTATTGACCTCATGAAGAAGGCTGCTGAGAAGACTTACGGAAGAAAAGGTGAGGATGTAGTTAAGAAGAACTGGGCGGCTATCGACGAAGGCGCTAAGAACGTTCATAAGGTAGAGGTTCCTGCAAGTTGGGCAAATGCTGAGGATGAGGGACTTGACTATGCGGTACATACAGAGGGTAGAGAGGATGCAATCAAGTTTGCCAACACTATTCAAACAGCTGTAAGTGCACAAGAGGGTAACAACCTTCCTGTATCTGCATTTGTTGACTATGTTGACGGTACAACACCTGTAGGTACATCAGCATACGAGAAGCGTGGTATTGCTGTAAATATGCCTATCTGGAACAGTGATAACTGTATTCAGTGTGGATTCTGTTCATATGTATGTCCTCATGCAGTTATCAGAACAGTTGCTCTTACAGAGGATGAGGCAAATAATGCTCCTGAGGGAATGAGCGTACTTCCGATGACAGGTATGCCGAACTACAAGTTTACAGTAGCCGTATCAGCTCTTGACTGTACAGGTTGCGGTTCTTGTGCTAACGTATGTCCTGGAAAGAAGGGCGAGAAGGCTCTTGTAATGGAGAGTATGCCTGAGAATGTACATAGACAGAAGTGGTTTGACTATGCAACAGCTACACCTGAGAAGGCTGAGGTTATAGCTAAGTTCAAGGAGACAACAGTTAAGGGATCACAGTACAAGAAGCCGTTACTTGAGTTCTCAGGCGCTTGTGCAGGTTGTGGTGAGACACCTTATGCAAGACTTATTACACAGCTCTTCGGTGACAGAATGTACATTTCAAATGCTACAGGATGTTCATCAATCTGGGGTAACTCTTCACCTTCAACACCTTATACAGTAAATGATAAGGGACATGGTCCTGCTTGGTCAAACTCATTGTTCGAGGATAATGCGGAGTTCGGTTACGGTATGTTCCTTGCAAATGAGGCTATCAGAAAGGGACTTAAGTCAAAGGTAGAGGCTATTGCCGAGAACGGTTCGGAAGAACTTAAGGCAGCAGCTAAAGAATACCTTGATACATTCACTGTAGGTGCATTAAACGGTACAGCAACAGATAATCTTGTAGCTGAACTTGAGAAGTTAAATACAGCTGAAGCTAAGGAAATCTTAGATAACAAGGAATTCTTATCAAAGAAGAGTCAGTGGATCTTCGGTGGTGACGGTTGGGCTTATGATATCGGTTTCGGCGGTCTTGACCATGTAATCGCAAGCGGTAAGGATGTAAACATCATGGTATTTGATACAGAGGTTTACTCAAATACAGGTGGACAGAGCTCAAAGTCAACAAAGACAGGTGCTGTAGCACAGTTCGCTGCCGGCGGTAAGGATACAAAGAAGAAGGATCTTGCAAGTATTGCAATGAGCTACGGTTATGTATATGTAGCACAGATCGCTATGGGTGCAGATTATAACCAGACTGTTAAGGCATTGGCTGAGGCAGAGGCTTATCCGGGTCCATCACTTGTTATTGCATATGCTCCATGTATCGCTCACGGTATCAAGAAGGGTATGAGCAAGGCTATGACAGAGGAGAAGCTTGCTGTTGAGGCAGGTTACTGGAATAACTTCAGATTCAACCCTGATGCTGAGAACAAGTTCACTCTTGATTCAAAGACACCTACAGGAGATTACCAAGAGTTCCTTAAGGGAGAGGTTCGTTACTCATCTCTTGCACTCAAGGATCCTGAGAGAGCATCTGAACTCTTCGAGAAGAATGAGAAGGATGCTAAGGAAAGATTCTCATATCTTGAGAAGCTTGTAACATTATATTCAAAATAATATAATCTTAGATTTGATATAAATAGAATTAATAGACGAAAGTTTATTTAGTGTACAGACGGAAGCCGCTTTTGCGGTCAAAGAGAGTCGATACTTTAAGTATCGGCTCTTTTTGTATTAAAATATTATATTCACTTGTTATAATATGAAAGTTGGGATAGAATAGAAGTATAAAGTGAAATTTTAGGAGATACTATGTATAAAGAGAATGAAATATGGGTGGTAAGCGACGGTGATGCCAAATTATGTATAAAATCAAAATATGCAAACAGACACGGACTGATTGCAGGAGCTACAGGAACAGGTAAAACAGTTACTCTAAAGGTAATGGCTGAATCATTTTCAGATGCCGGAGTGCCGGTGTTTTTATCCGATATAAAGGGTGACTTATCAGGTATGTGTAAGCCGGGTGAGGAAAAAGAAAGTATAACTAAAAGAGTTGCCGAGCTTGGTATGGGAGAAGATTTTTCATTTAAGGCATATCCTACAGTTTTCTGGGATATATTCGGGAAAAAGGGATTACCTCTCAGAACTACAATTTCGGAGTTCGGACCGATGCTGTTGGCAAAGCTTCTTGACCTTAATCAGATTCAGACAGATATACTGAATATTATATTTAAGATAGCTGATGATGAGGGATTACTTCTTATCGATTTAAAAGATTTAAAGAGTATGCTCAACTATGTCAGTGAAAATGTCGCAGACTATAAGGCGGAGTATGGAAATATAGCACCTCAAAGTGTCAATGCAATAATGAGAGGTCTTGTAGCTCTTGGAGATAAGGGCGGAGATGTATTTTTCGGTGAGCCTGCACTTGATATAAATGATTGGTTTGTTACAAAGGACGGCAAGGGTATGATAAATGTTCTTGATGCAACAACTATCATAAACGATCCGGGAATATATGCCACTTTTATGCTTTGGATGCTGGCTGAACTATTTGAGATAATGCCTGAGGTCGGAGATCTTGACAAGCCTAAGATGGTATTTTTCTTTGATGAAGCACATCTTTTATTTAAAGATACTCCAAAGGCTCTGCTTCAAAAGATAGAGCAGGTAGTAAAACTTATAAGATCAAAGGGTATCGGAGTGTACTTTATAACACAGAACCCAAGTGATATACCGGATGAGGTATTGGCACAGCTTGGTAACAAGGTACAACATGCACTCAGAGCTTATACACCTGCAGAACAAAAAGGTATAAAGGCCGCAGCACAGAGTTACAGAGCAAATCCTGATTTCGATACGGCTGAGATTATAACAAATTTGGGTATAGGTGAAGCGGTTGTATCTTTTATAGAAGATGACGGTGCACCTGCGATGGTAAGAAAGGCCAAGGTACTTCCGCCACAGTCATATCTCGGAGCAATCGATGATATGATGAGAGCTGCAGTTATTTCTATGTCAGATCTGGCAAATAAATATAAAGATATGGTGGACAGGGACTCGGCGTATGAATTCTTACAGAGATTGCAAGTGGAAATCTCACAAAAGCAGGAAGAGGAAAGACAGGCCGAGATAGCAAGAAAAGAAGCTGAAAAGCAGGCTGAAATAGAAAGAAAAGAGGCCGAAAAGCAGGCAAAGGCGGCACAAAAGGAAGCTGAAAAGCAGGCAAGAGAGGCCGAAAAGGAAGAAAAGAAGAAAAAGGATGCCATAAAGAAGGGTGTAGCTACCGTGGCAGGTACGGCTGCAGGCACTATCGGAAGACAAATCGGTAAAACTTTAGGAAAATCAGGCGGAAAATTCGGTTCAAGCCTGGGAGGAAATCTGGGAGCAAGCCTTGGAAGAGGAGTACTCTCGACATTATTTAAACTGAAATAATTATGAATATAAGAGAAGATATAGAACTCAGAGAGGAATTAACTCTCAGTAAATATGCCGCTTTAAGCAAAAATTCTTTAGGAAGAGACAGGTATGAAGAAGCCTGTGATATAAGGACTGTATATCAAAGAGACAGAGACAGGATACTTCACTCAAAGGCGTTTAGAAGACTGAAACATAAGACTCAAGTTTTTCTGGCGCCTGAAGGAGATCATTACAGAACAAGACTTACTCATACACTTGAAGTGGCACAGATTGCACGAACTATAGCCAAGTCTCTAAGATTAAATGAAGATTTGACGGAAGCGATAGCTTTGGGACATGACCTTGGACATACGCCTTTCGGACATTCGGGGGAGGACGTACTCAATGACGTATGTTCATTCGGTTTTGCACATTATGAGCAGAGTGTAAGAATAGTTGAGTTTATAGAAAAATCCGGACGTGGACTTAATCTTACAAAAGAAGTCAGAGACGGTATATTAAATCACAGAACATCAGGTAATCCTTCCACCTTGGAGGGTCATGTTGTAAGACTTTCAGATAAGATTGCCTATATAAATCATGATATAGACGATTCTATAAGAGCGCGTATTATGGAAGAAGATGATATTCCGAAAGAATACAGCGATATACTCGGCCATTCGGTGAGAGAAAGACTTAACAATCTGGTACACGGTGTGATAGAAGGAAGTATTGATAAGCCTGAAATTTCCATGAACAGAGAGATATATAAGGCAATGATGGGACTTAGAACATGGATGTTTAAAAAGGTATATTACAATGAAGTCCCAAAATCTCAGGAGGGAAAGGCAAAGACTATGATAAAGTCATTATTTGACTATTATATGTGCCATACCGATAAGCTTCCGGATGAATATATATATTTTATAAAAGAGTTGAATCAGGACAGGGAACTGGTAGTTTGTGATTATATTGCAGGAATGACTGATTTATATGCAATAGAAAAATTCAAAGACATATTTGTTCCAAAGTCCTGGGATGTATATTAAGGAGAAATAATTGTATTATTCAAATGAAATAATAGATGAGGTAAGATCTGCAAATGATATAGTGGATGTTGTTTCAAGCTATGTGAAAATACAAAAAAAGGGTGCCAACTATATGGGACTCTGTCCCTTTCATGCAGAAAAATCTCCTTCATTTTCAGTATCACCAAGCAAGCAGCTTTTCCATTGCTTCGGTTGTGGTGTCGGGGGAGATGTAATAGCTTTTATAAGGCAGTATGAAAATTATTCTTTTACAGAAGCGTTAACACTGCTGGCTAAAAGAGCCAATATAGAATTGCCACAGGTTAGTGACAATGACAGAGCAAAAAATGATGAAAAAAACATTATTCTTGAAATAAATAAGACTGCCGCAAAGTATTTCTATGAAAACTTGCTTTCAAAGGAAGGTGAGATCGGATTGAAATACTTCAAAGACAGAGGTCTTGAGAGCAGACATATTACCCATTTCGGACTCGGATTTGCAAAAAAAACATCAAACGATCTGTATCAATACCTTAAAGGTATGGGATACGGTGATGATATATTGAAAAAAAGCGGTCTTATAAATATTGATGAAAAGGGTGCAAGAGACAGATTCTGGAACAGAGTTATGTTTCCTATAATAGATGTCAACTCAAGAGTTATAGGGTTTGGCGGAAGAGTCTTGGGTGACGGACTTCCAAAGTATGTAAATTCACCGGAGACACTTGCATTTGATAAGAGCAGAAACCTTTACGGATTGAATTTTGCAAAGAGAACAAGAAGAGATTTCTTTTTGGTATGTGAAGGATATATGGATGTCATAGCTTTACACAATGCAGGCTTTGAGAATGCTGTGGCAAGTCTTGGAACAGCACTCACACCTCTACATGTAAAACTTATAAGCAGATATACAAAAAAGGTAATACTTACATATGACTCTGACGGTGCAGGTGTAAATGCGGCAAAGAGAGCTATCCCTCTTTTAAAGGAAGAGAATATAAATGTAAAAGTATTATCTATGGCTCCTTACAAAGATCCGGATGAATTTATAAAAAATCTGGGCAGTGAGGAATTTCAAAAGAGGATAGATTCTGCAGATAATGCCTTTCTTTGGGAAGTTGAAATACTGAAGAAAGATTATAATTTAAATGAACCTGATGAAAGGACCAACTTTTACAGGGAAGTTGCAAGAATGTTAAGCGGCTTTGGAGAAAGGCTTGAAAGAGAAAACTATACTCATGCCGTAGCAAAGAGATTGATGATTGAATATAATGCACTCTTTGATATGGTTAATTCCTTCGGAAATACTGCAGTTTCCGAAAAGAAAAATACGAGTAAAGAAAATAGAAAAATTGATGACGGATATACAAAAGCGCAGGGACTTTTGCTTACATGGATGGTGGAGGAAGTGTCACTTTTTAATAAGATAAGTGAGTATGTTTCTCCGGAAAATTTCAGTGAAGGTTTCTATAGGGATGTAGCTGTAAAGATATTTGAAAAGCTTAGAGCGGGAGATTTGAGATTTTCAAATATATGTGATGACTATGCGGATGACATGGAAAAACAGAGACTGCTTTCCAAAATACTTAATACAACTTTGGGGACTAACCTCAGTGACGACGAAAAGAAAAAAGCCGTCACTGAAAGTATACTAAAAATCAGACAGGCGAGTTTAGACGAAAAGAGCAAAAATGCAAAGGGTATAGAAGAATTTCAAAAAATTATCGAGGAACAGGCGATTTTGAGAAAACTTCATGTTGATTTAGGTTAGTGGAGGAAGTATGAGGGGGAAGAATTTAAAAAATGAGTTTGAAAAGATATTAAAGAAAGATTTTGACGGAAAAATCAGTGCTTCAAATATCCAAAAGATTTTCTCCGATAATGATATACCGAAAGAATATCTTCCTGATTTTATTGAATTTCTTGAAAAGAGAGATATTTTTATTGATGATGATTATGAGAAAGAGCCTACAGAATTTGACAGCGATGCAGACCCTGAAGAATTCATTATTCTAAAGGAAAATGAATTTGAAGATGAGTTCAATGAAGAGGATATAAAGGACCTTGAAAATATAAACTTAAATATACTTGATGATTTGGACGATTATGTTTCCGTAGAAGATCCTATAAAGATGTATCTGAAGGAAATAGGTAAAATTCCTTTACTTAGTGTGGAAGAAGAGATGGTGCTTGCTCAGAAAATTTCCGACCCTGATGAAAATATAAGAAAGGAAGCCGCAAAAAAAATGGCGGAATCCAATTTAAGGCTTGTTGTAAGCATTGCAAAAAGATACATGGGCAGAGGAATGCAACTTTTGGACCTTATACAGGAAGGGAATCTTGGGCTTTTACGTGCTGTTGAAAAATTTGATTATCAAAAGGGATTTAAATTTTCAACTTATGCAACATGGTGGATAAGGCAGGCTATAACCAGATCTATTGCAGACCAGGCCAGAACCATAAGGATTCCGGTGCATATGGTTGAGACAATAAACAGGCTTATAAAGACACAGAGAAAACTTGTACAGGAGCTTGGCAGAGAGCCGAAGCCTGAGGAAGTTGCAAAGATAATGAGTCTTCCGGTATCGAAAGTAAGGGAGATAATGAATTTTGCACTGGAACCTGTATCTATGGAAACACCTATAGGTGATGAAGACGATTCACATCTGGGAGATTTTTTACAGGATTTTAATGCTAAAGTGCCTGTCAACTTCGCAATGGATGTGCTCTTACATGACCAATTGATTGAAGTAATAAAATCACTTACCGAAAGAGAACAAAAGGTAATCCTCCTCAGATTCGGACTTGAGGACGGAAAACCCAGAACACTTGAAGAGGTAGGAAAGGTCTTCGGAATCACAAGAGAGAGAATAAGGCAAATTGAGGCAAAAGCTCTAAGAAAGCTTAGAAACCCGTCAAAAACAAAAAGATTGAAAGATTTTTTGGAATAGAAATAAAATGAAACTGTCAAAAAGATTGCAAACTATTGCTGATTTTGTGAAGAAAAATTCAGTGGTAGCGGATATAGGAACGGATCACGCACATATACCTATCTATCTTATAGAAAATAATATAATAGATAAGGCTTATGCCTGTGATATAAATAAAGGACCGTTGGAAAAAGCAAAGGAAAACATAGAAAACTTCGGTGTAAGTGAAAATATTGTTCTGAGACTTTCCAACGGTCTTGATAAAATGTCAAATAAAGAGGCGGATACAATAATAATAGCCGGAATGGGCGGAGAACTTATTATAGATATTTTAGAAAGAGGAAAAAGTTTCTTCAATAAAAAAAATACCTTCATTTTGTCGCCTCATACAAAAACAGATGAAGTAAGAGATTACATGTTGAGAAAAGGTTTTGAAATATTAAAAGAAGATATGTGTATAGATGAGGGCAAGTTTTATACAGTAATGGAAGGCAGGTATACAGAAAACAAATTGATGTATTCAGAGGCTGAGCTCTTATACGGTAAATTTCTTATAGAAAATAAACATCCGATATTACTTGAGTTTCTAAAAAAAGAAGAAGAAAAGTATATAAGTATTTTATCAAATATCGGATTAAATGAGGACAGAAAAAAAGAGCTTAGACATAGACTTGATATAATTAAGGAGACAATGAATGAAATGCAATGAGATTTTTGAATATTTAACTAAGCTATATCCTCTTGAGCTTGCTATGGATTGGGACAATTCAGGATTTTTACTTGGAAGAAGTGATAAAGAGGTAAAAAATGTCCTGGTAGTACTTGATATTACAAATGAAGTACTTGAATATACGCAGGCAAAGGATATTGATTTGATTGTATCACATCACCCGATTATTTTTTCGGCGCTAAAGAGAGTTACAGATGAAACACTCCTTGGAAATTATATTTTAAATATACTAAAGAATGATATTTCTGTGATTGCAATGCATACAAATTTTGATATTGCAAAGGGCGGCATGGCGGATATTGCAGAACAAAAGCTTTCACTTTCAAATACAAAACCTCTTGAAGTGACTGTAACACAGGACGGTAAAGATCTTGGAATAGGAAAGATAGGAGATTTAAAAAAAGCGCTCTCATTTGATGAATTACTTTCTTTAATAAAGGATACATTTAATTTAAAGAATTTAACCGTATTCGGCAGAGAGAATATAAAGGGAAATATTAAAAGGATTGCTATAAGTCCCGGTTCAGGAAGAGGGATGTATAAGTATGCTCTTGGTGAAACGGATTTACTTATAACAGGTGATATTACACATCATGAAGGACTTGATGCTATAAATGAAGGTATCTGTATTATAGATGCCACACATTACGGCCTAGAGCATGTATTTACAGAAAAAATTGTAAATGATTTAAAAAAATACAGTGAACTGAATGTTTTTGAATTCAAAAATACAAATCCGGTGGAGATAATGTAGGGGATGGTAAAGGTCTTTTTAGTTGAGGATGAAAAGTTTGTCAGAGAAGGTATAAAAAATGAAATAGATTGGAATTCATATGGATTTGATTTTGTAGGGGAAGCTGCCGACGGTGAATTGGCACTTCCCCTAATTGAGATTTCAAAACCGGATATCTTGATAACGGATATAAAGATGCCTTTTATGGACGGTTTGGAACTTGGAAGAATAGTAAAGGAAAGGTTTCCGGATACCGTTATTATATTTTTAAGCGGTTATGATGACTTTGACTATGCCCAAAAGGCTATACATATCGGTGCATCCGAATATCTTTTAAAGCCGGTTTCAAAAGAAAAGCTCATATCGGTTTTAAAGAAGATAAAGCCTATTGCAGAATCCAAGCGACACAGTATTTTGCGAAATATAAAGGCGGACAATATTGAATTTGATATAAAAAAAATCGATACATCAGGATTTAATAAAGGAAGCTTCAAGGAATTTATTATAAACGGAAAGAGTCAGGATATTGAAAGTTATATTGAAGAATATATTGAAAAGATGTACGGACAGTTAAAGTCTTTGATATTCAGACAGTATGTAATAATGGATGCTTTTATAGAGTCTGAAAAATTCCTCGGTAATGTTGATGATAAGGAGGAACTTGGAAATAAATTCGGAAGTATGGAAGTATTTGATGAAGCCGTTACAGATATTAATACTGTGAAGCAATATTTTTTAAAATTACTGGAATATATGATTGATAAAAGAGATCAGATTTCAGGAAGGCAGTACAGCTTTTTACTTAAGAAGGCAAAAGACTTTGTTGAGAAAAATTACATGGATCCTGAGATTTCTTTAAACAGTGTTGCGGAATATATCGGTCTGAGTCCTACATATTTCAGTACTGTTTTTAAGCAGGAAGCGGGTATGAACTTTATTGACTATCTGACAAAAACCAGAATAGATGAAGCGAAAAGACTTCTTAGAAGCACTGATAAAAGGATATCGGATATAGCAATGGAAGTCGGATATCGTGACCAACATTATTTCAGTTCGTCTTTTAAAAAATATCAAGGAGATACACCTAAGTCATACAGAGAAAATAAAAATGAAGAATAGTATACAAAATTATATTATGAAAAGGTTGTTTATAACCTTTATACCCATTGCATTTATTATTATTTATCTTTTATTGGTTATGAAATGGCAGAATGATAAGTATGCCGGTATAGTAAAAAATATAAGTATTGCAACTGAATTTAATTTTAAATTTAAAGAAAATGTAGATCATAAAATGTACAGGGTGGTAATAGGTGCGGATACTATAGAAAATCAAAATCCGTATGAAGACCTTGAGTATGCAAACAAAATATTTGAAAAGTTGCTTGAAACAAACAATAAAGATGAAGGCATAAACAGACCGAAAGGTCTTATAATACTTTTAAATTTGCTTAAGAAACAAATAGATAATATAGGTAAAAGCGATATATATAAAGACTACAATAAAAATATTGACAGTCTGGAATATGATATCAGGGTTACAACCGAGCTTATAGAGGATACTGTAAATGACTATATCTATGAGGAAACCAAAGAGCTTAATATAGTAAGTATAAAAATAAGAAATCAGATGGCTGTTATATTTATGCTTAGTATTATCAGTGTATTAATTATTTTATATTTTACATTGTATATGTATAAAAAGGTATCAAGACATATCTCGGATCCCATTATAAATCTTTGTAATTATACAAAAAGAAGCGAAAACGATTTATTGGAAAACAATCCGGAGAGCAGTATTTTAGAAATTGATGAACTGTCCGAAAATTTTAATAATAAAATAATCAGAATAAAAGAGCTTATCGAGAATATAAAGACAGAGCAAAAGAATAAGAAAAACACGGAACTTTGGCTTTTACAATCTCAGATAAATCCACATTTTTTATATAACACACTTGATACTGTTGTTTGGATGGCTGAAGCAGGTGATTCAAAAAAAGTGGTTGATATGATAACCGCACTGTCAAGTTTCTTAAGAATAGGATTAAATAACGGAAAAAGATTTATACAGATAAGAGAAGAGATAAGACATATAGAAAGCTATTTAAAAATACAAAAATTCAGGTATGAGGATATTTTGGAATACAGTATTAATATAGAAGATAATCTGTATGATAAGAGAATTTTGAAACTTTTATTACAACCGATTGTAGAGAATGCACTTTATCATGGTATAAAGTATAAAAGAAGCGGCGGTAAGATTTCGGTAAAAGGCTATAGAAAAGATGAGCATATAATTTTGCAAGTAACAGACAACGGAATCGGAATGGAGACTAAAAAGCTTGAAAGGTTGAAAAATATCATAAAGAATGAATATGTAGATGAAATTGATATAGTAAAGTCATCAAAAGAGAGTTTCGGACTTTATAATGTGGCGGAAAGAATAAGGCTTTATTACGGTAATGAATATGGACTGAATATAGACAGTACCGAGAATATAGGTACGACTGTAAGTATAATACTTCCTGTAGAAAGTGATTTAATATAATTATATTATTTTAAAAATACAACCTAAATATATTAAACATATATCATAAAATAATATACATATAATACCTCTTATGAAAATAATATAAAAACAACATAAAATAGTCTATGGATACATTCATTTTATTATATTAAAATATAAATAACAAATAAATGTTTCGTAAATAATTTTAAGGAGGAGTTTATGATTAAAAGAGGTTTAAGTTTATTTGTATCTGCAGTTATGCTGACAATGTTTGCACTTACAGGTTGCGGTGGAGGTACAAAAGCACCTGAAGAGAGCAAGGCGGTTGAATCATCAGAAACCGCAAGTGAGAGCAAGAGCGAGGAAGCAAAGAGTGAAGAGTCCAAGGATGCTTCAAAGGTTATTGTAGTAGGTTATGCACAGGTTGGAGCAGAGTCTGATTGGAGAACTGCAAATACTGAGTCATTCAAATCCACATTTGTTCCTGAAAACGGATATGAGCTTATATTTAACGACGCTCAGCAAAAACAGGAAAATCAGATTAAGGCTATCAGAGATTTTATTCAGCAGGAAGTTGACTATATCGTACTTGCACCTGTTGTAGAAACAGGATGGGATACAGTTTTACAGGAAGCAAAGGATGCGGGAATCCCTGTAATACTTTCAGACCGTATGATAAAAACTTCGGATGATTCTCTTTATACAGCACTTGTATGCGGTGACTTTATAAAAGAGGGTGAGACTGCAGGACATTGGCTTGAGGAGTATTTAAGATCAAAGAGTGCAGACAATGATAAGAAAATCAATATAGTTACTCTCCAGGGTACAATCGGTGCATCTGCACAGGTTGGAAGAACAGACGGTTTTGCAAATATCTTGGCTCAACATCCGAATTGGAATATGCTTGCAAAGCAGACAGGTGAATTCACACAGTCAAAGGGTCAGGAAGTTATGGAGTCATTCTTAAAGCAGTTTGATGATATTGATGTAGTGGTTGCGGAAAATGACAATATGGCTTTCGGAGCTATCGATGCTATAAAGGCTGCAGGAAAGACATGCGGACCGAACGGCGATATAACGGTTATATCATTTGATGCCGTAAAGGCCGCATTTGATGCAATGATTGCAGGTGATTTAAATGCAAGTATTGAGTGCAGTCCGCTTCATGGACCAAGAGTAGCTGAAATCATCCAAAAGCTTGAAAAGGGTGAAACAGTGGATAAGATTCAGTATGTTGATGAATCATATTTTGATACAAGTATGGATCTTGAAAAAATTAAGGCAGGAAGAGCTTATTAATACAGCATAATTTTATATTTTGCATAAAGAAAATACCGGGAGTGAGGAGTTTATTGCTCCTCACTCTTTTTGAGGTGATTATGGATAATCTGTTAAAAATGAGAGGAATCTGTAAAAATTTTCCTGGAGTAAAGGCACTTGATAATGTGGATTTTAATTTAAACAAGGGTGAAATACATGCTCTGATGGGGGAAAACGGTGCAGGAAAGTCCACACTTATAAAGGTACTTACAGGAGTGGAAGAGTTTGAAACCGGACAGATAATTCTTGAGGATAAAAAAAGTATAATAAATAAAAGCCCGAAAGAAGCGCAGGAAAACGGAATCAGTACAGTGTATCAGGAAGTGAATCTCTGCTCTAATATCTCAGTGGCGGAAAATTTATTCTTGGATCGTGAGCCGAGAAAATTCGGACTTATTGATTGGAAAAAAATGAATAGAATGTCCAAGGAACTTTTGGATAAATTGGATATTAAAATAGATGTAACCAAGCCTACAGAAAACTATTCAATTGCAATACAGCAAATGATTGCCATTGCCAGAGCGGTTGATATGTCGGCAAAGGTACTGATACTTGATGAGCCTACCTCATCACTTGACGATGGAGAGGTTGAAAAACTTTTTGTTTTAATGAAAAAATTGAAAAATGAAGGCATAGGAATAATATTTGTTACACATTTTTTGGAGCAGGTATATGCGGTATGTGACAAAATAACTGTTTTAAGAAACGGGTCTCTTGTAGGAGAGTTTGAAGTGGATAATCTTCCAAGAGTACAGCTTGTAGCAAAAATGATGGGCAAGGATTTTAACGACCTTGAATATATTAAGGGTGAAAGCACACAGACTAATGATAAAGAAGTACTTCTTAGCACAAAGTCGCTTGGCTCAAAAGGTAATATAAAACCGTTTGATCTTAAGTTAAATAAAGGAGAGGTTATAGGAATAACCGGTCTTTTGGGGTCAGGGCGTTCTGAACTTGTCAGAACTATATACGGTGCCGACAAAACGGATACCGGACAAATAGTATTCAAAAACATAGAAGTTAAAATAAATGCTCCGATTGATGCTATGAAACTTGGTATGGCATATCTTCCTGAAAACAGAAAGGATGAGGGTATTATAGCGGATCTGTCTGTAAGAGAAAATATAATAATAGCCATGCAGGCCAAACAAGGAATATTTAAACTTATACCGAGAAAAAAACAGGAAGAATTTGTAGATAAGTATATAGAAATATTACAGATAAAAACAGCAGGGAGAGAAACACCTATAAAACAGCTTTCAGGCGGAAATCAGCAAAAGGTTATACTTGCAAGGTGGCTACTGACAAATCCGGAGCTTCTTATATTGGATGAACCAACAAGAGGAATTGATGTTGGAACAAAAACGGAGATACAAAAGCTGGTTTTAAAATTGGCAACAGAGGGCATGAGTGTAATATTTATTTCATCGGAAATTGAGGAGATGATTAGAACCTGCCAAAGAATGGTAGTAATGAGAGATAAGAAAAAAGTAGGTGAATTGAAGTCTGATGAAATATCTCAAAATAATATAATGAGTGCTATAGCAGGGGGTGAATGACAGTGAAAGAATTTAAAATAAAAAATATAACATCCGCAAGACTCTTTCTGCCTATAGTAAGTTTAATTTTAGTCTTAATTATAAATATGATAAAGACACCGAATTTTTTTAATATTACTATACAAAACGGAGTATTTTACGGATATATAATTGATGTAATAAATCGTGCAAGTGAGCTCGTAATACTTGCAGTAGGTATGACTCTTGTAGTTGCTTCATCAGGAGGTACGGATATATCGGTAGGTGCGGTATGTGCACTTGCAGGTGCTGTGGCCTGCTTTATTTTGGCAGGTGGCGAAGTTTCCACAGATGTATATCGTGCACCATATATAGCGGCATTTATTGCGGCGGTAGTTGTCGGATTACTTTGCGGCTCATTCAACGCTTTTCTTGTTGCAAAGATGAATATACAGCCTATGGTTGCAACTTTGATATTATTTACAGCAGGTAGAGGAATGGCTCAGCTTGTTACAAACGGACAAATAACCTATATAAGAGTCGAATCATTCAAGATGCTTGGTAATTCTATACATGGAATACCGCTTCCCACACCTGTATTTGTGGCATTAGCGGTCGTTTTGATAACACTTATTATACTCAAAAAAACAGCTTTGGGGCTTTACATTGAAACTGTGGGAATAAATAATAAAGCTGCAAGACTTGTGGGTTTAAATCCTGTATATATACAGTTTATAGCCTATGCATTTTGTGGTCTTTTGGCAGGACTTGCAGGAATGATAGTTTCATCAAGAGTATATTCCGCAGATGCAAATAATGCCGGACTTAATATAGAGCTTGATGCAATACTGGCTGTAGCCCTTGGCGGAAACAGCCTGGGAGGAGGAAAGTTTTCACTTCTTGGAAGTGTTATAGGAGCTTACACTATTCAAGCATTGACTACAACATTATATGCTATGAGTGTTTCGGCAGATCAGCTACCGGTATATAAGGCAATTGTGGTTGTAATAATAGTTTCATTACAGTCAAAAGAATTTAGAAAGATAATAAGAGAATTTAATTTAAATAAGAAGAAAGCCGAGGTTGTATATGAAAGATAAGTTAAAAAATATAGATAATAAAGCCTTCTTACTTTATATGACAATTGTTCTCTTTATTATAATGTATGGAATAGGGGTTGTAATGTTTGGAAATAAGGGATTTCAAAAACCGCAGGTATTTTTAAATCTCTTCATATCTAATGCAGGACTGATTGTTATAGCAACAGGCATGACTATGGTTATAATATCCGGTGGAATAGATATATCTGTCGGTTCATTTGTAGCACTTACCTGTATGGTATTGGCATATTTAATGGAGAAAATCAAGATAAACGCGCCAAGTGCAATTGCAGTCGTAATCATAATCGGTCTGATATTCGGACTTGTACAGGGAATACTTATTTCATATCTCAATATTCAACCGTTTATAGTTACACTGGCAGGCATGTTCTTTGCCAGAGGTATGACGGCAATTATATCTCAGGAGATGATAAGTATAACAAATGAAACATTTCTCTCATGGGCGAATAAGAAGATAACAATTCCCTTATTCGGTATAGTGAATAAGAAAGGTGCGGTTGTATACCCGTATATCTATCCTACAGTAATAGTCGCTCTTATTATACTTGTACTGATGTTCATACTTTTAAAATATACCAAGTTTGGAAGAAGTGTGTATGCTGTAGGCGGAAATGAGCAGTCGGCACTTCTCCTTGGACTGAATGTAAAAAAGATAAAACTTCAGGTGTATGTACTGAACGGATTGTTATGTTCTATCGGCGGATTTTTATTCTGTCTAAACACCTGTGCAGGATTTGTAGAACAGGCTAAAGGATTTGAGATGGAAGCAATAGCGGGAGCGGTAATCGGTGGAACATTACTCACCGGAGGTGTAGGTAATGTATTCGGCAGTCTTTTCGGTGTACTTATAAAAGGTACTATAGAAGCTTTTGTAAGTTTTCAGGGAACATTATCATCATGGTGGACAAAGATAATAATAGCTGCCATACTTGCATTTTTCATAATACTGCAGAGTATACTTGCAATGTCAAAGAGAGGTAAGAAGTAGCAATAAATGGACATTTGTAGAAAAGTGTAGATTTCTATGAAAAATACTGTCATATATTTTATGGCGGTATTTTTTGTTTCTTGTTGAAATTTTATAAACATATGTTATGATAAAGTCATTAAATTTTGGGTAGAGGAGGTGCGTAATAATTTTAAAATTTGTATACAAACATTTCAGAAAAATATTGTTTGTTTTTTTCATGTGCTTAATTGCGTACCTGTTTACTGATTCTTTGGCAGATATGGCTACACCTTCAAATGCCGAGTTTAACGATATTGTTATAACACCCGGTATGGATATGGCTACTTCTTCAGATGCAAGGCGGCATGAAGTAAAGCTTGACGGCATAAGTGTAATTGTGGATGTGCCGGAAGGTGCCTTTGATACAAAGGTAACGCTCAAGGCAAAAAGATTAACCGTAAACGAGCTTGAAAATAATGTAACTCCTGAAAAGGGAGATGATATAAAAGACAGTGACCCGGAAAAATTAAGTGAAACCGCAGTTGGGTCGGACAGTATAGAAAATGCTGAAGACTCCTCTGAGAGTTCAGGAACTGTAGAAGTTCAAAAACCTGATGAAAGTACTGAAAGCATAAATGGTACACCAGCTTTGGAAAGTGTTGAAAGCACTGAAACGGTTTTGAATGAAACTGTACAGGTTGCAGGTAATGATGCTGATGAAAGAGTAAAATTATCTGATGAAGGCAATCAGGCGAACGGAAGCAATCAGGTCACAGAGACATTAAGTGACTCTGTAAGTGAGAACACAAATTATTTGGAAGATGCGGTTATAAGAAATACCGAATCTGAAAATGAAGAGTTTCCGAAAGATTCGATTTCTCTTGATATTCATTTTGAAGATGAAAACAATGTAGAGATAGAACCTTTGACAGCGGTATATGTAAATATTAAAATCGACAATAATTTACTTCCTGAAGGAGCAAAGCCTGAAGAAACGGAAGTTTATCATATAAAGGATGATAATACTGTAAACAAGATAGAAGATATAGCTCTTATAGAGGATAAAGATGACAACAGTATTACCACAAACTTCAGTACGGACAGCTTCTCGACATTTTCACTACACTGGGGATCGGCAAGCAGCAGATTTTATGTAAATGTAAAATATGTTGATACAAACGGCAATGAGATAACTGCAGATCCAAGCAAGCTTGAATTATTCAAGAACAATAATAACGGTGTTTTTGGTAATGACAATGATAAAATAACTCCTAGAGAACTTGATACCGGCATAGTGGGTATGAGGTATAAATATGCCAGAGCTGTAATGTCAAACGGAACTGTAGTAAATAATGTACTGCAAATAGAAAGAGAAACCAGCCTTGTAAAGGGACTCAGATATACGGTGGACGGTACAAATTGGGTAGTATTTTCATCTGATGAAATGAGATATCTTGAACTGGTATACGAGCCTGAGAGAAGAACTATTTCAAACCGAAGAATAAGGACAGAAATAAGCAAGACTGTAGAAGATCCGGATAAGGACGGAATCTATGATCTTACACTGAAAATAAGTAATCAGACCGGAAGTACATCAAACAGAACAAATATGGATGTATTGTTCTTGCTTGATACCACAAACAGTATGAGTGAGGGTATCTCAGGTAGTGGTACAGATCCGAAAATATCTTCAGTTTACAGTACACTAAGAAAAGTAATAAATAATAATTATTTTGATAACGTTAAGTACAATGTGAACTATGCATTGGTAGGAATTGACAGTGAGGCACATTTGTATCGTAACTGGACAAACAACGGAGGATTACTTCTTAGCAGTATACCTATAAGTCCAAATGGTACAGAGAGCAAAATAAACTATGAAAAGGGGTTTTCTAAAGCAAATGAGCTTTTTAGAAATGGTAGAAGTGATGCACAGAAGGTACTCATTTTTATAGTAGATGGGAATCCGAATCTTTTCACAAATCATTCCAACAATAGAAATGAGGAAGGTTTAACTACTCCCAATATGAGAGTACTTCACGCCCAGTTTGCACTGTATGCTATTGATCTAGACTATTTTTTCCCTATTGGTATTGGAAATAGACAATCAGATATGAACGAACTGAAGTATTTTGTTGATTCAAATATTTCAGGTAGTCCGATAAATGGATATAAAGGTATATCTTTACCGGCACCGGGAGTAGAGGTTGGAACCGGTCCATATTTTGCAAGCAGTAAAAATGATTTTTTAAACAGGATGAGAGATATAACGAATGTTTTAAAGAATCCGAGGGTGAGCAATGTCGTACTGGAGGATAAACTCAGTCAATATGCAATGATTGCAAAGAATCCTTCAGGTAATCCATATCCGCTTGAGATTGAGGTTTTAGGCCCTACAGGAATACATACAGGAAATTATGTAGTGCTAAACAGTACGTACAGATTATCTGCTACTCCAAGAAATTCTATGGCGAATATTGTATCCTCATACAGTGATGCTACTAAAACAATCAGATTGGAGTTTCCGACGGCATATACTTTGGAGACCGAATATACCTATATGGTAAAGGCAAAGATAAAGACTACACCTTTAGCCGAGGCAAAATATGCCGCCACTAAGCAGTTCCAGAAGAATCCCAACGGAACGGATGTGGTAGGAGATCCGGGAACCGGATCGAAGTCATCAAACCAAAAGGGATTTTATTCCAATGATATAGCAACTCTTACATACAAGTATAAGGATCAGGAAATTATTGAAACATTTAAAAAACCTGTTATCCAACCATACATAAATCCGATAACTACGGGTGTGGCGTTTGATACATCTTATGCCGTGATTTTTATAATAATGTCGATTCTTTCGATTGGAATATTTTATTTTAACAGGAGGAAGAGATGTTAATATATTTTATAACTATTCAAAGCAGGTGCTATATGAGAGCATGAAAAAGCAATAGTTAACACATATATAGGAGGATGGATTTATAGAGGAAAAGGAGAAAATCAAAAAGCGGAGTATAGCGGAATTAAAGTCGTTTATAATAAGGTTTCTGACACTTGCCGCAATGATTTATGTCTTGGTATTCATAGTATTCGGAATAAGGATTTCGCCGAATAATGAAATGTTACCGAGAGTAAGAGCGGGGGATTTATTATTTTTCTATAGACTTGAAAACAGACTTAAAGCAAGTGATGCCATATGCTATCATTTTGACGGTGAAAAGTATATAGGAAGAATAATTGGAGCGCCGGGAGACACTATAGATATAGATGATAACGGAAATGTTATACTAAACGGTGCCGTATTGGTAGAAGATGATACCAGAGGCAAAACAGATAAGTACGATACCGATGTAACATATCCTATCGTATTGGGAGAGAACGAATTTTTTATACTTGCCGATAACAGAACGCTTGCAAAAGACAGCAGATATTTCGGAGTTATAAAAAAGAAAGATATTGAAGGTAAAATAATTATCGTTATAAGAAAGGATAATATATGATGTTTAAAAGAATTATGACTTTGGCGGCAGTATCTGCCATGACAATCGCAATGGCCGGAAGCGCAATAGCTGCAGAGACAACAAAGCAGTTAAAGCCTGCAGCAGGATCACCGAACAAAATCAAGTTCACTAAGGAGATGAAAATCTACAATGTGGACGATCCGACAGGCGGAAGTGCAAAAGCACCTGATGTAAAGTATACATATACTATCACAGGAAGTACAGGCGGTGGCGGAAGAACACCTGTCAGCGGTACAGACGGCGGACTTACTGTAGTTGCAGGTACAGCAATGCCTACTATCTCAGCAGCAGAGTTCAGCCACAATGATACAATTACAAGTAACCTCGTAAAAAAGGAAGTTACAGTTGACTTTACAGAGCAGTTTAATGAAGACGGTAATAATGATATAACTGTACCGGGTATCTATAGATATGAGATTACAGAGACCGGAAACTTCAACCTTACTACAAGTCAGCATGACTACACAGGAGATGTAAGCCAGCTTACAGGAGGCAAGGAGAAGAGATATCTTGATGTGTATGTAGGATACAATGCGGCAGGAAAGCTTGAAGTAAAGACAGCCGTTATGATGAAAAAGGATACTACAGTTACAGACAACTCAAAGACTACAGGTTATATTGATGATTTAAACGGTGCGATTACAACAGACAACAAGGATGATGTAAGTACCTTTAAAACAAGAGATATTATTCTTCAAAAGGATGTAGCAGGTAACATGGGTTCTACAACTGAAGAGTTCAAGTTCACTATCGAACTCAGCAATATCGGTGTAGGTATGGACTATAAAGTAACTTCTACAAATGCCGCAAACCCGACTGCTATCACAGGTGTTACAGCAAATACATATTCACTTACAAATGTTAAGTTAAAGAGCGGTCAGACTATAAAGATTTCAGGTCTTCCTTCTACAGCAAAGTACAAAGTTACCGAGGATGTGACTACAGTAGGACCTGCAGGATACAAGACAACTCATGGTATTAATGTTGCAAGAATTACAGCACCTACATCTACAACTCAGTATGCCAATGTAGCGGCTGTAACAGCAGTTACTCCTGTAAAGGCTGATGATACCGTTGCGGATACAATATTCTTCTTGAACTACCGTGATACACCTACACCTACAGGTGTTGCAATGAGCGTAGCTCCTTTTGCAATCATGGCAGGATTCGGTATCTTACTTATCTTGGTATTCTTTAAGAGAAGAAAAAAAGAAGAAGTTGAGAACTAAAAGATGAATCTTATAGGAAAATGTGCATACATAGGAAACAGGATTATAGATATAATCGTTATTCTTATGGCGGTGATAATGCTCTTATTCGGGGCATATTCACTATATGGTATTTTTCATGTATATAAAGGGGCATCTCTTTCAAGAGAAATCTTAAAGAGTGCCCCCGGTACCGCCGGAAATGCGGATGATACCGTAAATGTAGAGGCTTTATTTAACAAATATCCTGATATGAGAGCGTGGCTCAATATTTTTGATACCAATATAAACTATCCTATAGTTCAGGGCATTGATGATGCGGAGTATCTCAATAAGGATATAGATGGTGAGTTTTCTCTGGCCGGATCGATATTTTTAAGCAGTCTTTGTAACGGTGGCTTAAATGAGCATTACTCACTTGTTTACGGTCATCATATGGACAATGGAGCTATGTTCGGTGATGTTGAAAAGTTCCTTGATAAGAGCTTTTTTGACAGTCATGTGGACGGAATACTTTATACCAAAACAGAGATATATGATGTAAAAGTATTTGCAGTTTTGGAAACCGATGCCTATAATGAGAAGATTTATTTTCCGTATTTTGCAAATGAAAACAAAGATGATTTTTATAATTATCTTCAGAAAAATGCGGTACATATAAGGGATGTAAACCGTAATAATAAGGTTATTACAATGTCTACATGTACAGAGTCCTATACAAACGGAAGGATTGTGCTTTTTGGCGAACTTATAAGGAGATGATATGAAGCAAATTTATAAGAAAATCATATTTTTCCTTTTGTTGACATATTTTATATTTGTGCCAAGGGATGCCTTGGCTGCAAATGTAAAATTGCCTATTAACATAAATGTATCGGGAACCAATCCTGTTTACTACAGATATGATGTAAATATCAGTAAGCTTGATTCAAGGAATAATGTTGTTTCAACTGAAGAAATTTCGATGCCTTTAAGAAGAAACGGTACATATACTTATGATTTCGGAGATTTTGACGATGTCGGAGAGTATAAATACAGTATAAGTCTGGCAAATGCCGATGATGAGAGATTTGCCTTTGACAGAAGAAATTATATTGTTCATATACAGGTATTAACAAACGGAACTGATATTTATACAAATACGTATCTTGAGGACCCGAATGAAACGGCAAAGCCTGCTGCAGTGGATTTTAATGTAAAATATCTTGTAGAAATAGTTTATCCGAACGAGAGGGATAAGAACAAAGGCGGCTCCGATACAGGGGATAATAGAAAAGATAATAATAAAGATAATAAAAAAGACGGTCAAAAAAATACAGATAAAAATAATAAAAAGCCTTCAGATGATGAAAGTCGTCCTGATAACAGATCGGACGGCGAGCCTTTAATTATCATAGATAAGCCGGATAATAACAAGTCCGATGATAATAATAATGGTAAAATGATTGAAGTGGCAAAGAGATTACAAAAGGCTATTGTAAAGACAGGAGATGAGAGCTCTCTCAGTTTCTATACAACTCTGTTTTTTGTTTCAACATGTATTTTTATACTACTGTTCTTTAGAAGAAAGAAAAACCACCGGTAAAGTATCTGGATATATTTTTTACATGGTGGTTTTTTCTTATAATTTTAAATTCTCTTCACTTGGAGGATATCCAAACTTTGCCTTGTATCTTTTGCTGAAATAAAATATATCGGAATATCCGCATTCTGTCGCTATATCTACTATTTTCATATTACTGTTTCGCAAAAGTTTTTTCGCTTTTTCAAGTCGGTAATCCGAGAGAGTTTGTTTTATCGTACTTCCATATACTTTTTTAAATACCGTATTGATATAGGACGGATTTTTGCCCATATTATTTGCAATTTCTGCTACAGTGTAATCATAATTCGAAAAATTTCTTTCTATATCTTCAAGTATCTGCTTTCCGATAAGCTGCTCCTTGGTTAAGATAGTGTTTAATCCCATACAGTCAACACCGATCTCAATTAAAATATCCTCAAGTTTTTCTATACAGGATATATCCTTTTCAAAAATATTTTCCTGCATATACTGAACCAGGGTAAGACTTTGCAGTATATGATACTTTATATCAAGGCTGTTCAGTATTTCTCTGATAAGCTTGTAAAGTGTGGTGGCATTATAATTTTCCAAAATATCTTTTGTATTTTCTTTTATAAAATTTGCATATGACTCTTTATCCGAATTTGACATATATTTTATTACAGCCGGTCTTATGTTGCTTATATCTTTAGCCTGTATAATCAAATTTTCTTTATTAAACAATCCGGATAAAAGAGCTATACTTTTGTCCTTAGGCATATTTTTTGAAGACTCAATAACATCAATGCATTTATCAAGGCTTTCTAAAAGAGCCTCTTCACTTATAGGCTTTGTGAGATAGTCAAAAACACCGTAGCGCATCGCCTCTACGGCAAAATTAAAATCATTATATCCTGATAGAAGTATTATTTTGGTATTCAATTTATTTTCAAAAATATATCCGGCCACTTCAAGACCTGTTACAGATATCATTTTTATATCCATAAGTAAAAGATCTACTTTAGTAAGTGAAAGACATTTTATAACATCTTCCCCGTCTTCACATAAGGAGACTATATCTATATTTGTCCTGTTATCGGATATAATCTTTTCAAGTCTTGCACGAATAAAATATTCATCATCGGCAATAACTAGTTTTATCATAAGAACTCCTTTTTTATTTTAAAAGAAATACTACATCCCGGGTTTTGATTCTCAAAGTCGAGCCTGTAATCATTACCGTAATACAGCTTTAAAATTCTGTTTATATGCTTTAGAGCAAAGTGGTGGTTATTATCGGTTTCATCGTTAAGGATATGATTTAAATTATCCATATCTATTCCGAAGCCGTTATCTGAAACCTTAAATAATATATTATCTTCATCCTGATTTACTGTAATATTTATATTTCCCTTATATTTTAAGCCTTTTATACCATGATAAATACTGTTTTCCGCAAGAGGGAGCAGTATAAGTTTCGGGCATTTAAATTGCTTTATATTTCTGTCACAGGAAATGCTGTATTCAAATTTATCATGGTATCTTACAGACATTATATCAAGATAAGCCTTACAAGTATGTAACTCTTCTTCTATATTCACAAAACTTTTTCCCAGACTTAAACTTCCTCTGTAAAATTTTGAAAGATTCATCACAAGTTCCATCAAAGTCTGTTTCTCATCAAGGCTTGCAAGAGAATATATATTATCCAGAGTGTTATAGAGGAAATGTGGCTTTATCTGTTCATTCACCTTATCTATTTCAATACGATTTTTTTCCTTTTCAATATCTATCAACTTGTTTTTCAGTTCGTTTTGAGACTTCAACATTATATTAAAATCTCCTATAAGTTCTTTCATTTCAGGAGAGTCGGCTTCATAGGAAAATTCTCTCCAATTACCTTTACTTACAAATCTTGTATGTTCTACCAAAGCATAAATAGGCTTACTGAGGTTTTTAGCAATATCTTTTGACATAAAAAGTGCAAGCCCGAGAGAAAAGCATGCGGTTATAAAAAAAGCGATTCCCATAGTAAGTGCAGGCTTTATAAAAAAGAATAGAGGAATAAAATGTACAAGCTTCCAAGGATAGGACTTTAAAGGCATTGTATTTATAAAGCCGTAACCTGAAAAAATATGCCCCGATTTTCCTGATTTGACTGCGCCTATTATAGTGTCCGTAAGAGTGTTTTTCTCATTCAGATAGTCGGATTTACTTATAATATCGTACTCATTGTCTACAAGCAGATAAAGAGAACTTGAAGTATCGGATACCGCATATATATCCGATATGCTTTTCTCAGAGATTATAAGCTCTATATAGCCGTAGAGATCACCGCTTCTGTAGTCATATATCGGATGTACATATGAGAATGTATCGATCAGATTATCACTGGAGGTATCATACTTTTTTGTTGCAAACCATTTTCCACCGGATACACGGATAGCTTTAAAATCACTTGGATATTGCTTCCTTTCGGAGCTCATAATAATACTGTAGTCCTTATCATATATACTTATACCGTAAATATATGGTGCAGGATATATAAGCTTGTAAATTTCCAGACTCATATTGATTTTCTGAGCGGAAAAACCGTACGTATTATTATAATAAGTGTCAAAGCCGTGCTGTATAACATCATTGTTTAAAAGAAGTCTGGAATAGTGGGTTGCTGAAGTAAAGTAGTGGTCAAGACGATTTTCTATATGGCCAAGCTGTATATCTGAAGCCTCGATTCGATCGTCTGTATAATAAAACATAAATATAATACTTGTAATAAAAAACAGTATACCTACAGGAAGTAATACCATAAGCCTGAGGCCGTCAAACAGTTGCAGATAAATACTCTTACTTTTCAAACTCAACTCCTAAAATAATGATAAATAGTCTGATATTTTTTAACCTTGTCAAAAATATAACTCTTGATATGCATTTTAATCAAAAATTTATAGAAATAATTATACATGGAGGCATTTAAAATGACAAGAAATCTATAAAAATTCCATGGGATGCCTGACCGGGAATTGCTATAATCAAAACATAAATTTTGTATCGTGTTTTTAAGGAGGAGTTTATGAAGTTAAAGAAAATTGCGATGCTGGGTATGACATTGGCACTTTCAATCGGAGCACTTGCAGCTTGCGGTTCGGGAAAAAACGGAGGCGGTGAGTCACAAAAGGCGGCCGATTCCGCAAACAGTTCGAGTGATTCAAGTGAAAAGGTTAAGATAAGACTGCTTACCCGTATGGCAGGAACTTCAGATATTGTAAAAATTTACAACGGTATTATAGATGAATTCAAGGCAAAGCATCCTGAAGTTGAGATAATTGACGATTCACAGGGTGATGAGAGCGCATTCAACAATATCTTATCAACAGATATGGCTTCAGGTAAAATGGCTAATATCTACCGTGTACAGGGTGTTGCAAACCTTCAAAAGTATATTGATAACGGATTCTTACTTGACGTCACACCATACCTTGAGGCGGATCCTGAGTGGGGTAAGAGCTTTGCACCGGGAGCATTGTCATACTACAGTGTTCCGGGTAAAGAGGGAACTTATGCAATTCCTATGGAATCGGGTCTTATAGGTGTTTATTATCACGAGGATATATTAAAAGAGGCCGGAGTTGAGAAATTCCCTGAGACATGGGATGAGCTTTTAGCAGCTATAGATAAGTTGAATGCAAACGGTGTTACACCTATAGCTTTAGGTGAGAGCTCAAACTACATGGGCGGACATTTACATGATCAGATTTTCTATAAGTGGCTTGGAACAGAGGCTGCAAAGGAACTTGGAAACAGAAGCAAGAAGTGGACAGACCCTGATGTTGTACAGACACTTCAGTATATCAAGGATTTAATTGATGCTAAGGCATTTGATCCTAATGCTGTAGGTATGCAGGATGATGTGGCGATGACAGCTTTCCAAAACGGTGAGGCTGCAATGGTTGTTACAGGACCTTGGATGATCGGCAGATTTACAGATCCTGAGAAGACACCTGTAAATGAAGATATCAAACTTGCAAAATTCCCTTATTTTAAAGAGAAGCCGGAATACAAGAACTATGATATGCAGGTAATCAGCCCATATATGATAAACGGAAAGCTTGAAGGAAAAGAGTTGGAGCTTACAATTGAACTTGTAAAGATGCTTACAAGCAAAGAAGCGGCAAAGAAATACGCGGAAGAAGCACAGTTTATTATGCCTATAGAGGGCGTTGATATTGACGAGAGCAAGGTAACACCTTTATTTGTGGAAAGCATGAAGCTTGGTGCTACAAGTGAGGGTATCGGAGTTGATGTATTTGACTTTGATGAACTTACATCTATGCAGGACAGAACAAGAAACTCAATTATGAGCTTGTTTACAGGATCAAGTGCAGAGGAAGCAGCTGCCGAGATTCAGGCTGAAATAGATAATGCAAAATAAGAATAGCTTAGAGCCGAAATATAGACTAAGCTTTTAGAGGTATTAGAGCTGTTTGATTTAGCAAACAGCTCTATTTTAAATATTAAGGAGACAAAATGATAAAGTTAAGAACCACCAAAGCAAAATTCACGATTTTTCTATTTATCTTGCCGGCATTACTCCTATATACAATATTTCAGCTGATACCTATAGCCGGAGGAATATACTTCTCCTTTGTAGAGTGGGACGGACTGGCAGGTACCAAGCTGACATTTGTAGGTTTTGATAATTATATAAGCGCATTTCACAATAAGCAGTTTATACTTTCACTTTCAAATATGGCGAGAATGGTTGTATTCAGTGTGCTTTTACACACGCCCTTAGCGCTTCTTTTGGCTGTGGCCGTAAATGCAAAGCTTAAAGGATACAGATTGTTTAAAACAATATTTTTTGTACCGACAGTTTTTCCTATGACTGCAATAGGTCTTATGTGGTACTTTGTTTTCATGCCTACAGGTGCACTGAATACTTTACTTACAAATATCGGATTAAAGCAATTTGCCATTCCTTGGCTTGTAAATAAAGCAACTGCAATGAATACAATAGTAGGTGTAAATGTCTGGGCAGGAATAGGTTATTATATGGTAATAATCTTGGCAGGACTTACAGTAATTCCGAAAGACTTATATGAGGCGGCATCTATTGACGGTGCTAATCCTGTACAGATGTTTTTTAATGTTACAATTCCGATGTTAAAGCCTACTTTGATTATGTGTATAGTTATGGATATCATAGGAAGTGTGAAGGTATTCGATCTTGTGTATGCAATGACAAGCGGAGGTCCTAACGGACTTACAAACCTGCCTACAACTCTTATGATAAGTGAGGCGTTTAAATACAGCCATTATGGAGTAGGTTCAGCCATCGGTATAATTATTATGCTTATATGTTTGGTTGGAACAGTTGGAAGTAATACATTATTAAACAGAGGAAGGAGAGTGGACTGATATGAAAAAATCAAATATAAGTATGAAGGTAATAGCATATACTTTCCTGATTATTATGGCAATAATATTTGTAATGCCGATGTTATTTACTATTATTTCTTCTTTGAAAACAAAGCTTGATATATTCTCAGATCCTTTTGCACTGCCGAAGAATCCGCAGTGGAGCAATTATGTTATAGCATGGAAAGATGCAAACATGAGTGCTTACTTTATAAACTCCGTTATACAATCAGGCTCAACCGTTATTTTAACAAGTTTGATTTCCACAATGGCTGCATATGCTCTGGCAAGATTTGATTTTAAACTTAATAAGGTGCTGGTATTGGTATTTATGCTTGGAATGATGGTACCGATGCATACTATCTTGGTTCCGGTGTCTTATATCATAGGATTGTTTAATCTGAAGAATAATATTTTTGCGCTGGTACTGGTGTATGTTGCATTTAATCTTCCTTTCAGTATTATGGTAATGATAACCTTTATGAAGGGAGTTAACCGTTCTTTGGAAGAGGCGGCTATTATAGACGGGGCAAATTATTTCCAGATTTATTCTAAGATAATGATACCTCTTACATTGCCTGCAATATCAACTATTTCCATATTCAATTTTATGGGCGCATGGAATAATATACTTTTCCCGCTTCTATTTATCAATGATAAGAGACTTCGCCCTATTTCACTCGGACTTTTAAATTTCAACGGTGAAAGAGGATCTGAATACGGTCTTATGATGGCAGGTATAGTTATAACTGTTGCAGTACCTCTGGCAATATATCTTTTATTCCAGGAAAAAGTTGAGAGCGGACTTGCAGCAGGTGCTGTAAAGGAGTAAATATGTGTGAATATTTTATTGAGACGGAAGACAGACTTAAAAATCATCCTTTTGCAGATTCAATAAAGAACTTTATTTTAAGTTTTGAAGATGAAGAACTCAAAAAGTATTTGTCATTTTTATATTTACATATGCCGTATGCGGATATAGCAAATGTAGATAAGGAAGTGATTTTAGACTATGCAAAGTTAGGTGTAAACCTAAGAAATACAAGATGTAAAGACCTTGATGAAGATATATTTTTAAACTATGTTTTATTCCATAGGATAGGCAGTGAAAAAATAGTCGCAAACAGGACTTTCTTTTATGAGCTTGTAAAGGAAATGCTTGGGGAATCCGAAACGGAAAATGTTTTGAAACTCAATTATTTCTGTGGAAAAAATGTTACTTACAGAACTACGGATATAAGGACCTTGGATCCTATAACGGTTTATGAGTCCTCTTTTGGCAGATGCGGTGAAGAATCAATTTTCGCGGTATCTGTATTCAGAGCGGCAGGTATACCTGCAAGACAAATCTATGTACCGCTTTGGGCTCATTGTGATGACAATCATGCATGGGTGGAAGTTTTTGTGGATAATGACTGGCATTATCTTGGAGCATGTGAACCTGAAGAAATACTTGATAAAGGCTGGTTTGATGATGCTTCAGCCAGAGCAATGATCGTAAAAAATATATTGTATGGAAACATAAAAAAGGAAGCTAAAGACTATCTGGGACTTAATGCAGGACTGTATGAGATAAATCAAACAAAGAGATATGCTGATACAAAGCATATAAAGATATATTTATATGCCGGAGACAAAATTCTTTCAAATTTTGATTTCAATATCTGCCTTATGAATTTTTCGATGTTTTCGCCTATAATAAAGGCAAAAACAGATGTATATGGAGAGTATGAGACAGATATAGGAATAGGAGATGTTTTCCTAAGCATGTATATCGATAAGAACTATATAATACCTTTAAACCTTAAGGATAAAAATTCTTTTTATATAGATATATATGATTTTGAGCCTGAGTACAATAAATATAAAGAAATCTTTATTAATGTTCCACAGGCAAGTACAAGAAACAGAAAGAAATCTCCAAAAAAGAGAGAAAGTGAGTATAAAATAAAGGAATTTCCAAATGGGAAAGTAAGAGAAAAAGCTGTATCTGAAGGAATGGAAAAACTTTGGGATATACTCTCCGAGAAGGATAAAAGAGATATAAGTATTGAAGTGCTTAGAGACTGCTTTGATTCAAAGAATATCTATAATGTAAATGGAGAAATATATTTAAACTATATTCAAAATCCAAGAGTTTACTTTGAACATCTAACAGTTTGCAGACATTTTTTCAGAGATAAATTTACAGATATAGAATCTTTACTGGACTTTATTAAAGGAATATGGCTTACAAGAGAAAAGCCGATTACAGGAGCTATGGGAGTATATGAAACAAGAATTTCAAATGCACTTTCTGTAAAGATTTTTGCAGTTAATGTATTAAGAAGTATGGGAATAGCTTCCAAGCTTGTAAATGCAGATGTATATGTATATGAAAATGGTGAATTCAGACTTTTATCTGAACTTTCAAAGATACTTGATACTTTAAAGTATATAGACAGTTGCTGTATTAAGGAAGAGGTCACAAATACGGAAATGTCCAAGTTGCATATTGAAGGAGATCTTAGCGGATTTGGAGAATCGTTTTCAATCTCAAAGTATGACAGCTTTGAAAATAATCTGATTTCTCTTGATAAGAGCAGTATTAAAGAAAATATGGAATTGCCTGCAGGAGAGTATGTATTGGCGACTCAAAACAGATTGCCGAACGGAAATATATGTGCAAAATATAATATATTGAACTTAGAATCCGATACTGAAAATGAAGTTAAATTGGAATATATGCAGGCTGATATAAATGATATGCTTTCTACATTTATATTGCCTAGGGAACTGGAGGACAGATTAAATATTTCCGATAACAGTGATGAGATAAGGCTTATTATGTGGATGGAGGAAGAAGAGGAACCGTCACAACATATTGCGAATGACCTGTTATTAAAGGATGAGCTTTTAAAGAATATGAAGTTTGATCTTATATTTACAAATGAATTTGAAAATAAAGACAGTGCAATAAATGAACTTCTTGAAAAAAGCCTGTATAATGATATCCATACAAATTTCGGTGAGGATTTGCAGGAGGCATTCGGAAGAAGTACTTTTGTAAACCATGAGACTTTGCCTATAGTAGCGCTTTGTAAGGGCAATAGAGCTGTATATGCTTTTAGCGGTTATCAGGTAGGAAGCGGAAATTTAATAGAAAAGATAAGCAATCTTATAAAGGAGAAGTGATGAATAAACTTATTGAAGAGAGAACAAAAAGAACCGAGTGGTATAGGGATGCCAGATTCGGTATGTTTATACACTGGGGACTTTATGCAATACCTGCAAGAGGAGAATGGGTGCGTTCCAGAGAGAGGATAAAAAAAGAGGACTATGATTATCTGATGGATGAGTTTTCATGTGAGAATTATGATCCCAAAGAATGGGCAAGGCTTGCAAAAAAGGCCGGTATGAAATATGCGGTATTAACTGCTAAGCACCATGACGGATTCTGTCTTTATGACAGTAGGGTGAGTGATTTCAATTCTATGAATGCAGCATGTCACAGAGATTTGGTAAGAGAGTTTTTGGATGCATTCAGAGCGGAGGGTATAAAGGTAGGTCTTTATTTTTCACTTCTTGACTGGAGACATGAGGACTATCCACACTATGGTGATATGCACCACCCAATGAGAGACAATGAGGAATGGAAGGGATATAATCATAATTTTGATAATTATCTTGATTTCATGCATGCTCAGATAAAAGAACTTGTAACAGGATACGGAAAGCTTGATCTGATGTGGTTTGACTTTTCCTACGGTCCTATGAACTGTGATAAGTGGAAGGCAAAGGAACTTATGGAGATGGTAAGAGAGTATCAGCCGGATATTATAACAGATAACAGACTTGAGGGCAGTGCTGAATATGCAGGTACAATAAAGACCTTAAACCCGAGTACTTATGCAGGTGATTTTGCATCACCGGAGCAAATGATACCGCCTGAAGGAATTGTGGATGAAGCAGGCAACTCAATACCATGGGAGGCATGTATCACAATGAATAATAACTGGGGATATCATGCTCATGATAAGCATTTTAAATCGGACAAGCTTATAATCAGAATGCTTGTGGAATGTGTAAGCAAGAACGGAAATCTTATTTTAAATGTAGGACCTAAAGCAAATGGCGAAATACCGAAAGAATCTGTGGAAATTCTTGAAAAAGTCGGAGAATGGATGAAGGAAAACTCAAAGAGTATTTACGGATGCGGAATTTCGGAATATAATAAACCTGAGTGGGGTAGATTTACTCAAAACGGAAAGTTTTTATATGCACATGTTTTTGAGGAACAGGCAGGTGCTATAGCTTTATGTGATATGGTCGGTAAAATAAAGAAGATGCGTCTTTTAAGAGATGGAAGTGAAATATTGCAAAGTAATTACTGGAATTTAAAAGAATTTGCAAAGGATGCTTTCTTCTTCTTTGATACATCTGCAAGTGATTGTTATCCACTTCCGGATGATAGAGATTCTGTGGTGGAGATAGAATTGAAATAGGGAGAGAATATGATTTTAGAGGCTTGTATTGAAAATATTACTTATTTGAAGGAAGTGGTAAATGCCGGTGTAAAAAGAATTGAGCTTTGTGACAATTTGGCTGTAGGAGGAACTACGGTAAGTGTCGGAGTAAGAGATTATGCCAAGTATTTTTGTGATTCAAATAATGTAGAGCTTGCAGTCATGATAAGAGCCAGAGGCGGAAACTTTGTATATAACAATATTGAAAAGGCCGTTATGTACAATGATTTAAAAGAAATGGCAAAACAGGGTATAAAAAGAGCAGTAATAGGTGCTTTGAAAGAGGACGGAGAACTTGACAAGGAATTTATCAAAGAACTTGTCGGTGCACCTAAGTTTTTCAGAAAAGATATGGATTTTACATTTCACATGGCTTTTGATCAGATAGGTGTCGGATTAAAGCCTGAGGAAGCCCTTGAAAAAAGACTGGAAGCAATAAAGACATTATCAAAACTTGGAATAGATACCATACTTACACATGGTTATCATGAAAATAATGATATATTTGACAATATAGATACTCTAAAGGCGTATATTGAATGTGGAAATGAATGCCATGTGGATATAATGCCCGGCGGCGGTGTAAGCTTTAAAAATCTGGATAAATTAATAAAGAAGCTCCCTAATATAGTTGCGGCGCATGGAACTAAGATAGTGGAGATATAATGTGATGAAAAACAGCAATAATTTTAAGTTGCTGTTTTTCTTAAATTATTCTCAAGGCTTTATTGACTTGTAAAAGAGAAATAAGTATAATCAAGTGTATATGTCATAAACCTGAATGGAGATAAAACATTGATAAAGAGTATGACAGGCTTTGGAAGAGCCGAAGAAATAACAGGTGATTATAAATTATCTATAGAGATTAAGTCAGTAAACCACAGATATCTGGATTTAAACATAAAAATGCCCAGGAGATTTTTCCCATTTGAAGCCGAGATAAGAAATATTGTAAAAAAATATGTTTCAAGGGGTAAAGTGGACCTTTTTATCAATTATCTGGATTTCAAGGACAAAGCAAACGGAGTATATCTGAATAAAAACATTGTAAAAAAATATTTGGATATAGGTTTGGAACTTTGTAAAGAGTATAAAATAGTTGATGATTTGAAGGTTTCACATCTTTTAAATCTTCCTGATGTAATAAGTATTGACGAGCCTAAGCTTGATGAAGAAGAGATAAAGGCGATTTTATTTAAAGTACTGGAATATGCTTGTAAATCTTTTTACGATACCAGAGAAGCGGAAGGGAAGAAGCTGTTTGAAGATATAAGTTTAAAGCTTGAGCTTTTATCATCTACAACGGAAGATATAAAGGAAAGATATCCTGCAGTTTTGGATGAATATAAAAATAAGCTGTATTTAAAAGTGAATGAACTTTTAAATGGATCCGGTATAGAAGAGAACAGAATTGCTACAGAGGTAACACTCTTTGCAGATAAGATATGTGTGGATGAAGAGGTTGTAAGACTTATAAGCCACATAAAAGCTATGTCTGATGAAATGAAACTGGATGTGGGAATAGGAAGAAAGCTGGATTTCCTTGCTCAGGAAATGAACAGAGAAGCAAATACAATTCTTTCAAAATCAACTGATTTAAATATAGCAAATTATGCTATAATATTAAAAACTGAAATAGAAAAAATAAGGGAACAAATTCAAAACATAGAATAGAGGAATTATGGCTGACGGAATTTTGGTTGTTGTATCAGGTTTTTCAGGCTCGGGTAAAGGTACTTTGATGAAAAAGCTGCTGTCAGAATATGATGAGTATGCATTGTCTGTCTCTGCTACAACAAGAGCTCCAAGAACAGGAGAGGTAGAAGGAAGAGAATATTTTTTTAAAAGCAAAGAAGATTTTGAAAAACTTATAGAAAATGATGAGTTGATAGAGTACGCATCATTTTGTAATAATTACTACGGTACACCAAGAGATTATGTGCTGGAGCAAAGAAAGAGCGGAAAGAATGTTATTCTGGAAATAGAAGTACAGGGTGCCCTAAAGGTAAAGGAAAAGTATCCTGATGCAATGCTTATCTTTGTAACACCGCCGGATGCTCATACACTTAGAGACAGGCTTGTAGGCAGGGGAACCGAGTGTGAGAAGGATATAAAAGCGAGATTGCGTCAGGCAACGAAAGAAGCTGATTGCATGAGCAAGTACGATTACGTTGTTGTAAATGATGATTTGGAAAGAGCTGTAAAAGAGCTCAATCAGATCATTTCACACCGTGGAGAAATAAAGTCGAATAATACAGATTTTATTGAGAAGATAAAAGAAGATTTAAACAGGATTTTTATGGAGGAAGAATAAATGTTACACCCATCATATAGCGAACTTATTAATGTTGCAAATGCGGATGTAGATCCGGGTGAGGCACCTGTAGTACAGAGCAGATACTCAATTGTAATTGCAAGTGCAAAGAGAGCAAGACAGATTATTGACGGTGAAATACCTGAGGTAAAGGCTGACGGAAAGAAACCTCTTTCTATTGCAGTTGAAGAGCTGTTTGAGCAGAAGGTCAGAATAACAAATGATGATCCTAATAACGAAGCTTAAGAATCATTTTGATTTGCCATCATTTTCATGATGGCTTTTTATTAATATTAGGATTTATATTGAAAGGTTTATATGAAAATGTCTATGGTGTCACTTGGATGTGACAAAAATACAGTGGATTCAGAGATGATGCTGGGTCTGATGAATGAAAAAGGATTTGAATACACGGATATTGATGAAGAAGCGGAGATAATGATTATTAATACCTGCGGCTTTATACAGTCCGCAAAAGAAGAAAGTATTAATGCCATTTTGGAAGCGGCAAGATTAAAAGAAGAAGGTGCTCTTAAGGCGTTGATAGTTACAGGCTGCCTGGCTCAAAGATATAAGGATGAGATTATAAAAGAAATCCCTGAGGTAGATGCTCTTCTTGGAACATCAAGTTTTGATAAGATTGTTGAAACTGTGGAGGATGTACTTGGTGGAGAGATAAAAAATGAATTCCTTGACCTTGACAGACTGCCTTCCATTTCAAATAAGAGAAAAAATTCCACAGGCGGATACTATGCATATTTAAAGATTGCCGAAGGCTGCAATAAAAACTGTACATACTGTATTATTCCCTCATTACGTGGTAATTACAGAAGCTATCCGATAGATGATTTAATTGCTCAGGCGAAGGATTTGGCGGCACAGGGAATAAAGGAGCTGATTTTGGTAGCTCAGGAGACTACACTTTACGGTGTAGACCTTTACGGTGAAAAGAGTTTACCTAAGCTTTTAAAGGAGCTTGCAAAGGTGGAAGGCATAGAGTGGATAAGAATACTTTATTGTTATCCGGAGGAAATTACAGATGAGCTTATAGAAGTTATTGCAAATGAAGATAAGGTTTGCAAATATTTGGATATCCCGATACAGCATGCTTCAGACAATATACTCAGAAGAATGGCCAGAAGAACTTCACATGACGATCTTATAAATATTATAGGCAAGCTTAGAAAGAATATACCGGGTATTGCACTTAGAACGACAATAATCTCAGGATTCCCGGGTGAGACTGAAGAAGATCTTGAGACTGTAATTGATTTTATCAAGAAGATGAAGTTTGAAAGACTCGGTGTTTTCACATACAGTGAAGAAGAAGGCACGGTTGCGGCAGGCTTTGAAAACCAAATCGAGGAAGAAGAAAAAGAGGCCAGAAGAGATCGAATAATGAGAGTGCAGCAGGAAATCTCCGAAAAGAATCTTGAAAAAATGGTAGGAAAGACATTTAAGGTACTTATAGAGGGTAGACTTCCTGAGGAAAATGTATATATCGGAAGAACATATATGGATGTTCCGGGTGTGGACGGATATGTTTTTGTAAATACGGATAGAGACTTTATGACCGGAGATTTTTGTGATGTAATCATAACAGGTTCATCCGAGTATGATTTGATAGGAGATGCACTATGAATTTGCCGAATAAATTGACGGTTTTGAGAGTACTGCTTATACCTTTTTTTGTGGCAAGCCTTTTATTTAAAGGTGGAGAAGATTATAAGTTCAGAATAATTGCGCTTATTATATTCGCTGTTGCGGCGCTTACAGATACTTTGGACGGTATGATTGCAAGAAAATATAATCTGATTACAGATTTCGGAAAGTTCATGGACCCGCTTGCAGATAAGGTTTTGGTATGCTCAGGACTTATATGTTTTGTGGAGCTTAGACAGTTAAGCTCCGTTATTGTGCTTATTGTCATAGCAAGAGAGTTTATTATAAGCGGTATAAGACTTGTTGCTTCCGACAACGGCGTGGTTATTGCGGCAGCTATGTCCGGAAAATTAAAAACAGTTGTACAGATGGTTACCGTTATTTTACTTATATTGAATATACCTAAGCTTAGCTTGGTAACAAATATTTTTATTATCTTGATGCTTTTCCTTACAATATTTTCTCTTTGTGAGTATATTATCAAGAATAAGAATGTTATAATGAGCAGTAAGTAATATGCATTTATAAAGGAGTGGAAATGGATACTGTTACCAGAAATAAGACGATAAAACTTATTGGAATAAATGAGGCGGAGATAAGAACTTCTATTTCAGACTTGATTGATAATGAAGATGTTAAAATTGAAATAAAGCCTTTTGATGCTAAAACTTATATTATTCTCTCAGCCGATGCGGACACCGAAGAGGCTGCAAAAAATTTGATAAAGCCTGTTTCAAAGGAAATAAAAAGAAGATTCGGGAAATATATTTATTCAACAAAGGAAAAAATAACTCTTGAAATGAGTGTGGTAAATCTTCTTGAAAAGAACGAACTTACAATTTCTACAGCCGAGTCATGTACAGGCGGACTTTTAGCGGGAAGACTTATAAATGTACCGGGAGTTTCTGATGTATATAAAGAGGGATTTATTACATATACAAATAAGGCAAAGAGAAAGACTCTCGGTGTAAATAAATCAACTCTGAAAAAATACGGAGCGGTAAGTGAGCAGACGGCAAAAGAGATGGCTGTCGGTGCGGCTCTTGCGGCGGATACAGATATAAGTATCTCTGTAACGGGTATTGCAGGTCCTGACGGAGGAACAAATGAGAAGCCTGTAGGACTTGTATATATAGGAGTTTGTATAAGGGATATGGTACATGTCGAGGAGTTCAGATTTTCAGGTGACAGAGCCAATGTCAGAGAGCAAACAGTTATTTCCGCACTGGGATTACTGAGAAAATGCATTTTGGAACATTTCTCTTAAGAAAGGGACAGATATTTAGGTATCAAGGTAGATTATGGTATTTTCAAAAAAGATATATCTCTCACCGGATATAAAAAATGACTATAGAAAATATATGAGAATGCTGAAATTTAACAAATCAAGTTTTTTACTGCATCTTGTGGTATTTCTTGAAGGTGAAGAGAAGCTTTCACTTGTGCATAATTCCATATTTTTGAATAATTACAGAAAGACTGATGCTCTTATAGTGGGTCTTGCTCTTGGTAAAAAATCGGGAATTGAGCTTATTTCAAATATAGTTGAAGATACCTATAGAACAAGAAAAGATTTTGAGTATTACAGCTTTTTTAAAATGGAGGAAGTATGATCGGTGTACTGCTTGCGGCATTGAAAATTATAGGTATTGTCATACTTGCAATCATTGCTTTGGCATTACTGATTATACTGATGGTACTTTTTATTCCTGTAAGATACAGAGGTAAGATATATTTTAAAGAAGTACCTGATATAGCACTAAGCGTGACATGGTTCTTTAAATTTTTATCTTTAAATATTACATATAAAGACGGCCTTGATATTATAGGTAAGGTGGGCTGGTTTTTTAAAGTATATTCAAATCATGATGAGGAGGAAGAGACTGATTCCGAAGAAGAGACTGATTCCATTGAAGGAATAGAAAATTACAAGTCGGAAGTTGAAGAAACGCCGGATAGAGTTAATGAAAATAAAAAAGTAGATATTACTGTAGAGAATAATAAGAAAGATAATGTAATTTCCGGAAAACAAGAAAATTCAGAAGCCGATAATAAAATAAAAGAGCTGGATAAACAAGAAAAGAAACAATCAAAAAAGAAGAAAAATAAGCCTAAGAAAAAGAAAAGCTCTGCTAAGAAAGAAAGTAAACCTGATAAGCTTATAAATAAGGCAAAGGATATTCATTACTTACTTACAGAAGAGGAAAATAAGAAAACTCTTTTACTGATGCTTGAAAAGACCAAAAATCTTTTGGTACATATATTGCCGAAAAGAATAGTGGGATTTTTTAAATTCGGTTTTGACGATCCGTCTACAACAGGACAGGTGCTTGAGGCGGTTGCGATATTCTATCCGCTTTACAAAGATGATTTTAAGATTGTACCTATGTTTTATGATGAGATCATAGAGGTGGATATATCTTTTAAAGGAAGACTTAGAGTTTTCTATGCTCTTTATATAGGATTGATTCTATGGTTAAACAAGAAGAAAATAAAAACAAGGCCCAAATAAGGGCCTTTATTTTAAAAAGGCATGTTTTGGAGAAAATATGAATATACAGATATTTGGGACTAATAAGTCTTCAGACACAAAGAAGGCTGTCAGATTTTTCAAGGAAAGAAATATTAAGTTTCAGCTTGTGGATATGAAGGAAAAGGGCCTATCAAAGGGGGAGTTTACTTCAGTAATGCAGGTGGTAGGCGGATTTGAAAATATGCTTGATGAAAAATGCAAGGACAGTGAAACTCTTACTTTGATAAAATACCTTTCCGAGGAAGATAAAATACCTAAGATTTTAGAAAATCAGCAGGTTCTAAAACTTCCGATAGTAAGAAACGGTAAGGAAGCAACTATAGGTTATGCACCTGAAGTATGGAAAGGATGGTCATAGTGAATACAGCCGGATATAATATAGATGAATATATAAAGGAACTTGGCTCTAAGGCTCCTGTACCGGGAGGCGGAGGTGCAAGTGCCGTTGCAGGCGCACTGTCGGCGGCTCTTTCAAGTATGGTATGTAATCTTACAGTAGGTAAGAAGAGCTATATATCAGTGGAAGATGATATAAAAAAAATATTGGAAAATATGAATAAGCATATGGAGAGCTTTATAAAGCTTTCAGATAAGGATGCCGAAGTTTTCTATCCTCTTTCACAGGCATACAGCTTTAAACCTCAAAATGATGAGGAAAAGAAAATGCATGAAGAAAATATGGAAAAACTTCTTTTTGATGCGGCCATGGTTCCGCTTTATATTATGAAAGAGGCTTACAGTATGCTTGTTGCTGTTGATTTTCTTGCAAAGAAGGGCTCAAAGCTTGCCGTATCGGATGCAGGCGTAGCTGTAAGTATGCTTAGAAGTGCGGTATGCGGTGCTATGATGAATGTAGTGATAAATGTAAAGTATATGAAGAACAGAGAGAAAGCTCAAGATCTTATGGATGAAGCAAGTGAAATACTTGAAAACACTATGAATAAGGCGGATATCATATACAGGAAAGTTTTGGAGGTGCTTTTGTGATTTTATTATATGGAGCAGATACGGCCAAGAAAATAAAAGATGAAATTTCAGGAATGCTTTCAGAGCTTAAGGGATATATTCCTACTCTCGGAATAGTCAGAATAGGCTCAAATCCTGCAGATATTTCATATGAAAAAGGCGCTGTAAAAAAAATGGAGTCTCTTTCATTAAAAACAAAAGTTTTTGAATTTGATGAAAATATTTCATCGGATGATTTTATAGATGAGTTTAAGAAGATAAATGAAGATGATGAAATTGACGGAATTTTGCTTTTCAGACCTTTGCCAAAGCATATAGACGAGAAGAAGGTTATAGAGGTACTGGATGAGAGAAAAGATTTGGACGGTATTTCATATAAAAATATAGCAAAGGTTTTTGCGGGAGATGAAAGCGGTTTTGCTCCATGTACCGCAAAGGCGGTAATAAAAATCCTTGAAAGCAATAATATAGAGCTTGAGGAAAAAAATGTAGTAGTAATTGGAAGAAGTATGGTAATCGGTAAGCCGGTAGCTATGCTTGCAATTCAAAAAAATGCCACAGTAACACTTTGTCATTCAAAAACAGCTGATTTAAAGAATGTATGTAAAAATGCAGACATTTTAATAGTAGCAATCGGCAGAGCTAAGATGATAAATGACGATTATATAGGTGAAGATGCTGTTGTAATCGATGTAGGTATAAACTTCTTTGAAGGAAAACTTTGCGGAGATGTAGACCTTGAAAATGTAAAAAATGCAGCTATGGCAACACCTGTTCCAAAGGGTGTAGGGGCTGTGACCACATCTGTATTGGCCCAACATCTTGTAATTGCGGCGTTAAAAAGGATACTGTATTAAATACTTAATATTTTAGATACTTGTTTTTAACATTTTATTTGCTAGAATATAATTATACTTACAAGGCTTTCTTAAGGAGAAAGCTATGAAAAAGATTTTTTTAATAATGTTTTTAACGATTTTATTAACATCTTGTAAAGAAGATTCAGGTATAGAGTTTGGGAAAAATACTGAAACCGAGGTCGAAGAAGTTATTTCAGAGAGTGTAACCAAAGAAAGTATATCCGAAGCCGTAACTGCAGAAGAATATATTGATATTTTTATTTCCGGCTGTGTAAATAAACCTGATGTATACACCCTAAAAAAGGGCTCTATAATAAAGGAAGCTGTTGAGATGGCCGGAGGCTTCAGTGAAAATGCATGCAGGGATTATGTAAACCTGGCAAAAAAGCTTGAACCGGGTGAACATATAATAATCCCGAGTCAGGACGAGGCTAAAGATCTAAAGCCGATACAGGCTGAAGATGCCATAAACAGCAGTTCACTTGTAAATATCAATAAAGCTTCTAAGGAAGAACTGATGACTTTACCCGGTATCGGAGAGAGAAAAGCTGAAGCTATAATAAAATACAGAAACTCTAAATCTTTTTCAAATATTGAAGATATAATGAATATATCGGGAATAAAAGAAGCGGCATTTAATAAGATTAAAGATAAGATTTGTATAAATTAGGAGTAAATAATGAATAAAGCACTTGTTGTAGATGATGAAAAATTAATAGTCAAAGGAATAAAGTTCAGCCTGGAGCAGGACGGTTATGAGGTGGATGTAGCCTATGACGGAAGTGAAGCTTTAAAGATGGCTAAAGAAAAAGAATATGATATAGTGCTTTTGGATGTTATGTTACCTGAAATGGACGGCATGGAAGTTTGTCAGGCTATCAGAGAGTTTTCCGAGATGCCGATTATCATGTTGACTGCCAAGGGAACAGATATGGATAAGATTCTCGGGCTTGAATACGGAGCAGATGATTATATTACAAAACCTTTTAATATACTTGAGGTTAAGGCAAGAATAAAGGCGATTATAAGAAGAAATTCAAAGAAGGCTAAGGCTGCACAAAAAAACGAGAGAATTATCGAAGTTTCTGATCTTAAGCTTGATCTTGACAGCAGAAGAGTATTTGAAAAGGATAAGGAGCTTAATCTTACGGCAAAGGAATTTGATATACTTGAGCTTCTTACACAAAATCCTGATAAAGTATATTCCAGAGAGAAACTTTTAAATATTGTTTGGGGAAATAAGTTACATGAAGCCGGTGATGTAAGAACTGTTGATGTACATGTGAGAAGGCTTAGAGAAAAGATTGAACCGAACCCAAGTGAGCCTAAGTATATTCATACCAAATGGGGTGTCGGATATTACTTTAAGGAATAGTGTATGAATATAAATATTGTAGTTGTCGGAAGTATTAAAGAAAAGTTTTTCAAAGATGCTATAGACGAATACTCAAAAAGACTTTCAAGATATGCAAAGCTGAACATAATAGAATTAAAGGATGAGAAAACTCCTGCTAATGCAAGTTTACTTGAAGAAGAAAAAATCAAGGAAGTTGAAGCCGAAAGGATTTTATCAAAACTTACAAACAGCTATGTTGTTGCGCTTGCAATAGACGGTAAGAAATATTCTTCAGAAGATTTTTCTAAGAGAATGGAAAAATATGATATTCTATCAAAAGGAAATCTGGCATTTGTTATAGGAGGCTCTTTAGGACTTCATAAAACCGTGCTTGACAGAGCTGATGAAAGCTTGAGCTTTTCAGAGATGACTTTTCCGCATCAGCTGATGAGAGTTATTTTACTGGAACAAATATATAGAGCATATAGAATCAGAAATAATGAACCGTATCATAAATGAGGGCAGAGCCCTCATTTTGGTTTTTCCAATAAAATCATCAGCCTTGAAAATAATTTTTTGATAGTATATACTATTCTGGAAAACTAGGAGGAAATATGGTTAATTTGTACAATGGTGGAGCTTACCTTATTAACGGTAAGACACTTATAGAAGAGAATGATTTAGATAAATTAAAAGCTGTTACAGGCAAAGATATAGATAAGGAAGAAGCCAGAAAGGGAAGTATAGCTTACAACATACTTGAAAACCACAATACTTCAGGAAATATGGATAAGCTCAGACTGAAGTTTGATGCCATGGCTTCACATGATATTACTTTTGTTGGAATAATACAGACTGCAAAGGCAAGCGGTATGGAAAAATTTCCAATACCCTATGTTTTGACAAATTGCCACAATTCACTTTGTGCAGTTGGCGGAACTATAAATGAAGATGACCATATGTTCGGTCTTTCCGCTGCAAAAAAATATGGCGGTATATATGTACCACCTCATATTGCGGTAATACATCAGTATATGAGAGAGGCATTTGCAGGTTGTGGAAAGATGATACTCGGTTCCGATTCACATACCAGATACGGAGCACTTGGAACAATGGCTATAGGTGAAGGCGGTGGTGAGCTTGTAAAACAGCTTTTACAGGATACTTATGATGTAAACAGACCTGAAATTATTGCAATCTATCTTGAGGGAGCACCGAAGGCCGGTGTCGGACCGCAGGATATCGCACTTGCAATAATAGGTAAGGTATTTAAAAACGGATATGTAAAGAATAAGATAATGGAGTTTGTAGGACCCGGAATAGCATCTATGACCACAGATTACAGAAACGGTGTAGATGTTATGACTACAGAGACTACCTGTCTTTCATCTGTTTGGGAGACTGATGAGGATACAAAGAAATTCCTTACAGTTCACGGAAGACCTGAGGATTATAAAGAATTAAAGCCTGCCGATATAACATATTATGACGGTGTTGTTCATGTGGATTTGTCCACAATTAAGCCTATGATTGCTCTACCTTTCCATCCAAGCAATGTATATGAAATAGATACATTAAATGAAAATTTAGAAGATCTTCTTCATGAAGTGGAGCTTGAGGCAATAAAGATAGGTGGAGAAGCCGGAAAGGGTCTCAGACTTTTAGATAAGATAGAAAACGGAAAGCTTAGAGTATCACAGGGTATTATAGCAGGTTGTGCAGGCGGAACTTATTCAAATGTAATGGAGGCTGCACATATACTTAAAGGATACAGTACAGGATTTGATGAGTTTAACTTAAATGTATATCCTTCATCACAACCTGTATTTATAGAAACAACAAGAAACGGTGCTGTAGCGGATCTTATGGAAAGCGGTGCGGTAGTAAAGACTGCATTCTGCGGACCTTGCTTCGGTGCCGGAGATACTCCTTCAAATAACGGCCTTTCTATAAGGCATACTACAAGAAACTTCCCTAACAGAGAAGGTTCAAAGCCGGGATCGGGTCAGATGTCCGCTGTAGCTCTTATGGATGCGAGATCTGTAGCCGCAACTGCAAGAAACAAGGGATTTTTAATACCTGCTACAGAGTTTGCAGATGATTATATTGTACCTGAGTACAATTATGATGACACTATATATAAAAACAGAGTATATCAGGGATTTGGAGAGGCAAGAGAGGACAGTGCTTTGGTTTACGGACCTAATATAAAGGACTGGCCTGAGATGACTGCTCTTACCGACAATATTCTTTTAAAGGTATGTTCAAAGATACTTGATGAGGTAACCACTACAGATGAGCTTATACCTTCAGGAGAGACATCTTCTTACAGATCAAATCCGCTTGGACTTGCAGAGTTTACACTTTCAAGAAGAGATCCTGAATATGTAGGCAGAAGCAAGGCGGTAGATATTATCGAAAAGTCAAGAAGAAAAGGTGAGGACATCTTAAAAGATAATACGGAGTTATCAAATATATTTGAAAAGATAAAGAATATACCTGAATTTGCAGATATTGTCGCAAACGAGACCGAGATAGGCAGTATGATATATGCCAAGAAGCCGGGTGACGGTTCTGCAAGAGAGCAGGCTGCAAGTTGCCAGAGAGTTATCGGAGGTCTTGCAAATATTGCCAAGGAGTATGCAACAAAGAGATATCGCTCAAATGTGATGAACTGGGGTATGCTGCCTTTCCTTTTAGATTCGGAGCCTGATTTTGAGGTTGGAGATTATATCTTTGTACCGAATATCAAGGAGCATCTAAGAGGTGATATGTCAAAAATTCCTGCCTATATTATAGGTGAAAATATAAAAGAAATAAGCTTAAGCATTGCGGAAATGACTGATGCGGAAAAATCCATAGTGGAGGCAGGTTCTCTTATAAATTATAATAAGAGTAAAATAAAATAGAAAGGAAGTGTATGGATAAAAAAAATAAAAATGAATCCAATGGGCTGAATAATAGGACGATTATTATACTTATTATTGCGGCTGCCATTGCATTCTTTGCAGTAAGCATACTTTCAAACAGGCTGAAAAAGGCTACAACGAAGGAAGTACCTTATACTGAGTTTATGCAAATGGTAAATGACGGAAAGGTGGAGTCGGTAAAGGTAATGGCAACCGCCATTGAAATAAAGGTAAAGCCTAATCTTTCAGATTACTCAACCATGACTGTGTATAAGACGGTCAGAATAGAAGATGATTCATTGGTTGACAGATTATATGCGGCCAATGTACCTGCGACTATGGAAAGGTTTGAGACTACATCTACGATACTGTCATTCCTAAGCTTTATTCTACCGTTTATTTTCTTCATACTTATGATGAATTTCCTCTTGAAGAAAATGGGTGGAGGCGGATTCATGGGAGTCGGCAAGAGCAATGCGAAAGTATATGTTCAAAAGGAAACCGGTATTACATTTAAAGATGTAGCAGGTGAAGATGAAGCAAAAGAGTCTTTGACTGAAATCGTTGACTTTTTGCACAATCCTGAGAAATATACAAAGATTGGTGCCAGACTTCCTAAGGGAGCTCTTTTGGTAGGACCTCCGGGAACAGGAAAAACACTTTTAGCAAAGGCTGTGGCCGGAGAAGCGGATGTACCGTTCTTTTCTCTGTCAGGTTCAGACTTTGTAGAGATGTTTGTAGGTGTTGGTGCTTCAAGAGTAAGAGATTTATTCAAACAGGCACAGGAGGCGGCTCCTGCTATCATATTTATAGACGAGATAGATGCTATAGGTAAGAGCAGAGATTCCAGAATGGGTGGAGGAAATGATGAGAGAGAACAAACTCTCAATCAGCTTCTTTCCGAAATGGACGGCTTTGATTCATCAAAAGGTCTTATAGTACTGGGTGCTACAAACAGACCTGAGATACTTGACCCTGCATTACTTCGTCCGGGTAGATTTGATAGAAGAGTGATTGTTGAAAGACCTGATCTTAAAGGAAGAGTTGACATCCTTAAGGTACATTCAAAAGACGTGCTTATGGATGACAGTGTAGATCTTGAAGCAATAGGACTTGCTACATCAGGTGCTGTAGGTTCGGACCTTGCCAATATGATAAATGAAGCTGCTATTTTGGCGGTAAAAAAAGGCAGAAAAGCTGTAAAGCAAAAAGACCTTTTTGAAGCTGTTGAAGTGGTGCTTGTCGGTAAGGAGAAAAAGGACAGAGTTATGAATCAGGAAGAGAGAAGAATTGTATCCTACCATGAGGTGGGACATGCACTTATCTCCGCACTGCAGAAAAACTCCGAGCCTGTACAAAAAATCACTATTGTACCGAGAACCATGGGTGCTTTGGGTTATGTAATGTATGTACCTGAAGAAGAGACATATCTTAAGTCAAAAAAAGAACTTGAGGATATGCTTGTAAGTACTCTTGGAGGTAGAGCGGCCGAGGAAATAGTATTTGATTCAGTAACAACAGGTGCATCAAATGATATTGAAAAGGCTACCTCTATTGCCAGAGCAATGGTTACACAGTACGGTATGAGTGAAAAGTTCGGATTGATGGGACTTGCAAGAGTTGAAAATCAATACCTGTCAGGACAGGCAATACTTGACTGTGGTGACAATACGGCTACCGAAGTTGACAAAGAAGTAATGAAAATACTTAAAAAGAGCTATGATGAAGCCCTTAGAATCCTTAGAGAAAATAAAGATGTAATGGACAAACTGGCAGAGTTCCTTATAGAAAAGGAAACTATTACCGGAAAAGAGTTCATGAAGATTCTAAGAGAAATAAAAGGATTACCTGAAAAGGTGGAAATAAAGAAAGCCATATTGGTATAAAAAGGCTGCCGGATTAAAATTTAATCCGGCAGTTTTGTAGTTTAAAATATTATTTTTTCTTATTTCTTTTCTCTTCGCAATAGATGCAACGATATACCTCATTCTCCTTATCTGAAAGATAGAAGATATGTGGGAGCTCCTGTTCTATCGAAGTGATACATCTGGGGTTCTTACACTTGATAATATTTGTTATCTTCTCAGGTAATGAAACAGTCTTTTTCTCAACTATTGCATTATTCTTTATAACATTGATTGTGATATTGTGATCGATATATCCGATTACGTCAAAATCTATCAAATTAAGTACATCACCTTCGATTTTGATAATATCTTTCTTACCCATTTTTTTAGATTTGGCATTCTTTATAATTGCAACAGGTATATCAAGCTTATCAAGTCCTAAGTGAAAATATATATCCAAGCTTTTTCCGGCTTCTATATGATCAAGTACCACACCTTCATTTAATCCACTGATATTTAACATTATTTTACCTCCAAAAGAGTGAGAATCAAAGCCATTCTTACATATACACCGAACTCAGCCTGTTTGAAATATGCGGCTCTGGGGTCATTATCAACCTCAACGCTTATTTCATTTACTCTTGGAAGCGGATGGAGTATATACATATCCTTTTTAGCATGCTTTAATTTCTGCTTATCCAAAATATATGTGTCCTTTAAACGAATATAATCTTCTTCGTTAAAGAAACGTTCTCTTTGAACTCTTGTCATATAAAGAATATCAAGCTCAGGCATAGCCTCGTCAAGACTTGTAACTTCACTAAACTCGATATTGTTTGCCTTAAGTACGTCATCTCTGATATAGTCGGGAACTTTAAGCTCTTCAGGGGAGATAAGAACAAATTTGATATTCGGATATCGGATAAGAGCGTTAATAAGTGAATGAACTGTTCTACCGAACTTCAGGTCGCCGCAAAGTCCGACTGTAAGGTCTGAAATATTTCCCTTCATTCTCTTTATTGTCAAAAGGTCTGTAAGAGTCTGTGTAGGATGCTGATGTCCACCGTCACCGGCATTAATTACCGGAATAGAAGAGAATTTGCTTGCAACAAGCGGTGCACCCTCTTTCGGATGACGCATTGCCGCTATATCTGCATATGAAGAAATTACTCTGATAGTATCTGCAACGCTTTCTCCCTTTGCTGCGGATGATGAGTCGGCAGAATGAAAGCCAAGTACGCTACCTCCCAAATTAAGCATCGCTGCTTCAAATGAGAGTCTGGTTCGTGTGCTTGGCTCATAAAATAATGTTGCTAATTTTTTTCCTTCACAAATTTTAGAATACTTTCCCCTGTTGTTTTCAATATCAATAGCAAGCTCTAAGAGTGCATTAGTTTCTTCAACAGAAAAGTCCAATGGGTTTAAAAGATGTCTCATACTTCTCCTTTATAAAAATTATTTTTCGTATTATAGTCCAAATTTTACACTTTTACAAGACCCAAAATGGAAAAAGACATTAATTAACAGGGGACATAAAATAATTTTAAAATAATATTTAAAATTCGCTTGACATATAAAAATAAGTCTGTTATAGTACGTGTATAACAAAGATAACAAAGGTGGTGATTTAATGAATATAAGCAAATTTACACAAAAGTCAATTGAAGCTGTCCAAAACATGGAAAAGGTGGCGGCTACTCATGGCAATCAGCAAATAGAACAAATACATTTGTTGGCATCACTATTAGATATAGATGGTTCATTGATAGTTAATCTTATAAAAAAGATGGGTATCAATGAAAATGAATTTAGAAACGAAGTGGAATCCGCTATAGAAAAACTTCCGAAGGTAAGCGGCGGAAATGCCTATATCAGTAATGATTTAAATAATGTGCTTATTACTGCAGAGGATGTAGCAAAAGGCATGGGAGATGAATATGTTTCAGTAGAGCATATTTTCTTAAATCTTTTGGAAAATCCGTCTTCTAATGTGGCACAGATTTTCAGAATGTATGGAATAAACAAAAATAAGTTTTTACAGGTACTCTCCGAGGTAAGAGGTAATCAAAGAGTGGTTTCAGACAATCCGGAAGCTACTTATGATACTTTAAATAAATACGGATATGACCTTGTTGAGCGTGCAAGGCAGCAAAAACTTGATCCTGTTATCGGAAGAGACAGTGAGATAAGAAATGTTATAAGGATATTAAGCCGTAAGACAAAGAACAATCCTGTACTTATAGGTGAACCCGGTGTAGGTAAAACAGCAGTTGTTGAGGGACTTGCAGGAAGAATTGTGGCAGGTGATGTTCCGAATAATCTTAAAGATAAGAAACTCTTTGCCCTTGATATGGGTGCGCTTATAGCAGGTGCGAAGTATAGAGGTGAGTTTGAAGAAAGATTAAAGGCGGTTTTGGATGAGGTAAGAAAGTCCGAAGGCGAGATTATTCTTTTCATAGATGAGCTTCATACAATAGTAGGTGCAGGTAAAACAGAGGGCAGTATGGATGCCGGAAATATGTTAAAGCCTATGCTTGCAAGAGGTGAATTGCATTGTATCGGTGCCACCACACTTGATGAGTATAGAAAGTATATTGAAAAGGACCCTGCACTTGAGAGAAGATTCCAGCCTGTTCTTGTAGAAGAACCTACAATAGAGGATACAATATCAATACTTCGTGGTTTGAAGGACAGATATGAGGCATATCACGGAGTTAAAATAACTGACGGTGCCCTTGTGAGTGCGGCTGTACTTTCAGACAGATATATAAGTGACAGATTCCTTCCTGATAAGGCGATCGACCTTGTAGATGAGGCCTGTGCTCTTATAAAGACTGAGCTTAATTCGGTGCCTACAGAGATAGATGAACTCTCAAGACGACAGATGCAGCTTCAGATTGAAGAAACCGCACTTAAGAAAGAAAACGATAATCTTTCAAAGGAAAGACTTGAAGCTCTGCAAAAAGAACTTGCAGAGGTTAATGATGAGTTAAATGAAGCAAAGTCAAAATGGGAAAATGAGAAAAAGAGTGTTGAAGGCCTTGCAAAACTCAGAGGTGAAATTGACGAGGTCAACAGACAGATAAATGCCGCAAAGCAAAGCTATGACCTTAACAGAGCTGCAGAGCTCCAATACGGAAAGTTGCCTGAGCTGCAAAAACAGCTTCAGATTGAAGAGGAAAAGGTTAAAAAAGAAGACCTCAGACTTCTTCGTGAGTCTGTAACAGATGAAGAAATTGCAAGAATTATCTCAAGATGGACAAATATTCCTGTTTCAAAACTGAGTGAGAGTGAAAGAGAAAAGACTCTTCACCTTGGAGACACTCTCCATGAGAGAGTAATAGGACAGGATGAGGCTGTTGAGAAGGTTACCGATGCTATAATTCGTTCAAGAGCCGGTATTAAAGATCCTTCAAAACCTATAGGTTCATTCCTTTTCCTCGGACCTACCGGTGTAGGTAAGACTGAGCTTGCAAAATCTCTGGCAAAGTCTCTGTTTGATGATGAAAACAATATGATAAGAATCGATATGAGTGAGTACATGGAGAAATTCTCCGTGAGCAGACTTATAGGAGCTCCTCCGGGATATGTAGGATATGATGAGGGCGGACAGCTTACAGAAGCTGTAAGAAGAAAGCCATATTCAGTAGTGCTATTTGATGAGATAGAAAAAGCACATCCTGATGTATTTAACGTACTTTTACAGGTGCTTGATGACGGTAGAGTAACCGATTCACTTGGAAAGACTGTAGACTTTAAGAATACCATCATAATAATGACATCAAATTTGGGCTCCGCATACTTACTTGACGGTATCAATACATATGGTGATATCAGTGAAGATGCAAGAAAGAAAGTAATGGATGAGCTTAGAAACAGCTTCAGACCTGAGTTCTTAAACAGACTTGATGAAATCATTATGTTTAAGCCGCTTACAAAGGATAATATCGGAAATATCATAAATCTGTTAATGGATGAGCTCAATGAAAGACTTGAAAGTAAGGAACTTAAAGTGGAACTTAGCGATGCGGCAAAGAACTATATCATTGATAACGGATATGACCCTGCATATGGTGCAAGACCGCTAAAGAGATATCTGCAAAAAAATGTCGAGACCATGGTTGCAAAGCTAATACTTTCAGACAGCGAGTTGAAAGCGAAAGATATAATGTATATCGACTTGGATCCTTATAATGAGCTGACTGCGGTTGTACAAAAATAAATATTAAAGAGTCGGGCAACCGGCTCTTTTTTATTTAATGTAAAAAAACAATATTAGTGGTATAATAGACAGGATTATAGAAAAATCTGTTGCTATAGTAACGTATATTACATAAATCAGTTCGTTATTGTAGTTAAATTAATAAACTGGGAGTTATATGTTTGATATTTTAAAAACAGGTCACTTAGGATTTGTTCATTTGTTCTATTTGAATTTGATACTGTCATTGATAATCGTATTTTTTCAAAGAAGAGATCCGAGAACAGTTTGGACATGGATTTTAGTACTTAATTTTCTGCCGATTATAGGAATAATACTGTATTTATTTATAGGTCAGGATTACAGAAAATCCAGAATGTTTAAATTAAAAAGTGTTGAGGACAGCATAAGGAGAGCCACCATCAGGCAGGAAAAATTCTTCACAAAAAGTGAAATGATGAAGAATGATTTGTATGCCAAAGAATATCACAGATTAATGCAGTACAACCTTATGTCCGGAGGCTCACTTTTAACAATGAAAAATTCTTTGGATATATTCACGGACGGAAATAATAAATTTGATGCACTGATTGAAGATATTAAGAATGCCAAAAAATATATACATTTGGAATATTATATTATAAAGCAGGACTATCTTTTCCTTAATATAGCCAAGGAACTTATAAAAAAAGCAGATGATGGTGTTGAGATAAGGATTCTGTTTGACGGAATGGGCGGAAGGTTTATGTCAAAGAAGATTTTAGAAAATTTAAAATCTCATGGCATAAAGTTGGGGGTATTTTTTCCTGCAACTTTGGGAAGAATCAACTTCCGTATAAACTACAGAAACCACAGGAAAATAGCTGTAATAGACGGTAAAATCGGTTATGTAGGAGGCTTTAACATCGGAAAAGAATATGTTGACGGCTCAAAGAAATTCGGACACTGGAGAGATACACATCTTAGAATAGTAGGAGAGGCTGTAAACGGACTTGAACTTAGATTCGGACTGGATTGGAAGTACGCGACAAAAGAAGATATTTTCTTAAATGACAAATATTTTACCGAACTGGATGAGATGGATTTTGTACCTGAGGAAGGTGACAATATTCTTAGAATGCAGATAATTTCAAGCGGACCGGATTCCGAGACCAAACTTATACGAGATAATTACATAGAGATTATAAATCATGCAAAGAATCATGTGTATATCCACACGCCTTATTTTATACCTGATGAGGCTTTTATAAGTGCGCTTAATATTGCAGCAAGGTCCGGTGTGGATGTAAGACTTATGATTCCATGTATGCCTGATCATCCATTTGTATATTCCGCTACGCTTAGCTGGGCAGGAACTCTTCTTGAAGCGGGTGGAAAGGTATATACCTATGAGAAGGGATTCTTACATGCAAAGTCCGTAATGGCTGACGGTAAGGTAGCCTGTGTGGGTACGGCAAATATGGATATAAGAAGCTTTGAGCTTAATTTTGAAGTCAATGCAATGATTTACGATGAGGATATTGCAGTAGAACTTGAAGACAATTTTATGAGAGATATTTATGATTCAAAGGAGTATACATTGTCAATGTATAAGAATCGTTCACTTATTCAAAGAGTTAAAGAACAGGTGAGCAGACTCCTTAGTCCATTATTATAATGAGAGGTTTTTTCAAATGATTAGATTTATTTTGGTAGCACTGTGTCTGCTTTTATACCTGTTACTTTTTATACCGACAATGCTTGTTTTACTTATAGTAAAAAGGTTTAAACCTGTTACTTCTTCCGCTATTGCACAAACAATGGTGCGTATAACTTTCAGACTCTTACTGTTTTTGGCGGGAGCAAAAGTGGAAGTTAGAGGGAGTGAAAATATTCCAAAGGACGGAGGCGTTTTATTTGTAAGTAATCATAGAAGCTATTTTGATATACTTGCAGGATATGCATATACTTATAAACCTCTCGGTTTTGTGGCAAAGTATGAAATGATAAAGGTTCCGCTTCTTAAACAGTGGATGGATTTGCTCAATTGCCTTTTCCTGAACAGGAAAGATATAAAGCAGGGACTTAAGACAATATTACAGGGTGTAGAAAAGGTTAAATCAGGTATTTCGATATGGATTTGTCCTGAGGGAACAAGAAACTTAAATGATGATGTCACAAATGTAAAGGATTTTAAAGAAGGCTCATTGAAGATAGCCGAAAAAGGAAAGGTACCTGTTATACCTGTAGCTATTTACGGTACATATGAGATATGGGAACAGCATTTACCTTTTATGAAAAAGAGTAATGTAATAATTGAGTATGGAGAGCCGATAATAATATCGGAATTGTCTGATGACGAGAAGAAAAAGCTTGGTGCATATGCGAGAGATAAAATTGTAAATATGCTTGAAAACATGGTGAAAGAAAAAAGATAAAACTTTGGGAGTACTATGCAAAGACTTGAGGAAATAAAATTTGATGATATGCCGAGCGGATTTAAATGCAAGGAATATATGGATTCCTGTATAAAAAAAATAGTCTATCAGGGTGTGGAAGGTGCATATTCACATATAGTAACACAGACATTATTCCCCGATGCGGACACAGAGAATGTAAATACTTTTGAAGATGCTATAAATTCCGTTTTAAACGGTGAGGCATCATACTGTGTTGTACCGATTGAGAATTCATCTGCCGGTATTGTTACGGATATTTTCGATTTGCTTTTAAAAAAAGATGTAGTAATTGTAGCGGAATATGATTTACATATCAGCCACTGTCTTTTGGGTATAAAGGGGGCAAGCTTTTCCGATATTAAAAGAGTATATTCACATCCTCAGGCTTTAATGCAATGTGCATCTTATTTGAAAGAACATCCTGAGTGGAGCCAGATAAGCCTTTTAAACACTGCCGTATCTGCAAAAAAAGTAAAAAATGAAGGCAGGATTGAGCAGGCGGCAATTGCTTCCGAGCTTTCAGCAAAGCTTTACAATCTGGATATTTTAGACAGGGGAATTAACAGAAACTCCAATAATACCACAAGATTCGTAGTACTAAGTAAGGAAAAGATTTTTTCGAAAAATTCAAATAAACTCAGCCTTATATTGGAACTTCCACATGAAAAGGGTATGTTGTATAATATTCTCGGAATATTTGTATTAAACGGATTGAACCTTGTGAAGATAGAATCAAGACCTATACCTGAAAAAACATTTGAGTACAGATTTTTTATAGATGTTGAGGCGAATCTAAACTCGGAAAATGTTTCAAATGTACTGGAAATACTTAGTGAGAAAGTCCCTTTTTTAAAGATTTTGGGAAACTATTGTTCGAATAATTAATGCAGCTTAAGGAGGAAATATGTACAGTATAAAAGCATGTAAAGATTCAAAGATAGACGATTTGATATTATATAGAGACTTGAAGTTTGAAGACACAATAAGAATGTTTTGTGCTTTGGATAAGAACAGCAACAATGTAAGTAAAACCATATCAAAGATGATTGAAGTTGCCGGTGAGTACGGTCTTCACGGAAATCTTTGGGCTAATATACTTGCTTTGGCACTTGCATACAATGAGAATGTATACTCAAAAGCTACAGAGATTGTAGGTGAAACTTCCGGAAGTATAAATACATTTGCAATACATGATTTTAAAATATTAAGAGAGTTGATTCATTTTGTACCTAATATTAACGGTGATTTATTAAAAGAGATATATCATTATGAAGGTAACGGAAGAGATTCAAAGCTTGTAAACACCAGAGTAAGAGATAGGATTCTAAGACTTTCAAAGCAACTTACAGAGGCGAATTCGGACAATGAGTTTAAAGATATAATAACTGAATTTTATAAGGAATACGGTGTTGGAAAGTTCGGTTTGAATAAAGCTTTTCGTATAGAAGAAGGTACGGATTTAAAGACTGCAAATATAATACCTATAACCAGAGTCGAGCATGTTTATTTGAATGATATAATCGGTTATGATATTCAAAAGAAAAAACTCACATACAATACCGAGAGTTTTATAAACGGTAAACCTGCAAATAACTGTTTATTGTACGGAGATGCCGGAACCGGAAAATCTTCAAGTGTAAAAGCTATTGTAAACGAGTACTATGATAAAGGACTTAGGATTATTGAAATCTATAAGCATCAATTCAGATATTTATCCGATATACTTGAGCAGCTTAAAGACAGGAATTATAAGTTTATCATATATATGGATGATTTAAGTTTTGAAGAGTCGGAGCTTGAATACAAGTACTTAAAGGCGATTCTTGAAGGAGGATTTGGAAGAAGACCTGAGAATGTACTGATTTATGCTACAAGTAACAGAAGACATCTTATCAGAGAAAGCTTCAGAGACAAGACTGAAACTGACGAAGAACTGCATACAAGAGATACCGTTGAGGAGAAGCTTTCATTATCTGCAAGATTCGGAGAGAAAATCTATTACGGTTCACCGGATAAAAGAGAGTTTAACTCTATTGTACTTGCTTTGGCAAAGAAGCATAATATAGATATGGATGAAAGTGAAATACTTGCAAAAGCCAATATGTGGGAATTGTCTCACGGAGGTATGTCCGGAAGAAGTGCAACACAATTTATAACTTATTTACAGAGTCAATAGACTTGGAGAGCGTATGGGAAAGAGTGAGATAAAATATTTTGCGGCGATTGATGTAGGCTCATTTGAGCTTGAGCTTGGAATTTATGAGATAGCAGGTAAATCGGGAATAAAGAGAATTGATTATGTCAAGCACACTATTGCGATTGGCAGTGACACCTACAAATTCGGGAAAATCAGTTATGAGATGATAGATGAGCTATGTAATATTTTATCGGATTTTAAGAAAATAATGCATAGCTATAAGGTAGATGCTTATAAGGCATATGCAACCAGCGCCATGAGAGAAGCCTCAAACAATATGCAGGTGCTTGACCAGATAAAGGTGAGAGCGGGGATTGATATAAGTATAATATCAAACTCCGAGCAAAGATTTATCAATTATATGTCTATTGATTCAAAAGGTGAACTCTTTGAGAAATATATAAAGAGCGGTACAGCTATTGCCGATGTAGGATTTGGAAGTATGCAGCTTACCCTTTATGATAACGGTGCAATACAGAGCACACAAAATTTATCACTTGGAGTTTTAAGACTTCGAGAGATGGTGGAAGAGATTGATAATATCAATGAAAAAAAGCATAATGTACTTACAGAGCTTATAGATAACGACCTTAATACATTTAAGAAGATTTATCTCAAGAATAAAAAGGTAAAGACCATAATCGGTATCGGAGAACCTCTTATGTATGTATTCAGATATATGGATCATGAGTCCTCAGATATGATAATAGATTATGAGAGATTTATTAAATTATTTGAAAAAATACGTGGAAAGAGTGTTGAGGAAATAGAGAATATACTTGGTGTAAGTAAAAATCATGCAAAGATGATTTTGCCGAGTGTGCTTATTTTTCAAAGAATTTTTGATCTGTTTAATGCCAAGGAAATATGGATGCCGGGTACGCTTTTGATAGACGGCATTGCAGCGGAGTATGCAAAGAAAACCGGAATTATAAGTGTAGGTCATAATTTTGAAGAAGATATAATTGCGGCGTCAAAAAACCTTGCAAAAAGATACAGAGGAAACAGCAAACACACAACTGCTGTGGAAAAGAACGCTCTTCTTATATTTGATGCAATAAAGGAGGTCAGCGGTTTAACGGAAAGAGACAGACTCTTGGTACAAATAGCCGCCATACTTCATAATATCGGTAAGTTTATCAATATGAAAAACAGTGATACAGCCACATACAATATAATTTCATCAGGAGAGATTATAGGTATATCTCATGATGAGAGAATGCTTATGGCGGAGATATCAAATATTGATAATGAAGAAAATATTTATAATAAAAGAGATATCAGGCTTGCAAAATTAAGTGCAATACTGCAAATGGCAAATGCACTTGACAGATCTCACAAGCAGAAAATAAAGAATTTCACATTGAAATTGGATGAAAATAAGCTGAAACTTGAAGTGAATTACATGGGTGATTTGAGCCTTGAAATACTCAGTTTTAACTCTCACAGAGATTTCTTTAGAGAAATCTTCGGAATAGAATTTATTTTGAAGCAGATAAGAACTTTTTGATAGGAAGGAGTGGCTATTATGGAAAAGTTTGATAATGTAGAATATTTTACAAACAGGGAGCTGTCCTGGCTGAAGTTCAATATCAGAGTTTTAAATGAAGCTGAGGATGATGATGTAAAGCTTTTTGAAAGATTAAAATTTTTAAGTATTACATCTTCAAATCTTGATGAGTTTTTTATGGTAAGGATTGCTTCTTTAAAAGATATGGTGGATGCCGACTATAAGAAAAAAGATATCTCCGGAATGAGTGCGGATAAGCAGCTTGGTATCCTTACTAAGGAGACTCATGACTTTGTTAAAAAGCAGTATGAGGTATATAACAAATCTTTGGTTCCGCTTTTAAAGAAGGAAAATTTGCATATAATAAGTCATGATGATGAGCTTACTGCAAATGAGAAAAATTTTATCAATGAATATTTTGACGAGTTTGTATACCCTGTGCTTACACCTATGGCTGTAGATGCTTCAAGACCCTTTCCGCTTGTCAGAAATAAGACTTTAAATATTGCGGCTCTGATAAGAAAGAGAAAAGAAGAGACATCAAAAAAGAAGAAAAAGGATGTATATCTTGGAAATGTAGATAAGGATATGGACTTTGCGATGGTGCAGGTGCCTTCAGTACTTCCGAGAATAGTGGAGATACCTTGCGAGTCAGAGGAGAGAAAGATAATTTATCTTGAAGATATCATAGAGAAAAATATAGATAAACTATTCTTAAACTATGAAGTAATATCTGCAGCAACATTCAGAGTTATGAGAAATGCGGAATTTAAGCTTGACGAGGATGATGCATCAGATCTGTTAGAGGAAATAAAGAAAAAACTTAAGAAGAGACAGTGGGGAGAGGCCATCAGACTTGAAGCTGAAGAAAGAATGGATGCAAGTCTTTTAAATTTCCTGAAAAATGAGTTGAATGTTGATGAAGAGGATATATTTAAGATAAACGGACCTCTGGATTTGACAGTTCTTATGAAGATATACTCACTTGAAGGTTTTGAGAGATTAAAGGATAAAAAACATATTCCTGTAATGAATCAAAGGCTCATAGACTGTGAGGATATATTTGAAGAGATAAAAAAGAAGGATATTTTGCTTTCACATCCATATGAGAGCTTTGATCCGGTAATAGATTTTGTATCAAAGGCGGCGGCAGATAAAAATGTTCTTGCTATAAAGCAGACTTTATACAGAGTCAGTGGAAATTCCCCCATTATCAAGGCGCTTGCAAATGCAGCGGATAACGGCAAACAGGTTACGGTTTTGGTGGAGCTTAAGGCAAGATTTGATGAGGAGAATAATATAAATTGGGCAAGAATGCTTGAAAAAGCAGGCTGTCATGTAATCTACGGACTTGTAGGGTTAAAGACGCACTCAAAGATAACTCTGGTTGTAAGAAGGGAAGATGACGGTATCAGAAGATATGTGCATCTGGGTACCGGAAACTATAATGATTCTACTGCAAAACTTTATACAGACCTTGGTATGTTTACGGCAAGAGAAAGTTATGGTGAGGATGCTACGGCAGTCTTTAACATGCTCAGCGGATATTCGGAACCGCCTTTCTGGAAAAGATATGTGGTTGCACCGCTTTGGATGAAGGATATATTCTTAAAGAAGATAAGTCAATGTGAAGAGGCGGCAAAGAGAGGATCCGAGGTAAGAATCATAGCAAAGATGAACTCGCTTTCAGATAAGGATATTATATGTGCATTGTATTCGGCAAGCTGTGCAGGTGTAAAGATAGACCTAATTGTCAGAGGTATATGCTGTCTTAAGGTAGGAATAAAAGGAGTGTCTGAAAATATTACGGTCAGATCGATTGTCGGAACATTCCTTGAACATGCCAGAATATTTGATTTCCGAATAGACGGTGAAGAGGAGATTTTCCTTGGCAGTGCCGACTGGATGAACAGAAATCTGGAAAAGAGAGTAGAGATAGTATTCCCTGTAGCCGATGAGGATATCATAAAGAGTATAAAGCATTACTTGGATGTGGAACTTGAGGATAATGTAAAGGCATCCATCCTCTTACCTGACGGAAGATATGAGAAGATAAGAAGAGTAGGAAGTGAAAAGAAAAACTCACAGGAAATTTTTATTAAAGAGGCAAAGGCTGAATATGAGAGTACCATAAAGGCCGGAAAATCTGAAGACGGCAGAACTTTTATACCTTTAAAAGGAGAATAGAATAAAAATAGCCACTGCATAAGCAGTGGCTAAAACTTTATAAAAAATTAGTTGTTGATAAGCTTCTCATCATCATTGTTCCAGCTGTAAAGCTTTCTGATCTCCGCACCTACCTTCTCTGAAGGATGCTCAGCTGCAAGCTTTCTCATAGCCTTGAAATGAACCTGACGACCTGCATTAGACATATCAAGTAAGAAGTCCTTAGCAAATGTACCGTCCTGGATATCTGTAAGAATCTGCTTCATAGCCTTCTTAGTATCCTCTGTAATGATCTTAGGTCCTGTTATATAGTCACCGTACTCGGCTGTATTTGAGATAGAATATCTCATTCCCTCAAATCCTGACTGATAGATAAGATCTACGATAAGCTTCATCTCATGGATACACTCAAAGTATGCATTTCTAGGGTCATAGCCTGCCTCGCAAAGAGTCTCGAAACCTGCCTGCATAAGTGCGCAAACACCGCCGCAAAGAACAGCCTGCTCACCGAAAAGGTCAGTCTCAGTCTCTGTACGGAATGTTGTCTCAAGAAGACCTGCTCTGGCACCACCGATACCTGCACCGTAAGCAAGTGCAAGCTCAAGAGCCTTACCTGTAGCATCCTGCTCTACAGCTACAAGACAAGGTGTTCCCTTACCCTCAAGATACTCTGAACGAACAGTATGTCCCGGAGCCTTAGGAGCGATCATTGCTACATCCACATCCTTAGGTGCTGTGATACAACCGAAGTGAACATTGAAACCGTGAGCGAACATAAGCATATTTCCTGCTTCAAGGTTAGGCTCGATATCATTCTTATATAAATCAGCCTGAAGCTCATCATTTATAAGAATCATTATGATATCGGCTTTCTTTGTAGCCTCTGCAGCTGTGTAAACCTTAAGGCCCTGTGCCTCTGCCTTTGCCCATGACTTACTTCCTTCATAAAGACCTACGATTACATTGCATCCGCTTTCCTTTAAGTTCAATGCATGTGCATGTCCCTGGCTACCGTAACCGATGATTGCGATAGTTTTACCCTCAAGCATTGAAAGATTACAATCCTCTTGATAATAAATTTTAGACATATAAATACCTCCTAAGTAACTTCTATTTTAACCCATTTAGGCTGGGGGACCATCAAATAAAAACTAGTTGAAAACAACTACATCATCACTTCCTCTTGAAAGAGCAGTGAGTCCTGTTCTGGCAAGTTCCAAAACTTCATAATCGGAAAGAAGGTTTGAAAGTGCTTCAAGTTTTGAATTATCACCTGTAAGCATAACTGTCAAACAATCCTTAGCCACATCTACAATAGTAGCTCTGAAAATATCACAAAGAGCCGCAATATCCTGTCTCTGTGAAGCATCGGCTTTTACCTTTATCATTATAATTTCACGGAAAACACTTTTGCCTTCCTCTAAAACCTTGATATCTCTTACATCTTCAAGTTTTCTAAGTTGCTTTACTATCTGGTCAAGTGTGTCCTCGTCTCCGATAGAAACAACTGTCATTCTTGAAAAGCGCGGATCGGCTGTCTCTCCGACAGTAAGAGAGTCTATATTATATCCTCTCCTTGAGAACAGACCTGACACACGACTTAAAACACCTGCAGAATTATCTACAATAAGTGAAAATACTCGTCTCATTTTTCCTCCCAATATTAAAAGTAGTAATTAATAAAATCATATTGGTTTTCATTTTACTATAGCACCATTATGATAAATGTCAATTTATTAAATAATATAATTGTTATAACCTGAGGTTATAATGCAAAAAACAGTATCTATTTTACCTGTGATCTTCTCCAAAATCAATAGTTGATAAATCATATTGTGCAGGTTGATCATTATCATCCAATTCATAGGCATATAAAACGGTTCTTGTATCATCACCCTCATATGAACAGGTTATAAAAGACCAAATCTTATTTACACCTGCTTCAGGAATCTCTCTGAAGGAACATTTTTCTGTCATCCTGTCCACATAGTTGTGGAAATAATCCATATCATCAAAATATGTCTGTCTTCTTTCAGGTGCGGAATCTGTATAAAGAGCGGCAACAGTCTTTAATCTATAAGTTTTATTCGGAGTATAAATATATATCATTCTATGTTCCTTGAAAAAATCTTCATTTTTGAACTTAGTGATATCGGTAAACATTTTACCGTCTTTCATATGATGACCGTAGATAATATTGTTAAGTGTTGAAAAATCCGAATTACTGTAGCCGTCCATATATACGGAATAATATGATTCCTGATGGTTTATATCATGGTGTAAATAATATTCTATATCATATTCTTTCCATAATATCGGATAATCAATTACAGTTCCGGGAATATACACCCATGCTATTACATCGGTATTTGTAGTCTTAAGCGAATCAAAATCAATTTTCCTTGTATAATTTTCATCAGTCTCATAAGCTTTTGTAGGCGGCTCGGTTGTAGTTTCTTCTTGAGTGGTTGTAGTTTCAAGAGTAGTTTCAGGTTCTTTATTTTTGTTTTTTGTATTTGAAAATATGACGGCAATCGCTATAAGTAATACTGCGAAAGCCAAAATAGGTAATAAAATTTTCTTTTTCATATATCTCCTAACGACTTTTAGGTAGAAGTATAGCATTTTTTTTTACTATTGTATATAAATCTTATGAATTAGATTGATAAAAAAAATTTCCTCTACTATAATTAGTGGGAAGACGGAGGAGAAAAATGAACGATTTAAATTTGAATCAGAGAGATGAAATTATAATGGATAAAAGGGCAATATTTGCTTTATCTTTTTTAATACCGGTTTTTATAATGATATTAATATTCATTCAAAGAGGAATATTCCCGTTTGGTGATGAGAGCTTTTTGAGAACTGACATGTATCATCAGTATGCTCCGTTTTTTTCAGAGTTTAAATATAAGCTGAGTAATGGCGGTTCACTTCTTTACAGTTGGGACCTCGGTATGGGAATAAATTTCTCGGCACTTTATGCCTACTATCTTGCCAGCCCTCTAAACTGGCTGATTATTCTATGTCCGCAAAAATATGTGATAGAGTTTATGACATATATGATAGTTGCAAAGATAGGGCTTTCAGGTCTTGGTTTCACATATTATTTATCTAAACATACTTCAGGAAACAAAGCCGGAATATTATTCTTCGGAATATTCTATGCACTTTCAGGATATATGGCGGCATATAGCTGGAACATTATGTGGCTGGATTGTATTATACTTTTCCCGATAGTATGCTTGGGTATTGAAAGACTTATAAAAACAGGAAAAGGTTTACTGTATACACTTATACTCGGTCTATGTATACTGTCAAATTATTATATTTCAATAATGATTTGTCTGTTTATGGTAATATACTTCATTTCTCTTAATGTAATGGATAATGAGAACAATTGGAGAAAATTTGCAATTGCTTCAATCAGATTTGCTGTTTATTCTTTGCTTGCAGGAGGACTGAGTGCACTTGTTTTATTGCCTGAAATATATGCACTTAAGTTTACAGCCTCGGGAGACTTTGACTTTCCAAGTACATTTAATTCATATTTTTCTATTTTCGATATGATTGCCAGACATATGGGCAATGTGAAAGTTGAAATCGGACTTGATCATTGGCCAAATATATTCTGTGGTGTCGGAATATTTTTATTTGTTGTTCTGTACATATTGAACAGAAAGATTTCCAAGAAAGAAAAAGCGGTTTATATTTCATTGCTTGTATTTTTTCTTGCAGGTTTTTCAATAAATGTATTGAATTATATATGGCACGGACTTCATTATCCGAACTCACTACCTGCGAGACAGAGTTTTATCTATATATTCCTTGTACTCTTTATATGTGCAAAGGCATATGATAATTTCAGTGCGAATACAACAAAGGATCTTGGATTGGCATTCGGAATCAGTATGATATATATTTTGCTTGCACAAAAGATAGTAAATAATGAGGATTTCCATTTTGCAGTATTTTATGCGGCAATGATTTTTATAAGCATATATGCGATGTTAATGTATTTGCATATGGCAAAGAGAATATCAAAAACATATTTATTTTTGATTACACTTGCAATAGTGGTAATTGAATCAAGTGTCAATATGTCGGTTACAAGTGTGACAACAATAAACAGAAGTAATTATATAAATGACAATGCCGATGTAAGAGCTTTACTTAAGAAATTGCCGATGGATGATTTTTATCGTATAGATAAGGTGGACAGAAAGACAAAGGATGACGGTGCATGGTTGAATTTTAAGTCGGTATCTATTTTTTCATCTACAGCAAACGCTTCACTTACCGAATTATTTGAAAAACTTGGAAATGAAGCATCTACAAATGCATATTCTATAACCGGAGAAACACCTCTTTTAGATATGCTTTTTGCGGTAAAATATGCAATATATACCGGTGAGTCAAGAAATACAAATATTTCTTATGTGGATATATCAGGAAACAGTTATTTATATGAAAATCCCTATACTCTGCCTCTTGGATATATGGTTGATGAAAGATTTACAGATGATTGGAACTTGAATCTCGGAGATCCTATAGATGTTCAAAATGATTTGGCCGCCGTTTACGGTTTACCTGATATATTTGAGCAAATAGAGACTATAAAGGAGTCTACTTCCGTAAACTTTCAGACCGATATAGACGGTGAATACTATGCCTATGTTACAAATCCGGCAATTGACGAAGTGGAATTCAGTTATGGAGACGGAGATGTTAAAAAGTCATTTAAGAATCTGAAGAGACATTATATATTGGAGCTTGGAACTCTTGAGGGAGAGAAAAACGGAAGATTTGTAAGTACGGATGATAAGGATGAATCAATTGATGCAAGAGTTTATAGAGTCAACTATGATTCTCTGAAGAAATTGTATTATATCCTAAATAAGAATCCTTTATATCTCAGTAAGATTTCAGATTCATACCTGTCAGGAAATGTTCATGCGGTTGAAAATACCACATTGTTTACTTCTATTCCATATGATGAAGGATGGAGTGTTTATGTGGACGGAAAGAAAGCTGAAAAGATAAAGATTATGGATGCCTTTATCGGCTTAAAACTTGAAAAAGGACAGCATGAAATAGAATTTAAATATTTAAGTTCAGGTATTATTGAAGGTGCAATAATAAGTGCGGCTTCATTGGCTTTATTATTACTGATATGCCTTGTGAAAAAAGTTATAGAAAACGGCGGAATCAAATTCAAAAAGAAAGAAGTTATTGAAGACGATGAGTTTGAAGAACTTGATATAGAAGATTCGGATGATGATGAAGATAACGATGAAGACGATGATGATGAAGAAGACGATGACGAAGAAGACGATGACGAATCTGAAGAAAAAACCGGTGAAAATAAACGTGTATACGTTGATATAACCACAGGCAGTGGAAAAGGTGTAGTTGAACTGCTTACAAAAAACTATAATCCTGAAACTGATGAAAATACAAATGATGAAGATTTGAAATAGAAAGACGGTGTATATATGAAACTTTGGGGTGGAAGATTTACAAAAGAAACAAATAAACTGGTGGAGAGTTTTAATGAATCACTTTCATTTGACCATAGGTTCTATAAGCAGGATATCAGAGGAAGTATAGCTCATGTAAAGATGCTTGCAAAACAAAATATACTTACAGATGATGAGAGAGATAAAATCATTGAAGGACTGAATTCTATAGAAAAGGATATAGAAAGCGGTGTATTAAAATTTGATGACGGTTCAGAGGATATTCATTCATATGTTGAAGCACATTTAATTGAGAGAATAGGAGATACAGGTAAGAAGCTTCATACCGGAAGAAGCAGAAACGATCAGGTGGCACTTGATATGAAACTCTATGTAAGAGATGAGATTGATGAGCTTAAGGACCTTCTATATGAACTGCTCAGTGAAGTTCTTCGTATAATGGAAGATAATACTACAACATATATGCCGGGATTTACACATTTACAAAAGGCACAGCCTACAACTCTGGCGCATCATTTCGGTGCATATTTTGAGATGTTTATAAGAGACTTTGACAGGCTTCGCTCTACAAGAAAGAGAATGAATCTTTCACCTTTGGGTTCAGGAGCTTTTGCAGGAACGACATATGATCTTGACAGAGATTATGTGGCAAGCCTTTTGGAGTTTGAGACTGCTACAAGAAACAGTATGGATTCCGTAAGTGACAGAGATTATCTTTTGGAGCTGTTATCAGACCTTGCTATAATATCAATGCATCTTAGCAGGCTGTCGGAGGAAATTATCATATGGAATACAGATGAATACAGATTTGTGGAGATGGATGACACATATTCTACAGGTTCATCTATAATGCCGCAGAAGAAAAATCCTGATATTGCAGAGCTTATAAGGGGAAAAAGCGGTAGAGTATACGGAAGTCTGATATCTCTTCTTACAACAATGAAGGGCTTACCGCTTGCATATAATAAAGATATGCAAGAAGACAAGGAGATGTCTTTTGATGCTATAGATACTGTAAAAAGTTTGATAAAACTTATGAGTGGAATGCTTTCAAGTATGAAGTTCAATAATGAAAGAATGGCAAAAAGTGCAAGAGGAGGCTTTACAAATGCAACCGATGCGGCAGATTATCTTGTAAAGAAAAATGTTGCCTTCAGAGATGCACATGAGATTGTCGGCAGGCTTGTACTTTACGGAATTGAGTATGGAAAGGCACTTGATGATTTCTCACTTGAGGAGTTTAGAAATATATCTGAATATTTTGATTATGATATCTATGATGCTATTTCTTTAAAAACTTGCGTGGAAAAGAGAAATACCAAGGGAGCTCCGGGACTTACAGCTATAATGAATGAAATAAAAGAATCAAAAAAGCTTTTGGAGTCTATAAAGAAATAGGAAATTTATGAAATTAAGAAAGAATGATATATATCTGATAATTGTTGTAGTTATTCTTGGAATTGTTGCCGGACTTTATATTTACTTAAATAAGAAGCCGGGCGGCAAAGCCGTTTTAAAGTACGGAAATAATCAAAGTATGGATATTGATCTGTCAAAGGACAGGGAAATCAATCTGGAAAGTAACGGAATAGAGATTCATCTTGATATAAAGGACGGGGCAATAGCATTTATTCAAAGTGAATGCCCCGACCACATCTGTGAAAGATTTGGTTATATAAAAAATATCGGTGAGTCGGCAATCTGCTTGCCGGCACAGGCTTCAGTCACGATTATCAGTGAATAGGAGAGATTATGGTTTCAAAAAAGATGCTTGACCTCGGAACAAAGAGGTCGGTTATTAGAGATATATTTGAGTATGGAAGTATGCTTGCAAAGGAAATCGGTGCGGAAAATGTACTTGACTTCAGCCTTGGTAATCCAAGCACTCCGGCTCCGAGAGAGGTCGCAAATACTATAAAATATATGGTGGAGGAGCTTTCGCCAAAGGAGTACAACAGTTATACATCATCAGCAGGAAACACCGACACAAGAATTGCAGTAGCAAAAAACTTGAATAAGCGTTTTGCTACAGACTATAATGAAAACAATATTTTTATGACTTGTGGTGCCGCAGCATCACTTAATATTATATTTAAGGCAATTATAGAGTCGGATGATGATGAGATAATAGTAAATATTCCGTACTTCCCTGAATATAAGGTATTTATAGAGGGACAGGGAGGGAAGCCGATATTTGCAAAATGCAGTGAGAATCTTCATCTTGATATAGACGAAATTGAAAGCAAGATAAATGAAAATACAAAGGCTGTACTTATAAACTCTCCAAATAATCCGTCAGGTGTAATCTATCCGAAGGAGAATTTGGAAGAACTTGCAGAGCTTTTGCAGGAAAAACAAAAAGAGTATTCACATCCTATATTTTTAATAAGCGATGAACCGTACAGAGAACTTGTGTTTACAAATGAGAAACCTGAGTTTTTGCCGAATATATATGATAATACACTTGTAGCATATTCATGGTCAAAATCTCTATCACTTCCGGGTGAGAGAATCGGCTATATCCTGGTTCCAAATAAGGTTAAAAGTCATGAAGATGTGTTCGCGGCGGTAGGCGGAGCGGCAAGAGTACTCGGGTATGTCTGTGCACCTTCCATGTTTCAGTATGTGATAAAAAACTGTGTAGACGCACAGCCTAATATTGAAGTGTACAGGACTAACAGAAATATCTTGTTTGAGTCACTGCCGAAGTTTGGGTATACGGTAGCAAATCCGGGAGGAGCTTTCTACATGTTTATCAAGTCACCAAGCGGCGACGGAAACGAATTTTGTGAAAGAGCAAAAAAATATCATATGCTTTTGGTTCCGGGAGAAGGATTCGGAATGAAAGAATATGTCAGACTGTCTTTTTGTGTGGATACAGAGAAGATAGAAAAGTCAATAGATGTATTTAAGAAGTTAATGGATGAGTACAATCTCTGATATGTATAAAATAAACTAAAACATTTGTAAGAATATACTAATTAATACTTCTGTTAGGGCTATAGAACCTGTAATATTGAACAGTTCTATAGCCTTTTATTGTGCATTACCCCGAATTTATACTTTATTGGTAAAGTATATTGACTATTATATATAATGTTTTATACTTTACTATAAGAGTAAACTTTTTAAAAATACATATAATCAGATATGTGTTTATTACATTATAGTAAGTTTTCTATAATGTATCGGAGTTGTAATATACAGCTCAAAATATCGACTTTATGTCGATACAACAATATAAGTGGAGGGAATGTATGTCTTATCAAACAACAAAGGAACATGAGTTGCTTAGAGAGAAGGTTCGTGAGTTTGCAGAGAGAGAAATAAAGCCTGTAGCTTTCAGTCTTGATGCAAAGAGCGAATTTCCTACTCAAATCGTGAAGAACATGGGAAAGCTTGGCATTATGGGACTGCCATATGAAAAGAAGTATGGTGGAGCAGGTCTTGATGTTATAAGCTATGCCATAGCGGTAGAAGAGCTTTCAAGAGTTGACGGCGGTGTAGGTGTTATCCTTTCGGCTCATACTTCATTAGGAACTTATCCTATAGCGGCTTTCGGTAATGAAGAGCAAAAAAAGAAATATTTACCGGGGCTTTGCAGCGGAGAGCTTCTAGGTGCTTTCGGACTTACGGAACCGAATGCCGGATCCGATGCGGGAGGCACGGAAACTACCGCTGAGGATATGGGAGATTATTATCTCTTAAACGGAAACAAGATATTTATCACAAACGGTGGTGAAGCCGATGTTTATGTAATCTTTGCACTTACCACACCAAATATAGGTACAAGAGGTATCTCAGCACTTATAGTGGAAAAGGGTATGGAAGGATTTACATTCGGTGATCACTATGACAAGCTCGGAATCAGATCATCTGCGACCTGTGAACTTAACTTTAACAATGTAAAGGTTCCAAAGGCGAATTTACTTGGTAAAGAGGGTCAGGGATTTAAGATTGCAATGGCTACACTTGACGGCGGTAGAATAGGAATTGCAGCTCAGGCACTTGGTATTGCTCAAGGTGCTTTTGAAGAAGCCGTAGAATACAGTAAGGAAAGAGAGCAGTTTGGAAAGCCTATAGCCGCACAACAGGCAATTGCATTTAAGATTGCGGATATGGCTACAAAGCTCAGATGTGCAAGAATGCTTGTATATTCCGCTGCGGAACTTAAAGAAGCTCATGCTCCATACGGAATGGAATCGGCTATGGCAAAGCAGTATGCATCTGATGTTGCACTTGAGATAACTTCAGAAGCACTTCAGATTTTCGGCGGAAACGGATATTTAAAGGGTATGCCTGTAGAGAGAATGTATCGAGATGCCAGAATTACTCCAATATATGAAGGAACAAATGAGATTCAAAGAGTCGTAATAGCGGCTCATATATTAGGTAAGATATCAAGAGGTGAAACTGCCGCCGTTAAGAAAACAAAGGGACCTGAGACCGGTGATAGAAAGAGAATGATCATAGGAGAAGGTTCATTAAAAGAAAAAATTGATGTACTTGTATCAAATCTTAAAAAGGACGGATATGACTTCAGTGTCGGTATTCCTATGGATACACCTATCGTAGCTGCCGAAAGAGTTGTCAGTGCAGGACAGGGCATAGGTTCAAAAGAGAATATGAAGCTTGTAGAGGATTTAGCCAAGGCTGCCGGAGCCGCAATAGGTTCTTCAAGACCTGTAGCGGAGACTCTTGGATATTTACCGCTTGACAGATATGTAGGTATGTCGGGACAAAAGTTTAAGGGAAATCTGTATATTGCCTGCGGTATTTCAGGTGCATTACAGCATTTAAAAGGTATCAAGAATGCTTCTACAATAGTTGCCATAAATAAAGACCCGAATGCGAGAATCTTTAAAAACTGTGATTACGGTATTGTCGGTGATGTAAATGAGGTATTACCTGCGCTTACAAAAGCACTTGATACAGGTGAGAAAAAGCCGGCACCGCCGATGAAGAAGATAAAGAGAGCTGTAGCTAAGAAGCATACACCTTCAAGAAAGCTCTATCTGTGTAACGGTTGCGGTTATGAATATGATGTACTTCTGGGAGATGAAGAGGGAGATGTAAGACCGGGAACGGAGTTTAAAGACCTTCCGAAGGAATGGGTATGTCCACACTGTGGTGAAGCTGCAGACAATTTCATAGAGATTGAAGTATAAGAGGAGGAGAGTATGTATAATTACCGTAAAGTTACAGATGATTTGTATTGGGTAGGTGGAGATGACCACAGATTAAGTCTTTTTGAAAATATTCATCCTATTTATCATGGAGTATCTTATAATGCATATCTTCTTATGGATGAAAAAACGGTTCTGGTAGATACGGCAGACTGGTCGGTCGGAAGGCAGTTTCTTGATAATGTAGAAGGTGTTTTGGGAGACAGAGGCTTGGATTTTCTTCTTATAAACCATGTAGAGCCTGACCATGCGGCTTCTATTCCTGAGATTTTACTTCGCTGGCCTAATGTAAAGATAATTACAACTGAGAAGGCGGCTATGATACTTCGCCAGTTCGGCTTCAATATCAGACCGGAGCAGGTGGATGAGGTTACAGAAGGCGACAGCAGATGTTTCGGAAAACATACAATTGCATTTGTAAAGGCTCCGATGGTACATTGGCCTGAGGCAATGGTAAGTTTTGATACTGCAAACGGAGTACTTTTCTCAGCGGATGCCTTCGGTTCATTCAGAGCGCTTGACGGAAAGCTCTTTGCAGATGAAGTAGAGTTTGATAAAGAATGGCTTGATGATGCCAGAAGATACTATACAAATATAGTAGGAAAGTACGGTCCGCAGGTTTTACAGGTATTAAAGAAGGCTTCTACTCTGCCTATTAAGTATATTTGCCCGCTTCACGGCCCGGTTTGGAGAAAGGATATTCCTTATATCTTGGATAAATATATGCACTGGGCAAGCTATGAGCCGGAAGAGAAGGGTATCATGATAGTATATGCTTCTATGTATGGAAATACTGAGGCCGCTGCAGAAGTTTTGGCAAGAAAGCTCTGTGAAAAAGGCATTACAAAGACAAGACTTTATGATGTTTCAAGTACACATATGAGCTATCTTATCTCGGATTTGTTCAAATACAGCCATTTGGTGCTTGCATCTGTGACATATAATCTTGGAATATTCCCTCCGATGCACAACTTCCTTATGGATCTTAAGGCTCTCAATCTGCAAAAGAGAACATGTGCCATAGTTGAAAACGGCTCATGGGCACCAAATTCCGGTAATCTTATGAAGGCGGAGCTTGAAGAGATGAAGCATATGGATATTTTGGATGATGAAGTGAATATAACATCTTCATACAGAGAGAACAATGAAAGTGATATGGATGCATTGGTAGACGCTCTTGTTGCTTCATTTAATAAAAAATAATTTAATATAATTATAATTTCGGGTCGGGGAGTATTCTCCGACCTTTTTATATTGACAAAAAGTTCTTTTGGTTTAAGAATATGACCAGGTAATAAAATATTTTTGGAGGAGTAGTATGAAATCGTTTAACAACTTTGATTATAATAAAGAGAATGTTACAACTGCGCATAACAGTGAGAAGGAACTTGATAAAGATAGAGCCGGAAAAACCTATGCAAAAATAACTGTAGAGGATATTGAAAAAACGGATGAATTTTGGGATATTTTAGATCCGATATACTGGACTGTAGATATTTACAGCTCATATGAGGAGTACTTAAATTCCGCCAAGGATTTCACATTGGAGCAAAGATATCTTAACGCAATATCATGGTATTTTATGGAAGTAAATAACGGAGGACATTTTCAGTTTTTTGACAACTCCACAGGAATAGTATGGGAAGATGCCCTAAACGGACTTAAAGAGTTCGGAATGGAAGAGTTGGCTGATAACTTTAAAAAGGTTGTAGATTTATTTGGGGGAAATATTCCATTTGACAGAGAAGAGAGGTGGAATGCTATGGATAAAATGAGTGAAGACTTTGAAGAACTTTTGGATAAGGCCGACAGTGTGGTATATGATTTGTATGACTATGACTACACATTTGAAATGAAGTATATAAAATCTCATCCTGATAAGTTTGTATTTGAAGGATATTATAATAAGATAGTCTAACAGTATGGATAATATATAAGTAAAGATAAGGCTGAGATCATTTTTACATGTATTCTCAGCCTTTAAAAATATATTATTCAAGCAGATATTTTAAGTATCCATATCCTCGTTCATCCATTTTTTCATATGGAATAAATTCAAGAGATGCACTGTTGATACAGTATCTTTTGCCACCTGATTCTTTGGGACCGTCATCAAAAACATGACCTAAATGTATATCACCGCTTCGACTTCTTACCTCTGTTCTGTTCATATTAAAGCTGTGGTCTTCATTGTACTCTACCACTTCCGTATTTATAGGCTTTGAAAAACTGGGCCATCCACAGCCTGATTCAAACTTATCTGTAGACAAAAATAGAGGTTCTTTTGTTGTAATATCTACATAGATTCCTTTTTCAAAATTATTCCAATATTCATTTGAAAAAGGTCTTTCAGTATCGCTGTTAACAGCAACTTGATATTGTTTATCGGTAAGTTTCTTTTTCAGTTCATCATTTGAAGGTCTTGGATATTTTGAAGCATCTATTTCAGGTTCATTGCTTTTTGATATAGTTTTATCGGAAAGCGGTTTGTCTGCAAGAGACAGATCTATATGGCAGTATCCACCGGGATTTTTATCAAGGTAGTCTTGATGATATTCCTCTGCAATAAAAAATTGTTGTAGAGGGAGTACTTCTATTGCTATAGGCTTATCATACTTATTTTGTTCATTTGCTAAAACTTTTTCTATTATAGTTTTTTCTGAATTATTTGTATAATAAACCCCGGTTCTATACTGAGTACCTGTATCATTACCTTGTTTATTAATACTTACGGGGTCTACTACACGAAGATAATATTCGAGCAGTTCTTCAAGGCTTACAATATCAGGATTGTATACAACTTTTACAGTTTCGGCATGTCCACTTGTATGTAGATCTTTATAGCTTGGATTATCGGTTTTACCGTTTGCATATCCGCTTACGGCATCCTCAACACCTTTAATCTTTTGCATATATGCTTCCAGTCCCCAAAAACATCCTCCGGCAAGATAGATTTCTTTCAGTTTTCCTGAATCTACAGTATTATTATCATTAACTGTAAATTCGGTTGTATCGTCATTTGTAAGAGTCTTATCTTTGTTTTTAAAATATATGGCAAAAACATATACAGCTGTTACTACTAAAAGTACCGGTATTATCAAAAGTAATTTGTTTTTATTCATTTTTGTTCCTTTCTATTATATTTGACTTCCACTATATTGGATTTGGTAATGATATAGATTATAATATGACTTACAAGGTAAAGGATTGGTAAAACTTTTAAAAGGAGTCGGGTATGATTTTGGATGAGATAAAAAATGAATTGTTTAAAATGCAGGATATTACTTATAGAGATTTTAACAGTAAGTTGATACCTACGGTTGATAAGGAAAGTATGATAGGTGTAAGAACACCTGAACTTAGAAAGTATGCCAAGCAACTTGCTAAAAGAGAAGATATCGAAGAATTTTTGCATTTATTACCACATAAATATTTTGATGAGAATCAGCTCCATGCATTTATTTTATCTGAAATAAAGGATTTTAAGAGCTGCGTTGATAAAGTGAATGAATTTTTACCTTATGTAGATAACTGGGCAACTTGTGACCAGCTCTCACCGAAAGTATTTAAAAAAAATCATAAGGATTTGATTGCATATATAAAAGAATGGCTGAAATCTGATAAAGTATATACGCTTAGATTCGGCATCGGTATGCTTATGGAACATTTCCTAGATGAGGATTTTGATATAATGTATCCTGAGACTGTTTCAAATATAAGGTCAGATGAATACTATGTAAATATGATGATTGCATGGTATTTTGCAACGGCACTGGCAAAGCGGTATGAGAGTATACTTCCCTTTATTGAAAAAAGGAGTCTAGATATATGGACCCATAATAAGGCTATACAAAAGGCGGTAGAGAGTTATAGAATAAGTACAGAAAGAAAAACTTATTTAAAAGAGCTGAAAGTAAAGAAGGGATAAGGTGTTTTATTGAGGACAAGAGAAGAGGCCTGTAGTTTCGGGCTGGAATTTGAAAATACATACTTGGATAAGCCATTTAGAAAGGCGGATTGGCAGCTGATCAGAGTAAAGGACAGTAAGAAAGCCTTTCTTTGTATTTATGAAAGAGACGGTTTTGTAAATTTAAATGTAAAAGTTGATCCTGCTTGGAGAGACTTTTGGAGAAGTACATATGCTTCAGTCATTCCCGGGTATCATCAGAATAAGGAACATTGGAATACTATAATACTTGACGGTAGTATAAAGGAAGATGATATAAAGAGGATGATTGCTGAAAGCTATGATTTGGTAACGGATTCACCTACAAAAAGGATATATGAGGCGGTAAAGAGAATACCTAAAGGCAAGGTTGCAACATATGGCAAGGTGGCAGAGATAGCGGGAAATAAAAAGATGTCAAGAGCGGTAGGAAATGCTCTTCATAAAAATCCAGATCCTGACAATATTCCTTGCTTTCGTGTAGTCAATTCAAAAGGTGAGCTTGCACCTGAGTTTGCCTTTGGAGGAATCGGCGAACAGAAAAAGCTTTTAGAGGCTGAGGGAATAGAGGTTAAAGATAATAAAGTGGATTTATCAAAGTATGGTTTAGAATAGGAGTCTTATGAAGTTATTTGGAGGTGCGGATTTAATTATATATTTCTTTATATACGGGCTTTTGGCTTGGGTACTGAATACGGTTATATACAGTTTAAAAGAACAAAAGTATATAAATACAGGTGTTTTAAATATTCCGATTCTTATATGTCCTGCCTTGATTATGATTTTGATGATTATAGTATCGTCAGGAAAAAATGTCAGCTATTACGGAATGCTTATGATGGCTTTTATAGATTATTTTATACTGGATAAGTTAGGACTGTTCTTCTCACAAAGGCTTCTTTTAAAAAAGGAAATAAGCCCTGAAAGCCTGGGATATGGTAAGAACCTGAAGATTGGTTTAATAAATGCGATTATTATAACAGCTGTATGTTTTACCTGTTTAAAAACTTTACAGCCTATTATATTTTCTTTGGTATCGCTGATTCCAAGAATAATAGTAAATATAATTGCCATTGTTCTCTTACTGCTTCTGATTTCGGATATTGTGTTTACATATATTTTTGTCAGAAAATACCCTATGCAAAGTATGGACAGCAATATAGCTAAGAGAAAGAATACTTTCGGAGAATGGATTTCAAAAAACATCTGGAAGAGAATTTATAAGCTTTACCCAAGTCTTTTATCAGATGATTTTGAAGACAGCAATAAAGGTATTTCAGATGCGGATAAATTACTTGAAGAACAGGGCGTTATATTTGCAAGAGGAATAAATGCCGCTAAGCTTATTTGGGTGCTGTTTATATCCTCACTTATCGGAGATATTGTAGAAACCATATATGTACTTATTGTAGGCCATGAACTTATGAGACGCTCAAGCTTTGTACTCGGACCTTTCAGCCTTGTGTGGGGACTGGGTGCGGTAATACTTACTTTAGCACTTTCAAAAGTAAAAAGGCAGAATAATCTGTCTATATTTATATCAGGCTTCTTTTTTGGAGGAGTATTTGAATACTTGTGCTCCGTATTTACTGAAGTATTCTTCGGTATGAAGTTTTGGGACTATTCATATATGCCTTTTAATATTGACGGCAGAACAAATCTTTTGTTTATGTTCTTTTGGGGCATAGTGGCTTTGGTATGGTTTAAATTTATATACCCTCCTTTTTCAAAGTTTATAGAGAAAATTCCACCTGTCACAGGTTCAGTCCTTGCAGTTGTTATAGCACTGTTTTTTATCTGCAACGGAACGGTCACTTCAATGGTGATGATAAGGACTACAGACAGAAAAAAACATCCTGAAGCAAGGAATGTAATAGAGTAGTTTATAGACAATGAGTATCCGAATGAAGCGGTAAGAAAGCTTTGGCCGAATATGAATTTTTTGGAGGAGTAGATATATGAATAAGAGCAAAAAAAGTATGGCTGTAATAATGGCATTACTTGCGGCAACATTCTATGCGATAAATACTCCTTTTTCTAAAGTACTTTTGAAAAATGTCACACCGACATTTATGGCTTCATTTTTGTATCTGGGAGCCGGAATCGGTGTAGGTATAATGTATCTGCTTAATTCAAAAAGAGAGAAGAATATTGAAAAGCTGTCAAAGACAGACTTGCCATATACTCTAGGGATGATTGTTCTTGATATTTTGGCACCTATATTTTTAATGATCGGAATAAATATAGGTTCGGCCTCAAATGCATCATTACTTGGAAACTTTGAAATCGTGGCAACTACGCTCATAGCTCTTTTGATATTCAAAGAGGTTGTAACATCAAGGCTGTGGCTTGCCATAGGATTTATTACATTATCAAGTATAGTTCTTTCATTTGAAGGAAGCGGAAGTTTTAAATTTTCCTTGGGCTCATTGTTTGTAATACTTGCAACATGTTGTTGGGGACTTGAAAACAATTGCACAAGAATGATTTCGGATAAGAGTACTTATGAGATTGTGATATTAAAAGGGATATTTTCAGGTACAGGTTCATTTATAATTGCAATAATACTTGGGGAGAGGATACCTGATATAAAATATATTTTGACTTCAATGTTGCTTGGGTTTGTGGCATATGGTCTCAGTATATTTTTATATATCAGGGCACAAAGAGATTTGGGAGCCGCAAAAACAAGTGCATATTATGCAATAGCTCCTTTTATAGGTACATTCTTATCATTTGTGGTAGACGGTGACAGATTGACAGAAGTTTATTTTATCGGACTTATATTTATGATAATAGGAAGCGTGATTGTTGTATATGATACGATGTTAAAAAATCATATTCATTACCATATACATACGATTGTTCATACACATAACGGCTCAACACATAAGCATATAATTAAGCATGAGCATACTCACTCTCATTTGGTTTCAGAAGAAAAACATTCTCACAGTCATGATGATTATATAAACAGTGTGGAGCATAAGAGGATGCATGAGACGGGTGTGTAGATTTATATCTAATGTAAATGTTGACATTACATTAAATAGGCTATATTATTTTATTAAAAAAGGAGTATACAAATGCAGATATCAAGCAGATTTACAATAGCATTACATATTTTTGCATGTGTAGAATATTTTAAAGATAAAGAGAAGATAACCAGTGACTTTCTGTCAGGCAGTATAAGATCAAATCCTGTAATTATCAGAAACATTCTTTCTCAGTTAAAGAAAGCCGGACTTATAAATGTAGTCAGAGGAACCGGAGGTATAGAGATTATAAAAGATCCGTCTGAGATAACATTTTACGATGTTTATAAGGCGGTTGAAGCAGTTAAAGAAGAGGGACTGTTTCATTTCCATGAGGAGCCGAATCCTGCTTGCCCTGTAGGAAAAAATATACATAGAATACTTGACGGTAAGCTTAGTGAAATACAGGATGCTATGGAAAACAAGATGAAAAGCTATACTCTTTTGGATATTGAAAAGGGTATAAAAGAGATTAAAGACTGAAAGATGCTTATAACAGGCATCTTTTTTAATATAAAGTATTGACAAGTTTGATGTAACGATTTATATTACATCTATGATAAATATTAATAAAAATTACGAGGTAAAAGTTATGTCAAATAAAATTAATAATGCTAAGAACTTATATATAAGAGGTATACAGGATGGAGAAATTGATGAAGTATTATCAAATTATATGGGGGAGAGCTATACACAGCACAGTACAGGAGTGGGAGAAGGAAAAGAAGGATTTAGAGCATTTTTCTTGGACTTCTTTAAAAGAAATCCGAAGAGAGAGATACAAATAGTTCGTACTATAGAGGATGGAGATTTTGTTTTTCTGCATGTTTTACAAAACTTAAATGACGGAAGTGTAAAGTGGATAACTATGGATGTTTTTAGAGCAAATGAAGCAGGAAAAATAGTGGAGCATTGGGATGTTATAGACGCTTATCCTGAATGTATTGTTAATGAAGATCCGATATTGGGTGAGTTTTGTGTAAAAGATTTAGAAAAAACTGAAAGCAATAAGAAGACAATAAGATTATTTCTTACCGAGGTATTGCAGAATAAGGAATTGGATAAATATCATGACTATGTATCAAATGATATTGTTGAGCACAGTCAGTGGATACAGCAAGAAAATACAGACTTTAAAGAAGCTATCAAAAAGTTCGGAATATATTATGATTTTGTTTTTAAAGTTATCGGAGAAGGTGATCATGTAGTTGCATATTCTCAAGTAATAGTTGCCGGAAAAGTGTATGCAATATTTGATTTATTCAGATTAAAAGACGGGAAAATAGTGGAACACTGGGATAATAGAGAAATAGTACCTTCAAGGGATGAATTAACAAATTCAGGTAAGTTTTAGTTTTTACAGGAGTAGTAATGTTAAAGGAAATAGGAATATTAGTAAGTACAAAATGGGATTTTTTTGGAAAACTTTTGATACAACACATTGAAATTTCAATCATTGCGGTTTTAATTGCAATAGTTTTGGGTGGTATAGTTGGAATTGCCATCAGCGAATATCAAAAAAGTGCGAAGCTTACACTGGGAGCTATCAATTTTTTATATACGATTCCATCTATTTCAATGCTCGGTTTTTTAATACCGTTTTCAGGAATAGGTAATGTTACAGCCATCATTGCTTTAACTATATATGCACTGCTTCCGATGGTAAGAAATACTTATACAGGAATGATAAATGTAGATGCAGGTATTTTAGAAGCAGCTAAAGGAATGGGAAGTACAAAAAAGCAGATACTTCTTAGAGTACAAATACCTCTTGCTATGCCGGTCATAGTATCAGGTATTAGAAATATGGTCACTATGACTATTGCACTTACAGGTATTGCCTCATTTATAGGAGCAGGTGGACTTGGAGTAGCTATTTACAGAGGTATTACAACTAATAATGCGGCAATGACTGTAACAGGAAGCTTATTGATTGCTGTTTTAGCATTGACTGTAGATTTTATATTGGGATTCGTTGAAAAAAGAATGATGAAGCATGGTAAAGAAGCGAGAAAGCAGAATAAATTAATGGCTTTAACAGCATCGGTTTTAATTGCTTGTGTAGTTATTGCAGGACTTATCCCTAGAAAAAATAAGAATGTAATTCATCTTGCAACCAAACCTATGACAGAACAATATATTCTGGGAGAAATGTTGAAATTTTATATAGAGAAAGATACAAATATAACTGTTGATATTACTCAAGGAGTGGGTGGAGGAACATCAAATATTGAGCCGGCTATGGAGAGTGGAGAATTTGATCTCTATCCTGAATATACCGGAACAGGCTGGAATATGGTATTAAAGCACACAGGACAATACAGTGAAGAACAGTTTGATGATTTACAAAAAGAGTATCAAAAAGAGCTTGGACTTACATGGGATGTGATGTTTGGTTTTAACAATACTTATGGTATCGCTATAAAAAAAGATATTGCAGAAGAAAACAATATAAAAACATACTCGGATTTACAAAAATTAAACGGGCAGTTAATACTCGGTGCTGAATATGATTTCTTTGAGCGTCAGGACGGATTTGACATGTTATGTAAAACATATGATCTTAAATTCGCTTCAACCAGTGATATGGATATGGGATTAAAGTATCAAGCTATCAACAGCGGTAAGATAGATATAATGCCTGTGAATACTACAGACGGACAGCTGGCACAGGCTGATGTGGTATTGCTGGAGGATGATAAAGCAATGTATCCTTCTTATCAGGCAGGAATGGTAGTAAGAGAAGATATATTAAAAGAATATCCGGAGATTCATGAAGCATTACAAAAGTTTGACAGATTGATAAGTGAATCTGATATACAAAGAATGAATTACGAGGTTGAGACTGAAAAGAAAGAACCTAAGGATGTTGCAATGACATTCTTATTAGAAAAGGGGCTTTTAGAATAGAGAGGAGTAGTATATGTCAATAGCTATTGAATTTTCACATATTAGAAAAAGTTATGGAGATACGGTAATTATTCCGGATTTGAATTTACAAGTAGAAAAGGGTGAGTTTGTAACTATAGTCGGTTCTTCAGGCTGTGGAAAAACTACAGCACTGAAGATGATAAACGGACTCTATGAACCTACATCCGGAGATATTTTCGTGAATGGAGAAAATATTAAAAATATTGATATGATCAATCTTAGAAGAAGTATCGGATATGCTATTCAGGGAAGTGTATTATTTCCAAATATGACTGTAGAAGAAAATATTTCCTATGTCCCAAGCCTTTGGAATAAAAATGACAAAGAAAAGACTAAAAAGGCAGTGGATAAATGGATGGAAGTAATAGGTCTGGACTCATCTATGAAAGACAGATATCCTTCTGAATTATCAGGCGGTCAGCAGCAGAGAGTAGGAATTGCGAGAGCATTGGCGGCATCTCCGGATATATTGCTTATGGATGAGCCGTTTGGAGCTGTAGATGCTATTACCAGAGAACAGCTACAAAATGAGTTGAAGTCTTTGCATAAGAAAACAGGTATTACAATATTATTTGTTACACATGATATTGAGGAAGCATTAAAGCTTGGAACAAAAGTTTTGGTTATGGATAAGGGTGAGATAGAGCAGTATGCAAAACCATGTGATATAGTACGAAATCCGGCTACAGATTTTGTTAAAAAACTTGTAGAAAAACAAAGAAGGGCTTGCAGCTTACCCGATGAGAGACTTATGGAATGCGAGTATTGTTGTGCAAATATAGTTTCATAATGGGTGGCAAGTATGAATCAAAATGAAAGACTTGATTATCTCATAGAAGCTTTTAAAGAAGATTCTGTAGAGTATAAGAACTTAAAAGTACCTGTTGATACAGAAGGAAAGAAAAGAATACTGCGTTCTCTTATGAATATCAGAATGCCAAGGGAAATGAATACTGAGGTATTAAAAATACAAGATGAATATCTTAGAGAAGCTATAAATGAAAACGGTATAGTATATCTTTCGGATATATATACAGTGGAAGATAATATCTCTATATGGCAGGGAGATATTACAAGGCTGAAGGTGGATGCAATAGTTAATGCTGCAAACTCACAGATGCTCGGTTGCTTTATTCCAATGCATAGCTGTATTGATAATTGTATACATACATTTGCAGGTGTGGAGCTTAGAAATGAATGTAACAAAAAAATGAACCGGCTAAGGATTCGTTATGGCAGGGATTATGAACAACCTACAGCAATTCCTATGCTCACAGATGCTTACAATCTTCCCGCAAAAAATATTATTCATATAGTCGGCCCTATTGTACAAGGGGGAATTAGCAAAAGGAATGAGGAAGATCTTAAAAACTGTTATAAAAACACTTTAGATCTTTGCGTTGAAAACGGATTGAGAAGCGTGGCATTTTGCTGTATATCTACCGGAGTATTTCATTTTCCGAATAAAAGAGCAGCTGAAATTGCAGTAGCAACTGTAAGAGAATGGTTAAAAGAAAATCAAGGCAAAATTGATAGAATAATATTTAATGTATTTAAGGATGAAGATAAGAAATATTACGAGAGGGAACTATGGATAAAAAAGAATGTTGGTTACAGTGGGCAATAGAATTACAGAGTCTGGCACAGATAGGTCTTAATTATTGTAAAGATATATATGACAAAGAAAGATATCAGAGGATTAGAGATATTTCTGCAGAAATAGTTTCATTTATGACAGATATTCCAAATATGAAAGTTAAAGATCTTTTCTGCAATGAAAGTGGTTATCAGACACCAAAACTTGACACCAGAGCCGCAATTTTTAAAGGTGAAAAAATTCTTCTTGTACATGAAAATGACGGCAAATGGTCTTTACCCGGAGGATGGGTGGATGTTAATGTATCAGTAGGCGAAAATGTAGTAAAAGAGGTTAAGGAAGAATCAGGATTGGATGTTATTACGGAAAAAGTAATAGCGATTCAGGACAGATCAAAACATAATCTACCCGTCTATGCATATGGAATATGTAAAATTTTTGTCCAATGTTCTGTAATTGGTGGTAAATTTGAAGAGAATAATGAAACAACGGAATATCGTTATTTTTCAATATCAGAATTACCTGAACTTGCAACAGAGAAAAATACTGTAGAACAAATCAAAATGTGTTTTGAGGCTTATAAATCAGATAATTGGAAAACATTATTGGATTAATTATTTTAGAAAATTTACAGAAAGGATTAGAACTATGGATATTGAAGTTTTTAAAGTATCTGACGGTTACAGAGAGTCTATCAGCAAAGGAATAGCTGCAATGCAGTATTTTAAGGGCAGAGTTAAGTATGGAACCGGCGACAGAGAAGAACAGTTACAAAGATTAAAGAATGAAATTAGAAGTTGTGATGCAATTTTGATTGGAGCCGGTGCAGGCCTCTCCACATCTGCCGGATTATCATACTCAGGTGAAAGATTTGATAAGTATTTCTTTGATTTTGGAAAGGCTTTCGGTATAAAAGATATATATTCAGGCGGTTTTTATCCTTTTCCAAAGAAAGAGATATTTTGGGCATGGTGGGCAAGGCATATTTATTTTAACAGATATGTCGATGCTCCAAAACCTGTATATAAGGATTTACTTAACTTGGTTAAGGATAAAGACTATTTTGTAATTACCACAAATGTAGATCATCAGTTTCAAAGAGCCGGATTTGATAAGAAAAGACTTTTCTACACTCAAGGAGATTATGGACTTTTTCAAAGTATAAATCCAGATTGTAAATTTACCTTTGATAATAAGGAGTGGGTAGAAAAAGCCTTAAAAGCACAGGGATTTATTAAAGATGAGAGCGGTGCATTTACAGTACCTAATGATCGAGAGATTCTTATAGAAATACCTACTGACCTTATACCGAAGACTCCAAGCGGTGATGATGTGACTACAAATCTTCGGGCTGATGATACTTTCGTAGAGGATGAAGGCTGGCATAATGCTTCAAGTAATTATGCTGACTTTATAAGAAGACATGAAAACCTGCATATACTCTTTTTGGAACTTGGAGTAGGAGCAAATACACCTGTTATTATAAAATATCCTTTTTGGCAGAGGACATATGACAATAAAAAGGCGGTATATGCCTGTTTAAACTATGGAGAAGCCTTCTGCCCTGAGAAGATAAATGATAGAAGTATATGTATTGACGGGGATATTGGGGAAATTCTGTCACAGATTAAAGAAAAGTAATAGTTCTAAGGCGTGTATTGGAATTATTTCACGAATAATATACAATATTAGTGACATAATAAAAGGATGTTCTAATTGATTTTAGATTGGTCGGTTTTTAAACATTGAAGCTTACCTAAATGAAGGAGTGGAGAAAAAATGAGTATATTTACACCTGAAGCAAACATAATAATAAAAGAAGCAAGACCTGAAGATGCAGCTAAGCTGATTGAATACACAAAGCTTGTAGGTGCACAAACCGATAATCTAAGCTTCGGAAAAGAAGGTATAGGAGATGCACTTGAGGTAGAGAAAGAATTTATCGAAAAAATTAATTCAGATCCGAAATCTGTGATGTATTTTGCATGGAAAAATGATGATATAGTCGGATGTGCAAATATAAGCGGTATGAAGCGCAGGATGAGTCACAGAGCAAACTTTGCTATAAGTGTAGCCAAATCAGAATGGGGAAGCGGAATTGGAAGTTCACTTTTAGAAAAATGTATTTCCTTTGCTAAGGATAATGGAATAGAAATCATAAACCTTGATACAAGGAGTGATAATATCCGTGCTATCAGCCTCTATAAAAAGTTCGGATTTGTAAAAATCGGCCGAATGCCTGCTTTTTTAAAAATAAACGGTGAATATATAGATGCGGATTTGATGTATCTGGACTTGAGAGAGAAAAGTAATAATGGAAGAAAAATAGAAGCATTTGAAAGATTAGAGGCAATAAGAAGAGAAAATAAAGACGAAGTTGATTTTAATAAAGAAAGAGAGGAGGCAATTAATGAAAAACATCAAATACAGCCTCAATCTCAATAAGTATCAAGGCTGTATTTTTGTTAAATATTCCTCTACCTTCCCGTTTTTATATCAGTTCTGTTCAGATAAAGTAATCCTATGGCAAAAGATATAAGAATATAAAGTAAACAAGTTATTATTACAACAGGTAGATTTATTTCACCGGTTATATTTGTGCTGCCCATAGAGTATATAAGCATTGAAAAAGGTGTTGCATAGAAAAATCCCTTTACTGTGAGGAGAAGTCCTAAAATATTTCCAAGGAAGGAAAGTCCTACAGGTATTGCAAAGGACGGTATGATCAGTGAAAGCATACACTGAAAACTTGAAACGGCAATTATACAAAGGATACTTGCAAGGATTCTTAAATAGAATTCTTTCGGTATGCTTCCAGTAATCCCGATAAGCTTTCCTGAAACAATATAGATAAATGCAATCCATAACATACAAACAGTTGAAATGATAGCTACGGTAAGCCATTTATCCTTTAATACTTTGAAGCGTGAGCTTGATGTAAGCATTATATTCCAGTTGGTTCCAAGATGTTCCATACGAAAATCAAGGCTTGCAAGTATGGCAATTAAAGGTGATAAGAAAAACAAACCTAAAAATAATGACTCCTGTGTCCAAAGACTCGCCCAGTCAAATGATAATACTCCTTGATTTGAAAGGAAATTTATAATACCGATACCTGCAGAAATTAACGGAATCAATGCAAAGGGAATCCATACAGGGTTTCTCTTCATCTTGATAAGTTCGGCAGGCAATATGGTATAAGCATTTTTGCTTTTTCTGTTTACATGAGCAATCTTAAAATTACCTGTTTCAGGATTATTAAATACGGATAGACTAAGCTTATATGTAACAAAGAAATATAAAAAGCTTATAAATATCGCCTTTATATCTATTGCATTCCATGAAAGCAGCATATTTCTTGTAGCAGAGTCATAATCCATAGTAACTGTACTTAAAGAAAAAAGTACGGACCATGGAGTAAGTGCCGATTTACTTACAAAAGCAATGAATAAACCTGCAAGTGTGCCTCCGAATGCGATTGAAAGTGCTACAAATTGATTCCTGAACTTTAATGACAGCAGACATTGAAGCTGAAATATAATCATTCCGAAAATAATCTCTGCAAATTCAGTCTGAAGTAATGCAAAGATTGGGAATCCTCCCCCAATCATAAATTTAATACCTAAATATAAAATCATTATTGTCTGTATAAAACAAAACAAAGCTATATGTATTAAGCCGAATAAAAGTTTGGAAGAAAAGAGCTTTTTCCTGCTTTCCAGTGTGGGAAGAGTATTCCACATATTTCCTTTATTTTCTATATCTATACATCTGCTTGCCAGTACCGACATCATAATGGAAATCAACATTGTATTTAAAAAAGGAATTGAACTGAAGATCATCTGCCATTCCTGTCCTTTAGGTAAGTCTCCATATGAGATGTAGAAATAGTTTAGTCCTGTTACAATAAATAATAATGATGCGGAAATCAGGAATTTATTTTTTGTAAATTCAATGGATATTGATTTGTTTAAGCTGATCTGTTTCATAACGACTCCTTTTCCCCTGTAAGCTTAAGGAAAATCTGCTCCAAACTCTGACCCGATGATTCAAGATTTGACAGCTTTCCCTGGTACAGCATTTGACCGTGATTTATAATACCTACATAGTCAGCCATTTGTTCTATCTCATTTAGTAGATGGCTTGAGATAATTACAGTTATATCTCTTTCTTTCGGTAGGGACGTTATTAGTTTTCTTATCTCCATTATTCCGGCAGGGTCAAGGCCGTTGGTAGGCTCATCCAATATAAGTAATTTCGGATCTCCAAGAAGTGCCATAGCGATACCTAGCCTTTGCTTCATACCGAGTGAATAGGCGGCAAGCTTTTTATCTCTTTGTTCATACAGTCTTACCGTTTTCAGAGCTTTTTCTATTTCGGTCTCTTTTACACCCTTTAACTTTGCTATGATCTGCATATTCTCAAGCCCTGTTAAATGAGGATATCCACCGGGATTTTCTATAAGGCTGCCTGTTTGATGAAGCAGATTTAAAAGATTCTTGTTTGAAACTTTTTTACCGAAGAGTTTTATCTCTCCCGAGTCTTTCTTTATAAGTCCTAAAATCATTTTTAATGTTGTACTTTTTCCCGCTCCGTTAGGTCCTAGAAATCCGTATACACAGGATTTAGGTACACTCATGGATAAGTCATGTACACGATTTTTTTTAGATAAATTTTTTGTTTCAAGTATTGTTTCAGTCATTGTTTTTCTCCTTTTGCTTGATATGTGAGTATGATAATGAATGAAGATTAAATGAAGATTATCTCCACATTATGTTTACATTAAGAAAAGTATTTTTATATAGCGACTTTACTTAAATAAGATATAATAAGAAAACAAAACAATTTAGGAGTATATATGGAAAAGAAAGACTGTAAAATCCTAATAATTGATGATGAAGCGGAATTGTCAAAGGTATTAGGTGATATATTAAAAAATGACGGATATACTGATATAGAATATGCCTATAATCTAAAAGAAGGAAGAGAGAAAATAGACAGCACTCAGATCCATCTTATTTTACTTGATGTAATGCTTGGGGACTGCAACGGATTTGATTTTTATGAGGAATTAAAAAGAGTCGGCATATTTCCTAAACTTCCTGTAATCTTCCTGTCGGCAAGAGATGAGGATGAAGACAGACTTCACGGTCTTGGACTGGGAGCGGATGATTATATAACAAAACCCTTCCTTCCAAAAGAATTGTTACTTCGTATCGGTGCGGTACTTAGAAGATGTTATTTACTTGATGAAAACACATCAGATATTTTTTTAGATGAAAGCAGAGTTTCTATAGAGGGAGGTGTTGTAAAAAAGAATGGAGATGTCATAACCTTGACAGCCAAAGAACTCACATTATTTTCAATTCTTTATAGAAATAGAGGTAGGATAGTAACTACAGATATGCTTTGTGAAGAGCTTTGGCCGGACAGAAGCTTCGGACTTGAAAATTCCTTAATTGTTCATATGCGCCATTTAAGAGAAAAGATAGAAAAAGATCCTTCAAAACCTATTTTTTTAAAGACGGTAAGAGGTTAGGGATACAAAATGGAGAAGATATGAGAAAAAGCCTGGAGAGAAGATTGCAATTTATACTATGGGTACTTGTTTTTGCCATAGCCATATTGTTTGTGGATTTCATAATCTGTATGGCTGTGATGTATAAAAGCTCAGATATAAACTATACGGATGCAAGTGAAATAATGGACAGCTTATCATACAATACCGGTGAATATGTTTTAAGTGATGAAGAAAGTACACAATTACAAAAGAATAACGAATTTGCTTTTTTACTTGATAGTACCGGAAATATTATATGGTCTGAAAATATGCCTGAATCTTTGAAAAAATCAAAGTATACTTTACAGGATGTGGCCAAGTTTACAAGGTATTATCTGGATGACTATCCTGTACGTACTTATATAGTCAGTGAAGACAGATTGCTTATAGTCGGAAAGGTGAATGCGGATATATGGAAATATACTTTGGAATATGATGCAAATAATGTTTTGACATTCTTGGAAATAACTCCTGTATTATTTATTTTTAATATTATTTTGTTTATCTTTGTTTCGATAAGGATGTACAAAGCAAGGCAAAGAAGAATAGAGGAAGAAAGGGTAGAGTGGATTGCCGGAGTTTCTCATGATATCAGAACACCGCTTGCCGTTATTTTAGGTAATGCACAAATGATTCCAAAAGAAAGCAGTATGGATGAAATAAAAAGAAAGTCCGAGATTATTGAAAGTCAGGGACTTCGTATCAGAGCATTGGTAGAGAATTTAAATATTACAAGTAAGCTCGACTTCGGTACAAAAAGATTTGAAAAAAGCAAGGTTTGTTTAAGTACACTTATCAGAAAGATTGTAAGTAATATGATAAATTCACTTGATATTGATGCACAGTCCAAGTATGATTTTGAACTGAACATAGATGATGAGTTGCAAAAATATGAAGTTTCATTAAATGAAGAACTGTTTGAAAGAGCCGTAATAAATTTTTTAAATAATACTTTTCGTCACAATCCTGAAGGATGCAGCATCTATATAAATCTATATAAAGAAGATAAAAAAACTGTTTTGGAGATAGGAGATGGCGGAAGCGGAGTACCGGCTGAAATTTTACAAAGACTGAATCAAAATGCATATGCCAAGACCAAAAACGTTGGAAAACATGGACTTGGACTAAAGATAGTTAAGAAGGTAGCAGCATTTCATAGATGGAAGGTGAGATTTACTAACGGTGAGAATACAGGATTTGTTTGCAGGATGGAGATAAAATAGGTAGTAGGGAAGATTGACAGGGATTTATTATAATGTTATTCTATAGACAAAAGTGGGAATTCCCACAAATTAAACGTTTATTTTAGAGGAACTTATGAATACAAGTGTAAGAGAATATGATGCAAAGTTAGATTCAAAGAAAAGGATTACTTTAAGAGGATGTATATTTGAGTACTACCATGTGAAAGAGAAAGAAGACGGAACAATACTGCTTGAGCCTCGTGAACTTAGAGAGCCTTTCAGAATTTCCGAGAATACATTACATATGATGGATACAGCAGTTGAAAATATTAAAGCCGAAATTACATCGGATGAAATCGACTTATCCGAGTTTTAAGGTGAGATATGTATAAAATTACATTATCTAAGTTCGGCGAAGAAGTAGGTTAAAAAATAAGAGGGCAAGCACCCTCTTATTCTTCTTCCCAGAACAATTCATCCAAAGTCTTATCAAGTGCGCGGCAGATGGATAGACATAGGCGAATTGTGGGATTGTAGTCTCCCTTTTCTATAGCATTTATTGTTTGGCGGCTGACACCTACCAGATCTGCAAGCTGCTGTTGGGACAGGTCTTTAGCGGCTCTGGCGGATTTTAATTTAAGGTTTTTCATAGTTACCCCTTATTCCTCATCTTTTTTACATTTGTCTATCACCAGTTTTATTACCAAGTTTAAAACTAAGATAATAATAGCAACAGCTGCAATAAGATTTATGCCTTCTCTAAACTGTAATACTCCGTCTTTAAACAATGTGTGGTCTGATACAGACCTTATTAAGTAGTAGTCATTTAGTAAAAATATAATGATATAGGTGATAAATTGCTTTATATAGTTATTCTTCTTATAACTGCCGCAGGCATCATTAAAAATAATATAAGTATTCAGCACAATACCTGATATAAAAAGTATTATAACACTTATAAGATCATTTGAAACAGGTAATGATAGAGTATCTTTTGTGAATACATGTAAAATTGAAAGTATCATTACAGTAAAGTAAGCATAAGTATAACCGCGTCCTCTGACAGCCAACTGTCTTTCATCATATTCTTCTTTCGACTTTTTTGAATTAAAAGCCAAAACTCCAAATACACCTACAAAAAATAAAGCAATCATAATATATTCCATAAAAACTCCTTTCAGACAAAATGTCATATATGTTTTACATCATCAATATAACTCTATAATTACATTATGTCAAGTATATTTTACTTTATGTAAGACTATATACTTGATTTAAATATTTATAATTGATATAAATAGGATGTATCAACTATAGAAAGGAGTTTTTCTATGAAAAAATTCATGGTTATCGTCGTGGCTGTATTCTGCGGTATTGTTCTTTTTGCTTTTGCTAAAGCCGATTTTATACAGGATAAATATTACGGTGTATTTATAGGCATCAGCAAAGAAGATGGGATGAAACTTAATAATTACAAAGTCCTTGTACTTGAACCTACCGAATTTAATAAAGATGATATAAAGAAACTACATGAGAAGAATAAAAAAATATATGCCTATCTTAATATAGGTTCTTTGGAAAACTATCGCCCATACTATGAGAAGTTTAAAGATAAAAAACTTGGTACATATGAGAACTGGGAAGATGAGTACTGGATGGATGTCTCTGATAAGGAATGGCAAAATCTTATAGTAGATGAGCTTGGGAAAAATATAGCAGATAAAGGCTTTGACGGATTTTTTATAGATAACTGTGATGTGTACTATCAGTTTCCCGAAGAGAAAATATTTGACGGACTTTGTTCAATACTAAAGGGAATTGGGAAGTATAATCTTGATACTATAATAAACGGCGGAGATACATTTGTAAGCAAATGTATAGATGAAAAAATTACAAAGGAAATGTTTGACGGTGTCAATCAGGAATGCGTATTTACGGATATTGATTTTGAACATAAAACATATACTGAAAAGAGTATGGAAGAAAGAGAGTACTTCATCGGATACTTGGAAAGAGTAAAAGCACAGGACATTCAAGTTTTTCTTTTAGAATACGGTGCAAATAAAAGTCTGTTAAAAGACATTGAAAGCTTTTGCAGTAAAAACGGATTTCAATTTTATAATGCGAAAAGTATGGAATTAAGATAATATAATAATACCCAAAGGGGTATAGGCACATTGCATAAAAACCCGGAATCATATATTGACTTTAATTATTAAAATGCTAAAATATCTAATTGTTACAAATTTTATTTTTGTATACAAAACGGATTTACTTGAAGGGAGAAAAATGAAAAAAACAGCATTATTTGTCGGAATCGGCATATCATTACTTGCATTGGCAGGATGTAGCAATCAAAAAAGAGTTGTAGGTTCTAAAGGTGATCAGTACACGGTAAATAAGGATGTACAAAAGGTTGACAATGACTCTGAGCAAAAAGAATATGAGCCATATACAATCACTTTAAACCTCGAAAGATCCGGTGCAGGACAAAATATGGAAGAGACGTTTACCTCAGCACCAAAGAGGGTGGTAGCAGACGGTGATCAGATGGTTGATTTTTTTCTGGATTTAGGACTTGAAGATCATATAGCCGGGTATACACGAGGTGCCTGCCTTGATACGGTAAATGATTTTCCGGCAAGAGATAAATTAAATAAGATTCTACCTGACGGACAAAATCTTAATAAAGCATCTAAGGAGCAAATCCTAAGTTTAAATGCGGATTTTATGATAGGATGGGATTCACTTTTCTCAGATGACAATTTCTCTGTAGACTGGTGCCTAAAGAATAATATTATTCCTTACTTCCCATATTCATGTTCAGATAAGGCAACTATGGAAGATGTATATAAGGACTATGATACTCTGGGACATATCTTTGGAGTAAGTGATGTGGCCGAACAAAGAGTTCAGGCAATGAAGAATACAATAGAAGAAGTAAAGAATACGCTTGGTGAGGATATTTATAAAAACCCTGTTTCAGTGTTTGTATATGACTCGGGTGAGGATGCACCTTTTACAGCTTGTCAAGGAATACCGGGAGATATGATTAAGCTTGCAGGCGGTATTTCAATCTTTAATGATATTGATAAGGGATGGGCAACTCCTTCATGGGAAGAGGTTGTTGCAAGAGATCCTGATGTAATTCTCATACTTGACTATGATCATGATACTGAGGTAAAGAAGAAGTTCCTTGAGACAAATGAGTTTACAAAAAATCTTCGTGCAGTAAAAGAAGGAAGAATATATAGTGCATGCTGCTCGGATATGCAGGGTTCTGCAGGTTCTGCAAATGCCGTGAAGCTTATGGCAAATGAATTCTATCCTGATAAATTCAAATAATTTTTTACATATAAAACTGTCACTGATTGTGGCAGTTTTATTTTAGGAGTTAATATGTCAAAATTTAAAAAACATTTTTTACCTCTTGAATCAAAGAGTACATATTTAGGATTTATCTTAATTATGATTCTAATACTTTGCGTTTCAATTGTAATCTCAATCATTTTAGGAAGTGTGGACATTGAACTGAAGGACATTACGGGATTTTTAGCCAATAAATTCAGCGGTAGGAGAGTAGTGGAAGTCACATGGGATAACAGTATTGAATCCATAATATGGGATATAAGATTCCCCAGAGTATTCGTTGCATTCTTTGTTGGAGCAGGGCTTACACTTTGTGGAATTATAATGCAGGCTTTAACAAAAAATACATTGGCAGATCCCTATGTACTCGGTATTTCACAGGGAGCATCGGCAGGTGCGGTATTTATGATTATGTATGGATCTTTGATTTTTTACGGTCCTTACGGTACAATGCTTGGTGCTTTTATAGGTGCGGTAATTTCTATAATTATTGCACTTAATATAGCAAAAATAAGAAATAAGATAACGGCAACTCAGCTCATACTTGCAGGAATAGCGGTAGCAGCACTTTTCGGAGCTGCAACAAATCTGATGATTTATATGCAAAGGACAGGCTCGGATAAAGTAAAAACTGCACAGTACTGGATGATGGGTTCATTAAGCGGATCCACATGGGAAAGACTTATGTATGTCAGTATTACATTCATACTTTGTTCTATAGTGATATATTCCATAAGAAAGATGCTGGATGCAATGCTTTTGGGTGATGATGTGGCAATGACACTTGGTGTAAACACTTCAAAGTTGAAGCTGATAATGATATTGGTGGCGACATTGCTTACAGGTGTTATTGTTTCGATCAGCGGAGTAATCGGATTTGTAGGACTTACCATTCCACATATTACAAGATCGGTGGTAGGAAGTAAGCATACAAGGCTAATACCTGCCGCAACTTTAGTTGGAGGAACATTCCTTGTATTGGCGGATGTTATATCAAGAGTTGTTATTTCACCTGAAGAACTGCCGATCGGTGTAGTTTCCGCTTTCTTTGGAGCACCGTTCTTTTTATACTTGATTAAAAAATCCAATAACGGAGGAAGAGGATGAAAAAACTTGAAACAAAGGGAATCACTTATTCCATTGACGGAAAGATTATAATAGACGGTATTGATATAAGCGTAAAAGAAGGAGAGTTTGTAGGTATTGTAGGACCTAACGGTTGCGGTAAGTCTACACTGCTTAAAAATATTTATAAGGTGTTTACTCCGGACAGCGGTGCGGCATTTATAGACGGAGAGGATTTGTCCCAACTCTCAAACAGAAAAACGGCTAAAAAGATGTCCGTAATGCAACAGGAAAATATTGTTGATTTTGATATGACGGTTTACGACATGGTAATGCTTGGAAGATTTGCATATCAAAAACTTTTCTCAGGAAGCAGTGAAGAAGACAGAGAAATTGTAAGCGAATATATCAAGGAAGTGGGACTTTCAGGATATGAAAAAAGACATTTTCTTTCATTATCAGGTGGTGAAAAGCAAAGAACATTGCTTGCGAGAGCATTAAGTCAGAAGACACCTGTAATACTTCTTGATGAACCGACCAACCATTTGGATATAGGATATCAGTATCAAATTATGAATATACTTAAAAGACAAAGTCTGACAATACTTTGTTGTGTGCATGATCTTAATATAGCGGCAACATATTGTGACAGACTTGTTTTGATGAAAAACAAGAAAATATTTGATGTAGGAAGTCCGAAAGAGATGTTGACAAGAGAAAATATTAGGGCACTTTTTGATATAGATACGATGATAATAGAAAATGAAAAAACAGGCAGAGTAAATATAATCTTTATGCCGGAGCTGTAAAAGACACAGGATAATAAACAGTGTGAATGAGATTATCATTTGCACTATTTTTTGCTTTATAAAAAGCATTAAAAACAACTATAAATATAAAAAGTAAGAAAAGTTTAAGAAAAAAACTTTCAATGTATCATTTGATAGTTCCAAAAACACAAAAAATAGAGTAGAATAGTAAGGATTTATAAAATCAAATTTAATTGTTATAAGGAGGTGTAGGGTTAATCGTGTAAATTTTCATTTTTTGCAAAGCAAGAATGCAATAAAATGAAGTCTTTGTTTATATGGATAAGGGCTAGATTCATATAAGCATAATGCATTCTTTTTATTAAGAAGATTGTTTTAAATTTAATTGGGCAGTTTGCCTATGCAAGAGGGCAAACAAAGGTAAAATAAAGGATATGAAATCAAGGGCAGATTACTTGGGCTAGGTAAGAAACTCTTATTTAGCGAATAAAAACAAGGGTAACTTACTTGGGCTAGGTAGGAAACTCTTGTTTAAGGTGCAAAAAATACGATTTTAGATTCTTTATATTTCATGGAGGATAACAAGATAATGATTTTATTTTGTATGAAAAGACAAATAGAGGTGATATATGAAAAAGAATAATCACAAGGGTAAAAGACTGTTGGCGGGTCTACTATCCTTTTTAATGGTGGCAACAACGCTGCCTTTTGGGGAGATGGATGTAAAGGCGAGCAGCTTGGTGCCAAATACAAGCCTGACAGATAATGGGGATCGATATCCTTATATGGAGACCACAGGCTCCGGAAATAATAGAGTTAGCTACGGTTCTTCTTCTTCTACAGGATTTACGTTTCAGAAGATGGGAGCGGGGCTTACAGGTCAAAATACAAACTATGATCCTGCCGATTTATATACTCAAGGAGGTTTTCTATTCTCTAACAATATAGGGAATACAAATTCTTTTAATATTTCAGCAGTTACAGATGATAGTGAAACATCCAGAAGTATTGGACAAAGAGGATATACAACTACAGTTCGTACTGCATATGGTAAGGATTATTGGGCAACCTACTATGGCTTTGGTGAACCAAGACCAAGTGATACAATAAATTCGCTTACATATTTGACACCATATATTACTTACAGATCCGATGGTAGAACTCCTGATGATGCTTCTTTACAGGGTAATGATTATTTTGCCTATCTTAGTGGTGCAGGAGCTGGTGCTAAATATAAATCAATAGATCCGAATGTTTTTCCTGTGAAACTTTTTCCTGCTACATATAACGGTGGTATTACTCAACTTCAAGTACCGGGGAAAACGGAAAAAATAGAAGTTCGTCAGGAAATAAAACCTGATGACGATGATAAGAACTTGCTTGTAACCTATACAGTGGCTAATACGACAAGTGATCCTGTAAAGTTTATGATAGGTAATGAGTCTGATACATTCCTATATAATCATGATAAGGTACCTGTGTTAGTTACTCAGGGTGGAAAGCATCTTCATATGATAGCAAATTTATCTGATTCAGAAGTTCAAGATTTAGTCAATAATGGAGAATTGAATTCTACAGATAATAAGTATAGGCTTTCCGACTTTGATGTAAAGGTAAAGTCGGGGGATGGAAGAGTGTGGGCAGGCCAATGGCCAATGACACCATGGGATGCCAGAAACTCTTCTGCGTATCATACAGGTTTTACCTTTGTCAAATCTAAAGACTCTTTAGTCCAAGGTTATGACTCTGCAGCAGCTTTCTCAGCCTTCTTTGATTTGGCACCGGGAGAGACAAAGAGTGCAACATTTGAAGTATCTATGAGAGTATCTGTTTACTACGTAGATCCTACTTATGGAGGCCAAAACGGTACTTCTACAGGTTATATCACAAAGCCGTACAATACTGTACAGGCTGCTATAGATGCTATAGGAGCAAGTGGAACCGAGAAGGCATATATCTATGTAATGGATGATACCGAAATACCGGCAACACTTAACTGGAACAGTGCACCGAATCTTAAGAGTCTTACAATACAGACAAGTTTGTATGATAAGATCGGTTCAATGCGTGTGTTTGATGCTCCGGGTTATTATGGAACTCATCCTGACGATATGCATGACGGTACTGTAAAGAAGCTTATTCGTAAAGATAGTTTTGCAGGAGATCTTATAGAAGTACCTGCAGGAAAGACTCTTACACTTACCAATATAGAGATAGACGGTAACAAGGCTGCAACTGATACAGCAGGTACCAATGTTACAGGTGCTTTAGTAAAGGTTGAAGGCCAACTTAATTTAAAAGCAGGAACTACACTGACAAACAACAAAGTTAAAGGAACTGGAGCCAAGGCTTCTGCTATAGATGTTGAAGGCAATGGTGTAGTAGCAGCAAATGCAGGTACAGGTACTGTAAACATTACAGCTAACGAATCTGTTAACAATGTCTCTGCTGTAAGTTTGGCAGATGCAATGGCTATTACCGGTTCAACACCAACGGTGTATCCATTTACACTTGCAGGAAATGTAAATGTAACAGGAAATACTACTACAGATACAACTACAAATACAACAACTAATGCCAATATAGGTCTTGGTGCAAACTATCTGTATATACCAAAGGGTGCAAAGTTTACCGGAAGTGTTGGTGTAAATGAAGCAGACCAGACAAGGCTACCTTCTTTAAATACTGAGGGAAGTACAGTACTGGACTACTCAGGTAGAGGAACTGTGGCACTTCCATATTCTATAAGCAGTATTACTGCAGATAAGCCTGGACAGACGACTGCACCGGGAAATGTATCACAACAGGTAAGAACCGGAACCACTATAAACGGTGGAACAAATCAATTACAAAACGTTGTATACTTAAAGGCTCCTGTATATAGCTTTACACTAAACTATGCAGATGAGAACGGAAACAGTATTCCGTTTGAAAATATGAGCTTCACAGGAAATGATCATATACTTTTAACAAACCCGTATACAACTTCATATGCTGCAGGTGCAAATATAAAATATGATTTACCTACACTTACAGCTACACCTACAGTTGATTATTCAGGATATGTATTTGACAGAGTTGATATTCCGTCTGTAGTAACAACAGTACGTTCAGAAAACGACACATCAGGCAACCCAAACGGAAATATTATAGGTACCATGGGCACCAACCCTGTGAATATTACTGTGTACTTTAAGAAAAATATTGTACGTTACCATTTTGATTCAAAGGGTGGTAATGTTATAGCAAATATGGAAGAGAATACCGGAGCATCGGCTACGACTCTGGGACCAATACCGACACCGACAAAGTACGGTTATGTATTTAACGGATGGTTTACATATACAGATATAAACGGTAATAAAGAATTTGATGCCGGAGATGTTGACGGCGCTGCATTTACAGGAGTAGGAAATCCTGCAACATTCCCTGCACCTACTACAGCAGGTAATGTATATCTTTATGCAAAGTGGACACCTGATCCTACATTGCATAACTTTACAGTAATACATAAGAACTCAAATGTTGCATTACCTATAGATTTCGGTAGCGAACCACCTAGACAATATAGCTTTACACAACCAATAACTGCAGATCCGCTTACTTCTATAGCAGGATATGAATTCAATACAGGAGTACTTAATCCATATGGTGCCGGAACCGTAAATGCTTCATCAGGTCATGTAGATGCAACTATGAATACAACAGGTGTGGATCTTACATACAGATATAAGGTAAAGACTGCTGATACATTTACTTATACTATTCATCACCGTGACAGTGCAGGAAATACATTGGCAGCTGATATAAGCGGTTCATTAAATGCGGAACAGATTTTCTCAAGTCAGCCTGATACTTCAATTACGGGATATAATTATACGTCTTTCAGTATAGTACAGGGTGAACATGAGGATCTCACGTATCCGAACTATAAAACAGGCCTTAACAGTGCAGGTTTTATAACATTAAATGATCAGACAACAGGACAGTTTACTGCACATATGCCGAATCAGAATGTAGAAATTACATATATTTATACAGCTGATTCTTCAAACAACCTTGTTCGTAGATTCTTTGACAGAGAAGTACCGAACAGCGTTCTGGCAAGCAGTGTAGATGCCATAGCACCGGGTTCTACTATCACAAATATGCAAATACCTGCAATAGGAACTACAGTAGGTGACAAGCTATATGGATATATCTGGGATGGAAACTCAACTGCAGATATTAATCCTTCAGGTTCAACATGGGGAAGTGTAAATCCGGCAGATGGTGCATTAACCGGAGCTATGCCTATTTCATCCACAGGACCTATAGGTGTTGACTACAAGCTTAGTCGTGATCCGAATAAGTGGAGAGCTATTAACTTCCAAGTGGCGGCTTCTCCAAATAATGAGGGAAGTATCGGTGCACTGTTACCGGGAGTTCCGACAACATTCCTTGGTAGTGACGGAACAGCTTTAGGTGACAGTAAAGCAGATACATTTAATAAGCTTAATGCTCAGGGAAGCATACCGGGAACAGTGGCTAATCGTTATTATAAGTTTGACGGTTGGTATATGGATGCTGCCGCAACAATACCTGTTGTAGGTACCAATCCGTTACCTTCCGATACAGTAACAGCCGGAAGTACACCGCTTACACTTTATGCAAAATTTGTTGAAGATCCTTCTATGTGGATTGATATAAATTTTGCCGCAAATGCAAACGGAAGTGTCGGAACACCTACTACACTTCATAAGCCATATGACTATACATGGGGACAGATTCAAAGTGATTTACCAAGCACTATTCCTGTTGTAAACTACAACTTTGCCAACTGGAGTGACAGTGCAAACAATGCAATGACTGCAATAAGTCCGCTTGTAAATAATGCTACATACTATGCAAACTTTACTAAGGATCCTGTTACATGGGGACTTACTATAGGTTCTATAGTACCGACAGGTCATCTTGGAAATGATGGAAGCGGTGAAATAAGAATAAACGGTACAACACCGGGAAATGTATATGTTATAAGTGACAAGAACGGAAAAATAGTGGCTGTGGTCACAGGTGATGCTATTGGAAGCATTACTAATGTTCCGGATCTTATTCCGGGAGCACACTATGATGTTCAAGAGGGTACACCTGATACTATTGCGGTTGTTGGAAATCCTACTTCAAGTATTACAAGCAGTAATATATCAGCACCTATAGATACATATATTCCTACAGTTGAGAATAACTACAGTGTAGGTTATGATCCTGAAAATGACGGAATGGCTCAGATTGTTATAAATCCTGCCGATCCTGATGCAGATTATGCGCTTATTGACGAAAACGGAAATGTTGTAAATTATCTGGGAAGTGACAACGGATGGATAGGATCATCAGGAAATCCTTCAATAGTTACTTTCAAAAACCTTAATCCTAACGAGACATACACAGTAGTTGCAAGAAGAAAGGGTGATACATCAATACCAGATCCTCTAAGTAAATTACCAGACGGAAATGCTATTACAGCTAACCCCGGAGATATGGCCGATGCACCTAAGTATATTGTAGAAGCTGTAAACGGCGAAGTTGTAATGGTTGGAGCCAACAGCGTTAATGCAGGAAGCTTTAATGAAGCAAAGGCCGGAGATCTTGTAAATCTGCATGCGGATATGGTTAATTCTGCAGGATACAACTTTAAGTATTGGCAGGTTCTTGCAGGTAGAGCTGTAGGAGTAACCGGAAAGATACTTGATAATGATTATTCATTTACAATGTCAAACTCAAATATTGTTTTCAAGGCGGTATATGATTTGCCGAAGATTGCAGCTGATGATGCGGATGCCGATGAGGAAATCAGAGGTGGTGCGGTAGGAGAGTTCGGACTTGATCCGAATCAGATACCTGCTCTGGCACATGATCTTACAACACCGCAGGATCAGTCTTTGATCGGTATAAACGGTGCCAAGGTTGACTACAGAGTTATATTCTCAAAGAGAAATGCAAGCAATGCTGAAAGCGCTTTGGTAAAGCCTGTTTCTGTTTCAGGTGTGGATCATCCTGATGCATATACGGCAGCATATGCTCTTGATGTAGAGCTTGAAAGATATGTTGACGGAAGAAAAGTTGGAAGAGCTACAGATTCAAATGCAAGTATTGATGTAACAGCACAGCTTCCGGCTGCAGATACAGATCAGCTTGACTATGAGATTTTTGACGTAACTACAGGTACACCTGTTGCCATGAGTTATGTAGGAGACCTTGATAATAATGCGGGATTGTTTAAATTTACTGCAAATCTGAACCATACTTATGTTTTGGTTTATTCAAAGATATTTAAGGTTGTATTTGTAGACAATAAGCCGGTACTTGACTATCAGCACTTGAATGATACAAGCAGAAACTTCTATCATAAGTTTAAGGTTAGAAGAAAAGAGGCTGTGAAGGATGCGGATTATTCTCTTGACTATTCTCTTGTACAAGCATATGCGGACGGAGAAACGGCAGGTAATCTTGTAACACCTTTTGAAGATATTTACGGTGTGGAATACAACTATAAGAACTGGTCAAAGAAGGAGAATTCTCTCTCTGTATTTGATCCTTCAATGAATATTACAAAGGCTATGACTATCTATGCTTACTATGAAAATAACAAGCCTAAGGTAGATAAAGCCAGAGTGGATCTTGGAAATACAATTCAAACAGCAAAGGATTTACTTGGTGATCCTTATCTGAAGGCCGGTGAGGCTGATACTATCAGAGAAAAGATATTGGAAGCTATGGATACATTAGCTTGGGCTAGAGATATCTTGGATAAAGACGGTATCGATCACAGAAGAATGGCAAACTATGCTGAGCTTCAAAGAGCTATTGACGGATTGCTTGATGTTATTAACAGATACAGCAATATATCTAACGGTAGAATTGCTGACAGAAACAGAAGAACCGGCGGTGCAAGCGGCGGTGGTAACTCTTCTGCAGGAAGAGGTTCTATACTTCTGACACCGGGAGAAAAGAATACAATAGGCAATAAGGCTTCTCTTGAGGGAAGTAATGTAACAAGCTTTGTTTTGGGAACAGACGGTAAATGGGAGACAAATCCTGTAACCGGAGGATGGAGCTTTGTTCTTAACGGTGGACTTCCACTGAACTCTTCATGGGCAAAGATTCAGATTCCTGACAGTCATGGTAACCTTGTGAGCAGATGGTATTTCTTTGATTCAAAGTCAACAATGGTAACAGGATGGATGCAAGATCCTTCTACAAAGAACTGGTATTTTATGAATACCGGTAAGGGAGCCCTTGAAGGTCAAATGGTTCTTGGCTGGGTACTCGATACAAATACAAATAAATGGTATTACATGAATGAAGACAATGGTGTAATGACTAGAGGATGGCATAAAGATCCTCAAGACGGAAGATGGTACTATATGGATAATTCAGGTGCAATGCTTACAGGATGGCAAAATATTGGAGGAAAGAACTATTTCTTCAATCCTGTAGTTCCTGCACCTACATATGAGTGGAATTCTGCTGATATGAGATGGGATTATGTAAAGACATCTTCAAGACCATATGGCTCCATGTATGAAAATGAAAAAACACCTGACGGCTACACTGTAAATGCCAATGGTGAGAGACTTCAGTGATATTGGAGAAAAATATGAAAACAATGAAAAGAAAAATTGCGACCCTATTGGTGGGAACAATGTTAGCAACCCAGCCGGCAAGTTTGCCGGTTTGGGCGGCACCAAGTGCTCCGACCGGTTCAGATTTTCAGTTTAATTTTACGGATTTAAACCCTTCCTTAAAGAATATTATTCAAAATATTAATATTCCGGGAGGAACTGCAAATACTTTAATAGATACAGGTAGTGGAGATTTTCATGGAATGGAAGTAAATCACACCAATCACTATGTATATCTGCCTTTTGTACAACCGGACACAGGTAATCCGGATAACGGAACTTTTGATAAAACAAAGACTCTGAACGGCAAATCTTGGGACAATATCGGATTGGAAGGCTATGCGATAGAGCATTGGATGACCGATAAGGAAAACGGATTCGGTTTGTGGAGAATGGACGGCCTGAATTATCCAAGTAATGGAAAAACTTATTATGCCAAACTTAAGGCCGATCCAAGTAAAAATTATAATTTAAAAGTAAGATATACTGCGGATAATAATGTTTATGTTCCGGGACTTCCGGCAGATTCTACTACAACAAAAAATGTTTTAGAGGCAATACCGCAGTCACCTATAGTACCTGACGGGTTTAAGATAACCAATACCGGTGCAGATGATACTGTTAAATTCTTTGATCCAAATACCTCACCTTTATTTGCTACAGAATTTACAGGTTTTAGTGCTACTGATGCAGGTTTTACTATGGATAATAATAAAAACTTAAGTGGAACCATGGTGAATAAGGATACTGAAATCACGTTTAATTACAATGTAAACCAAGACGTAAAAAAGGCTTTGGAAGTAGTTGATGAGATATATCAGGATGCTGCTTTAAGTGTTTTATCAAAAAGAAGCAGAAGAGTAGGTGGTTTATATTATGAGGCTGCACTTACAGATATCGGTGCCAAGAATATAAAACTGAATGAAGATATAAGTAAAAAGGATGCGGCTCATGCTACATCGGCCGACAGATATATTTATGACGGAGCGGTAATAAGTCATATTACAAGTGATAAAAATATTGCAGACGGTAATACTGCCGCCAATGCCACACTGCTTTCAGGTGATGCAGGTTCAGGGGCACATGCATACGACGGACTGAAAGTCAATACGGTATCTTCATCTCCGGATTTCGGAAAGATTACCGGTCAGATGCCTAATCAGGATGTAAAGATAACTTATAAGTATCATATCAATTCTGCATATCAGACTACACTTACTGTGAGGTATATGGATGACAGGGGAAATGATATTACAAGTTTAATAGTATCAGAGTATGAAAGAACAAATCCGGCTTTACCTACCACACCGGGAACAGCTAACGGTAGCAAATATAAAGAGGTGGACAGTAGTAACGGTAAGGCAAAATACCTAAAAATTAAGGCCGGATACAATGCCGGAAGTTATGATATTCAGATTCCTGTACCTAAGGTAGCTAATTATAAATATGGTACCGATCATCCTACGGCACAGTTAAACGGTGGCACTGCAACGTGGGGCAGCTCATATCAGACAGCTATAGCAAATATTGATTCAAGCTGGAGTGATGCAAATCAGAACTTTGATTTAACTACTGCCTCTACAGGTCCTATCGAAAATAAAGAGATAATCGTAACATATGCAGTTGATCCTACAGCTATAGTTCAGCTTATCCCGATAAACGGAGCCGGAGGAAGTATAAAAGTTGCAAATTCTCCTACAGCTGCAGATTATAATGTAAATACAGATGCTGCAATTAATCTGTCAAGGCTTAATCAGTCAAGCACAAGTAATACTTATGATGTGGATATAAAACCAAGTGATATGATTTATTATCCTGTTCCTAATGCAGGATACAGATTCGACCATTGGGAAACATCATCAGAACTTGGTTCACAGCAGGTAAACTTAAATCTCGGTACACCTCAGACTGTTACAGGAATTCCAAGAAGTAAGAATACAATAACCTTGACTGCCAAGTTTACAAAGATACCAAGTAACTTTAATACTTATCATTTTAATATAGGTGGTCGTATATCTCCGTTGCCATTGGGTCAGGATGCGGAGATTGCAAATGTAGATGCAAGCGGAAACCCTATAAATCTTACATTTGCTGATTTAAGTGTCTATACTGCGGTAAACGCCGATCCGGGTTATACTGTACAGTGGTTTGACGGTAACTTTAATCCAGTTGATGCAACCACACCTATTAACAATTTGAACGGACAGACTTTTACAGCATTTGCACAGCCAACTACAGCACTTGTAGCAAATGCACCTGTAGCCAACGGTCAATTACATCCTACAAACGGAACACCTTCAATACAGATACATCCTTCATCTATTGATTCAAGACTTCGCTATGTAATAGTCGATCCTATTACAAGAAATGTTGTAAAAATAGTGAACGGAGCAAATCTTGTACCTACAGCCAGTGAGATAACAGACAGTTCTCTTAATCCGGGACAGAGCTATCAAGTATATACGGCTTTACCGACGGCGGTAGTATCTGTAGGAATGCCGGTTCCAAGCAGTGATGTTTCAACACCGACATCTACAACAATACCTACAGCAATAAATCCACAGCCGGAAGCTGATCCGAATAATCGCGGTAAAGCACAAATTACAATATCACCTTTATCTGCAAATACAGACTATGCACTTATAGGACCAAACGGTGTAGTTTATCCGTTTACAACTCCTTCAGGAAATAATATTGTATTTGATAACCTTGACCCTGATGTAAATTATCAGATAGTGGCAAGACCTACAGGAACCACAACAGATCCTGTTACCAGACAGGCTACTACATCACCTACAACTGTAAGCACTGCAAACCTTGTTATTGTTAATCCGAACAATGATATAACACTTATTGCGGATGCCAATCCACAGTATACTTTTGTGAGAATTAACGGCACAAATCCTTCTACAGGAAATCCTTTGCTGGGAGTAGCTGAAGGAACACAAGTAGAAATAAAAGCGGCTCCTATAGATAGTTCAGGTAAGAATTTCCAGAGCTGGAATGTGGTTAGAGGTCTTAGAAACTACAATATTTCAGGAGACAGAATTATATTTACAATGCCTAATGTCCCTGTAACTTTACAGACAGTATTTTCACCTATTGGAGCAAGTAACACATGGTCTAAGGACTACGTGGACAATCTTGGTTCAAACCAGGGTGTAGGAGTTATTTATCCTGTAGTAAATGAAGCGGGAGATTTTAGAATTCAAATTATAAAATCAAGCATACCTACAGCCACAAGAAATGCTATTGCATTTGAGACAGATGACAGCTTCAAGTCTGTATTCCTTATGACATTCAATGTACAAAAGAAGGATCCCGTTACAGGAAATTGGGAAAACTATGTAGATCCTACCGGAGCTAATATTACATTCGATGCAAATATTGAGACAGGCGCTTTACTTGGGAACAGAAGCTATGGATTCTATGAGCTTGGCGGAAGTCTTGCTTCACCTTCAAATGCAGGCGGTAATACAATAAATCCGTTTACAGGAGTTGATTTTACATCACCTTCTTATACAGGAGAGTTCTCTATTACAGTATCAAACGGTTCTACATATGCTTGGGGATATACTCTTCCTGATGATGTAAGAAAAGTCATAGTAAGAGATGCAAGAGATAACAGTCTTGTTTCCACACTTCATATTGCACCTACAAGAGTAATAGAAGATTATGCATCTTTGTACACAGCAAACATTACAAATGACTATGTAGATAACAACGGTATCACATGGCATTATGAGGGTGTAAGTGATGACAGAGATTCATTTGTACCTACAGATACAACTACAAGAGTATTGTCTGATGCTACAGTATATCTCTATTTCTCAAATGACAGAGTAGACAGAGCTCAGGCTGCAAGAGACCTTGACGATCTTATTAAGCAGGCCAATATTGAGCTTCCGAAAGTTGCCAATACAGGAATGTTGCAAATGGCAATTGATGATGCACAGGCTGTACTTACAAAGACAAACAGAAAGTCATCTACAGCTGAATTAAAGGCTGCATTTGATGCACTTGAGCTTGCATTGAAAAATGCAGGAAGAAAGTCAAATGGTGGCGGCTCTTCAAGCGGCGGTAGCGGTCGTGGAAGCTCAGGTGGCGGTAGTGCCGCTTCAAATGCAGGAAAGGGCAGAGCAAACACATTGTCTGCATCAACACCTATTGCAGTTGGAGTAGGTGGTAACTGGGAACTTATCAATCCTGAGGAAGCTGCTAAGAATCTTGATAACTCAAAGTGGATCTTTAAGCTTTCAAACGGTGAGAGAGTAACCGGATGGCAATTACTCAGCTATACTTTTGAGGGTAGAACAAAGGTAGAGTGGTACCACTTTGAACAGGACGGTATCATGGACAGCGGATGGTTCTTAGACAGAGATACAAACAAATGGTACTATCTTTCAATGAATCACGACGGCTTCTTTGGTGAGATGATCAAGGGATGGCATCATGATCCTGACGATACAAGATGGTACTTCCTTGACAGAAACGACGGTCATATGCATGTTTCATGGGATAAGATCGATGGAAACTGGTATTTCTTCAATCCGAATCCACCGGCTCAGACATGGTTCTTTGACAACAGCACAGGTCGTTGGAACTATGGAGACAATAAGGACATAAGACCGCTCGGTTCTATGTATATTAACGAAGAGACTCCTGACGGATTTCATGTAAATGCCGAAGGAGTATGGAGATAAGGTAATCTTCTACTTGAGTTTTGCCTTATTTGAATGTATTCTAGTATATCGAATAAGGAGTACACTATGAAGAAGATTTTAGTGATAGGAACAGGTGGAACGATTGCTTCAAAGCAAATGGGTGAGGGATTGTCACCGGCACTCTCGGCACCTGAGATTTTGACATTTGTACCGGAAGTGGAAAAACTTTGTGAGATAGATGTGTTGCAGGTTTGCAATATTGACTCTACAAATATTACACCAAGTATTTGGCAGGATATAGCGAGAGCTATTGAAAGAAATTATGATTCCTATGACGGATTTGTAATTTTACACGGTACGGATACTATGGCGTATACTTCGGCAGCTCTCAGCTATATGATACAAAATTCAAGAAAGCCTATAGTTATTACTGGAGCTCAAAAGCCGATAAGTACAGACGGTACAGATGCAAAATTAAATTTAAGAGACAGTATTCTCTATGCATGTGATGATTATTCTCAAAATGTTGTTCTGGTATTTGACGGTAATGTAATTGCCGGTACCAGAGCAAAAAAGATGATGGCAAAATCATTCAATGCATTTCATAGTGTGAATTTTCCGGTACTTGCAAGAATTCAGGAAAAACACATAATACGATACATTCCATACATACCTATGAGAGAGAGGGTAAGATTCTTCCTTGACTTAAGTGATTCGGTATGTGTATTAAAAATGATTCCGGGTATGAAAGAGGGCATGCTTGGATATTTATTTGATAACTACGATTGCATTATTATAGAGAGTTTCGGAGTTGGGGGTATACCCGACAATATGCTTGATAAATTCTATGAAGAGATGGAGAAGTGGCAGGAAATGGGCAAATTCATTGTCATGGCGACTCAGGTTGTAAATGAGGGCTCCAATATGGAGATTTATCAGGTGGGTCAAAAAATCAAAAAAGATTTCAGTCTTATAGAGGCATATGATATGACATTGGAAGCAACGATTACGAAATTGATGGTCCTGTTGAAAAGATACACATCATATTCCGATCTTAGAAGAGCTTTCTATGAAGAAGTAAATTATGATATATTATGTGCCTTTGAAGGACTGTAAAGTTTTATTTTGGAGATTGAAATGGGTTTAAGCAAGAAAATCTTGGGATTAATTTTTGTTTGTTTTACAAGTTGTTTATTATCAATGACTGCTTTGGCATCACCTCCTGTTTTAGAGGGATGGAAGCAAAATGATATAGGGTGGTGGTATAGACAGGTAGATGGCACATACCCGAGTGATTCTTGGAAAAACATAAATAAAAAGTGGTATTATTTTAATGATAACGGTTACATGGTGGAAGATTCATGGGTGGAAAACTATTATCTGGGTTCGGACGGTGCTATGCTTGTAAATACAATAACACCTGACGGTCACTATGTACTTGATAACGGAGAGAAAACAGAAGAGATTTTAACAGAAAGCGATCAAAGACCTGAGCTTGAAAATAGTGAATTGGGAAATTTGATCGGACCGGGTGCAGAGTTAAGTGATAATTATGAGAATGTTGTAGATTCTTTGGTCGATGAGGATATCAAAGAGGTATCTACCGAAAATAACACTGTATTAGATAATGTAGATTCTTTGACCGGTGACGGTTTCAAAGAGGTATCTAATGATAATACAGCAGACACAAATACTTTAAATAACTTTGATGAAAACTCTGTATTTGAAAATACAAACAACAGTATCGGACCTGTAGCTACAACCGAAAGCTCCAACAGTATCGGACCGGTTGCCGATGAAAACAATGATACGGCAAATCAGGAAACACCGAGTGCTATAGAGAGCGGTATTACTACTGTTCCAACAATCGTTATCCCGAATGATAATGTTGACGGAGAAAGTGAAAGAGCAAGAGTTATCAGAGAACTTAGAGAATACGGACTGAGTGAAGATGAGGCGAATTTATACTATTTGATAAATGAGTACAGGGAGAGCCTTGGACTTTCCAAGCTGTCATTCTCAAAATCTCTTACAAGTGTTGCAAGAGCCCATGTAAAAGATTCACATGATTACACACCAAGACTTCAGCTTGATGAAAGAGGGATTCAGGGTAATCTTCACAGCTGGTCCAATAACGGTAATTGGAGAGGTGGAGCATACACACCCGATCATGAACATGCAGAGATTATGTGGGATAAGCCGGGTGAATTGACAGACTATACGGGAGCAGGATATGAAATATCCGTATACCACAGTATCGGAATAGATCCTAAGTTGGCTCTTGATTTATGGAAGAGTTCTTCAGGTCATAATGAAGTAATAACAGGTGATAATGACTGGTCATTTATAACAACTATGGGAGTGGCTATGGATAAAAACTACTCTCATGTATGGTTTGGAGGAGATGAGGATCCGGCAGGTTATTATGACATTGAAGGATATGAAGTCATACATCCGTAAAAATTTTAAAAAACCGATTGACAAACAAAAAGAAAACTGGTAACATAGACACGTTGAAAGAAAGCAGGTTCGCCTCACCTTAGCACAGGAGTGACTTTGGTTCATATAAACATTTTTTGATTTTTGATTAAATGATTATTTGGGCGGATGGTTTTCTATCTGCCTTTTTATATTGGTAAAGAAAATGGAGGTATAAAGGTATTAGCGAACAATTGATTAACGAACAGATTAAAGCTAAAGAAGTTCGTCTTATTTCATCAGAGGGTGAACAGTTAGGTGTAGTTTCAATAAATGAGGCAAGGGAAAAAGCAGAGGAAGCAGGCTTGGATTTGGTTCTTATTGCTCCGACAGCTAAACCCCCTGTTTGTAAAATTATTGATTATGGTAAATTCAGATATGAACTTGCCAGAAAAGATAAGGAAGCAAAGAAAAAGCAAAAGACAATAGAAGTAAAAGAGGTTCGTTTATCTCCAAATATTGACACTAATGATCTTAATACTAAAGTCGGTTCAGCCAGAAAATTCTTGGAAAAGGGAAACAAAGTTAAAGTTACTCTAAGATTCAGAGGCAGAGAGATGGCAAGAATGTTCAAGTCAAAATATATTTTGGATGATTTTGCCGAGGCTCTTTCAGATGTGGCAACAATTGACAAACCTTCTAAGGCAGAAGGAAGAAGTTTGGTAATGTTTTTATCAGCAAAGAAGGCTTAAAGATATTGTAATAAAAGGAGGATTCATTATGCCAAAGCTAAAGACAAACAAAGCAGCAGCGAAGCGTTTTAAGAAAACAGGAACAGGTAAGCTTGTAAGAAACAAAGCTTATAAGTCACATATCTTAACTAAGAAGTCAACAAAGAGAAAAAGAAATCTTAGAAAAGATATCGTAACAGATGCTACAAACGCAAAAGTTATGAAGAAAATTTTACCATATCTATAAGTTGACGAAGGGTTAGGAGGTTTTTAAATGGCAAGAGTTAAAGGTGCTTTAAATGCAAAGAAAAGACATAATAGAGTTTTAAAACTTGCAAAGGGATATAGAGGAGCTCGTTCAAAGCAGTACAGAATTGCAAAGCAGTCTGTAATGAGAGCTTTAGCAAGTGCTTATGCAGGTAGAAAAGAGAGAAAGAGACAGTTCAGACAGCTCTGGATCGCAAGAATCAATGCGGCTGCAAGAATCAACGGTCTTTCATACTCAAAGCTTATGCACGGACTTAAGGTTGCAGGCGTTGATATGAACAGAAAGATGCTTGCTGAGTTGGCTGTAAATGATGCTGCAGGTTTTGCTAAGTTGGCAGAAGTTGCAAAATCTAAGCTTGCATAATATTCAGTATTGTATTATACTTGCCACGTAAGTAAATCTTACGTGGCGTTATAAGCAGAAATGGCGGAATTGGCAGACGCGCACGGTTCAGGTCCGTGTGATAGCAATATCATGAGGGTTCAAGTCCCTTTTTCTGCATGAAATCTATATAAATGATGGAAGATGTTTTATTTGAAAAGATTGTACATTATGTGCAATTTTTTTTTATATTAGAGAGGAGAAAACATATGTTAAAGGTATTGGCAAAATATATAAAAGAATATAAACTTGCTTCCCTGCTCACAATTGTATTTATAATAGGTGAAGTAATATTTGAATTACTTATACCGTATATGATGACATTTATAATTGATAAAGGTGTTGCAATTAATGATTTCAATGCGGTAATAAAATACGGTTCAATTATGATAGCGCTTGCCGTTCTTGGACTTATATGCGGTATAGCCGCAGGTATTTACGGTGCAAATGCTTCAGCCGGATTTGCTAAAAATTTACGAGAAGGTATGTTTAGAAATATTCAAAATTTCTCATTCTCAAATATTGATAAATTTTCAAGTGCAAGTCTTGTTACAAGACTTACTACGGATATAACCAATGTCCAAAATTCATACCAAATGATACTTAGAATGTTGATGAGAGCTCCGGCTACACTAATCTTTGCTTTGATTATGACTGTATCCATATCAAGAGATATGTCTGTTATATTCTTTGTTGCCATATTCTTTTTAGCTACAGCCCTTGCTCTTATAATTGCAGTAGCTTTTAAACTCTTTAATCAGGTATTTGAAAAGTATGATGCATTAAATGCAAATGTACAGGAAAATATCTCCGGTATAAGAGTTGTAAAATCATATGTACAGGAAGATAAAGAAATATCCAAGTTTGATAAGGCTATAACAAATTTATATCAGTTGTTTGTAAAGGCGGAATCACTTGTTGTATTAAACAATCCTTTGATGATGCTTACAATATATGCCTGCATAATTGCACTGTCATGGTTCGGTGCAAAAAGAATCGTGGCCGGAGCATTAACAACAGGTGAACTTACATCTCTTTTTTCATATATAATGAGTATACTTATATCCCTGATGATGCTCTCGTTTGCATTTGTAATGATTACTTTATCTGAAGCAAGTGCAAAGAGAATTGCGGAAGTTTTGCATGAGGAAAGTGATATTAAGTCAAAGGAAAATGCGTCTAAAGAGGTAAAGGACGGCAGCATCGACTTTGATAATGTCAGCTTTTCATATAAAGCAGGTATCGGAAAGCCCGTACTTTCAAATATAAATATTCATATAGCATCAGGTCAGACTATAGGAATAATCGGTGGTACAGGTAGTTCAAAGACATCTTTGGTAAATCTTATTCCAAGACTTTATGATGCCACACAGGGAAAAGTATATGTGGGCGGAAAGAATGTAAAGGATTATGATATAAAGAGTCTTAGAGATGCGGTAAGTGTGGTATTACAAAAAAATGTACTCTTCTCAGGCAGTATAATCGACAATCTTCGTTGGGGAAATGAAAACGCTACTCTGGATGAGATAAAGAGGGCATGTGAACTTGCTTGTGCCGACGAATTTATAGAAAGAATGCCTGAAAAATATGATACATGGATAGAGCGTGGCGGAAGCAATGTATCCGGTGGACAAAAGCAGAGACTTTGTATTGCAAGAGCACTGCTTAAAAATCCTAAGATATTGATACTTGATGACTCTACATCTGCTGTTGATACCGCTACAGATGCAAAGATAAGAAGAGCGTTCAAAGAAGAGATACCGAATACCACAAAAATCATTATCTCTCAAAGAATATCATCCATAAAAGAGGCTGATAAGATTATTGTAATGGATAACGGTAAGATTGTCGGATTTGATACACATGAAAAATTGCTCGAGACTAATGAGATTTACAGATCCACAGCAAATGCGCAGTCTGAAGGCAATGCGGATTTTGATAAGGCAGGTGCATAATGTCGGGAATAAATAGAGAAAAAGGCGGTATAAATCAAACTATACAGGTTGTTGCAAGTGACAGCATGAAAAGAGTAATATCACTTGTATTAAAAAACTATAAAAAAAGTATCTTTGTTGTAATTATAGGAATACTGATATCGGCGGTAGTAAGTTCTCTGAGTGCTTCAGTTATGCAGGATATTATAGATAATTATATAATTCCTCTTACAAAAGAAAGTAATCCTGATTTTACTCCGCTTGCAATTGAGATAGGTAAACTGATATGTATATTTACAGCCGGTGTGTTAGCCGCATATACATACAACAGAATAATGGTAAATGTAGGACAGGGAACCATGCGTGAGATAAGAAGAAATCTTTTTGCACATATGGAAAAACTGCCTATAAGATATTTTGATACACATTCGCATGGTGATATCATGTCAATCTACACCAATGATACGGATACATTGCGACAGTTTATAGGTATATCTTTTCCACAGCTGGTGGAAGCATTGATTTCACTTGTTGCCGTATTTGTAACAATGCTTATTTTAAGTCCTATGATGACGGTGGTATCGGTTATTATGATTATTATTTCCGTACAGGCTTCAGGTAAGGCCGCAAGTCTATCGGGTAAATATTTCGGAATACAGCAAGCCACACTTGGAAAAGTAAACGGATATATAGAAGAGATGATAAGCGGACAAAAGGTTGTAAAGGTATTCAACTATGAAGATAAGAACATAGAGGGATTTAAAGGTATAAATGAAGAACTCTGTGTGGCCGCTTCAAAAGCAAACGGATATGCAAATATACTTATGCCTATAGTTGCACAAATAGGAAACTTAAGCTATGTAGTAATAGCTGTAGTCGGAGGATATCTGGCTATAAACGGTCATTTCGGTGTAACCATAGGAACTATAGCCGCATTCCTTTCACTGGTAAAAGCTTTTAACAGACCTTTTATGACTGTATCACAACAGCTTAATGCGGTAGTTATGGCGGCTGCCGGAAGTCAGAGAGTATTCGCACTTATGGATGAAGCTGTAGAAGAAGATGAAGGCTATGTTACACTTGTAAATGCAAAAATAGACGGCAAAGGAAATATATCGGAGTCAAAATCAAGAACCGGTATCTGGGCATGGAAGAATATACATTCTGACGGCGAAATCACATATACAAAACTTGAAGGAGATATTGTATTTGAAAATGTCGACTTCGGATATGTACCGGAAAAGATAGTATTACATGATATAAATCTCTTTGCAAACAAGGGACAAAAGATTGCCTTTGTAGGTTCTACAGGTGCGGGTAAGACAACTATAACAAATCTTATAAACAGATTTTATGATATTCAAAACGGTAAGATAAGATATGACGGTATAAACATCGAAAAGATAAAGAAGGATGACCTTAGAAGATCTTTGGGTGTGGTTCTTCAGGAAACAAATCTCTTTTCAGATACCGTTATGGAAAATATCAGATACGGACGTCCTGATGCTACGGATGAGGAGTGTAGAGCGGCTGCAAGACTGGCGAATGCCGACGGCTTTATAGAAAGACTCCCTGACGGATATAATACATTCCTTCATGAGGGAGGTGCAAATCTTTCACAAGGTCAAAAACAGCTCCTTTCCATTGCAAGAGCGGCTTTGGCAGATCCACCTGTACTTATTTTGGATGAAGCTACATCTTCAATTGATACAAGAACAGAACAGCTTGTACAGGCCGGCATGGACTCCTTGATGGACGGAAGAACTACATTTGTAATTGCCCACAGACTCTCAACCATTAAAAACTCGGATGTAATAATGGTACTTGAGCAGGGTAGAATAATAGAGCGCGGTTCACATGAAAGCTTATTGGAACAAAAGGGAAGATATTATCAACTTTATACGGGAAAAGTGGTATAATAAGAATGTAGTATATATTTTTAGACCTGTAATTAAGGAGAGTGCATATATGTTTTGTTCAAATTGCGGTAAACAGATTGAAGATAGTGATAAAGTATGCGGTTTTTGCGGTGTGCCTGTACAAAGCGAAAGCAATGTTACATTAAGTAAAGATAAGCCGGATAAAACCGACAGAAATGTAGAAATACAAGGTAATGCAAAAATACAAGGTAATGCGGAAATACCGAACTTTATCAAAAAAACAGCTTTAGTATCGGCAGGTATTTACATCTTATCCAGATTTATGATTTATATTGTTGACATATTTGACAGCTCAAGAACAATGATAGGTGTTCTGTTTTATATTTCATTGCTATGTATTATTTCTTTAGTGATGATAGTAGGGCTTTTAGTTCTGAATTCAAAGAACAAAATAATATTGGCTGTACCTAAGATATTCATCATAATTTCCTCAATACCGGTAATATTTCTTTACTACCGATATTTTAGAAGTGGATTTATGTTTTCTGATTTGTTAAAAGCTGTATTTATATATCCTACAAGTTTTGTGGCCGCAATCGATGATTGTGTCGTATTTGTTGTGCTATGTATACTGGCATTAAGTAAAAATAAAACGCTTGTTAAATTTTGTGGATTTATATTGATTTTAACAGTATTGCGCCATACGGTAAGTACAATTTATCTTACTTGCTACGAATTTACTACGATATTTGAGGACTTATTCAGTCTTGCAAGTTTAAGTACTCTTTGTTGGATTATAGCGACAATATCTTTTTATGTATATGAAGTATGTATATTCTTCATTATGTGGAGTATGAGTGTATGTGGAAAACAAGCTGTAAATACAGTCGGTAGAGAAAACGAAATAAGAAATGTATACGTAGAGAACACGGCAAATACCAATGAACTTGATGAACCAAGTACCGGTATAAATGTTTTATGTTTCTTTATTCCTGTAATAGGTTTGACTCTATACTTTGCATGGAAGAATATGTATCCTAAAAAGGCAATAACCGCACTTAAAGTTGGTTTAATAGGATTTTTAACTTGGACGGTATTAAGCGTTGTATTAAGATTGTCTATAGACTTTATAGTTTATTGGATGATTTCGAATATTTAATAGTAATTGATGTATGAAAATTAATATTTAAGATAGAATAACGGTCAAAGCGGTTAGCTTTGGCCGTTATTTTGTATCATATTTGTTATACTGTATATTTATATCTCTATCGCTTTCCCAAGCGACATAAATGAAAATATACCGACTGCAAGCTCGACATCGTCCTGATCTTTTACTGATATGCTATAGACGGAGATTTTCTTTCCTTTCTTTATCTCTGTGGCAGTAGCGGAAAGTTCTTTAGTATTTAATCCGGCACGCAGATAGTGGAAGTTTCCGTCTATTGTAGTAACATGTATTCCGTAGGAACTTGCGGCGGCACCGCCTGCTATGTCGGCGATAGTATAGAGGCAGCCTCCATGTATTGAACCTATGGGATTTAAAAGTTCTTTTGTGACTTTCATTTCAGCTTTGGCATAGCCGTTTGAAAGCTCGGTAAGTTCTATGCCAAGTAATTTTGCAAAGTTGTTGTTTATATTTCTAAAAGATTTCAGTTTCTCATAATCCATATGCATCCTCCTGATAATCGGAATTTACTCCGATTGATTTTAATAATTATACAATAAAATGTACCATATAAGAATATCATTTTTATTTTACACGTAATAATATGTATTGTATTAATGAAATACATGTGCTAATATATCTAAGTAAAATTTAATTGGTTTATATTTCAGCCATTGTTTTTAGAATGAATCGTACTACCTAGGGCGTAGTGCGTCAATTTTAAAGGCAATGGCTTTTTGCTGTGCTTTTTTGCACCTTGAAAATTAAATCCGCAGATGCAAATGACGGCCGGCCGGTGAAGTATGCGAAGACCTAATAAAGTGAGCATGCCAAGGAAGAGTTATTACAGACTGCGACAATAACAAAATAATTTTAAAAAGAAAAGAGGTATGGCAATGAATAAAACAAATGAAATACGTAAAGAATTCTTATGTTCAACATCAATAGTATATACAGGTGAATTTAACGGTGAGATATATGGTGTCAGTGACAGATTTATGACCTATGGAATGTATTTAAAAGAAGGTGAGACTTTGGGATTTGAAATTGTAATGAATCAGGGTGAGCCTTATAAAAACTATATATACTTGGATGCGGACAAGAAGGTTTCTACAGATGAGTTTGACTGGATTTTCGGTAATTACGCAAAGGTAATTCCTGACAAGTATATTTTGGAAGATAAAACACCAAAAGAAGACATTTTTGATGATATAGTGGGTAAGCGTAACTATATGGATGAACTACAGGCTTTGGTGGGTATAAAGACTGCAAAGGATCAGGTGAAAAAGATTTTGGCATTTGCAAAGATGAGAAAAGCTATGGAGGAAAAGGGAGAACAGTTAGAGCCTATAACTTTGAATATGGAATTTGTCGGAAATCCGGGTACTGCAAAAACCACTGTGGCAAGGATTGTGGCAGGATTACTGAAAGAAATCGGCATTGTAAAAACAGGAGAGTTTATAGAGGTGGGAAGAGCCGATCTTGTAGCACAGTATGTGGGTCAAACAGCTCCCATGGTACAAAATGTATTTCAAAGGGCAAAGGACGGTGTTCTCTTTATAGATGAGGCGTATTCACTTTTGGAAGAAGGAAGTGGAGGATTCGGTGATGAAGCTATAAATATGATTGTTCAGGAGATGGAAAACAACAGAAAGGACATTATAGTAATATTCTCAGGTTATCCTGATGAGATGGATGAGTTCTTCTTGCGAAATCCGGGGCTTAGATCAAGAGTACCTTTTAGAGTGAGATTTGATGACTATACTACAGATGAACTTGCAAATATCTGTGAGCTTGAAGCAGGTAAAAGAGGATTTTTAACAGATATTAATGCAAAGGCATTTATTAAAGAAATCTGTGCGAGCTCTGCCAAAAATGTTGAAAACGGAAACGGAAGATTTTGCAGAAATCTTGTGGAAAGGGCTGTTTTAAACTTTGCATTAAGAAATTACGGAGGAGATGAAGTTGAAGCCGATATTGAATATATATTAAAAAGGGAAGATTTTTGTGACGTAAATGTTTTTGAAGAGAAGAAATCAACTATCGGTTTTCAAGTTTTTGCCTCATAATTTTAGTCAAAAGCGGTTTTACATAGAAATATCGTATTTCTTTATAATTTATTTCTAAATATTGATATTGGCTAATTTCATTATTTGTTGTAGAATAGTATACAGTGTGTTACATTAAAATTTATAATAAGTAGTTTGGAGGAGAATATGTTTTGGTTTACATCCAATGACATTGGTATAGATCTTGGAACAGCAAGTATCTTAGTTTATATAAAGGGCAAGGGTGTTGTTTTAAAAGAGCCAAGTGTTGTAGCTATAGATAGAGAAAACGGCAAGATACAGGCCATAGGTGAAGAAGCCAGACTTATGATCGGAAGAACACCGGGAAATATTGTGGCGGTAAGACCGCTTCGTCAGGGTGTTATTTCAGATTATACAATAACAGAAAAGATGTTAAAGTACTTTATCGACAAGGCTGTAGGAAAGAAGACTTTCAGAAAGCCGAGAATTGCAGTATGTATCCCGTCAGGTGCTACTGAGGTCGAGAAGAAGGCTGTAGAGGATGCAACATATTCTGCAGGTGCAAGAGAAGTTAAGATTATCGAGGAGCCTGTAGCTGCCGCTATAGGTGCAGGAATTGATATTGAGAAGGCTGTAGGAAACATGATAGTTGATATCGGTGGAGGTACAGCGGATATTGCGGTTATATCTCTTGGAGGTACTGTTGTAAGTACTTCAATTAAGATTGCAGGTGACGATTTCGATGAGTCTATTGTAAGATATATGAGAAAGAAGCACAATCTTTTGATCGGTGAGAGAACAGCGGAAGAAATTAAGATTAATATCGGTGCAGCATACAGAAGACCTGAGGTTCTTACTATGGAAGTTAAGGGTAGAAACCTTGTAACAGGACTTCCAAAGACTATAGAGGTTAACTCTGATGAGACTTTAGAGGCACTCAGAGAGCCTGCAATGCAGATCGTAGACTCAGTTCACAATGTTTTGGAGAGAACACCTCCTGAGCTTGCAGCCGATGTATATGACAGAGGTATTGTACTTACCGGCGGTGGTGCATTACTTTCAGGTCTTGACGCTCTTATTGAGGAAAAAACAGGTATTAATACAGTGATAGCTGACAATCCTTTGACAGCTGTTGCTATAGGTACAGGTAAGTTTATCGAATTCAGAACCGGTAATAAGGGAGATTCTAAAAAATAATATGTCAACAGTATCAGGCTATATCGAAAAAATCATTTATAGGAATGAAACTAATGGCTATACTGTACTCAGCGTGGAGGCCGATGATGACGACTATGTCCTTGTCGGTACCTTCAACTATATCGCTGAAGGCGAATTTATAAAGGCAAAGGGAAATATGAAGCTGCATCCAAACTATGGAGAGCAGCTTTTTGTCGATGAATACGAAATCATAGAACCTAGAGAACTTGACAGTATACAAAAGTATCTGGAATCTTCCGCAATAAAGGGTGTAGGCGAGGCACTGGCAAAAAGAATAGTTAAAAAATTCAAGATGGACACTCTAAGAGTGATGGAAGAAGAACCTGAAAGACTGGCTGAAGTCAAAGGTGTAAGTGAAAAGCTTGCAAGATCCATAAGCGAACAGATACAGGAAAAAAAGTCCATGCGTGATGCTATGATTTTTTTACAAAAGTTCGGTATCAGCATGAAGCTTTCAGCAAAGATATATATGGAATACGGAAGTAAAATATATACTATAATAGAGACCAATCCATACAAACTTGCAGATGATATAGACGGTATAGGTTTTAAGATTGCAGACGATATTGCCAAAAAGGTAGGTATTACAGCCGATTCCAAGTTTCGTGCCATTGCCGGGGTGGAGTATATTCTATCAAATGCCATGATGTCCGGACATTTATATCTGCCTGATACGGTTTTAAATGCTGAGTTCCTTGATTTATTCGGTGAAAATATATTTGACTTTGATTCTTTACTTTCAGAGATGCAGATGGAAAAAAGAATCGTTGTGAAGAAAAACGAAGAAACTCAAGTTTATCTTTCACAATGTTATTATACTGAGCTAGCCGTGGCAAAAATGTTGACAGATATCAATATAAAAGCAAAGTATGATATAGAAAAGATAGAAGATAAAATTCTAAAAATTGAGGATAAAGAAGGTATTGTCCTTGATGATTTGCAAAGGCAGGCGGTAATAGAGTCCATAAGCAGCGGTCTTATAATAATTACCGGAGGACCGGGAACCGGAAAGACTACGACTATAAATACTATTATCAAATACTTTGAAAGCGAAGGCGAAAGTATTGCGCTCGCGGCGCCTACGGGAAGAGCGGCAAAGAGGATGTCTGAGGCTACATCATATGAAGCGAAAACTATTCACAGACTTTTGGAAATAACACCTAATAACAGTGATAATTCAAGCAATATAGGCACTCATTTTGAAAGAAATGAAGACAATCCGCTTGAGTCAGATGTACTTATAGTGGATGAGGTCAGTATGGTGGATATTTTCCTTATGAATGCACTATTAAAGGCTGTAGCAATAGGAACCAGACTGATTTTAGTAGGAGATATAAATCAGCTTCCAAGTGTAGGACCGGGAACAGTGTTAAAAGACATGATTGATTCAAATTGCTTTAATGTTGTAAGGCTTAATAAGATATTCCGTCAGTCCACAGGAAGTGATATTGTTGTAAATGCGCATAAGATAATGACAAATGAAGAGATTAATTTGGGTAAGAAAAGTAATGATTTTATTTTTATTAAACAGAGCAATCCCGAGCATGTAATGGCTTCCGTTATTTCCCTTATAAGAGATAAACTTCCTTCATATGTAAAAGCATCTACAAATGAACTTCAGGTCATGACTCCTATGAGAAAGGGCCCTCTCGGAGTGGAACTGTTAAATTCATTTTTACAAAATAAACTTAATCCTGCAAGTAACTCCAAAAAAGAAAAAGAATATGATGCCACAGTCTTTAGAGAAGGCGATAAGGTAATGCAGATAAAAAACAATTACCAAAAAGAGTGGTTCGTATACAATGAAAAACATCTGCCGGTGGATAAAGGGCTTGGAGTTTATAATGGTGATACCGGAATAATTAAAGAAATAGATATGTTTTCAGAAAGCTTCACTGTTTGTTTTGATGACGGTAAGGTTTCCAATTATGAGTTTTCGGAGTTTAACGAAATTGAACTTGCATATGCCATTACTGTTCATAAATCACAGGGAAGCGAGTATCCGGCTGTAATTATTCCCATTTATAAGGGACCTGCAATGCTTATGAACAGAAATCTTATATATACGGCTGTTACAAGAGCAAAAAAATGTGTGGTACTTGTAGGTATCCCCGAAGTGTTTTACAGTATGATTCAAAACACTAAGGAGATGGCAAGATATACCGGTTTAAAATCCAAAATAATTGAGCTTTCCATGTTATCTAAGGAGGATTAGGACATTTTTAAAAACATAGTTGATATTATTTACCCGAGAAGATGTCCTGTGTGTGAAGAAATAGTAAATGAAAAAGGTCATCTTATATGTAAGACATGTATAAAAAAGCTTCCTTTTGTAAAAGAACCCTATTGTATTAGATGCGGTAAGGAAATAATTTCAGAAGATTCCGCCTACTGTGACGAGTGTAACTTAGACAGAGAGTTTGAAGCCGGTAGAGGACTTTGTAATTATACAGATGAGATGAGTCATATCATACTTAAAATTAAGTATGACAATAAAAGAGAGTATATTGAAGGCTTTGCAAAGCTAATGGCAATTCGCTATGAAAAGTTTGTTAAAGTCTCAAATATTGACTGTATCATGCCTGTTCCGCTTCACAGCTCACGAAAGAGGATGAGAGGATTTAATCAGTCCGATATATTGGCAAAGGATTTATCAAAGTATTTGGATATTCCTGTAGTACATGACTGCCTTTGCAGAATAAAAAAGACTATAGATCAAAAGGGCTTAAGCAGAACGGAGAGGCTTCACAATCTTGACAATGCATTCATGGTAAGGAATTTGCCCCAAAATATTAAAAATATTTTGATTGTTGATGATGTATATACTACAGGTACTACCATAGAAAAATGCGCAAAAATCTTAAAAGATTCAGGAGCAAACAAAATTTATTTCTTAACCATATGTACAGGAAGTATAAGTTAGTAGTACAATATACTTAGGTTTACAGTTCTTAAAACCTTACATTTTAACTTCCGGGAGGACATAATTTATGAAAAAGAGTTTATATCTGTTACCTTTAATGATCGTAATGCTTTCTGCTTGTGGAAATAAACAGGCGGATGTAGCGGCGACTGCAAAAGCGGATGAGAGTACGGTGGAAGCCACACAAAAAGATGAGACTACGGTGGCTGCTACACAAAAAGATGATGCCGCCACTAAAGACTCAAAGAGAGTTGAGAAGGAGTTTGGAAGCTTTATTGTGGCTGAAGGATTCGCTGAAGCAAAGGAACAGTCGGGAGGCGGAAGATATTTTTATGTTGTGGAGGGTCATGAACATGATGCAAGACCAAATAATATCTCTATAAATACCGGACATCAAAATTACAACTTGGATGAAAGCGAAAAGTTTGCGGAGTCTACCACATGGCAGTTAAATATGCAGATAAAGCAATACGGTTTGGATGCTGTAGTTTACGGTTCATCAGGAAAAACCGATGCAGGAGATATAATGTATATCTTTGATATCAAGTTTAATGACAGTGATGAGATAGATCGTCAATACTATATATTAAGAGATAAAAAATATGTGATGGTATTTATGTCAAACTTTGACAATGATGAGTCTGTAAACAAGGCGGCGGAGCTGATGGCAAAGAGTTTTGAGTGGAAATAAATTTTCTTTGTGCAAACTTTAAGGGTTTATTTTGACATTGTATAACTATTTTCCCTATGGTATACTTGTGTCATAATTCCAAGTAAAAAGGATAGAAGAATCTATGCAAAATAAAAGAGTAATGTTGAAACTGAGCGGTGAAGCTTTAGCTAAATCTGAGGGCGGTTACAACGAAGATAAAGTAAGAGATATTGCAAAGCAATTAAAGCCTTCTTTGGCTGCAGGTACAAATATAGGTATTGTTATCGGTGGAGGTAACTACTGGAGAGGCAGAACATCTGAGGCTATAGACAGAACAAAAGCGGATCAGATAGGAATGCTTGCAACCATTATGAACTGTATTTATGTATCTGAGATATTCCGTTCGGAGGGAACAGATACTGCAATCTTTTCAGCATTTGCATGTGGAGATATGGCGGAAGTATTCTCAAAAGACAGAGTAAATGAAAGATTTAAAGAGGGTAAGGTTGTATTCTTCGGTGGCGGTACAGGTCACCCATACTTCTCTACAGATACAGGTATAGTTTTAAGGGCTATAGAGATGGATGTAGATATGATACTTTTGGCAAAGTCTATTGACGGAGTATATAATGCAGATCCTAAGGTAGATCCTAATGCCAAGAAGTATGACACACTTACAATTCAGGAAGTTATTGATAAGAGACTTGCTGTAGTGGATTTGACCGCTTCAGTAATGTGTCTTGAGCATAAGATGCCGCTTGCAGTGTTTGATTTAAATGAAGAGAATTCTATAAAAAATGCACTTGACGGTAAGATAAACGGAACAATTGTGACAGTGTAAATTGTATTATATTTAATAAACATAATTTTAAGGAGATTTTATGCAAGAGAGTATTAAAAAGTTTGAAGAGAAGATGACTAAATCTATCGATGTTTTGCTTGAGGAATACGCTTCAATCAGAGCAGGAAGAGCAAACCCTCATGTACTTGACAGAATAAAAGTTGAATATTACGGAACACCTACACCTATTCAGCAGGTAGGAAACATTTCAGTTCCTGAGCCAAGAATTATACAGATAGCACCTTGGGAGAAGTCTCTTTTAAAGGAAATCGAGAAGGCTATCAATATGTCGGACCTCGGTATCAATCCTACAAATGACGGTTCATGTATCAGACTTATCTTCCCTGAGCTTACAGAAGAGAGAAGAAAAGAGCTTGTTAAGGATGTAAAGAAAAAAGGTGAGGCATGTAAGGTTGCTGTCAGAAATATCAGACGTGATGCTATAGATGCTATCAAAAAACTTGAAAAGGCCGGAGAGTACACAGAGGATGATTTAAAGGACGGCGAAAATAAAATACAAAAGATTACAGATAAGGCTATTGAGAGAGTAGATAAGGCTATTGAAGACAAGTCAAAGGAAATATTAACAGTTTAATTAGCCGACTTCATATCAGTAGAGACAAATAGTTTCTAAAGTTTAAGAAGGTGGGCTTCCACCTTCTTGTTTTATAGTTTAAAGTGAATGGAGTATAAATTTGGAAAACTTAGTTATACCGAAAAGCATTGCCATAATACTGGACGGCAATGGAAGATGGGCTGAAAGAAGAAACCTGCCAAGAGCAATGGGACATAAAGCCGGATGTGAGGCGCTTGAAAAAACTGTTGAGGACTGTGTGAGGCTTGGAGTGGATTGCCTTACAGTATATGCTTTTTCTACAGAAAATTGGAAAAGATCTGTAGTTGAAGTAAGTGCTTTGATGAAGCTTCTCAGATTTTACATGGTGAAGCTTATTGATGTTGCAAATAAAAACAATGTAAAGGCTGTAATGATCGGTGATGAGAGCAGATTTGATCCCGATATCAGAAAAGGAATTCAAAAGCTTGTGGATGCAACAAGTAAAAACACAGGTATGACTTTTGCCTTTGCTATAAATTACGGTGGAAGAGATGAGATAAAAAGAGCTATAGAGCATATAGTGGATGATGCCGGCGCCGGAGTTATTTCAAAAGAGAATATAAATGAGGAGCTTATATCCTCATATTTAGATACAAAGAATTTGCCGGATCCGGATTTGCTTATTCGCACAAGCGGTGAGCTTAGAGTTTCAAACTTCTTACTTTGGCAGATAGCATACAGTGAGTTTTATATTACGGATACCTTGTGGCCGGATTTTGATAAGGAAGAGCTTTTGAAGGCTGTTGAGAGCTACAGCAAAAGACAGAGGAGATTTGGAGGTCGTTAATGTTTTTTACCAGACTGATAAGTGGAATAGGACTTTTGATAGTGGCTATCTTGGCTTTTTATATCGGTAATTTACCGCTTATAATATTATCCGCATTGATTTCCGTTATAGGTTTATTTGAGTTTTACAGAGCTTTGGACCTTGATAAGAAAAATATTGTATATCTTGGATATGTGTATTCATTGATATATTATTGCTTGATTTATTTTAAATTAAATCAATATATATTCTTTTCAGTGATAGCATTTCTTATGCTTATTTTTGCAATATATGTATTTACATTTCCAAAGTATAAGACCGAGGAGATATCGCTTGTATTTATGGGAGTGATGTATATTCCGATACTGTTTTCATATGTTTACAATACCAGAACATATGAAGACGGACAGTATCTTGCATGGCTGATACTTATATCCAGCTGGGGCTCGGATACATGTGCATATGCGGTAGGTTCACTTTTCGGAAAGCATAAAATAGCTCCTGTACTAAGTCCTAAGAAGTCTGTAGAAGGCAGTATAGGCGGAGTTTTGGGTGCCGCTCTTATAGGTGGTATATTCGGCTTTATATTGTCGGGACATTTTACAAGTACTTTCTCACCTGTATTTACCTGTGCGGCTTCATGCGCCATAGGTTCTGTAATATCACAGGTTGGAGATGCACTTGCCTCAGCTATAAAGAGAAATCATAATATAAAAGACTATGGAAATTTGATTCCGGGACATGGTGGCATACTTGACAGATTTGACAGTATGATATTCACCGCTCCTGCAATCTTTTTTGCAATATATTTTTTGGGTTAAATAAATGAAAAAAATATCTATTTTGGGGTCCACAGGATCCATAGGAACACAAACACTTGATATAGTGAGAATAAATAATGATGTGGAAGTGGTAGCACTTTCCGCACACAAAAATATAGATTTACTGGAAAAGCAGATACGAGAGTTCAAGCCTAAGATGGTAGCCATATGGGAGGAAGCTGACGCCAAAATTCTTTCGGATAAAGTAAAGGATTTGGATGTAAAGGTGAGCTTCGGTATGGAAGGACTGATAGAGGTTGCCACTGTTTGTGATGCGGATATAGTGGTGACGGCTGTTGTAGGCATGATAGGTATAGAACCTACTATTGCCGCAATTAAGGCAAAGAAGGATATTGCACTTGCAAATAAGGAGACACTTGTTTGTGCAGGTCATATTATAATGCCTCTTGCAAAGGAGACTGGTATAAATATATATCCTGTTGACTCTGAGCACAGTGCTATTTTTCAATGTCTTGATAAGAACAATCCTATCAAGAAGATTTTGCTTACCGCTTCAGGAGGTCCTTTTAGAGGATTTAGTAAGGAAGAATTAGAAAATGTTACTCTCGAAGATGCTCTAAAGCATCCGAATTGGAGTATGGGCAAAAAAATCACCATAGATTCTGCTACAATGATTAACAAGGGATTGGAGATAATAGAGGCGTCGCATTTATTTGATGTGGATATTGATGATATTGAAGTGGTTATACAAAAAGAATCCATAATTCATTCTATGGTAGAGTTTAAAGATAACGGAATTTTAGCACAGCTTGGTACACCTGATATGAAGTTGCCTATTTCCTACGCTATTTTTTATCCGGAGAGACGATATATATCTGAGGAAAGAGTGGACTTTTCAAAACTTTCAACTTTAAACTTTTCAAAGCCTGATTTGGATGTATTTGAAGGACTTAAGATGGCTATATCGGCAGGAAAAAAGGGTGGAAGTGCACCTACAGTTTTAAATGCCGCCAATGAATGGGCTGTAGATAAATTCTTAAATAAAAAGATTGGATTTACAGATATACCGCGTTTCATAGGTCTTGCTATAGAAAATCATCAGTTCAAGGAGAATCCGTCTCTTGAGGATATCCTATCATTGAAACAGTGGACCGAAGAGTATCTGGAAAGGATAAAAATTTGAATATAGTTATTGCACTGATTATTTTTGGAATAATAGTATTAATACATGAGTTTGGACATTTTCTTTTTGCCAAACTCTCAGGAGTAAAAGTTGTAGAGTTTTCTGTAGGTATGGGACCTAGAATTTTTTCTGTAAAAGGAAAAGAGACCAGGTACTCACTGAAACTCTTACCGCTTGGCGGTTCCTGTGCCATGTATGGAGAAGATGAGGATGAAGATGCACCGGGAAGCTTTAACAGTGCACCACTTTTAGGTAGAATTGCCACTATTGCGGCAGGACCTTTTTTTAACTTTATTTTGGCGTTTTTAGTTGCCATATTTATAGTTGCAAATGTAGGAGTGGATAAACCTGTGATAAGCGGATTTGTATCAGGACTTCCGGCTGAGAGCTCAGGGCTTATGGTAGGCGATGAGATAGAAAAAATTAACGGAAGAGAGATTTTCTTTTACAGAAGTGTTTCCACATATCTGTTTATGAATCAGGGTAAGGACATTACACTTACAGTAAAAAGAAATAATGAAAAACAAACAATAACCGTTACACCTGTGTATAATGAGGAATACTCTCAATATATGATAGGTATAAAAAGCTCAGGATATGAAAAGCTGAAAAATCCTTTTTCTGTACTGAGGTATTCTGTTTTGGAAGTAAAATATACTATTTCCATGACTGTTGATTCACTTATATACCTTCTCAGAGGCAGAGCAAGAGCAAGCGAGATAAGCGGACCTGTAGGTATTGTAAATATGATTGGAACTACGGTGAATGAGTCAAAACCGTACGGAATATTTGTTGTGCTGCTTTCATTGTCACAGATGGTTTTGCTTTTAAGTGCAAACCTTGGAGTAATGAATTTACTTCCACTACCGGCACTTGACGGTGGAAGACTTATCTTTTTATTCCTTGAGGCGATATTCAGACGACCGTTAAACAGAAAAGTGGAAGGCTATATCCATTTTGCAGGTTTTGCTCTCTTAATGCTTTTGATGGTTTTTGTAATGTTTAATGATATAAGAAAGATTATATGATGATAAACATCATTGGAGTAAATAATGAGAAAGAAAACAAGATTAGTACAAATAGGAGATAAATATATAGGCGATGACATGCCTATTCTTATACAGTCGATGTGTAATACAAAGACTGAGGATGTTAAAGCGACTGTAGATCAGATTTTACGACTTGAGGACGCAGGATGTGACATAATAAGAGTTGCAGTACCAAATTCGGAGGCCGCCTTAGCGATCTCCGAGATCAAAAAGCAGATACATATACCTCTTGTTGCAGATATTCATTTTGATTACAGACTGGCACTTGAGGCTATAAAGTCAGGTTGCGATAAGATAAGGATTAATCCCGGAAATATCGGAAGCAGTGAAAGAATAAAAGCTGTAGTGGATGCCTGTAAAGAAAGAAATCTTCCTATAAGAGTCGGGGTAAACTCAGGTTCTTTGGAGAAAAATCTTATAGAAAAATATGGCGGTGTCACTGCTGAAGGTATTGTAGAGTCTGCACTTGATAAGGTCAAAATTATAGAAGATATGGACTATAACAATCTGGTTATAAGTATTAAATCTTCCGATGTAATGATGTGCGTAAAGGCACATGAGCTTATTTCACAAAGAACTGATTATCCACTTCATATAGGTATTACGGAATCCGGAACGGTAAAAAGAGGTATGATAAAGTCATCCCTCGGCCTTGGTATTATATTGTATCAGGGAATCGGTGATACTGTCAGAGTTTCACTAACAGGTGATCCGGTAGAAGAAATCTTTGCGGCAAAGCTTATATTAAACAATCTCGGCCTAAGAAAGGGCGGTATTGAAGTTGTATCCTGTCCTACATGTGGAAGAACAAATATTGATCTTATAGGTCTTGCAGGTAAGGTTGAAAAGCTTGTAGAAGGTTATGATCTTAATATAAAGGTCGCTGTAATGGGATGCGTGGTAAACGGACCTGGAGAAGCAAAGGAAGCCGACATAGGAATTGCCGGTGGAATAGGCGAGGGGCTTTTGATAAAGAAGGGCAAGGTGGTAAAGAAATTGCCTGAGAATGAACTTTTAGCAGCCCTTAAAGAGGAGCTTGATATATTGTCAAAAGAGGCATAGAATGTTAAAAAAATTCAAAGATGTTTTTCAAAGTTTAGAATGTTCAGGACATATTGATGAACTTTTAAACTTTGTTTTTGTGGAAAAAGTAAGCGCCAGCAATGATATGTCTTTGATAAAGATAAATATAATTGCCGAGAGAATAATAGAGAAGAAAACAATCCTTGATTTGGAAAAGCTTATAAAGGATAAGATGTTTCCAAAGAAGAATGTTAAAATTAAAATATTTGAAAAATTCAAACTATCAAGCCAATATACCGCCAAGAATCTTTTTGAGGCATATAGAGAGAGCATACTTCTGGAAATAAAAAACTATAAGATATCACAGTATGTTATTTTAAACAATGCCTGTATAACATTTGACGGTTCATACATGGACATGACGGTTGAGAAAAATCCTTTAAATGAAAGTGTAATTGATGAGCTTGTAAGAATACTTGAAAAAATATTTAATGAAAGATGCGGAATACTTTGTACGGTAAGGCATAAGTTTATTGCAAGAAAAGAAAAGAATGAAGAGATAGAGTATGCCGAGCGAACTGTTACAAAGAAAAGCGATAACAGTGATTTTGTTACCGGAAATGCAAATGCGGCCTGGGAAAGCGGTGAAAATAATGAAGCTGCAAAACCAAATGAAAAGGCGGCCAAGTCAAATTCCCAAAATGATAACGGTAAGAAAAAGTTCGGAAACAAAGGCTTTGATAAAAAAGGATATGCACCTAAATATACAAAACAAAAGTCGGATAATCCGGATGTTATTTATGGAAGAGATTTTGATGACAATTTTATAAAACTATCAGACCTTATCGGAGAGATTGGAGAAGTAACTGTCAGAGGAAAGATAATAGAGGTTGAAAGCAGATATCTTGAAAGAAGTGATTCCACACTTTATATTTTTGCAATTACAGACTTCAGCGATTCCATTTATGTAAAGATGTTTGTTCGTGGCGAGCAGTTGGATTCGGTTAAGACAAACATAGTCAAAGGAAATTACATAAAAGTAAACGGTATGGCTCTCATCGATAAATTTGACAGTGAGCTTACAATTTCATCTATAAAGGGAATAAAAAAATGTGAGAAGTTTGAAGAGAATATCAGAATGGACAATGAGCCTGTAAAAAGAGTTGAGCTTCATTGCCATACGAAAATGAGCGATTTTGACGGTGTTTCTTCAGCTTCAGATATAATAAATCAAGCTAAAAACTGGGGAATGGATGCAATTGCAATTACAGATCATGGAAATATTCAAGGTTTTACAGAAGCCAGCCATGTGAAGAATCCACCTAAGATAATATACGGTGTAGAGGGTTATCTGGTAGATGATTTAAAGGAACTTGTAACCAATCCTATGGATAAGACTTTGGATGACGGTTTTATAGTATTTGATATAGAGACCACAGGATTCTCTGCCAAAAACGATGCAATCACTGAGATAGGTGCGGTTAAGGTCGTAAAAGGAGAGATTGTAGACAGGTTCTCAACATTTGTAAATCCAAGAAGACCTATTCCTTTTAAGATAGAAGAACTTACACATATCAGTGATGCAATGGTAATGAATGCACCTGTTATAGAGGATATACTTCCGGAATTTCTGGATTTTTGTGAGGATTATATTATAGTCGCACATAATGCGGGTTTTGATACGGGATTTATACGTGAGAATGCAAAGAGAATAAACAGAGAGTATAATCCTTCAATAATAGATACTGTTGCAATGGCAAGACTACTTTTGCCGGATCTTAACAGATTTAAGCTGGATACGGTATGTAAAGCTTTAAATATATCTTTGGAAGGTCACCACAGAGCTGTAAATGATGCCGAAGCAACAGCACAGATCTGGGTGGAATTTATAAAAAGACTTAAAAGCAGAGGATTGTCCAAATTATCGGAGGTGGCAAGCTTAGGTGAGACCAATGCGGATATAGTAAAGAAAACCAAATACAATCATGTAATAATACTTGCAAAAAATGATATCGGAAGAATAAATCTTTATAAATTAATTTCATTATCGCATATTGATTTCTTTAATAAAAGACCCAGAATCCCGAAATCTATTTTAGCAAAGATGAGAGAGGGGCTTATTATAGGAAGTGCTTGCGAACAGGGAGAGGTTTATAAGGCTATTTTAGATGATGCTACAGATGATGAATTAAACAGAATTGTATCATTCTATGATTACCTGGAGATTCAACCTATAGGCAACAATATGTTCCTTTTGGAAGATGAGCAAAATGATATTCATTCCATAGAAGACTTGCAGGATATAAACAGAAGGATTATTGAGCTTGGAAATGTATATGAAAAGCCTGTAGTTGCCACCTGTGATGTGCATTTTTTAAATCCTGAGGATGAAATATATCGAAGAATTATATTCTATGGAAAGGGATATAAGGATGCGGATACACAGCCACCTCTATATCTTCGTACAACTAAAGAGATGCTTGATGAGTTTGAGTATCTCGGCAGTGAGAAAGCCTATGAAGTGGTTGTTACAAATACAAGAATGATTGCGGATATGGTGGAGGTGATATCACCGGTAAGACCTGATAAATGTCCGCCTGTTATAGAAAATTCGGATGAAGATCTGACCAATGCCTGCTATAAAAAAGCACATGAACAGTATGGTGAAGTATTGCCTAAGATAGTGGAAGACAGACTGAAAAAAGAGCTGAATTCCATTATCTCAAACGGATTTGCGGTTATGTACATTATAGCAAAAAAGCTGGTGGAAAAGAGCAATGAAGACGGTTACCTTGTAGGTTCAAGAGGATCTGTAGGTTCTTCCTTTGCGGCATATACCTCAGGAATAACAGAGGTTAATCCGCTGCCTGCACATTATTACTGTGACTGTAAATATGTGGACTTTGATTCACCTGAGGTAAAGGCATTTGCAGGAATGGCAGGCTGTGATATGCCTGATAAGATTTGTCCGAAATGCGGTAAGAAACTTAAAAAAGACGGATTTGATATTCCTTTTGAGACTTTCCTCGGATTTAAAGGAGATAAAGAACCCGATATAGACCTAAACTTTTCAGGAGAATATCAGCCAAATGCCCATGAATATACCGAGGTGATATTCGGTAAGGGTTATACCTACAGAGCCGGAACTGTCGGTACTCTGGCAAACAAAACGGCATACGGTTATGTAAAGCATTATTTTGATGATAAAAATGAAAGTAAGAGAAAATGTGAAATAAACAGACTTGCTGTAGGCTGTGAAGGTGTAAGAAGAACTACAGGTCAGCATCCGGGAGGTATTATAGTTCTTCCTCACGGTGAGGAGATCTATACATTTACACCGGTTCAAAGACCGGCAAATGATATGACAACAAAGACCATTACCACACATTTTGATTATCATGCTATTGACCACAATCTTTTGAAACTTGATATACTGGGACATCAGGATCCTACAATGATAAGAATGCTTCAAGACCTTACAGGTATTGACCCTGTTAAAGATATTCCACTGGATTCAAAGGAGACTATGAGTCTTTTTCAAAACACCTCGGCACTTGGTATTGAGCCGAAGGATATACTCGACTGTCCGCTGGGTGCTTTAGGAGTACCGGAGTTTGGTACAGACTTTGCTATGCAAATGTTAATTGACACCAAGCCACAGGGACTTTCAGACCTTGTAAGAATTGCAGGACTTGCACATGGTACCGATGTTTGGCTTGGAAATGCACAGACCTTGATACTTGAAGGCAAGGCAACCATCAGAACGGCCATCTGTACCAGAGATGATATAATGATTTATCTTATAGAACAGGGACTTGATGAGGGTGAATCCTTTAAGATAATGGAGAGTGTAAGAAAGGGTAAGGGACTAACAGACGAATGGGTGGAACATATGGAGGAAAAGGGTGTGCCTGACTGGTATATCTGGTCCTGTAAGAAAATAAAGTATATGTTCCCGAAGGCCCATGCGGCGGCCTATGTTATGATGGCATGGAGAATTGCTTACTGTAAGATATTTTATCCTTTGGCATATTATACGGCATACTTTACCATAAGAGCTACAGGATTTAACTATTCTCTTATGTGCATGGGAAAGGATAAACTTGAGTTTAATATTGCTCAGTATAAGAAAAATCCCGATACCACAGCCAAATATGCGGATACTCTTCGTGATATGAGAATAGCGCAGGAGATGTACGCCAGAGGTTTTGAGTTTGCAAAGATAGATCTTTTCAAAGTGCATCCTACAAAGTTTCAGATAATGGATGACGGCAAGATAATGCCTTCTCTTTCAAGTATTGAAGGCCTTGGCGAAACTGCTGCAACGTCCATAGTCAATGCTACAAAGGCCGGACCTTTCATATCAAAGGACGATTTCATGTCCAGAGCCAAGGTCGGAAAGAGTACATGCGAACTTCTTGACAGCTTGAACTTACTGGGAGATTTGCCGGAGAGCAATCAGATATCGTTTTTTGATTTGATGGGGTAAAATGTAATGACTACATGAAAGCGACTGAAGGTGATTTCGGTCGCTTTTTATAAGTTTGTTTATAGCTTCTTATTATAAATATTTATGAAATATAAAACTTGTCATATTTTTAAAAGTTTATTACCTTTACTTTATGACAAAGAATTGCTATAATATTTATATCTAATTGGAGGAGTAATTTATGATGGATTTGATTGATATTGGAAAAAGAATAAAAAGTCTTAGGAAAGATGCCAATCTTACACAAAGTAAAGTTGCAGAGTTTTTATCATTAGATCAAAGTATGATAGCAAAAATAGAAAGAGGAGATAGAAGTGTAAGCTCGGATGTTATTGAAAAACTTTCCTATCTTTTTTGTTGTACAACAAATTATATTTTGACAGGTGAGGATCCAGAACAAAAATGTATGATTTCCTTCAGATCCGGTGATATCACAGAGAGCGACTTGGAATCATTGACAATAATTAATAAGATAGTTTTAAATCAATTTGAGATGGATAAAATTGCGAGGCTATAGATGATTAATAAAATGGAAATAAGTAGTAAAGCTGCACTTCTTAGAAAGAGATTGGGAGAAGATGAATCATCACCTATTGATATATTTCAACTGGTGCAGACAATAGATAAACTTACACTTGTTTTTTACCCTCTGAATAATAATATAAGTGGAATTTGCTACAAAGGAAAAAGTTCAAACGTAATTGTAGTTAATTCGGATATGTCTATAGGTAGGCAAAGATTTTCTCTTGCACATGAGCTTTATCATTTATATTTTGATGAGAGCAGTATTAGTTCGGTAAGTTTAACAACTATAGGTAAGGGCGATGAAAACGAAAAAAAAGCCGATCAATTCGCATCATATTTTTTAATACCTCAATCATCTTTGTATGGAATGATTGAATCTATTAAGGGAAAAAATAAAAATGATAAGCTTAATATAGAAGATGTTATTAAAATTGAACAGTATTACGGGGTCAGTCATAAAGCAATATTATATAGACTGATTGAAGAAGGAGAAATTAATTCGGAAGATATAAAATCAATGGAAATAGGAGTTATCACACTCGCTGCCAGATTAGGATATGATACGGCAATTTATTATCCTTCTGCAAAAGACAAAAAGAAAATGGTATTGGGACATTATATAGCTTTGGCCGAAAAGCTTTTAGATGAAGAATATATTTCATATGGTAAATATGAAGAAATACTGTTGGACGGTTTTAGAGATGATATAGTTTATGGAATTGAAGGGGAGGACGGTGTTATTCTTGATTGATTCTATATTTTTTGATACGGATTGTATAAGTGCTTTTTTATGGGTTAAAAATGAAAGTTTACTCGAAACAATGTATTCAGGGAAAATTGTTATTCCTAAGGAAGTTTATGATGAACTTAATAAGCCTTCAATTCTACATTTAAAACATAGAATCGATCAACTTATTTCAAGAGGTTCTGCTAAAATAATGACAATGGACATTATGACAGAGGAATACGATTTATATAGGAATCTCACGACAATATCTGAATATAATCACAAAGTAATAGGTAAAGGTGAGGCGGCATCTATTTCATTGGCCAAAAAGTATAATGGAATATTGGGTAGTAATAACCTAAGAGATATTAAATATTATGTTGATAAATTTTCATTAAAACATATTACAACGGGAGATATACTTGTTAAGGCATACGAAGACAATTTAATAACAGAAGATCAGGGTAATATTATATGGTCAGAAATGTTGTCTAAGAGAAGAAGAATAGGAGCTAATTCATTTACTGAATTTTTAAATATAAAAAAATATGATAATAATTAAAAATTAATAACAAAAGGGGGAATTTATGGCAAAAAGACCTATATTTATTGCAAGGGATAAGTATCCTTTTTATACAGAGAAAACAATTGAATTTGAGTATTTTGGAGGATTTTCTGAAAGTCAAAAGAAAAAATCAATTAACTCTCTTCACAATTCTTATAAAGAACAAGGTGGAGGTAATGTTTTAGAGATTTCAACTAAGGGAGATAATAAGCTCGGGATAAACCTAAGTGCCTTTAACTTATTGACCTGTATAAACGGGAATCAATATAAACTTGAATGTGTATTTCAAGGAAGTAAAGTGTTTGAACATGGTGGACCGTATACAGATTTATATGATGTAAAACCGTGGGAGGCAAAGAAAGATAGCCGCTTAAGAGAAAGTGGAAAGGTAATAGGATTTAATTTGTTCGGAAAAGATTTTAAAAGCGAACCTAAAGATTTTTTCTATAATTGGATCTACATAAATGCCTTAGCTAAAAATAAGAAATATTTGGAAGAACTTGATATGTATGAGGCATTTACAGATATTGAGTTTAATCCGAATAAATCTATAAACTGCCAGGCCAGATCTGTTGCAATTGCAGTCGGCTTAAAAAAAGCCGGTATATTGGAAAAATGTATTTCGGATGAAAAAGTTTTCTTAAGTGAAGTTTATAAGGTAACTTGTTAGAAAATATATCAAAGCAGTTGATGTTAAATTTTTATTAGGAACTTTCAAGCTGTCAAGTAAAAACTTTCAAGCTGTCAAGTAAAAACACTTGACAGCTTCTTTTTATGCTGTTATACTCTCACAGTATGGAAAATAATGATATAGAAAAATATATCAATCAAGGTATTCTTTATGATTTCTATGGGAAGCTTTTGACAGAGCATCAGCAAAGAATTTATGAGGATGTGGTTTTCAATGATTTGTCACTGAGTGAGATTGCTGAAAATGAAGGAATAAGCAGACAGGGTGTGAGCGATCTTATAAAAAGGTGCAATAAATCACTGGTTTCTTATGAGGAAAAGCTTGGTTTGATAAAAAAGTTTGATGAAACAAAATCTTATGTAAAAGAGATACAAAGGATTGTTAAGATATATCAGGACACAAAGAATGAAGAACTTATATCAAAGATAGAAGAGCTTTCATTCAAGATACTGGATGTATAGGAGGTTTTAAATGGCTTTTGAAAGCTTATCCGAAAAACTTCAAAATGTTTTCAAAAATCTTCGTGGCAAGGGCAGACTTACTGAGGATGATGTAAGAGCCGGATTAAAAGAAGTAAGACTGGCACTTCTTGAGGCTGATGTAAGTTTTAAGGTTGTAAAGGATTTTATAAAGAGTATTCAAGAAAAGGCAACAGGTGCTGATGTACTCAATTCACTTACACCGGCTCAGCAGGTTATCAAAATAGTTAATGATGAGATGGTTTCTTTGATGGGTAGCGAAACTACTGAAATAAAGATTAAACCGTCCGGAGAAACAACTATAATATTGATGGCAGGTCTTCAGGGTGCAGGTAAAACAACCACTACCGCTAAGCTTGCCGCAAAATTAAAGAAAAAAGGTAATTCGCCGCTGCTTGTAGGTTGTGATATCTACAGACCTGCCGCTATAGAGCAGTTAAAAAGAAACGGTGAAAAGGTGGATGTGCCTGTCTTTGAGATGGGAACCGATCACAAACCTGCAGAGATTGCTAAAAGAGCTGTGGAGTTTGCTAAGGAGAATCATCACAACATTATATTCCTTGATACTGCAGGTCGTCTGCATATCGATGAAGATATGATGAATGAGCTTATAGAGATAAAAGAAAATGTAAGTGTTGATGATATCATTTTGGTAGTAGATGCCATGACAGGTCAGGATGCGGTAAATGTAGCCGAGACCTTCAATGAAAAGCTTGATATTACCGGAGTAATACTTACAAAGCTTGACGGTGATACTAGAGGTGGTGCGGCTCTTTCAGTACGTGCCGTCACAGGTAAGCCGATACTCTATGTAGGTATGGGAGAAAAACTCTCTGATTTGGAGCAGTTTTATCCTGACAGAATGGCAAGCAGAATTCTCGGTATGGGAGACATACTTTCTCTTATTGAAAAGGCCGAGATGGATATGGACAGTGAGAAAGCTAAAAAGCTCTCACAAAAGATTGCCAAAGCGGATTTTGATTTCAACGATTTCCTTGATCAGCTTGAACAGCTTGAGAAGATGGGCGGCATGGCGAGTGTACTCAGCATGTTGCCGGGAATCGGTGGTAAGGCTGCATTACCTGAAGTGGATGACAGCCAGATGATAAAGATAAAAGCCATTATTCAGAGTATGTCCGAAAAGGAAAGGCTTGATCCGAGTCTTTTGAACCCTTCAAGAAAAAACAGAATTGCAAAGGGTTCAGGTGTAAATATTGCTGATGTCAACAGACTTGTAAAGCAATTTGAACAGATGAAAAAAATGATGAAGCAATTCCCCGGCATGATGAAGAATGGTAAAAAGAGAGGAGCCCTTGGCGGACTCTTCGGAGGAAAATTAGGTTTTTAAAGGATTTTATTCTAAATAATTAGAATTAATCATATATAGATTTTTATAGCTATTAGGAGGATAATAAAATGGCAGTTAAGATGAGATTAAAGAGAATGGGACAGAAGAAGGCACCTTTCTATAGAGTAGTTGTTGCTGATGCTCGTTCACCAAGAGACGGTAGATTTATCGACGAGGTTGGTTACTATGATCCAACAGTTGAGCCAAGCGTAATCAAGTTTGATGAGGAGAACACAAAGAAGTGGCTTGCAAACGGTGCACAGCCGACAGATAGAGTTGCTAAGCTCTTAAAGAGTGCCGGATTAGTATAATAAGGACTGATTATGAAAGAAGTCATTGAGGTTATAGCAAAAGCTTTGGTAGATGACCCGGCTCAAGTAAAAGTTGAAGAGACAATCGATGGTGATACTACTATATGTACATTGTCTGTAGCCGAAGCCGATATGGGTAAGGTTATAGGTAAGTCAGGAAAGATAGCTAAGGCTATTCGTTCTATTATAAAATCAGCATCTATAAGAGCTGAAAAAAGGGTAGTATTAGAAATAAAATAACAAAACAAGCTGCTACATTTGTAGTAGCTTTATTGTTATTTAAAGGCTGTATTAAGTAATTTTTGAAAGTGAACAAAATGATAGATAGATTTAGAGTGGGAGTAATCACAAGCTCTCATGGAATAAAAGGTGAGGCAAAGGTATATCCTACATCTGATGACCAAAACAGATTGAAAAAGATAAAGAAAGTATATGCAAATATTAAGGGAGTTGAGACTGCACTTGATATTGAAACTGTCAGATTTCAAAAAAATATGGCACTTGTAAAGTTTAAGCAGTTTAACACTCCTGAAGAAATACAGGTACTTAGGAATACTGATTTGTTTGTAGACAGAGACAATGCCACACCTTTAAAAAAGAATGAAAACTATATTGCGGATCTTATAGGTCTTGATGTAATTGATGAAGAAGGTATTTTACTTGGTAAGGTTACAGATATATTCCCTACAGGGGCTAATCATGTAATGGAAGTGGATATGGGAGAAAAGAAAGTATTATTCCCATATATCAGCCAATGTATACTGGATGTGGATCTTGAAGAGGGAAAGATTAGAGTCCATGTTTTGGACGGACTTTTGGATTTATAGATATGAAGTTTTTTTGTTTAACATTATTTCCTGAAATGATAGAAATGTGTATGAACACAAGTATAGTAGGTAGAGCCATAAAAAATGATTTGATATCAATGGAAGCTATAAATATTCGTGATTATACACTTGATAAACATAGAAGAGTGGATGACTATCCATATGGCGGCGGTGCAGGAATGGTAATGCAGGCTGAGCCTATTCACAAAGCATATGAAAGTATCTGTGACAGACTGGATAAAAGAGCTAAGCTTATATATCTTTCACCACAGGGTAAGGTGTTTGATCAAAATGATGCCAAGGAACTTGCAAAGCTTGATGAGATAGTTTTTCTTTGCGGTCATTATGAAGGCGTCGATGAGAGAGCACTGGAACTTACAAATGCGCAGTGTTACTCCATAGGAGACTATGTACTTACAGGTGGTGAGCTTCCGGCTCTTGTAATGATGGATGCAATCGCAAGGATGGTAGACGGAGTACTTACCAATAATGAAAGTGCTGATTTTGAGTCATTTGAAGACAATTTGCTTGAGTATCCGCAATATACAAGACCTGTAGAGTATGAGGGACTTAGGGTACCTGATATGCTTCTTTCAGGGCATCATAAAAATATAGAAGAGTGGCGTAGAAAAGAGTCTATAAAGAGGACTTATCTTAACAGACCGGATTTGCTTGAGATCGCCAATCTTTCAAAAAAAGATTTAATTTATCTGGAGCAATTGAAGCAGGAAAGTAGTGAAAAAAGATGATTAGAGAAGAAATAAACGAGATCAAAAAGCAATTTAATAAGGATACCAATGTTATCACAAAGTATGCAGGTTGCTATGTTGATGCTGAAAAGAATATAAAATTTATGAATAAGGATGCTTTCTATTCATTACCTGAGGAGGATGCTTTCAAATATGAAGAAATATTCAGAAAGACCTTGTCGGGAGCAATTGGGAAGTCATTACTGTCCTTGGACTTTTCTTTGGATGATGAAGATGAAGACAGTCCACATGCATTTTTAATGAAGCTTAGAGAGAGCAGACTTGATGATGAATTGCTTCTGGATGAATTCTTCAGAAAAGTAATAGAATCCTATGAGCATGCTGAAAATTATTACATAATACTTATTGATATCATGTATGATATTCCGGGTAAGGCAACCGATAAACTTGCAATGGATGACGCTTCAACTGAAGTTTATCATGCACTGCTTTGCAGTATTTGTCCTGTGAGCCTTTCAAAGCCTGCACTTAGCTATTTTGCCAATGAAGGTGTAATTGCAAACAGAGTCAGAGACTGGATAGTAGGTATGCCTATGCACGGTTTTCTATTCCCTGCATTTACAGACAGAACAACCGATATACATGCGGCATTATACTTCAGCAAGAAAAATGATGCACTTAATGAGAGCTTTATAAATGAAATAATAGGTGTTGAGCCTCCTATGTCATCAGTTATGCAAAAAGAAACTTTTGAAGCTGTGCTTTATGATATTTTAAGAGATGAGCTTACAATGCCTGTTATGTCATCTTTAAGTTCAAATATGCTTGATTTGATTGCTGAAAACTCCGACAACCCTGAACCTTTGGTACTTACAAAAAATGATATGGTAAAGCTTATTTCAAAGAGCGGTGTATCAGATGAAGCGGTGGAATCATATGAGAAAAGTGCAGATGCAGATATAGAAGTACTGGCAGATAATGTAATAGATACAAAGAAATTTGAGGTTAAAACACCCGGCATCACTGTAAAGACCGATACGGACTCTATTGAAAAGCTTGAGACAAGAGTTATAGATGGAAGAAAATATATTCTCGTGCCTATAGAAGATGATGTGGAAGTTAACGGAATGCCTGTAAAGAGTATTTAATACTATGCCTGTAAAGAGTATTTAATACTATTGACATTTTGTATAAAAAGTTTTAGAATTAAGTTAATAAAAATTAATATTTCTTCGGGGCGGGGCGTAATTCCCCACCGGCAGTATAGTCTGCGACCTGCATGAGCAGTTGATTTGGTGAAATTCCAAAACCGACAGTATAGTCTGGATGAGAGAAGAGTGTTTTCAAATTCATTTGCTTATGCCCCCTATAGATAATATAGGGGTTTTTGCATTGAAGAAAACCACTCCGAAGCATAAGCTATGGAGGTAGTTATGTTAAAAACAGTAGTTGAAAATTTGGTTTTTGTAGCAGAGTTTCTGGGAATAGTATTTGCTACATTTTTAGTTGCATATCTTTTTGAGAAGATAGCAAATAAGAGGTCCGGCTATACAGGTCCTGTTATCACTACTCAAAAGATTGCAATGGTCGGTTTGTTCGGTGCTATAAGTACAATACTCATGATGTTTGAGTTCCCTGTACCTTTTGCTCCTACATTTTACAAACTTGACTTTTCCGAATTACCTGTAATGATAGTAACCTTTGCTTTCGGACCGGTTGCCGGAATACTTACAGAATTTATAAAGATACTTTTAAAAGTAATGTTTAGATCAACTACCACAGCATTTGTGGGCGAGCTTGCAAACTTCTGTGTAGGAGCATCTTTAATCCTTCCTTCAAGTATTATTTATATATTCAGCAAAACAAGAAAAGGAGCTTTACTCGGAAGTATAGCGGGAACACTTACAATGACCGTATTCGGATCGCTTTTTAATGCATTGTATCTTTTACCTAAGTTTGCACAGATGTATGGAATGGATCTTAGTGCACTTGTAGGAATGGGAAGTGCACTAAATCCTGCAGTAACAAGTATTCAAACCTTTGCATTGATGATAGTTGCACCGTTAAATCTGTTAAAGGGTTGTATGATTTCAGTCCTTACAATTGCTTTATATAAGAAATTTTCACCGATATTAAAGCAAGGCAATTCATTCAGAGAAGTGAATACAGTAAAATAGATTTGAAATACTAGATTTAAAGAGTGATAATAATATTATGGTTTAAGGAGGTGCACAGAAATGAGATATAATAAAGATAGGCATTTACCATTTTGGTATTTAGTAATGTTATTTCAAGTTATAGGTTTGATTGTATTTTTCCCATTTTACATAATATATTTACTGGCAAAAAATCAAAAATAAAGTTTAATAATATAATTTAAGGGTTTGATAAAAATGTTGAGATTTAGTATTTGTAAATCTCAACATTTTTTTGATATAATTAAAAAATTTTAAATTCAAACTCTGTAATAATCTACATAATCATTTTATAAAGCACCTTTTTTCTTAGGTTTTCTTGCTTTTTTTACATTATATTCGTATAATAAAAGCTTAGACATATATAACCCAAACTATAGCTTTGCAATATTTTAGCCTGAGAATGAGGAATTTAATGAAAGAGGATAAGTTGAACTTTCTGGATGAAAATATAGAAACACCAATTGATAAGCCGGCAGATTTTACTTCGCCGGAAAGCTTGTATAAAAAACTTGTTGATATCATATTACATTATCATCCTTCAGATGATATCACGATGATATCAAAGGCCTATGAACTGGCAAAAAAAGCACATAATGATCAAAAAAGAAAATCGGGTGAACCATATATCATTCACCCTATTTGTGTTGCAATTATTCTTGCCGAGCTTGAACTTGATAAGGAAACAATAGCCGCAGGTCTCTTGCATGATGTAATAGAAGATACGGCTATATCATTTGAAGAGCTCTCAAATATATTCGGCGTGGATGTAGCAAATCTTGTAGACGGTGTTACAAAGCTTACCCAGCTTTCATTAAAGAATGATAAAATAGAGATGCAGGCCGAAAACTTAAGAAAGATGTTTTTGGCAATGGCAAAGGATATAAGGGTTATTCTTATAAAGCTTGCTGACAGACTTCACAACATGCGTACACTTCAATATATGAAGCCTGAAAAGCAAAAAGAAAAGGCAAGGGAGACTATGGATATATATTCTCCGATTGCTCAAAGACTGGGTATTTCAAAAATAAAGGTTGAGCTTGACGATTTATCATTAAAGTATCTGCATCCTGATGTTTACTATGATCTGTCGGAAAAGCTTGCATTCAGAAAAGAACAACGACAGCAATTTGTCGATGAAATAATAAAGAAGTTCAATGAGCATTTATCGGATACAGGAATGAAATATCAGATAAGCGGAAGAGTAAAGCATTTATTTTCAATATATAAAAAGATGGTAAATCAGAATAAGACTCTGGATCAGATTTATGATGTATTTGCCATCCGTATAATCGTTGAAGATGTGGCCGCATGTTATCTGGCTCTAGGTACGGCACATGAAATCTATAAGCCTATACCCGGAAGATTCAAAGACTATATTGCGATGCCGAAACCGAACATGTATCAGTCGCTTCATACCACACTTATCTCAGATACGGGGCAGCCTTTTGAGGTGCAGATAAGAACATTTGAGATGCATAAGACAGCCGAATTCGGTATTGCCGCTCACTGGAAATATAAGGAGAGCGGAAGCGGTACATCTGCACAGGGATCAGAGGATGCCAAGATGAACTGGCTCAGACAGATACTTGAGTGGCAAAAGGATACCTCCGACAATGCGGAATTTTTAAAGGTAATCAAGAGCGACTTAGACCTTTTCTCAGACAGTGTATATTGTTTCACACCAAATGGTGATGTTAAGAACCTGCCTGCAGGTTCAAACCCTATAGACTTTGCTTACTCAATACATTCAGCTGTCGGCAATAAGATGGTCGGTGCAAGAGTTAACGGTCGTCTTGTAAATATCGACTATGAATTGAAGAGCGGTGACAGAGTCGAAATCATAACCTCTCAAAACTCAAAGGGACCAAGTAGGGATTGGCTTAACATAGTCAAGTCAAATCAGGCTAAGTCTAAGATACAACAATGGTTTAAGACCGAGCTGAAAGAGGACAATATCCTTCGAGGTAAGGATCTTCTTGAAAAGTACTGCAAAGCAAAGGGAATAAACTGGAATGAAATAAATAAGCCTCAATTCCAGGAAAAGGTAATGAAGCGCTATGCCATAAAGGACTGGGATTCAATTCTGGCTTCATTAGGTCACGGAGGTTTAAAAGAAGGTCAGGTCATCAATAAGATGATTGAAGAACAAAAGAAGGTTGCAAAGAAAGAAATTTCCGAGTCGGCTCTTTTGGAAAGTCTTAGTGATAATAACAATACGGCAATACATAAGAAATCTAAAAACGGTATTACCGTAAAGGGAATAGAGGATATAGCTGTCAGATTTTCAAAATGTTGCAATCCTGTTCCGGGTGATGAGATAGTTGGCTTTATTACAAGGGGCAGAGGAGTTTCAATACACAGAACAGACTGTATAAATGTGATGAATCTTCCTTCGGATGACAGAACAAGACTAATACCTGCCGAGTGGCAGGAGTTTGAAGATGCCAAACTTGAAGAGAAGTATCAAACGGAATTGCAAATATTTGCGCACAATCGTCAGGGACTTATATTCGACCTTATAAGAATTTACAGTGAAAACAACATCACTATCAACAATATGAATGCCCGCACAAACAAGCAGGATATTTCAACCATAAATCTTGTGTTTGATATAAAGGGAAGAGAAGAGTTAAACTCTTTAATCGGTAAACTCAGACAGATTACCGGAGTAATAGATATTGAAAGGGCTACAGGCTGATGAATAAATTAGGAATATATGTACTTACACTCGGTCCGGTACAGACCAATGTGTTTGTTGCATACAATAAAGAAACTTTGGAATGTTTGATAGTAGATCCTTCTGCCCAGGCGCAGTCTATTATCAAAGTTATAGAAGAGAATAAGTTAAAGCCAAGTGCAATACTTCTTACACATGGACATTTTGACCATATAATGGCGGTAAATGATTTGGTGGAAAAATATAGAATAAAAGTATACATCTCAAAAAATGATGAAGAAATGCTTGGAGACAGTTATAAATCCGGCGGAAAGTCATTTATCGGACATGGATATGTTACAAAGGCTGATTTTTTGTTGAATGACGGTGATGTTATCCGCTTGCTGGATGAAGATATAAAATTTATCGCTACACCGGGACATACAAAGGGATCAGGTTGCTATTATATAGAGTCTGAAAAGATTTTATTCTCGGGTGATACGGTTTTTAGAGAGGACTGTGGAAGAACGGATCTTTACGGAGGAGATAATCCTACTATAATAAGATCGATATATGATAAGGTCCTTACTTTGCCGGAAGATGTAAATATTTTACCCGGGCATATGGATATGACTACGGTAGGACATGAAAAAAAATTCAATCCTGTTGCAATTTATGTAGAAAAGCATGGGATAGATAGATGATTTCATTACTATTGGAAGATATGACCTTCGAGCAGGATATCAGAGAGCTTTTGATGGCTTTTTATCCGGAGGAAAAATATATTTACACAGATGAAGATGTATTTCTTTCATTGCTTTTATCAAAGGATAATACTGATTATCATATTAAAATCAAAAGTAAAGACAATGTATTGGAGTTTAGTTCACCGCTTAGAGATACAAAATTTGATACAAAAAATTATTTAAAAAGAAATATATATAAAAATCTTTTAAAGCTTGGCAACAAGGAACTTCCTTGGGGAACTCTAACCGGAATAAGACCCACAAAGATAGTAATGGAAATGCTTGAAAATGATATGTCTTTAGAAGATATAAAAAAACATTTAAAAGAAGTCTATCTTGTAAGCGATAAAAGAATTAAGCTTTGTACAGATACGGCAAAAAATGAATTCAATATATTAAAGAAAATTGATTATAAGAACGGCTACAGTCTTTATATAGGTATACCGTTTTGCCCTACAAGATGTTTATACTGTTCTTTTACATCTTATTCTATTGCACAATGGAAGAAAGATACCGATACATATGTAGAAGCACTTTGCAAAGAGCTTTTAGCTGTTTCTAAGATGTATGAAGGCAAAAAACTTCAAACTATTTATATGGGTGGCGGAACACCTACTTCACTTGAAGGATATCAACTGTCAAAAATTTTAAATGTTGTGAAGAAAAATTTTGATCTTTCAAATCTTTTGGAGTTGACAGTTGAAGCAGGAAGGCCTGACAGTATAACAAAAGAAAAGCTTGAGGCATTAAAGGACGTGGGAGTTGACAGAATATCTATAAATCCACAGACAATGCAGCAAAAGACCCTGGATCTGATAGGAAGACATCATAGTATTGAAGATATATATGAAAGCTATAAGCTTGCAAGAGATGTAGGATTTGAAAATATAAATATGGACTTTATAATCGGACTAAACGGTGAAACTTTAGAGGATGTAATAGACAGCTTCAAAAAGGTAAGAACCTTTACTCCTGAGTCTGTTACCATACATTCTCTTGCACTAAAGAGAGCTGCCAGGTTAAATACAGAAAATAAAAGAGAGATTATGGACAATGATCTGATTTTATCAATGATAAATACAGCTACCGATACCTGTGCCGATTTGGGGTTGGAGCCGTATTACTTGTATAGACAGAAAAACATGGCGGGCAATCTTGAAAATATAGGATTTTCAAAACCGGGTAAAGAATGTCTTTACAATATATTGATTATGGAAGAAAAACAGACTATCATAGCTTGTGGAGCAGGTACATCAAGTAAAATAGTATTTGGAGACGGCAGAATTGAAAGAATTGAAAATGTCAAGGATCCGAAACTTTATATAGAGAGGCTTGATGAAATGATAATGAGAAAGGAAAGTATGCATGGCATTGATTAAAAAAGGTGTCACCGGAATGAAGGACATTCTCCCTGAGGAGATGATTATCAGGGATTATTTGATAAATATAATAAAAAAGACTTATGGAAGTTTCGGCTTTACCTCAATAGAGACTCCTGCAATGGAGCATATTGAAAATCTTTTAAGTAAGCAAGGTGGTGACAATGAAAAGCTTATTTTTAAGGTTTTAAAAAGAGGTGAGAAATTAAAGCTTGATGATGTTAAGGATGAGAATGACTTGGTAGATGCAGGACTTAGATATGATCTTACATTACCGCTTGCAAGATACTATTCAAATAATCAGGCAAATCTTCCAAATCCGTTTAAAGCATTGCAGATAGGCAATGTATATAGAGCCGACAGACCTCAAAAAGGTAGATTCAGACAGTTTACACAATGTGATATAGATATCCTCGGTGAAGCTTCAAATCTTGCAGAAATAGAGCTTATACTTGCCACAACAAAAGCGCTTAGTGAGATTGCAAAGGGTAAGAAGTTTACCGTAAGAATAAATGACAGAAGAATTCTTCTGGCAATGGCACTTTTTGCAGGCTATTCAGAAGATAATATAAGCAATGTATTTATTATTCTTGATAAGATGGATAAAATAGGACTTGACGGTGTAAGAAAAGAATTGACAGAGCTTGACGGTGCGGATAAATGTGAGAAGTATCTGAATCTTTTTGACGGATTATCTAATGATTCAAAAGCTCTTGTATCTTTAAAGGAAAGTTTGGACGGATTTATTGAAGAAGGCGTACTTGACAGTTTATCTGAGATAATGAATACAGTACTTGATGTAAAAGAAAATGATTTTTCACTGGAGTTTGATCCTACATTGGTTCGCGGTATGGGATACTATACAGGAACCATATTTGAAGTAAGTATGGAGGGATTCTCAGGTTCGGTAGCAGGTGGAGGAAGATATGACAAAATGATAGGAAAATTTACAGGAAGTGATACACCTGCATGCGGATTTTCTATCGGTTTTGAAAGAATCATCACAATACTTATGGACTCGGGATTTAAGATACCTGATGAGAGCAAAAAAATCGCATTCCTTTATGAAAAGAATATTGATACAAGTGTACTAACATCTATATTAAAGGAGGCATCAGCCCTTAGAGAAGCAGGAAATATTGTCTTGGTTTCAAAGATGAATAAAAATAAAAAGTTCCAAAAAGAGGGACTTGAAAAACAAGGATATGTAGAATTTAAAGAATTTTATAGAGAAGCTTTAAAATAGTGAGGAGATAAAAAATGGCAGAATCAATGCTCGGCTTAAAGAGAAGTCACAGATGTGCAGAGGTGGTTATTGCACCTATTGATAGTGAAGTTACAGTAATGGGTTGGGTTCAAAAGAACCGCAACAAAGGTGGAATTATATTTTGTGATTTAAGAGACCGTTCAGGTATCTTACAGATCATTTTTGAAGAAGATGAGTGCGGTAGCGAAGTATTTAACAAGGCAATGAAGCTTAAGCAGGAGTTTTGTATAGCAGTAACAGGAATTCTTAAAAAAAGAAGCGGTGCTTTTAACGATTCACTTGAAACAGGTGAACTGGAGGTAAGAGCAACAGGACTTAGAATACTTTCAGAGTCAGAGACGCCACCATTTCATATAGAGGAAGATTCAAAGACTAAGGAAGAGCTTAGATTAAAGTACAGATTCCTTGATCTTAGAAGACCTGACCTTCAAAGAAATCTTATGGTAAGAAGTAAGGTGGCTACAACCACAAGAAACTTCCTTGCAGAAAACGGATTTTTAGAGATTGAAACACCTACACTGATAAAGAGTTCACCTGAGGGTGCAAGAGATTATCTTGTACCAAGCCGTGTATATCCGGGAAGTTTCTATGCACTTCCACAGTCACCTCAGCTTTTTAAGCAGCTTTTAATGGTATCGGGATATGACAGATATTTCCAGCTTGCAAGATGCTATAGAGATGAGGACCTTAGAGCGGACAGACAGCCTGAGTTTACTCAGATAGATATGGAACTTTCATTCGTTGATGTGGATGATGTCTTGGATGTAAACGAAAGACTCTTACAGAGACTTTTTAAGGATGTACTTAATATTGATGTTAAGCTTCCTATACAGAGAATGACATGGCAGGAGGCTATGGACAGATTCGGTTCAGATAAGCCTGACCTGAGATTCGGTATGGAATTAAAGGATGTTTCAAATGTTGTTGCAAACTCTGAATTTGCAGTATTTAAGAATGCTTTGGCAGCCGGCGGCAGTGTAAGGGGTATTAATGCTACAGGACAGGCAGGTATGCCAAGAAAGAAAATAGATGCTCTTGTAGAGTTTGTTAAGAGCTACAGAGCTAAGGGACTTGCATATATGGCTATTGAAGCTGACGGAAATATCAAGTCTTCATTTGCAAAATTTATGACTGAGGCTGAGATAGAAGGACTAAAGCAGGCTATGGATGCCAAACCGGGTGATATGCTCTTCTTTGCTGCCGACAGCAATAAAGTTGTTTGGGATACTCTCGGTGCTCTAAGAGTTGAACTTGCAAGTCAGCTCGGTCTTTTAAAGAAGGATGATTACAGATTCCTTTGGGTTACAGAATTTCCGCTTCTTGAGTGGTCGGAGGAAGAAAACAGATTTAAAGCAATGCACCATCCGTTTACCGCACCTATGGATGAGGATTGGCAGTATATTGATTCGGATCCCGGCAGAGTAAGAGCAAAGGCTTACGACATTGTGCTTAACGGTACTGAGATAGGTGGAGGTTCTGTAAGAATTCACCAGGGAGATGTACAGGCAAAGATGTTTGATGTACTTGGACTTTCAAAAGAAGTTGCGCAGGAAAGATTCGGATATCTTCTTGATGCATTCAAGTATGGTGTACCGCCTCATGCAGGACTTGCATATGGTCTTGACAGAGTGGTAATGCTTATGGTTGAGGCAGATTCTATAAGAGACGTTATTGCATTCCCAAAGGTAAAGGATGCATCAGATCTTATGACAAATGCTCCTGATAAGGTAGATGATGCACAGCTTAAAGAACTTGGACTTATAATAAAGAGCGAACAGTAAACTGAATATTTTACTGTTGTGGGGATTATATGGAAGATGTAAAGATACTGGTGGTTGATGATGAAGCCAGAATGAGAAAACTTGTAAAAGATTTTCTTTCTGTAAAGGGATTTATAGTTTTGGAAGCCGAAGACGGTGAGGAAGCTCTAAAAGTCTTTGATGCGAATAAGGATATAAAACTGATTCTTTTAGATGTAATGATGCCGAAACTTGACGGTTTTGAAACTTTAGAAGTTATAAGGCAGTATTCCAAGGTACCTGTTATGATGTTGACTGCAAGGAGTGAAGAAAGAGATGAGCTTAAAGGCTATAAGCTCGGTGTAGATGAATATATCACAAAACCTTTTTCACCTAAGATACTTGTTGCCAGAGTTGAAGCGGTACTTAGAAGAACAATGGGTGAGTCTGAAGAAAAACTGATAGCCGGTGCAATAGAGATTGATAAGGTTGCACGCAGTGTTTATATAGATCAAAAGCCGGTTGACTTAAGCTTCAAAGAATATGAACTTTTAACCTACTTTATTGAAAATAAAGGTATTGCATTATCCAGAGAAAAAATCCTTAATTCAGTATGGAATTACGATTATTTCGGAGATGCCAGAACCATTGATACCCATGTAAAAAAACTTCGTGCCAAGATGGGTGAGAGAGGTGACTATATAAAAACAGTATGGGGCATGGGCTATAAGTTTGAGATAACACCATAAATAATAATTATATATACAGATAAGGAGCATTTATGACAAAAATAAGGACAAGATATGCACCGAGTCCTACCGGAAGAATGCATGTTGGAAATCTTAGAACCGCATTGTATGCATATTTGATAGCAAAGCATGAGGGTGGAGATTTTCTGCTTAGAATAGAGGATACAGACCAGGAAAGATATGTGGAAGGTGCTACAGAGATAATCTATAGAACATTGGCAGAGACAGGACTTATACATGATGAGGGTCCTGACAAAGACGGCGGTTGCGGTCCATATGTACAAAGTGAGAGACAAAAACAGGGACTATACCTTGAGTATGCAAAAAAGCTTATAGAAAAGAAGCAGGCGTACTATTGTTTCTGTACTCCTGAAAGACTTAATTCTCTCAGATCAAATGTGAACGGTGAGGAGATAATGAAATATGATAAGCACTGCCTTTCATTATCTGAAGAAGAAATAAAGAAAAATCTTGAAAGCAGTATACCATATGTTATCCGCCAAAATAATCCTACAACAGGAACAACATCTTTCCATGATGATATCTATGGAGATATCACAGTGGATAATTCAGAGCTTGATGATATGGTACTTATAAAGTCTGACGGTTATCCTACCTATAATTTTGCAAATGTTGTAGATGACCATCTTATGGGAATCACACATGTTGTCAGAGGAAATGAGTATCTTTCATCATCACCTAAGTACAACAGATTATATGAAGCATTCGGATGGGAAGTACCTACATATGTTCACTGTCCTTTGATAACAAATGAGGAGCATAAAAAACTTTCAAAAAGAAGCGGACATTCTTCGTTTGAGGACCTTATTGAACAGGGCTATGTATCTGAAGCTATAGTAAACTTTGTTGCATTACTTGGGTGGTCACCTGAAGATGATAAGGAAATATTCTCATTAGATGAGCTTATAAAAGCATTTGATTATAAGCATATCTCAAAATCACCTGCAGTCTTTGATATGGTTAAACTTTCATGGATGAACGGCGAGTATTTAAAGAATATGAGTGAAGATGATTTCTTCAAACTGGCGGAACCTTATATTAAAGAAGTTATAAAAAAGCCTCTTGATTTAAAGAAGATCTCAAATATGGTAAAAACCAGAATAGAAGTACTGCCACAAATTGCTTCACATATTGATTTCTTTGAAGAGTTGCCTGAATATGATACTGCAATGTATACACATAAAAAGATGAAAACCAACTCTGAGAATTCATTATCTCTTTTAAAAGAGGTATTACCAATTCTTGAAAATACAGATGACTATACAAATGATAATTTGTTTGGTATCTTGCAGGAATTTGGTAAGGAGCATGAATATAAGACAGGATTTGTTATGTGGCCGATAAGAACAGCTCTTTCAGGAAAGCAGATGACTCCTGCAGGTGCTACAGAGATTATGGAAGTTCTCGGAAAAGATGAATCAATAAGAAGGATTAAGATTGGAATTGATAAATTACAGCAGTAATCAAAAAAAAGCCATAGAGCATGGGGCAGGGCCCTTGATGGTATTGGCAGGTCCCGGCTCCGGAAAAACCTTTGTAATCACACATAGAATAAAATATCTTATAGAGGGGTCGGGTATAAACCCGGCCCATATTTTGGTTGTTACGTTTTCAAGAGCTGCAGCCAAGGAAATGAAAGACAGATTTGAAAAACTTATTGGAAAAACCCTTGTAACATTTGGAACATTTCATTCAGTTTTTTTCAATCTTCTAAAAACAGCTTACGGATTCAGTGCGGAACAGATTGCCTCTGATGAATTAAGATATACCCTTATAAAGGAATTGATAAAGAAAAATGAAATAGTGAATGAAGATATCAATACACTTTCCGGTAATCTTTTAAATGAAATAGCTCTTATAAAGCAGGATAATATAAATATAAAAAACTATTATTCAAACAGTATTGCAAGTGATACTTTTAAAAAGCTCTACAGAGAATATGAGGCTGAGCTTGAAGCAAGAAATAAACTTGACTTTGAAGATATGCTTTTACTTACATATGAGCTATTAAGCGAAAGAAAGGATATTTTATCCGCGGTACAAAACAGATATCAATATATCTTGGTAGATGAGTTTCAGGATATAAATTTTTTGCAATATAATATCATAAAACTTATGGCAGGCAAGAATCAAAATATCACTGTTGTAGGAGATGACGATCAATCTATCTATAGATTTAGAGGTGCAAGACCTGAAATAATGCTTGGATTTGAGAGAGACTTTAAAAATGTTTCTAAAGTATTTTTGGATATAAATTTCAGATCAAGTACTCAAATAGTGGATGCCTCGACCAAACTTATATCTTTTAACAGCAAGAGATTTCCTAAAACTTTTACAGCAAATAACGGAAGCGGTGCGCCTGTATCGGTAATAGAATTTAAAAATCCTTTTGCCGAGGTAAATACTATAGTAAATGATATAAAGGAATATATAAAATCCGGGCAGGATATAAACAATATTGCGGTGCTTTATCGTACAAACCTTTCACCGAGACTTTTAATTGAGAGGATGATGAAGAATAATATTCCTTTTACTATAAGAGATTCTATTCCGAATCTTTTTGAGCATTGGGTATCAAAGGATATTATATCTTATATAAAGCTGGCTATAAATTCAGGAAACAAATCCGATTTGCTTCGTATTTCCAATAAGCCTAACAGGTATATAAGCAGAGATTCACTTTCCTCATCAAAGGCAAGTATAGAAACACTATTTGACTATTATGAGGATAAAAGCTATATGATTAAAAGAATAATAGAACTCAGAGAACATTTAAGAACTATAAAGAATCTTAAGCCTGCAACGGCCCTCAGATATATAAGAAATGTTGTGGGATATGATGAGTATATAGAAGAGTACTGTGATATGAACGGTATAGAAAGTGATGACTGCTATACAGTTTTGGGGGATCTTGAAAACAGTGCATCTGAATTCGGTACATTTTCCGACTGGTTTGTGCATATGGAAGAGTACAAAGAGGAACTGATAGAGGCAAGAAAAAAGTCAAATGAAGATGATAACGGCGTAAGGCTTATGACCTTCCATTCCTCCAAAGGACTTGAATTTGATATTGTTTATATTATTGATGTAAATGAGGGAAGTGTACCGTATAAAAAAGCAAAAGGTGCTGATGAGATAGAAGAAGAGCGAAGAATGTTTTATGTTGCTATGACGAGAGCAAGACATAAACTCTTTATTTGTTGTTGCAAGGAAAATTTTGGAAAGTCTGTAGGTAAGTCTGATTTTATAGTGGAACTTTCTTCCAAGACTAAGCCATAAAGAGGTATATATGATACAAAAATTCAGCCATTCACTTCGTATGAAGATAACCTTGATAATCTTATTGATTATTTCGGTATTATTACTTTCAATAGGTCTTTTAAACAATTTCGGACTGAGATGGTTTTATCAGAATGAAAAGGTAAGTGAAATAAAAGAGGCATACCTTAAAATAGATAATGAAGTAATGAAAATCGGCTCCTCGGGTCAGCATATAATTGATGAAAGTACTGAAGAATCTGTTATTAATGACAGCCTTAAAAGTATTATTCTGGATTACTCAAATAAATATAATATAACCATTGCCCTTGTAGACTCCTTTACAAATAAGGCCATATATTCATCAGCAAGGGAGGGTGACGGATTAATAAGTAGAATCCAGGACGGATTTATAGGAAATCAAAATCAGGATATTTTATACAGTAATAATAATTACACAATAATACTTCATAAGACTATGCAAAACACATCTTTTATAGAAGGTTTCGGATATTGCAGTGATAATCAGACAATGGTTATAATGTCTACTCCGGTTGCAAGTTTAAAAGAAAGCGTAAGTATTTCAAACAGATTTCTGATATATATGGCAATTATAGGATTCATTATAACTGTTATACTTACATTTATTATTGCAAAAATGATTACCTATCCGATACTTGAGTTGGCTGAGATTTCAAATAAAATGGGTAAACTTGATTTTACCGCCAAATATATAGGTAACAGAAGTGATGAAATACAGACGCTCGGACTAAATATGAATTATATGTCCGACAGACTTAAAAAGGCTATTGACGAATTACAGGAAGCCAATGAACTCTTAAAAGAAGACATTAAGAGAAAAGAAGCTATTGACGAAATGCGGAAAGATTTTATTGCGAATGTTTCTCATGAGTTAAAGACACCTATTGCACTTATTCAAGGATATGCAGAAGGACTGAATGAAGGACTCTGTGAAGATGAAGAGAGCAGAAAATACTATACAGAGGTAATACTTGATGAAAGTGAAAAGATGAATAAAATGGTAAAACAATTACTTACACTTTCTTCACTTGAATCCGGAAACAGTATTTTGCATAAGGAGAACTTTAATCTGACTTCTCTTATTGAGTCGGTGCTTGGTTCAATATCAATACTTATAGGTGAAAAGAATGTAAATATTGAATTTGATTCCGACAAGGAAATATTTCTTAATGCTGATGAATTCAAAATAGAAGAGGTGGTTACAAACTATATCAGTAATTCTATTCATCATGTAAGTGACTCCGGGGAAATAAAAATAAATGTATCAGATGATGGAGAAAATATAACTTTTAGTGTTTATAATACAGGTAATCCTATTCCTGAAAAAGATTTAAACAATATTTGGGAAAAGTTTTTTAAGGTGGATAAGGCACATTCCAGAGCATATGGAGGAAGCGGTATCGGACTGTCTATAGTAAAGGCGATAGTAGAAGCTCACAACGGTACTGTTGCTGTAAGAAATATACTTGACGGTGTTGAATTTTCATTCAAGATACCAAAGGCATAAATATGACAATTGATGAATTTAATATAAAAAACGGCCATACCCAGAGGTATGGCTTTACCACAGGAACTACAACAACTGCTGCTGCAATAGGAGCTGCATATATGTATCTTGATGATAAAAAGGATATAGTGGATGTAGAGTTACCTGCAGGTATAACACTCAGTATTCCAATAGAATATCACACAGTACAAAATAATTTATTTATCTGTGGTGTAAAAAAGAATGCAGGTGATGACCCGGATGTTACTGACGGAATAATAATCAGTACAAAGCTTGAATTTATAAAAAAAGAAAACGGTCTTGAGTTTAATTTTTTTGCCGGAGAAGGTGTAGGAATATTTACAAAAGACGGACTGGCCTTACCAAAAGGAGAAGCGGCTATAAATCCGGTTCCAAGGCAGATGATGATTGACAATCTTTCACGTATATTAAAAGAAGCAGGATTTAGCGGTATAGTAAATATAACCGTTATGGTAGAAAACGGAGTGGAGATAGCAAAAAAGACCTTTAATGAAAGACTTGGAATTATAGGTGGAATCTCAATACTTGGGACCTCAGGTCTGGTACTGCCTATGAGCAAAACAGCACTCTTAGAAACAATAGAAGCTGATATAAAATTCAGGTTAAAAAATTCAAAAGAAAGACGAGTATATTTGGCACCGGGAAATATAGGTGCAAAATTCTTAGAAAATAATTTTAATATAAACAGCACTACAGTAGCTATTATAAGCAATTTTATAGGTGAAAGTATTGATTATGCAATTTCAAATGATGCAAGAGAAATTGTACTATGTGGCGACTTGGGCAAACTTATAAAGTTGTCAGGTGGAATAATGAATACACATTCAAATGATTCGGATTCCAGACTTGAATTGCTTGTAGCGGCAGTAACAAAACTTTGTATAAAAGAAAACAAAGAATTGCCGATTCAAATTATTTCAAATATATTTGAGCAAAAGACCACTACAGGTGCCGTAAATATAATAAAAGAAAATAACTTTAAAAATTGCTTTGATATACTTGCAGATCAGATGCTTTACTATGCATATAACCGTGCATTTAAGGCTGAGATATTTTATCATAAAAACAGATATGCAAATATTGAAGAGTTTAAAAATAATTTAAAAATTAGAATTATTGTTTTCAGTGATAATATAACGATTATAGATACAGGAGAAAATAAATGAGTAAACTATATGGTGTAGGAGTAGGCCCGGGAGATCCTGAGCTTATGACAATAAAGGCTTTAAATGCAGTAAAAATATCAAAAACAATATGTTATCCCGGGAAAAGCGAGGATACTTCCATTGCGTTTAATATTGCAAAGCAAGTGATTCCTGAGATAAATGAAAAATATAAATTATGCATAGATTTTCCTATGACAAAGGATCCTGATATATTGGAAGAAGCACATTCAAAAATCACCAATGATATAAAAGAACTTTTAAAAGAAGGAGATGTAGCACTCCTGACACTTGGTGATCCCGGAGTATATGCGACTTATTCATATATTGCACAAAGACTGAACGCAGAAGGGATAGAAGTAATTACTATACCCGGTATCACATCATTCAGTGCCGCTGCCGCTACACTTGGTATTCCGCTTACATTGGCAGATGAAGAGCTTCATGTGATTCCATCATCATACTCATTTGAAGAGGCTTTCAAACTTAAAGGTACTTTGGTATTTATGAAATCGGGAAGAAGCTATGAGAAGCTGGCTTCATATATCAAGAAAGAAAAGTTTGATTATGATATCTATATGGTGGAAAATTGCGGTATGCCAAATGAAAGATTATTTGTCGGAGCAAAAAATCTTCCTGAAACAAGCGGATATTTTACAATAATTATAGTAAGAGGTTTGAAATGAAACAAATATATATAATCGGTATGGGACCGGGTAAATATGATCAGATGACTGTCGAGGCGATAAAGAAAATAGAAGAGAGCGATATAGTTATAGGTTATACGGTATATACAGATTTGATAAAGGAAATATGGCCTGATAAGGAATGCCTTTCAACACCCATGACAAAAGAATATGAAAGATGTGTAATGGCATTTGAAGAGGCTGATAAGGGAAAAACGGTAGCAATGGTTTGCTCAGGTGATGCAGGTGTATACGGACTTACAGGGCTTATGCTTGGTATAGCTCCGGATTACAAAGATGTAGCGGTAAAAACAATTGCCGGAGTTACCGCGGCAATTTCAGGTGCCGCTATTATAGGAGCACCACTTATCCATGATTTTGCGGTAATCAGTCTCAGTGATCTTTTGACACCTTGGGAGAAGATAGAAAAAAGACTTGAATGTGCGGCAATAGGAGATTTTTGTATCTCAATATATAATCCGGGAAGTAAAAAACGTGTAGATTATCTTCAAAAAGCCTGTGATATATTACTTAAGTATAAGAGTGACAATACACCATGTGCCATAGCAAAAAACATAGGGAGAGAAGGTGAAGGATATAGTGTCTATACTCTTTTGGAATTAAGAGATGTTACAGTCGGCATGTTTGAAACGGTATTTATAGGTAACTCTATGACTAAAGTTATTGACGGAAAACTTGTCACACCAAGAGGATACTCCAATGAGTGATGTTTTAATCTTTGGCGGTACTACTGAAGGGAGAGAGATTGCTACCTACTGTGATAAGCTTAAAATAGATACTATACTTTGCGTAGCTACCGATTATGGCAAAGAAGTACTTCCGGAGTTTAAAACTGTCAAAGTTAGTAATAAACGACTGGGTACAGAAGAGATAGCTAAGCTTATAAAAGAAAATAATATATCCTGCGTCATAGATTCAACACATCCATATGCTTATGATATATCTAAAAATATAGAATCTGCATTAAAACTCTTAGAAAAAGATGATATTACTTTTTTTAAAATAAAAAGAGAGTCTATGGATGTGAGTTTAGAAGATGTTCTTGAGTTTTCAAGTAATTTTGATGCGGTTAATTATCTTTTGAATACAGAAGGAAATATTTTACTTACAACAGGCAGTAAGGAAATATCAGCTTTCAGTGAGCTGTCAAATCGTATATTTCCAAGGGTACTTCCAAGTATAGACTCTATAAATGCCTGTATATCTGCCGGTGTACCTTCAAAGAATATTATTGCAATGCAGGGACCTTTTTCTATGGCTTTAAACGAAGCAATTATAAAAGAATTTGATTGCAAATATCTTGTAAGTAAATTGTCAGGAAGAAGCGGTGGCTTTGAAGAAAAGATAGAGGCGACAAAGAATACCGGTTGTATTCCGGTGATTATTATGCCGAAGACTGAGATAACAGGTATTTCTGTAGATGATTGCAAATTTAATTTAAAGAATATATATAGTAAACAGGGATAAGTATGGTAAATACAAAAAATATAAATCTTGTAGGAATTGGACTTGGAAATCCAAATCTTCTAACAAAAGCTGCAATTTCTGCACTTGAAAGGTCTACAGTAATTATCGGTGCAAAAAGAATGGTTGACAGTGTAAAAGAAGATTTTCCGAATAAAAAATATTTTACAGAATATAATACGGAGAAGATAATTGAAATCATAAGAGAAAATATGGATAGCGAAACAGCTGTAGTATTCAGTGGGGATATTTCACTTTTTAGCGGAAGTTTGAAACTTTTTGATAAATTAAAGTATTTGGTAGAAGAAAAGGATTTTAAAGACTGCAATATAAATACCTACCCCGGAATATCAAGTCTTAGCTATTTATGTGCAAAGTCAAATACCGATATTTCAAAAGTAAAGATATTATCATTTCATGGTAAGGAAGAGCTTTTATATCACAATATAGATTCTAATGAATTTACATTTATTATCACATCTAAGGGTGAAGGAGTAAAAGAAATCTGTAGAAAGCTTATAGACTTCGGATTATTTGACCTTGATATAATACTGGGTGAAAATCTTTCTTATGAAAATGAAAGAATAACAAAGGCTAAGGCATCAAAACTTATAGAAATGGAAATATCTGATTTAAACTGTATGCTTATTTCAAATCCGGATGCAGATAAATCCATAAGTATCGGACTTCCCGATGAAGTATTTGCAAGAGATAAAGTGCCGATAACAAAATCCGAAGTAAGAGCAGTTATCATGAGTAAGTTGGATATTTGTCAAAACAGTATCTGCTATGATATAGGCGCAGGAAGCGGATCTATAAGTATTGAAATGTCAAGGCTTGCATATGAAGGAAAAGTATATGCTATAGAGAAAAATCCTCTTGCAGTAGAACTTATAAAAAAGAATATTCATAATTTCAGTGCTGAAAATATAGAGCTTATACATGCAAAAGCACCTGACGGACTTGATAATATCTTAGATGCGGATAAAATCTTTATAGGTGGCAGCGGTGGAGAACTTATCAATATGATGGAGATGATATTTACCTCAAAGAAAAATCCTACTATCGTAATCTCCGCTATAACAATGGAAACTATTGCACAGATAACAGACATAGTAAAACTTGCAAAAGAAAAAGGTTATGATACCGAAATCACAGCTGTAAATGTATCCAAGTCCAAAGAAGTCGGACCTTATAATATGATGATAGCACAGAATATGGTGTTTATAGCAGTAATTAAAATGTAAAAATAAGGAGCTGATATATATATATAATATCAGCCCTTGTTTTATTTCAATTTAATATTATTGTGCTTTTGTAGGCTTTGGATAATCATCAAGATTTGGCGTCTTACAGTCAAGGATCATCTGTGCTTCATCATCTGTTAAATCATATCCAAGGAATGTGGAATAAAACTTCTTTACCTCGTCCTTAATGCTGAAATCGGTAAATAAATCAGGATAGAGTATCTGTGCACACCACTGTGGTTGAAGTGCCGCGTCTACACCGTAACGATCCCAAGCAAACGCTCCCTTAGGATTTGAATATACCTTCTTATTTTTTACAGCTGAAAGATTTGCCCAAGCCGGGTCATTCAATATCTGCTCAACTTGAGCCTGTGGTTTTCCTGTTATAAGTACATCCGGATCCCATGCCAATACCTGTTCAAGGCTGATATTTTTGAGGTTTCCTTCAACTTCTTCGGCTACTGCATTCTTACCGCCTGATAGCTTAATCCACTCATCAATAATTGTATTTGCACCGTCAAAATTGAGTTCATATACTGAACTTCCATGTGCTACTGAAACTCTTTGGTCATCTGAGAGAGTATCGGTACGTTCTGCAACCCACTTTGTTCTCTCATCAAGATAAGCAACATAATCATCCGCAATCTTAACGGCATCACCGCCTAACACCTCTGCAGTAAGCTTTACAGACTGCTTAAGCTGATCATATGTAGAGAACATACAGTTAATATATGGAATTCCTGCCTTTGTAAACATTTCCCTGTAATCCTCATTTGAACCGAATACAACGTCAGGCTTAGCGGCAATTATTTCCTCAAGATTCATATCTGCCGAAAATTCTGTAGAAGTTGCATTGTAAAAGTTTGGACATATAGCATACATCCACTGGAACTTATCAGGACTTGCACTGGTAATGAGCATACCTTCCGCTCTGTCAAGCATCAAGTCTACTTCATTGTGAGCAAACCAGCTCTCAACATATGTATTAACTTCCATCGGTATTTCAACTTCTACACCCTTCATATCTGTAACAGTTCTTGTACCTGTTTTTTCAGATGTTGAAGCCGTTGTCTCGGCAGCAGTTGTTTCTGCTGCGGATGTTGCAGTTGTTTCCTGTGTCTTTGTACTTCCACATGCCGTAATCATAAATGTAGACATTACAGCCGCTAAAAGTGTAGCGATAATTCGATTATTTCTCCTCATAATCTTCCTCCTAAATAATTAATATACTAAAAAGCAAGGTATTACAGTAATGGAATACAGCTTTTTATTATCTTTCCTGAATCTGTTTTTGTTGAACTGACCTTTACATCAACGCCATAAGCTTTTTTTAGGTTTTCTTCAGTTACTATTTCTTCTACGGTACCCTCAAGTATCTGACGATCCTTTGTAAGCAGAATTACTCTGTCACAACAAAGAAATGCATGATCCGGATTATGAGTTGTCATAAGAACTCCCAGTCCTGAAGATGTAAGCTTACTTATACATTGCAGAACATGAACTTGATTACCGAAATCCAGATTAGCTGTAGGTTCATCCATTACAAGTAACTTCGGTTCCTGCGTAAGCGCTCTTGCGATTAAAACCATTTGGCGCTCACCTCCCGATATATGTGTATAAGTCTTATTTCTAAGATATGAAATCCCCAGCATTTCCATGGCATTATAAGCCATCTTGTAATCATCTATTCCCGGTGATTCAAATCTTTTCAGATTTGCGGCTCTACCCATTACCACAACGTCTTTTACAGAATATGGGAACGGTGGTTCGTGTCCCTGTGGAACATAGCCTATATTTTTTGAAAATTCCTTTTCAGTAATTAAAGACTTCGATTTTCCGTTAAGAGTAATTTCACCTTTTATAAGTTTTAGAAATCCGAGTACGGAACGAAAGAGTGTAGTTTTCCCTATTCCGTTAGGGCCAAGTATACATACTATTTCTCCCTGTTTTATATGTAGAGATACATTTTCAAGTACAGGGACATTTCCATAACCACATGAAGCATTTTTTACAGATAATTCCATTATGCGTTCCCCCTTGTTCTGAACAATATGTATATAAAGAACGGTGCGCCTATAAGTGATGTAAGCACTCCAAGAGGTATTTCGTACGCAAGTAGAGTTCGACAGCAATTATCCACAACAAGCATAAACAGAGCACCTGTTAAAAGTGAAAAAGGAATAAGAGTCTTATTATTAGGTCCGGAAATAAATCTGACAAGATGTGGAATCATAAGTCCGACCCATCCGATTGTTCCTGCGATTGATACAACAGAAGCTGTAAGCAAAGTTGCACATATAATGCAAACAATTCTTACTGTAGAAACACTAATTCCCATAGACTTTGCTTCATCCTCGCCGAAAGATAAAAGATTAAGCTTCCATCTAAGTGCCATAATCGGTATTACCCCAAGCACAAAAGGTATAAGGAAGAATAAAATATCTGTATAGCTTACCTTTGCAAGACTTCCCATTAACCAATAAGTCATTGCCGGCAACTGTTCATCTGTATCTGCGAGATATTTTGTAATTGAAACTAAGGCTTGGAAAAGAGTATTTACCGTCATTCCACAAAGGACAAGCAATAAAACTATATTTGTTCCTCTACCTATTGATTTACTTAAAAAATATGAAAGTGCAACAGCAAATATTCCCATAACAAAGGCTGCAATCTGTACCATAAGCGGCCCCATATTAAAAAGCATCATAATACAGGCACCAACACTTGCACCTGCAGATGCACCTAAAATATCAGGTGAAACCATCGGATTTCTAAATAATCCCTGATATGTTGCACCTGAAACCGCAAGAGAACTTCCTACAAGAATAGCTGCAAATATTCTCGGCATTCGTACAAGCCAAATGACAGTGTCCTCAGGACCTGTCATCCATCTCGGTTCATTCAAAATTATGCCAAAATGTGATAATACCCACCATATACCATGCTGTATTCCGGCAAAGATAGAGCTTAAAACATCTTTAACAGATATATTGTATCGCCCTGAAATAAATGAAAAAATAAATACAGATATAAGCAGGATAGTTATAGCTATAAAGTATATAATTCCTACACGTTTGTCGGCCTTATACTCAGCCATAAACTGTTTATCATATTCCATAAGTTCCTGTGAAATCATATCTTTATCGCTAGAATCTATAAATGTTTTATAACTGCTTAAGTTATTGTTTTTCTTGCCCATATGAATCCCTTTACAATAAATAATCTTGTGATAACTTAACATAAAGCAGGATTTAAGTAAACAAAAAGGCTTATGTATTGAATATTTATATAATATTTATCGAAAATATCAATAAAACAAAAGCTCCATATTTTATAAAACTGCATTCAATCCACTTGACATATATTATATTTTTTGTAAAATATATAAGGTTATTTTTTTAACAAAAACAGGAGAGAAATGTATTTATGAACTTTTCAAATACTACAGCTGAGGTTACACAAAATCTCATAGAGGCCGGTGAAGGCAAAGTAAAACGCCCGCTACACAAAATGATTTTGTTGGGAATCCTTGCAGGTATGCTTATAGGAGCAGGAGCAATGGCAAGCAGTGTAGCGATACACGATATTTCAAATACAGGAATTGCAAGACTTGTAGCAGGATTGGTATTTCCTATAGGTTTTGTAATGATGGTATTGTTTGGCGGTGAACTCTTTACAGGTGCCTGCCTTATGATAATCGGTGTTTTAAAAGGAAAATATAAGGTATCGGATATGATTAGAGCGCTTATCGTTGTATTTATATCTAATCTTATAGGTGGACTTTTATTTGCAATACTGGTAGCTTTCAGCGGTCAGTTCAAATACAGCGACGGCCTGATGGGTGCATTTACAATAAAACTTGCATTGTCAAAAGCAAATATACCTTTTGGTTCCGCACTTATATCAGGTATATTATGTAACTTCTTTGTCTGTCTTGGAGTAGTTATGGCAGGTTTGTCCAAAGACATTTCAGGAAAGGTATTGGCAAGCTTTTTACCTATTATGACTTTTGTAACAGGCGGATTTGAGCACTGTGTTGCAAATATGTTCTATATTCCTGCAGGTATATTTGCCGCCGGTAACAGCAAATATGCGGAAGTAGCTATGACAAAGTATGGAATAACTGCTAAAAAACTTGCAACATTGAATTGGAAAAACTTTTTACTTACAAACGAACTTCCTGTAACAATCGGTAATATAATAGGTGGTATGCTCTTTATTGGAGTTGTAATGTATATTGTTTATAGTAAAGAATGATAGAAGATGATGTTAAAAGGCTGTCACAATATGTGACGGCTTTTTTATATAAGAATATATTTACTGTAAAGGTTTACTTTACTTATAGAAAAGATGTGATAAAGTATTTATATAAACATATCGGAGGTCTTTATGGACGCATTTGAAGAATTGAAAAGAGTTATTACAAACGAAAAATTAGATGATCGGGCTAAAGAATTCTATTTATCCAATATTTCAACTTTGGATAAAGAAAAGCAGCAGGCAATACTTGATCTTGTTATAAAAATGAATAATGCCGGTTTTAAAAATAATATACCTTCAGCATACAGTGAAGTTACAGAAAATATTCCACAATTTGCCAGGATGTCGGTTTTTAAAGAAATGCAAAAGATAGTAAGAGATATTGAAGGAAATCTTGAGCTTGCCGATGAATTTTATGAAGATGACAGTGAACTTCTTGACAAATTTAACGATTGCTTCAATGAGAGTGAGGCTCAAAAGTTTTTACAGATTTATACAAAAGCTGTTATATCAAAGTTTTATTCTTTTCTTGAAGAGGGAAACCCAAGGGCGCAAGAAGATGATTTAAACTGGGCCTTACTTGAAACAAAAGCTGACGGAAGTCATAGTGAAAGAATTATTGAAGGCTTTCTTGAAGATGACTTTAATGAAGAAGATTATGATTGGGAGATGGAAGATGAATTTTGATGAGCTGAGCTCAAAATATAAGGAAAAGAATATTGTAAAGCTTTGTAAGAAACTCTCAAAGAGTTTTGCCCTTACAAGAAGTAAAGATATGACAAATCTATATGAGTTGGCTTTTTGGCTTTATATTTATGATTATAAGGATGAGATCTTAAATATATATAATCTTGTAAATATAGATATACCTGAAAAGATTGATTTTAATATTTGGACTTGGATTTTATCTATATGGGGATTACAGGCTTATATTTATGAAACTGAAGGTGAGATAAACAAAAGAGATGAGATTGTTGCCAATATGAAAAGAGTATATTCCGTCCCTCGTACTAAAGAAGATACACAGGAAAATACTTGGAAATTTTATTTAAAGATTGCCGGCAGACAAACTTTAGAATCAGTATCCTACGAAGCAGAAATTGAAAGAGCAATACAGACTGAAAATAAAAAGGGCGAAGAAGCTTATAGATTTTCAGGACTGTGTAAAATGATTTCATACGATGTAACAGGCTTTTATCCTCATTTGGTTGAAAACAGAGATAAACTTGAGGAAAGAATAAAAGAATACATTCAGTATTTGAGAAGTTAAATTTATGATTTTACCAAAGAAAAAACAAGCCTTTATGGTTTCGGCAATGAAATCAGGGAGCGGAAAAACGCTTATTACATTAGGGCTTATAAATATATTGAAAAATATGGGGAAAACCATTTCCATATATAAAACAGGACCGGACTATATTGATACCATGTATCATGAAAAAATTGCAGGAAGTCCGTCTACTAATCTGGATCCTTTCTTTTTGGAACCGGAATATAGACCCGGTGAACTTAAAAATCTCTTTTTTAGGAACTTTACAGGTGATATGGCCATTATAGAGGGTGCCATGGGACTGTTTGACGGGGTATATGGAGAAGGAAAAAGATGCAGTGCCTGTATTGTATCCGAAGAAATAGGGATAGATGTTATTCTTGTAGTAGATATAGATGAGATTGATACTGTAGGTGAATACCTTCAAAAGTTTTCTCATCGTGTAAAGACTGTAATAGTAAATAAAGTACCGATTGATTATGATATAAGTTTGATTCGTGAGAGATTAGTCGAGTCGAATCTAACTCTAATAGGATTTTTGTATTATAATGAAAATTATCATATGGAAAGCAGACATCTTGGATTAAATGAGCCGGGAAAGGATATATTTAAAATAGTTGATAAACTCTCTGATGAGCTTTCTAAAACATTAGATTTTAAGCTGTTTGAGAAGTTTACTTTAAATATTGACTGTAATATACCATCACATAAAGCAAAGGATGTTACACTGAATAATATAAAGTCAAAGTACCGTCTTGCTTTTGCATTTGATGAGGCATTTTCATTTACCTATGATGAAAATATAAAGGTATTAGAAGAATATGGTTTTGAAATAGTGAAATTCAGCCCCTTACATGATAAGAATCTTCCTGAAAACATCTCAGCCATATGGCTTTCAGGAGGTTATCCTGAGCTTTATGCAAATGAGCTCTCATCAAATATTTCAATGCTTGAAAGTATAGCAAAGGCAAAAGATATACCTATCATCGCCGAATGTGGAGGTTTTATTTATCTGCATAAAAATTTTGAAGATAATAACGGTGAAAGCTTTAGAGGTGTAGGACTTATAGACGGCAAAGCCTTCAAAACTAAAAAGCTTGTGAGATTCGGTTATATAGAAATAGAAGCAAAATCTGACAGTGTACTTATGAAAAAAAATCAAAAGATACGAAGCCATGAATTCCACTACTTTGATTCTACAAATAATGGTGAATATGCGCATGCCCTAAAAGCAAATAAGAGCAAAGAATGGGATTGTATAAATGCATATGAAAATATATTTGCCGGATTTCCGCATATATATTTGTGTGGCTATGAATTTTTGATAGAAAACTTAATAGAATATTTAGAGAGGAAAAGCAATGTATAGACTACCGGTTTTGACTGATATACAAAATGAACTGATGGATAAATTAAAATTTTTGTCATCGGGCATTACAAATACTTCAACACAATACAAACAATTAGCTAAAAAGCATTGGGATTCCATTGCAAAGCCGCTTGACAGTCTGGGAGAGTTTGAAAGGATATTTCAAAAACTTTCAGCTATATTTGAAAGTGAGATTCCGGTTATTGATAAAAAATGTATTACTGTTATGTGTGCCGACAACGGAGTGGTGGAGGAAGGTATATCACAGTCAGGTAAGGAAGTAACTCTGGCTGTTGCAAAGAGTATGGTTCTTGGAACTTCAAGTATATCAGTTTTATGCAAATCTTGCGCTTCCGATTTAATGGTGATAGATATGGGTATTGACAGCTTTGATACCGATATCTATTCGATGGGTGTTATAAATCATAAACTTATGCATGGTACCAATAATTTTATAAAAGAAAAAGCAATGCCTATAGATATAAGTTTAAGAGCGATACTTTACGGTATAGAAATAGTTGAAAACCTCAAAAATAAAGGTATAAATATTATAGGTACAGGTGAAATGGGTATAGGAAATACTACCACTTCATCAGCTCTTTCATCAGCCCTTTTAAATCTACTCGTTACAAATGTTACAGGTCGTGGTGCGGGACTAAATGATATTAGGCTGCAAAGAAAAATAGATATAATAGAAGTTGGAATAAATAAATATGGCTTTAGAGATAAGACTTTTATTGATTACATTAATTCAGAAAACGTAGATACAAGAGTATTGTCTACAATTGATCTGATTTCATCTATCGGTGGACTCGATATAGCCGCTCTTACAGGAATATTTATAGGAGGCGCTATATACAAAATACCGGTAGTAATAGACGGCGTGATTTCTGAGGTTGCAGCTCTTTTGGCTTATTTTTTACATCCGCTTTGTAAAGAATATATGATAGCATCACATCTAAGTCGTGAGCCTGTAGCAGATGCTATATTTGATATTCTTGAATTAAAACCTGTAATTGATGCTTCTTTGGCTCTAGGTGAGGGAAGCGGTTGCGCCATGCTTTTTCCTCTTCTTGATCTTATATCACAGATTTATACAAAGAATGCTTCATTTTCGGATATTAAGATAGAAGAGTATAAGAGATTTGTATGATAACTTATATTTATGGAGGTGTATCAAGCGGAAAATCTGAATATGCCGAGGAACTGATATCAATGGAATTTAATAAAAAGATATATCTTGCTACAATGGAAAATACCGGTGAATATGCAGGCAAAAGAGTAGAGAAGCACCTTTTACAAAGAGAAGGAAAAGGATTTTTTACTATTGAAGAGCCGAGACATATAAAAGATTTGAATATAGATGAGGATGATAATATTTTACTTGAAGATTTGACTAATCTTTTATCCAATAATCTTTTTAATGAAGCCGAACTTAAAAATAACTTTAAAGAGATTACAGAAGAGATTTTTTCTGATATAATTACTCTTAAAGATAGGTGTAATTCTGTTTTTATTGTAGGAAATGATATATTTTCTACCGAAAGAAATCAAAGCAAAGAGCTGGACATTTTTATTGATTGTCTTTATTCTTTGCATACTAAAATAATTGAGGTAGCAGATAGGGTAATAGAGGTAGTCTACGGTCTACCCTATGATAAAAAGTTAATATGAGTAATTTATTCAAATCAATGGCAATTACCTTTGCCATGTATTCTAAAATTCCTGTTAGGAATTTTAACTGGGAAAAAGAAAATATGAAATACTGCCTTTTATTTTTACCTGTTGTAGGTATTGTAGAGGGGGTTTTTTTGATCGCATTTTCTATATTTTTAAATAAACTTAATGTAAATCCTATTCTGATTGCAGCTGTACTTACGGTCTTACCTATTTTGTATACAGGCGGTATTCATATGGATGGATTTTTAGACACTATGGATGCTCTTGGATCAAATCAGGATAAACAAAAGAAGCTGAATATTTTAAAGGATTCCAACTCAGGTGCATTTGCCATAATAGGAGGGTTGGTATATATATTATTATATTTTGCATCCTTGCTTACATTTCAAGGATTCATAAGAATATATATATTGGCTGTTTCATATATGCTTATCAGAGCATATAGTGCGCTTTCTTTAATAGTTTTTAAAAATGCCAGGGGTAGCGGACTTGCATTTGAGTTTGCTGATAAAAGTCTGATATATACCAACAGAACGGTATTGATAGGATTTATTTTACTTGGAAGTGTAGCCATGATAATAATAAATATTAATTACGGATTATTATGTGCAATTTCCGTATTTTTAGTTTTTATGTATTACAGAGTGAAATCTTTTGAAGAGTTTGGGGGTATTACAGGTGATCTGGCAGGGTATTTTCTGCAACTGGCCGAGCTGGTTGTAGTTTTGGTACTGGCACTTGCACCTTAAATAAAAATGATTCATTATTTGGCATTTATTTCCGGTTTTATAGCGGATTTCTTTATTAGAGATTTTCATGAATTGCCACATATAGTTAGATTTATTGGAAGCAGCATTTCAGTACTTGAGAAGTTTTTCAGAAAAAAATTCAAGTCGAAATCCGGGCTGTTATTTGCCGGATTTCTTATCGTTCTCTTTAATATACTGTTTTGGGGATATTTGGCATATTTTATTGATATAGTTATTTATAGAATAAATTTCTATTTAGGCTTTGTATTAGAGTGCTTTTTATTCTTTCAAATATTTGCCAAGGCATCTTTACGTTATGAGAGTATGAAGGTCTATCATGCAATAAGATCAGGTAATATAGATGAGTCGAGGAAGTTTCTTTCCATGATAGTAGGAAGAGATACAGACTGTCTTGATTTTGAACAGATAACTAAAGCGGTTATAGAGACAGTGGCAGAAAATATGTCGGACGGAATTGTCGCTCCATGGTTTTATGCCACATTAGGTGCTGTGATTGCTATATGCTCAGATATGAAATTCTCATGGCTGATTTTTGTGCTTCCTATTGTGTACAAGGCTGTAAATACAATGGATTCAATGATCGGCTATAAGGATGAAAAATATTTTTATATAGGTAAAACGGCGGCCAAACTTGATGATGTAGTTAATTTTTTACCGGCAAGATTTTCTGCTTTTATACTTTTGATAGTGATATTTTTTGTATCATTAGTTAAAAATAATACTCAAATGTTTAGAAATTCAGTACATGCATTTTTTAAATACAGATATATTCATTCAAGTCCTAATGCAGGACAAACTGAAAGTGTAATTGCCGGTTTTTTTAATACTAAACTGCTTGGTGATGCATATTATTTCGGTAAATTAGTTAAAAAAAGAAGTATTGGCGACGGCAATGAACATGTAAGTGCAGATGATATTGTAATATTAAATAATATTACGTATCTTTCTTATTTGGTTTTGCTGATAATAAATTTGATAATTGGGGGCATAGTATGCTTTATTTTATAGGTGCGGGCGCAGGCGATCCTGAGCTTTTGACAATAAAAGGAAAGAGAATAATAGATAATTCAGATATTATTATCTATACGGGTTCTCTTGTTAATAAAGAATTATTTACAGATATTAAAGAAGGGGCAAAGTTGATAAATTCAGCATCTCTCAGTCTTGATGAAGTGCTGGAAATAATATTTGACTCATATGATAAAGGACTGAGTATAGCCAGAGTTCATACAGGTGATCCTGCTATGTATGGAGCTATCAGAGAGCAAATGGTGGCTCTTAACAAAAAAGGAATAAAATATGAAGTTGTTCCCGGTGTAAGCTCTGTTTTTGCAGGCGCTGCGGCACTGAAACGAGAGTTTACTTTGCCAGGTATTACACAGACTATGATACTTACAAGAATGGCAGGAAGGACACCTGTGCCTGAGGCTGAGAGCATTGAAAATCTTGCAAAAATACAGGCCAGTATGGCAATATTTTTAAGTATTGCAAGTATTGAAGAGCTGGCAAATAAACTTATGACTTCATACCCTAACGATACACCTGCGGCAGTAGTATATAAGGCAAGTTGGCCTGATCAAAAAATCATAATATCAACTTTAGAAAAAATTGCAGGGGAAGTTAAGAGTGCGGATATTAATAAAACAGCCCTTGTTTATGTAGGAAGATTCTTAGCCGATGAATTTGAGCTCAGTAAGCTTTATGATAAGCATTTTAGCCATGAGTACAGAGAGGCAAAAGATGCACGGGGGTAGGCTTTTAGAGTTTGCAAAAACAGGGAAAAAATATATAGATTTTTCTGCAAGTATAAATCCCTACGGCCTTGATTTGGAGTTAAAAAAAGTTTTAAAAGAGTCCATAGATATTTTAGAACATTATCCAAATCAGGATTACTCCGAAATAAAGACTTTGATAGGTAAAAAGCATAATGTAAGTGAAGAGAATATTTATCTTGGAAATGGTGCAAACAGTATTATATTTAGGCTTTTTCAAGCCTTTGATAAGAAGTCTGATATCTGCATACCTGTACCAAGCTTTGAATCTTACAGATTGGCAGCTGAAGCTGTATCAGGAAATATTACCTATTACAATATGGAAAACCTTAAGATAAGTAACAGTATATTTAATACATTATCAGATAATACGGATATTTTAGTACTTACAAATCCAAATAACCCAACCGGATATTTGATAGAAGATGATTTGTTGCAAATATTACTTGAATTTTGTGAAGCAAAAAATATATTTGTTTTACTTGATGAATGCTTTTTAGAATTTGTAGAAAATGGAGATAAGTATTCACAAATATCGATGCTTTCAAAATATAAAAACATGGCTGTACTAAGATCTCTTACAAAGCTTTTTGCTTTTCCCGGACTTAGATTCGGTTATCTTTTAACGGAGAATAAGGATTTAATAAAAGAATTAAACAGGCTCACTCCCGCATGGGATATAAATACTTTGGCTCTTGAAGCCGCAAAGTTTTCTCTAAAACAGGATATGAGCCGGGTTATTTTGAAAATACAAAGTGAAAAGAGTATTTTAGAAAATAAACTCAATTCGATTGGAATAGAGACCTTTCCGTCAAGAGCTAATTTTCTTCTTTGCAAATATAAAAATAATCTCTCAAGAGATTTGCTTGAGTCAGGTATTATAGTCAGAGACTGTTCAGACTTTATAGGAATGGATGATACCTATTTTAGAGTTGCTGTCAAAACAAACTCTGAGAATAAGATATTGGCAGACACAATAAGAAAACTTATCGGGAGGTAATATATGGCAAAGGTTATAATGGTTCAAGGTACTATGTCAAACTCCGGAAAAAGTTTCTTGGTCGCCGGACTTTGCAGAGTATTAAAAAGAAAAGGATTTAAAGTAGCACCTTTTAAATCACAAAATATGGCTCTGAATTCCTATATAACAAAAGAAGGAATGGAAATGGGAAGAGCCCAGGTAATGCAGGCCGAAGCGGCAGGAATCAGTCCTACAGTGGAAATGAATCCGATTCTTTTAAAGCCCACATCAAATACAGGAAGTCAGGTTATATTAAACGGTAAGGTGCATTCCAATATGAGCGCTTCGGATTATTATAAGAATAAACGTGCATTTATACCATATATTCTCGAAGCATATAATAAGCTTTGTGAAGAATATGATATTATAGTTATTGAGGGTGCAGGTTCACCTGCCGAGATAAATCTGAACGAAAATGATATAGTAAATATGGGTCTTGCAAAGCTTGTAAATTCTTCCGTACTGTTGGTAGCTGATATAGACAGAGGTGGTGTATTTGCCTCTATCTACGGTACAGTAGCTTTGATGGATGATGATGCTAAAAACAGGATAAAAGGTATAGTGATTAATAAGTTCAGAGGTGATAAGAATCTGCTTACGCCGGGATTTGAAATGCTTGCCGAACATTTTAAAAAGATAGATGCAAATATACCTGTTTTAGGTGTTATACCGATGAGAAAAATAGATATAGATGATGAGGATTCTCTATCTGAAAGACTGAATACCGAAAATGTAATATTTGATACAAATAAGATAAATATTGCTGTTATTAAACTGCCTCATATTTCAAATTTTACAGATTTTAATCCTCTTAGCAGAAGAAAAGAAATTGTAATGAAATATATTACCTCTCCAAAGGAGATGGAAGATGCAGACCTTATCATAATTCCGGGTACAAAAAATACCTTATACGATCTTAGATGGTTGAAGAGTATGGGATTTAATCACGATAATCTTGAAATGAAGAATCTGATTGGAATTTGTGGCGGATTTCAAATGCTTGGAAATGATCTTATAGATAAATATGGTGTGGAAGAAGGCGGAAGTGAAACGGGTTTGAAACTTTTACACTTCAGCACTGTATTTTCTAAAAATAAGACCACAAGGCAAACCGAGACCGAAATAATAAATTATCCGGATTTTATAGATACTTTGTACGATTCAGGTATAATCGGATATGAAATACATATGGGAAGTACAATATCGCACAATGAAATACCTTTTACAAAGTCAGATATCACCGATAACGGCGGTTTTGTAAATAAGAATATAATGGGTACCTATATACATGGTATATTTGAAAATGACAATTTTGTAGATGCAATTATCAGAGGATTATCCAAGAAGAATTCCAAAAAAGTTACATCTGATACTAAAATCAATGATTTTAACACCTACAAAGAGTCACAATATGATTTACTTGCAGATTTGATCGAGGAATCCTTAGATATAGATGCAATAATGGATATACTTGTTAAATCTGAAAAATAAACAGAGAAAAGGAGTTTTATGTTAGAAGTAAAACCTGAAGATATAGAAAAGAAAAGTTTTGAGATCCTTACTTCAAGGATGGATGAAAACAGATTAAAATTCTATACAGAAGACGAACTTTTGGTTGTAAAAAGAACAATACATACCACAGCGGATTTTGATTATCAATATAATGTTATTTTTCAAAATAATGCATTGCAAAGATTAAAGGATTGTATACGATCTGATGCAATGATATTTACAGATACGAATATGGCACTTAGCGGTATAAATAAGCGTATATTGACCGGAAAATTCGGTATTGAGCCTTTATGCCTTATAGCTGATGAAAAAACCATTGAGTTTGCAAAGAAAAATGAAACAACAAGAGCAAATGCGGCAATAGATCTGGCATATCAAATGCATAAAGAAAAGGAAGCTTTAACAGGTAAAAAAATTCCTATAGTGTTTGCTGTAGGAAATGCACCGACAGCCCTTATAAGAATCAATGAACTGTTAGATAAATATAAGCCTGATTTTATAATTGCAGCGCCTGTAGGCTTTGTAAATGTAATAGAAGCCAAGGAACTTGTAAAACAAAGTAATATACCTGCAATAATATGTGACGGTAATAAGGGCGGAAGCAATGTATGTGCGGCAATAATAAATGCAGTTTTATTGCAGTTGGCAAAACAGTAAGAACAAATATAGAGAGTTACAGGTATTTAACTCTCTATATTATATATAAATAACTATTCGTTAAACTTGAGTTTTGCGAATAGTTATTTATATGTACTTACCTACTATATAGTTGTTATAGTATATAATACAATTTATAGTTTTAGATACAAACAATATAAGTAAAACTATATACAATAAATAAAATACTTTATATATTCCCAATTTATATTGTCTTAAAAAATATATTAAAGAAAATACAAATATCTCAATTATAACAATACAAATTAAATAAGAAGTATCAAAGTATTCTCCATCGTTCATTATATTATATTGATCACGAATATATCCGGACCAATAAAATACTATACAACTTATAATAAACATTAACAAATTAAGTATGGCAATAATAAATATACTATACTTTTTTAAAATTTCTTTCACCTTATAAACTGTCATTCTTATCCTCCTTCAAATAAAAAATAGTATTTAAACAATTAGCAATTACTAACTATTTAAATACTACTTTATAATTATAATATAAGCAATATAAAATATTAACAAATAGAATTATATAAATTGATTTCTTTCTTCATTGTAATGATAATCAATCATTGAAAGCTTTTCTGTAATATACTCTTTATCCAAATCATACTCTTTACAAAAATCATCCAATGATGAATTATAATCTCTGAGCTTTGTATTTATAAGTGATAATAACATCACCGGATCATTTGGTAATGTCATATTACTCATCCCAGCTATGATATACATTTTGTACATCATCTTCCGCATCTAAAAGATCCAAGATACGATTCATCTTCTTGATATCTTCTTCATCTGAAAGTGTAACCCAGTTTTGAGGTATCATGGTAACTTCAGCATTTGCCATTGGTACACCAAGCTTTTCAAGTCCTTCTCTTACTGCTGAGAAATTCTCAGGATCTGTAAGTATTTCATAGCTGTCCTCTTCGTCATTGAAATCCTCCGCACCAAGGTCAAGTGCGGCCATCATAAGCTCATCCGCATCCATGTCGCACTCTTCCTTATCTATAAGAATTTGTCCTCTTTTATCAAACATAAATGATACACATCCCGGTGTTCCTATATTTCCGCCACCTTTTGTAAAAGCGGCTCTTACATTTGCTGCAGTTCTGTTTTTGTTATCTGTCAATGTCTCAACAATTATTGCAACACCGTTCGGACCATATCCCTCATAAGTGTTCTGCTCATAGTTTACTGAGTTTACATCACCTGCAGCTTTTTTAATACCTCTTTCAATTGTATCATTTGGTACATTGTTTGCCTTTGCCTTTGCAATAACATCTCTAAGTCTTGAGTTATTGTTCGGATCAGGTCCGCCCTCTTTTACCGCTACTGCTATCTCTCTTCCGATTACAGTAAAGATTTTACCCTTTGCAGCATCGTTTTTCTCTTTTTTATGTTTAATATTTGCAAATTTTGAATGTCCTGACATAATATCTCCTTTATTTACTAATCCAAAAAACTATTTTATACTGAAATTAATTTGCTGTCAATTCTATGGCAAGGTTTTTCAACCATTTCCCCTGTTTGTATCTAATGTATCCTACCAATGCTTTATAAACTTCCGATGAAAGTACCATTGCATAAACTATATAAATTGGAAATTTAAAATATAATCCTCCAATAAATGCCATGGGTACACCTATAAGCCAAACTGCGGATAAATCCAAGAACAGACAAGCCAATGTATCTCCTCCGCTTCTAAGTATGCCTACGATATTTACAGTTGCAATCGCTTTAAATGGGAAGAAAAAAGCAAACACCATAAGGCATAACTTCACATTCTCTATCACATTATCGGAAACTTTATAGAGTGATACGAAAGGTATCCTGAATATCATAATAAGTATGGATGCAAAAAGTCCTACTAAAAAAGTTAAAACATAAGAATATGAGCCATATTCTTTAGCTTTTTTAAGATTATTTGCTCCCATCTCATTTCCAAGTATAATTACTGTTGCTATTGCAATTCCCTGGAAAGATACTACAAGCAAATCCTGTAATGCAGTTGAAATGGTTATAGAAGCTATAGCGGCATCTCCCATTCTTCCATATGCTACAGAAAAAAGTGTGGTACCTACTCCCCAGAAAAATTCATTGATTATTACAGGTAAAGCCGTTTTTCCAAACTGTGTTATTAACTCTCTTGAAAACGGATTTAACTTTGCTACGGAACATATGATAGGTGATTTCTTTATTGATATAAGTATAATTGTCAATAAAAATTCAAAAATTCTTGCCGCTACTGTCGCAACAGCCGCACCTACAACTCCAAGTACAGGCATGCCGAATTTACCGAATATCAAAATATAATTCAATATAATATTAACTATAATTGCAAAAATACTTGATATAACCGGTACCTTTACTTCTCCTACTGCACGCATTATAGATACATATATATCGGTTGCAGCAGTAAATGGATACGAAATACATACAACACCCAGATAAGCGGCACCTATAGCAATCGCATTATCAGATTCTGTAAATATCATCATCAATTTATCCGGCATAATAAATGCAACAGACGAAAAAATAATACTACCGGTAATTGATAATAACAGTCCGATTCCAAGTACTTTTCTTATGTTTTTTATATCATTGTTTCCCCAGTATTGTGATGCCAATACTCCGGTACCGCTTTCTATTCCGAATATCAACAATATAAAAACAAAGAAATATTTATTTGCCAACCCTACACCTGCAATGGCGGTCTCCCCCAACTTTCCTATCATTACAGTGTCTACAAAATTTACTATCATTTTTAAAAATGTTTGGAACGATACCGGAAGTGCTATATATAATACTCTTCTGAGATACTCCCTGTCCTTAAACATCTTTAAAGGTAAAAAAAATTTATTCTTCCTTAAGCTTTTCATCCTCTTGTAATTTTGTTACTTTAATGGTATTGATCATTCTGTTTGATACATGTAAGGCTTTAAACTCGTAGCCATACATTATTATATCAAATTTCTCATTATCCTCCGGTATCCTGTCAAGTCTTGATATCATAAGACCATTTATAGTATCAAAATTTTCCAACTCCTCTTCATCAAATTTTATATTTAAAATATCTTCTATATCAGACAGTGGAGTCATTCCCTTCATTATAAATGAACCGTCAGAAAGCTCTTTTATAAGCTCCTCATCTTCATCGTATTCATCCATTATATTTCCTACAATCTCTTCAAGTATATCTTCCATAGTAACTATACCTGAGGTCTGTCCATATTCATCCACAACAATTACCATATGATTTTTCTGAGATTGCATATCCTTGAACAATGTAACAAGGTTTTTATTTTCCGGAACAAATGTAATCGGTCTCAAAATATTCGGTATATCCTTGATCGAAGTATTCTGATAATCTGACGTATTTTCACATATAAGCGCATCTTTCATATTTAAAATACCCATTATGCTGTCTATATTATCATCATACACAGGATATCTGGAATTGATACCTGAAGTAAGCATAAAATCAATTACAGTCTGTAAGCTGTCTTCACCGTTTATAAATACAACATTTTTTCTGTGTGTCATAACATCTCTTGCCTGCTTATCATTAAGCTCGAAGATATTTGTAATCATTTCAGCTTCAGAACCTTCAAAGATACCCTGCTCGTGGCCTTCATTTACCATACTCATTATATCTTCTTCACTTACAGTTTCAAGCTGTGCCTTTATATCAAGTCCGAACACCTTCAAAATAACATATGAAATGCTGTCAACAATATAAATAACCGGCAAAAAAAGAAAAATCAAAACACTTGAAATGTTCATAAATGTATAAGCACTTTTTTTAGACGCTTTTCTTGCAAGCTTGTTCGGTATTGATATACCGAACACAACAAAAAATATACAAAACAGTAATAATACAATCAGTATAGAAAAAACTGTGGATACCGATAAGGGTAAAAAATTTGATAATATTGATTTTATACCGGATGAAAACGATCTGACAAAAAACCATCCGAAAAATATTCCGGAAAGAACATTTATTATATACATACAGTAAAGTACTTTACCGATATTTTCTATATGAAACTTCAGTCTTTCCCCGTTTTTATCCTCGTCAATATCCGAACTGTTCAGCTCATTTATAGCTGAATTAAACGAATGAATCGAAAAATTTATAAATAATACAATTACACAAATTATAATTAATAATGCCGAATGAGCATCGTCCATGAAAAAACTCCTACTTATCTTATATCTAAAACTTTTAAGGACTATATCATAGTGTATAAATCTCTTATATAGTCCTTTTTACCAACATATTCACCATTTGAATAGTAAAGTCTCGGTACTCTCTTATTAATACCGCAAATAAATTCATAGGAAAAAGTGTTTGAATCTTTTGTGAGCTCGTCTACAGTTATACTGTATCCATCGCTTTTTCCTAAAATAACTACCGTATCTCCTATATTAACATTTGGAACATTGCTGACGTCTACTATTGTCTGATCCATGCATATTCTGCCGATAATATTACATTTTACTCCGTTAATCAATACATATCCTTTATTACTCAAATCTCTGGGATAGCCGTCTGCATATCCGAAGGAAATTGTAGCAATGTCCATATCTTTTTCAGCTCTAAAAGTGGCGCCGTAACTTACACATTCACCTGCTTTTATTCTCTTTATATATGTAATTGTTGAGTAAATGCTTAATGCCGGCCTGTAGTCAAAGTCGGTCAAATTCACTTCATTTGAAGGTGCAACACCATACATTGTAATTCCCAAACGCACCATATCAAAGTCTGTACCGATACCGTTTACTATAGCCGCTGAATTTGAAGCATGTACTATAGGAGGTTCTATTCCCATACTCTTTAGTAAATCCAAAAATTGCCTGAATAAGCTCTCCTGTTCTTTTGCAGACGTAAGATCACTTTCATCAGCACTGTGAAAATGTGTGAAAATACCTTCAATCTCGATATTTCCCATTTCACTTATTTCTTTTATAATGTTTGCACTCTCTTTTGTGGGCTTAAAACCGATTCTGTTCATACCTGTATCTATTGCGATATGAATAGATATCTTTTTCCCAAGCTCTCCGGCTTCTTCATTTATTTTCTTAGCCTGATCCAGTGTAAAAACCGATTCCCTTATATCAAATACTATTGATTCTTTGTAGCTGTTTCTTGGAATACATGCCAGTATCAAAATAGGATTTGTAATACCATGGTATCTAAGATTAACACCTTCTTCAAGTGTGGCTACGCAGAAAAAGTCTACAATATCTTTTATATATAATGATACGGGAACACTTCCATGTCCATAACCGTCAGCCTTTACAATTGCCGCCAGTTTCATATTCTTTTTTAAAGCTTTTTTTGTAACTGTTAAATTATGCTTTATTGCATCCAGATCAACCTTTGCATAAGCACGTCTATATGAGTCCATTTCTCTTCCTTCTATTAAGCACTTCACCTATATTATCTATAATTTCTCTTGCCAAAATACTGTGCTCTCCATATTTTTTACCGGCAATACTGCCGGCCATGCCGTGTATGAAAACTCCAAGCGCCACAGCCATATCATCATCAATGCCAAGACAAAACATGCCTGCAATTATACCACATAGAACATCTCCGCTTCCGGCCTTTGCCATGGCTGCACTTCCGGATTTATTTATAAACGTATCCTCCTTTGCGGCGATAACACTTTGATGAGATTTCAAAACTACTGTAATACCGTATTTACTTGCATATTCCTCGGCATACTTTATGGGATCCGATAATATATCATCTATAGAAACATCTATCAATCTTGACATCTCCCCTATATGAGGAGTGATAATGATATTATCTGTATAATACTTTGTAAGTGTAGTATCAGCTGCAATAATATTCAAAGCATCCGCATCAATTATCATAGGAACATAACATTCGGCCAAAACATATTCTACAATGATTTTAGCATAATAATCTGTAGAAAGTCCCGGTCCAAGTACCACTACACTTGACCAATCAAGACATGACTTAATCTTATTTATAAAGCATTCCTTATTCTCATATGCTTCTCTCTCATCATAAGTTGTTATTATTGCTTCAGGTAAAAGTGTTTGCAAAATTGTACGATTTTTACTTACCGTAAGTATTCTAACCAAACCTGCGCCTGAACGATATGCCGCCATTGCACTCAAAAATGCGGCACCGCTCATTCCGTTACTTCCGGCAATAACCAGAACATGCCCATAGCTGCCTTTATTTGCATTCTTAATTCTTTCAGGTATATATTTTAATGCAGTTTCATCAAGAATTCTCATATCCCCATCTCCACATATTAGTCTGTTTCTATTACTACCAGTGCAATTGCCAATGAGTCGGTATTGCTTATGGATACATGGATTTTATTCTCATCAATTCCTTGTAAATGTCTGTTTAAATTATTACAGATTTTTATAAAAGGCTTTCCAAGTTCATCTCTGAGTACCGCCAAGTCCTTAAGTTCAACACCTCTGAAACCTGTTCCCAATGCTTTTACAAAGGCTTCCTTTGTAGCAAAATTTCCGGCTAGAAAACTGTCTCTGTTTCTGCCTCCGGCCATATTTATTTCACTATCATTGAAAGCCTTCTTTAAAAAAAATTCCTTTTTAATTGCATTTGATATTCTGTCTATTTCGACTATATCAGTACCGATCCCTCTAATCATACTTCCCTTCAAAAGGAATAGCATCTACATTACTGACTCTATATGACAACCTCATAAGAGATTCTGAAAGATGCACATTCTCAACAACTACATCATCAGGTACAACCAAATCTGTATGTGCAAAATTCCAGATTGCCTTTATTCCCGACTTTATAAGTCTGTCCGCAACTTCCATTGCTCTTGTCTTCGGTATAGTAAGTGCAGCTATCTGTATATCATTTTCAGACACAAACTTTTCAAGGTTATCAAGAGAATACACTCTTGCACCACGTATGGTTTTTCCGAAAAGATTAGGATCCACATCAAACATTCCTTTGATAAGAAAACCTCTTCTCTCAAAGTTTGCATAATTTGCAATAGCCTGTCCCAAATGACCTGCACCTATTATTATAATATTATGCTGGCGATCAATTCCTAAAATCTTTGCGATCTCATTATACAGATATCTTACATTATATCCATATCCCTGCTGTCCGAAACCACCAAAGTTATTTAAATCCTGTCTGATTTGAGAAGCAGTAACCTTCATTCTCTCACTGAGTTCTTTTGAGGATATTCTTTCGACACCCTCTTCTGACAGCTCACCTAAGTATCTATAGTATCTTGGCAGTCTTGAAATGACTGCTCTGGATATTTTTCTTTCTTCCATATTTATTCCGTTCCAAATATTAATTTATAAATTATTCTCAGCAATTCCATTTGTTAAGAATTCTACAATTAGTATATTATCTATTAATATAAATGTCAATACAGATATATATGGTGAATATTATATATTTTATTAAGTTTTTGAGCATATAAAGGCTTCATTTGTATCATGAATTGTCTTGCATTTAAGCATGTATTTAAGCTATACTTATGTGGATTATATGACTAAGGAGGCAAATTTTGATTTTAAATGCTACAAATATCTCAAAGTCTTTCGGAAGCAATGAGATAATAAAAGATGCAAATTTTTTAGTCAATGAACATGAAAAAGTTGCCATTGTCGGTGTAAACGGTGCCGGAAAAACCACACTGCTAAAAATACTTACAGGTGAGGAACATGCCGACAGCGGTAATGTTATACTTGCAAAGGATGCAAAACTCGGATACTTAAGACAGATAAATAATGTAGATTCCACATTAAGTATTATAGATGAGCTATATACAGTTATAGAGCATATCCTTAACATGGAAAAGAGAATGTTAGAGATGCAGGAACAGATGCAACATCTTTCAGGCGAGGCACTTGAAGAGTTATATTCTTCATATACCGCTCTTACTCACAGTTATGAGCTGATGGACGGATATGCCGCAAAGAGTAAAGTTATCGGTATTTTAAAAGGACTTGGATTTGATGAAAATGATTTTGACAGAAAGATAAATACATTATCAGGAGGTCAAAAAACAAGAGTATTCCTTGCAAAACTGCTTTTAGAGGAACCTGATATTATATTACTTGACGAACCTACAAACCATTTGGATCTTCGAAGTATAGAATGGCTTGAATCCTATCTGCTAAACTATAAGGGTGCTGTTATTATAGTATCACATGACAGATATTTTCTTGATAAGATAGTTAGTAAGGTCATAGATATTGAAAACGCCGAAGTCCAAATGTATTCCGGAAACTATTCAGACTTCTCCGCAAAAAAGCAGATGCTTTTAGATGCCAAAATGAAGGAATATTTGAATCAGCAACAGGAAATAAAACATCAGGAAGCTGTTATTACAAAGCTTAAGCAATTTAACAGAGAAAAGTCGATAAAACGAGCCGAGAGCCGACAAAAACAGCTTGAAAAGATTGAAAGAGTCGAAGCTCCAAAAACTCATATAGAAAATATGAGACTCTCTTTGGATATTTCAAAAGAAAGCGGTAAAGATGTGCTTACAGTACATGATTTGTCAAAGAGTTTTGATGAAAAGCATCTCTTTTCAAATATAAATTTTGAAATAAAAAGAGGGGAAAGAGTCGCTATTATAGGTGATAACGGTACAGGAAAGACTACCCTCCTAAAGATTATAAACGGACTTTTAACTCCTGATACCGGTGAAGTAATCTACGGTTCAAATGTTTCCATTGCGTACTATGATCAGGAACACCAGGTACTTCATATGGACAAGACTTTATTTGATGAGATTTCAGATACTTACCCTGAGATGAACAATACTCAAATAAGAAACATACTTGCAGCTTTTCTTTTCACAGGTGAGGATGTGTATAAAAAGATCGGTGATCTTTCAGGTGGAGAAAGAGGCAGAGTATCTTTAGTTAAACTTATGTTATCAAAAGCAAATTTCCTGCTTTTGGATGAGCCTACAAACCATTTGGATATTCTAAGTAAGGATGTACTTGAAAGTGCCTTAAACAGTTTCCCGGGTACTATTTGCTATGTATCACATGACAGATACTTTATCAATAAGACCGCAACAAGGATTCTTGATCTTACAGGAAACAGATTACTTAACTATATAGGAAATTATGATTACTATATTGAAAAAAGAGAGGCGGTAGAAGGTGCAGCCAATCTTTCAAATAATAATATAGAAGAAAAACCGACGGAGATCTCAGATTCAAAACAGGAATGGATTGAAAATAAGACTGCACAGGCTCAAAAAAAGAAAGTAACAAATGCCTTGAACAAATGTGAAAAGGAAATAGAAAAACTTGAAGAAAAACTTGCTCTTATCGATGAGGAATTTTCCAATCCTGAGATTTCCTCAAATGTAGGTAAGCTTATGGAACTGCAAAAAGAAAAAACAGCTCTGGAAGAAAAGCTTGAAAAGCTTATGAACGAATGGGAAGAACTGACTTTAAGTCTGGAGGAAAATTAATATGAAAATGAAAAAGTTTTTTGCGATAATAATCTTACTTTTACTTATATTCAGCTTGATCTCAACTGTTCTTGTTGCAATATTCTCAGACAATATCAGATTGCTTTTTGTATTCTTGTTTATAGATATTGTAATGCCTGTAATAATATATGCATATCTTGTAATAACAAAACAGATAAGAAATCTTGATAGAAAAGATGATGATAAGGAATAACAAAGCAGCTATAATAAAGTATTCATTTTAAATTTGAGAGTGTGGCTTAAATTAGTCCCACTCTTTTTTTGATATCCAGGGTTCCATTTTTGTTGCATTTGTGCTTATCAAACGATATAATGTAAGCATAATTACAACAAAACAGAGGATACTATGGATTATATAAATAAAATAAAAGAAAAATTAAAAAATAACGGCGGTGTAATAACAAGTAAAGAGTTTACAAGGTCTAACATACCTACTATTTATCTAACACGGATGGTTAAAACAGGTGAATTGATTCGCATAGATAGAGGAATTTATATAAATTCAAGTGGTGATTATGATGAGTATTCTTTTTTTCAAAATAGATATACAGTAGCTATTTTTTCTTATGTGTCCGCCTTATATCTTCAGGGATTTACAGATATAATTCCACTTGAAATTGAAGCCACAGTATATAAAGGATACAATAAACATAGAATAAACAGTAACGTTAGAATTCACTATGTAAAGAAAGAAATTTACGATATGGGTATAACAGATTGTCAAACTATGTTTGGAAATACTGTAAAAGTATACAATTTAGAAAGAACTATTTGTGATCTTATTAAAAATAGAAATGAAGTGGAAACAGAATTACTTTCCAAAACTCTTAACAGGTATATTAAATATTCATATAAAGATTTAAATAGACTCTATGAATATTCTAAAAAAATGAAAATATATGAAAAAGTAAAAAAAATTATGGAGATTCTCTATGAATAAAGATAAACTTAGATCATTATGTCAAAAGCTTTCAAAAGAAACAGGACTCAGTTTTAATTTGATACAAACACACTATTTTTTAGAGAGTATTTTAGAAAAAATATCAATAAGTGATGAGAGTAATAATTTTATTTTTAAAGGTGGATTTCTACTTTCTAATGTAATAGGAATAAGGCAAAGAAGTACTGTCGATATTGATTTTTTGATAAGAAAATTCACGCTTACAGAGGAAAATATAAAGCAAAGATTTGAAAAAATTCTTAGCAGTGGGTATGATAACGGAATCACTTATACAATTCAAAAAATAGAAGAAATCCGTAAAGAAGATGAGTATGGAGGATTTAGAATTACAGTTCTTTGTAGTCTCGAAAATATTAGACAGATTATTCCTCTTGATATAGCAACCGGAGACCCGATAACACCAAGTGATATATCATATAATTATAAAAGCATTTTCAGTGACAGTTTATTTAAAATATGTGCATACAATATAGAAACTATTCTTGCTGAGAAAATTCATACAGTTTATTATAGGGGAGTATTTAACAGTAGGAGTAAGGACTTTTATGATATTTATATTTTATACCGCTTGAAAAGCGAAAAAATAAACTATGATATGTTAAGAAATGCATGTCAAAATACTTTTAAACATAGAAGTACAGATTTTATAATTGACAGTATTATAAATCTAATATCCAAATTAAAATCGGAAAAAGATATTAGAATAAGATGGAAAAACTATCAAAGAAGATTTAGATATGCTGAAGAAATCAGCTTTGATGAGGTAATAGATACAGTAATAGAAATGGTCGAAAAAATAAAATAACTTAGAATGTAAAGTATTTGTATGTAAATAAACGACCGGCTTATTAAGTCGGTCGTTTAACTTTAAATATTTATTCTTCTTTTGGCTTATTCTCGGAATATCCGCATTCTTCATTCATACAAAGGAGCTTATTTCCTTTTTCAACCATATATGAGCCGCATTTTGGACAGGCTATAGAAGAAGGCTTATTCCATGACATAAAATCACATTCAGGCGCATTGCTGCAACCATAGTATATTCTGCCTTTCTTTGTCTTCTTTATTACTACTTCACCGTCACATTTAGGACATTTCACTCCTATTTTTTCAAGATACGGCTTTGTATTCTTACATTCGGGGAATCCCGGACATGCTAAAAACTTTCCGTGCGGACCATATTTTATAACCATGTTTCTTCCACAGTTTTCACATATCACATCTGTAACTTCATCGGCAAGCTTTACATTTTCAAGCTCCTTTGAAGCCTGCTCTACTGCCGACTCAAGATCCGGATAAAAGTTTGATACAACAGTTTTCCAATTTACACTTCCGTCACCTACAGAATCCAGTAACTGCTCAAGATTTGCCGTAAATTCCTTATCCACTATGCTCCCGAAATAGTTAACCATCATAGAGTTTACAATCTGTCCAAGCTCTGTAACATAGAGATTTTTTTGCTCTTTAACAATATAATGTCTTGCAAGAATTGTAGTAATAGTAGGTGCATATGTTGACGGACGTCCTATTCCCTGTTCTTCCAATGCCTTTACAAGACTTGCTTCCGTAAAATGTGCAGGCGGCTGTGTAAAATGCTGTACATCCAAAAGCTTTTCAAGTTTAAGTTCATCTCCTACCTTAAGCTTTCCGATAACAGCATCCGAACTTACCTTTTCTTCATCATCGTCAGTATAAACACTCATAAATCCGTCAAATACTATTTTTGAGCCTGACATGGTAAAGATATAATCTCCTGCACTGAGCTTCACTGAAGTAGTCTTATACTTTGCATTTTCCATTCTGCTGGCAACAAATCTCTTCCATATAAGCTGATACAGTCTGAAAAGCTCTCTTGGCAAAGATTCTTTAACCATTGCCGGAGTAAGATTCACATCTGTAGGTCTTATAGCCTCGTGTGCATCCTGAACATTATTGTTATTTGTCTTTGTAACAACATTTTTTGAAACATATTCAGGTCCATAGCTTTTATCTACAAACTCTCTTGCAGCGGCATCTGCCTCGGCAGCTATTCTGGTTGAGTCTGTACGCAAATATGTTATAAGAGCAATTGTTCCCTTACCCTTTACTTCCACACCTTCATATAATTGCTGTGCAAGCCTCATTGTCTTTTGAGTTGAATAGTTTAACTTTTTGCTGGCTTCCTGTTGCAAGGTAGATGTTGTAAACGGAATCGGAGCCTTCTTTACTCTTTCACCCTCATTTATCTCTGAAACCACATATGAAGCACCCTTTAATGCCTTTAATATTTTATTCATCTCTGCTTTATTGTTTATGGTAAGCTTACTCTTTTTACCATAGAACTTGGCATTTACAGCCTTTTTTGAGTGCTCGGTCAAAAGCTCGGCTTCAAGAGTCCAATACTCCTCAGGAATAAACTCATCTATTTGTGCTTCTCTGTCACATATCATTCGAAGAGCTACAGACTGCACTCTACCGGCAGACAATCCTCTTTTTACCTTTGCCCAAAGTAGAGGGCTGATAGAGTATCCCACCATACGATCCAATACTCTTCTCGCCTGCTGCGCATCCACAAGATTCATATCCAGATTTCTTGGATGCTTAATAGCCTCTTTTATTGCATTTTTTGTAATCTCATTAAAACTGATACGAAATACCTTTTTTTCACTGTCCTCAAGCTTTAAAGCCTTTGACAGATGCCAACTGATTGCCTCACCCTCACGGTCAGGGTCGGTTGCAAGATATATTTTATCAGCTTTTTTAACGTCTTTTTTCAGTTTAGCAAGTAACTCGCCCTTGCCTCTTATGGTAATATATTTCGGTTCAAAGTCATTTTCAACATCAATACCCATTGTGGATTTAGGCAAATCTCGCACATGCCCGTTTGACGCCGTAACTTCATACCCCGAACCTAAATATTTTTTTATGGTCTTTACCTTTGCAGGCGACTCCACTATCACTAAACTTCCAGCCATTTTAACCCCTTACTAACTTAATCTCTTACAATAATAATTTGATGATACTTGTACGATAAAACCTTCCAATTCAAGTAATAAAAGTGAGCTAAGCACTTGAGAGATATCTAAAGCGCTTTCTTTGATTATGTCATCTATATATTTCGGTTTTAAATCAAGGCAACTATAAACCTTTTTATCATTCTTTGCAAGTATATTAGCGTTTTTTTCATTATATACTTGAATTTTTTTATCAACATTAAGATCAAGTGCTTCCAAAATATCCGTAGGTGAGGTTATAATACCGGCACCGTCGGATATCAATTTATTACATCCAAGACTCATACAATCTGTTATTCTTCCCGGTAGTGCAAATACTTCTCTCCCCTGTTCTATGGCATGTGTTGCCGTTATAAGTGAACCCGACTTAAGTCTTGCTTCTATTACTACAGTAATATCCGCCAGACCTGAAATAATACGGTTTCTTATAGGAAAATTAAACTTTAAAGGATTTGTTCCCAAAGGAAATTCAGATATAACACCTCCAAAGCCTTCACTACATAACTTATTGTATAGAGTAAAATTGCTATCAGGATAACATACATTTACTCCTGTGCCAAGTACTGCATAAGTTTTTCCTTTAGAAATAACAGCACCCTCATGTGCCATACTGTCGACTCCAAGCGCCATACCGCTTATTATATCCACATCATTGGCAGCCAGTTCCTGTGCAATAAACTTTGCCATTCCAAGTCCATATTCACTTGCACCTCTACTGCCCACTATTGCCACGCTCTTTCTCTGCCTTGGAATATCACCTTTTACAAATATGCCGAAGGGATAATCTCTTAAATCCAAAAGCTTTTTGGGATAATCATCTTCAAACGGAAGTATAAATTTTATTTTTCTTTCATCTAAAGACATATATTTTTCATGTAATTCATTTAGTTTGGTTTTTAATCCTAAAACAGCCTTAATTTGCTTTTCACTTAGTTTTACTTTCATCTTTAAATTTTCAAAGTTCATTTCAAAAATACTGTATAAAGGTTTAATGTTCTCATATATAGCACGCTTTGAAGCATAACCGAGCTCTGCTAAACTTGACAGAAAAAACATTGCTTCTCTGTCTGAAATATTATTTATCTGCATATTTCCTCCTTACCAATATTTATCTTCTAAAGAGCGATATGATATAGCCTCACATATATCATCATGCTCAATATTTTTATGTTCATTAAAATCTGCAACAGTTCTTGCAACTTTTAATATTTTATGAAGTCCCCTTACACTCATCTTTTTCATCTCATATAAGTCAGATAGGAAAATATCATCACTCTTTTTTAAAGCACAGAATTTATTTATAAGACCTGCCGGAATTTCTGAATTGTAAGAAAACCCATAATCTTTATATCTGTTCAGCTGTATCTGCCTTACTTTTTCTATGTAATTTTTTATTTCCTCGCTGCTTATATTTTTAAAATCACCTTTAAGCTCCGCATATTTTATCAGCGAAGTCTCAACAGTTATATCTATTCTGTCAAGTAAAGGTTTTGATATTCGTGACAGATATTTTCTTACCTGAGCCTCATTACAACTGCATTTACTTCTGTCAGGATAGTAGCCACATTTACACGGATTAGTAGCCGCAACCAGCATAAAATCTGAAGGATATTCAATACTTGCATTTACTCTTGAAATACTTACAGTTTTATTTTCCATAGGCTGCCTAAGTACCTCTATCGTATTTGTCTTAAATTCAGCCAGCTCATCTAAAAATAATACACCCTTATGTGCCAGAGAAATTTCACCTGGCTTGGGTATCCTTCCACCTCCTGAGAGTGCCTGGGGAGAAACACTGTGATGAGGATCCCTGTAAGGTCTTATCTTTAATACCGGTTCTTTTGAATTAAGCAATCCACATACGCTGTATATCTTTGAAACTTCCAAAGCCTCTTCATCGCTCATATTGGGCATTATTCCGGGAATCCTTTTGGCAATCATACTTTTACCTGTGCCTGCAGGTCCTATGAACAATATATTATGTCTGCCTGCAACAGCAATCTGCACAGCCCTTTTTAGTAATATCTGTCCGTTTACATCCGAAAAATCACTGTATTCTTTTGTTTCCGGGATTTGTATTTGAATATTTTCCGAATAAGTTTTTTCACCGTTTAGAATTTCAATCAGATCTTTTAGATTTTTTATACCGTAATTTTTAATACCTGTAACTATATTTGCCTCTGCCAGATTATCATATGGAAGAAATACATTTTCAAAGCCGTTTTCTTTTGCAAATATAACAATCGGCAGTATGCCTCTTATAGGAAGTAATTCACCGCTCAGTGAAAGCTCACCTACAAAGAGTGATTTGTTTAATATATCGGATTTTATTGTTCCAAGGGCTTCAAGAATTGATATGGCAATAGGTAAATCATAGCCACAACCTTCTTTTTTGATTTCTGCGGGGGATAGATTTATAACGATTTTTTTGGGATAAAAAGAATATTTAGAATTTTTTATTGCGGTCTTTACTCTGTCTGCCGCCTCTTTGACTTCACCGGATAGAGAACCTATTAGAATAATTCCCGGCAGACCGTCACCAATATCGGTTTCACAGCAGACATGAAATGCATTGATACCTAAAAGACCTGCTGTATGTATTTTACTAAGCATAATCTCCTTTATAAACCGCCTTACGGAAAACTCCGTAAGGCAGATAATTTATATTTATTTTTTAATAACTGAACCGTCTTTTCTGACTACTATATCAGAGTTCTCCTCTTCAAATCCGTTCGGATTTGCCTTTTGCCATCTGAAAGAGTCTCTACACATATCTTCAATATTTTTCTCAGCCTTCCAGCCAAGCTCTTTAAGCGCAAGTGAAGGATCTGCATAACAAGCAGGTACATCGCCTGCTCTTCTGTCTTTAAATACATAATTGATTTTTAAATCATTTACTTTCTCAAATGCATTTATTACATCAAGTACACTGTATCCTATACCTGTTCCAAGATTATAGATATCCACCTTTCCCGGATCTTTCATCATCTTTTCAAGAGCCTTCACATGTCCCTTTGCAAGGTCAACAACATGGATATAGTCTCTTACACATGTACCGTCCTTGGTATCGTAGTCATTTCCGAATACTCCAAGGCATACAAGCTTACCAACGGCAACCTGTGTGATATAAGGTAAGAGATTGTTTGGAATGCCCTTAGGATTTTCACCGATTCTGCCTGACTCATGTGCTCCTATAGGATTGAAATATCTTAAAAGCATTACTGAGAACTTTTCATTTGCAGTATGCAAATCTGTAAGGATTTGCTCAAGCATTCCCTTTGTTCTTCCATATGGATTTGTTATAACACCGAGAGGTGCATCCTCTGTAATAGGAACAATCTTAGGATCTCCATATACTGTAGCACTTGATGAAAATACTATCTTTTCCACTCCGAACTCTCTCATTACTTCACATAAAATAAGAGTTCCTGTAATATTATTGTGATAATACTCAAGCGGTTTATATACAGACTCTCCAACCGCCTTTAATCCTGCAAAATGTATAACTGCATCTATATTATTTTCTTTGAATACATTTGTAAGAGCCTTTTGGTTCAACAAATCGACTTCATAGAAACGTAAAGACTTTCCGGTAATCTCTTCAACTCTCTTAAGTGATTCCTTTGAAGAATTTACCAAATTGTCCACTACAACCACTTCATAACCTGCATTCAACAATTCAACACAGGTATGACTTCCGATATAACCGGCACCACCGGTAACTAATATTGCCATAACCCCTCCATAATATCCGGAATATCAATAAAAACTGTTATAAACCTATTGATTATTTAAATTTTATAATAAAATATATATTAAATCAATAAATTTTTTCAATAATATGCTTAATGATGGAAAAGCCTTATGCCTGTGAATGCCATGGTGATTTTATATTTATTACAACATTCTATAACCGCATCATCTCTTAAAGAACCTCCCGGTTGTGCAATAAATTCCACACCGCTTCTTTTTGCTCTTTCAATATTGTCACTGAACGGAAAGAATGCATCCGAACCAAGGCTTACACCCTTTAGATTCTTCAGCCAATCTCTCTTTTCTTCCCTTGTAAATTCATCCGGTTTTTGTGTAAAGATATGCTCCCACATTCCTTCGGTTAAAAGCTCCTCAACGCTGTTATCACCTATGTAAACATCAATTGCATTATCTCTGTCCGCTCTTTTTATTCCCTCTTTAAAAGGAAGATTAAGCACACATTCAGCCTGCCTTAAAAACCAGTTGTCCGCCTTATTTCCTGCAAGTCTTGTACAATGTATTCTTGACTGCTGCCCCGCTCCTATACCTATTGCCTGTCCGTCTTTTACATAGCAAACGGAATTTGACTGAGTATACTTTAAAATTATTAAAGATATAAGCAGATCAAGTTTTGCACTCTCAGGCAAATCTTTGTTTTTTGTCACAATATTTTCAAGCAGGCTCATGCTTATATCCAAATCATTATGTCCCTGTTCAAATGTAATACCGAAGACCTGCTTCTTTTCCGATTTTGCCGGAATATAGTTTTCGTCTATTTGAATAACATTATATTTTCCGTTTTTCTTTGCTTTAAGTATTTCAAAAGCTTCATCACTGTATCCCGGCGCTATTACACCGTCAGATACTTCCCTCTTTATAAGTAAAGCGGTTTCTTTATCACAAACATCACTCAGAGCGATAAAATCACCGAATGATGACATTCTGTCCGCACCTCTTGCTCTTGCATATGCACAGGCCAGAGGTGAAAGTTTTTCATCCTCCACCCAATATATCTTCTTTAAAACATCATCAAGCGGAAGTCCTATTGAAGCGCCTGCAGGTGATACATGTTTAAAGCTTGTTGCGGAAGGTAAAGAGCTTACTCTTTTCAGCTCTGAAACAAGTTGCCACCCGTTTAAGGCATCAAGTAAATTAATATAGCCCGGATTTCCGCTAAGTACTTTTATGGGAAGTTCCTCACCGTTTTCCATAAAAATTTTTGCAGGTTTTTGATTTGGATTACAGCCATACTTTAAAATCAACTCTTTCATTACATACCCTCCAACTTATTCTTTATAACCTGTATATATTCACCGGTTTCCAAATTTATATACCTGACTGCCAAAGATATTTTATTTTCCGAATCAAGAGAGTTCCAAAGTTTATCGCTGAATTCATCTATATCTCCTGTTATCTGTATCTTTTTCGGTTCACCTTCAAAACTTTTTAGAGGATCCAAATTTTCTTTATAGGTATGAATCAAAAATCCCTCACCTGCTTTTACATTGTCATAATTATAGAAAAATCTTAAAGTCCGGTTTTCATCCCCTTCATCACTCTTTAATATAGAAAGTTTAAGTTTAAGTCTGTCTTTTAATTCAATAAGTCCTGATATTCTCGGTGTAAAATTCGGTGCATCAGGTTCAAAAGTTCTTGTATACAGTGCATCTTCAAAGCTTTTACCGGTCTTTAAATATTCATAAACCGTGTCCGTTTGATCACCGTTTGTTACTATTACACTTTTATCACATACTCTTACAGGAGAATAGATAATTAAAGACGGATCGCCAAGCAGACTTTCATCAAAAGCCTTTGTACTTATATCATCACCATGTACTTCAAATATTCTGTTTCTTGAATTTACACTTCTCCCCATGATGAAATAGGCAAAGACGGCATTCTTACCGTCATCCGACTTTCCAAGTACAATTCCTCTACCCGGGTACTCTAATTTTGACAGATACTCAAACATAAAACCTCCTAATCGTTTCTAAGTGCAGTTAGCGGACTTAACTTCATCGCTCTTAAAGAAGGGAAGAAACCTGCCAGCATTCCTATAATAACCGCAAAAATAATTGCTGATATTACAAGCCACGGCGGTATTCTTGATATATTTCCGTCTACTCCGGAAACAGCCACCGCCACTCCAAGAGCATTGATTACAATTGAAATAATAAAACTAAAAATAACTCCGGTAAAGCCTCCTATAAGTCCGATAGCACCCGATTCTATAAGAAACATATCTCGTATACGATTCATATCACAGCCTAAGACCTTCATAATTCCGATTTCTTTGGTTCTTTCATATATACTCATCATCATAGTATTTGCAATACCTATAGAAGCAACAAACAATGACACGGCTCCGATACCGCCAAGTACCATCTGAATCATATTTGTAGAGGCTTTACTTTGTTCAATCCACTCCATTTGAGACTCGGCCTGAAAACCCATATCTGTGATTTGCTTTTGAACTGTCAAAACATTTTTCATATCATCCACATATATCTTGGCGGAATCATATACCAGATACTTTAACGGCTTACCTTTCTTTGTTGTAGGTTGATTGGGAATAGGTTTGTTTTTATAGACTTTCTTAAGCATTGCCTTTAAAGCGTCTATATTACAATATATTCCGAAACTGAAATTATTGTAACTGTCATAATCATCCAATAAAGCACCTCCCTTTACCACACCTGCAGTATCTATAATATACTTCTTTGGCGGCTTAGGTGCATTCTCCCCTCCGGCATTTGCCTTATCATAGGCTTCAGTGTCAAAGATAACAAACATGGGCTTGTTGTAGTCCACATTTGGAAGCTTGTTAGTCTGATAAAATGATTCATTGGGCTTTTTAGGATTCTGAAAATCTTTAATAACAAAATTTCCATATACAAATTCAAGGTTTTTCTTATCTGTAGGAATATGACCGCTTTCAAGTTTTATTTCAGCCATATATTCTTCATTTACTCCGTTTATTTGAGTGTTTTGCATATAAGGTCCCTGCATGATAATTACATAAGTTGACAGCACCGGAGATACTCCTTCCACATGCTCTATCTTTGAAAAAGTTTCAATAGTATCATCCTTTATACGCAAGGGTTCCGTCTTTTTGTTTGATGAATCATCTTGTCTGTTGTATGGAACGGTAACATCTATAGCTTTTAGTGACCCCGACTGTGCGATGCTCTCTTTATTCAATTCATCCAGTCCGATACCGAGTGAGAGCATAGTCACAACGGAAGCCGTACCTATAAGTACACCCAGTACGGTAAGTACAGTTCTAAGCTTTCTTCTTTTCAGGTTTGAAATACTTAATTTAAGTAAATCAAGCAATTTCATTTACATCTGCTCCTTTTTTGATTTTCTTTTCTTCAATATCAAAGCACTTGCTATAATAACAGACGATAAACCTCCTCCGATTATAACAGGTAAAGGATTAAATTCCCTGTTTTCTTCTTCGGGTATTTGCTGATCTGTTATATCAAAATCAGTTTCCGCCTCTTCGTTTACATTCAGGATAAAATCTCTTGTTTCCTCTGTAATATTTCCGTTTTCATCTTCATAGCTTATAGTAAGGTTTATCTTACCGTCATCTGCAGTTACTGCTTTACCTGTCAAATTTACATCCACATTTCCGCTCTCACCAGGCTTGACATTTCCTATATAGGCTTCATTCTCCTTTATTGAATCCGCCTTAAACTTTGCCATAAGATTATAAAGAATTACCTTTCCGGTATTATTTATCTGAAATGTAATATTTGCATCATCACCGACGCTTATACTGTCAGGGTTGATTTCAAAGCTTCCGATATTCATCCTTGCAACCTGTCTTACAGGTATATCTATACTGACCTTATCAGTTGCATTTTTATACTCCGGTGAATCATACTGCTCATTTATTGTAATGGAATATGACCTTTGATCCACACCTGCCCTTGCACTCATCTTAAGTCTAAGCTCGGTGGTTTGATTTGCAGGCAGAGAATTCACTGCATGAGAACTTGATCCCTCCTCCATACTGAATACCGCACTGTCACTCGCCTTTTCAGATTCCAATGTGAATAAAATATTGCTGGCAGCTACACTTGCAGAAGCATTTTTCATTACAATAATCAAATCGAAAGTTTCACCGGCAAATACATCCTTGGGCTCCGTTCTGTAACTGTCTACTACTATTCTTGCCTTTGTTCTGTCATTCGGATTAAATTCTCCCGGTGAAGTGGTTGTTTCATCCTTTTCTTTATTTTGTATATGCACAAAGAATTGCTCTTCAGTCTTTTTTATTTCACCTTCTGTAGAATTACGGTATGTGATTTCAAGCTTTATCGGATAATAACCTGTATAGGTATTTTTTTGTATTGCAAAACTGTAATCAAGGCTTGTAACTCCTCCGCTCTCAATCTTATCAAAATGTCTGTCATAGTTGGCATCATTTATTTCAAACGGAAAAACCGTATTGTCCTTATCCATCACCATATGAGCAGTAACATCAAAGGCTGTAAGCTTACCTGTATTTGCAAGATTAAGACCGAAGTTTAATACATCAGGATATTTGCCTCTGGGTGTTGACTGTCCTTCACCTAAAGTAAACTCCACATCCTTTACCGCTTCCGATTCACTGCTGTCGGTTGTGGCGGATTTTTGAATATAAACATTTATATATTCCTGTATACCTCTTCCACCTTCTTTGTCATCTGCCAGATAAACAGGAATACCGTAGTAACCTTCAGGAATATCTCTTCTTACTCTTGCTGAAATAGTAATACTTTTTTTCTTACCCTTACTTATCTTTCCTACATGCTTTCTGTCTGTAGTCTCGGATGTAAGTTCAAAAGGAAATTCTATATTTTCATCCTCTTCATCATCATAAGCTATACCTGCCCATGCATCCGCATAGTCGGAACCTGTTTCAACATAAAATGTTACACTCATCATTTTACCTGTTTTTCCGACAGGTATCTTATCCTGATGAAATACATTATTGCTTTCTATGTTTCTTAACTTTGCAAATGATTCTACCTGCGGAATAATGACCATCAAAAGAATCATCACAATTCCAAAAATTTTCTTTACACCGTTCATCTTAACTATACCGCCTTTCCATCTACTATTCTGATTTGTCTGTCTGCAACATTAGCTATATCATTATCATGTGTAACCATAATAAGAGTTTGATTTTCCTCTTTTACAATCCGCTTCATCAGCTCAAGTACTTCAGCCGTAGTCTTTGTATCCAGATTTCCTGTCGGTTCATCTGCAAAAATTATTTTCGGCTGCATAGCTAGTGCTCTTGCTATTCCTACTCTTTGTTGCTGACCTCCGCTCATAGCATTTCCGTTTTGATATATCTGTTTTTCAAGACCCACCAAAGTCAGATATTTCTTAGCCGTTTCAATCCTTTTCTTTACATCAACACCTCTGAATACCAGCGGTAAAGCCACATTGTCGAGTGCATTCATCGTCGGTAACAGATTATATGATTGAAAAATAAATCCTACATTGTTTCGTCTGAATGCCACCAATTGGTTTTCTTTAAGCTTTTCAAGATGAGTTTTGCCGATTATTATCTCTCCCTTAGTCGGTTTTTCAAGTCCTGCCAGCATATTAAGGAGTGTAGATTTTCCGGAACCTGAAGGACCTACTATCGCCACGAACTCTCCCTTATTTATAGTAAAATCCAAGCCGTCAAGGGCATGTACTATATTTTCTCCCGCTTTATAGAACTTATAAAGTCCTTTTACTTCAATTATTATATCATCCATCATACTCACCCTTTTATAAATACGATATACTTCTATGTACATTCTATCATAGCATATATTTTGTGTATTTATCTTTTTATTTTTGAATTTTTTATGTTTTTATTAAATATAAAAAAGCCGACTGATAAATGTGTTCTACAAATATCAGTCAGCTCTATTTATTGATTTACAAGCTCTTTTACTTTATTTTTCTTAACAATCGGTTTAAATACAAGTTCTCTGTTTTTATCCTCACCTTTGCAATCCACCTTAAGAGAGTCTCCCTGCTTTACATTTCCAAGAAGTATCTGCTCAGCCATCTTATCCTCTATCTCATTTTGCAGAGCTCGCTTTAACGGCCTTGCACCGTATTTCTTATCATAACCCTTATCAATAAGGAATTCCTTTGCCTTTTCTGTAAGTTTCAGATTCATCTGCATCTGCTCGGAAAGTCTGTTGTTAATCTCCTTAAGCAATATGTCCAAAATTTCTTTTAAGTTATCACGTGTAAGTTGATGGAATACTATAGTTTCATCAATTCTGTTTAAAAATTCAGGTTTAAACATCTGCTTCACTTCATCCATAACATTACTTTTCATTGCTGAATAGTCTTTTTCATCATCGGAGTTTGAAGCAAATCCGAGATGTTTCGGCTCTACTATTCTCTGCGCTCCTGCATTTGAAGTTAGAATAATAACCGTATTCTTAAAATCAACAGTTCTGCCGCTTGAATCTGTAATATGTCCGTCATCAAGCACCTGTAAAAGTATATTGAACACATCAGGATGAGCCTTTTCAATCTCATCAAAGAGTATTACCGAATATGGATTTCTTCTTACCTTCTCTGAGAGCTGTCCACCTTCATCATATCCTACATATCCGGGAGGTGATCCTACCATCTTTGAAACCGAATGCTTTTCCATGTACTCACTCATATCAACACGAATAAGTGCACTTTCAGACCCGAACATGCTGTATGCAAGAGCTTTTGAAAGTTCAGTCTTACCGACACCTGTAGGTCCTAAGAACAAAAATGAACCTATAGGTCTTTTCGGATCTTTAAGACCTACTCTGCCTCTTCTTATAGCTCTTGCTACTGCATTAACCGCTTCTTCCTGTCCTACAACCCTTTCATGTAAAACCTTCTCAAGATTATTGAGTCTTTGAGAATCGTTTTCTGTAATCTTCTTTACAGGAATTTTTGTCCAAAGTGCAACAACATCCGCAATTTCATCCTCGTCTACAACAAGCTTTTTATTTCTCTTGTCTTCAATCCATTTGTCACGCAGTTTATTTTGCTTTTCTCTGAGTTTTTCCTGCTTTTCTTTTATTTCACCGGCTCTTTCAAACTCTTCGGCACTTACGGCATCCTCTTTTTCTTTTTCCATTTTTTCAATTTCAGCTTTTATTTCCTTTATCTTTTCAGGCTCCATATAATTGCTGATTCTTGTCTTTGAAGCCGCCTCATCTACAAGATCTATTGCCTTATCCGGCAAAAATCTGTCTGAGATATATCTCTTTGACAACTTTACGGCACTTTCAATTGCTCTGTCTGTAATGGATACCGCATGATGTTCTTCATACTTGTGTTTAAGACCCAGAAGTATCTTAGTTGCATCTTCCAAAGAAGGCTCTTCAACTATTATAGGCTGGAATCTTCTCTCCAATGCTGAGTCCTTTTCTATATGCTTTCTGTACTCGTCTATAGTGGTTGCACCTATAAGTTGCAACTCACCTCTGGCAAGTAAAGGCTTTAAAATATTTGAAGCGTCCACCGCTCCTTCGGCGCCTCCTGCACCGATAATAGTATGAAGCTCATCAAGGAAAAGTAATACATTTCCGGCACTTACCACTTCATTTATTACTTTCTTTATTCTTTCTTCAAATTCACCACGATATTTTGAACCTGCAATCATAGCAGGAAGATCAAGTGTCACAAGTCTTTTATCAAGCAATGTGTCAGGCACTTCCTTTGATATAATACGTGATGCCAGTCCTTCAACTACAGCAGTCTTACCGACTCCCGGCTCACCTATAAGTACCGGATTGTTCTTGGTTCGTCTTGATAAAATCTGCATAACTCTGTTTGTCTCATTATCTCTTCCGATAACCGGATCAAGTTTTCCTACTCTTGCAAATTCTGTAAGATCTCTGGAATATTTATCAAGTGTAGGGGTTGCAAGTGAATTTGACTTATTGCTTGTCCTTTCATAGTTTTCCCTTCGCTCAGTCTCTTCACCCATTGCAGATAAAATTTCCATATAAAGTTTTTGAATATTTATATTCATTGTCAAAAGGAGCTTATGTGCAATACATGCACTGTCCTTTATTATTGCAATCAAAATATGTTCCGTACCGATAAGTGCGGATTTATATCTTGTGGCTTCTCTGTATGCATTTTGTAATACACCGATTGCAAGCGGTGAATAATTTTGCCTGCTCTCTATAGCCACATTATAATTTGAAACTATAAGTTGATCTATTAAATTTAATATTTTTTCTTCCGTTATTCCGTTTTTCTCAAGTATTTTAGCTGCAACACCGCTTCCTTCTTGTACCAGACCAAGAAGGAGATGTTCGGTGCCGACATAATTTTGCGATAATTCTTTAGCAGCCATTTCGGCATACTTAATCGCCTCCTTTGCTTGAGATGTATATCTTTCAGCCATTAATTTCCCTTTCTATAGTAATTCTCCTATATTGTCCCTTATATATTTTGCTCTTATTTCATCTATTTCATCTTCACTTAAAGGTCTGCCTGCCATCTTCAAAAGATTTGAAGACTGAACGCCTATCATCATTGAATATAATTTACTTTCATTAGTAAGATCAATCAATCCGTCAGCACTGCCTGCCATAAGTGAACTTAAAAAGCTCAGTGCGTCCTTTAAAGAAAGCTTTCTTGCATATTTTAAAACACCGAATGATTTATATGCTTCATCCTGCTTCTCAAGTCTTTTTTCAATGATTAGTGATTCCCTGAGTTTCCTTTCATTTGCATTCAGTTGATTTGCCACCTTAATTACAGTGTCTAAAATCTCTCTTTCTGAAATTCCCAAAGTTTTAGGATTGCTTATTTCAAACAATGCACCGTGATTTTCTCTGCCTTCACCGTGTAAGCCCTTTATAGCCACTCCAAATCTTCCTACACTTGAAATCAGTTTTGAAAAACCTTTGCTCTGTGTGGATGCAGGTAAATGAAGTACTATTGCAGCACGCATTCCTGTGCCGATATTTGTCGGATAAGTTGTCAAATAACCGTACTTTTCATTAAAAGCATATTCAAAATGCTCATTTATATAATCATCTATTCTGTTTGCCTTTTCAAGTAGTTCATATAAAGATATCCCTACGGAAAGTGTTTGTAATCTTATATGATCATCACCGTTTATTACAATGCTAATATCTTCATTATCATTTAATATAATACCTGTAGGTGTCTTCTTCTTTGCCAGTGTCAAATTCAATACTTTTCTGTCATACATTGACATTCTTTCTATTTCTGAAATCCTGTCAAGTATATCGGCATTCGTATGTATTCCTAAGTCTGTAGATATATTTGACAATTCTCCTATGGTATTATCAATAAGTTTTTTTGCTTCCGTATCTGAGAGTTTACTCGGAAACAATGCATTGTTAAAGTTTCTTGCAAGTCTTATTCTACTACTTATATAATTATAATCTGTATTCAAAGATACATTATCATACCACATCTTCTTTGTCCTCTTTGATAGTCTTTATTTTGTCTCTAAGTATAGCCGCCTGTGCAAAATCCTCTTTTTTAATCGCATCTTCAAGTTTATGTTTCAAGTTTTCGATTTTTTTATCCTCATTGTTGAAGATATTATCAATACTGTCTGTAACTATTGATTTTGGAAGTATCTTGTCATTTTTATGATAGTTCTTAGGAACTTTACCTACATGAGTATCATTTCCATGAATTTGCTTTATATTGTCATTTATCAAAAGATTAAAAACTTCAAAGCAGTCTTTACATCCGAACATTGAGTTTTTAATAAAATCATCATATCTCGTATTACATGTCGGACATACAATCTGTCTATATTCATTGTTCTCTTCCTTTTCAAATACATCTCCAAGTATTCCTGAAAGCAGCTTTGAAAAGCTGAAGTCTTTATCAAACAAACTTGAATATTGATCTATCTCTCCGGCACATTTAGAACATAAATGATGTTCATTTTTTTGATCTCCGTCTATTATTTCAGTGTAAAAGACATTTGCTTCTCTAATTTTACATTTTTCACATAACATCTTTGTTATTACATCTCCTCAAATTCTTGTACTTCAAACTCATTATAAAGTTCATCTATAAGTTCATGCGCTTCTCTCCTCGTAACACCGTTGCATATTCCCCTTGCCACAACTACTCCGAACTCTTTTCTCATATTATCAAGCACCCGCAGTTTGTCGGCATCCACTTTTATGACTGCACCTTTTCTTCTGTCAAGCTGTACAAAGCCTTCTCTTTTTAATGTAGCGTAAGCTTTGTTCACAGTATGCATATTGATACCTATTTCTTCAGCCAATTGTCTAACAGAAGGTAAAATGTCTCCTTCATGGTATTTGTTTGTTGCAATTCCAAATATTATTTGATTACAAAGTTGTACATATATAGCTTCTTCACTATGAAAATCTATTATTACATCCATACCCACACTCCAATATAATATAAAAATTTGTCTAATTTATGTTTTACGCATCCTATATTGATAAGAATATAGGTTTGCTGTTTAAGTAAGTTATAAATGTTATAGTGACAGTATAACACAATGCTATATGAAAAACAATATTTTATAGTTTGAACAGATACACCCTTTATCAGACACACTTCACACTAAAAGCTGAATATAATTTTCAGTTTATATTAAGTCCAGTTGAATTGCATAAAATTTTCGCCATTATATCTATATTTATGTACTTATCGTTACTAAAGTTCATAATTTATTAACTTTTTTCCTATTGCATATATGCTCCGATTATGGTATTATACTCTACGTAGTTGAGAGTTTTCTTGCGTTGACCTCTCACTACAAAATGTGCATTATGCACTCCTATATCACTCTAACAGGGAAACAGCAGCCGCGAGGCTGCTGTTTCTCGTTGTATCAATATTTATTTTTCTATGTTTAAATCTCTTCTGAAGATCTTAGCCATCTCCTCATAGTCGCTGTCTTTCAAATACTTTTTGTCAGGATTCATAGTAAATGTGGAACCCCATTCATCTCCACCCTCATATTTTGGAACTATATGCATATGTAAGTGGCAACCTGTATCTCCATACATACCATAATTTACTTTGCTTGGTGCAAAAACCTTGTGTACCACTTTTGCTATTTTGTTTACATCCGCAAAGAACAGATTTCTTTCTTCATCGGAAATATCCACTATTTCACTTACATGGTCTTTATAAGCCAGTATTACTCTGCCCATCTTTGTCTGCTCTTTAAATATATATAAATATCCGCTCTCCATCTGTCCTACAGGATATCCGAATTTATCAAGTAAATCTCCCTGTACACAGTAAGCACAATTATTATCTTTCATCTTTACTCCTTAAACTTTATTTTTAATCAACATTCTCATAAACTACATTTCCTTCACAAATAGTATATACTATCTTCCCCTGTAATGTATCTCCAAGCCATGGTGAGTTACTTGATTTACTCTCACTCTTATCGTATTTCCATTCTTTATTTATATCAAATACTACAATATCTGCAATTTCATCCTCTCGTAATACTCCTCTGTCCATATTGTAAAGCCTTGCAGGTTGATAGCTCATTCTGTTCATAAGCTCCATTAAAGTAAGGTGTCCCGGTTTAACAAGGTACATATATCCAAGAGAAAAACTAGTTTCAAGCCCGATTATACCGCTTGGTGCATCTACAAAATTCTTATTTTTCTCTTCAACACTGTGAGGTGCATGATCAGTTGCAATGATATCTATTGTACCGTCCTTTAATCCTTCAATTATTGCGAGTCTGTCCTCTTCTTCTCTCAACGGAGGATTCATCTTAGCAAGTGTACCGTATTTTATTACATCCTTATCCGTAAGCGCAAAGTGATGTGGAGTAGCCTCGGCAAATACTCGAAGTCCGGCTCTTTTAGCTTTTCTTACAAGTTCAACGCTTTCCTTGGCGCTGATATGCTGTATGCTGATTGTTGCTCCCGTTTCCCTTGCAAGTTTACAATCTCTTGCAACCATAGATATCTCAGCCTGTCTGTCTGAGCCGTAAATATGTAACTCATCCGATGAAGAACCGTGGTTGATTCCGTTTTCTTTAATAAACTTAGGATCCTCTTCATGAAATGAAAGCGGCATTTTAATATTTCTTGCAAGCTTCATAGCTTCTCGTGCCAGATTTTCATCAAGTAAAGGTCTTCCGTCATCTGTAAAGCCTACCGCACCGGCCTCTCTAAGTTCTTTTAAATCTGCAAGCTCTTCACCCTTCATACCCTTTGTGATGCAGGCACATGTTTTCACATTTATCGGTGTATTTCTTCCCTTTTTGAGTACTTCAAAAATAAGTTCAGGACTGTCGATTGCAGGCTTGGTATTTGCCATAGCAACTATTGTGGTAAATCCTCCTTTGGCTGCAGCTCTTGCACCGCTTGATATATCTTCCTTATATTCAAATCCCGGCTCTCTTAAATGTACATGTACATCTACAAATCCGGGTGCCGCACAAAGTCCTGTACAATCATAAACTTTCAGTCTCTCTCCGTTGGCTCTTGCCATAAGGGTCGCATCCAGGTATAAATCCTTATCTATCTTCGTAATTCTACCCTCTGATATGAGTATATCTCTTATATCGTCAGTCCTTGTGCAGGGATCCAACAATCTGACATTTTTCAACATTATCATATAAATATATTCCTTTCTGTAATACTTATATCGGGCTATATTATATCATATAAAAGATTTTGATGGAAATTTTATATAGAAATTTGTATTAAAAAAGGTGACTGCTTTCACAATCACCTACGAAAAGTTTAATTAAATTACTTAAGAGTAACCTGTGCTCCAACTTCTTCAAGCTGCTTCTTGATACCCTCAGCCTCTTCCTTAGAAACCTCTGCCTTAAGAACCTTAGGAGCTCCGTCAACAAGATCCTTTGCTTCCTTAAGTCCAAGTCCTGTAACCTCACGAACAACCTTGATAACCTTAACCTTCTGGTCTCCTGCTGCTGTAAGCTCTACGTCGAACTCTGTCTTCTCCTCAGCTGCTGCTGCGCCTGCACCTGCTGCTGCAACTACAACACCTGCTGCTGCTGATACGCCAAACTCTTCCTCACAAGCCTTTACAAGCTCATTTAATTCAAGAACTGATAATTCCTTAATTGCATCGATAAACTCTGCAGTTGTTAACTTTGCCATTTAATAATCCTCCATTATTTGTTTTATTTACGCTTCTTTGCTTTCAGCAATCTGATTAAGCACACGAGCGAAGTTTGTAATAGGTGACTGAATGCTTCCAAGGAGCTTTCCAATCAACTCGTCTCTTGATGGTATTGTAGCTATAAGCTTGATTCCATCCTGGTCATATGTTACACCGTCTACTACTCCTGCCTTTAACTCAAGCTTTGGAGCAGTCTTAGAGAAATTGTGTAAGATTCTAGCAGGTGCAGTTGCATCTTCCTTTGAAACTGCAATCGCTGTAGGTCCTTCAAGTGAGCTGTCAAGTGTCTCAAATGCAGTTCCCTTAGCTGCTAAACGAATCATTGTGTTCTTATAAACTTTATAAGTTACACCTGCTTCTCTAAGTTCCTTACGAAGCTTTGTATCCTGATCGGCTGTAAGACCACGGTAGTCAACGACTACGGCTGCCTGTGCGCCATCTAAAAGCTCGGCAATTTCCTTAACTATAGGCTGTTTTAATTCGATTTTTGCCATTTCTAACCTCCTTTATAGTTTCAGTAAAACCCGTAAAAGCAATAAGTGTAAATCTAAAAAACTCTCTGACATGCAGACAGAGAGTGAGAATACATCAACGTACTTAGTCACTTCCTCGGTAGGCATTACTTTAAGCCATAAGCACCTACTGTCTACGGTCGTTTTACCTTGCCTAGGATACCAAATAAAAAAACATTTGTCAAGCGACTTTTTACTTTTTATTAAAATATTTACTTTTTACTTTTTATTAAAATATTTTATATCATTTCATCCGTTTTCCGGCTGTACTTTTATAAGCAGTTTCCTAATGTAATAAGCTTGCTACTATATACAATATATAAATATGTACAGGATAGAATATATAAAAGAAATTTTTATCTCCTCTTCCCTTTTCTCCGTTATAAAAATATATCGGAATAATTGCAAATACCATCATCCACTGTACTCCTGTACGATTGGTATAAAAAGCAAGAAAACTTAGAATTATCAATACTAAAAATTGTACTTTTCTGTTTGTTCTGAAAATATAAAAAATCAAACCGAGCAGAACCATAAAGATTCCGCCTTCTACTGTGAATAAATTTGGAATCATCAACATTACAATTGCAAACACCTGAGTAAGTACAGGTGATATTTCACCTTCACCTCCAAGCATTGTGCCTAAAAGTAATACCGGTATTGACAATATAACCGGTAAAATAATAATTCCGAGCCCTATAAAAAATGCTTTTATTTGTCAATTGTAAGTATTAGAGAATTATTAACATATTCTCCTAAAAATACATCACTGTATTTTTCTATACCTTGCTTTTTCAGCTCTTCAAGAAGCCAATCCTCGTCCTTACCTATTACCTCGAGTATATCAGATTGTACCTGACCGTCTGTAATAACAGGGAACTTAGGGTTTTCCTCACCTGACTGAATTAAAATCAATTGTCCGTTTTGCTCAAGTACGGCCCTCTTTACATCCTTTGTTGAATAAATTCCGTTTGTACGCAATTTAAAAGAAACATCATGAGCGGATAAGCCTGCCTTTTTACAATTTTCAACAATTATTTTTCCGCCATCTATTATTGTTAAGGCCTTACCGTCTATTAACTGTTTAGCCTTTACATTATGTGTCTTTATCCATTTTAAGCCCAGCACCAGAATGCACCATATACATAATATTGCAATAAAATCAAGTATACGTACACTGCTGTTATATATAACACCACCGATAATGCCACCAAGCACATAATTTACAATCTGGTCACTTGCTGATGAAGGTGCCAAGTTACCCTTACCTGATATGTTTATTATTATTACCAATGCAAAAAAGCCTATTAAAAGCTTTACAGCTACCAACAAAAACGGATTCATAAAAACCTCCTGTTTGAAAATAAATCATAAAGCTGTATTATATTATATACATTTTATAAAATCAATTCAAAAGTCTAAACAATATACTCTTTAAATGATTAGTAAATTTTATTCTGTATTCGTTACCATATTAAAATATACATTAAAATAAATAATATCATTCTTATATGTGACATGTATTTTACCCTTGTGCCTGTTTATAATATTTCTTGCAATGGAGAGTCCTACCCCATAACCCGAAATACTGCTGTTATGTGACTGATCTTCTCTGTAAAATCTTTCAAAAAACTTCGAATAATCTATATTTTTTCCTTCTTTATAGGTATTATATATAACAAGTTTCGCCTTTTTAAATGTAATACCATGCTGTGACAACCTAACGCCTATAGTGCCACCTTCATCACAGTACTTATTTGCATTATCTATAAGTATATTTATAAGTTCATACAATGCACCTTCATCTCCGGATATAAATATATCTTTTTGTATATCCGATTCAAAGTTTTTTCCTCCCTTTATTGCAATAGATTTAAAAGACTTTGAAGACTTTTCAACAATATTTGAAAAATCTATATTTACAGCGGTCACATTTGCCTGCTCCTCAAATCTTGCAAGTACTACAAGTCTGTTGATAAGTTCAGTCAGACGCTGTATCTGTTCTTTACTGCTTTGCGTCCATTCATTTTCACCGTATAGCATTTCACAAAGCTCATTATTTGCCGATATAATAGCTATGGGTGTTTTCAGCTCGTGACTTGCATTTGTAATAAAAGCCCTTTGATTTCTATAGTTTTCCATAAAAGGCATCATTACCTTACCCGAGAATATAACAAATATTATTATAAAGAAGACAAGATTTGAAAAGAAAATAAAAACCGATGTCTCTATCAAATCCGCTCTGTCTTCCGAATACCTTGTAGTATCCAAAACCACTATAAGCTTGCTGTTATCTTTTTCATTAATATTAAATTTATATGCAAACTTTTGTCCTTCTGTAGTAGTAAAACTTCCATACGTTTTGCCTCCGGAAAGAATTTTCTTTACATAAAAGACAACATCGGTATCGGATAAATTTGCAATATGCTCGGTGTTCATAGTAATTACCTTATTACTGCTGTCAACCTGAGCGCTGAAATATCTGTATTGAATTATAATATCCGAGTTTGTTTTTCTGCCGAGAATTTTCTCCACAATATCTTCATCCGGGAGGACTCCGTCATTATCAGATAATAAATCCAATATTTTATTTATTCTGTTTTCACTTGTTGCATATTTTGATGCATTCAAAATACCTATTATTGAAATAAGCATTACAACGACTGCAACTGTAGCAACTACGATAAATTGTATACGAAGTCTCCTAAACAAATCACACCTCAACTAATTCAAACTCACGATTTTCTTCTCCCGTTATTTCTATATTGGCATTGATTGCTTTCAGCTTTTGCTTTAAATATGATATATAAATCCATACATAACCGGCATCACATTCATCATCTTTTGACCATACATGATTGTATATATACTCGGTTGACAACTTTTTATTCTTATTTTTCATAAGGACTTCCATAAGTTTGGTTTCCTTACCGGCCAGAATAATAGAATTCTTTGCTGAAAGCTCCTGCTCTGCAACATTTAACTTAACACTTCCGAATGTAAGTACATTTTCATTAAAACTTGTATCAATTCTTCTTTCCAAAGAACGAATTCTGGCTACAAGTTCTTTTAGCAAAATAGGCTTTGTAAGATATTCATCAGCACCCATATCAAGTCCCGATATCTTATCGTCAACCTCACTCATGGCTGTAAGCATAATAACATATGTTGTATTACCTGATGATCTGAGTTCTTTTAAAACCTCAAGGCCGGATCTTTTCGGCATCATTATATCTAAAATCATCATATCAAATATTTCACTATTTGCAAGTTCAAGTGCTCTTTCTCCGTCAAATGCCTGTTTCACTTCATATCCTTGCATTTCCAGTGCTGTGGCATATGCTCTTGAAAGCGCTATTTCATCTTCAGCTAATAATATTCTCATTATTGTCCGACTCCTCAATCAAATTCTTTATGGTTTGCATATTCAAATCACAGGATGCCAACTCATCCGCGCATCTTTTAAGCTCCTTTGTGATTCTTTCATGATTTCTTATATTTTTCTTATACTTCATTTGATGCTCAAGTGATGCCCATGAATCCATAGCTATAGTTCTTAACTGAACCTCTATATAATACTTTCCGTTTTCATTCCCCTCACAATCGGGAAAATTTGTAACAATTTCAAGTATCATATGATAAGAGCGGTATCCGTTAGGCTTCACATTAAGAATATAGTCCTTTTCTTCAACCACATTTATATTTGGCATTTTCTTAAACATGCCCACCAGAGCATATATATCATCCACAAATCCGCATACTATTCTTACACCTATGGCATCTTTAATTTCCTTTAAAGCATTATATGTTGTAGGCTCAAACTCTCTTCTCTTACATTTTTCAATCATACTTTCATTTGTCTTTATCCTTGAAATAAAATGCTCAAAGAGTTTGTATCCCGTTTTATTCTTATACTCATCATTCAGTTTATATACCTCTTTTGATAATGTTTCTAAAATCAGTTCAAGGTATTTTTCATAGTCACCATATATATTCATCAAGTAAAATCCTTTTATCTTTTATATATAGTTTAGCATAAATAAGTGTATAAAGAATGAAAAAAGGCTAAACTTTTTTCAAGTTTAGCCTAAGAAAATATTCATATTTATTTGATATGTAAAAGCTCTACAGCAATCTGGAAGTAAATAACCAAAGACACCGCATCAACTATTGTTGTAATAAGCGGAGCCGCCATAATAGCCGGATCAAGCTTCAGTCTCTTTGCAAGTATAGGAAGTATTCCACCTATAACTTTAGCTAAAAATACTGTGGCAAACAATGCCAAAACAACTGTAAGTGCCACAAGAGGCTGTCCCGGATACTGAATAATAAGTCTTATAAAGTTTACAAGACCGAGTATCAGACCGACAATAACGGATACTCTCGCCTCTTTCCAAATAACTTTAAATATATCCGAACTTGCAACTTCACCTATAGTCATACCACGGATAATCATGGTAGAAGACTGTGAACCTGCATTACCTCCGGTATCCGTAAGCATTGGAACAAACGAAACAAGCAGCGGCATTACCTGGAATGCATCCTCATATCTTGTAAGTATACCACCTGTAAGCATTGAACTTATCATGAGTACCAAAAGCCATGTGATTCTGTTCTTTGCAAGCTCCAATACACTTGTTTTTAAGTAAGGCTTCTCGGACGGAAGCATAGCCGCCATCTTCTCAAAGTCCTCTGTCGCCTCTTCTTCCATGACATCCACAGCATCGTCAATGGTAACAATACCTACAAGTCTGTTTTCATGGTCGACAACCGGCAAAGATAACAAATCGTATTTATTGAATAAATCCGCAATCTCTTCTTTATCGTCTGTAGTTACGGCTTTGATAACATTTGTATCCATTATATCTTCAATTTTGACTTCATAGTCATTCATTAAAAGATCCTTAACCGTAACAACTCCTTCAAGCATTCGCTTCGCATCCATAACATAGCAGGTATATATGGTTTCCTTATCATAACCATGCTTTCTGATATAGGCAAAGGCCTCCTGCACGGTCATACTCTTCTTTAAACCTATATACTCTGCAGTCATTATAGATCCTGCGGAATTTTCAGGATACTTAAGAAACTCATTTATCTGTAATCTTGTACTTGGAGCGGCATTTTGTAAAACTCTCTTTACAACGGATGCCGGAAGCTCCTCAAGCATATCTACAGCGTCATCCACATATAATTCTTCAATAATATATGCCAGCTCTTTATCTGTAATACTGTTTATTATATGTTCCTGAGTCTCTACCTCTAAACAAGCAAATACATCACTTGCAAGCTCCTTAGGGAGCATTCTGAAAATAATAATCTGCTTTTCGGAATCAAGCTCCTCTAAGAAAGATGCAATATCAAACTCATTCATCTCGCAGAGCTCATCTTTTAATTGTCGGAACTGTTTTCTTGATACAAGATCAAATAATACTTCTTTTACATTCTCTTCCATAGTCCCACCTTTCTCTGCAAAAAATATTTTTATTCAAGGTCTGAAGTCTTCATAGAAAGATCGATTCTTCCCTTTATAGGATCAACCTTAACTACCTTTACAGTAACCTCATCTCCTATTTTTACAACATCTTCAACTTTCTCCACTCTCTTGTCTGAAAGCTTTGAAATATGAACCATACCGTCCTTACCCGGTGCAAGCTCTACAAAAGCACCGAACTCAAGCATACGAACAACCGTACCCCTCATAATCATTCCGGTTTCAATTTCTATTGTTATGCCTCTGATTATATCAATAGCTTTATCAATCATAGCCTGATCCGTACCTGCAACAGAAACAAGTCCTTCTTCGCTTATGTCGATTTTTACTCCTGTATCCTCAATAATCTTATTAATGGTCTTACCCTGCTTACCTACAACATCACCGATCTTTGTAGGATTAATCTGAATCTGTGAAATCTTAGGTGCATATGGACTGAGTTCTTTTCTAGGCTCTGAGATACACGGCTTCATACATGTATCCATAATGAAATCTCTTGCTTCATGGCATCTTGCAATAGCACCCTTTACAATATCCTTTGTAAGTCCGTGAATCTTGATATCCATCTGAATAGCTGTAATACCCGCATCGGTTCCTGTTACCTTAAAGTCCATATCTCCGAAGAAATCTTCAAGTCCCTGAATATCTGTAAGAAGAACATAGTCATCATCAGAATCACCTGTTACAAGTCCGCATGATATACCTGCCACCATCTTCTTTATCGGTACTCCTGCAGCCATAAGTGCCATACATGAAGAACATGTAGATGCCATAGAAGTTGAACCGTTTGACTCAAAAGTCTCTGATACGGATCTTATAGCATATGGGAACTCCTCAGGAGTAGGAAGTACAGGTATAAGTGCACGCTCAGCCAATGCTCCATGTCCTATTTCTCTTCTTCCCGGACCTCTTGAAGGTCTTGTCTCACCTACAGAATATGAAGGGAAATTGTACTGGTGAATATATCTCTTTGTAGTTTCCAAAAGATTAAGTCCGTCAATCTTTTGTGCCTCTGCTAAAGGTGCAAGTGTAACTATATTACAAATCTGGGTCTGTCCTCTTGTAAACATAGCTGAACCGTGTACTCTCGGTATAATATCCGTCTCAGCCGCAAGTGTACGAATCTGATTCATAGCTCTGCCGTCAGGTCTCTTCTGATCCTTTAGAATCATCTTTCTTACAGTCTTCTTCTGATACTGATAAATAGCCTCACCAAGTAAAGGTAACCACTCTTCCTTGTCTGCAAATGCCTCTTCAAGTCTTTGTGTGATTGCCTTTATATTTTCTTCTCTGACCTGCTTTTCATCTGTGAAAACCGCTACTTCCATCTCCTGTGGATGTACGATTTCCTTAATAGCTGCTGTAAGCTCCTCAGGAATGACAAATGCTGTGTAAGAATGTTTTTCCTTACCTACTTCCTCCACAATCTTATCGATAAATGCAATAATCTCCTTATTTACGGAATCGGCCTTATATATAGCCTCGATCATCTTCTCATCAGGTATCTCGTTTGCACCCGCTTCAATCATTATTACCTTATCTCTTGTAGATGCTACCGTAAGCTTAAGATCCGATACAGCCATCTGCTCTTCATTAGGGTTTACAACAAAGAAACCGCCTACCATACCGATCTGTGTAGTAGCACAAGGTCCGTCAAAAGGTATATCTGAAATAGCTGTTGCTATTGCAGAACCGAGCATAGCCGTAAGCTCAGGTGAACAATCGGGATCTACCGACATTACAAGATTGTTTAATGTAACATCGTTTCTGTAATCCTTAGGGAAAAGCGGTCTCATAGGTCTGTCTATAACTCTTGATGTAAGTATAGCATTTTCACTTGCCTTTCCTTCTCTCTTATTAAATCCTCCCGGCATTTTACCTACCGCATACATCTTCTCCTCATATTCTACCGAAAGAGGGAAGAAATCAATACCGTCTCTTGGCTTATCCGATGCTGTAGCTGTAGATAAAACCGTTGTATCACCATAGTGCATAAATGCGGCACCGTTAGCCTGTGCAGCCACTCTCCCGATATCAACTCTGAGAGTACGACCTGCAAGTTCCATTGAATAACTTTTAAATTCCTTACTCATTTCATCTCCTTTTGGCTTGCCGATATTCGAGAAGATTTCTTCTTGAAACATAAAAATATGAACTAGTGATAAAAACTAAAACAGTGCTTTAGTGCTTATCACTAGCTTCGGCAACAAGCCATATTATTAATTATAAAAAAGGTGGAGAAAAACTCTCCACCAAAGACTTTTATTATTTTCTAAGTCCAAGCTTCTCTATAAGTGCACGATAACCCTCAAGATCCTTATTCTTAAGATACTGTAAAAGGTTTCTTCTCTTACCAACCATCTTTAAAAGACCTCTTCTTGAGTGATGATCCTTAGGATTTGCCTTTAAATGCTCTGTTAACTCAGTGATTCTTGCTGTAAGAACTGCTACCTGAACCTCAGGTGAACCTGTATCGCCTGCTTTTCTTGCATACTCTTCCATGATAGCTGTCTTTTTCTCTTTTGTAATCATATTATTTCTCCTTTTAAAAATCTTACCATATACATAAGGTAAGGTTGGAGTATCCAAATCTCATGTATAGGCGTTACTACCCAAAAATAATACCAAAACAGGCAGGCAATGTCAATGGCCAAATTCTATTTGCAGCTAAAAAATCTACTCTGAAAGAGCTTTTTTAACAGCCTCTTTAATAGCATCCTATGAAAGAGTGGCATGACTTATAGCATCCACACCGTCAACATTTGCTTTTGTCCTTCCGACAAGTTTTTCAAATATTTTCTGAGCTTTTCTCCAGAAAGGCTGATTTGAACCTGAATAGGTTTCATCATCTTCCACAATTATTATTTGACCTGTTTTTGCATTGTAAACGACTTTTACTCTGGCATCATAATCATATAAATCTACAGGTGCACTTGCGGTGACGGTCTTTGTAACTATTTCATCCTTATATTTAAGCCTTAGTACCACATAACCTTTACCATAACGTGGACTCTTATATTTAGTAAGATTTATGCCAAGCGTATTATCACTCTTGGTAATAGTATTTTCAATTTCACCACCCTTTGAGTTCAATACTTTTACAGTGAATGTAGACTTTGTCCAGTTTTCATATTTCTTTGGAATCATCACATTGTATATCATATAATGTGCATTGCTGTTTTCAAACTGTTCTTTTGTTATAGTCTCCTTTTTTAGCAGTTCACTTCCGTCATAAAGCTCTACAGCAGAAGGGGTGTTCTCTGAAAGGATATCTGCAGCCTCTGTCTTAGGTTCTGTCTTAGGTTCTGTTTTAGGCTCATTGTCTACATATTTGAAAGAAAACATAATATAACCGCCACTACCATGAAGAGCCATATAATCAGGTAATTCAATATTGAAAAGTGCTTTTCTTTTTTTCACATTAATATTCAAAAGATTACCTGATGCGTTATATACCTTTACAGTAAATGTGTCCTTATCCCATTTGCCCTCATATTTTTTCGGTATTTCAGTATTGTAGAATCTCATATAGCCACTATTGTTTGTAAACTCTTCAAAACCGATGTTTTTTGTTACTACAAGCTTATCTTTATCGTAAATCTCAACCTTGGCAGGAGCATCATTATGCGGATCCGAAACATTTACATCAAAGTTTTCTGTTACAGTCTTTCCGTCTATCTCACAGCTTACACTTATCTTTTTTGTGCCGATATCCGCAGTTGTAAAGATATACTTATTGTCAGGGCTGAAACTGAACTTATTTTCCCTTACAACTTCGAATGTAGTAAATGTCTTATTATTTCCGTTCTTAGTTACAGCCTTTATGGCAATCTCATCTAAATTCAGTACATCTCCTACATAGAAGTTTTTCTTTACATTATCTGATATTATTTCAAAAGAAGCTATATCTGAAGAATCCTTGGAAGAATCAAGTACTACGGCATAGGTTTCAAATCCCCAGAAATTATAACCCTCATGACTTATATTCTTCAAATTAAACTGTCACTGTGAAATATGGCTGTCATATACACCATCCGTAAGTTTGTTTTCTCCGTCAAAAATAGACATACCTACGCTTTTGCCTGCAGCCTCAATCTTATAACGGTACTCGTCATTGCTCAGTTCTATTTTCTTTGTTTCTCCGGACTCATAATTAACCAAAATATGGCTCGCATACTTTTTGGTTATCTTCTTTTCAGTCTGTATATCAGTTTCAAGCTCAATAAGAGCCGCATTCTGTCTGAATGTAACACGTCTGAACTCACCTTCTTTTGGAAGTTCTGTACCGTTTGCCGGATCTGCAACTATTCCATAGTTTACAAACTCGTCAAAGCTTATATCCTTTGTCTCACCTGACATATGAAGTCTTAATACCGTATGTGTTAAATCAAGAGTCTTACCCTTTGCAACTCCATCAGGTCTCTTTACAAACTCAATATAATCTATATCTGATTTCTTACCCTCTTTTTTAAACTTTCTTGACCTTTCAAGTGCATTTTCTACAGCACTTACATGTCCTTTTGCAGTTTCCGTTGCACCGCTTACCGCATCGTAGGCCTCTCCTGTACTGTTTTGAAGTTGCTTTGCAATCTCCTTGGTACTGTTAAGTCCTTCCAACATCTTTAAAATACGGTCTCTCTTTATTTCATAAGAACCGGCCTGCTTATCATCATCAGTATAAACGACCGAATCAACTTTTTCTATTTTACCGTCCTTAATAGTTACCTTAACTACATTAGGACCTCTCTGAATACTATAGTTACCATCATACCGTTGTCAGGATCTATATAATATGAACTGTTTTCGGTATTGATCCAACCTCTGACTTCATTTTGACTTTCATCATAAAACTTCCAATTTCCATCAATCAGTTCCCAATTACCTGTCGTAACTGCGGCGAAAGAACTGAAGTTTCCAAAAAATACCGTCATTACACCGGCAAGCAATAATAAATATGCTTTATTTATTTTATTAATCACAATTTTTCCCCCAATTTATAATTTATATTAACGGAATACAGTTGAAAATACTGTCACCTCCCTCCTCAATTTATGAATTGATTTCAACATATTTTCCGATTTTTGGTATAAAAAATAAAAGTACTAACTATATTTATAAATTAGTGCTTAACTTTATAAATCTAAATATAAAAATATATTAAAAATTTACATATTTCTTAATGCTTGCTATTATATCATTATGTTATTTTGTTAGCAATCCCTAACCTGTTTATAATATATGACAATTTTTCACAAATATACGTTATATACCTTAACCGTTAGTTATGCCTAATAATATAAAAAATCCCTATAAGTTGATACATAATCAACCTATAGGGAAAATTTATCATTTATTACTTTATAAAAGATGTGCTCTCATCTCTTCGGCAGACATATCAAGAAGATATGCAGGTGGAACATCAAATACTGTATGAGCTCCTATTTTACCTTCTTTATGCATACGATATACAGCTCTTGAATATGCAACAATTACAGACGCTGTGAACTCAGGATTTGAATCAAGTTTTAAACTGTACTCAATCACATGATTGTTCTCATTATCCCAACCGGTCTTACCTGTTCTTATAACAAATCCTCCATGTGGAAGTTTTGAATGATTTTTCTTCATCTCTTCCATAGAAATAAAGTGTACTGTTGTATCATAATCCGCGAAGTAATTCGGCATTGTCTTTATTTCATTTTCAATTTTTGCCTTATTCGCACCTTCCTTTGCAACCACATAGCATTCTCTTGTATGCTTCTGTCTTGTAGAAAGTTCAGGATTGCTGCCGCTTCTTACAGCTTCAAGTGCGGCCTCAACAGGAACTGTATACTGTCTTGCATCAACAACGCCTTCAATTCTTCTTATGGCATCTGAATGTCCCTGACTTACACCCTTACCCCAGAAAGTATAATCTGCCCCTGTAGGAAGAACGGCATTTGCATAAACTCTGTTTAATGAAAACATACCCGGATCCCATCCTGCAGATATAAGTCCGAAATGATGACTTACCTTTGCGGCATCATCGACCTTTTCAAAATGCTCAGGAATATTTGCATGAGTATCAAAGCTGTCAACAACATTGAAATACTTAGCATACTCAGGGGTTTGCTTAGGTAAGTCTGTAGCACTTCCTCCGCAAAGTATCATTACATCAATTTTATCTTGATATTCCAAAACATTTTCAATATTTTCAACTTTAGCATCAGATGTAAGAATCTTTACACTTGAAGGATCTCTTCTTGTAAATACTGCGACAAGCTTCATGTCCTTTGTATGTTTGATAGCACACTCAATTCCTCTTCCAAGGTTACCATATCCCAAAATACCTATTCTTATCATTTTCTCACCAGCCATCAGCTAAATTAATCAACCGGGCAAATCCTTTCTTTATTGCTTTAATATACATAGATCGTAATGAAAAAGGATAGAACTACTCTAAGACTCCACTTTGAGCATTCTATCCTAAATATGTAAATCATTCACAACGAACTATGTTGTTTGCTGTATATATAATAATACTTTTTTAAAAAATTGCAAGAACTTTTTCAAATCATTCTGTTATCTGTATTATTCTTTGCTTTTATCTTCGTGTTTTTTCCTTTCCACAAGCCTTCCCATATAGAATGCAATTATTCCTACACCTATACCGGTCTGAACACAAAAAAGCAGGCTTTCAACCTCACCCGGAAGCTCCTTTCCCAGTGCCGTTTCTATAATAGGATTAAACCAAGGCTCATATTCTCCGCCCTGTATCTCCGATACAACTTCACTTCCGGCATCATCAGAACCTCCGAACTCGGCATTCTTTAACATAAACAAAGGTACAACAGCCATCAATACAACTATTACAAGCAAACTTATAACAATTTTCTTATTCTTTGACATTACTTATTACCTCCTTCAATAAATCCGATTTCCTTAAGCTCCGGTTGTGCATATGTCTTAAGTCCGATTACTATAATAACTGTAAGCATACCTTCTATTATCGCAAGCGGTACCTGTGTAGGCGCAAATACCAACAAGAACTTACCCGCAGAAGCCATAACTCCACCGTCTTTCATAGGATAAGCAAATGCAAGCTGGAATGCTGTAACAACATAGGTAAGCAAATCTCCTATAAATGCGGCAAGAAAAATAGAAACATTGTCATTTACCTTAGTTTTTTTACAAATCTTATAAACTATAAATGATACAAAAGGTCCGGCAATTGCCATTGAAAAAGTATTTGCGCCAAGTGTAGTAAAGCCGCCATGTGCCAAAAGCAGTGCCTGGAATATAAGTACTATAATACCAAGTATACTTACAGCACTTGGTCCGAATAAAATAGCCGCAAGACCTGTACCTGTCATATGTGAGCAAGATCCCGTTACTGAAGGAATCTTAAGTGATGAAAGTACAAATACAAACGCACCCGACATTGCCAAAAGTGTAATTGCCTTCCTGTCCTTAGCCACCGTCTTTTTAATTGACATATAACCTGCAATTAAAAACGGCAACGAAATAAGGCTCCAGGCTATTACATGTCCTACAGGTAAATACCCCTCCATAATGTGCATGGCATTGGCTGTAAACGGCAGTGCAAAACTGAACGCAAACATTATTGCCAATGTCATTAAAATTTTCTCTTGTTTTCTCATGAAATCCTCCTAAAAATATTTTTTATTTACTCAAGCTTTAAACTTGAGGAATAAACAACTTTTTAAACTCATCTATATTTCTTGCAGGTTTATCACCTGACTTTAGAACCTTGTTTTCTACAAGTGATTCAAAAACTTCCAAAAGTATAGGCTTTTTAAGATTAGCTTTTCTTAAAACCGCTTCATCACTGAGTACTCTGACAGGATCCGAATCGGCAATTATATTTCCGTCACAAAATACTACTATTCTGTCCGCCCATCGAAAAGCAAACTCCAAATCATGAGTGGAAATCACCAAAGTCTTTCCATCCACACTTAATTTGTCCAAGACATCTTCAAAAATAGATATATTTTGCGGATCAAGTGAAGCTGTCGGTTCATCAAATATTATTATTTCGGAATCCATTGCTATGATATCCGCTATGCTTACTCTTTTTTTCTCACCACCGCTTAAATAATGTGGCGGCCTGTCTATAAGATGCATAATATCCATATAATTCAAAGAATTTTTAACTCTTTTTTCAACCTCATCCCTGCTTAAGCCAAGATTCATAGGCCCGAAGCTTACCTCCGCTCTTACAGTTGAGGCAATTATTTGATTATCGGCGTCTTGAAAAACAATTCCAACATTTTTTCTAAGCTCTTTTACCGAAGATTTATTTATAAGTTTATCTCTGTAATACAGTGCTCCACTTTCAGGCTTTAAAACACCGTTTATATTCAAAAAGAAAGTAGACTTTCCCGACCCGTTGGCACCAAGAATTGCGAGTCTTTCACCTTCATATACATCTAAAGACACACCTTTTAATACCTCATGTTCTTCTGTATATGAATAGTGGAGGTTTTGAGCCCTTAAAATAACTTTATTCATATAAAAATCTCCAAATCTGTAAATAAATATATCTTATTAAATATTGATTCCTGATGTAAAAAGCCATATAACAAATATAAATAAAATACTTATAGAAACTACAAAAATATGATTTATATTCAAACTCTTCTTATCTTCAAGAAATTTCAAATCACCGTCAAAGCATCTGGCTTCCATTGCGGTATAGTAAGCATTAGCCTTTTTTAACGATACTACCAAAATATTGCTTGCTATATTTCCGAATGTAGATATTGAGGTCTTAAAATTATGATATCCCATCCTGGACATTGCGGAGTTTTTCATATTTGAATAGCTTTCAATAAGTATAAAAATAAATCTGTATATAAGATTCATAAGCTCAATTATAAGCTTCGGAACATGAAGTTTTCTCAGAGCATTAATTATTTCATATGGCATGGTTGAAAGAATCAACCCTTGCATAACACTTACACATGCTAAAACTTTTATAATCAGTTTGGCAGTTTCAATCAGCTGATCCTTTGAAGTATAAATATAGAAAACACCTATCTTTATATAGAATTCTCCCATATATTCAGATGAAATCCCCAAGGCAATTCCTATACTCGCCAAGATAATAAAACTTAGAGGTGTAAGAAGTATTGAAATATATTCTTTAAAATCCATTCCTCCAAGATTTACACTTATAAAAAACATTAAAAACAGTACATATCCGGATACAAAAATATTATTGAATATTATTGTTAAAATAAGAGTTAATAAAGCAGATATAAGTTTAAACTCCGGATTGATACTTCTAAGCTTAGATTTAAAAGCATATAAATCTATTGAGAAATATCCGCCATGTTGATGTGCCATATAATTTTCCTCAAAAAAAGCCGCCTACATGAGATAACAGGTTCCGCTCTAAATAAACCTGTTGATCCCTTGTAAGCAGCTAATATAAATAAATTAACTACATTTTTAGAAAATCAAAATACAAGTAAACATAAAAAAGTAATAAAACAAGTAAAATGGTGTCCTAAATAATAAATCATTATAGATGAAGGCTTTTGGGATCGTAAAACCGTTCATTACTTATAAAAATAAGCATATGTTACATAGATGTATCCTGACTTAAATTCTAATAAAAAATTTATTAGTAGACCGGCCTTCCCATTTATAAAACAGTGGCAAAAAAGTCTTTTAATTATTACAGTAGCGTCCCTGTGCGGGATTTTCACCCGACTTCCTATGCAAAGCATAAAATCTATGTACTTTTAAAAGATTATCATAAGATTTTATTAAAATCAAGATTTTTAAATAAAAAAACGGCAGCAAGTAAAAAAAGTGTCAACTTGATACCGTTTTATTATTTTACATTGCAAATAAGTCGTTTAGACTCTCTGACATTGTAGGATGTGTAAATATAAAGTTTGCAATGTCCTTTGCTTTGATACCATGATCCATTGCCAGTTTTATAAAGTTAATCATCTCATAAGACTCTTCACAGAAAAGCTCAGCACCCAAAATTGTGCCGTCAGCAGTAACTAAAGCTTTTAACAGTCCGTCGGTCTTTCTTAAAACCTTAGCCTTAGGAATTGCATTGGCACTGAGGCTTAAAACTTTGTATTCAATTCCGGCAGCCTTTGCATCTCTTTCACTCATTCCCACTCTTGAGAACGGAGGATTTATAAATACAGAATAAGAGAATGCTCCTCTGTTCTCAGTAGTTCTCTTATCCTCTCCCATTATTTCATCCCATATGATTCTGCTGTCATCAAGTGAAATATATGTAAACTGAAGCTTACCGCAGACATCTCCTGCCGCCCAGATATTATCCGCACTTGTTTTTAAATGCTCATCTGTAACTACGCCACCTCTGTCAGTAAGCTTAACTCCGGCATTTTCGCATCCAAGGCCGTCTGTATTCGGTCTACGACCTACAGCAAGTAAAATTGCATCAGATTCCAAAGTCTTTACCTCTCCTACAACCTCATAATATAATTTTCCTTCTTCGGATTTGGTCACCTTTGCGCCCGTAACTATCTCTACAGACTTCGCCTCCAATACTTCACGGATTGCCTTAGCAATATCCTCGTCTTCTCTAGGTAAGAATACATCACCGTCTTGAACTACAGTTACCTTGCTTCCGAAATCTGCATACATAGATGCAAACTCAAGCCCTATATAACCACCACCTACTATAGTAAGTCTTTTCGGTAACTCCTCAAGATTCATAATAGACTCTGATGTATATACGCCTTTACTGTCGACTCCTTCAATCTTCGGTATTACAGTAACAGAACCTGTATTGATAATAAACTTCTCAGCCTCAATTTCCACATTTCCGTCTTTAGTTGAAACAATAATATGATGATTATCCTTAAATGATGCTGTTCCGTCAATTATCTCCACACCCGCGCTTGCTATCTTATCGTAATTTGCCTTATTTAGAGCTGCTGTAAGTTTCTTCTTTTCAGCAACCGTCTCCTTATAATGCTGTGCTTTTTCCTCAAACCCTCCTTTTGGAGTTCTTAACGCATCAGTTATAAGCCTTTTTGAAGGAATACAACCTACATTAATGCAGGTACCTCCATACATATTTTTATCTTTCTCAATTAAAGCAACACTTTTACCGGATTTACTAAACTTCGCAGCAAGTGTCTTTCCTGCTTTACCGAAACCGATAACAACTATATCATAATTAGCTTTCATAAGCTTTACTTCCTTTCAAATTGATTTTATATTATTATACACCTGATTTTATACAATTGAAATACTTAAAATTAAATAATTAAAATTCTTCATAAACACAATACCCGTCTTCCGTCGAAGTACTATGAAAGTTCCGACGTTTTAAATTTCTAATAAGCTATTTGATTTTACGCAATTCTTTTAGACCCCTTATTTTAAAGGCTTTTCTGCCATAAAAAATATTTAAAAAAAGTTGAAAATTTTTTTTGAGTATGTTATAATCATAGTACTTCATAGTACTTTACTTTTAGAGGTGTTTATGGCTTATTTTTTGAGAAAAGAAAAGAAGAAAAAAGGTACTTATCTTCAGATGTATGAATCATTTTGGGATAAGGATAAAAAGCAACCAAGAACAAAAAATGTAAAATCTTTTGGTTATGTTGAGGATTTGATTTCAGGTGAGATTCCTGATCCTGTTAAATTTTACAGTGACTATGTAAAAGAGCAAAATGAGAATAGAACAAAAGCTCTTTCTGAAGAGTCACGTCCTCGTGCATTTTCCTCCCCTGTTGAACTTAATATAGGGCACTTCTTACTCTACTCATTAATTGATGAGCTTGATGTTAAAGAAACTATTGATATACTTGCTTCTCAAATGCGTTTTCAGTTCTCTGTATTTGACTTAATTACACAACTTATTTATGCAAGAGTTATATCTCCATGCTCTAAGTCAAAGACAGCCTCTCATATATTTCCATACCTTTATGGCAGCTCTACAATCTCTGAAGACCAAGTATATGACGGGTGTTCTTTCATAGGAGAGTCTTATAAAAAGTATATTGATTTATTTAATCACTCTTATGAAAGGTATTATAAAAGGGATCTAAGCAATGTATTTTTTGATTGCACTAATTATTACTTTGAAATTGATATCCCTAGTGATGATAAGCAAAAGGGACCTTCAAAAGAGAATAGGCACTCCCCGATAATAGGGCAAGCTTTACTTTTAGATGCTGATCTCGTACCTGTCTCCATGCAAATGTATCCCGGAAATGAATCGGAAAAGCCGTATATTAGAAAAGTTATTGAAGAAATGAAGCAACGACACAGCGTATCAGGTAAGACAATTCAGGTGGCTGATAAAGGACTTAATTGTGCAAGAAATATTTATGCTGCCGTTAAAGAAGATAATGACGGCTATATATTCTCAAAATCAATACATGGTAAGAATCTAAGTGAAAAGGAAAAGAAATGGGTTCTACTTGAGAATGATACAAATGTCTTTTCTAATTACACTGATGAAAGAGGTAATATATCTTTTCGTCTTAAATCCTGTATTGACAGCTTTGACTACAGCTTTAAAGAGATCGATCCGGAAACAGGAAAAGAGAGTGTTACAAAGTTCTCTGTAAAAGAAAAGCGTATCGTCTCTTATAATCCTAACCTTGCAAAGAAACAAAGACTTGAAATAATGAAAATGGTCGATAAAGCTTCAAAGTTTTCTACATACAAAAATATCGCTAAAGATGAACTTGGAGATTGCGCTAAATATTTAGACATCATAACTAAAGATAGTACAGGCAAGACAATAAAGCCTATAATAGATTTAAATAAATCTAAGATTGATGAAGATCTTAAATATGCAGGATATAACCTTTTAGTGACATCTGAGATAGACATGGAGCCATTACAGGTATATAAGACATACCATAGCCTATGGAAAATCGAGGAATCTTTTAGACTTACAAAATCATACCTGGATGCCAGGCCTGTTTATTTACAGAAAAAAGAAACAATCTACGGGCATTTTTTGATATGCTACCTTAGTTTGTTTCTTTTAAGAGTATTAGAAATCAAGTGCTTCAAGAATAAAATAAACTCTTATGACTTGATTAACTTTATGCGTGATTTTAGAGTGGTAAATAAAGGTGATAATACATATATCAATATATCAAGATACCAGTCCGTTAACGAAAAGGTTAAAAAACTGGTTGGTTTTAGTAACCTTGATGCCCTCTATTTAACCAAAGCTGAAGTCGACAATTTCTTTCAAAACTGCATGCTCTTGGATGCCTAGAGTACTAGGTTTTGAGAGAAACGACGGAAGTCAGGTATCATAAGATTTTATTAAAATCAAGATTTTTAAATAAAAAAACGGCAGCAAGTAAAAAAAGTGTCAACTTGATACCGTTTTATTATTTTACATTGCAAATAAGTCGTTTAGACTCTCTGACATTGTAGGATGTGTAAATATAAAGTTTGCAATGTCCTTTGCTTTGATACCATGATCCATTGCCAGTTTTATAAAGTTAATCATCTCATAAGACTCTTCACAGAAAAGCTCAGCACCCAAAATTGTGCCGTCAGCAGTAACTAAAGCTTTTAACAGTCCGTCGGTCTTTCTTAAAACCTTAGCCTTAGGAATTGCATTGGCACTGAGGCTTAAAACTTTGTATTCAATTCCGGCAGCCTTTGCATCTCTTTCACTCATTCCCACTCTTGAGAACGGAGGATTTATAAATACAGAATAAGAGAATGCTCCTCTGTTCTCAGTAGTTCTCTTATCCTCTCCCATTATTTCATCCCATATGATTCTGCTGTCATCAAGTGAAATATATGTAAACTGAAGCTTACCGCAGACATCTCCTGCCGCCCAGATATTATCCGCACTTGTTTTTAAATGCTCATCTGTAACTACGCCACCTCTGTCAGTAAGCTTAACTCCGGCATTTTCGCATCCAAGGCCGTCTGTATTCGGTCTACGACCTACAGCAAGTAAAATTGCATCAGATTCCAAAGTCTTTACCTCTCCTACAACCTCATAATATAATTTTCCTTCTTCGGATTTGGTCACCTTTGCGCCCGTAACTATCTCTACAGACTTCGCCTCCAATACTTCACGGATTGCCTTAGCAATATCCTCGTCTTCTCTAGGTAAGAATACATCACCGTCTTGAACTACAGTTACCTTGCTTCCGAAATCTGCATACATAGATGCAAACTCAAGCCCTATATAACCACCACCTACTATAGTAAGTCTTTTCGGTAACTCCTCAAGATTCATAATAGACTCTGATGTATATACGCCTTTACTGTCGACTCCTTCAATCTTCGGTATTACAGTAACAGAACCTGTATTGATAATAAACTTCTCAGCCTCAATTTCCACATTTCCGTCTTTAGTTGAAACAATAATATGATGATTATCCTTAAATGATGCTGTTCCGTCAATTATCTCCACACCCGCGCTTGCTATCTTATCGTAATTTGCCTTATTTAGAGCTGCTGTAAGTTTCTTCTTTTCAGCAACCGTCTCCTTATAATGCTGTGCTTTTTCCTCAAACCCTCCTTTTGGAGTTCTTAACGCATCAGTTATAAGCCTTTTTGAAGGAATACAACCTACATTAATGCAGGTACCTCCATACATATTTTTATCTTTCTCAATTAAAGCAACACTTTTACCGGATTTACTAAACTTCGCAGCAAGTGTCTTTCCTGCTTTACCGAAACCGATAACAACTATATCATAATTAGCTTTCATAAGCTTTACTTCCTTTCAAATTGATTTTATATTATTATACACCTGATTTTATACAATTGAAATACTTAAAATTAAATAATTAAAATTCTTCATAAACACAATACCCGTCTTCCGTCGAAGTACTATGAAAGTTCCGACGTTTTAAATTTCTAATAAGCTATTTGATTTTACGCAATTCTTTTAGACCCCTTATTTTAAAGGCTTTTCTGCCATAAAAAATATTTAAAAAAAGTTGAAAATTTTTTTTGAGTATGTTATAATCATAGTACTTCATAGTACTTTACTTTTAGAGGTGTTTATGGCTTATTTTTTGAGAAAAGAAAAGAAGAAAAAAGGTACTTATCTTCAGATGTATGAATCATTTTGGGATAAGGATAAAAAGCAACCAAGAACAAAAAATGTAAAATCTTTTGGTTATGTTGAGGATTTGATTTCAGGTGAGATTCCTGATCCTGTTAAATTTTACAGTGACTATGTAAAAGAGCAAAATGAGAATAGAACAAAAGCTCTTTCTGAAGAGTCACGTCCTCGTGCATTTTCCTCCCCTGTTGAACTTAATATAGGGCACTTCTTACTCTACTCATTAATTGATGAGCTTGATGTTAAAGAAACTATTGATATACTTGCTTCTCAAATGCGTTTTCAGTTCTCTGTATTTGACTTAATTACACAACTTATTTATGCAAGAGTTATATCTCCATGCTCTAAGTCAAAGACAGCCTCTCATATATTTCCATACCTTTATGGCAGCTCTACAATCTCTGAAGACCAAGTATATGACGGGTGTTCTTTCATAGGAGAGTCTTATAAAAAGTATATTGATTTATTTAATCACTCTTATGAAAGGTATTATAAAAGGGATCTAAGCAATGTATTTTTTGATTGCACTAATTATTACTTTGAAATTGATATCCCTAGTGATGATAAGCAAAAGGGACCTTCAAAAGAGAATAGGCACTCCCCGATAATAGGGCAAGCTTTACTTTTAGATGCTGATCTCGTACCTGTCTCCATGCAAATGTATCCCGGAAATGAATCGGAAAAGCCGTATATTAGAAAAGTTATTGAAGAAATGAAGCAACGACACAGCGTATCAGGTAAGACAATTCAGGTGGCTGATAAAGGACTTAATTGTGCAAGAAATATTTATGCTGCCGTTAAAGAAGATAATGACGGCTATATATTCTCAAAATCAATACATGGTAAGAATCTAAGTGAAAAGGAAAAGAAATGGGTTCTACTTGAGAATGATACAAATGTCTTTTCTAATTACACTGATGAAAGAGGTAATATATCTTTTCGTCTTAAATCCTGTATTGACAGCTTTGACTACAGCTTTAAAGAGATCGATCCGGAAACAGGAAAAGAGAGTGTTACAAAGTTCTCTGTAAAAGAAAAGCGTATCGTCTCTTATAATCCTAACCTTGCAAAGAAACAAAGACTTGAAATAATGAAAATGGTCGATAAAGCTTCAAAGTTTTCTACATACAAAAATATCGCTAAAGATGAACTTGGAGATTGCGCTAAATATTTAGACATCATAACTAAAGATAGTACAGGCAAGACAATAAAGCCTATAATAGATTTAAATAAATCTAAGATTGATGAAGATCTTAAATATGCAGGATATAACCTTTTAGTGACATCTGAGATAGACATGGAGCCATTACAGGTATATAAGACATACCATAGCCTATGGAAAATCGAGGAATCTTTTAGACTTACAAAATCATACCTGGATGCCAGGCCTGTTTATTTACAGAAAAAAGAAACAATCTACGGGCATTTTTTGATATGCTACCTTAGTTTGTTTCTTTTAAGAGTATTAGAAATCAAGTGCTTCAAGAATAAAATAAACTCTTATGACTTGATTAACTTTATGCGTGATTTTAGAGTGGTAAATAAAGGTGATAATACATATATCAATATATCAAGATACCAGTCCGTTAACGAAAAGGTTAAAAAACTGGTTGGTTTTAGTAACCTTGATGCCCTCTATTTAACCAAAGCTGAAGTCGACAATTTCTTTCAAAACTGCATGCTCTTGGATGCCTAGAGTACTAGGTTTTGAGAGAAACGACGGAAGTCAGGTATCATAAGATTTTATTAAAATCAAGATTTTTAAATAAAAAAACGGCAGCAAGTAAAAAAAGTGTCAACTTGATACCGTTTTATTATTTTACATTGCAAATAAGTCGTTTAGACTCTCTGACATTGTAGGATGTGTAAATATAAAGTTTGCAATGTCCTTTGCTTTGATACCATGATCCATTGCCAGTTTTATAAAGTTAATCATCTCATAAGACTCTTCACAGAAAAGCTCAGCACCCAAAATTGTGCCGTCAGCAGTAACTAAAGCTTTTAACAGTCCGTCGGTCTTTCTTAAAACCTTAGCCTTAGGAATTGCATTGGCACTGAGGCTTAAAACTTTGTATTCAATTCCGGCAGCCTTTGCATCTCTTTCACTCATTCCCACTCTTGAGAACGGAGGATTTATAAATACAGAATAAGAGAATGCTCCTCTGTTCTCAGTAGTTCTCTTATCCTCTCCCATTATTTCATCCCATATGATTCTGCTGTCATCAAGTGAAATATATGTAAACTGAAGCTTACCGCAGACATCTCCTGCCGCCCAGATATTATCCGCACTTGTTTTTAAATGCTCATCTGTAACTACGCCACCTCTGTCAGTAAGCTTAACTCCGGCATTTTCGCATCCAAGGCCGTCTGTATTCGGTCTACGACCTACAGCAAGTAAAATTGCATCAGATTCCAAAGTCTTTACCTCTCCTACAACCTCATAATATAATTTTCCTTCTTCGGATTTGGTCACCTTTGCGCCCGTAACTATCTCTACAGACTTCGCCTCCAATACTTCACGGATTGCCTTAGCAATATCCTCGTCTTCTCTAGGTAAGAATACATCACCGTCTTGAACTACAGTTACCTTGCTTCCGAAATCTGCATACATAGATGCAAACTCAAGCCCTATATAACCACCACCTACTATAGTAAGTCTTTTCGGTAACTCCTCAAGATTCATAATAGACTCTGATGTATATACGCCTTTACTGTCGACTCCTTCAATCTTCGGTATTACAGTAACAGAACCTGTATTGATAATAAACTTCTCAGCCTCAATTTCCACATTTCCGTCTTTAGTTGAAACAATAATATGATGATTATCCTTAAATGATGCTGTTCCGTCAATTATCTCCACACCCGCGCTTGCTATCTTATCGTAATTTGCCTTATTTAGAGCTGCTGTAAGTTTCTTCTTTTCAGCAACCGTCTCCTTATAATGCTGTGCTTTTTCCTCAAACCCTCCTTTTGGAGTTCTTAACGCATCAGTTATAAGCCTTTTTGAAGGAATACAACCTACATTAATGCAGGTACCTCCATACATATTTTTATCTTTCTCAATTAAAGCAACACTTTTACCGGATTTACTAAACTTCGCAGCAAGTGTCTTTCCTGCTTTACCGAAACCGATAACAACTATATCATAATTAGCTTTCATAAGCTTTACTTCCTTTCAAATTGATTTTATATTATTATACACCTGATTTTATACAATTGAAATACTTAAAATTAAATAATTAAAATTCTTCATAAACACAATACTCCATATCCCCACTGTTCCAAATAAACATAATGGCTGATACAGGATTTTTCCCTTCTTCCCAAAGCCATCCTGAGTAAGTAGTTGAATTTCCAAAGTAGCCTTCTGTAATAATCTCAAACCCACAATTTTTATGAACATCCATAAATTCCTCTAAAGAAATAGCATCTCCGATAAAATGACCTTTACCTAAGATTTTATTAAAAATCAACATACTACAAAGTCTTAAATCGCAATCTTTAAAACAGACTTCACCCTCGTGTTCTACTTCTTCATTATTTACATATTGAAATAATGAATCAACCTTTAGAGTAAGCATTTTATTATGGAATTTAAGTTCCTTTACTCTGCTGCCGTTAAGGCTGCAAATGATATTGCTGTGCCTGTCATATATAAATTTATTTATATTTTTGTCCATGATTTACTCCTGAATAAATCTATAGCAGCAGAATTATGCTAATAATATTTTGACCGTTTAAAAGGGATTCTAATATAGCTGCTCAGTTGTCAAAATTTTAGATTTTTATAATGATATAAAATCAAACAACTATTTCCAACTGATATCAAGTTTCTTCTTCTCTTTTACACACTCTGTCAAATATAAGTTAATCAATGTTTGATACGGAATACCTGTTTCTACAGCTTCTTCTTTAAAATAATCTATAACTGTTGGCGATATCTTAATAGTTACCTGCTTCTTAAGCTCTTTAATGTATGGATTTTTTATAGCTTTACTAAAATCAAATTCCTTTTCAAGAAATTCATCTCTCATAGATTCACTCATGATAAAATACTCCTCTCATAATTTTTTCTTTCGTATGAAGTCGCTTTTCTTGAAGATATTATTATTATAACCGACTCTTTCCGAATACAATGAACAACAACTAAAATATTTCCTATATTACTACATCCTAGGATACGAAATCTTTCTTCCACATCTGAATGTAGATCATCATATTCTACAAGTGCCTCTTCGTCATAAAATACTGTTTTCACCTCTTCAAAACTGATACCATGTTTTGCTTTATTTATAGTATTTTTATTATCATCCCATTCAAATGAATACATTACTTTACTCCCTTTTTTATAAAATAATTATATTATATTTACTTTATATTGTCTATGCTTAAAGTATGTCTTCTTTCTTTCAATATGCTTACAGCAACAGATAATTGAATTTCATTAATTATAATGTGGTATACTTGAATTTATATAATTTGGTTTTCTTTAGATAATAATCTTGTTTAATTATCATATTACTACCTCCCGAGAATAATTTAATTGGATTTCCACTGTTTTATTTCGAGTTATATATTTTTTTATGTACTTTACACTTTATAACTTACTTATGGTATACTTAAAAAGTTAAAAAATCTGTTTTCTTCTATGTTCAAAGTATTGAAAAACTGAATTTCAATACCCTATAAAACTTGTACTAATTGGAAGATATTACTGTATAAGGGGAACGAACGGATTACTTGAAAATAGTTTATAAAATAGGGAGAGAATAACGGAAATAGATTTAAGTCCTGAGGAAAAAAATAAAATAAATAATCTATGGAAAACCTCACGATTTCAGCGTAGTTGGAGAGCCGTACAAAATATAGTAAATTGTAAAGATAGTGTTACGAATTATTTTGTTCGAAATATTATTCTGATATTTATAAGCATTATTGTCGGTAGAGGCTTTTTCTTTTTGGAAGAACAAGGCATTCTTCCGGACAGTGTTTTGATAGATAAACTTATGAAGTTTATCGCAAGACTGATTCTATTTCTTATAGCACTACAAATTATAAGTGTTCTGGTTTATAGCCTATTGGGTCCGGGCTTTGAAGAAAAGCAAAGAAGCAAACTGCGCGTAGTTTACGAAAGTGAAATTCTTGAACCGATACTGCAAGCACTTTATCCTTTGGCCAAAATTGATACTGAACATGATATTTCACCAAGTAATGTAGAAGAGGTAGTCCCTGCTGCAAAATACTATATCCAATCAGGGATATTTAAGCTAAACAATGAAAAAGATATTGAAATAGTGGATTTATATGCATATACTGTCACAAAAGGATTGGCAACAGGAAAGGATGAGATAAAGAACCTTCGTGAGATTACGGGCTTTATCGGACAAGTTTACTCTATTAAAAATACACACTCTTTAAAAGGAAATTTGCGAATTATTCCGACAAAGCATTTCCTTAATCTCAAGACTCAAGGGGGATATCTTGGTAATATGTCAGGCGGAAAGAAGATTAATGTAGATGATTTATGGCAAGGCGAGCACTACAACACCTACTGTACTGACGAACAATCAGCAAGGATGTTATTAACTCCTGCTGTTATTGACCTGTTTAACAACAGTATTTCGGACTGCGTACTTTCTCTATACAGCACCGAATCTCGCATTTATATTGCAGCTTATAATAATAAACGTCTTTTTGCATCACCAAGAAACAAAGATAGCCTTCGCTCATGGAGTATAGAAAAAGCTGCAATGAATATAAAATATGCTTTTGATTTTTCAGACAAAATAGCCGAGATTATGTAAGCATTAAAATAAATACATAACAATAATTTATATTTATCAACATTGCATATATTCTGTATTTATACTATAATTGTAATATCTGACTTCCGTCGTTTCTCTCAAAACCTAGTACTCTAGGTGTCCAAGAGCATGCAGTTTTGAAAGAAATTGTCGACTTCAGCTTTGGTTAAATAGAAGGCATCAAGGTTACTAAAACCAACCAGTTTTTTAACCCTTTCGTTAATGGCCTGATCTCTTGATATATTGATATATGTATTATCACCTTTATTTACCACCCTAAAATCACGCATAAAGTTGATCAAGTCATAAGAGTTTATTTTATTCTTGAAACACTTGATTTCTAATACTCTTAAAAGAAACAAGCTAAGGTAGCATATCAAAAAATGCCCATAGATTGTTTCTTTTTTCTGTAAATAAACAGGTCTTGCATCCAGGTATGATTTTGTAAGTCTAAAAGATTCCTCGATCTTCCATAGGCTATGGTATGTCTTATATACCTGTACAGGCTCCATATCTATCTCAGATGTAACTAAAAGATTATATCCTGCATATTTAAGGTCTTCATCAATCTTAGATTTATTTAAATCTATTATAGGCTTTATAGTATTGCCTGCACTATCTTTTGTTATGATGTCTATATATTTAGCGCAATCTCCAAGTTCATCTTTAGCGATATTTTTGTACGTTGAAAACTTTGAAGCTTTATCAACCATCTTCATTATTTCAAGCCTTTGTTTTTTTGCAAGATTAGGATTATAAGAGACGATACGCTTTTCTTTTACAGAGAACCTTGTAACACTCTCTTTTCCTGTTTCCGGATCAATCTCTTTAAAACTATAATCAAAACTGTCAATACATGATTTAAGACGAAAAGATATATTACCTCTTTCATCAGTATAATTAGAAAAGACATTTGTATCATTCTCAAGTAGAACCCATTTCTTTTCCTTTTCACTTAGATTCTTACCATGTATTGACTTTGAAAATATATATCCGTCATTAGCTTCTTTAACGGCAGAATAAATATTTCTTGCACAATTAAGGCCTTTATCAGCCACCTGAATAGTTTTACCTGATACATTATGTCGTTGCTTCATTTCTTCAATAACTTTTCTGATATATGGTTTTTCCGATTCATTTCCGGGATACATTTGCATGGAGACAGGTACAAGGTCGGCGTCTAAAAGTAAAGCTTGCCCTATTATCGGAGAGTGCCTATTCTCTTTAGAAGGTCCCTTTTGCTTGTCATCGCTAGGAAGATCAATTTCAAAGTAATAATTAGTGCAATCGAAAAATACATTGCTTAAGTCTCTTTTATAATACCTTTCATAAGAGTGATTAAACAAATCAATGTACTTCTTATAAGACTCTCCTATGAAAGAACATCCGTCATATACTTGGTCTTCAGAGATGGTTGAACTGCCATAAAGGTATGGAAATACATGAGAGGCTGTCTTTGACTTAGAGCATGGTGATATAACCCTTGCATAAATAAGTTGTGTAATTAAATCAAATACAGAAAACTGAAAACGCATTTGAGAAGCAAGTATATCAATAGTATCCTTAACATCAAGCTCATCAATTATAGAGGATAGCAAAAAGTGTCCTATATTAAGTTCGACAGGGGAGGAAAATGCACGAGGACGTGACTCTTCAGAAAGAGCTTTTGTTCTATTCTCATTTTGCTCTTTTATGTAGTTGCTGTAAAATTTAATAGGATCCGGAATCTCATCTGAAATCAAATCTTCAACATAACCAAAAGATTTTACATTTCTTGTTCTTGGTTGCTTTTTATCCTTATCCCAAAATGATTCATACATCTGAAGATAAGTCCCTTTTTTCTTCTTTTCTTTTCTCAAAAAATAAGCCATAATCACCTCCAAAACAAAAGTACTATGAAGTACTATGATTATAACATACTTTAAAAATTTAATCAAATTTTTTAAAATATTTTTTGTGCAAGAAAAGCCTTTAAAATAAAGGGTTTAAAAGAATTGTGTAAAATTAAATAGGCTATTAGAAATTTAAAGCGTCGGAACTTTCATAGTACTTCGACGGAAGACGGGAATAAATACATAACAATAATTTATATTTATCAACATTGCATATATTCTGTATTTATACTATAATTGCAATACAGCTAATTACATGATTATTGGAGGTGTAATATGTCAACACTACAAATTCGTATAGACGATCAACTAAAGAAAGACGCCGACTCACTATTTTCAAGTCTGGGTTTGGATACATCTACAGCAATAAGAATTTTCTTAAATGCTTCACTTGAGCACAATGGATTACCGTTTCCGGTCGCACATAATAAGCAATATAATGAAAGTTTTACAACAATTCAAGATGCAAGATTAAATAGAAACTTAAATGGGCCATATAAATCTGCTAAGGAAGCTGTTTCGGATATAACCACTTGAATCTAAATATAGAGACCATCAACTTTCCGGTAATATGTCAGACTTTAGAGAATGTCACATAGAACCGGATTGGCTACTGGTATATCGTATTGAAGATGATAGACTTATTATCATTGCGACTGAAACCGGTACTCATTCCGACCTTTTCGGTATGTAGTTTTATAATATTTATAAACTCAGGATTTATATGCCTATTCCCTGTAAGCTGATATGTCTTCCATTTAAATCTGTAATCTCAGCCTTTTCATCATCAGTAAGGCTATCAATAAAAATACACCATTCATTAGGATATCCACCGACAAATTCCATTTTGGGAATATGAATTTGGCTTGGGTTTTTCGCGAATAAACATAATCTGTTATCACCCCAAAATCTTGTGAGTGTTAAAATCTGTTTCTTGTATATAACATCTATACCTTTCAATTTTATCTCCGTAAATTCTTTATTTTCATACCGTATTCTAAGTGTTCTTAAAATACTTGAGTTAATGCCACTATCTTATCTTTGATAAGTTCCTTATATTACCTGAACTTTTTCATAATATACTTTAACTTTGGAGTTTCAATCACTTCATAAATCTCAAAGCCAAGCTTATAATAAACTCTCTTTGCACTTTTATTAAAGTCAAATACAGTCAAAGAGATACTTTGAATATTCTCATCTTTAAAGATAAAATCTATAAATTCTTTCAAAGCCTTTGTTCCAAGACCGGCTCCTGTTTTTGTAGGATTTAATACAAATCTTCCTATATGAATATTATCTTCTTGTATTCGCACTTCTTGTATCATTCCGATAAACTCTTCACCATTAAAAATAGAAAATTTGTTTTCCAGATTTTCTATTTTTTCATTAGTTAGAGGAAAAGAAACTTCCGTTCCCATCCATTGCTCTTGAAACATCGCTCCTCTTTCATTTGACCACTTGCATAAAAGTAAAATATTATCTTTATCGATACCTTTTACAAATCCAATGCTCATAGCAATCTCCAAAACATATTATAACTCATATTGCAGCAGTTCTTTCCACAGCTCTTTTACAATTTCCGCCATCTCTATGATATCATCACCTATCATTTCATATAAATCATATGACTTCGGATCTTTTACAAAGTCTTCCAACGCAACTTTTATAGCTGTATATTCTTCCTCTGTTGCAACAACTCGTATGAATCGATTTTGTTCATCTTCATTGCCATATAATTCTCCAATGTTTACGTGTCCGTTATTTTTACATTCCAACAAAATGGCAGCAAGGTCTGTAACAATATCTATCGCATAATTAAAGTATATTTCCAGTCTAATCGAATTGGTAAACTTGAGATTATCGACTGTTTGCCTAAAATCCATATTCTGCCTATCAAGTCCTATACCTGTAAATATTTCTTTAAGAGTAATTTCTTCTTTATTCAGGCCTTCTAAAAACTCTATGAGACTCAAGCTGTCATCAGAACCACCGATAAAGTCTCCCCAATATTTTGTAATATACATATTTCACCTCTCTTCGATTTTTATTTTCAAATCTGTAGTTCTTCTCTCACCATCATCAATGCAAATCCCAAAAGATTTTCACCTCTCCACTTTTCCATGTCCCATCTGTTTACATCTTTCATGGAAAGACCTATTCCCCAGATTTTATCCTGTACGGCACATTCTGCAAGTATGTCATTACCTGTATTCAGAAGTCTTTTCTTTAAATCTTCATTCTGAGAAAACTTCTCAAGCAAGCCTTTGTATATAATAATCTGCCTTACTCCGTTCCAATGTGTATCATTATATTTTGAAACCTGTCTTCCAAGAGCTTTTATTCTTGAAACATCTGTAGTTTCTAAAATTTCCTTTGCAATTTCAGTATCATCAAAAACAATTGCCTTTTTATACATCATATACTGTTCCATTGAAGAGAACTTTATCGAATCTATTTCAAAGTCTGAAAGATACCAGTTACTTAAATATCCATTTTCCTCGTCAGGATTATGAAAACATCTTATATTCATATCATACCTCCTATAACCATTTTATACTTATATAAAAAAGTGTCAAAACCCTTTTACATTAAAGAGCCTTGACACTTTCTATTATCTGTTCATTATCAAATTTTTATATCTTGCCAGTTCTACTTTTGCATTAGCGAAGTCTACCATATGCCATTCCCAGTTCGGGCTGCCGACTGTTCCCGGTGTATTGATATGACCTTCTTTACCAAGTCCTATTATATCCGCTAAAGGTATAATGGCATACTCTGCCTTACTCTTTAGCACATAGGTCAAAAGTCTGTCCTTTATACTTCCTGACTTTATATCCTGCTTCTTTAAAAACTCTCTGACCTTTCTCTTTGAAGCCACAGTCAAACCGTCATACCACTGCATTAGAGTATCATTGTCATGAGTTCCTGTATAGAAAATGACATTCTCTATATCATTTGATATATCTTTTGCATACTTTCCTTTTGTATCAATGGAGAATAGAAGTATTCTCATTCCCTTTAAGTGATAGTGATCCTTAAGCTCCAATACCTCAGGACGCAATTCTCCCAAATCCTCAGCCACAAGATTTACACCGGGCAACTCCTTATTTAAGGTATCTATTACTTCATATCCCGGAGCCTCAATCCACTCTCCGTCAATAGCTGTAGGACATGATGCAGGTATCTTCCAGAAGGTATCAAATGCACGGAAGTGGTCGATACGGATAATATCAAACAATTTATTGCTATATCCTATTCTGTCCACCCAGAACTTATATTTGTTTTTCTTTAAATAGTCCCAGTCATAGATAGGATTTCCCCATCTCTGCCCTGTAGCACTGAAATAATCAGGAGGAACTCCTGCAATAAACAGCGGTCTTCCGTCGGTATCAAGTAAGAAATTGTCTTTACCAGACCAAACATCTACAGAGTCAAGTCCGACATAGAAAGGCACATCGCCCATAACTTCGATGCCTGCTTCATTGGCATATCTTTTTACATCCATCCACTGTGTGTAGAAAATATATTGAATAAAGCATTGATATTCGGCTTCTTTTTGTACATTTTCAGAAAGTGCACTCTTATCTCCAGACCAATTCTTGTAATCAGCCTTCCAATCATTCCAGCAATCACCGTTGTTGTCAAGCTTTAGGGCACGAAATACAGCATAGGTATATACCCAATCCTGTGACATAAAGTCTACATATGCAGGATCTTTTTGTCCGTCTCCGGCTACAAACTTTTCAAAAGCTTCTCTTAGGTAACTCTCTTTAAAAGCTCTTACAGCTGTATAATCAACTCTTTTGGCATTTTCTCTAAATTTATCAGGTTTCTTATCAAGTAACCCTGCTTCAAAAAGCAAGTCAAGGCTGATATAAAGCTCATCACCTGCACATGAAGAGTATGGTTGATAAGGAGAGTTTCCGTATCCTACAGGATTTAGAGGTAAAATCTGCCAGATCTTTATTCCATTCTCCTTCATTATATCAATCCACTGATAGGAAGCCCATCCAAGCTCCCCAACGCCTGTAGTAGAAGGGAGAGCTGAAACCGGCATTAAAATTCCTGTTTTCTTCATTGAAATATCTCCTTATAAATGCCAGATATCCTTGTTATACTCCGCAATGGTTCTGTCTGATGAGAAGAATCCGGCCTTTGCTATATTTACAAGTGCCTTCTTTGACCAAGACATCTCGTCCTCATAGTCATTTAACATCTGCTCTTTTGTCTTTATATAATCCTTTACATCAAGGAGTGCCATAAACCAGTCTTTACCTACAATTTCCTTATAAAGTCTGCACAGATTCATCGGATCTCCGATACGGATAAGTTCTTTGCTGATAATGAAGTCTACCAACTCCTCCACCTCAGGGTCGTTGTCATAGATATCGGCAGAACGATATGAAGCTGTTTCATAAAGCTTTATTACATCTTCAGACTTCTTACCGAAGATATAGATATTTTCATCACCTACAAGCTCATGAATCTCTACATTGGCACCGTCTTCCGTACCGAGTGTTACAGCACCGTTTAACATGAACTTCATATTTCCTGTTCCTGAAGCTTCCTTTGATGCAAGTGAGATCTGCTCTGAAATATCACAAGCAGGGATAAGCTTTTCAGCCTTTGTAACATTGTAGTTTTCCACCATAACTATCTTAAGATATGGACTTACAGCCGGATCATTCTCCACCAACTGCTGCAGGCAAAGAATCAAATGAATTATATCCTTTGCAATAGTGTAAGCAGGTGCCGCTTTTGCTCCGAAGATCATAGTAATCGGACGCTTCGGTAGATGTCCCTTCTTGATCTCTTTATATTTGTAAATAGCATAGAGTGCATTCATCTGCTGTCTCTTATACTCATGCAAACGCTTTATCTGAATATCAAATACGGAGTTCTCGTCAATATCAATATTCTGAGTCTGCTTTAAATACTTCTTAAGCTCTAATTTGGCATCCTTTTTGATTTCTCTAAGCTTCTTTAACACCTTCTCATCATCTTTATAAGCTAAAAGCTTTTCAAGATTTTCGGCATTATCCATATACTCAGGTCCTATAAGCTCGTTTAGATACTCTGAAAGCTCATGATTGCAGTGAACAAGCCATCTACGGAATGTAATACCGTTTGTCTTGTTATTAAACTTCTCAGGGTAGATATCATAAAAATGCTTAAGCTCGGAGTTTTTCAAAATCTCTGTATGAAGAGCCGCAACTCCGTTTACTGCATATCCGAAGTGAATATCAATATGTGCCATATGTACACGGTTCTGATTGTCTATGATATATACTCTCTCATCACTGAACTCTCTTCTTACTCTTGCATCAAGCTCATAGATAATAGGCAATAACTGTGGAACTACCTTCTCCAAGTAGCTGATCGGCCACTTCTCAAGTGCCTCGGCAAGTATTGTATGATTTGTATAAGCACATGTCTTTCTTACAACATCAATAGCTGTATCCATGTTGAAGCCCTTTTGCTGGGTCAGGATACGGATAAGCTCAGGGATAACCATAGTTGGATGAGTATCATTAATCTGAACACATACATGCTCATGAAGTCTGTAAAGATCTACACCTCTTTCCTGCGCTTCTCTTATAATCAGTTGTGCAGCATTGCTTACCATAAAGTACTGCTGATAAATTCTAAGTAGATGTCCTGCCTCATCACTGTCATCAGGATATAAGAACAATGTAAGGTTCTTTCCTATGTCATGTTTATCAAAATTTATGCCGTCTCCTATAATAGACTCATCCACACTGTCAATATCAAAAAGATGTAATTTATTACATTTGCTCTGATGATATCCCGGAACATCAATATCATACATTGTGGACTTTAATGTAAAATCTTTGAAAGGAACTTCAAAACTCACATCAGTTCTTGTAAGCCAACTGTTGTCTGTAATCCATGGATTCTTCTCTTCATACTGCTTATTGTCTACAAACTTTTGTAAGAAAAGTCCGTCATGATAGTTTAATCCTACACCGTCACCGTTTAATCCGAGTGTTGCGATAGAATCAAGGAAGCATGCAGCCAAACGTCCAAGACCACCGTTTCCAAGTGAAGGCTCAGGCTCCACCTCTTCAACCGCTGTTATATCGTGGCCGTTCTTTGAAAGTATTTCTCTTACCTCGTCAAACATTCCAAGGTTTATAAGATTGTTTGACAGAAGCTTTCCGATAAGGAACTCTGCTGAGATGTAATATAGCTTTCTGTTTCCTGTATTATGCTCCATGCCTTCCATCTTCTCTTTTGTAATGTTCAAGAGTGCTGTGTAAATTTCCGCATCTGAAGCTGCTGAAATTTCCTTACCAAGTTTGTTCTTTAAAATTTCTTCTAATGACATACCTTTTTCTCCTTTTTTCAAATCCTACGGATTAAAGTTCCGTTTGCTTCAAGTACTTCTCCGTCAAACTTTCGTGAAAATAAAATCTCTTTCCCCATATCTATTTTGATCGGACTTTCCGAAGCATTTATTAAGACTTCCATACTGTTTCCGTCTTCATCAATCTTGATATATTCCACACATCTGTCATTATCATAGTTATGTGGAAAGTGGAAATGTGGAATCCTACACATTTTCTCATTACGCCTTAACATTATAAGACTTCTCATTGTAGCAATTTTTTCTACATTTTCAATGCTGTCAATCTCACTCCACGGCATACATCTCCTGCAATCCGGATCATGTGCACCTTCCATGGCTATCTCCGTACCGTAGTAGATACAAGGACTTCCCGGAAGTGTGAAAAGAATTGCAAGCTGCTGATAAAACTTATCCAAATCATGGAATCTGTTTATAAGTCTTTCCGTGTCATGCGAATCAAGCAGATTGAATAATACATTATTACTCTGCTGCATATACATTGTATAACAGCGGTTGACCATATACTCAAACTCATGCTTTTTCATTGTCTTATCAAGGAAAAAATCATGAATTCCGCTAAGCAGAGGATAATTCATCACAGAGTCGTATTCATCTCCCTGAAGCCACTGTATTGCATCATGCCAGATTTCTCCAAGCAGGTAAATACCAGGCTTTATAGCCTTTAGATGCTCTCTGATTTTTTTCAAAAACCTGTGTGATACCTCATTACCAACATCAAAACGAATACCGTCTATATCAAACTCTCTTATCCAATCTTCACAGATTTTACAAAAATAGTTTATAACCTCATCATTGTTGGTGTTAAGTTTCGGCATACCGTCCGTAAAAGCAAAAGTGTAATACCTTTTATCCCTTGTATCTCCTCTTTTTGCAATGTCTGCCCAGTTTTCCACCATGAACCAGTCTGCATACTTTGAAGATTTCCCGTTTTCAAGCACATCAATCCATGGCTTAAATTTTCTTCCGGAGTGATTAAATACCGCATCCACCATAATACGAATACCCTTATTATGAGCCTCTTTGCAAAGTGCTTTCATGGTATCAATATCTCCAAAAGAAGGATCTATCTTTGTATAATCTGTTGTATCGTACTTATGATTAGATTCGGCTTCCATTATAGGATTCAGATAAATACCTGTTATTCCAAGGTTTTGCAGGTAATCAAGTTTACTCCTGATTCCTTCCAAATTTCCACCGAATTTCTCATAATTGGTAACACTTCCATGATCTCTCCAAGGCAGAATATCTTCTGTATTTTTCTCAGGAGTACCGTTACAAAATCTGTCAGGGAATATCTGATACCAAATAGTGTCATTTACCCATGCAGGTGTAACATTTATATCCGACGGATTCATCCACGGCATAATGAAGCATTGCAGCATTCTTCCGTCCATATGGAACTGTTCCTTAGTTAAAAATCCGTCTTCAAAATAATACCAGACACTGTCATTTGTATGCAGTTCAAAAAAATACTTACATCTTTTGTATATCGGAGTAAGAGTTGTAGTCCACCACAAATGATTTGACAATCGCTTTTTATAGACTATCTCTTCTCTTTTTCCGGTCCACTTCTCGTTTCCGCCAAGTATTCCGGCTTCAAACGGATCACCATAGTGGATAAAGACCTGCTTAACATCATATCCTGTTTTTAAATTTATAATGAGTCTGTCCTTATCAAGAGGATAACTCATCTGTTCTGATGTTCTATGGTATACACCGGTAAATTCCATTATATCTCCTTTATGTTTTTCTTACCAAGTATCAATACACTTTGTTTTCCTACTTTTATAGGAGCCTTTACATTTATATTCTTTTTCCAAAGCATACTGTCATTGCCGTCACAAAGTACTTCAAAGCCTTTATCCAAAGACTCAACTTCAAAGTCCTTATTTGAAGCATTATAAATTACTTTGACCTGACTCCACAAAGAATCCTTATCATTGTTTACACTAAATCCTACAACCTGCTTTTGCTTCCACATATCGGTAATGTGCTTGTAGCTGTTTTCAGACTTATCACAAAGCCCCGAAATTTGTTTTCTGAGTTCAATCAGACCTTTATAGTAGTCGACAAGGTTCTTATTCTTATATGCAAGTTCCCAGTCAAGTTTGTTTATCTCAATAGGCATATTGTAGGTGTTGTCAAGTCCGCCCTTTGTTCTGCCGAATTCCTCGCCCGATAAGAAAAACAAAGTACCCTGACAAGTCATATAAATTGCGGCTGCCAGCTTGTTTAATCTCATCACCTCGTCTTTACCGGCTGTATCACTCAGTTTATCCCACAGTGTCTGATTGTCATGTGCCGAAACATATGAAACTATCTGCGAAGGTGATTTCACACCTTCAAACTCTTTATTGTACTTCGGGTCACACCATGCACTTACACTTGCGAGTATATCGTCCTCTTTACCCATGCCGCCATTTACAAATCCGGCTTCCTTAGGTCTGAGTGCCGAGCCCTTTATAGAATCTCTTGTGTTGTCACAAAATGCTCCTATATTTTCATCTAAAAGAGCTATATTGTCTTTGTTGGCAACCTTTTTATTGTACTCTATGGCGGTGTCCGTTGCAGACCAAGGCTCACCATAGATTATCTTTTCGCCCTTACCATATATGATATCAAGTTCTTTCCTGATATTGTTCATCAAATCGGTATCCAGAAGTCCCATCAAATCAAAGCGAAATCCGTCAATATGATATTCTCTTGCCCAATAAAGTACGGACTCCAAGATATATTTTGAACACATGGCTCTTTCACTTGCCACATCATTGCCGCAGGCAGAGCCGTCAGATACCTTACCGTCACTGAATGCTCTGTAAAAATACCAAGGCAAAGTTCTTTGAAACCACGAATCAAGAGAGTAAGTATGATTGTATACAACATCCATAATCACGCCAAATCCGGCTTCGTGGATCGATTGTATCATCTCCTTTATTTCGGTGATACGAACCTCACCGTGAAAAGCATCTGTAGAATATGAGCCCTCAGGTACATTATAATTTACAGGGTCATATCCCCAGTTGAAGCCCTCATCTTTAGTTTCATCCACAGAACCGTAATCATACATCGGCATTATTTGAATATGTGTCACACCGAGTTCTTTCAGATAATCAAGTCCTGTAGGATGAATACCGTCATTATTTAATGTTGTATGCTTGCAGGTAAAAGCTTTATACTTTCCGCGGTACTCTAAAGGGAAACCTCCCGACTTATCATAAGAAAACTCTTTTACATGAAGCTCATATACAACTCGTTCTTTATCTTTTTTCGGTGCCTTATCATTTCTCCAATCTTTAGGGTCGGTTTTTTTTAGGTTTACCGCCATACTTCTGATACCATTGACTCCGCAGGCTTTTGCATACGGGTCGGCAGTTAAAACGTCTTTAGAGTCTCTTTTTATCAAATAATCATAGTACACTTTATGAAGTTCTTTGTGTGAGTGAAAGCTCCAAACTCCCTTATCCCCTTTTTCCATAGGAATCTGCTCATACGCCTTGCCGCCGTCACCGTCTTCATAAAGATTTAGTACTACACTCTTTGCACCCGGTGACCACAGTTTAAATGTGGTCCCGTTTTCATTACATTCCACACCAATGTCGTTTCCCTCATAAATATAGTTATCAAGAAACTCCTTTGATGAGTAATATTTTTTAAGTTCAATTATATTTTCCATTATTATCCCTTAACAGCACCTGAAATACCGTCTACATAGTACTTCTGCATGAATAAGAATAAGAGTGCAATCGGAATGGAAATAAGCACCGCTCCGGCAGCAAAGCTTGTGTACCAGCTGTCGATATATTCTTTTTCAAGCATCTTCCAAAGTCCTATAGCTATCGTATACTGATCGGAGTTTGCTCTGCATATAACTCTCGCAAAGATAAAGTCAAGCCATGGTCCCATAAATGATGTTAAGACAGTATATACAATAATAGGTTTACTAAGCGGTAATGTAATCTTATAAAAAATCTGCCATCTGGTACATCCGTCCAAAAGTGCCGCCTCATCTATCGCTGCAGGAATTGTATCAAAAAATCCCTTTGCAATCTGGAATCCAAGCCCTGCACCTCCGGAGTAACATAGAATAAGTGCCAATTTAATAAGATTTCCCTCAGTAAGTCCCATTGCCTTTAATATAAAGTACACAGCAATCATTGACATGAATCCCGGGAAGAGTCCTAGTACCATTGCCATGTTCATATAAGGCTTTCTGAGTTTAAACTTTATTCTTGAAAGGCAGTATGAAACTGCAAGTACATAAAATGCCGACAATATACATGAACATATTGCGATAAACAAGGTGTTCATAAACATCTGCGGGAAGTTTAATATAGTTGTATCACTAAACAGCTTTGCATAGTTGTCAAGTGTAAACGCCTTTGGCAAGAAGGTTGATACATATGATCCCTTTTCCGCTCTGAAGCTTGTTAAAACTACCCAGAATATAGGGAAAAGCCAAATAACTGCCAATATAGCAAGAACGATATGTACAACAGTATTGTTTATCATTCTCTTTTTCTTTGCAGATTGAAATTGCTTTGCCATAATTAGAATCCTCCCTCTTCCTTATATGATTTACTGTTTCTGTAAGTGAACAGTGCACCGATTGCCAAAATAACAAATGTCATAATACCGATAACCGCACCGATATTGTAATACTGTTTGTCAATTGTCAACTTATAAAGCCATGTAACCAAAAGGTCTGTCTTACCTGCTGTTGAAGAGAGGTCTGTAACAGGATCTCCTCCCGACAAGAGATAGATAACATTGAAGTTGTTGATATTACCTGTAAATGTAACTATCAAATAAGGTGTTGTAACATAGAGCATGTAAGGTAATGTAATCTTTGTAAATGTCTGTATTGCATTTGCCCCGTCAACTCTTGCCGCCTCATAAAGATCCTCAGGGATATTTTGCAATACACCTGTAAGCTGAAGTAAGGTATACGGTACGCCTACCCAGATATTTATGATGATAACGGTCACTCTTGCCCAAGTAGGATCAGTAAAGAAAGGAAGACTCTTATCACTTGCTATAAGTCCCAAGTTTCTGAGAAGTACATTTAGTGCACCTTCAGGCTGTAACATTGTACGCATGATAAGAAGTGATACGAACATAGGAACCGCACATGAAAGCACGAAGCAAAATCTCCAAAATCCCTTTGCTCTTGTTCCTTTTCTGTTTATAAGTAGTGATAAAATCATTCCGAAAATATAGTTACTGAATGTTGCAAAGAATGCCCAGATAACTGTCCATGCAAGCACCGACCAGAATGTACTTCCAAGAATACTTTTTGAATCAAACAAAGTCTTGAAATTATCAAGTCCAACCCAATCAAACAGCATTAAATGGTTGTCTATACGGCTGTAGTTTGTAAATGCCATACAGATCATAAATACTAAAGGAAGTATTGTAAATATAAATACAAATGCTGTAGGCGGAGTCATAAACAAACGATACAAATTTTCATTTAAAAGTGTTTTCAGATCCTCTGCAAAGTTATTTACATGTTTACCCTCTTTGCGAAGACATTCAGCTTTGTATGCGCTCTTTAATGTACCTCTCCAGATAACTACCATAAGAACGGTAATCAAAATTGCGGCCACACCGTACAGCAATATAAGTATGGACTGGTCGCCCTTTGTATAGGTGTAAATCTGCTTTGCCTCATCCCATACTTCCTGCTGCTCTACGCTTCCAAGTGTTCGTAGACCCGCTATAAAGCCGATTCCGTTTACAAACATAAAGACAAGATATGCGATCTCTATAAAAAGATATATAAGTCCTTTTATAACCTGTCCGTTTACTATATTTCCGAATCCCATAAGGATCATGGAAAGCTTCGTTGATAATCCGCCCTCTTTTATTGCATTGGTGCAAGTGTATGGAGTCGGAAATTCATTAACTCTTTTTTTAAATAAACCCATAACATTTACCCCTTAATTTAATCCGTTACTGTTCATTGCAGCATTCATTGCTTCTGTCTGTTCTTTGGCATTATCATGTGTCACGCTCTTATTTCTTATTCCCTTACCCATGTTCTCAACCGGACTCCAACAATTGCTCATAGCCGCTACGAAAGGCTGAAGTATTGAAGTACTGTTAAAAGTATTATTCTGTGCCTCAACAAGTGCATCTGCGGCAATCTCAGGTTCTTTTAAAAGTTCTGTATTACATGGGATAACGTTTCTAAGCTCATAGTGAGATTTTTGCGCTTCCTCACTTCCAAGATATACTGCAAGTGCAACCGCCTGTTCCATATGTTCACTGTGTGCATTTACACCTATTGCTTTTGAACCTGCATATGCAAGCATCTGCTTTTGTTCACCGTTTATATTGAAGGTAGGAAGTGAAGTAACACCCATCTTATCTCCAAGTGCTTCTTTGATGGCATTTGCATCCCATGAACCTGTAAACATTGCACTTACGCTGCCGTCACGTAGTCCCGCAAGTGCCGAACCGTCAGCATCAATTTTGAAATTAGGATTTGCTGCAAGATCTATAACATAATTTGTAACATCTACAGCCTTGTCGCCTCCGAAGTCAACACCCTTTGACTCATCGTTTTCATTTCCGAACAATGTACATCCGTTTCCAAGATAGAATGCAGGGAGATACCACGAATTTCCTAAAGGAAAAGACACCGTTCCTTTATTTAACATTGTATCAAGATTTTTTACATCATCATCAGAAAATACCGATTTGTCATAGAACATATACCATGTATTTGTTGTAAAAGGTACACCGTAGATCTCATTATCTACTGTCAGTGAATTCAAAAGCTCTTTTGAATTTGTTGACTCTATTTCTTCTTTATACTTACCGCCAAACTTTACTATAGCTTTTGCATCTATAAGATTAGTCAAATGATCGTTTGCATACATAAATACATCTGCACTTGCTTCCGGGTCCTGTGACACCTGGTCTGTAGCTGTGGCCTCATCCGCAACACCATAGACAAATGTTATATCCCACTCCGGATGTTCGCTTGCAAATTTTTTGCACATTGTCTGAAGCCACTCACCACTGTCTTTTGACTGATCTTCAGACGGTGACCATACCATCAGTCTGACTTTCTCTACTCCGGCTGAGCTTTTACTGCCGGCACATGCGGTCAGCCCTACTCCCAGAGTCAAAGCCATGATTCCTGTTAGAAATCTTTTAAGACTTCCTACCATAATCTTACTACCTCCTGATTGAATTTTCGTATTGTTTCGTTAATGTAAATATATATCTTTTTTAATTCCCAGTCAATAAATTTTCATATTTTCTTTATGTTTTTAAAGCCCGAAAATAAAGCTGTATACAGTATTCAAGAAATTTCGTTTTGTTTCCAAAATTCTTGAAAAATGCCATATTATGTTCTTTGTTGCTTTTTACCATTTTATTCTATATAATAATATAAAAATGATTTTCTTTTATATGAAAGGATATTAAATTATGACCACAATACAGGATATTGCTGATAAATTAGGCATTTCCAAGAGTACTGTGTCAAAGGCATTAAATGATGCACCTGATGTTAGCGAAACTTTACGCAAACAAGTTCTTGAAACTGCTGTTGCATTGGATTATACAAAATTGAGGCGATATAAAAAGCCGATTAAAAAAATCTGTATTTTAATAGAAAGAGAAAATATAGAGTATTTGGAACCACATCACTTTGCTTATGATATTATCATCGGTTTTCGTCAGCTTGCAGAGCCTGCAGGCTTTGAGGTGGAAACAGTGCCTGTTGATACCGATTTTCAAAAAAATACGACATATGATATCTTTATGCTTGAACATGATTATGCAGGTTCATTTGTACTGGGATTCTCACTACATGATCCTTGGATTAATGATTTTAAAGACAGTCATACTCCTGCCGTACTTTTTGACAACTATGTTACCGGTAATCCGTCTACCGCCTATGTCGGCATTGACAATAGTGAAGGAATGGAGCTGATTCTTGATCATCTTACAAATCTCGGTCATAAAAAAATAGCTTATCTTAGCGGTTCACTCGGATCCTATGTACTTCAAATGAGACATGCGGCTTTTTTACATGCTATGCATAGTCATGGTTATAAAACTACACCTGAAAACACAGGCTGTTCTTACTATCTGTCTGAGTGTATAGAAAAGCATCTACCAAGATTTTTGGAAGCCGGAATGACTGCTATAATCTGCAGCCATGATAATATTGCAGCCGCATCAATAACTCAGTGCGAGCAGCTTGGCTATAAAGTTCCTGAAGATATAAGTATTATCGGATTTGATGATTTGCCTATAGCGGCGTACACATCACCGCCCCTTACTACAATAAAACAGGACAGAATAGAGCTTGGAAAAAGCGGATTCTTTGCCCTCTCAAGTCTTTTAAGCAATATACCAATCAGTACTTTTTTACTTCATGCAAAGCTTATTGAAAGAAAAACAACATCAAAAGTCTGTACAGGCAAAAAAAGCGACGATCTGTGATAACGCGGAAAGTCGCTTTTTATTTAGTTATATTTTTTCGTATCAAGTATCCTGTTGGCATTTTCTATCCTTTCCTTCGTAGGCGGATCAATACCTTCAAGCTTATACTCAATTCCCAGATTATCCCATTTATGTCTTCCCAATGTGTGGTATGGCAATACTTCCACCTTCTCCAAATTTTTTAAAGAAGAAATAAATTCCTTAAGTTTAATAAGATCCTCATCATAATCACTTCTTTCAGGTACCAAAACATGACGAATCCACATCCTTTTTCCCATTTCGTCCATTGTTTTTGCCATTTCAAGAATATGATCGTTTTTCATACCTGTTATAATTTCATGTCTTTTGTTATTTATCTCCTTTATATCAAGCATAATAAGATCCGTATATTGCATTAAAATCTTGAACTTTTCAAAAAACTTTGAATCTTTACTGAAAGGTCCTCCGGCAGTATCAAGACAGGTATTTACTCCATTTTCTTTACACAGTTTAAAAAGCTCTATTACAAAATCTATCTGTAGTAAGGGTTCTCCACCACTTACGGTAATCCCGCCGTTGTCCTTCCAATACGGCTTATATCTTATTGCCTTGTCAAACACTTCCTGAGCACTGAATATCTGATTTTCCTTTGTAGACCAGGTGTCCGGATTGTGACAGAACTGACACCTCATAGGACAGCCTTGTACAAATACAACAAATCTGACCCCCGGACCGTCCACCAGCCCGAATGTCTCAAATGAGTGTATATTTCCTCTTACTTCCATATTTCCTCCAAAAGCTAAAGGCTATGCAAAGTAAACTTCACATAGCCAAATATCAAATCAGTTTATATTATAGCTTATCGTGGCATGTTCTGGCGATAACGTCAAGCTGCTGCTCTCTTGTGAGGTCGATAAACTTAACGGCATATCCTGAAACTCTTATTGTGAAGTTTGCATACTCCTCCTTCTCAGGATGTTCCATAGCATCTATAAGTTTTTCAGTACCGAAAACATTTACATTGAGGTGATGCGCTCCCTGATCAAAATATCCGTCCATTACCTGAGTAAGGTTTTTCTTTTGTTCATCCTCACCATGTCCGAGAGCTGACGGATTAATAGTCTGAGTATTTGAAATACCGTCAAGTGCATACTCATACGGAAGCTTTGTAAGTGAATTAAGTGAAGCTAAAAGGCCGTTTTTTTCTGCACCGTAGCTTGGATTTGCTCCGGGAGCCAGTGGCTCTCCCGCCTTTCTTCCGTCAGGCATGCTTCCTGTCGCCTTACCGTATACTACATTTGAAGTAATTGTAAGTATGGATGTTGTTGCTTCCGAATTTCTGTATGTATGTCTTTTCTTAATCTTTTTAAGGAAAGTCTTTAAAAGCCATACCGCAATATCATCGGCTCTGTCATCATCATTTCCGTATCTTGGGAAATCACCTGTTGTCTCATAGTCAACCACTATTCCGTTTTCATCACGTATTGTCTTTACCTTGGCATATTTGATTGCACAAAGTGAATCTACTACATGTGAAAATCCTGCAATACCTGTTGCAAATGTTCTTCTGACATCGGTATCTATAAGTGCCATCTCGGCAGCCTCATAATAATACTTATCATGCATATATTGAATAAGATTTAATGTATTTACATAAAGTCCTGCCAGCCAGTCCATCATTACATCATATTTCTCCATTACCTCATCATAATCAAGGTATTCAGATGTTATAGGTCTGTAAGCCGGTCCGACCTGCTCTTTTGACTTTGCATCCACACCGCCGTTTATAGAATAAAGTAGGCATTTTGCAAGATTTGCTCTTGCTCCGAAGAACTGCATTTCCTTTCCTGTTTCTGTCGCCGATACACAGCAACATATAGAATAATCATCACCCCATACCGGACGCATTACATCATCATTTTCATACTGTACAGAGCTTGTTCTTATAGAAATAGCTGATGCATACTCTTTAAATGCCTTTGGAAGTCTGCTTGAATAAAGTACGGTAAGGTTCGGCTCCGGTGAAGGTCCCATATTCTCAAGTGTATGTAAGAACCTGAAATCATTCTTTGTAACCATCGACCTTCCGTCCATACCGAGTCCTGCCATCTCAAGTGTAGCCCAAACCGGATCGCCTGAGAAAAGCTGATTGTAAGAAGGAATTCTGGCAAATTTTACCATTCTGAACTTCATTACAAGGTGATCTATCAACTCCTGTGCTTCACTTTCTGTAAGTTTTCCTGCCTTTAAATCTCTTTCAATGTAAATATCAAGAAATGTTGAAATTCTTCCGACACTCATTGCCGCACCGTTTTGTGTCTTTATAGCCGAAAGGTATCCGAAGTATAACCACTGTACAGCCTCTCTTGCATCCTTTGCAGGTTTTGAAATATCAAATCCGTATGCTGCAGCCATTTCCTTCATCTGTTTAAGAGCCTCTATCTGCATTCCAAGTTCGTCTCTTTGACGGATTATTTCATCAAACATTGTACCGTCGCCACAATTTTCCAAATCTTCCTGTTTCTTTTCTATAAGAAAATCTATTCCATAGAGGGCAACCCTTCTGTAATCTCCTACAATTCTTCCCCTACCGTATGTATCAGGAAGTCCTGTAATTATCTTATTATGCCTTGCCGCATGCATTTCAGGTGTATAAGCCTCAAACACTGCCTGATTATGAGTCCTGTGATATTCTGTAAATATCTTATGGAACTTCTCATTTGTCTGATAGCCGTAAGTACTTGCAGCCTGCTCTGCCATCTTGATACCACCAAAAGGCATAAAAGCTCTCTTTAAAGGTTTATCTGTTTGAAGTCCTACAACCTTTTCAAGATCTTTCAAATCTTTATTGATATATCCCGGTCCATAGGCAGTTAGAGTCGAAACAACTTCAGTCTCCATATCAAGAACTCCGCCTTTAGCTCTTTCCTCTTTTTGGAGTCTTGAAAGCTCACCCCAAAGCTTGTTTGTAGCTTCTGTAGGACCCTCCAGGAAACTCTCGTCTCCATCGTATATTGTATAATTATTTTGTATAAAATCACGTACATCTATATCGTCACGCCATTTTCTTCCCTTAAAACCATCCCAGCACATAAGTACCTCCTTTTAAAATAAACAAATTAGTTAGGCTTTACTAACCTCTTTATATCCTGATAATATCACCATTAAATTTATTATTCAAGCCATATTTGTTAAATTTTTCTCATGTTTCCAATAAAAAACAATTCCTAGCTGTTTACTGGGAATTGTTCTGATATTTATACATTATTCTATTATACTTTTATCTTTATTTATCTATTTTAAAGACATTACTAACTGCAACCGATATAAAAATTGTGATAAGCATGCTTGGTATTGTACTTCCTATCGGTGTATCAAACTTCATCAAGATTCTGTATATTATAAAGCCTGTCACCCAGATAATAATATTTTTTATTGAAAACATTTTTTTATCATTACTTATTTTCAATATAAAGAAATCCGCTATTTGTATTGCAATCATCGGTGCAAACACCGACCCTATAAGATATAAAAATCCTGTAATATCATCCATAGGTAATACAATTGCTCCCAAAGTTCCTATTACGGTAACAGCTACCGCCACCCACTTTGACTTTATTTTTGAGAATATTGATTCTGTAGATACTCCTGCCGAATATACATCTAAAAATGTTGTAGTCACTGTCGAGAGTACCACTATAAAAAGTCCCATTATGCCAAGTCCGGCTTTCAGTAAAATCTTGGCTATATCCGACTCCATTGTAAATAAGGCCGCACTCATTCCTATAATGTACATCCAGATACTTACAAAGCCGTAAACAATACTGCTTGCAGCAGTTGCTTTAACAGGCTCTTTTGCCTCTTTTGTATAATCACTGATAAGAGGCAACCATGACAGAGGCATAGCTATTGAAAGCTCCATTGCGGCACCGAAACTCATACTGTTATCTCCTTTACCGAATGCTGTCCCACCTTTAAATATGATAAAGCTTAAAATTATTGTCATTAAAAATAATGCCGACATGGCAATTACATTTAACTTACCTAAATTTTTAACCCCTATAAGTATCCACACCAAAATCAGTCCTCCGATAACAATACACCATATAAAATGACCTATAGGCAGTATACCTTGAGTAGCTGAGGCTCCGTCATAAATCATTATACCTGTCCAACCGAAAAGCTGTAAGATGTTCAATATTGCAAAGAAAATCCCACCTTTTGTTCCGAAACTTATCTTTACGGTGTCCATTGCGCTTTTTTGAGTCTTTGCACCTATCATTCCTGCCAAAAAAAGTAAAATACAACCCACTATATGTCCAAGCACTATGGCAAATAAGCCTTTTAAAAATCCTAAAGATGCAAAGTATGTACCTGTTAAAATCTCTGCTATGGATACTGCGGCTCCAAACCAGATCAAACCGTTTTCAAATACTGATGTTTTCTTATTCATTATCTGCCTCCTTTGCATACTCTCCGTTTATATTAAATGCATGATTTAGAGGGCCGCTCCCCTTTCCTATATCAAGCATAGCAAGTAAAGCATCGGATATATAGTTCTTTGCCCTTTCAACGGATTCTTCAAGTGTATATCCCTTTGCAAGATTTGATGCTATTGCCGATGAAAGGCTACATCCGGTACCGTGAGTATTTTTATTATCTATACGTTTTCCTAAGAACCACTTTGCTTTTTTATTCTCATACAATAAATCATTGGCATCATTTATACTGTGTCCCCCCTTTAACAGTACCGCACAATGATGATTTTCATAAATTATTTTTGCCGCCTCCAACATGTCTTTTTCATCTCTAATACTTATACCGGAAAGTACTTCCGCCTCAGGTATATTCGGCGTTATCACTCTTGCAAGAGGAAAAAGTTTTTCTTTTATTGATTTTATTGCACTGTTCTCCACAAGATTTGATCCGCTTGTAGCTACCATTACAGGGTCAAGTACAATATTTTTCGCCTTATATTTTAGAAGTTCATATTCAATAGCTTCCACTATTTCCGGCGAAGATACCATGCCTATTTTTATGGCATCAGGAAAAATATCATCAAAAATCATCTCCAACTGGCTCTTTATAAATTCAGGAGCAATATTTAGAATTCCCTTTACCCCTGTAGTATTCTGTGCTGTAAGTGCCGTTATGGCACTCATTGCATATACATTGTTTGCAGTCATTGTTTTTATATCAGCCTGTATACCTGCCCCTCCGCTTGAATCACTTCCGGCTATTGTCAATACTTTTTTCATATCATGTCCCCTCGATTAATTCACTTGCCAAATTGTAAAGTTCTTTTGTCGCTTTTTTTATATCGGCGGCTCCAAATATTGCAGAGACTACTGCAACACCGTCTATACCGCTTCCTTTAAGTTTTAATATGTTTTTAGAATTTATTCCGCCTATTGCCACTTTAGGTATATTTACAGCTTCACATATTGATTTTAATGTTTCATATGAGAGAATACCTACATCATTTTTTGTAGAAGTTTCAAATACCGCACCTAAACCTATATAATCTGCACCGTTTCTTTGTGCCGAGACAGCCTCATCTACCGTATGTACTGAAACTCCTATTATCATATCTTCTCCTACAATCCTGCGGACATCTTTAAGTTCCATATCATCCTGCCCTATATGTATTCCGTCGGCATTTGAGGCAATAGCCACATTCAGATTGTCATTTACAATAAATGGAATATTATACTGTTTACACAGTTGCGATATCTTTTTTGCCTCCTCTATAAAGCTGTCTTCATCCAAGCTTTTTTCTCTAAGCTGCACACAGGTTACACCGCTTTCAAGTGCCTCTTTTAGTTGCTCATATAAAGTTTTATTCTCTGTCCATGCTCTGTCTGTAACTGCATAAAGATGCATATATTTCTTATCTAATCTCATACCTCGCTCCTTTTTCAAGTTCATCAGGAGTAAGATTATAAACCGCATCTATTAAATAATTTCTGTAGCTGCTGTTACCGTCTTTATCTGTCATACGCTTCTTTGCTATTTCTCCACATAATCCCATTGCACTTACACAGGCAAAAGCGGCTTCTAAAATGTTGTCAGGATTTGCACTTATATATGCTGCCGTCATAGCTGAAAGCTGACATCCGCTTCCGGTAATTTTGCTCATTATACTGTCGCCGTTATATACACAATATGCAATTTTACCGTCCGTAACTATATCAATAGCAGATGTGATAACTGTTACACAGGAGTTTTTCAATGCAAAATCCTTTGCGAACTCAACAACATTATCAAGATTTTTTTCATTGATAAAATCAACGGAATCAACACCCCTCGTATTACCTTTTCCTGCGGCAAGGCATTTTATCTCTGATAAATTCCCACGTACAACGCTGAATTTTACCTTTTCAAGCAGTTTTTTTGCAGTATCCGTTCTTAATTTGGATGCTCCTGCTCCCACAGGATCAAGTACTATAGGATGATTCAATTCATTTGCCTTTTCACCTGCCGTAATCATTGAAAGAATCGTTCGTTTATTTAATGTACCTATATTTATATTAAGGCCTGAACATATTGATGTTATCTCTGCAACTTCATCCAACTCGTCAGCCATTATAGGACTTGCCCCACATGCAAGCAGTATATTTGCACAATCATTTACAGTCACATAATTTGTTATATTATGTACCAGAGGTGATTTTCTTTTGACATTTTCAAGCATTTCTTTTATCATATTCTCACCTCTCTTCCCACAATTTTAAACAACAAATCTGAAACAACCGTCTTTTTGACATTACTTTTACTCATAAGTAACCCTCCTAAATTAAAGTTTTAACCATAAAACTTATATACTTATATTCAGGTAAATTTTTGCAATAAAAAATGAGATACAAGAACCTGTATCTCCTGAAAAGAAAGTCAAAAAAACATCTCCCTACGTTGGCATTATCCAAATCAGGTAAACGGTCGAAAGTCACACTTCCCTCTCAGCCTATATATAAGCTCCCTCATTTATATAGTTATAATTTACAAAAAGTATAGCACTATAAAATAAAATAGTCAATTGCTACTCTGGAATTTGTATTTGGCAGCAAAGAACTGATAGAATTACGTCTCACTTCTTAACCTGCTTTTTAGCCTTGATTATTTACAGATATCTTGAAAAATTTTTAGAACACAAGTATACATGTGAAGAGATTCTAAAGACCTTAAAAGATTTTAATTTTGCATATATAAAATAGCAAGGTTTCATACCTCTATATAAACGAACAGAGCTCACAGATAAACTGCATGAGATTTGTCACTTTAATACAGATTTTGAATTTATAACAAAAAGTCAAATGATGACAATACAAAAACAAAGTAAAGGAAAATAAAATACTATTTTTTAAGTTTTAAAACGAAATAAAAATGCCCTGAAAGCCGGTAAAACACCAATGTCATTAACTTAAGAGTAGTTAGAAAAATCACTAGGTGTAGCATGTTTATAAAAATACTTACAAAAGAATATAGAGGTGAAAAGTATTATTATGCCAGCCTTGTTGAAAACAAACGTATTGATTGCAAGGTTGTGCAGACAGTGAAAGCGAATCTGGGTGCAGTTACTGAGGAGCAGATTCCATATTTGAAGGCAGCCTATGCTAAGAAGAAACCTCGTCTTGTTTATGATGAGGATTAAATAATAGGAGGGCTGTAGTGAGAAAATCACAGAATAGACTATTAAAAGATCAGAATAATATTCTTTCAGATGTATTTCTTGAGGTATGTCGTGGTGGCAAAACAAACACTCTTGTCAGACGTAGAAAGATGCCACTAGAAGATTTAGTGTATTCTATGATTAATCGCAAAGGTCTTACTCTCAAAATGGAGCTGCGAAATTATATGAAAACAACACATCCGGGAACAGAAATATCTAAACCAGGTTATCTAAAGCAAAGGATGAAATTAAATCCAAACGCATTTAAGTTCCTTTATCAGGAACATAATAAAAATTTTTACCAGGATAAAGAGGTAGAACCATATACCTATAAAGGATTCCTTATTTTAGCTGCAGATGGATCTGATATAAATATTCCTACAACTGATGAAACCATCGAGAAATACGGAAGTGCCTCAGTGAGAGGGGGAAAACCATGTGCTCAGATTGGGCTGGGATGTATTTACGACGTTCTTAATCGCTTTATTCTGGAAAGCAGTATTAATACCGTAAGGTTTGATGAGATGCTAGTAGCCCAGGAACAGTTAAAAGGAATAAAGGATACAATTGGAAACAGATATCACTATCTTGTTGTTATGGATAGAGGTTATCCTTCGACACCGGCATTTTTGAATTTTATAGATGATGGAGTGTATTTTGTAGCAAGACTAAAAACAAGTGACTATAAGGCTGAACAGAAAGAATTAAAATCAAATGATGAGGATGTCAACATAACATTAACAAAGGCTAGAAGGAGAAATTATATTGGCAAAAAAGAAGAAACTATCATGATGAGCAGAGATTCCTTTTCAATGAGATTTGTAAAGGTGTGTTTAGATAATGGAAAGTCAGAAATTTTTGCTACTAATCTTCCACGAGATAAATTTCCAGAGGAATGCTTTGCAGAACTGTATCATATGCGCTGGGGTATAGAGACGGCCTATGAAGTTTTGAAAGACAGATTAAAAATCGAAAATTTCACAGGGATAAAATCAGTGCTTATTGAGCAGGACATTACCAGCACTATTTATGTTAGCAATCTTGCAGAAGATATAATCTGTGATATAGAAGAAAGTAGCCAGGAGCACCTAAAGAATGATTATAAACATACAATGCAGTTAAACCGAAACCTAAGTATCGGACTTCTGAAAAATGACCTAATATACATTCTTATAGAAAAAGATGGAAATAAAAAAGTAGCGCTACTACAGGCATTGTATGATGAAATAAGCAAAAATGTAGTGCCAATAAGGCATGATAGACATTATCACAGAACTAAAGGACAGCTTGCAGCAAATTTCTCGAATACACATAAGTGAAGTTTCTAAACTGAATAAGTATTTCGATTCAAACTGGTGAACTATGCTCTTTTTAAGCTAATAATAGTAACAGTGAAAGAAAAAGAGCATACCCTTATTTGCAAGAGTATGCTCCAAACGTTAAGTTAATGACATTGAGTAAAACACTGGGGTTCATGGGCATTTTAAGTTTTGAAACTGTCAAAGACAGGAATATAAAGAAATCCGATATTTGTATTGCTATCATTGGGGCAAACACCGAACCTATAAGATATAAAAATCCTGTAATATCATCCATAGGTAATATTATTGCTCCCAAAGTTCCTATTATTGTAACAGCTACAGCAATCCACTTTGATGATATATTTGCAAATATAGACTCTGTAGATACTCCGGCAGAATATACATCCAAAAATGTAGTGGTTACAGTAGAAAATACAACTATAAAAAGTCCCATTATACCCAGTCTGGCCTTTAATAAAATCTGTGATATATCAGACTCCATTGTAAATAATGCGGCACTCATTCCTATAACATACATCCAAACACTGACAAGACCATGTTATAGTACTTGCAGCAGTTGCCTTCACAGGTTCCTTTGCTTCTTTTGTATAATCACTTATAAGCGGAAGCCAAGAAAGCGGCATTGCAACAGATAATTCAAGAGCTGCACCAAAGCTTATACTTCCATCACTACTGCCAAAAGCTATTTCACCTCTAAAAATAATAAAGCTAAGTATTATAGTCATAATGAACAAGGCCGACATAGCTATTATATTTACCTTGCCAAGGTTTTTCACACCTATAATTATCCAAACCAGTATCAGTCCGCCTATAACAAGACACCATATTATATGTCCCACAGCCAGTATTCCCTGTGTAGCCAAGGCCCCATCTAACAAGACGCTGTCTTTGATACGGCGGCTTCTGTAGTTATCCCTGCCTATAGTGCCGTGAAAGCCCGTGTTTACGGCATTTCTGCGATATGCTCTATTGCCCGACAGTCATCCTGCTAGGCTTTGTGTTCTGTATTCTGTTGCTACATTCATCCAAAAACAGAGCCTCCTTTCTTACTCACACTCGTGATAATTAAAAGGTGGAAGATATTTAAAAGGTGCTATAGCTTATCATACTTTACAGAGCTGCCTTTGGTTTTCTCCACCGGATACTTGGCTTCATTCTTCGCCATCTTGCTCTTAACGATCTCGTCCACATCCAGCTCCAGCTTATCCAGTATGTTATGGCAGTAAACGATTATATCCGCCAGCTCCTCTTTCACATGCTCAAGGTCATAATCTGTGTCGCTCCACTGGAAGCACTCCAGAAGTTCGTTCGCTTCAATAGATATGGACTTGGCAAGATTGGCTGGTGTATAGAACTGATCCCAGTCCCGGTCATCCGTAAATTTTCGTATTCTGTCTATGGTTTCCTGTTTCATATCCTTTACAACACTCTCTCCAAATCTGACTCTGAGAAGGTATCGACCGTCCTTCCGTCATTCAGCGAGACCATATACAATCCGCCATTAATGTCAATAATCGTTCCTTCCTGACCACGCCAGCGAACTCTTACATGGTCACCTACTCTGAACCGCGGAGCCTTCTTCTGTCCTCCGGCTTCCACTGCCATACCTGCAAGAGCGAAAAGTCCGAACAGCTTACCCGGCTTTTTCTGCCGTCTTGCAGGCTCTGGTTCCTCGACCACCATATCGTCATCAAACTCATAATGGCAATAACGCTTTTCGAGGTCTGCCTGCAGTTCATCATCTATGCTGTATGTCAGACTCTCTACCTGCTCCTGCGTGAAGTCTCCCAGAGTAGTTTTTACCATCTCATTAAGGCAGTCCTTGCTGACCGAGCCATCCATCTCAACAATCTCTGCTGGAGTAAACCTTACACCTAATGCTAGAGCCTTCTTTGCAAGACGTGATGCCGCCTTCTCATCTACATACATTAGGATGACTTCTGCGACCTGCTCATGGCTTCCAAACGTGGTCAGTTCCGAAATCTTCCTGACCTGCGTACTGTCAGCCCATTCATAGAATTTGTCATAGAAATCTTCCCACGTCATAGTCTCTTTGCACCTCTCATAGCCTGCTCCACTGCCTGTATCATTGCCAGCTGCTCTTCGTTACAGAACGGCTTCAGTTTCAGCATCCCGTCGTAATGTTTCAAGTACAATTCGGTGCGTCCTTGCCTGGTGTCCGAATTCTTTGTAGTCCAAACCAGCCGGACGCTGTCGTTGATAATCCTCGCATGCTGCATCAGCATTCCTGTGGTGAGTTCGGAAAGCTGCTCTTCCGACAATTTCTCCGGATTCTTCAGAGGCACTGAAAACACCAATGCAGCCTTATCTACCTTTTTCTTCTTACCGAAACCAAACATAGGCTAATTCCAATCATCAAAAATCTCATCGTAGAACATCATCTCTTTCACAGTATAAGGACGATTGTTCTGTTCCTTAATCATTTTCTTATAGGTCTTGTCATCCACCTCGATGGTACGAGTCTCTATAACGGTTTTCTTGAATCCGAGGAGTTCTCGTTTTTTGACAGAAATCTGAACCTTTATCTTGTGTTTCATAGACTCTAAACTTCCACAAATACCTTCTTAAACACCAGTTGGGTAAATACATCGTCCACCTGTTTCGCTATGGCTTTTGAGTCTATAACCGTACCCATCTCAATATTTCCCTGTTGTCCGTGGTATGAAAGGTTTGCGGATGTAATCAGAGTCTTTTCTCCATCCACGGATATCACCTTGGCATGAAGAGCTGCCATTGCATCCTCTGCCTTTGGATAGTTGTAAATCTTCAAGAATCTGCCTTTGTACCTACAGAGCTTATCAAAGGTTCCTTGGCTCTCTATATGGTTCACATAAAACTTGACGAACACACCCTTCTGACTCTTATTAATGATCAAGTCTACCATATCCTTAAAGTAATCCGAGAGCGAGTATCCCGTTATCAATATGCTTTTCGTTGCTCCTTCAAGAAGGCTTTCAACGGTGTTCTTTGTGGCCTTGGCTTTAAAGGAAAACCCGGCAGGAGCTGTCAGCACCAGCGAAGCATTCTCTTTTGGTGCAATCTTAATTGCCCCAGCTACCAAAGCATAAATATCCTTCGCTTCCTTATCTGTCACAGATTGGAAGCGTTTTTTTATTGCCCTTACGTTGTCATCCGAGCTATTTCCTGCGAGGACAGAATCCTTTAGTTCGTCAAGTAGGATATCTAAGCTTATATTTCCAGTTGACATAAGTCTGCCACCAACTCCTTAAAATATGCTTCCTGCTCCCGTCCTCCAATAGGAACAACCAAACCTCTATCAAGCATCCTATTTCCGTTCTCACAAGCCGTTTCTGAGATCATGCAGCAGGAATGACATGCGGCTCCGTTCGAGTTGTTTCCGGCTGGCATATTGTTCATACACTCAGGATCATTCGTGCACAGCAGAGCTTCCTGGAATGCGTCTGCCATCAACTTGACCAGCTTATTGATATTTCCGAGCTCTACAAGCCCTCCGAGAGAGCCCTCCTTATCAGCACTTCCGGTATATAGCAGAATGCCTGTCATCTTATCGCTAAAATATATTCTCTCCCTGATTGCGGAAGATGAATAACCGGACGACATAGACATTTGCTTAATCATCAAGTGAGAGAAGGTGTGCATCAACACATATACCGCATTCCTGAGCGTTGTTACCTTCCAGCCCTTTGCCTCACAAAAATCCCTGTAGCACTCCTCATATTTATTTGAAAGTTTCTTGACCGTTCCATTTATCCATCTGTCAATGGCATCCTTGTTAAACTCGATAAAGATGCCTTCACCATGAACTTCAGCAGCCGGAAGCCAGCGTTCCGTTCTGCTCTTATTGAGAAGGACAATATTAGTCTGCTCATCTGCATCAGCGTCTGGATCAGGAGCTTCCACTCTGGTAAATCCCATAAGAACCCGGACTTCACGAAGTCTAGTCACACGAATCACCCTGCTAAAGTACGGCTTTAAGTAGTCAGGAAGATCATCTTCCTCGGCCTTGAAATGCTTCTTGTTCGAGGCGTACTTAGGATCGTTATGATGGGTAATCGCATCATACTCCATCTGCTTGATTTCCTTGAACTCTGTGATATTATCCAATCTTCGTTGTAAAGCTTCATCGAATTCCTGGCGAGGATATGAACCAAAATACATTTCATATATTTTGGTAACGCCGTCATCACCCATAATCTGTTTGGCAAGCTCAATGTCATGCAGATGCTCATCAATCAGATTGTAAAGCGGGTTAATCCATGGCGGTATAGAAATAGCACTTCTGGTCACGGCAAAGTACACATTCGATGCACCACGCTGTGACGGGATAATTGGCTTTGTGCATTTCTTATTTCTCGTGCTTGGTCTGAAAGCATGATGACCGGTACAGGAAAGCCCCTCGAAGTTTTCTTTCTGTGTTGCACCGCTCATGCTCCTCTTGGCACCACAGGTCTTGCACTCAACCCACATATCAGCCAGTGTGGAAGTATTACCTGTAGAATACATTCTAAGCTTACCATTACAGCTTGTGTCGCCACGATGCACCCACCACTGCCAAGGAAAATCGTCCATATGTCCGTTCTCACATATCGTAATAAAACGGGCAGGATAAGCAGACCTGTGACAGTCAGGACATGTAACACCGAATTTCAAATACTTATCCAAGTCAAAGTTTTCCCTGGCATCAAACAGTCTGCCGCACTGCAAATTGGAGCAGACATGAGCGTACGGAAAAGTAACCACCGGGACATCTCCCATATAGGAAGTCCGAGGCATATAGAAGCAGTCAACTCCAAGGTAGGATGCCAGCCTGCCATCTATGATTTTCTTACCTTTCTCTTTCCAGAAGTTCGTATCTAGTACGGTCACAGAGTCTTTCACGGCATCCACGATAGCCCCTGGCCCGAATGTTGTAATGATCTGGTTAGGTCTAAGTTCACCTAACTTATTATTATCAAATGCCATCTATCAGTCCTCCGTGTAATAATACATATTTGCAGCATTTTCTACCTCACGCATAGAGCTTAAGGTAGCTTTCTCAATATCTGTACAGTTTTCACTGTAATAGTTCATCAGTCGGTTATATCTGTCTGTCCCATAGACATAGTAACGAAGGGATTTCTGGTCATGAGTAAGCACCTTCCACCAGTCAATGAACTGATCTATCTCATTCTCAGCATCCGCTCTTACGGCAGGCTTGATAATATTCAGTCTGTCCAGAATTACATCCTTCACTTCCTTCAGCTGCGCATCTGACAAGTCTTCGATATTTGCTGCAGTCTCGTTTCCGGCAAAGTCAGGATACTTTAGTCTTATGGCAGAAATGACAAGCGCATGAAGCACCCGATCTCTTGCTCTCGCAGAAAACGGTGTTACCGTTGTACCCTCTACGAATCTGTACAGCTGAGAATGATAACCCGTAAAATTCTCATAATGTGATAAATCTCGCGGTCTGTATGGATTGTAAAGCGCAACAACCAGACCAGGGAAAGCACGTCCAATACGGCTCGTCGCCTGAATATACTCAGAATTTTGCTTCGGCTGACCCGTCACTACCATCAGTCCAAGCCTGTCTACATCCATACCGACAGCGATCATATTTGTGGCCACCGCAGTATCCAAGCATCCTGATTCCGTGTATTTTGTTTCCAGCTGTTTGAGCTTCTTTGGTATTTCAAAAGAAGTCATACGAGACGTAATCTCGATATTCTTATTCCTGTCTAGGAACCTCTGCTTATCGTATCCATACTTCTTGGTCAAACGCCACATTCTCTTTGGAATGTCGTCTTGAAGAAGACGCACAGCACCGCCAAGTTCTCGGATACTGTTGTAATAGCCCACCAATGTGTAGTACGGATCAATAATATCCTTAAACTCTTCCTGCTTTGAAAGTTCAAATGCAGTCTGCAAAATAACCGCATAGGTGCGCAACAATGTGGTCTTTACAGACTGCCCAGGTGCGCAGACGCCAACATATTTACGGAAAGGATCACTTTCAACCGGAATCTCCTTGATAAAGAAACTGTCTCCAATCTCAAATCCATTCGGTGGGAATTGGGCTGTCTCCTTACGAGCATACAAGCACTCTGTCTGTTCCGCAGCATTCTTGATGGTTGCTGTAGATACCACGTACTTTGGCTTGATTTTCTTTCCGTTTTTCTTATAGCTGCACAAATCTTCGATTATGGTTTCGTAGGCTCCATACACCGTACCAAGAGGCCCCGTAATAAGGTGCAGCTCATCTTGAATAATCAGTTCCGGAGGGAGGAACGGTTTTATCGAGGTAAGTGTTGCCGCTGGCAGCTTATCTGTTTTTCTGTGAGCTTTATGGTCTTCCCCGATAGCAACATATCCATCCCGACTGCACAAGCGGTCTACACGTCCGAATATTGCATTTGTTTTTGGGTCCCATGGCAGTCTTGCGAATTTATCTACTGTCGACAGGATAATAGTCGGACACTTGGAATAAATCTGTTCATCTACAAGATAAACAGGAATCTGCATTCTGTTCTGCTTGTACTTATAGAACATGCAAGTATCATCTGCACAATAAATCTCTACCGACTTCTTTTCAGTATCGATGTAGAACTCGTCCTCCGACAGCGGCTTTGCGCAGAATGGACAAGTCAACAGTTGTTTATAGATAAGATTTTTCTGTCTCCTTGCTTCATATGGCTTGTCTGGATTTTCTTTCAGATCGTCAAATTTATTTGGAGTAACGCCACCTCCAACCCAGAAGCCAATACTGATGGGTTCGTTTCCGTACTTTTCCGGCTCTCTCTGACGAATCATCTCAGCTGCCACAACCATTTTTGTTATACGGTCTCTCTGCTGCGTCGTAAGGAGCCTGAGAGTATATCGCAATATGGCTGTCACACCGCCGTCACGATTATATCCATCATCAGTCTTGTTTAGCCTTCTGTTGGAAATAGTGAAAGCCATAAGGCCAAGGTATGCTTCTGTTTTACCACCGCCTGTAGGGAAATAAAGTAAATCAACAATATTGCGGTCGCTGTGTTCAGGATCTACGATTCCCGACAGGTTCATCAGGATGAAGGCAATCTGGAAAGGTCTCCATGCGAAGTCATTCTTAGGATCTTTCGGATTGACAAAATCTCCGAAGTTACAAGTGATTCCGCTGCCATGCTTCTTGGAATAATTCATGATATTCCTCTGAAGCAGCATCGCACGATTCATAAAACAGAAGGCTTCAAAAGCAGAATCGTTTTGTACAAGTAAGGTGATACCTTTCCTGATTCTATCAAGTGCCTTTTTACATTCTGAAATCACATGATTACCGACCTCGAAAGCAAACTCCGAATCAGTCATCTTGTAATCGCCATCCAGTTTCTCGTGAATCCAGTTTTCATAAGCATCAGCAAGTACATTCAACTTGTCAATGATGTCTTCCTTTTTCTGCCTCACGGAGAGACCGCGCATAGAGAAGAAGAACGGATCAAACCCTGGCAATGCAGCACTTACTCCCGGAAACTCATATTGAGGTATGAAGTCAGACTGCACATAATTTGTTGTGCCGTCTTCAACCGATCCCCATGTGGCAGCACATCCACGACCTCTTCCCATAATCGGTCTCTGCTCGAAATAGAACTCATCCGCTGCCAGTACCTTGCGGCACAAATGCTCGGCTATAAAAATATTGGCATTGGAAGGATCATAAGCTTTTATGCTCACTTGGAACATAAGTGCTTCCAGATTATTCTCCGGATTTTTCCTTCTGTTCATGATGTATGCAGTCACTAACGAGTATCCCTCTTTCAAAGGAATCCTCGAGACATGAATGCGTACATTGGAATCACAGGCAAGGCTATACTCATCGGATCTTCCGAAAGTTGCGAAGTCTACCTCCAGCGTCTCTTTCATCGGAATCCTTGCGTAAGAGGCTCTTTCGACCTCCTTGCCATCTTTATTCGTTACCTTTTCGGTAGACTTGGCGTAATCTCCCCAGGAAAGGTCTAAGCTGATTTTGTCAGTGTCACTTCTTATGTAGAAGCTTATACCAATGGAAGACGGAAGCTGAAAATGTGTCGTGGTTACCGGCTCATTGTCATCATCCTCACCGGCGGTATAGTCTTCTCCATCTTCATAGGTGATGATAGATTCAATTTCCTGTTCAGAAGTATCGTCCTCTGAACCTTTTGACAAATCTGTTTGTGGTGCAAGCAGACCTATGACATAGGCATGCCTTGGATTCTCATCCAAGACCTCCTCTTCCATAAGAGGCCCCATAAGGTCTGTCTTCATTGCGTCAATAATTCGCTGACGCACAGCGGAATATCTAAAGCGATCCTCCATATTTATTCCTCCGAAACTTTATGAGCGGTTCCCAGAATATATTTGCAAGTATTTCCAAGATGAATATTGTCATCGGAAATCAGCTTATACTCCCACTTCTTATGATCCGGATCAGCGGTAGACGCAAATTCACACCACTTGATACCTTTTCTGGCTTTAGAAACCACCTCTTCCTGTGTAACTTCATTTGCCGCCCTAACCTCGACCATAAACTTCCCAGTGGATGTTTCCACGAGGAAATCGGGGTTATACTGCTGACCGGCTTTCCAGAACAGCCCAAGCTGGTTCAGCGGCGGTTTAATCCAGCGGATAACATCCGGGTCTTCCTCCAAAATGACAGAGAAAATCCTTTCAGTGTCGCTATCAAAGGCATTTGCCGGATAATAGGACTTCTTGTATCCGGTGAACAGATATTTCTTTATATTGCTCTTATCCGAGAATGTCTTGTCGAATTTAACCTTCCCCTCATCCTTAACATTCTTCACGAACTTGCGGAAAAGAATCAGATCCTTCTGTACGATGTGAATATCCTCTGTCTTTCTGTCCATATGCTCATATACCTGTTTGCGGATATCTGAAACAATCAGCGTCGCATACCGACGGACAATTCTTCTCTTGTTCTCCTCATCCCCAGGTATCTGGCTCAAATATTGTTTCACCACTTCAATGACAAAGTCTGCATCATCATAGGAGAGCTCACTAATCGCATCCAACAGCATACATGCCAAAGTGTTCATAGCATCGTTTACTTCCAGAATTTGTGCATCCACGAGAGAAAGAAGCTGCTGATTCACAGCATCAAACCTCTCAATCTTTGCCATCGCCATTTCAAAGTCTGCTATGGTACGCTTCACCTCAAAGCGGTTGAACTTCACTTCAGAAGTCGTCTGAACCAGTATCTTCGGAACTGAGATAGCCTTTGCAGAATACTCCATCACCGCCTTTACGAACTCCTCTTTGCTAAGCGGCTGCTTTCCGTTTTTCGAAGAGACAACCGGCTGTGTCTCCGGTTTGGCAGAACTACTGTTTCCTGTACCCTCGGCTATATCAGGCTGATAGTCAAAAATCGACATCTGGTTTGTGTCTTCCGTTTTTTTCTTGTTCTGTATAACCACAAAGTTCTTCAGGTATTCCTGGTAGATTTCAAGCTGAGTCTTTGGATTCTGCACTTCAGCAAATGACTTTACACCGGCATCTACAAAGGCAAGATCAAAGTGATTCATCTGACCTTCATCTGCAACACCGGAGACATCCACAGACTCCATCGGCTCAACCGTTGTATTATCCAAGTCTCGATATTTAAAAATATCACTGCTCTTAATCTCATCTACCAGTTCACGGTAATGGTCATGGGCAACGATATCGAGAGAATCGAGGTCTTCGTTTCCGGTCTGCTCGCCAAACGGCAGACGAAGTCCTCGTCCGATGGTCTGCATGGCCAGAATATCGCTCTTCGCAGCATTCAGAGGAATAATGGTAAAGAGGTTATTTACATCCCATCCTTCCTTAAGTTTATATACATGCAGTACAATTTCAATCGGATTCGAAGCACTCTCAATGGAAAGCAAGAGCCTGATATTCTCTTCAGATTCCTCGCCGGTCTGCTTAGAATGTATCTCGATAACCTTTCCTTTATACTTGCCGTTCAAAAACAAATTGTTATCTATCAAGGCACGGATTTTCTTTGCGTGTTCTGTATCTTTGCAGGCAATCAAAACAATAGGCTTCACATAGTCCAGATCATTATCGCTGCAATATTCCCGAAGGACGGTCTTTCTATGTTCATGCAGAGTCAGACCGTCCCTTATCTTCATTTCATCAATATCATCCTGGCTGTATCCGGCCATGTTGGAACGACCCATAACAACGGGAATCTTCAGGTATCCCTCTACGGCTCCACGGGCAAGATCATACGCATAAATGACATTGGTTGTAGACTTCGGTGTTGCCGTAAATTCCAGCCCCAGCACCGGCTTCAGATAGTTGATGGCCTTCATGGACGCAAGTGCATAATAGCGATGCGCCTCATCCATACAGATAACAAGGTCATCAAACTGAGCCAAAACATCAGCAAAGGAGGCTCCCAGCGTTTCCTTAAATTTATGGAAGTTGAACTGGGTATCCGTCTTGCTGTTAAAAATCTTACCGATGTTGAAGATAAACAGCTGTATCTCCGAAGTCTTCTCAACAAAAAGCGTTTGCTGGTGATACTTTATCGGGTAAGTATCATAGTTTTCTCCATCGTAGACTTTCGGCCTACCCATTTCTGCTTCCAGCCCCTTGAAGATATACTTCGGATGATTCGGATTAGTTTCCTTACGAAGTTTATCGTAGATGGTGTTTCCAGGTGCCAGGATAAAGAAATGCTTGTAGCCCTTGGTCTTATACAGGTAATAAATGCTTGCACCCATCAGACGTGTCTTACCAATACCCGTGGCCATCGCATAACAGAAGGACGGGAAATCAAACTTTGTATTTACCTTCCGCTGATTCTCGCAGTATTCCGTTGCAGCAGCCTCGACCACTTCCTTTGAGTCTTTCTTGTAATCACAATGGGTGCTGATAGCATCAAGATAAGAGAGAGCCTCCTCCTGTGGAGTTCTCAAGCTCATAGCATATTTGATTTTATTTACTATCTCAGACATTACCGCACCTCACTTTCAAACACACATTTTTCGAGAAGGTCTTTCGGAATCTTCTTGACCTCGATGTTATCGGGCAATACCATGTCCGACTGCACCTTTGTACCGTAAATGAGCAGCGATTCCCCCTCTGCGAGGTGTGCTGACAATGAAGTGATGTATGCCGCATTCACAAGCTCCATCGTCACATGAATATATCTCTTCTCCGAAGAATAGCCGTGGAATACATCTTTCGGCTTGTACTTGAATCCCTCGATTTTGCATATTGCCTCGCATATCATGTCGAAGTTGTACTCCGGGTTAATCTGGTAAATCGGGAGTTTATCGTTCTTCACAAGAAGGCTCGGAGCAAGCTCATAGAAGTGATATCCGCCTCCGCCTTGCCAATTTACGAGTTTTGTGACTCCTCCCATATCTGCGCCATCAATGACTCTATCTAAACGAGGCTTACAGTGTGAATATGCCTGTTCTCCAAGTTCTACGCCAATCCATTTTCTTTTTAACTTAGTAGCTACAGCTGCCGTAGTTCCAGACCCCAAGAAAGAATCCAGCACCCACTCTCCTTCTGATGTAGTCATTTCTATAATTTGACGCACAAGTTGCTCGGGCTTTTTACCGCTTCCAAACTCAACCGAACCTTCCTTTGTTAAGTTCTTCATCCAAGCGTTCATATCCCAATATGTGCCTTGCAAATCTTTCTTGTAAAGCTCACCGTCAATTACTTTCGATGTATCTCTTAACCATACAAACAGCCTACATTTATCACCTTTGTAAAACTGTTCATAGACTTTTCCACGATTTTTCCCTGTTTTGGGTACATATTCGATGGAAATTAAATCTTCCTTGATGCCTTCCTCAATACGATAATCCATCACTCGTGTTCTAATAGAGCTTTGGGCATTAGTTGTCTGGAAAATACTTACTCCATATTTTTTATATGCCTCTTTCTCTGTAATGCCATCTCTGTTCGCAACCTGCTTAATTGAAAGCATCTCTGGATTTTTTCTTAAATAAACTTTTATCTCGTTTCCATCGCCATCCACAGTAGATCCATAGTATTCTTTCTCACCTGGATTTAATAGCACTGTTGTGTATTTCCAGCTTTTGCCTTCGTCTATGTACTGCTGTACTAATTCTGACATTTCAGTGTAGGAATACGGGCCATTAAATAAGGGAAGCAAGGAGTATTCTTTAGCGTAGACAAGTATATACTCACAATTTTTCTTTAATCGTTTGTCTTCACCTCCACCGGAAACACCTGCAATATTTTTCATGTTCACAGAGATCATATTGATAAAGTTTCCTCTTCCGAAGACTTCATCACATAAAACCTTCAGGTAGGCCTGTTCCTCATCATCTATCTGAATCCAAATTGTTCCGTCTTCAGAAAGCAACTCTCTAAGTAGGATCAGACGTTGCTTCATAAGAGAAAGCCATATACTATGTTCAAGATTATCATCATAATAATCGAATGCACTTCCCGTATTATAAGGTGGGTCTATATAGATACATTTTACTCTTTCCGAATATTCTTGTTGCAGAGCCTGGAGTGCTATAAGGTTATCCCCGCGAATCAGCATATTTTCACTCGCAGGGTCACCGTAGGATTTTTCCTTATCCTCCAGTAATATTCTTGGCTCTATAATCTTCTCATCATATTTCCCGACCCAGGTCAGTTCTAATCTTCCTGTTTTCTGCATACCCATCTCTCCTAAAACTTCAGCACAATATTAACCATCAGGAGCGGATTAATATCAAACTGCTTGTTAAATGCTTCTATTTCCCTCTCACCATCAGCCTTGAACTTGGAGCCTCGTTCATGAAAGGACTCTTGGAACTTCTCCAAGGCTTTGGACTTCTCATCAATCTTCTTCCTTATGTCTATCTTCTCGTAGAAATTATCGGAGGCATGTTCCTGTGTTTTTAACTCCTCGATCTCATTATTCATTTCCTGATAGGTGACAACGAGCTGCTCCATCTGGATTCGCTCCCAGTTTTCTATCTTTCGGCGGTTGTACTCCATAATGGGTTTCGCCTGCTCTAAATGCTTCTGCAGCATCTCCGCTGTCAGGTCATCATATAGTTTTTGATACAGTTTCTGCTCGGCATCGGTCGGAGTAAAATACTTTACATCCATGTCATCAATCTGTTCCAATGCTGCGACCAAGTCTTCTTCGTCAAAATCTATGTAGTCCCCATGCTCATCGCAGAGCAACAATACCGGGAACAGTAAATCCGCATTATTACAGAATGCTCCTACAAACAGCGTTCCGTGTGAACTGAGAACTTTTTCACCCCAGTTATCTACTTTCCAGTAATGGAGTCCACCGTCTACCTCCGGTTCTCCAAAAGCATCCCAGTATTCCACTTCACGGAAGTATTTATCCAAATCCGCTTTCGTTCCATCCAAAGCCTGTGCCTTGGCCGTACCGCTTTCCGTAATCAGCAGTGTGCGGAGTTCTCTTGCCTTCTTATTGCGCTTGGCATTCAGCTTCCGGTCGAGTTTATCAAACTCCCGCTTAATCTCCGCAGCAGTATTGCAAGTCTGGTATATCTCCAGAATCTGCTTTTCAAAATTTGTTCCGGAGTCAAGTATGCCAAGAGCTATATCTGATGCTCCAAACACACCTTCAAACAGTTCAAACTTCTTTGAAAGGATGTCATACACTCTCTGGTCTGCGACATTCTGTGTGTTCAGCAGATTAATTGCGACAACATCATTTTCCTGACCGTAGCGATGGCATCTACCAATCCTCTGTTCAATCTTCATCGGATTCCAAGGAAGATCGTAATTGATGACCGTGTTGCAGAACTGAAGGTTCAAGCCCTCGGAACCGGCATCTGTACAAATAAGGATCTTTGCATTGTTCTTGAAGTAATCCACAATGGCATGCTTGTACTCGACGCTTCTTCCGTGATTAGCCTTTCCGTAATTCTTAACGACCCATGCATTGTAGATGTCCTTGGTCATGACATCATCGAAATCCCCATTAAACAGAAGGATATCTTCCTCGGCATAACTGGACTTACGCAGTTCACCGGCCACATATTTCTGCGTACGCTTTGACTCGGTAAATACAACAACCTTTTGAGGAATTCCAGATTCCAGCTGGTATTGAAAAGCAATTCCAATAGCGGTTTTAAGCGCATCAACCTTGGCATTGGTTTTTATCCTCTTTGCAACATGAATTATGCTCTTTACCTCATCCAGCTCTGCCTGAATAAACTGCTTCTGAACGAGTGTGTCCTCATCCTCCGTCTCCTCAAAGTCCGATTCGTCTATCTCGTCCTCAACATAGCTCCAGAACAGATCGAATCCCTCCTGGGCACTTGCCGACTTAGTGCCTTCTTTTAGCTTTTCAAGCCTTTTCTCTAAAACCTCAAAGGTTTCAACCAGCGCAAAGCTCGATGAGGCCAGCAGTTTTCTGATAACAAGAATAATTAATGCCCGGTTTGATGTCGGGATTGAATACAATACATCTCTTTTCAAGAAGTCATTTACCCGCTGGTAGAGTTCGATTTCATCTGGAGTTAAAGTGAAGTCTACCGTCTTGCAAGTTCTTTTCTTGAAATTCATGTACTTGGCCACATCTTTACGAAGTGTCCTATATAAAACCGGCTGAAGCTCCCGCTTCAAATCAGTGTAATCCTCGTCTTTAATGTATCGCTTACTGAACACCTTCTCGCTTCCGAAAACCCTCGGATCGATGAACGATACGAGACCATGCAGATCCAAAAGATTGTTCTGGAGCGGAGTAGCTGTCAGGAGAATCTTGGGAATCCCCTTTGACATATCGAAGAGGTTCTTAGCTCTCTTTGTCCCGTGGAATACATTCCTGAAATTATGTGCCTCATCAATGATAATGAAGTCCCACCTTACCTCCAGAAAACGCTTCATCAGTTTCGATGAATAGTCATAGGATGTTATAACGATACGCACGTCCTTGGTGTCCGTCAGTCGCTTTTTCCAGCCTGATGCATCGCTCTCTACTGTAAGTCTGTCAAGAATATCCGCCTCAAGTCCGAACTTGTCCTCAAGTTCCAATTCCCACTGTTTTCTCAATGAGGCCGGAAGGGCAATCAGTACTCTTTTCGCACCTGTTTCTAAAACATATTTCAGAACAAGGCCTGCCTCGATTGTCTTTCCAAGACCGACCTCATCTGCCAGAACAATACCTCCGGTTTTTAACGCGCCAATAGCCGCACAGAAAGCATTGATCTGGTGAGGATTCGGTTCTATATTTGCGTCCAGCAGAAAATGGAACGGTGAAGATTCCAGCTCCAACTTCTTGTATCTGCTGTATTGTTCAAGTAGCAGGTTACTCTCCATCGACTTCTCCTTTGTGCAACTGTGCAAAGATACCCATCGCTATCCCCTTTGCCATCAGCGGCGGAACGGCGTTGCCTATCTGCACAAATTGTGACGTCCTCGGTCCTTCAAAGAAGTAGCTGTCCGGGAACGACTGTATTCTGGCCGCTTCTCTCACGGTAATAGACCGGCACTGGTTAATATCCGGATGAATAAAATAATGTCCATCCTTTGAAAGGTGCGCCAGTATGGTGTGGCAGCATGGCTCATCTCCCTCCACGACCTTAAAGCGGTCGGTGAAGGAATGCCTGTTTTTATGCGTCTTCAACTCATCCGGAAGATCGTTGTAATTCAGTCTCTTATGACCATCATTCCACAGTTCTATGGCTCTTCTGTATATTTTTATGTCTCTATCAATGTTCGGCCTGCAGTTATGATGTGTCAGGATATCTCCATCCGCTCTGATTCCATATTGTGTTACATACTTCGATGCTTTTGCACGACCATACTTTTCGGAGCTTTCCCCAGGATGCAGTTTCGGCAGGTCTCTAAAGAGATCATTTACTATGGCATCCGGAGTGATTTCTGCAAATTCAGGATATGACAGACCGCTCTGCTTTAGCCAGCCGACAATAATCATTCTCCGCCTGTTCTGCAGCACACCGAAGGTTTTGGCATTCTGCTCGCGGCATTCAATTTCATAACCGACCCGTTTGAGATATTTCTTTATATTCTTCCAGGTTGTCCCGCCATTGGCCGACTCAATGCCCGTCACATTCTCAAAAACAAACATTCTCGGCTGATACCTTTTCAGGAATCTTGCGTACAACTTATAAAGGTAGTTCCTCGGATCGTCTGCCATCGGAACTTCCATATGGCTGCTCTGGGCTCTTCCGACAAGCGAATACGCTTGGCAAGGAGGGCCACCTACTATGACATCTATCTTTTCGATGCCTCTTATTTTCATGATACCATCAATCTTTTTGAAAATCCCCGGCAGTGTATCATCTGACATGGCCTCATTGATGATGGTCTTTGTAATGGATGCCGGAACGTGCTGCATGAGCTTCTCACGCGTCAGCTTTCCGTTTAAATACTTTTTATACACATCGAGATTATTGGTGCCTTTGAGGTAGTAATAGGCACTCCTCGTCTCGAGCGTTTTTGCCGCAAATTCATTCATCTCCACATGAGCAACAGGTTTGAAGCCGGCCTGAAGGAAGCCTTCTGAAAGGCCACCCGCTCCCGCGAAGAGGTCTATGAAATTGTAGCTTTCCTGTTTGATCTGCTGTGGCATACAAATTCCCCTTCATTTACTCCCCAGCTTCGGATTCAGTCTCCTGTGGCTCATCTGGTATGAACTCCATGATATCTGCAACATTGTACTGAAGCTCCTAGTAAATCTTAGCGAGGACTTCAGTTGTAACATTTTCATCCTTCGTAAGCTTTGCTAAGGATGAAGAACTGATTCCTGCTTTTTTACGGAGATCAGATTTCTTCATCTGTTTATTAATCAATAACTTCCAAAGTTTGTTGTAGCTCATCTTCATTTTGGATTACTCCTTTGTGTCCCAAGACCTACCATATAGTTCACAGTTCTCGTTCGAAAGCCGTAAAACGCATCTGTCTTCCAGTATCTTCTTTGTCCCAGGTCTACAATCTTCTTGCTTATCGTATGCGATAAATATCTGTTTCTTGGTACTTGTATATATTTTTATGATTCCATCAATGGCATCCTTACTCAGATCACTGAAGAAAAGTGAGTCGTGAGCGATTGCCAGTAATGCTGTGGTAAAAAGAACTGCAAGGTCATACACAATCATCTTTATCGTCGCAGATAAATACTGCATCTGGATCGCCGACATTTCTGGCAAAGTGATAATCCTTTCCATCAAAGCGGAATGTAAAGAATATCGTATGGTGACCTTCTTGCTTAACACCGTCACTCTTCACATAGGTATTGTCTCCGAAAACAAAATCGAGAGCCAGTAGCGAAGATGATTTACCAATGGACATGGCACCGTCTTCTTTTCCAAGGACAACATTTAATCCCTCATGAAATCTGACAGGAAGACGCTCTTTTCCTTTTTCTTTGAATGCTGGAGCATCCATCCTGTTTATATAAATCATTCAAATTTTATTAAATAAAATAGTCAATTGCTACTCTGGAATTTGTATTTGGCTTTATCAGACTGTCAACAATAGCTATATGCTCTTCGGATGATGCATATTTATCAAGTGCAGCCTTGTCCTTTACATCCAATATCAAAATAATATCATGTGTACTTGTCGGCAAAACATTATAAACAATATCCGCCATGATTACTTCATCCATACTTTTACATAGTTCAAGTAGACTGCTTTTTATCTCTTCACCTATACTTTGCTTATCCACACCTTCATTAAACTTCCACATTACGATATGTCTTAACATAAATTCTCCTTTTCATATATTATCGGTGTCAAACTTTTAAGTCAAACATATTACTCTTTTTTAATTTGAAAAAAATTACATACTGCCGTAGCGGACTTTTTATTCATTCCTTCCACCGACATAAGTTCTTCAAAACTTGCATTTTTAATATTTTCAATTTCTTTAAAATGCTTCATAAGTGCTTTTCGCCTTACAACTCCTATTCCCTCTATATCATCAAGTATCGACTTTACCTGAGTTTTTGATCTTAGGCTTCTGTGATACTCTATTGCAAATCTGTGCGCCTCATCCTGTATTCTTGTAATCAGCAAAAATCCTTGAGAATGAGTATCTATAGGAATTTCTACATTGTTGTAATACAATCCTCTGGTCCTGTGGTTATCATCCTTTACCATTCCACACACCGGAATATTAAGTCCAAATTCCTCCAAAACCTGTAAGCAGATGTTTACCTGACCTCTTCCACCGTCCATAAGAATTATATCAGGCAGTTTATTAAATCCGGTATCCTTTTCATCAACACCGCGGTCAAATCTTCTCGTAAGTACTTCCTTCATTGAAGCGTAGTCGTTTGGACCTATTACTGTTTTTATTTTGAATTTTCTGTAATCACTTTTTTTCGGCATTCCATTCTCATAAACCACCATAGAACCTACAGATTGAACACCTGAAATATTGGAAATATCATAGGCCTCCATTCTTTTTAAATTAGGCAATGATAATAGCTCTTCAATTTCCTTTACAGCTCCCACACTTCTTGCTTCCTGTCTTTGAAGCTTTTCTCTGTCTTTGGTGAGAACAATTTCAGCATTTTTCTTTGCAAGTTCTACCAGCTTTTCCTTAGAGCCTTTCTTTGGAACAATTATATTTACCTTTGAACCTCTTTTAGCTGAGAGCCATTCCGAAATAAGGTTTTCATCCTTTAACTCATACTGTGACATGATTTGACTCGGTACAAAAGGTGTTCCTGCATAAAACTGCTTTATGAAACTTTCCAGAATATCCACTTTTTCATCATCTATTGCCACTTGTATATAATGATGTTCTCTACCGACCATCTTTCCTTCCCTGATAAAGAATACCTGTACAACGGCATCTCTCTCATCTCTTGCCATTGCAATAATATCCCTGTCTTTGGAATCATCCGAAGTAATTTTCTGTTTTTGTGTAATATGAAGTACGGAGTTTAATAAATCTCTTTGCTTTGCCGCATCTTCAAATTTCAGCTCAGCTGAAAGCCTTTCCATTTCAGTTCTTATTTTATTTATAATAGGATCAAAATCTCCACTTAAAAAGCGAAGTGCTTCGGCCGCATTTTTATTATATTCATCTTTTGATATATAATTTTGGCATGGAGCATCACACTGATGTATAAAATAATCCAGACATGGACGCTCCGCTCCTATATCCTTTGGGAGATTTCTACTGCAAGTCCTTAGCTTATAGACTCTGTTTAAAAGATTTATCGTATCTCGTACCGCATTACCGCTTGAAAAAGGCCCGAAATATCTGTTTTTGTCCTTCTTTATCTGCCTTACCATCTGCAGTCTTGGGTATTCCTCTTTCACTGTAAGTTTTATATAGGGATAGGTTTTATCATCCCTAAGCATTGTATTATATCTTGGTCTATGTTCTTTTATCAGATTATTCTCAAGTACCAATGCCTCAAGCTCGGAATCGGTTACAATATATTCAAATCTTTCAATCTTTGAGACCATTTGTTTTATCTTAGGACTCTTATCCTTACTTGATTGAAAATATTGCCTTACTCTGTTTCTCAATGAAATAGCCTTGCCGACATATATAATATCATCCTTTTTGTCATGCATTATATAAACACCGGGCTGGCGTGGCAGCTTCTTTAATTCATCTTCTATTACAAATGTCATCTGTTACCTTAGTCTTTTCCCCTCAAAATGTATTTGCATATCAAGATATGCAATAAAATCTGCAATATCTATTGTCTTATCAATGCCTTTTCTCTTTAATCCGTAAATATCAAATATAGCATCCAACTGCTTATCTGTTATATTTTCCTTGTTGGCTAAGATTATTTTCTTTTTTGTATAATAATCATCTGCATCCAGAAAGTCTATAAAGAAATTTTTAGGCTCATCTTCACTTTCTTCCTTCAGCGTTTTGTTAATTGTCTCTATATTAATTTCACTATTTATATCTGTAATTTGTTTAGATGTCTCAGATATATTTTCTACCTTTTCAAAGCGATACTTTTGTTCTGTCTCAGGATATTTTTCTCTGTCCACTTCACTTAAGAACATATCAAGCGGTCTTGCATATACTCCGAAATCTCCGTAAAGTGCCTGATATATTACCAGCTGTTCCTTACTTTCAGAATGTGTGGCAACAGCAATTATCTGATAAAGCTTATTTTTAAAATGTCTGTAAAACTCTCCAGGTCTTGGATTCTCTCTCATTATATCACCCTCTTTTTAGTCAAAATTTTCTTTTAAAAATTTCCATACATTATCTATAAGTTCATCTATACTTGATGCTGTATAGATTATTTCATCCGGATCATGTATATAAAAAATAACTTGACCGACTTTTCCTTCCTTATCCGGATCAAAATCAAGCATCAGATATCCGCAATTGAGATATGTCGCAAAAGCAAACCAATCTTTATGGAATAGATATGGTTTTATTCTGTTGTCTCTCATTTGTTCTATAACATCATTTGTAAAATAGTCAGGATAATCTGTTAAAAGAGCATCCCTGTCTTGAAAATAGCTCTTTACCTTTTTCATCTCTTCAAGGCTGAATAATGTAAAGTTGATTTCTCTGTCATCTATGTCACATTGCAACAATTCAAAATATCCGCTGCCGTTTTTGTATGAATAAAGTTCTTTAAAATCCTCAGGCAATTTTATTCCGAAAGTTTTTTCAAAATCTTCAAACTCACTTTCACTTGCGCCGCCTATTTGTTCATACTCTTCAAAGTACCCTTCTTCTACAGGATCATCTATTCCCAATTCCTCAAAATTCTCGCAGATATATTTTTCAGCTTCTTTTAACTTTTCTTTTATTGTCTTCCCCATTGACAGCCACCTTCTTATTAAGTTCATTTAGAATAGCTTTATTATATCACATTGAAGGGTAGTTGCCACTGATAAGATGAAAAGATGAATATTATAAAATTATATATTTCAAAAATGAATATAATATTTTTACCATAAAACAGACGAGTGAAAATTTATAATTTAACTCGTCTGTTTTATTATCCTTCAATATTTATTTTTCTATACCTTATAATGGCATCTTTTGACCTTATTCCAATACCAACTTTTCCTTCATATGGATAAATCATAGAGGTAAAGTTATACTTACCTCCAAGCAAATAAACTTCCAGAACATTTCCGTCTTTTATTATACTGAAATCTATATCGTACTCTTTTTGTATATTTGCCTTATATATTCTTATTCCACTTCGTATATTATTATCAGCTTCCGTAAAATCCGTAATAATATTACCAAAGAGAAAATCAAGTTTTATTATTATTTTTTTCTCTTCACTGTCAAAAAACTCAAGCTTTAATTCCGAACTGTTTTTATCTCTTGTTATTACACCTGATATATAAATCCTTTCACACATTTTATCCAATATATTTGATATATTTTTGTCGTTTCCTTTAGTCTTTTGGCTGTATTCAACGTCACTTTTTAAATCTAAGTCATGACTGTAAGGTAGCATTTTCAAAATGTTTTCTTCCATATCAATTAGTCTTGGATATGACATTATTCCACGATACCCGCCTTCTTCCGCCGGACCATGATCATTAATCCATGGCATCCATTCCCAACCTCCAAGCCAGGCCATTGAAATATTTTTTCCATACTTATCCTTATATGTTTGTGATGCGTAATAATGAGGACCAAAATCCAATGTTCCGCTATACTCATGGAAGAAAATACAATTTTTAAAGTTAATATTTCCAACCATGTATACAGTAGGTAGAAAATCGGTTCGATTCATAGGTGATGCTGTTATAACCCACTTTCCACCTATTTCAAATATATCAGGACATTCAAACATTGTCCCTTCACCGGCTTTTGCTTCATAAAGTATTCCGCTATAGCTCCAGTCAAACAAATTCTTAGAATGAAAAAGATAAATTCTTCCATGGCTTTCAAGATCAGACGCGTTTTTGTCAGATCCTCCAACTACCATTTGCCATGTCCCATCATGAAAAATTACTTTAGGGTCTCTAAAGTCTTTTCCGATAGATTCAATAATCGGATTTTTCTCATATTTTATAAAATTATATCCGTCAAAAGAATATGCCATACATTGTCTTTGACAAACTTCACCTTCTACCGATGAAACAGCTGTATAAAAAGCATATATTTTATCTTCATTAACAACTACAGAGCCTGAAAAGCATCCACCTTTGATATAATCCTCATATTCCTCTTCCGGAATAAGAACAGGACTACACTCTTCCCAATGTATTAAATCAGGGCTCACGGCATGACCCCAATGCATTTTATCCCAGTTATTGCTGTATGGATTACATTGAAAGTACAGATGATATTTACCTTGAAACCACACAATACCGTTAGGATCATTTATCCACCCTCTTTTTAAAGCGAAATGATATCTCGGTCTGAAAATATTTTGCTTCATACTCATGACTTTACTGCCCCCAACGTCATTCCTGCTGTCATCTTTTTATTTAATGAAAAATATATAACCAGTGTTGGTAATACGGACATTGCAATAGCCGCATAGGTTGCACCCCAATCCTTTAATCCTCTCGGCCCTATAAAGTCGGCGAGACCTATAGATATCGTTTTAAGTTCTGTACTGTTTATAAATACAAGACTGAATGTATAGTCATTCCACACTGTTATAAAATTCATAGCAAGCACTGTCATTATTGTATTTAACGACAACGGTATAATTACTTTTGTATAAATACCGTAGATACTTGCCCCGTCAATCACTGCAGCCTCTATAATTTCATCAGAAATAAATGAATAAAAATTTACAAACAACATTATCGATACAGGTAATTGAAATGCCAACAGAGGCAATATAACACTTATCCTTGTATTTATAAGTCCAATTTTTGCAAACATTGTAAATAAGGGTATCAATGTAACTGCATATGGGATTGTAAGTCCTATAAGAAAATATCTGTATATCTTCTTCCTCCCCGAGAATTTCATCTTGGCAATAGCAAATGATGCCATTGAACTGAGCAATACAATAAACACTAATGACACTACAGAAATTATAGCACTGTTTTTTATATAGGTAACTATATTGCTTTCAGTAAATATTCTAATAAAATTCTCTAAAGTAAAGCTCTTTGGAAAGCTGAACGGTTCTGTCAACAACTCTATATTCGGTCTAAATCCGGCTACAATAAGCCATATAACAGGATAGCCCTGAATTATAAGGAACAGAATCATAACAGACCAATATATTATTTTTCTGATATTTCTTTTCATATATCCTCCTATTCGTTTTCGCCATCCATATATTTACTGATTAATAAAACTCCAATAATACTGAGTATTACAATTATTACAGCAATTGCACTTCCATATCCGTAGTCTCTGCTCGTAAAAGCTTTTTTATACATATATGTTGCAAGTATTTCAGATCTGTGATTCGGACCTCCCTTAGTCATATTCATAGGTGCCGCAAAACCTCTAAGCGCACCCACCAGACTCAATATACATGAAAGCATAATTACATTTGCTATAGCAGGTATTCTGATTTTTACCAGAATCTGCAACTCCGTAGCTCCGTCTATTCTTGCCGCTTCCAATATATCAGGTGATACTGAAACCAACGCAGAATAGAAAATAATCATATAAATACCTATATATTGCCAGCCTTCCACAGAAGCAACCGCCCATAAAACAGTTTTATAATCACTTAAAAATGCAATAGGCTCCATACCAAGCATTTTTCTGAAGATATTGAATAAACCCAAAGGCTCATACGAATAAAATCCTGTAAACAATTGTGATATTGCAATAACCGTAATAACAGAAGGTATGTAATATACAGTTTGTATAAAGCCTCTTCCTTTTTTAAGATATGTAAGTAAAACTGCAATGCTAAAACCGAAACCAAGCTGCAGTACCATTACAATAACTATATATATTATATTGTTTCCAAACGCTTGTCTGAATACGCTGTCTCCAAAAAGTTTTATGTAGTTATTAAAACCTACAAAACTCTTTTTCCCTATACCGTTCCAATCTAAACAGCTATAATAAATTGAAACGAGTATAGGAACCATAACTATAACAGAATAGACAATAAAAGCAGGTAGCAAAAATACAGCAATCGCTTTCTTATCTCTCAAAATTTTCATAAAATTCTATTTATTTGCCTCCAAGGCCTCATCCACCGCCTTTATAAAGTCATCCGTTGTTTCTTCACCCATACAAAGTCCCGGTAGATTATCATTAATTGTTGCTATTACATCTTCATTCAATACTACATCCCAAGGCCTTGCTGCAGTTGAACCTATATTATTTGTATCTTCCATTACCTTTAAAAACAACGGATCAAAGCTGCTGTTGTCACTCATATCCACCTTTTGCGGTGCCAAATGCTCATGTGCAAAATATGCAGGGCTGTAGTTTTTAACTATAAATGTCAGGTAATCTTTGTACTGATCATCAAAAGTCTTAGGATTAACTGCTAAACCTATGCCACCAAATGCCCAGTAGTCATTTTCATTTGTTTTTCCGTCCTTTATTGTAGGCATATAAAAATAATCGACATTCAATCCTTCCGGTCTATTCTTATCTGTAAAATAATTCAACTCCCAAGTACCTGTCGGATACATTGCACTCTTTCCACTAAGAAATAAATTTAATCCTGTAGCTACATCGGTTGTTGAAAATCCCGGCTGGAAATACTGTCCTATTTCAGACATAAAAGTTGCAGCCTTAACGCCCGGTTCATCAGACATCTTAGCTTCTCCTAAAGATAATTTATTTAAATACTCATTACCTGTCATTCTGAACGGATATGTTGCAAGAAGTCGAAGCAATGGCCATCCGTCTCCTCCACCGATTCCAAATGCAGTATACCCTTTTTCTTTTAAAACCTTGCAATCTTCTAAAAGCTCATCCAATGTCTTTGGTGCTTCGATTCCGGCATCTTTAAACATATCAACATTATACCAGATCATTTCTGTTGAAAGCTCTAAAGGTAATGTATACAACTTACCGTCAGAAGTCCTTCCATAGTTTAATGCCAATGGAATATAGCTGTCTTTTTCACCTATTTCATCAAGAAAGGCATCCATATCTGTGAGCATACCCTGTTCTCCAAGTTCTGTAGCATACGGTGTCGCATCAAGGTCAAACATATCAGGCATCTGCCCACCTGCAATCATTGTTCTAAGTTTCTGATCATACGACGTTCTGTCTGCATTACTGTCAATAACAAGCTTTATATTTCCACCCTGCTCATTATATTTTTTTGTTATCTCCTGCAATGTTACCATTGTATCATCCGATGCGGATCTTGAAGAAAAATAATGAATCTCTCTTACGTTACCGTCTTTGTTTTCAGCATCTGTAGAATTTGTGTTGGTTTGTGCTTTATTTCCGCAACCCATTAATACCATTCCGGCTATAAGGCATATAGTTCCTATCTTCTTGTACATAATAATCTCCTTTTAAACTTCATACAAATGAATATCAGAAACCCTGATACTTCCGTCTTTTACAAAAAATCCCCAATTTGTTCTTTTCATGTTATAGGCTCTCATTGTCAGAGCGGTAGTATTATTCACATAAAGACATATTATACTTCCGTCTGCCACAACCCTTATATGTACTTTATTATCCTTTAAACTTTTATAATCAAAAGGTCTTTCAAGTTCAATCATAAAGGGCTTGTCCCCGTCAACATACCACTGATTTACGCCACTTATACGTCTTGGCCACATATCTGCCACAATTCTGTTATAAAAAGGCTCAAATCTAAGGTAATAGCCGTTTGCCAGGGCTGAATCCTGTCTCAAACCTATTCCGAAAGATCTAACTCCTTCACTGAATTCTATTACCGCTTCTATCATACATGTTTCTTTCATTCCGTTGATTACATATGACTTCTCCCCCTCAAAATTTTCTATTTCAACTTTATTTATTTTTTCATTTACGGCTTCCTTATTAAACATATTGATCAATCCGTCAGCAGGTTTTACAGTAAGCTTATTATCAGTTGTTTGGTCAATCTCATGTGCAATAAAATTTCCGCCCCATTCATACTGTCCGAAATCACTTTCACCACGCTTAGTAGGAACCCAAGCAAACGCCATTCTTTTATCACCGACCTGTGCTGTTTTTGCAGCATAAAACGCTCTTCCGTCAAAGGTATCTTCTATAGGAGAGGTCCACGGTCCGCTCAGCTTATCAGACATCCTATAATGAGTTACAAATTTTTCTGAAAAAGTTGAATACACAAGATACCATTTGTTTCCAAGTTTAAACAAATCCGGACATTCATGTGTCATATAAGATTCAGGATTATAAAACGGCTCTTTCGCCTCCCAGTGAATTAAATCATAAGATCTGCATAAGCCTACACATCCTCCGTTCTTTTCACTTGCTCCCCGCAATCTTGCAGCCAAAAGCATATCAAAACATTTCTCATCTTCATTATAAAAAACAAACGGATCACGCCAATCAAAAGGCTCGTAAATACTTTCATCTGCACCGAATGTAAGCTCAGGCAGTTTTTCCCAATTTATCAGATCTGTACTTATTGCATGTGCAACATATTGTAAAGGTTTTCCGTCCCTGTGATACTTGGGATTATAATTATTCTGTGCGGTATAAAACATATGAAATTGACCGTCATTACCTTCTATTACAGACCCTGTATAACAGGCATAGTCCGCATCGTCATACTCCCCGACAGGTAATACAACCTTACAATCTTTTATATTAACCCCGTCTTCCGTTATCAACAGATTCCAGCTTGTACGATATCCATACTCATCCTGTGTATTTCCTTTTCTTTCATCATGAAGATAATAAATATAAAATTTACCATCATGCGCAAATGGAATAGTATCTCCAACCCAACCGTCTGTCGGTTTATAAAAAATATTTTTCATATATAACCTCTTATCTGATATAACTATTTTTTTGAATGCTTTTAAAATCTTGTTTTTATACTATACTATTTTATATAAATATCCTATTCGCAAATGCTCCAAAGTTTTTATAAATGATTATGCAAGTGTATGTTTTCTTGCATTTTTCATGCAAATATGCTATTGTTTTCATGGTTTTTCAAGATATACTCTTGTCTTTTCATAATCATTTTCATAAAGGAGGTCTTATATGGTTACTATTAATGATGTTGCAAATACAGCCGGTGTATCTATTTCAACGGTTTCAAGAGTTATAAACCAAAGTAATACTGTATCTGTTTCTACAAAAAACAAAGTTATGGAAGTTATAAGAGAACTTGGTTATTCACCCGGTCCGACATTAAAAAGAGAAAATCGTAAATCAAATAAATTAATCGGTGTTCTTTTTCCCGATATATCTAACAATGTCTTCGGTAGAATATTACAGGGCATCAACAGTGTGGTAACACCTCTTGGATATAATACTGTTATATGTGAAACAAATGGTGAACTCGATAAAGAAATACACTTTTTGGATGTCTTAAAAAATAAGCAAGTTGAAGGTATTATTATGGCAAACGTTCATATACCGCAAGAACATATGATGTGGATACATAGAAACAATAAGCCTGTTATATATGTATGTCAGGATATTCCTGATTTTGAGCTGAAAATCCCTGTCAGTTCTGTAAATATGGATAATCAACAGGCCATCTGTGATATGGTGCATTTTCTTTATAATATGGGGCATAGGAATATCGCATTTATTGGAGGCCCACTTCATGATTTATCAGCCGGAAAGAAAAGATATGAAGGCTATATGAAAGGAATCAGGGAATGTTCGTTAAATACTTCCCAAGACCTTATAAGTCTACAGGATTCTTTTACTATAGAAGACGGCTATGCCGGAATGAATCAAATATATGAAAAAGCGTCTATCCTTCCAACAGCAGTTCTTTGTGCCTGCGACAATATCGCTGTAGGAGCGATAGATTTTATGTATGATAATAATATACAAGTACCGGGGCATATTTCAGTAACAGGTGTGGATGACAGTAATCTTGCAACTGCTATCAGGCCATCGCTTACTACAATACGTCATGCTACTTTTGATACGGGAGTAAAATCTGCACAGCTTTTACTTGAATATTTCTCATCAAGCACTTTTAAAGGGAGCGCATTTAAAATGCCGTATCAGCTTTTACGCAGACAGAGTGTAAAGCATCTATAATATAAATAGGACTCCCCTTTTGGGAAGTCCTTATCTTTATTTCAATCCGTCGATTGACTCTATTCTTTTTTTATCTCCGATATCCTCAAATCTTATCAAAAGTTGTCCGTCATCATCTGCAAATTTAGCATAGATATTATTGTTTTCCCAATGATAATCTGTACCGTTACATGCAAGGAAACCTTCTACCAAAATTTTATGGTCCAGCTCATACTGACTGATAGCACTCATTATAGTTCTGATAAATAACTTTGTATCTACAGGTGCAAAAAACTTCTCAGGTAAATCGTAAAGTGCCACAAATGCAATACCGCCCGAATGTTTACATGGATAATATCCGTAGTTCTTTTCACTTATGCCACATGAAATCATTGAAAGTATATATCCGGTTACTTTCTCTGTCAAAGGAAGATTTGGATTTGTTAAGGCTGCAAAGCCTACCTTTTCTCCAAATTCTCTTGCTTCTCCAACAAGTTCAAGTAAGCTCTCATCAAATCCGTTTATATTCTCCCAGCCCCATAGCCAGTCATTTGATTCGATTGCTTCGCTTCCTATGTATTGTATCGGATATGTGCTCTTTCCGATTTTGATTTTCTTTGTATGAAAATCCACATTCCAAGCCTGTCCTTTGGCTACATACATCTCAATAGCCTCCTGTACACGAAGCATACCTCCAAATACTGCCGATACTACCTCTGTCCAGTCTGTACGATTCATTTCATAATCTGTTTTTAATATATTAACTCTCTCTGCCATAATACTTCTTTCCTGTTTTTGATACTATAATTCAACCAAAAATGAGCAAAAAATGCAAGCATTATTTTAAGACTCTGTACTCATTCATTACTTTTCCGTCTTCAAAAATAACAGGCTTTGCAGTAAGTCCCTCAGCTTCATTGTCATAGTATCCCATCAGATAATCATTTGCATCCTGTAAATTGTCAAACTCTTCTACCTGATACGGTAACTCAAATGCCAGCTTCTCAATAAAGAGATATTTATCTCCGTCTTCTACCAAAATACCTGTATGCCCTATGAACTCCTGTACCTTATTCATACCGTCGTCCATGGTCATAAATACTGAAATCATATGCATCTTATCATTGTTAAACGAAATCTGCTTATCTTCCCATGATTTTACTATTTCATCTGACAAAACATTTGTATCATGTGTATTTGTTACATCAATATATGAAAATAATGTATCAAATTTTTTCTTATCTTCACCTTCAAAAATATTTTTATCTTTTATAGAATCAAAATCGTTGAAAAGCATTGTTGTATCACCCGGTGTAGGATTTCCGACTTTTATAAAATCTCCCATCAAAGAATATGATGTGATTCTGCAGTTTCTGCCTACATATCCTCCCTTGGCAAGCCATGCATCTATAAGCTTATCCTGATCGAATGTTGGGAAGGCGGCATCTATGGTTGTCATACTCTGAACCAGATTCTTAGTGCCTACCGCATTATTATACTCATCTACCGCGTCAAAAAAGTTCTTTATCTTTTCATCACTAAGACCTGCATTCTTTAGAGCATTTTTTACTCTGTTTCTGGTATCTTCATCTACAAGATTTGAATACTTTAATTTTATATCCGCCTTACTTACCGCTGTGCTTGGCTCATCTGCCACACTTTCAGTGTCTTCAACGGCTTCAACACTTGTCTCATTGTGTTCTATAGTCACCGTAGTGTCTTCATTTTTATCTGTTCCTTTACTTCCACATGCCGCCAAAACAATAGCTGCACCCATAACTGTTATTAAAAATTGCTTTTTCATATAAAAACCTGCTTTCTTTTTTAGTCGCTTTAGTATATCACTTTAATTATATTTATAATATATAAGTTTGCAGATTTCTTTTTTAATAATAAATGAAAAAATATTATAATCGTGTTCAAATATTTGAAAATTAATTTAATTAATAAACTATGTTGTTCCCCCCTTTAATACGGTTTTAAAAAGTGATATAATTCTATTTTAATTTTATATAACAGTTCATACTAAAGAAGGAAGGCGTATTATGAAAATCGGTTTCGATAATCAGATGTATTTAAAAACACAATCTGAGCATATAAGAGAAAGAATAGCAAGTTTTGGTGATAAACTCTATCTTGAATTTGGCGGAAAGCTCTTTGATGATTACCATGCATCCAGAGTACTTCCGGGCTTTGAACCTGATTCAAAGCTTAGAATGCTTCTTCAACTAAAAGATCAGGCCGAAATAATTATCTCAATCTCTGCATCGGATATTGAAAAAAACAAGATTAGAGAAGATCATGGTATAACCTATGATGCCGATGTAATCAGACTTATAGATGAATTTCGAAGAAAAGGATTGTTTGTAGGCAGTGTATGTATTACACAGTATTCGGGGCAAAAGAGTGCGGACAAATTTAAGGAAAGACTTGAAAATCTGGGTATAAAAGTATACAAACTTTATTTGATTGACGGATATCCAAGCAATGTGGCACATATCGTGAGTGAAGAAGGTTATGGGAAAAATGATTATATCGTCACATCAAGACCTCTTGTAATAGTTACCGCTCCGGGACCCGGATCCGGAAAGATGGCTACATGTCTTTCTCAGCTCTACCATGAGAATAAAAGAGGAATTAAAGCAGGTTATGCAAAATTTGAGACATTTCCCATTTGGAATTTGCCGCTAAAGCACCCTGTAAACCTCGCATACGAGGCTGCTACAGCTGACTTAAACGATGTAAATATGATTGATCCTTTCCATTTGGAAGCATATGGAACAACCACTGTAAACTACAACAGAGATATAGAGATATATCCTGTTTTGATGGCAATTTTTGAGGGAATATTTGGAGAATGCCCATATAAATCTCCTACAGATATGGGAGTAAATATGGCCGGTAACTGTATTATAGACGATGAGGTATGCAGGGAGGCAAGTAAACAGGAAATCATAAGAAGATACTATAATTCTCTTGCCAGATTTGTTAAAGGAGAATGCAAAGCTGATGAAATTTATAAACTTGAGCTTATAATGCAGCAGGCAAAAACAAGTATTAATGACAGAAAAGCTGTTTCTGCAGCACTTTTAAAAGCTGAAGCCACAAATACCCCTGCAGCAGCCATTGAACTTGAAACCGGTGAACTTATTACAGGTAAGACTTCCGAGCTTCTCGGTGCAAGTGCCGCACTTATTTTAAATGCATTAAAAGCTCTCAGCGGTGTGGATGATGAAATAAAGCTTATTTCACCTACAGTTATTGCACCTGTACAGGAATTAAAAACCACATATCTTGGTGGTAATAATCCGAGACTTCATACAGATGAAGCTCTTATAGCTCTCTCTATTTCAGCCGCTACCGATGAGAATGCAAGAAAAGCCTTAAATGCCATTCCGAAACTTAAAGGTTTACAAATGCATTCTTCCGTAATGCTTTCAGAAGCAGATGTAAAGACTCTAAACAAACTCGGAATAGGACTTACCGCCGAGCCGAAATACGGTAAGAAAAAGAAGTTCTAAATTATAATCCATAAAAAATACCACCCGACTTACCGGGTGGTTATTTTTTAAATATCTAAATCTTCAAAATCATCATCTTCATCATCAGAATCGTTTTTAAGTTCTTCTACTACTTCAAAATCCTCTTCTTCTATAACTTCACCGTTTGATAGGTCTATTACATCAAAATCATCCGATTCATCTTCCGACTTTACAGGCTCTTCTTCCTTTTTCTTACTTAAAGGCATATATTCAAGAGTAGTTTCATCATTCATCTCTTCTTCAGGTATCAAATCCACTTTTGAAGTAATGTTACTCTTGTTCTTCTTCTTGGCAGGTTTTTGTGCCGTCTTTGCAGCCTTCTTTTTATTTGAAGCTCTTGACAAAAGTAAAATTATTATAAAAATAATCAATATAACCGCAAGTGCAATTAAATTTCTTACCCACTCATTACTCTTCTCATATTTCTTTTCAAGTGCATTATATTCTTCAGTCGATACACCTGTGTCTACATTGGGATCGTCAAAGTACCTTTGTATTGTATGCTCTTCCATATCATATCTGTAGAAGTCTTTTTTACCTTCCAAATTCATGGCATAAACAACACAATATCTCTTTTCATTGTCACTGCCCCAAATCCATCCACGAATCTTTTTACCGTTTATATTTATAATACTTTCAATAAATCCCTTAGGTACCTCTACACCTTTATCAATAGGCATTACGGTAATGCTCTTGGTATTTGTGGTAAGCTGTGTATATACAGCCCATGTATCCGCAGCATCATCATATATGTAGAAATCTCCTGAGCCGTCATTGCCTACAAGATAAAGGATATATACATCCTGACCCTTCATTTTTCCGGCCTTGACATCTCTACCTTTATATGTGAATGTAGACTCTTCAAAACCTTCAGGCAGGATATTTTTATCAAATGAATCCGATACCTGATAATCAATTCCGCCTAAGGTAAGCCCGTTATCTGTGGAAACCAGATCCAAAACATCTGCACTGCTCTCGCTCTCTTCGATAACTTCTTCTGCTGAAGTTTCCGAAGAAGACTCTGAGGCTTCCTCTTTTTTTACCGCACTTTTATTTACATTTATAATATAACTTTCTACAGCCGAACCGTCAGGTGATGTTACCTTTACATTAATAGCATTCACTCCGACCACAAGATTATCATTTCCTGTTATAACTACTTTTGCCCCATCCTGTCTTGCCTTTGCGTTGACTGCAATGTTGGATATATTTCCTGCTACATTCATGTCGTAATTTTTCACAGTACTGCTAAAATCAGGTGAAAGCTTACCCGGACTGACTTTCAAAGAAGAAAGCATTGCATCCTTTTTATCTACCACAACTGTAGTTGCCGCTTCCTTATTCTTTTCAACAGTAGACTCTTCGGCAGTAGTCTGTTCTGCAGATTTTATCTTTATTCTTCCGCTGCCTTGAGACTGCATTGTAGCCATCTTTGAGTTTGTATCATATACTTCCCATGTACTTACAACGACTGTAGTTTCCCCGGCTGTCTTGGCTTTAAATTTCAGGGAATAGTTTTGATTGTTGCTGCTGCTTCCTGTATTGGATGTGACTTTTATACTACCTGCCCCACCCTGTGCATTTGTTCCTCCGACAAAATCCAAAATGCTGTCATCATAACTGAGCATTATATTTGCGCTGTCAATGTTTCCGTCTGTTGACGATAAACTCATTACCAAATTTACTTCATCACCCACTGTTGCATTGACATCTGCAAAGCTTATACTGATACCCATAGCAAAAGCATTAAAAGCTATTACTGCTGAAAATATCAATGTAAGTATAAATGAAGGTATGACGATATTTACATTAGGCTTTTTTAAATATTTCATCTTAATCCTCTGACATTAACCCTACATAAAATGTAGAAACAGTATTAATTTCCTCTCTTTATATTTATGCTGTACTTCTCTTTAGTTCCGTTTTGAGCTGTAACAATTATGTCAACTGCGGAGTTGGAAGAGTTCAGTTCAATATCACCGCTTCCTGATACAGTTGCACTTGCATCGGCCGCGTTTGCTTTAATATTAACATTATTTACATTGGATGGCAATTCAACCGTATAAGAATAATTGTCACTACTAAAGCCGGGTGTAATATTATATCCGCTTATACTTAGTGATGACAATCTGTTATTCGGACTACCGTCTCCTGTCGGCATTGCTTCAGGTACCTCAGGCATATCTTTATAAACAGGTATATGGAATGTGAAAACTCCCTTTTTGTCCTCCTCGGAATATGCTCTTGAGAGCATAGCTCCCTCATTCTTTGCGCCTTCAATATTTGTCATATATTGGTGCTTATATTTGTTTTCACCAAGAACATTAAACTTCTTTAAGTAGAATGTGTTCTGTCCGGCTTTTGAATAAGTACTTCCATAGAACATGGCACCGCCTATTATTGCTTTAGCCTTTGTATTCCATGGACGAAGATATGTATTTCCGCTTCCTGCCCACGCCAAACCTCTGCTTGTTGCACTCTGGTTTCCCGACTGATAAGCCTCTATATTGAAGAAATTATAAATACCTGTTGCTCCGCTTATAAGCCCTGATGTGCCTTTAACTCCCTGTTCCTGTATAAGCATTGCGGCTATAACATATGGATTAACACCTGAACTCTTGGCGGCATCCATAATCATATCAACATATGTAGTACCGTTTGAAAGTGCATTTGCATTTTCACCGGCTGAACTTGCTGATGTTGATGCATATGTGCTGTTTGAAGCACTTACACTCTCTTTAATACTGTCACTGTTTACCACTCCCGGTCCGTGCTCCGTATCATTGAACTCCGTAGTTGATTCAAAAATCGGCGCAGGTGCAGGTTCGGTATATCCCGGACCGTTATCTTTATCTTCCACCGTAGGAAGTTCTTCTTTAGGTAGTGTTGCGGCGGTTAAACTTTCTCCTGTCGGTCCTACAAGTTCTATCTTCTCATTCAGGTCTGCAACCGGTCCGGCATTCTGCGCTTGTGTTGTAGAAGCTGCTGTAGTTGCCGTTGTTGTAGCTAAAGTTGTCGGTGCCGATGTTGCAGACGGTACAGTGCTCTTAACACTTGATTTACTTTCCATGAAAGTACCTTTAAGCATCTTCTCAACACCTTCTTCAGTCTGTTCACCTGTAGTATATCCATGGTTTAAAAACTGAAATATATTGGTTGAATCCAAAAAGTTTCTTGGATCCATATAGTATCTTATAATACTTTCACTTGCGGCAACCCATTCATTTGAGTCAAATCCCGGCCAAGTTCCGTTACTCCAGTTATACGCACCTCTTGCAGTTGATTTCCAAGATGACTTTGCATTCTTTTTTACAAGATTAACTCCGACTATCGATTCATTCCTTATAACTTCATCCCATGAAATATCTACATTTTGTACAACAAACTTCCAGTTGGGATACTCGGCATGTAAAGCCCTTAATCTGTTCTTATAACTCTCAGGAAATCCCGCTATCTCAGACTCAAAAGTCTTGTCTGTTGTATACTTCGCAGTACTTTCCGTCTTTATATAATTCTTTGCAACATAGCCTTCTCTGTCACCTGAACCGGTATTAAAACTTATTTTATACCAATACATTCCGTCACTGTTTACTTCATCAAGTACTGTAACACTTGTATCTCTTTCCAGTGTGGCAATAGTATTATTTCCGGTACCGGCATTTGATCTTACATTAAGTGCACTTACATCTACCGTACCCTTCTTTGTAGTAAACGCATTGATATCTTTTATAAAAATATTTCTTCCAACACCTGTGACAAGTATCGTACCCATTGTCGTTACCAGAATAAATTTATTTAATAATGTTTTCTTCATTAAACCTTCCTATATCTGTTTTTTATATGTACATTTTTAACTGTCATTTTAGATTATCAGGTCCAAATCCGAACGGTAGCAACTCTTCCAATTTCATGGTTTTTACCTTTGCACCGTCAGACATTACGATTTCAAATTCCTTAGGGTTACAAAACTCCTGCATGACCTGTCTGCAAACTCCACATGGAGTACATAAAGCATCCGCATCAGAGTCTTCAAAGCCTCCGACAACGGCTATCTTACAAAAATCATATATTCCTTCAGATACCGCTTTAAAAAAAGCTGTTCTCTCCGCACAATTACACGGAGTATATGCCGCATTCTCTATATTACAACCATGTATAATCTTTCCCGATTTGGTCATAAGTGCAGCACCTACTTTATATTTTGAATATGGAACATAGGCCATTTTTCTGGCCTTTTTTGCTTCTTCCAGTAATTCTAAATCAGACATATTTCTCCTAAAACTGTACTAATCCGTCTATAGGTCCTGTAAGTAAAATATCATTTGCATATATTACAGGTCCTTTAGCGCGGTATTGTGGGCTCATCTCATACTTTATTTTGCCCTTAACTTTTACCCAGTCCTTGTTCTTAAAATTCTTTGCACCTTTGTAATGACACACGAAGCCAAGGAACTGAATATCCGCCTCACAACAAGTCATTGCTCTTCTACCCGGAATCAAAATGTCATCACCGATTCCGTCAGGTCTTACCACCTGAGCAACAAACTCAACTTCTTTTCCGTCATACTTTTCGGTTCTGTCCATAGCATCCACATAGAAGATACCGTATTCCTCAGGCTTAATAATAAGCTTCGGATCATCAAGATTATATGGGAGATTTATACTGAAATCTCCGGTAATCTCTCCTTCTTCGCCCTCAAAAATGATTTCCGCATTTGGTGCCATAGCCTTTATTTGAAGATGATATGTACTTAAAATCTCCTCATCAATATCATCGGCTCTGTTACATATAACAAGTTCTGAATCCTTCAGCATCTTACCCATATATGCCTTTAAATCCTTGTTTTTTATATAGAGGTCCAATGTAGATGTATCATAAATTGTAATCATCTGATTTACATACCAGATATCAGGTATTTGTATCTTGTCCTGTTCCCACAACCCGTTCCATTCTATAAGAATTCTCTCAGGATCTACCTCTTTGGTAAACTCTATCATCTTTTCTTTTGTAAAATCCGATATATCATCTATGTACTTTACAGTTGTGTGAGTAGATTCCAATAATTCCTTATCGTATTCCTCCTCACCTTCTTCACATACAATCAACAAGGTGTTGCCTTCAGTTTGAAAATACTCCTGCTGCATTGTGAACTTCATAAATTGTGTTTTACCGGCTTCCAAAAAACCATTGATGACAAAAATAGGTAATCTTTCCATAACTTCTCCAATCAATAAGCTTTAAGCTCTAAAACACTTCTCTATTTCTTCAGTCTTTAATCCTGCGCCGATTACACATACCTTACCTGTATACTCCGCATCACCTCTTCTGATGTCGCTCTCTCCCGGAACAAGGTCAAAGTAGAACCAATCATCACTGTTTGCATCCTTTAACATTCCCTTAGCTCTAAGAACCACTCCGAATCTTTCCTCATCAGCAAAGCTATCAAGTACACTCTTTAACTTTTCTTCGCTTATTGCAGGTACCTGCTCCATTCCCCAACTGTCAAATACATCATCTGCATGATGGTGATCATGATGGTCATGCCCACATCCACAGTGATCATGGTGATGTTCGTGATCGTGATGGTGTTCGTGATCATGCTCGTGTTCATGGTGATGCTCGTGGTCGTGATCATGACATCCGCAGTGCTCGTCATGCTCATGGTGATAGTCGTGATCGTGGTGATGCTCGTGATCGTGATCATGGCATCCGCAGTGCTCGTCATGTTCGTGATGGTGCTCATGTTCATGGCATCCGCAATCCTCATCATGTTCATGGTGATGGTCGTGATCGTGGTGATGATCATGCTCATGATGATGTTCATGCTCTCTTGCCAATTCATCAAGCAATTCAGCCTTTAAATCTATAGGACTTGATAAAAGCTCTTCTATTTTTTCATTGCTTAATTTATCAAGAGGTGTTGTAACTATTGTCGCATCAGGATTTACATTTTTAATAAGTGCAACGGCTTCCTCAATTTTAGTATTATCCACCAAATCCGTTCTTGATAAGATTATAGTATTAGCAAATTGAATCTGGTTGTTAAAGAACTCACCGAAATTCTTCATATACATCTTGCACTTTTTAACATCAACAACCGTTACGGCAGAATTTGACTCTACAGGCAAATCTTTTTCAACATCCGAAACAGCCTTTAATACATCTGAAAGCTTTCCTACGCCACTCGGTTCTATAATAACTCTGTTCGGCTCATAAGTTGATAAAAGTTCTCTTAAAGATGCCTCAAAATCTCCTGCCAAAGAACAACAAATGCATCCTGAGTTCATCTCTTTGATTTCAATGCCTGAATTCTTTAAAAATCCTCCGTCTATACCGATCTCACCGAACTCATTTTCTATTATTATTGTTTTTCCCTTGTCCTTATTTCCTTCAACAAGTCTCTTTATAAAAGTGGTTTTTCCTGCACCTAAAAAACCTGATACTACATCAATCTTTGTATTTGCCATTTTATCTCCATTCTAAAATCTCTAAAAAGCAAGCCTGATTATAAAATCAAACTTGCAATGAATCTCTGTTTAATAATATATTTAAATAATAAACACTTTATGGTTATCTATTATAATTTACTTGCGTATATAGGGTTTTACTCTCACTATAACAAGTGATGCCGCTATTCCTATAAGCATTCCGCTGACCACTCCTGCAATCATCAGTACAGGCAAGTATGTGAATACTCCGTTTGTTCTTACCACAAATGCCGCACAGATTATCTGTCCCACATTGTGCATTATACCACCTATGATACTTATTCCCACCATAGAAAAGCCTTTGATTTGTTTTGCTAAAATCATACAAAGCAAACTGAGTGCTGCTCCTGATATAGAATAAAACATCATTGAAATATTTCCGAATGTCATAGCTATCAAAACAATTCTAAGCAGTGAAACTATTACCCCTGTTTTTATATCAAATAAATAAAAAGCAATAATCACAATCAGATTTGCAAGGCCTAACTTCATACCCGGTATACCTAAATTTATAGGTATTAATGTTTCAACAAAGCCAAGTACCATTGCCAAAGCCGTCAGCATTCCTAAAGTTGCTATCTTTCTAATATAAGTACTCGAAAATGTTCTCATTAATTTGCTACAACATATGCTATCTTAATATTTACTTCAAGCACTGTAAGCCCTGTCATATTCTCGATAGCATTCTTGACTCTCTCCTGTACTTTCTCACTCACTTCAGGAATATTGTAGTTGTAGCTTACATTGATTGCAAGGTCAACACAAACCTTATCATCATTTACCTCTACCTTAACTCCTCTCATACTCTTTGCAGTCTTACTTCCTGAAAGTTTACCTACTATTTCTTTTGTAGGATTCCCTGCCATTGAATCTACACCTTCTACCTCTGTAGCTGCAATACCTGCAATAACGGCTACAACCTCATCGGCAATCTTTACTTCGCCAAGTCTTCCGTTTTCATTTGTCTCTACTTCGTAATTATCTTTTATATTCATTGTATCAGCCATAAAAGCCTCCTTATTTTCTATAATTATTGATTATATCAAATATTGTGTAAAATTAAAAGAGAGGAGGAAAAAATAGGGATTAAGTTGATTCTTAAGAAAAAAGTCGGACACTATATACATGTCCGACTCTTTAGATTATTTACATATCAGACTATTTTCTTTTATTCTTATCTAATCTCGTGATACCGATTCCTGTAAGTGCCAATACAAGTGCAAAAATCATACCTGAATAATTTAATATTGCATATGGCAGATAATGAAGAGTATCTACACCAAGTGTACTTGCCATATATGCACCTGCCGCTGTCCACGGAATAAGACATTCCGTACATGTAACAGAGTCCTCAAGTGTTCTTGATAATACCTTCGGATGCAGACCCATCTTAATATAAGCATCCTTAAAAGCTTCTCCCGGCATCAAAATAGATACCTGACCGTTACTTGTAACACCTGTGATTATAAGACAAGTAACTATTGTTGAAGCTACGAGTTTAAATGTTGAGTTAATCTTTTCAAGCATCTTGGAAATTACGACTTCCAAAGCGCCTGTTACACTCATGGTTCCTGCAAATGAAATAGCACAAACCGCAATGAGAAGTGTATTCATCATCGACATCATTCCACCTCTATGGAGGAGTCGTACAAGCTCCGGTGCAACCTCATCCTTGGTCATTCCAATCATCTCTACATTAAATCCGTTTAATGTAACATCTACAATACTCTTTAAATCAGCTTCCTGGAATACTGCAGCATTTATAAGAGCAATAGCTGATGCCAAAAGCATAACAGGAATTGTAGGTTTCTTTGTGATTGATCCTGCAAGTACTATTACAAGAGGAACAAGTAGCAAAATATTCCAATTAAACATTTGATCAAGAGTGCCTGTAAGTATATTTATAGTTTCAGGTACTACAACATTTTTTACTGCACCTACCTGTCCCATTATAAAGTAAAATATTACAGATAAAACTGCTGCACTTCCCGTAGTCCACATCTGATTATAAACATGCTCATATAGATCTACACCGCAAACTGCAGATGAAAGGTTGGTAGTATCTGATAAAGGTGAGAGTTTATCACCGAAATACGCTCCTGATACCACTGCACCGGCTACCAATGCAAGGTTTACATCCATTCCTATAGCAACGCCCATAAATGCTACACCTATAGTTCCGGCTGAACCCCATGATGTACCTGTAAGAACCGACACTATTGCTGTAAGTATAAATGCTGTAAGTGCAAGATATTTAGGACTTATAAGCTTTAATCCATAATAGATAAGCATTGGTATAGTACCGCCAAGCATCCATGAACCAATCATAAACCCTACTATAATCAAAATTAACAGCGCTCCCCAAACCTTTGAAATTTTGGTTGCTATCTCATTCATTATATCATCATATGAATATCCGAGGAATATTGCCTGTATACCTGATACTACGGCTGCCAAAACAATCAAAGGCTCTGCCGGCAATGATAAAAATGCAATTCCAACTCCGAGAATTATAAGCATTGAAAGTATAGGAAACAATGCTTGAAGCACTGTAGGTTTTCTTTTTGTCTTACTCATAAAATATCTCCCAATTTATATTATTTTTAAATCTGAATAAAGCTTCTTCCAATAAACACTTAGGCAATGCGGCATTTACTCTGAAAAATCCTCTTCCGTCTTCACCATATCCGCTACCGGGTGAAAATGCTATATGTGCTTTTTCTATCATAAGCTCTTTTAATTTGTCTTCTGAAATATTAAGTGCTCTGTAATCGACCCATGAAAGGAAAGTTCCTTCAGAATCAATTACCTTAAATCCACTCATGTCATTTTCAAAGAAATTCTTTATGATATCCATGTTTTCTTTTATCTTCTCTTTTGCAATAGTAAGCCATTCTTCGCCATATTCATAAGCGGCTATAACAGCCGGTATACAAAAATAGCCTGGATTATGTATTCCACCCTGCCTCAAAAGTTTTTTGAAAAAACTTCTGAGCTCTTCATTTTTGATAATTATATTGCTTGCCTCAAGTCCCGCAATATTAAAGTTTTTAGAAGTTGATAATCCTATTATTATATTCTCATACATATCATAGAAAGATGCATAAGATATAAATCTTCCCTTCCATATAAAGTCCGCATGAGTTTCATCGGATATAATCAATACATTGTATCGCTTACATATTTCAACTGTCTTTTTTATTTCATCTTCTGTCCACACTCTTCCCACAGGATTATGTGGAGATACGGTGATAAATATTTTCACTCCGTTTTTTATCTTTTCTTCAAAATCATCAAAATCAATTTCATAATGCCCTTCTTTTAATTGCAAAGAACATTCTACAAGTTCTCTTTCATTGATTCTTACCGCGTTTTGAATAGGATCGTAAAGTGGTGTAAAGACCAGAACTTTGTCGTCTTTTTTAGTATAGTTTTGTATTATTAAAGATATCGCCTGAATTATTCTTGGGCAGTAAACTATCCATTCATTTTCGGGACTGAATCCGTAATTATTTTGTGCCCATTTCCTTGAAAGTTCAATATATTTATCACTGACATTTGTATATCCGTATATTCCATGATTTGCAGCTTCTATAACTGCTGTCATTATTTCCGGAGCTACTCTGTAATCCATGTCCGCAACTGTAAGTGGTATCAGATCATCAACTCCACATTCAGCTATTATTTCATCCCATTTAGCACAATTCGTATTTTTTCTGGAAACTATATTGTCAAACACCTGCTTCCTCCTCTCTTAATATTTTTATAGCAAAATAAGGGCTATATAACGGTATGGCAATAGCCCTGTTTATTATGATTTTCCTGTTTTATGGTTTGATACCACATCAAATACTACCGCTCCCAAAAGAACAGCACCTTTTACAATGTATTGATACTGATCCGGAAGTCCGAGAATTGACATACCTTGATTTATAACGCCTAAGAGTATTGCACCTATCATTATACCCTGGACTGTTCCTGAACCACCATAGGCGGATGCTCCACCTATGAAGCATGATGCAATAGCATCCATCTCATAGGAACTACCCATGTTTCCGTCTACAGATCCTATACGTGCTACTACCAAAAGTCCTGAAAGTCCTGCTAAAAGACTCATAAGAAAATATGCCCAAAAATATACTTTTCTTGGATCTATACCTGAAAGCCTTGTAGCTTTTTCATTACCGCCCACAGCATAAAAATATCTTCCAAATACTGTTGAACTTGTAATAAATGCAAAAATGGCAACTACTACAAGAATCCAAATAAGCATTATAGGAATACCCTTATAACTCATAAGCTTATATGCATAGAATAATATCACAAGATCAAATATACAAACTCTAGCAGCGGTTAATCCGAAACCTGCGGTTTCATATCCTTTTTTAACCTTTTTTCTTTCAGCCATGAAAGTATATACTGTAATTGCCGCTGCAACCACAATACCGACTACCATTGATGAAATAACTCTCTGGTTAACATCAAGTCCCGGAATTTGAATATATGATGTAAATAAACTTAAGAATCTTTTATCCATTATTGCTACAGTCTTGGAATCCAAAATAACTCTTGCAATACCTCTAAACAGGAACATACCTGCCAATGTACAGATAAAAGGCGGAATATGAATATATCCTATAAGCCATCCCTGCCATACACCTATGACACATGCAACTGCAAGTGAAACAAGAATTGCAACAAGCGGACTTATACCCATACTCAACAGTTTAGCAGAAAGTGCCGCTGACAAACATAGTGTTGATCCGACAGATAAATCAACGTTTCCGCCGGTAAGTATACATAAAAGCATACCACATGCCATTATAAGAACATATGCATTCTGCAGTAGCAGATTTGAAATATTCTGTGCTAAAAGAAGTCTACCCCCGGTAAGATATGTAAAGAATACAAAAACTACAAGCAGCGCAAGTACCATTGTATATTTTTTTACAAATTTATTTGCATTCATTTTTACCTCCTAATTTACTGCAGTACGATCTGATTTTAAAATCGTACTCATTATTTTTTCCTGTGTAGCTTCCTCGGCACTAAATTCTCCGGTGATCTTACCGTCATTCATAACATAAATTCTATCGCACATACCTAAAAGCTCAGTAAGATCTGATGAAATCATTACCACAGATTTACCCTGACTTACCATATCGTTGATAATAGAATAAATCTCATATTTTGCGCCTACATCTATTCCTCTGGTAGGTTCATCAAGGAATAAAACTTCAGGTCCTGCAAACATCCATTTTGATAAAAGAACCTTTTGCTGATTTCCACCTGAAAGGTTTCCCACCTTTTGTAAAATAGACGGTGTTTTTGTTTTCATGGCTTTTACATACTCTTTTGCCACCATATTTTCTTTTGAAACATCTACAACACCTCTTTTATCTGCTATTTTTTCCATTCTTGCTAAAGTAGTGTTTCTTGCAATTGTTTCTGAAAGTATCAATCCGTCGGTTTTTCTATCCTCTGTAACATAAGCCAGACCGTTTACTATTGCATCTCTGGAGCTGTTTAAGAAGACCTCTTTACCTGCAATAAATTCCTTACCTGAAATATGACTTCCATAGCTCTTTCCAAAAAGTGATTTGGCCAACTCTGTTCTTCCTGCACCTTGCAGACCTGAAAAGCCTACAACCTCACCTTTCTTTACATGAAAACTGATATTATTTACAACACATTTTTCAGTATATATAGGATGATATACCGACCAGTCTTTTGCTTCAAACATTATTTCGTCGCTTATAACATGTTCTCTTGCGGGATACCTGTCTTCCAGCTCACGCCCAACCATTCCCTTGATAATACGTTCTTCATTTATACAATGATCTGAATTATCAATGGTCTCAATAGTCATTCCGTCTCTTATTACTGTTATTTCATCAGCCACATATGCAACTTCTTGCAGTTTATGTGTAATAATAATTGATGTAATTCCTTTTTCTTTTTTGAAACGTATGAGCATATCAAGTAACATCCTTGAGTCTTCATCATTAAGTGAAGATGTCGGCTCGTCAAGAATTAAAAGATTTACATCCTTTGATATAGCCTTAGCTATCTCTACAAGTTGTTGCTTTCCTGTTCCGATATCCTTTATTAAAGACTGTGTATTTTCATTAAGTCCTACCGCTTTCATAGCCTGATCGGCTTGGTGAAAAGTTTCATTCCAGTCTATAATACCGAATCTGTTTTTTCTTTCATTACCAAGAAACATGTTTTCGGCAATCGTAAGCTCCGGTATAAGGGCCAGTTCTTGATGTATTATCACTATACCCAGCTTTTCACTGTCATGTATCTTTTGAAATTTACATTCATCATTGTTGTAGAGAATCTGACCTGTATACTCATTATGTGCAATGGTTCCGGAGAGAATATTCATCAATGTTGATTTTCCGGCTCCATTCTCTCCTACCAATGCATGTATACTTGCTCTTTCTATCTTAAGGTTTACATTGTTTAAAGCTTTTACTCCGGGGTATTCCTTAGTAATATTATTCATTTCTAAAATATAATCTTTCAATACATCCGCCTTTCCGCTATATAAAGCAATATTATAGTCTTATATCGTTATCTACGATAATATTCCGCAAAGATTCCCCGGAGTCTGCGGTAATTTACTGTACAGGATGTGGATATCCGTCACTTCCCATTGTGTAATATCCTGTATCAACAAGTTCCTTTTGAATATTATCTTTTGTTACTGTTACAGGAACTAAAAGATATGAAGGGATTACAGCCGCTCCATTATCATATGATGATGTATCGTATGTACAATCAAAGCTCCATCCTGCTTTTTCAATAAGTGATGCATCAGGTTTTTCATTATTAAGTATAGCTTCACCAAGATTAAGTGTCGCAACAGCCTCGTTTGCAACAGCCTTATAAACTGTCATTGTCTGCTTACCGTCAATGATATTTGCAAGGTTTGCTTCATCTCCGTCCTGACCTGTTATAATTATCTCATTACTACCGGCATAGTCTGACTGTATAGCCTGTGTAACACCTAAAGCGGTTGAATCATTTGAACATACTGCAGCATCAAGTTGTGTACCGTTTGAGTAGTATGATCCGAGGATATTCTGGAATCTTGATAATGCCTTTGATGTATCCCATTGTGCCGTACCGACCTGCTCAAATGATGTCTGTCCTGAAGGAACAACAACTGTACCGTTTTCAATATATGGCTTTATAACATCCATTGCGCCGTTAAAGAAAAACTTTGCATTATTGTCGGCAGGATCTCCACCTGTAAACTCAATATTAAACTTCTTATCACCTGCGTTTGCAAGGTCAAGTTTTTGTGCTACAAATTCACCATGAAGTTTTCCTACAGTATAGTTATCAAATGAAACATAGTATGATATTGCATCTGTATTCATGATAAGTCTGTCATATGCAATAACAGGAATATTTTGACTCTTTGCTTCGGCAAGTACCTGTGCAAGTGATTCACCGTCTATTGCGGCAACTACCAATAAATCAACCTTATCGGCAATAAGACCCTCGATATCTTTTACCTGTTGATCGATTTTATTATCTGAGTAAGTAAGTGAAACCTCATAGCCTGCTTTTTCAAACTCTTTTTCAAGGTAAGAACCGTCTCGGTTCCATCTCTCCAGAGTCTTCGTAGGCATTGATATACCTATTTTCCCACCCTTTGACTCTGTAGTTTCAGAGCTTCCTTCAGCCTTTGTACTCTCTGCCTGAGTCTGTTCTGTTGCTGTCTTTGCAGGCTCATTTCCATCGGTACATGCCACCAGTGATAAAGCTAACATCCCGGCTGCTACAAACGCACATAATTTCTTCATTTTCATATTATCCTCCTTATATAAACCTGATTTTCACGTCCCCAATCAGGTGTTTTTATAACTTTGAATTAAAAAATATATTATTTACTATAGTCTCCAGATATTCCTGTCTTCCTGACTCAGGTAACTCAGGCTTTTTCATCTTTAGCGCATATTCCGCACATTCTACTAATGTAACAGATCTGTTTCTTATCTTCTCTCCAATTCCCGAGTTGTAGCTTGAATATCTTTCCTTAACAAATTCATCTATTCTACCGTCTTCAATTATTTGTGCGGCTTTGATAAGGCCAAGTGCAAATGTATCCATACCTGCTATAAATCCATAGAACATATCTTCAGCTGTATTACTTGGTCTACGGTTCTTTGAATCAAAGTTTAATCCACCACTTAAACCGCCTGCCTTTAATATTTCATACATAGCAAGAGTTGTATCATATACATTTGTAGGGAACTGGTCTGTATCCCATCCAAGTAATGTATCACCTTGGTTTGCATCTACAGAGCCAAGCATACCGTTAATTGCAGATACTCTGAGTTCATGCTGGAATGTATGTCCTGCCAATGTAGCGTGATTTGCCTCAATATTCATCTTAAAATCCTTATCAAGTCCATATTTTCTCAAGAATCCTATTGCTGTTGCCGCATCAAAATCATACTGATGTTTCATTGGCTCCTTCGGCTTCGGCTCGATATAGAAATCACCCTTAAATCCGATACTGCGTCCATAATCTCTGCACATTGTAAATAATGTGGCAATATTCTCTTCTTCAAGCTTCATATCTGTATTAAGAAGAGTCTCATATCCTTCACGTCCACCCCAGAATACAAATCCCTTTGCTCCAAGCTTTACAGCATTTTCAAGACCTTTCTTAGCCTGTGCGGCTGCAAAACAAAATACATCAGCACTGTTTGAGCTTCCTGCACCGTTCATAAATCTTGGATTACTGAACATATTGCATGTTGCCCAAAGACATTTGATATCTGTTCCCTTTGTCTTTTCAAGAATATAATCTGTTATTTCATCCAAACGTGCATTTGTAACATTGATGTCTTCCTGATCCTCAGGAACGATATCTGTATCATGAAAGCAATAATATTTTATTCCAAGCTTTTGCATGAATTCAATACCTGCATCAACCTTAGCTTTTGCATGCTCCATTGTTCCCGGATTTTCACCAAAACCTTTATCTGCTGTACCCTGTCCGAACATATCCACACCGCTTGCACAAAGATTATGCCACCATGCCATAGCAAATGATAAATGTTCCTCCATTGTCTTACCCATTATTACTCTTTTAGCATCATAATATTTGAAGCTGAGTGGATTCTTGCTCTCACTTCCTTCAAACTTAATAGGTGAAATGCTTGGGAAAAATTCTTTCATAAATACGTCTCCTTTCAAATCTGCAATAATAAAGATAATATTGCTATATAGTTTATAAACGACTTTCCACGTAATTATTATAATAACTGATATATTAGGCCAAATGTCGATAATCTTGTTATTGATGTATGTTAATATTGCTATTTCTATGTTAAAATAATATATAGTATAGAATATACTGAATTTGAAAACAAAATAGATACTGATTATACATTTATTTGTCTATTTTTTAACTATATTTAAGACTTAATTTATTCTATTTATATAAAGGAATGTATGCTATGGACTTGAACTCAATCAAAACTAATAAAACCGAATATGAGATAATAAGACATACAAAGACAAACTCCCTTGCTATGCTTATGATTGAAATTCTCTCAAGAAGTGTACATTGCCACTCCGATCTTGAAATAGGCATGATTCTTGACGGAAATATAGATCTTGTAATAGATAATGAAGTATTTAAACTGAAGAAAAATGATATTTATATTGTGAACAGATACCAGCCACACTCTTTCTACAGCAATAAACATCATAATAAAATAGTTATATTTTTGATAAATCACGCACTGTATAAAAACATTGGTCCGGATATTATATATAATAGAAATCATATAGTTTTTGATGATAAGAATTCTGATTTGTATAAGACAATATTTGAATGTGCTATGTGTTATGCAAGCGAGGTTGCGTTTACAGAACTTGGAGCCGGTGCAAAGGCTCTTGACCTCATTTATAAGCTCAGTAAGATAGCCGATCCTTTCATTGATGAACAAAGTACAAAACAAAGTCGCTCAAAAGGTAAACGTTTACAAAGAATAACTGAATATATGTTTGAGCATCATTCGGAAAATATTACTTTGGAAGATATCGCAAATCTTGAGTCACTGTCTACTTATTATATATCTCACTTTATAAAGAAAATGACCGGTACTACATTTACAGAATATTTAAATAATATAAGATTTGACCATGCATTTTCATTACTTAATAAAACAAACTTAAGAATAAGCGATATTTGCTGTGAGGCCGGCTTTTCGGACAGCAGATATTTAAACAGGATATTTAAACAAAAAATGGGAATAGATATACAATCATACCGAAAGAACATAGATAAAATAGAACTACCGCTAACAGATCAACCCTATATGACTGTTCAAAATCATATCTCACAGAGCAAATTTATGTTTGAGCTTGAAAAATATTATGAAGAGAATTTTAAACAATGATATCATTCTTAAGCTAAAATAAGTCTTTGTGTACAAGAAAGCCACCAATGCAGTAAGGCATCAGTGGCTTTTTTGTGTGTTTTTATATTGATATATCGACTGTTATATTCTTATTACAATCCCAAAAGAACAGCTCTACACTTCCTCCGACTTTCTTTAATTCCTTAATAAATTCAACCGGAAGACTTTCAGCCACTTTAAAATTGTAAGAATCAATATCCTTTATCTCCTTTAAAGTATTATATATCCATCTTTTTTTGCTACTTACATTTTCAGTACATTTAGTATTATTTAGTATGCCGTCAAATCATTGTAAAAAACTTCATAATCCATTTCGTCCGGAAAATAATGCGAGTGCCACCTATAATAGCTCAATGTAAACTCACCATAATACTCTAAATCTATGTATAATTTATACTGACAAGTAGGGTTAAGGACAGTTATGCAGATATTACCTTCTTCTAAATAATCATACTCTTCACTCATTTCACCAAAAGTATGAATTTCATATTCAGCCTCTAAATCATCTAATAATTTACATATTTCATTCTTTTTATCAATTGGATTTATGTCCATGCTTTCTCCTATACAAATAATGCATCCACCTGATCTTCCGGTATACAATCTTCTAAAGAGGTATTCAATCCTTCAACAATCTTTTCTTTCATACCGGGAATTGATAACAAGTATAATGTTTCCACCAATCCGCTATAGTCTTCCATATCAATCAAAAAAATCACCCCCTATATGTATTATTATATCATACATATAGGGGGTGTAAATGGAGTTTTATATTTAATCAATTACTTCTTCTGTATATACTTTCTGATATCGAGTGCAATAGCAACTACAATGATGATACCCTGTACTATGAACTGGAAGTCCGGCTTGATTCCGAGGAATTGCATTGAGGATTTCAATAACTCGAACACCAAAACACCGATTACACAACCTGATATTCTACCGATACCACCGTTTACAGATACACCACCGATTGTACAAGCTGCAATAGCCTCCAGCTCGTATGATGCACCCATGTTTACAGATGAACCACCTGATTTTGCTCCCAAAAGGAAACCTGCAATTGCATAAAGAACTGCTGCTGATGTGTAGATAAGTATCTTTGTCTTCTTTACATTTACACCTGATACTTCTGCTGCCGCCTCATTTCCACCAATTGCATACATATACTTACCATGTCTTGTTTTATTGAAAACAAACCACATGATGAGTCCGATAACAAGTGCATAGATGAAAAGATACGGAATCTTTAAGAAGTTTCCTGTAGCAACTGTTGTATATGCTGTTCTGTATCCACCGATAGGCTCTGCCTTTGTATAAACAAGACATACACCATATACTATAAGCTGCATTCCAAGTGTTCCGATAAATGCAGGAACATTCAAATGAGCTATAACAATACCGTTGATACATCCGAATACAGCACAAATAGCTATAGCTATTAAAAGTACTCCCAGGATATTCATATCACCAAGATTTGGGAACATCTTACCTGCATAGTCTTTATTCTGTAAAAGTGTACCTGCTATACAAGCTGATAAACCTACCAAACGACCTGCTGAAAGATCGGTACCCTTTGTTATAAGACATGCCGATACACCGAAGGCAATGATTACTCTTGGTGCCACATTTACCAAAACATTTCTTAAGTTACTTGCCGAAAAGAAATTGTCCTTCATTATACCTGTAAACAGTACAAGCAAAAGTAAAACTATTATGATACCGTTATCCAGTAACAATTTCTTTATATCTAAAGATTTTGTATTCATAAGTATCCCTCCTAAAATTTTGTAGCCAATGCCATGATATTTTCCTGTGTAGCATCATCTTTTGATACTTCACCGGTGATCTCACCATTGCACATAACGATTATTCTGTCAGACATTCCAATAAGTTCAGGCATCTCGGAAGAAATCATTATGATGCCCTTTCCCTGCTTTGCCAGGTTTATCATTATCTGGTATATTTCATACTTTGCACCTACGTCAATACCTCTTGTAGGCTCATCCATTATCAATACATCCGGGTTGTTTGCAAGCCATCTTGCTATAATAACCTTTTGCTGATTACCTCCTGACAAAGACTGAATCAATGTCTTATTACTTGGAGTCTTTATACTTAGCTTGCTTACATTTTCATCTACGACCTGTTTAATTTTACCGTCATCCAATGCAATACCTGCTACAAGATAATTATTGAGTGAAGAAATAGCCACATTGTCCGCTATTGAAAGGCATCCGAGAATTCCTGTTCCTCTTCTGTCCTCTGTAATCATTCCAAGTCCGTCTTTTATAGCATCTCTCGGTCTTGCTATATTTTGCTCTTTGCCCTTCATGTACACTTTTCCGGATTTTACACTTCTAAGTCCAAATATGGCTTCCATAAGTTCGCTTCTACCTGCACCCACAAGTCCGCCAAATCCGAGTATCTCACCTTTTCTAAGTTCAAATGAGCAGTTTCTGAATATATTTTCATGTATACTTGTAAGGCCGTCGACCTTAAGTATAACTTCACCTTTTTCTATGTTATCTTTTGGCGGATAGATATTTGAAAGCTCTCTACCAACCATTTGTCTTATGATTTCACCGTCGCTGATATCTTTTACTTCCCATGTACCAACATAGGTTCCGTCTCTCATTATGGTGATATCATCGGCAATCTCTCTTATCTCGGCCATCTTATGTGAGATATATATAAGAGATACACCTTTTTCTTTTAATTCTCTTATTATTTTAAATAATCCGCTTACTTCATTTTCAGTAAGTGATGATGTAGGCTCATCCAAAATGATGATCTTTGCTCCCATCGAAACAGCTTTTGCTATTTCTACAGACTGCATCTGTGATATAGATAATGTCTGCAATAATGCATTGGGATTTACATTAAGTTTTACTTCTTTTAGCCATTTGGTAGCTTCATTTTCCATCTTCTTATGGTCTATTACTTTTAGAGGGCCTATATTTATTGTAGGATATCTGCCCAAAAACATATTTTCGGCAATAGATCTTGCAGGTACAGGCTGTAACTCCTGATGAACCATTGCCAATCCCTTATGAAGTGCATCATCAGGGTTTAATATATTCATTTTTTCTCCGTCTACATAGACCTCACCGGTATCCATTGTATATATTCCGAACAGACATTTCATAAGTGTAGACTTGCCTGCTCCGTTTTCACCCATAAGAGCATGTACGCTGCCCGGTCTGACATTAAGATGGATATTGTCCAGTGCTTTTACACCGGGGAAACTTTTAGAAACCCCTTTCATTTCCAATCTGTACTCTGACATCCATTGCTCCTTTCAAAAATCGGGTGTGCACCGGCACACCCGAAAGATGTTTACTTAAGTTAATTTTTGATTATTTTACAAGCTCTAAGATCTCTGCTGCGTTATCCTTTGTAACCTTTACATAGTCTACAGGAATCTTTGTATCAACCTTCTCACCACCGGCAAATGATACAGCTGCCTTTGCTGCTGCCTGTGCCTGGCTGATGAAATCGTTAAATACTGTACCTGTCATCTTGCCTTCTGATACGTTCTGAACTGCCTCTGCAAGTGCATCAACACCTACGATATAGATATCTTCACCAACTTTTCTTCCTGCTGCATTGATAGCCTGAAGTGCGCCAAGTGCCATAGCGTCATTGTTACAGAAGATAACTTCGATATCGTTTCCATACTGTGTAAGAGCATCCTGTGCAATCTGCTGTCCCTTAGCCTGATCCCAGTCACCTCTCTGAATTAAGAGCTGCTCAGCCTTTAATCCGCTCTTCTCTGTAAGAGCCTTAACTGAATACTCTGTTCTGTACTGTGCGTCGATGTTCTCAGGGTCACCCTGGATCATGATGTACTTAACTGTTCCGTCACCGTTGATGTCACCCTTATTCTCAAGTTCTGCGATTTCCTCACCCTGGAATGTTCCTGACTGACGAGCATCTGCACCTACATATGTTGCGCTGATACCGTCTGCTGCCCATCTTGACTCCTCTGCCTCATCAGGCTCACGGTTGATGTATACTACAGGGATTCCTGCTTCCTTAGCAAGATCTGTAACTGTTGGGGCTGAAGATGACTGTACAAGGTTAAGAATCATAACGTCAACCTTAGTTGCGATAAAGTTGTTAATCTGGTTTGTCTGCTCAGCCTGATCGTTCTTACCGTCCTGAACTACTACGTTCTCTTTTGGAATACCAACTTCCTCTGTAAGATATCTAACAAGCTCGTTACGATATAATGTCATGAAGTTATCATCAAACTTATAAATTGAGATACCTACTTTGATATCCTTTGCATCCTTACCTGTAGCTGCAACTGCCTCTGAAACACTCTCAGCCGCCTTGCTTTCTTCCTTTGACTCTGTAGCTGCTGCAGTTGTCTCTGCCGGCTTGCTTCCACCTCCACATGCTGCTAATGAAAGAGCACACACAGATGCTACTGATACTGCTAAAACTTTTTTGAACAATTTCATTGTTTTTCCTCCCTTAGGTTTGTTCGTTTATTTGTAAGCTTATTTTAATATTACTTACGATTATTTTACAGAGAATATTTTTACTCTTTTTATTGAATTTTTTTCACAGCTGTAAACAGGAAAATTTTCTATATAATTTAAATTTTTCTATATATTTCTTACCTTACAAATGTATATTAATAATTAATTGTGTAGATTAACACACTTTAACTTATGTTACGCTGTCTAAAATCATTATTTATTCACTAACTGTACATAATTTCTTAATTTAAATATGCTATAAAATAATGTATAATTATTACAACTGTATAATTAATATAAGTAACTTTGTACATGTATGATTTTTTAAAGGAGGAATATATGAGCTACAACCAAAAGATTACAAAAGAAATAGAGGATTTGACCTCAAAATGCCTTACTAATTTAACTATAAACCAATCCTTGTATAAAGAATTTGATGTGCAGAGGGGCCTTCGCAATCTTCAAGGTGAAGGTGTAAGAGCCGGCCTTACCCGCATTTCAGAGATAACCTCATTTAGAAGGGAAAACGGTGAGAAGATACCATGTGACGGTGAGCTTAGATATCAAGGTATTGATATACATGAACTCACAGACGGATTTTTAAAAGAAAACAGATTCGGATTTGAAGAGGTAGCATATTTAATGCTTTTCGGCAATCTGCCTACTTCAAATGAGCTTAACGATTTCAAAAGTTTACTTGGTGAACAGAGATCTCTGCCCAAAAACTTTACAAGAGATATCATTATGAAAGCACCAAGTAAGGATATGATGAACACGCTTTCCAGATCTGTACTTACATTGTATGCATATGACTCAAAGGCTGATGATACCTCTCTTCCAAATGTATTACGCCAGTGTATAAATCTTATAGCTACCTTCCCTATGATGTGCGTATACGGTTACCATGCCTACAATCACTATATCAGAGATAAAAGTATGTATATTCATCGTCCGTCAAACGAGCTTTCTACTGCCGAGAATATTTTACTGATGCTTAGAGAGGATAAGAAATACTCAGACCTTGAAGCCAAAGTGCTTGACCTTGCCATGGTCTTACATATGGAACATGGCGGCGGTAACAATTCCACTTTTACTACTCATGTGGTAACATCCTCAGGCACAGATACCTATTCGGCTATAGCGGCAGCTCTCGGCTCTTTGAAAGGTCCGAAACATGGCGGCGCCAATATAAAAGTTGTTGAAATGTTTAAGGATATGAAAAAACATATAAAGGATATCAATGATGATGAAGAAATAAAAACTTACCTTTTAAAGCTGTTAAGAAAAGAGGCCTTTGATAAAGCCGGATTAATATATGGTATGGGACATGCGGTATATTCGCTTTCAGATCCACGTGCCAATATATTTAAAAAATATGTTGAACAGCTTGCAAATGCAAAGCATAAAAATAATGACTTTAAACTTTACAGTGCAGTTGAAAGGCTTGCACCCGAAGTAATAGGAGCTGAAAGGCATATATATAAAGGTGTAAGTGCAAATATTGACTTCTACAGCGGTTTTGTTTACGGAATGCTTGATTTACCTACCGAGCTTTATACCCCTATATTTGCCTGTTCAAGAATTGTCGGATGGAGCGCTCACAGAATTGAAGAGCTTATCAATACCGATAAGATTATAAGACCTGCTTATATGGCTGTTAAGGAGCACGAAAACTATATCGAAATGAAGAACAGATAATTTTTATATAAAAAAAAGTGTGAAAAATGAATTCTCATCTTTCACACTTTTTTTTATTCTTTATTTGCAGGTGTTATTTCCATATTTCTGAGATTATTTAATATAGTGGCATTAAGCGGAATACTTACACCCATAGGATTTATAAGGAATCCGTCACACTCAGGTGTCATAGGGAAGTTTATAAGATGCTTAGCCTCTATTATTGTTTTCTTTACAGTTGCATCACCCGGCATTTTGTCAAACTCTATATTGTCTGTAAATATAGGTATCATATTTCCTCCGTTATCACTTATCCTTAACATAAGCATCTGCATCTGTGTTTCTCCGTCTACCTGTGCCTCTCTAACCGGTACAAGGAATCTTGCCTTTAAAATATTTACAAGCATCTCCTCTTCCAATTCACGAATCTCAGGTGTATTAGGATTGTCAAGGTTTGCTCTTATCTCCTGTCCGAAATAGAGCATTGTAAGCTGTAATGATCTGTTCTCCACAGGTCTTTTTTCAGGTGGTAACTCGCTGAAATCCGAGAGTTTCACTATTTCTTCAAGCTGAATTGTAAATTCATTACCCTGATAATTGTACTTAACAGCATTCACACCGGCTATTGCCATATGTGTAAAGGCTCTTAAAATACCTTCCTGATTAAGTTCCAATACAGTATTCTTCTGCTTATTGGCTGCCAACTCCGCCGATTTCTTCAAAGCATTTTCTTTTTCATCAAACAAAAACGCCACATCATCAAAACTCTCATCATCACAATAAACAAATGGCAGTCTGGTAAAGTCTGACTGAATTAAATATAGATTTACTGCCTTTGGAATACTTGCAAGTACTTCTCTTCTCTCCATTTTTATCTCCAAAAATTTTATTTGTTATGAAACTACTATATACTCTTTGACTATCAAAGTCAAATTAATAATATCTTTACAAAAATTTATGGTTGCACAAGCTGCTCTTTTGCACCTTCAGAATAAACTATGGAGTAATCTGAAAGGATAAAATAACCATAGGTATCAGGTATACTGTCAAGAAGCTTTACACCCTCTTCAACTCCCAGCGAAAAGCATGTAGTTGAAAGTGCGTCCGCTTCTGTTGATGATTTTGTAAGTATACTTACTTCCACAAGCCCGTTATCATAAGGATAACCTGTTTTCGGGTCCAGAATATGATGATAGTTTTTACCGTCTATAACAAAATGTCTCTCATAAACACCTGATGAAACAACCGATTCATCATCCACCGTAAGTAAAGCGACCGTTTCATTTCTATCCGCATAAGGTTTTTGAAGTCCTATTGTAAAGTTGTCCCCATTTGGCTTTTTACCCACGCATAAAACATTGCCTCCAAGATTAATAATCGCACTGTCAACACCTTTACTCAGAAGATATTCCTTTGTCTTATCCGCTATATATCCCTTTGCAATAGCACCGAGATCTATTCTTGTGTCATCTAAAGTAAACTTTACTGTATTTCCTTCCACACTTACTCTTGTATAATCCACTTTAGGAAGTGCCTCTTTAATACTTTCATCACTTGGAAGCTCAGGTTCCTCTGCATTAAAATCCCATAATTCCTTTAACGGTTCTGTCGTAATATCAAATGCACCATGTGAAACTTTACTGTAATACAATGCCTTATCTATAAGATAGGCAAGTTCATCACTTACTTCCACACTCATAGTCCCTTTTTCTCTATGATTTAATTTATACAATTCCGCAGATTCGCTTGTTGCCGAAAATATACTCTCATAATTTCTTATAAACTGCATTGACTCTTTTAAAACATTCTCATCACCACCATTATATATGGATACTGTAATAAATGTATCAAGTGCAAATGTCGTATCTGTCAAAGGTTCGTCATTTTTGTTCTTATCCATTGAAAAATCAAAATTATTGGCTATAGCCTTAGAGTTTGTGCGTTTTCCTAAAATTGCAATTATCAGCAGCACAAACACAACCATTACAATAGCTATTATATTTTTTTTATTAAATTGTTTCAAAATATACTCCTACTAAATTTCCCATTTTTTTGCCAAATCATTTATCTGATCTGCAAATTTAGCCAAATCCTTGTTGGCTCCATGTTTATTTTCTTTTATGATTTTTAGGAGTCTCTCTCCTGCACCAAGAAGTCTTAAATAAACACTGCTTTCCGGTTCCTTTACTTCCTTAACAGCAACAGCAACTCCCTTAGTCTGCTTTATCCATTCTCCGCTTATCAGGTCAAAAACAGAGCCTGAAAAAGGTGCGGATGAATTTATTCCGTATTTACTCTTAAGTTCATTTGAAAAGCTTTCGCAAACTTTATCATCACCATGCACTATAAACACTTGCTTCGGCTTTTCTTCAAAAGCTGTGACCCATTTTATAAGTCCGTTTTTATCGGCATGTGAACTTATACTCTTTAAAGTTTCAATATGTGCGTTTACAGAAATATTTTCTCCAAAAAGTCTTACCTCTGAAACATTGTCCTGCAGAGTTCTTCCAAGAGTTCCAAAAGCCTGATATCCGGCAAATACCACGCTGCATTCACTTCTCCAAAGATTGTGCTTTAAATGATGTCTGATTCGACCCGCATCACACATTCCCGAAGCTGATATTATAACTTTTGGTGATTTATCAATATTTATTGCCATTGACTCATCACTGCTTACAGTCATTTTCAGATTAGGGAAAGCTATCGGATTTATACCGTTTTCAACAAGCTCCTTAGTTTCCTCATCATAACATTCAAGCAAGTTATCTTTAAATACATTGGTTGCTTCTATTGCCAGAGGACTGTCTACATATACAGGGAAGTTCGGAAGGTTTTTTACAAGCTTGTTCTGCTTTATCTGTCTCATAAAATAAAGCAGCTCCTGTGTTCTTCCGACTGCAAATGCAGGTATTACCACATTTCCGCCCCTCTCAAATGTTTCTTCAAGAATTCTTGCCAGATCTGACACATGATCTGCGCCTTCTTCATGATATCTGTCACCATAGGTTGATTCCATCAAAACATAATCAGCGTCCTTTATATACTCCGGATCTCTGATTAGAGGCTTATTGAAATTACCGATATCACCTGAAAATACTATTTTTCTGCTCTCATTTCCTTCTTTAAGCCAAACCTCTATAGACGCCGAACCCAGAATATGTCCTGCATCTATAAATCTGATACTTATATTTTCATCAATATCTATTTTTTTATTATATTCAATACCTCTAAAGAGTTTAATACTTGCTTCAACATCGGAAAGTTCATATACCGCCGCTTCCTTTTGTCTGCCTGCTCTTTCAGCTTTTCTGTTTTTCCACTTTAACTCTTCAGCCTGTATATGCGCACAGTCTCGAAGCATTATGGTACAAAGCTCCATTGTGGCATTTGATGAATATATTTCTCCCTTAAATCCTCTTGCAACAAGCTGTGGAATCATACCTGTATGATCGATATGAGCATGTGTCACAAAAAGATAATCTATCTCTGCCGGTGAAACAGGCAGCGGAGCATTTTCATACACATTAATTCCCTGCTCCATACCGTAGTCCACTAAAAACTTTTTATCTCCGACTTCAACATAATGACAACTTCCTGTAACCTCATGATCTGCACCTATAAATTCCAGTTTCATATTTTTCCCCTTTTTAATCAAACAACTGAGCATGTGAGTTATTAGAGACTAACTCTATTATAACTATACAAAATATTTTTCGTCAACTTAAAATTATTATATATAACCTCTTCAAGACTTGGCTTTCTTTTTCTTCTGGTTATCTCAAACAGGCATAATTTTGTGATATCTATTGCCACTGTATTTAATCTGTCCTCTTTAAGATAATCTTTCATCGTATGATATATCAAATCTATTTCGGATTTATCCGTGGTATTTATTAAATCTATAATTATAATACCTGAGATATTTCTAAGCCTTAACTGTCTTGCAGTCTCTTTTATTGCTTCAAGATTTGTGTTTAATTTAATTATTCCGTCTTCTTTTTTCCGGACATTTTTCCCGGTATTTACATCAACAACTGTAAGAGCTTCCGTAGATTCTATGCATAGATAGCCTCCATCCTTTAACCATACTTTTTTGCTTAATGATTCACTAAAAAGAGTATCTATGGAGTAAAGCTTATTTAAACTTATCATATTATCGTCATAGAATCTGACTCTGCAAAGCATATCTTCACGCTCTTCTTTAAAAAAATCAACTATTTCTTCGTATATATCCTTGATATCCGTTACTATATCAAAATCGGCATATTTTAGTCTGTCTTTAACAATATCTATATAGTCTTTGGAACCCGCATAAAGCATTGCAGGTGCCTTTATATAGTTTTTCTTTGCAAGAATTTGATCAAGTACTTCACAGCCGGAAAGATTTGCAGTAGCACCTGCCAATTTATTCTTTATAGGAAGCTTTGAAATCTTTATTACAATATCATCGCCCTCGTGTAAAACCGTATGCTCTTTTTCATCGGCAAATACTTTTTCATCGGCAAATATAAGATACTTAAGTTCAGCCATATCAAAATATACAGTTTGGCGTTCTGAATTGTACTCAATCTCTACAAAGGCGGCATTTATGTTTTTAGCAATTTTTTTTACCTTACCTATATGAATACTGCCAAGTAAAGAAGTATCCTCGATATACTCTATCTCGTTTGCCCTATTCTCATCATATGATATTGCAAAATTTTTATTCTTATAGCTTGTGATAAGAAGCTTAGATAATTTCACAGCCGTATTCATCAAGGGCCTTCCCTTCATCCGTATACATATCTAATCTATATAAATAATATTCATTCCTTTTAGCTGCCGATAATCCTTCTTCATATAAAAATTCCATAACTGCGGCAGGCTTTATATTATTTGTACTTCCCTGTGATAGATGCATGTATACACCATTTTTTATAGCTTCAAGCTTATATATAAAAGGCTTTATATCCACAACTGAAGTTGTTTCCACCTCTACAAACTTTCCAAACTGATTTTTCTTTTTCTTTTTTGATACCTTGGTCAGTAATATAGACTCTTTTGACATAAGCTTTTCTATAGCGGCATTAATGTCTGTTTCTTTTACTTCGGTTTTAAATTCCGCCTTGAAATCGGCTGTATCCATCAAAGCCATAGCCGGTTTGGAATTATCGGGAATCTGTAAAAACTTGGTAACTTTCATTCCGGTGCACATCATCTCATTGAGCCTTTTTATTGCTTCTTTAGATGAAATATGACTACCTTCCTTTAACTCTATATCCATATATTCACCAAGTCCCGATACACCCATACTAAGGGGAGCACCAAATGACATTATCTGATGAGGTGAAAATCCTTCACTGTATTTTATAGGAATGTCCGCCCTTCTCATAGCTTTTTGAAAATATCTCATTATATCCAAATGGCCTATAAAACGCATTTGCTCGGTTTTTTCAAACTTAATTCTTACCTTCAAAGCAAACACCTCCATTATATTTTCTTGCACCGCAACCTAAACACTGCTGTCTGCAGTTTGGTGAGATCTTATCTTCATGTGCTGTTTTCCACTCTCTGATAAGGAATTCCTTTGTAACTCCGGAATCTATAAAATCCCAAGGGAACAGCTCATCAAGATCTCTTTCTCTTAATGTATAAAAGCTTGGATCTATACCGCTTTGCTCGTATGCTTTAATCCAATATTCCATATTAAACTGATCCGACCATGAATCATACATTGCACCGTTTTTATAAGCATTAACTATGACATCCGCAATTTTTCTGTCACCTCTTGCCATAAGTCCCTCAAGAAGTGTTACCTCGGCATCATGGTACTGATACTTCATACTCTTTTGGTTTAACTGCTCTCTGAAAGTATCCTTTACAAGATGTGCTCTTCTAAGGTACTCCTCCTCAGTTTCCATCTTCGCCCACTGGAAAGGTGTAAAAGGCTTAGGCACGAAGAAAGATGAACTTGCGGTAATAGATACCTTACCGATTCTTTGATCCTTTGGAATAGAGTAATAATTTTCAGCTATTTTTTCACAAAGCAAAGGTATTCCTTTAATATCCTCATCAGTCTCTGTAGGAAGTCCAAGCATAAAATAAAGCTTTACTTTATTCCATCCTCCTTTAAATGCCTCCATAGAACCGCTTAATATATCTTCCTCTGTAATTCCCTTATTTATAACATCTCTCAGTCTTTGTGTTCCGGCCTCAGGCGCAAATGTCAAAGAACTCTTTTTTACATCCTGAACCTTACTCATTACATCAAGTGAAAACGCATCAATACGCAAAGAAGGCAAAGATATATTGATTCCTCTATCCTTTGTATATTCCAAAAGGAAATCAAGAAGTTTATCAAGCTGACTGTAATCACTTGAGCTGAGTGAACTGAGTGAAATTTCTTCCGCTCCTGTAATATCAAGCATTGTTTTTGCATAATTTATAAGGTAATCAAGGGAATGTTCTCTTTGCGGTCTGTATACATTTCCCGCCTGACAGAATCTGCAGCCTCTGATACATCCTCTCATTATCTCAAGTACCACTCTGTCTTGTGTGACCTTAATAAAAGGAACTACAGGCTTTGAAAGATATGATACGGTATCCATATTTTGAACAACAACTCGATGTACAACACTTGGAACATCCTCATATTTAGGTGTAAATGAAGCTATAGTACCGTCTTCTTTATAACTCACATCATAGAACTCAGGTACATACATACCTTCAAGTTTTGCCGCTTTTCTTAAAAACTCATGCTTTGAAAGATTTTCACTTTTGCACTCCTTATAAAGGTCAAGCAGCTTGTCATAAACCACTTCGCCCTCACCTATATAGAATATATCAAAGAAAGGTGCCAAAGGTTCAGGATTATAAGAACATGGTCCGCCACCTATTACTATAGGATATTCCTCTCCTCTGTCTTTTGAATACATCGGAATCTGTGAAAGCTCTAAAACCTGTAAAATATTTGTATAGCACATCTCATACTGTAATGTAATACCTAAAATATCGGCATCCTTTACATTTTCCTGACTCTCCAGAGAAAACAGCGGTATATTCTTTTCTCTGAGTATCTTATCAAGGTCTACCCATGGTGAAAATAATCTCTCACAGAATGTATCTTCTCTTTTATTTAACATATCATATATGATCTGCATTCCTATATGACTCATTCCTATCTCATAGACATCAGGAAAACACATAACAAATCTGATATCTACATCCTCTAATCTTTTATCTCTTGAATTTAACTCACCGCCGATATATCTTGCCGGCTTGTCTACGCTAAGCAGTATATCATCGCTTAGTGCCAATTTTCTCATATATTCCTCTTTCTAATTTTAAACTGCATTATTTAATTCATAATAAAAGCCCTTCATCTCCATAAGCTCATTATGATTTCCCTGTTCTATTATATGACCGTCTTTAAGTACAAGTATTACATCGGCATTTTTTATGGTTGAAAGTCTGTGAGCAACTACAAAACTTGTTCTACCTGTCATCATCTTATCAAATGCCTTACTTATTCTTGCTTCAGTCATTGTATCTATACTTGAGGTAGCCTCATCAAGTATAAGCATAGGTGGAAGTACAAGCATAATTCTTGCAATACATAGAAGCTGCCTTTGTCCGGCCGAAAGGTTTTCACCACCTTCGGTTACTATTGTATCATATCCGTCAGGTAATCTTTTTATAAAGCTGTCTGCATACGCTTCCTTGGCTGCCGCCTCTATCTCTTCAAATGTAGCATCAGGTTTTCCGAATGCAATATTATCCCTTATTGAAGCATTTTTTAACCATGTCTCCTGTAAAACCATACCGAAGTTTTCTCTGATTGATTTTCTTGTAATATCATTGATATTCTTGCCCTCTATCTTAATAGAGCCGCTGTCTATGTCATAAAAGCGCATTAAAAGATTTATAATAGTGGATTTTCCGCTTCCCGTCGGTCCCACTATTGCAATTCTCTGTCCGGCTTTTACATCAAGGTTAAGATCCTCGATAAGTTTCTTTGATTTATCATACGAAAAGTAAACATGTGATATTTCCACATTTCCGTCTACATTTTCAATCTTATTATTCACATCCTTATCAGGAAGTATCTCTTCTTCATCTATAAGTGCAAATACCCTTGCGGCACAGGCAAATGAATTTTGCAGTTCGGTAACCACTCCCGATATTTCATTAAAAGGCTTTGTATACTGTGTTGCATAACTGAGTACGGAAGTAAGCTGTCCAACACTCATTTTTCCGGTAATTGCAAGCAATGCTCCTGAGATTGCAACACCTGCATACACCAAAGAGTTTACAAATCTTGTAGCAGGAAATGCTATAGCCGAAATAAATATAGCATTTTGACTTGCAACCCTGAGCGCCTCATCAGATTCTCTAAACTCGTTTTCTATTTCCTTTTCCATGTTGAAGTTTTTCACAGTTCCAAGTCCTGCAATCATTTCATCAACTATTCCTGTCATTCTTGCTCTTCTTTCCGATTGTGACTTGAAATGCTTGTAAGTATTCTTTGCAATAAGCCCTGCAACCAACATTGCAAGCGGTGTAACAAGAAGAACTACCAATGTAACATATACATTTATTTTAAACAATATGATAATAGTCAGTATAATAGTCAGTATGCCTGTAAAAAACTGGGCAAAACCCATCAAAAGTCCTTCGGAAAACTGATCCACATCATTTATAACTCTGTTTATTATCTCACCATGACTTGTAGAATCCACATATGATATAGGAAGTTTCATTATCTTGGCAAATGCCTGATTTCTGATATCTCTTACCATATGATATGCAACTACGTTATTTATAGCGGTCATACACCACTGAGCTACAGCTGTAATACACATTATAATTATCATTGTAAAAATAATTTTTATAAGCTTTTCAAAGTCTACATTTCCCTTTGAAACAATTGTATCCACAGCTCTACCTGTAAATATCGGAAGATATAGAGTTGTAAGCACGATAACCACAGCAAGTATCAGACTGACAAACATCCTGAATCTGTACGGATGCAACAGGCTTAAAATTCTTTTTAAAGTATTTTTATTTTTATTCATTTTAATCCGCCTCCGTCATTATCTGTGAACTGTATATTTCCCTGTAGATAGGATTATTCTTCAAAAGTTCTTCATGAGTACCGATACCTACAATTTTTCCGTCATCCAGTACTATTATTCTGTCGGCACTTTTTATTGAAACTATTCTTTGGCTGACTATAAAAGTTGTAATATTTTTTATCTCTTTAATTGCCCTTCTGAGTCTTGAATCAGTGGCATAGTCAAGTGCTGAAGATGAATCGTCAAGTATAAGTATTCCCGCTCTTTTTACAAGACTTCTTGCAATGGAAAGCCTCTGTTTTTGACCTCCGGAAAAATTATTTCCATACATTGCTACTTCAGAATCAAGCTTGCCTTCTTTTGAGTTTATTACATCTGTTGCCTGAGCAATATCCGCGGCTTTATACAATTCTTCATCAGTTGCACTCTCATCTCCCCAAAGCAGATTGTTTCTTATATTTCCTCTAAAAAGTCTTGACTTTTGCTCAACCAAAGCCACATTTTTTCTTAGAGAATCTAAAGTGTACTCTTTTATATCTCTACCCGCAATTTTTATACTGCCTCTGCTTATATCATAAAATCTTGGAATTAGATTTATAAGAGAGCTCTTTCCTGAACCCGTACCGCCGATTATACCTATGGTTTCTCCCTTTCTTACAGAGAATGTTATATCTGAAATCGCCTCTTCTTTTGATTTTGGATATGCGAATCCCACGTTTTCAAAAGTTATTATATCTCCGTCAAAATCATTTAAGACAAGTTCACTGTTACCACCATTTATAGAAGACTTTATATCAAATATCTCATTTATTCTCTTGGCACAGGCACTAGCCTTTGCTAAAAGTATTATGAGATTTGCAAACTTTACAAGCTCAACAAGTATCTGTGACATATAATTTATAAGAGCAACTACCTGACCGGTAGTGAGATTACCTATATTTACCTGTATACCTCCTGCCTGAAGTATGGCTACTATACCTAAGTTAACTATAACATAAGTAAGAGGATTTAAAAGTGCGGATATATTTCCCACCCTTACCTGATCTTTGTAGAGATCCTCTGTCGCAATATCATATTCACCGATTTCACTTCTTTCTTTTGAAAAGGCGCGAATCACTCTGATACCTGTAAGATTTTCTCCTGTTTTTCCAAGTACCTTATCAAGCTTTCTTTGTACATTTCTATAGAGTCCTATACTCTTGGACATTATGAGTGCAACTATTATTGATAATATTAATATTACAATAAATGCAATCAGTGACATTTTAGCATCTATATTAAAAGACATTATAAATGCACCTGCAACTATAAATGGCGACCTCAAAACCAACCTGAAAAATCTGTTTACACCGTTTTGTACCTGATCACTGTCATTTGTTATTCTGGTTACCAAAGTTTCTCTTCCAAGTATATCAGTCTCTGCATGTGAAAACTGTAAAATATGAGCAAACAAATCATCTCTAAGTTTTGTTCCGAAACCGGTTGCAGCCTTTGCACTGAAATACTGTGCAACTATAGCTGATGTAAGCCCTATTACAGCTAATGTCACAAGCAGGATTCCCATCTTTATAATATAATTTGAATCTTTATTTCCTATTCCGATATCAATAATTTTTGCTATAACAAGCGGTACCAAAAGTTCAAATGCCGCCTCCAAAAATTTAAATAATGGTGCAAGAACAGACTCAACTTTATAATCTTTTAAATATCTAACCAGTCTAAGCATAATCCTCCTATCTGTTTGCGTACAATTTCTTTATGATAATGCTTTTTTAACAGATTGTCAAAGTAAAAGGCATATATTTATAATGTGTTTTTCATTATAAATATATGCCTGAAATTTATCCCATCAAAGATGATACAAAATACCATACAAGCACTACAAGTCCAAGACCGATTCTGTAGTAACCGAAGAATTTAAAATCATTTTTCTTTATCCAGTTCAATAAGAAACTTATAGAGAAAACAGATACCACAAATGCAACTATCATTCCAAGTAAAAGATATACAACTTCCGCTGCAGTATAGTGGAAACCGAATTTAACCAGTTTCAAAAGGCTTGCACCGAACATTATCGGTATACTTAAGAAAAAAGAAAACTCAGCCGATACGGCTCTTGAAGCTCCTAAAATCATGCCGCCTATAATAGTCGCCCCTGACCTTGATGTTCCCGGTATAAGTGCAAGCACCTGAAAGAATCCGATAAATAAAGCGGTCTGATAATCTATTGCATGAACGCTTTTGATACTGTCAATCCTCTTTTTATTGGAATTTTCTATCATAATAAATAAAATTCCATAGATAATCAGTGCCATAGATACCACAAATCCGTTATAAAGATGTGCATCCAGCCAGTCATCAATTAAAAACCCAAGCATAGCAGCCGGCAAACATGCAATAATAATCTTCTTCCACAATTCAATGGTAAGTCTTCTCATCTTTGAACTTTTACCCCTGCTGAACGGATTCAGCTTTTTAAAATATAAAACCACAACAGCCAAAATAGCACCAAGCTGTATAACCACCATAAACATTGATTTGAATTCTGTGCTTGCATTAAGTCTGATAAGCTCATCAATCAAAATCATATGACCTGTGGAACTTATAGGCAACCATTCCGTTATACCCTCTACAATACCGATAATTATGACCTTGAGTATCTCCAGTATATTCATACTAATCCTTTCCATATTTATCTTCTAAATATTCTCTATCTGCCAATCAATCGGCGATATATTATTTTTTATCAAAAATTCATTTGCTTTTGAAAAATGTTTACATCCGAAAAAACCTCTATATGCGGAAAGCGGACTTGGATGCACAGTCTTTAATACCAAATGCTTAGGGTTATTCAGCATCTTAGCTTTTGATATTGCGGCACTTCCCCATAACATAAACACAATAGGTCTGTCCGTCTCATTTATAATATTTATTATCGCATCTGTAAAATTCTCCCAGCCCTTTCCCTGATGTGAAAAGGCTTTATGAGCTCTTACTGTCAGTATGGTATTAAGTAAAAGCACGCCCTGTTCAGTCCATTTTAACAAATTTCCGTTATTAGGTATATATGTACCTACATCGTCATGAAGCTCTTTATATATATTTACAAGAGATGGCGGAATTTTCTTTTGAGACTTAGGTACTGAAAAAGATAAACCATGTGCCTGATTTTCTCCATGATAAGGGTCCTGTCCCAAAATCACAACTTTAATATTTGATAAAGGTGTAAGATGTAATGCCTCAAATATCTTATATGCCGGCGGAAATACCGTATGTGTACTGTACTCCTCTTTTACAAATTCATACAAACTTCTGTAGTATGGTTTTTTAAACTCTCCGCTAAGTACTTCCTTCCACTCTCCGGTCAATTCACTCATATATAATACCCCGATTACTTCGTTTTTTAAAGTATATAGTTTATTCTATCATAGCTAATTGTCCTATACAAGGTTTTAAATAATGTCAATTATGCTAATTTAATGTTAAACAAATAAAATTTATTAACTTCTATTAAGTTAGTCTTACCTATTTACAAGCAATATACTTTGCCTTATAATTATTTTGCAGCAGTAAATTGTATGCATTTTAATATTAATGTATTTACTTTTAATAAAGGAGAATTATGAAGGATATTAAAAGAATACTGGAGCTCAATCTTGCTCTGTATAAGAAATATGATATTCCCATAGCCAATTTGGAAGAATTTGTCTTCGGATTCAAATGGGCAATGGCTATTGATAATAATCAAAAAATAAGTTTTGCACTCAGAATAGGTAATGAAAAGCCTATAGCTGAATATGAGTCTATCATAAGAGAGCTTATAGGCAAGCCTTTAGATCAATGTATTGTTGAACTTTTACTTAAAGAAGATGAAACACTTCGTACTATACTTGTTGTACTTAGCAATTTGATGAGCAAACCTTTAAACACCGTTGAGCTTCTAAAAGACAGAGGTATTGAGCGTAGCGAAGGTCTTAATTTTAAATATGATGTAAAGGATATGAAGGTAGGACTTATAGGATATGGTGTTTATATCAGATTTTTCCTTAACAAATGTAAGGAATTCCATGCATTTGATCTACTTCCTGAAAAGCAGATTCTAAGCTATCATATATCAAAGGACAGTACGGAAGTTTATCCTAAAAATATTTATTTCCACCTTGGAGAAGATGCTCTGAGGCATAAGGACGTGCTTAAGGATCTTGATATAATTATTATGTCAGGTTCCACTCTTGTAAATAACTCATACCTTGATATATTAAATGCCTGTACCAATGCAAAAATAAAAGGAATATACGGTCCAAGCAGTGAGCTTTCACCTGACTACCTTTTTGAAGCAGGTTATAATTATATTTTCAGTATGAATGCAAAAGACTCTAAAACATATCTTGACTGCTCATTTGCAGCTATTCCTAACTTTGAAACATTTGAAGTTATGGATCTTTATGAATTGAAAAAGATAAATTAAACCTGAAAACGCCCCGGATAACTTAATATTCGGGGTGTTTTTATATCCGGTTTTATGTATTACCGCTTTCAAGGCAACCTATTACAGACTTTTTATAGTCCAAAAACTCTTTTGTAAGCTTAAAAGAATTATCTCTTACCGAGGTTTCTATTTTTATCTCCGTTTTTATACCTCCGTCTCCAAGAATATAAATTCTGTCCGACAGAAGTATCGCCTCGTCCACATCATGGGTTATAAATATGGTAGAAGTTTTATATTTTCTTCTCATATTCATATACCAGTCATGCATCTCATCCTTTGTAATGGCATCCAGTGCGGAAAATGGCTCATCAAGTAAAGAAACATCTTTTGAAAAAAGATATGTCCTTAAAAGTGCAATTCTTTGCCTCATACCTCCTGAGAGTTCTTTAGGATATTTCTTTGCATAGGCATCCAGCTTAAACTCTTTTAACATTTCATTTGCCTTTACCAATGCATCCGCTTTCTTTTCCTTTTTTATCAAAAGAGGAAGTGCCACATTCTCTTCTATCGTCATATAAGGCAGCAAAAGGTCTTTTTGAAATGAATAGCTTATAATCCCTGATTTACCTGTGATATCCTCTCCTCTATATATTACCTTTCCTGCATCGGGCTTTAACAGTCCTGCTATTATATTGAATAATGTACTCTTTCCGCTTCCGCTTACTCCAAGAAGTGAAACCAACTCATTATCTTTAAGTTCGATATCTACATTTGAAATAATCTGTCTTTCATCATATCCGAAGCTTACATTTCTTACTTCTAAAATAACCTCACTATTTTGTGATGAATTCATTATCAAGTCCCGCTCCCTCGTCTATAGGGTTTTCTAAAAGGTTGTTCTCATTTAGCCATTTATAAAATTCTCCCCATCTGTCGGCATCAATATACCCCCATGGAGTACCTTCATCGATGTATTGAGCTGATAAATACTCCTGAGATGCCATAGCAAGATTTTTATCTATCTCAGGTGCATATTTTAACAGTATTTCCGCAGACTCCTTCGGATTTCCTGCAGCAAACTCGTATCCTTTTTTTGTAGCCTCAAGAAAGCTCTTAACCGTGTCCTTATCATTTTTTATCATATCATCATTTGTAAAAATTACAGGTGTATAATAGTCAAATGTTGGATTTATATCTTTAAAAGCAAAATAATCAAATTCAAATCCTTTGACATTTGCTGCAATACCTGCCCATCCATAATATACCCAGATAGCGTCTACCTGTTTGCTGCTAAGTGCAGATACCTCATCTGTAACTGTTGAGGGTATAAGATTTACCTTGCTGAAATCTCCACCGTCCTTTTCAACTACATTTTTTAACATAGCTTTTTCTATAGGCATATCCCATGTCGCATAATTTTTACCTTCAAGTCCCTTAGGTGATGTAATTCCGTCATCTTTTCTTGACATTATTCCTGAAGTATTATGCTGTGTTATAGCTGCAACCGCCTTTATAGGAAGCGCATTGTCTCCTGAAAGTGCTCCTGCCATAGTATCCTGAAAGGATACGCCAAAGTTTGCCTTACCGCTTGCAACAAGTACTTCCGCACCGTCCTCAGGCGGTTGAACTATTTCAAGTTCAATTCCTGCATCCTTATAGTATCCCTTCTCCATTGCAACATAAAATCCTGTATGATTTGTATTCGGCGTCCAATCAAGTACCAAAGTCAGCTTTTTACTGCCGGTTTCTGTATTCTTTTTACTCCCACAGGCAGTACTTCCCAAAACCAAAGCACCTACGCTTAATGCGACAAATAAATTCTTAATTACTTTTTTCATGTTTCTCCTCCCATGGCATGGATATCTTCTCCAAAATATCCACCGCCTTTAATAATAATAAACTAAGTATAGATATAATAATTATAACTGCAAACATCTTGTCAAAGGCATATGCCTTTCTTACCCTTGTCATATATACGCCAAGACCTCTAAATCCACCAAGCCATTCAGATATTACACCTCCTACTACAGAGTATGAAGCTGAAATCTTCAATGCCGCAAAAAATTTTCCCATAGATGAAGGCAGCTTTATAAATTTATAAATATCAATTTCGCTTGCACCCATAGACTTTAAAAGGTTTATCTCATCTTTGTCCGTACTCTTAAAACTTTCAAGTACACCTATCGTAATAGGGAAAAAAGTCACAAGTACTATCAGTATAATTTTAGGCAAAAGATCATATCCGAACCATAATACCAAAAGCGGTGCAATTGCTATTGTAGGAATCGTTTGGCTGATAATAATAATCGGATAAAAGGTTTTATAAAGTTTTGAAAATCTGTCCATTAACAATGCAAATAAAAGTCCCAGTAGCACTCCTACTGTCAGTCCAAGCATACTTTCAAGCAGCGTATACAAAAGATGATACATGAGTAATGAAAAATCTTCTACCAATGCACTTACTATCTGCACAGGTGAAGGCATAAGATATCCCGGTATTATTTGTAGGCTGCAAAGCATCTGCCAGATCAACAAAAATAAAACACCAAATCCGATCGGGTATATACTGTCTCTTTTATTTTTCATCTGTATGGTGTTTTGTCACCTTTCTGTCTATTGTAAGCAAGTCTCCGTCAGGTTTAAAGCTTACTTTAATATAAGCCATTACCCCCGGTGCACCTGCTCTTATCGCCACATGTTGGCATTCCTTTACAATATCCATAAGTTCGTCATATTCGCCCTCAATGGTTGTTTCAAAAGGACCGACATAATATTTCAAACCTGTACTCTTTATATATGCTATTACCTCATCTACAATTCTTACTATTTCTTCATTGTCATATACTTCAGGTAATGTCTGTATAGCTACACTCGCATTCATATTTACCTCCAAAAAAGACTGCTCTACGGCAGTCTTTTTCTTTCCTACGCCGGCATTACCCGGATCAGGTTATGGGTTAAGGTAAAAACCTCTCTCAGCCGTATTAGCACCCCTTCAAATATTTACTTTGATTATAATACGAATCCAAAAAAATTCAATCAAATTTTTTATAAAAAATAAAAACTTTTAGTTGACAGATTAGAGCTTAACTGGTATAGTATCAAAGTACCTTACAGAGGGGAATAGTTCAATGGTAGAGCAACGGTCTCCAAAACCGTAAATGGGGGTTCGAGCCCCTCTTCCCCTGCTTTAAATCTCGAGGTGTGGCTCAGTTTGGTGGAGTGCAGCGTTCGGGACGCTGAGGTCGCAAGTTCGAATCTTGTCACCTCGATTTATAAGGCCAATTGGTCAAGCGGCTAAGACGGCGCCCTCTCACGGCGCAAACCCGGGTTCGATTCCCGGATTGGTCATTAAAGGAAGAGTGAAACTCTTCCTTTATTCATATATATGCTTGTGTAGCACAGTTGGTAGTGCAACTCATTCGTAATGAGTAGGTCGTCGGTTCGAGTCCGATCGCGAGCTTAAAAAAGCTGCCTTTCGGCAGCTTTTTTACATCTCCACTTCTATTCCGTCTCTCCAGATTCTGTCAAGATCATAGAAAGCTCTGTCTTCTCTAAGGAAAATATGAACAACAATATCTCTGTAATCCAGCAACATCCATGTTGCATTCTTATTTCCTTCTATAGCATGCGGAACAATTCCTTCTCTACCTAAAATAAAATCAATCTCATCAGATATAGCCTGAACCTGATTTACATTATTTGCACTGGCTATTATAAAATAATCCGCTACGGAACTTACTTTTGTTATATCAATAACCTTGATATCTTCGCCTTTTTTGTCATCAATTATATTATAAATCTTTTTTACAATTTCTTTTATTTCCATCTACACCTCTTCATCTCTCAATTCATATGTAAATTTATCTATATACATATCCTGACTGCTCAAATACTCAATAGTTGAATTTGCAATTCTTCCTATCGCTTTAGTTATATCCTCAAATGCAAGTTTTCTTATCTCATCAAGGCCCGGTAATTGTTTTCTGTTAGGTTCTATATAGTCTGCAACAAATACAATTTTTTCCAACATACTCATATCTTTTTTACCTGTTGTATGCCATCTTATAGCCGACAAGATATCTTTATCTTTAATATTGTAGTTTTTTCTTGCCAAGTAAGGTGCGTATATTGCATGAAGAATTTGAGGCGCTTTATCTGCCACCAATGCAACATAAGTTTTATCGGTATAAGGATCGTCAAATCCTTTCATATCCTCTTTGAGTTTTGAAACCTTCTCTCCTTTTGCAACATCATGCAAAATACCTGCAAGTTCCGCCTTTACAATATCCTCTCCATAGCGCATAGCCAAAGCAGCCGATGTATAAGCCACTCCAAGAGTATGCTCATATCTTTTTTTCGGCAATTTATCTTTCAAATCAGCCTTTATAAGGTCTATATTTTCTCGACTAAAATCAAACATATATTTTATTCTCTTCTATATATCTGCAAACACTCTCAGGAACATACTTTGTAATACTTTCTCCGCCTCCGGTCAATTCCCTTATCTGAGTTGAAGAAATATCAATATCCATAGTATCCAAAAAGTAAATACCTTTAATTTCATATTTACTTTTCAGATGCTCAAAATGATTTTTTAAGGTAAGATTTTCATTGCTGTAATCCCTTGATGCCACTATCAATTTTACTATCTTTAATATGATATCAGGATTTTTCCAGGTTTCTATCTCATAAAACGAATCCGCACCCATAATAAAGTAAAACTCTTCGTCAATATACTTACTCTGAAGTTTTTCCAAAGTATTGAAAGTGTAGGAATTACCTTCTAAAGTATTTTCAAAATCCGAACAATAAAGTCCGCCATGCCCCTGTATCGCCAATTCAATCATGGATTTTCTGACAGAGAATTCACTGATCTTTTTACCTAGCTTATGTGGCGGTGTCTTTGCTGGCATAAACCATACTTCATCAAGATTACACAACTCTTTTGCTTCCTCTGCCAGTATCAAATGTCCGAAATGTATCGGATCGAATGTACCGCCAAGAATACCGATTCTTTTCATATTATTTCGGAAGGTTTATCTTTCTGTTCTTAGGCTCATCAGCCTGTTTATAAAGCACTATCTTCTTTCCTATAACCTGCACAACCTCACTTCTTGTAAGCTTTGCAATTTCGGCTGCAATTATCTTAGGATCGTCGGCACAGTTTTTCAAAACAGATATCTTTATTAACTCTCTGGGCTCCATAGCCTCTGCAATAGCTGCAGCATTCTCCTCTGTAAGAGAAGCTTTACCTATTTGCATTATAGGGTCAAGGCTCATAGCCAGTCCCTTTAAATATGCTCTTTGTCTACTATTCATTTTTCTCCTATTTACTTATAATAGTCAAACTCATGGCCATACATACGAACAGTATTTCCATCAACTATTCCTGCCTCTTCCAGCTTTTCCAAAACACCTGAAGTCTTTAAGAATTTCTGGAAGAAATCAAATCCCTTCTCAGAATCAAGATTTGTATATCCAAGCATCTTTTCAATTCTTGGACCTTCTACCACAAATACTCCGTCCTCATCAATTTCAACTGTAAACGGAAGATTCTTATCACTTGAATAATCTACTTCAAACTCTTTCTCAAAAACTTTAACAGTTCTGTCGATTGTACTGAGAACATTTACCAATTCATAAAGAAGCTCCTGTATACCTTTTCCGCTTACTCCCGATATAGGGAATACCTTAATGTCGGGAAAAGCCTCCTTTATTCTCTCTATTTGACTGTTCTCTTCGTCATAGATTGCATCTATTTTATTTGCGGCAATAATCTGCGGTCTTTCAAGCAGGCTCTCATCATAACTCTTAAGCTCATTCATGATGGTTTTTATATCCTCTACAGGATCTCTGCCTTCAGTAGAAGCCGCATCTACCACATGTACAAGTACCTTGGTTCTTTCAATATGCCTTAGGAAATCATGCCCAAGGCCTACACCTTCACTGGCACCCTCTATAAGTCCCGGAATATCCGCCATAACAAAACCGCCTGCTCCCTTTACATCCACCACTCCCAGATGAGGATCAAGTGTTGTAAAGTGATAATTAGCAATCTTAGGCTTTGCATTACTTACTCTGGAGAGCAGTGTTGACTTACCTACATTAGGGAATCCTACAAGACCTACATCAGCTATAACCTTCAGCTCCAAGAGAACAAACATCTCTTTTCCGGGCTGACCGGGCTTTGCAAACTTAGGTACCTGCATGGTAGCGGTGGCAAAATTCATATTTCCGAAACCGCCTTTACCGCCCCTAAGAATAACCTCTCTCTTATTTTCTCCGGACATATCGGCAATTACTTTGCCTGTTTCAAAGTCCTTTATTACCGTACCCTCAGGTACTTTAAGCGTCAGACTCTTGGCATCCGCACCATGGCATTTTCTCTTACCACCCGGCTCACCGTCTCCCGCCACATATTTTCTCTTCATTCTAAAATCGGTGAGTGTATTCAGACCTTCATCCACTTCAAAGATGATATCTCCGCCTTTTCCACCGTCACCACCGTCCGGACCGCCGGCTGCCACAAAAAGCTCTCTTCTAAAGCTTACATGTCCATCTCCGCCCTTGCCCGATTTTATAAAAATTTTTGCACTGTCAGCAAACATATATACCTCTTTGTATTAAAGAAGGCCTCATACATCTGTATGAAGCCTCCCGTCTCAACTCTTATTCAGCAATAGCTCTTGGGTAAACAGAAACCTGCTTTTTGTCTCTGCCCTTTCTTTCAAAACGAACTACACCGTCAACTGTAGCGAACAAAGTATCATCACCACCACGACCTACATTAAGTCCCGGATGAATCTTTGTACCTCTCTGTCTGTATAGTATATTTCCAGCTAAAACAAACTGTCCGTCTGCTCTCTTAGCACCAAGTCTTTTTGACTCAGAGTCACGACCGTTCTTTGTAGATCCAACTCCCTTTTTATGAGCGAAAAGCTGAAGGTTCATTTTTAACATTTACTTGACCTCCTGTAAATTAATATTGATAAAATCTCCGTACTCTTCTCCTATATCCATAAGACCAAGAATACATGAATCCAGTAATAGTCCCGATTTTTCACTTCTATCATGCAAAACAAACGAAAAGAAGCCGTCATCAGAATCGACCGTAAAGTCGTCATCACAAAAATGTTCAATAGAATTTGCCAGATTCAGTGTAAGCACCGAAACCGCCGCACATACTATATCCTTGCCTTCTTCATCAAAGTTTGCATGTCCTGAAACTTTCAAACCGGTGTATTTGCCATCTTTAGCAAATGCAATAACGTCAATCATAAAGATTATGCATTAATCTTTTCAATCTTAACTTCTGTAAACTGCTGTCTGTGACCGTTCTTCTTGTGGTGACCTTTTTTAGGCTTGTACTTGTATACAATAACCTTCTTAGCCTTGCCCTCTTTAAGAACAGATGCACTAACACTTGCTCCTGTTACAGTAGGTGTTCCAACTTTAAGTTCTCCATCGTTTAGTGCAAGAACCTGATCGAATGTAACAGCCTCACCGTCTGCTTTTCCAAGTTTCTCTACTCTAATGATATCTCCTTCAGAAACCTTATACTGCTTACCACCTGTAGCAATAATTGCGTACATAAGGATACCTCCTATTATCATTACTCGCCAAAATTGGTGCCTGAAACAGGCTTGAAACCAACATTGAGCGGCATACCTATTAAGTATACACTAAAAATATAGTGATTGTCAATCAATATATTTACTTTCACTTTCATTTAATATTGTCTCAGCCTGCTTTGTAGCATCCTTGTCTACATCAGACTTATTTGTAACCTTATTTATAAGCTCAGGAATCATATCAAGGATTTTAGTGAATGCATCCTGATTTTTTATATTCACAACCTTGGTTCTTCCGTCTTGAATAATAAGCATTGCACTCGGTGTTATCTTGGCACTCATTCCGCCGCCACCCTTTGACTTTGAGGTTTCTTCAAATGTACCCGTTGCCATTCCGCAACTTACATCCACCAATGGTATTATTGTAGTATCACCTACAACAATAGGTTCTCCCACTACAGTCTTTGTTGTAAGAAAAGTATTCATACCGTTAAATATAGCTTCGGCATTATCAAAAAATCGACTGTTCTTCTCCATCTTCTCCCTTTCTATCGTAAAACATAATATATGTAAATTAATAAGCTCTCTTAAAGTCTTCATTATACCACATATTTATAATAATATCACCATACTTAGTTTACATTTATTTCCATATTTGATATGATAGTATCAATTCCTAGTTATGTACTAGGTATTAAATTAAATCAAACTGATGATTTCGCTCAAACTCCAAAGGCTCTCGGCTGAAATAATTCATCAGATTATATAGAAAAGAGGAATCAAATGAAAATTTCTACTAGAGGTAGATATGCTTTAAAAATGATGGTCGAGTTTGCAATAAACTCCGATACACCCACAAAAATAAATCAGGTTTCCAAATCCTACGGAATTTCAGAAAAATACTTGGAGCAGATAGTTTCCATCCTTTCAAAGGCAAAGCTTGTAAAAAGTATTCGTGGTGCTCAAGGCGGATATTTACTCATCAAACCTGTAGAAGAATATACTGTTGGTGAAATACTGAGACTTACCGAAGGCTCACTCTCTCCGGTTGACTGTCTTGACGGCAACGGTTCCTGTGTGCATTCAGACTTTTGTGTAACACAGAACCTTTTCAAAAAAGTTGAAGATGCCATCAACAATGTAGTAGACAATATATCTCTTCAGGATCTGGTAGACGATGAGCTTGATATACGAAAAAGAGAAAAAGAACTTGAATTAAATGATAAAAACGGTTGCCAAAAAATCACATAAAGGTGATATATAGCAACCGTTTCAGTTTATATTTGAAAATACCATTGTCCCGAATATTCCAAACACCATCATGAAAATAATGAATTCAAAAGCTTTATCACTTAATTTAACAATATCGGTAGAGCTGTTTAATGCAAGCAATATAATGCAAATACACCAAACCGCTACAAATATATAAGACAATATCTTCTTCATATCTTCTCCTTAATTATGTACGGTTCTATTATACCATTTATATATCTCATATTCTACCTTTGACAGTGTAAAATAAAAGGCATGGTGTCTTACATCACCATGCCTTTTATTTTACTCTAACATTTTTATATCACTCTAACCCTTGCGTAAATATATCACTCTAAGAATCACTCTAACTATGTTATATCGCTCTAACTATATAACACACTCTACAATCACCCTTAAAACACTCCTATTATCACTCAGCCTTTGCTATATCACTGTAACAATCACTCTAAAATAAAACATTAATATTTATGAAAAGTTTGACTTCTCAAACATTTCTTGGCTTTGACAATTATGATTATAGCAGCAAAAATATACTTTTTATAAAAAAAGTATAAACTGCGGTTTTTAAGGTACAAACTGCAGTAAATATATTTGTTTTAATTTTTAACGTAAAAAAGCTATCTAAATGATAACTTTTTTACTGTGATCTCCTATATACTCCAAACAAATTCACTCAAGATTGGATGGAACTCCCGTATCACTCTTTAACATCTGATTTCTCTAACAATTGCCATTATACATGAATTTCTATATAATCTACATGAAAGGTATAAAATCCTGTCTTTGACAGTTTTGAAATATAAAATACCCTTCAAGCCCTGTGTTTTAGCGGCTTTGGAGGGTATTTACATTTCGTTTTAAAACTAAAAAAATAGTATTTTATTTTCCCTTACTTTGTTTTTTAATTGTTCTCATTTGACTTTTTGTTATAAATTCAAAATCTGTATTAAAATGACAAATCTCATGTAGCTTATCTGTAAGCTCCGTTCTTTTATACAGCGGTATAAAACCTTGCTCTTTTACATATGAAAAATTAAAATCTTTTAGAGTTTTTAGAATCTCTTCACATGTATATTTGTGTTCTAAAGCTTCCTCAAGGTATCTGTAAATAATCAATGCTAAAAAACAAGTTAAGGAGTGAGCTGTAATTCTGTCAACTCTTTGTAAGTAAACAGGCCTTGCTTCAAACTCGGTTTTCATAATTCTAAAGCACTCTTCGATTTGCCATCGCTTTTCACTTATACTTAGTATTTCACTTACATTATCGTCAAGTAGGTCTGTGGAGACGGCATACATACCGTCATACTTAGTTTCTTCATCTATCTTGTATGTATTAAGAAAGTTATGTACATTTGCCTTTTCTCCATCATCAGTCACTGCAAGGCTGCTAATAAACCAGGCAGGGTCATTAGGATTTCTTCTTTCTTTTTTGATACTACCTTTTTCAAGCATCAGCTTAGCTCTGTCAACTTGTTTTTCTCTAATAGTTTTTTGGTATTTGGCATATTTAGGTGAGTATGTGATGATAAGCCTCTGAGATAAATCCTTAGGTGTATACGGAGCATCTTTGTAATATATAGCCTCATCATCCTTTTATATTTCTGCTAAATCTACTACTTTATCATCAGACAAACTTTTAAATCCTTTAGTATCTAAAGCCCATTGTCTATCCTGTGCATTAAGCTTTTTTATAGATTGTATAACGACAAAGGCTCTTTCGCCCATATGATTGTATTTTCTTATTTTTTCCGAACCGAGTCCTGCATCGCTACAGTAAATAAACTTTTGACAGTCAAACTCGTTTAAAATCTTTTCTTCAAGAGGTTTAATAGATGTTTGCTCATTAGCATTACCCGGAAATAGAGAAAAAGCAAGAGGAATGCCGTCACCATCCATAAACATCCCCATTTGTACTATAGGGTTTGGTCTGTGTTCCTTACTTTTGCCATATTTCTTAATTCCGTCTTCATCTTCAATCTCAAAATAATAATTGGTGCAATCATAAAAAAGAATCTTATCATTGCGTTTTCCTAATAAGTGGCTGTTTTTATAAGTTTCAGATTGTATAAGGTCACATTCTTTAGCAAGTATATTTAAAGAACGGTACACGTCATGTAATTGGTAAGACGGTGGTTCCAATAAGTCCAGTGTACATTTATAACTTGAGCGTTTACCGGAAGGTTCAAGTATTCTTGAGTAAATCAAATCTGATAAAATCGAGTTAATATCAAACTTGAAGCTATATTTATCCCTTATCTTTCTGCAAACTTTATCCAAGCCAAGTTTATAATAAAAGTATTGCAAAAACAGGTAGCCCCCACGATAGAAGACTTGTTGTTGAGGTTGAAGTCTTTTATTGTAGTTAAAAGAAATATTTACTGTTTTTTCTTCTTTATATTTTTGTGTCTCAAGTTTCGCCTCAGCACGAGCCCATTCCATTACATCATCTCTGGTAGGTCCGTGCTTTTTTAATAAATCAGCAAGCGTACCAAGTTTGCGTACATTAACAGAGGTGCTAACACCTTTGTCATTGATGAAACTTTTAGAAATATAGAATGACTCAGCATTTTTTGATTTTGATGTAGTAACTTTCATAGGGAACCTCCAACCCCCATTATACCATACAATACTATAAAATACTATACAATAAAACGAAAATTTTGACAAATTTTTCAACTAAGAAATGTAGGCTATATGCGGGTTGTGAGACTTTTTTAAGGCTTATTTATGTAAACAAACTGTCAAAGACCCGGATGGAACTCCCGTATCACTCTTTAACATCTGATTTCTCTAACAATTGCCATTATACATGAATTTCTATATAATCTACATGAAAGGTATAAAATACGGTTTTTAAGGTATAAACTGCATTATTCATTTTAATTATATCTTTTTCTTTACCTTAATGTAAAATAAAATATACAAAAAGAGGAACATTATGAATGTACTTATAACAGGTGCTTCCGGCGGTATCGGCAGAGCCGTCGCAATAGAATTCGCAAAACATAAATGTAATATAATCGGCTGTGCAAAAACAAACGCCAAAGGACTTGAAGAAACAAAAAAGATAATTGAAGATACAGGTGTAAAATGTTATACAGAACTCTGTGATATCACGAATGAAAAAGCTGTAATAGATTTTATATCATCTTCAACAAAAGAAATAGGACCTACAGAAATACTGGTAAATAATGCAGGTATATCCTTTATCGGTTTGATACAGGATATGTCAATAGATGAGTGGAACAATGTAATTAATAGCAATCTCACATCAGTATTTTTAATGTCAAAGCATATAATTCCATATATGTTAAAGGAACAAAAAGGGCATATTATAAATATTTCGTCTGTCTGGGGAAATATAGGTGCATCTATGGAAGCAGCTTATTCAGCATCTAAGGGCGGTCTAAACAGTTTTACAAAAGCACTGGCAAAAGAGCTTGCACCAAGTAATATTTTGGTAAATGCGATTTCTCCCGGATTTATCAATACTGAAATGAATAAATGCTTTGATAATGATGAATTAAACTCTATATTTGAAGAAATACCGCTTGGAAGAGGCGGCGAAACCGATGAAGTTGCCGATCTTGTATACAAAATTGCAACATCCAAATATCTTACAGGACAAATAATCACAATAGACGGCGGATGGACATAAAATGAAGGCTATCATACACTGCAGAATTAATTATAAGTCATTCAAATCAAGTCTTTCCTGTAGTATTTATGATAGCCCTTTATATATAAAGATATAATATCTTTATATCAATATTTGAATATATCAAATACTACCGATATATTCATAGTTGCTTCAACAATCTTTTAATGATTTAATTATAAATAGCAACTAATTTTATGTCAATATCCCCTTTATAACTTTGTGAACATTGACCTTATAATATTTTTTATTATATTAATCTCTCACAAATATATGTGTTCTTTCTGTTGATAATATGTCAATAGAAACATTAATTCGAGAGTTTTTCTTGATAAGTTTCGGCGCACTTTATCTTGCTAATCTATCAAATAATTAACTATTTATATTATTAAAAAGGATTATCACCATATTATTATGTGATAATCCCCCTTAGTATATATTACATTCCCATCTCTTCTAATATATCAGGAATAATTTTATATAAATCTCCTGTCATTCCTATATCTGCAATATCAAAAATAGGAGCATTCTCATTAGTATTTATTGCTATAATAAGATCCGAATTTTGCATACCGGCCACATGCTGTATAGCACCTGAAATTCCACATGCAAAATATATACTTGGCTTTACTGTAGTTCCTGTCTGACCAACCTGGTAAGCATGATCAATCCAACCTGCATCTACCGCAGCTCTTGAAGCAGCAACAGTACCACCGAAAGCTTTTGCCAGTCTTTCCAGTAACTTGAATCCTTCAGCATTTCCAAGGCCCATTCCACCCGAAACAATTACCTTCGCATCTGTAAGTGAAACTTTTTTCTGTACAGTTTTTATTACTTCCAATACCTTTGTTCTAATATCTTCGTCTTTTAACTTTATCTGTACTCTTATAAGTTCTCCCTTTGCACCATCTACTCTTTCAGCCTTTTCCATTACTCCCGGTCTTACTGTAGACATTTGCGGTCTATGATTAGGGCAAACTATAGTTGCCATCAAATTACCGCCGAATGCCGGTCTTGTCTGCATAATTCCTTTAGTTTCTTCATTTATTTCAAGCTTTGTGCAGTCTGCTGTAAGACCTGTATTACAGTTTACAGCCAAGCATGGACCTAAGTCTCTACCGATATGAGTCGCGCCGAGTAAAACTATTTCCGGCTTATATTGTTCTATAGCATCACCTATTGCTATTGAATATCCGTCTGTAGTATATTGGTTCAGTCTTTCATCCTCAATATAATATACTTTTTGAGCACCATGTGCAAAGAGCTCATCAACAATATTTGTAAGATTCAATCCGCAAACAACAGCACATAACTGACAACCTCTTGCATCTGCCAGCTTTTTTCCTTCTCCCAAAAGTTCTAAAGCTACATCCTGTAATTGTCCCTGTCTTTGTTCAGCAAATACCCAAATGTCATGATATAATGATAAATCATGCTCTTCTTTTTCAACTTCATCTTTTACTATAGCATCAAACGGGCATACTTCTATACATGTTCCACAGCTTGTACATGCGATTCCGATAACTGCCTTTTTATTTTCCATAGTAATAGCATCAAATGGACAAGATTTAACACATTTAGTACATCCTCGACAATCTTTTTCGATAACTACAACTGACATATTCTCCCCCTTAAATCAAATGTTTTTCCTTAAGTTTAACAACGAGCTGCTTTGCCATATCTTTATTACTTCCTTGAAGCATTTCACCTTTTCCCTTAACAGGGGGTGTAAAAGATCTAAATACCTGTGTTGGAGAAGCATTCAGTCCACAATCCTTAGGATCAAGTTTTACATCATCATGATTATATATTTTAATATCTTTTTTATAAGCATCAACAATCGCACCGACACTCATATATCTTGGCTCATTTAATTCTTTTACGCAAGTAAGGAAGCAAGGTAATTTCACTTCTATAACTTCATAACCGTCTTCCAATTGTCTTTGTACTTTTATTTTATCTCCTGTGTATTCTACAATTTTCTGTACATATGTAACTACAGGAATTCCAAGTCTCATAGCAACCTGTGGTCCAACTTGAGCAGTATCTCCGTCAATGGCCTGTCTACCTCCAAATATAATATCCACATCACCAAGCATCTTAATACCTGCTGCAATTGTTGTAGATGTAGCACATGTATCGGCACCACCAAATGCTCTGTCACTCAAAAGAACTGCTTCATCCGCACCCATAGCAAGACATTCTCTCAGCATATATGTTGCTTGTGGGGGGCCCATGCTTATAACTGATATTGTAGTATCTTTATATTCATCTTTTAGTTGAAGTGCGGCTTCCAAAGCATTTGCATCATCCGGATTTAATATTGAAGGCACTCCTTCTCTTATCAATGTTCCCTTAACAGGATCAATTCTTACTTCATTTGTATCAGGAACCTGTTTAGCACATACACATATTTTCATTTGTATCCTCCATTATTTCCTTAGTAGTTTTGAGCTGATAACAATCTGTTGAACCTGACTTGTTCCTTCATATATAGTAAATACTCTACAATCACGATACATTCTTTCAACCTTATAATCTTTGATATATCCATATCCACCATGTATCTGTACAGCCTTTGCAGCTATTTCATTACAAATTTCTGTTGCATAGAGTTTTGCCATACTGGCAGCCATACCCGAATCCTGCTTTGTATCCATCATATATGCAGCTCTATATGTCAATTGCTTTGCCGCTTCAAGTTTTGTTGCCATATCCGCTATTGTAAATCCTATAGCCTGGAATGCGCCTATGTTCTTTCCGAACTGTTTTCTTTCTTTTGCGTATTTACACGCCTCTTCCAAACATGCTTCAGCAACACCGATTGCCTGTGATGCAACACCAAGTCTACCTGTATCAAGTGTAGCCATAGCAAGATTAAATCCTTTGCCCTCTTCTCCAAGCATGTCTGATTTATGCACTCTGACATTTTCCATAACGATATCAGATGTTGCACATCCTATAAGTCCCATCTTGTCTTCGTGCTTTCCGCAACTGACACCTTCCTGTTTCATATCAATTACAAATGCACTTACACCTCTTGTTCCCTTTGTCATATCTGTTTTTGCAAAAACAACTGCATAATCTGATAAAGGAGCCATTGTTATAAAGCATTTTCTTCCGTTTAAGATATAATAATCTCCGTCTTTTACCGCTGTTGTAGTCATACCTGCAGCATCAGATCCTGCACCAGGCTCAGTTAAAGCAAACGCAAGTTTCTTTTCACCTTTAACAACCGGAGTTAGATACTTTTTCTTTTGCTCATCATTTCCTGCTATCAACAACGGCCCACCTGAGAGCGAATTAGGGCTTGATACATATATGCTGGCAACACCTGATGCCTTTGCTATTTCCGACATTACAAGGACATAGCTTCTTGCATCCGCTCCTTGTCCACCAAGTTCTTTCGGAATCTTTATTCCAAAGAATCCAGCCTTAGCCATCTTCTGCAATACTTCCTCCGGAAATACTCCTGTCTCTTCCACTTTATCGAGTAATTCCTTCGTAAGTTCTTTCTCAGCAAAATCTTTTGCAAGCTTTCTAATCAATTCATGTTGTTCTGTAAAATAGCATTCTGACATTGATTTTCTCCTTTGTCTAATATTCTATTAATCTTATTTTTTAATGCGGCAATATCTATCTTTCCATTTGAGGTAGAAGGGAAACTATCAAATCTAAAAATTTTTTTTGGTAATTTATATTCCGATAAATATTGTTTCAAATAATCAATAATATATTCATCTGAAATCTCCCTGTCTGTAACAATACAAAGAGCTACCTCTTCCTGCACTATTTTTTCAGGAATACCACATACCTTTGCATGTTTTATGCCGTCTATCTTGTATACAACTTCTTCTATTTCCATTGGTGATATTTTTTCACCAAGTTTTATAATAACATCCTTTTTTCTGGCCTTTATGTATAGATTACCGTCACTGTCTAAATATCCCAAATCTCCGGTCCTTAGCCATCCGTCATTCGTAAATATCTTTTCGTTTTCAATAGGATTATTATAATATCCCTGCATAACATTGACACCTTTGACCAATACCTCGCCACAGAGTATATTTTCTCCCTCTTTAAGAACGAAATCACTGTCAATTTTTACGCTTACACCCTCTATCGCTTTTCCACAATGAATAGGCATATTTTCTATATCAGTATCCCAATCAGATACTGTTACACATGGTGATGTCTCAGACTGACCGTATGAAGTTAACAGTTTCATCTTTGGAAACATAGCAAGAATTTTTCTGTAATCATTCAATAGTATAGGTGATCCGGCAATAATCCCGCTCTTCAAACCGAAAAATTTTCTGTCTCCATATTTTTCATAGAAAATTAGAAACATACTTGGAACACCACTGAGAATATTACACTTTTTAGTTGTTATTGCTTCAAATACCTTTTTATTTCTAAAATCACCAATTATATATACACCGGCCTTACTTACTATTCCTGAGATTAATCCTGCTGTAAGCCCAAAGCAGTGAAACATAGGTACACATATACACATCTTATCTTCACTGTTCCAATGCAATGCCTTAACAATAGAGCTTGAGTTGCTCAATATATTCTCATGACTTAACATAACCGCCTTTGGCATGGACGTAGAACCTGATGTGAAAATTATACATGCAGTATCTTTTGCATTAATATCAGCATTACAAGCCTTAATATCACTTGGAAATATTATATTATCCTTAACTTCACTGAAACAAATACACTTAACCTTGTCACTACATAATTTATTCATAGTAGTGATATTACTATCATATATAATACATTCAATATCACAGTGTTCTACAATTTTTTTAAGTTCACATGTTTTCCATTGAGTATTTAATAATACAGGTATACCGCCAAACTTTAAAATCCCCAGAAAAATCTCAGCCCATTCAATACTGTTCTTACCGGATACACCAATGTGACAGCCTTTTTCATATCCCATTTTCAGAAAAATTTGTGCAATGCTATCTGAACTTTTATCCAATTCTTTCCAGGATAAACTCTTATTCTCATCCTCGAGTGCTACATTATCAGCATATTTAATCGCATTATTTTTTAATACTTCAATAATATTTACAAACATTTTCCTACCTTTAAAATCAATGAGATACTTGTATACAAGTTAAATTGAGCTAAAAAAGGACTATAAAGTCCTTTTTTGCTTTTTTACTTTTTTCCCCAGATGTACAGAGCATTAGTATCTATGAGCTTATCCACATCAGAATCGCTATAGCCTATTTCTTTCAGTACCTCTCTTCCGTTCTCACCGATAAGCGGACCTCTCTTATAATCAGGTACTCCCATCTCTGTAAACTTTACAGGAAGTCTAACCAATCGTCTTGTATTTCCATTTTCATATGTCATATCATAGAAACAATTGTTTGCCTCAGCCTGCTTATCATTTCTGATTTCCATCCAGTTTTGTGCTAAAGCAAACGGAATATCAGCCTCTGTAAATACTGTTCTCCAATACTCCATATCTTTCTTATTGATAGCTTCCATTACAATATCATATACTTCTGTTCCAAGTTTATTAGCCTGTAAGCTTTGAACCGGGAAATACTTATCACTTTCTACCAGATCTTCTCTGCCGATAGCTGCCATAAATTTCTTATAGTAAGTATTGTAGTCAGGCATACATGTTTGGATAAATCTTTCATCCTTTGTTCTCCAGGCTGCATTAAAAGGATTCGCACTTTCCCTTACATCTATAGGATAGTTTTGTGCTATTCCTTCATAGTTCGATGCTTGAATCATCATTCCGAAATTGAATATTGCACTCTCAAATAATGATGTCTCTACTTTTTCACCAACACCTTTAACTTTTGCCTGATACAGTGCTGCAAGAATTCCTGCAACCAGGTTCATTCCGACATTATGGTCTCCAAGTCCCGGTACAACATTCATAGGAACACTTCCCTTTTGTCTTAAGGAATCAAGGTATCCGCCTCTTGCAAAAAATGCTGTGAAGTCAAATCCCGGAAGATCCTTATCCGGTCCGAATTCTCCATATCCTGTACAAATAGCATATACAAGCTTAGGATATCTCTTCTTAAGTGTTTCATAGTCTAAACCGGCTCTCTCAAGTGCCTGTACTCTCCAGTTTGTTATAAGTACATCGGCAGTATCAAGAAGTTTAAAGAATGCTTCCTTTGCCTCAGGATTTCTCATGTCCAAAGAAATACATCTTTTATTTCCATTTTCAAGATCCCATGTTGTATTCTCATACATATCAAGAGGTCTGCCCTCACTTGGTGCTGTATATCTTAGCGGATCTCCCTTTGCTGATTCGATTTTTATAACATCAGCACCCAAATCAGCCATAAATCTTCCCGATGTAGAAGCAGCAATAAATGTTGCCAACTCAACTACTTTTACGCCCTCTAAAGGTTTACTCATATCTCTTCTCCCTTTTAATTTATTCTTTGTCAAACTTTGTAACAGCCATATGAATAAGATAAGGTATCATGATTACAGGTATTGTAAGATAACCTAAATACTTATATCCAACTGCAACGATCTTGTTTAAACCTAACTGTGCAATAAAGAATGCAAGTAATGTACATACTAATGTAACAACAATAACATTTACGCCCGGTTTATTATTAGGATCAAAATTCTTATCAATAGATGAACAAATTCTGTTGCTCATTCCGGCAATCATATTTACTGCAGTTGATACAGAACCTAAAACAATAAGTATTGAAATCATAGGTCTTAAGATGTCAGGTGCAAATCCTTTATTTACAAGTATAATAAGTGGAATAGATTCCTTCGCAAAATCAGGCTCATTTATAATAGCTGTAAGTCCAAGAACTGCAAGTAAACATATAAAACCGTTTACAAAAAATCCATATACCATTGATGACTTTGCCATATCAGGAGAATCAAAAGGTTTAGCATGCTGTACAAGTAAGCCTATTGCACCCAACTGGAATGCGGCATATACAATACCCTTTATTAAAGCAGGACCTACAGGTGCAGGATTTGCAATCTCTGCTGAAAGATTTGACATAATGTCTCCCCACTGCATAACAATATTTGGTATATAAACAAGGAATAATCCTGCAACTATTAAAACTGAAAGTGTTGATGCCACTTTTCTAACAACATTTGTACCGTAAACAGCAACAATAAAGATAAATAAGCCTGTAAATATTGTTCCGATCCAATGATTAATTCCAAATGATTTTTCCATTGTAGCCACACCGGTTGCAAAAGCTGCTGCAGGTGCCACACAAATAGTTACTAAATAAACCAACTCATATAATGTACTGAAAACTACAGCCAAAACATCTCCGGCCTTTTTTCCGAACTTATCATTAAATCTATAGAAGCTCTTATTGAAACTTGCATAGTTGTATAATTCATGTTTCTTAGCATATTTAAGTGCATACCACTGATAGAATGCACCGATTGCTTGAGTAAGAATACAGGTTACAAATGCCCATATTCCGAAGTTCAAAAAGAACGCTCTCAACTGGTTTCCTGATGCAAAACCGCCACCAAACTGAGTTGTAAACCATACGAATGCTACGCCTATCACCACAGGCATTTTGTCCTTATTAATCATGATGTTCCTCCTAAATCAACATATCTGCAAATGTTTGTAACATAGTATTTGCTTGCTGATAATTTTTCATTTGTCTGTCCACTTCTATATTTATATGTGGAATACCTGCCTCGTCTGCCGCTCTCTTTATCGGCACATAATCAAACTCCTCAGGATCGCAGAATTTAGTCATAAGAACAACTATACCATCTGCTTTTTTCTTCTTTGCTTCTTCAATTATAAAGCTTACTCTTTTTTTATCTCTGTCATACAGTAGTGAGCAATTATCCATTTCCGAGAATTTCTTTGCTAAAGCATATAAATCATTTCCGCTTGTAATGTCTGTTCTATATTGTCTTGATTCATAAGCTATATCATCACCTACTATCTGCAGATTATTACTGTCAAATATATTAAGTAAATCCGGTGCATCAGCCAATATTCCTGTTGTATAAACTCTCAGCTTCTTAGAAATCTTTCCTTCTTTTTTAATAAGCTCGATAAGTTCCTTAACAAGTTCTGTATGCTCTTCTTTAAGCATAAACCATGCACTCTTAAATACTGCACTTCTGTCTGCTGCAGATACTTCATAATCTTCTGAAATCTTTGAGAATTCTCTCATTACCCTATTATGTTCATTATAGATTTCATATGTTTTTTTAAGTTTACTCTCATCAAACTTTTCACCTGTGATATTCTCCAGGTCATTTATTACTCTCTTATACATTTCAACAGTAAAATCAACCGCATAATCAGGTTTTCTGTTTTGTGGATAAGTCATCGGTATAAACGGAATATCTTTTACGGCATATTTCCAGTTCTGACCTAAAGTTTTAAGCGAATCACAAAGTGACGGAACTACTATTGCACTTACTCCGGAATAATTTCCCTTTATTCCAAGCTCCAATATAGTCTGCATTATTGAGCAAATAAATGCAGGATAATATTTCTTTGACTCGTTTATTTCAATATCTGCTCCCCATACTCCCATCGGTACAAATCCAAAAGCATGAATTATCTCCTCAGGTGTATATACAGGTGCAACAGCTATAACTTTCTTTCCTTCTGAGAGGTATTTATCGAGCTGTTCCTTTGGAGACACACTAACCTTTTTTAAAGTTTCTAAACAATGCCACATAGTCTCCCCCTTAAATTTCCTTATTTACTTCCATAATTTCTGTCAGACCTTGAACTCTTGTATCATATTGAGCTTCAGAGAAGTTTCTTGGATCAGCCTGATCTCCGTCAAAACTTACAACGGGAATTCCACACTCCTCACCGATTTGTCTGCTCATCTCAGACATAAATCCCGACCAAAGTTTACAAGATCTGTTTGTATGTACAAGAAGTCCTTCAACACTGTTATCTTTACAAAGCTTTGTTCTCTTATCTCTTGCATGTTCTATATTCATACAATTAGGAACATTTGCATATGCCCTGCACATTCCGTCAAAGTCATCATAAATAAATCCGAAAGCATCAGCATATATAGTTGTAACCATATTTATTCCACGACTCTTAAGTCCGGTAGCTGTAGCACGAAGCCATGGCCAACATGCTATACCTTCAAACATAATTCTGTATTTTTCTTCACCTTTAAATGTAGACTCACCTTTTTCATGATTTTCTTTATACTCTTTAAGCAAAGTCTCCATTGCCTCCGCCGCTTCAAGCTTTCCTCTGGCTGTAACCATAACAGCCATATGATTTAATAAATCAAATCCGTTAAATGGTGACGGTGAATACTTAGCTGTAGCAGTTGCCTCAAGCCATGCTCTGGAGCTTCTGCCTGATATCTTTCTTACCTCTTCGTATCTTTCATTACTCCACTTTTTACCTGTAATCTCCTCTAATTGATGTATTGCATCCCAGAATTGATTTCTGATATAAGCTGTCATTGCCTCTGAAACTTCATAATCAGGATTAAAAGGAATATCTATCATAATCATAGGAATATTCAATTCTTTAGCAATGTTCTCATACCATTTAATCATACAGTTACATATATTATTACAACATAGAACGAAATCCGGTTGTGGCATATCTTGTTCCGGTGCTTCCTTAAGCTTCATATATGCAAGAGATATTCTGGCATATGCACATATATCATTAGAATATCCATCGCCTTCACTCTCACTACACATTCGTTCTCCACCACCTCTGGCTGCAATTCCGGCTGCCTGATTTTCAGGATAACATACATACAATCCTAATGTTTCAGGAATCTCTACCGGAAAGTTACTTGCGCACCATCCTACCAATTCGCCTCGCTTTTTAGCCTCTACGCAGTCACTGTATGCCTTTGCTGCTATCTTACCCAATCTGGCTTTTGCACTGTTTGGATCTATAATAGGCTTTTGTTTTTTAGCTTCTTCCACTGGTTTCCTCCTACTTTTTAATATAAAAATTTATGACTTTTTAAAGCCGTATATTGCGGCTCCAAGTGCTCCCATAAGTTGAGCGTTCTTACTAAACACTATATCTACACCAAGTTCTTTACTCATAGCATTTCTAACACCTGAGTTTTTAGCTACACCGCCACTCATACATACTTCTTCAACTATTCCGACTCTCTTAGCTAAAGCGGCAACTCTTATCGCAACAGATTTACATATTCCGGCTACCAAGTCCGGGATATTCCTTCCTGTAGCAAGCTGAGATATAACCTCCGACTCCGCAAAAACTGTACATGTACTTGATATATTTGCAGGATTATCAGATTTTGACGCCTCAATCTCCAACTCATCTATTTGAAGATTAAGAATATTAGCCATCACATCAAGAAATCTTCCGGTTCCTGCAGCGCACTTATCATTCATAACAAAATTTGTCATTTTACCGTTAGCTGCAAGTGATATTACTTTCGCATCCTGTCCACCGATATCTATTACCGTTCTGACATTAGTAAACTCTTTATGTACTCCAAGCGCGTGGCACGTCAACTCACTGACTTTATAATCAGCCAAATCGTAGTTCATTCTTCCATAACCTGTAGCAACTACCGACTTAATATCTTTTAATTCCAGTTTTGAAGAGTTTAGTACATTATTTACAGCTTCTTCTACACCGGCTGTTCCCACAGTTGCTACAACTATTGAAGAAGCTACTATGTTTTCTCCATCCTCCAATATTACAGCCTTTGAAGTGGTTGATCCGATATCAACACCTAATGTGTACATAAATTTCTCCTTTATATCTTGTCTACTAGTATACAAGTAATCCCAAAAAATAAATGTGTTAATAATATAACCAACATCTATGTTATAATATTATCAATTCTTAATATTTTTGTAAATATGCATTTTTACTATATTTACATGTGAATTTTCATTTATTTTTTCATCTATTTATTATTTCATCTTATTTTTTGTATGTTTAGCATATTATTATAATTTTTCATTATAATATTGCACTATAATATTAATACACTTCAGATCCATGTAGTAAACTTTACTATATTGATAAAGATTGCAAAACTTAAGTTTTTTTTGCATTTTTTATGATATGAAATATTTGGGATATTGCTTTATTGCACTTTCATATATATCTGTAATTGTTTCTAAGTGTGCAGCCATGCACTCCTGTGCTTTATAAAGGTCGTTACTCTTTATCCCTTTTACTATATTCTTATGTTCCTCTACAAGCTCATGTATACGATCTGCAAACTTAACATCAAAGTTTCTCCACCTGGAAATGTGAAGCATGATATCACTCAGAATTACAACTAACGCGTATCTGTTCACACTGTCTATCATCGTTTTATGAAATTCACTATCAAGTATTCCAAATCTACGCGAATATGTCTTCTCATCTATATACTTCTCTTCTTCTTCAATATTCTTCTCAAGCTTTTTTACCAATTCCAATCTCGCAGACTCATCCAACTTGGTAAACATCTCATATATAACTTCTTTTTCTACCGCTGTTCTAAGCATTAACAGATCTGATATATAATTTAAATCAATTTGTGTTACATAGGTACCTCTCTGAGGTCTTACTTCTACAAATTTCAGTTGTGCCAACTTTGTAAAAGCATTTCTTATTATTGATCTTGATACACCGTAATCTATACACATTTGATTTTCACTGATAAGCTGTCCCGGTTCAAGTTCAAGTCGAATTATTCTTTTTAAAATACTCTTATAAACTTCTTCTGCTGTATATACTTTTTTCTCTTCTGTCATTACATTTATTCCTTAAAACTATTTTCTAACCGATTGATTAAGTTTCTAAGTAAATTATACTACAAAAATCATTTTTTTCTCAAACAAAAAAAGAAAGACCGAAGTCTTTCTTTATAATCAATAAACTTATTAATACTGTGATCCACTCTCTGTGAATACATTTCCCTGATACTGTGCATCACCGAAGCCGAGAATAATCTCACATACGAACGGTAAAAAGAATAAGCCTATTGCGAATCCTACATCATATCCGAAAGCTTTTGCTTTCCAATAGCAGAATCTTGCTCTTGCAACAATGAAGAGTACCAAGAATGCAAAGCTTACCAAACCGAATAAGAAACCGATAAATCCGCCTACACCTGCTATCAATGCTACTATTCTTGAAAGAATGAATGCACACCAGAAGTAAATAATATACTTCTGATCCCATGTCTTTCCTGCGTAAAGATAATCATTATAAAATGGAATAATTGATTTCCATCCTTCAATATTCATCTTCTCAAAGACCTTGAACATTCCTACAACTGCAAGTGCGTAGAGAATAAACGAAAAACAATTAACAAAGAACTGCAATACACCCATAATTTTGCCTCCTAAAACAGTTTCTTGTAGTGATAAAACGCATTAAATTTTTATCAATACTTTTTAAAGTATATAGTAATTTTTATTATTCCGCAACAAATTTATATTCTAAATTTTCTTACTTTTTTATAACATTATCCTTATTCATAAATAATTTTATTTTAAATTCCGGCTTTACTTTAATATAATTCATTTACAGCCATCTTATATTCTTTCAGTCCACCGGATTTTCTTATCTTTTTCAGTATTTTAGCATATCTGTCATCATCACCAAGTATCATTCCCCAGATTTCTTTGAGTTTAAACAAAGTATTTCTTTCTCCGAAATCCAAAGACATATACTCTTCAACTATATCATCCAAAAATGCTACCGTCCTTTCAATACAGATGTTTTCTTTATTTTCCTTTATGGACTCGGACAGTAGAGGATTTCTTACCAAACCTCTTCCAATCATAATTCCTGTAACCTTCTCATCAAAAATTTTTGTTTTCAAAACATTGATATCGTCTAATATCTTTATATCACCGTTATATATAATATTCTGTTCCAAAGTATTACACGCTTGTGTAAATGAAGGTAAGTGTATATTATTTTTATAAAAATCACTTCGTAGTCTCGGATGAATTATTATTTCATTAAAATCATATTTTTCATATACTTTCAGTAAATCATCCCACTCTCCATAATCCGAAAAACCTATTCTTGTTTTTACAGAAATTGTTATATTGTTTTTCTTTTCAAATATTTCATAAAAGAATCTGTCTAACGCTTCAGGGTTCTGTAAAAAACCTGAGCCGCGTCCCTTTGATGTTACAGTGCCTGACGGGCAGCCGAGATTTATATTAAATTCACTATAACCCATCTCTTCTATTTCATCTACCAGCTTTAAAAAATCTTCTGCACTGTTTGTAAGGATTTGCGGTATCAAATATTGTCCCTTATTGTACTCTGTATTTAATTCCATTAATTCGGATTTTGAAAACCCTTTTTTCATATGCGGTGTAATGAAAGGTGTAAAAAATTTGTCCACTCCGCTAAAATGCTTTATATATACCTTTCTGAAAACATAATTTGTCACACCCTCCATAGGTGCCATGTATATCTCCATAAATCTCCTCAAATCAAAAAATAGAGGGCAAACAACCCTCTATCTAAGTTTATCATTTTATATGCATTTATCAAATATAATTTTTAATTATTTTCTGTCTGTGATGAATCACTGCTTGGCGGCTCCGGCATTTCAAGTTCATTGCCGTTTGCATCGGTAGGCTTTTGTGGCGGCTCTCCTGTAGGAGGATTTCCTCCCGGACCTCCGTTTCCATCCGGTCCACCTTGACCTCCCATGCCTCCACCGGTACTTTCACCGATAGTATTTCCACCTGCTGTTATAGTTACCTCATCACTGTTATCTCCTGCAGTTACCGTATATGTTTCTCCTGTGGTTAACTTATCTGAAGATATAACCGCAAAACTGAATGACTTGGCTGCCGTATAACTTACAACGACATTACCGCTCTTATCGGTTACCTTTATCTCCGTTCCTGCCTCAAGCGTACTTGAATAGTAAGCCGTTATAAAGTTCTGTGTTGAATTGCTTGAAAATGTCTGTGACATCTCCTGAACACCTGTACTTACAAATGTACCGCTTGAAATAGTTGCTTCACCATTGTAATCAAGTGCAACGTCCGGACCTGAAGTAGCTCCTGATATATATACAGTTCCTCCTTCAATATATACCTGACCGTTTGAATCAATACCGTCTGCTCCTGCATCTACATTCACCACACCGCCTGCGATCTTTAAGTACGTATCAGCCTGGTTCTCCTCTCCATATGCTTCCTTTTCTTCATCTGAGGCACTGTCATCCAGAAGACCTCTTGCATTAAGACCGTCATCTGTTGCAACAATATCAATATTTCCACCGTTAATATCAATAGTAACAGCCTCAAGACCTTCACCGGCCTTCTCTATATTAATATTTCCGATGTTTATTACCAGCGCTCCGTCTGTTGTGATTCCGTCATCTTCCGCATTTATAGTTATATTTGCATTTTCAATAGTAACAGAGTCTTTACCCTTTATAGCCTTATCTACAGAATCAATAGTGATATTTCCTCCAAGTATAATAAGGTTGTCTTTGGATTTTATTGCCGCTGCATAATTAGAATCAATGTTTAGGCTTCCGTTTCCGTTAATAGTTAAATTGTTTTTAACAAAAAGTGTTGCATCAGGCTCATCTTCACCGTCTGCATACTCATAGCTTGTTCCGTCACTGAGTATATTTGTTGTTCCGTCTACAAGTGTAATTACAACTTTCTTTCCTGTAGCTGCATTAATAGCTGACGATGTGGTATTTGTAATATTTACACCGTTGAATACCAGGTGTACCACATCCTCATCAACGACTTCAGTTATTATCTGTCCGTCAAAGTCTCCGCTGAGAACATATGTACCCGCCTTTGTTATTTTAATATTTCCGTCTTCAAATGTAGCACCGTCACCTGTTATATTGGCACTACCTGCACTGAGTTCAATCTTCGTATCTGAGTCTGAATATGAAGTATCCAGATCTTCATCCGAGTACTCACCAACTGTTGTTATACTTGAAGTATCGGTTGCAGTAGTTTCGCTCTGCTGCATTGTAGTTTCTGTTGTAGTTGTTGTCTTGTTATTTGAACAACCTACTATTGCTAATCCAAGTGCAATAGTTATAAGCCAAGCACACATTTTCTTTTTATTCTTTTTCATATTGTACCTCGTTTCTAAAATGGGGTTTGTTGTTTATGCTCTGTATTATCTACAAAAGATATGTTCAAAATGTGTGCTTCAAGTGTAAAGTTTGTGTTTTTCTTACTTTTCCATAACGGAATACGTAAAGTTTTCTGCGAGCATTATACTAAAAAAGCAGACAGGCAATATCCCTGTCCGCTTGAATAATTCTTGAATTATTTTGCTACATAAACTCCGTCATTATTTACATAGTAACCGTCAGGAGTTGTTGCATTGTACCACATAGCACCATTAGCATCGAAATAGTACCAAAGATGTGTATTCTCTGTGAGTAACCAACCGATGTTCATATGTCCGTCATCATGTAAGTAGTACCAGTTGTTATTGATATGTAACCATGAAGTATACATATAACCGTCTGCATTGAAATAATACCATTTAGAATCCTTGAATACCCAAGTATTCTTTGCATAATTTCCTGCACCATAGTTTAACCACCAGCCGTTAGCATCCTTTACCCATGTGCCTGCTGAAGAACTTAAAGTAGATACTGAGCTGCTTCTTCTGTTACTTGAACCTGAACCGCCTGATGATGAAGAACCGCCTCTTCCTCTTCCTGAACTTGAAGGTGTTGCTACAGATGGTGTTGAAGGTGTTGCTGTTGATGATGTTGCCACTACTGCAGCAGTACTTCTTGACGGTATAATAATTGTTGATGGAGCTGCATTAGCTGCAAAAACCGCTCCAAATGTTAAACCTAATCCTAATGTAAGTGTCGCTATTAAACGTTTCATATATCCCTCCATATATCAAATTAATTTAATATTTCTTAACGAAACATTTAGGATAATAACATCATTCAGCAAATAATGCAATGCAAATTACCTTTCTAAAAAATTACAACTTTCTTACATAATCAAATGTAATCTGTGAAACACATATATTTACTGATACAATTAATTAACATATGTTAAATTCTATTGTTTAAATAGTTTTAACATAACATAAAAGGGAAGGCATAACCTCCCCTTAAAACCTTATTTATTATCAAATTTTTCAAGTGCATCCCATACACCTAGTATATACATTACACCAAGTGCTCTATCATACAAACCGTATCCCGGTCTACACTTCTCATCCCATATATGTCTTCCGTGGTCAGGACGAATATATCCTGTATATCCACAGTCGTGATAAGCCTTTATAATATCAAGGATTCCTACATCTCCGTCACAATCTCTATGTGAAACTTCCGAGAAATCTCCTCCCTCATAGTGCTTTACATTTCTTATATGTGCAAAGTAGATTCTGTCACAGTGCTTTCTTACTATATTTGCAACTCTGTTTTTCTCATTTGCTCCCAATGAACCTGAACAAAGTGTAAGTCCTGAATAAGGATTGTCTACAAGCTTTAAAAACTTGTCTATTGCGGCTTCATCAACCAAAAGTCTTGGAAGTCCGAAAATATCCCATGGCGGATCGTCCTGATGAATAGCCATCTTGATATTACATTCCTCACAAGTCGGCATAATCGCCTCAAGGAAATACTTTAAGTTCTCCCAAAGTTTTTCTTTTGTAACAGGCTTATATGCCTCGAAAAGTTCCTTCAGATGCTCAAGTCTTTCAGGCTCCCAACCCGGCATTGTATATCCCTTTGATCCTTCTATGATATATCTTGCCATCTCAATAGGATCTTCTCTGATAACTTTCTTTTCATAGAAAAGTGCATTTGACCCGTCAGGCAACTCATGATGTAAATCAGTTCTGGTCCAGTCAAATACCGGCATAAAGTTGTAACATACAACCTTTACACCGAATTTTGCAAGATTTCTTAGAGTTGTTTTATAGTTTTCTATAAGTGCATCTCTTGTAGGTAAACCTATCTTTATATCATCGTGAACATTTACAGATTCAACCACATCCATATTAAAGCCATATGGTTCCAGTTGCTTTCTTACTTCTTCGATTTCGGCCACTTCCCAAACTTCTCCTGCTGCCTTGTTGTGCAAGGCCCAAACAATACCTTCAACACCGGGAATCTGCTTGATTTGCTTTAAAGTAACGGAGTCATTTCCTTCTCCGTACCATCGCCAAGTCATTTGCATAAATTTCTCCTTACTATAGTATCTATAAATATAAGTAACCTAAGTCACTGATATTATCCCACATATTTCTTCAATGTCTCCCTTACAGCTCCCTTTCCTGCTATAAGTTCCACAAAGTATTTTTCTGCAAGCTCACCAAGTCCTGCTTCATATAAGTTTACTCCGAATATGGAAGCATCGCCAAACAACTTCTCAAGCTTTGAATGTACATCGCTGTCTCCAATATTTATATCTTCCACCATCGGAACCACCTTTTCAAGTAAAGGATCCGGACTGAGTTCAAATTTATTTAAATTATCATCTGTTCCCATCAGATATCTTGCCCAACCTGCAAATACAAGAGGTATAAGCTTAAGATCCGAAACATTTAAACTATCGTTTTTTTCATATGCCTTTATTGTCTCACCGAATCTTATTGCAAGCTTTTGTGATGTATCACAGGCAATTCTTTGCGGTGTATCCGGCATAAAAGGATTTGGAAGTCTTACTTCTACTACAGTATCTATGAAATCTTTAGGATTGATGATTCCCGGATCTGTAACTACCGGAAGCCCCTCTTTATACCCTATAGTTTTTATAAGTTTTGTAAGCTCACTGTCCTTCATCTCATCGCTGATTTTTTCATATCCCAAGAGACAACCGTATATTGCAAGTGCAGTATGAAGAGGATTAAGACAGGTGCATACCTTCATTCTCTCCACCATATCTACAACTTCACGCTTTGTAAACATTACTCCCCCTTCTTCAAGCTTCGGTCTGCCGTTTGGGAAGCTGTCCTCTATTACAAGGTACTCCGCCTCTTCCGCATTTACAAAAGGTGCCACGAATGTGTTCTTACTTGTCTTTACAAAGTCTACATCCTCTATACCGTCTTTAACAAGCATATCCATTACGGAGTCGGCAGGTCTCGGTGTTATTTTATCAATCATAGACCAAGGGAAACTTACCTTTTTTTCATCTTCCACATATTCTAAAAAGCCTTTATCGCAGACATTATTATCACACCAGTTCTTTGCAAATGCTACCACAGCAGCCTTAAGTTTGTCACCGTTATGTGAACAGTTATCCATACTCACCATAGCTACAGGAAGAGCACCTGCCTTAAATCTCTCGTAAAGCATGGCACATACCTTACCCATGTAACTTGTGGCTTTATCAGGACCCACCTTAAAGTCCGCCTCTATACCTGCAGGAGTATTTCCGTTTCCGTCAACTACCGCATAACCTTTTTCGGTTATTGTAAAACTTACCATTTGAAGTGAAGGCTTTCTAAACAGCTCCTTTAAAGTTTCGTAGTCTGAATTTTGAGGATCCACTCTCAAAGACTCTACTACAGAGCCTACAATATTCTTCTCAACCGTTCCGTTACAGCAAAGTTTCATATATATTGTCAGATCGTCAAATGAATTGAATGCCTTATCTATTATTTCATAATCAAATCCCTCAGCAACAACAAGACCTATATCGGTTTTCTTTTCATTTAAAAGATTGTTTAAAACATTTGCCTGAAATGCTCTGAAAATGTTTCCTGCACCGAAATGTATCCAATTCGGATTTGCAAGTGTATTCTTTTTCACCTGCTCTCTGTCATACTTTGGTAGAGAGTATCCGAGTTTTTCCCAAGCTGCTGCATTTTCTAAAATACTTCTTTGATTGAGTTTCATTATTCTTCTCCTCATTTTGACCTAAAAAGCTTATAAACGATATTTATAAGCCACGACTCCGACCTTAAAATATATTACAATTTACGTTGCCAGACATTCAATATTTTATCATTTTTTCCATATAAAAAGCAAGGCTGAACCGTTACAAAACTTCACTTTTATAACACTGTTCAGCCTACTTAATTCAATAGTTTTAATGTTTAATTGTTTATATACTCAAGGACTTCTTCTATGCTCTTCTTACCGAAGAATACCTTGTCTTCATTCATTACCAAACATGGCACACTCATTACATGATATTTTTCTCTGAGATCCCCGAAATGATTTATATCATAAACTTGTGCATCAATATTCGGATTTAGAGAAGCAATTCTTTGTACCGCTACAACAAGGTCAGGACACATTGTACAACTAAGTGATACTAAAATCTTAAATGACACTTTATCCTTTATTTCTAGTATCTTTTCTCTTATATCATCACTTAATCCCTGTCCCGGACCTGATACATTGTATATACCCAGAATAAATGAAGTAAATTCATGTCCTCCCGGAACGCCGTGGAAAGCTAAACCGCTGAACTCTCCGTCTCTATGTATTTCTACAACAGGCGCCTTTGCTTCATCTTTTACCTCTTCAACAGATATCTTGTCTGTAAGTTTACCAAGCTCGGTCATATATGAAAGCAATTCTTTTGATACATCATCATCCTTCACAAATACCTTAAGTAAGATATCTTTTTCCATCTTACCGAATACGGTATTTAACTGTGCAAGCATATCAGATGAGAATAATCCTTCTTCCTTGACTTCTTCTTTCGGCAAACTTCCCTTTCCGGCTCCTGATTGCCTTATAGGAACTACCGGCTTGATACCTGTCTTTTTATGCATTACAGAGATATACTTTTCAAGTTCCGTTGCTGCAATACCTGCATCTCCGACAGTTGTTACAACCTGTCTAAGCGGCTTTATACAAACATCTCCGGCCGCATACAATCCGTCAATTGCAGTTTTCTTTGAGGCGTCTGTAATTACATATCCTCTTTCATCAAGTATTCCGAAGTCCTTTACCAAAGAGGTTGCCGGCTCATATCCTGCAAATACGAATACACCGAAACCTTCCTTGTCTTCAAATACTTCTTCTTTACCTGTTTCATTGTTCTTATAAACAATTCTCTCAAGTACGTCTCCACCTTCAACTTTCACCACCTCGGTATGTGTAAGTACGGTAATTTTCTCATTATCATATGCATGTTGTGCTGTTGTTTTTGCACAGGTAAAGTCAGGCTCTCTGATAAGAATGGTTACATGCTTTGCATACTTTGTCAGGAATACGCTTTCTTCCGCAGCCGCAAAGCCTCCTCCTACAACAAAGACTTCCTTTCCTTTAAAGAATTCTCCGTCACATGTAGCACAATATGCAACACCATGACCCTTAAACTTTGCCTCACCTTCAAATCCGATCATTCTTGGTGATGCACCTGTTGCAAGTACTACTCCAAAGCACTCGATATCTCCCTTTGATGTATGGACCTTCTTGATATCACCGTCCATATCGATGGAGTCCACTGTAGCAAGTAAGAATTCGGCACCGAAGTTTTCCGCCTGTTTTCTCATCTGCTCTCCAAGCTTGGCTCCTGAGATATGCTCTATACCCGGATAATTTACAACTTCAGCGGTCAGAGTTATCTGACCGCCAAATTTTTCTTTTTCTATAACAAGTACACGATAATATGCTCTGGCTAAATAAATAGCCGCTGTCAGACCTGCAGGACCTCCGCCCACAATGACTGCATCATACATGTTTTTACTCATAATGTCCCCTAATATTATAACTGACCTACAAGATCAAGACTTGGCTTTAATGTCTCAGCACCCGGCTGCCACTTAGCAGGGCAAACCTGATCGCCATGCTCATGAACGAACTGGCAAGCACGAAGCTTTCTTAAAAGCTCTTCAGCGTTTCTTCCTACGCCACCTGCGTTTACTTCATAAGAAACGATCTTTCCGTCAGGATTGATGATGAAAGAACCTCTCTCTGCCAAACCGTTCTCCTCGATATATACTTCAAAATCTCTTGAAAGTACATGTGTAGGATCTGCAAGCATCGGATACTCAATCTTTGAGATACGCTCTGAATGATCATGCCATGCCTTATGTGTGAAATGTGTATCTGTTGAAACTGAATAGATCTCACATCCTGCCTCTTTAAACTCCTTATAATTCTTCTGTAAATCCTCCAACTCTGTAGGACATACAAATGTGAAATCTGCAGGATAGAAGAAGAATACACTCCACTTTCCTAAGATATCCTTCTTAGATACTTCAACGAAATCTCCCTTATGAAATCCCTGTACGCTAAACTCTCCAACTTCTTTGTTAATTAATGACATAACTGCCTCCTTATATAAATAAAATATTTTTTTTCTAAATCAGTATAGGAAATATCTTTACTCAAAAGGTAAATGATAGGTTTTCCTAACCTGTTGTTATTATATTTACCATAAAATTATTGTATACACAATAGCATTTTTGTAATTTCGGCGTTTTAACTAATAATAATTCCTATTATTATGAATTATTTTACACTAAAAAGCAAACAATATCTTTATTATAAAAAAGGATGCGATCATCTCGCATCCTGCTTAAATATATTCAATTTCAACCAAAGTCAGTCCCTTTGCAGGCATTGTCTGCCCTGCAAGTTTTCTGTTTTTTACTTTCATTATCTCTGTGATATAACTTGGCGGATAAACGCCCATACCTACCTTTATCAGAGTACCTGCTATAATACGAATCATATTGTAGAGGAAACCGTCACCTCTTATTACAACAGTGATCATATCTTCATCCTGTAACACTTCCAAAGAAAAGATGGTTCTTACAGGTGATGAGGCCTGAGATTTCTGTGAGCAAAAGCTTGTAAAATCATGTGTTCCTATAAAGTATCCGCTTGCCTCTCTCATCTTCTCAACATCCAGATTGAAATAGCAAAAATGTGCATAAAGTCTTTCTGTAGGTATATCAATCTTTCGATTCAAAATTCTATAGGTATATGTCTTTATACAGTCATTCTTTCTCGGATGCCAACCTGCTTCAACCTCGTCGGAATATTGTATTCTGATATCATCCGGAAGTCTTTGATTTATGGCAAATGCAAACTTATCTGCCGCCATTCTAGCATTGGTATCAAATACGGCCACATTTCCATAGGCATGTACTCCCGAGTCTGTTCTGGAGGCACCTATTATCTCTATTTCTTCACCTGTAAGTTTTGAAATGGCATTATTTAATACTTCTTCTATAGTTATTCCGTTAGGCTGCTTTTGCCAGCCGCAATAGTTTGTACCGTCATAGGATACTATAAGTCTTATTCTTCTCATTACCCTACTTCCTAAAAACAAAAACCAAAGCAATACAAATAAGCATATATATCAAATAATATAAATATGCAATTATATCAATCTTCTTATATTTTAAAGGTTTCAGCTTGGTTCTGCCCTCACCTCCGTGATAGCATCTGGCTTCCATCGCCATAGCAAGATCTGTAGCTCTTCTCATTGCTGAAATGAAAAGCGGTACAAGAAGAGGTACCATTGCCTTTGCTTTTTGTATTATATTTCCCGACTCAAAATCGGCACCTCTTGCCATCTGAGCCTTCATTATTTTATCTGTTTCCTCTATCAATATTGGAATAAATCTAAGTGCAATCGACATCATCATTGATATCTCATGTACAGGTATCTTTATAACTTTCAAAAATCCCATGCTTTTTTCAAGACCGTCTGTAAGTGCATTAGGAGTTGTAGTCAATGTCATTACAGATGATCCCACTATAAGGAAAATCAATCTCAGTCCCATGAATATTGAAACTCTGATACCTTCTTTTGTTATTTTAATTATCCACAGTTTGAATACTACTTCTCCGTCAGTCAAAAATAAATTAAAGCTAACACTGATAATCAAAAGTATTAGGACAGCTTTCAGCCCCTTTATCATGAATTTTACAGGAACCTTTGAAAGCGAAATAGCAACTACTAAAAAGAGTGTTGCCAAAGCGTATCCCGGCCATGAATTTGCTATGAACAGAGAAATAATAAAAATCATGGTTCCAAAAAGCTTTGTTCTCGGATCAAGTCTATGTATTACAGAATCTATTGGGTAATATTGTCCCAATGTAATATCTCTAAGCATTTTTATCCTTCCTCTTAATATATTCTAATATTTTATCCCTGGCTTCTTCTATTGTGGTAATATCGTCTCCCAAGTCTACACCTTCTTTTTTAAGTCTCTCCACTATATAAGTTATTCCCGGCGCACTAAGTCCTATGCTCTCAAGATATTTATACTTCTTGAAAACTTCCTTAGGCGTTCCGTCTAAAACAAGCTCACCGGCATTCATAACAAGCAATCTGTCGACATACTTTGCTACGTCCTCCATACTGTGTGAAACTAAAATGACTGTCATATCCCTTGATTTTTTCAATTCTATAATTTCGTCAAAGAGCTCATCTCTTCCCTTAGGATCAAGTCCTGCTGTAGGCTCATCTAAGATAAGCACTTCCGGATTCATAGCTAAAACTCCGGCTATGGCTACTCTTCTTTTTTGTCCTCCGGAAAGTTCAAAAGGTGATTTTTTATAATAACTTTCATCAAGGCCAACCAAAGCAAGGCTTTCCTTTGCTCTTGCTTCCACCACATCTTCAGGAAGCTTTTGATTTCTCGGACCAAATTCCACATCTGAAAGTACATCCACCTCAAAGAGCTGATGCTCGGGATATTGGAAAACCAAACCTACCTTTTGTCTTAAAAGTTTCATATCATACTTTGCTGTATATATATTTTCTCCGTTAAAAAAAAGCTCACCTGAAGTAGCCTTTATCAGTCCGTTCAAGTGCTGTATCAAAGTAGATTTTCCGGATCCGGTATGTCCGATAATACCCACAAACTCACCCTTTTTGATGGTAAATGATACATCCTTTATGGCGTACTGTTCAAATGCAGTTCCTTCTCCATATATAAAGTTTAATTTCTTTGCTTCTATTTGCACATTATCTTGCATTATTATCTCCAAATGTGTTTATTTTAATATCGGTAAAAGGCTGTCTACAAGCTCATCCAATGTAAGTATGCCGTCCGGTAAATCAAGTCCTGATTGTTTCAGTTCAAATGCAAGCTCTGTAGTACTTGGTACGTCAAGTCGAAGTTTCTTTAATTCCTCCACATGTGAGAAAACCTCTTTCGGTGTGCCGTCCATAACTATCTTACCCTCATCCATAACTATAACTCTGTCGGCTTCTATAACCTCTTCCATATAGTGAGTAATCAGTATTACCGTGATATTTTCTTTTTTATTTAATTCAAGAACCGTCTTTATAACTTCTTTTCTTCCGTTCGGATCAAGCATCGCGGTAGGCTCGTCAAGTACAATACATTTAGGCTTCATTGCCATAATACCCGCTATAGCCACTCTTTGCTTTTGTCCGCCTGAAAGTTTATTCGGAGATTTATATCTGTAAGCGGTCATTCCTACCGCCTCAAGTGCGGCATCCACTCTCTTCCACATATCATCTGTCGGAATACCGATATTTTCAGGCCCGAATGCCACATCTTCTTCCACTACATTTCCTATGATCTGATTATCCGGATTTTGGAATACCATTCCTACCATCTTCCTCAAATCAAGAAGTGTTTCATCATTTGCCGTATCCAAATCAGAGATAAATACAGTACCTTCTGTAGGTAATAATATACCGTTTAAATGTTTTGCAAATGTAGATTTTCCCGAGCCGTTATGTCCTAAAATCGCCACAAAATCGCCTTGTGTAATATCAATATTTAAATTATTGATAGCTCTTTTTACATCCTCTACATTGTCCGCTTCATCTCTTGTTATATAATCAAATATAAGCTTTGTTGCTTTTACTATTCCCATATTTTCCTTTTACTTACTTTTTATAAAACAAAAACCTCAGCAAGGTTGCTGAGGTTCTAATAACGTGCGTGAGAAGATTCGAACTCCCGACACCTTGGTCCGTAGCCAAGTGCTCTATCCAGCTGAGCTACACACACATTGCAAGTACATATTCTACATTAGTGTTTTGTGTTTGTCAATAGGATTTAAATATTTAAATAAAAACTATAGGATTTAAATATTTAAATAAAAACGTAAAATACCCAAAATGAGTATATGTACAGGATAAAAAAGATAATTGAACCACTTATATTGTTTACCTCTTTTTCCGTTATAGGTTAGAGTCATAAAAAATCCCAGGCATGAATATAACTCTTTTATAATAGATAAATACCCAAGCCCTGCTCCAAGTAAAGGTTTATCATAAAAAATATAGAAAATATACGCCGCTACTACCGCGTGGTAATCATAGTCAAGGCTAAGTTCCATTGCCGACAGTCCTGAAAATATAACTATTATAATAGAAACTGTATACCATAAAACTTTACTCTTAATCTTCCCTTTTAAGGTATCTATTATCCATATAGTTATTAGACATAGTGCCAGAGTAAACATCATATTGTTCCAATACGGATTAAAGAATGTTTTCGATGTAAACATATCAAATGGTACTTCAGATATCACTCCGAACACTGTCAAAGTAAGCAGATATTTCTTCCTGTTTTTTGTTTTATAAAATCCTTCCACTATAAAAAACACAAAAATAGGGAAAGCAATTCTTCCCAATACCGAGAATATATTTGACAAGTACAATAAAAATCCGCTTCCGTCAAGTAAAGGTGTTATAAGAGCATTGTTTACATGATCAATAAGCATTGAAATAAATGCTATGTATTTTAGCTTTGCTCCTGAAAAGATTTGAATTTTTTTTAATTTATCAGATTCAAATCGTTTATTTAATTCCATAGTTTCCCTCATATTTTTATATATTTATAAATCAAATTATACTTAATGGAATTTTATTATATCATATTAAAAGAAATATTTTATAAAATGAATTTTAACATATTCTTTGTAATCATTTGACTTGTAAGTACACTGCACATATAATGGTAAAATCACGCTCTTAAATAAGAGATTTATCAGTATGGAGGATTATTATGTACACCGCTACAAAAGGCAGCTCATCTTTTAATAAAGATATTTTAAGGCTTGCCGTTCCGATAGTTTTACAAAATATTGTTACAACCGCTGTAAATTCTGCTGACGTAATAATGCTGGGCTTTGTAGGACAAGACGCACTTTCAGCCGGATCACTGGCAAATCAGGTTATGTTTATATTAAACCTTGTATATACAGGTATTTCATCCGGTGTCATAATGCTTGCCGCACAATACTGGGGGAAAAAGGATACAAAGACAATCGAACATATAATGGGCATAGGTATGCAGCTGTCCATGTTTATATCAAGTATGTTTTTTATTATGGCATTCTTTTTTCCACATATTTTAATGAGGATTTTTACAAATGATATCAACTTGATTACTTCAGGCATACCTTATCTTAGAATGGTAAGTTTCTCATATCTTTTTATGAGTTTTTCTCAAGTATATCTATGTGCAATGAGAAGTATAGAAAGAGTTCATTTCTCGACTGTTACAAATGCAGTTGCACTGATTTTAAATATTATCTTTAATGCAGTTTTTATTTTCGGACTGTTCGGTGCACCAAAGCTTGGAATACTTGGTGTTGCACTGGCAACCGTAATTGCAAGAGGTGTTGAGTTTACAATATGTGTTATAGATAATTTTATACCGAAAGCCATTCATTTTCATATAAAGAATATTTTGGAAGTAAATAAAATATTATTTTTTGATTTTATGAAATATTCTCTTCCTGCATTCGGAAATGAGATAGTTTGGGGAGTGGCCTTTTCTATGTACTCTGTTATTATGGGGCATCTTGACAGTGATATAGTGGCGGCAAATGCAGTAGTTGTGGTTGCAAGAAATCTTGGTACTGTGGCCTGTTTCGGTATAGCTGACGCAGGAGCAATTATCCTTGGAAAATCAATAGGTTCCGGAAATACCGATACTATAAAGTCCGATTCTTCACACTTTGTTAAAATAACAAGTATGTCTGCAGTTGTAGGTGGAATAGTTATATTTCTTTTACGACCTGTATTTTTCACTATGGCTGATTTAACTCCTACTGCACAGAGTTATCTAAGCATAATGCTTTTTATAAATATGTATTATATAGTAGGCCAGGCATTCAATACGGCAATGATTTGCGGTGTTTTCAGATCGGGTGGTGATTCAAAATGGGGATTTTTCTGTGACATAATAGATATGTGGTGCTATTCGGTTCCGCTTGGCTTTATATCTGCTTTTGTTCTTAAGCTTCCGCCGATGTGGGTATACTTCCTTATTTGTACTGATGAGTTTGTAAAGATTCCTTTTGTTTATAAGCATTATAAGAGTTATAAATGGCTGAAAAATATTACAAGAGATTTTTAAAATAAAAGACTTAGTATTAATCTATTCCAATACTAAGTCTTAAATTCTTTTTAAAATCCACTAAATTTTAATTTTTATACAGTAATATATTAGGTGTAAGTCATAATAGAACTAAATGACTTTCATCACAAATCAATGTAAGGTGATATTTTACTTCTCTTCAATTTTGCCTATAACATTTTGCGTCAGCGAAGGACTATTTGGGTTAGCTGGTTGAAAATACTTTGTTGCAACTCCTCCAATTTCTCTTATTCCATTATCAATTATTCCAAAAACATTCTTCATATCTTCATTCATTAACTTAGAAAATGCAGCTGAACGTTCTGTTATAATCATTAATTGATTAGTTACCTCTTCTCTAATAATATCGTCACCTGTTCCATCAGGAAATATTTCTTTCAAATTCTTAATACTATCATACATTTGTATTTTATATTTATTCTGTAAGTCTAAATATTCTTTTTCCTTTTCATTATATAATGATATTATTCTTCCTCTTGTATCTACGGCGATATTTGCGATAACATTAGCAAGTTGAGTAGCAGCTTCTGCCATTTCTTTTCTATATTTAACCTCTAACTGCACCATTTTTTCTTTACGTAGCAAATCACTATCTAAAATCATTTGATTAATTTCTTCTTCTGCCTTTCGCTCTTCCAGTGAAAGTTTGATTTCTCTTTCCTTCCTATCCAGTTCTAAGTCAACTTCAAACTGCTTAAGTTTTATATCAAGTTCTTGCTTATGTTCTGCTAGTCTTTTTTCATTATTTATATCGATTTGTTTTAACGGCTGTCTCATAGCATCACATAATAAATGTAAAGGTTCATATATTATGTCATCAACTTTGTCAAACATACCAAAAATTTTAAATACATTTTTTGCTTCCATTTTAATTCTCCTTAAACTTTAATTTTTCTATATTCTTATTTAACATCTTTCTGTCTCTTTCAAACGCAACTTCCATCTGTTTTATAACATTATCCCAATTACAATTTGTGTTAATAATATCTTTAAGTAATCGCTTTTTTTCCTCAAATATTGTAATATCAAAATCTGATTTATTCCATTTCTCGATAAATTCACTATAAAACTTTGCAATAATTGAAATTATATATTCCCTATCCAATGATAAATAAAACTTATTATCTATTATTTCATTCATCTTCTTAAAATGTAATTCAATCCACTCTAATTCATATAATTCGAGCTTAGTTTTATATATTAGTTTTTCAGAATCACTATATAAAGCATTATATAAATCAGGATTTGTACCATAAAGAGTATCTTCGATGCATTTTATTCTGCAATCTTTAATACTGAGAAGTAACCTATTGTATATAGTATCAGTCTGTAGAAATGTTTTCATAATACTCTTTTCCCAATTTTTCATTCACAGCATTTTTAAATTGATTAATATTTTTTATAGCAAAATCATTTATCAATGATTCACTTAATGAGAAGCTTCTATCCATATTTGCCGTAAGTTGTTCAACCCAAATACTTTTTATCTTACTATCAATTCCATCATCCTCTTCTAACTTTTGAATAATATTAGGTAGTACTGTGCCATAAAAGGTCTTTTGTTCATCTCTAAATTCCTTCAACATATTATAAATCATCGTTATTTCTGTAGAGTGTTTTTTTAACAACTCCATATAATGCTTTTCATAATCATATAGTACTTGAATTGGTATGTCCCTTTTTTTTGTAGCAATATCTTCAAATTCACTAAAACAATTCCCATATATTTTCTGTTCTTTGTTCATTATCATCTCCTAATATTTTAATAATACATATACATTTCTCACCTGTATTGCATTTAATACAAATTTTTGCTTTACCATTTTTTACTTTATGAACAACCACATTATAATAATTAGTGCTAATATCATTAAGCAACTGAGTAGTAGTATCCAATTTTTTTTTTTGAATATTTTGCTTCATTTGAATCAAGTGTATTATTATTTGTATTCTGTCTATAATCATTATTATCTATAGAACAAGTATCATTGGTATTATTACTGTATGCCTTTAAAATCCTTGTAATATTATTTTGGGAGGTTGTAAGTATAGTAAATTCACTATTTTTAATACTATTGTAATCTAAAATATTACTACAAAATGAAAAGTACTGTTTTTCCTGGCAACAAGAATAGTATAAAAACAGCTTATAGTCTGTTATAATATTGTACTCATAATAAATTTTCTCACCAATCTTCTCATATGAAATGGTTTCATACTTTACATTATTGTCTGTTGCTAAATCCACTTCCTTAAAATCCATAAGTAATACTTCTTGATATGAACTTTTCCATTTTTGATATATAGCATCAAGATAGATACTCCACAAATATTCTAGCGAAACACTTTGATAATGATCCGTATTCCTCTTATCAATAACAATTCCTATAAAGGCATAGATACTTCTCCCCTTATTATCACAAAATAGCTCTTCTGATTTTATTTTATCAGTATCATTTAAATCTAACTTACAGCAAATGTCCTTTAAAAAACCAACAACACCTGCAATACGATACTTTTCATTATCTAACACAACCCAACGGAATCCACTTAATCCATCTATATCTACAGTAGATCCTAATACACTCTTCCTTGCCCACTTTATATCTGAATCCATAAATTCACATGGCCTTACTAGAAACTCGGAATTAAAATCACAAAAAAAAGTTCTTGTATGTATAATTGGTGCTATTTTCATTTTAGTACCTCACTGAATGATGTTCTTTCTCCATTAATATAAACATTAGGTATATTCTCCAACTCTTTAATTAACTTACCACCATTGTTATTCATAGCATTTATTAAATTACTAATTTGGGTATTATTGTCTGCTTCTATCTTTAATTCATTTGTAAGTCTATCAATATATTTTCTATTTTAAAAAATTAATTTGTTTTCTTCTATCTTCTTTTGTTGATTCAATTCATTTGTTATACTTTGTCTTTTTCTAAGATTCTCTACTGAATCTTGAATTTTCTTACTTAAAGCAAACCAAATTCCCATAAAAATAGGTAAGTGAATATTTATTGGCTTCATCCTTCCAGAACCATCTTCATTCATAATATTTACACCAATTGATACCGGAATAATTGTAACAATTTTTTCAACTTCATTTTTTACAAAAAATGGACTAAATGCCTCTTCTATTATCTCACACAACTCCTCTTCATCTGTATCATCTTTACAAACATCATATTTTGTAACAATGATTGCAGTTGGTGGGATAGATTTATTTGTCTTTTGATAATCAGAAAAAAATGTATTTATTACATTACTACAGTTATCTCTTATATTATCAATTTTTTCTTCTGTATCATTGCCTACTAATAATGCTCCATCTACACAAATAAATATGCTACTTGAATTATTTATAGCCTGTTTCACATTCTCATATTCTTCAAGACTTCCAGAATTTTTTCTGTCCAATAATCCACCGGGATAATCAACCCAATCAAAAGACATAACAGTATTGTATCCATATTGTAAATCAAATACATATTTTGATATATTGTCAGTTCCAGCTGGAAATCTCTTTTCTCTACTTAAAGTCACATCAGATAATCTTGCATATCTATCTCTGAGCTGAACATCTGCATCATCATCTGTTGCAATTGTATAACCTTTTAATCCAGAACTCATTTTATAGTACAATACCAATAAATAACACGTTTTTCCGGAACCTGACATTCCCAGTATTGTAATTTGTGTATCTGCCATTGCATTTCCTTCCATTTATTACAAAATAATTATTTAATTTTTAAAATAAAAATTCACATAATATTGTATATTTATATCCATAAATAGTCAATAAAATTTTAAGTAAACCGTAATTTATTGTAAGGCAAATATCGTTTTATCTTAATATATTGTAAATAAATCTATTCTTAAATCCAGGTAAGAATCACATATTATATTCATTGACTATATCGTAAGAATCTTTTTTAAATAATATATAAAAATAGGGTGAAAATCTTTTCTAGAAATTTCACCCTTTATTTTATAGAAGATTGTTATTTAAACTAACCCAATTTAAATTACCTACTTCTTTTAAAATTCTAATTCTTCCATCATACCTGTTTTTAAGTACAACTTCATCCTCCACAGATATATCTGTATACCAATGATTAAGACTTGCATATTTTCCTCTGTGAATATCTATGATTACAGTCGTTATAGGATCCCAGGTTTTCTTTTTAACACTCTCTGTAATCACATAATATGCGTCTAAGAATACAAGATTTCTTCCATACATCCAAAACGGAAGTTCTCTGTCTAACAGTGGAAGCTTTGCAGAGAAAATAAAATCCCCCATCGGTGGCTCCGTTTCATAGTTTAATTCAATCTCACTTCCAAAATAAGCAATTGTTGCCCCGTAACAACCTACACTTACAGGTACACCTTCTTCGGCTATTATAAAATCCATATATTTCCTTTCAAAGTCTATACTATCCCCTCCGCATTCATTCGAATGGCAAAGAACTCTTTAATTGAATCAGGTTCATTTTCTATACTTTCTTTCATGGATATAAGTTTCCTTTTTCCGACTCTTCTATCCAAAACAGCAAATATCCTCACGAGTAAATTATCGCTATACAAACTCTTTTCAATGCTCTGATTGTCAAACTCATCAAATGCCTTATAAAAACATGTTTGATCGAACACTCCAAGCTTTATGGCGGTATCGTCCATAAATGCAAACTCTTCGCTCATACGTCTTTCATATTTTTCATCTTTGGGAAATGACTCCGCTTTTGTCCAATTATGATAATAACAACCCTTTATAATCTCTTTACCTTTATATCTTATAGCTGCCCTGCCCTCATGATCCGGGGATCTGCTATAAGATGTCGCAAAATAGCTGATATGTCCCTTTAAACTTTCCGCCAGATATTCGCTTTCCATTCTTTTTCTAATACCGCTCCAACTTGACATATTCCCTCCAAACTATAAATTCGTGTTATCATAAAGCTCCTCAAAATATTCATTTAAATTATGATATATTTTCATATCCTCTTCATCATCGCCTCTTAAAACCACACAAATATTTTTATTTTCCATATCTGCAAACACAAAATTATACTCACCAAAGTAAGCTTGGTAGCCGTATTTTATTAGAGTCAATATCTGACCAACCTTAAAGTTAAAAATACTCTTTCTGACAATATACGTATTGCCTGTTTTCATTACTAGTCCCTCTTATAAAAATATAAATATGGGTAGTTTACAATCTCTTCATGCCAGTTATCATCATGCTTTATTATAACCTTTCCATTTTCATCATAACACCTTGCAACTATCGGTGCACTCTCTCCGGATTTTATTTTCCAAACCAATATTCCGTCCTCAAGCCCTGAATCAGGTGAATCGGTCTTTATATATTTTCCCAAATAGCAATCCCACCTTCCAAAAGGCAACTTATCATACACGATATTGACAAACTCTGCCAAGGTATCCGGCAAAATAAATGTATCGGGATTAGGTGCGTTTACATCATCTCCCATGCACATACTGCTCCTGCCCATATAGACTTTTATTTGCATACTCTTCTCCTTAAAATTTATATAAAAGAGGGAATATCAATCCTACATCAATAGCCATAAATCCAAATATAATACACAAAGAACCCACGAATATAGTTAGCCCCTTAACATTTTCACGAATCTGTATGGAGAACTTCTTATAATCAATAACCCTGTTATTTATAATATTTTCTCTTTCTTCTACACTGTCCGTTAATGAGATATTATAGCTTCCTCTATCCGCATCAAATGTATACAGTTTGACTCTGGCATCCTTAATACTGCTTGTCGTAGTCCTAAAAAAATCCGGATATAATATTACAAACTCTCCTGTAGCATTATTTTTTAGTTTAATATCTAAATTATATATAGGAGATACTGAATACTTTTTTCCCGAAAGCCATATATCATATTTACCGCCATCCTCAAGTCTAAAGCTTCCGTCTATTAAGCTTACGGGCATTTCATATATCATCTTAGCCTTGGCAAATAATCTGACTTTTTTTATGCCGATAACCACCAGATATATTCCCACAGGTACAAGAAGAAACAATAAATATTTTAAATCCTTAATAGATTGTAACCAAGACATTTCCGTCTACCTCCAAAACTTCCTTATAAAAATCTTTCATTCTTTCAAAACAGTCAAGAAGATCTTCTTTTATTTCATCTTCTTCCTCTTCATAGTCCCAAATATTAGGATATAACTCCGCCTCTTTACCTTCTTCCAAAGCAAAGCTTTCCAAAGCGGTTTCCATATCAAAATCTTCAAGTACTTTTAATATATCAGCAACCCTGTCTTTTTTTGTATAGGCTATAAAATCATCTATTTCCTCTATAGAAGTTACACCTACCACCGCTTCACTGAGAGGATCTTCCCATATAGGATCTGACGCACTTACTCCTGTTAACATATAATGAAGAAGATCCCAGTTCTTATCTATATCAAGAAGTATTTCCGCCTTCTCATTCCAATCTTCAACCATTTCAAAGATATCTTCCTCATTGTCTAAGTTTTTAAGTGTTTCCAAATCTTCATCACTTAAATATTGATAGTTTGCTCTAAGTCCCATTTTTATTTTCTCCTTAAAAATTAAAATATTTTTATAAATCTTTTTTGTAACTTATCGGATTTGTATCCTATATTCTCATAAAATTTATGTGCTTCTACACGATGATTTGCCGAACTCAGTCTGATAAATGAAATACCGTTATCTATAGCATATTTTTCGATATGGCGCATTAATTTTTTGCCGACTCCATTGCCACGGAAATCAGGATCAACAGCCAACCCCAATATATTAAGTCCGGTATCACTATACACACTTTCATACACCTGTGCATGAACAAATCCGATAACCTTTTTTGTATTCTCATCTTCATATACTGCAATAATATGATTTTTATTATCACATGACAATTTCTTTATCTGATTCTCAACTGTACTTATATCAACATCATAGCCCAATGATGTTTTACATATTTTTTTTATATCTTCTGCATCGGATATATTTATTTCTCTTATCATATATTTTAAACTATCCTCTCAACCACCCATTCTTGCATACTGAATACCCTTTTTCAAGCTTCCGTTCACAATGATACAATGTCCTGCAAAAATATCATCATCTCTAAAATATGCACTAAATAAACCGCCGGATGTCATAGAAATTGATTCAATACCGATTCTCTTTGCAAAGCTCTCTTCTGTGATTTTTAGTGCTTCCTCCTCGGATTCGCACCAATCTCTTGCAAGGTCTACAAGTTTTTTAGCTGCAAATGTTCTCATTTCAGCATCCCGTTTTTCAGCACTTAAGTACAATTCTTTCATAGCTTTTCTTGCCTTTGTGATTCCGGATTTGTTGTCTTTATCAACATCCAAGGAAATATCAATATTTTTATCAAGCCAAGGAATATGCCCTTCAAAGCTGTTTATAGTTCTATCATACAAAAGCTCACCCAATATATCATCCTCTATGATTATAGGCTTTTTGTACTCTGTAAGGATTTCTTCAAGTTCCGGACTTTGTGCATTTTTTTCTATTACATCCACTAAAAGAAAATCAAGTCTTTTTATCATAATCTCCGGCAGTTCCTCAGGTAATTTCTTACGTACCTTTAAATGATAAACAGTTTCTTCATCAAATTCCGGTATCAAATGATTTTCATACTCTTTTTCACTTGCTGCAAATACAAATCTACATTCTTCTTTATGTAGCTCTCCGGTTTCACAATCTATATAGGCCAGGCAGCAAATTGACACTTCCCAAAATCCGTTTCTCTTACTTGTGACATCACCTTCATGCCTAAGTACAAGAATTTCCTGCTCTTTTTTATCAAAAGAGTTTTCCCATTCGTTCTCAGTCATTTGGTTTCTTTTTCTCATATAATCTATGAGTTCCATTAAGATTCACCCCCTATAAGCTGTGATAATTCATTCTCATCAAGCTTACCTTCAGTATATAACTTTTCAAGCAAATTTTCATCAAAATCCATTTCATAGTAATCTGTTACAAATTCCTTGAAATCATCATATGTCTCACATATATATCCAAGCATCCATTTGCTTCCGTCATCATCAGACAATTTATTTTGATAAATTTTTCCGTCATACCAAATGAAAAATGTTGTTTCATCTATTTCCCGGTCATCAAAGAGCGAAATATATTTTTCATCAACACCTTCATATATCTTTTGTATAACACTTCTATCAAACTTTTCCTTAGCAAACTGACTCAAACTGCTTTCATGTGAAAATCCCTTTATTAAGACAATATCTTCTGTAAAAATAACATATAGAGTATCGCCTGAGCCGTTATCAACAATATACTTTAGATAAGCTTCATTTTCATCTTTTTCAATTATTTTAAGATATTCCTCAGACGGGTCAGTCAAGGCATTGTCAAGAAAATATAATGCCTCAAGTCCGGTTCGCATATTATCCAAATCCATATTTTTCTTTTACTCCTATCTTAAATCCGCTTTTTTATATCTTCCGGAAACATATCCTAAAATACAAATCTGAGCTATATTCCATTCATTTGCAAGATAGATGCTGCATCTGACTTCATCACCTAAAGTATTTTTTGCAATGAACTCATATCTTCCCAGTTCTTCATTATTTGAAATTCTTTCAATATCTGCTACATATGTTTCCGTAAAAAACCTATTAAATTCATCCCAAGCGGTTAGTGCATCTGCTTTTGTAATTTCCACCTTTAGGCAATATCCGATACTGACCTTGCACCTTTTCTTTCTTCCGGTTTCATCAGCCTTAAATACTTTTATATTTCCCTTTTCAAATACCCATTCCTTATCCTTCAGTGCAGCTAATTTTTCTGTCAATATATCCTTAAATTTGACGATATTTTCCGAAAAGTATTTACAGGCATTTTCAAAAATCTCTAAATTGTCCATTTTGATTATTCCTTATATGATATTAAATCTGCTCTAATCTCACGAACAAATATATTAGTCGACATCCACCCACAAATGATGTTTTCCACAGTGTAAACATCTAAATAAATATCCGGAAACAGATCCGTCCTTTACCAAATATTTTTCAATATCCGGGAATTCATTTCGTTTATTGTACTCTTCAAATACTTCTTCCGCAATTCCCATTTCTTTTAATTCATTTGTCCCTACACTGCCAAGATATGCACAGTAATCATTACAACAATAAAGCCAATACTCACCCTGCCAGCTTAAATACCCCGGTGTTCTATAAAAGAGTTCATCTCTCTTTTCCTTATCCGGTACAAAGTCATCATCAACATCTTGAATGAAATCGGCATCATATTTCTTTGCGGCCTTACCGGTTGAAATACATACAGGGCAAAGATAATCCACATCATCTACAGCATATGGGCTTTTTACATAGTAAACACTGCTTTCTCTACCGCAGCAAGGACATACTTTCGCTTCACCTTCTATAAACGAACCTGTCTCCAAAGGATCGGGATGATATCTGAATTTCGGCAATAATTTTTTACGTTCTTCCCTTTTTAGCCTTTCCTCTTTATTTAGCGGCCTTGGTGTTGCAAATCTGTCACCATGGCTCTCATTTAAATCTTTTAAACTTAAAAACTTTTTAATCTGTTTTCTGTCAGCTTTATCATATATACTTTCATACAGTTTATATGCACTTTCCATCTTATAAAGCAGTTGATAGATATCAACCAGTACCTCCATGGCCTCTTTTTCGGTTCTAACTTTCAGTCTGTCAGCAAATTCATATAATGCCAATACACTTGTCTCATTTTCATGCTGCTTTACAAAGTTTTCTTTTAAGCTGATATATTCTTTTAAAAATTCGTTCATATTTTATCCTTATATAATCAAAGCATCTAATAATGTTCTTTTACATACTCTATAAATTCATATATGTCATAAGATACCTCTTCCATTTCAAGTGATCCGAGTGCACCCAAATCATTTTTATATATGGTATCGTCAGAGTCCTTTTTGATAAAGAAAGCCATATCTCCGTCCTGTCCTATCATAAAAAAATCAGGCTCATATTCAAAAACCTCATATGTCAGATTTCTTTCCTCCAAATCTTTTTCTTCATAAAGTATCACACCTGTATCGCCTACCGGAAATTCGTCACTTCCCTTTATTTCCTCTAAAAACTTTTCATACATTTTTGGAAGTTTAAAATTTATATTATCCATGGTATCTCCTCATGTTTTATAGTTCGAACTTTTTCCAATCATCAACTGATTCTATTATCGGTATCAGACTGTCAATTTCAAAATACTCTTTTTCAATAGGGTCGGCATAACCGTCAACAATCAATAATCCGGTACATCTTATATGAGCATTATCATCTTTTATCTCTATAATTTCAAGCTTATATGAAATCATAGGTTCCGATTCATAAATATAAAATGTATCTTCTCTTTCATCACATTCTTCCAATGTATTTACACTAAAAGTTTCTCCTACAAGGTCTTTTACACTGCTTTTGTTTGAATCTATACTGTTTATACAAATAGACGGAGCTGTTGATTCACCACGAAAATCCCCCTCTTTAAACCCTATATCTACAGACCACGAGCCGTTATCTTTATCAAATATAAGGCAGCTCTGTCTGTCACTTAAATCATCTTCAAAACAGTACTTTTCACCTATCTTAAGCATTTTATACTCCTTTTTAAATTTATTATATGATTTCTATTCTAACCTTTCATCAAAAATAACCCCGATACATGGCCACTTTTTCAGAAATATCCAGTTTTTATCTGTCACCACTTTGAGTATATCCGTATCAAACTTCTTAACTTCTTCTATATTTCTTATCTCACCGCTATAAACTGTACCCCTTTTATATGAGATATCTATACTCATATAGTCTTCATAACATGATAAAGAAATATGTATTCTAAAATTATCTTTTTCATATGAATAACTGCAAAACCCCGCCTCTTTTTCATAAAGGTAGGAAGGCTCACTTTCAAAGAATTCAAAAAAATCAAGTTCATCATATTTCATACACATTAACCTCACACATATCTACTCTACTATATCACTAATATACAATCTGTATCTACTGTACTTTTTATAAAAAAAGAACCGACAAATGCCGGTCCTTAGTATGTTAACTTTATTTGATACCCTGATCCTTCTTTACCTCTTCCAGCTCTGCAAATACCACATCGTTTATTACCTTAATGTAAGTACCCTTCATGCCGGATGACCTGCTTTCTATTACACCTGCACTTTCAAATTTTCTTAGTGCATTTACTATCACCGATCTGGTGATTCCTACTCTGTCAGCTATCTTACTTGCTACAAGCACACCTTCATTACCGCTAAGCTCTTCAAAGATATGTATTATAGCTTCAAGTTCTGAAAAGCTTAATGTTGATATAGCAGACTTTACAATAGCAATCTTTCTATTCTCCTCCGCATTCTCCTCATTAACACTTCTCATCATTTCAAGTCCTACCACTGTTGTGCCGTATTCACTTAATATTATGTCATCTATATCAAAGCCCTTTTCCTCTTTGTAAATGAATACAGTACCAAATCTTGAACCTGCAATATCAATCGGGCTGATAATAGCCTGAAATCTGTTTACATTTTCTTCGTCAAATCCAAGTGTTGCAAGATTAACATTTTCTTTTGTGGACAATATTGAGAGTAGTCTTTCATTCAGCATTTCATCTATAAAGCCGCCTACTTTATCAGCAATCAGCTCTGTAATCTCAGATGTACCATTATGTGTTCCAACTCCTAATACCTTTCCCTTTTTACTAATAACAAGACTATTTGCCTCGAGTATTTCTGATAATACGTCACATATATCATTAAATACTACTTTCTGTGAATTATTATTGTGTAATAACCTGTTAATCTTTCTAGTCTTATCCAATAATTGTACACTCATTCAAGAAAACCTCCCCTTAGAAAACAACGTATTTTCAATAAAGCTCACACTTAAATTTTAGCACAATTTGAATAAATGTACAACTTTTTTATATTATAATTCATATTATTTACTTATCTAAACTTATGTAATCTAAATGATATATTATTCCAATATAACACTTTATTTAAAATAACTGAATAAAGTTGTCAATTTTATATATAATCTGATAATAATATTCAAAAAGGCGAAGTTTTCACCTCGCCTCACACAATTTATAATTCACTATATATTTCCTTGCCATGTACATACACAGCTTTTATATTTAATGACTTATCCATCAGTACCAGATCCGCATATTTTCCTTCTTCAATACTTCCGACTTTATCGTAAATTCCGATTTGTTTTGCAGGATTTATCGTTGCGGCCGCTATAGCATCCTCAAGTCTGATATGCATATCCTGTACAGCCCTCTTCATACATTCAAAAAGATTTGTAACCGAACCTGCAATGGTTCCATCGTCAAGTACAGCTTTTCTTCCGGTAACAAACACCTTCTGTCCGCCAAGAGTATACTCTCCGTCACTGAGTCCGCATGCTCTCATACTGTCACTTATAAGTATAACCCTCTCGTCTCCGAACATCTTAAATGTAGCTCTTACTACAGCCGGATGAATATGAATACCGTCGCAAATAAGCTCCACACATACTCTGTCATTGTCAATAGCCGCACCTATTACTCCCGGTTCTCTGTGTGTAAACGGCGGCATAGCATTGTAAAGATGTGTAACATGAGATGCACCCTCTTCAAAAGCCTTTACCGCTGTATCATAATTTGCCATAGTATGTGCAATGGAAACTACAACATTGTCCTTTACACCTGCTATGAAATCCATAGCACCTTCACCCTCAGGAGCGATATCTACAAGCTTAATAAGATTTCCCGACAACTCATTCAATTCATTGAAGAACTCAATATCGGTATTTAATATATACTTTGATGACTGAGCACCTTTTTTTGCCTCACTTATAAAAGGTCCTTCCATATTTATGCCCACAAGCTTGGCACCTGTATCACCGTCATATGCGGCAGCCTTTTTCATGATTTCTTTAAGTTCATCTTTAGAAATGGTCATGGTGGCAGGACAAATACTTGTCACACCAACTTTAGCCTCGTATTCCGCTATATTCTTTATCGTATCTTCCTTTGCATCACAAAAATCATCACCCATACAGCCGTGAAAATGTATATCTATAAGTCCCGGTATTGCATAAAGTCCTGTGGCATCCACCTGCTTCTTGTCATCTTCCGGTGAAAATCCTAGATTCATAAATGAGCTTTCTGAAAACTTCTCACCCGAGATATGAATCTCTCTGTTTCTGAACACTCTGTCCGGATCAAACACTATCGCATTTTTTATAAACATGACAAAGCCTCCGTATCACCTATCAGAATAAAATCATTGTGTAACTGCAATATAGAAGCAGGTACCTTAGGTGTAATAGGTCCGAAGAATGCTTCTTTTACAATTTCAGCCTTTCCCTTACCGTTTACTACCATCAGCACACGCTTTGCTCTCATAATGCTTCCTATACCCATAGTATATGCCTGCTTAGGAACATCATCTATACTTGCAAAGAATCTCTTATTGGCCTCTATCGTACTCTCTGTCAAATCTACCACATGAGTCTTGTCGATAAATTCATCACCCGGCTCATTAAAACCGATATGTCCGTTATTGCCAAGTCCGAGAAGCTGCAAATCTATTCCACCGTAATTTTTTATAATATTTTCATAATCCTGACCTGCTTTAAGTGCATCAGGCTCCATACCGTCAGGTACCTTTGTATTATTTTTATTTATATTTATATGGTCAAAAAGATGTGAATGCATAAAATAATAATAACTTTGATCATTATCCTTTGTAAGACCTCTGTACTCGTCAAGGTTTACAGTCTTAATTTTACTGAAATCAAGTCTGCCTGCCTCATATCTTCTTACCAATTCTTCATAAGTACCTATAGGTGTTGAACCTGTAGCAAGTCCAATTACGGCATCAGGCTTTAAAAGTACCTGCGCACCTATTATGTCTGCCGCCATTTCACTCATTTTCTTATAATCTTTTGCGCATATAATTCGCATATTGCACTCCCCCCTATGCTAACTGTGATTTAAACTCTTCCTTTGCCTTATCAAGCGCATCCTTGATACCTGCGGGGTTCTTTCCGCCGGCCTGAGCGATATTCGGTCTACCGCCACCGCCGCCGCCTACAAGTGTAGCGATTGCTTTGATAATATTTCCGGCATGTGCTCCTGCCTTAAGTGCATTATCACCTGCCATACATAAAAGATTTACCTTACCGTCAACATCTGATGCAAGTACAACCATACCTTCATCAACATCATTCTTAAGCTTGTCACCAAGGTTTCTAAGCTCGTTCATTTCAACACCGCTTACCTGCATTGCAATGAATTTGATTCCGTTTATTGTTTCAATATTTTCGGTGCTGTCTCCAAGTGCCTCACTTGCAAGTTTTGCTTTAAGCTTCTCATTCTCAGACTTAAGAGCTTTCATCTCATCGAGCAAGCTCTCAGCCTTTGCAACAAGTTCAGATTCACCTGTTTTTAAAAGCTCAGCTACTCTTTGCATTCTGTTTTCGATATCCTGATAGAATTCGATAACACCGTCACCTGTAAGAGCTTCTATTCTTCTTACACCTGCAGCAATACCGTTTTCTGAAAGAATCTTGAAAAGCTTTATATCCGATGTATTATGTACATGAGTACCGCCACAAAGCTCCTTTGAGAAGTCTCCCATGCTTACAACTCTTACATCGCCCTGATATTTTTCACCGAAGAGTGCCATAGCACCGCTCTTTTTAGCCGACTCCACATCCATTACATCTGTAACTACCGGAAGAGCTTTATTTATCTCTGCATTTACAAGCGCCTCTACCTCTGCAATCTCTTCTCTTGAAAGGCTCTTAAAATGTGTAAAGTCAAATCTCAGTCTGTCTGCTGCAACATAGCTTCCTGCCTGTTCCACATGGTTTCCAAGCACTTCTCTAAGCGCCTTATGTAAAAGGTGAGTTGCAGAGTGGTTTGCGGCTGTTTTCTTTCTGTTTTCAGAATCTACAACAGTTTCCACAGTATCGCCAAGCTTAAACATTCCCTGACTTACAAATCCCACATGACCGATCTTATCACCTGCAAGCTTGATAACATCCACTACATTAAATACGGCATCATCTTTCTTTATCACACCGATATCCGCATTCTGACCACCCATGGTAGCATAGAATGAAGTCTTATCTAGAATAATTGTTCCATGATCACCCTCTGCAATAGCCTCAACTATTTCATCCTCTGTAGTAAGTGCGGTTATCTTACCTGTATCAAGAAGACTGTCATAACCTTCAAATACTGTAGTAAGCTTCGGATCAAGTGACTGATATATGGTAACATCGGCTCCCATATAGTTTGTAGCTTTTCTGGCCGCTCTTGCCTGATTTCTCTGAGCCTCCATAGCCTTATTAAAGCCCGCCTCATCTACAGTGAAGCCCTTTTCCTCAATTATCTCTTTTGTAAGATCGAGAGGAAAACCGTAAGTATCATACAGTCTGAATGCATCTTCTCCTGAGATTACCTTTTCACCGCTCTTTGTAAGATTCTCTTCTATTTCTGCAAGGATTGAAAGTCCCTGATCTATGGTCTTATCAAACTTGTTCTCTTCCTCGGTAAGAACCTTAAGGATCATCTCTTTCTTTTCTTCAAGCTCAGGATAGCCGTCCTTTGAAAGCTCTATTGCCGTATTTGCAAGAGAAGCCAAGAAAGTATCCTTTATTCCAAGCATTCTTCCATGTCTTGCAGCTCTTCTTAAAAGTCTTCTGAGTACATATCCTCTACCCTCATTACTTGGCATAATACCGTCTGAGATCATAAATGTGCATGATCTGATATGGTCTGTAATAAGACGGAGTGATATATCCTTTTTTGCATCCTCTTTATATGATGTCTTTGCCAAATCCGCAACTCTGTCAAGCAGGTTCTTTATAGTGTCAACCTCAAATATGGACTCTACATCCTGAAGCGCTACCGCAAGTCTTTCAAGTCCCATACCTGTATCTATATTCTTTTGGATAAGCTCTGTATAGTTGCCCTTGCCGTCCGAGTTAAACTGTGAAAATACATTGTTCCATACTTCCATATATCTGTCACAGTCACAACCTACAGTACAGCTTGGCTTTCCGCAACCGTACTTTTCACCTCTGTCATAGTACACTTCCGAACAAGGTCCACAAGGTCCCTCTCCATGCTCCCAGAAGTTATCCTCTTTTCCGAACTTAAATATTCTTTCAGCCGGAATACCTATCTCTTTATTCCAGATCTCAAATGCCTCATCATCCTCTAAATATACTGAAGGATATAGTCTGTCTGCATCAAGACCTGCCACCTCTGTTAAAAATTCCCAAGTCCATGCGATAGCCTCATGCTTAAAATAATCTCCGAAAGAGAAGTTTCCAAGCATTTCAAAGAATGTACCATGTCTTGCAGTCTTTCCTACATTCTCAATATCTCCTGTACGAATACATTTCTGACATGTACATACTCTTCTTCTAGGCGGTATCTCCTGACCTGTAAAGTACGGCTTGAGCGGTGCCATACCTGAATTGATCAATAATAGTGAATTATCATTATGAGGAACCAAAGAGAAGCTCTTCATTACCAAATGTCCCTTGCTCTCAAAAAAGTCAAGGAATTTCTTCCTTATTTTGTTTACCCCGTTTTCACTGTTAAAATTTTTGTTACTCATATATCTGTTATTTTCCTTTTCTCATATCTCTTGCTTTTTTGCCCAGCTTTATACCTATAAAAGCTAAAATTCCAAAAATAATAGCCTTAATTAAACTTCCTATAAATGATGATAAAAAAACAGCCATAATACACCTCACTTATTCTTAGGCAATGCCTTCTATTTTTATAGACAAAACTGCTTTTATAATATCATAATAATGCCTAAAACTCAATGTCCATATTGTAATGGTAAAATATTAAAAAAGCGATGCCCATATAAGCATCGCCTTCTTGAAAGTAAATATTTACTATTTAACAATCAGTTTTTTAGGATCATATAGTCCCAAGATTTTATTTTTCATAATGCCTTTTCTTCCTGCATGATTTGGAGAAATTGTTAAATCTTCCCTATCATTTTCTGCATCATTTCTTTTTTCTTCTACAGGCTTTGTGGCATTACTGTCTGTAGCAAGTCTCTGCTGTGCAGCCATATCTCTATTTGCCATTCTAAAGCCGCTTTGGTCTGCAAATGCTTTTTTAACAGCCTTTTTTATAGCAACTGATGAAACTGTTGCACCGCTTATACTGTCTACAGAATCAATTTCAGATGCCTTCTTTCCGACAAAATTAGGTAACATCCTTAATGCATTTGACCAGAATCCGGCATTATTTCCTGGGCTTGTTTCATTGTCTTCTACGCTTACAATAACTCCGGTCTTTTTATTGAAGGTTACTCTGAGGCTGGCATAGTATCCGAACATTGTAACATTCTCTACAACATCTTTTACTATATTGTCCTGTCCTTCTTCTTTCTCTTTTGCTTCACCAAGTTCAAACTTAAAGCTTGTGGAGCAGTATCCGTCTTTCTTATTTGCATCTTTTAAGATAACTGTATACTCTCCCATACCGGTGTTTTCCGTACTCTTAATTGAAAGAGTTTTATTTGTTTTATCAAATGTATAATCAGTTCCTTCAACAAGTTTTTTAGCATTATCTTTTGAACCGAAGAATAAATCTCCAATTTCATATCCTTCATAAGGCATCTTTCTCATATCAAATGTTACATCTGCCCCGTTTTCCGCACTGAACTCGGTTTTTGACGCTATAGCCGGTATATGACTGCTGCGAAGTCTCTTAGGAATATATAATTCCAATCCGTCTATCTCAAACTTCTTGTGATCACTTAATAAATATGTAATTTTATAAATCTTATCACCCGGTAATGAAGCAAAACGCTTATGTGCTAAATTGCCGCCATAGTTACCCATCTCCACCGAGAATGCAAGCTCACCGTCAGCAATAATATTGTCAACATGTGACAATCCGAAAACTTTAGCATTTTTCTTACTGCTTCCTGCCTCAAATGTTACACCGAGTACATTCTTATCAGTCTTTATTTCCTCAGGCAGACCTTCAAGGTTGATTTGATAATTTCCGTACTCACTTTGATCTGTGAGTGAAACTCTTACATCTGAAGGATTGGCACTTATTTCAGGAGTATTCTCACTTGCCTTCATTTCAGAGATTGTAGAATCATAATTAATAACCTTATAGGTAGGCAATTCTGTTTTTGTAACCTCTCTGCTTATTCCGGTAACGGAATCCGGAGCAGTCATACTTGTAATTGCCGGAATAAGTGCTGTATGATTTTCCGCACCTACAGCTGCCAAAAGTTTTACTTTTGCATACAGATCAGCATCTACCTGAACAGGTGTTTTAACTCCCTTAATCTTATATCCTGTTTCGGTTTTATCAGTGTAAGCCGCTGTCGCAAATTTGCCGTAGCTTCCTATTTTCGAAGAACTTACAGAATCATATCTTCCTCCAAAACTCATCATCTGCAATGGAGTAGGCTCCTGACCTATAGTCGGATCACCTCCGAATGAAGGTGCGGTTCTTATAGCTAAAAGCTCTCTTAAATAGAAATATGAGTATGGGAAATCGGCAGTACCGTATAGATTTCCTGTAAGTTTTTGATCATCCTCTACATAGTAGTATACCTTAGGCACATATGGATTTCTTACCAGATTAGCCTTATTGGTTACATCCTTGCCGTTTACAATAAATGTCATATTGGTATTTTTAGGATCATACTTTTTGTAATAATAAGTATGTGTCTTTCCGTCCACTACCAGATCCAATTTATCCATATTGGTTTCTTCGGATACGGGTGGCTTAGGGAATGCATCCTTTACCGCATTTTTAATGGCATTTGATGAAAGTGTTGCTCCTGTAACGGCATCAACGGTATCCACGCTGTCCTTTGTTTTGCCTACAAGTTTATCAAACATTCCAATCGACATATTCCAGAAAACTCTGTTATGAGTATTTCCCGGATTTGTGCCGTCATCTTCAACCTTAATAATTTTTCCTGTTTTTTCATTATATGTTACCAAAACTTTTGCCTTATAGAAGAAAGTCTCCATCTGAGCCTCTCCCTTTGCAGTCTTTATAGTTTCGGCTTCACTTTCACCACCTTCATATTTAAACCTTAGTCCTATACTTCCGTTTCCAAACTGCGGGCTGTGATAATCTACAAGTTTGATATTTAAGATATTGTCGCTCTTTGTAAGGCTGTAATTAAGCTGTATGCCTTTGGAATCAAGTACTTTTACTGTAAATGTATCCTCATTCCATTTATTCTCATACTTTTTAGGTATTGTTACATCCAGCACTAAATGTGCATTACTTCCTTCAAACTCCTGCTTTGTAATACCTGTTTTATTGTAAATAAGTTCCTGCTTATCATACAATTCAACTGCAGCCGGTAATACCTGCTCTTTCTGTGGTGTTTCCACAAATTTAAAGCCTATCCATACATAGCCGCCGCTTTCATGGAACGCTCTGTAGTTGGCAAAATCCACTGTAAGTACGCTGTATTTCTTTCCTACCTTGCTCTCAAGTAATACTCCGTCCTCATTGTATGCTTTTACAGTGAAGGTATCCTTAGTCCACTTTTCATACTCTTTCG
>NZ_JH815185.1:952864-1008423 GCF_000296385.1 Lachnoanaerobaculum sp. OBRC5-5
CTTTATAGTAACCTTAACTATATTTGAACCTCTTTGAAGCTTGTATCTGCTCCATGTAGCTGTTCCATACCATTCACCGTCCGTAAGAGCATTTTCACTCTCGCCCGGCTTGTTTTCAGGTGTCTTAGGCTTTTCACTCTCACCCGGCTTACTCTCTTCCTTATTTTCAGGTGCCTTTGGCTTTTCGCTTGGCTTGCTTTCTTCCTTATTTTCAGGTGCCTTAGGCTTTTCACTCTCGCCTGGCTTACTCTCTTCCCTGTTTTCAGGTACTTTCGGCTTTTCGCTCGGCTTACTCTCTTCCTTATTTTCAGGTGTTTTCGGCTTTTCATTTGGATTGCTTGACTGCCCCGCTCCTCCTGATGATCCGCCCGAACCGCTTCCACCATGGCTTCGTCTTTGTCCTGATGATTTTTCTCTCCTTGACTTGGAATCTTTTGATGTATCGGTAGAAGCATTGGAACCCCCTCCGTTAGTTCCGGAATTACTTGTTGAGAACCCCTTTCCTGCAACATACTGTACTTTCCCTGAATCATCAGTCCATTGACCGTTTTCATTAATTTTAAATCCGTCAGGTGTGGTCTTACCGACAACCATTCCGCCACCATCTTTTCCCGGTGTAGGATCAAAATAATAGCAGTATCCGTCTACCCACTGCCATCCGGTAAGCATCCCTCCGCCTGTTGCAGGATCAGGATTGAAAAAATACCATTTGCCTTCCGGATTTTTATACCATCCGGTATGCATATGTCCCGATACCCCATCCTTGTCAGAGTCAAAATAATAATCTACTCCATTTATATTTTGCCATCCGGTCTTCATATCTCCTGTTTCAGGATCAAGATAATACCATCCTGAAGAAGTTTCAACCCAGCCCTTATGAACTTCATTCTTTTCATTATAAAATTTCCAGGTATCACCTGATAATTCCCACTTCCCCTTTGTAACAGCCCCTTGGCTTGGAAATGTATTCATGAATGCTAATGTAGAAGCAAACATCAATGTAGCTATTCTATTGAATGTTCTTTTCACAAAATAAGTACCCCCTCTAGTATAAGTGTAGTAACATCTAATATTATATGGAATGAAAAATAATCTTAGTAAACTATACTTTTAATTCCTCCTTTCTAAAGACAATCAATTTAATATTCGCTTCCAAATTATTTTCTGTAAATTTATACATTGATGATAATTGCTTTAATTAGTAAGCATCACCTAACTCAAAGATGTAAAAAAAAGAGTTTTCAAACCCTTAGTACATACTTATTTAGCATTTTTCTTATATTTTCAGATAATAATAAATGAGAATATACATTGATATGTGTGTTTTTGTGTATTTTTTCATCCATCATGCTTATTATTCTATCATAGTGAATATAAATAATAAAGGAATTTTGTGTTTTCTTATGAATACATGCAATTTTTCTACATCAATATAAATTTTGTAATATCCTAAAATAACTTTGTTCAAGTTTTTAACAAAGTGATGAAAATTACATTCAATATTTTTGTTGCATAATTATTATTAAAACATAATATCTATAAATTTCAGTTTCATTTATTTCTCTAAATAATGCAGTATATATAGATATACTGTGGTATAATGTATTTTTAAAATTACTATTAAGATTTAAGTTTAGGATAGAGGTAATAAAATGGCTTTTGACGGCATAGTAATATCAAATTTATCATATGAATTGAATACACAGCTTGTAGGCGGCAGAATTTCAAAAATTTCCATGCCTGAAGAAAACGAGCTTATTTTTACAATAAAGAACAATGCAAAGACATACAGACTTTTGATATCTGCAAGCGCTTCACTTCCACTTGTATACCTTACGGATGTAAATAAACCTGCTCCCAAAGTTGCTCCGGCATTTTTAATGCTTCTTAGAAAATACATAGGAACGGCAAAAATAATCGATATATCTCAAATGGATCTTGAGAGAATATTATGTTTTGAACTTGAGCATTTAAACGAACTTGGCGATATCAGCCATAAAAGAATGTATGTGGAAATAATGGGCAAACATTCAAATATAATATTTACAGATGAAAATAATAAAATAATTGATTCAATAAAAAGAATTTCCGCAAATATGAGTTCACTTAGAGAGGTTTTGCCCGGGAGACAGTACTTTCTTCCGGATGAATTAAAGAAAAAAGATTTACTTACAGTCACTTTGGAGGAGTTCGTAGATATATTAAAGTTAAAGGAGTATGCTCTTTCAAAGTCTATATATATGAATTTTGCCGGTATAAGCCCGCTTATTGCAGAAGAAATGCTTATTCGTGCATCACTTTCTTCTCAAGCCCCCTCCACATCACTTAATGAACTTGAATATACACATCTGTTTCATACAATTAAAAATTTATTGGAAGATATTTCCTTGCATAATTTCTCTCCCAATATTATATATCGTGGCGAAGAGGCATTTGAATTTTCTTCTATAAATCTTTTTTCTTATGAAAATGAAGAATATAAAAAAGTTTTTTTTGACTCTGTAAGTGAAATGCTTTACAATTTCTACTCTTTTAGAGAAGCCTTTGTACTTAACAGGCAAAAGAGTTCGGATCTGCGACGTATTGTAAATACCGCACTTGAAAGAGCAAGTAAAAAGTATGATTTACAGGAAAAACAGCTTCAAGATGCAGATAAAAAGGATATCTACAGAGTATACGGAGACCTTTTAAATACTTACGGATACAGCCTTAAAGGAGGAGAGAGCTCCTTTACAACAGAGAATTTCTACGATGATAATAAAGAAATCACTATTCCGCTTGATAAGAACAAATCGGCAAAGGAAAATGCAAAGAAATACTATGATAAGTATGCAAAGCTTAGCAGGACTACAAAGGCGCTCAGCGAAGAGATTTTAAATACAAAAAATGATATTGAGCATCTTCTCTCCATACAGACCGCGCTTGACGTTTCAAGTGATGATGAGAGTCTTTCACAGATTCGTCAGGAACTTGTAGACTTCGGTTATATAAAAAAGCATTCTTCCGGTAAACAAAAAAAGAGTACATCTCATCCATATCACTATATTTCTACTGACGGTTATGATATATATGTGGGTAAAAATAATTATCAGAATGAAGAGCTTACCTTTAAAGTAGCTACAGGAAATGACTGGTGGTTTCATGCCAAAGGAATACCCGGTTCACATGTAATTTTAAAGTCAAACAATGAAGAGGAACTTCCTGACAGAGCTTATGAAGAAGCCGCCGCACTTGCCGCTTTTTATTCAAAGGCAAAAGATGCGGATAAAGTGGAAGTAGACTATATTCAAAAGAAAAATATAAAAAAAGTTGCAGGTGCCGCTCCCGGCTTTGTGATTTACCATTCCAACTGGTCAATGGTAGCCACACCGAAGGCGGATCTACAACAAAAATAATTTTTAAGGGCTTTGTTCACTGTTACAACCACTCTTTGTGATAGCGAATATAAGCCTTTTTTACTGCTGTTACAAGTATCATATATGCCAGTACACATGGCAAAAGAAATAAAAAGAATGATAGATGCAATGATGAAAATCCCAGTACTTTACCAAGCAGAGTAAACGGAATAATTGTAATAAAAATTATTCCGAAGAAGTTCAGTAATGTAAGCTGTGCGGAGGCACGACTTTGTATAAACGGCAGCTTCACAGTACGAATCATATGTATAACCAATGACTGACTCCACATCGACTCTACAAACCATCCTGCCTGAAACATTGCCACATAAGAAGCTCTTATCACATTAAGCTCATCACCGGTAAAATGACTTGCAAGATTATTATACGTTACTCCATGGCTTACAAAATGCGGACAGAAAATAAAATACATAAATGCAAATGTTGCAAAGTCAAAGATTGAGCTTGTAGGCCCTATCCATACCATAAATTTACCTATACTTGAAGCGTCCCATTTTTTCGGCAATTTAATAAACTCTTCATCAACATTATCCCACGGTATAGCACTGCAACATGAGTCATAAATCAGATTCAACAAAATAAGATGCATACTCTCCATAGGTAGGAAAGGCAAAAGTGCGGAAGCTCCCAGAACCGAGAACATATTTCCGAAGTTTGATGAAGCCGTCATCTTAATGTACTTTATCATATTTGCAAATGTCTTTCGTCCTTCTATGATTCCGGACTCCAAAACCATAAGATCCTTTTCAAGAAGTATGATATCCGCCGACTCCTTTGCCACATCCACAGCCGTATCCACAGATATACCTATATCAGCCACTTTCATAGCAGCCGCGTCATTTATACCGTCACCCATAAATCCTACAGTGTGTCCGTTTTCTCTAAGTACCGATACCACTCTTGATTTCTGGCTTGGAGTAAGCTTTGCAAATACATCTGTTATCTCCGCCGTTTGCTTAAGCTCTTCATCATCCATCTTTTCAATATCACTGCCAAGCAACATATTCCTTACTTCAAGACCGACCTGTTTACATATAGTCTTTGTAACTTTTTCATTATCACCTGTCAGAATCTTTGTGCTTACACCATGCTCTTTCAGTGCTTTTATGGCGTTTGCAGCCGATTCCTTCGGCGGATCAAGAAATGCCAGATAGCCCATAAGAATCATTTCAGATTCATCTTCAACATTACAACTTTGCTTTTCTATATCTTTTCTGGCAATTGCAAGTACTCTAAATCCTTTTTCATTAAGTGTATCGGCAGTTTCCAGAATTCTTTGTCTGAAGTCATTTGTTATAGGTTGAACGTTTCCGTTGTATTCCGCAAAAGAACATATTGAAAGCATTTCTTCAAATGCTCCCTTTGTAACCATTTTTATAGTACCTGCATTATTTTGTACTACTGTAGTTAATCTTCTTCTATTGAAGTCAAAAGGTATCTCATCAATCTTTTTATAATTTTCCGACAAATCAAGAAGTTGTGAGTCGTTTGCCTCTTCTTCCTCAGTCCTTTGAATTATGGCAAGGTCCATAAGATTCTTATAACCTGTCTGAAAATAGCTGTTAAGATATCCGTATCTGAGTACTCTTGAATCCTCATCTCCCTTTATGTTCAAATGATACTCAAGAACTACTCTGTCCTGAGTCAAAGTACCTGTTTTGTCTGTACATAGAATATCCATGGCTCCGAAGTTTTGTATAGAATTCAGATTCTTTACAATAGTCTTCTTTTTACTCATTGAGACTGCACCTTTTGCAAGGCAACTTGTCACAATCATAGGAAGCATTTCAGGTGTCAATCCTACCGCGACCGATATTGCAAATAAAAATGCCGATATCCAGTTGCCCTTTGTTACTCCGTTGATAACAAAGACTAAGGGTACCATTACAAGCATAAACCTGATAAGTACCCATGAAACCGCATTGACTCCCTTTGTAAAGTTTGTTTCCACAGACTCACCGGATATTGCCAAAGTCATTGAGCCGAAAAGCGTATTGTCTCCTACCGCTATAACAACTGCAGCGGCACTTCCCGATATAACACTGCTTCCCATAAAAGCTATATTTGTATATTCTGTGATATTGTCCTTCTTTTCACAGACTGTAGCAAGTTTTTCTATCGGTTCACTCTCACCGCTTAAGCTTGATTGACTGACAAAAAGGTCCTTTGCTTCTATTATCCTTACATCGGCAGGAATCATATCTCCTGCCGAAAGGTAAACTATATCACCTACTACAGCTTCATCCAAAGGAATTTCTATATGATTTTTATTCTTTCTTGTCACGGTACATGTAGTTTTAATCATAGCAAGCAGCTTCTCTGCGGCATCACCGCTTCTGCCCTCTTGAATAAACCTGAGTACACCCGACACAAATACCATTGTTAAAATAATAATTACGGTAATAGGATTAAAATCCTTTTTTGTATTTCCGAACATATGCAGTATCGGAAATACAATATCCGTTACTGTAGATACAACAGCTAAACAAACAAGTACGATTGTAAAAGGATTTATAAAAGCTTCCTCAAGCTTTTTTGCAAGCGACTTTTTCTTTTCTTTTTTTACCTTATTTGCTCCATACTTCTCCCTGTTTTTTTGAACAGCTTCTTCACTGAGTCCTGTTAAATCCGTACCAAGGTAGGATTTTATATCCTCAAGCGAGTTGGTTGCCATGTAATCTATATTTTTATTCATTTTACATCCCCGTGATACTCTCCGATATCCTGTCTCTAAGCATAAGTGCATCCACCGCCTGCTTAGGATCCTTATTTTCAAAAAGTACGGCATTTACCTCATCAACAATGGGCATACAGATATTATATTTATCTGCCAGTGCCTTGGCGGCTTTTGCGGAATATACTCCTTCCACAACCATTGCCACTTCTTTCATAGCCTCTTCCATAGTCATTCCCTGTCCCATAAGCATACCTGCTTTTCTGTTTCTGCTGTGCTTACTTGCACAGGTAACTATCAAATCACCGATACCTGAAAGACCGTAAAATGTCTCTATTCTTGCTCCCATTGCTGTACCGAGTCTGCTTATTTCAACAATTCCTCTGGTAATAAGAGCCGCCTTGGCATTGTCGCCATAACCGAGTCCGTCTGAGATACCTGCCGCCAAAGCTATAACATTTTTCAGCGAACCGCCCAGCTCAATTCCAAGCATATCAGTAGAAGTATATACTCTGAACACAGGACTCATAAACACCGACTGAATCAGCTCTGCAGTCTTTAAATCATTGGCTCCGGCTACACATGTAGTAGGCAAGAGTTTTACAACCTCCTCAGCATGACTTGGTCCTGAGAGTACCGCAACATTTGCATTCTTTATTTCATCCAAAATCTGATCTGTAAGTATTTCAAGAGTATTTTCTTCAATACCCTTTGCAACATTTACAATGATTTGACCTTCTTTATAAAACGGTGCCATTCTTTTTGCAGTACTTCTTGTAAAAATGGAAGGTACTGAAAGCACACAAATCTTTGAGCCTTCCATGGCAACTTCCAAATCGCTTTCAAATCTGATAGCTTCATCAAATACAACGCCCGGAAGATTTTTATGTGTACGGGTTTCTCTAAGCTCTTTTATCTCACTCTCAATTGCCGACCATACCTTTATACTATGTCCGTTATCAAATAGGAGTCTTGCAAGTGCCATACCCCAAGTACCTGAACCAATAACTGAAATATTCATTTTCACACCTTTTTCCCTATTTTATTCTCAGTCCCGCTAAGTAATCTTTTAATATTTGCTCTGTGCATAAATATTGATAATAATCCGATAACAACAACTAAAAGTCTAAACTCCATCGGTGAAGTGCCGTCTGTAAATCCATAGCTTGTCTTTACCAACAGATGTGACATGCCTATAAAAATAATCATTACAACTATTGATGCCAATGATACATATCTTGTAACGGCAACTATAACTATAAATATGGCAAGACAAACTGCCGCAATCCTTATATCCAAAGCCATTATAATACCTGCTGTGGAAGCAACTCCCTTTCCGCCTTTAAATCCGAGATAGAACGGGAAGTTATGACCAAGTACCACACCAAGTCCGATATAGAGCATATACACATAGCTTAAACTTACATTATCTCTAAAAATAAATCTTACAACCAAACATGGAATCAAAGATTTACAAAAATCTCCTAAAAATACTATAAGTCCGGCCTTTGGGCCAAGTACTCTAAGAGTATTTGTAGCACCGGCATTTCCTGAACCGTAATTTCTTATGTCCATCTTATTGAGCTTTCCGAATATATATCCTGTCTCAATATTTCCGATAAAATAACCTATTATTAGCAGAAGAATTCTAAGCATTATTTGGCGTCCTCTCCTCTTTCTCTGATAATAAATCTTATAGATGTACCCTTAAATCCAAAGGCCTCTCTAATCTTGTTCTCCAAATATCTTTGATAGGAGAAATGCATAAGTTGTTTTATGTTTACAAAAATAACAAATGTAGGCGGCTTTACCGCTACCTGTGTGGTATAGAATATCTTTAATCTCTTGCCCTTATCTGACGGCGGCTGCTGCATTACTGTAGCTTCCGAGATAATCTCATTTAAAACACCTGTCTGTATTCTGAGTGTCTGATTCTCTCTAACAATATCTATCATCTCAAAGAGCTTTTGAAGTCTCTGACCGCTTAGCGCCGATATAAATACAAACTCCGCATATGGCATAAATGAAAGTATTCTCTTTATATTATCGGTGTACTCATAAATAGTTTTATTATCCTTTTCAATAAGATCCCATTTATTTACAGCAACGATAATACCCTTACCCTTGTCATGAGCAATACCTGCTATCTTTGCATCCTGCTCTGTAACACCCTCATTTGCATCAATAACAAGTATTACCACATCAGCTCTGTCTACAGCAGTTACAGTTCTTATTATAGAATATCTTTCAATATCCTCTTTTACCTTTGATTTTCTTCTAAGACCTGCGGTATCTATAAAAACATATTCCTGCTTATTGTTTACAACCACAGTATCTATAGCATCTCTGGTAGTTCCTGCAATATCCGATACAATTACTCTGTTTTGACCTGTAAGTCTGTTGATAATAGATGATTTACCTACATTCGGCTTTCCTACTATGGCAATTCTAGGTCTGTCATCATCCTCCTCATCTTCGGTGTCCTTATTCTTAAAATGTAAAGCTACAGCCTCAAGCAAGTCACCTATACCAAGCCTTGATGCCGCCGATACCGGTATTGGATCTCCTATTCCAAGATTATAAAACTCATATACATCATTTCCGAATTTAGCCATTGAGTCAACCTTGTTTACAGCAAGTACAACAGGCTTTCTTGACTTTCTCAGCATATCACAAACCTTAGAGTCGGAATCCACCAGTCCTTGGCGTACATCTGTAATAAATACAATTACATCTGCTGTCTCAATAGCTATCTCAGCCTGTTCTCTCATTTGTGAAAGTATAATATCACTGCTGTCCGGCTCTATTCCACCTGTATCTATAAGTGTAAAATTCATATTTAGCCAAGTACAATCGGCATATATTCTATCTCTTGTTACTCCCGGGGTATCCTTAACTATGGAAATCGGCTCCCCTGCTATGGCGTTAAACAATGTAGACTTTCCTACATTCGGCCTGCCTATGATGGCGACTACGGGTTTACTCATTATTAACTCCTTTTTCATATGCCTTATAGGCATTTTCTTCTATATAATTATCAGAAACTATGGCATTTACCAGATCATATCCTGACTGACCTACAATAACTGTTTTGACATTCAACTCTCTTTCGATATCGGTTCTGGTTAAATCATCCAGCAATACCTCTTCTCCACTTCTAAACATATTTACCGACAATAATAATCTGTCACCAAGTTCCTTGCCCTTTAGCTGATTTATTATATCAACTCCTGTCAAAAGCCCTGCAACGGTAATCCTCTCTCCAAAGAAATCATTTCTTATTGTATAGAAATTTATCTTCTTTGCAGGGAACCTTTTTTCAACCTTTTTTGCAAGCTCTTTCATGGAATGCGCAGGCAAAATTGCTGTTGCAATACTTATAACTTCTTCTTTTTGCATATCCTCTTTATCGATTTGCAAGGTTTCTATTGCATCTTGTACTTCCTCACTTAGAAGTCTTAGCATTCCTACACCGTTTTCAAGCTGTATATATCCGTCGTAGGTATCTTCTTTCGGCATTTCTCTTTCAGCAATCAGATAAAACTCATCACTTGCCTGTGCAAAATGTATATTGCACTTTTCCATAGCCTTTCTTTGAATATCCTCTATTATCTCTATAGTCTCAATTGCTTTTGCTTTATCAACAAGTGACAGTCTTGGCAAATCTTCTCTAAACTTTGTAATACCTACCGGTACTACAGATACACTCTCCATTGTAGGAGCATATTTTAATAAATCGTTTAATGTGCGCTTTAACTCTTCGCCGTCATTATACCCCGGACACATAACCACCTGTCCGTTCATAGGCACATTTTTCTCATAAAGTTTATCTATATATCTAAGTGATTCTCCGGCAAAGCGATTGTGAAGCATCTTTTTTCTAAGTTCAGGATTTGTAGTATGTACAGATATATTTATAGGGGCCAGATTAAATCTTATTATTCTGTCTATATCCGCATCCTTCATATTTGTGAGTGTTACATAATTACCCTGCAAAAAGGAAAGTCTGGAATCATCATCTTTAAAATAAAGTGTCTCTCTCATTCCCTGCGGCATCTGGTCTATAAAGCAGAATATACAGTTGTTTGTACAGGATTTATAATCGCTCATAAGTCCCTCTTCAAACTCAAGTCCTATATCTTCATAATCATTTTCAATATCCAGCTCCCACTCTTCACCGTTTGCCTTTTCAATCACCATGGTAAATTCTTCAGCATTTATATAATATCTGTAATCTAATACATCTTTTATTTCATTGCCGTCGATAGATATAAGCTTATCTCCCGGCTCTATTTCAAGCTCCTCGGCTATAGACCCTTTGGCAATGCTTTTTATTATATGAAAATTCATCTTACTCCATTCATTCGTAAATAGCAAATGACATCTACTACTATAACGGAAAAAGCCACGAGATACGAGCTCGTGGCTTTCTTATTGTAGCACTATCCGACTACATATCTTAACTTCATTTGCCTCTTTCAGTCTAACATATTAAATTTTAGATTTCAACATCTTATTTTTTCATTTTCTGTAATCTATCTTATTTTTTCATTTTCTGTAATCCTATAACATCTATTACATCATTAAAGATTTTTGTTTCTAAACCTCATATGACAACAAATTTTCTATTCCCACAATTTTTTCTGTAAAATCTCCTCTTTCCATATTTCTTGGAAGCACAGTTTCACATTTCATTTGAAAATTTTTTTCTCCCTTTCTTTCAACCTTTATCATACTTACTTCCATACCAATATCCTCAAGCTTATGAACTACTGTTTCTACATCTTCTTTTCTGTCTCCAATTGAAAACATTACCTTTGCTCTTAACGGATCTTTTAGTATTTCGAGTTTTCTATGGAATAAGCACTGCATAAGAAGTATAAGAATTGTACCTTCAAAACCCAGTACATACATTCTTGCACCTATAGCCATACCAATGCCTACTGTCATCCATATTCCGGCAGCTGTTGTCATACCTCGAACAAGACCTTGTTTACTGATAAAAATCAATCCTCCTCCAAGTATGCCTATGCCTGATATAATTCCTGCTGCAACTCTGGATATATCTACACTTACACCTTCAATAGATATAACGTCTAAAAAACCGTATTTTGATACAATCATCATAAGTGCAGATGCTACGGATACTATGAAATGTGTTCTTACTCCGGCAGACTTCATTCTACTCTGTCGTTCCACACCTAAAGCTGTACCACAAAGTCCGGCACATATAAGCTGAAATAAAAAAATACTATCATTTATTACATATTTTTCCATTTAGCATCTCCTTATATTTATATACTATCGACACATTCAACTTTTTTGATGTTTCCCGTATATTGATCATATTCGATAATCTCTTTATAAGAATCTTGAATACAATCGCTGTTATTCCATAATAACTTAATCTGTCCGTTACCAGTGTCATTTTTTACAGTAATATTACCAATATACCTTTCATCACAATATACTTTTACACCGTCTTCCCTACTATAAGGGGCAATTTTATAGGTATTTCCACCGGGAGAAGTAAGCTCCATACCTCCATCTTCTACCAGTCTAAAAGCAATTACATCCGCACCGTACATATCAACCATCTTGCACCATTCTAAAGTCTGATACTTTCTGCATACTCCACTTATTCCGTCAATATAAGTTACATTTGACTCCATCTTTCCTTCTTTATCAATGTATATATGAGGTGCCTGTGAGCCACAAAAATATGGCCATCTGAATATCAAATGCCAATGCGGTGGATAATCAGGGTGTAACTCATTACAAGTTTCAAATCCAAGAAGCAATATATATCCTAGATGATTGTCATGCAAATATTTTCCTATACCCATATGCCTTAAGACTTCTCTTGCCGCAAATGTATAGTGAACCGAAGCATCGATTTGAGTTTGCGGATATGTATCTTTATCATATTTTCCCGCACACCTTCCAATATCGTTCTCTTCGACTCTAAGAGTAATGCCGTCTTCTCTTAAAATACTATGTGCATATAATGTTCTTGTCGGACCAAGAAGTCCACTAATTTCAATTTGAAATATATATTTGTTATTACTGTGATCAAATGCTATATATTTGCCTTCACATAATATATACTTTATTTCATATTCTTCACTGTCTTCTACGTCTATAGAAATCAAGCAAGCATCCTTTAAGATAAAATGCTTTATATAAATTACAATTTCTCCATCTGTTTCATAATATAAACCGTTTTCTTTTGTAATCTCACATTCAAAATCTGCACTTATATTAATCTTCGGTATTCCAAATATACCTTTTTTACTTTTAATAAATCTTATTGATGTATATCTATATTTACTTGATTTATAAGGAAAATCAGACATTTAAAGCCTCCCTCTGCATATTAAAGTTTTTTCTTTTTCAAATTTTCATAATCGGTCATAGCAGTTTCAAGTATTTCATCAATATCTAAATGCTCCATTATACCTTTTTTTATTGCCACACCTAGTAAATTCTGCAACTCTTTTAATCCAATATTATCTCCATCTACTATAGGATAGTAGTTGGTCTGAGCATTTTTAAAACATTTTTTTGCATAATCAAGCCATGGATAAGCATCATTTACTTCAGCATCATCATATGCCGTTTTTTTTGCAGACATACCGCCAAGTAATACAGTAGCTGTACCTATATCATCTCGACTAATCCATTTCAAAAAGTCTAAAGCAATATCCTTATTTTTTGAATATTTAGAAATACCAAGAACACTACCACCAAGCATAGGATTATCTCCGGGTACAATAGACCACCCTATTTTCCCTCTAATCTTTGAGTCGGGTCCGACAAATCCACTAACATGGTTTATCATATAAATACCCATTGCCGTATCACCTTCCGCAAACTCCTGAGCTGAATCTGTCCACCAATTGTGCTCTATTTTTGAGGAACAATTCCAAGAGTCTTTAGTTTCTCTTAATGCATCTCTTGCTGCCTCAGTATTTAAAAGAATATTTCCATTTTCATCAAATAATCTTTTTGAATGACTAAAATATCGCATCAAAAATTCAACACCGACAGTTCCGTGTTCTCCTGATGTAAAGCTGCAACCATACTTAATCGGAGATTCATTGTTAAATTCATTTGTAAAAAAATACGCAATACGATTATACTCTTCAAAGGTCTTTGGAACCTCTAATGATTTCTTGTACATCTCATAATATAATCTTTTTAATCTTGTATCTTCAAACAAATCCTTTCTATAAAACAGTAATTGAATACTTGGTGTTCCCGGTAATGCATAAATATCACCATCAAGATAAGAATAATTTTTTAATGCATTAGGCAAAAAACCGTCTAAGCTATTACCGATATTGGATTCTATATTTGTAAGTGGCTCAAATACCGATTTAGCTAAAACCGGAAACCAATCCTTATCCATACGAACTATATCATATGACAGTTCCGCCCCCCGGTTTTTTACCAGTTTATACATACTTTCATAGTCTGATTCTGTTATTCTTATCTTTATTCCGGTATTAAATTCATATAAATTTACCACTGTCTTAAGTGCTCGTGTAGTAGGGCTTGCAATAGATAAAATATTCAATACATTTTCTTCATTTTTTGAATTTATTTTTGGCCAATCTGAAAATCCTTTTGATTCTATAATCAGTTCATTTCTATTTTCCCAGTTACGGTTTATTAGATATGAAGCGGCATCTATACCCATTTTTCTATAGTCTATTTCATACCTAATAATATCTCTTTCAGGAATAGTATATACAGGAGAAAGTGAAAAAATATCTACCGGCTTATTTCTATAGAAGTTTTGATATACACTTTTTACCGTTTGAGCCAATGATATACTGTCAGTAATGACTGCATCAGGTTGCATATGAGTAAAAACTCTCACTACATTCTGATATTTGCACTGCTCAGTAGTAACTCTCTCATATACTTCTGATATTTTATCTGATTTTCCAATACTTTCTAAAAATGAATTACGAAAGTCCATTTTCCCTGAATATGTAAGAGGTCCTGTTAAAAGAGCAACTTTTTCATAATTACCTTGCAATATTTTTTTTGCAATTTCTTTTCCGGCCTCTATATCATCATACCCGATAAACTTACAACTGTATGGCTGTTTATTAGATATAAAAATAACATCTTTATTTGAAAATCCTGCTTCATAGTAAGCCTCACTTCCATCTGATATGGATGTAAAAACAGCTACTCCCTCCGTCATTCTGGATTTAATTTTCTGAATCTGCTTCCTCTCATAATCATCATCGTCATTTGTAATGTATAAATCTACTGTATATTCTTTTCTTTCCGCATAATCTTTAAAACTGGAAAAAAAATCTATGTATGTTTTATCATATAAATTTGGAACTACAACTGCTAAAATCTTTGCAGTACCCTTTCTGAGGTTTTGAGCCTTTTCATTTATAACATAGCCCATATCCTCAACTGCTTTCATTACTCTACGTATTTTATCACTGCTTACATTATCTTTCCCGTTTAAAACATTTGAAACGGTTGCCTGCGATACTTTTGCCACCTTGGCTATATCTTTTATAGTTGCCATTTTCTATACTCCAATCTGATTTGTAAGTATTAATGGTTTATTCCTCTATCCTTTAAATACTTACAGCATTGATATGTCCAATCAGTTTGAATTATATCAAAGCCATGGTCAACTAACCACCCCCATCCTTTATCCGGATCATCAATCATTGAGACATCATCCGTATGCCCGGCTGAAAGAGGTATTTTATAATTGTATAATACTGCATTCCCCCATAAAGTCTTGCCCCTCTTCTTCATACTCTCTATATATTCAGGTTGTATCACAGGGGACTCTTCTGTTTTAAACACAAGTTCAGCACCGATATAATTTATATTCATTTTTTCAATTATCTCAGAAGCATTATCTTCTTCCATATATATCGGCATAAACATATAATCAGGTGCCACATCTTCAATTATCTTTAAAACACTTGGAATCGGGGCATGTTTAAGTAAAACCTGATCTTTCATGTTATGTCTTTCAACTACTTTTATGACATCGGGGATACAGTCCCCAATGCGATCAAGATTTAAAATACAACGTCCCTTAAAATGCTCTAATATATCGTCAAAAGAATTTATTCCCCATTGTGTAGGATAAAAATCAACATTGATAAGGCGAAGTTTTTTTATTTCTTCACTGTCCAGTTTTGTAAGATCAATGTTTTTATTAAGTTGATACGGTTCTTTACCTGTATGAAAAATAAATATTTTACCATCAGTACTTTTAAAAAGATCCATCTCTAAAATTGATGCACCGCCTTTTAGAGCGATATCAAATGCAGGTATTGTATTACAAGGAATATTGGAACCTGCCGCTCCACGATGAGCCACAATCTGTACATTATCATTATTGTATAAATGAAGTGTATTTTTCATTCTAACTTACCTCCGGCATTCCAATTTATACTATCTTCGGAACACGAAATCCTGCTTTAACAATATCATCTTCAATATCATCTCCTAAATGCATGCAATAAACACGTTGTCTTTCTTCATACGGAATAATCTCACATAATTTCTTAAGAGAAAAATGTGATGTACTGTCTGTATCTAGGAATGTACATTCTTGATACATAGTCTTTATTTCTCCTGATAGAAAGGCATTTAAAATATCAGACGGAACATTGCTTGTATCACCACTGTAGTATATCTTTTCTCCATTACATTCAAAAATAAATCCGCAACATAACATATCTGTAGCATGGATTTCTCTCTTCACATAAATAGATAATCCGATCGCTTCGCATTCTTTGAAGTCTGTTGTGAAATTATATTTATCAGTGTGAACTCCACTTTGAGCCAATATATTCACAATGGTATTTTCCTCAGCTGCCAATAATACTTTTTTATCAAGTACATTTTTACAAAAAGAAAGAAAAGATCCCAGACTACCGATATGATCAGCATGAAGGTGTGTAAGCAGTACAACTATATTATCATAATCATATATTTCATTACGTGAAAACATAGCTCTAAAAGTACTCTCTCCACAGTCTATTAAGTATAGACAGTTATCATGCTCAAAAAATGCACAATTACTTCCCAGTACAGGATAATATGCCGCTCCTATTCCGGTGAATTTTAATTCCATTTTATCTCCTTATTTTCCTATACTAAAATTTTTATATAAATCACCATAAGATTTCTCTATCTTGTACAGATGCACTCAAATCCTCATCACACCCCATATCCAACGGACTTGGCTTTATAAACTCTCCCGATTTTCCTTTAATATAAGCCCCTTTGCTATTTAATTCTACTATTGCATACAACGAACTCTTATATGGAAATGTATATTGAAGATTTGGAAAAGCCTCTTCTATTTCATCTGAAAATCTATGTTTTGCAAACTTTGTCCCGATCCAATGATTTGACATACTGTTTAGAGTATAGTAATACACTCCTTTATCACATTCCAATCTATCTACATGTGTATGTCCGTTTATACAAAGTCTAACCTTTTTACCGCTTCTATTGGCCTTTATGAATAAATTTGAAAGTTCGTCAGCATTTTTTATACCTCTTGGTCCTTCATTTAGAGGTTGATGTGAAAATATTATTATAGGCATATCAGATTCCAACAGTTCTTTTTCAATCCATTCCATTTGTTTCGAATCAATATATGGTAAATCTTCAGAATCAAAATAATCCCCATAATAATAATCTTTAATTTCTCCGGTCTTCGTTTTAAAATTATTACCGTCAAGCACTAAGAATTTCCAACCTTTACATATGAAAGAGTAATATCTCTTATCCATTCCATAGAGCTTCATCGCCTGTTCCTTTGAGCAAAAATCGAACTCATGATTTCCAAGTACATGATAATGTGGTTTCAAAAATTTATTAAATTTCTCCAACAGTTCAATTTTCGGTACATCAGCCGGTACTCTCATCGCATTTTTAAGATTTATAGGCATATTCTTTTCTGAACATAGGCATTTACTTGTATCCTCCGGGTAACAAAAATCTCCCAGTTGAATGATAAAGTCAACATCTTCTTTCTTCATTTGTTCTATGAATGTATCCAGTCGTATTCTTCCATCATGCATAATATCAAGATGTAAATCAGTAAAAATCCCAAATTTCACATTACTATAATGCATTTTGTCACCTCAATTATTATTAAATTAACCCTTAACACCACCTGATGTCACCCCTGCCACAATTTTATCGGAAAGGAATAGGTATATAATTACAGTTGGCATAAATACAATTACTACAGATGCAAACATTCCGGCCCAATCACCTGATTGCATCATTGATTGCACAGTCTGATAAAGACCTACACCTACAGGGCGAAGTTCAGATTTATTGGCAAAAATCAACGCCATAAAATATTCATTCCATCTGCTTATAAAGTTAAAAATTGTTACTGTCATAATAGCAGGTTGTGCCAATGGAAACATAATTCTCCAAAAGCATTGTATCGGACCACATCCGTCTATTGCCGCAGCCTCTTCATACACATCAGATATTCCTTGAAAAAATGCCATTAGAAAAAATGTTGTGTATGGTACTGAAGTTGCCGTATATATAAAGATCAAAGTCAAGTGTGTTCCACTCAATTTTAATGTACTGACAATTGAAAACAGCGGCATAACAATCATAATACCGGGAATTCCAAGAGCTGTAATAATACTCTTTTTAATCAAACCGTTAAATTTAAACTTAAATCTGGTAAGGCAATATGCTGCAGGTGCACTCACTATAATAGTAAGAACACATGACGGTACTGTATAAATCACTGAATTTAAAAGATTCATCAATGCCTTATTTCTAAAGAAAGCTTTAGTATAATTTTCAAAATGTAATCCTGTAGATAATACATTACCCGTAAATACCTCTTTTGTTGATGACAGTGAAGCTGCAATAATCCAGCCAATCATAAATATTGTAAAAAAGGCCCAAATAATTCCAATAATGTAACTAGGTAATAAAGTAATTTCTTTTCTCCATCTGAAATCGGACTTTCTTTTATTATTCTTCATCACTTCACCTCCTACATCTCATAGTTATCATCTTTAATTGCATGATTTAGAATCATTGACACAATAACTACAATAACTGTCATAAGCACTGCCGCAGCGGCAGCCATTCCTGCATTTACCGACTCTGAGGCTACTTCCGTTCCAAATAAAGTCTGATATGTAAATAGCATAGGTGTATATGTATTTACACCTGAGAAAACTTGTGATAAGGCAAAGAATCCCATAGTTCTTGTTGTCCATAACACTATTGCAGTCCTCAAAACACCTTTTGTCAAAGGGAAAATAATATGTCTAAAGCGTTGAAATCCTGTAATTCCCTCTAATGATGCCGCTTCAAAGTAATCTTGCGGTATCTTTTCAATTCCTGCTATGAACATCATCATAAAGTATCCTACATTACCGAATACATTTGCAATACACATTGAGAAAAACATATGATCGGAATTTAGCCATTGATAATCTGCTAAATATTTTAAGCCAAGTTTTGCAAACATAGTTGTAAGTAATCCAAATCTGCTATTGTATACGTAAAGTAACCACATATAACCTACTGCAATAGCTGCAATTACATTTGGAAGGTAAACTATAGTTCTAAAAAACTTTTTGAATCGAATATCCTTTGTGAAAGCCAGTGCAAACAACATAGATAAAACCATTGTAGCAATACCGTTGTAAATCCATATTTTTAGAATATTTACCATGGATCTAACAAATAAAGGTGTTTTAAATAACTTAAAAAAATTTCCAAAACCGACAAATTTCCAGTCCATTAGCGGAGTAGTTACAGTCTTTACCTTAAACAAACTCATGGCAATAGTTCTTAATGTCGGATATAAAAATATAACTACCATAAGTACTACAGCCGGTAACATAAACGTAATAATTGATCTTTTCGTCTGTTTCATAAAATCCTCCTTATGAAAAAATGTAAAGGCAAGATGCCTTTACATTTTAGCAATGATTTTATCACTGATATATACTAGAACTTAGATGCCATTTCAACAAATTCTTCTGCGGTGATACTTCCACCCATCAGCTTTAAACAAGCATCTGCAATAATCTGCTTACTGTTACTATTTAAGATAAGCGCTGTCTGTGACGGATATCTGTTTGTATACTTTGACATAACCTGTTGTGCATCTTTTAAACTATCCGGCCATACACCGTCAACACCAACAGGAATAGCATTTGCCATATCAGAAAACTTCTGGTCAAACGCTGTAGTTACATAAACTCCAAAAGCTGCTGCCGCCTTAGCTTCTTCCTCTGTTGCATCCTTATTAATTGCTATTCCATAGCTGCTGTAGCATCCTGATGTCTGATCATCAACCCCACCTTCTACAGTTGGGAATGCAAAAGAACCCCATTTGAAATCATCCGGTGTTGACTCTTTTACTTCGTTAGGAAGCCATGTTCCATTGATGTACATTGCTATTTTTTCATTTATAACCATACTTTGCTGTGCATTCGGATATGTATTGGTTTCTATAACCGGATCAAAGTATCCCTTCTTTGCCATATCCTCAATAGCCTTAGCCGCCTCTAATACCTTCGGATTACTCCACGCTGACGAATCATTGCTCAATTTTGCGACCTCATCATTACCCATTAAGCGGCTCATATAATATCCAACCCAACTGGTAGCATAATTGCTGTCTGTAGTAACCGGAGTATATCCTTTTGCTTTAATTTTTTCACAGGCATCCATAAATTCTGCCCAAGTTTCCGGATACTTTGTTATTCCGCAATCATCAAATATGTTTTTATTGCAAAAAATCATAAATCCCTGCGGTGCATAGGGGAAATATGAATACTTTCCATCAAATAGCTTTGCGGACAGGCCTGACATACTTGGCATAATTTTATCAACATATTTCTCTCTACCTGTTGATTTATATGACTCTTCAAAATAAGGTGTGAGATCCATTGTAATTTCAGACCACATTGATTTAATATTATCAGCATTAGCATCCATCATTGTAACCTTTGTTCCTGCTGATACTGCTGAGCCAACCAGGTTTCTGTTATCACGACCGTTAAATGTAAAATTAATTTTGACACCCGGATTAGCCTTCATAAATTCATCTGCTGCTTCCCTTAATGCATCTGCCTGAGCTTCAGTTTCACTCCAACTTGACCAATACTCAATGTCTGCACTTAGATTTGCATCACCACTCTTTGCATTATCTGCAACGGATTCTGCAGACTTTGTAGTCTCCTCTGCAGGCTTAGATGATCCACCACCACAAGCTGCCAGTGACATTCCCATTGCTACCGATAATGCAGCTGCCAACACTTTTCTCATAATTTTCCTCCTATAAAATCAAGGTTCTCTTTTTAGTAATTTTATTATAACGTTTAAATTGAAACGTGTCAATATTTTTTGCTTCTATAAAAATATTATAATATTCACTTATACGTCCTTAATAAGCTTAGTAATCTACAGCTATAAAACCAACACTTCATTCGAATATAATGCAAATAAAAAAAGCCCCGGTTTGAGGCTTTTAAATAATCATAATTTTACTTAATATCTTATTTCTTAATTTCCTGTAACTTCTTATTTATAAGTGCAAGTATCTTTTCAGGATCCGCCTTATCAGGGCTGAAAAATGAAGACATTTCTTCTACAAGCATGCCACCCATTATTCCAAGCATACTCTTTTTAACCTTCATTGTTCCAAACTGATTTACAATAGATACTAATATATCTCCTGCTTCATCATTTCTGACTACATCTTCCACTGTATCCTTTATGCTGAAGAATTCAGGGTTAAATTCAAGCTTTTCTGCTTCAAGACTCTCCTTGTACATATCCTCAAACCGGTTCTTAACTCCTTCTGCTTCCTCTTCATCAGCAGGTCTTACATATCCCGCAAAAGGCTTCTCTTCTCTGACAAATGTGGTTCTGTCAGATATTTCTTCATCATCACTTACGCCTACCGCTTTTATATAATTTGCCCCCATATCAAGGCTTACATTCTCAAATACAAAAATCTTTCCGCCTTTCTTTTCGCCAAGGTCATTGCCGTTTACAAACAACTTTACCTTTTCCATATTTGAATAGATCTTTATATTTATCTTTTCATCACTTCTGATGGCAAATCTCTTACTTGCGATGTGAACAAATTTCTCATCTGACCAATATGCCTTATATACATAGAAAGCGTCTTTCTTTATTTTTCTGTCTATGGTTACAAGACCTTTATTGTTTCTGCCCTTAACACCGCCTTCATCTCTCATATCACAGCCAAAGTCAAACATATTCCAAACATATGAGCCCCATATCTCAGGTCTTTCAGAAAGAAGCTTTGCCATATGCTCATGATACTGTGCCTGATACTCCTCTGTATAATCCTTACATTCAGGTGTATTTGAATGCCAACTTATAATACCCTCACAACCATACTCTGAAAGCCCTACCGCTCTGTTTGGATGCATAGCTCTAAACTTATCAAACCATACTTCATTATCTGTATACTTTCCGCCATACCATCCAAAGTATAGATTGTATGCCAGTATATCTGTGATCTGATTGTGATCTGAATCCATAGGAAGCATTGACACCTGAGCCATTGTTGTAAGTCTCGTTTTATCAATACTCTTTACAAGTTCATCAAGCTCTCTTAAATTATCTGTAAGTCCCGGAATATCTCCCGCAATGGTTATCTCATTTGAAATTCCCCAGAAGAGTATACTGCTATGGTTATAATTTTGATAAATAAGCTCTTTCATCTGCTCCATAGCATTCTCATGTGCTTTTGGATTCTTATTCATTCTCGATATAAAAGGAATCTCAGCCCATACTACAAGTCCATATCTGTCACAAAGCTCATAGAAATAATCATCCTGCTGATAATGTGCCAGCCTTACACTGTTGGCACCTACGTCCATTATCAAGTCATAATCGTCAAAATGGTCAAGCTCTGCAAGTGCATTACCCTTTCCAAGCCTGTCCTGATGTCTGCTCACACCTCTAAGAGGTAGGCTCTTTCCATTTAAGAAAAATCCCTTGTCCGGGTCTACATAATATTCTCTGATACCATGATTTACCTCTACATTGTCAAGTACTTCATTATGTCTTACAAGCTTTACACTCAATTTATATAAGAATGGATCTTTTACACCGTTCCAAAGATGGGCATCATCTATTTTCAGGCTCAGCTTTGTTATCTTCTTTGCAGGTGCAACAACAAAACCTACATCCTCATAACTGTCACCATCTTTTATCTCAACCATTACCATATCTGATTCATTTGGATCTTTTACATATGCGGTAATGTCAATTATTGCATCTTCTCCTTCAATCTTTGAAGTAACAGCAACACCACTGCCAGAATAATACTCTATATCAAATCTTGTCTTAGGCACCGATATAAGACTTACATTTCTGTATATACCACCATAGAATGTAAAATCAGCCATCTGAGGATATACATCGGAATGATTGGCATTATCCACTTCTACAGCCAACATAATAACATCTTTTTTCTCAAAGAATCTTGTTATATTAACTCTGAATCTTGAATATCCGCCTCTATGCTCCTGTACAAACTCGCCGTCAATATATATTCTTGCTACAGAATTTACTCCTTCAAAATTTAAGATAAAATCACTCTCCGGGTGTACAAGCGGTCTGATAAGCTTCTTTACATATACTGCTTTACCTTTATAGTAGTCATTTCCACCATCCTGACCGTCAAAGCCGTTATAGCTGTGGGGAACATTTATCATATCAAAGCTCTCATCTATTATAAGTTTGTCGGTGACTTCAATATTCTTTTTGAAAAGCCAGTCCTTATTTAAATCATCTATGACTCTCATATATTTCCCTCCTGGAATATATTCAATAATATCCGCTCTGTTATGCATTGGCTTTTTTCGCATTTTTCTTAATTTTGCAAATTAAAACAGTGAACCGATATCTTTAAAATAGCACAATATTATAGTATCATTATTTTATAGATGAATTATAACAAGAAAATTCATTAAAAAATACTGTCTTTTAGCAAGAAATCATTCTCTTCATCAATATACCGAAGTAGTCAATAAGACCGTTTCATATATTGAAATGCACTATGCTGATGAACTCAATCTTTCAATACATAATATTGTTAGTTTTTAAACAATTTTTATTTTGAAATCAAATTTTTATAGTCAAGAGATTGAAAGTTATATTGTTGACTTCACATTTTTAATAGTGTATAGTATCTTCGTAAATGAATAATAATATTTGTAGTTTTTACAAATCTTAAGTACCTAGGAGAAAGAAATGCCAAACGATTTTGTTTTTAGAGATCAATTGCCTATAGCGCCTCTAAAGATTGCCGCTCTTGAAAGTTGCTATGATTTTGCAAAGAAAGTCAATGACTATATTGTTGAGTTTAGAAGAAATGATACTACTGAACTTATGAACAGTAAGATGGACTTGCATTACAGAGGCTATGACTGTGATAATTATCTTCTGGATATTGCCTGCCCCAGATTCGGTTCAGGTGAAGCCAAGGGAATAATAAAAGAATCAGTTCGTGGTACAGATATATTTGTAATGGTGGATGTGTTAAACCACTCTCTCAGCTATAAGCTGAACGGTTTTACAAACTATATGTCACCTGACGATCACTATCAGGATCTTAAGAGAATTATCAGCGCAAGTATTGCCAATGCAAAAAGAGTAAATGTTATCATGCCTTTCTTATACGAGAGCAGACAGCATAAAAAGACCAAGAGAGAATCTCTTGATTGTGCTCTGGCACTTGCGGAACTTGCGGATATGGGTGTAAGCAATATTATCACTTTTGATGCACATGACCCGAGAGTACAAAACTCCATTCCTCTTACAGGATTTGACAATTTCATGCCTACATATCAGTTTGTAAAGGCATTATTTGAAAATGTACCGGATTTGAAGGTAAGCAAAGATGATATGATGATCATAAGCCCTGATGAAGGAGCTATGAACAGAGCGGTTTATCTTGCAAACAACCTTGGTGTGGATATGGGTATGTTCTATAAGAGACGTGATTATTCAAAGGTAATTGACGGCAGAAATCCTATAGTTGCTCACGAATTCCTTGGAAGCAGTGTGGACGGCAAGGATGTCATTATCATGGATGATATGATTTCTTCAGGTGAAAGTATGCTTGATACTGCAAAAGAGCTTAAAAAGAGAAATGCAAAGAGAATAATTATCTGTGCTACATTCGGACTTTTCACAAACGGTCTTGATAAGTTTGATGAATTCCATAATCTTGGACTTATAGATTATGTTTGTACAACGAATGTACATTACAGAAACCCTGAACTTCTTACAAAGCCATGGTATCTTGAAGCAGATATGACAAAGTATCTTGCCGCTATTATAAACTCATATAACCATGATGTTTCAATAGGTAAGAGTCTGTCACCGACACTTAAAATTCAAAACTTTGTATCAAAATTTAAATAAGAATAAGGGGATGTCCGGAAATAAGTGATTTTACTTCCGGACATCCCCTTTTGAAATTAAACATTTCTATCTTTTTGAGATTTAACTCTCTTGAAAATTGCAATACATATTTTAATGATTAAATAAAGTCCCCAAAATACTATAAACGAATAACCAGATATAGTGCTTTTCAAGTCCCACGTAGTATGGAGTATAAAATGCGTAACCAAAAAGCCGGCTATTATTTGCACTACTAGAATAAATAGCGCCCATAATATCTCCTGTTTCAAAAACTCCTTCATATTTTACTTTCTCCCAGCACGCTTATTACAAAAACAAGCTCTTTCCTTAGTTCTTTAATACAACTTCCAATTTAGTTAGTATCTACTAACTATTTGGCATTGTACCATCAATTTAAAAATATTACTATTATTTTTTGTTCCTCGTTCTTAACCTTCTCTCTTCTGTATCATTTATTGTTCTGTCTGCTCTATCTCTTTAATAAGTTCATTTTTAAATTTTCTGATATGGTTGAAATAGGTATCGATACTCTAAACATGATATTTTACCCTTTTGACATCTTGCACATTAAGCATCTCTTAATGACGTTATTGATTTAAAATGGATTTCTATGCTCCATTAGATACATATTTCTATCAAAAGTCTGCACTCAATTATAGATATCCATATAATAAGACTTTTTCACAACTATTATTTGCTGTTTAATGGTACAATCGCAAGTGTTTTTCCCAATGGTGCCAAGACTTTTAATATCGTATCAAGTTGTGGACTTGTTTGTCCTTTTTCCATCCTTGCTATTACAGGCTGTTTTACACCACTTAATTCTTCTAATTTCTTTTGACTCAATCCTCTTTCTTGTCTCGCTTTAATAAGTTCTCCTATCAGAGCAACTCTTAAGTCACTTTCCAATATTTCTTCAGGTGTTAAAAGCGAATCTATAAATTCTAAAGCATTCTGCCCAATCGCACTATTCATAATTCTTTCCCATCTTTATCTTTATAAAAATATATATTGTACAAGTTCCCCCCTCCTTAAATCAATTATACTTAAAAGTTATTAAGCCGTCAACTTTATCAATAAAAAATCCCGACATAACTTTAAAGATATGTCGGGAGATTATTAGAGTTTATACATTAAATGTGCTTCCACCTATAAATTCTCTTAAAATAGAATTTGAAGGCACATTATCACTCGGTATACCCAGGAAATAGTCAAGGAACTTTAAAAGTCTCTTTGCCTCGGGATATTCCTTGCTGTCCTTTTGTACACTGAACAGTACCGGCTCAACATATTGCTTTATAACTGCAATCTCGTAGTTGAGAGCCGAATTGAAAGTGGCATCCGCACTGCTTTGATATGGGAATATATACTTTTCTTCACCTCTTCTTACAGAATCCCACATTGAAATTGTCTTGGTAGGTGAAGTCCCTCTCTTTCTGACATCTCTTATCATTCTTCTGAGTAATCTGCCGTCTGTAGTAGGTATACGATTGTGCTCGTCTATATTTAATTGAGTCAGTGCACTTATATATATTTTATACCTGCTGTCCTTAGGCAATCTGTATGAAAGTTCATCATTCAAACAGTGTATACCCTCTATAACAAGAATATCATCCTTACCAAGCTTTAAGAAGTTTCCGTTGTATTCTCTCTGTCCGATTTTGAAATTAAAGCTTGGAATCTCCACTTCTTCCCCGTTCAAAAGAGCCAACATATCTTCATTAAACTTTTCAATATCCATTGCACCCAGACATTCAAAGTCAAGCTCACCATGTTCATCTCTCGGTGTATCTTCTCTATTCTTAAAGTAATTGTCCACCTCAAGCGGGTGAGGTTTTAATCCGTGAGATCTTAATTGTATACTGAGTCTATGTGAAAATGAAGTCTTTCCTGATGAAGACGGACCTGCAATCATAACAAGTTTTACATTGCCTCTTTTTACGATATCATCCGCAATATCTCCAATCTTCTTTTCCATATATGCTTCAGAAATAAGAATCATTTCATTTGTCATACCGTTTGCAATCATCTCATTTAGAGAACCTACATCGGCAACTCCCATATCTTCAGCATTCTTACTGGCATTATTAAGCTCATTAAAGATTTTTTCTTCAGGTACAAACTCTTCCACCACTTCGGGGTTATCCTTCTTAGGTATAATTAGAACAAGTCCGTCCTTATATTTTGTCAGGCTGAATTTATTTACAAATCCTGTTGAATACACAATATATCCGTAGTTATAGTCTATATAGTCCTCAAGCTTATATATATTTACTCTGGACACTCTTCTAAACTTAAAAAGTTTTTCCTTTTCAAAAAAACCTGCATCATGAAACATCTTTATCGCAGTATCGGTATGAACACTCATCTTCTCTATTCTGATATTTTCATCCACAATTTCTCTCATCCTGCCGTCTATTTTATCAATATCAAAATCCGTTTCACCGTTCATTCTGATAAACAGTCCGTTTCCGGTAGAAAATTCCACAATAGGTTTTATATTCTCACCATATATATCTTTAATAGACTTTAAAAGTATAAGTACGGCACTTCTTTCATATGTAGAACGCCCTATAGCATCACTTAAAGTAACAAATTCAAGTTTTATATCAGATTTTAAAGTCTTATGCAGCTCCTGCAATTTACCATCTACTTTGACTAAAAGTGCCTTTTTCTTATGCTCCGTTACAATATCAAAATAACTTGTATTCTCTTCGTATTCAAATACTTCGTTGTTAATATTTACTTTAAACTTTTTCATTATTTTATTTTTCTGATCCATCCCTGTGGTGCTTCAATTTCACCCATCTGTATTCCGGTAAGTGTGTCATAAAGTTTCTTTGTAATCTCACCCATTCCTTCCATACCGGCAGGTAAGCTTATTACTTCTTCTCCTCTGTAGATTCTTCCTACAGGTGAAATAACAGCTGCGGTACCGCAAAGTCCCGCTTCTTTAAATTCCTTTATTTCATCAAAGGCAACCGGTCTTTCCTCTGTCTTAAGTCCAAGATAATGCTCTGCAACATAAAGAAGTGATCTTCTTGTAATTGAAGGCAATATTGAATTTGACTTCGGTGTAACTACCGTATTATCTTTTGTAATAAAGATAAAGTTTGCGCCTCCTGTCTCTTCGACATATGTTCTTGTAGCCGCATCCAGATACATATTCTCATCAAATCCGTTTCTATGAGCTTCCATAAGAGGATGTATACTCATAGCATAATTAAGTCCTGCCTTTATATGTCCCGTACCTCTCGGTGCGGCTCTGTCAAACTCACTTACGGTAATTGTGATAGGCTTTGCACCGCCCTTAAAATAAGGTCCTACAGGTGTTACAAACATTCTGAACTGATACTCTGCAGCCGGCTTAACTCCTATTACAGGTGATGAGGCAAACATACAAGGTCTTATATAAAGTGTCGCTCCCGAACCGAAAGGCGGCACCCATGCTTCATTTGCAAGTACAACCTTATCTACCGCTTCAAGGAATCTCTCCTCATCAAACGGCGGCATCTCAAGTCTTTTAGCTGAATCATGCATTCTCTTTGCATTTAGATCAGGTCTGAATGTAACTATATGTCCGTCCTTTGTTCTGTATGCCTTTAAACCTTCAAAAACTTCCTGGCAATACTGTAAAATACCTGCCGACTCATTTATCGTAACATTTGAGTCTGTCAAAAGCTCTCCGTCATCCCATTTTCCGTCTTTAAAATTGCTGACATATCTGTAATCAGTAATTCTGTAGTTGAAACCTATATTTCCCCAATCTAAATCCTTTATTTCCATGATAGCCTCCTATTGTTCATTAAGTTTGGCAAGTTTTGCAGCCTGGTCCGCCGCAATACAGCCGTCTATAAGCTCCTGAATGTCGCCATTCATTATCTTATCAAGTTTATATAAGGTAAGATTTATTCTGTGATCGGTTACTCTTCCCTGTGGGAAGTTGTAAGTTCTGATTTTTTCAGATCTGTCACCTGTACCGATCTGGCTTCTTCTGTCTGCCGCCTCAGCACTTTGCTTTTTTTCAAGCTCTATTTCATAAAGCTTTGATCTAAGAAGTGCAAATGCCTTTTCCTTGTTTTGTAGCTGGCTCTTTTCTGTTTGAGAGTAAATAACAATACCTGTAGGATAGTGAGTAAGACGAACCGCAGAGTCTGTAGTATTGACACACTGTCCACCGTTTCCGCTGGCTCTCATAACATCTATTCTGACATCATTCATATCAATCTGTACATCAACTTCCTCAGCCTCAGGCATTACCGCAACGGATGCTGTGGAAGTATGTATTCTTCCGCCCGACTCTGTCTCAGGTACTCTTTGTACCCTGTGAACTCCCGACTCGTACTTAAGCTTTGAATAAGCACCCTTACCGCTTACCATTGCCACAACTTCCTTGTATCCGCCTATACCGTTCTCATTTACATCAATCATCTCAACTTTCCAGTTTTGAGACTCGGCATAATGAGTGTACATACGATAAAGCTGCATTGCAAAAAGTGCCGCCTCGTCACCGCCTGCTCCGGCTCTGACTTCGAGCATTATATTCTTATCATCATTAGGATCTTTTGGCAAAAGTAAAATCTTTAACTTTTCAGAAAGTTCCTCTTCAAGTCTCTTACCCTCGGCAAGTTCCTCCTTTGCCATCTCCTTCATTTCTTCATCATTCATCTCAAGCATTTCAAGTGCATCCACCTGTAATTGCTTTGCTTTTTTATATTCTACGTAAGTTTCCACTAATGGTGCAAGATCTGATTGCTCCTTCATCAGCTTTCTGAATCTGTTTTGATCGTTAGCCACATCACCACTGGCAAGCTCCGCCATGATTTCATCATAATGTACTACTATATCTTCTAAATTATCAAACATCTTTTCCTCTTATGATTTATTTTATTTAACTGTATATTATTGCAACTCTGTCTAAGTTTGCCAGGTCCTTTTTTATCACTACATTTTTGCCTTCAAACAAAGCTCTTATATCATCCGCTTCATCATAGCCTATTTCAAGAGCCAATACTCCGTTGTTTGCCAAATACTCCTCATAGTTTTCGGCAATTATTTTATAAAATTTCATGCCGTCAACATCTCCGTCAAGTGCAAGCCTCGGTTCAAAATCTTTAACTTCACTTTCCAAAGTATCTACAACATCGCTCTGTATATACGGCGGATTGGATACTATGATATCATATTTATTTTCACATGTTAAGCTTGAAAACATATCGCTCTTTAAAAAATTGATATCAAGATTAAGCTCCTTTGCATTTTTTTTTGCAACTTCAAGTGCCTTATCCGATATATCCAGAGCATCAACTCTTTCAAATCCTCCAAGCTTTTTTAATGCAATGGCTATAGCTCCCGAACCTGTACAAATATCAAGTATTCTCTTACTCTTATCTTTTTTTGAAATCTTTAAAACTTCTTCAACCAGTACTTCCGTATCAAATCTGGGAATCAGTACATTCTCATTTACATAAAGTGGAAGTCCACAAAAATATGCCTTATTTAAGATATACTGTATAGGCATATGAACAAGCCTTTTTTTTACATATTCATTCAATGTATCAAGCTTTGATATATCCTCTATTTCATCATACTTATACATCGTCCATTTTGAAAAATCAAAATCAAATATCTCATATATAAGCAGGAGTATGTCACTTTTTGCATCCTTGAAGTTTTTTTCTTCCAACAGCTTTACATATTTATCAAAAGCCTCAATATATTTCATATCAGAAGTTTTCCTCTAAGTATACTCTCCAGTCAAATACTCTTTCAACTGCTGCAATAGCTACCTCAACCATATCAGGTGTAGGCTCCTTAGTTGTAAGTCCCTGCATCCAAAGTCCCGGCTTACTTATAAGATTCACCAGCCAGAAATCACTTCTTCCTGCAATTCTTAAAAACTCGTAGCTTACTCCGGCTATAACAGGTACCAGAACAATTCTTGATACCGCTCTAAGCCATATGGTATCAACTCTGATTACCATAAAGAAAAGTATACTTATCATCATTACAATGATAATAAAGCTTGTGCCACATCTCTTATGCTCCTTTGAGCTCTTCATAACATTTTCCACATTAAGCTCAAGACCATGTTCAATACAGTTTATACATTTATGCTCCGCTCCATGATACATAAATGTTCTTTTAATATCTTCCATTCTTGATATCATTTTTATATAGAAGATAAATATTGCTATTCTTATTATTCCCTCAAAAATTGCAATTACATAGTAATTATCAATTTTCAATTTAATAATATTACTGAGAAGCATCGGCAGGACCATAAATATTGCTATGGATGCTATTACTGAAATAAACATCGTAACAGTCATTATAACTTTATCCAGCTTATCTCCAAAAATTGCTATCAACTTTTCTTCAAACTTTGAAGGCTTTGAATCCTCATCGTCTTCAAAAAAGCTTGCTGAATATGACAATGTTTTCATTCCCAAAACCAATGAGTCTATAAATGAAAATATACCTCTAAGGAACGGAAGTCCCAATATCGGCATTCTTGTAGTCAAGCTCTCATATTTATCTTCCATTACCGCAATTGTTTTATCCGGCTTTCTTACAGCTGTAGAATATCTGTCACCGTTTTTCATCATGATGCCTTCTATAACAGCCTGTCCGCCTATTCCTGAATATTTCATATTTACTCCGTAATCTATTTAAAAAGAGCCAGACACCTGCCTGACTCCCCCTAATAAATAGTATTTCTTTATTTTATTATTCAGCCTTAACACCATATCTACGGTTAAACTGCTCGATACGACCACGTGCCTGAGCTGATTTCTGCTGACCTGTATAGAAAGAATGGCACTTAGAACAAATTTCTACGTGGATATCTTCCTTTGTTGAACCTGTTACAAATGTGTTACCACAGTTGCAAGTTACTGTTGCCTGATAATAATTTGGATGTATTCCCTGTTTCATAATTCACCTCTTTTAAAAATTTAACGGTTACATAAAGTAGACTCGTTACAAAGTACATCTTAGGATAGCATAAATGAAGATAAATTGCAAGAGTGTAATTTAGAATGTTTTAGGATCCTCATACGCCCATAATTCATTCCAAGGTAGTTTTGCATATAACTTATCTATATCATCCTTTGTATAAAAGTACTCCTCCATAAATACATCCTCAGGAAAAAGCTTAAAATATCTACGAAAAAATTCCAACAAAAGTCTTTCTCTACCTGATATATCCTCGAAAATAATATAACTTGGCACTGTTTCTCCCATACTTGGAATGTAGTATTCATGTGATTCCTTCGGCTTCGGATAAAAATAAATTATAATATTATCATTATAATCAAACGAATCCCATTGATAATCGTCATCATCCCATTTTCTTTTCCAATGATCATTAATAAAACTAATACTAAAACTTTCGCCTGTACTTAATTTATCTTTTTCTTTACTGCCCTTGTGTCAAGTATTGGATACATTTTATTAAATTTCCAATCTGCTTCACTTCTATCTTAACTTCAACACCGGATTTTTCAATAGGTTATTGATAAGGTCTGTATAAATCATCTGATCGACCACTTCCGTTATGCTTGTGATTCTTTGCCCTGCATCTTTGGAAGATGCTCCACAATGATAGATTCTCTGATGTTCGGTATTCCAGTCGATAATAATGTATCTGTCATGAAACTCTCCACAGGATTTTTGGAATGTTATCTTTCTAAACGGATACTCCTTACAAAAATCCTGATATTCAAGGGTATGAAGTCCTTTGCCGATGTTATCACTGAATATAATGACCTCTACCGATGAAGGGACATCTTTTAACAAGACCAAGGTTTTCACTCCGATGTAGTTATCGACGATATAAATACTCTTTTTCGCTATGCTATAAATGTCCTTATAAGCAAGATTCGCTTCGACCGGCTGTCCATTCAAAAGTAAAAATCCATATTTGAGCTGTGGATTGCTAAGGTCGAGAATCAAATCAGACAGCTCAGATTTATGCACCACGTTATTTAAGGTGTCCATCACTTCTGCTACCTGATCTTCCACATCTCTTAAATCTCGTCTTAAATCCTGCATTTCCACGACATTACTTGTGATCTGCATCGAAAGCTGTAAAAACTCTCTTTTCCCAATCAACCCTTGATTTTCTACGATGTAGTCTTTCATCTTCTTAAAGGTACGAATCAGAGCTTTACTCTGCTTGACCGCAAGCTCTCCTTTGAGAACTGTCATCAGCATATAGATTCCCTGCTCGGTAAAAGCATGAGGATTGTACTTAATATTACTACCTCTTCCTGCACTCTTATTCAAGGTCACATTTTGTGACCTTGAAAGTTCAGATACTTCCTCGTCAGTTAATCGGAACATAAAATCTTCATCAAATTTTTCAATATTCCTTTTTACTTGCTGATTAAAAGCTTTTGTTTCATACCCATAAATCTCTGCCAGTTCAAAATCAAGCATAACTTTCTGTCCCCTAATAATATAAATCTTTTTTACAAGGGATTCATGATTTACAAGCATCATCTCGTCTTTTTTATCCATCTTTTTCATCACCTTCCTCAAATCTCCAAACAATCTCAACCGTATTCTTATCATAAACATAGATTTTGTCTATGACTTCGTTTATCCAGTCTAAAACAAGTCCTCCTTTTGCTACCTCTTCTCTTAGCTTATCCACATTCAGATGATGTTGGTGTTAGAATATATTTAGTACAAAACAAAATGAGATATTTCCTTATTTGTTATATAATAAACCTTAGGAGGAACTCATTATGTCAAGTAAAAGAAACCATCACTCAAAACAGTTTAAGCTGGATGCTATCAACTATCGAAATGAACATCCGGATCTTACTCAAGTTGAATGTGCCAAGAATCTTGGCATTGGTGTTAGTACACTTGCCAAATGGGAAAGTCAATTTCGTAATAATGATGGTGACATTCCCGTTCGTGGCTCAGTTAACTATCAATCTGATGATGCAAAAGAAATAGCTCTCCTCAAACGTGAGCTACGTGATGCTCAGGATGCTCTTGATGTACTAAAAAAAGCCATAAGCATTCTGGGGAAAAGTTAACTATTGCTATCTATACAGAGGTTTCTGCAAAGGTAGAGGCAGCTAAAGTAAATGGGCACCGTGTCTCTACTTCCGGAATGCTTAAATTTTTGGGTGTGTCTCGATCCGGATATCGTTCTTTTCTTAATAGAAAAATATCTTCTGCTATTCAGAGGAAGGAAGCTATTAAGAAGAATATCCGGCTTATTTATGATGCTTCAAAACAAAACTATGGTGCTCCTAAAATAACCAAAGAACTTCGTAAGTCAGGTGAAACTATTACTGAGCGCACTGTAGGCAAATATATGCGTGAAATGGGTATTAAAGCCCAATGGATTAAGCCTTTTACTACCACTACCAGAGACTCTGATTTCAGTACTGAACTTACAAACATACTTGATGAACAATTACTCTTCTACTCAAAATATTTATCTACCAATTTTTGTAGTTTCCCTTCTTTAGCCGCAGGGATGGTATCTTCTAGAACAAAGTTCTTTCTACTAATATCTCGAGAAAGATTTCCAAAGATAAAATTAGTGGAAATATTATAGATAAATGGTGAAGGCACAAATCCACAAACTTGATTTTCTAGGATACGTTTTAAACGTTCTTCAAAATTTGGAAATGTATTTTTCAGACATTTGCTATTATATAATCGCTTAACGAGTTCTGCGATATAGAAGCCTGATTTCATGTACAAATCAATAAACGTCTTAGATGGATTATAAAAAAATCCTGGGTTATCTTTTTCAAAATCATCCACCATCCTCTTCACCACTCGTTTAAGAGTGAAGATCTCGTTGGTATCATTGTATATATCTGTTACTTAAGTGGTGATACATAATCATCTGGAAGTTTGCCTCTCCAGTCAATCCACATTTGCTCAGCAATTGGAATTAATCTTTCAAGCTCTTCCTTAATAAATAACTCTGTAGTTTCAGGTAAATCAATTAATGATGTAGGACTCTCTTCTATGAATCGTTTCTCACTAGCTTTCTTTCCTTCTTCCGTTGGTGGCCAACGATCAGTCTGAAGCTTATTTAATACTTCTAACTCCGTTCTTTCCCCACTCTCTAGTAATGCAAATAACTCATTTGGTAATTCATAAACCACACGCTGAGGGGCAATTCCTCCCTCCTCGGTAACGTAATAAAGATGATTACCATCTCTCCAGATATGCTGACCGTAACCTTTTACTTATTCGAACTGGATAACATCTTCCCAGCCTAGTTTTGTTGGTTTCATTTCAAACCTCTTTTACTTAAGTGGTGATACATAATAATCTATTTCACGTGCCGTTCTCCTACCTAATAAATATTCGTTAAAATCAGAAGGATTAATCTCAAAGATACGACGAACTGAAGCTACTCCAAACTCACCAAAAGTGTAGTATTTTCCTTCATGTGTTCGAAAATCATATCCTTTTGGTGATTCAATCTTTTCAAAGGTATCAAACTCCTCCCAAGTTATTTTAGTTAAACTCATTTTAATTGCCTCCTAATTTTCTAATTGTAAATTCTCCCCATGGAACTTTCAAATTCTTAATTGAATCATAAGGGATATCTATTGCCACAGGTTTACTTAGAATATATAAAGTTCAACATAATTATATAAAGTCCAATCGAATAGTTTGATCGCTCTCCATTTTTTTAGCCATGTTAATAATATTGTCTATTTCTCTTGGAGTTATCGGAAGATTTTCATGAGGGGGTTCCCAATGTGTCATACTATCTTTATAAACAACAAATTTTTTATTAATCAACAATTCTCCTTGTGCTTTTAAGAGGAAACCATTCTCTAAATCAAAAGTAATTGTTGATCTTGTTCCTGTAATTTTCATTTCTACCTCTCGAATATAATTTTTTCTACCCCTGTTTTAGGATCTATTGTTGTAATCTTAGTAACATTTGGATTGGCCTTCAATCTTGGTAATTCGATATTTTCCCAAATATTTCCTGGTCTTAGTTCGCTACCAACTACAGCTCTTATTTCACCAGATACTTGCTCTGCGTAAACATTCGAAGCTTCCTCCCAAGCTGTTACACTTGAAGGAGCATTAAAATCCCATTCAGGCATTACAATATTCGTATCATCAATCGTAGATTCTAATGTAACTCCTCCTTTATTTTTTGCTATTTTTTTCGCAACATCCATTCCTCCAATACTATCTGTTTGTCCTGACCAGAATCATCCTTTTTTATACATATCCGGGCTTTTATAAATCCACCCTACATCAGGCTCAAGCATATTATATATTGCGTCAATATGATGTTTTCTGAATGTGTAACCGTTATCAACATAGAATGCGCTATTTGGGTATTCTTCCATATATCTGTGTACTATCTCCAATATGGTAAGTTCTTTTCCAATCATATCAGGAAAGCGAAAAAAGGTAACAAGCTCATTTTTTCTTGATTTTCTTGTAAAAACCTCCTTTATATCTACATAAGCATCAATTTGAATCATTGGTGTGGGATCTTCTTCATCAAAAAAATCGTATTCATTATCTTCCTTAGACAGTATAATAATACAATCTCTTTTACGTATATTCACTATTCTATGGTAGTTCATAGCATCAAGTATTTCTTGCATCCTGTCATCAACAAATATATTTATTTTCTCAAATTTTTCTAATATTCTTCCATCACATATCATATATACATCCCCTTCTTATACTGCTGACACAAGAGAGCTTTTTTACAAAGCATCCGGACTGCTATATATCCAATTTGAGTCTTTATTACAGTATGCTTTTTCAATGTCTTCTTTTGTATAAACATATCCTGACACATTTAAGAAAATATCCTCAGGAAAGAGTTTAAAATATCTATATAAAAACTCCGATATTATCAATTCTCTTCCTTTAATGTCATCAAAGTAAATATATGCATAATAATAGCAATTTTCTCTTGGATAAAAAAACTTATACACCCCTTCTCTATCTCTCTCCACCAGGAACATACTTACATCCGGATAATAAACTCTTTTTTTTATATTACTTTCATCATCATCTTCAAGTATACTTGCTGACAACCAGTAATAGTCCTTTGAATCATGAATCGAACAATGTGTATATCCCATTGACATTAAAATGTTTATAACTTTTTCCATGTCTTCTTTATTAGCTCTTATTCTTTTTCTTAATATACCTGCACGCCACATTATTAAAAATCTCCTTTATCTCATCAAATCTATTTATCAATTTAATTTCCTTACATAGCAAGGCGTTATTTTGTCTGCCGGCCAGACTTTTTCATTTCCATGTATTCACTTTCTTCTATCATCTCATCTATAGCTTCTCTAAACCAATCCATAAGTTTATCAACTTTTTAGTAAAGAAGAGCTGTTAGATATAAAACAGCTCCTCTTAAAAACATCAATAGTATAACTTAGAACGTTTTAGGGTCTTCATACGCCCATAATTCATTCCAAGGTAGTTTTGCATATAAATTATCTATATCATCCTTTGTATAAAAGTACTCCTCCATAAATACATCCTCAGGAAAAAGCTTAAAATATCTACGAAAAAATTCCAATAAAAGTCTTTCTCTACCTGATATATCCTCAAAAATAATATAACTTGGCACTGTTTCTCCCATACTTGGAATATAGTATTCATGTGATTCTTTCGGCTTCGGATAAAAATAAATTATAATGTTATCATTATCATCCAGTGAATCCCATTGATACTCGTCATCATCCCATTTTCTGCTCCAATGATCATTGATAAAACTGATACCGAAACTTTCGCCTGTACTTAATTTTTCTTTATCTTTACCACCTGCATAAAACTTCATCTTTCTAAATATATCAATTATTATATCCAAGTCTTTTTCTGTTGGATATTCACCTTTTCTAAACAGCGATGCCGATGCTCCCATTATCTTACTGTACTCCCTAAATTAATATTTTTATTATTTACTCTTCTTTTTATATTTATCAGGATTTTTATAAATCCACTCTGCATCCGGTTCTTTTAAATTATAAATTCTATCTACATCTTGCTTTGTAAAATAAAGTCCATTATCTATATAAAATATAGAATCGCTATACTTTTCCATATATTTATGTAATATTTCAAGTATAACCAGCTCTCTGCCAAGTATATCTGTAAATCTGAAAAAAGTTTCAAGTCCTGCACTCTCTGCTTTTTTAGTCGGAAACTCTTTACATTCTTTGTATGCATATACGTTTAATAAAGATGAAGTATCATTCTTATTTAAAAAAAATTTATCGTTTCCTTTCTTTATATATATTAGGTCTGTAGTTTCCTTTTCAAGAACTATATATTTAATATATCCAAGTTCTCTCAATATATCTACAAATTTATACGCAATAAATCTCTTCTCTATACAGCCTTTATTTAATATCCTACCCTCATATATCATTATCTGCTCCCTCTAACTTAAAAACTATCCGGACTAATATATAACCAATTAGGATCATAAGTTTTTGAATATATTTTATCTATGTATTTTTTAGTATAAAAAACTTATCACAGTCCCAAAATATATCATCCGGATAAAGTTCAAAATATCTATGTAAAAATTCCAATATTATTATTTCTCTAGAGCTAACATTTTCAAAAAATAAATAAGAGTAATATTTTTTACAAGTTTTGGGACAATAATACATTTCCTCATCGTTCTCTATTAAATCGATATAAATAATTGTACTCTTTTTAAGGTTCTCTGAATTAACTAACTCATCATCAGTAATCGGCATAGCTATTGTTAATATATAAACATCTATTTTATCATCCATACTAAATCTTGTATAACCTAATGATACAAAAATATTTATTATCTCTTCTATTCTTGTATAATCAGGGTGAATTTCACTTCTTAAAAGTCTCATTGCTGTTGCCATCACTTTAATATCTCCTCAAGTTCTTCAAAAACAATCTAAAATGTACCGGGATCCTCATACATCCAAGTCTCATTCCATGGTACCTTCGCATATAACTTATCTATATCATCCTTTGTATAAAAGTGACTTCGCCTAAATACATCTTCCGGAAACAATTTAAAATATCTATGCAAAAATTCCAGTAATAATCTGCCTCTACCTGAAATATCTTCAAAGTTAAGGTAATCCGGTACTTCTTCTCCCATACTTGGAATATATTCTCCAAGCTCTATTTCCACATTAGGAAAGAAGTAAATTCTAATATTGTCATTATCATCTAATGAATCAAATTCGTTCTCATCCCACTTTCTTATCGACTCATCATTAAAAAAACTCACAGTTGAATATACTCTTTCACCTGAAGTAATATTCAACTTATTACTTGAATAAAATCCCATTTCAGTAAATATATCAATTATTATATCCAAGTCTTTTTCTGTTACATATTTACCTTTTCTAAACATTGACGCTGATGCTCCCATTACCTTAATATCCTCCCAAAATTATTTTTTAGTGTTTACTCTTATCATATTTATCAGGATTTTTGTAAATCCACCCTACATCAGGCTCAGGCATATTATATATTGCGTCAATATTATGTTTCCTGAATGTATAACCGTTATCAACATAGAATGCGGTATTTGGATATTCCTCCATATATCTGTGTACTATTTCCAATATGATAAGTTCTTTTCCAATCATATCCGGAAAACGAAAGAAGGTCTCAAGCCCCTGTTTCCTTGACTTTCTTATGAAAATCTCTTTTATATCTACATAAGAATAAATCTGAATCATTGGTGCAGGATCCTTTTTATCAAAAAAATCATATTCACTGTCTTCTTTAGACAGTATAATATCATAATCTCTTTTACCTATCATCAATCTTCTATTGTAGTTCATAGCATCAAGTATTTTCCACATGCTGACACCGATAGATGTTTTTCTACCCTCAGATTTTTGTAATATTCTTCCCTCACATATCATATATAATTCTCCATTTTATACTGCTGCCACAAAATAGTCCTGTTAAGCATATAACTTATCTATATAATCCTTTTTTATACATATCCGGGCTTTTATAAATCCACTCTGCATCAGGCTCAGGCATATTATATATTGCATCAATATGATGTTTTCTGAATGTATAACCGTTATCAATATAGAATGCGCTATTTGGGTATTCTTCCATATATCTGTGTACTATTTCCAATATGGTAAGTTCTATTCCAATCAAATCAGGAAAGCGAAAAAAGGTAACAAGCTCATTTTTTCTTGATTTTCTTGTGAAAACCTCCTTTATACCTACATAAGCATAAATTTGAATCATTGGTGTGGGATCTTCTTCATCAAAAAAATCGTATTCATTATCTTCCTTAGACAATATAAGATCACAATCTCTTTTACCTATCATCACTCTTCTATGATAGTTCATAGCATCAAGTATTTTCCACATCCTGCACTCAAGAGTTATACTTCTGCCCTCAAATTTTTCTAATATTCTTCCCTCACATATCATATATACATCCCCTTCTTATACTGCTGCCACAAGAGATCTTTTTTACAAAGCATCCGGACTGCTGTATATCCAACTTAGATCTTTATTACAGTATGCTTTTTCAATGTCTTCTTTTGTATAAACATATCCTGACTCATTTAAGAAAATATCCTCAGGAAAGAGTTTAAAATATCTATATAAAAACTCCGATATTTTCAATTCTTTTTCTTTAATGTCATCAAAATAAATATATGCATAATAATAGCAATTTTCTCTTGGATAAAAAAACTTATACACCCCTTCTCTATCTCTCTCCACCAGGAACATACTTACATCCGGATAATAAACTCTTTTTTTTATATTACTTTCATCATCATCTTCAAGTATACTTGCAGACAACCAGTAAAGATCATTTGAATCATGAATCGAACAATGTGTATATCCCATTGACATTAAAATGTTTATAACTTTTTCCATGTCTTCTTTATTAGCTCTTATTCTTTTTCTTAATATACCTGTGCGCCACATTATTAAAAATCTCCTTTATCTCATCAAATCTATTTATCAATTTAATTCCCTTACATAGCAAGGCGTTATTTTGTCTGCCGGCCAGACTTTTTCATTTCCATGTATTCCCCTTCTTCTATCATCTCGTCTATAGCTTCTCTAACCCAATCTATAGGTTTATCAACTTTTTAGTAAAGAAGAGCTGTTATATATAAAACAGCTCTTAAAAACATCAATAGTATAATTTAGAACGTTTTAGGGTCTTCATACGCCCATAATTCATTCCATGGCAGTTTTGCATATACCTTATCTATATCACTCTTTGTATAAAAATAATCTACCCAAAATATATCTTCAGGAAACACACTAAAGTATCTATGTAAAAATTCAGGCATCATAATTTCTCTATATGCTATATCCTCAAAAATCAAAAAACATGTTGATACCTTACCCAAAATCGGAACATAACTATCTAATTCCTCTTTTGAGTCCTCGTAAAAATATATTATTGCACTATCATTTCTAAACTCATCATATACATATTTTGGCCTATCCCACACCTCTCTCCAATGATCATTTACAAAGCTAACGCTCCATACATTACTTTCTTTATCTTTAGATTTACCACTAGCATAAAATTCCATTTCAACAAATATGTCAATTATTGCATCTAAATCTCTTTCCGTTACATATTCGTCTTTTCTAAATATAGCAGCAGAAATTCCCATTATTTTATTAACCTCACTAAACCTTCTGAGTTCTTCTTATAAAACTTTTTTACAGGTTTGTATTTTGTCTTATATTTTACTTGCCCAATCTTCTGCCTGCATTCTTTGACTTAGCTTGCTTAAGAAATACCTTCCTTATAGATTTTAAAATATTTATGTAAAAACTACAGTATTATTAACTCTATTACTCACTATAATTCCGTTATATAACACCAAGGTATATTGTCTGCCAGCCATACTTTTTCATTTCCATGATAGAATGCCACTCCGTCCTCATACGCTCTCTTAGAATCAATTTCCAATATACATGGACTCTTGTCACGCCTAAGACCTACTTTTTTTGCTGTATCTATATCAGCTGACAGATGTACATATTGTCTGCTCATAGGTAAAAGTCCGTTCTTTTTTATGCTCTCAATAAATCTCCTTGTAGTACCATGATATAATTTATCAGGTGGAACCTTCTCTTCCTTTACTATATGCATCGGTATGGAATGCCCGTACATAGCTCTTATTTTTCCCGCCTTTATTTCATGTCTTTTCTTTTCAGACTTATCAATCATAACAGCCAAATCGTTCCTTGTTATATTTCCAAACTTACCTTCTGTATTCAGCGCATTCAAAAGCTGTTCAATACTTACCCAACCTTCTTCATCCATTTCAAGTTCATACTCCCAAGGTGCATGTCGAAGTGCGTATGAAACTTCCTTGCTTAATTCTTCATATTTCATCGTATTCCCCTTCCTCTATCATCTCATATATTGCTTCTCTAAACCAATCTATAAGTTTATCAACTCTTTAGTAAAGAAGAGCTGTTAGATATAAAACAGCTCTTCTTAAAAAATATCAATAGTATAATTTAGAATGTTTTAGGATCCTCATACATCCAAGTCTCATTCCATGGTACCTTCGCATATAACTTATCTATATCATCCTTTGTATAAAAGTACTCCTCCATAAATACATCTTCCGGAAACAATTTAAAATATCTATGCAGGAATTCCAGTAATAATCTGCCTCTACCTGAAATATCTTCAAAGTAAAGAAAATCAGGTACTGTTTCTCCCATGCTTGGAATATATTCGCCATAATTTATTTCCACATTAGGATAGAAGTAAATTATGATATGATCATTATCATCCAGTGAATCCCATTGATATTCTTCATCATCCCATCTTCTTCTCCAATGATCATTAGTAAAGCTGATACTAAAACATTCGCCTTTACTTAATTTTTCTTTATCTTTACCACTTGAATAGAACTTCATCTTGGTAAATATATCAATTATTATATCCAAGTCTTTTTCTGTTGGATATTCACCTTTCCTAAACATTAATGCTGATGCTCCCATTATCTTAATATCCTCCCTAACACTCATTGATACAGAATAATTTTATTCCAGCCTATCTTCAACTTGTACAGAAATTTGTGACCACTTTCTTACAATTATCCACTTATCTTCTGTTATCATTCTTAGCGTATCGGCATCCACTTTCCTAATCTCTTCAACCGAGTTGAACTGTTCACTGTACACTATATCATTATTGTGAGAAATTGATATATTGACTTTATGTTCATATATCGATAAATCAAAAATCATTTTAAAATCTTCTGTTTGATAGAAATACTGTAATCTACCATCTTTCTCAGTTCCAATGACTGTAGGATCTGATTCAAAAAATTCAAAAAAATCAAATTCATCAAATAATATAGATATTCTTGAAGTCTTGGTATCACTATTATGGTTAGTTTCCTTGTTCTCTATAATAGCAGATATCTGTGGAAACTTATTTAAAGTTATATTCTGAAGCTCACCAACTATTTGAACTTCATATATATTTAATCTATAAATTTCTCCAATATGTTCAAATGATTTGTCATATACAATTTTCTCATTATAACAAATTGCAATATCTATATTTTCACAATATGTAGACAGTGATAAGATCAACTTAAACTCATTTCTTTCATAGATATATAGCCAATCGCCATCCGCTTCTCCAGATATTGTCACAGGCTCTCTTTTAAAAAAATCTATCAATTCATTTCTTTTATATTTAATAGACAATTTAACTCTAACATCCCGGGGTTCACTAATATATCTGTTAATCCCTCTACAGTTTTTATAGGATGTGCCACTGTACTATAAATACCGTCTGCAGTACCGAAAAATCCCTTTATATACACCACTCTATAATATGCCCCTATTGTAGACATTAAGCCGGCATTCTTCGGCATATTTGTAGCTCCAAGAAATCTTCCAAATCCATTTGATATTATAGGTATATTTGCAGAATATACAGAATTTCCTGCTTTTGTACTCTCCCTTATAATGGTATTCCTTAGATTGTCATAGTGTATACCTATATTCGGTAATTTTATAAATACGGCTTCTTCAAGTGCTTTAAGGTTCTTTATATTTGTATTTAGTGAATCTATTGCTCCATAAGTTGAATACAAATAAAGTATCGGATTATTCTTTACTCTTTATTCTGTTTTTCATCCTATTCACCCATCTTTTTCTAATTTTTTTATTTAATCCATTTTATACCACAGATTATACATTAGTGTCAATTACTATTGCTATTAAACTTTAACTATATTGTTTCACCAAACTTCCTTGCTTAATTCTTCATATTTCATCATATTCCCCTTCTTCTATCATCTCGTCTATTGCTTCTCTAAACCAATCCCAAAAGCTTTCATAGTCCTTTCTCTGTTCCCATCCTGCACTTGCAAAATCGTGGATTTTTTGAACCCTTCCGCCTCTGTCGATGTCAAAGCAAACTATATCATCATTGTCACCTCTTCTTGCAAAGGGTACCAACTTTCTGTAAGGGTATCTTTCTTGCAATCCCTTTATTCTCCACACAGCCTGTTCATAATCCATCAAATACCAAAAATCAAAATCCGTCAGCCCCAAATGAACAATTTTCAAAAATTCTTTCAGATATTCAAATCCTTTATATATACTGCAGACATCCAATAATTTCATTTCTATACCTCTTTCTTAAAAACAAAAAGCGACCAAATTTCTTTACTTATAAGAATTTGACCGCTTTTAAACAAGTATATTTTCTAATCCGCTCTTCTTCTGTAAAATCTTCCAAGGAGCTGTTGTGTCTTTATAAGATTTATAAATGCGGCCTTATCTATTTCTTTGATTGCCTTTACCACTTTATCAGCTTCGGCGCTTGATACTATTGAGTATACAAGCGTTCTCTCACAATGATTGTAATGTCCCTCTCCCTTCCATGTTGTGGCACCATGGTGACTGATTTCTGAAATTATCTCACAAACCTCGTTAGGATGATCTGTAACAATGAACAGTGTAATCTGTTGATACTTTCTATACAATACATGTATAACAGTTGTTGTAACGTATTGAAAAATAATCGAATAGAGCGCTCTATCCCAGCCGAATAAAAGTCCTGCAATCAAAAGTACTACCGCATTTCCTACAAGGATGATATTAAATGCATCCATTCCTTTTTTCTCTGATAAGAAAATAGAAATAAAGTCGGTTCCTCCTGTAGTGGCATTCATAAGAAGACAAACACTTATAGCAAGGCCGTTTATCATTCCTCCGAAAATTGTTATAAGCAATATATCCTCTGTTATCACATATCCCGGAATAATATCCACCAAAAAGCCTGCAAGCAATATAACCCAGCAGGAAAATAGTGTAAATTTCTTTCCTATAAATCTGAAACCTATATATACAGGTATAGCATTTAATATAATATTTACCACTGTATACGGCAATTCCACATTAAAAAACATTCTTGCAGATCTGGTAATAAGCAGAGTAATACCTGTCGCACCTCCCGGGAAAAGGTCTCCGGTTCTTACAAAGGTCTTGATATTGACAGCCATCAAAACAGCCGCCAAAGTTATAACGACAAATCTTTTTATATCATTTTTTATAATATTATTTTTATTGTTTTTTTTAATTTCTTCCATTAAACCATCTCACAAAACTTATTTTACCCTGTGACAGGCTACACTTCTGCCGTTCTTTTCGCTCAAAACAGGCTCATCCGTTCTGCAAACTTCCATGCAATACGGACATCTGGTATGAAATCTGCAGCCCCTTGGAACATCTATAGGACTTGGTATTTCCCCCTTAAGCATTTCTTTTTGCCTTCCCGCATTTTCAATGCTTGGAATGGCATCAAGTAAAAGCTTTGTATACGGATGAAGAGGATTTTCAAAAATATCATCCGTATTTCCTATTTCACATATCTTGCCCAAAAACATCACACAAACTCTGTCGGCAATAAAATTTACCACCGATAAATCATGTGATATAAATAAATACGATGCTTTACTCTTCTCCTGTAAATCCTTAAGTAAGTTCAAAACCTGTGACTGTATTGATACATCCAGCGCTGATACAGGCTCATCACATACTATAAGTTTGGGATTTAGGGCTATTGCTCTGGCAATTCCTATTCTTTGTCTTTGCCCTCCTGAAAACTGATGCGGATATCTGTTATAGTATTCTTTTCTGATACCGACATCTTCCATCAAATCAAGGACTTTTAGCTTTACATCTTTCTTTTTCATCCCCTTATTATGTGTGATAATGGGCTCTGCAATAATCTCCCCTACCGTCATTCTGGGATTTAAAGAAGCATACGGATCCTGAAAAATTATTTGAAGATTTTTCTTAATCTCCTTTAATTCTTCGCCCTTTTTTTCATAAATATTTTCATTAAGAAAGATACTCTCACCGCTGTTCGGACTTATAAGTCCTATAGCACATTTTCCGAGAGTCGACTTACCGCATCCGCTCTCACCAACCAAAGCCAAGGTCTCATTCTCATATATATCAAGACTTAAATTACTTATGGCATGTACTTTTTTATTTTTCTTTGATGTAGGAAATTCCTTAACTATGTTTTTTAAACTTAATACTACATTTTTCATCTTCTATCCTTTTATGTAGGAAACATGAAACCATATGATTATCCTTTATGTACTCGTCTGCCGGTCTTGAAGAAAAACAGATGTCCTGTGCATAATCGCATCTGTCTACAAATCTGCATCCCTCCGGCAAATTTAAGATATTCGGTACATTTCCCTTTATAGTATACAATCTGTCCTGCTTTTTTCCGATAGTAGGAATAGACTTTAAAAGTCCGTTTGTATATGGATGTGCAGTCTCGTTAAAAAGTGTTTTTGTCAGAGTTGACTCCACAACTCTGCCTGCATACATTACATATACATAGTCACATATTTCGGCAACAACTCCCATATTGTGGGTAATCATTATAATTGATGTTCCGACAGATTCGCACAGTTTTTTCATAAGCTTTAAAATCTGTGCTTCTATGGTAACATCCAAGGCTGTTGTAGGCTCATCGGCAATTAAAAGTTTAGGTTTACATATCATTGCCATACCTATCATTACTCTCTGCCTTAGACCGCCTGAAAGCTCATGAGGGTATGAATTAAATCTTTTTTCCGCTTCCGGAATTCCCACCTCATTAAATATTTCAATGACACGCATCTTTGCTTCTTCTTTTGAAATCTTTTCATGCAAAATAATGGCTTCCATTACCTGCTTTCCCACTTTCACCACCGGATTAAGTGATGTCATAGGCTCCTGGAAAATCATTGAAATATCCTTGCCTCTGATTTTTGCATAATCTCTTACACTCAATTTTGTAAGTTCCGTGCCGCAAAAGTCTATACTTCCTCCGACTATCTTTCCGGGATTTTTTATAAGTCCCATAATACTCATGGCGGTCATAGACTTTCCACATCCGCTTTCCCCTACTATTCCAACTATCTTACCCCTTGGTATATCTATATTTATGCCGTCAAGTGCATAGGCAAGTTTACCCTTTACTTGAAAAGCAACTTTTAAATCTCTTATAGTCAAAATATTGTCCATATTACTGCTCCTTAAGATATGGATCTAATACATCTCTTAGTCCATCACCCAAAAAATTGAATGCTAAAACTACAATCATTATAGCCATAGCCGGTGCCAGTACAAGTACAGGCTGTGTAAACAGATATTTTTTTGCACTCACGACCATAAGTCCCCAGCTTGCCGTAGGCGGCTGTGCACCTACACCGAGGAAGCTTAAAGAACTCTCCGAAAGTATGGCTGAAGGTATACTTAAGGTAAATAATACCACCAATGTAGGTATACAGTTTGGCAATATATGTCTGAAAATAATTGTAGCATTACTTACACCCATACTTTTTGCCGCCTCAACATATTCTTTCTTTGAAAGTGACAATGTTTCCGAACGTATTACTCTGGATGTGGATGCCCAGTTTACCAAAGACAGTGCTATAAATATATTTATAAGTCCTCCGCCCATTGTATACATTACAACCATCGCAAGTAAAAGTGACGGGAATGCCAGCATTATATCCGCAAGTCTCATTATCGCAAAATCTATCTTTCCGCCGAAGTAACCTGCGATAAGTCCCAGTATTGTGCCTATTGTCATTGAAATAAATGTCGGTAAAAGTCCTATGGTAAGTGATATTCTTGCTCCGTAAATAACTCTGGTCAATGTATCTCTTCCAAGTTCATCTGTACCCAGAGGATGTGCAAATGAAGGTGCCAAAAGTCTGTCCTTTAAACTCTGTGCATTCGGTCCGTATGCGCATATCACATTTGCGAATATGGCGCAAAATATAATTATAAAGATAACTATAAGAGAAAAGAATGCCAGCTTGTTTTGTTTAATTACAGTGTTCAGCTTTTCAATAAGGCTCTCTTCCATTAGAATTTCCTTGTCAACAACCGACTTTTTATCAATATTTTTACTCATATTATTGTTTTTCTTCACCACTCTTTCTATATCTCCTTTCTAATTCTCGGATCTAGAATAGAGTACAATGAATCCGCTATCAAATTTCCTAATATAACCAGTATTGTGGTAAATATAACCGTTCCCTGTAAAAGCGGCATATCTCTGGTCTCTATTGCATTTACCGCAAGTCTGCCTATTCCCGGTATACCGAAAATATTCTCTGTAATAACCGCACCCGAAAGCATGGAAGATATCTGCAGTGCCATCATTGTAACTACAGGAAGCATGGCATTTTTTAAAGCATGTGATTTCATAACCGCAAATTCCAAAAGTCCCTTGGCTCTTGCAGTTCTGATATAGTCCTCCTGCATTACTTCCAAAATATTCGATCTTGTCATTCTTGCAATACTTCCTGCGGAATTCCATCCAAGTACTATAGAAGGTAATACCATTGATGCCGCTGTCTCATATCCCGATACGGGAAATATTTTCAGCTTATAGGCAAAAAGATACTGCAATACAAGTGCTATCATAAATACAGGCATGGATACACCAAGAAGTGCAGTGCCCATAAACAGCCTGTCTAAAATATTATTTTTATTTACCGCCGCAAATATTCCGCTTACAATGCCGACTATCCATGAAACTATTGCGGCACATACTGCAAGTCTTACCGTATTCGGGAATGCATCCAGTATTATACCTGTTACATTTCTGTTCAGTCTGTAGCTTGTTCCGAAATCTCCTCTTACAGCATGTGAGATATATGTAAAGAATTGCATATACAGAGGTTTATCAAGTCCCATCTCTTTACTTATCTTATCTATTACAACCTGGTTTACATGTTCACCAAGCATTGTGGTTACAGGGTCTCCCGGTACTACTCTTAACATTATAAATATTATCAAAACCACGCCTATCAAAACAGGTATGGAAATCAAAATTCTTTTTAATATATTTTTAAACAAAACTGCCTCCAAAAAGCTCCGATATAAAAAAATGGAGCGATATCTCGCTCCATTATACCAATTATCTATTTTAAGTGCTATAGCTATTTTTTTGAAAAGCCTACAAATCTCATATCTGAAATTCCGGCCCAGTTAGGCTCAAATCCCTCGATATTCTTGCTTACACCATAATAATGCTCTTTTGAGAACATAGGTAACCATGCAAAGTCTTCTGTAACAATTTTCTTCTCAAGATCATTGTACTCTGATAATCTCTCCTCAGAATTTACTATTGTTCTTGCCGCACTTACTCTGTCCATTACAGCCTTGTCCGGATAATTCAATGATCTTTGCTTTGTATTATTCTCATTTCCGAAGAATGTATAAATAAAGTTGTCGGGATCGTTATAATCAGCAGTCCATGTTGACATAAATGAACCGAGTGTACCGTCTTTTCTTGTTGCAAGCCATGTTGACTCGTCATAATTCTTTATCTCCGCATTTATACCGACTTCGCTTAGCTGTGATGATATTACTTCAAGTATAGTCTTTGTAGTATCTGATGATGATGAATCAACTGAAATCTCCATATCAAATCCGTTCGGATAACCGGCCTCTGCAAGTAATGCTTTTGCTCCGTCCGGATCATACTTAAGCTCAGGTAATGTAGAATTATATCCTATAAGTCCTCTTGGGAAAATACCGTTTTCAATTGTTGCCACACCGCCAAGTAATGAATCAATGATTTCCTGACGATTGATTGCCATAGAGATTGCTTTTCTTACATTTACATTGTTTAAAGGCTCCGTATTCTCATTGAATGTAAAGTATGTAATACCTACTCTTGGAGTATGGTAAAGTACATCAGGCATCTCCTTCTTATATGTGTCAATATAATCAAGCATGTAATCAAAATCAAGTATATCAAGCTCACCGTTCTTAAACATCATATTTCTTGTTTCGGAGTCAGGTATAACTCTTATAAGAACACCGGGAAGTGATACATCTCCACCCCAATATGTGTCATTCTTTGTAAGTACAATAGAATCATTCACTGTCCACTCCGCCATCTTGAAAGCACCTGTTCCTACAGTCACAGAAGGGTCGATTCCGAACTTGTCGCCTGCTGCCTCTGTAGTCTCCTTATCAAGCATACATACAGGTGATGATGACAGACATGCCAAAAATCCTGAATAAGGCTCAGATAAAGTGATCTCTACAGTATAATCGTCCACAGCTTTTACACCTGTAAGTTCTTTACTGCTTCCGTCCATAACTTTATCAGCACCTTCAATCTGGCTTACAAAGTCACCGTTTACAGCACCTGTAACTCCCAGAATTCTTGTTAGTGAATACACCACATCGTCAGCTTTAAAATCGGCACCGTTTGAATATTTTACACCTTCCTGTAAATGCAAAGTGTAAACTTTTCCGTCCTCAGATATGTCCCAACTCTTTGCCAATGAAGGTACAAGCTCACTTGAACCGTCGCTCTTTATCTTTGCTTCTACCAATCTGTCAAAGATATTTAAAGGTACCATATAATCCTTTGATGTCTTATGCGGATCTGCAGTCTGAATATCCGCATTAATTGAAGTTACAAGAAATCCTGTAGTATCAATATTTGTTGTTGCTTTGCTCTCCTGTGAGGAGCCTGTTTCCGTTTTCTTAGAAACGCATGCACTTAGAGTTAATGCTAAAACAGCACCTAACAATATAAATCTTTTTTTCATTTTCCTCTCCCGTTTCTTATTACTACATGACATTATAATACTTTTTATAATCAATGCCAAATAATTTTTACATCCAATATATAAAAAAGTCGGGCAAAATAATCGCAACCCAACTTTTTTATAAAATCTATCTTAAGAATGTAACCGCTTTTATAGGAGTTCTGTAATCACTTCTTCCTATTGTAATTCCAAGATTCTTATTTGCAGCATGAACTATCTTATTGTCGCCCATATATATACCTACATGGCTTATCTCTCCGCCGCTTCCGTAAAAGAGCAGATCTCCCGGCTGAACTTCGGATAAACTTATTTCTCTTCCGTTATTAGCCTGCTGTCTTGTATTTCTTCCGGTACTGATTCCGAATTGTTCATAAACTCTCATAACAAATCCTGAGCAGTCTGCACCGTTTGTCAAAGATGTACCGCCATAAACATATGGATTTCCCACATACTGCTTAGCATAAGCAACTATTGCGGCTCTTGAAGCATTTTCCTTGACTGCCGCCTTTGTGCTTTCCGTTGTAGCGGTTGTGGTAGCCTTTGATTTACTTACTCCCGGTCCACCGTTCTCACCTGTTACGACTGAGCTTTCTTTCTGAACCGTCTTTGCCTTGGTCTCTGTTTCCTTAGGCTTTTCGGTATTTCCACCCGGTCCATATCCTGCCGCAGTTGTAGCTTGCGTAGTGATTTCAACCTTGGATTCTGCAGGCTTAGTCTGTGGCGCCTCAGCTACCGTTGTAGCCTCAGTCTGCTTTGTTGTATCTTCTACAGCACTGATAGTTCCCGGTGCCTGTACGGCATCTATCTTTTCCTGAACCGTTTCAGTTTGCTTGGTTGTTTCCGGAATACTTGTTGCCTCAGGCTCTTTAACAGTTTCTATGGTGACTTTAGACGATTCCGTTTCTTTTTTAGTATCTTCTATCGCCTTTATAGTTTCCGAAACTTTTTTCTCCTCGGAATTTTTTGTAGCTTCAACCGTATCAGCATTTGTTTCCGCCTTAGTTGACTGCTTTGTGGCATCTTCCGTAGGCTTTGATGTAGGTTTTAGCGTTGTCTCAGGCTGTTTTGTCGTCTCCTTCGGAGCCTCCGATTTTTCTTCATTAGCCTTTGATGTTCCTTTTATTGTATCCGGAACATTGATGTTCACCTCTTTGCTTGCAGGTGTTTCTCTTTTTTCGGCTGCAGGTGACTTTATGGTCTTAGGCTCTGTGCCTGTTTTTTCTGAAGTTGTCTTCTCGGTTGCCTCCGTAGACTTCTTTGTCTCTTTGGCTTTTGTAGTATCTTCAACTACCGTATCTTTCTTTGCCGCTATAGTTTTATCACCGTCTGCATCTACCAGATTTTGATAAATATCCATAGCCTCTTTGGCTTCCGTTTCAAGCTTAGCCTTTTCAAGAGCCTCTATAGTACTCTCTTCCGTTGTCTTAGCTGTTTTATAAGATATATCCGTCTTTATAAAGTCCTTATAAACATATCCTGTGAGATCGTCATCTACCTGAACCTTTACAAAGTTGTTATCCTGTCCTACGACTACAAACTTCTCTCCGCCTCCAAGCATAGTGAGGGTGTTTGAAGTTATATTAGGTGTTGTTCTCAATCTTACATTGTCAATGTCTACAACGGTTGCATATGTGACGATTGCATCTTTCGCCAATTTTTTGGCTTTTTCTCCTGTAGCCACTTCTGAAGCCTTTACATAACCTTCAACACTTCCGGAGTTGATTTTTAACCACTCTCCGCTTTCATTCACCTCAGTTCCTACAACTGTCGCAACCGAACTGTATGAAATACTTCCTACAGCCTCACCGGTCTCTTTGGCACTTGAATGAACAACCGTGTCCTTTTTTCGATTGGCTACAACGATATCATCTTTTATGATATCCTCTTTGAGTTTGTCTTGTATTGACGGCGCTTCGTATTTCACCGTATCATTTACAAGTTTTGTTCGTGCATCGTCAGCTCCCGTTATCTCTATAGTATTGGTGGTCGCTTCTTTTAATGACTCACCAAGAGCCGTCTGTGGAGATATAGAGCTTGCCTTATAATTGTTTAAGGCTACGGCCATACCGGAGACTGCGTTACTTGTCTCCAAATCCATATCTGCATAGGCGTTGAAACTACATAATGAAACAAGGGTTAGAGCGGATGCCAATGTTAGAATTTTCCTTTTCATGAGCACTCCTTGCTTTATTTTAGAGTACTTAAATTATACCAAAATTTGTAAGATTGAACAATTACTTTACGCCTGTTTACTTATTACAATATTTTAAACTTTTGATTACGTTTATCGTTATAAATCCATTTAAAAAGTGTTACAAAAAAAGAACAACCTAAGTTGTTCTTTAAGTGCGGGAAAAGGGACTTGAACCCTCACGTCTATACAGACACAAGATCCTTAGTCTTGCCTGTCTGCCAATTCCAGCATTCCCGCATAGGATTAGATTTTCTAATCAAGGCGACAACCAGATTTGAACTGGTGATCAGGGTGTTGCAGACCCACGCCTTACCGCTTGGCTATGTCGCCGTGTCTAGTTGCCTAAACAAGCGCCCCGAACAGGGCTCGAACCTGTGACACTGCGGTTAACAGCCGCATGCTCTACCTACTGAGCTATCAGGGCAAATACTCGTGTATTATATCAGATAATCATTGATTATGCAAGTATTTTTTTGAAGAAATGTATCTTCAAAACTGCCTACCAAATTCCGAGCTATTATAAATTTTTTCCTATCTTTTGGTTAAACCCTCGACCTATTAGTAACCATCAACTCAATACATTACTGTACTTACATCTTGGCCCTATCTACCTCGTAGTCTTCAAGGGGTCTTACTGTTTTCACATGAGATATCCCATCTTGAGGGGGGCTTCACGCTTAGATGCCTTCAGCGTTTATCCCGTCCCGACATAGCTACCCTGCCATGGAGTTACTCTCCAACAGGTACACCAGCGGTCAGTCCGTCCCGGTCCTCTCGTACTAAGGACGGCTCCTCTCAAATATCTTACGCCCACGCCGGATAGGGACCGAACTGTCTCACGACGTTCTGAACCCAGCTCGCGTACCGCTTTAATGGGCGAACAGCCCAACCCTTGGGACCTGCTACAGCCCCAGGATGCGATGAGCCGACATCGAGGTGCCAAACCACTCCGTCGATGTGAACTCTTGGGAGTGATAAGCCTGTTATCCCCAGGGTAGCTTTTATCCGTTGAGCGATGGCAATCCCACTTTATGCCACCGGATCACTAAGTCCTACTTTCGTACCTGCTCCACCCGTCGGTGTCGCAGTCAAGCTCCCTTCTGCCTTTGCACTCTTTGAATGGTTTCCGACCATTCTGAGGGAACCTTCGAGCGCCTCCGATACTCTTTCGGAGGCGACCGCCCCAGTCAAACTCCCCGTCTGGCATTGTCCCCCGGCCGGATAACGGCCGCAGGTTAGAAATCCAGCAATACAGGGGTGGTATCCCAACGGCGACTCTGCATAAACTAGCGTCTATACTTCTACGTCTCCCACCTATCCTGTACGAGTATTACCGAATCCCAGTACCAAACTGGAGTAAAGCTCCATGGGGTCTTTCCGTCCTGGCGCGGGTAACCAGCATCTTCACTGGTACTTCAATTTCACCGGGTGCATTGTTGAGACAGCGCTCAAATCATTACGCCTTTCGTGCGGGTCGGAACTTACCCGACAAGGAATTTCGCTACCTTAGGACCGTTATAGTTACGGCCGCCGTTTACCGGGGCTTCAATTCAAAGCTTCGTTTCCTGACTTCTCCTCTTAACCTTCCGGCACCGGGCAGGCGTCAGCCCATATACTTCACCTTGCGGTTTCGCATAGACCTGTGTTTTTGCTAAACAGTTGCTTGAGCCTTTTTTCTGCGACCACTCTATTAAAGTGGCACCCCTTCTCCCGAAGTTACGGGGTCATTTTGCCGAGTTCCTTAACAATGCTTCTCCCGCCGGCCTTAGGATTCTCTCCTCATCTACCTGTGTCGGTTTGCGGTACGGGTACATATAACACAATAGCGGCTTTTCTTGACGGCTCCCTAACCGACTTCCCTACTAATTTTCGGTACGCATCACGTTTTCCCATTGCATGGTGGTTTTTCCTCCCATACAGGTACTTCGCTTGCCCCGGTTTTTGTCCTCCCGGGTTCGGTTTCAGTCTCCGTGTCCCCACAGTTCTGATTATATGTAGTACAGGAATCTGTACCTGTTATCCATCGACTACGTCTTTCGACCTTGCCTTAGGCCCCGACTTACCCTGAGTAGATCAGCTTTACTCAGGAAACCTTAGATATTCGGCCAAGAGGATTCTCACCTCTTTCTCGCTACTCATTCCGGCATTCTCTCTTCTTATTACTCCACCATTCCTTCCGGTATGGCTTCTACGCCTCTAAGAATGCTCCTCTACCAATGTATATAATACATTCCTAGGCTTCGGTGTTGTGTTTAGCCCCGGACATTTTCGGCGCAGGACCTCTCGACTAGTGAGCTGTTACGCACTCTTTTAATGTATGGCTGCTTCTAAGCCAACATCCTAGCTGTCTTCGAAATCCCACATCCTTTTCCACTTAACACACACTTTGGGACCTTAGCCGTAGGTCTGGGCTCTTTCCCTTTTGACTACCCAACTTATCTCGTGTAGTCTGACTCCCGTCAATCATCTAGCCGGCATTCGGAGTTTGATATCTCTTGGTAGGCTTTGACGCCCCCGCAAAAATTCAGTGCTCTACCTCCGGTAGACTAATAACGAGGCTAGTCCTAAAACTATTTCGAGGAGAACCAGCTATCTCCGGGTTCGATTGGAATTTCTCCCCTATCCACACCTCATCGCCACCCTTTTCAACGGATGTGCGTTCG
>NZ_JH815185.1:1010683-1529590 GCF_000296385.1 Lachnoanaerobaculum sp. OBRC5-5
ATTTTCAGGGTTGTGTGTACTGTTTAATCTTAAATTATCAAGGTTCGTTTGCTTTGCTGTTTGAAACAGCTTAGCTATTATATCAAGCTCATTTTATCTTGTCAATAACTTTTTAAAAGTTTTTTCAGATTATTTAGAGCTCTTTTTGCTCTTTTCAAGCAACTCAGATATAATACCATCAATTCAACATCTTGTCAACAACAATTTAAATTATTTTTAAGTTATTATGATGTTCGAATTAAGTTCCCTGCAAAAGCAGTGTACTAATTATACTTTTTCATATCTCAAAAGTCAAGCGACTTTTTCAAAAAAACTCAAAAAATATAAGCCATATATGATAAAGTCCCATTATACCACAAATAAAAATGTCCCACTTATGGTAGAATACTATTTTGTATATTCTAACACTAGGAGGGACTGACTTATCAGAAAGGTTATTTTATCAATGGATGAACAAAGAAAGTACGAGGTTATTAAAGGTCTGGTAGATCACCCAGATACAGCTAATAAGGATAGAGCTGCTCTTATCCTAGGATGCACCAAGAGGCATATAAACCGTATGATACAAGGCTATATTAAAGATGGTAAAGCATTCTTTATTCATGGTAACAGAGGTAAGAAGCCGGTTACCACCATCCACCCTGATATCAGAAGTCAGGTTCTTGATCTATACAGAACTAAATACTACGAGGCTAACTTTGAACACTATACAGAGCTTCTAAAAAAGCATGAGGGCATAAGCATCTCTTCTTCCTCTGTAATGAGTATTTTGGAGTCTGAGTACATTCTATCTCCAAAGGCTACAAAAGCCAAACGTAGACGCATTAGGCAAACACTAAGAGCCAAGAAGGAAGCTGCAACGTCAAAAAAGGAATTATCACAGATACAGGCTAACTTAGTAGCAGTTGAAGATGCTCACAGTCGTCGTCCAAGATGTGCTTATTTCGGTGAATTGCTTCAGATGGATGCAACCCCTTATGAATGGGTGCCGGGACAGATATGGCATCTACATTTAGCCATTGATGATGCCTCAGGTGCTGTTACCGGTGCATGGTTTGATACTCAGGAGACCCTTAACGGCTACTACCATGTGTTTAAACAAATTCTTACCGATTATGGTATCCCATATAAGTTTCTTACCGATAAACGTACTGTATTTACTTACAAGAAAAAAGGTGCCTTATCTGACGACAATGACACCTATACACAGTTCGCTTACGCCTGCAAGCAACTTGGTACACAAATTGAATCAAGCAGCGTACCACAGGCCAAAGGACGCATAGAACGATTGAATCAAACCTTACAGTCACGCCTGCCTATTGAGTTTAGACTCGCAGGCGTAACCGACATCAATAATGCCAATGAATTCCTTCACTCCTACATAAAGGAATTCAATGAGAAGTTCTCACTTCCACTTCATGGTATCAAATCTGTCTTTGAAACGCAACCGTCTAAAGAAAAAATAAATCTTACTTTAGCGGTTTTGACTGAGAGAACTGTTGATGCCGGACATGCGATTCAATTTAAAAAGAAATTTTATAAGATGATAGATCATAAGGGAGTGCAAATCCATTATCGAAAAGGTACCAAGGTTATGCTTATCAAGGCATTTGATAGCTCTATGTTTGCGTGCGTAAATGACAAGGATATTTATGCACTAGAAGAAATACCGGCACATGAACACAAGTCTAAGGACTTGGACGCTGACTACAGACAACCTAAACCTAGAAAGCCTTATATTCCTCCAATGAACCATCCTTGGAGATTAGAGGCCTTTAATAAATTTGCACATTCACAGCCACACAGAATTGAAGACGACTTAAAAAGCGCATAATAAAAGCCCCTTTGTGGGGGCTTATAAATTAATTATTTTGGGACATAATCATTTATGCTTGACAGCGACTTTTTCAAAAAAACTCAAAAAAACAGCTACAGTTTCGAACTCATTTTTACATCCTAAACTGTAGCCCTCTCAATTTTATTAAAGTATTTTACTACTCTTTCAATAGATAATCATTATTTATAACTTTCATAGACAGCGGACCTGCTATGGTATTTGAATACACAGTTTCAACCGGTCTTATTACGATACCTTCCTTATTCTTCCCTGAAGTGTACTTTCCCTTTGCCCTTTCCAAAAGTTCATCAACGCTTTTGTACTTAAACTCTTCTTCCACTTCCTCAACAGGCACCATATTTAAACCAAGAAGCTTACATATCTCCTCGGTCTTATACATAGAAAGCCTTGTATTAGTTTTCATATCTGTTATCGTAAATACATACCACTCAGGTGTTTTCAGATTAAGTCTGTTTTTTTGAATACCCGGTCCGCAAAATTCACCCTGAATTGCTATATCGTCAAGATTATTTTCTTTTAATCTCTCTTCTATTCTATGTTCATGTGCATATTTCCACATATCACATTTATCATCATCTGCATATTCATAGTTTCTTCCGCATACACCGAAATGATCACCGCTCTTATACATGGTTACACTGCACCCGTCCATTTTAGTACTAATGTAATATCCCTTTACAGATTTAAACTCATCTATTAACTCAGGATATGACTGTACTCTAAGCTCGTCGGTTTTTGATATTTCACTTGGAAACTCTGCAATAACTGTACCGTCATTGCTTACTCTCTCCTCTATCTCCCATTTCCTTATTCCAAGAAGTTCGGTTACATCATCACCTATTTCATATTTACCTTCAGGAAGTATTTCTAAAGGTTGTACCAAACCCTGTGATATCTGTCCTCTGAATTTCATGGTTTTCAGCCTGAATCCGGCACCCATTATTTCATTCTCTTTAAAGCTGCTTGCTCGGAGGAATTCAAAACGTTCACATACGGGAAGGAATGAATCCACTTCCATATATACACATTTATCACCTATACTGAATTGACCTTTGTTAGCTACACATTGCCATCCCAATACATGTACACATTCTATCTTTTCAGCGCCCTCTATAGGCGTGATATTATGTACATACTGTATGGATGCCAGTTTTCTTTTTCCCATTTTTCACCTCAACAAAATATATTATTTTCTTTATACTCATTATAGCAAAAATATTTTCACTTTTCACTATACCTGTAGTATACTCCCCTTTTCAGGTGGAAATATCGGTGAAACAATATCAATATCCGGATTCATTTCCTTTATCTGTTCCATTATAAACTCAGACTTAAAGACTCCTCCTATATAGCTTAACTTTATTTTATTTTCAAATTTTTCACTCAATGCTTTTATATGTAAAGTTATTTCTCTTGCCGCTTTTTCAAAAATATTCTTAATATTTTCACAGCTGTAGATATATTTTGATGCCTCAGCCGCCAGAGATGCTATACGCTCTCTTGTGAAATCGCTTGTTGCTATATCATTAACACTGTTCATCTTAAAATATTCAAGTACCAGATCATATATCTTGCTTTTTTTATTTCTGCCGTCGGATTCTTTTAAGGCTGCTGAAATAATCTCTTTTCCTATACTGTATGCACTGCCCTCGTCGCCGTATCTGTATCCGAATCCGCCACACCTGTATGTATTATCACCTATCTTTGCAAGCCCTATACTTCCTGTACCTGCAATTATAAGTATTCCGTCATCTCCTCCAAGTGCGCCGAGCATTGCGGCGTAGGCATCAGAATAAAGCCTGAACTCTTCAAATACCGATGAAAACTCATCCTCAAGCTTTTTTCTGTAATCCTTATTTATACCGTATCCTCCAAGACCTGCTCCCACCTTCAAATCATAATCACAGTCTTTTATATTAATAAGCAGCTTTTCTCTGGCTTCGGTAAGAATAGTTACCGCTTCTTTAAAACTTGTCTGTGCAGGGTGGATTGTAGGCATTAAAACAGATGCAATACTGTTTTTATTACTGTCAAACAGTATAAAATTTGTCTTTGTTCCACCACCGTCTATTCCGATGTAATAAGTATTTTTCATCTATACTTCCTTTGATTCCTTCATTGCAAACTTCTGCCAAGGCCTTATATAATCAAGCAAGAACAACTCATCTTTATCAATATGCCCGACTACAGAGCTCATTCCCGAATTTTCCATATCACTTAGAGCAATCTGCAGTTCTCCCGCATAATGACCGTAAAGTGAGCTTTCAATTATAATATCACCTCTTTTTATAGGTGCAGGATTTATCACTTCAAACTTTTCACCCTTATACTTTACCCTTGAAGCTGTCGATCTGATAAAATTGTCCGATTTGTCGCCTCTGTTAAAATGCATTTCTTTTAAAACTATAGTTCTTTCAAGTATGGGAAGTTCAGGCAAAAGTTTTACATCAAAACATACTCTGTCAAGAGGAATATTTTTTAACTTTTCAATTTCCTCGTCTGTCGGATAGCAATTTGAAATAATGATGTCATCGATGTCATCCATAGCAATCATGTGCTTTAGTTGCTTATCAATACTCATATTTCTGTGCATTTCCAAAGTCGGAAGGCCGAAGTCGGTAGGCCATGGACCAAACGATCCTTCACTTCTTGTGGTAATAAATGCCGCAGTATTCAGACCGTATTTTTTAAATCTTTTTGTACAGCTTTTAAAGAAATCAAGTCCGAGTCCGCTGTAATTATGCGGATAAAAATTATGACAGCCGTATAGATTGTATCTGTTAGGTTCATAATTCATTATTGTATCAATAGTTGAAACATCATTTGACATATTAATTTCTATCTTCAAATCGTATTCGTTAAAAGTCATAACAGACTCTTCCAGTCCGCTAAACCCCAGATCAAGTCTAAGTCCGTCTGCTCCTATTTCTTTAAAGAAAGCAAGATCCTTATATGATATTCCCAGTTTATCAAAAACTGACGGTGATACATCAACTATTATTTCAAACCCAAGTCTCTTTGCATAAAGATTTATCTTACTGAAATCATGTATTATCTCTTCTTTTGATTTATTCACTGATAAAAGACATGAGAAAATACGAGAAAAGCCGGAAAATCCGGCTTTCTTAATATATTCAATAATATTTTCCACACTGTCTTTTTCAGGATAAATTGATATCCCAAGTCTACGCATAACTCTCCTTTATATTATTACGTAAAATATTATGCAGCAACATCACTTTCTTCCTGCTTCTTTAAATCGGCATCATACTTGTTAAAGAACGGAAGATAAATAAGTATTGAAAGAATTATCAAAAGTACATTTAATATAAGTGCTCTGATATCTCCGTTTGTTGCAAGGAATGCACCTATAGGTCCCGGCAAAGTCCATGGTGCTGACGCCACCACCCTGTTTACAAGTCCAAGCTCGGTTGCTATCCATGCAATTATAGCACAAATAATCGGATTTAAAACAAAAGGTATCAAAAGAACAGGGTTAAGGATTATAGGACATCCGAAAATCATCGGTTCATTGATATTAAATAGCGCCGGTACAAAAGCTACCTTTCCAAGTGTCTTGCCATACTGTGATTTTGATCTGAATAAAAGTAAGATTGCAAGTCCTATAGTTGTTCCTGAACCTCCGATATATATAAACCACTGATAGAAAGGCTCAGGAGCAATATTCGGAATAGCCATTCCTGCTGCAAGCGCATTTGAATTCTGCTCAAGAAGCATAAGCCATATAGGTCTTGTAACACTACCTACCACGCTGCTTCCGTGTATACCGAAGCACCAGAAGAATGAATCAAGGAATGTAAGCAAAAGTACTGAAGGAAGTGTATCCGCAACATGTACTATAGGTCTTATAACTGAACCTACAATACCGTGAACATTTATTCCAAGCCACATACATATGGTTGAAACTATAAGCAGAATAATAACGGTAGGTGTAAGTGCTTCAAAACTTCTTGCAACAGATTCCGGAACCTGCTCAGGCATTCTGATTTTAAAGCCTGATTTTTGTGTAAATCTATAGATTTCTACCGCAAAGAATGCTGAAAGAATACCTACAAACATTCCGTCGGATCCGATATATGACATTCCAAGATGCCAACCGCTTGGTATTGCCTTAATATAATCTGCCAAAGCCTGATTGTTTGCGGCAAGGCTTTGAATTTCTTCACTTGCCTCAGGAAGTGATACCGGTACGACTGTCAAAAGGAATGTCAATTCTGAAAGAATAGCTCCTGAAAGTCCGTCCAAATCATAGCTCTTTGACAATGAAAATCCTATTCCGAATACTGCATACAATGTCATAATATACATTGCCATACGATATGGAAGAAGAATTCTGCCCGCATTTGCTTTTATAAACTGTGCAATTCCCCAAGATGCAGGCATTTGATTCGGCAAGAATGCAATTACAAGAAAAAGTGAGCTTACAATTACTATAGGCAAAGTGGCAATAATACCGTCTCTTACAGCTCTTAAATGTCTTTGTTCACTGAGCTTTGCCATCGGTGTACTTAGATTTTTGTCTAAAAATGCAGCAATATTATCAAACATTTTAATTACCTCCTGTTAATCCCTTCATCTGTGTATAAAGCTTAGGTCCACCAAGAGGTGAATAAGCCATAGGTTCGATTAATGCACATGGAATATTCTGTGCATCTGCCGCAGCCTTGATATTATCAAATCTGTGGCGAATCTGTGGCGCAACCATCACACAATTCCAACCGTTCTTTACCTCGTCATCAACAGCCTGAGTTCCTATTGCAAGAACTTCAATCGTTTCACCATGCTTTTCGGCCTCTTTTTTCAAGGCATTTACGGCAATGGTTGATGACATACCGCCCGAACAAACAAATAATACCTTCATATATTACCTTCTTTCTAAACCCGATTTTGTATGAAATCGAATTTTAATATTTTTTAAATAAATATTTTCAATCACCTGTTATTTTTAAGCAATTTCTTTATCGTTGCACTGACATCAAGATTATTATTTTCCAAAGTTTCCTTAGCCTCATCGGCACTCACAGATGCAATTCCCATAACTATGGCAACTTTGACATCATACCCTGATTCTTCCAAAAGCTTTTTTGAGATATCCTTATCTATTCCTGTAGCTTCACTTACTATATTCAAAGCCCTTACTCTCAGCTTTTCATTGGTTGTAGCCACATCTACCATAAGGTTTTGATATACCTTGCCTATCTTTACCATTGTAGTTGTGGAAATCATATTAAGGACCATCTTTTGTGCCGTACCGGCTTTCATTCTGGTTGAACCGGTTATCGCCTCGGCTCCTACAACCACTTCTATTTTTGCATCCGCATAATCGGATATCCCGGCTCCCTGTACACAGCTGATAGCTACCGTTTTACTGCCCAGACTTCTTGCATATTCAAGACCTCCTATTACATAAGGAGTTCTACCGCTTGCTGCAAGTCCTACCAAAGTATCCCTCTCGTCAAGTTTAAGTTCCTTTAAATCATTAACGGCAAGTTCTTTGGAATCTTCCGCACCTTCAACAGCTTTTCTCATGGCCTTGTCACCCCCTGCCATGATTCCTATCACCATATCAAAAGGTACTCCGTAAGTCGGCGGACATTCACTGGCATCAAGTATTCCAAGTCTGCCGGATGTACCGGCACCGATATAAATAAGTCTGCCGCCTCTTTTTATACTTTGTACTGCAAAGTCCACTGCCTTTCCTATTTCCGGAATAACAGGCTCCACACAGTCTGCAACTTTTTTATCCTCTTGATTTATTTTCTCAATGATTTCTACTGTGGAAAGTTCGTCAAGATTCATCGTGTTAATATTTCTTTTTTCAGTATCCAATCTATCAAGACTTAACACTTTCTCTCTCCTTTTCTATATAATCCTTGTAGAATTCAAAACTTTTCTTTTTATATCTTTTATAGCTTCCGTTTCCAAGATTGTCGGCATCGACATATACTACACCGTATCTCTTACTCATTTCCAAAGAACCGGCCGATACAATATCTATAATTCCCCAGAGCAAATATGCCAGACATTCCACTCCGTCATCGATTGCCAGCTTTATCTGTTCAAAATGATCTTTCAGATATTCTATTCTGTAATCGTCATTTATAATATTGCCTTCCAACAGTGCATCATTGTATCCGAAACTGTTTTCGGTAATCATTACAGGCTTTTTGTATCTGTCATAAATCTTATTCATGGAAATTCTTATTCCGACAGGATCAATCTGCCAACCCCATTCATTTGCTTTTAAATAAGGATTCTTTGTACTCACAACAAGATTTCCGGCTGTTTTTTCCATCTCTTCCGATGCACATACATTTGACTGGTAATATGAAAATCCTACAAAATCCGCCGTATTATTTCTTAACAGTTCTTCATCTCCCGGTAGAAACTCCACTTTCACATTATTATCTCTGAAATACTTCTTCATATAATACGGATACTCTCCACCGGCCAATACATCTGTAAAGAACCATTGATTCACCTGTTCATATTGAAGGGTCTTTAACTGATCGAACGGATTACATGAATATCCGTAATAGCAAAAACAGGCGGCCATACATCCGAAACTTGCATCAAGCATTTTTCTTCCAAGCTCAATTACCTTTGCGGAAGCTATAAACTGATTGTGCAATCCTGCAAATATATCATTTAAATCATATCCGCTTCCCTCTTTGTTTTCATCTCTGAGAAGTCCAAGTCCGTTGAAAGGACTGAAAAAGCCGGTGTTTATCTCATTGAAAGGTACTACATAGTCCAAGTACTTTCCAAATCTTTCAAATATTACTTTTGCATATTTTAAATACAAATCGACAAGCTTTCTGTTCTTCCATCCACCGTATTTTTCAACCAATGCAAGAGGTAGCGCATAATGTGTAAGACTAAGATATATCTTAATACCCTTTTCTTTTAATTTTTTAAGAATATCCCCGTACATATTAAGAGCATCTTCATTCGGTTTCTCTTCTTCACCTGTCGGAAAAATTCTGGACCAAGCAACGGAAATCCTGTATATATCTATCCCAAGTTCAGATAAATATTCTATATCTTCATTAATATGTGCAAGTCCTTCACTTCCCTTTCTTCCCGGGAAAAAGTCACCATCTTTAGGATTTTTCGCTCTTTCTATATCGGCTTTTGTCAGAAGTCTTGTAGAGGTAGTCGCATTATCTGTCCTTTTTATATATCTTCTGCAGTCTTGAGTATCCATACCCTTATTAAAAAGAGTAAATCCTCCTTCATATTGACTTGAGGCACTTGCGCCTCCCCATAGCATTCTCATTTTTCACTTCCTTAAACAAAATCAATCTCTAAGTTTCTTTATCAAATCTCTTGTAGCTTCAATATCTTCAAGAACTTCAGGATAATGTCTGTGTGATATTGCAAGATAAATCATATCCAATAAGGTAAGCGTGGTATTACGACTTGAAATTGCTCCAAGTCTCAATTCTCTCTCATCATGCGGAACACGAAGAGTTATATCACAGATTTTAGACAATTCATTCTTGCCGAAACAACAAATACCTATTGTCTTCGCCCCTGCCCTTTTTGCAATTTCAGCTACCAAAACGGTTTCCTTTGTATTTCCGCTATAACTTATACAAACACAGGCATCTTCTTTTTTTATAAAGTTCAAATTAACAAGCTGTAAATGTATATCATTATTAAATACAACATCCTTACCTATTCTTGAAAGCTTATAATTTATATCGTAACAAACTATACCGCTGGCTCCTACTCCGAACAGATATATTTTCCTTGCATTATCTATTGCATCTATCGCCTCTTCAATAAGACTTATATCCATCAGAGCATAAAGTTTTTCAATACTCCTAATAAGATTTATTTTGTTTTTTTCTATAATATCTTCAAGTTCGTCTTCAGGATGTATTATCTCATCGCCTGTATAATCTTTATCCGAATCCAAATCTGCAGCCAATGCCAGTTTCAGCTGTTGAATACCGTCAAATTCCAGACTTTTTACAAATCTTATAACTGTAGCCGGTGATGTGCCCGTTATTGCCGCAATTGATTGTGTACTTAGATTTATAGCATCTTTATAATTATCTATAAAATAATCCGCCACTCTCTGTTCCGACTTGGTCAGTTTTGAATATTCCTCTTTGATTTGCAATACTATATCCAATGTATTACCTCCAAATTTTATGGAACTCCCAATCACTTTTATATTTTCTTTTTTATTTCTTCTATTTCCGTCTTAAGATCGGCTATTGTTTTATAGAGTAAGATCATCTCCTCAGCCAATTCCTCAGCTACATTCGCCATTGTAAGATGGTCTTGTGAATGTATAAGAATAATATTTACAGGAACCTGCTCACCTCCGGCTTCCTTTGCAATCATATCTGTCTGTAATTCATGAGCTTGTAAAAGTCTTTGATTAGCCTCTTTAAGCTTTTCATTTGCAGATTCAAAGTCGCCCTTTCTTGCATCACAGATGGCATCCATTGAATATCCCTTACTGTCCCCTGCTGTAGCAATTATTTCAAAAGAAATCTGATAATCTTCTTCTCTCATAAAACTCCTATCATTCGCAACTTATAAAATATTATTTCAGTAAATATTTTATTTTATGGAATATTATTTCTAAGTTCATTTAACCATATTCATATGTTTTTGTCAATGAAATATTAATAATTAAAGTATATAATCTGTCTCCTCAAACCTCAAAAACTCCTTAATCTCCCCATGCTCTCCTATTATCTTCTCCATCCAGACCATATGATACCATCTGCCGAATTTATGTCCGCAGTTTTCAAACTTTCCTACCATCCTGTATCCCATATGTTCATGAAACTGCGCACTGTTATTATTCAAATATTCATCCTCTTTATCCACATAACCGATACAGGAGTATAAATTTGTTATATTCTGTGCCTTTGCTATATCCTCCAAGACCGAGTATAATTTTTTGCCTATACCCATTTTCTTCTTATCAGGATTTAGGTATATGGTAGTCTCTGCACTTAATTCATAAGCTTTTCTTCCCACAAATGGATGAAGATATGCATATCCAAGTATTTCATCATTCTTTTGTGCCACAAGATACGGATAGTTTTTCAAAATATTTTCCATTCTGATTTTAAACTCTTTTACACTCGGTACCTCCGTTTCAAATGATATCGCCGTCTTATTGACATAATATGCATATATATTAAGCAATTCTTTTGCATCCTCAGGTTTTGCAAATCTAATAGAAATATCATCAATCATCATCTTCGGCCTCTTCTTCAGTTGTAAAATTGGTTGAATCAAAATGTAAGAATTTTTCCAAATATTTATTTGCTCCATAGACCATTATATCCTGATCCTTTTCAAACTTTATCTGTGGAGTAATAGTCATATACCAGTTATCACCTTTTTTAATTGCCATAATATTAACTTTATATTTTTTCCTTATATCCAGCTCCAATACAGTTTTTCCCTCCCAGCTTTTAGGCACCTTGCATTCAAAAATAGAATTTTCTCCGGGCAGCTCTATATAATTTGAAATATTGTTTGAACTGTATCTTATAGCAGTCCATTCAGCCAGTTGCCTTTCAGGGTAAACAACTTCGTTTGCACCGTTTCTTAAAAGAAATTTTGCTTGCGTATCTCTTGATGCTCTGGATACCACGTATTTTGCTCCACACTCACTAAGCAGTGATGTTGTTTCAAGTGAAGTTTGAAAATCATCACCTATTGCCACAAAGCAAGTGTCGAAATTGCCGACACCGATTGATTTTATAAATTCATTCTTTGTACTGTCACCGATCATTGAATTTAAAGTATATGGTAAAACCTGCTCTATACAGTCTTCATTTCTGTCAACAGCCATTACATCATATCCAAGTTCATATAATTTCTTACATAAATGACGCCCAAAACGCCCTACTCCTATTACCAAAAAACTCTTCATAATTCACCTCATATCAAATTTATCCAACTGCTACCTGCTCCTTAGGATATCTTGCATTTCCGTTATTCTTAGGAGTAACGGCAGCAAAGATAAGTGTTATACCGCCCACTCTTCCTATATACATCATACAGATCAACAATATCTTTGAAATAATTCCAAGATGTGGCGTAATACCTAAAGTCAGTCCTACCGTTGCAACAGCAGATGCACACTCAAACATTGTTTCTTTCAACGAAAATCCTTCTATTCCGCTTATAATCATTGATCCGGCTACAAATAATACAATGTCCAGTACAAATACCGCAACAGCATTCTTTATTATATCCGGTTCAATTCTTTTCTTAAATACCGCTACCTCTTTGTCCTGCTTTAAAACGGAGCACATTGTAGCAACTAAAATAAATACGGTGCTCATCTTGATACCGCCTGCAGTTGAACCTGATCCACCACCTATCAACATCAAAATAATCGTCATCGCTATACCGTTATCACTGAATTTCGTATAATCAATTGTGTTAAATCCTGCTGTTCTGGGTGTAACCGCTTGAAATACACTTGAAAGTATTCTTGTTTTAATTTCCAAACTGCTAAACTCTGTAAAGAAAAATAAAACAGACGGAAATATCACTAATACCACACTCATAACCAATACCATCTTTGTCTGAGTGGAATATCTTTTCATATCAAACTTGTAATTTATCATATCTTTCCATATGAGAAATCCCAATCCACCTATAAGTATCAAGAGCATTATACTAATATTTATCATTACATCCGATTGGTATTTTGTTAAAGATGAAAATTTACTCACATCTCCCATCAAATCAAATCCTGCATTGCAAAATGCAGATATAGAATGAAATATTGAATAGTATATTCCCTTTGTTACACCGAAATCTTTCATAAAACTTGGAAACATAAGGAGTGCACCGATCATTTCTATAATTATGGTTCCCTTAAATATAAAACTTGTAAGTTTTACAATACCTCCTATTTGTGGGGCCGACAAAGCACTTTGTAATGTTGCTCTGTCTCTAAGACCGATTTTTTTACCTGCAACTTGAGTAAATACAGTTATCATGGTAACAACTCCGAGTCCGCCACATTGTATCATAGCTATTATTATTATCTTACCGAATAATGACCAATGTGTAGCTGTATCATACACTATAAGTCCTGTAACACAGCTTGCACTGGTTGCGGTAAACAATGCATCTATAAACGGTGTAAAATCTCCGTTTCTTGATGAAATAGGCAGCGTTAAAATACTTGCGCCCAAAAAAATCATAATGATAAAACCTAATAATATAATTCTTGCACTGCTAAACTGATTTAAAACTTTTTTCCTTATTTCTTTCATTTTCTCTTACATAAAAATCCCCTACATTAAGTAAGGGATTTTGTGAATATACCTTTTATTTATACCGGATATGCTCCTGCATCCTTGTCTGCCTTAGTCATATCCACTTTTGTCTTTTGTGCTGCTCTGTATTCAAAGAACTCTTCTGCAACCTTTGGGAAAAGTGCGTATGTAAGCACATCCTCATCCTGCTCTTTCCACTTTGCAACCTGCTTCTCAAACTCAGGAAGCTGTGGTGGAATAAGATCTGCCGGTCTGCATGTTATAGGCTTCTCATCACCTATTATCTTCTTTTGTACTTCCTCATTGAAAGGTTTGATAGTCTGTCCGAATTCACCAAGCATTATCTTCTTTGATTCCTTCGGAACCAGCTTATATCTTTCACCTGAGAGTACATTCATAACAGCCTGTGTTCCTACAATCTGTGATGAAGGTGTAACAAGTGGCGGCTCACCGAAGTCTTTTCTTACTCTTGGAATCTCCTCCAAAACTTCTCTGTACTTATCTTCCTTACCCGCCTCTTTAAGCTGATTGATAAGGTTTGAAAGCATTCCTCCCGGAACCTGATATTTCAAAGTATTTATATTTACTCCAAGTACCTTCGGATTTAGGAGTCCGCTCTTTATAAATCCTTCTCTTATCGGTCTGAAATAGTCTGCAATCTCGGATAAAAGATTTATATCAAGACCTGTATCATAAGGTGTTCCCTTAAATGTCTCAACCATAACCTCTGTAGCAGGCTGTGAAGTACCAAGTGCAAAAGGTGAAATTGCAGTATCAATAATATTACAACCCGACTCTACAGCTTTTAAAAGTGACATTGATGCAAGACCTGCAGTATAGTGAGTATGAAGCTCTATAGGTAAGTTTGTAGATTCCTTAAGGCTTCCGATAAGTTCCTCTGCCGCATATGGTGTCAAAAGTCCTGCCATATCCTTAACGCAGAGAGAATCTGCACCCATATCCTCAATTCTCTTTGCGATATCTTTCCAATACTCAAGTGTGTATGCATCACCCAAAGTATAGCAAAGAGCTATTTGAACTTCAGCATTCTTCTCTTTATTTGCCGCATCAACAGCTGTCTTTAAATTTCTGATATCATTTAATGCATCAAAGATACGAATGATATCAATACCGTTTGCAACCGACTTTTGAACAAAGTACTCTACAACATCATCCGCATAATGATTGTATCCCAGGATATTCTGTCCTCTAAAGAGCATCTGAAGCTTGGTATTCTTGAATCCGTCTTTAAACTTGCGAAGTCTCTCCCAAGGATCTTCATGTAAGAATCTGAGTGAAGCGTCAAATGTAGCACCACCCCAACATTCTACAGCTCTGTAGCCTACTTTATCCATTTTATCTATTATAGGAAGCATCTGTTCTGTAGTCATTCTTGTAGCAACCAAAGACTGATGTGCATCACGGAGCACGGTCTCAACTATCTGAACAGGTTTTTTTTGAATTTCTGCCATAATCCCTCCTTATACTATTCCGAATATTGCCATAAAGGTTCCTGCCGCTACAGCCGTACCGATAACACCTGCCACATTAGGTCCCATAGCATGCATCAAAAGGAAGTTTGTAGGATCATACTCCGCACCTACCTTTTGTGAAACTCTGGCTGCCATAGGTACTGCAGAAACACCTGCAGAACCGATAAGCGGATTTACCTTACCGCCGGTAACCTTACACATTATCTTACCGAATACTACACCTGCCCAGGTACCGAAAGCAAAAGCTATAAGTCCGAGAGCTACAATCTTTAAGGTTGTAACTTTAAGGAATGCCTCCGCACTTGTTGTAGCACCTACGCTGGTTCCAAGTAAGATAACAACGATATACATCATTGCATTTGCTGCTGTCTCTGTAAGCTGCTTTACAACTCCACTCTCTTTAAAGAGGTTTCCAAGCATCAGCATACCTACCAAAGGTGCTGTAGTAGGAAGTATAAGACATACCACCACTGTAACTATTATTGGGAAAAGAATCTTCTCAAGCTGTGATACAGGACGAAGCTGCTCCATCTTGATTCTCTTCTCCTCATCAGTTGTAAAGAATTTCATAATAGGCGGCTGTATGATAGGTACCAAAGCCATATATGAATATGCCGCTACAGCTATAGGTCCCAGATATTCAGTCTGTCCAAGCTTTCCTGCAAGGAAGATAGAAGTAGGTCCGTCAGCTCCACCTATAATAGATATAGCTGCTGCCGCTTTATCATTGAATCCCATAAAGATTGCTATAAAATAAGCCGCATAAATTCCAAACTGTGCAGCCGCACCGAGTAAGAATGATTTCGGATTTGCAATAAGCGGACCGAAGTCAGTCTGTGCACCTACACCCATGAATATGAGTGACGGCAATATACTCCATTCATCCAATACATAGAAATAGTGAAGCAAACCTCCAACACCGTTTGCCGAATTCTCAGGTCTAAGCATTATATCCGGATAGATATTTACAAGTAACATACCGAAAGCAATAGGAACCAGCAAAAGAGGCTCAAATCCTTTTTTGATTGCCAAATATAGAAATATAAAGGCAACAAAAATCATTATCAAATTGCCGAAGGTAAGATTCATGAATGCGGTCTGAGCAATCAAATTGGATAATGTATTTAATATATAATCCATTTTTTCTCCCTCCGGATATTAGTTGATTGTTACAAGAGTTTGATTGGTTTCAACACTGTCTCCAACATTTACATTTATGCTTGCAATTGTACCGTCTTCAAGTGCAACGATATCATTTTCCATCTTCATAGCTTCAAGTACAGCTACCACTTCACCTTTTTTAACTGCCTGATTAGGACTTACCTTGATACCGAGGATCTTTCCGCTCATAGGTGCAACAACCTTTACTCTGCCTTCGCTTCCGCTTGTTGCAGGTGCAGCCTTTGCTACAGGTGCAACCGGTGCGGCTGCTACAGGTGTAACAGGAGCACTTGCTCCTCCTCTTTCCTCAACAGAAACTTCATATGATTTGCCATTTACTGTAATAGTATAATTCTTCATTTTTCCCTCCACTATCTTTTAACTCTCTTTATTGAACGAACAATAAGGTTTGATGCATCTGTATTGCTAAACTCCGCTATAGCCGCCGTTATAACCGCTACAAGCTCCAAATCATCCTCAAGATTTTCAGGCTCGTTTACAGCAGCCGCCTCGATTACAGGTTCTTCCTTAGTCTTTGCTTTTAATTTATTTTCAAATACATTTATATACTTAAACAAGCTTATAAGGAATGATATAAAAATCAATATAATAAATACCGTTCCCATACCTAGAACTGTATTAAGTGCGGCCTTTTCCATATTTTCAAGAACACTGTACTTAGGTGTGATAGAAAATACCGCTACCTGATTTGTTTTGCTGTCAAAACCGAGTGTCATCTCGGATTTTCTGTTTTCACCGGAATAATTTACCTTAACAACATAATTGCCTTCTGAAGCTGAGACTTTTGTATCATCAATACCTACAAGATCTCCGACAAGTTCTTTTGTTGATTTAAAGTTTTTTACACCTTCGGCAAATGCCGTCTGACCGTTTTGCTCTACACTGTCAATTACCTGGTCAAGCTCCGCATCATTCATTTTATACAGCTGATTCAATAAACTTTCAGCCTGTACCGGAAGCTGATTTGAAATATCCTCAGGTATTGAACTCTCAGAGTCGGCCTTTTTACCGCATGCACTAAGTGCCAGCATGGCAATCATAAACAGACTTAAGATTAAATACTTTATTCTCTTTTTCATGATCCACCTCTAAATTGATCCATGTTTCTTATATGGACGATCTTCTTTCTTTGTAAAAAGCATTTCAAAGGCTGCCAACAATCTCTTTCTTGTATCTGCTACCGTAATAATATCATCTACATATCCTCTTCTTGCAGCATATACGGCTGAATTTTGTAAGTTCTCATACTCTCTTGTTTTCTTGTCAAGAGTTGCCTTTATATCTTCACTTGAATCAATTTCTTTTGAATATATTATCTTTACAGCCTCACTTGCATTCATCATACCCATTTTCGCATTTTCCCATGCAAAAACTATATCGGCACCTATTGATTTTGAATTCATTGAAAGTGAAGCGCTTCCGTAAGCATCACCTACTATAAGGCTGACCTTAGGAACTGTTGCATTTGCATATGCATATGTAAGCTTTGCACCTGCCTTAGGCATTCTCTTCTCGCTGCATTTTGTAGCTCTGTATCCTTTTACATCTACAAGTGTAAGTACCGGAATATTGAAGGCGTCACAGAATTCAACAAAACCTGCCGCCTTATCACTTCCCTGATGAGAAAGTACATTTTCAAACTCATCTGCAATCTCGCCGTTCTCATCATAAAGTGCTCTTCTGTTTGCTACTACACCTACAGTATTACCGTTTAATCTGATAAAACCTGTAAACATCTCTCTTGCAAAATTTTTCTTTACTTCAAGCACATATCCGCTGTCTGAAATAATATTCAGTGCAAGTGCGGGATCGCTTATTCTACCTTCAAGTTCAGGTGTAAGTCTGTTTAAATCATCTGTGCACTCGATATATGACATATCATCTTCATTATTTGCAGGAAGAACTGAAATAAGCTCTCTGATTCCTGAAATGATTTCAGACTCGGTTCCTATAAAATCAACCAAACCTGTGGATTCCGATTGGAACTTGGCACTTGAAAAATCATTCTTATCCTGTGAATTCCCGTTTATAGCATTTGGTGAATTTACAAAGACCTTTGCCTTATCCTTCTCCATAAATACAAAATCACTGAGTCCGTTGCTGATAGCCATTCCGCCGCCGCTTAGACCGAACACAGCCTGTATCTGTGGAATAACTCCACTTGCTTTTGTCTGTGCTAAATATATTTTTCCAAAGGCATCCAATGCATCAAAAGACTCTTCCAGTCTCAGACCTGCACAATCAACAAGCCCTACTACCGGTGCTCCCATCTTCATTGCCATATCATATAGTGCAACAATCTTCTTTGCATGCATTTCTCCTATTGAGCCGCCAAGCACTGAAGGATCCTGACTATACACATATACCAGACTGTCATTAATCGTACCGTAACCTGTCAATACACCATCCTTTGGAGTATCCTTATCAGATAGATTGAAATCTGTGTTCCTTGAACTTATATATGAGCCAATTTCCACAAAACTTCCGGTATCGAGCAAATCTTCAATTCGTTTCATAGCAGAAACTCCTATTTGAGCCATATACAAACCTCCGTTTTAATTAATAAGTTGTTGTGATCTAAATAGATTTTGATCACCGTGATATTATATTTTAATAAAAAATATAGCATCACCGATATTGTTAAATACAAAACAATCTTAAGCTATTTTATAATGAAATCAACAAAAAAACAAGGGCAAAAGCAGTGAAATAATATTCATTTCTGTCAATTTTTTTTACTGTTGTATAAAACCACAACAGGTAAGCATATAATAAAACTCACAGAAAAAAATTTAATTTTATTTCTGTGAGTTTGTATTTAAAGCAACAATTATCAAGACTTTAGATACTGCTTAAAGTTTTCTTCACTCATATCCGCCCTTTTCGCAGCTTCCGATACACTTAATATGCCATCCTTTACCAAAGAAATAAGCACACTTATCACACCTTCTTTTCTACCTCTTGCTTCCACTTTATCCAGTACCTCACACATTGTTACACTCTCCTTTCTACTAAGCTCGTTTATCGTTTCTTCAAATCTGTCATCTTTTGTCATTGCAGACATTAACATCAAAAGCTCATCTACATGTTTGATTACCGTCTCGCACGCAACATAATCATTACTTACACGCATCTGATACAAATAATCAGCAAGTATCCAAAAATCACTCCTAAACTTATCTATTGTAGTTTGAGTACAAAATGTATTATCAAGGAAATAGAAAATTAAAAGTTTTTTTAAGTTCTGTCTCGAAAAGAGAATAGTCATTATATTCAATAACAAGTTTAGATATTTCTTTTCTAAAATCACCTTTATTTTTATTATCATGAGAAGAAACGTATTTTTCGGATAGAATACTAAACAAATTTTTTCCATTAACAAAGTATTCTTTATCATCCTTAACTGGTTTTTTTCTCTTTTCATCATCAGCTTTTTTAGAAGCTATATTTTGTAAATACTCTGTTCTAAACCAATTTACTTCTGATTCAAGTTCAAATAGACAATCTCTAATTTGTCTCATTAAATCGAAGTTTTCTTTATCGAAAAGTTGAACCTTTAAGTACTTTTCAAGGCTTTCAATAGGGAGAAATAGTATATTATCACTTGGTATCGAATACCATAAAGTACTCTCTTTCTTTTTTTCTGTTACAATATTTTTAACATCGCCATCAATAATGCTAATAATACGGGCATTTTCAGAAAGAACCTTATCAATCATAAGGTTTCGATGTAAATCTAATGTGTTTTCATATCCACCAACAGGTAGAATCTGTATGCGTTTGTTTTGATTAAGTTTAAGCTTGTTAATAAATAAACCTAGATTATTCATGTCAACGCCATGAAAGTGGCTGAAAGCCCCATTATTACTATGTTTTTACTAAATATTATCATTCACTTATCAAGTGAATGAAAAAAGAGCGTCCATTTGTGGTAAAATTAAGGTGCTAAAACTCAAAAATCACACAAAGGAGCCCTCTATGAGTATTGTAAACACCTTATCACTTGAAAGCAATAGAAAAATTAAAATTAATTTCGATGGAGGCGATTTATCCTCCGATGCAGGCTTACTTTTTATAAAAGAATTCGTAAGTAAACTTGGCATTGATAAACTTTTCAGTCAATCATTTAAAACCAATGATTCTGCATTATTCCGTTATCATACTGATAAAGAAAACCTTCTTCAGATGATATATATGATCATTGCAGGCTATTTTGAAGATGACACTTCAGATGAACTTACAAATGATCCTGTGTTTAAAGCAGTACTTAATAAAGGAACTTTAGCATCACAACCGACTATTTCAAAATTTCATAATCGAATGGATGAGGATTCTCTGAATCAGTTCCTTTCAATAAATCAAATTCTTCGAAAGAAAGTTTATAGCATTCAGATGCCTGAAGCTATCATTTTAGATTTAGATTCAACACTTCTTAATGCCTACGGCAAGCAGGAAGGCATAGCATTTAACTTTCACTATCAAAGTAACGGTTACCATCCGCTTGTTTGCTACGATGGAATTACCGGAGATTTAATTAAAATTCAGCTCCGGGATGGAACTCAGTATTCAAGTACAGGGGTTGTGGACTTTCTTCAGCCTATACTTGATGAATATCTTGAAGACTTTCCGGAAATTAAACTTCTCCTTCGCGGAGATAGTGGCTTTGCAACACCGAGTTTATATAAACAGTGTGAAGAAAACGGTACCGGCTATGTAATTCGTTTGAAAGAAAATGCTGTACTTCGTGATAAGGCATCATATCTTGTAGATGAACTTGATGAAATTACAAAAAACAACAAAGTAGATTATGCTGTAGCTTATGGTGAATTCATGTATCAGGCAGGTCCTTGGCCTTATGAAAGACGTGTTGTCTGTAAAGTTGAAAAACCTGAAAACCAAATGACATATATGTATACATTTGTTGTTACAAACATGGAGTCATCCCCTGAATATCTAATCAAGTTCTATTGTAAAAGAGGCTTGATGGAAAACTTCATAAAGGAAAGTAAAATAGGTTTTGACTTTGCCTCTGTCAGCAGTCATACAAGGATTGTAAATGCCAACAGGCTCCAAATACATGCACTTGCTTATAATATATTTAATTGGTTTAGACGATTGGCATTATCTGCAAATATGAGAAACCAACGTATTGATACTGTCCGTCTAAAACTGCTTAAGATTGCTGCAAAAGTAATTCGTTCAGCAAGGTATATAACATTCAAGCTGTGTAGCAGTTGCCCATATAAGTATGAGTTCTATGAGACCCTATCCAATATCAGCAATCTATGTATACAGCTTGAATAACAACTAATAATGAACCTTGACAGCTTGATAACTACTTGTAAACCATACTTAGGGGAAGTCTGCCCATTTTTAGGTGTATTAAGTCAGTTACAGCGTCATGAATTAAATTTGAAGATTTATAGCACAGTACTTAATTTAAATATTGTGTCGTGAATAATTCAGGCTTACTTTTAAAAAATTTATTTTTTCTACTTACTCAGCGAACTGAACAACCGTATATTAAAGACAACAGTACTGTAATCAATATACGAATTATAATATGAGACAATTGTAAATTTCCAACTATATAACCGGTAAAAATTACCAATGGAATCATTAACACTAAGGAAAGATATACAAGCCATGGTAGATTCTTGACTGTAGCCGAAATCAAAAAAATAGCTCCGATAAAATATAGCAAGTGAATGCTTTGAAAACCTATCTCTTTCATTTCCGCAATCACTGCAATAAGAGTCAGAATTGCATACAATGCGATAAATGCTCTAGAAAAAATATTAAGTGCAATTTTCAATTTTCTTCCTCCTTTTGAATAAAATTATAATAGGCGTTTGCGAAACGCCCAAAGCCGTATAAATACTACACTTTTTTGCTTCTGAATATAAAAATCTCCTCTCGGTTTGTGATATAATGGATTTGCAAAAAACATATGCCACATCCCTAAAGGAGACAATACTATGATATCACAAAAACAACTCTCTTTGGCAGATATTTTTGAAGATTGTAAAGATATTTTTGAATCTGACAAACCTCAGTTTCTTACTCTGCTCAAAAATCACATTGACCTTGATGAAATTATTCCGGACATCTGAGAGAATTCTGCGGCTTTACCAAAGTTCCTGATGCCTCTAAAATAACTCGTTTTAAACAGGATTTTTTATCGGACTTACAAGCTGTTTTTGATAAGCTTGTTGATATAACTGAACCGATATGTAGGGATATTGATAACAACCTTGCTTCTATGCTTTTGTTTGACACTTCAGGTATTGAAGCTTATGTAACCGAAAATAATCCTAAGTACGCCAACCGCATTATCAGGCAGCTCAAATCCTATGCAAAATCTATGAATTTTGATAGTTCTTATGACCCTTATAAGGCTGTATATGCCTCTATGCCTACATCAGCTTCATCAAATCATGAGGTTAAACAGCAGTACATTAACGGGCATTTCTGCTATGCTTACAAGTTCGGTATTATTACCAATGGACTTGGAATTGTTCGCTCCATTGATTTTTACAACAAGAATTATCTTGCTTCTCATCCTGACATTGTAGTTGAAAAGAAAGCAAAGTCTCCGGATAAACACAAATCTCTTGCTGATCCCAAAGCTTTACTTCCTACCTTAAAAGACTTTAAAACAAGGCATCCGGGTATTAAACCATCTATATTCCTTGGTGATGCAGCCTTTGATACCATTGAGATTTACAAATCACTTTTTGAAGATTTCAATTTCAAAAAAGCATTTATTCCTTTAAAAGTTAATCTTTCAATGGATAATGTTAAATATACATTCAATGAAAATGGTATTCCTTGTTGCCCTCATGATCCTTCACTTCCAATGAAACGGGAAGGAAGTAAATCCCATTTAAAGAACAAGCTTCCTACAATGAAGTTTGTATGTCCAAAAATGAAATTGGAATACAATCGACAAGACAAGTCCAAAAGACGTGTCTGTCACTGTGAAAGTCCCTGTACAACTTCTTCCTGTGGTAGAATGATTTATGTTTATCCTGAAAAGAATCTCAGAGCTTATCCCGGAGTAGAACGAGGTTCTAAAGAATGGGATGAAACATGTTTCTGCATTGCCAAACGGAAAACAACAAATGAAAAAACACTGCATTCCGATTTACTGTTAGCCGGTATATCACAGTTATTAACTGTAGTTGTTGCTGATAAAATCAACCAACGACAACATATCAGAAGTTTAAAATCTTTAATTGCTTAGGACTCATCAACTTTATATAAGCACTACACTTATTAAAGTGCGCCCAAATCTTGCAGTTGTCAACTTTTCAGCTTAAAATTTGTGCTTTGCACAAATTTATCCTTGTATACAATAATGATTGCGAACGAGCTCAGCGAGTTTCGCAATTACATATTACTTGATTTTTATCCATTGAATTGACGGTTCAAATTTTTCGCAATTATTGCAGGTAACAGACCAATTCAATTTTCACTCAAAATATTTTTTCTTCCTTTTGCCACTCGTTAAAATGATATGCATATTTACACATGAAACCATTGATAGGACTATAGTTAAATACTAAAGCAACAGGAGGAAATATACCACCATAGTTATTGTCATTATACATACCATAGATATTGCGATTATCATTACTGTCAAAGCATTTATATAATTTAAACATATAGAGAGTCACCTGTGGATTCTTCCATCCAAAATAAATTGAACATAAAGCGTTTGACCTTTCTCAAATGTTCATAACTGTATATATTTATATAATTACAACTTAAATCTTTTAACATTAATACTACGGCGTTCTTTTTTGTGATACTTTGCAGCTCTCATATTGAGCAATACGAACAGCATCACTCTTTTATGAGAATCCTATTTCAACACCTAAGCCTTTTTTAGTGTCATTCCTCTAAATTTTCATACAATCTAATAATATCACAAAACTTAAAACTAATCAAATAAACTTAATAAAAGTATTGACAATAAACTTAATAAAAGTATTAACAATAATAAAATACTATTATTTTATGTATAAATACATTATATAGATTTTATATTTATGCATAATCTATCATTTTATTTAATACACTCCCACTAAAAAAGGGAGGCTCGTAGCCTCCTTTTTTACATATTCTTTATTATACTTTTTACCAGTCCCTCAAAAATATGAGATACTTTATTTGCAGCTTCTGAAACCTCTTCATGGCTGAGAGGTTGATCCAAGATACCTGCCGCCATATTTGTAAAGCATGAAATACCGCAGATTTCTATGCCCATATGATTTGCAGCGACAGCCTCTATCGCAGTGGACATACCTACGGCATCGGCGCCAAGTAATCTGGCGAGTTTTACCTCGGCAGGTGTCTCATAAGCAGGACCGCTAAATTGCATATATACGCCTTCTCTTAATGTAACTCCCACTTCCTTTGCCGACTTTCTCACCACATCCTGAAGTCTCTTTGAATAAACATTACTCATATCGGGAAATCTTGTGCCGAATTCACCTATGTTTTCTCCAATAAGCGGTGAAGGTACTATAGTTGATATATGATCTGTAATCATCATCAAATCACCCGGCTTATATGAAGTATTTACAGCGCCTGCAGCGTTTGTAAGAATTAACTTCTTTGCTCCGAGCATAATCATAAGTCTTGTAGGAAGTACAACATCTGTTACAGGATAGCCCTCATAGTAGTGAACTCTTCCCTTCATAATAACCGTCTTTACACCCTCAACCGTACCGAAAAGGAATCTTCCGTCATGGCCTGCTACGGTTGATACAGGGAATCCCTCAATACTTGAATATGGAATCTCACATTCAACTTCCATATGCTTTGCAAACTCACCAAGTCCTGATCCCAGTACTAAAGCAACTTCAGGTGTAAAATCTGTAACAGTTCTGATATAATCATAGCTCTTTTTTACTTTTTCAAAAACCGGATTCATATAACCTCCATTATAGCTTATCTAAAATACTGTAGCCAATCGTGTTTTCAGGCATCTTCAGTCCGAAATTGTCCACTATACTTGCACCGATTACCGCAAATGTATCGGTTGTATCAAGTAATTTTCCGCCGTCAAATTTCTTTGAATATGACATAAAGAATACAGCTTCTCTTGTATGATCTGTTCCCATATGTGTAGGATCGTTTCCATGATCTGCAGTGAGTATTAAAAGATCGTCGTCATTCATCTTCTCTATAAACTCACCAAGCTTAATATCAAACTTTTCAATCTCTTTGGCATATCCTATAGGGTCTCTTCTATGTCCCCAAAGAGCGTCAAAGTCAACAAGATTTGTAAAGCAAAGCCCTGTAAAATCTTCCGACAACATATCAATTGTCTGTTCCATACCATGCACACTTGAATCCGAGTGATATGCCTTTGTAATTCCTTCTCCGACAAATATATCATTTATCTTTCCGATGGAAATAACATCAAGTCCGGCATCCTTTAATACATTAAGTGCGGTTTGTCCGAAAGGCTTTAAGGCATAGTCATGTCTGTTTGAAGTTCTCTTAAACTCACCTTTTTTCTTACCTACATAAGGTCTTGCAATAACTCTTCCGACCTTCCATTCATCCTTCATTGTAAGCTCTCTTGCGATCTCACAGCATCTGTATAAGTTTTGAAGGTCGAATGTCTCTTCATTTCCACAGATTTGAAGTACCGAATCGGCAGATGTATATACAATCATTGCTCCGGTATTTATCTCTTCTTCCGCAAGTTCTTCAAGTATCTCCGTACCTGAAGCGGACTTGTTACCTATTACTCTCTTACCGCATCTTTTTTCAAGCTCTTCTATAAGCTCCTTAGGAAAACCTGTATCAGTAAATGTTTGGAAAGGCTTTTCAATTCTAAGTCCCATCATTTCCCAATGGCCTGTCATTGTATCTTTGCCGTTACTCATCTCTTCCATTCTGCAAAATCTTCCAAAAGGTTTTTCCACTCCCGGCTCTCCCTCTACAGGATGAAGATTGTACATTCCCAATTTTTTCAAATTTGGAATATCAAGCTTTCCATAGCTTTTTACTATATGCCCGAAAGTATCTGTATTTGTATCACCGAATCTTTCGGCATCAGGCATCGCACCGATTCCCAAAGAATCCAGTACAACAACAAAAACTCTTTTATATTTTCTCATAAATAAAACCTTCCGATCAGCCTATATGTTACAAAGTAAATATATGCTTAATTCAGTTCTCTAAGCAATGCATCTTTAATATTATCACTTGCAAATGATACTTCTATTGCATTTTTTATTCCCTGAATAATATCACAATCTGATATCATATCTCTTTCCTGTAAGAATAATATCTCATTTGTTATACTTGTGTTGCTGACCAATCTGTTATCCGTATTGACAGTAGCAAGTATGCCCCTCTTTATATAATCGGCATATGGATGAGTTTCATTTTTTCCTACCGCCTTTGTCTGATAATTGCTTATAGGACACATTTCTATACCTATGCGTCTGTCTTTAGCAAGTTTCAAAAGCCTTTCATCGTTTCTCATAGCAATACCGTGTCCGATTCTCTTTGCACCGTATTCTATAGCGCCTTCTATATTGTACTTAGGTCCTGCCTCACCTGCATGAATAGTAAAGTTCATACCCAAATCTGTTGCATATTTAAACAGATCTTTAAACTCTCCTATAGGATGATTTGCTTCATCTCCTGCCAAATCAAGTCCTGCCACACCAAAACCGTAATATTCTCTTGCAACTTTAAACATTGCCTTGCTCTCTTCAATATCATGATGTGTCATTGCACAGCATATGGCATTGCCATGAATATTAAAAAGCTTGCTTCCTTCATTAATTCCTGCTATTACAGCTTCTATCACATCCCCTGTCTTCATACTGTCTGAAACCGACAAAAGAGGGGCAAATCTTATTTCAATATATCTCACACTCTCTTTTGATGCCGACTTCATTACATCAACAGTAGCAGCCTTGATATTTGATGCTGTGTTCATGGCCTTTAGCGGAATATCAAATTTTTCAAGATATTCCACCAGACTGTTACAATCCATACTGACTGAAAGCTCTTCCATGGTAAAAGTTCTTCCCAAAGCATTCTCTAAAAATGTCTTTGATAATGAACCGTCCAAATGACAATGCAAATCAAGTTTAGGTAATTTTATAATATCTTCTTTGTTCATATCTTAACCGTTATACATCATAAAAGGCTGATTCCACTATCTTAATAGTAGCGCTTGTTCCAAGTCTGCTTGCACCCGCTTCAACCAATGCATTTGCAAACTCTTTATCATGTATTCCGCCGCTTGCCTTTACTCCCATGTCCTTGCCGACAGTTTCTCTCATAAGTTTAACATCTTCCACTTTTGCACCGGCGGTTGAAAATCCTGTAGAGGTCTTTACAAAGTCGGCATTTGCCTCTTTTGAAAGCTCACATGCTTTAACCTTTTCTTCATCCGTCAAAAGGCAGGCCTCGATAATTACTTTTAAAAGAGCGTTTCCACAAGCTTCTTTTACAGCCTTTATATCTTCCAAAACAACATCATAATCTTTATCTTTTAATGCACCGATATTTATAACCATATCTACCTCATCGGCACCATCCATTACCGCAATCTTTGCTTCAAGTGCCTTGGCTCTTGTAGACATAGCTCCTAAAGGAAAGCCTACAACGGTACATATTTTAACGTCGCTTCCGTGAAGAAGTTCGGCAACATAAGGAACATAGTATGAATTTACACATACGGAGCAAAAGCTGTAAGCCATTGCCTCTTCACATACCTTTTTTACATCTTCCTTTGTTGCATCTGCCTTTAAAATTGTGTGATCGAATAATTTTGTTGCTAACATAATCCCCCTATCTGGCCTTTAAGAAAGGCTTACCATTTGCAGCCGGTACTCTTGTACTTCCTACTACAAACACAAGTGCAAGAATTGTTACTACATATGGAATCATTGAAACTAAATTCGGTGAAACAGCATTACCTGCTCCAAGCAGTGCCTTTATACCGTTACAAAGTCCGAAAAGTAAACATGCCTTAAATGCTCCCTGCGGTTTAAACTTACCGAAGATTACAGCCGCAATCGCAATAAATCCCTGTCCAACTATTACTGCAGGTCTGAACTGACTTACAGTTGCAAGTGTAACGAATGCTCCTCCAAGTCCTGCAAGAAATCCTGAAAGTATAACACAGATATATCTTGTCAGATATACATTAACTCCAAGAGTCGCACAAGCCTGTGGATGCTCACCTACAGCTCTAAGATGCATTCCGAACTTTGTTTTATAGAATACAAACCACACTACCAAAACTAAAAGAAAACTTAAATACGCCACTGAATAAGTGGAAAAAACATTATAGCCGAATGAACCCGACTTAAACACACCTTCAAACATCTTCGGGAGCTTTGCAGCCGTGTCAAGTGCAGGTGAATCTGATGAATTGTCGAATATAGCCTTACATAAAAACACTGCAAGTCCCGGCCCTATAAAGTTTATCGCAGTACCTGATATAGTCTGATCCGCTCCAAACTGTATACACGCAATTGCATGTATAACTCCCAGAAGTGCACCGCTAAGTCCGCCTACAAAAAATCCCAACCATCCGTTGCCGCTAAAATATGCCACACATGCACCAATGAAGGCACCGATTGTCATCATCCCTTCTATACCGATGTTTACCACACCGCTTCTCTCAGAAAAGCATGATCCGAGCGCCGCCAAAAGAAGAGGTGGTGTTGCTATCAATATTGCATTTATAAGAAGACCTAAATTCCTTATTAAAACGTCCATTATACCGCTCCCTTCTTTCCATGATTTAAGAATATATTTTTAAACAGGCTTGATATTGCTATAAACAGGATAATAATACCCATTATAATATCTACAACCTCTGCAGGAGCATTTACCAAAGACAGCTTTCCGCCGCCGTATTTCATTGCACCGTAGAATATTCCGGCAAAAATACATGCAATAGGATTTGATGAAGCGATAAGCGCTACTGTAATACCTTGGAATCCGTATCCTTCCTGACCTGAGAACTGTGAAATTCTTCCGCTCATACCCATAAGCTGTACGGCACCTCCGATACCTGCCAATGCACCTGAAAATGCCATTGCCGTAAGGAATGATTTTCCTGTATCAATACCCGCATACTGTGCGGCCGTATTACTGAAACCTACAGCTCTGAGTTTAAATCCGAGAGTTGTTCTGTTTATAATAAACCATACAATTACAGCAAATATTATTGCCAGTATAAAGCCGTAGTTTGCAGCTGATGCACCTGTAGCGGCTATAATTGATTTAGGAGCCAAAATTCTTGCTGTAGCCGCAATATCCTTTGTTGCCTCACCGCCACCGTCTTTATGGATAATACTTAGATTTACAACAAAGTTTGATAAATAGAAAGCTATCCAGTTAAACATGATATAGGACAAAACTTCATTTACACCTTTTTTGATCTTCAAAACTCCAACTATTGCACCCCAGATACCTCCTGCAAGTGCCGCTCCCAAAAAGCAAAGTGGAACATGAATAATTGCCGGAGCCTTTATGAGTATACCTAAAACACAGGCTGTGAGTGAGCCTACTACAAACTGGCCCTCCGCACCTATATTAAAAACACCTGTTTTAAATGAAAATGCAACACTGAGTCCTGTAAATATAATCGGCGCCGCATAAATCAAACACCAGACCATAAATTTAGGCTTACCGAAAATACCATTAAAGAGCTGCTTATACGCATCCAAAGGATTGATTTTTGCAATGCTTAAAAGTATAGCACCTACAACAAAGCCTATGACTATTGATATAAGAGTGTAAAAAGCATTGCTTGAAAGTATACTGTTTTTCTTACTCATCCTTTTTTCCTCCTGCCATCAAAAGTCCAAGCTCCTTCTCATCGGCATCTTCCCCAAGAACCTCACCTGTTATCTGTCCGTCAAAAATTACCTCTATTCTGTCTGAAAGATTCATAATCTCATCAAGCTCAAAAGATACGAGCAATACGGCCTTATCTTTATTTCTTTGTTCAACCAGATATTTGTGAACGAACTCTATAGCGCCTACATCCAGACCTCTTGTAGGGTTTACCGCAATCAAAAGATCGGAGTCGTTTGTCACCTCTCTCGCGATTATAACCTTTTGCTGATTACCACCTGATAATGTTTTTGCGGCTTTTTTCGCGCTGTCATTCGGTCTGATATCAAACTTTTCTATAAGCTTTTTTGCATGAGCTTCTATATTTTTATCATTTAATATTCCGCTCTTTGAAAAAGGCTCTTTTTCAAAGTTTTGCAAAATAAGGTTTTCAGCAACTGTGAAATCCAATACAAGACCATGTTTTTGTCTGTCTTCAGGTATACTTGTAATACCCATATCAAAGCTCTGTCTCGGTGTAACATTAAAAGCGTTTTTCCCAAGTATGGTTACGCTTCCCGACTCGGCTTTTTTAAGCCCTGTAAGTATCTCTACAAGTTCGGACTGTCCGTTTCCGTCAACACCTGCAATACCTACTATCTCGCCTCTTCTTACATTAAGGCTTAAAGACTTAAGTATATCAACCTTTCTGTAGTCCTTGGCACAAAGATCTTTAACTTCAAGAACCACTTCTCCCGGCTCTCTCTTTTCTTTTTCAACTGTAAATGAAACATCTCTTCCTACCATCATGGCTGCAAGTTCACTTTCACTTGTGACTTTTACATCCACAGTGTCAATATATTTTCCATGTCTGATAATAGTACAGGAATCCGCACATGCCTTTATCTCTTTTAACTTATGTGTGATAAGAATTACAGATTTGCCGTCTTTTGTCAGACTCTTTATGATATCCATAAGCTCAACTATCTCCTGCGGAGTAAGCGAAGCTGTAGGCTCGTCAAGTATCAAAGTATTTGCACCTCTGTACAAAACCTTTATTATCTCCACTCTTTGCTGCATACCTACGGAAATGTCCTCTATCTTTGCATCGGGATCTACCGATAATCCGTATTTCTTTGACAGTTCTACAATCTTTTCTCTGGACTTTTTTAAATCCAAAACAACGCCCTTGGTATCTTCCATTCCCAGTGCAATATTTTCGGTAACTGTAAACGGAGGTATCAGCATGAAATGCTGATGCACCATACCTATTCCCAAATCAATTGCCCTTTGCGGAGTACCTATAGCGGTTTCTTTTCCGTCAATGAATATTTTTCCTGATGTAGGATGGTATAAACCGTATAAAATATTCATAAGTGTAGATTTTCCGGCACCGTTCTCACCCAAAATCGCGTGAACTTCCCCTTTTTTTACAGTGAGATTGATACCGTCATTTGCAACAAAGTCACCAAATTTCTTGACTATGTCCTGCATCTTGACAGCTACGTCCATTTTCCCTCCTTATCCTATAAAAGCCTAAGAAAACATCTATGTTAAATAAGTACAATATCCCTAAATCCGTTTTTTTGAGCTATTTCTTTGGCTTCATTCATCTCTTTTTCAGTCGGCATTCTATAATTTCTGTATTCTTTTCTTACACCGTTTTCTCTATATGAAATAAGCTTATATCTTATATTTGACTTTACAAGGAAAGGAGCCAAAGCCGCAGATGTATCAAATACAGTCTTTCTAAAGTCAAATAATTCAGGTACTATTACTGTTCTTACTTCAAAGAGTTTACCTACCGATGCCAAAAACAAAGCATTCTTTAATACAATATCATTTTTCACATCGGTTACATTTATATGTTCCTGTCTGTCATACGCCTTTATATCAAGCATTACTCCGTCTGTATACTCTAAAAGATTGATATGGTTTTCAAAATCCACACTTCCGTTGCTGTCTATCAGTGTACCCAGGTTCTTTTCTTTACACAGCATAAAAACTTCTCTCATAAAGTCAGGATACAACATACATTCACCGCCTGAAAATGTTATTCCTCTTATAAAAGGAACATTCTCACATATCTTTTCAAATGTCTGCTCTGAAGTAAGTCTTACAATTCTCGGTGTAGCACCATGTTTACAAATATTTATACAGGTATCACAACCTATACATTTTTCAGGATAAAATACAACCTTACCGTTTTCATTTTTTAAAGCAGCGCTTGGGCAGGGAGCCACACAGTCCATGCAATTAATGCAATGGTTTCTGGTTTCCGGATTGTGACAGTATTTGCAATTGAAATTACAACCTTGCAAAAATATCGCAGTCCTGTTTCCCGGTCCGTCCACGCTGCTAAACGGTATTATCTTATTGATATCGGCACTGTACACTAACGTACTTTCCTCTCCAATATCTTACAATTGTGTTTTGCTCCCATTCCTAGAGCCGTAGTATCCTGAAGTACACTCTGTCCCTTTTCAAGCTTATTTATTTCCGATTTTTTTACAAGATATCCTGTAATTCTTATTACATCCGAATCTGATGAATAGAATGAAAGATATCTAATATCTTCTTTCATCGCACCCTTTATAATATCAAGTACATATTCGTGATTTTTATGTACTGTAAGGTCTATAGGGAAAATATCTCCTGTACCTGAAGGGAAGTACTTGTGGAATTTCTTACAATGCTTCAAATGCTCTATAAGATCTTCAGGCTCCTCACCTATCGGAATTCTTGTTCCCGGTGATACATTGACATCTGTGGCAATTCCTACCTGTGCATGTAAGAGGAAATGACAATCTGATACTTCACAATATTTATTGAAATGATTCTTGTTAAAATCATCTATAATATCCATTATTTCCACAGCAAGCTTATCTGCAACTTCACTGTGTCCGTATCTGCCTTCAATTCCTTCTTTCTCAAGAAGAATATTTACAGCCTCTGCAAGACCTACCATACCGAACATTGCCGAGAATCTCTCTCTTTTTATAAAGCCTTCTTTCGCAAGGAAATTGTTTTCAAAGAATCCGCTCTCTTCAACTTCAAACTTGATTCTTGCATCCATATATCTTGCCATAATATCCATTACATAAGGCAAGGTATTTGTCTTGAAATCCTCTATATTCTTGGCTCTTTTTGCAATATTCTTTATAATCAATCTTGAAAGAGTATATGCACCTCCGCCAAGAGGCAGGCCGTTATAGCAACTTGCAATAACATATCTTTCACCAAACTCACTTGTAAACATTTTATGGTTTGCAAATGAAGGCTTTGCACTGTGAAGTGCTGTATTTATTCCCATAAGGGCAAACTCATCACTTGTAACTTCAGGATCATACTTAAGTGTGATATTTGGAACCGCCTGCTCAAGCTCGGCCTCAACCTCAAGTATCAATCTACCTGCCAAAGTATCCTTTGGACCTATATTGGCATGTGAAAATGAATCCAAAATAGTTCTGTCCATATTGATAAAGAAAAGCTTTATCATCTTTTTTGCCAAATCTCTGTCCACATCATGTACAAAAGGCTCCAGCAATTCATCAAGTTGTCCCACATATACCGGGAAATTTGTTACACTCGGTACATGACGATAGAAAATAAGAAGTGAATTCAAAGCTTCATACAAATCCTTAGGTGGATCAAGCTGAAGGAACTTACTTCCTTCCTTCATAAACTTTGCATAATCAGGTATTATGTATCTCGGTCTCATAGGAGCATGTCCTTCAAACAGATCACAAATACATTGACTTTCTATATCCGCATCAAGTAACTCGTCAAGTCCCTCAGGCTTATCCAAAACTTCAAGTAATGAATCCGCATGGTTTGCCATAGTAGCCACTTTCTGCTCATGTGTGAGGCTTGCAGTCTTTACAGTCTCAAGCATTCTCTCTCTTATTTCGTTTACCTTATCTAAACTGATATCTCTCATATTTCTCCATTCTATAAGGGTATCCCCTTATATATACCTGCGAAATTCGTAGATATGTTTAAGGGGGCAGCATACTGCTGCCCTTTAAATATAAACAGATTAATTAATCCAATTCGTAGATATCACCATACTTAGCTTCAAAATCAGCCTTGTTGTTAGGAACCTTTATTTCTCCTGCTACAATCTTTGCCTTAACATCTTCAACTTCCTTAAGAAGCTCATCAGGAAGATTGTCTGTTGTAGGCGCTATATCTACACCGCCGTCCTTTAATGTATAAGTCTTAACTCCGGCCTTGTATTCACCGTCAAGTACAGCCTTTGCCTCATCATATACGGCATTATCAACTCTCTTCATAGCTGATGTAAGGATTGTCTTAGGAGCAACCTTTGACTGGTCGGAGTCAACACCGATAGCCCAGATACCTGCTTCCTTAGCCGCATCTATAACACCGAGTCCTGTACCGCCTGCCGCATGGAAAATAACATCCGCATTATTTGCAACCATGTTGTTTGCAGCTGTCTTACCTGCACCTGTATCTGCAAAGCTGTTTACATTGTTCTGTAAAATATTTGCATCAGGATTTGCATCCTTAACACCTGCAAGATATCCGTATCCGAACTCGTTCATAACATCTGTTGCCATACCGATAACGATACCTGTAGTATTTGTCTTTGTTGTCTTACCTGCAATATATCCTACAAGATATGATGCCTGAGCCTGCTCAAACATAAGGCATGCAACATTGTCAAGCTCGATTGAAGCGTCGTCTACAATTGCAAATTTCTTGTCAGGATTTGCTTCAGCCTCTGTTCTGAGAGCATCTGCCAACTGGTATCCGATACAAATGATAAGATCATAGTCATCATCAACCAATGTTTCGATATTTGGAATATAATCGGCATCTGTCTTTGACTCAAGATACTTTGCCTGAATTCCAAGCTCCTTTTGTGCTCTCTGAAGGCCTTCCCATGCAGACTGGTTAAATGATCCGTCATTTACACCGCCGACGTCCGTTACCATACCGATTTTTAAATCTGTAGATGCCTTCTTCTCTTCGGCTGAAGTACTTTCACCACCGTCCTTGCTCTCCTGCGCCTTCTCAGTGCTCTCAGCCTTTGTGCTTTCAGTTGAACCTGAAGAACAAGCTACAAGTGAAAGTCCCATAAGTGCCGCCATACCGATAGCCAATAATCTTTTTTTCATTTTTTCCTCCTTAAAAACGAATATAAATATTATATTTGAATAACATTTTAGGTATATATCATAAATTATTTGTAATCAAGTTGTTATATTTAAATGTAATATTAAATAGATTTAATCTTTGAATCTGTTTATTTTAACTGCTCTTTTTTTATAAGTATTCTGATAGCTTCGACAGCCGTCTCAATAGCTTTACTTGTATCATGTACCTGCTCATTGCTAAGACCTGCCTTTGCTCTCTCCTGATTTGCAATTGCCAAAAATATCGATCCGACCTTTACACCAAGATATGATGCCACTGTAAACAATGCCGCAGACTCCATCTCTGAAGCCAGTGTACCAAGCCTTAGCCAAGCCTCCCATTTATTTACAAGTTCATAGCTTACAGGCTTATTTTCAGGTTCATGCTGACCGTAGAATGCATCCTTACACTGAACAACTCCGATATGTGATTTATAATTCAATTTGTCTGAAGCTTCCTTTAATGCGGTAATTATATCAAAATCAGCCACTGCCGGAAATTCTATAGGAGCATACTCTTTACTTGTACCTTCCATTCTTATAGCTCCGTTAGCTATTACCAAATCACCACCGCATACATCAAGTTTCATTCCGCCACAGGTTCCTACTCTTATAAAAGTATCGGCACCGCATCTTACAAGCTCTTCAAGTGCTATGGCCGATGAAGGTCCTCCGATACCTGTTGAAGTTACGGAAACCTTTACACCGTCCAAATAACCTGTATATGTCACATACTCTCTGCTGTCCGCCACAAGTTTTGCATCATCAAAATATGCTGCAATCTTTTCACATCTTTTCGGATCTCCCGGAAGTATTACATACTTTCCCACATCACCCTTGCCTACGCCAATATGATATTGAACGCCTGCGCCTTCGGTATAATCAATCATCTACTTCTTCCTTTCAATGTTTTATAAAAATATTATATATTTAGAACGGCTTTTTTACAATCCAAATTAATCAATATAAAAAAGCCTATATCAAATCAGATATAGACTTTATTTTAAATATTAGAATATTCTCCAGGCAACTATAAAGTTGTTTCTCCACCAGCTTGACATACTGCTTCTCTTTACTCTACCTCTTGAAGATGAAGCATCTATTATCTCACCGCCTCCGGCAGCTATACCGACATGTCCTGAAACTACTACGATATCTCCTGCCTGTATATCTGAGAATGAACTTATTCTTGTATATCTTCCCGGATTTCTCCATCCTGAAGATGTAATATATGACTGACCTACTCCCATCTGCTTAAGAACCCAGTATACAAATCCCGAGCAGTCAAATGAGTTTGATCCCTTTGCTCCCCATACATACGGACTTCCGATTTTTGATGAAGCAATGCTGATCATATTTCCTACGCTGCCTGAGTATGAACCTCCGCCGCCTGAGCTTCCTCCGGATGATTTTTTGTCAGACTTTCCGCCGTTTGAAGAATCATTTCTTGAAGGTCCGTTTGTATTTCCCGAACTTAACTTGGCAAATGTCTGTGCTCCGGCTCTACCGTCTGCAGAAAGTCCGTTATTGCTTTGGAATCTCTTTAATGCGGATTCTGTAAGCTCTCCGAAATATCCTGTAGCATTTGATTCGTTTAAGTATCCGGCCTTCGCAAGAAGACTCTGAAGTCTTGCAACCTGCTCATTTTCGTCACCGAGACTGAGGCCGTTTGCTTTTGCTTCACTTGAAAGTATAACAGCTCTTGTAGACGGTCCGAGGTATCCGTCCACTACAAGGTCGTTCTTTGACTGGAACACTCTTACGGCAAGCTCCGTATCCTTACCGTATGTACCGTCAGGTCTTGTAGTAAGATAACCCAGTTCAAACAATCTGTTTTGAATATTTTGTACGACTTCACTGTGCTCTCCGAGTGAAAGTGTATTTGCCTTTATCTCATCGGAATATAAGAGGTTCATTGTCTCACTTCCGACCTTACCGTCCTCACTTAATGAGTTCACCTGCTGAAGCTTTAATGCGGCTTCCTGAGTTTTCTCATCATATGTACCTGTAATCATATCTGCAGAAGCTAAATATCCAAGCTCATACAGACGGTTCTGTATTCTTTTAACATCCTCACCGACATCACCGAGCTTAGCCGCATAATGTTTTGCATTGTCATCCATCAAAAGAGGTAGTGTTGAAGGACCGATAATACCGTCCTGTGCAAGACCGTTTTGTCTTTGGAAAATCATTACAGCCGCCTTTGTAACCTCACCGAAGTAATTTGTAGGCTCATCATTGTCCATAAAGCCAAGCTGCATAAGTCTTTCCTGCACTTTTTCTATATATGAGTGCTGCACACCCTCTTCCAAAAGTTCAGGTCTCGGTTCCTCGGTTTCAACTTCAATACCAAGTGAAGGGAACTCATTTCCGGCCTTTTCCATAGGCATTACCTGTGCCGCAGCAACCTCTACTTCTGTAGATGAACTCTCTACGGCAACTGTAGTTTCGGTAACAACACTTCTTGCACTCTTTCCGGACATAGAAACACCTATAATTGCCGCCAAGGCAACTACACCTATGACTCCTCCGGCCATTATCTTTTTACTTTTATCCATGTCCTGTATAGTTTCCACTCTATCTTTTACACTTCGTAAAAATTCATTCTTTTTTTTCTTGCTCATCTTCTCTTCCTTGTCAAAATTTATATGCTCTCTTTTAAATATCCCGCCAATTTTGCAAACTCCTCTAAAGTAAGAGCTTCACCTCTTATCTTTTCAGACTTTCCAAGCAATGACAAAGCGTGAATAATCTTTTCTTTTGAAAAATTAAGACCTTCAAAATTACCGAGAGAATTTACCAAAGTTTTTCTTCTTTGATTAAATCCCGCACGAATTATTTGAAACATCAATTTATCATCAACTGCTTTGATAGGTTTTTCCTTGTAAATATCCAAACGTATAACACTTGAGCCTACCTTAGGTCTTGGAATAAAACAGTTCGGAGGAACAAATGCTACAATATACGGATCCGAGTAATACTGCACAGCCAAAGACAATGCACCGTAATCCTTGCTTCCGGGCAATGCCTGCATTCTGTCGGCAACCTCCTTTTGTATCATGACTGTAATACTGTCTATATGAATATGTGACTCGAGTACATTCATGATTATAGGAGTGGTGATATAGTATGGCAAATTTGCAACGATTCTTATATTCTCAAAGTCACCGTATTTTTGCCTGCACTCCTCAATCAGCTTTTCCAAATCAACTTTTAGAAAATCAGCATTTATTATACTTATATTTTCATAATTTGCCAATGTCTCATTTAATATCGGCAATAAATTTTTATCAATCTCAATAGCAACAACAGCTTTTGCGGCATTTGCAAGGTATTGTGTCAATGCACCTATTCCCGGACCTATTTCAATAGCCAAATCATTTTTACCAAGTCCCGATGCCTGACATATCTTATCTAAAACATGTGTATCTATCAAAAAATTTTGTCCGAATTTCTTTTGAAAATTGAAATCGTATTTTTTGATTATTTCTATAGTATTTGCCGGATTAGCAATATTTGTCATTTCAAACTCCATCTCACTCTATGTGAGTATAATGAAAACTCATTATTTCATCTTTGGATACAATTTTTTTGCATTCTCAAAAGACTTCTCTATAATAAAATCTTTTGACACTCCTTTTATCTCACTCAATTTATCTATAATGTAAGTCAAATTCAGTGAAGAATTTCTTTTTCCTCTGTTCGGAACAGGGGATAAATAAGGGCAATCAGTTTCAAGCACAAAATCATCAAAAGAAATCTCTTCTACAGTTTCTTCAAGTTTTTTTGCATTCTTAAATGTAACTACACCGCCGACACCCAGTACATATCCGAGCTTAATAAATTCTCTCGCCATTTCTTTGCTATAAGAATAGCAATGTATAACTCCTTTGACACCTTCAAATTCCTTTAAGATATCAATAGTATCTTTTGCGGCATCTCTTGAATGTATAACTACAGGCAAATCACACCTCTTTGCCAAGTCAAGCTGTGCTCTGAAGCACTTTTTTTGTATCTCTTTATCCGGCTCATCATAGTAATAGTCAAGTCCTATTTCTCCGATAGCCACCACCTTCTCATCAAAAGACATTTCTTCAAGTAAAGAAATATTTTCATCCGAGATTTCTTCTGCACAAGACGGGTGAATTCCAACTACAGCATAAACAAAAGGATATTCCTTTGCCAATGCGATACTGTTTCTTGAACTTTCCATTGAAGCACCGATATTTACAACTCTCTTTATACCTTTGTCTTCAAAGCTTTTTAAAAGCTCATCCCTGTCTTCTTCAAATGCTTCATCATCATAATGAGCATGTGTATCTATTATATATAAATCTTCTTTTTTGTCCATGTAATATTTTCTTAAAATTTATGTAATATTTTTTATCGCAAAATATTCTTAATTAAAACTAAAGCCAACAAATGCACGGGGTAAAAAAAGTAGAACAAGTATTTCAAACTCTTTCCCTTCTCACCGTTGTACATATTTATCGGTATAAGACTGAATAATGCCGGCGGTTCAAATGAAAAAATAATTGCTGTAGCAACATTTTTATAAACGGCTCTTTCTCTGAATAAATACATACATCCCACGGCCAAAGGTCCGATATACTCATAATCGGACTTTATAATCCATGCCGCAAAACATCCCATACCTACAAAAATCACACTGAAATCCGGATACTTTTTTATTCCGCAAAGCATGATAACACATATAAGCAAAGACCACATTACATTTTGATGCTGCATATTGACAAAACCGCCCCAAAACGCCATATCAAACGGTACTTCTGAAAATATCGCAAATAATGTAAGTCTGATTATATATTTTTTTATGTTTTTTGTGTGAACAAATCCTTCAACAAGTAAAAAAAGATATATCGGAAAGGCTACACGCCCTATCATCCTTGAAATATAGTACATCCTCATGGAAACAGCTATATTGAACATTAAAAAGATCAATCCGCTTGCTCCGATATGATCTATAAGCATTGTAACCATTGCTATATACTTCAGTACCGCTGAAGAAAAAAACTTTATTTTTATTTTTCCCAACACATTCACCTTTATGCGCTTTTAAAAATCGGGGAACGCAAAGAAAAGCATTCCCCACACAATAATATTTATGCTATTTCAGAACCTATCTTTATATTCTTCTCAGGAGATACCAAAACCGCATTTCCGGCATCATCCTCAGCCATAAGTATCATACCCTGACTCTCAAGTCCTGCAATATTTCTCGGTGCAAGATTTGTAACAACAAGCACCTGCCTTCCTACCATATCCTTTGCAGAATACCACTGCTTGATACCGCTTAGAATCTGTCTTGTTGTACTTCCTATCTGTACCTGTGAGCATAGAAGTTTCTTTGACTTAGGAACTTCCTCACATTTTATAACCTGTCCTACCTGTATCTGAAGTTTTGCAAAATCATCATACTCTATAGTATCTTTTGCTTCTACATCAACACCCTCTATTTCAGGCTCCTGCTTCTCAGTTTTTCCACCAAGATTTAAAGCCTCAACCTGCTTTAACACTTCTTCAAGATCAAGTCTCTTAAATAATATTTCAGGCTCTTCCACAACCTTCGTTCCACTCATAAGAAGTCCGAATTTATTCATATCTTCAAGGCTTCTCTTATTTGTTCCGAACATATCAAGTATCTTTTCAGATGTCTCAGGCATAAAGCTGTAAAGTAAAGAAGCTCCTATAGATATTGACTCCGCCAAATTGTATAAAACGGTCTGAAGTCTGGCCTTCTTATCCTCTTCTTTTGCAAGAATCCAAGGTGTAGTCTCATCAATGTACTTGTTACATCTCTTAAACAATGTCCATATCTCAGTAATTGCATCAGCAACACGAAGTTCAGACATCTTCTTTTCAACCTTTTCAACAGACATAAGCACTACATCTTTTAAATCGGTATCCGTTTCCGTTGAACCTGCAACACTCTCATCTTTTGCATCGGTCAAAACTCCGTCAAAATACTTGTTTGTCATTGATATTGTTCTGCTTACAAGATTTCCAAGTACATTTGCAAGGTCTGAATTGAACCTCTCCACCATCAAATCCCAGCTTATAACACCATCATTATCAAACGGCATCTCATGTAATACAAAGTATCTGACAGCATCAACTCCGAAGAAATCAACCAATGTATCCGCATAAAGAACATTACCCTTTGATTTACTCATCTTACCTTCACCCTGTAAAAGCCACGGATGACCGAATACCTGTTTTGGAAGCGGTAAATCAAGTGCCATTAAGAATATAGGCCAGTATATTGTATGGAATCTTATAATATCCTTACCTATAAGATGAAGATCTGCAGGCCAGAATTTTTTAAATCTCTCACTGCTGTTTCCGTCTACATCATATCCGATACCTGTGATATAGTTTGAAAGTGCATCAAGCCATACATAAGTAACATGCTTAGGATCGAAATCTACCGGAATTCCCCATGTAAAGCTTGTTCTGCTGACACAAAGATCCTGTAATCCCGGTAAAAGGAAGTTATTCATCATCTCATTTTTTCTTGAAACAGGCTGTATGAACTCAGGATGCTCATTGATATGTTTAATAAGTCTGTCCGCATACTTACTCATCTTAAAGAAGTATGCTTCCTCTTTTGCAGGATATACCTCACCACCGCAGTCAGGACATTTTCCGTCAACAAGCTGGGAATCTGTAAAGAATGACTCACAGGCAGTACAATACATGCCTTCGTAGAATCCCTTATATATATCGCCCTGATCATAGAATTTTTTGAAAATCTTTTGAACCTGCTTTTTATGGTCTTCATCTGTAGTTCTGATAAACTTGTCATATGATGTATTCATCATATCCCAGATTTTTCTGATCTGTCCTGCCGCATTGTCTACATACTCCTTTGGAGTAATACCTGCATCCTTTGCCTTATTCTCTATTTTTTGACCGTGCTCATCTGTTCCTGTCTGAAAGAAAACCTCAAGTCCTTCTTCTCTTCTGAATCTTGCTATTGCATCAGCCAATATTATCTCATATGTGTTTCCGATATGTGGCTTTCCTGAAGCATAGGCAATAGCCGTTGTTATATAATATGGTTTCTTACTCATTTGTCATTCCGCCTTCTTACAATTTCTATTATATCTAAAATATGAAGAATAAAATCCTCCATCAATATTGATATCCGTATTTATTACCGATATACTTTTTAAGCTTTATTCTGTTTAATACATCTGTTTACTTTTAATAATGATTTCATCAATATGTCCATTTCATTGTCTTCCAAATCTTCAAGCATTGAATTGACCATCTGATCATACAGCTCTTCATTTCTTGAAAAAGCAGCTTCACCTTTTGATGAGAGGTTTACAAAAACCACTCTCTTATCCTTTTCGGATCTCTCCTTTATAACATACCCTTTTCTTACAAGGCTGTTTATTGAAATCGTCAAAGTCCCTATGGTAACCGCCAACTCCTTTGCAATCATTGACATATTCTTTTTTTCATTCATTCCTATAGCTCGTATTACATGTATATCATTATTGGTCAAATCCTTAAACTCGGAAGCACGTAAAACGCTTTCCTCATAATCAAGTATATCATTAAATAACTTAACAAGGATTATTTTAAATTCCTTTGAACCCCTCAAAATACTCATCCTTTTCGTATTGCATAAAACACAACACCTGATTTATCAAACCAATATTATACTAAATTTATTACAGAATATCAAGCTTCCTTACCGTTCCAGCAATATGTACACAACTTACAGGGACTTATACCTATGGATTCTGTTAAATCATCAAGTCTGTGAAACCTGAGGCTTGAAAAGTTTTGAATCTTTCTGATTTCCTCAACCATCTCTTCATAGTTTTTGCTGTTCGGATCGGCATAGTCAAAGAGGAGTTCTTTGCTTACATTATCCCCCTCCCTTTCTCTTATTATTCTTCTTGTAATCAAATCATAGTCGGATTTCGATCTTGAAAAGTTAAGATATTTACACCCGAATAAGAGCGGAGGACATGCCGGTCTGACATGTACCTTCTTTGCACCGGAATTATACAAAAACTCTGTGGTTTCTCTTAACTGTGTGCCTCTGACTATGGAATCGTCTATCAGGAGTATATCATTATTTTCTATAAGTTCCTGTACAGGTATAAGTTTCATCTTGGCGATAAGATTCCTCTGACTTTGATTTGTAGGCATAAAAGACCTTGGCCATGTAGGTGTATACTTTATAAAAGGTCTGGCAAAAGGTATACCCGATTTATTTGCATAACCTATGGCATGCGCGGTACCGGAGTCCGGAACTCCGGCTACAATATCCGCATCTACATTATCTCTTTTTGCCAAAAGTTCACCGCATTTGTATCTCATGGTTTCTACATTTACACCCTCATATGAAGCTGTCGGATAACCGTAGTATACCCATAAGAACGAACAGATTTTCATCTCGGATTTTGCAGGTGATATTTCTTTTACCTTATCCGGTGTGATAAATACTATCTCTCCCGGTCCAAGTTCCTTATAAAAGCTGTATCCCAAATTTAAATATGCATGGTTTTCAAATGTAATACAGAATGTATCTTTCTTGTGACCTATAACCAGAGGCGTCCTTCCGAATTTATCTCTGGCGGCATATATACCCTCCCTTGTCATAATTACAACAGTCATGGAGCCTTTTATTGTTTCCTGAACATACTCAAGTCCCTCTTTGAAGGAAGGCATTGAAGATATCAATGTGGCCACAAGCTCATTGTCATTTACACGCCCGCCGCTCTGCTCCTGGAAATGTACTCTGCCGTCTTTATAGAGTTTTTTTATTATCTCATCATGATTGCTTATTTTGCCGACTGTAGTTATAGCATAGCTCCCCAGATGTGATTGTATCAAAAGCGGCTGCGGATCCTCATCCGATATGCAACCTATTCCCATATACCCACGCAAATCTTCCACATCTTTTTCAAACTTTGTTCGAAACGGCGAGTTTTGAATATTGTGGATTACTCTGTTGAAATACTCTCCGTCAAATACAGCCATTCCGGCACGTCTTGTTCCAAGATGCGAGTGATAGTCAACCCCGAAAAACAAGTCCATAACACAATCATTTTTTCCTACTACACCAAAAATACCGCCCATTTTTTTCCTTCCCTAAATAAGCACAAAAACAGATATAGAAATTCTATATCTGTTTTAATATTATTTATTGATTAAATACTTCTTTAGCTGTAGTTACAACATTTTCCTTTGTAAATCCGAACTTTTTGAAAAGCAAATCCTGAGGTGCAGATGCGCCGAAAGAATTCATGGATATTACTCTTCCGTCAAGACCTGTATATCTATCCCATCCAAAGCTTGATAAGGCCTCTATTGCCACTCTGTTTCTTGCATTTTTCGGCAGTACTTCTTCCTTATACTCCTTGCTCTGTGCTTCAAACACATCCATACACGGCATACTTACAACTCTTGTAGATATATTATCCTTCTCAAGCTCTGCTGCAGCTTCAATGGCAAGTGAAACCTCGGATCCTGATGCTATTAAAATCATATCAGGTGTAGACTTTGAAGCTTCTTTTATAATATAAGCTCCCTTAAGTGCTTTCTTTCCGCTTCCGTCAAGCTGCGGAAGATTCTGTCTTGTAAGCACAATAGCTGTAGGTGTAGACTTTGAAACCATAGCCGCATACCATGCCGCAATTGTCTCTCTCGCATCGGCAGGTCTGAATGTGTTGAAATTAGGCAATGATCTGAGCATTGCAAGCTGCTCTATAGGCTCATGTGTAGGTCCGTCCTCGCCGACACCTATAGAATCATGTGTAAATACAAATATTGTAGGAATATTCATAAGCGCAGAAAGTCTTGCCATCGGCTTTGTATAATCACTGAATACAAAGAAGGTGGCACAATATGCTCTAAGTCCGCCATGTAATAAAATACCGTTTGTAATAGCGGTCATTGCAAACTCTCTTACACCGAAATGTATATTTCTTCCTGAAAAATCATCCTTTGAGATATATCCTTCACCGTTCATTACAGTCTTGTTTGAAGGCGAAAGGTCCGCAGAACCGCCTATAAGATTAGGGAATATATCCTTTAATCTGTTAATAATGCTTCCTGAAATATTTCTTGTAGCTGCAGGTGCATCATCCCATGCCCAGAACTCATCATTATCTATTAAAGAAGCATTGATTTCAGAGTAATAGTTATCCCATTTCTTTGCATCTTCAGGATATTTATTTGCATACTCTTTAAAGAGCTTATTCCACTCTTCTTCAATCTTTGCATTCTTTTCATTTATTTTATTAAAATTCTCATATACATCGACATCAACTTTGAAACTTTCTTCAGGATTGAAACCGAAACCTGACTTAAGTGCGGCAAGCGCTTCACTTCCAAGAGGCTCACCATGTGCTCCTGCAGTTCCCTGCTTCTTTCCCGCACCATATCCGATTACAGTATTTATCTTAATAAATGAAGGTCTATTCTTATCTGATTTAGCCTCTTGTATAGCCTTTCCGATAGCTGCAAGATCGTTTCCGTCCTCTACCTCTATAGTCTGGAATCCGAAAGCCTTCATTCTGTCCACTACATTCTCTGTAAATGCTATATCTGTACTTCCCTCAATAGAAATTCCGTTTGAATCATAGAATACAATAAGCTTTGAGAGTCCGAGTGTTCCCGCAAGTGAAAATGCCTCTGATGATATTCCTTCCATCAAGCAACCGTCACCGCCTAATACAAATGTATAGTGATCCACTATATCAAAACCTTCTTTATTGAACACACTTGCCATATGTGCTTCAGCCATAGCCATACCTACAGCCATACCCATACCTGCACCAAGAGGTCCTGTAGTAGCCTCTACACCAACCGTATGACCGTACTCGGGATGTCCCGGAGTCTTTGAATCCAGCTGTCTGAAACTCTTCAAATCATCCATGCTCAAATCGCCATATCCGAAGAGGTGGAATAATGAATATAAAAGCATTGAACCATGACCTGCAGACAGAATAAATCTGTCTCTGTTTGCCCAATCAGGGTTCTTCGGGTTATGCTTCATATGATTTGCAAAAAGTTCATATGCAATCGGGGCGGCTCCCAAAGGCAATCCCGGATGACCTGACTTTGCTTTCTCTATACCGTCTGCACTAAGAACTCTTATGGTATTTACAGACTTGATGTCAATATTATTCATTTCTATGCTCCTTTTTACATAACAATACGATTTTTCGGTTCATAAAGATAATCTAAAACTTCGCTCTGAACTCCAATCTTTTTCATTTTACCACAATATAATAAATTATAAAATGTCTTGCAAATAGTATTTTTATTTGGTAGAATATATCCGTTATGGATTTTGCACGGGTTTTTCCCTATTGTGATGAAGTCCAATCCAAAATAATTATAAATCTTTATAATTAAAGTTAAAGGAGGTGTAACCGTGGCAAAATGTTCAATATGCGAAAAAGCTGCTCATTTTGGTAATGCAGTAAGCCATTCTCATAGAAGATCCAACAAAATATGGAAGGCTAACGTTAAGTCAGTTAAGGTCAAAACAGAGGGTGGATCTAAGAAGATGTATGTATGTACTTCATGCCTTCGTTCAGGTTTTGTAGAGCGTGCATAATTAATACTTGAGAATACGTATTCAAACAATAAAAAAGAGCCCATAAAGGCTCTTTTTTATTGTTATTTAATCGACTTCTCATAATCTGCTATGAATTTTTCAATGCCTGCCTCTGTAAGAGGATGATTTAACATCGACTTAAATACGGAATAAGGTACTGTTGCTATGTCTGCTCCCGCCTTGGCACACTCAAGTACATGCATATTATTACGTACAGATGCTGCAATTATCTCAGTCTCTATGCCGTGAATTTCAAAAATCTCAACAATATCCTCTATTAAAGAAACACCTCTTGTTCCCACATCATCAAGTCTTCCAAGAAATGGAGAAACGTAACTTGCACCTGCTCTTGCGGCCAACAGAGCCTGAAGTGGTGTGAAGATTAAAGTACAGTTGGTAGCGATTCCCTCTTTACTGAGTGCAGCTATTGCCTTCAGACCTTCAGCAGTCATAGGAATCTTTACCACCATATTTTTATGGATCTTTGCAATCTCTCTGCCCTCGGCTATCATATCCTCAGCCTTTGTAGTCGTAGCCTTTACTTCACCGCTTATAGCACCGTCTACAATGTCTGTGATCTCCTTGATAACATCCTCAAATTTTCTTCCTGACTTTGCAACTAATGAAGGATTTGTTGTAACGCCTGCTAACACGCCCCAGGCAGCAACTTCTCTGATCTCATCCACATTTGCGGTATCAATAAAAAATTTCATACATACACCTCACATATATTTTTATTCTATTTTACCACTTTTGTGTATTATTTCAAAGTATTATATATATAATATTAGACTAGTTTACAGGAATAATCCATTTGCAGATCCCATATTCAATAACTTCACCACCTTCTGAGTAAATAAAATATAAATAATCTGATATATCTGAGCTTATTCTATAATAACCCGCATCAGCAATCTCAAAAACAGGATCACCCAAATAATCTGTCACCTGAACTTTCTTTAAATATTCATTTTCATTCGGTAATAAACCCAAATTATATAGTAACTCACCACCGTTAATATCTTCTTTACTTGGATGAACGACAATCGCTGATACTTCCTGTTCACCCGATCCGTTATTTTTAGGTGTCAGTTTAAATGAGGTGTAACTGTTTTCATCACCGTAAGTATAAATAGATTCCAAGTCATCTTTTTCTTCTTTTTTATCAGGATCTCCATTCCTCTGTATCAAGGTTTCTTCATCAGAACCAAGTCTGATACGATTATAAAACAGTCTGTCTGCATATATTGCATTATTAAATTCCACTAATTCATTATAATAACTTCGATTTTCTTTCATGTACTCAAAGTTTATATTTTTTTGTAATAAGCTTTCTCTGCTTATTACATCAACTATTTTTTCCTCTGTTCCTTCTACATACTCTTTTGGAATATTAACTACTGTTTTTATATATGAAATGTATTCATTTTCAAGCATCAATAACATGCTGTTATTAAATTTAAATGTATTAAAATAAGGAGAATGATACAAAGGATTCTCAGATAATTTCAGTTGTTTTGCCTTATCATATATTTCATCATACTCTAAAACAAGTCCGACACCTATGTCTGAGTTTTCGATTTTTGCATCCTTTATTTCAAGATAATCTGCCAATATCGGCAACTTATTAATTATACTCTTAATGTTTTCACTGTCAGCATTTTTATCAATGGACAGTTCAGGTAAATCTTCATAAAGAAAATAGTTCTTTTCTACTGATACTTTCACTTTCTGTGTCATCTGATTTCCCTGTGCATTTACAGCGGTCCTCCCACATCCCACTAAAGCAAAAGCGATACAACTCAATACTACACATATCGATAATTTATTTTTAATAATCATACTATTCTCCTTATTGCTTTATTTATTTCAACTTCCTCTCCATTCTGTTTAATCTAAAGAATCTGAATATTGCAACCACAGCCTGCACTATTAATGAAACCCCGAAAAGTACTGAAATATAGCCTGCCACAAATACAGGATTTATCACAAGAATGATACCGAGTAATAAATCAATTATCGCAATGAAAATAAGTCTCTGACCTATATTCTTTTCAAACTTCACTACTCTCATTCCCATAAATACTCTGCTTATTCCGATAAGCAGCAACCAAATGCCTGCCGCTACTATAAAAGCAACGGACAATCCCAGAGAATCTTTTATCGCAAAGTAAATTCCTGCCACAACAGATAAAATACCTTCAATCAGTCTCCAAATACTTCTGCCTTCTCTTTTCTCAGACAGATAAGCGCTTATTTGAGAAATTCCCTCTATTAACAACAGCACACATAATATAATATTTATTGTACCTGCTATAAACAAAGGATTTACAATCACATATATTCCAACTATCAAGAATATTATTCCTGAAAAAAGCGAAAAATATTTTGCACTTGAAATATTATTCATCAATAACCTCTTTCTTTCTTTGATTCATTTGCAAACCTGTCATCAGGATAATTTGTAATAATTTCTGTAAACAGATTGTTTGCAGTATCAACATCTCCCATAGTCTTGTATGCCAAAGCTTTCTTATACTTGGCTTCCACATAATCCGGTGATATTCTGAGAGCGGCGTCATAATAGCCTATCGCTCCGGCAAAATCACCGGATCTGTTAAGTCCGTCCGCCACTTTAAGTAAAAGTTTAGGACCCTCATCTCTCATCTTAGGCGCCATTTCGGCAAATGTGCCCGTTACGGATATACCTAAGCCGTTGTCAACATCTGTAAGCTGACCCACATCCAGATTTGAGAATATCTCGGCAGCTCTTGTGTAATTTTTTGTATTGTACTCTTTTATAAGACCTAAGAAATAAACATACTGCAAAAGCTTATAGTTCATATTCTCAGTTGATGTGTTATTAACTTCTGTAAGTTTATTTACCTGTTCGTTCAATCCTTCATTTTCACTCTTCAGTGTTTCTATGGATAAATTTACATCATTAAGTTGTTGTGATATCTCTACAATTTCTTTATTATGCGCATTATTTAATGCCACCTTCATAGTAGGCATATATAAAAATACCATTGCACAGGCACCGACTATCAATCCTATACCTACATTAATAGCTGTAAACATTCCTGAATAATTCTTATATATCTCGGTCACAGGCATACCGTTATTTACATTTTCTACAGGTTTTTCCTTCTTTACGGGACTGCCTATAACACTTAGTTTTTCTTTCCTTGCATTTTTTTCAGTCAAAGGTTTCATCTCTTCAAGATAAGTGATAGCCTTTGTATTGAATCTGTCAATTGCAAGCACATTCTCCAAAAGCTTTTTTGCCTCACTGGATTTTCCTTCTCTGATATCAAGAAGTGCCAGTGCAAGCATTGCCTTTACAAAATGTGGCCTTATATCTACAGCCTGTTTTAATGTTATCCTTGCCATATCATAATTTACAGTTTTTATTTGAGAAATCGCCTTATTATATTTTGAAATGGCATCCTGTGATTTTTCCAGGTAAGCGGATTTATTTCTCAATTTTTGCAAATAATTCTGTGCCGGATTGTTTATAGGATTAATATTTATACTTATAACCCATGAAATCAAAGCCTTGGTCTCTTCACCCATTTCAAACTGTATAAGTCCGTATAAATTTCTGGCATCGGTATTTTTCTTATTCAATCCCAAAGATATGCTTAGCGCATTCAATGCGGAAGATAAATTTCTTTCCTTTGCAAGAGACAATCCCAAATTATAATAACCGTTTGATATCTGTTCCAGACGTCTGTTTTTCTTCATATCAGCCCTTTACTTGCTCTTTCAACAATTCCATCAAAATATCATTCATATCTGAAATATCACTTTTTGCTATAATATCCTCCACTGCGGAAATATCCGGTGAAGGCTTAAATTTTCTTAATTCTTCCTCAAAATCTATCATCTGTTTCCCTCTAATATCTCTCCCATTAAATATAATGAGCCAACACAAAACAAAATTTCATCATCAGCCTTTTCTTTTTTTGCTTCGTTAAAGGCCTCTATACTGCTATTATAGCAACTTATCTTTGACTGTCTTTTATTTTTTTCTAAAAGTATATTTAAGCTATTATAAAGCTCATCCGTAGAATTGCTTCTGTAAGAATTCATGGCTGTCAGATAGTATTTTTTTACCTCAAGCTTGGAAGTAATAATATCAAAAATCTTTTCCACCTCTTTATCCTTTACTACTGAGATCAAAAGCTTGATTTTCTTATTATTTACTTTTGCAAGCTTCATTGCATTTTCTGTAAACTCTATAATTGCCGGTTCATTATGTGCTCCGTCAATAATAATATCCTTTTCTATCTCTTCCATTCTTCCGTGCCATACAGTCTTTGTTAAAGCTTCATCTATATTATCTATAGTATTAAGCAGCTGCCCCGCTCCAAGTATAGCAAGTGCAGCCGCTTTCTTTTTGTACTTTACATATGTAAATTTCAGGCTTTCATAGTCAAAATCGGAAAGCGGTATTATTTTTGCCGCTTTAGCTTTTGCAAATTCTCTTATTATCTCATTTGCCTCTTCATTTGAGTCGTCGAAGATTACTGTGGAATTATGCTTAATAATACCGGCCTTTTCATAAGCAATTTCTTTTATACTGTTTCCGAGAAATTGCATATGGTCCATTCCTATACTTGTAATAATACTTAAAGTGTCCTCGAAAACATTTGTTACATCAAGTCGCCCACCCATTCCGGTTTCAAGTATTACATAATCCGGATTTGTTTTTGAAAAAAATACCGTTGCGATATAGAAGATATATTCAAAATATGTAGGAGACGTATCGGAATTACCAAGTTTTTCCCTTACGTATTTTGATATACTCTCAAGTTCTCTATCGCTTATAGGTGTCATATCAAGCAATATTCTTTCGTTTACTTCTATCAAATGTGGAGAGATAAATGTTCCCACCTTAATATGATTTTTTATAAGAATATTACTGAGATATGCACATACGGAGCCTTTCCCGTTGGTACCTGCCACATGTATTACTTTCGGCAGCTTTATACCCAGAATTTCAATATTCTTTCTTACTTCCGAAAGTGAATTCTTTTTCTTGGCCCACATGGGAATGCTCTCTATATATTCTTTTTCATTCATATCAGTCGGCTAATCTTGCAAGCTGCTCTCTTACCTGTGAAAGCATCTGCTCATAGTTTTCAAGCTTTTTCTTTTCTTCATCTATTTTTGCCTGTGGAGCCTTACTTACAAACTTCTCATTTGAAAGCATTCCTGTTGATCTTGCAACCTCTCCTATAAGCTTCTTTTCTTCTTTTTTCAGTCTTTCAACTTCTTTTTCAATATCTACAAGCTCTTTTAAAGGTAAACATATGGATGCATTCGGTATTGCAACTCTTACAGAGTCCTTCTCAACAGTACTGTCATCCGAATCTATTATAAGCTTATCAAGTCCTGCAAGCTGCTTAAAGAAATCTCCGGCACTTTCAAATGTATCTCTTATCTTTTCACTTTCACTTACGACAATTCCCTTTGCCTTATGTGAAGGAGGAACATTCATAGACGCTCTTACATTTCTTATTGCTCTTACGGCCTCTTTTATAAGCTCGGCTTTATTTTCATCATCCTCAAAATTGTATTCAGGATTTTCTGCAGGCCAAGGCTCAATCATTATACTCTTTACATCTTCATTTACGGTACAATAGATTTCCTCTGTGATAAAAGGCATAAACGGATGTAAAAGCTTTAGAATAGTATTTAAAACTTCTGTAAGTACTGCAAGCGCAGTATCTCGTGTTTCGTCTTCCTTATTCCAGAGTCTTACCTTTACCATTTCGATATACCAGTCACAGAACTCTTCCCATGCAAAGTCGTATATCTTTGAAAGTGCTATACCAAGCTCAAACTTATCAATATTTGTTGTAACTTCCTTTATAAGTTTGTTTGCCTTTGAAAGTATCCACTTATCTGAAAGCATAAGCTTTGAATTATCTATTTTACCCGGCTTGTCCTCACCTATGTTCATCATGATAAGTCTTGCGGCATTCCAGATCTTATTTGCAAAGTTTCTGGCACTTTCCACTCTCTCATAGTAGAATCTCATATCATTTCCGGGTGCATTTCCTGTAATAAGCATCATTCTGAGTGCATCCGCACCGTACTTGTCTATTACCTCAAGCGGATCGATACCGTTTCCGAGAGATTTACTCATCTTTCTACCCTCGGAATCTCTTACAAGTCCATGGATAAGAACCGTGTGGAAAGGTGATTTTCCGGTCTGCTCATAGCCTGAGAACACCATTCTTACTACCCAGAAGAAAATAATATCATAACCTGTTACAAGAACATCCGTAGGATAGAAATACTTCATTTCCTCAGTATCCTCAGGCCATCCGAGTGTTGAGAAAGGCCAAAGTGCTGATGAAAACCATGTATCCAAAGTATCCTCATCCTGTACAAGCTCATGGCATCCGCATTTCGGACAGCTTTCAGGTTTCTCTCCGGCAACAGTTATCTCACCGCATTTTTCACATGTATATGCAGGTATCTGATGTCCCCACCACAGCTGTCTTGAAATACACCAGTCTCTTATATTTTCAAGCCAATGCAAATATGTCTTTGCATAGCTTTCAGGTACAAACTTAAGTTCTCCTGTCTCAATCGCCTTTATAGCCGGCTTTGCCATCTCGTTCATAGCTACAAACCACTGCGGCTTTATAAGCGGCTCTACAACTGTCTTACATCTGTCATGTCTGCCTACATTGTGGCTGTGAGGAACCACCTTTACCAAGAGACCTGCTTCTTCAAGATCCTTTACTATAAGTTTTCTTGCCTCATATCTGTCAAGTCCGTCATACTTGCTTCCCGGCATATCAATAGTTGCATCATCATGCATTATATTGATTTCGCCCAGATTATGTCTCTTTCCTACCTCGAAGTCATTAGGGTCATGTGCAGGTGTTATCTTTACACATCCTGTTCCGAACTCTTTATCAACATATTCATCCGCTACTACAGGTATTTCTCTTCCTACAAGCGGTAAAACAAGCTTCTTACCTATAATATCCTTATATCTTTCATCCAAAGGATTTACCGCAACCGCAGTATCTCCAAGAAGTGTCTCAGGTCTTGTTGTAGCAATCTCGACAAATTTTCCTTCTTCTCCCACAACAGGATACTTTATATGCCAGAAATTGCCATCCATCTCAATATGTTCAACCTCGGCATCTGAAATGGATGTTTTACAAACAGGACACCAGTTTATAATCCTGTTACCCTTGTAAATATAGCCTTTTTCATACAATCTGAGGAAAACTTCCTTTACAGCCTTTTGTCCCTGTTCATCCATGGTAAATCTTTCTCTGTCCCAGTCTGCAGATGAACCAAGTCTTTGAAGCTGATTGATTATTCTTGTGCCGTAATCATTTCTCCATGCCCAAGCTTCCTTTAAAAATCCTTCTCTTCCAAGCTCGTGCTTATCCTTGCCCTCGGCTTTAAGCTTTTCAATAACTTTTACCTCTGTAGCAATAGCCGCATGGTCCGTTCCCGGCTGCCAAAGTGCCTCATATCCGGCCATTCTCTTATATCTTATCAGTATATCCTGCATGGTATTATCAAGTGCATGTCCCATATGCAACTGACCTGTGATATTCGGCGGCGGCATTATAATTGTAAAAGGCTTTTTATCCTTATTTACCTTTGCATGGAAGTACTTTTCTTCCAACCATTTTTTGTATATTCTGCCCTCTATTTTTTCGGGGCTGTATGTCTTTTCCAATTCTTTCATATCTACCTGCCTTATTTCATATTTCTGTAATCCGCTTTTAAATCAGCGATATAATCATCTAAAACTTTTTTCTTCCTTGCCGTATCTTCCGTCTCGAATATAGAATTTATATTCTTTATTCTTTCACTTTCTCCAACGCCTTCCAATGCTATATCAAAAGCTTTCTTTGCTTCGCCTGCCAAATCGGCTTTTAAGAGTTTACTCATTTCCTCATCATTTTCTTCTTCATATGATGCTGTAAATATTCTCTTAAGGAAATATATTTCTATCAAAATCACATCATCATTTGTGATTTCATATGACTTTTTCAGCGCATCCAAAGCCTCTTCATATAAAAAGAGATTTGCATAAATAACACCGAGATTATGATATACGCTTCCAATAAAACCGTTCTCAGCCTTTGTATCCATATCAAGGATTTCCAGATAGTACTTTTTTGCCAAATCATACTTTCCTATATAAAACATATAGTCCGCTCTTTGCTTGGCAACTTCATGTACCGCCATTTTCTTTATCTTTCCCATGACATTTCTGAAAATAATTGTCTCTGCATTATTGTACAGACTGCATGAATCAATGATATATACCAAAATATCCTCATCAGCCGTTCCGTTGGACATTTTCCTTTTCACATTATCGGCTAAGACTTCCAAATTCAACTCATTCCTTATAAATTCAACCAAGGTATCACTTACTATTCCCTCGGTGACTAAAATAGGATTCTCAAATATTATATAGCACAACTCTTCATAACTGTGTATATCAAGCGATAATACTTCTATATGGAAAGGCTTTTTTACTTTTAAGGCTTCACACAGTATCAATCCCATATATTTACCTCGATATTTCTCTTTACATCGGTAGGCGGATACATATCTCCAAAGCCTGCATCCTCTATTTCGACATTCATGATTTTATCGTCCAAAAATTTTGTTCTGAAATAAAATCTTCTGGTCTTTATAGGCCTTTTTGGTAGAAAGTCCAGTACAATAGGAATGTTTTTCTTGACCTTACCGTCAACTCCTACCACACTGATATCTATTACTTCTTTCTCATCCGGTATCATTAAAAGTTCGGTATCCGGTTCACCCCAAAAGTCTCCCGCCTTTGCAAGGTATATCTTTCCGTCTTTACCGTTGTTCTCCACATTTATATAAACATCCGACCTCAGTCTTCCTTCACAAAGTGCAGTTAAATTATATATGGAGTTCTCACTCGCAAGGTCAACACCTTTAAATGCCGCACCTTTTGCAAAAATATTTGTATCAAGATATACCTTACCTCTTGAACACAGATAACTTATAAATCCGTCTGCCCACTCATGTTCCGCAAATACCTGCCCTGTAAGAAAAATAGACGAAAATTTTTTCTTATCCATTACTTTCTCGGCAACTGAAGTCAAAATCTTATCTGCAAGCTTGGCTCCTGAAGGATTATTAAGTATCTGTAAGTTAAAAGCCTCATCCATATTTTCGGACTCCGCATTAACAAGCAGTTTCCTTGAATTTCTGTTTACAAGCATTTCATAGTATGTAAGACTTACATCCGAAAGATCGTACATTCCCACTTTATTGTTCCATATATCTTTTTTTAATGAAAGAACAAAATAGATAAAGCTTTCTTCCTTGCTTATTATATGTATATGGTTCGGTTGATATCCAAGCCCTACAAAGGCCTCCCTTATATCACCGACTATATCTTCTTCCAAACCTGCCATAGCTACAACTACTTCCTCAGGCTTTTCCTTATATAATTTTTCCATTCCGGCATTTATTATTTCTCTGAAGTAAATTTTTAATATTTCTTTTCCTTCATATCTTGTACCGTCAATGGTTGCTATACCGTCTTTTCTTGTCAATTTTAATAATTTATCGGTAATTATACCTTTTCCGTCCAATGCCAAAGCATAAGCATCTTCACCCACTACCCAGGCATCTTCACCCTTTTTTTTGCTTATAACAGTGGGGAAAATCAATGCTTCATCATCAGGGTAAAATATAAGATTTGTACTTATATCCGATAAAGCGATTCCAAGTACCTTCGGATTCATCGTATCTCCCATTTTATATAAATATCAAATGTAAATATAAAATTTACATTCCTTTCATTTTTTATATCAGTGTAAATAAATTAGCTACCAACTCGTCTTTATACACAAACTCGGTCAATTTTTCCTTAAGTTCTTTCTCTTTGTCTTTTGGCAGTTCCTCTATATCATTTATAAGAATAAACCTGCTCTCTCCGGCATTATCCGCTTTACTGAATTGAACACAGTCATTTACCGAAACTTTCATCTCTCCGTCTTCATCTTCAAGAATCTGATATTCCCATATCTCATCCGAAAAAATCTTCTTATATTTAACAAATATATTTTTATAGATATTGGGAAACTCCTCCTCAATAAAATCATCGTTTAAAGGAAAAATTCTTGACTTCAATATAACGGAATCTTTCTTTGCCTTGTATTCAACAAAAGTGGATTCCAGTATATCTCTTTCAACCGCTACAAACTTTGACAGATTTTTAAAATACGAAAATACCATTCCCATATCGCAAAGATTATTTACTATCTGCTCACATAATCTTGTCTGCTTAAAGTTAAGTTTATCCTTCTTTGAATAATATTTTGACAATGCCAGCATATAAATATTCGGGAATTCCTTTATATCGTCAACATCACTGAGTCCGTCTTCCAGATACTCAAATATATTGTCTTTTATATTTTCATCATTCATGAAGAATAAATCACTCTTTACAGTAAAATATGCTCTTATGATTATATCCGTAACTCTTTTTCTCTCAGTATAAATTCTAAAAGCCTCATCAAGATCTGCCGTCTGATTTGAGAAAAGCATCTGTATAAGCAATCTTTCTTCAAAATCATATGTCTCAATATTTTTTTCAACACATAACTTTAAACAATCAAACATATTTTGTGTTTTTCCGTTGTACACCTTTGCAATAAATTCCAAAGTTTTATCTGTGTACTTTTCATCCTTATAAAGATTAAAAGCCATCAAAGCAAGTATTTTATTTTGATTAAATGCTTCATCGTCAATCGCCTTAATAATTAGCTTAAGTAATTCATCTTTTTTGAAATTATCGACTCCGAAGAATTTGACTACATCTATTGCCTCTTTTACATTTCCGGTATTCATCAATGTATCACAATACATGAAAATATTGTCTTCATCCAGATTCATCTCAGCCGTCTTATAAAGAAGCTTAAAGTTAATCTCTTCTTCCCTTTCTGAAGCTTTCCATAAATGCTCAATAAGCTTTGATAAAAGAATATTTTTAAATCTTGAATCAATGTCTATTTCATCCAATACACCTTCTATTAAAGCTATATCTTCATCAGCGATTTCACTGCTTTTTGCAATCTTTCCAAGCATCAAAAGCCTGTGCATATCATGATTTTTATCCAACTCATAAGACCTGTCTATAAGATTTTGCATATGGAATATCTTATCTACTGTCATATTTTTGGAATAGTATCTGTTGCCCTCACAGTCCTCCGTAAGTATAATTGCATTTTCCGAATACAGTGCTACATAAGCCCTGTTATTTACAAGCTCATATTTCTTTTCGCCGTTCAGTTCCGGATATACAACAACTATAGAAGCCGCTTTATCTTCAGGCACTCTCACATCATATGAGTTCATCAAAAACGGAATGATTTTTGCCAATCTTTCATCTATATCATCATCCTCAAGAATTCCGGAATAGATATTTATAAGATGGTCATCCATCTTCAATTTCATAGCATTGTCAATGGTAAAAATCTTTATTCTCTTTATAAACTCTCTGTATATTTCACTGTTATGCGGATAAAACTCTACAATATTTTCAAATATCTTTACCTTAAAGTCATCCTCCATCGAGTTTATTCTTTCAAAATGCTTCAGCACAGATTCAGGTATAGGTAAATCATATTTTTCCGGAAGTGAGTAAACAAAATACTCATATATTCCTTCCACCGGCAATCCCTTTTCAATGCATCTTTCATACCATGCATTTACATACTTTTTTCTGACATTACCTTTTATAAAAATCTCACATATATCTGTAAGCAGTTCATTGCTCGGCAATGCATTGTATATTGAAAGCAGAATATTTAATATAGCTCCGTTGATTTTCTTTGTCTCTCTTACAACTGAGAGTATTTTTTCCGAAAGATTGACCGATATAAGATTATTTCTTATGCCGAAGCTGAGCGCCAACACTTCAAATCTCGTACAGCTTGTCAAAAGATGCGGATTTTTACAAAGTAAAAGAGCATATTCCATCATCAATATTTTTGACCTGTCACCAAGCTCAAAAGCCCTCTTTAAAAACTTCTGTCTTTCCGCCGGGTTGTCCGCCAGACTTTCATCAAGATTTAATACAAGCATAAACTCAATATTTGAATGATATTTCTTATATAAATCCTTGATAAGCTTTGTAAGGTCTCTCATCTTTTCGGCATCCGGATACATATATGTATCCAGGTATTCTAAAATCAAATACTCATCTCTAAGTTCATGCCTGTTTTCTTTTATTTTTGAATCCAGACTGTTGATAATAGACTTTGCCGTAGCCTTATCTCCCTGCATCAGGTATATTTCGGCCTTTAAAAGCTTTACCAAAAAACTCCTGTATGTACTTGCCTGTAATCTGTCAAGTACCGCAAGCATTTTAAATAAAATCTCATTTTTTTCGATTTTATCGTTGCAAAGTTCATGCTCAACTCTAAGCTTTATATAGGCAATCCACTGTTTTCTTTCAAATATTCTTGCTTCTCTTTGATATTCTTTTTCAAGATTTTTATTTATTACAACTTCGAGATATTTTTCATTTAAACCGTTACCAAACTTTATACTTGCAATATTTTTTCTGTCTTGCAAAAGCTCGGGATCTATAGTAAATCCAAGTTCAAAAGTATTATCTTCAAAGTTTTCGTTTTTGATTTTATCCGTATTTAATTTAATAAAACCTGCATTTGTTGATACATCAATATCAAGCAGTCCCCAGTTTTCTTTGTAAACTTTGACGGTATAAACTTTATCTTCTTCTACAGTATTTAAATAAAGCGAATCCGATTCAAGCAAAAAATCCACCGCTTCTTTATTTCCCACAGCCTGCAGGAAATTTTCAAGGTTTAATCTGAAGTTATTGCCCTTATTAAGTACTTCGTAAATCTTTTGATATCTCAGGTCCTTCATAAAACCCGACTTACAAAAGTCTTTATACATAAAAATAGCCAATGCAATATTTATGTCTTCCTTTGCAATGACCATAAAATCATCCACTGTCTTTAATGACTCCAGCACAAGTACAGTATCCGTATTTTTTATATAAAAAGTATAGGGTATATCTCTTTCTCCGGCATTTGTTACCAGAGTTATAATACCCTCTATTTTTTCTTCTCCGCTCAAATTTTTCGAGTTGATCTCAAGTACAACTTTGTTCTTTATTCCGCCAAAAGTTGCATCAACCACTCTTACTCTTATATTGTCGGAATACGCCACTCCCCTCAAAGGTACTTTATTGTCACTTCGTACCTCTATTTCAAAGCGAACAGCTTCATCCATCTTTATAGGCAGTTCTATATTATCCGGCTCACAGACCAATATAGGTAATTCTTCTTCAATAATCCCCTTTGCCAAACGATTGATTCGCTCTCTCATTTATACACCTCTTCCATAAACCATAACCTACATTTTATCATAAATAATAATGAATTTCTATATCTAATCGGCAGTTAGTAATCCACAGGCAACTGAATAAAATACCCGGTAATGTATTACACTTTACATAATATCCCATTTGTTGTAAAATCTTTATATTACACAGGAGGTCCGACGATGCTCTCAGAACCGATGACTTTATATAAGTTAATGATACTATATATGTTAAAACAAGTGAAATTTCCACTTACAAACTCAAATATATCCGACTTTTTTGTCAGTAAAGAATATACTACATATTTTATAGTCCAGCAGGCTCTTTCAGAGCTTCTGGAATCAAACTTGCTGAGTGTCGAGAATATAAACAACAATTCCAGATATGAAATGACAAAAGAAGGCAAGGAAGCCCTCTCTTTTTTTGAGAAACAGATTTCTCCGGCTATAATTACAGATATAAACGAGTTTATACAGACAAATAAATTCCGTATGAGAAACGAAGTTTCCACTACGGCAGAATATTATAAGCTTCCGGGAAATGATCTGATTGTACACTGTGAGGTTTTAGAAGGTAAAACCCCGCTTATAAATATCGAAATAAATTCACCTGATGAAGAACAGGCCAATATTATGAAAAACAATTGGCGCTCCTGCAGTCAGGATATTTATCAGTATATTATGAAAAGACTTCTCGGAGGCATGGAATAAAAAAGGACACTTATGTGTCCTTTTTTATTCCCCAAGATATGCTTTCTTTACACTGTCATCATCTATAAGTGTCTTTGCATCTCCGTCAAGAACTATATTTCCGGTTTCAAGAACATATGCTCTGTCGGCAATACTAAGCGCTTTCTTTGCATTTTGCTCAACCAAGAGTACCGTGGTACCGCTCTCATGGATTTCTCTTATAATATCAAATATCTCATTTACATAAAGCGGTGACAGACCCATTGAAGGCTCATCCATCAAAATAACTTTAGGATTACTCATAAGAGCTCTTCCCATTGCAAGCATCTGCTGCTCACCGCCTGAGAGTGTACCTGCAACCTGAGTCTTTCTCTCAAAAAGTCTTGGAAATCTCTTATAAATTTTATCAAGGCTCTCTTCAATTCCGGCCTTATCATTTCTTATATATGCGCCGAGTTTCAAATTTTCAATTACCGTCAAATCTCCGAAAACTCTTCTTCCCTCAGGCACATGTGCCATTCCGAGCTTAACAATATCATGTGCTTTGGTCCTCGTTATATCCTTGCCGTCAAACTCGATACTTCCTTCCTTTGCACTGAGAAGTCCTGTGACCGTGTGCAAAATAGAAGTTTTTCCTGCACCGTTTGCACCTATAAGAGCAACTATCTCACCTTGATTGACGCAAAAACTTGCACCCTTTACAGCCTTGATCATTCCATAGTTCACGACAAGATCTTTTACTTTTAATATTTCCATCGTTCCTCCTACTCTCCCAAATATGCTGTAATTACATCAGAATTATTAAGCACTTCACTCGGTGTTCCGCTTGCAAGCTCGGTACCGAAATTAAGTACCGTAAGCTTTTCACAAATTCCAGCCACCAGCTTCATATCATGTTCAATCAAGAGAATTGTAAGATTATACATATCCCTTATTTTTCTGATAGTTTCCATCAACTCTTCCGTCTCATTAGGATTCATACCTGCCGCCGGCTCATCAAGCAAAAGCAAAGAAGGACTTGTAGCAAGAGCTCTTGCTATCTCAAGCTTTCTCTGCTCACCGTAAGGAAGATTTCCCGACAGAACATCTTTCTTTGAGCCGAGTGAAAATACATCCAGTATCTCCAAAGCAAGAGCATCCATTTCCTTTTCCTTTTTGGAAAATCCGAACATATGAGTCATGGATGTAAGCAGAGGATATTTTACCTTTTCATGCAATGCCACTTTTACATTATCAAGAACCGACATATTTGAAAAAAGTCTTATATTCTGAAAGGTTCTTGCAATACCCATATTATTGATCTGTGTAGGTGTTTTTCCGTTTATAAGATTTCCGTCAAGTCGTATTGTACCTCCGGTCGGCTTATATACTCCTGTCAAGAGGTTAAAAACTGTAGTCTTTCCCGCACCGTTCGGTCCGATAAGACCGTATAACATTCCTTTTTCAATATTAAGATTAAAATTGTCTACCGCCTTTAATCCTCCGAATTGAATTCCAAGATTCTTACACTCCAGCATTAATCCTCCTTTCCAAGCTTTCTAAAGGTTTTATTCAGTGATAAATTAGCCTTAAACTTACTGTTATTAAATATCATCATCAAAATCAATACTATTGCATAGAGTAACATTCTCAAATTGTCCGCACCTCTTAAGAACTCAGGTAATACGGTAAGAATTATTGCGGATATTATTGAACCCGGAATATTTCCCATACCTCCGAGAACTACAAATACAAGTATCTCAATTGATTTATTATAGTCAAAAATATTAGGTTTTATAATGCCCACATTATGAGCATAAAGTGAACCTGCAAGTCCTGCAAAACCTGCAGCTATAACAAAAGCGCTTACCTTATACTTACTTATCTTTATTCCTATAGACTCCGCCGCAATATCATTGTCACGAATTGACTTTATCGCTCTTCCGTCTCTTGAATTTATAAGATTTGAAATCAGCACTATGCATATTACCATGATAATAAATACGACTGTAAAATTATTGTAATCGGAATATAAAGGAATCTTACTAAGTCCCTTTGATCCTCCGGTAAAATTAAGATAATTTATAACAGACTTTATTATCTCTCCAAATGCAAGTGTTACTATAGCCAAATAGTCACCTCTGAGTCTAAGTACAGGTACGCCTATCAAAAATCCGAAAACAGCCGCCAATATACAACCGCAAACCACGGCTATAAAAAATGACAGCGCCGGAGGTAAAAAGCTCGTATTGATGGAAATCAAAGCACTTGTATATGCTCCTATTGACATAAATCCTGCATGGCCCAATGAAAGCTCACCTAAAAATCCTGTTACAAGATTCAGTGAAACAGCCAACATTATGTTCACACAAATAGGAACTATCAAGGATTTATATTGTCTGCTGAGTATTCCCGAGTTTATCAAAACAAACACCAATACATAGGCCAGTAACATTACAGCTATATTAAATATAGTTTTTTTATTTAATATCTTCATACCACACCTATACCTTTACAATCTTCTTCTTGCCCAAAAGTCCTGAAGGTCTGAACAATAAAACGACAATCAAAACTCCGAAAACAATAGCATCTGCAAGCTCTGTTGAAATATATGCCTTAGACACACTTTCAATAAGTCCCAGAAGTATTCCACCAAGCATAGCTCCCGGTATACTTCCGATTCCTCCAAGAACCGCAGCCACAAACGCCTTGATACCAGGCAACGCTCCAAGTGTAGGCTTCATAGACTGGTACTGACTTATATACAAAATACCCGCTACAGCCGCAAGTGCCGAACCTATTGCGAAAGTCATCGATATGGTACTGTTTACATTAATACCCATAAGTTCCGCAGCTCCCTTATCCTCCGAAACGGCTCTCATTGCAGAACCCATCTTAGTCTTGTTTATAAACAATGTAAGTAAAATCATTGCAACAGCGGTAACTACCAATGTAACTAAAGTAATACTTGAAATTATTACCGGTCCTACCTTTATATTTTCGTTCGGAATCACAGATTGAAAAGGTATCGGTGTTGAACCGAATATCAACAAAGAACTGCTCTGTAAAAAGAAGCTCATACCTATTGCAGTGATAAGTACTGCCAAAGGCTGTGCTTTTCTAAGCGGCTTATACGCAATCTTTTCAATCAAAACGCCCAAAACGGAACATACAATAACAGTTAATAAAAGTGCTACCGGAACAGGTAAACCCAATACCGATATACTAAAATAAAGAGCATATGCTCCTACCATTATTATATCTCCATGAGCAAAATTTATCATTTTAGCTATACCGTATACCATTGTATAACCTATAGCTATCAATGCATAAATGCTTCCTGTCCTCAATCCGTTTATTAACTGTTCAATAAAGTTAATTAACATTTTTTTACCCCTCTTTACCTAAACTACGGAAAACTCCTACCTTACGTTAGAAGCTTTCCGAGGTCTATGTCAGAAAAAGAGGATGGGACAATAATCCCGTCCTCTTTAAAATTTCATAGATTAATCAAAAAGCTTATACTCTCCGTTTGTTATAGTAACAAACTTAGGCTCCTTGTTCGGCTCACCGTCGGCATTGAATGATACTTTACCTGTAATACCGTTTACCTCTATCTCGGTCATAGCCTTGATAAGGTCATCACTCTCAATGCTTCCTGCCTTCTCCATAGCCGCCTTGATTACATGAACAGTATCGTATCCGTCAGCTGCAAACTGGTCAGGTGTTGCCTTATATGCAGTCTCATACGCCTTTGTGAAATCTGCCGCAGAAGGATCTGAAGCCAAGAAAGGACTTAAGAATACCGCACCTTCAACAGCGCTTGGATCTGTAACCTGTCCTAAAACTCCGTCCCAACCGTCAGAACCTACAAATGCCGCATCGATACCCTGCTGCTTTGCCTGCTGTACAATATATGCTGCAGCTTCATAATATCCCGGTACAAATATAAGCTTAGCTCCTGAAGCCTTGATCTGTGTCAACTGAGTTGTAAAGTCCACATCATCATTTGTGAATGACTGCTCATTTACAAGTAAATCGGACTTTCCGGCTGTGTTAAGCTCCTCTTTGAAAGCCTCATATACTCCTGTTGAATACTCATCGGAGTTGTTGTAAAGAACAGCAACACTCTCATATCCCTGATCTACAACGAAATCTGCAATCATCTTTCCCTGAAGAGGATCTGTAAAGCAAAGTCTGAAAACATTTGGATTCTCAGTGATTGCCTTAGCTGAGCCTGAAGGTGTAATCTGTAAAATATTATCCTTTGCTGTTAAATCTGTAAGTGCAAGTGATGAACCACTTGTTACAGAGCCCATAAATACATTGATTCCGCTGTCCATAAGATTGTTATATGCGTTAACAGCCTTATCTTCTTTAGCTTCATCATCCTGGAAGTTAAGTGCAAGCTTATATGTCTTGTCTCCAACCTTTACTCCGCCTGCCGCATTGATCTCGTCAATAGCTATAGTAGCACCGTTCTTTACCGAGTTACCGTAAGATGCAGCACTACCTGTAAGCGGTCCTGTAGTTCCTATTGTAAATACGTCACCGTCAACTTTTGCAGCAGCTTCAGTCTCAGCCTTAGATCCTGAATCTGCAGCTTTATCCGAACCTGCGTTTCCACAAGCTGTCAATGCCAATCCGAATGTCAATGCCATTGCTGACAATAATACTCTTTTCTTCATAATGCCTCCATAAATTAAATTTTATAAAACTCATCTCATTATATTTATTTCATATAATTCTGTCAATAAACACATTTGAAATGCATATATATTTTTTTCATGGCAGGTATAACAAATAGATATAACAAAGCCTTTATAACCGTTATTTTTTACTAAATACGACTATAAAGGCTTCAATTAATTTATATTATTTTATATTTATTTTTCTGAGAGATACTCATGTATTCCTCTTGCTCCGGCTCTTCCGGCCTCCATAGCAAGAATAACCGTAGCGGCACCTGTTACGGCATCACCACCTGCGAAAACTCCCTTTCTTGAAGTTTGTCCTGTCTTTTCATCGGCTTCAATACATTTCCACTTATTGATATCAAGACCTTCTGTAGTTCTTGCGATAAGAGGATTAGGTGATGTACCGAGTGACATGATAACAGTATCGCAGTCGATAACGAACTCACTTCCCTTTACCTCTACAGGTCTTCTTCTACCGCTGGCATCAGGCTCTCCAAGTTCCATTCTGATAACTTTCATGCCCTTTACCCAACCCTTTTCATCTTCAAGGATCTCAACAGGGTTTGTCAAAATATCAAATATGATACCTTCCTGCTTTGCATGATGAACTTCTTCAGCTCTTGCAGGCAATTCGGCTTCACTTCTTCTATATATAACATGAACTTCGGCACCAAGTCTTAGGGCGGTTCTTGCAGCATCCATAGCCACGTTTCCACCACCTACAATACATACCTTTTTACTCTTTATAATAGGTGTGTGATAGTCGTCTCTGAAAGCCTTCATAAGGTTATTTCTTGTAAGATACTCGTTAGCCGAGAATACTCCGTTTGCGTTCTCACCCGGAATACCCATAAACATAGGAAGACCTGCGCCTGAACCTATAAATACGGCATCAAATCCCTCTTCTTCCAAAAGTTCATCTATTGTAACGGTTTTTCCGATGATAACGTCAGTCTCAATCTTTACGCCAAGGTCTATAACGTTTTGAATCTCAGGTAAAACAACTTCATCCTTAGGCAATCTGAACTCGGGAATTCCGTAAATCAAAACTCCGCCCGGCTCATGCAATGCTTCAAATATGGTAACTTCATATCCGAGTTTTGCAAGGTCGCCTGCACAGCTAAGTCCTGCAGGACCTGAACCGATTACAGCAACCCTCTTTCCGTTCTTATTCGGATTTGCCTTCGGCTTAATACCCATTTTTCTTGCAGTATCGGCCACATATCTCTCAAGCTTACCTATTGAAACAGCCTCACCTCTGTTTCCTCTGATACATACACCCTCACACTGTGTCTCCTGCGGACAAACTCTTCCACATACGGCAGGAAGTGAACTTGACTGTGCGATAACATCTGACGCACCTTCAATATCACCCTTTAATATTTCCTGTATAAAAGCCGGAATATTTATAGATACAGGACAACCCTGTATACATTTTGCATTCTTACAGTTGAAGCATCTTGCAGCCTCAGCCATTGCCTCTTCCTCAGTATATCCGAGGCATACTTCTTCAAAGTTTTTAGCTCTTACTTCAGGCTCCTGCTCAGCAACAGCAACTTTTTTCCACATATCCTGTGCCATTATTTGTCACCTCCACATACGCCACATCCGCCATGATGTGTTTCGCCTTCTACAATCTTCAAAAGTTCCTTACCTTCTTCCGTCTTATAGATCTGTAATCTTTGAAGTGCTTCGTTGAAATTAATCTTATGTGCGTCAAACTCAGGTCCGTCTACACATGCAAACTTAATTTCATCACCTACAGACAGTCTGCAGGCACCGCACATACCGGTACCGTCTACCATTATAGTGTTCATACTTGCTATAGTAGGTATACCGAGTTCTTTTGTAAGAAGTGATACAAATTTCATCATTATCATAGGACCGATAACTACACAGTGGTCATACTTCTTGCCTTCATTTTCAACAAGATCTTTTACCTTATCAGTTACAAGCCCTTTGAATCCGTAAGAACCGTCATCTGTACATACATATAAATTATCGGATACGGACTTAAGCTCATCCTCAAGTATTACAAAGTCTTTGCTCTTTGCACCTTGAACAACATCAGCCTTAATGCCTCTTTCAAACAGCCATTTAACCTGTGGATATACAGGTGCTGTTCCAAGTCCGCCGGCTACAAAAAGAATCTTCTTCTTTTTTAATTCCTCTATGTCCTCTCCTATAAGATCACTTGCATTTCCAAGCGGTCCTACAAAGTCCATAAACTCATCGCCTTCGTTGAGCTCATCTGCAATCAGTCTGGTTGAGCCGCCAATAACCTGAATAACTATAGTAACAGTTCCCGCTTCGCGGTCATAGTCACAGATTGTAAGCGGAATTCTCTCACCCTGCTTATCCTGCTTTACTATAACAAACTCTCCCGGAAGACATTTTGCTGCTACTCTCTTAGCCAAAACATCGAATAAATAAATGTTTTCAGCTAATTTTCTTTTCTTCACAATAGGAAACATATTGCTTATCCCTCCAAATAGATAAAATCTCAACTATAATATTAACATAAAAAAACAAAAAAAACAAACTAAATAAAAGCAATATATAAGAACAGTTCGTTATTTTTTTGGCTAATTTAACCTTAAATGTTATTTTTTGCTACCTGTTCATTTCAGACTTATAGCCGTCAGTCATATTATGATCCGCAATTATATTGTCGATATCATTCAGATTTGAAGAAGGCACATCACCCGGTATAGTGTTTTTTACGGCGGAATATGCATTGCCGTAAGCCAGCGCTTTTTCGCAGTCAAGTCTGTAATGTAAAAGTCCGTACAATGTTCCTGCAATATATGCATCTCCGCTTCCGATTCTGTCAACAACATCTATAGCCTTATAAGGTTTTTCCGTATAATACTTATCCTGATAAGCATTATAGATTACCGATCCGAAATCATGTACCTTCGGTAAATGCACTGTTCTTTGTGTAGATGCCACTATTGAGATAGGATACTCCTCGGTAAACGACTTCATAATTTCTCTTACATCTCCGGTCTTTCCGAAAGTGAGTCTGGCTGTATCCTCGGAGCAAAAGAATATATCCACAAACGGCAATATCTTTTCTATTGTCTCTCTTGCCTCATCACCGGACCAAAGATTGGCTCTGAAATTTACATCAAATGATATAATAGATCCGTTCTCTTTAAATTTCTTTATCATTTCTATTGCGGTTTCTCTTGACTTTTCACAAAGGGCCAATGTTATACCTGTTGTATGAAAACATGTGGTGGACTTATACATATCTTCCGAAAACTCATTTATACTTATACTTTCAAAGCATGAATTTTTTCTGTCATATATTACATTAGGCTTTCTCGGATATGCCCCGTTTTCATAGAAATATATCCCCACTCTGGCATCTTTATTCGAATCATATATTATATAATCGTCACTTATTCCATAAGATCTGACAGTATTCTTTATATATGCGCCCATCTCATGTGAAGGAAGCTTTGTTATAACTCCGGTTTTTAATCCGAGAAGTGAAGCGCCTACCGCAACATTTAACTCCGCACCTCCTACCTGTCTGATAAGTGTATCTCCTCTTACCAGTCTGTCATCTCTTACAGGTGAAAGTCTTAAAAGCGCCTGTCCCAAAGTCAATAAATCAAATTTCTTATCCATCTCTTTGCCTTTCAAAAAAACTTACCTAAACTCTTTTATACATTCTGAATGTATAAGGTATATCAAAATATGTCTCTTCCTCTGTTTCAAGCAAAAGACTCCATTCCTTATCAGCATCCAGATTCAAAAAATGTCTGTCAGCCGCATACTCATAGTCAATATATGTAACATGGGCGACATTGCAATAGGGCAAGAAATTTCTATAAACACTTTCTCCCCCTATAACAAAAACATTTTCATTATTAATATTATTTTCTTTAAGGTACTCCAAGCATGACTCCACACTGTTTACTACTGTTGCACCTTTTATTTTCAAGTTTTTATCTTTTGATAAAACTATATTTTCTCTTCCTGCAAGCGGCTGAGAACCGGGAAGTGACAATAATGTATTATGTCCCATTATTATCACCTTTCCTACAGTCTCCTCCCTGAAAAGTTTCATATCTTTGGGAATCGAAACCAAGAGCTTCCCCTTATTTCCGATTCCCCATTTTTTATCTACCGAAACAATTATATTCATTCTATTCCTCAGCTATAATAAGTTCCTTTGCATAAGGCAATGTCTCTATCCACTCACAAAAACTTCTCCACTCTTCAAGTTTATGATGTTTTCTTGATTTATAAATATTAATGAGAGTTTCATAGTTTAATGTACAGGTTCTCATTTGATTGTAGCTTGAAGGTAAAAGCTGTATAAGGTCATACCAAAGTGCCTTATCCTTAGTTTCCACATATTCAAGTCTGATTTTTTCCATTTCATCAACAATGCCTTTTAAAACTTTCAGACCGTTCTCAGTCAGATGATCATGTGAAAAATCTTCAATCTCAAAAGGTTTTGAATGAATCTTGTGCATTGTGGATGTGGAATTTGCAACTGTGGCAACCTTATATGTATCGTACTCTTTCCACCAATACATAGGTGCGGTTATATCAACGGAAAGCATTACCTGTCTTAAATACTTTCTGTGATCGCTTGTTCCGGCATTTCTAAGCCTTTTTGCAAGCGATAAATCATTCTCTCCTAAAATATATTGACCGTTTTCATCATAATAACTGTCCGATCTCGCCCATGAATTCATCGGATTTCTTGCGCCTCTTATGGCATTTTCCAAATTCATAACATAAACTCTGTTAAAATCTATCATCCCATCTCCCTTTTCTTTTTAATTCCATATACATATTATAGCCTCTCTCAAGCATCATTCTTTCATTTGAAAATTTCAAAAGATGAAAAGATTCATGGTATTTATAATACCCCGAATCTACAAAATATTCTTCTCGTTGCGGTCTTGAAAAATAGCTGTCGGTCTTCATCAAAAACCAATGTACTCTCTTATCAATAATCTCCGTACTTGTGTTAAATGTATAATGGCTGGTTCCTATAAATTGTACTATTTTAGCCTTTGCTCCGGTTTCCTCGTAAACCTCCCTCAGTGCAGTCTGTTCAAATGTTTCACCCGGTTCCACAGTTCCTTTCGGCAAAACCCATCCCTCATATTTATTTTTATAATTTTTAAACAAGGTCAATATCTTTCCACGATATATAACTACACCACCGCAGCTGGTTGCTTCTATCATTCCACACCTCCACTTTAGTGATAACTAAAAGAAGTATAAACCAATGCCGCGCTATAGTAAAGAACATATCACTCTATGCCTCTTTTTAGATGTCCTCTTGTAAAATCTGAAATATTTTCAACATCAATTCCATTAATAAAATAATCAAAGTATTTCCTTATAACAGCCTTTGTTTCTCTCACATTCTCTGTGGTAAACCAAAGTCTTAATGTTCCCGGTGCAATCTTTTTTATTTCTTTTTCCATTCCTATAACTGAAAGCGGCTTTGAATTAAGTATCGTGTTATAACAAAAATCACAGTGTGTTTTTACCTGCATCTCACTGTTTTTTCTGTCCTTTAATACAAGTACTTCCTTCTTATGGTCACATCCCTTTGTGGTTTTCTTTAAGCATTGTGCAGAAACCATCATAGGGATCTTTCCGTAAGCAACCATCTCATTTCCCGCATTTTCAAGCTGTTTCATCTCATTCAGATTCAGCTCCAAAGGATATGTAAGCCTCTTTACATTAAACTTTTCATTATAAAAGTCTATTGTATTCTTATTATAAGCATAGATATTGTAATCAAGTATAATGCTTGCCGAAGTGTCAATATTATCATTTATGTAAAATATCTCTTCCAGACTTCTGACTATATAATTATCAAATTTAAAATCTCTTATATTATTTAAATACTTGTTGAAAAACTTCTTTGCCTCATCTCTGAAAATATGCGGCAAATATAAGTTACAGTTGCTTGAATAAGACCTTAATGTATTTATTTTTTCAGTTATGCCTTCATATCCAAGCAGTTCACTCTCTATACTTATCTCATCAAGTACAATCCCCTCTTCCTTTGCAAATTGAATTGCACCGTCTATCTGCTCCATGCTCTCGCAAAGTATATTGAGCTTTACTCTATCGGATTCTTTTTTCTCGCCGCTTATAACCGGATGTATAAATCCTTCGTATTCCTTTATATCCGAATCATCTCTTGTATACCTTGTTAAAATTTTCTCTTCAAGCTTATCCAAGGCCTCTCTTCTTATCTCGTTTAAAGCCTTTAAAGGGATAAACAGATTATCATCCAGCTCTATACTTAAATTCTCAAAGTGAAATCTGCTGTTACCCGTCTTTTTTAGTTGTTTATCCACATCTTCCAAAGAAACAGCTTTGTTCTTTGCAGGCTGAGGTATATCACCGATAATTTCCACAGATAAAAACTTGTCAAATTCTTTATCTCTGCCATAGACCTCTTTTAAATTATCTATACTTACATCAAATGTTATAGGAGTATTTTCTTTTAATCTGATTGAGCCTGAAACGGAAAGTTGCTTTTTACCTTCAACAAAAGTCTTATCAAGATAATCAAAGTACTCCGAGTTCACCTGCTTATTAACAGGCTTTTCATGCAGAGCAATCATATCCTTACCGTTATGCTCCTTATAATAACCGTCGGTCTGTCCGCCTCTGTCAAAGAGGTCAAGCAAAAGCTTTCTGTCCGCCTTCTCAACCTTATATCCGGCTCTTCCTTTTTCATTATACAGATCCAAATACTTTCTCCATATACTTACCACACCTGCAGTATATCTTGGCGCTTTCATTCTTCCTTCAATTTTCAAAGAATCTATTCCCGCCTCGATAAGATCCGGCAAAATATCCAAACTGCAAAGGTCCTTACAGCTTAAAAGATTTCTTTCGTCGTTTTTATTAAGTTTTTTATCACCTTCATACACATCATAAGGCAGTCTGCAGGTTTGAGCACATCTTCCTCTGTTTCCGCTTCTTCCGCCTATCATTGAACTCATAAGGCATTGCCCTGAATATGAGTAGCAAAGCGCTCCATGTACAAAGCACTCTATTTCAATATCACTCTTTTTATCTATGTCTCTTATCTCTTCCAAAGATATCTCTCTGGCGGGAACTATTCTGCTTGCCCCCTGATTTTTTAAGAATATGGCTCCGTAGCTTCCCGTTATAGTCATCTGAGTACTGGCATGTACCGGTAACTTCGGAAAATGCTTCCTTATAAATTCAAAAACACCAAGATCCTGTACTATAACAGCATCAACACCTGCATTATAGTAAGTCTTTATATAATCAAAAAGTTCTCCGATTTCACTTTCCTTTAAAAGAGTGTTTACAGTCATATAGACATTTACTCCGAAAGTATGAGCGTATTCAATACCCTTTATTAAAATATCCTCTTCCGGATTATCGGCATATGCTCTGGCTGAAAACTTTTTTCCTCCTATATATACCGCATCCGCTCCTGCATTGACCGCCGCCACAAGACTCTCATACGAGCCTGCAGGAGCCAAAAGCTCTACATTATTCATTCTTAACCTTTCATTTCAATACCGAGATGGATATATGCATTCTCAGTAGCAACTCTTCCTCCCGGCGTTCTGTTTATAAGTCCGTTCATCAAAAGATAGGGCTCATATACATCTTCCAAAGTACCTGCATCCTCACCCAATGCCGCACTCAAAGTATTAAGTCCCACCGGACCTCCTCCAAACTTTTCTATAATAGTGAGTAAAATCATTCTGTCATTGTTATCAAGCCCAAGTTTGTCAACATCAAGGATATCCAGTGCATAATCCGCAACTTTTTTATCTATCATACCGTTATACTTTACCTGTGCAAAATCTCTAACACGCTTTAAAAGTCTGTTTGCAAGTCTTGGAGTACCTCTGCTTCTTCTTGCAATTTCCATGGCTCCGCTCTCATCTATTTCCACACCGAGAACCATGGATGAGCGCATTACAATCTCTTTCAACTCGTCTGTAGTATAAAATTCAAGCTTTTGTACCACACCGAATCTGTCTCTAAGCGGTGCCGTAAGCAGGCCCGCTCTTGTGGTTGCACCCACCAAAGTGAATCTGGGCAAATCCAGTCTGATACTTCTTGCTCCGGCTTCCTTACCTATTACAATGTCTATTGCAAAATCTTCCATTGCAGGATAAAGCACTTCTTCCACCTGGCGATTCAGCCTGTGTATCTCATCCACAAAAAGCACATCACCCTCATTCAGATTATTTAAAATCGCAGCCATATCTCCCGGCTTTTCAATTGCAGGGCCTGAGGTAACCTTTAAGTTTGTCCCCATCTCATTTGCAATGATATTACAAAGTGTAGTCTTTCCAAGTCCCGGAGGGCCGTAGAAAAGCACATGGTCAAGACTTTCTTTTCTAAGCTTTGCAGCATCTATATAAATTTTAAGGTTTTTTCTTATTTTATCCTGACCGATATATTCATTTAAAAATTGAGGTCTCAGACTTTTTTCTATCTGCTTATCTTCTTTTGTTATTTCAGTTGAAATTATTCTTCTTTCCATTTATATGCCCACTATATCTTATTCTTAGAATATCGCCATCTTTTTTAAAGCAATTTTCAGTATATCCTCTGTAGTATCGGATTCATTTATATCAATGCTTCTTAACACCTTATAAGCTTCACTGCTTGAATATCCCAAGGAAACCAAAGCTTCCACAACTTCACTTTGCACTCCGCCGTTTACAGGCTTTTCATTTTCTATGGATTTGATACTTTCAAGATCAACCTTCTCTTTTAAATCAAGAATTATTCTCTTCGCAATCTTAGGTCCTATACCTTGAGCCGCACTTATCGCCTTGTGATCATCGGAAACTATAGCCATCTTCAAGTCAAATGTACTTAAAGTCGACATTATACTGAGCGCAGCCTTCGGACCGACACCACTTATTCCTATAAGCTTTTTAAACATACTAAGGTCCGCTCTGTCTAAAAATCCGTATAATGTATGTGCATCCTCTGAAATCTTCAAATATGTATGTATAACAATATCTTTTCCCTTTGATATATTTTCCAGATCTCTACCGCAAACAAATACTTCATAACCCAAACCGGCACATTCCACTATTATATTGTCAATATTTTTCTCTACAACAATTCCTTTTATATATGCAATCATATCTCTTCCCAATATTTTAATCTCAAGACTATAATATCATATAGCAAGATTACAAATCAAACAAAATCGAACACACTTTCGCAAATTATTGATTAAAACATATGAGGATATTATAATACAGGTATGAAAGAAATAACAAAGATTTTTAAGAACAATATAAAATATGATTTATCAAAAATAGGAAATCCGGAAAAAGTACTTTTTTTTGATATAGAAACCACAGGACTGAGTCCGAAAAATTCAAAGCTTTATCTTATCGGCTGTATAAGTGTTGAAAAAGACAATTTAAACTTTAAGCAATGGTTTTCCGAAAATATGTCCGATGAAACGTCTATGTTACAGTCATTTTATGAGTATGCCGCAAAATTCGATACTTTGATTCATTTTAACGGAGACGGCTTTGACCTTCCTTATATAAGAGAATGTGCCAAGCAATACTATCTTTTCAATCCGCTTGATGAGTATGTAAGCATCGATATATACAAGAAAATAAGACATTTAAAGAAACCGCTCGGACTTGAAAGAATGAATCAGAAATCATTGGAGGAATTTCTGGGGCTGCATCGAGAGGATATCTATACCGGAGGCGAACTTATAGAATTTTACTACAGATATACACAAAATAAAGATTCGGATATTTTACATGCCCTGCTATTACATAACGAAGAAGATCTTTTGGGTATGTTAAAGGTTGTGGAGATGCTCTCTTACCCGGATTTTTTTGACTCAAACTTTACCGTCAAATCAGGACATGTAAATGATGATACACTGTTTTTAAACTACATCTGCAATGAAACTCTACCGCATGATTTGAAACTCACCGACGATATTTCATTATATATTTCAGGTAATAAAGCGGAAATAAGCATACCTATATTAAAAGATGAGTTGAAATTTTTCTTTGAAAATTACAAGGACTACTATTATCTCACAATTGAAGATTATGCCATACATAAAAGTATAGGAGAATTTGTAGACAAAGCGGTAAAGAAAAAAGCCACCAGACAAACCGCCTATATCAGGCAGTTTGCCGATTATATATACTGCTTTAATATGTCTGATATTGATGAAACATTTAAAAAAGATTACAAAGCAAAAGAAAAATATATAAATTTAGCAAAACTCGATTTTGATGACAAAGAGTTTTTCGGTAAATACTTGGTCGAAATATTCAAACATTTTAAACTATTAAAATAATAATTAGATTATTCAGAAAATAGATACAAAAAATACTGAAATAGGTTATAAATTTATAAAGTCCTTATAAATTCTGATTATAAGGACTTTATGTATTAACTCAATATATATTTTCAATTTTTTATATAATTTATAATATAAAATCAATATAAATACGGATGTTCTAAAAGCCATCTCATATATGCCAAAGCCTTCTTTTCACCCTCATTCTTATTCATTAGCAGGATTTTTTCAAGCAAGGCTCTGGTATCCTTATGTAAATCAATATAATCTTTTCTCTTGCTGTAATAATCCCACGGAACATCTGTTGTATAGCTGTCTCCGGAATAGACCTTTGAAGCCGCAATTCTGTCACAACACATCTCAAGCACGTATTTTAAAGGCATTTTCATACCCATAAGCCCGTCTTTTTCGTCAGGACCGTAGTCAATCCAGTACTCAAAATGATGTTTATTTCTTCCCTTATGATGCAGCCATGAGCTTGAATACCCTTTTTCAAGCTTCTCTATGGCATTCGGACTCCTGTCTCCTTGATAGTATTTTATACCTATTAAGAACTCTTCAGGCGAATATTTGCTCAAATCGTGTAGGAATCCCTGCTTAATTAGACCAATTTTAAAACAAAGGTCCATTACAGTAAGCTTATGTTTATTTATTGTCTTTAAATGATTAAATACACTGTTATTATGCATAATTATCTATCTCCTCTAATTAAATATTTGACAATATACACATTACGTGATACTATATAATTACAGATAAAAATTACCACTTGAATGCTTGATGATAGAAAGTTTTACTTTCATCTAAACAAAGAACGACTTTCAATTATCCCCCAAAACGGATTTTTGAGCCTGTAATCTTTCAAGCTATTTAACTTTTTTCTGTAGTTACACTTTTTTATTTGGAGGCATTATTTATGAACAGAGGTACAGTTAAGTGGTTTAATAACCAAAAAGGTTACGGTTTCATCTCAGATGAAGGCGGAAGTGATGTATTCGTACATTTTTCTGATTTAAACATGGAAGGATTTAAGACTCTTGATGAGGGAATCTCGGTTGAATATGATTTAACTGAGGGTGCTAAGGGACCACAGGCCGTAAACGTTACAGTAGTCAGATAATCATAGATATGTTTAAAGAGCTCTTTTAAGAGCTCTTTTTTTATATCGTCTTCTCATCAAGATGCCGTAAACTACTTTGTTGTAGCTTTTTTCAGCATTTCCTCAAGCTCGTTCACATTAAAATCATATGCCTTATTGCAAAAATGACATTTCACTTCTATAGACTTACCGTCATCTATCATTTCCTGCAACTCTTTTTCCCCGACACTTATAAGAGCCTTTTCTATCCTCTCCTTATCACAATTGCATTTAAAGCAAAGATCAAGACTCTCGTTAAATTCAAGATCCATATCCCCCAAGATATCCTTAAGTATATCATTTGGAGACATGCCCTCACTCAGCATTGTGGTGACAGGTTTTAAATTATTTATTTTTGTTTCCAGCTTATCTATTATCTCATCAGGACAATGTGGCATAAGCTGTATAATAAAACCGCCTGCCGCATTTATTGTATTATCTTTATTTAACAGTACCCCAAGTCCGACACTTGAAGGTGTCTGCTCACTTGTCGCATAGTAATATGTCAAATCTTCAGCTATTTCTCCGGATAAAAGTGCCACCTGACCTACATAAGGCTCCTTCATTCCGGTATCCATTATAACACTCATAAGTCCGACACCTATCGCCTCTGCAACATCAAGTTTGCCCTTTGCATTAGGTGGAATAATAACCGTAGGATTAAAAGGATATCCCTTTACTTCACCTTTATTGTTTGCTGTTGCAATCACTCCTCCGAGAGGGCCGTCGCCCTCTATTTTTAATGTAAGGAGATCCTTTTCTCCCTTCATCATACTTCCCATCATTGCCGCTGCGGTAAGCATTCTTCCCAATGCCGCAGTCGCCACCGGTGAAGTATTATGATCGTTTTTGGCTTCCTCAACCAAATCTTTTGTATTTGCAGCAAAAGCTCTTATATATCCGTTTGCCGCAGTGGCTTTCACCATATAATCTTTCATTTACTTTCCCTTCTCTCTGGCCACAAAAAGTATTCTCTCAGTATTTTCACTTACATCCCCATAAGTATCCGCATCCAGATATTTTTCAAGCACCATATTACTTGAATCTATCGCAGATAATATCTCATCAAAGGTATAAGCTTTTTGTACATGCCTTTCTTCAAACCTTTTGTAATTATCACCTTCAAGCTTTATAAAAAGGTTCAAATCATATTCATTGATTCTTTTATCAATGTCATATGTATTTTCCCATATAAAACTTGCCTGTTCTCTTACCTCTGCAAAAGTATTTTCTCCAAGTATATTTTGATATTTATATTCAGTATTCATATCAAAAATAAAAAGCCCGTTAGGATCCAAATAATTGTTCACCCAGGCAAATACTTCTTTAAGCTCAGATAATTCCCTTATATAATTCAAACTGTCACAACGAGATATTATTGCCCTTACAGTTCCGTACAGCTCAAATTCTCTCATATCCTGACAAAGATATAATATATCATGGCCCGAAGCATATTTTTTCTCCATTGCCACATCAAGCATATCATATGAGTTGTCTATACCTATCATATCATATCCCAGATTTGCAAGCCTTTCGGTAATTGCTCCGGTACCGCAACCCAGATCACATATCAACCCGTCTTTTATATTCTCTTTATATAATATATCCTTTATCTGCTCCACCCACTTGTCATAGGGAACATTGTCCATGAACAAATCATATACTTTTGCAAAATTTGTATATTGCTCCATTATTTTTCCTTAAAATTTTAGGTGACGTCAAACCGCCACCTAAAACAATACCCTTATTTAGTTCTTACCGCAGCAGAATTTATACTTCTTTCCACTTCCACATGGACATAGATCGTTTCTGCCGACTTTCTTTTCTTTAACTACAGTACCGCTCTTTTTCTGAGCCTTGTAGAGTTCTTTTCTTTTTTCTTCATCCAAAAGGCTGTCCCACTCAGGTAAGTTATAAAGCCAGTCCGCCTTAGCCTCCACCATGTTGTAATAGAGCTTCTCAAGATCGATATCAAGAGCAATCTCTGTATCTTCCTTCATTTCTTCAATAGGATTAGGCTTATTAAGTGAATCATTTATACCGTCTAAAAAGCCTGTAATTGTCTGTATATCTGTATCAAATTTTGTTGCCAATTCCGCTACGGTGCATCTGATAACATCTTTAGGGTTCTTTAAAATCTTCTCATAGATACCCTTTTCAACTATAAAGTAGTTTTTCCAAATCTCTTCTTTTTGCCTGTCATCTGTTGCATCGCCGTAAGCTTTATTTCTCCAATTTTCCAATAAGGTCATCGTAACTTCCCCTTTTTTCTTAAACTTGATTACGTATTATATACTAAAACCTCTTTAAAAGCAAGATAGCAGGATTGTAGAATATTCTGATTAATACAAATCATTGTATAAATTGTATATTAAGTAAGGTCGTACTAACTTGTATTTTATTCAATACATGCAAATTTGCTCTTGTTATTTTACATTAAATAGATTAGAATATCATCAAGTAAGAGAAACATATAAATTTTAGGAGGAAATTTCAATGGCATATACAATTACAGATAAGTGCGTTAGTTGCGGAACTTGCGAAGGTGAGTGTCCTGTAAGTGCAATTTCACAGGGAGATACTCAGTTCAACATCGACGCTGATGCTTGCATCGATTGCGGTACATGTGCTTCAGTTTGCCCTACAGATGCTATTATAGCTTAATTATTGCTTGCTCAAAGCGATAATACTTATCATACGACCTGCTCATGCAGGTCTTTTTTGTTGCTTGAAAAACATTTAATTATATAAAAAAGCGAGACAGTTGCCTATCTCGCCATGTTTACAAACTTTGTTATATCAGGTTTCCAAACCAGATTTATTGTTCCTATTGCACCGTTTCTTTGTTTTGCAATAATAACCTCGGCTTCATTCGGATGTTCCGTGTCCTTATTATAATAATCATCTCTGTACAAAAACATTACAACATCGGCATCCTGCTCTATCGCTCCGGACTCTCTCAAATCCGAAAGCATAGGTCTGTGATCGGGTCTTGTTTCACAGGCTCTTGAAAGCTGCGAAAGTGCGATAACAGGCGCTCTCATCTCTCTTGCCAAAGCTTTTAAGCTTCTTGAAATATCGGAGATTTCCTGCTGTCTGCTTATATTTGCCTTTCCGCTTCCGGTCATCAGCTGTAAATAGTCTATTATGATAATATCAAGCCCTTTTTCAAGCTTCATCTTCCTGCACTTTGACCTTAATTCATTTATAGAAATACCCGGAGTATCATCAATTGCCAATGTGGAGGATCCGACACTTACAGCACCCTCTATCAAACTGTTCCAATCATTGTCGTTTAAGTTTCCTGTACGAAGTTTTTGTGAATCCACATTACTCTCCATACTCAAAAGTCTGTTGACAAGCTGCTCGGCACTCATCTCCAAAGAAAAAACCATACATGAAATTTTCTTCTTCATAGTAATATTTTGAACTATGTTAAGGACAAATGCGGTCTTACCCATGGAAGGCCTTGCAGCCACCAAAACAAGATCGGAAGGCTGAAGTCCGCTGGTCTTAAAATCCAAATCTACAAATCCTGTAGGAATACCTGTAACGGTATCACTGTTTTTTGATGCTGCTTCTATTTTATCCAAAACATTTAATACCACATCATTTATAGGTACAATATCCTTTGTTTCCTTGGTCTGAAGCAGTTTAAATATCTCGTTTTCCGTCTTTGCAAAAAGTTCATCGACTCCCTTTTCGCCCACATAGCAATCATTTACTATTTCCTCGGATATTTTAATAAGCCTTCTGACATTGGACTTATCCTTAACTATTTTAGCGTAATTTTTTATATTTGCAGATGTCGGAACCGAGTCCATTATCCCTCTGAAAAAATCAAGACTTGTTATATCCGGAGGTACCTGTTTTTCAACAAGTTTATTTTGAATAAGCACCAAATCTATAGGTTTACCTTCATTAAAGAGTTCAACCATACATTCAAATACAGTGCCGTATGCCTTGCTGTAGAAATCATTTTTATCCAGAACTTCTATAGCACTTGCAACAGCCTCTTTGTCAAGCAGCATAGATCCCAAAACCGCTTTTTCGGCATCTATACTGTTTGGCATCACTCTCTTAACCAGAGCTTCTTCCATTACTCTTCTCCAACTTTTACCTTCAGTGCGGCTGTGACATCCTTATGTAACTTTACCTTTACTTCATGGTTTCCGAAAGTCTTTATAGGCTCCGCAATTACAAGTTTTTTCTTATCTATTTCAAGTCCAAGCTGACTCTTTATGGCTTCTTCTATTTCCTTTGATGATACGGAACCGAAAGTTCTTCCGTCTTTTCCACCCTTTATTGTCAATGATACGCTTGCTTCATTAAGCTTTGCAGCCAACTCCTTTGCAGCCTCAAGCTTTTCCTTTGCAATCTTTTCTTCATTTGCCTTTTGAAGCTTTAAAGTGTTTAAATTTTCCTGATTCGCCTCTACACCCTTCTTTTTAGGTATAATAAAGTTTCTTGCATAACCTTCACTTACTTCTACAATATCACCCTTTTTTCCCAATGATTTTACATCTTCCAATAAAACAACTTTCATTATATTTCTCCTTTTTCAGTCATTTCTTTCAGCACTTCTTTCACGCGTTTTTTCGCATCTTCTATTGTGCCCTCTTTTATCTGTGCTCCGGCAACGGATCTGTGTCCGCCTCCACCAAGTTTTTCCATAATTGTCTGAACATTTACTTCATCCATGGATCTTGCACTGATATATATTATATTATTATATAATGTCAAAACAAAACTTGCCTTTATACCCTTTATATTTAAAAGGTCATTTGCAGCCTGTGCACATACCAAAGTAGGTGATGCCGTATTCTCGGAATCACATTCACTTATGGCATAGCACTCCTTAAAGATCTCTGCATTGTGAATCGCTTCAGCCTTTGCAATGTAATCAATAGCGTCTTCTCTAAACATCTTTCTGACTCTGGTGACATCGGCACCGCATCGCTTCAGAAATGCCGCAGCCTCAAATGTTCTGACACCTGTTTGCACATTAAAGTTTTGAGTATCAATTACTATTCCCGCATACATAGCATCCGCTTCCACGGTTTTCAACTTAATATCGTCAGATATATACTGTACAATCTCAGATACCATTTCACAGGCCGATGATGCAAAAGTCTCCACATAAGATAATGTTGCATTTGTAATTATCTCCGAGCTCTGCCTGTGGTGGTCAAATACCACAATATTTTTAGCCTTCTTTAAAAGAGAAGGTCCCTCTGTAATACTCGGTCTGTTTACATCCACAACAACCACTAAAGACTCGTTTGTAATACTGTTTACAGCCTTTTCCTCGGAAATAAACAAATCGTCCGGATACTCGGCAGTCTTAAACTTCTCTATCATAGGCCTTGCCGAAGGATTTACATCCCCCATCAGGATATGAGCTTTTTTGTTAAGACTGGTAGCAATCCTCCATATTCCTATCGCAGCACCGAAGGCATCCATATCAAGAATTTTATGCCCCATTATAATTACTTTATCTTTATTCTCAAGCAATTCTCTGAATGCATGAGCCTTTACTCTGGCCTTCACTCTGGTCTGCTTTTCAACAGTTTGTGCTTTTCCGCCGAAGTATTTTATCTCTTTTTCAGTCTTTACAACAGCCTGGTCTCCTCCTCTTCCAAGTGCCATATCCATAGCCATTCTTGCCAGTTCATAGTTTCTTGAAAGATTCTCACTTCCATAGCCGATACCGATACTTAGGGTGATGCTCATTTCATTACCGATATTTACAGTCTTTACATCCTCCAAAATATCAAATCTTACCTCTATCGCCGAGTTTAAATTCTCTCTCTTTATAACAAAGAAAAATTTATCTTTCTCAAGTTTCTTTACAATACCGTTAAAACTGTTTATATATTGATTTATTTTTCTGTCAATCAACGCTTCAAGAAGCGACTTTCTCACCTCTTCGACACTTTCCATGGCCTCCTCATAGTTATCCATATAGATAAGTCCTACCACAGGCATGGAATCATCCTTCTTATTTTGTAATTCCACCAGGTCGGTTTCATCAAAAAGGCAAATCGTATATACAAAAGACTCCTCAATATATAATCTGGTTATCCTTATACGATATTTTCTACCCTGATATTCGCCGTGAAAATCCGTTTTATCGGTAATTTCCTCAATATCATTTTCGGTGATATCTTCAAACATCGCATGAATATCTTTTTTGGACTGCCTGTCTTTTTGTACAAGCGAATTGAAAGCTCTGTTTCTCCAGGCTATAATTCCCTTTTTATCCATCAGGGCATATGGTATATCCAAATCCTGAGAAAATATATTCTGCGTATTCTCGCTTGCCATGGCATACTCTACCATGTAATTTGACAAATTTCTTGAAATCATAATATTCCATACAATAATGTATATTATTCCGAAAAGTGCCAGTAAAAAAATTATTGCACCACAGCCTTTCCCCGGTGCAACAAACAATATTCCAAGCAAAAACACCAAGACTATAAGTGAATACAGCAAATTTTTCCTTAAGATTGCCTTTGTATTTTTTTTATTTTTCATTAGCATCTCCATTATTTTAAAAATGGTATTCCGCTACATATATAATATGCGGCAAAATGTCATCGCTTTTATTATAAAAGTTTTAATTGATTATATCAAGAAAAGTATAATCTATCAAGCTTAGCGATATTCTATAGAACTTAAATAAGGGCTGTTTTCACAGCCCTTAAAAACTTTTCATAATATAAATTTCACACTCATCAAATTATACATTCACATCTGCTGCGTCTTCAAGCAACATTGCTTCATACTTACCTATGACCGTGTCCGAAATAAGTTCTCTGGTTTGAGAGTTTATAGGATGAGCAATATCTCTGTACTCACCGTCAGCTGCCATTCTACTTGGCATAGCTATAAACAATCCCTTTTCACCTTCGATAACCTTAATATCGTGAATAACAAATTCATTATCTAAAGTAATCGATACAACGGCCTTCATCTTACCTTCTTTATCAATTCTTCTAACTCTGACATCAGTAATCTGCATTATTTGAATCCCCCCTTAATCTCCTTAAAGAGTATATCTTTCGTTTTTTTCTATTACTATTCTGACCTGCTCTGCTGTCCCAATATAAGTCGAATTTGCACGTATTGTATCACGGCTTTCCACAATACAGTTTTCAATGACTGTGTTATCGCCAATATATACATCATTCAAAATAACAGAATTCCTAATTATACAACCGTTACCTATGTACGATTTATTAAAAAGAACTGAGTTTTCAACTGTACCGTTTATGATACAGCCACTTGCAATAAGTGAATTTGACACCTTAGCCCCCGGATTATACTTTGCCGGCGGCAAATCGTCAACCTTAGAATACACGCCCGGATATTCTACAAAGAAATGATCTCTCACCTCTTTTTTCAAGAAATCCATATTTGTCTTATAATAAGATTCTACCGAAGCTATATTACTCCAATAAGAATTAATCTTATATGCATATATTCTCTTCAAATTTTTGTATCTGATCAAAATATCTTTTACGAAGTCATATCTGTCCTCCGCAATACTTCTTTCAATCAGTTCAATAAGTTGTCTCCTTCTGATAATATATATCCCGCAGGATATATTTACAGAATCAGTAACTATCGGTTTTTCTTCAAAATTGACTATTCTACCATCATCATTTATTGAAACCATACCGAATCTAGTCAAATCTTCTGTATCATTTGCTTTCTTGCATACTACAGTAATATCTGCTTTCTTTTCAATATGATACTCCAATACTTTATTATAGTCAAGTTTATAAATACCATCACCTGCACTAATAATAACATACGGCTCATGAGATCTTTTTAAAAACACCAAATTTTGATACAATGCATCAGCGGTACCTCTATACCAATCTGAACTCTCAGCGGTAATAGTCGGTGTGAAAACAAATAAACCACCTTGTTTTCTTCCAAAATCCCACCATTTTGATGAACTCAAATGTTCATTCAACGATCTTGAGTTGTACTGTGTAAATACAGCTACTTTTTGTACATGTGAATTTGACATATTGCTGAGTGCAAAATCTATACTTCTATAACTTCCGGCGATAGGCATTGCTGCAATAGCCCTCTTGTTGGAAAGTTCTTTCATCCTTTTTGAGTTTCCGCCCGCCAACACTATTCCTATTGCTCTCATATCTTACCACCTACCTTTACAATGAAGTCACCGCTTAAAAGTTTACCATCCACATAGTCATCTATGGTTGTCTTTCCCAAAATAGCTGTATTCTTACCAATAACAACACCGTCAGGGATAGTTGTTCTCTCCCCGATTACTGCAAGATCGCAATTGTAAACTTTCTTATCGTATCTGCTCTCACAGAATTCAAAAGCTCCAATCTCGCAATTTTTTCCGACTTCGGAATTTTCAGCGATAATAGCTTTGGTAACCTTCGAGTTTGCGCCTATCTTACTGCCCTTCATAATTATGGAGTCGGTAACCACCGCACCCTCTTCAATAACAACTCCCGCACCTATTACCGAATTGTTCACTTCTCCGTAAACTTCCACACCTTCACCGATAATACTCTTGTTTATGGTGGAAGCCGCCGAAATATATTGTGGAGTAATAATATCGCCCTTGGTATAAATCTTCCAGTATTCTTCATACAGGTTGAATTCAGGTATTATATCAACAAGCTCCATGTTTGCTTCCCAATATGTTTCCAAAGTACCTACATCTTTCCAATATCCGTTAAATTCATAACTGAAAATTCTACCGCCTTTGTTAAACACATGTGGAATAATATGTTTACCAAAATCACATCCCGGTTCATTTGATAATTCGATCAAAGAATCTCTAAGCGCCTTCCATGAGAAAATATAAATTCCCATAGATGCAAGGTTTGACCTTGGAACTTTAGGTTTTTCTTCAAACTCCGTTACCCTGCTGTTTTCGTCGGTTATAAGTATTCCAAATCTTGATGCCTCTTCCATCGAAACAGGCATAGCCGCAATAGTTATATCGGCATTGTTTGCCTTGTGGTAATCGAGCATTACCTCATAGTCCATCTTGTATATGTGATCACCTGAAAGTATCAAAACATAATCAGGATTGTAACTCTCCATATACTCAAGATTTTGGTAAATTGCATTGGCAGTACCTGAATACCAGTCACTACCTGCAGCATTTTCATACGGCGGTAATACAGTGACTCCTCCCATATTCCTATCCAAATCCCACGGAATTCCGATTCCGATATGGGTATTCAGCCTAAGAGGCTGGTACTGAGTCAAGACTCCAACCGTATCAACACCTGAATTGATGCAGTTGCTCAACGGAAAATCTATAATTCTGTACTTACCGCCAAATGAAACTGCTGGTTTTGCCACATTATGTGTCAGCACCCCAAGGCGACTGCCTTGTCCTCCTGCCAACAGCATAGCTATCATTTCCTTTTTAATCATGTACACACCTCGTTGCTAATGCTATTTCCTTATGTTTACACTTGAATTATAGCACAAATATACTCGATTGTGAATAAAAGATTTTATTTTAACGTATTTTTTTCTATGTTTTGATGAAATTTAATATCCGCTTCCAATAATTATGATACAATTAACAGCATTTACCATGTTACATTAAAAATTGCACAAAGTATTTTATATGTTTTTAGTTATTTTCACTAAGGTTTCAAATGTTGCATAAAGCGCAAAATATTATCAGTTCTTAAGTTGTTCAAACAATTGAATGTATGCTATAATTAGATGTTACTAAATTTATGCCTAAACGGTATTGAGGAGGAAATCTAATGAAGCTGACAACAGTAAGAGAAATATACAAAAACACTTCAAAGTATATTGATACTGAAATCACAATAGGAGGATGGGTAAGAAGCAATAGAGATTCAAAGTCTTTCGGCTTTCTTGTTATAAGTGACGGAAGTTATTTTGAGCAGATTCAGGTTGTATACAATGACAGTCTACCTGATTTTAATAAATTGACAAAGGTTAATGTCGGTGCAGCACTTGTTATAAAGGGCACACTTGTAGCAACACCGGGTGCAAAGCAACCTTTTGAAATTCAGGCTACACATATTGATATCGAGGGTGAATCAAGTTCAGATTATCCTCTGCAAAAGAAAAGACATACTTTGGAGTATTTGAGAACAATCTCTCACTTACGTCCAAGAACAAATACATTCCAGGCGGTATTCAGAGTGAGATCTCTTATTGCCTATGCTATACATAAATTCTTCCAGGAAAGAGATTTTGTATATGTACATACTCCGATAATTACAGGAAGTGATGCCGAGGGTGCCGGTGAGATGTTTAGAGTTACAACAATCGATCCGCAAAATCCACCGCTTAAAGACGACAGCAGTGTGGATTATTCAAAGGACTTCTTCGGTAAGGAGACAAACCTTACAGTTTCAGGACAGTTAAACGGTGAAACTTTTGCCATGGCATTCAGAAATATTTATACATTCGGACCTACTTTCAGAGCCGAAAATTCAAATACCACCAGACATGCCGCTGAGTTTTGGATGATTGAGCCGGAGTTTGCCTTCGGTGATCTTAATGACAATATGGATCTTGCCGAAAGTATGCTCAAATACATAATAAATTATGTACTTGAAAATGCCGCACCTGAGCTTGAATTCTTCAACCAGTTTGTAGATAAGGGCCTTTTGGACAGACTTAAAAATGTTGCCGAGTCGGACTTCGGCAGAATCACATATACCGAGGCCATTGAAATACTTGAAAAGAATAATGAAAACTTTGAGTACAAGGTTTCATGGGGATGTGACCTTCAGACGGAGCATGAGCGTTACCTTACAGAGCAGGTATTTAAAAAGCCTATATTTGTTACAGATTATCCGAAGGCAATCAAGGCATTCTATATGAAGGAAAACGAAGATAAGAAAACTGTAGCAGCTATGGACTGTCTTGTACCGGGAATAGGTGAGATAATGGGCGGAAGCCAAAGAGAGGATGACTATAACAAGCTTTTAGCAAGAATAGAGGAGCTTGGTATGGATACAAAGGACTATGACTTCTACCTTGATCTCAGAAAATACGGTTCAACCAGACATGCAGGTTTCGGTCTCGGATTTGAGAGATGCGTTATGTATCTTACAGGAATGTCAAATATAAGAGACGTACTTCCATTCCCAAGAACGGTAGGAAATTGCGAATTATAATAATAGGGAGGTAAACTTTAGCCATATGAAATTTATACATACAGGTGATATTCATTATGGTATGAAGCCTGATTCAAATAGACCATGGGGTAAGGAAAGAGCCGATGCGGTAAAATCTTCGCTTCAAAAGATTATTGATGTTGCAAAGAAAAAAGAAGTCGATTTGCTTCTTATTGCAGGCGATCTCTTCCACTCCCAGCCCTTCAGTCGTGATTTAAAAGAAGTCAACTTCCTTTTTTCCACAATACCGGATACCAAAGTGGTTATTATTGCCGGTAATCATGACTGTTTAAGAGAAAACAATAATATACTTAGCTTTCCATGGGCAAAAAATGTGGTTTATTTGTCCACCCCGACTATCAGCAGTGTATATTTCCAGGATATAAACACGGAAATCTACGGCTTTTCATATCATGACAGGGAGGTTAAGGAAAATATTGTTTCCGGACTTTCCATTCGTGAAAATGACAGAGTAAAAATTCTTCTTTTACATGGCGGTGATGCAACGCATTTACCTTTTGATAAAAATGAATTAAACAAGATTTCTTCATCTTATATAGCTCTAGGACATATGCATAAGCCTGAAGTACTTTTTGACAGACATATGGCTTACTGTGGGTCTCCTGAACCTCTGGATATGACTGAAACCGGAGACCACGGAATTTTCTATGGTGAGATAGATAATAATACACGTGTCATGAAGGATTTTGAATTTATAAAAATTTCAAATACTTCATATATCTCACTTACAATAAATGTAACTCCCGAAACAACAAATGCTGAGTTACATACCTCTTTAACGGAAACCATTAATATTAAGGGCAAACAAAATATATACAGATTTAAAATAAAGGGTCTAAGAGATCCGGATATCGAATTTGATTTGGATTCGCTCTCATCAACACTTAGAATTGCTGAGATTATTGATGATTCCGAACCGAAATATGATTTTGCAAAACTATTTGCGGAGCATCCTTCCGATATGATAGGATTTTTTATCAGGGAACTTGACAGACCCAATATGAGCAAACTCGATAAAAAAGCCCTTTATTACGGTATTAATGCATTACTTAGAACTACTGATGAAAGGGGGAAAACATGAAACTGCTAAGCTTGCATATTGACGGCTTTGGCAAATTCAAAAATAAAGATTTGCAATTTGCCGATAATATGAATATTGTATACGGCTACAATGAAGCCGGGAAATCCACAATATTTATGTTTATCGAAGCAATGTTTTACGGTCTTGAAAGAGCAAAAGGCAGAGCAAGTAAAAGCGATACCTGGACCAAGTTCAAACCTTGGGGCAATGGCGATATATATGGCGGAAACCTGCGTTTTTCTTATCAGGACAAAAACTATCGCATAGAGCGAGATTTTACAAAGACCGCAACAACCCCTTTTGCCGTAGTGAATGAAACCGACGGAAAGAATGTTGAAAATCCGGGCGAATTTTTAAAGGAAGCGCTTTGCGGACTTTCACAAACCGCATATTCAAATACAGTAAGTATATCACAGCTTAAATCCGCAACCGACGCCAAAATGGTGGTGGAGCTTAAAAACTATATTGCGAATATGAATACCACCGGTAATATGTCTTTAAATATCAATAAAGCATCTGATTTCTTGAAAGAAAAAAAGAAAGCGTTTACCGCCTCCTTGGATCCCGATGCGGCAAAGACTTACAATCAGAATTTGACCGAAATAAGAGCTCTTGAAAAGAAAATCTCCTCTCCCGAATTTTCAACTCATTTGAAAACTTTGAAAGAGGCCGATGCCATCACTGAGAAAAGAATTATTGATTTAAATTCTCAAAAAGAGTCTCTGATTGAAAGTATTGCATCAAAGCGTCAGCACCTTTCTGATCTCGGTTTTAATGATAAAAAGACTATTATAGAATTGCAAAACGATCTTAATAAAGGATATAACGATTATCTTTCCGCTTATGAAAACGAGAAGAAATCAATTAATAAGGTTTATTCAACAATATTCCTTGTTTTATCGATAGTCAGTGTAATCCTTGCAGGTTATATCTTTAAAACAGGAAAAAGCAATTTTCTTACAACCGCCACAGGTATAAGTTATCAGTTTGCAATGGTCCTTTTTATAATTATATGTCTTGCATCTTTGATTTTTGCAAGTTATATCTATACGGTTCATAATAAGGACAACAGGCATTTGACCGAGCTTAAAGTAAATCTTATTGCAATAATGGCAAGAGTAGGTTCATTTGATTCTATAACTGAAGAAAATATCCATCGTGCCAACAAGACACTCAGTTCAAAGCTGAGAATTTTTGACGAAATGGAAGCCGATATTGCAAAGTGTGAGGCTTTGAGCGCAGATATAGAAAACCTGCGTGCAAAAAAAGCCGCATATGCCAGCGGTATTGATGCCAAAAAGCAAAACGAGTGGGAACTCGAAAAACTGATGGAAAAGCTTGCACAATTGAAGGAAGCAAATACTTCATTAAAAAATATCATTGCGGAAAATGATAAAATCCGCTTTGAAATAGATGCTATAGATCTTGCCACCGAGACCTTGAAAAATCTTTCACAGACTATCAAGAATTCTTTCGGATTGTATCTGAATAAGGATGCTTCAGAACTTATTGAAGGTATAACAGGCGGTGTGTATGATTCTATATCCATTGACGAGAATTTTAATGTATTCCTTAATACTCCGAACAGACTTGTTCCTATAGAACAGGCCAGCTCAGGTACTATGGATCAGGTGTATCTGGCACTTAGAATAGCAGCCGGCAGACTTATGCAGGGACGCGCTAAAGAATTACCTTTTATATTTGACGACAGTTTTGTAAACTACGATTCGATACGTCTTAGAGCCGCTTTACTTTGGATTGCCAATAATGTGCCGGAACAAATCATTGTATTCAGTTGTCATATGAGAGAAGCTCAGTTAATGACAGCTACTATGCAGGATTTCAATCTAATAGAATTGTAGGGAGTTTATGCGTTTTATCAGACAATTTCTAATCATATTATTTGTAAGTTTTTTAGGGGAAGTGTTAAAATCCGTTTTACCGCTTCCCATACCTGCAAGCATATATGGACTTGTCATTATGCTTGCATTACTTGTTTTAAAAGTAGTTAAGCTTGAACAGGTTGAAGGCGCTTCTATGTTTTTAATAGATATAATGCCTCTTATGTTCATCCCTGCCTCGGCAGGTCTAATTGATATCTGGCCGACTTTAAAGCCTGTACTTATACCGCTTCTTATTATGACTATAGTTTCCACTGTTTTGGTAATGGTTGTATCAGGTAAGGTAACCGAATTCGTTATAAAACTTGACAATAAAGAGCAAAAGGAAGGCAAATAGATGAGTAATTTTTTAAGTAATTCTATATTTTTCGGAGTTCTCCTATGTTTACTGTCGTATCAGGCCGGAGTATTCTTAAGGCAAAAGACAAAAATAGCCGCTTTTAATCCGCTGCTTATTTCCATCATTATAGTAATCTTTGTACTTGTCATGTTTCATATCAAGTTTGAAGATTTTTATAAAGGTTCAAAATATATCAGCTTTTTATTGACTCCGGCAACTGTGGCTCTGGCCATACCGCTATATTCAAAGCTTACTTTGTTAAAGTCAAACTTTAAGGCCATTATGTCCGGACTTATTGCAGGGGTTTTAACATCTTTGATATCAATATTTATAATGTCATTACTCTTCGGTCTGAGTCATGAAAATTATGTATCCATGCTCCCGAAGTCAATAACTACAGCAATAGGTATCGGAGTTTCGGAAGAACTTGGAGGTATATCCACTATTACCACTGCCGTTATCATTGTAACAGGCGTTTTCGGCAATGTATCTGCCGATATTGTTTATAAAATTTTCAATATAACAAATCCTATTGCAAAGGGTATAGGTCTTGGCTCATCCGCACATGCCATAGGTACTTCAAAAGCTCTTGAAATGGGCGAGACTGAAGGTGCTATGAGTTCATTATCCATAGCAGTTGCAGGTATTATCACAGTTATATTTGCTTCATTCTTTGCAAAACTTATATAGTGGACATAAAAAAAGCTGTAGCTTTAAAGTTTTAACCTCTAAAGCTACAGCTCCCTTTATTTTATGAAACTGATAAAATTTCATTTATCTGTGATACCAATGTATCACAGTCAATCCCATGTACCATGCAAGCCTCTTCCAAAGTCTCCATCTGTGATGAAGGACATCCAAGGCAATGCATACCTGTTCTCATAAGTATCGGTGCAATCATTTCATTTGTCATTAAAAGCTCACCGATTGTCATATTCTTATTTATTGTCATAATCTTACTCCTTTACAATATTTTTATTCAGTATAAATCTTTTTGCCGAAATCTTCTATACCTTTTTTTATCTCATCTATACTTAATCCGGCAAAACCCACCAAAACGGTAGATTTTCTTATATTTCTGCCTGTATAAAAAACAGATATGGGATAAAGTCTGATTCCTGCAAGTTTTCCATAGTTTAGTATCTCTTCCTCGCTAAGATGATCCAGTGTAAGTAAAATATGAAGTCCCGAGTTGTTTTCAAAAACTTTTGCCTGTGGCAAATTATTTCTTATGCTTTCAATAAGAGCATCTCTTTTCACCCTGTAGTTGGTTCTCATTCTGTTCAGATGTCTTTCAAAATATCCTCCCTTTATAAATGTTTCAAGAATATTTTGATCGGACTTTGGAACCGTGCAGGACAGAAATTTAAGTTTACTCTCATACTCTTCCATCAGTTTTTCAGGTAGAACCATATAAGCTACTCTTATCGCCGGCGCTATTGCCTTTGAAAATGTTCCCATATATATAATCCTTGAAGGATCAAGCCCTTGCATTGCAGGAATAGGTTTACCCACAAATCGAAACTCCGAATCATAATCGTCTTCTATTATATATCTGTCACTTTTTTCATAGCACCATGAAATAAGTTCTCTTCTTCTGTTTATTGGCATTATAACACCTGTAGGATATTGGTTTGCAGGCATCAGATAGCATATATCGGCATCTGTCGACTCGAGTATATCTATATTTATACCCTCATCATCCATATCCACACTGAGTACATTCCAAGACATTGATTTGAAGATTTCTTTAGCCTTAATATATCCCGGATTTTCAAGCGCAATATTTCTTGTACCGAGCAATAATCCAAGAAGCAATATCAGATATTCACTTCCGGCTCCGACCACGATATTTGAAGGAGTGCATACAACCCTTCTTGCAGTATGAAGATAATCCGCTATCTGAGTTCGCAGTCCGAACTCGCCCTGCTTATCCCCTGAAGTGAAAACATCTTCCTTTTCACTTGAAAACACCTTCCTTGCGATACTTCTCCAGGATGCATAGGGAAAGCTTTTTGAGTCAATCTTTGTCGGTGAAAAATCAATCTTAATATCATCTTCAATCTTAAAATCTTCTCTCTTGGCTTCCCTTTTATATTTCTTTCTTTCAATGTTTAAAACATCCAGACGGTTTACGATATACCCGCTGCCGCCTCTGGATTTTAAATACCCTTCAGCTGACAGCTGCTCGTAGGCATTGACCACTGTAGTTCTGGATATTTTTAACCCCTGTGCCAGACTTCTTGTTGAAGGAAGTTTGGTTTCGGGCAAGATTTGCCCGTTTTTTATTTCATTCTTTATAAATTCATAGATTTGCTCGTATATAGGGCAATCACTATTTAAATCTATAAGAAGTTCCATCAGTCATTCTTCGGAAGCTTGAATGAGCTCTTAAGTGAAACTATTCTGTTAAATACCAATGCATCAGGGTTTGAATCCTTGGCATCCACACAGAAGAAACCGTTTCTCACAAACTGGAAGCTGTCATAAGCCTTTGCATCCTTAAGACATGGCTCCACATAGCAATCCTTTAATACAGTCAATGAATTAGGATTGAGATTCAAATTTCCGTTCTCATCAAGCTTACCCTTTTCCTCATCAACTATATTCTCATAAAGTCTTATCTCAGCCTCAAGTGCAGTCTTTGCATTTACCCAGTGTATAGTTCCTTTTACCTTTCTCTCACTAAATCCCGAACCTGACTTTGTCGCCGGATCATATGTGGCATGAACCGCTACAATTTCACCGTTTTCATCCTTTTCCACAGAAGTACAGGTTACAAAATATGCACCCATAAGTCTTACTTCATTTCCCGGGAAGAGTCTGAAATATTTCTTTGGAGGTACTTCCATAAAGTCCTCTCTCTCAATATATAGCTCTCTGCCGAATTCTATTTCTCTTTCGCCAAGCTCCGGATTTTCAAGATTGTTAGGCATTGTACATAATTCCGACTGACCTTCAGGATAATTATCTATTATAAGCTTTATAGGATCGAGTATTGCCATTATTCTTGCCTTCTTAAGCTTCAAATCCTCTCTTATACAATACTCAAGCATTGCTGACTCTATAGATGAATCCGCCTTTGAAACTCCTGCAAGCTTTACAAAGTTTCTTATCGCATCAGGAGTATAACCTCTTCTTCTGAGTGCGGCAATTGAAACAAGTCTCGGATCATCCCATCCGTCAACTATTCCGTCCTCAACAAGTTTTTTGATATATCTCTTACCTGTCACCACATTTGTAAGATAAAGCTTTGCAAACTCTATCTGTCTTGGAGGATTCTTATACTCACACTCCTGTACAACCCAGTCATAAAGCGGTCTGTGATCCTCAAACTCCAATGTACAAAGGCTGTGTGTAATATTTTCTATAGCATCCTCTATCGGATGTGCAAAATCATACATAGGATAAATACACCATTTATCACCTGTATTGTGGTGGGTCATTCTTGCAACTCTGTAGATTACAGGATCTCTCATATTGATATTCGGTGATGCCATATCAATCTTTGCACGAAGCACACGACTTCCGTCCTCGCAGAGTCCGTTCTTCATATCCTCAAAGAGCTTTAAATTTTCCTCAACGGATCTGTTTCTGTATGGACTTTCCTTTCCCGGAGTTTTGAAATCTCCTCTGTACTCTCTGATCTCATCGGCACTTAAATCGCAAACAAATGCCTTGCCCTTCTTTATAAGAAGAACAGCCTTCTCATACATCTCCTCAAAATAGTTTGAAGCAAAGAATAATCTGTCCTCAAACTCTCCGCCAAGCCATTTAACATCTTCAAGTATTGAATGTACAAACTCCTCTTTTTCCTTTGTAGGATTTGTATCGTCAAATCTTAAGTTGAATTTTCCGCCATACTCTTTTGCAATATCATTATTCAAAATAATTGATTTTGCATGACCTATATGCAGGTAACCGTTAGGCTCCGGCGGGAATCTGGTCTGCACATGGTCAAATCTGCCGGACTCAAGGTCCTTATCTATCTCTATCTCAATAAAATTCTTTGAAACTGTCTCAGTATTTGTATTTTTAATTTCTTCTGACATAAGTTTCCCCCATCTGTATCGGTTTATTCACTAAGCTATTATTATATCATTGATATATCTCTATCGCAATCCCGCTTAAGCCTTAATATTACAAAAATACCCCTATTACCGTTTGCTGGTAATAAGGGTATGAAATATTTTTATTCTGTAAATAAAGGTGTTGAGAAGTATCTGTCTCCGCTGTCAGGTAAAAGAGCAACTATAGTCTTTCCTTCGTTCTCAGGCTTCTTAGCCTCTTTGATGGCTGCAAAGAGTGCCGCACCTGAAGATATACCTACAAGGATACCCTCTTTTGATGCAATAAGTCTGCCATACTCAAATGCTTCCTCATTTTCTACCGTGATAATCTCATCATATATCTTTGTATTGAGTGTATTAGGAATAAATCCGGCTCCGATACCCTGAATCTTATGAGGACCGCTCTTTCCTTCAGAAAGTATAGGAGAACCTGTAGGCTCCACTGCAATTACCTTAACATTTGGCTTCTTCTCCTTTAAGAACTCACCTACACCTGATATAGTACCGCCTGTTCCGATACCTGAAATAAAGATATCAACCTCACCTTCAGTATCATTCCAAATCTCAGGACCTGTTGTAGCCTTGTGAACTGCAGGATTTGCCTTGTTCTCAAACTGTGCAGGTATAAAGCTTCCTTCAATGCTTGCCGCAAGCTCTTCTGCCTTGGCAATAGAACCCTTCATTCCCTTTGAGCCTTCTGTAAGCTCTATAGTAGCTCCATATGCCTTAAGGATATTTCTTCTCTCAACGCTCATTGTCTCAGGCATTGTAAGAATAACCTTATAACCCTTTGCTGTACCTACTGATGCAAGTCCGATTCCTGTATTACCTGATGTTGCCTCTATAATGGTAGAACCCGGCTTTAATTTACCTTCCTTTTCTGCCGCCTCTATCATTGCAAGTGCAATTCTGTCCTTTACAGAACCTGCCGGATTGAAATACTCAAGCTTTACCAAAACTCTTGCTTTAAGGCCAAGCTCTTTTTCAATATTTGAAACCTCTACCAATGGTGTATTACCGATTAACTCACTACTGCTCTTATAAACTCTAGACATACAAACCTCCGTTTTCTGTATTCCTGTTTTCCTACTTGTTTTATAGGTTTATAATAATCTATTTATTTTTGATTGTCAAGCAGTTTTTTATTTTTCTTGATATTTATATTTTAATACAATAAAATATCGCTATATTTAATAACATGAGGGTTTTATATGTTAGACAATGCAGGTATAAAAATAGCACAGGGCGAAAATATATCCTGTGAAGAGATAGACGGGGTAAACGACAATATGTCCGAAACAAATCTTACTCCAAGTGAGTACAGAAAAATTTATTTGTATAAAAAGAAAAATTCTCTTGCATAATATTCTTTTTTAATGTATATTTATGAATGTATTTTATAGCTATACATGTTTATAAGCTATTTTTCTATATTTTAACAGTATTTTTATACATAGGAGGCTTTATGGCAAAGGAAAAAGTTGTATTGGCATATTCAGGCGGTCTTGATACCACCGCTATTATACCTTGGTTAAAGGAACATTTTAATTATGATGTAATTTGCTGCTGCATAGACTGCGGTCAGGGAAATGAGCTTGACGGTCTTGAAGAACGTGCCAAATTATCCGGTGCGGAAAAACTCTATATCATCGATATTATTGATGAATTCTGTGATGATTATATAGTTCCATGTGTACAGGCAGGTGCAGTATATGAGAACAAATATCTTCTAGGTACATCAATGGCAAGGCCCGGTATTGCAAAAGCTCTTGTGGATGTTGCAAGAAAAGAAGGTGCATCTGCAATCTGTCACGGTGCTACAGGAAAAGGAAACGATCAGATACGATTTGAGCTCGGCATCAAAGCTCTTGCGCCCGATCTTAAGATTATTGCACCTTGGCGTATGACCGATATATGGCAAATGCAGTCTCGTGAGGATGAGATAGCTTATTGTAAGGCACATGGTATCGACCTTCCATTCTCAGCCGATTCAAGTTACAGCCGTGACCGTAACCTTTGGCATATCAGCCATGAGGGTCTTGAGCTTGAAGATCCTTCGCTTGAGCCGAACTATGAACATGTACTTATGCTTGGTGTAACACCTCAAAAAGCTCCTGATAAAGAAACTGAGATTTCTCTAAGCTTTGAAGCAGGTGTTCCTGTAGCACTGGGCGGCGAGAAAATGAAAGTCTCAGAGATTATCACCAAATTAAATGAGCTTGGAGGTGCCAACGGTATCGGTATCATAGATATAGTTGAGAATCGTGTTGTAGGTATGAAATCAAGGGGTGTTTATGAGACTCCGGGCGGAACTATACTTATAGAAGCTCATGATGCACTTGAGGAGCTTGTACTTGACAGGGCGACATTTGAAGTGAAGAAAGATATGGGCAATAAATTTGCACAGATAGTTTATGAAGGAAAATGGTTTACACCTCTTCGTGAAGCCATTCAAAGCTTTGTAGAATCTACACAGCAGTATGTAACAGGTGAAGTTAAACTTAAGCTCTATAAGGGAAATATTATAAAGGCCGGTACAACATCACCATATTCACTTTATTCGGAGTCACTTGCATCATTTACTACAGGTGATTTATATGACCACCATGATGCTGACGGATTTATTACATTATTCGGTCTTCCACTAAAGGTAAGGGCTATGAAGATGGCTGAAATAAATAAGAATAAGTAAAACTAAGGGGCTGTAAATCAGCCCCATTAATTATTTATTCTTATTATTTACGTAGTTTACAAGTCCGCCCGCATTTATGATGTTTTGCATAAACTCAGGGAAAGCCTGACCTTTATAGGTCTTTCCTGTTGTAATATCAGTAATAAGTCCGGTATTAAAATCCACTTTGACCTCATCACCTGCTTTTATCTCTGCCGCAGCCTCAGGGCTTTCAATAATAGGTAAACCTATATTTATAGCATTTCTATAGAAAATTCTTGCAAATGTATCTGCAATTACCACACTTACTCCGCTTGCCTTGATAGCGAGCGGTGCATGCTCTCTTGATGAGCCGCAGCCGAAATTCTTTCTTGCTACAATTATATCTCCCTTTTGAACCTTATTCACAAATTCCTTATCAATATCTTCCATACAATGCTTTGCAAGCTCTTCACCTGTTGTGGCATTAAGATATCTTGCAGGAATTATAACGTCGGTATCTACATTTTCACCGTATTTAAATACATGTCCTCTTGCTTCCATATTAACCTCCCAATCTTTATACTGTAGGTGCCACTATTTTTCCTGCTATCGCACTGGCTGCAACCACTGCAGGAGAAGCAAGATACACCTCTGATTCAACATGTCCCATTCTTCCGATAAAGTTTCTGTTGGTAGTGGATATACATCTCTCACCTGCCGCCAAAACTCCCATATAACCTCCAAGGCAAGGACCGCATGTAGGAGTTGAAACTATTGCACCGGCATCTATGAAAATATCTACAAGTCCTTCTTTTATAGCCTGCTTGTAAATCTCCTGTGTTGCAGGAATTACAATACATCTTACATTCTTTGCAACTTTCTTGCCCTTCATTTGTGCAGCCGCACTTCTAAGGTCTGAAATATGTCCGTTTGTACATGAACCGATTACCGCCTGGTCAATCTTTATATCACCGAATTCACCGATTACCTTTGTATTTTCAGGTAAATGCGGGAATGCAACTGTAGGTCTTAATGCCGACAGATCAATATCTATTACTTCGTCATAAACAGCATCACTGTCGGCTTCAAATATCTTAGGGCTTCTGTTTGAATGCTCCTTGATATAATCCAAAGTTATATCATCTACAGGGAAGATACCGTTTTTTCCACCGGCTTCGATTGCCATATTACAGATAGTAAATCTGTCATCCATAGATAAGGATGCAACACCCTCACCTGCAAACTCCATTGATTTATAAAGCGCACCGTCTACGCCTATCTTTCCGATAATATGAAGAATTACATCCTTACCGCAAACATCACTTGAGAGCTTACCCTTTAAATTAAACTTTATTGCACTCGGAACCTTAAACCATGCTTTACCTGTAACCATACCGGCGGCCATATCTGTAGAACCTACACCGGTTGAGAATGCTCCAAGAGCACCATAAGTACATGTGTGAGAATCAGCACCTATTATACAGTCACCTGCCACGGTAAGTCCCTGCTCAGGTAAAAGCGCATGTTCAATTCCCATTCTTCCGACATCAAAGAAATTAACTATCTCATTCTCATCTGCAAAATCTCTACAAGTCTTACAGTTCTGAGCGGATTTAATATCCTTATTCGGAGCAAAATGATCCATTACCAGCGCTATCTTCTCACCGTTAAATACTTTTTTATTTTCAAATTTCTTTATCTCATTGATTGCAACAGGTGATGTGATATCATTTCCAAGCACAAGATCCAAGTCAGCCTCTATAAGCTGGCCGGCTTCTACGAAGTCCAGTCCTGCATGGGCAGCCAAAATCTTCTGTGTCATTGTCATTCCCATATTTTTTTCCTCTTTTCATTTAATTACTGTTGATTGTAACATATCAAATGATATAATAGCGATATAAATTTAATATATCAAGTATTACATATAGTTATATTGGTTACAGATTAACTATAATTTTAATATATATAATGTAACCAGGCGGAGGAATATGGAACAGCATTTATCACAATATAGAATATTTTTTGAGGTGGCCAAGGCCGGCAGTATATCAAAAGCCGCAAAGCTATTGTATATCAGCCAACCTGCCATATCAAAATCAATCCTAAGGTTGGAAGAAGGTCTTGAAATCGCACTCTTTGTAAGAACATCAAAGGGTGTCAGCCTTACACCGGAAGGACAGATTTTTTATGAATATTTGCAGAATGCATTTTCGGCTATAGAAGCAGGCGAAAATCATCTCACAAAGATAAAACAATTCAATATAGGTAAAATAACAGTCGGAACAAGTAATACACTTTGTAAATATATTTTACTTCCGTATCTGAACAAATTCATGAAGGAAAATCCACATACCATGGTAAGTATTTTTACTCAGTCTTCCGATGAAACAAGTTTTCTTCTCTCTGAAAATAAAATTGATATCGGTCTTGTTGCAAAGCCTGCTAAAGTCAACAATATGTCATATATAAATATAATGGAGATACATGATGTCTTTGTAGCAACTCCCGGATATCTTAACAGTCTGAAACATATATTTAACAACAACTTCAATCCCTTCAGAGATGGAAATATAATGTTATTGGATAAAAACAATGCCACAAGAAAATATATTGACAATTGCATAGAAGATTCCAAACTTCAGCTTAATCAATCCATTGAAACAAGCAATATGGAACTTCTTATAGAGTTTGCAAAAACCGGAATAGGTATCGCCTGTGTTATAAAGGAGTTTATACAAAAAGAACTTGAAGAAGGAACATTGGTAGAAATAGAGATGCCTGAAGGTCTTACAATACCGAAAAGAGAGATTGTATTTTTATATGATGAAAAGAATATCAATCCTTCTCTCGGCAAATTTTTAAATATTCTTAAATAAAAATATTCCGGGCCATATGACCCGGAATTGCTTTTATCTTTCTTTTATTATTTCAAGTATTTCACTTGGTTTATTTATAATATAATCAGCCTTATTTTCTCTAAGCTCATCCTCATCTCTAAATCCCCAGAGTACTCCTATGCTTGTAACCCCGGCTCTGAGAGCTGTCTGCATATCCGTAGCGGTATCTCCGACATAGAGTATATCTGTTTTTGAGAGTCCAAGCTCCTCTATTATCATATTTAAAGAGGTAGGATCGGGCTTCTTTGGAATACCGTCCCTCTCTCCGTATATCAAATCAAATACTTTATTGCCGAATATTCCGTTCACATTCTTCTCTACACCGAGTTGTGATTTATTTGATAAAACTACAGACTTTATTCCCATCCGCTTTAGAGCTTCAAGAAGTTCTGTAATACCGTCATAGGGCTTAACACCCTTTAGACAATCCACAGCAAATATCTCATCATATACTTTGTAAGCTTCATTTGCAAGTTTCAAATCCGTATCACCGTTATATATCAATGATCTGTCCACGAACTTCTTTGCACCTTCTCCGACAAAATATCTTGTATGCTCTATATCAATTTCTTTTAACCCGAAATGTTTCATTGTTTTACTCATACAAAAAGACAGTGCAGTCAATGTATTAAGCAATGTACCGTCCAGATCAAAAATAACAGCCTTTATCATTATTACACCTCAAACAAAAGATCGCCATAGCTTGGCATCGGCCAAAGATCCTTATCCACTATCATTTCCAAAGTATCAATAGGCTTTCTGAGCACTTCCATTGCAGGAACCACCACCTCATGCATATATTTAGCATGCGCAGTTACATCCGTGATTTCTGCGGCATCATCCATATAATTTTTAAGATTTTCAAGTGCAACTTTTGACTCTTTCAAATGCTCATTCACTTCTATTAAAATAGCATTTTGTGCATAAGGCTCTATACCTGAAACCGCAGATTTTAACTTAATTATAGAATCCGCAAGTCTTGTGGTATATCTTATAACCGCCGGTATAATAGACTTGCCCGCAATATCTATCATAGTCTTTGCCTCGATATTTATTGCTTTTGAATATGCTTCATATTCTATTTCAACTCTGGATTCAAGCTCGGTTCTGGTAAATACCTCAAATTCTTCAAAAAGCTTTATAGAATCCTCAGATACGAGAGCCGGAATGGCATCTATCATACTTGGAAGATTTGAAAGTCCTCTTCTCTTTGCTTCTTTTACCCATTCCTCTGAATACCCGTTTCCGTTAAATATAATTCTTCTGTGAGCGGTGAAGAGTCTCTTGATTATATCATGAACGGCTTCATCAAAATCACTTGCACTTTCAAGCTCATTTGCAGCCTCTTTAAAACTTTCAGCCACTATTGTATTTAAAACAATATTCGGTGATGCGATGGAGTCTGAAGAACCTACCATTCTGAATTCGAATTTATTATTTGTAAAGGCGAAAGGTGATGTTCTGTTTCTGTCTGTAGCATCTGTTTCAAAGTCGGGGAGTGTTGCCACACCTGTCTTTAATGTAGCACCCTGAATGGAATGTGTAGCCTCTCCTGTGGAGCAAAGCTGATCTATAACATCCTGAAGCTGATCTCCAAGGAACACGGAAATAATAGCAGGCGGTGCCTCATGTGCACCAAGGCGGTGATCATTACCTACACAGGCCGCAGATTCTCTAAGCAAATCGGCATGCTTGTCAACCGCCTTTAAAATACATGCAAGTACAAGTAAGAACTGTATATTCTCATGCGGTGTATCTCCCGGATTTAACATATTTATTCCGTCATCTGAAGTCAAGGACCAGTTATTATGTTTTCCCGAACCGTTCACACCTGCAAAAGGCTTCTCATTCAAAAGACATGTAAGTCCATGTCTGCCTGCCACCTTTTTCATGGTCTCCATAGTCACCTGATTGTGATCCACCGCCACATTTACCTGCTCATAAACAGGTGCCAGCTCATGCTGCGCCGGTGCAACCTCATTATGCTGTGTCTTTGCAGGAACACCAAGCATCCAAAGTTCATGATTTATATCATTCATATAGGAAGCTATTCTCTCTCTGATAGAACCGAAGTAGTGGTCCTCAAGCTCCTGTCCCTTTGGAGGCATTGCTCCAAACAATGTTCTTCCTGTATAAATCAAATCCTTTCTTTGCAGATACTTTTCCCTGTCTACAATGAAATACTCCTGCTCCGCACCTACTGAAGGTATTACTCTCTTTGTCGTGGTATTTCCGAAGAGTCTGAGTATTCTAAGGGCCTGAGTGTTTATAGCCTGCATTGAACGAAGCAGAGGTGTCTTTTTATCAAGTGCTTCACCCCTGTAAGAGCAAAATGCTGTAGGAATATATAATGTAACACCCAAAGAATCCTTTTTTATAAACGCAGGAGATGTACAATCCCATGCGGTATATCCTCTGGCCTCAAATGTTGCTCTAAGTCCGCCTGAAGGAAAACTTGATGCGTCCGACTCTCCCTTTGTAAGCTCCTTAGCGGAAAATTCCATTATGACCTTGCCGTTTTTCGGCGCGGAAATAAAAGAATCATGTTTTTCGGCGGTTACACCTGTCAAAGGCTGAAACCAGTGGGTATAGTGAGTAGCCCCTCTGTCAATTGCCCACTCCTTCATTCCATGAGCTACTGAATCTGCAATATCGTTATCCAGTTCCAGACCGTCTTCTATAGTCTTTTTTAACTTTTTAAATACCGCCTTCGGCAAGTATACTTGCATAGCCTCATCATTGAATACATTAACCCCAAAAATCTCTGTGATTGTATCTCTTTTTTCCATATACACCTTTCAAAATCTAAGCAAAGCCTAATACATAAAATAAACTTTTACGGGAATTTCTCTCCCCGTAAGTTTTCGCAAAAATTATAGCATATAAAATATATTTTTGCATCTTTGAATATAAAAAAGCGACCGGAATTTCAGTCGCTTAATATAATTTAAAATAAATTATTTTATACTATTCCTTTGAGAAAACATGCTTTGCAAAACAAATTGCTGCAAATGCAACTCCTGCTATTGCAATTATAAGCTCTATATTTACAATCAAAGGTAAAATCGGTCTGATACCGTTTTGAATATCCATTTTTGTAAGAACCGCATTAAATTGCTTTGCGGCAATAGCACTGATCACAAAAGGGAATGTAATTCCTGCAATACTCGGATAAAATTTAAATTCTTTGTTCTTTGCAAAGTTTGCAAAAAGATCTGCCACAACAAATAATCCAAGCAGATATATCACCAATGAGAAAAGGTAAAGTCCGGTCAAAAATGTTATATTCTTTTGCTCAAAAGAACTGATATATCCGGCAACACAAAGACTTGCAGGTGCGGCATAGATACATGCAAGCGCCTTTGCTTCAATCTTCTTATTTCCAAGCTTTATATATCTGAAAGATACATAGAAGAAAAGAGGAATATAAAGAATAAATCCTATCAGGAAGCAAATCTGTCCAAGTGCTATATTATTAAAAGCCGGTGCAGTAACGGAAGCAACCACAATTCCCACATATACGATAAAATAGCTTGCAACTACCTTCATCAAATCATCAGGTATTTTAATCTTTAAAATAAAATTCAAAGTAAAATATACAATCAATACAAAGTGCAAAACAATAGCCACATACCAAAGAATCATCGCAAATGCAGGTATCAAAGGCTTTATGTAGCCCGCCAGAAGCATTAAAGTCATGGTATATGTTCCCGATACACTTGCAGTCACCGGATTTTTCATATCCGTTACAAAAGCGGTTTGCATAGTCAAATACTTACATGTTACAAACAAAATCCCTACAAATGCCAAAATTCCGCAAAGTATCTTCAAATAAGGACTGTAAGCCGCAAGAAGATTTCCAAGTGCCGCAAGCCCCAATGCCACTCCGCATAAAGGCAAGGGTACCCTTTTTAAAAAACTCATAACTACCCCTTATTAATCTATATTCTTCAATCCCTTTTCTCTAACAATAATCTCAGCCACCTTCTTTGCGGCAATTCCTGTAAATCTGATACACTGCTCCTTGTGCTCTCCGGCACCCATATCAAATTCTCTTGTAAGAACTCTGCAGCAGTTTGAGTGCTTGCCGTTTGCATCTCTGAAGTAGTCGTGTAATTCATGGGTGAGCTCCATACACTTCACTACCTTTGGATCTTTCGGACCGTTCTGCTCGGTTCTACCAAAGATCATACCGAGAGCCATAATACCTCCGTTTAGAGCGCCGCACATACAACCGCTCTTACCGGCTCCGACAGCCATACCTGATGACATCGCGATAACTTCTCTCGGAACATCAAGTTCAAAATTGTCTACAACTGCCGCCATGAGCGCTTCGCAACAGAAGTATCCGTTTCTGTAATTGTCCTCCGCATCCTGTCTAACCTTGTCCACACTGATTTCATTTTTGATATTCATAATTTCCTCCTGAAACATTTTTTATAATTTTATCACTCAAAAATATTTTTGTATACTAAAAAAAGCATAGATTTTGTATATCTATGCCAAAAAACGTGATATTTTTTATAGTTTTTTCATATTAATTATTGTGATTTATTTGTTTTATCGATAATGTAATGGAATTTTTAAATATATCTTTGCTATATATTTATCTTCCCAATATATGCCTTGCTACAAACACACCGCTTGCCGAAGCATGTGAAAGTGAGTGAGTAACACCGCTACCGTCACCGATTACATAAAGATCCTTATGAAGAGTCTCAAGATTTTTATCAAGCTCCACTTCCATGTTATAGAACTTAACCTCTACACCGTAAAGTAAAGTCTCATCACCTGCAGTTCCCGGTGCAATCTTATCAAGAGCATAAATCATCTCAATGATATCGTCCAAAATTCTCTTAGGAATAACCAAAGACAAATCTCCCGGTGTAGCACTGAGTGTAGGTGTCATAAATGACTTGTTAAGTCTACCTGCACTACTTCTTTGACCTCTGATAAGGTCTCCAAATCTTTGAACCATTACACCGCCACCAAGCATGTTTGAAAGTCTGGCGATACTCTCACCATATCCGTTACTGTCTTTGAAAGGCTCTGTAAAATGCTTTGATACAAGCAATGCAAAGTTTGTATTCTCTGTTTGGAGCGCCGGATCCTCATAGCTGTGTCCGTTTACTGTAACAATACCGTTTGTATTCTCGTTGACTACGGCACCTTTAGGATTCATACAGAAAGTTCTTACCAAATCCTGGTACTTCTCCGTTCTGTAAACAATCTTACTCTCATAAAGCTCATCTGTAAGATGTCTGAAAATCTCGGCAGGAAGCTCAACTCTTACACCGATATCCACACGATTTGACTTTGTAGGGATATTCATTTCCTTACAAATCTGCTCCATCCATTTACTTCCGCTTCTACCTACAGATACTATACATTTATCACCGGTGAATTCTTCACCCTGCTTTGTATATAATTTATATCCTGCATCCAGCTTTTCTATTTTGACAATAGGTGTGTTAAAGAAAAACTCCACCTTATCCTTTAAATCTGTATACATATTCTGAAGAACTTCATAGTTGATATCAGTTCCCAAATGACGAACACTTGCATCCAACAAATGCAAATTATTTTGTAAACAAAGTCTCTTAATATCGGAATTTGCTGTAGAATAAAGCTTTGTCTTTCCGCCGCCGTACTTTACATTGATTCCGTCTACATAGTTCATAAGTTCAATGGCTTTTTTCTTTCCGATATATTCATGCAAAGTACCACCAAACTCATTGGTAATATTGTACTTTCCGTCAGAAAATGCTCCTGCACCACCAAAACCGTTCATGATTCCGCAGCTCTTACAATTGATGCAAGACTTAATCTTGTCTCCATCTATTGGACAATGTCTTTTCTCAAGCGGATTACCGTACTCAAAAACCGCAATTTTCAGTGAGCTGTCCTGATTTATGAGTTCATAAGCCGAGAAAATACCTCCGGGACCTGCCCCGATTATCATTACATCATATTTCATATTTTTCCCTTTCACAAAAGCAATAACCATTACTTACATAAAAATGGCGATATCTCATTTGAAACATCGCATGCAACATTCCCATTATAATATGTCTTTTGAATACTAGCAATACACAATTGTATTAAATTATATCATATTATCATTTTAAAATATTCATAATTCTTTACTTTACTATTTTAAACAATAGATGCATAATATAGTAATGAACACAAAAATTAAAAACCTTAAAAAAATTACTCTAACAATTATTTTAACAATTATAACCATACTCTCTCTCCCTATGCGGTCGTTTGCATATGTTGACTGGCCGGTAGATACAAATGTATTATCTGAAGGTGCCATACTTATGGATGCCGACTCGGGAGCTGTACTTTATGGTAAGAACATTCATGAACATTACTATCCGGCAAGTATAACCAAGATTTTGACTGCCCTTTTAGTAGTGGAAAATTGTAATCTTGACGATATGGTTACATTTTCAAAAAATGCGGTATTTAATGTCGAACCCGGCTCATCAAGTGCAGGTATAGATGTGGGAGATACACTTACTGTAAGAGACTGCCTCTATGCAATGCTTTTACAATCGGCAAATGAAGCCGCAAATGCCTTGGCGGAACATACGGCAGGAAGCATTGAAGCATTTGCAAATATGATGAATGAAAAAGCGGCAAGTCTTGGCTGTACAGACTCACATTTCGCAAATCCAAGCGGATTAAACGATCCTGAGCACTATACCAGCGCATATGATTATGCTTTAATAAGCCGTGCGGCTTTTAAAAATCCTACGGTTACGGAAATAGATTCCGCTACATACTACAATTTACCGCCTACAAGCAGAGTCCCTACCGGACAAACCTTGTACAATCATCACTCCATGCTCAGAAAAACCTCCGGTAATTTCTATCAGAACGCAATCTGTGGTAAAACCGGTTATACTTCACTGGCAGGAAATACACTGGTGACATATGCAAGAAATGACAGTATAGGACTTATTACGGTAGTACTTAACGGAAATAAAACACATTATACGGATACTCAGGAATTATTGAACTTCGGCTTTGCAAACTTTAAAAATATAAAGCTGAATTCTACAGATATTAACACAAATTTTTCAAGTAATATCTCACTGATACCTGATTTTAACGAGTATACTATAGAGCCTGACGATAATGCATCAATATCATTGCCTAATGATGCCGATATAAATGATATCAAGTCAACAGTAAACTTTGAAGAAAATTCAGAATCGTCCGCACTTTGCAAGGTCGATTATACTTATAATGACTACCCTATAGGATCTGTGGACATAGTGGCAAAGAAAAATGAAAACTATGTTGCCGATGATAACAATACAGAAGAAAGTGCTGCTGCAGAAAATAATAAAAACGGCTTTCAAAACACCACCAAAAACTTTACAAATATAATACTCAATATTCCGAAGATAAACTATATTATAGTCGGAGCCTGTGTAGGAGGCTTTTTACTTCTCCTGCTGATTATCATTTTAATAAAAAAAAAGTTATCAAGCAGGAAAAGTGATTTGAGTGACAGAGAACTTCGAATATATAATCTTTTAAAAAGCGGATGGAGTGCCAAAGACTGTGGAATAAGTGAAGAAGAAGCGAAATATATAATAGAAAAGCACTGATAACAGTGCTTTTTTGTTTTTCTTCAATAAATTGTAATATCTCTTTTTCCAATTCGCTTGAATTATTTTTCATATAGCTATACAATCTATAGACGAATCTTAAATATAACGCAATTTAATTTTAGGGGACATTATGAAAAGAATACATGAAATATTAAAGAAATACAGACATGCATGGGTTTTCTTATATACCTTCATATATCTACCATGGTATATGTATCTGGAAAGAACTATAACACATGAATATCATGTCTTACATACATGGGTGGACGATATTATCCCATTCAATGAATATTTTATTATACCGTACTTTATATGGTTCATATATGTAGCATCTGTACTGATTTTCTTCTTCTTTAAAGATGTAGATGAGTTTTACAGATTCGGGCTGTATCTCGCACTTGGAATGAGTATATCACTCTTTATTTGCCAGATATTCCCAAACGGAACAGACTTAAGACCTATAGGCCTTGATCCGAACAAGAATATTTTTACACATCTGGTAGCCTTTATATATAAAACAGATACCAATACAAATGTGTTCCCAAGTATTCATGTTTTCAACTCAATCGCTACACATGTAGCCATATTGAGATCGAGATTCTTTTATAACAATATGAAAGTAAAGGCGATTTCATTCATAATAATGATTTCAATATGCCTTTCAACATTATTCTTAAAGCAGCATTCATTCCTGGATGTTGTCGGAGCAACAATACTCTCATATGTTATCTATCAGCTTATCTACGCTAAGATACCTTGGCCAATCAGCCATGATAACAGAGAGAATATAAGAGTTTAACAAAAAGGACATCGTACCGTTTTTGAGTATGATGTCCTTTTTTATTCAGTATTTTAAATACTAATCTCTTCCAAATAAATCCCTTGTATATACCTTTTCTTTCACATCTTCCAAGCAATCATCATATCTGTTTGCAATTATTGCATCGCTGTTTTCTTTAAAAATATCAATATTATTTATAACTCTACTTCCAAAGAATGTAGAATTATCATCAAGAGTAGGCTCATATATTACAACCTTAGCGCCCTTTGCCTTAATTCTCTTTATAACACCCTGAATAGAAGATTGTCTGAAATTATCAGAATTTGACTTCATTGTAAGTCTGTATACACCTATAACAACCTCTTTTTCCATTGTAGGATCGTAGGCACTTCCTTCTCCATAGTTATAATATCCTGCCTTTTGCAAAACCTTGTCGGCAATAAAATCTTTCCTTGTCTTGTTTGATTCCACAATAGCTGAAATCATATTTTGCGGAACGTCTTCATAATTTGCTAAAAGCTGCTTGGTGTCCTTTGGCAGACAATAACCACCATATCCAAAAGACGGATTATTATAATGCTCTCCGACTCTAGGATCCAGACAAACACCTCTTATAATTTCCTTGGTATTAAGTCCTTTCATCTCCGCATAAGTATCAAGCTCATTAAAATAAGAAACTCTAAGTGCAAGATATGTATTTGCAAAAAGCTTCACAGCCTCCGCCTCTGCAACACCCATAATCAATATTTCTATATCATCTTTTATCGCACCTTCTTTTAAAAGATTTGCAAACTTATCCGCCGCTTTCATAAGCCTTGCATTCATAGTATCTGTACCTACAATAATTCTTGAAGGATAAAGATTGTCATACAGCGCCTTTGACTCTCTCAAAAACTCCGGCGAGAAAATAATATTGTCACAGTGGAATTTACTTCTGATACTTTCCGTATAACCTACAGGAATCGTCGATTTTATAATTATAATAGCGTCAGGGTTATACTTTATAACCTCTGTGACCACTGCCTCTATTGCAGATGTGTCAAAAAAATTCTTTTGTGTATCGTAGTTTGTCGGCGCCGCCACCACAACAAAATCAGCATCACTGTAAGCAAGCTTCGTGTCCAAAGTAGCAAACAAATTAAGCTCTTTTTCTTTGAAATACTTCTCAATATACTCATCCTGAATAGGACTGATTCTTTTGTTTATCTTATCAACCTTCTCCGGAATAATATCCACTGCCACCACTTCATTATTCTGCGCCAGCAAAGTGGCAATTGATAAGCCTACATATCCTGTTCCTGCTATTGCTATTTTCATGTGCCCCTCCTATTTATATTTCTTAACACAGTTATATTAGATCATAAAATTCTTTTAAAACAGAAACTCCTTGTTCTAAAATATCTTTTGTCTTTTTATAATACTTTTCCGCTGTATTCTCCACATAATATGGATTATTTATCTCTTCTGTTCTACTAGCAATCAATTTCATTGCATTTCCAATAATTCTTCTATCACAAGAAACATCAATAACACTATTACCATGTACTCGCCCCTTTTGCCTATCACCAATATTAATTGTATACCTACCTAGAGATGGAGTTTCAATTATTCCTGAAGACGAATTCCCTATTAATGCAATAGAATTTTTTACTAAATATAAAAAAGAATCTACATTTAAATTTTCAATGTAATAGGCATTTTTATGCTCATCCACATATTTAATCCATGAAGAACGTATAATATCAGAGTTTGTATCTGCATTGGTTCCCATAAATATGACTTCCGTATCATCTGTATTTTCATACAATGCACCCAATATTTCATTTACTTGCTCTTTTGTATTCACGTCAGTTAGAGTTTCAGGATGGAAAGCTACGACCCAATATTTTTTACAAACAAATTCTTTTACCTTTTTAATCACTTTACTTTCGTCTATCTTACAGCAATTTTCGGCACCTAATGCTCCAAGATAAAATACCCTTTTAGGGTTTTCACCTAATTGTATTACACGTTTTCTATATACTTCTGTACTGGTAAAATGATATTGACTCATTTTGGTAATAGAATGACGTATAAATTCATCATAATTACCATATGTCACTTCACCACCGTGCAAGTGTAGAATAGGAATTCTTTGCATAGACGCTGCAATAGCAACTGCCATCATTTCATATCGGTCTCCAAGTATAATTAATAAGTCAAATTTATTATTTTCAAAATACTTTCCAAACAAATCCAACGCATTTGCCATACAATGTATTATATTTACATTATTATCACTCAAAATATTTAATGGAACTTCTAAGCTGATTCTAAACTTGTCCTGTTTTATTATATCTATGGAATGGCCAAACTTATCTTCTAAATGTGATCCCGTAACCAATACCGAAAATTCAATATCCTTGTCATCATCTAATAATTTCAAAAAGTTTTTAACAATTCCATAATCTGCTCTTGATCCTGTCACATAACCTACTTTATACTTTCCCATACTTGCTACCTTTAATATTTTAGAACTGCTTCAGCAATCTTAAAATCTAATTCTGAATCAATATCTATACTACGTTCTACCGGCATTCTATATGCATAGCAATCTTCTCTATAAAGATTTGTGTCTTTCAAAAATTCTGTTACATCAGCCATATATATAGCTCCATTTATCCTATAAAATGTTTTTAATTCTTGTCTTTGGATATTATTGTCAATATGTAAGAATCTGTATAATGAATCATTTTCCGGCAAAGTGTTACTCCACAACGGAGAATGTTCCATTTCACAAACAGATACAACAGCTATTGCTTTTCTATCACTAAATAATTTGTATGCTTTTTGTATATCTTCATACTTTCGTAGCGGAGATGTTGGTTGTAAAAGAGTGAATGTATCAAATTCTATCCCAATATTCTGATATCTTCTCAATGCTTCTTTCACAACATCCCATGAAGATGCTTTATCTGTAGAATTTTCTTTCGAACGATAAAACGGAACCTCCGCTCCATACTGCATTGCGATCTCTCCATATCTTACAGAATCTGTAGAAACAAAAATATGCGAATAAATTCCTGACTTTTTTGCAGCTTCTATACTATAAGCAATTAACGGTTTTCCATCTAACAATTTAATATTTTTATCTTTTAAACCCTTTGAACCGCTTCTTGCAGGTATTATTGCTAAATTATTCATCTTCTCTTTTCACTCCATCACAAGATATAAATTCATCTATTTCAAAATCTTTTTTTGCTTCTTTTCCTAAAACTTCATACCAATATATTGGAGAGATACCATTTCCCGGTCTTTTACATGTAATATTCTCTTCAGAAAATATTTCACCACTAGCTATTTTTCTTTTTGCAACAATAGATTTTCTTGCAACAAAAATATTTTGTCTTTCAGATTCAGTTACTTCTTTTACCTCATTTCCAAGCATGATTTCAGCTTTATTCACACATAAACACAATTCCTTTAATTCTTTTGGAGTAATTGATGCTTTATGATCAGGTCCCGGCATGCCTTTATCTAAAGTAAAATGTTTTTCTATAAATTTAGCACCTAATCCAATCGCTACAAGAGAAGCAACAATTCCTTCTGAGTGGTCTGAAAGACCGATATCCCAATCCGGAGCTAACTCTTGAAGTTTTTTCATAGCACGCAAGTTCATATCTTGTGGTTCTGTTGGGTATTGTGTATTACAATGCAATAATGTAAACTTTGTATTTTTACTTTTTTTCAAAATATCTATTGCATATCTAACTTCATCTACTGTAGACATTCCTGTTGATAATATCACTTGTTTATTTTGACATTCAATTGCTGCTACCTTCTGTAAATAAGGAAGATTTGTAATCTCTCCTGATGGTATCTTCCAAATATTTTGTCCATGCTTTTGTAAAAAATAAAAAGATTCAAAATCAAATGGTGTCGAAAAAATCTTAATATCTAAATCGAGTGCATACTTAACCAATTCCAAATATTCCTTTTCTTTAAGTGCCAATTTTTTTAACATATCTAGTTGAGAACCGTTACCATCATTTTTTCTCTGATATTCTGCCTTAGGTGCATACTCTGAAACAAGATTTTCAGGCACAAAACTTTGAAATTTAACTGTATCTACTCCGGCTTCTTTTGCTTCTTTTATCATTTTTTTTGCCAATTCAACACTTCCATTGTGATTACATCCTATCTCCGCAACAATTTGAATACCTCTCATTTCTAATCTCTCCTTTTTATAACTCTAGCAGGCACACCTACAACAGTTACTTTATCCGGTACATCTTTTATAATCACGCTACCTGACCCTATAACTACATTAGAACCAATCTTCAATTGTCCGTTACATACAGATGAACTTCCAATAAAAACATTATTCTCTACAACTACATTCCCATTTATAACAGAGTTTGTTGATAAATGATTATGATCTCCCACTTTACATTCATGTTCAATTAATGCTTTTGTATTTATAACATTATCATTTCCTATTTCTGCATCAGCATTTATAACTGCCATTTTCCCCACAAAATTCCCTATTCCCATTCTCACTCCAGATGATATAATTGCTGAGGAATCAATAATATTGATTATACTAAGTCCTCTTTCTATAATCTTTTCGAACCACAACTTACGACATACTACATCTCCAATAGAAACAAAGTAGCTATATTTTTTATAATCAGGAATCTCTTCTATTTCCGTTCCGAATATGGGTAATCCCATATGCATGCCTTTTTTATTACTGTCTATGAATCCACATAATACATATTTTGACTTGTTAATTGAATCTGCAACCGATTTTGCATGACCACCGGCCCCTATTAAAATCAATTTTTCCACAAACCTCACCTCAAATCTATTTTTTGGATATTCTTTTCAAATTTAAATTCTATATACACCTATTATTAAGCTTACTATCCTTCTCTCTACATATTTCCATACTCTATACTACTAATTATACTTTGCAATCAAAATATTTATTTGCTATTTTCATCATATACCAACCATATTTTAATTAAGTAATTTATTTTTCAATCTTAATATCTTTCCTTTTATACGAATAAAAATGGTAGGTTTTGCATACTTTTCTGTCCAGTAATGTATATTAGAGTCTAATTTTTCTAATTTTTTATTAAAACTCTTTTGAAGAGCATTTCTTGATTCCGGTAAGATAATTCTTGGGTTACTATGTATTACTTCTTGACTATCTATATTTCTTACTGAAAAAGAATCCTTTATTTCATTAAAAATATATCTTCCCTTTTCAGTCAAAACTAACACAGCTGAAGCCCCAAGCTTATCCATAAATTGTGGAAATATTTTTTCCATTCCCCACGCATCTCCTACAAGTAAATCACTCATAATGTTATTCCCTTTATATGTACAGCTCAAACATCTATCTCTTTCAAACAGACCATCTGTAAAACACTTCAAAAAGTACCCATCATTTTTCCTAAAAGTAATATGCTCAGTACCATTCTTAAACCTAAACTTCAACCCATAATTTAAGTAACCTTTTGTTTTATCTCTCATAAATACTTCAACAATAGAACTTTCATTTATTTTCTCTTCTTCATCTAAGTACTTTTTCCATATATTACGTTCTATAGTTCCGTGACATACAACCGCCAATGTAATCAATTTATCACTTTTAATGCATTTTTTTACTGCAGCAACCTGACAGGGTACGCCTGAAAATAGTACAATTTTGTCACTCGCTATAATCTGTTTTATTTTCGAAATGCATTCATTTAGGTCACTTTTAACATATTTTGATCCCATCATATCTTCACAGACTTTACTATCATTTGTAACAATATGTTTTGGCATAAGTTTTTCATCATATATACAAGCGCAAACATATCCATTCATTTTCAGAACCTTTTGTGCCAGCTGGGGAAAAAAACCTCCTGATGAGCTGGCTTCTCTGATTTCATTGTTTTTATTTTTCACTATATAAGCACCAATACAATCCATCTTTTTTGTATCTTTAGGTTTATTCAACTCAATACAAACTCTTTCACATTTATTACAGTTAATACACTTTTGTAAATCAATTCTCGGATGTAAGTTTTTATCAAATGATATTGCTTTGGTAGGACAACTCTCTGCACATGCCGAACAAGAGTAGCATTTTTCCTTAAAATTAAAATCTATCATATTATTTAAAACACTCACTTAAAGGAACTATCTTTGCACCATCTTTAATTACATAATTATATATTTGTTCAATTAACTTTTTTGATTTATCATTAGTATTTAATTGCCAATAATGAGTATATATGACAAATGGTGATTTCTTTTTTTTACATATATGATATTCATAAATCAGCCGTTCATAGTCGTCTAGTGTATATGCATTTAACTCCTTATGCTTTCCATAATTCATTATACATGGATATTGTATTTTTTTTATTATCCTAAATCCCCATCTTACTATAAAATTATATATATATCTTAAATTTAATTTTCTGTCTCCAACACCTATAATTCCAGAATAATCCATCTGAAGTTCTTCCAATACCGACATAGCCTTTCTATCAATGCTGTTATTCGGTGCAACAAACACCGATATACTTATGTTAAGCAGTTTTTCTAGATGTTTTTTCCCTTTAGCTATTTCTTTTTTTAGTTGGTTACCGCTTTTCCATTTCATTTCTGCAATCCATTTTTTTTTCAATAATTTATATTCATGTGAATATCCATGTAATAATATATCAATTTTACCCTGCTTATAATTTTCCTTTAAATATTCTAATAATTCCATATTTTTAGCTATATCATAATAATCCATAGCAATTTTCTTTCCGTATGGATATACATCACCTCTATGAACCGGAACGGTATAAGGTACAACTGATAGCGATACACAATCTTCGTCACTCAAAAAATCATATGCTTTTTGTAAATCTGCAGGTTTTGTAAAATATGACGTATCATCATCTCGAATAGCAACTTTCATCTCTTATCCTTTCGTAATCTCAAACAGCATATTTTCTAAATACTTCATAGATTCTTTTCTTTGTTCGTCTAAAATTGAATTCACCTTATCGTAATCTATATTCATATTTTCTATATCCAAATTATCCATATTGTGAATTATCCTATTCGATAAACCAAAGATATTCAATGCACTATATAATCTGGAATTTTCAGACGATTCCTCAGAATCAATGTTTTTACAAAAAGCATAAAAATTTCTCTGAAAATTTATCGAAAACATAATTCCATGAAATGAATCTGTACAAACCAAAGATGCCCCTTTTATTAATGACAAAAATTCTTCCGGACCACCCCATACTTTTTCATAATCATCATTTCCCATTTCTAAATACACCGCTGGAATACTTATTATCTTCCACTTTGTTAGTTCTTGAATCTTTTTTATGGCTTTTCTATGCTCTAGCTTTTCTCCTAACATATAAATTAAAATATATGGTTCCTTAGGTATTTCATATTTACAATACTTTTCCCAATCCTTAGCATTTAATAATAATGTTGGATCCAATACACATTTAACTTCTTTTTGTATGATATCACTTAATAATCGTGCACCATCCAGTTCTCTACATGATAAAAAGGAAAAATCATATAACTTTTTTCTATACTCTTCCTTCTTCTTCTCAGGCAACGATTTTACTGCTAAACTCGGAGCATAACTTCCTTTTTTTAATCCATTTTTAACAAATGGCAAAAAAAATGCTTCCGGTGAGTTAGCAACAAATGGATTCCACGTCTGATCACTCCCCACTACATATCCATCATATAATGGTGGATTCTCAATTAATTGCTCCGTAGTTGTATATCTCTTTTTTCCTACATGCAAAAATAATTTATAGAATCGTTCAAACAAATCATTTTTTTCTTCTATTTTTTTCTTTGACTTAGCCAAGATTAGATATTTTTTTCTTTCTTTAATATATATCGGAATTCTCTTTATTCTCAATTTAATCATTTCATATTTTGATAAAGAATTATCTTGTTTAAAGTCAATTAACTCTGCTAGATATCCTAGCTGTTTTACTTTTTCTACTAAAGCAAGTGCCTGCAACATCGTACCGTAATTATAATAATGATGGTATGTAATTATTCCTATTGTTTTCATTTTTCTCCTAACGGTGTAAATAATTTTCAAACATTATTTCTATTTTTTTCATTATATTGACTATAATTTTCTTATTAGCAATAATCAAAACAACAATAATGATTAATTGAATTAATACCAAATCTATAGTAAATCCACCTAAACAGACTATGAATTGTACAACTAATAGTATATACATTATTACATGTCTTAAGAAATTCACTTGTATATGTATATACCTTTTGCTTCTTTGTAATCTAACCAGCCAAATAACAATATTAGAAACAAGAGTTGCAACTGCAGCACCCATTATTCCAATATACGATACTAATATAAAATTTAATATTGTATTTACTACTGCACCTATCATAGTTGAATACGAAAATATTTTAGTATCTTTCACCGCAGTGAAAATACTTCCCAAAAAACCTGCCAAGCCACCAAAAACAAAAGAAATCATTAATGGAGGAACATATCTCCATGCTAAAAAAAAACTTTTTGCATATAATATATAAGCAAGTGGAATAGTCAATATAATCAATGTTGAGCAGCACAAAACCAAGAAACCATTATATGCTTCATACATATCAGCAATAAAATGATCTCTATCTTCCGGATCAAAATCTTTTATTGCCGATAGCTGCCATGCCTGTGTAAATATATCACTACATGCAGTCAACATAGTTGGAATTTTGTATGATACTGTATAAATCCCATTATAAGTCGCCCCCAAAATCCATGTAACAATATATCTATCTGATGAGCTATTAATCCACCAACCGATCTTATTAAAAATTAAAGGAAATCCAAATTTTTGCAATTCAAAGACTGTAATTTTGTTTACTTTATTAAGCTTAATATGTCTATGTACTCTCAGTCGTACTGAGCCCCAGATAACAGCTAAGAACGTCCCCAAATAACTAGCTATTAAATATCCATTTAAGCCACTCTTCAATACAACCAACAAAAACACATTTAATACACATGATGCTATCGTGGTAATTAAACTCATTTCAACCATGTACTGTACCTTGTCAATACTTCTTGCATAATTAGTTAATACATTGTACAGTCCGTTAGATAGCACCATCAAATAAAATGCAACTAAATACGATGTATCAATTTTAATAAAGGGAACTGCCCTAATTACTATTACACAAACAGCACATAATACCATACCTCTCAGACAAACAAATACACCACTTGATATAACTTCATCAGGTTCATATTCTTTATCAAAACAAAATCTTAATATTGCACTTTCAACACAAAGTATAATAATTGGTAATGCTAAATTTGCAGAAGTACTTACTATATCCCCTATTCCATAATCTGTCGTTGACAAGTAATTAGTATATAATGGTACCATAAGGAAAGCTATTATCTTGGGTCCAAAGCTGCTTATACCAAACAAAATAAAATTTTTTGATAAATATCTATATTTATTATTCATACAAATTGCATGTTGCCCCTTTTCCAAACATTACTCTAACAAATGACGTTCTTTCTACTGAACATAACATCACTGCAAATTGTGTTACAAAAAGACTATTCCAAAATACAGATTGACCAAATATTGAAATTATACAGGTTAAAACATAACACTTACTGTATAAATCAGATTCTTTCCATATATTCAAAAAAAGCTTCAAGTATAAAAAGAGTCCAAATATACCATAAACTAACATACAATTTCCAATGGCATTAACAAAACCTAAATATGGAAGATTAATACTTAATTTATATTTGCTTAAAGTTACTTCTCCAGAACGCATATAATTTTCTACATTCATGTATGGTATTCCCAAAAATTTATAGATAATAGGCGTAGCCCAGAATAATTGAAATCCCAATACAAGCCTAACTGAATTAGATGTATTAGTAACTGAAATATTTATCAACTTATTTAAAGCAATTGAAAAAATATTTAAATTCAAAAAAGCAACTATACCTATTATTAATCCACCTACTATCATCAGAGTGTTAAAATATTTTTTTTCATTTCTGAAATTTATAAAGACATAAAATATCCATATTACTCCAGTCATTAATATACCTGTAGAAGATGTTGATAACAAAATACTTATCGAAATAAATATCATCCATATATGCTTTTTCCTTTTCATACACATACATAAAAATGGCAATATCCATGTACTATATACTGCCGGTTCTAAAAAGAAAGAATGTGGTCTATCATAACTTAATAAGTAATTTTCACTATTTGACTGTAAAAAGGGAAATATATTAATTGTTGACACCGATTGTCCCAATATATACACTTGAAAGGATTGGTAAAAAATTCCGGCCATTACAATAATACCTATTAATTTCCAAACTCTAAATAAATTTTCTTCGTTATTATTTTTATATATACATGATAATATTAATAAATATGATGTTCTTTCGATCCAAAGTCCTGAATTAAACCCTGTTATAAACATTCTGAAAAAATCATGTATAATCATGAATATAAAGAATACAAATAGCGGCTTATATAAATAAAACTCTCTATACCTAATAAAATAAATACTTACGACTGTAATTACACAAAGTAATCCCAGATTTATACCTGCAATTTTATATTGATTTATCAAGCAAAAAAGTGGAATAAAAAATTCAACCAAGCTTATTTTCTTTTTATGTTTATTATGTATTCCTTCATTCATTTCTTTCCCTCATATCATTAATATTTCTAACTCTTTGGCTGCATCATAATATCCTTGTACCAGTTTACATATTTTTGTGACATAATATCAATTGAAAACAGCTTACTTACTTCAGTAATCTCTTCACTATTCCAATTTTTATTTAATGCAAGCTTTAATGTATTGGTAGATACTTCAATACTTCTATCCTCTATTCGCAGCATTGCCTCAGGACAATATAGGTCTTGTGTTGCATCCAAGTCAGAAAAAGTAACACATGGAACTCCATGCATATACCCTTCAACAATAGGCAATCCAAATCCATCATTGAGGCTTAAAAATAGGTTTATGTCACACAATTCCCAAAAATTAGACATTTGGTCATTAAAACCACCTAAAATGACATTTCTTTGTAAACCATATTTTAAAATTTTATTTCTAACTTCTCCATTATCTAATTCTCTTCCCCAAAGTACTAATAAAATATTATCAAATTTTTTTACTATTTCTATTGCTTGTGTTTGATTCTTATTTTTACTTATATTTCCTACAAAAAAAAGTATTTTTTTACCCTTCTCTTTGGTACTTTTCAAATAATCATATATATCACACAATTTCGGATATAAGTCTTTTTGTTTTAAACACTTACTGTAATATTCCTGAAACATTTCTTCCGTTAAATTAGCGGCTTCTTTAATATTATTAAATCTATTTACTCTACATGCTCTTACTCCGTTCAAAATAACTGTGATATTGTTTGCTTTTTTCAATAAATAATTTTTCTCTATTCTAACTCTCATACCACTACTAATAACACTGGTTGGTATATTATTTTTTTCTGCTTTTATTAAAAACTCACGTTCTATTCTTTTTTCGTATGCAGGTGCAGACACAGACTCATTTAAGCCAATTAATCCATGTAAAGTAACAGCATACCTCACTTTCATTTCCTCACAAATTCTAATATAGCTCAATGTAATTGTTCCTATACCGTGAATATGAACTATGTCTGGTTTTTCCAATTGAATTTGGTGCCTTAGGTATCCGCCATCTACTTCATAAAAAACATGTCTGGCTCTATCTTTTAAAGTAACTCCTTTTGAAAAAAGAGTACTTAAGCCTCTTATCCAATCTTTTAATTTTGCATTAGAAAAAAATTCTCTCCAGGTATGAGAGAGTATCTTAAAGTTTTTTTCTTTTTTCCCTCTTGTAATAACTCTTGTCAATAAAACAACATCTTCTAATTCACCCACTGATTTTGCTATATTTCGAACCATTATACCAAAGCCAGTTTTATTTTTAGTAAATTCAATTAAGTTTTCATCATATATATACGGAGCAATAATCATTACTTTCATCTATATCTACACCTAAAATTATCTATTTTTTATTTTAAATCATTATAATACTGTTGATCTCTCATTTTAAATGCCTTAGCCGGATGACCTCCCGCTATTGAACATTGTGATATATCAGACACAACAACACTTCATGAATGAAAATCATTTCAAATAGTAACATTCCAATTGCTGTAATCCAGCCACATAGTATTTAGCTTCTTGCGTATATTAGTATAAGTATACGTTATTTTTTAGCAATTATTCCTATGATATTTTTTCTCCATTAATTCTGATAAAAGAGTATGTTCCTTATACAGACATATATACCCCAGTTCTTTCAATCTGTAAAAATTTTTAGGATTACTTATATTATCTATTATTATTGGAATCGAATTACATAGTGCTTGGTTCAATACTGTTGAATAAAGAGAAATTGCAGCTCCTGACTGAAACAAAGATTGCTCGATCGACAGATAATTTGTATCTTCTACATAAACAAAGTCAAATATCTTTTTCACAAGATCAATGTTAGAATATCTTGGATGTGGGCGTATTGAAATTTGCTTTCCATCTTCATATAGTTTTTTCAATATTTTTGATATTTTTCTTAATACTTCTTCAGATTCTGCACCCAAATAATAGGTATAATCATATTTTTGTGTTCTAATCCACTCCCCATCAAACTTCAAAGAAGCCGGAATTTCGACTATAAATTGACTTCTATCTGCTCTCATAGTTAATAATAGTTTTTTGTAATACTCATCCCAAATATAGCATTCATCAAATTTAAAGAAAGCATCTCTCATATAATACATTTTCTCTCCATGCATAACATCTATATGTTTAATATTTCTTTGTTTACAATAAGCCGTTAAAACTGAAGAAGTAAATGAATATTCTGCACAAACTGCTATCGCTTCAGGAGAATACTTTTCAATAGCAAAGCTATATCGTCCAATCTTTATCAGGCATTTTAAAATGAATTGCCACGATAATGGATATCTACATATTATATTTCTTATAAACTTCTTATCTTTTTTATTTAATAAACTTCCCTCTATTGGATTACTTTCAATTATATGGTATCTATTTTTTAAAGATTTTGGCAAAATATTTTCCGGCTTACCATCTCTAAAGAAAACCAATTTTCTATGATAAACCTGATTTACTTGAGTATTTTTCCCATATATAAACCAATATAAAACCGCCACTGGAAGTGAAACTAGATTTAATAAAAAAGTAATTGATTTTCCATTAAACTCCATCTGACACTTATACTGAAAATAAGATCTTTCAATCTCATCTCTGGGATTTCCTAATTTATCAATGTATTTTTTTTGTTTACTTACGTCATATGAGAATAATGAGTCTTGTCTTCTTTCTAGGAGTACTGCAATTTTTCGCAATATATCATTAATACCCATAATTAACTTACCTTCTTAACATATCTTATCTTCTTCCAACTCCCAAACAACAAATTTTGTAGAGTCAGAAGTAATGATACAATACAATTTTTATTATCTGCATCCCTAAACAATTTATAATGCCATTTTATCATTTTTAAATATCCATGATTCGATATTGAGCCTGAACGTTTTCTATATTGTGCAAGTACTTTATCATAATGATAACAGTTTGCTTTTTTTATTATTTTCAACCACATAGCATAATCGTTATTCTTTTTAATATCTGCAATCTGTATTTTACCAATCTTTTCTGCATCATACATCACTGTTAGGCACCCCGGCCAACAATAATGATACATTCCACTTTCTGTGATTTTCTTTGGACCTATTACTGTCACTCCATTTAGTACATCATTTTCGTCAATTTCCTCATAACTTGTATATGAAAAAGAATATCTTTTCTTTTTCATGAATTTTATTTGTTCTTCAAGCTTAGTAGGATACCATAAATCATCACTGTCTAAAAACGCAATCCATTTACCCTTTGCATTTTTTAACGCTTTATTTCTTGATAGAGCTGCACCTGAATTTTTTTTATTTTGTAAATAAATAATACGTTCATCATCATACCTCAATACAACTTCATCTGTATTATCTGTTGAACAATCATCAACTATCAGCAGCTCCCAATTTTTATATGTTTGAGCTAGTACAGATTCTATTGTTTTACCTATAAAACTTGCAGTATTGTACGAAGGCATTATTATCGAAACTAACTCTTTCATCACTTTAATCCTTTTAATAGTGCTAATGCTTTCATCTGTTTTCTTTCGTATTCTTCTGTACTTATATACCTATTTTCAAGAAGGTAATCTCCATAATCTAAAGCTGTTGCTCTACCTTTTTCTGTGATTCCTTCCTTTCTAATAAATGCTTTTTCAACAGTTTTCATAATGATTTTCAAGTCATTCCAGAAAGAAATATGTTTTATATATTTTAGATCATACTTTAATTTTCTATCCCATGAAATCGAGTTTCTTCCACTTACTTGTGCAAGTCCGGACAAACCTGGTTTTGCAGTGTGACGCATTCTTTGTTCTTGGGACATGAAAACCATATCTCTAACCAACTGTGGACGAGGTCCTATCAATGTCATTGATCCGTTTAATATACAAAATGCTTCCGGCAATTCGTCTAATGAAGTATTTCTAAGCCATGCACCGAATTTTGTCAAACGTATCTCATCGGACAGTAGGTTCCCATGTGCATCTTTCTTATCTGTCATTGTACGAAACTTATAGATTTTAAAAATCCTCTCTTTTCCCGTTTTAGGATTAATCAGACCCGGTCTATATTGAGTAAACAATACCGGACTTCCCAACTTAATTCTAACCAATAATGCAATTATTATATACAACCAGCTAAATACAATAATCGCTAATCCTGAGCACAAAATATCAATCGCTCTTTTAATGTATCTTTCATAAAATCCTATTTTGCGATACAGTTTATGATTATGTTTTCTTTTCATAAATCTCTCCTGCGATAACTTTATTATTCAAAACATGATTTAATTATTTCAATAATTCTATCCTGCTGAAACAATGTCATTTTATTATCACTAGGTAAACATAATCCTCTTGAAAAAATATCCATTCCAACGTCAACTGACTCACCTATAATATAAGCATTTGTCCTGGCACGTCCGTTGCCATCTCTAACAATAAAGGAATTTAAACGATAAATAGGTTGCGAATGCATCGGCTTCCAAATTGGACGCCCCTCCGCATTAATGTATGCCAAAGCTTCCAAAACTTCTGTAGGGCAAGTTTTGCCAAATTCCTTAACATAACAAACATCCTGCTCACCTCGAACCTGCTTACACATTGCCTCTTGGTCAATAAGCATACATGACAGCCAATAATTTGGTTCTGTTTTTTCCCAATCTATAGGATTCATGGAAACCGGTAATCCTTTTAAACCTTCTTTATATCTCTCATAAATAGTTTTTTTCTGTGCTATATGCTCATTTAAGAAAGGCAATTGCCCTCTCACCACGCCGGCAATCACATTACTCATACGATAGTTGTATCCGAGTTCTTCATGCTGATACCATGATGCATTTTCTCTGGACTGAGTTGACCATTTTCGGACTTTATTTGCAGCTTCTTCATCATCTGTAAGTAGGCAACCTCCGCTACTTCCGGTAATTATTTTATTTCCGTTAAATGATATGATATTGTAATCGCCAAATGTTCCTGTCTCTTTTCTTCTATAGCTTGCACCCATTGATTCTGCCGCATCTTCTATCAAAATAGCATTGTACTTTTTTATAACGGAAATAAGTTCTTCCATCTTACCCGGTGTTCCATACAGATGTGCCATCACAACTATCTTTACATCAGGGTATATTTCAAATGCTTTCTCAAGTGCTTTCGGATCCATATTCCATGTATCGTATTCAGTATCTATAAATACAGGCTCCCCACCTTCATATACAACCGGGTTTACAGTAGCGGCAAATGTCATATCTGAGCAAAAAACTTTCCTACCCTGTAAAGCCCCTACTCCGGGTTTTGGCATACCATATGCCTTTAGCCCTGCCAGCTTCATTGCCATATGAAGAGCTGCTGTACCTGATGATAATGCTACTGAATGTTTAACCCCTATATATTCGGAAACCTGCTTTTCAACTTCATCAATATTTTTTCCTACTGTCGACATCCAGTTTGTATTATAGGCTTCTGACATATATTCAAGTTCTTTTCCATGCATGGTAGGACTACTTAGCCACACTCTCTTATCAAATTTTTCATATATTTTATCTGTACTAAACATCTTCCCTCTCTTTTTTATCATATATACTTATGATAACCAATAAACTCAATACAAAGAAAAAAGCCTACAAGACTGCTCCTGTAAGCTTTTTGAGTTGATAAAATCAATTTGCCGCCTGTGGTAAGTCTTCATGATGTAATCCGTCTGCAATTTCATTTTTATTATCAAACAATTCACTATTTATACTTTCAACATGAGCTGTATGATATGTTGTTACTATCTGCTTTATATGTTCACGAATATTTCCGTTATTTTCTCCCATATATACGGATAATAACTTAAGCTGTTTTAAAAACTTATCTTCATTAAAATCAATAGGCTTACCGATACTTATCAGCTTATTCGGTGTAGTCTCCAGGCCTTCCTCGGACATAAGTCTCTCTTCAAAGAGCTTCTCACCCGGGCGAAGTCCTGAGTATTCTATCTTGATATCAATATCCGGGCGAAGCCCTGACAGTCTGATAAGATTTCTTGCCATTGTGTCTATCTTTATCGGTGTACCCATATCCAGGACAAATATCTCTCCGCCCTTTGCATAGTTTCCTGCCTGCAGTACCAATGAAACGGCTTCCGATATTGTCATAAAATATCTGATAATATCAGGATGTGTAACTGTGACGGGTCCTCCTGCTTCTATTTGCTTTTTAAACTTAGGTATTACCGAGCCGTTGCTTCCAAGCACATTTCCAAATCTGACAGCCGCAAACTCTGTAGTAGGATTTTCTACAGCACTGTAGTATTTCTCCATCTCTATGATTCGGTTATCTTTCAAAACTTGTATCGGTCTAAGCTCACTTGCTCTTTTTTCCTTTACTTTCCTTGCAAATGTCTGGATGATCATTTCGCACATTCTCTTGCTGGCTCCCATTACATTTGTAGGGTTTACCGCCTTATCTGTAGAGATAAGTACAAATCTTTTACATCCGTAATGCAGTGCCGCAAGTGCGGTATTGTATGTTCCCATTACATTGTTCTTTATAGCTTCACAAGGACTGTCCTCCATAAGCGGAACATGCTTATGTGCCGCCGCATGGTATACCACATCAGGTTTGAATGTTGCAAATACCTGTTCAAGCTTCCTCAAATCTCTCACAGATCCTATTATTGTATCCAGATTCAACTTCGGATAGTTCATCAAAAGTTCCTGTTCAATCTCATAGGCATTGTTCTCATAAATATCAAATATTATAAGATGCTTAGGTGAATGTGCTGCAATCTGCCTGCAAAGTTCACTTCCTATAGAACCGCCTCCGCCTGTTACCATGATAGTCTTACCGTTTAGATAGTTGAATATCTCATCTAGATCTACTTTAATAGGAGCTCTGCCAAGTAAATCCTCGATATTTACATCTTTTAAATCTTTAACTTGAACTTTACCGTTTGCAAGCTGACACATTCCCGGCAGATTTTTCAGTATGCATCCTGATTCCTTGCAGATATTTAATATCTTACTGAGTTCCTCAGGACTGCTTCCGGGTATTGCTACGTATATTTTATCTATTCTATAGTGCTTTACATTGTCAAGTATTCTGTTTCTTCCGCCCGTTATCGGTATATTGTCAACAGTTCTTCCCCATTTTGACTTGTCGTCATCTATAAAGCAAATCACACTGTCATTATAGTCAACCGATCTTTTGATATCTCTTAAAAGCAATCTTCCCGCATTTCCTGCACCTACTATCATCACTCTTGACATATCTTTTTGTGACTTTTTTACATTTTCTCTGTCTGAACGCAGTAAAAGCACAAATCTATAGGAAAATCGACTTCCAAGAACTGCCAAAAACTGTATCAGAATTCCTAATAAATAGTAAGCTATCGGCATTCTTTCAAACATCAGTGTAATAAGTAAAGTATGTAAAAATCCTGTTATAATGCTTGCATACATTACATGCTTTAATTCTGTATAACTTGCAAACTGCCATATGCTTCTGTACAGCTTTAAAGCAATAAAAGTTATTAAGGTTATTAGGGTATATATAGGAACAAATTTTGACCACGCCAATATATATTTACCCTCAATACGTGAAAACTGTAAGTCAAACCGCAGCCACAGTCCCACAAGATATGACAAATTTACCGCAATCATATCATAGATAGCCAGCATTATAGCCGCACCATGTAAGTAATTTAGTTTTAAGTCCCGTTCTTGCATTTCTCCCCCATAGACTTTTATCTTGCGAGTCTTATTTATAAACAACACATATTGTAGATGATCCGTTTATTAAAGTATCCAATGTTTTATCCTGATGATTTATACCGAATACCTCTGTAGGTGCCCAGTTGCCTGTAATATTTGCATAGGCAATAACCTTTATATCCTTGCCTTCTACCATATTCGGTACATATATTCTGACCTTGGTAGGCACATCTGATATTTTACCCTGTGCATCGGTAGTGATTAATGCTAAGGTTTTTCCCACAGCCTTATATTCTGCAAATTCTTTTAATCCTGTAGCTTCACTGATGCTTCCGCCTTCATTAATGCTGTTTATACTTGCTACAACCTTTTCAGGAAGACCTGTTGTTTCACTTTCCGGTGCCGGAACAGTGGCATGCCCATTATCGAGAGCTCCAAAAAATCCTGTTGTTGTGGTTGATGCCTGAGTATTTGTTCCTGTTGTTTTTGTACCTGTCTTAGTTCCACCGGATGTTCCTGTACTTGAACTGCCCCTACTGCTGCTTCTGCTACGGCTTCCACCACCGCCGCTACGACTTCCGCCGCCACCACCGCTTCTTCCGGTCTGACCGGAGTTCTGGTTTCCTCCTTGAATACTGGGTGCCGCAAAATTTGTTCCTACCATTGATATAGCCAATATACAAGACAATATCGCAATAATTCTTTTCTTCATATCCCTATCCCTTTCTTTAGCGTTTCTTTACTCTGCTGTGTAAAACAGATCAATAATTTTATTCATTACCTTATCCCTGTCCATATAAAACTCATCATAAATTTCCGTTTTTTTGTTTTCTCCCTCCAATACATACATTCTGTCTCCGTTAAAGTCTTTATCCGTCATGGCACAGGCGGCAAGTTTTAAAAGCATATCTTTTTGCATATCAGTATAATAATAGGGGCTTATCTCTTTTAAAATATTTTCAATCAAAGAATCCCCTTTAAACTGCGTAAGCTTTTTTTGATAAGCCTCCACATAGACTTTATGTGCTTCTATTCTGGTCATTGCAGAAAAATCCCTATCCGTATCCCTGTACCTTAAGAACTTTTCAGCCTGATCGCCCTTTAACAGAACTTTTTTATCTTTCACAAATGCAGTATCCGCTTTTTCCATACCTTCGCATGGTATAATCACCTCCACTCCGCCTATTGCATCATTTATACTTTTTACGGCGGATGTATTTATTGCTATATATTTATCTATAAATAAGCCTTCAAAAAGTTCACTTACAGACTCCTTCATAAAATCTGCACTGATCTCATTGCCGTCACCGAAAGCGTATGCCATTGTTATATGCTGCAGTGTTTTTCCCATAATATTTCCACTGACATCTGTTACCGGTATTTGAGCCATTGTATCTCTTGGTATAATTATCATATCAAGTCTGTTATTTACAGTATCCCAGGCAATAAGCCCTATACTGTCAGCCTGCCCTCCGGAACCTGCATCCTGTATATAATGCATATCAACATTTGAATCTATTCCCAGTGCCAGTATTGCCTTTACATAGCTCTTTCTTTTATATTTTTTCCCATTCAGATCCGTATAACTTTTATCGGGCTTTGTCTGTGCTTTTTCATTTATTGTTGTTGCTATTATTCCCGCATTGTTTCTCTTTATACTTACAGCGATAACTACCACTGCAGATAATATAATCATGCAAATAATAAGCACCTTTTTTATTGATGTTTTCATTTTTTATAACTGTAGTAGTCCCCGTAATATTTATAATGATAGCTGTTCTTTTTCATCTCAACTCCGTTTAAAACCGCTCCTATAATTTTACAATTCACTTTTTCAAGCTGGTCTTTAACTCTTTTTACCATCCTTTGACTGACTGTTGAACTCCTCACCACTATTACGGCTCCATCAACACATCTTCCTATAATCGCCGCATCTGCAATATTGCTTATTGGAGGAGAATCAATAATGATATAATCATAAATCTTTCTTTGCTCCTTTATAAACTCATCCAGTTTCAGCTCATATAAAAGTTCTGCGGGATTAGGTGCATACGGTCCTGAAAATACCACATCCATATTTTTTATATTGGTCTTATATATAATGCTGTCAGTATTCATACCGCTTAGAAACTGACTGAGTCCCTCTACTTCTTCCTTTATCAGATACCTTGTTGTAAGCATTGACTTTCTCATATCGGCATCAATATAAAGTATTTTTTTATCTATTTGAGCCAGACTTCTTGCCAATTGAAAGCTTGTTTCAGACTTTCCCTCTCCATGTATTGAGCTTGTAAAAAGTATTACCTTTAAATTTGCACCTGAGAACTGAAGATTTGTTCTAAGTATTCTTACAGACTCTTCATACAAAAAGCCCTTGTCAATTCCGTCCAAATTGAATAATATTTCCAATGTTTATCTTCTCCTCTCAAGTTACTTACTTTTTTTATACTCAGGTAAGCTGGCAAGAATTGTAAGTCCAAGATTCTTTTCCAAATCATCCTCGCTCTTTATGCTGTCATCCAGTAATTCTATAGTTATAATAATGGCTGAAATCAGGCAAACACCTAAAATCCCTCCAAGTACTGCATTTTTCTTTATACTCGGACCTGATTTTTCATATGAAGCTATTCCAAACTCGATAATCTTTGGCGGAACCACCTCCATCAAATCACCTATATATTGTGATGATGACATTGATATCTGATTTACAATCTCTTTTGCATTCTCAGGATCAGGATCCGTAACAGTAAGCGAGAGTATTCTTGTATCCGGGGGATTATCAATCTTAAGCTTACTTCTTAGCTGTTTATAATTTATATTAAGTCCCAACTTTTCAATAACTTCCTCCAGCACCGGTCTGCTCTGTATTATAATCTTATAGTCCTTAGTCAGTTGGCTGCCTATTTGCAGGTCTGCCAATGAATTAAGTGTGGTTTCCTTTGATAAAACATACATCTGTGAGGTGGATTGGTATTGCGGTGTGATTAAAAACATACTGATTCCTATAGCCGATGCACAGCCAAGTATTCCAAACAATATAATCATCCACCATTTCCTTTTTAAAACAAAAAGCAATTCAAGTAAGTCTATCTCTGTGTCTTCATTTATCATTCTGTCACCCATCTGCCTGCTCCATTCTATTTGTTTAAAATAATATTATTTGCATTATCATAGGTTATTTCCCTAAAATGCTTTTCTACTCCTTTTGAAAGCCATCGTAATGCATTTGCTACATCCGGTTCCCTGCCGCCGATTCTATGCATATCCGTTGCCATAAAGGAAATATATCCGTTTTTTATCTGCCTTTTACACCAATAAGCATCTATGTCAAAAATCCCTCCTTTTATGCTTCCATAATTCATTTGAAATAATGCTCCCATATCCATTATCTCCATAAATCGGTCCGACTTTCTTAAGCAGATATAGCGCTCCACATGTGCAAATATCGGAATATATCCTGCAAATATAATATCTCTTGTTGCCCTCTTTAAATAACTAAAGCTGACAGCAGGTACAAATTCCACCAGTATATACTTACTGTTTGCCAAGGTAAGATACTCACCTTTTTTAATTTTTTCTATAGCTGAACCGGAATAAAATATTTCCTGTCCGGTATAGATTTCACAGTCCATATTCCTCTCATGAATTTTTGACCTTATTATATTTATTTTTTCTATAATCTCCTCCGGCTTTAGATTCGGCATTGTATGAGGTGTTGCTATTATTTTTTTAATTCCCTGCCCCCTTGCCATATCTATAAGCTTAAGAGATTCTTCCAAATTCCTTGCTCCATCATCCACATCAAAAACTATATGTGAATGTATGTCTATTAAATACTCATTACCTTTCATATTCCTTTATTTTTATTTTCTTTTTTATTAACATTTGTTTTGACTTCTCTATTATACTGCTAGATATAATTTATTCAATGAGAACTTTATCTTTGCTTAATTATATATTAATATTTTTGTTAACTGTGCTTAAATATTGCTTTGTACTTTCAGTTTGGGGTTTGTTCTTCGGGATTTTATATAATCAAGGGGATCTTTTTAGCATTTCAGCCAATATCATCATTTTTTTCATTCAGAAATTTTGGTTCTATATGTGTTTTAACTGTTGATATTCATTGAAATTCATTGTATCTTTATATTATTAAAATTTTTTGGAGGAATTGATGAGACTTTTAATATGCGAAGATGAAGAAGATATTTTGAACGGACTTGCAAAGGGACTTCGCAAACTGAACTATTATGTCGATACTGCTATGGACGGTGAAGAAGCTCTTTCTCTTTATTTTGAGTCCGAATATGATCTTATAATACTTGATCTTAATATGCCGAAGCTTGACGGGTTGGAAGTTTTAAAGACTATCAGAGAGGACAATGCTGAAAGTAAGGTTATTATTTTATCTGCCAGAGATACACTAAATGATAAGGTGCTTGGACTTGATTTGGGTGCAAATGATTATCTGGTAAAGCCCTTTCATTTTAGAGAATTGGAAGCAAGGATAAGGGTGCTTTTACGCAATAATTACAGCACAAATGATGATACTATAAGAATTGAATCTCAGGATATCACTCTCTATCTCAGTAAAAAACAGGTTCAAAAGGGCGGTGAGATCATATCTCTTACACCTAAGGAATATTCTATATTTGAATACCTTTGTATAAACAAGGGTAATCTGATTTCTACAGGAGAACTCCTTGAGCATAATATTGATATGAATGCCAATGATGCTTCAAAAGTAATAAAAGTACATATAGCCGCTATCAGAAAAAAACTTGGAAGTGATGTAATAAAAACAAACAGAGGTATGGGATATACTATAAATGACTAGTATATCCCATACCTCTTTAATATTTTAGTTTAAATTATCATATCAACCCTGTTTAGCAAGTATTTCATCAACTATCTTTGTGAAACCTTCCAAATCTCTTGCACCCTGTATCCCACCGACTATATTTCCGTTTGAATCTATAAATACAGTGGTAGGGAATGCCTGCAGACTCATTACAAAACCTTCCACATCTCCCTCAGGGATTATATTATGATAAGTAACATTGTTCTTATCAAGTACTTCCTTTACAGCATCCAAATCGCTTCCTGAATCCTGTGCTATTCCGACTACATTTACATTTTTTTCTTTCATGTTTTCATAAAGCTTTTGTAATTCCGGAATCTCATGAACACATGGACCACACCAGCTTCCCCATATATTCACAACAGTAAGCTTACTGTCTTTGAATATATCACTGCTTATTTCTTCACCTGCTACGGTTTTTGCATTAAACTCGGGGAACTTTATATCTTCCTGCTCTGAGCTTGCCTGCTTGGAATCAGCTTCCTTAGATTCAGCCTGCTTTGTATCATCCTGCTGTGACTGTGTACTTGCAGCATCATTTGAAGCTGTACCCTTTGCATTACAAGCACTTATAGAAGCTGCCATCATCAGTGCAAAACTCAAAACTAATATTTTCTTTTTCATATTAACTCCTTATATAGTTTGTTTTCGTATTATATCATATCTTTATTAAAGCTGACATTAAAAATATTTTAATTATCTTAAGAATCTATACTAATTTTATATAGTATTTGTAAATATCGCTTAATCCACTCCGGCTGACCAAAGATTTTATTACATTCAAATAGGACCGCTTTTGCGATCCTATCTATACCATGCCATATAGTTTATATTATTTTATCCATGCTCCGTCAATTCCAATTTTATATTCACCTATTTTTGTACTATATGCCATACTACCTTTTATATGACCTTTTTCAGTATTTTCATACATATAATACCATTTATCATTTATAAGTTTCCAGCCTGTCGCCATATATCCCTGTTCATCAAAATAGTACCAGTTTTTTACACCATTATAATCTATCTGTTTCCATGTTGATTTAGGATATGATCCGTTTGGTTCCTTATACCACCATCCCTTTGCATCATTTATCCATTTGCCTGCAATCGGTTTGTTGTTGTTTTTTGCATTTTTATCCTTCTTTGAACCTCTTCCTGAACCTCTTCCTGAACCTCTTCCTGAACCTCCGCCTGAATTTCTTCCCTTTCTTTTTCCGCCTCCATTATTTTCAGGCTTTTTAGGTACAGAAGGTGTAGCTTTACCACGCCCTTTATTATCTTCTGAACCCGATTTGCCCGGTGTTACTATATCTGAAGACTTTTTCTTTTCAGGTTGTTGTGGTTGCTGCTGTGTTCCCGGTGTTTGCGATTGCTGCTGTGGATTTGATTGTGCCGCTTTGACCTTTAGTACACCTCTTAATGCTGTACTTGCAGGCATATAATTATTTGTATAATTTATAGCTGTAGAAGTTGATATATTAAACTCTCCAACGGATGTTCCATCCGTCCCCCAGGTAAATGAAGGCATCTGCATAATCGCATCTTCTCTGTTATCCCCATTTGCAAGGTTGCTTACATTATAGTCTGAAAAATCATTTGGTAATGCTTCATTTACATTTATTTCCTTATCTGCCACTTCGACAGTTACAGGTCTTTTATTTATAGTGAATTTCCCAAGATTCACTTCAAGCTCGCCATAAGTAGGCGACAGCTTTGTTGTAACTTCATACTCTCCTGCATTTACAGGTTTATCACTGCTTATATTGCCCTGCGCATCCTTATATTTAAATCCTATATTGCTATGATCCGGTGCCACAAAATTATCGACTCCATGTCCGCTCTTATCATAAACAGCATCTGAAACATTTGGAAAATCTATATTCTCAACTTCTGCTTCATCAAGTACAACGCTTCCGCTTTCTCCGTCACTGTTGGTATATTTTATAGCGGCTTCTCCATTCTCCTTTGTCCACATAAACTTTGTCTGAGAACCGGGATAAGCCAGTATATCTCTGCTGTCATGTTCTGCAACATATTTTATTTTCGGAGTGCGATTATTATAGACTGTCTTATTCCAGCATATTATATTTGTTCTTTGTGCATCTATATTGACACTACTGTTTATTGAAGGTGGTGCCGCAAGCCCTATCACATCATTATTAGCCTTTATATCGGTAGCGTTTTTTTCACCGCAGGCTAACAAAGTTCCACCTGTTATACTATGATTTGTATCATCTTTAGGCTGTAGAGTCAGAGCATAATCTGCCGCATAGTTTATTATTGTTCCGGCGGTCATATTAAACTGACCTTTTCCGTTAAAGTTCACTGTAGGAGCACTAGCATGCTTTCCGCTTATAATTTCTCCACCCTTTATAGTGAAATTTGTATAGCCGTTTCTGTCTGTAGATGCAAGCGCTGAATGTGCTTCAGACCTCAATGTTCCTGAAACCATTTCAAATTCTCCACCCGTTCCTGTTGACTTTATCTTTAGCAATACATTTGCGGCTGATCCTGTAATACTTGCTTCCCATATAATCTTTTTGCCCTGTGGTATAGTAATTTCTATACTGTTTGCGGTCGGTTCCATTTGTGCATTACCGCTGACTCTTATAATATCATGAGTCGCCAATGCATTTTCTATTGCTGTCTTTATATGAGAAGCCTTATCTGTTGTTCCTGCCGGCGGTGTTATGTCCACATTATGTGCAACTACATCTGCCATAGCACTTATTTCAAACGGTGTTGTTATACCAAGCGGCATAGACGCCGCCAAACAACATGCCAAAACTACACCCTTAAACTTAAATTGTTTCTTTTTCATTGTCATCTCCCTTATATAGTCCTTATTTTGTCACATATAAGCCTTTATTTCCAAGGCTTATCTGTATATTCACTTACAATTCTTAGATATCTTTTACCTTAAAATAACCACTCTGTTTGTCTTTATCTTAGGCATTTCTGTACTTGTAGTTGTAATCATAAAGTTCTCCGACCATAAAAGACATCTGTCTCCCTTTTTAATCTCTGAAAAATCCACTTCCTCGCCTGTTGATGCAAGCACAGGTTTTACAGATTTATCTACAGTCCATTTAGCATTGTTTAAAGTATCCAAAAGTTCAATACTGCCGTCTACTTCCTCAGCCTTTTCAATACCGTCTGTGTACATAGGCATATGGAATCCCTCTTTTGCATTGGTAAGTACCACATATGAGTTTACCTGTGGAGGCATACTTGCCATATATTCAGGTGCTACCCATGCATAGATTTCATCTCCCTCCTTAGGTGCATCACTTACAAGACCTGTAGCCATATCTACAAAATTCACACCTGCAGGATCAAGTACAAGGTCAACCTCTTCAGGAACCTCATTTTCTTCCTTTGTATCTGTACTTTCACTGCTTTGTACCTCATTACCCACATATGATATTCTCTCTATGCGGATAACCTTGTCTGTAACCGACTTTACTTTTCCGTTCTCAGCACCCGGTAAACTTGGCATATCATCAGGCATCTGTGCACCTGTTTCAATAGTCATTCCTGCCTGACCTGTCTCTACACTCTCCGGCATAACGCTCTCTGTCTCTGCTGTTTTTGTTTCAGCCGGTTTTGCATTACTTGTACATGCCATCAATAATGATGCGGCTGCCGCTGCCATAATAAGCTTTTTCAAATTCTTTTTCATATTTATCTCCTTTATATTAATATTTTTATTATTTGAATATCACCCTTCATACTCATAAATATCGCTACAATCAAGTATTTCCCCATTACATCTTGTTTAAAGCATCCTCAACTGCCTTTGTAAATGACTCAAGGTCTCTTCCACCCTGTATTTTATCAACTATATTTCCTTCAGAGTCTACCAAAAAGGTACTTGGGAATGCTTGAATACTCATTACAAAATCTGTAACAGCCCCCTCAGGTACTACATTCTGATAAGTAACCTTGTTCTTCTCCAAAATATCCTTTACCGCGTCCATATCTGTTCCGGCATCCTGTGCAAGTCCTACGACATTTACACCTTTATCCTTCATGTTCTCATAAAGCTTTTGTAATTCAGGTATTTCAGCTACACATGGACCGCACCAGCTTCCCCATACATTTACCACTGTCAACTTGTTGTCTTTAAACACATCGCTGCTTATATCTTCACCTGTTACTGTTTTTGCCTTAAATTCCGGGAACTTTTGAGACTTCTTATCTGTACTTGCTGTCGTACTTTCAGTCTTGGCATTTCCTCCGTCCTTGTCTGTACTGCTTTGACTTCCACAAGCTGTAGCACTTGCCATCATCATCAAAGCAAAACCTAAAATCAATAATCTTTTTTTCATGTTCATTCTCCTTATGAATTTCTTTATCTTATGTCTATATACTAACATGGCTTTGGTTAAGCCTAAGTTAAGATTGATAAAACTATATCTTTTTAATATACATAATTTGTTTTTGTTTTTAAAAGCTTATAGAGCATGGCTCCAAGCGGTAAAAACAGGATTATTGTAAAAGCCACCCAGATCAAATTTGAGGTAAGCTCATATGTTGCCAAAGTATTTATAGTTATATGTATTAAAATGGACCACCTGAGTTTTCGTGTCTTCATATATACAATACCTGATATCAGTCCCATAATAGTTGCATATACAGACTGTACAAATGATAAATGTATAATTCCAAACATCAGTGATGAAACTATAAGTGCATATTTTGTATTCACTCTTTTTTCAAGGAAATTAAAGGTTACTCCTCTATAGATAATCTCCTCATTGATAGGTGCAAGAATTCCTGCAACCACCAGACTTATAATAAATGATACAGTTGATTTATTTGCCGATGATGCATTCAAATACTCCAGACTGCTCTTTATAAAACCTATATTTGACAGTGCCGTGTTTTTTAAAAACATTACCCATAATGTAGATATGCCTCCAAAGGCTATACCTGCCATTATGCTGCACACTACTCCTGTCTTTATATCCCAATGTACCTGTGCTTCCTCCTTATCCTTATTTATCCATTTAAAGAATATAATTGAATATACAAGAATTGATAAAGGATAAATCACCAGATAAATCCTGTCCATCTCCTGTGGCAGAGTCAACCAGCCAAGTACCACATTTCCGGTCTTATTATAGGCAAAGCCTAAACTGATTATCACAAGATCCGTAATTACAAAAAATATAAATCCCAGTAAAACAGCTATAAATGTAGCCCATGCAATCTTTAGTATTTTCATTTCTTCCCCTTATCCTATGCCTATACATTCAAGGCATATATTAACAGCTTTTTTTAATACCACCAGATGTTCATCTCTCATTACACCTGCAATAATCATTACCACACCTACTCCCAGCATAATATACGGAAGTGCTTTATTCTTTTCCAACTTTTTTAAAATCTCTTTCATATTTTCATCCTTTAAAATCTATTATAAATTCTACAAAATCACCATCTACGCTGTTTGCACTTATTCTGAATTTATGTCTGTCCAATATTTCCTTTACTATGGCAAGACCAAGACCGCTTCCACCGAATTTTTTAGCCCTGGACTTATCCACACAGTAAAAAGGTTCAAATATCTTTTCAATGCTCTCTTTTGGAATACTTTCTCCGTGATTTTTTATACTTAATGAATTATCTCCAAGCTTTATTTCTATAAATGCATTTTCCTTTGAATACCTTATGGCATTATGCACTATATTAAAGATAGCCTGCTTTATCAAAACTCTGTCAGCATCTATAGCCATATTTTTATTATCACACATAAACTCTACATTCTGATTTTTTTCGTTGATTTTATAATCTAAATCCTCGATTATCTCATTTATAATTTTATACAAATAAACCTTTTCAATATTTAAACTCTCTTCATTGCTTAAAAGTCTAAGTCCCACTACAATAGAGTTCATCATCTCAATCTGTCTGCCCACAACTTCCACAAAGTCTTTATAATCCTCTATCTGTGGCTCTTCATCCAGATTTAATACCTCCAGATTTGCCCTTATTGCCGCCACAGGAGTCTTTAATTCATGGGCGGCATTTTGCGAAAACCTTTTTTGCCTTTCATAGGATTCCCTTATATTTCCAAGCATATGGTTGAAGGCATTTTGCAGATCACCCAATTCATCAGTGCTTTTTACTATATGTATATCATCATTAATTTTAGTGATATCAAGCTTTTTTATTTCTCTGCTGAATTTATTGAGCGGCATCAAAACCTTACCTACCACCCACCACATCAAAGCGGTTCCCGCAACGGAAAATATTATCAATGTATAAAGACTGTTAATCCTAAATACACGCTGTGCAATATCAAAATCAAAGGTAAAGCTCGCATCACTGTTAAAAGGTATATCCACATTATCGGGTATTATAAAAATATTGGATGCACTTTCTATATTAAATAAGAATAACAACACCGAGATTACACAGAGCACCGCGGCTGTAAGCAATGTTACCTTTATTCTTATAGACAGTTTATTCCACATTTGCACATCCTCTGCAATTACTCTTACAAGCTTTTACATTAACAGGCTTTTCTTCTTTTTTCTTTCCAAGACCTGCATATGTCATCACTAGGGCATCATGTCTGCAGGCTGCAGTACATGCACCGCATCTGATACATTCCAAAGAGTTAGGATTGGCTCTTACATTTATATCCATCTTACATGATCTTTCACATAAGCCGCAGTTTACACATTTATCGGATACAAATTCCATCTTGTAAAATCCTATTTTATTGAAGAAGGAATAGAATGCTCCAAGCGGACATATATATCTGCAAAAAGGTCTGTAAGTAAATATTGATAATGCTACTATTACTGTTAATATGCTTAGTTTCCAAAAGAATAAAAATCCTATTGTATTCCTAAGTCCTTCATTTTTAGCAAGTAGAGGTAATGCTCCTCCAAGTGTTCCGGCAGGACATATCAGTTTACAAAAATACGGTGCTCCAAGCCCGAACTGATTTGTTAAAAACATAGGCAACAGTATTACAAATACTAAAAGTATAACGAACTTTAGATATCTGAGCGGTCTGTCCACCTTTTCCGGTATTTTAAACTTCGGGGTAGGTATCTTATATAAAAGATCCTGTACAAAGCCGAAAGGACATAAAAGTCCGCATACCAGTCTGCCAAATAATGCTCCTATAAGTATCATTATCCCAAATACATAATAGGATATGCTGAATTTTTTACTTCCTATTACCGCCTGCAATGAGCCGATAGGACAGGAGCCTACCGCTCCCGGACATGAATAGCAGTTCAGTCCCGGAACACATGCAACTTTTGTATTTCCCGTATATATCCTTCCCTCAAAAAAGCCCTTTAAATTCGCATTGGTAGCAAGGCTCGCCAATGCCTGTATAATATTTTTCTTCCTCTCTTGAAGCTTTGTATATTTATTCTCGAAGTATTTCATTTTTTGTCTCCTACAAATTTTCTTTTGTATATATTATCATGTTTTCGGTTAAGATAAAGTAAATTTTTTTCAAAACTTTATCTGCTATATTTTTTAAATTTTATATTTATCCTACAATCCTTTTCATTCTTTTTGTATATATATCTTCTCATTACATAAACTAAACTTATTAGAAATAAAAAATGACGATTGGTAAGTTTATCCTTTCGTCATTTTCAATATGTATTTAATTTTATCTGCCTATTCTATTTATTTTCCAAAAAGGTACCCTTATTCCATCAACTCCGGTTGGCCTTTTTTTATTTTAAATTTCTGCTCCTGTATATTCACATTGTTTTTTTTATCAATGCTGATTCTTAGCATAAGCCCCTCGTCAGTGCCCTTTGGTACCTGCTTATCAAATATGCAATTGCCCAAACTGTAATAAATATATTTCCCCTTATACAGTTCACTCTCCTGTATTACATGAGGATGGGCTCCCACCACAAAGTCTGCACCATTATCTATGGCATATCTTGCAAGATCTTTTTGCATCTTGCTTGCATAGGGCTCGTATTCAATGCCCCAGTGAAAATATACCATTTTAAAATCAGCCTTAAGATTATTTAGTTCAGCTTTTATTTTTTCGGATTTATTTCCGTCATAATCTAAAAGATAATTTATATTGGCTTTATCCGCATTGAATACAAAACCTTCCGGTGGAAATATGCTGTATGCCAAAATCCCCAGCCGAAAGCCGTCCTTTTCAAAAATATAACTCATATCCTCACCGGCATTTTCGCCGGCTCCCACATATGAGATGCCGGCTCTTACCAGTTCATCCATAGTATCTTTTAAACCCTCGGATCTATAGTCCATTGTATGATTATTTGCGAGGTCACAGAGGTCTATACCCGCTTTTTTCATAGCTTTTGCATTATCGGCTGAGGCTTTAAACACAAAGCGACTCGCCTTATTGGCTCCACGGCTATATTCGGTAATAGGACATTCAAGGTTAACTATTGTAAGATCATCCTCTAAGAAAATATCTTTCATATTCTCATAGAGATGATCATACCCACTCTTTTTTATATAGCTGTCCACCCCTCTTGAAAGCATTATATCTCCGACAATTGTAAGTTCTATACTTTTATTTTTTTTGCTTCGATAAGAGCAGACAGCTATACCGGATAAGGACATTACAATTAAAATCAATATAAAAATATTTTTTTTATTTTTTAGCATCCTGAGCTGTAAGGAACTTCAGGAGTTATTATCTCCTCTCCCTCCTCCTCTTGCATATAATCTCCTACAAACGGCAGTCTCTTAGGAGGTCTGTTGACCATATTCTGCCACGACTCATCTGTCAGCCTTTCATTACTTATAAATTCAAAATAATCAAATACCGCACCTCTTGTCAAATAGAGCTTTCCATCTATAGGTACAACAACATATATTTCGGCCGCATTCCCTACACCTACCTCAAGATAGCCTGAACCCTTATCAGTATTTGCTGAGTGAATATCCGCTATCTGTGCCATATTCTTATCTGTATCTGACGCTACCTGATACCAGTCTTGAGCCTCTGCAATACTGCTGCTTAAATACTCAAGTGTACCTCCATATGTCATTAATGTATCATTCTCTTCATATGTAAGGCTTTCACCCTTAAGTTCCTTTATTGAGCAGTTCTTTAAAAACTCAAGCAGCTCAATTATATTTTCACATTTATTTTTCATGCTGTCACTTATTCCGTTTCTTTGTGACAGTCCCTCCATAGTCTGCTTTGTAAGCCATATAAGTCTGTTATAAAACTCGGGGTTCGGCTCCACATATCCTGTAACTTTTGGCGGCTCCTCTTCTTCTCCTCCACATTCCACACTGCTTTGGGCACCGTATAATATGGTATCATGTCTAAGTTCAGACCAGCTTCCAAGCGCTGTGGAAAGAGATTTGCTCTCCCATGCCTTATTTCTCATAAAACTTGGATAACCTTCAGGGAATCTTTGATTTAAACTCTCAAGACTGTAAAGCCATGTAGTGTATATATTACCCGTCTTGTCCTTAATACTTCTTTCATCAAATTCGGATTTTACCTTATTGTATTCTTTTTTATAGTCATCCCATTCCTTTGAAGGATTATAAAGTGAATCCAATAACTCTTCAGCTCTTTGCGATCCGAATACAGCCATAACATCCAGTCCGCTTGGGAAAGGTCTTTTTTCATTTGAAAGTCTGCTTAAAATTTCCGAATCCGGTATATATCTTTGTCCCATAAATCTAAAGCATAAGCCTATGGAACTGTTCTTTATCCTTGCCTGACCTACCTTATCAAGTTCGGCATAAAGTTTATCCATACCGCCCGATATATCTTTGGGCTCAGGCATTTCTCCATAAACAGCTTTAACTATGGCACCAAACTCCAAAGGATTTATATCATTTGTACTTCCCACAAAGAACTCTGTGATCGTATATATATCTTCCCACAGATCCATTCCTTTTTCCTTTGGCAGCTCCTCCAAAGCCTCGGTGGCAATGATTGACATATACGCTCCGTCTTCATCTCTTTTACCTGTTGCATCATATAAAACAAAAGGTACAACACCATACACACTCATAGCACCGAAATATGCCTTTAATTCATCACTTCTTGTATAATGCCCTCTTACCTTAAAAAGACTGTAGTCAACATCACTGCCTGTAATCGAAGATACAGCTTTACTCTCCGCCCTTACATTTGCATAATCCGCTTCTACAAGAGTTTTTATTTCATCAGGTAAATTACTTTCTTCTCCCAAAAGTTTTTCACACAGCGCAAAATATGCCAATGTCTTTCCTACAAGTTCTTTATCCTTTTGATTCTTTGTATCCTGATATTTTTTTACCAGAATTTCTACCATATTTTTATTCAGCTCTTTAAGTTCTATATAAAGCTTTTCAGCCTCCGTCTGCCTGAGAGTATAATCATAAAAGATATGATAGAGCTGTAAAACGGAATCTGTGGTTATAAAACTCGGTATCCTATTATATGTATTTGCCTCATATATATAAAACAACTGTTGGCTGTCCGTAGGATTTACAACAAAACCGTTTTTTTCAATCATTTCTTTTTGCACATCATTCAAATTCCCGAACTGACTTAAGTTTTCAACATTTGAAAGAGCGCTCTGTATCTTAATATCAGGAACATTTGCTTCTATTTCAAGTGGAGTGTACTCACCTCCTGTAGAATAAAATTCCTTTGGCTTTGGCAATTCATAGCCAAGATTTTTGACTGTTATAGTGTTATTTTGACTGCCATTGTCTACACTTTGATTTTCTTTATCCTTTCCGTTATTATGTACTTTTATATTGATACTGTATCTGCAGGAAGTTAAAATCAATATAAAAATTATCATCATTGACAAAAATCTTTTTTTCATAAATTTATCCCCTTTTTATGTTTTTTGCCTCTTTATTCCAACAATATACTTTTGTTTACTATTTTCACCTCTCTTTCTTTTCCGTCCGCTATAATCTTTATTCCATCATTATTATTTTCAAATTTTATTTTTTTAAATTCTTCACTACCTTGAATAAACAGCTCAAATCCGAAACCTTCCCATTTATATACCGACAAAATTCTGTTTTTATTTTCAAGTTCTTCTATGGCTATAAGCTCTGCTATACCGTCATTGTCTATATCTGCCGTTATAATATCGTCAAATGGTCTGGCTAATCTTGAACCCAGCCAAAGCGGTATCAGTTTTTTTGAATCAAAATTATAGAAAAAAGGTCTTTTTGCCAATGCATTGTGAAACTTTACCTTTTTATACATTATAATATTTATATCCGGTCTTTTATCTCCGTTCACATCTCCAAGCTGCACCTTTGAAGGCTTCATATTTGAAAAATCAAAGCTGTAATCAGGCTCTTCCCCCAATACTACCTTGCCGTCAGATAATTTAAAATCTCTGTATATTTCTATAAATTTGCCATAAGGCTCTCCGCTTGGCAGCTTTTTTCTTTCTCCACCGTCATTTATCGCAATAAGTTCATCAACACCGTCCATATCTATATCTCCGATGCTGTATGAAATAATATCGGTATTTGATATATTTGATGATTCAGCTTTACTACAGGATGAAAGCATAAAAAGCATTGAAATAAATATGGCTGTTTTTATTATACATTCTCCCATACATACCCCTTACGAACTGTTAGTATATCATTATTATAATTCCTACATAGATTTTTTACAACTAAAACAGGCTCCCTTTGGGAGCCTGAGCAAAACATAAGCCGGGTTATGTATTAAACGGTCATCTATCTGGTCCTTATGTCACCACAAGGCTCTAGCGACCTACCTGAATATCGGACGGGCAGCCCTATTCGCTTCGGTCTTGCTTTGGATGGGGTTTACACTGTCCCCATATGTTACCATATGAGCGGTAGTCTCTTACACCACCTTTTCACCCTTACCTTTCGGCGGTTGTTTTCTGTTGCACTTTCCTTGGAGTCGCCTCCACCGGATGTTATCCGGCATCCTGCCCTATAAAGCCCGGACTTTCCTCACATTTGTGCGACCGTCTGTTTTACTAAAAGATACTTTAACATCCGGGAAAAGATTTGGCAAGGTAAAATTATACCATAACCACATTCCTTTTGTACGGATTACAAAGCTTTTCACCGTATTTTTCAAAGTGAATCGAATTATATAAAAAATCTGAATAAATATTATTTTCAAATATTTTAAGACTAGCAGGACTTAATATATCCCCTGCATTACTTACCTTACTGATAATCGGAAGCTCACTTCTTTTTTTCAGTTCCGAAAGCAGATCGCCTGCATCCTCTCTGAAACCTAAAAGCATCGGATAGGCGGCCATATTTTTTTCCGCCTTTATTTCTTCCAATAATTTCTTTTTATGATTTAAAAGCAGATGAAAAATTGCTCTGCTTATTCGGGTGTATGTGAAGTTCTTACTTTTAAGCTTCAAAATAAAATCACCGTAGTTTTTATTTTCAAGTTCAAATATATTTTTCTCCATAGTATTGGCAAGTTCTTTTGAAACATCGCAATACTCTGAAAGATTATCACCCTTACCTAGCTTTTCCAATATGCTTCTTTGTACAGTAAATAAAAAATCATCATCAAACACAGGCTTACTTTTTCTAAATAAATCTATATTTACATCGGGTATGGCAGTTTTTATGCTTTCCATAAATATATCCGAGTTTGATTCACTGACAAGCTTTCTGATGGCTGTAGCCGATGAAAACTTGCTCTCCTCTATTTCCTTTTCATGGTATCCGCTTCCGCTTCTACTGATTATAACAGGATGAATATCAGCATTAATTAGTCTTATATTTTTTAGATACTCGATTGCAAGTATATTATTTGGAGAAGAAAGTATATTCTCTATCTCAGTAATATCTTCCCTCTCCCGTTCTTTCAATGCCTCTATTATCGCATTATGCCTTGCTTTGGCATAGTTTAGCCCCTCTGCCATATGTTTTTTTACAGCAAATTCCTGCTCTTTATCAGTTAAAACTTTTGCTACAGTATCAAGAAGTTTGTAATTATCATTTTCAGCACCGAATGATATAAAGTCCACGCCAAGTATTTTTAAAAGACTTATTCCAAATCCCGCAAAATCATTTGCACTTGCACCGCTAAACAGAGCCGGAATTTCAAACACCGCATCAATTCCGGCATTTAACGCCATATTCGTTCTTATGCTTTTATCAAATATAGCCGGTGCTCCTCTTTGTACATAATTTCCGCTCATAATTGCAATTATATAATCGGCACCTGACATTTCTTTTGCTTTTTTTATCTGATACTCATGTCCGTTGTGAAAAGGATTATATTCCGCAATAATCCCCAATATCTTCATATTTAAATCACATCACTCATATCATATAATCCTGCAGTCTTGCCCTGTAAGAATTTAGCTGCGGATATCGCACCGTTTGCAAAGATTTTTCTGGAATAAGCTCTGTGACTTAATGTTATAACTTCATCTTCACCTGCAAAGATCACATCGTGATCTCCGACTATTGTGCCGCCTCTTACAGCCGAAAGTCCTATCTCATCAGCCCTTCTAGGCTCATGTCTTTTGCTTCTGTCATAGGTATAAGTAAGCTTCTCATCCATATTTTCATTTACCGCATCCGCAAGTAAAATAGCCGTACCGCTCGGTGCATCAAGTTTTCTTCTGTGATGTGCTTCCACTATCTCTATATCAAAGCCTGCAGCTCTAAGTGTGGGAGCTATCTGTGCCAAAACTTTTGATAGAGTGTTTATACCCAAGGACATATTTGCTGAACGAAGAATCGCCGTGTTTTTTGAAAGTTCATTGATTCTTCCGATTTGTTCCTCGCTTAGTCCTGTGGTACAAATAACGGCAGGTATCTTTTTTTCTTCAATAAAATCCAGAAGATTATCCACAGCCTTCACTGAAGCAAAGTCAATTACGGCATCCGCCTCTATATCTATCTTTCTTATATCATCAAATACAGGAAATCCCAAGTCCACATCTGTATTTAAGTCAACTCCCGCCACTATTTCAACAGTAGAATCCAAAGCTATAAGCTCGCTGACCACCTTGCCCATGGCTCCGTTTGCACCGTTTAATATTATTTTAGTCATTATAATATACCGTACTCCTTCATAGCCTTAGCCAAAGCATCCTCATGTGCCTTTTCCATCTGTGTAAGAGGAAGTCTAAGCGGTCCTACATTCTTTCCCTGTAAGTTCATTGCAGCCTTTACAGGTATAGGATTTACCTCTGTAAACAAATTCTCTACAACATCAAGAGCCTCTATCTGCATCTTTCTTGCCTTTACAAAATCACCGTCAAGTGCGGCCTGACACATATCATGTGTCTGTCTTGGAGCTACATTTGATAAAACTGATATAACTCCTTTTGCTCCGATACTCATAAGTGGAACAACCTGGTCGTCATTTCCTGAATACATATCTATCTCAGAGCAGAGTCTCAAAGTCTTTATTGCATTTGAGAAGTTTCCGCTTGCCTCTTTTACACCGACTATATTAGGTACATTATTTACCAGGTATGCAATAGTCTCAGGCTCGATATTTACTCCTGTTCTTCCCGGAATATTGTAAAGCACAACAGGAATATCTATTGCATTTGCTATTGCACTGAAATGCTGTATTAGTCCTTTTTGTGTAGCTTTATTGTAATAAGGTGAAACTACAAGCACACCGTCAGCACCGTATTCCTGTGCTTCTTTTGAAAACTCCACAGCTGTTTCCGTAGAATTTGAACCTGTACCTGCAATTACCGGAATTCTTTTGTTTACTATCTCAATTGTTCTCTTTATAACATCTAAATGTTCTTCTACTGTAAGAGTTGACGCTTCACCTGTTGTACCGCATGCAATAATACAGTCCGTACCGCCTGCAATCTGCTCCTCAAGTATTTCCTCCAATTTATTATAATTTACACTACCGTCTTCATTCATAGGTGTAATAAGTGCAACACCTGCTCCTTCAAATATAGCCATAAATGACCTCCTAACTGTTTTGTCTTTTCTTTCTGATACTTATTGCGTCTGAACCTACATATCTTGCTTCGGTTTTTGAGTATGCAAACTTTTGTGAACTGTATAGTCCGTAATAGCCTGATAAAACGAAACTGACTCCCACTACTATAGCATAATAATTAAGTCCAAGGCTACCGCAAAATTCTATTCCCATAAAAATCGAGGCTATCGGACAGTTGGTTACTCCGACAAAGCATGCAATCATTCCACATACAGTACATAGCTCATAAGGAAGTCCGAATACCTTTGCAAAAGCACCTCCGAAGGTTGCTCCTATAACAAATGTGGGAACTATTTCTCCGCCTTTAAATCCTCCTCCAAGAGCCACTGCGGTAAAAAGTATTTTCATAAGAAATGCTTCATATCTCACATCTCCTTCCATACTTCTTTCTATAAGCCAGAATCCGCCTCCGTTATAATCTCTGCTTCCCGAGATTACAGTTAATATTATAAATAAAATTGATGCAACTACAATCCTAATATAATGATTTTTAAAATATTTTTTATAAAGATCCGCACTTTCATGCATCACTACAGAAAACAATATCGCCACCGTTGCGCTTAAAGCCGCAAGCAATATCATAAATAATACCATCCTAAGGCTCCACTCCGGTGCGATTTGCAATATAAATTTCTCTTCGGGTGTATGTAAAAGTCCTGCAATATATACCGCAACATATGATGAAAGTATACATGGAATAAGTGCCGCATGATACATTACACCTACGCTGAATATTTCCATACTGAATATTGATGCTGTAATCGGTGTTCCGAAAAGTGCCGAAAAGCATGCCGCCATTCCGCACATTATTGCAATATTTATATCGGCCTTATCTGAAAATCTGCTCTGTCCAAGCTTTAATCTTCTTCCTATAAAACTTCCGATACTTCCGCCTATCTGCAATGCCGCACCTTCTCTTCCCGCACTTCCTGAAGTCAAATGGGTAAGAAATGATGATATATAAATAGCCGGTGCCATCTTTAAAGGCAGTCTTTCTCCCGAGGAGATTGAATCAATCACATAGTTGGTGCCTCTCGGATTGTCGGCATGTATAAAATGATACAGTGCCGCAATCAAAAGTCCCGCTATAGGCATAAGGTAGAGTGTATAGCTGTGGCTTCTCCAGATTCTTGTCGCCAAATCTATGGCATGTCCGAAGCTTGACCCCGCAACACCGACAACTACGCCTATTATAACTGAAACTATCCCCCATTTTATGCAATAGATTATATTGGTTTTAAAATGAAATTTATCTAAAAATCCCCTGAAATCTACATTTACTTTTCCATCAAGCATTATAAGTTCCCTTACTCCTTACAAGTTTAGGTCTGTACCCCTCTTTATTCAATCTTTCAACTATCTGTTTCTTATGCTCCGTTCCGTAAGCTTCAATAGTAATTCTAAGCTCTACTGCCGCATTTCTGTTTATACTTATAAACTGATTATGCTCAAGCTTTATAACATTTCCTCTCTCACTTGCCAAAAGGTCTGCTACCTTTGCAAGTTCACCCGGCTTATCAGGTAAGAGCACTGAAACGGTAAATATTCTGTCTCTTTCTATAAGTCCGTGTTGTATCAAAGATGCCATTGTTATAACATCCATATTTCCGCCACTCAATATTGAAACAATCTTTTTACCCTTTACATTCAGATGCTTCAGTGCGGCAACGGTAAGTAGACCTGAGTTTTCAACTATCATCTTATGATTTTCCACCATATCAAGGAATGAAACTATCAGCTCGTTGTCATTGATAGTTATAATATCATCTATATTTTCTTTAACATAATTAAAGAGCTTATCTCCCGGTGTCTTTACCGCGGTTCCGTCTGCAATTGTATTTGCAGATTCTAAAGTCACTATATGACCTTCTTTTATAGACGCTTTCATACATGCCGCATTTTCAGGCTCTACACCAATAACATGTATATTCGGATTCAACATCTTTGCAAGTGTTGCCACTCCTGCACATAAGCCGCCTCCGCCTATCGGTACAAGTATATAGTCTACAGTAGGAAGTTCTTTGATTATTTCCATCGCAATACTTCCCTGTCCTGTAGCTACTGTCAAGTCATTGAAAGGATGTACAAAGGTTGCTCCGCTCTCTTTAGCATATTCCATAGCCTTTGCAGCCGCCTCATCAAATACATCCCCGTAAAGCTCCACATTTGCACCGTAGTTTTTGGTTCTGTTTATCTTTATAAGTGGTGTTGTGGTAGGCATAAACACCGTAGCCTTTATTCCTGCAAGTTTTGCGGCATATGCCACTCCCTGTGCATGATTACCTGCGGATGCCGTTACAATTCCTTTTTTCTTTTCTTCTTCAGATAAAGTCGATATCTTATAGTATGCTCCTCTTACCTTGTATGCTCCTGTGTACTGCATATTTTCAGGCTTGAAAAATACTTTATTTCCTGATTGCTCTGAAAAAAACTCACTGAAAACCAGCTTGGTTTCCGATGTAACTCTTTGTACCAGCTCGCTGGCTTCTTCAAATTTTTCTAATGTAAATTCCTTCATGATTGCCTCGATTCTATTTTGCATAATTTGTAACAGCTTTTTTATTACTCATTACTAAACAGTGCATCTACAAATTCCTGTGAATCGAACTTGTGTAAATCGTCTATTTTCTCCCCCACACCGATATACTTTACCGGAATTGAAAGCTCCGCCTGTATTGCTACGGCGATACCTCCCTTTGCACTTCCGTCAAGTTTTGTCAGTATAATTCCTGTTATATTCGCGGCTTCATTAAATACCCTTGCCTGCTCAAGTGCATTTTGTCCTGTGGTACCGTCAAGTACCACCAATGTCTCTCTGTATGCATCCGGATATTCTCTCTCAATTATTTTATTTATCTTTTTCAGCTCTTCCATAAGATTTTTCTTATTGTGAAGTCTTCCTGCCGTATCGACTATCATTACATCGGTATTTCTTGCCACTGCGGCTTTGCAGGCGTCAAATACCACCGCTCCCGGGTCAGAACCCTCATTTTGAGCTATTATATCCACACCGGCTCTCTTTGTCCATTCCTCAAGCTGCTCTATTGCCGCGGCTCTGAAAGTATCCGCAGCTACCACAAGTACTTTCTTTCCTTCTTTTTTAAGCTGACTTGCAAGCTTTCCGACAGATGTGGTCTTTCCTACTCCGTTTACACCAATAACAAATACTACGGATTTTCTGTTTTCAAATTCATAAGCATTTTCACCCAGATCCATTCTTTGCTTTATAGTCTCAATAAGCACATCTTTACACTGTGAAGGTGAGGTAAGATGTTCTTCTTTTACTCTTTTTCTAAGTTCTTCTATGATATCTGTAGAAGCTCTGATACCGATATCACCCATAATAAGTGTCTCTTCAAGCTCCTCATAAAAGTCCTCATCTATTACATCATATCCAAGAAAGACATTTTCTATTCCGCTTACAACGGCATTTCTTGTCTTTGTAAGGCCTTCTACAAGCCTCGAAAAAAATCCTCTTTTCTTTTCTTCCATATAAAACTCCTAATTATCAAGTTCATTCTCTATAAGATTTACGGAAACAAGAGTTGAAACTCCTTTTTCCTGCATAGTAATTCCGTAAAGTCTGTCTGAAGATACCATAGTACCACGTCTATGTGTAATTACTATGAATTGTGTATGATCTGTCAGCTTATGCAAATACTTTGCAAATCTGTCTACATTTGAATCATCCAAAGCGGCCTCTATCTCATCAAGAAGTGCAAATGGTGAAGGCTTAAGGTTTTGTATTGCAAAAAGAAGTGCAATAGCTGTGAGCGCCTTCTCGCCTCCTGAAAGCTGCATCATATTTTGAAGTTTCTTTCCCGGCGGCTGTGAAATAATTGCAATACCCGCTTCAAGCATATCATCCTGCTCTTCAAGTACCAACTTACCGCTACCGCCACCAAAGAGCTCCTTAAATACTTCATCAAATTCTTTGGCTATTTCTTCAAACTTTTCAGCGAACTGCTTTTTCATAGCAATATCAAGCTCTTCAATAATCTTTATCAAAGTTTCTTCAGCTTCCAAGATATCCGAATGCTGCTTTTTCATAAGCTCATATCTTCCCGAAACTTCATTGTAATCTGAAATGGCATTTACATTTACATTGCCTAGAGCTTTGATTTTTGATCTGAGTTCCTGTATCTTTGCTCTGATATCATTTAAACTCATACCTGTATCGGTCTTCAGCTCCAGAGAAGAATTATATGTGAGTTCATATTCATTCCACATATAATTTGTTCGCTCAGAAATTCTTTCTTCGGATTTCTCTATCTGACCTCGCAGTCTATAGATATCTCTGTCAAGAAGTGAAACTCTGTCACTGTAAATATCTCTGTTTTCAAATATCTTATTCTGTGACTTACTTTTTGTTTCCTTTATTTCACTAAGCTCTTCTTCTTTTTTCTTAAGCTCCTCTATTTTTTGAGCAAGTTCCTCTCTTGCCCTTTGCTCTTCTTCAATTCTTTGATGTTTCTCGGTTATATTTCTTATGATATCTTCAGCTTTACCCTTAAGTCCCGATTTCTCAGCTATAAGAGCATCCATATCCGCTTTTGTTCTGTTTACATTTTCATCACTGAATTCAAGTCTCTGCGATATATTTGCATATTCAAGCTTTGAAGAATTAAGTCTTTCAACCACAGTTTCTCTTTTGCTTCTGTAACTTTGAATTTCTTTTTCGATATTTTCAATATCTTTTCCGACTTTTCCAAAGTCCTCGCCTACATTAAGAAGTGTATTATCAAGTCTCTTAGTCTCATTTTCTATTTCCGTAAGTTCATTATCGATATTTTCAAAATCTGTCTGAACAGAAACAGATGAAGCCTTTAATTCATCAAGCTTTTCTATAAGACTGTTTCTTCTATGCTCTATATTATTTTTTTCAATAATAAGTTCCTGGCTCTGCACTCTGTTTTCTTCAAGTTTTGCATTTATAGAATTTCTCTCTGCCTTGAAAGCTTCCACCTTATCATTTGCTTCCGTATAATTTTTCAAAAGCTCCGATATCTCGGCTTCAAGTTCGTCTATTTCACGCTTTCTACCAAGCAGATTTCCTGCACCTTTAAAAGCACCACCGCTTATAGAACCTCCCGGGCTTAAAGACTCACCGTCAAGTGTAACAACTCTGTACTCATATCTGAATTTCTTTTCAAACGCAATCGCATTATCAATGTTGTCGATAACAACAATCTTTCCAAGCAGGCTTCCTACAAGGTTTACATAGGCACTGTCAAACTCCACAAGCTCCGATGCTATTCCTATAACACCTTTTTCTTTTAAAAATTCTTTATTTGAAAACGTTGAATTTCTCACTGAGGACAGCGGCAGGAATGTGGCTCTTCCGTATTTATTTTTCTTAATATAGTCAATAAGAATCTTTGCAGTGTTCTCCGAATCTGTAACTATATTCTGAATTCTTCCTCCAAGAGCCGTTTCTATGGCAATTTCATACTTTTGTGACGCCTTGATAATATCGGCAACAACTCCATGAATGCCGCCGATTCTGTCTCTGGTCTCCATAATCTTTTTTATGGAATTTCCATAGCCGTCATATCTTTCGGCGATATTTTTCATCGAAGTAAGTCTTGCAGATTCTCTTTGGTATTTAATCTGCAAGTCTGATGCAACCTTTGCAAATCTTGTTATCTCCGTATGAATTGCTTCATTTTTATTTTCAAGCTCTTTTTTTGCCGCATTGACTGTATCTATAGAAGCGTTTATCTCTGAAAGATTTTTATCCTCTTCTTCAATCTTTATCTCTAAAGTATTTTGGCCTGTTTTACTCTCCAAAAGTCTCTGTGTCATTTGAGATTTTCTAAGTCTAACCTGCTCAAGGATACCTTTATATCTTTCCTTCTTTGCTCTAAGGTCGGCATTCTTTGAGTTGAACTCTTCTGAAGCATTTTTTAAATCTTCAAGTCTTTTTGTGAGTTCATTGATATTCTTATCAATATTTTCAAGTTCTTCAAAAACACCGTTTTCTTTTTCGCGTGCTTCATTTAAAAGCCTTTGTAAAGAGTTCTTTTCCTCTTCAAGTTTGTCAAGCTCTTTTTGCTTTTTTTCTATATCACTGTCTATATTTTCGCCTCTTGATGCAAGATTTTCATTATTCCTGTTTTCGGAATTTATCTGCTCCTTTAAGATTTCAATATGTGAAGTAATTTCCTGCAATGTAATACTTGTAGCGCTTCTTGTATTTCTTAATTCATCCAGCTCTTCATCTATCTTTTTTAAATCTGCAGTGATATTTTCATAGTCCTGCTTCGATCTTTCAAGTGAAGCTTTGGCATCGTTTAAATCATCTGAAAGAAGTTTTTCTCTCTTCTTATATTCATTCAGATTCTGAGTTATGCTGTCATACTCCATTATGTAGCTGTTTACGTCAAAGGTTTTCAGTTCTTCACGCAATGCTAAAAACTCTTTGGCAACCTTTGCCTGTCTTTCAAGAGGACCTACCTGTTTTTCAAGCTCTGTAAGAATGTCGTTTACTCTCACAAGGCTTTCTCTCTCAGACTCCAGTTTTTTTAGAGCCAGACCTTTTCTTCTTTTAAACTTTGTGATACCTGCCGCCTCGTCAAAAAGTTCTCTTCTTTCTTCAGGCTTTCCGTTGAGTATCTTATCGACCTGTCCCTGTCCTATAATGGAATATCCGTCCTTACCTATACCTGTATCAAAGAAAAGCTCACTGATATCCTTTAACCTGCAGGCTGAACCGTTTATCATATACTCGCTTTCTCCGGATCTGAAAAGCCTTCTTGAAACCGTAACTTCTTCAAAGTCGATATCAAGCTTATGATCGGAGTTGTCCAAAGTAATTGCAACATAGGCAAATCCAAGCGGTTTTCTAAGCTCGGTACCTGCAAATATGACGTCCTGCATATTTCCGCCTCTGAGCTGCTTTGCACTCTGTTCACCAAGTACCCATCTTACCGCATCCGAAACATTACTTTTTCCTGAGCCGTTCGGGCCTACAATACCGGTTATTCCATTGTGAAAATCAAATACAATTTTATTTGCAAAGGATTTGAATCCTTGAATTTCAATACGTTTTAAATACATCCTTCAATTTTCCCCAATTTTTTTAGTGCTTCATAGGCTGCCGCCTGCTCCGCCGACTTTTTGCTTACACCTTCTCCCATTCCTATTGTTTTACCGTCAATTTTTACCGCAACTACGAATTTTTTCAAATGATCGGGCCCCTCTTCAGATATCGGGGTATACTCTACAGATTTTGAGTCCTGTGATTGAATCACTTCCTGTAATATAGTCTTGCTATCATAAAAGAAGACTTTATTTTCGTATTCATTCAGAATGAATTTTAAAATCACCTCTTTTGCATTAGCAAAACCACCATCTAAATAGATGCTGCCAATGAGTGCCTCAAATGCATCACTTATAATGCTCGGCCTCATCCTTCCGCCTGTATGTTCCTCGCCTTTTCCAAGCTTTAAAAACTTACTGAGTTTTATATTTTTGGCACAGTCCGCCAAAGCCGCTTCACAGACAAAACCGGCTCTTATTTTTGTAAGCTCACCCTCCGGCTTATCCGGGTAGACTCCATAGAAAAATTCACTGCTTACAAGTTCCAAAACAGCATCCCCTAAAAACTCAAGTCTTTCATTTGACCCGTTTTTACCGAGCTGATGCTCATTTGCATATGAACTGTGAGTAAGTGCCTGGCTCAAAAGCTCTTTATTCTTATACTCATATCCTAATAATTCCTGTAATTCATTTAAATTATTATTCATACAAACCCTCTACTATCTCTAATTTTACAAAAGAGGCTATTTAACTTGGAGCTACCGTTCTGTAATATAATGGCTTTTATTTTACAATCCTAACCGCAAGACTTTCTTAAAGCTTCGCAGGATTTTACGCAGTCTGCGGAACTCGTTTGTTCGCTTGAAGAGCAGCGAACTGCACTCAAACAGGTCCTCGACTGCTGAATCCTGTCTCGCTTTGCGAAAGTGTTAAACGCTACAAGGATTGTAAAATTAAAAGATTATACATTTATACAAATCGATAGGCAAATTAACAATAGCCTCATTATCTTTCATCCAGGAGTCAATTACCGGTTGCCTTCTTTATTTCTTCTACCGCATCATTTACAGTATGAATATTCTCTGCAACTTCCTGAGGTATCTCAAGCTCAAATTCTTCTTCAATTCCTGTAATGATCTCAAACAGGTCAAGTGAATCGGCTCCCAAATCGTCTACAAAAGCTGAATTAAGCTCAATTGTACTCTCATCAATATTTAAAACCTCAGCGATAATTTTCTTTAATTTCTCAAACTCCATTTTTTTCTCCATTCTAATTCTTTGTCATTTTTTCTCTTATAATATCACTCAAAGCTTCTTCTTTAAAGCTCTTGCATTGTAAAATTGAATTACAAATTTCATTTGCCTTTGAATTACCATGTGCTTTTACCACAAGGCCGTTCAAACCAAGTAAAGGCGCTCCGCCGTATTCACTTGCGTCAAAAGACTTTAATGTCTCTTTTAATGATGATTTTATCATCATTGCACCTATCTTTGTAAAGACATTTTTCATCAAAGCATCTTTTATCTTACCAAGCAGTGTAGAACCCAGGCCTTCATAAAGCTTAAGTATAACATTACCTACAAATGCCTCACAAACTATAATATCGGCACCGCCCTTGGGTATCTCTCTTGACTCTACGCTGCCGATGAAGTTTATATCGTCACATTCTTTCAAAAGCGGCATGGTCTCTTTTACAAGAGCATTTCCTTTTTCTTCCTCGGCACCTATATTTACAATGCCGACTCTCGGATTTTTTATACCTATTACTTTTTCCATATACAAGGAACCTATTCTGGCAAACTGAACCAGATGTTCAGCCCTTGCATCCACATTTGCACCGCAGTCTATAAGCAAAGACACTCCTTTTTCCGTAGGAATAAGCGGCGCCAATGCAGGTCTGAGTATTCCCTTAATCCTGCCTACTATAAGCTGTCCGCCTACAAGAACGGCTCCTGTGCTTCCGGCGCTTACAAATCCGTCCGCCTTACCTTCCTTTACAAGGTTCATTCCCACTACTATTGATGAATCTTTCTTTGCTCTGATAGCCGCTACAGGTGCTTCCTCATTTGTTATTACCTCAGATGCGTAAACCGCACTGCATCTGTCCTTATACTCTTCGGTTATCTTCCCCTCTAAAACCTCCTTCTTACCGACTAAAATAACATTAATGTCTTTATCTTTCTTTAAGGCATCAAACGCCCCTTTTATTATTTCTTCGGGTGAATAATCTCCACCCATTGCATCTAATGCAACTGTAACCATAACACACCTCGAAAGTAAGTTTTACTTTGATACCATTGTATCATATATGAATAGAAAAATATTCGCAATATGAAATTATTAATATAGAAAATATTTTTATTATATTTGGTATAACCTGTATTTATAGTCTAATAATTTGTCCGTCAAATCTTTAATGCCGTAAACTCATTATCACGCCAAAGATATACCGCATTTGCACCTGAGAGTTTCTTTCTGACAATTCTTCCCTTTTCTTCCAAAGCTTCCCCCTCTTTGCCGAGAGGTGTAATTACCCTGTTGTCTTCTATGATACACTCCACATCATCATGATACAGATTCTGCAAATAAACTTTATAAGAATTTATTTTTTCAAAATCATTTTCATTTTCTTTATCAACTATAAGATATACCATATCATTCCCGTCCTATAGCAAGAGTCATGCCGCCTTTTGCCGTTTTTCCCAGTATCAGATTATTACACTGTATAAGAACCGATCTTTCACATACATTCCCTACACCTACAGTCTGTTTTACAAAATCGGACTCGTTAAACTCTCCTTCAACCTCGTTTAGTTCATCCTTTGAAAAAGTATTAAAAGGAACCGAGAGTCTTTTGCTAAGTTCTTTGATTGCATTTTCATCTTTCTTTATATCAATGCTGCCTACCGCCTTCACTGCTCTTATATCAATTCCTTCTTCTTTCATTACTTCATTTACAAAATCCCACATTTTTTGTGTATCCGTATTTTTTTTACATCCTACACCAAGATATATATCCTTGGGTATAAGAGTCAGTACATTGTCATCATAAGTTCTGTCGGTAATCCTTACCTTTAACTCACAGTCCGCATTTAAAGGATTCAATTTCTTTTTGATATCTTCCACATTTATGCTATCAATATCACTGTCAATATCCACCGACTTTTTATCAAGCAATGCGGCACTCACATCCTTTGCAAGTTTTCTGGATGAGATTATTAAATTATGCTTTTTTGCAAATACATCCACCGCAAATGTGTCGTTTATATCGGTGGCTGTAGTAATAATAGGAGTGGCACCAAGTGCCCCTCCTATATATTCCGCCAACTCATTGGCACCACCCACATGTCCTGAGAGCAGAGATATCACATATCTTCCAAGCTCATCTATAACCAGCACCGCAGGATCGCTAAATTTATCTTTTACATATGGTGCAATGCTTCTTATCGCAATCCCTGTAGCTCCGACAAAAATAATTGCATCATCACTGAAATGCCTCTTTACGGTTTCTTTCAAGTCCGTAAAGGCTTTCATTCTACTGTCTGAAATATACTTTGACATTGTATATGATGAAACATTGTTATTCTTCAATATATCCATCAATCTGATATTTATATCTTTACCATTTTTTGTAAATGAAAAAACAGTTATATTCATATCTTTTATAATCCGTATGTATATGTTTCGGTTTCGGTTTCCCTGCTTTCAGGTTTCTTTAAGCAGAAAATAACAAGCAAAATAACAGCCGGAATAACCATTGCATATGATATACGATTTATAGCCGTATTTACCAAATCGGTATTAAGAGCCGGAGGCAGATTTCCGATTGTATTGTTTACCATATGTATAAAAATTGTGTAAAAAATATTTCTCGTCTTGTAGTAAATAAGCCCCATAATACAGCCCATTATCGCCGTATATACGCTCTGAACAAAGATCATATGCCAGATACCGAATAATACTCCGGATACAATTATTGCAAACCACGGACTCTTTGTTATTCTCTCAAGTGAGTTGAAAATAAGCAATCTGAAAAGTATCTCTTCAACTATAGGTCCTATAATTGATATTGAAAGCAATGACCAGATATATGCTCCCGACTCCAAATCATCATATACTCCTGAAAAATACTCCACATTCTTTGCTATAAAAGGTATTGATACCAAAAATCTGTCAACTATTTCAAACCAAAGGCCTGCTATACCATAGAATGCAAATCCCATTACGATACAGAAAATAAACCCTTTTACAAATCCGAGCTTGATTCCTTTTTCATGCTTCTTAACTATAAATATAGCCAATATCAGATAGATAACAATAAGTACCACCGATATCAATGTATCTACAAAAGCATTTATGCTCGGTAAAAGCGCATCAGGTACTATCATATATTTTACATCCAGATAATTAAATCCTCTGAATATAACATCACTTAGCCACTCATAGCTAAGGTATAAAAGTGCAACCACAATGCACCAAAATACTACATTTTTATAATTTCTCTTCATACATCTCCTTATTTTTCCGTTAAAAAGGTCGCAGATGAAAACACCTACGACCTTGTATAAACTAAAGTATTTATTATTCTTCAACAGACTCTGAAGTTCTTGCGTTCTCTTTCTCAAGCTCTTCATTTGCCTGTGTCAAAGCCTTGATACTTAATGAGATCTTCTTGTCTGCCTCATTGAACTCAACGATAACAGCCTCAACCTCATCTCCTACCTTAAGTACATCTGAAGGTTTTTCAACATGGTCATGTGAAATCTGAGATACATGCAACAATGCATCAACACCGTTTGAAATCTCAACGAATGCTCCGAAATCTGTCATTCTTGCAACTTTACCCTTAACAACATTACCACGTGCGAACTTCTCTTCAGCGTCAAGCCATGGATTCTGATCAGGGAACTTCATTGAAAGTGCGATCTTCTCACCTGAGATATCCTTAATGAAGGCTGTAACGGTATCACCTGACTTAAATACCTTCTTTGGATTCTCTACTCTACCCCAGCTCATCTCTGAGATATGTAAAAGACCGTCTGCACCACCAAGGTCAACAAATGCTCCGAAATCTGTAACATTCTTTACTGTACCTTCAATTACATCACCCGGTGTTATCTTCTCAAATAAAGCCTTCTTCTGCTCTTCCTTCTTAGCTACAAGAAGCTGCTTTCTGTCACCGATGATTCTTCTTCTCTTAGGATTGAACTCTGTGATAACGAACTCAATCTCTGTATCCTTATATTTAGATAAATCTCTTTCAAATGTATCTGATACAAGTGATGCAGGTATAAATACTCTTGCATCCTCTACCACTACACTGAGACCACCCTCAACTACCTGTACAACTTTTCCTGTAAGAACCTCATGGTTGTTGAAAGCATCCTCAAGCTTCTTATTACCTCTATCTTGAGCCAATCTCTTGTATGAGAGGAGAACCTGACCTTCTCCGTCGTTTATCTTTAAGACTTTTGCTTCCATGTCATCACCGACATTTACAACTGTTCTTAAATCTAAACCGTTGTCATTACTATATTCACTTCTTGTGATGATACCATCTGACTTAAATCCGACATTAAGAATGATCTGATCTTCCTTAACATCAATTACCTTACCGTTGACAACTTCTCCCGTGTGTAGAGTCTTGAATGACTCATCTAACATTTGTTCAAAACTTAGATCTGACAATATTTTGAACCTCCTCAATGATATGTTTTGGGGTTGACGCCCCTGCTGTAATACCTACACTATCCACAGAAAGTAAAGCATCATAATCTAGGTCTTCAAGAGTTTGAATAAAAACTGTATTCTTACATTCTTCCTGACATATTTCCACAAGCTTGCCTGTATTGGAGCTTTTTTTGTCTCCGATAACTATCATGGCATCCACATTTGATGCTATATTTTTTGCCTCAGCTTGTCTTTCCTGTGTTGCATTGCAAATCGTATTAAAACATCTTACATCATAACCCAAAAGCGATATTTTATCAATGATTTCTTGAAATTTTTTATGATTAAATGTCGTTTGAGCCACAATTATTATTTCTTTATCTTTTTTTAATTCTAAATTTATAAATTGTTCGATGTTTTCAACCGCATAGGTATTTTCATCTCCCCAGCCTCTTATTCCCATCACTTCGGGATGCTCGGGATTTCCGATTATTACCACAGTTTTTCCTTTACCGCTTTGTACGGAAACTATGGCATGAATTTTTTTAACAAAAGGACAGGTGGCATCCACCACTCTATGTCCGCTTCTTTTTACAAAATTAAATATCTCTCTGCTTACCCCATGTGAGCGTATGATTACAGTGCCTTTAGGCAGTGAAGCCAAATCTTCTATCTTCACGGCCTCCACACCTCTTTTTTTCATATCCTTCACAACTTCCTCATTGTGAATTATGGGTCCCAGAGTATAGACTATATCATTGCCTTTTTTGGCTTCTTCATATACGGTGTTTACCGCTTTTTCAACTCCGAAGCAAAAACCGGCACTTTTTGCTAATTCGACTTTCATCTTTCCTCTTTTACCATCGACAGTATCTTTGATACCACCTCTTCAAGTGTCATATCGGATGAATCCAGATAATAGGCATCATCAGCCTGCTTTAAAGGTGAAATCTCTCTGTTCATATCGGCTTCATCCCTTTTTATTATCTCATCCTCTATATCATTTATATCCAAATCAGTCTGTCCCTTTTCTAAAAGTTCCAGATATCTTCTTTTAGCTCTGACTTTTGAACTTGCACTTAAATAAATCTTTAAATCGGCATTTGGAAGTACTACGGTACCTATATCTCTGCCGTCCATCACCACATTTTCTTTTTGTGCAAGTTTTCTTTGAAGTGCCACCAGCTTTTCTCTCACACTGCCTATTGCACTGAATTTACTTGCCAGTTTTCCTATCTCTTCAAGTCGTAACTTACCTGTGACATCTTCTCCGTTTAGGATAACTTTCTGTGCACCGTCTTCGTACTTTATGCTTATCTCAAGCTTGTCCAACAAAGATTCGATTCTGCTGTCCGTACCGTCCGCCACATTATTCTCCAAAAAGAAAAGCGCCACAGCTCTGTACATTGCACCTGTGTCTATATAAATATATCCGAGTCTTTTACTTAAGGCCTTTGCTATACTCGATTTACCCGCTCCCGCAGGTCCGTCAATCGCTATACTGTTCATTTCCTGCTCCTTCTCCTGCCGCATATCCTGTTGACCATGCTATCTGTAGATTATAACCGCCTGTAAATGCATCCAAATCAAGCACCTCACCTGCAAAGAACAAGCCCTTTATTTTCTTTGATTCCATAGTCTTCGGATTTATTTGTGAAACTTCAACTCCGCCCTTTGTTATTATAGCTTCATTAAAGCCTCTTGTAGAGCTTATCACATATTCCAGATTTTTTGTAGCATGAACAAGACTGTGTCTTTCCTCTTTTGTAAGTAGGTTCACCTTCTTATCGGGATCAAGTTTACTTTGATAAATAACCTCATCTATCAGCTTTGCAGGAAAGAGTTTATTTAAAGAGTTCTTCAAACTTTTATTTTTTTGCTCCGCAAAATCTCGTAGAATTCTTTCATCAAGCTTTTCATCATCCAGAGCCGGCTTTAAATCAATGCTTAGTCTGTAGCCTTTTATATTTTTGTTTCCGATAACTGCAGATGCGGATATTATTACAGGTCCGCTCACTCCGAAATGTGTGAAAAGCATTTCACCGAATTCATCATATACAAGCTTTTTGTCATTGTAGATATAAGCATGGATATTCTTTAAAGAAAGCCCCTGTAATGCCTTTATTCTCTCGCCCTCAATGTTAAAAGGTACTAAAGAAGGATAGAGCTTACTTACACTTAAGCCTGCCTCTTTGGCAAATCTGTAGCCGTCACCGTCGGAACCTGTAGCCTGATATGATATTCCGCCTGTAGCAACTATTACGGCATCCGCCATGATTTTATTTTTTTCGATTGCCACACCGATACATCTGTCATTTTCTATTATAAGCTCGTCCACCTTGGTGTTAAGTCTTATATCCACATGCAAATCTCTTATTGCATTTTCAAGTGACTTTATTATATCCGAGGAATGGTCGCTGACAGGAAATACTCTGTTTCCTCTTTCAATCTTAAGCTTTGTACCGTTGTTCTCTACAAGATTCATAATATCTTCATTTGTGAAGTTTTTAAACGCACTGAATAAAAATCTTTTATTACTTACAACATTTTCCATCACCGTATTCATGTCTGAGGCATTTGTAAGATTACATCTGCCCTTGCCTGTAATAAATATCTTTTTACCGAGTTTTTCATTTTTCTCCAGCAGTATTACCTGCTTTGATGTTAAAGCAGCGGAGTATGCTGCTATCATTCCTGCCGCACCTCCGCCTATTATTATTACCTTTGCCATTTTAAGATACCGATTTTACAAACATATCATATATAGCCTTTATAGTTGTTTCAAAGTCATTTTCTTTAACGCCTACAATGATATTAAGCTCTGATGAACCCTGATCTATCATCTTTACATTGACTCTGGCATGTGCAAGTGCCGCAAATATTCTTCCTGCAGTACCTCTGTTTGCCTTCATTCCTCTGCCAACCACAGCTATAAGTGCAAGTCCCGACTCCATCTCTACAGTATCAGGTCCTACGGCTCTGTGTATACCTGAAACTATCTGCTGCTCATGCTCTTCAAACTCGGACTGATGTACAAGTACGGTCATAGTGTCAATACCTGAAGGCATATGCTCTATAGAGATATTGTTCTGTGCAAAAACATCCAATACTCTTGCGCAGAAACCTACCTCAGAGTTCATCATTGCCTTATCGACATTTATAGCACAAAATCCCTTCTTTCCGGCAATACCTGTGATAGTAAATTTGGAACTCTTGCAAGTACTCTCTACTATCATTGTACCCTTATCTTCCGGCTTGTTGGTATTTCTGATATTAATAGGAATACCCTCTTTTCTTACAGGGAAGATTGCATCCTCATGAAGTACTGAAGCACCCATATATGCAAGCTCTCTAAGCTCCTTATATGTTATCGACTCTATGGTCTCAGGATTTGGTATAATTCTTGGGTCTGCCACCAAAAAGCCTGATACATCTGTCCAGTTCTCATACAAATCGGCCTTTATACCTCTTGCAATTATAGAGCCTGTTATATCTGAACCGCCTCTTGAAAATGTTCTGATTTTTCCCGAATGATCACTACCGTAAAATCCGGGGATTACCGCTCTTTGAACTTTCTCAAGTCTCTCGGAAACTTCCTTGTTTGTAGCCTCCGCATCAAATGTACCGTCTTCAAAGAAGAAAATCATCTCTGCAGGATCTATAAACTCAACTCCAAGATATTTTGCCATTATAATACCGTTTAAATACTCACCTCTTGAAGCGGCGTACTCTCTTCCGGCTTTAATTAAAAACTGTTCTTCTATTTTTGCGAACTCATGATCAAGATTTAAATCAAGTGAAAGTCCGTCTATAATTTCCTCATATCTTGCTTTTATTTTTTCAAATTTCTTTTTGTATGAACCGCCTTCTACAGCCGCATCATATGTCTCATATAAAAGGTCTGTTACCTTCTCATCCTTGGAATTTCTTTTTCCCGGTGCGGATGGAACAACAAATCTTCTTGATTTATCAGCCTTTATGATATCTCCCACTTTTTTAAATTGATGTGCACTGGCCAGTGAGCTGCCTCCAAATTTTACTACTTTTATCATTATCTTCTCCAAACCTTTTTATCTGATTTATCTGAAATATTTTACACCAGATTCAAAGATTTGCAAGTCCTGTTTTTCAAAAACATTTATAGCGACACCGTTTTCTCTTCTCTCTGAGTGTGCCATCTTACCGAAAATCCTTCCGTCAGAGCTTGTAATTCCCTCTATGGCCGCATAAGAACCGTTCGGATTGTACTCACCGCACATGGTAGGATTTCCGTTTAAATCCACATATCTTGTAGCTACCTGACCGTTTTTAAACAACTCATCTATTTTTTCTTTCGTAGCTACAAATCTTCCCTCTCCATGTGAAACCGGATTTGCATACACATCTCCGAGTTTTGCATTCATAAGCCATGGTGATTTATTACTTACCGTCTTAAGATATGCCATTTTTGAAATATGTCTGCCGATAGTATTTGTAGCCAAAGTTGCTGAAAGCTCTTCCTGTTCTTTTATATTTCCGTCAGGCAAAAGTCCAAGCTTTATAAGTGTCTGGAATCCGTTGCATATTCCAAGTATCAGACCGTCCCTGCTCAGCAAATCTTCGATCTCTTTTTTCAAAATTTCATTTCTGAACACTGTTGCAAAAAACTTTGCGGAACCGTCAGGCTCATCACCCGCAGAAAATCCTCCCGGGAACATTATTATCTGTGAATTTCTTATTTCATTTTTATATTGCTCTACAGATTCCTTTATAGCCAAAGGCGAACTGTTTCTAAATACAAATGCCTCCACACTTGCACCGGCTCTTCTAAATGCTCTTATTGAATCATACTCGCAGTTGGTTCCCGGCATAACCGGAATAAACACTTTAGGATTTGCATTTTTTTCTTTTGCAATATAAATGCTCTCAGCCCTATATATTTTATCTTCAAGTACCTCTTTATTTAAAGGCTCTTCCACTGACGGGAATACACTCTCAAGCGGTTTTTTCCAGTTTTTTAATATCTTATCAAGTGAAATCTCTTCCGCATTTACTATGATCTTCGGCTCTCTAATTACCTCTCCAAGATAAATTGCTCCTTCAAAATGAAGTTCCGACTCGGATTCCAGCAAAAAGCCTCCAAACTCCGGAGCAAATAAAGTCTCTTCATCCGCTTTAAGGCTTACACCTAACATATTTCCAAAGCACATCTTTGAAACAGCCTCCGCTATTCCGTTTCTCTCCAAAACAAATGCACTTACTATTTTTTTATTTGTTATCTCTGTTTGAATATCACTGTATATTCTCTTTAAATATTCAAAATCGGGAAGATTATATTTATCTCTCTTTAATTTTACGAAGTAGAGCTTATTCCCGGCTTTTTTCAGCTCTGTAGATATAATATTTTTATTATCACCTACCGCCACTGCAAAAGAAACCAAGGTAGGAGGTACATTTATATCATTAAATGAACCCGACATTGAGTCCTTGCCTCCTATGGATGCAAGCCCAAGCTTCATCTGTGCTTCATAAGCTCCAAGAAGTGCCGACAGCGGCTCTCCCCAAGTCGAGCTCTCAGTCATTCTTCTAAAGTATTCCTGGAAAGTAAAATGTACCTTTTTATAATCTCCGCCTGCGGCTACAATTTTACTTAAAGAGCTGACTATAGCATACATTGCCCCATGATATGGACTCCAGCTTGACAGATACGGATCAAATCCATAGCTCATAATGGTAACCGCATCACTTTCTTCATCCAAAAGCGGCAGCTTGGCTACCATACTTTGAGTCTCTGAAAGCTGATATTTTCCGCCGTATGGCATGAGTACACTTTTTCCTCCTATACTTGAGTCAAACATCTCCACAAGTCCCTTTTGTGAAGCCACATTCAAGTCGGAAACTGTTTTCAGCCATCTTTTTTCTATGTTTTTTTCTGTTTTGTTGTATTCAAAAGGATTTTCTGCTTCATTTGGCGCTTTCACATAAACATCTGTTGTGGAGGTGGCACCGTTTGTATCAAGAAATGCCCTTGATAAATCGACTATAGTTTTGCCTCTCCATGTCATTTGCAGCCTTTTTTCTTCCAAAACCTTTGCTACAATACTTGTCTCAAGATTTTCTTCCTCTGCATATTTGCAAAATTCTTCTACCGATTCAGGTGCAAGTACCACAGCCATTCTCTCCTGTGATTCCGAGATTGCAAGCTCCGTGCCGTCAAGTCCCGCATATTTTTTAGGCACTTTATCAAGATCGATAATAAGTCCGTCTGCAAGTTCTCCTATTGCCACAGACACTCCACCTGCACCGAAGTCGTTGCATTTCTTTATAAGTATTGTCACCTCAGGTCTTTTAAAAAGCCTTTGTATCTTTCTTTCGGTAGGTGCATTACCCTTTTGTACCTCCGCACCTGCAGTCATTATGGAATCGGTCTTGTGAACTTTGCTTGAACCTGTAGCACCTCCTATGCCGTCTCTTCCTGTTCTGCCTCCCAGAAGTACTATAATATCACCGGGGTCTGAAGTTTTTCTGATAACATTTGCTCTCTTTGCGGCTCCCATTACCGCTCCGATTTCCATTCTCTTTGCGACGTAGTTAGGATGATAAATTTCTTTTACATAGCCGGTAGCCAGACCTATCTGATTGCCATATGATGAATATCCGTGTGCGGCTCCTGTCACTATCTTTCTTTGAGGAAGTTTGCCATGCATTGTCTTTTCAATAGGCAATGTAGGATCTGCGGCACCTGTAATTCTCATGGCCTGATACACATAAGTTCTCCCTGAGAGAGGATCTCTTATAGCACCTCCAAGGCAGGTTGCCGCCCCACCGAAAGGCTCTATTTCCGTAGGGTGGTTATGAGTTTCATTCTTAAAATTGATAAGCCACTCCTCCTTTTTACCGTCTACTAAAATAGGTACAACGATTGAACAGGCGTTTATCTCATCACTTTCCTCCACATCGGTAAGAATATTGTCGGCCTTAAGCTTCTTCATAGCCAAAAGTGCAATATCCATCAGACAGATTTTTTTATCTTTTTTGTCCTTATAAAGTACCTTTCTGTCATTTAAATATCTTTCATATGATTCTTTTGCGGGAACGCCAAAAAATCCCTCCTCAAAGCTTACGTCTTTTAGCTGAGTTGAAAAAGTGGTATGTCTACAGTGGTCTGACCAATATGTATCCAATACTCTTATCTCAGTGACAGAGGGATTTCTGTTTTCATCATTTTTTAAATAATCTTGTATAAATTTAAAGTCATCAAATGTCATAGCCAAGGAAAGACTCTCATAACAATCTTTCAAGGCTTTTTCATCCATAGTTATAAAGCCTTCTATAGACTCTACATCCTTAGGCATTTCAAAGTCTTTTTTTAAAGTTTCGGGTATAGACTCATCGGCAATCCTTGAGTCTACAGGATTTATACAGTAATCTCTTATCCTCTCCTTGTCGGCTTCACTAAACCGCCCTGAGAAAATATAAGTTGTTGCGGAGCGGATATTTATATCATCTTCACTTCCCAGCAGCTTCACACATTGTATGGCGGAGTCAGCCCTTTGATCAAACTGTCCCGGCAAATACTCTACAGTAAAGTAAAAATCACTTTCAAGATGTGAAAACTTACTCTCAAAGCAGATATCCAGCGGCGGCTCACAAAATATAGTACCCAGGCTTTTTTTATAGTCTTCATCCGATATGTTTTCAATATCGTATCTGACCAAAACCCTGACATTATCAAGGTTTTTCAAGCCCAAATAGCTCCTAAGCTCACCCGAAAGTTCCTTTGCTCTGATAGCAAAATCCGGCTTCTTTTCTACATAAATCCTTCTAACGCCCATCTTTTTTCCTCCTCGGAAACCACTACTTAAGACTAATTATATGACTTTGTATTCCTTCGCAAACAATATTTGAAAGCTCACCCGTAATAAGCGGTTTCGCATATTCAATGAATTTTTCATTTACTCCAAATCCATCCTCGCTTATCCAGCCTCTAGGGATTTCTTTTTCTATGTTTGCAACTAAATTTATATCACATTTTCTTACAATAGACAAATATGGGGCGTCATTTACCCTGTCAAAATACATCATAACTCCGGTTTCACCTTCAATTCCGGCCTTTACACACAAAAATCCGATATTGAAAGCCTCATCTATATCGGTTTTACTTTGAAGATGAGCCGCCGCTCTTTGCAATGTATTTATTTCCACGGCTCTTGTTTTTACGCCAAGTTCATTTTTTATTTTTTTAGCAAGGTAAGCTGCAGTTCCTGAAAGCATCTTATGTCCGAATGCATCCACATTTCCCTCATCCTCGCTTATATAATTTCCGTTTTGATCTTTTATACCCTCGGATACCGCCACAACAATATTGTTCTTTTCATTGAGTCTGTTTCCGAGTATATTTATAAATTCTTTTAAATTTAAACCTATTTCAGGTAAGAGAATGAAATCCGCTCCGTCATTGAAACTGTTCTTAGCCAGGGCTGCAGCTGCTGTAAGCCAACCTGCATTTCTTCCCATTATCTCAACAAATGTCACACTCTTTAAATCATATACATTTGAGTCTCTTACAACTTCCGAAATACATGTAGCTATATACTTTGCCGCACTTCCGTATCCCGGTGTATGATCTGTAACAGGTAAATCATTATCAATAGTCTTCGGAACTCCGACAAACTTTATCGGACTTCCTATTATTTTTGCATACTCCGACATTTTCAGTATTGTATCCATAGAATCGTTTCCGCCTATATAGATAAAAACATCAATACTGTACTTTTCAAGCAGTTCAAATGCTTTTTGATAAACTTCATTGCCTGCTTCGGGCTTTGGCAGTTTGTATCTGCAAGAACCCAGATATGAACTCGGTGTTCTTTTTAACAGTTCAATATTAAGCTCTGAATTAAGTGTTTCATCAAGGTCTACTATTTTTTCATTTAAGAATCCCTCGATTCCGAATCTCATTCCATACACCTTTTCAAATCCGAAATGCTTTGCTCCGCAATACACTCCCGCCAAAGATGCATTAATAGCCGCTGTAGGCCCTCCAGACTGACCTACAATCAAATTTTTTCTCTCTTCCATAAGCTTCTCCATATTCTAAATATTATTTTCCGGATCCATTGCGTTCAAACTTATTTTTAAAAGTTCTTCCACTTCATCTTTCGGAACCATAAGTCTGTCTGAAAGTTCCTCTACGCTTGCTTCTCTGCCATACTCCTGTGCCAAAATCCTTGATGCTTCCATAAGATCGTTCAATCTCTCAGCCAGCATATTTGAAGCATTCTTTACCTTTGTTTCCTCATCAATTATCTCATTGAGTCTTTTTTCCACAGCTGTTCTTATCTGAGCTTTTAAATCTCCCGATTTATACTCAGCCACAGCCATTGTAAGCGCCAGATGACTCTCACTTATCAAATCCGTTATTTCCTGACCGCAACCTACAAAGGGTTGTATAAGCTCTGTAGCATACATCATATGACCTTCGATAATCCTGTTTTTTGCACTGTTATCCCCACTTAAGAGTGCTTTTTTTAATGTATCAAGTTCCGATTCTTCAAGAGGTTTTATTTCCTTCATATCCTCCAGATACATCTCAAGAATGCTCTTATCTTTCACTTTATTCTCCCGTTTCTTCCATTGTAATATTTATTCTTATAAACATATTTTTTACATATAAATCAAATGCATCTGAAATTTTTCTGTCAGGTAAAAAAGTTTTCGGTGAAAATGAAGATATTAAATTCATTTCTTTATTTGAATATCTTATATTCAAATACAAATCCCCATCTATATCTTTTGTTGTATTGCTTTTAATCCAACCTCTTTTAAATTCTTCTGAAAACTTAAAAATCAGCTTGAAAAAAGTAGGTCTTCTCTTTCCCTTTATTATTCCAAAGCAAATAGGCCTTATCTCACCCCAGGTACAAAAATCTCTGTTTTCTTCTTCGTCAAAATAAGGCTTATTAAGCTTACAGTTGATATCATATTTTACAAATGTATGAAACTCGGCTTCCACAACAGTGAATTTATCGAATATATCTGTCATAAAGAGTAATTTTGTAAATTCCTTAACTTCTAAAATCTCAAAGACCTGCATTTGCTTCCTCCGACCAAAGTGTAAAGAAATCTCTTCCCGAAAGATGAGACCCTGAATTTTTGCAAACCTTATCGAACTCGCTTTCGTTTATATCTATAGGATTTTCTTTTACAAACTCATTATATAAATTCAACAGATATGCCGATTCTCTTTCCTCTTTTATTCTTTGCTTATTCTTTTTTGTGGCTTCCGCATTATAGCTCTTTACACATTTATAAAGCACATATTTACCCTTGTTTGTAACTATGGGGCTTACACTTCCGTCTTCCATTACTCCCAAAGTGTTCTTTACATCATCAGTTTCGTTATTTATCGCTATGCTTCTTGAAATACTGTCGCTTTCAGAGAATTGAGTTGCCAGCTTCACACAATTCTCTCCATTATTTAATCTGTCTAAAAGAGTATTTGCAAGTTCAAAATCAGAAACCTCAATCACATGAAAATCCATTATTCTGGCTTCACTTTCACTGACTTCTTTTACATTCTTTTCAATCAATTCTTTTTTTGTTTTATCCACCAGGACATAATCCATGAAAACCGTATCACAGTCTTCCTGTGTAAGCCCCGGAAAACTTTCACTGTTTGCTACATTTTCATCGTAAAATATCTTTGAAAGCTTTAATGCTTTTGTTTTATCCTGCTCCGATAATGTAATATTTTCGTTTTCCGCAATTCTTTTAAGTACAACAAGTTCTTTATAATAATTTTTTAAATCATTATAAAAATTATCTCTGAATGTAAATTTTGTGTCCTTGTCAACATAGCTGTCCCATATTGCATCTGTATATGTATCGGTCATAATTTGACTCTCCGACAATGCGGGAATAAGCATCTGACTGTAATTATATCCAAGTTTGTTTTCTGATAAATTTATCGTTATATTTTCACTTATGCCGGACGTTTTTATTCCACAACCTGAAATAAAAAGAGCCGTTATGAATCCGACTAAAAATTTTCTCTTCAATTCCGTCTCCTAAAGCAGATAGTTTAATATCTTCAAAACTCCAAGGTTTTCATTGCTGTCTGCCATAAATCTTGCCGCTTCCTTTGCTACAGGAGCCGCATTTTCTACTGCAAATGAATAGTAAGCCACCTTAAACATTTCAACATCATTGGCCTGATCACCGAAAACCATTGTCTCGTTTTCCTTTATATCAAAAGCTTCCTGAAGCTTCTTTAGAGCATTTCCCTTGCTCACTCCCTTTGCGGTACAGTCAAGCCACATCTCACCTGCATAATTTACCAAAAGTTTATCCGAATATTTTTCTATAATATCATCGGCCTTACCGTATAAATTCTCCGAATATGCGGAAATTTTTATTATATTTTCCACCTTGGTAAGGTCGTCTACAAGTTCTATTCTGCCCCTGTATCCTCCTCTTATCCAGTCTATAAGAAATTCATTGTTTTCCTCAATATAGTATGATGATTCATCGGCAACCACCGCAATCAAATCCTTGTTTTTTCTTAAATCAAGAATCAATTCCTTTGAAATCTTATCATCCATTTTATTTACAAACAGACTTCTACCGTTTACACCGATATAAGCTCCGTTATCTGATATATAAAATATCTTGTCCTTTACTTCTTCAAAGACATTTTCTATACTCACCCACTGCCTTCCGGAGGCAACGGCAAAATGAATTCCTTTGTCATGAACAGCCTTTATCATATCAACTATTCTTTTGTCAAGCTTGCCGCCGCCGTCACTTACCAAAGTTCCGTCCACATCCGAGGCAATAAGTTTTATCATTAATATATTCCTCCAATTACAAATGCTATAACAATACCTAAAATCGCACCCATAAATACCTGAAGCGGAGTATGTCCTACGAATTCTTTCAATCTCTCTTCAAAATGTTCAAAATTATCTTCAAAAATATTATTTTCCAGAATCATATTAAGAAGTTTTGCCTGCTTTCCCGTCTCTCTTCTTACTCCCATTGCATCATACATAACAACCAAAGCAAAAATAAATGTAACGGCAAACTCAAAGCCTGCAAACCCGTGTTTTAATGCACTTGAGGTTGCCAGAGCACATACCGTAGCCGAATGTGAACTTGGCATTCCGCCGCTTCCCCAGAGTCTGTCCGGTGAAAATGATTTATTATACCATATATCAATCATTGTCTTTAAAAGCTGAGCGACCAGCCATCCAAGAGCCGCACTGATGAGCACCTGATTTGAAACAATATCATCTAAAATACTCATACAGTCCCCTCCCCTGCTCTGTGAACATTTTTCATATTTGCAATTATTTCATTTACAGAAGTTGACTTGTCAGCCATTGTAAGCACCCATCCCTCCCTTGAAAGAGGAGGAATCGGTGTTAAAGGAAACATATGAGTTTTAATCATACTTGCTTCCTTATTTGTTATATTAAAATACTTTTTGGCATTTTTTGCCGCTTTATAAGGATGTGTAAAGCCATGTAAAAATGCTCCCGTTTCCTTTGTCGGTCTATGCCAGTCATAAAGGTAAAAATCATGTAAAAGCGCCGCTCTTGCAGCAGATTTATAATTTAAACCAAGTTTTTTGCACACTAAATATGTTGTATATGAAACGTCTATACTGTGCTCCATTGTGGATGTACATCCATGCTGAACAAAGCCGTCAAGTTTTTGAAAAATTTCGCTGTTAAGTATATCTTTAACACATTCCATATACTCTATATTATTTAAATATTCTTTCATCCTATTAACCAATCATACAGAGCCTGATACTCAAGTGCAGACTGCTTCCATGAGAAGTCCACAGCCATCGCTCTGTCAATCATCTTATTCCATTCTCTTTTTTTATCATAATAAATATGCTTTGCAAAATTTATTCTGTCAAGCATCTCATGTGCATTATAGTTTGCAAATGAGAAACCTGTACCCTTTGACTCAAATTCATTGTAGCTCTCTACGGTATCACAAAGTCCGCCTGTCTCACGAACTATAGGAAGAGTTCCGTATCTTAAAGACATCAGCTGGCTGAGACCGCACGGTTCAAACAATGAAGGCATAAGGAAGGCGTCCGCAGCTGCATATATCTTATGTGACATCTCCTCGGAGTAATAGATATTTGCAGACACTCTGTCCGGATACTTCCATGCATAATGTCTGAACATGTTTTCATATCTGTCATCTCCGGTTCCCAGTACCACAAGCTGTACATTCTCCTCACAGATTTGATCCATCATATATTCCACCAAATCAAATCCCTTTTGATCCGTAAGTCTTGAAATAACCGCAAGCATAAACTTATTGTCATCTACAGGCAGTCCAAGCTCCTTTTGCAAAGCTCTCTTATTTTTAATTTTTTCTTTTCTGAAGTTCTTGCTGTTATAATTTTTATAAATAAGCTTGTCTGTTTCAGGGTCAAACTCATTATAATCAATACCGTTTACAATACCTCTCAGATCATTTTGTCTGGCTCTTAAAAGCCCGTCCAATCCTTCACCGTAGAAAGGATTTTGAATTTCATTTGCATATGTCTTTGATACTGTTGTTATAGCATCAGCATATACAAGTCCACCCTTTAAGAGGTTGGCATCCTTAAAAGCCTCCAACTTATCAGGTGTGAAATAATAATCACTTAAGCCTGAAAAATACTGTATTGTCTTAACATCCCAAGTACCCTGGAATTTAAGATTATGTATTGTAAATACGGACTTTATTCCTCTAAAGAAATCTCCGCCTGCAAATCTGTCCTTCAAATATACGGGAACCAATCCGGTCTGCCAGTCATGACAGTGAATAAGATCCGGTCTGAAGTCTACAAAAGGCAGTGCACATAGAGCGGCCTGTGAGAAGAAAATAAACTTTTCAATATCATAAAGCCAGTCTCCATAAGGCTTTGGACCTCCGAAGTACTCTTCATTATCTATAAAATAAAATGTTACTCCTTCAACTTCCTTCTTTAACACTCCGACATACTTACTTGAGCCGGCATAATCAATATAGAAATCACCTATATATTCCAGAGAGTTTCTTATTTCTTCCTTCATACACATATACTTCGGCAAAATAACTCTGGCATCAAAATATCTCTTATCCAAATACTTCGGTAAAGAGCCGACCACATCCGCCAAACCGCCTGTTTTAATAAACGGTACCGCTTCCGATGCAACAAATAATATCTTCTTCATATGTGTTCCCTCCTTATTTCCTTGAGTCCGCTTCCTGTATCATTTCCCTTGCGGTTTTAAGTACAACTTCAGTCAAATTATTTCCGCCGATCAATCTGGCTATCTCTTTTATTTTACCATCCTTATCCAGTAAATCAATATTCGTTTGTGTAGACTTTCCGTCTGTAGACTTTGATATAAATAAATTTTGATCCGCCATTACAGCTATCTGCGGCAAATGTGAAATACAAAGTACCTGATGAGTTTTTGATATATGGCTAAGTTTTTCACCGACTTTTACAGCGGTGTTTCCGCTTATTCCCGTATCTATCTCATCAAATATCAAAGTCTGTATATCATCATTATTTGCAAAAACAGTCTTTAATGCAAGCATTATTCTGGACAGCTCACCGCCGCTTGCAACCATATGTAAAGGTTTTAGAGGTTGCCCCGGATTTGTACTTATCAAAAATTCCACCGCATCAAATCCGTCTCTTGAAATCTTCTCTCTCTTTGTAAATTTGATTTCAAATTCCACTCCGAGGAAGTTTAAATCTTCAAGTTCTTCCTTTATTCTTTTGGCCAATGTAACCGCAACATCTTTTCTTATTTCGCTGATTTTGGTACAGTCTTTTATAATACTCTCTTCAAGTTTTATCGCATTTTCCTTCAGTACAAGTACTTCATCCTCAAAGTCTTTTAAAAATTCAAGTCTCTTTTCTTTTTCTTTTAAGAGCTCTTTGATTTTATTATAATCACTTGAATACTTTGATTTTATATGTCTTATTGTATCCAGTCTCTCTATAACCCTGTCATGTTCTTCCTCGTCATATTCAAGATTATCGAGATATCTGCTTGTATAATGCATTGTTTCGGCTATCAAATCTTCAATTGTATTTAAATTTGACAATACAATGTCCAGATTGTCGTCCAATACGGCAATCTCTGAAACCGACTTGATATTGCTTCCTATATCTTCGTTTTCAAGCTCTTCAAGCAAATCTGAAAGCACATCATTTATCTTTGATATACTCTTTCCCTTTTTAAATACCTGCTCAAGTTCCTCTTCTTCATTAGGCTTTATATTTGCTTTTTTTATTTCGGAGATTTCAAAATCAAGTATATCGATTTCTCTTTTCCTGAGCCTTTCATCTATTCCTTCCTGAATTCTTTGATTTATCTTTTTTAACTCACCGTAATTTTTTGATAAATTCTTCTTTATCTCCATAAGCTTTTCAGGACAAAAAGAATCCAACAGTATCAGATTGTTACCTGCACTTAGAAGTGATTGATGTTCATGCTGTCCGTGAATATCAATCAATGTGTCTGTAATCTCTCTTAACTTGGCAAGAGTTACGGTTTCATCATTGATTCTGCACACACTTCTTGTGGAGCTTATTTTCCTGGTTATTATCAGTAAATCGTCTTCAAAAGATATATCCAATGTTTTCAGTTTTTCTTTTCGCTTCTCATCCAATGTGAAAATAAGTTCTACAATACCTTCATTTTCACCTGTTCTTATAATGTCTTTACTCGTCTTTGCACCCAAGGCAAGATTTATTGAATCTATCAAAATAGATTTTCCCGCACCTGTCTCACCGCTAAGTACACTAAGTCCCTCTTTAAAGTAAATATCCGCTTTTTTTATTAATGCAAGATTTTTTATATGTAATTCTATCAGCATAATTCTCCTTTTTAGATACTACCCTGATACATCGTTATACTTATTCATTCTTATAAACAAGTTTTCTTATTCTTTCCATGACAACCACTGTATCATCTACACTTCTTATGGCAGCCATAATTGTATCATCACCCGCAATACAACCTACTATCTCACTCATCTGCATGGAGTCAAGAGCCGCAGCAGCCGCCATAGCCATACCAGATACGGTCTTTACTACAAGAATATTTTGTGCCATATCCATTGATACAAAAGCTTCTCCAAGTATTCTTACATATTTTTCAGAGATCCCGTCCTGCTTAGGCATCAGAGAATATTTTTGCTTTCCGTTAGCCGTCACTACTTTTGAAAGCTTTAAATCTCTGATATCTCTTGAAACTGTAGCCTGAGTTACTACAAAGCCGCCCTCTTCCAGCTTTTGAGCAAGTTCCTCCTGTGTCTCGATATCATACGAGTTAATGAGTTCCACAATCTTTGAATGTCTTTTTGTTTTCATATCAAATCCTATTCATCTTATTTCTGATGTTGTCCAGAAAACTCCCCTTTTTTAATTTTATCAGTCCGGCATATATTTCCGACTCTCTTAATTCAATCACGTCCTTATTTTCCAGGATCACACTCTCATCGCCGTCCACTACAAGTTCTCTGTTGGACTTTAAATTGTCATTAAATGAAACACGTATTACTTTCGAGGATGAAAGTACTATGCTTCTTTGACTTAGGGCATGAGGACAAATTGCCGTTATAAGCATCATCTTGGAGCTCGGCTCTATGATAGGTCCTCCCGCACTCAAATTATATGCGGTTGAGCCTGTAGGCGTTGCTACAATTATACCATCAGATGAATATTCATTCAAGAAATCCCCGTCAATATAAACATTACATCTTATAGTTTTTAATCTTTCAAGTCTTGTGATAACAGCTTCATTAAGAGCATTCAATGTACATATTTCTTTTCCGTCTCTTATAACGGTGGCGGATATCATCATTCTTTTTTCTATGAAATATTCATCATTGATGAGTATATCCACCATATTCTTGACATCACCCGCTTTATTGATACTTGTAAGATAACCCATATGTCCCATATTTATTCCTATTATAGGTATCCCCAGATGTGATATATCTCTTGCAGCCCTTATAAGAGTACCGTCACCACCCAGAGTAATAACACAGTCAACTTTCGGGAAGTCTTTTGTATCAATATAGCCATAGGATTTATAGCATACTCCGCCCTTTGACTTTATTTCATTTTCCAGATTGGACAGTGCTCTTTTTATTCCGTCCTTCTCACTGTTTCCAACAAGAAAAAAACTTTTCATGCTTCCTCCACGTTCTCTTATAAGCTCTCATGAGCGGTGTTTACTACCGCCTCTATATCTATATTACTCTCTTCTTTTTTATTCTTTACGAGATGATACAGGTACTCAATATTTCCCTCAGGACCCTTTACAGGTGAAAATTCAAGTTCTTCCACAGAGAAATTATTTTCTCTTGCATACTGAAAACAATTTTCTATGACTTCTATATGTGTGGACTTTTCTCTGACTACACCTTTTTTACCTACTTTTTCTCTTCCGGCCTCAAACTGGGGTTTTATAAGTGCGACAATCTCACCGTTTTCTTTCAAAAGATTGTAAGCTGCCGGTAGAACTTTTGACAATGAGATAAAAGATACATCTATACTTGCAAAATCTATCTCCTCACCTATATCCTCAGGTCTTACATATCTTATATTCGTCTTTTCCATGACTACTACTCTTTCGTCATTTCTAAGTTTCCATGCAAGCTGTCCATGTCCTACATCCACGGCATATACCTTTGTTGCACCGTTTTGAAGCATGCAGTCGGTAAAGCCTCCGCTTGATGCTCCTATGTCCATACAGACTTTATTTTCCACACTTACATCAAAGCACTCCATAGCCTTTTCAAGTTTCAGTCCGCCGCGGCTCACATATTTTAATGTACTGCCTCGCACTTCAATATTTACTTCCTCGGCAAATGTCTGTCCGGCTTTATCTTCCTTTTGTCCGTCAACATATACAATGCCCGACATTATTATGGCCTTTGCTTTTTCTCTGCTTTCGGCAAGACCACGCTTTACCAAAAGTATATCCAATCTATCTTTCATTTTTCATCATCTCATATTTGTCTAAAACTTTTTTCAGTATGGAATCTGAATCTATCTCAAGTTTTTCTCTTAAAAGACTCACATCTCCATGCTCCACATATCCGTCAGGCAGTGCAATATTTAAAACTTCCACATTCCTATGATTTTCATGAATATATGCTTTCACTTTTTCACCCATGGAACCGTTTATCACATTCTCTTCCATGGTCACAATAAGCTTATGTTTTTCACATAATTTATCCACCAAATCGAAATCTATGGGCTTAAAGAATCTGGCATTTGCAATGGATACATTCAAATCATTTGCCTTCAGCTTTTCCCTGAGATTTTTTGCAGTACTTACCATGCTTCCTATTGCAAGCAGGGCTATATCGCTTTCTTCAAAAAGCATCTCACCCTTTCCAAACTCTATAGGCGTTTCAAACTCATTTAAACTGTCATATGCGATACCTCTCGGATACCTTATAGCAACAGGTCCGTCATAATTTATCGCAAACTCAAGACATGATTCCAGCTCTTTGGCATTCTTCGGTGCAAGTAAAGTCATATTCGGAATGCAGCTAAGGAATGACACGTCAAATATTCCCTGATGAGTTTCTCCGTCAGCGCCTACAAGTCCCGCTCTGTCGATTGCAAATACCACATGAAGATTTTGTAAGCATACATCATGCACTATCTGATCAAATCCTCTTTGCAAAAATGAGGAATATACACAAACAACAGGTGTAAGACCTGATGCCGCAAGTCCTGCCGCGGATGTTATGGCATGCTGTTCCGCAATACCCACATCAAAGAATCTTTTCGGAAACTTGTTTTTAAAATCCAAAAGCCCACAGCCCTCCGGCATTGCAGCGGTTATTGCAACTATATCCTTATTCTCACTTGCAAGCTCCACTATTTTTTTGGAAAAAACATCCGTATATGTTGGCTTTTTGCTTCCGGACTTTGCATTACCGCTTGCAATGTCAAATGCACCTATTCCGTGGAAATTTTCAGGATGATTTTCCGCCGGTGAATATCCCTTTCCCTTTTTAGTAAGTACATGTACAAGTACAGGTCCTTCCACCTTTTTTGCCTCTTCGAAGACTTTTAAAAGTGCGGTAATATTATGTCCGTCTACAGGTCCCAGATAAGTAACACCCATATTTTCAAACAACATTCCCGGTATCAATATCTGCTTTATGCCGTTTTTTGTTTGTCTTATACTGTCTATCATAGGCTTTCCGATATATGGCAAACGTTCCAGTGAATTTACAACTCTCTTTTTTAGATTATTGTATCCGTCAGCGGTTCTGATATTGTTGAGGTAATCATTCATACCTCCGACATTTTTTGAAATGGACATCTCATTGTCATTTAAGACCATGATAAAGTTTTTCTTTATCTGAGCCGCATTATTTAGAGCTTCATAAGCCATACCGCCTGTAAGAGCACCATCTCCTATTACAGATATGACTCTGTAGTTTTCTCCCTTTATATCTCTTCCGAATGCCATTCCAAGTCCTGCAGACAGGCTTGTTGAAGAATGTCCGGTATTAAAGACATCAAATTTTGACTCGCTGGTCTTCGGAAATCCTGCCATTCCTCCGAATTTTCTCAGATTATCAAAGGCATTTTTTCTTCCGCTGAGTATTTTATGAGTATAAGACTGATGTCCTACATCCCATATTATCTTGTCTTTAGGCAGATCAAATGCAATATGCATGGCCATGGTGAGCTCCACAACTCCAAGATTGCTTGCCAGATGTCCGCCTGTTACACTTATTTTCTCAATAAGAAAATCTCTTATCTCTCTTGCTAATATATCTAAATCTTTTTTCTTTAATTTCTTTATATCACTTGGCTTTTCAATATTTTCAAGTATCATATTTCTTCTTATGAAGTTCTATTTACCATCATATCAATGATTTCAAAAATAGAGTTCATATTTCCCCTTACTTCTTTCAAGCATTTCTTAGCATCAGCACTAAGCGATTCAACTCTTCTTAAGCTTTCATCAATACCGACTATATTTACATATGTTGTCTTTTCATTTTTTTCATCAGAATGTGTAGGTTTTCCAAGCTCCTTTTCATCAGCCACTATATCAAGATAATCATCTCTTATCTGGAATGCTTCACCTATATAGCTTCCGGCTTTTTCAAGCATTTTGATTTCTTCATCATTTGCTCCTGCAAGTATGCCTCCGATAACAAAGGATGCCTGTAATAATGCTCCTGTCTTTAATGAGTAAGTATATCTCATCACATCCTCACTCATCTTTTTACCGCAGTACTCCACATCCACACATTGTCCGCCTATCATGCCGAAACCTCCGGTGGCTCTTGCCAATGTATACAATGCTTTTGACATTCTTTTTAAAATAATAATATCTTCAACATCCTGCATTTTCTCGGATATAATTTCAAACGCCTGTACACAGAGCATATCTCCTGCAAGTATTGCCATATCCTCGCCATGGCTTACCCATGTAGTAGGCTTACCTCTTCTCAGTTTGTCATTGTCCATTGCCGGAAGATCATCATGAATCAAAGAAAATGTGTGAATCATCTCTATTGCAGCCAAGAAAGGTGCAATTACTCCCTCATCATATTCCGCCCCCGCAACAGCCTTATAAGTTTCAAACATTATAAGAGGTCTAAGTCTCTTACCGCCGTTTTTGATTGCTTCATTTGAGGCCGTGATTACCTTTTTATTTAAATCATCTTCTCTGAAAAAAAACGACTCTATTATATCTTCTATTTTCTTTAAATTGTCCTTATTCATCTTTTGTATCCCCCGACAGTATCTCCATCTGTCTCTCTACATGAGCTATTCCCTCACTTGCCTGTTTTACCAGCTTTATACCCTCTTCGTAAAGTACAAATGCCTCTTCAAGTGTAGTCTGCGGCTCTTCAAGTTTTGCTATTACATTTTCTATGTTTACCAGATTTTCCTCTATACCAAGCTTTTTTTCTTCTTTTTTCGGCATATTTCTCCCTCTATTATAAGACCTTTGCTCTTACCTTGCCATCGGAAAAATATATATTTAATTCATCCTCAGGCTTTACGCTTTCGGCACTTAAAACTTTATTGTTTTTATTATCACTTATATATGCATAACCGCCTGACAATCTTTTAAGAGGTGATACCGTATCAAGCCTCTTACTTAAGTTTATGAGTGCAGTCTTTTTATTTTCCAAATTGTTTTTTAAAGTATTTTGTAATATCTTTGCAAAGTTTTCCAGTCTTTGCTTTTGTTCTCTTATACGTATCTGCGGACTTAGAGTGTTCAGCTTTATAAGAAGCATATCCAAATCTCTTTTTGCATAATCTATCTTTCTTTCAACTTGCTCAGTAAGCTTTCTATTATAGACGTCCAATGTATACATATAGTCGTTATAGATAAAGTTTGCAATCTCCGCCGCCGCACTTGGTGTGGGAGCTCTCAAATCCGCCACAAAGTCGGCTATTGTAAAATCGGTTTCATGTCCAACGGCACTAATTATAGGTGTTTTGGCATTAAAAATGGTTTTTGCAAGTTCTTCATCATTAAAGCAGTACAAATCCTCTATAGATCCTCCGCCTCTTCCCACTATCAAAACATCCAGATTCATTTTATCAAGTTTTTTTATAGCGGAAATGATGCTTTTCGGTGCCGCATCACCCTGTACAAGGCATGGAGCCAAAACTATTCTGACATAGGGATTTCTTCTGTAACTTACATTTTGTATATCATTTATTACGGCTCCGGTTTGAGCTGTTGCCACACCTATGCTCTGTACAAACCTCGGTATTTCTTTCTTATAACTTTGATCGAACATACCCATATCTTCAAGCTTTTCCTTAAGCTCCAGATATTTTTCATACAGATCTCCCTTGCCTGCTTCCTCTATCTTATTTGCATAGAGCTGATACCTGCCCTCTTTTTCATAGCAGGATATAGTACCTGTAACGACTACTTTTTGCCCTCTTTTCATATCAAAAGAGAGACCTCCTCTCTGACCGGCAAACATAACCGCAGATAAGGTCCCTCCTTCATCCTTTATGGTAAAATATATATGATTAGAGTTTGCATATGTACAATTGCTTACTTCTCCCTCTACCGATATCTTATTTAGTACAAAGTCCTGCATAAACATATTTTTTATATATGCATTCACTTTTGATACAGAATAAACCATATATCCTCCAGGTATTTATTACTCTACTTTAACCTTTGACAATATAGCATTTACAAATGAATAAGACTCATCTCTACCGAATGTCTTTGCAAGCTCTACCGCCTCATTTATCGCCACACTTACAGGTATATCGCTGTCGTATTTCATTTCAGCTATGGCAAGTCTTAGAATATTTCTTTCCACTCTTCCTATTCTCTCAAGCTTCCAGCCTTGTGACAAATCGCTTATTATTTTGTCAATCTCGAGACGTCTTTCAATTACAAGCATTGCCTTTGACTTTATATATTCTATATCCCCATCACTGTAATTTGCATCATGAATAAGTGTATCTTCTTCATCTTCTAAAGACGGTGATTCAAAATAATTATCTATTTGGATCTCCATCTCTTCTTCCGGATAAAAATCTAAAACAAATAATATTTTAAAACAATGTTCTCTTAGCAAATGCCTTGTCATATGATCCTCCATATTGTCTACATTAATCATATAATTATAGCTTATAGCAAGGTTAAAAGCAAATTAATTTATATTGATATTTACCTTATCAGATATTAAATATATAATAGGCACATTAAATATTTTAAGGAGTGTGTATGCCAAGAGAATTAAATTTTTACTCTATGATAATTCGCATTATACTGTCCGTTTTGATTGGCGGAATATTGGGCTTTGATCGTGAAAGAAAAAACAGGCCGGCAGGCTTTAGAACATATATATTGGTTTGCCTTGGTTCAACTCTTGTTATGATGACAAATCAATATGTGTTTCAGGTATTTAAAAGCGGCGATCCTGTAAGACTCGGTGCTCAAGTTGTAAGCGGCGTAGGTTTTTTGGGTGCAGGAACAATAATACTTACCGGTCGTAATCAAGTCAAAGGTATTACCACAGCTGCAGGTATATGGGCCGCTGCCTGCTGCGGTCTGACTATAGGAATAGGATTTTATGAAGGCGCTATAGCAGGAGGAGTGGCTATTTTTATTGTAATGGCATTGCTTCAAAATTTGGACGGATTTTTAAGAAAAGACTCAACCTCTGTCGAATTATATATAGAATACGACAGAAAAATACCTTTAAGTATTTTCTTAAGCAATGTCAGGCAAAACGACTTGGATATAGTCGAGCTTGAATTGACCAAAAATAATTTGATACCCGATACCTGCGGTGCGGCCACAATTACAATACAGGGTAAGCAAAAGAACAGCCGCGATATTATATTAGATCTTGTAAAAAATACTCAGGGGATTATTTTTTTCATGGAATTATATTAAAATATATGTTGAAATGCTATTTTCAAATAGCTATAATACCCTAAGTAAATGTTTTAGAGTTTGGAGGAATATGAAGAGGATTATACCGTTCTTATTACTATCATTAGGTATAGGTAGTAGTTTTTTAATAACAGGCTGTGAAAATAAGTCTTCCGTTGAAGAAGGCAGTCTTACAGCCGTAGACAATTCGGTTAAGACAGGTGTCGTAAGGGAATTAATCAGTTCTACAGATATCGGAGATGTTTATAACAGTATCGGTGTCGACTATGAAAATGAATATGATGTGGATTCCATTGAAAAGAAAATGACAGGCCTTGCAATGGCAAATGCCGGTACGGATTCCTCCGACGGATTGACTAAGCATCTTATTGTCGCTCCCACAGAGATGGATATGGAATTATTGTTTGACGTTGATACAAGTGCGATATTTTTGGAAGGTGGCATTTATACCAATGTAAGCCAATTTGCCGTATGGAGTTCGGAAAATCCCGATATTGCAGATGTTTATCAAGGTGAAGTACATGCTAAAAAGGTCGGTGAGACCAATATCAATGTTACATACAGAGATATCACTAAATCAATTCATGTAAATGTCGTTGAGAAAACAAATTGGGAAGAAAAAGACGGTTATTGGTATTATTATGATGCCAACGGCAAAAAAACCACAGGTTGGAAAGTAATAAACGGCAACTGGTATTATTTGAGCAATAACGGTTCAATGCTTACCGGTTGGCAGAAGATAAAAGACGCTTACTATTATTTCCACTCAAACGGTACTATGGCACAAGGTGAGTGGGCTCAAAACCCTGACAACAACGAGTGGTATTATTTCAATTACAACGGTAAGATGGCTATGCGTAAGTGGATAAAAGACGGCAACAATACATACTATGTACATTCTAACGGTACCATGGCTACCAATGAATGGGTACCTAAGGATGACGGAAGCTGGTGCTATATGCTTCTTGACGGTAAGATGGCCAGAGATCGCTCCATTGATATAAAGGGTGTAAGCTATCAATTTGATAAAGAAGGCAAATGCCTAAACCCTGAAGGAAACTAAATATATATTAATTTATAACAGCTTTTATTTTACAATCCGTTTTAATATGCTTGGGATTGTAAAATTTAAAAGCTGTTATTTGATTTTAAATGTAATTTCTTAAATGTTCCCTATAGAGTCTTCTTTATCTAAATAATCTTCTATTTCTCCCTCTGAAAGTTTGGCTACAAATAGAAAATTAAAAAAAGTGGCTGTAAAAATAGAAGCTTGAAACTCTTTTCATGAGTTGTTTCCTAAAGAGAGCTTTCTATTTTTACAGCATCTATAGCTTTATTTTCGTTGTATCGAACTATTTTCTCTTTGGATTTTTCGGGTACCATCCTTTTTCCACTCTTTTTTCCTGCTCATATAATTCATGGATACTCCAAAAGCAGGAAATGCCAAAGATGGCCAAACTTCCGGAGAGGAAAAGAGAAGGGAGAAAAATGCTGGCTATACAAGCGGATAGACCTATTAAGAAAAAAAGCCAGGCTATTTTTTTACTAAAGTAATACTCCGCATACACCACTATGGGATGAAATATCCCTATGCAGAGAAAGCAAACCAATCCTAAGAGTAAACCTTGAAAACTCATAGTTTAAAATACTCCCTAAGCTCTCGAAGCAGAGTGTTAAGATCCACCTCTGCCCGTTCACTCATAATCTTTACCGTGGCTTTCGGCAACATAATACGAGCAATAGGAGTGTTTAAGGCCTTAAAGCGATCGCTTAATCGGAAAAGGAGAGTCTTTACATTGGGATCTGCTTCCAAAATATCTTTTAACAGAGTGTCTTCGGTGATTTCTGTCAGCTTGCCGGCTGTCAAAGACTCTGTACTTTCTCTATTTTCTTCGTCTCCCAAAGTCCCTGCGTTTTCTTTATTGCCTACATCTTCAGAAGTCTCTAAGTCTTCTCTCTTGTCTTCGTCTTCAGCAGTCTCTTTGCCTTCTCCATTTTCCTGCTGCTCCCAGGTCAGAAGAGTTTGAGAGCCCTGTAGGGAGCGGATATGGGTGCAGTCCTGCATCATTTCCAGCACACCGCGGAACTTTCCCTTTTCATCTCGAACCGCATAGTAAACGATGTAAATAAAGAGGTCCGGCTTGTTGATCCAAAACTCCGCCTTATCCTGTTCTCCGGAACGGAACTTCTTAATGATTTCCTCAACGATATGTACCGAAGCCTTTGGATGACAGTTTTTCACATCTCTTCCGATGACATTTTTACTTCTGGGGAAAACTCTGTGCTTGGTGTCGGTGTAGAAGCAAACCAGTTCATTTTCATCTACATAGGAAAGATCCACAGGCATATGCTGATAAATCAGATTAATCTGTTCCAAGGTAAGTTGACCGGTAGTAACATTCAACTTTTCTTCTTTATTGTTAAAGCCGTATTTTCCCAGAAGACCGGCAAGCTCTTCCGCAAAACCGGGAGCGGAAGAAAGTCCGGATAGGGGAGCACCGGCTGTAGAAGCTGAGGCAGAAGATGAAGCCGAAGCTGAATTGCCGGACTTATCTGCCTGCACGCTAATATAGGCAAAACCGATTTCCCGGTCTCCCTCAGCCATATAACGGAACTCTTCTTCATTGATCATTTCCAAGGAGGTAGGGTAGAGGATATTTTCTTCCTTGTCCATCAAATCCCGAACATCAGCCACAAGTTCTGCCTGCTTTCCGATAAATTCCTCTTCCTTATCCTCTAAAAGAAGATTGTAGCACTCTGAAATCTCATCCCGGATAAAGTCATCCAAAGTCCACATGGTGGTGGTAGGGCGGGTAAAGCCTTTCTTTTCCAAAACCGGGTATAATTGGTTTTGCTTTCTGGACAAATGAATCTTGAATTTCAACAAGTCTTCATAAAGCTCCAGCCATTGGTTTTTAATGAGAGGGTACTGCACCAAATCCTCAACGGAAAGCAGTAGTTCCTTCATTTTGGCATTTTCCCTACGGTAACAGGAGATGGGATGATTTTCCGGAAGCTCTTGATCCTTTGTGACTAAAACATCCTGGAAGACCTCCAGCATAGCTTGAATATCTTCCTTAATGCACTCATCTTCGGTTTCTTCCACCATTTCCTGCTCAATAATGGCGATTTCATAGGGGGCAAGGTGCTGTACTCTATCTTTAAGGGCTTTTCTTGCTTCTTCCAAAGAAATCTTTCCCTCATCATAGGCGGATTTTATTTCATGGACAATTTCTAACTTATTACCATCAATATTTTGAAAATTTTCTCTCATAGTTTTCTCCTTCAGGGGATATTCCTATCTGCTATCCAATTAGATTAGAAAGGAAAATATAGTATTGCATAGTTGGTTAGAATAATCTAACTTATAATATTATAGCAAAAAAAAAGAAAGAAAAACAATGAAATTTCCAATCCTAAATGTAATTTCTTAAATGTTCTCTATAAAGTCTTCCTATCGGTAGTCCCATTACATTGTAATAATCACCTTCTATTCCGACTATATACCTTGAAAAATATCCCTGTATTGCATAGGCACCCGCTTTATCATAGGGTTCTTTTTTATCTAAATAATCTTCTATTTCTCCCTCTGAAAGCTTGGCTACCTCCACCGGAGTATCATCTACAAAACTCTCAAAGCTTTTCTTTATAGAATTGTAAACACATACCGCCGTATATACTCTATGCTTTCTACCTGAAATGTCTTCAATCATCCGCTTTGCATCTTCTCTTGATTTCGGTTTCCCAAGTATTTTCCCATCAGATGCCACTATGGTGTCCGCTGCTATTACGATAAAATCATTTTCCTTGTATTTTAGTGTCGCCTGCTCTACAATATCTACCGCCTTTTGGCAGGCCTGCTTTTCACAGGCCTCCCTCGGGTCTTTACTGTCTATCTCGGTTTCCTTATCCGAAACCATTATCTCAAAATCAAGTCCGATCTGATTTAATAATTCCTTTCTTCTGGGTGATGCCGAAGCTAGAATTATTTTTATATCTTTCATTCTATTCTTATCTCCTTACCAAGTGCAAATGAATATATGAAAATATCATTTACCGTTTTACCTATACTCATTTCAAGTGATTTTTTATAAAGCAAGAGCTGGGTTTTATATCTCTTTATAAGTGTTTCTGCATCTCTTACATTGTCGGTCTTATAATCCACCAAAATTATATTGTCATCTTTTTCAATATATGCGTCTATAATTCCCTGTATAAGCATGGTCTCATCGCTCTCACCCATACCTGCTTCCTTAGCTGAGATTCCCATAATAAATTGATTTTCTCTTTTCAAGCTCTCATTATGCTTTATAAAATCAGCTCCAAGTTTACTGTCTAAAAACTTTACTATATCAAGAGGGTTGATAAGTTCTCTGTATACAGGATTATTTAAAAGTGATATTTCTTCTCTTACAAAGTCCTCTTTGCTGCTGAAATTATCAATATTTTCATAGTGAATATTTTGCATCAACTTATGATATGCATTTCCCCTCTCACTAGCATTTCCTGCATTTATACTCGGCTTTTTATTTTCCTTCACTTCAAACTCTTCACTCTGTGACATTCTCTTTATCTCGGATACCGAGAACTTTGTCTTTAAATCGATATTTTCAGCATATGGATAGCTGTATTCGAGCCTGTTTTTTAAATTATCATACTCATTCTCACTCAACTTTTCAAAGACCTTATGAAGATCTCTTACCTCTTTTTGAGTTTCTACCTCTTCTTTTAAGAGCATATTATAATCATATGTTTTAATATCAAAATGCACATTGTCACGTCCCAAAAGTATCATATCAAGATATGAATTGCAGGATCTTATATCAAGAAAACTCGGGGAATCCTTCATTTTTTCCAGTTCCTTTTCTGCATCACTGCAGCTTCCTGAAATTATCATTTTTTCCATAGCTCTGGTAAGCGCCACGTATAATACTCTCAGCTCCTCGCCCATAAGATCTACATTAAGCTTATGTTTTATTACATTTTGCTTTATAGAGCTGTCTTTTATATTTTTTTCACTGTCAACATACTGTACACCCAATCCGAAGTCGGTATCTATTACCATACCCTGCCTTAAATCCGTTTTATTGAATTTTTTATGTGCACATGCAAGGAAACATACCGGAAATTCCAGCCCCTTTGACTTATGTATAGTCATGATTCTTACTATATCATCATTTTCTGAAAGTATACCTGCCTCACCGAAGTCATTGTCAAAGTCCTTTAACTTGGCAATATATCTGATAAAATTATAAAGTCCGCTATATCCCGAATTACTGAATGTCTTTGCCTTATTTATAAGCAACATCAGATTTGCTCTTCTGACCTGTCCTCCCGGCATAGCCGCTATCAGGTTTAAAAAGTCGGTATCATTATAAATATCCTGCAAAAGGGCAGCAATATTCATATATGCGGATTTTCTTCTGTATTTATTTAAGAATTCCAGAGCATTTTTTATTTTTTCTCTTGTTTCAAGCTCAATATTGCTTTCACTTCCCTCATACAAAATAGCATCCATCATTCTAATCTTTGCCGACTTTTCTATATTCTTTGATTTCCTGTAAGCAGAAACAATATTTGCAAGTTCCAAATCTGTTATTCCCACAAGGTTTGAGTTAAGAAATGCCGTAAGGTCCACATCTGAATAAGGATTGTCAATTGCAGCAAGTATAGCAAGTATCTTTCTTACCTCAAAGGTCTTAAAATATCCTTTATTACTTTCGGCATATGCCGGAATATTTTCATCATTTAACACCTTTGCAATGCTCTCACCAATATTATTGCGAACAAGGATAACAATATCACTGTACTTTAAATCTCTGCCTTCACCCACTTTAAGCTCCGTCTTAAGCTCCTTAATACGATTTGCAATGGCTCTTGCCTCAAGTTCTATAGCATTGGTATCATCCTCAATATCCGAGGTCTGTGTCAGCATTATCTCACTGATATATTCTTTTCCCTCTTTAAAATCCGCACCGAGATAGAGTGCCGCATCATCATCATACTCAATTCCGCCTGTATTTTCTTTCATAATCTTTTTGAAAATAACATTGGCGGAACTAAGCACATTACTGCGGCTTCTGAAATTTTTACTTAGAATTACCTTCTTTTGTGTTTCATCATCAAAATCAGCCTTCTCAAAGTGTGAAAACCTCTTATACTTGTCCATAAAAAGCCCGGGCGAAGCCTGACGAAAACCGTATATTGACTGCTTTACATCACCTACCATAAATACATTGTTCTTTTCTATAGCCGCCACAATGGCTTCCTGCAAGTAGTTTGAATCCTGATACTCATCAATATATATTTCACTGAATTCTTTTCTATAACGAAGCGCAATATCTGTAGGATTTTTATTCTCATCCAGAAGTATTCCCAGTGCCATATGCTCTATATCCGAAAAGTCTACAATATTTTTATCCCTCTTCTTTTCATTGAAAAGTGCAATATATTTCTTTGTCAGATCTACAATTGCTCTGATCTTCGGTTTTTCTTTTTCTTCCTCTTCTAAAAGTCTTTTTTTATCAAAGCAATACTCCTCCGAAAGCTTTGATATAGCTTTCTTATATGAATCTCTGAGTCCCTTGGCCTTTTCCTTTAATTCCTCATTTCCACCCTTTACGGACTTTAATCTGCCGAAGCTTACATTATTCAACTTTTCAGACAATTCAAATATATCTTTAGCATTTTTTATATTGCTGATACTTGATTGCTCTTCCAAGACATTATCCAGATATTGCACAGGACCTTCATCCTCATTACAAATCTCTATTATTTCCTCTATATCATCCAAAATAGAGTCAATACTTCTTCCTATTTCATCAAAAATATATTTCTGCCACTCATCTCCCTTTTCATTCAATGAATCCAGCCATTCAATGGGCCATGGCTTGCTGATTGCAAAGCGATACAGCTTTTCGATAAACTCAGATATACTTTTATCTCCTTTGGTATTTGCAAAGGCATCTGAAAGTTCAATAAAGTCTTCACTTCCTACTTCATACTCACTTTCCAAAAGCTCCTCCATCGTGTCGGCTCTTAAAAGTGATATTTCGCTCTCATCAGCCACACTGAATGCCGGATCTATATCTATTTTATCTATATTTTCCTTTAATATTGAAAGACAAAAGCTGTCAGTGGTCATTATCTTCGCTGATGAAAGAAGTATTGACTGCTCCTTAAGTCTTTTAAATTCTTTGGAAATATTGTCATGCTTTTCCATTTCCTTTAAAAGAGCATTATAGATTTTCTCCTTCATGGAAGCGGCTGCGGCTCTGGTAAATGTCATAACCAAAAGAGAGTCCACATCTATAGGATTTTTACTGTCTGTAATCTTTTTTATTATTCTCTCGACCAGTACTGCGGTCTTTCCGCTTCCAGCCGCTGCAGATACCAATATACTGCCCTTTTTTATATCTATTGCCGCCTGTTGTGCCTCAGTCCACATTTTTTTCACTCTCCATCTTTTCCCAAATTTCATCATCTTTTATCGGTGTCAAGCTATTGTATGAGAATCCTTCTATTCCCTCATCAAAACCGCATATGGCAGTATACGGGCAGTAATCACATTTTGCCGAGCCTTTTCTTAATGAAGGTTTTATACTTATCTCACCGCTTAAAATATTCTCAGCCGTATCCTTTGCCTTTTGTCTTACATACCCCCTAAGAAAATTTATTCTTTTTGTACTTGCAACACTTGCAGATTTTGCAAAACTTCCGTCTTTTTTAGTTGAAACAGGTATTACATCACTCTCTGTTTCAAAACTTCTGTCCAGATTTTTTATTATATCAAGATCCGTATTTACTATACCGCTTGGTTTTAGCTTATTTAAAACGGCATTCTCATTTTTTGCTTCATCTCTGGTAAGGAAAGGCATATCTATATGATAATAGAAAAATGCCGCAGGTAATATCTCTTTACCCGACTTTGAGAGTTGCTCCATTACAGCATCAAGGTATATCACCAGCTGCAGTGCTCTACCATAATATGGCATATCTGTTTCCCATTTTGTATTTCCGGTCTTATAATCTATTATTTTTACAAGGGTTTTTCCATCCGTATCACAGGTATCCACTCTGTCAATCTTTCCTCTGAGATACATTTTAGCTCCGTTTTTTAAATCGATATTTAAGGCTTCAAGATTGTCCTTTTCTCCAAAGATTCTTTCAAAATCAAACGGCTTAAAGTTTCCGGCAGCAAGTTGCTTTGCCAGTACAAGCATTGTAAGCTTTGTCATTCTTACTATCTTTTCAAGCTGAAACTTTGACTTTTTGCTCTCTTCAAAGATATTACTTTTCTCTGATGCCATGCTTTCCTTTACAGCTTCATCCACAAGAGAGTAAAGTTCCGGCTCATCCATATTTGCAACAGTTTTCTTTCTTGCTTTGGCATATCTGAAGCATCTTTCAAGCATCTCATGTACCAAAGTACCTATATCGGAAGCCTTAAATGAATGTACATGTCTTTCTTCCACTCCCAAACCGTAGCTGATAAAATGCTCAAAAGGACAGCCGTTATAGTTTTCAAGTCTTGTTACACTTACACGAAGCTCCTCACCGAACAATTCCCTTGCGGCACTTTCTCCGATACCCGAGTCACGGTATATGTACATAGCGAAAGTTGTAAGCTTTCTGATAAATTTCTTATCAAAAAATGTAGCTACATACCTTAAAAAGTCCTCGTCAACATTCTCCTTCGCTCTCAGTTTTCTGAGATTGTCGGTCAAATATTCCTCGGCTTCAAATCTTGAGTATATTTCTGTCTCTTTTTGATTCTTTATTTCAATATTCGGGAAAATATTCTTGATCATATTTATAAGTATTGACGGCCTGCAACTCTTACCGTCAAAATCCATACCTGTAAGACTTACAAAGAGCTTATTTGAAGGCTTTGTAAGCACCTGATACAAATAAAATCTTCCTGTATACAAATCTTCTCTGACAGTATCCGAAAGATTAAATCCGATAGACTTAAGTTCTCTTTTTTCCCTGTCATTTATCAGTCCGCCCGCATCCTTTACTGTGGGCAGGGAACCGTCATTTGCTCCACATACAAATAATGCCTTTATACTGCCAAGTCTTGTTCTTTTTAAATCACCTATGACCACTCTGTCAACCCTGTCAGGTATCATACCGAGCTTTATCTCCTCAAAGCCTGTATGCAAAAGATCTGAAAGCTCCTTTTTGGTTATACTCTCACCTTCAAGTATCAGCTCAAGCCTTTCAAAAAGACTCAGTACCTCATCAAGTACACCCTCATATTCTCTGGCTCTTTTTATATCATTACAAAGTTCAAGCTCATTTTTTACATTCTCGAGCTTTTCCTCTATCCCCAGCTCATCAAATATTTTTCTGAAGGCATCACATACATCCTTTATATTAATTTTACTCTTACTCATCGCCTTATAAAGAGGAGAAATCTTTTCAAGCGCCGTATTTTTAAACTCATTTATCTCTTCAAGTTCAGTCTCTGAAAAACTCTTCGGCAAATATGTAAAATCTGTATGCAGTCTTTTATATCCTCTTATCCCGGTTTCCAGCAGATAATTATCAAGTAATGATACCATTCTGTAGTCAAAGTCCAAAAGACCAAGTCTTAAAAACCTGTTGACCGCATCATATGAAAAGTTATCGCTTATCAGAGCAATAAAAGCATTTATAAGTTCAACCAGTTCATTATTGTTTATATCCATCTTTTCATCAAGATAGTACGGGATTTCAAGCTGATGGAATCTGTTGGCAAGTGAGTTTGATACACCCTCCAAATCTCCATATATTATCGCAATATCTCTGTATCTGTAGCCCTCATCCTTTACGAGTTTTAATATCTTATTTGCCACATAATCTATCTCATCAAGCGGATTCAGCAGGTGATTTATCTCGATATCTGAAACCTCTTTTGCTCTCTTACCGTCATATCTTAAAAAATGCTCTTCAAAAAAGTAAAGATCCTTTGAATTTTTAAACCTGTGTACTTCACCTGTATTTAAATTTATATCAGTCAATCTTTTGATATCACATCTTTTAGCCATATCATTGATTTGAGAAATCATCTTTGTACTTATAAAAAACAAATCACTTTCAGATGACTTTATATCAGGATTTATGTTCTTTCCCAATGTTATTGAAAATCTCACTTCTATTGCTACTTTCATCAGATTTTCAACTATGTGGTTTTGTATCGGAGTAAATCCCGTATAACCGTCAAATAGTATAACCGCATCCTTTAGCAACTCACTGTTTTCAATATTTTGATTTAGTATATCAAGTACCTGTTCATTGGTAAAATATTTCCCTGCAATATATTCTCCAAAACCCTTTTTCAGCTTGTAAATATCTTCAAGTTTTATTTTTAATAAGGAGTTTACTTCATTATTTTCCTGCTGCTCTTTTATAAATTCATCGCTTATATCATATTGCATAAACTCAGATATAAGTGATTTGATATTGTCTATAAAGCCTGCTTTTTGAAACTGCTTCTTCCATGCCTTTAACTCTACCTGATTTGCTATCTTTCTAAGTATAAGTGCCTTATCAAGCTCATCTAAAAGCTTAGGATTTTCTATATCCAGTTCTTCAAAAATTCTGTATGCAAGTCTGTTAAAACTTAGTACATCTATATTATTGCTTGCATGACTTGGATGCATCTGCACTATATCTTTTTGAGTCTGCATGGTGAACTGCTCAGGTACAATAATAAAATATCTTTTTTCCCTGTTCTTTATAGACTCATTTATAATATCGCTAAAAGCTCTATAGGTTTTTCCGGCACCCGATGCTCCAAAATAAAATCTGTATCCCATATTTCTCCTAAAAATGGCAGCTTCCATAGGAAACTGCCATCCATTGTTATGTATGAGGTAAACCCTCAGTCAATACCACATTATTGCAACTTCTTTGCAATCTCATGTATAAATTCTTCACTGTTTAAAACTTGTATATTCTCTAAGCTTGAAATCGCACCGAGATCACCTGTCATCTTACCTGACTCTATGGTATCAAGTGTTGCCTTTTCAAGTCTGTTTGCAAAATCCACCAAATCAGGAAGATTATCAAGCTCTCCCCTCTTTCTTAGCGCACCGCTCCAAGCAAAGATGGTAGCCACCGAATTTGATGATGTACTCTCACCCTTCAAATATTTATAATAATGTCTTTGAACCGTACCATGTGCCGCCTCATACTCATAACATCCGTCAGGTGAAACAAGTACAGAGGTCATCATTGCAAGAGATCCGAATGCGGATGAGAGCATATCGCTCATTACATCTCCGTCATAGTTTTTACATGCCCAGATAAATCCGCCCTCGGATTTCATAACTCTGGCAACCGCATCATCTATAAGAGTGTAGAAGTATGTGATATTTGACTCTTCAAATTTCTGCTTATATTCCTTTTCATATATCTCCTCAAAGATATCCTTAAAGGTATGATCATACTGCTTTGATATAGTATCCTTTGTAGCAAACCAAAGATCCTCTTTCTGACTCAAAGCATATTCAAAGCAGGCTCTTGCAAAGCTTTCAATAGAAGCATCCAGATTGTGAACTCCCTGTGCAATACCTGCAGCTTTAAATTCATGTACAAGACTTCTCTTTTCATTTCCTTTGCTGTCTGTATATACCAGCTCCACCTTACCCGGTCCGTCTATAATCATCTCCGTATTTTTATATACATCACCATAGGCATGACGAGCAATAGTAATTGGCTTTTTCCAAGTTCTGACATTAGGCTCAATACCCTTTACCAATATAGGCTTTCTAAATACCGTTCCATCTAAAATAGCTCTGATGGTACCGTTTGGAGATTTCCACATCTCCTTTAAATCATATTCCTTAACTCTGGCGGCATTCGGAGTGATGGTGGCACATTTTACAGCCACTCCAAGCCTTTTTGTAGCATTTGCTGACTCCACAGTTACTTTGTCATCCGTTTCGTCTCTGTGCTTTAATCCCAAATCATAATATTCACTCTTCAAATCTACAAATGGAAGAATAAGCTCGTCCTTAATCATCTTCCACAGGATCCTTGTCATCTCGTCTCCATCCATCTCAACAAGTGGAGTAATCATCTGTATCTTTGCCATATTTACCTCTGATTCTGTAAAGTTTTATTTTTTAGGTACTATCTCTATCCAATATCCGTCCGGATCACTTATAAAATATATTCCCATGCCCGGATTCTCATAGCATATTACGCCAAGCTTTTCATGTAATGCATGAGCCGCTTCCATATCCTCTGTTTCAAGTGCAAGATGATATTCAAGCTCTCCTAAATTATATGGCTCTTTTCTGTCTCTCAAATATGTAAGTTCAAGCTGAAATCCTGTTTCCTTATCTCCAAGATAAACCAAAGTGAATGATCCGTCTGCTGCTTCCTTTGTTCTTACAGGCTCAAGACCAAGCGCTTCCTTATAAAACTTCAAACTTCTCTCTAAATCAAGTACATTAAAATTAAAATGTGCAAATGAAAATTTCATTTTTATCCCTTTCATTACAATATACACCCTGTATATTCTACAGGGTGTAATATTTTTAACCTTTTATAACTTCTTTTCCACCCATATAAGGTCTGAGTGCTACCGGTATTCTTATGCTTCCGTCTTCATTGAGATTGTTCTCAAGGAATGCTATAAGCATACGAGGTGGTGCAACCACTGTATTATTGAGTGTATGTGCAAAATATTTATTTCCGTTTTCGTCTTTTACTCTGATTCTAAGTCTTCTACTCTGTGCATCTCCAAGATTTGAGCAGCTTCCTACCTCAAAGTACTTCTTCTGTCTTGGTGACCATGCCTCTACGTCACATGATTTCACCTTAAGATCCGCAAGATCTCCCGAACAACACTCAAGTGTTCTTACAGGTACATCAAGAGATCTGAAAAGATCAACGGTATTCTGCCATAATTTCTCATACCACATTTTTGACTCTTCAGGCTTGCAGACAACTATCATTTCCTGTTTCTCAAACTGGTGGATACGATAAACACCTCTCTCCTCAATACCATGTGCTCCCTTTTCTTTTCTGAAACATGGTGAATAAGATGTAAGTGTATATGGCAACTTAGCCTCATCATTTAATGTATCAATAAACTTTCCGATCATAGAATGCTCACTTGTACCGATAAGATAAAGGTCTTCTCCCTCAATCTTGTACATCATTGCATCCATCTCGGCAAAGCTCATTACACCTGTAACCACTTCGGATCTGATCATGAAAGGAGGTACACAGTATGTAAATCCTCTCTCAATCATAAAATCTCTTGCATAAGATATTACAGCTGAATGAAGTCTTGCAATATCCCCCATAAGATAGTAGAATCCGTTTCCTGCTACCTTTCTTGCACTGTCAAGATCGATACCGTTAAGTTTTTCCATGATATCTGTATGATAAGGTATTTCAAACTCAGGTACGAAAGGCTCACCGAATTTCTCAATTTCCACGTTCTCACTGTCATCCTTACCTATAGGTACACTCGGATCAATGATATTTGGAATGGTCATCATGATTTTCTTTACTTTTTCTTCAAGCTCAGCCTCAAGCGGCTCCAAACCTGCCAATGTCTCACCGATACTTGCTACAGATGCCTTTACCTGTTCTGCTTCTTCCTTTTTGCCCTGTGCCATCAAAGCACCGATCTCTTTTGAAATCTTGTTTCTCTTTGATCTGAGCTCATCAGCCTCGGCCTTTGTCTTTCTAAGCTTCTCGTCAAGTTCTATAACTTCATCAACCATTGGAAGTTTAAAATCCTGAAATTTGTTTTTTATATTCTGTCTTACAATATCCGGATTTTCTCTTAAAAATTTAATATCAATCATGGCTTCCCCTTTTTCTCTATATCTAAATATTTAGACGATATCTTTTGATATCTTACATAGAGAAAAGTATACATCAAATGAGCTTTTATGTCTATTCCAAGTTGGTATCGAGTTGCACTCAATATCGGCTTGATAAACCTTTTTCGGTATTGTATTATTCATTTATCATAAATAAACGGAGGTTTTCATGGATACACTAAAAGAATTCCAAAGAATTATGACTACACAGACTGACCTTGCTTTGTCAACCGTCGGAACAGACGGCAATCCAAATGTCAGAATAGTCAACTATTATTTTAATCCTAAAAATAATATCATATACTTTGCAACCTTTAAAGATAATAAAAAAGTACAGGAAATAGATCAAAATAGAAATGTAGCCTTTACAACAATCCCCACAAACGGCAATGAACATATAAAGGCAAGAGGAATTGCCGTAAGAAGCAAGCAAACCGTTTTTGATTTGGCAGATTGCTTTTGTGACAAGATACCCGATTACAAGAACACGATAGAACATGCAGGAAATTTATTGTTATTATATGAAATACACTTTAAAACAGCTACTGTTACTTTAGATTTGTCCAATATTCAAACGATTACGTTATAAAAGAGGGGCTGACTGTCAGCCCCCCTTTTTTTACTATTCTACATATTTGCTTGTATAAGCACAATATACTTATTATTACTCTCCAAACTGTTTTAAACTGTCGCTTACTTGGTACTCGTATAACTTTGTACGGTTGCTTATTATTTTATTGTACATATCATTGCCGTCTATAAAACCTCTTGTAGTATCATAGGTATTTGGAAGAGTTGTGTAGTTAAGGAAAACACTTGTATTATTGGCTGCTGTAAAATCATTATCACTTAATTTCATTATATAGGTATATTCTACCGGATAATAAATTGTGGTAGTAGGAAAATTACCGTTTGCGTCAGACAAATTAGCCTTAAACACTACAAAGTATACATTTGTACCGTTAAACTGACGCTTGTCATCTGAGGTATACTGTAAATACTCCCCGGCAAACTCGATATCGCTTACCTGCATATTCGGCTTATAATCTTTTGCAATATATGTATCTAAAGTTACTCTTGCTTCATCCTGCAATGCTTTTCTGTATTCATCGGTCATATCTTCAAGTTTGTGTACATACGACTGCTCCTTGAAATTTTCAAAACCGTCTCCGGCTTCTATGACTGTATTCTTATAGTTGCTGTTATAAAGCTCACTTGGGAACTTAAATCCCTTTGTATCACTGTTATCTCCGACTCCATATGATTTGCCTACCAACTCCGGACCTGTCTTATAGCTTATTTTATCACTAAGCATTAAGGTCCTAAATGCCACAGGATAGTACATCTTAGTAGTCACATACTTATGTTCCACACTTGTAAGTACTCTGCTGTAAATAATGTATAACACATTGTATCCGTCCACATTTGTTTTGAAAAGATAGCCTTCATACTTTAAATCTGAAAGTGTAGTACCCTCACCGTATGCATTGTCTGTATATTCTTTTATAACCTCTGTTGCTTTATCATTTGCTTCTTTTATGAAATCTTCCGGAAACTCACTGTATTTTGTTACATAAGTTTCAAGTCCCGATACTGTGTAACTTTCGCTCATTTTCTCAGGTACTCTTCCATATCTTGTTGCCAAGAAGCTGATTTCATCTTCATTAAGATCAAGACTTATTGTCACAACATCATCGTTTTTTAGGTTATCATGCTTATCAATTTTAAACTTGCCTTTATGTATTATATCGTCACCGCTATAAGTAAACTTAGCTTCTCCCTCCGGTGCAATCCCTGAAAATTCCACCTTTATATCTTTAAAAGGATCAAACTTCCCAAGTTCATATAAGTTTGAGATTGAATATTCTCCATTCTTATACTTTAACTTATAATTAATACTCTTGGCTTTTTCATCATCTACCGTCCAGGTATACTTAACCTTTTCGCCATTGCTTAACTTTTCAGTCTTTTCAAGTTCTACTCCCGATACGGCATCATGAAGTACATATACAGGTTCAAAAGCATAGGTCAAAACACCATACTCCTTTTTACCCTTACTGCTGTACTTTATCTTTTTGCCATAATCCTTTTCAAGCTTTTCCCAGTCAATATTTATACTTGCCTGTCCATAACCGTCATATCCGCTTGATTCAAAGCTGATATATTTGTTCAAATCAATAACTTTACTTGAATTCATAGCCAAAACTGCTATCAGAATAATAAGAAATGCAGCCATAGCACCTGCTATACCGAAGATAAGATTTTTCGGTAACTTTTTTTGACTGCAGGGGGTACTACCGGTATTAGATGTCTTTGTTCCGGTATCATTTTGATTCTGCTTCATGTTCACGTCCTCCATGGTAACTCCACAACTCTCACAAACCTTTGCTCCGTCGATGTTCATAGAACCACATTTTTTACACTGCATGCCTAACCCTCCCGAGATATTTTATTGTTGCCAATACCTTAACATAAATTGTATTGTTTTTCAATCTATTTTATTGTTATATGACAATAAAATATTTATCTAAATGTGAGTTTCTTCTATATAAAATGTAATTATTGTATTTTTCTTAATCATTATTAAGGTTGATTTAATTCGTATTTTTTTGTATACTAGAACATGGAGGTGTATCGAAGTGGTCATAACGAGCCTGACTCGAAATCGTGGTCGCTACTCGGTAGCTCCCTGACCGGAATCCCTTGATTTTATGGAGTTTTTCGGGTATTCTTAACTTAATATTTTTGCTTGTTCTCCCCATCAGTTCTCCCCGTTTTCCGAGGTGCTGATGTTGAGATAAATACGGAGCGGTATCGAAGTGGTCATAACGGGACTGACTCGAAATCAGTTGAACCGCAAGGTTCCGTGGGTTCGAATCCCACCCGCTCCGCCAGAAACCTCGCCAGTAGTCGGTTTTTCCGGCTGCTGGCTTTTCTTTTTCAATTTTGCGCGAAGCCCAAGCCATTGAGCATTGCATCCGCAGAGGTCAGCTTCGAGCTGTAATCCAGATGTGCGTAGATGTTTGCCGTAGTTGAAAAGTCGCTGTGACCAAGCCATTCCTGAATCTGCTTCATGGGAACACCGTTTGCCAGAAGAAGCGAGGCACAGCTATGCCGGAGATCGTGATACCTGATCTGTCTCATTCCCTTTGCCTTGAGCAGTTTCGGAAAACTCTCTGTGACGTAGTGGGGCTTGATCAGATCGCCAATCTCATTGACACATACATACTCAAGATATTCCTTGATGTAGCTGCGTCCGCACAAGCGGCGGTTTTCCTGCTGTTCTTCTTTCAGCGTAAGAAGTCTTTCCCGCATGAACGGAACAAGAGGCAGTGTCCTCATACTCGATTTGGTCTTTGTGGTGTCCGACGCAACCAGAACGCGCTTGCCGTCAAGATCACAGGAAGTAACCGTGTGACGGATGGTGATGGTGTTCTGGTCAAAGTCGATGGCATCCCATTTCAGACCGATTGCTTCACTCCGGCGCAGACCGTAGAACGCACCGAACAGAATTGGTAGTTCAAGTTTGCTTCCTTTTGCAGCCTCGAAAAGAGCGTTGACCTCATCGGCATCATAGAAGCTGCCGACGTAGCGGTCTTTTTTCGGACGCTCAACCTTATCCGCCGGGTTTACATCAATCAGGTCAATCTTCACGGCATACTTGAGTGCCTTGTGAATGTTGGCGTGATAATGAATGACCGAGGACGGGCTGACACGCTCAAGCTCACTCAGGTAAAACTCCTGAATGTCTTTTGCGGTCAGGTTCTTGAGCGTCACTTCCTTTTCGCGGAAGTACGGTGCTACAATCTTTTTAACCGTAGTCGAGTATGAAGCGAATGTCGGGACTGCAACCGAGCTTTTGATGATGTCGAGCCACTTTTCCATATAGTCCGCGAACAGAATGTCTCCGTTCATGACCTTCGGCTCTTCGGGATTGAAATTACGTCGTGCGTCCATCAGGATTGCTTCGGCGCGTTTTTTGTTTCCCTTCACAGTAAGCCCGGTGGAAATCCACTTGGTCTTTCTTTTTCCGAGAGAATCGGTGTAGTTCAACACGGCGTAGTAATATCCGCTTTTTTCGCGGAGATGTCCTGCTACCATAATTATCCTCCTTCTTTGTAGCAGAGACACCTACCTGATACCGTGCTTCTATTATACCAGAACCGGGTTCGAATTGGAGGACCTCTGCCGAACATTTTTTGTAAACAAATTGAGTCCAAGCATTACGCCGTGACTGCTTCTCCGCAACCGATGCAGAGAAACGTGAAAAGATGAGCCTTCGGAATACGATAGGCTCTGCCGACTTTGAGACAACAGATTTTGCCTTCCCGCAGGATGCGGTAGCCGGTCTTTGTGCTGATGCTGAGTATTTCGCACATCTGCTCAATGCTCATCACATCGGGATAGTCTTTCAGCATGAGCTTGTAGGCATCGCGCTGAGAAATGGTTGATGCGGTATTCACCCGTCTCACCTCCACAAGATTTGTTTTTGCCTTATCAGCAAAAGGATAGGCAGCAGTCCTTTTTGAGTAGACTGCTGCCCATAGTTTTTGATGATAAAGCCCTTTCGGGCGTTTTCATATTGTTTATCCTTCCGGCATATTTGCAGCTCGCGCCCCTGCCGAATAGGGAATGCTGCGGACTACCAATGGTCAATCGGTATCATGGGACTCTCACCCCTCCGAGGATCGCTCCGAGCCGCCCTTTCAGAGAAAAGACGGAAGTATCATTATACCCGGCATCTGCATCGTCGCAAGCAGCCGCACCACACGGCTGTTATAGCTCTCCGGAGGTCGCTCACTCCCTTGCGGGAGGTCCTGGCGTCGGAAGCTGTGTTGCTTCGCAGAAGCGGAAAGATCCGCAGCACTGAACTATTCAGTTTTCAAGGAGCAGTGAAGAGTGATTTGCCTCTCTTCACCATCCCACGGACAAAAAAGCAGCTAATGTAAGGTATATCATCAAAATTTTTTGAAAAAGTATTTTGCTTTCTTCATGATTAGTGTCGCAGCATTGTAAACACTTTGCCGCTGCATATTGTTAGCAGCAGCATAATCAATTTTTGACTGTCCACCGATGATGCAATTCAGGTAGATGTCAAGTTGCTTCGGCGTAAGCGTTGCACGAAACTCCTTTTCTGACATCCAGAACATAACGCTTTCCTCCATGCTGGAAGAATCAATCAACCAGTATGGTTCTAAATCCTCACAACCCTCATAGCTGACATAGCTTAAGGACAGTACACTTGCCCGTTCTTCGGCTGTTTTGCCTTCAGTTCCGGAAATGGGAACTCCTTGCTTTGAGCGGCGCAGTCTTTTTTCCTCTGCGCGGAGGATTCGCATGACCTTACGGTCAACCTCTGTTACTTCACCGGTGATTTTCACGCGCACCATGCACTTTCCGTCCTCCGTAGTCCAGAGGTCGTAGTCGAACTCGATAGGGGTCTTAGGTGTTTTCATTGTTCATCCTTTCCGCTGCGCGGGAGCAGCGGGAAGGGTGAAGACAGAAAAAGAGCCGCATGACGGTGAGGTTTGAATCCCATGCCGATAAAACAGAGTAATTACACTCTGTCTCATGCGGCATTAGGATGACTTCACCTATCAGGCGGCTCCACAGCTCAGCTATGACATATATTTTATTTTAGAACAGAGGCTTGTCCTCTGGTTCTTACTTGGTACGCGGTCGCAGTCTTCTCATATTCAGCACATCAAAGACTGTGATCCGCCCGCATTTCTTGCACTTGGATTCTACATGACCTCTCGTGTCTTCGTAGACAGCAATGGCATTATGCTGACAATAGGGACATTTCAGGTATCGGGGCTTCTGCTGGGAAATGGCAACTCTTGCCCTGCGGATTTTTTCGATCAGCTCCGGCGTCGGTTCCTGAACCCGAATGGATGCTCTCTTCATTACCACACCTCCAATGGGTCAACATACTCACTGAATGGACGATCTACCATGTAGCCGAGCTGACGAAGGCGGATAGACGCCGTTGTTTTGGAGACACCGAACAACCGGCAGAAAAGGCGCAGCGTTAAGTGATCACCATACGAATACCTCCCCTCGTAATTGATCAGCGGCGTTTCTGCAAACCGACGCATCGCCAGATCAACCTCCTTCTGAGGAAGCAGGATTGCCGCGCCCAAGACATTTGCTTGCCACTCGTTCCAGTCCTCGCGGGTTTTCAGCTCTCGCGGCGTATAGGCTGTCCGTGCGGAGTATTTCATTTCGCAGGATGTCTTTACCTCTTCCGATTCCAGTTGGAAGAGAATCTGATGAGCGCACTCGTGGGCAAGGGTAAATCTACGCTTGGCACAGAGCCGCTGCACATTGCCGGATCGAATGAAGCTCTCGTCCAAGATAATCTGATTACGCTTCAAAGCCAGTGTGCGCGTAATGCCAAGCTCCGTGATCTTGTACTCAGTGTCGGCATAGGCAGTGACACCGCAGATGCTTCCGTCCGGCGAGAGACGGGCGAATGATACGCGAAGACCGAGATAATTCTTTGCAAACTGATCAATGGGCGTTGGCAAAGCTGATCGGTCGGGCTTGTCAACCTCATCCCCGAAAAAGAACCGGTTGAAGTCCTTCGTTGTTGAGGCTGCAATTTCTTCAAGTTGGCGCTGGGATAAAATCATGAGCAGTTGTCCTCCTTTGCTTCGACAAACCACTTATCACCTTCATGAAAGAGGAACGACTCCTTTCCTCTGATTATGACCGTGTAGCGGATGCCGCCACCCCCAACCTTGTTGGAGCTGGCGCGGCATTTGTACTTGAGCTGTTCGATCTGAAAAACCCTTCCGTCCTTCCATCGGATCAGCATCGGTATGATTGTTCCCTCTTCATCGACATCCAAATTGACTCTGACGTAGGCTTTTCTGCATTGTAAATTGTTCATAAGCGTCCTCCGTTCCTAAAAAAGTTGCCTGTTTCCGACACGAATTTCGCCAAGAATGTTGACACACGCTCTGTTCGTGTGGTATCATGCTCACGAACGAAATGTTCGTGTAGGCACAGTATAGCACGAACATAATGTTCACGTCAATGGAATTAACGAAAGTTCTGTTCGTGTTCGCAGAAAATTTTAGAAAGAGGTGCCTTATGGGATTCAAAGACAGGCTAAGAGAAAAGAGAGTGGAAGCCAACCTGACACAAGCCGCTCTTGCAGAAAAAGTCTCTGTTACTGCGAGGACAATTCAAAATTACGAGCTGGGCAGTCGAAAGCCAACAAAATATGAAGTCGTGAAGAAAATCGCTGAGGCTCTGAATACAACGCCGGAATATCTTCTCGGCAACAGCGGAATGCTCGTCCTTGCCGCACAGGAACAGGGCGGCGCAAAGGCAGCACGGGAAATTGACGAGCTGGTGAGCGAGGTTTCCGGTATGTTTGCAGGAGGCAGTCTCAGTGAAGATGCGCTGGACGGCGCGATGCAGGCTCTCACCAGAGCCTACTGGATTGCAAAAGAAAAGAACAAGAAGTACACGCCGAAAAAGTACCGGAAAGAACAGACGGAAGAGTAAGTCCGGTTTTTGGTACAGGCTGTTTGATATAATGGTTATCCCCGAAGGGAGGTGGCGCGATGAACGCCGAACAACTATCAAAAGTCGGCAGCGATCTCGTCCGACGCTGCGGCACAAGAGATCCTTTCCAGATTGCAAACGCGCTGGGTATCAATGTCATGGACAATTGCGAAAATCTCGGATCACTCAAGGGTATGTACTGCATCGTCAAAAGGAACCGCTTCATCTTTCTTAATAAGGATTTGAGTCCACAAATGAAGCGGATTGTCTGTGCCCATGAGATCGGTCACGACCGGCTGCACCGTGCGCTTGCCAAAAAACATGGCTTGCAGGAGTTTGTGCTGTATGATATGGCAACGAAGCCGGAGTACGAGGCAAACATCGTTGCGGCAGAGATCCTTCTTGATTCCGATGAAATCCTCGAATACATCTACGACTACGGGTACACCTCGGAGCAGATTGCGCGGGCAATGCACACAGACATCAACTTGGTTGCTTTGAAAATCGCGCATCTGGCAGAAACCGGACATAAACTTCGTCGGATGGAGTACCGTAGCAGCTTTTTGAAGTGAAGGAGGTCAGTATGACGAAAAGCGATGTCATGAAAGAGTTCCTAAAGAAGACCGTCATTCCAGTTGTGGTTGCGCTGTTTTTGTTTTCGATGTTCAGCCGTATTTTCATCGAAAACGGAGCGCCCGATTATTTCCTGATCTGGCTTGCTTGCGGAGTACCTTTTGGCATTGGGAAGATGTTCACGCTGATTCCGATTGGCTTTGGTATTTCCGGGACAGTAGGTGTTGTTGCACTCAACCTTGTCCTTGGCGGTCTGATCGGCGGCGTAATTCTGATCTGGAAGCTGGCAGTTGCCCTCTGGTATCTGCCCTTGACCATATACAGACTTGTGACTTGAGAAAAGAGGTTAAAACATGAGTAAGAAACTTGTAGCATATTTTTCTGCGTCCGGCGTGACTGCAAAGGTAGCCGAGACGCTGGCTGAGGCAATCGGCGCGGACATCTTTGAGATTGAGCCGAAGGTGCCTTACACGGAAGCTGATCTGAACTGGATGGAAAAGAACGCCCGCAGCACGATTGAAATGAACGATCCCGCTTCACGACCGGAAATTGCCGTGAAGCGGGACAACATGAAGGACTACGATACAATCTTTGTGGGCTTCCCAATCTGGTGGTACGTTGCGCCGACGATTATCAATACGTTCCTTGAGAGTTATGACCTGAGCGGCAAAACGATCATCCCGTTTGCAACCTCCGGCGGAAGCGGCATTGGCAAGACGAACGAACGCCTTGCGCCGAGCTGTAAAGGCGCAAAGCTGATGGACGGCAAAGTTTTCAAGGGCAACGTCGGGCATCAGGAGCTTGCGGCGTGGGTTGAAGGACTTGGACTTTAAGGGACAGACAACTCGGAAGTTATGGAGGTACTTTATGAACGAGAGAGAAAAAATTATCCGATTATGGTTTGATATGTGGATTAAGAAAGCAGATTTAGGAATTGACAATATTTTTACAGATGATGTTGTATATACTGAGAGTTGGAGTCCTAAATATGAAAACCGCAAAACGGTAAAGCACTGGTTTGACGAATGGAATACACGCGGAAGTGTTCTTGTCTGGGAGATTAAGCAATTTTTTCATCAAGGCAATCAAACAATCGTGGAGTGGTATTTTAAAAGCAAAATGAATAATGGAAATGTTGAAGAATTTGACGGAATATCTTTAATTGTATGGACACAGGATAACAAAATAAAATCATTAAAAGAGTTTGGTTGCAATCTTCATAATTACAATCCATATCGAGATAGTGATATTCCCGTATTTCGAGAAGAAAAAGCAAATTGGTTTTGAGAGGACTATAAATTCCAGTTTAACGAACAGGAGATGATGATCGCATGAAAATCCTACATGAACTTTCTTGGCTATGGGAAACGCTGGGCATTGCGCTTGTTGCTGCGGCTGTCTGCATGGCTTGCGCTGCGCTGATTGGCAAGGCAGCGAAGAAGAAGCTCGACAAAAAGGTGTTGGCGGTCGTAGGGGCAGCGGCATTTGTGGGCGCGATTCTGGCGGTCATTCTGATCGCCCGGACACCGATGCCGCTTTGATAGGACGGAGAACTTGATGGGCAGCGCATAAGCCCCTGCCTTTATACATCGCAGGAAGGAGGACAGCCGAAAATGAAAGACAGAACCTACATTGCAATCGACCTGAAATCCTTCTATGCCTCCGTGGAATGCCGGGAGCGCGACTTAGATCCTCTGGACACAAACCTCGTGGTAGCAGACGAAAGCCGGACGGACAAGACTATCTGCCTTGCCGTTACACCCTCCCTCAAAAGCTACGGTATCTCCGGACGCGGACGGCTATTTGAAGTCAAGCAGCGAGTGAAGGAAGCGAACGCCGGACGGCAGCACGACGCACCGGGACACAGGCTGGACGGCACATCACACTTCTTCTCGGAGCTGCAAGCAAACCCGTCTCTGGCGATCGACTTCATCATCGCGCCGCCCCGGATGGCGTATTACATGGAGTACAGCACCCGCATCTATCAGGTTTATCTCAAGTATATTGCCCCGGAGGACATCGTTGTCTACTCCATCGACGAGGTGTTCATGGATGTGACGGACTACCTGAACACCTACAAGCTCTCGGCACATGACCTTGCCATGAAGATCATCCTCGATGTGCTTGAAACAACCGGCATCACAGCAACAGCAGGAATCGGCACGAATCTTTTCCTCTGCAAAGTGGCAATGGACATTGTGGCGAAGCACATCCCCGCCGACAAGAACGGCGTCCGTATTGCGGAGCTGGATGAGATGAAGTTCCGACGTGAGCTTTGGTCTCATCAGCCGCTCACGGACTTCTGGCGCGTGGGTCGGGGCATTGCCAAGAAACTTGAGCAAAATGGGATGTTTACGATGGGCGATGTTGCCCTCTGTTCAGAGCGGAATGAAGACTTGCTTTACAAGCTGTTCGGCAAGAACGCGGAATTGCTCATTGACCATGCGTGGGGATGGGAACCGACCACCATTGAGGCAATCAAGGCATACCGTCCCAGCTCCAACAGCCTCAGCTCCGGTCAGGTATTGCACTGTCCCTATGAGCCGCAGAAGGCGAAGCTGGTTGTCCGGGAAATGACGGACTTGCTCGTGTTGGACTTGGTGGACAAGGGGCTTGTCACTGACCAGATGGTTCTCACAGTTGGCTACGACATCGAGAACCTGACCGATCCGGCACGACGGGCAAAGTATCACGGCGCGGTGGAGACAGATCATTATGGGAGGCAGATTCCGAAACAGGCGCACGGCTCTATTAACCTCGACGGTCACACATCCTCTACCCGCAAAATAATGTGTGCTGTGTCAGAGCTGTTTGACCGGATCGTGGACAAGAATCTGCTTGTCCGCCGTATGTACGTTGTTGCAAACCATGTTCTGCCGGAAGCGGACGCGCCGAAGAAAAACGACGGTGCTGTTCAGCTTGACCTCTTCACTGACTACGCCGCCGAAGAGGAAAAGCAGAAAGCCGAGGACGCCGCTTTGGAGCGTGAGCGGAAAATACAAGCCGCCACGCTTGCGATCAAAAAGAAGTACGGCAAGAATGCCATCCTCAAGGCGATGAATCTTGAAGAAGGCGCAACTGCCAAAGACCGTAATGCGCAGATCGGAGGGCACAAGGCGTGAACAGAAAATACAACGAGATCATGGGGCATCCTCACCACGTCTCCAAGACCCGACCGCAGATGCCAATGTCAGATCGTGCAGCGCAGTTTGCTCCCTTCGCTGCCCTCACCGGCTACGATGCTGCAATCAAAGAAACCGGACGTCTGACTGACGAAAGGATCGAGCTTGACGTGGAAGCTCTAAGTGCATTGGATATGAAGTATCAGCTTCTTATGGAAGCCCTTGATGAAGCACCGGAAGTTACCATTACCTACTTCCGGCCTGATGAGCGGAAGGCTGGCGGAAAATATGTATCAGCAGTCGGCGCAGTCAAAAAGATCGATGATTTTGAGCGGCGGATCACCATGCAGGACGGCGCAAAGATTCCGATGGATGATGTGCTGTCTATTGAGGGAGAGCTATTCTCAGTGCTTGAGTAATATTGAAAACGGTTTGAAAAAGACGCTATTGAGCGTCTTTTTCTTTTTCGGATACCTGACATTTTTGCTTTATTTGTCCGTATAGAGTGAAGGGGGATTTTACGGGGAGTCTCTGCGAGGGAATACGATTTTAGAGAATAGCAAGCACAGCCGGTGTATATACACACGGCGATTTTCGATTAAGGAAACCCTCCCCTTAATCTGAAAAATGCTTGTTGGGATGCCTCCCAAACCCTCTTCCTTTACGAAAGGACGGAACGCCTATGGCAAACAGAACGCGACCAAATCAGATACTCTTCTTCGTCTCCGACGATGAAAAAAGAATCATCAAGGCAAAGATGGCGCAACTCGGAACAAGGAACATGGGAGCATATCTCCGGAAGATGGCGATTGACGGCTATATCATCAAGGTGGACTATACGCAGCAGAAGAAACTTGCCGCCGCAGTCAGCCGTGTTGCTTCGAACATCAATCAGATTTGCCGCCGCATCAACTCCACCGGACACTTCTATGCGGATGATGTTGCAGAGCTGAAAGAAAGGCAGGGTGAGATATGGCAGTTACTAAAATCAAGCCAATCCGAGGAACTGTAAACAAAGCTCTCACCTATATTCTTGACCCGCAGAAGACAGACGATGCCTTCTATGTTTCGTCCTACGGGTGTGCTGCAAGCGATGCGGCGGCAAAAGAATTTGAATGGACAAGAAACCTCGCAGTACAGCAAGGAATGCAGATGCCGAAGGTGCTTGCCCGTCATCTGATCCAGTCCTTTGACATCGGTGAAGTGACACCGGAAGAGGCTCATGAAGTTGGAAAGCAGCTTGCGGACGAATGGCTCAAGGGCAAGTACGAATATGTGATTGCAACCCACATCGACAAGGGGCATTGCCATAATCACATCATCTTCAATGCCGTGAACTATGTGGACTTCCATGCCTACCGGAGCAACAGGAGAACCTATCGGGAACTGCGTCAACTCAGCGATGAGATATGCAAGGAACACGGGCTGTCTGTGATCCCCCCGTCGCAGAACAAGGGCATGGGCTACAAGGAGTACACCGAAGCCAAACGCGGCACGAGCTGGAAACAGAAACTCAAGCAGACCATCGACCGACTTGTCATCACGGCGAAGGACTATGATGACTTTCTACGGCTTATGCAGGAAGCCGGTTATGAAATCAAGACCGGCAAATACATCTCCTTCCGCGCTGAAGGTCAGGAGCGGTTTACAAGGTCTAAAACTATCGGTGAAAACTACACCGAGGAACGCATCAAGGAGCGGATTGCCGGACGGACGCCCCGAAGAAGTCAGAGACAGACCACGCCGAAGGGCATCTCTCTCATCGGAGATATTCAGGAGCGGATCAGGCTTATCGACAGCAAGGGTTACGAGCATAAAGCAAAGCTCACTATCCTCAAGGAAGCGGCACGGACACTCAACTATCTCACGGAAAACAATCTGCTTCAATACGCCGATCTTGAGAAGAAGGTTGAGGATGTTCACGGTTCCTATGACCGTACCGGCAAGGAACTGAAAGGCGTTGAAGCACGTCTGCGGGAAGTCCAGCCGCTCATCAAAAATATCTCCAACTACCAGCGGCTCAAGCCTGTATATGATGCCTTCCAGAAGACAAAAGACAAGCCGGGGTTCAAGGCAAAGCATGAAGCCAAACTTGTGATCTTCGAGGCGGCACGGAGTACGCTGCTTGCCATGCAGGGCGATGAAAAACTGCCGAGCTTGAAGACACTGCAAGCGGAACAGCAGCGACTTCTTGAAGAGCAACAGCGGCTCTATGATGAACGTGCGAAGCTCAAAAAGGAAGCACGGCTGATCGACACCATGAAGGCAAATGTAGATATTTTTCTCAAGCCGAGTGTAGTTCAAGAGCCTGAACAAATTCGAGATAACCAGAGAGAATAACAAAAAGGCTGTGCTGGCTTTTTGACCGGCACAGTCTTTCCCTTTAGCTGTATATCATCCAACTCGAAAAAATTGAACGTCTCGTGCAAATCGGTCGTATTCACCCAAAGTTTACGAAACTCTATTGAATAGCAGACCTTCTTGTGCTATAATGTAAGTTAGGATTATTTCACATACTTTGCTGAGGTGAAAGTCATGAAAGCAAGCTACAAAAAATTGTGGAAACTGCTCGTCGATAAGGAAATGAGCAAAGGAGATCTACACAAAGCGTCCGGGCTGTCTTCTAGTACCATGACAAAACTCCGAAAGGGCGAGGACGTGTCAATGGAAGCTCTGAGAAAAATCTGCATTTGCCTTGGCTGCAATATTGGCGATATCGTGGAGTTTGTCCCTGACAACACACAGTCCTAAATATGGGACAGGCACTATGCTATGATAGAGTAGGTAGATTGGAGCAAATGTGATAGATCAGACACACCCTTATATACTATTGTTCAACAAAAAACTTATTGATATAGTTCATATTATTTAGGAGGATAAACAATCATGTGTACAGCAGCAACCTATAAGACAAAAGATTTTTACTTTGGACGAACCCTCGATTATGAATTCTCTTACGGTGATCAGATAGTAATTGCACCACGTAACTATTCATTCCATTTCCGTCATGTTGGCGATATGAAAAATCATTATGCAATTATTGGAATGGCTCATGTTGCAGAGGATTATCCTTTATATTATGATGCGATGAATGAAAAAGGAGTGGCAATGGCAGGTCTGAATTTTGTCGGAAATGCTGTTTATTCCGAGGTTCAACCAGATGTGGAAAATATTGCACAGTTTGAATTTATTCCATGGATTTTAAGTCAGTGTGCTTCTTTAGCAGAAGTTCGTAAGCTTCTTAATCGAATTAATATTGTTAATACTCCTTTCAGTGAGCAATTGCCATTAGCACAATTACATTGGATTATCGCTGATGAAAATGAATCAATTACTGTAGAGTCTATGTCAGATGGTCTACATATTTACGATAATCCTGTAGGAGTGCTTACGAATAATCCGCCATTTCCACAGCAGATGTTTCAATTAAATAATTATATGTATTTATCCCCAAAGCAACCCAAAAACACTTTTGGAGGAAATTTGGCTCTTAATGCATATAGTAGAGGTATGGGAGGTTTAGGTCTTCCGGGAGATCTTTCATCTTCTTCTCGTTTTGTGCGTGTGGCTTTTACAAAGGTAAATGCAATTTCAGGTGAATCTGAGGAAGAAAGTGTTAGTCAGTTCTTTCACATTCTTGGATCTTTGGATCAGCAACGTGGATGTTGCGAAGTGACTGATGGAAAATATGAAATCACATTGTATACATCCTGTTGTAATGTTATTAAAGGTATCTATTATTATAATACTTATGAAAATCATCAGATCAGTGCGGTAGATATGCATGCAGAGGATCTGGAAAGTAATAAATTGATTTGTTATCCAGTAATTCAAGGGGAACGAATCAATTATCAAAATAAATAGTATTTTGAATATAGAGCTGACGTAGAAAGAAGAGGTGGAATACATATGAAGCAAGATACCTTAGAAGGAAAAGCGAAAACAAAAAACGGAGTAAAACGATTGTGTTTTTCCATAATCTGCATTCTTCTAGAAGTAGTTTTTATTATTACTATTGTAACACGCTTAAATGAATATGCAGAAATCATAAATCTATTTACAAGGATTTTAAGTGGAATTTTAGTTTTGGAATTGTATGCATCAGATAAGACATCTTCCATGAAAATGCCTTGGGTTATATTAATTTTAATTTTCCCAATTATGGGTGTAGGCCTATATTTATTGATTGGTTTGAATGGCGGCACACATAAAATGCGTGAGCGATATGCAGAAATTGATAGCAAATTGTTACCAATGCTTCCGGACAGTCAGGAGTGTTTGAGCAGAATAAAAGAAACAATTCCGAAAGCAGGAAATATAGCAAGTTACATACAAAGAAATTCGCAGTATCCAATCTATCAGAATACGGATATTGTGTATTTTGATGAAGCAGTGAAAGGATTAGAGGCACAGCTTAAGGATTTGGAGAAAGCACAGAAGTTTATCTTTATGGAATATCATGCGATAGAAGACGCTGAAGCATGGCATAAGATTCAAGATGTTCTGGAAGAGCGAGTAAAAGCAGGTGTGGAAGTTAGAGTATTCTACGATGATATGGGTTCTATAGGCTTTATTAACACAGATTTTGTGAAAAAGATGGAGACAATAGGAATTCATTGCCGTGTATTCAATCCGTTTATGCCAGGCTTAAATCTGTTTTTGAACAATCGTGATCACAGAAAAATAACAGTAATTGATGGAAAAGTTGGATTTACAGGTGGATATAATCTTGCAAATGAATACTTTAATTATACGCATCCGTATGGGCAGTGGAAAGATACCGGTATTCGTTTAGAAGGAGATGCTGTTCAGTCGCTTACAGTGACATTTTTAGAAATGTGGAATGCTGTTAGTGAAAAAGCTACGAATGATACTGATTTTAGTAAATACATTATTCATTACGATTATAAAGCACAGCAAACAGGTTTTGTTCAGCCTTATGCAGACAGTCCTATGGATAATGAGCAAGTAGGAGAAGAAGTTTATATCAGTATGATAAATAAAGCTGAAAAATATTGTTGGTTTATGACTCCATATCTAATCATAACAGATGAAATGACGCATGCGTTATGTCTGGCTGCTAAGCGAGGGGTAGACGTAAGAATTATCACACCTGGTATCCCTGATAAAAAATTCATTTATAATATAACTCGTTCTTTTTATCATGGATTAGTTAAACATGGTGTTCGTGTTTATGAGTGGACTCCTGGCTTCTGTCATGCAAAAATGAGTGTGGCAGATGACTGTATGGCAACTTGTGGAACAATTAATCTGGATTATCGAAGTTTATATCACCATTTTGAAAACGGCTGTTTTATGGCAGATTGTCAGGCAGTTGTGGAAATAAAAAATGATCTGATAAGAACGATGGGAGAATGTCGTGATGTGACAGACCAATATCAAACCGGACGAAGTGCATATTTGCGACTGGGACAATTATTTATGAGATTATTTGCTGGATTGCTATAAGAATCTGATGAAACGACCTTTCAAAAAACAGTTGATTTAGAAGTTAACTGTTTTTGAAAGGCCGTTTTTGCTATATCTAACAGTCTGTTGTACAAAGAAGATTTTGCATGGATGAAAAAAACAAACCTTGTTGAGGTTAAATTGAGATTGACTTTGTATTGTATAAGTATGAATTAAAAAGGAATCAGGTGATGTACAATGAAAAAGTATAAAATATGTAAAATCCTTCTTGTTATACTGGCAATTTTTTTATGTGTGGCTTTTTATGAATTGCTCGGAATCTGCGTTGCATATAAAAAGCAGCCGGATGTGTCCAATACAACCAAAAAAGAAACACAAAATGATTCGTGGAACGAACGCAGCGAGAATGGACAATAGATTTTATTTTGGATTCAATACATCGGAGGAACGGAAAAAGCGCAGAAAAGCAGAGCTGTACTCCATGAGTGAGCAAGTCAGCACCTTCTTTTGGGATGAAGCCCCGCAGCATGGATTGGAAATGCGTGAGGGGCAGCAGGATATGTCTTTTGAGATTGTGGACGCCCTCATAAACGATCTGCATTTTGCGATTGAAGCTGGCGTGGGCATTGGCAAGTCCTTTGGCTATCTTGGGCAAGGTTTTTCAACGAGATCGGGATTTCTGCAAAGCTGATGAATCATCCGCTGACCAAGCTCTGTGAAAAGCTGTTCGACGAACACCGTCTGATGGACTTTCATCGCTGCGTCTTGGATGTGGACTATCGAAAGCAGCTCCTAAATGAACTGGCTCATAACTAACACACGGAAAAACGCCCCCGACACTGTGCCAGACGCACAGTGCCGGGGGCGTTCCCGTTTCCAGCGATTTATTTTTCCCTCGGCAAGGTACTGTTCATAAGGTGACACTTTCCGTTTTGCGAAGCCGTGAAAATTCGATGTGTTCCGTGGAGATGTTCACTGGGCAGCATACGCTGTACACGTTTCCAATAATCACTGAACGGTGCAATGTGTATTCGCTATCGGGAAATACTTCACGGTTTTCACAACGCTTGATTTAGAAGGGGGATTTTTGCCTTATTCCTGCGTGACTTCAAGGGAAGCCGGATTGATGACGATGATGGACTTGCTCATTTTGTGGGCATACCTCACGGTATTTCCGGTTCCGCTGGGGCATCCATTCCATACTGCGAGAATATAATCGGCATGATCTACCATGTACCGATTTCTCTTGTCCATGCAGTCCGGCGTGTACTCCCGTTGCAGCATGGTCTCCTTGTCACACTTTGCCGCGATATTGTAATACCGTTCCCGTGAAGCCACAGACCATTTGATCGCTTGTGTCTCACAAGGGATTGCGCTTTCCAGAGTAATGTGAGGGTATTTTGATTTCAAATCGAGTACAATTTCCGCAGCATACATATCGACGCCAAGAGCCATGCCGGTAATAAAATGCGTGACGCCCTTGTCCTCGATGAGTGCTACAATCTGATCCCGCATAACAGACTTCAAAGAAGCACAACGCTTATCAGATTCATCAAAGCCGAACGGAAGACTCTGCGGTCTGTGACCGGTAAACGCACAAGTCTTGCCTTGAACGGATTGCTTTGCAGCTTTTTGAGCAGACTTTCTAAACTCAATAATGCGCAACATGACACCCCTTCTTTCACTCTTTTGGTAGGTAACTCCATTCTATCACCCTCATCACGGACAGTCAACGCATTGTCGTTAGTAAAATCAACGACAACGTACCGTGGATAATGACACCGCCGTTAGGTACACTAAATGCAAAGGTGGTGAGGCTATGCGAGAGAAGAAGGACATCAATATTGAAATCGGCGGCAATATTCAAGTGGCAAGAGAACAGGCGGGCTATACGCAGGATACGCTCTCAGAAATGCTTGGCATGACGCCGAATCACCTGAGTGCTATTGAGCGTGGTGCTTCCGGTATCTCTCTTGAAGCCTTGCAGCGCCTTTGCCGTTTGCTCGGCGTCAGTGCGGACCGAATTATCTTTGGGACTGACGAGCCAGAAGTGGAAGCCCTTGCGCTTGCCAGACGTATTTCGGATATAAAGCCGGAATACCGGCAACAGGTTCAAGAGCTGCTGTCCGCTATTTTGAATATGCCATAAAAAAAGAGCCTCTGCCGACACCCGAAACGGGCATCGACAGAGGCTCTTGATTCGTTTTCCGGGCATTCAAACAAGTGCCGAAATCGACACTTATTTCCGCGCTAAAGAAGAAACTGCGCAGGGAGTACAATCACTTAGGCTGGTCAATTTGTGTCGCTCTGAGGCTTGCAATCACAGGCTTTTTCGACCCCTAACTGTCTACACCTCGATGCCTTGCGGGAGAAGTGCGGACAGGCGATGAGATCCGCACGGAAACTCTGCTTGCAGCTATGGACGCAGCGGACGCAGAAGCGGTTATACTTCCGGCGTCCGCTGTCCCCGATGAAGAACGACCACTCCTGCCGCCACTTCTGACTTCTGCTCACAGCTCAATCTCTCCTTTGTGTTTTTTGGGAGGGCAGCATTCCTTCTGCTTTTCAGCCTTTGCGGACTTGAGTCTGTCCATGATGGAGGACTTTTCGCCGGTTTCGGGGGCTTTGACATCAAGGGTCTTGTCTTCCTTCGGACCGTTGTTGATGATCCCATCAATCATGCCGTAGTCATCCTCCATCGACATCTCCGCTGCCTTGAGATAGTTTTCCTTCTCAAGAGCTGCCATCCAGCTCTCTTTGCTGATACCGAGCATTCCGCCCTTTGCCGCATGATCGGCAATCTCCTTGGCATCCACGCACAAGCCCTCGGTGTTATCGGAATAGAGGCGGTAAACCTCGCAGCCCTTCTCCAAAGCCTTCTCAGCCGCCTCCTGACCGACGGGAAGAACGCCAGCCCATGCGTAGCCGTAGTCCTTCATATCCTGAACGGAGAGCGCGGAATCGGGCATTTCCGGCACTTCCTTGACCTCAAGGTCGAGAAGGCGGAGCGTGTCATCGTCGAAGCCGTTGTAGACATCATCAAGGACGAGCTTGCCGCGCTCATCGACGATGATGCAAGCCGCCTCATCGCCGTAGGCGTCATGCTCCATCAGGTAAAAGCTGTGACCGCCGACCTCGTGCTGGTCAATGGTGTGCCACGTCCCGATGTGACCAGCAACCGTCAGACCGGAGGTATCGGCGTTCATCTCAAAGTCCTTCTGCTCAATGCTCTCCTGCTTCTGCTGTTCCTTCGAGATCATGGGGATCGCAACAATCTTATCGCCCAGCTTTGCAAACTGCTCAGGGACTTTGAAATGGTCAGAGAACTTCTGCATCTGCTCTACGGTCAGAGAACCGAAGCTGTCATCCGTCAAGCCAACTACCATGAATGTTCCGGCAACAACGTCGTAGATGTCACCGTCCTCATCACGCAGAGCGCGGTTCAGGGGCAGACCTTCCAGCTTGCCTTCCTCATTACAGACTAAGGCAACCGGGTCTTCGTAGGGGTAAATCGCCTCGATGCAGCCGCCGACCTCATGCTGCAAGGACTCCAGACCGGAGTCAATCTCCTTCACATAAGGCTCCTTACCCGGCTCAACGATGAGAACGGCAATGGTGCTGTCACGCTCGGCGGCTTCCCCTGAGCCGGTGATCCGGTATTCGTCGGGAATATCATCAAGCTCCCCGTCAAACTGCCTGTCCCACCTCTCGCTTGCAACGCGGACATAGCCCTCATCGGTGAAACGTCCCTGCTCATCCATCGCAATGTCGCGCCCATAGCGTTCATAGTCGATGTAATTTGCCAGAGGTCCGAGATCCTTTTCAGAGTAGATACCGGCTTCGTGGGCGTAATAGTAGCCGAGATCGGATTCGTCGTTGATACCGGGCATGATGTCGTAGCAGTCCAGATTGAACGTCAGGTTGATGAGATCGTCGATGTCGCTGACCTCATCGCAGCCAGCCTCCATAATAGCAACGAGCTTTTCCTGATCGCTCAGGGAAAGCTCGTCAATCAAAGCGGCAAGGTAGTTGAGCTTATCAAGGCTCTCGTACTCGCCAAGCATCTTCTGAACGCCATAGATCGGGCATTCGTAGTCGGTGATAAACCACTCTTCGTAGGGCTGACCGAACTCATCCTGCTTGCCGATCCCGATGCGCTCAAAGACCTTCTGCATCTCTTCTTCGGTGGTGGGGAGCTTCACCCACTCACCGACCAGCATACCCTCGTTGTACTTGCCGAGGTTTGTGACGAAGGCTTCAAAATTACCGTCTAATACGGGCATAGGCATCCTCCTTTCAGTCATCCACCATGCCGTCCGGCATGACATACAGTTCCTCAAACTCCGTGTCCGTCATGGCTTCGAGCTTCCGGATGGTCTTATACATCAGCTCTGCGATCTCGCCGTCCATGTCGTTCAGGGTGACGCCCTTCATATCGTCGATCAGCCGCTTCCGGCTGGACGTATTGAAGCAGCACATCAGGTTGATTTCTTCCACGGTAAAATTCTTCATATCAGAGTTCCATATCCTTTCCTTTGTTTTTCTGCGGCTTCGGTGTGTGGGACAGCTGGGCTTTCTGCGCGGATTTCAGCTTGTCACGGATGGATTCACGGGCAGCGGGTTTCTTGGAGATGGTGTCGTAGATAGCAGTTCCGGCATCCTCCACATAGGAGCGGACATACTGGATGCTCTCAGAAAAGCGGATGGGGCGGTTCTTGTCCTCAATGTTGGTCAGCCGGACCTCATCAGCGGCAAAATCAACCGCGTCGATTCTGCACCTGATTCCGTCCACATTCAGTGTCGCGCCGACAGGAATGTAATCTGCGGCTTTGAGTTCCTTGAAGGTCTCGCCGTCCTTGCTGAGAAAGACATCCGCGCCGGACTGCCAGAGCTTCTTTGATGCAGCTACCCACGCAGCTTCACGGAAGCCAGTCACCGGCATGGATGGCTTGCCGCGCACCTTCTTTTCAAGGAGTTTTGTGCCGAGAAGTGGCGCGGCTTTCTTTGCGTCCTTGCCGTACAGCTCAAAATAGCCGTTCTGAGCAAAGCAGACCAGCGCGTCCGGATGAGCCTTTTTGACTGCCTCATATTTGCGGAGTTCTGCAACGGGCAGAGGTGAAAGCGCCTCTGTCCTTTCTGCCTCCGGCAGTCTGTCGCGGTGGCTTTTCTGTTTGGTCAACACTTCTGCCAGAGCCTCAGCATCCTTCGGGAGCGTCCGGTGGGCTTGTACGCCGCCATGCTCACTAACCAAAGCCATTGCCTCATCGAAGCTGCTGCGGCAGGGGGCTTCCAGTACAAAGCCGTCTGCGAAGGTCAGCCGGTCATGGTCCGGCGCAACCGAGTTCTGCGCCACATTTGCCGCCTGTTCCCGGTAGTTGATCTCAAAGACATCCCCGAACACCTTGCCGCGCTTAACGGCTTTCGGGACAATGACGCGGGCAACGCACTCATCGTAGGTCTGTTCCGCATAGAAACGGAAGGTGTTGTGATCCCGCGTTCCCTGAATGAAGACCTGATTTTCGTTGAGGCAGTGCGTCCCATGCGGACGGCAGAACCACATCAGCGTCCTGTCTTCGGGATTCTGGCTTTTGGCGGCGCGGCGGATGATGCGCTTGTCGATGTCGAAGTCTTCCTTGTAGCTGTCTACATGACTGTCCACGAGCTTCTGCAGCTCCGCAACGATGTCAACATCTGTGTATTTCTTCATGCTTCTCCTTTCTCACAACTCCATGTCGTGCGTTTTGGATTTGACCGGAGATTTCTTCTCCGGCTGCTGTTTTGCGGCAGTCCTGAGCTGATCGCGGATAGAGGGCTTTTCCTGCTTCAGCTCCTGCTTGACGTATTCCAGCGTCGGCATCAGCTCACGGTAACAGCCCTGTGTTTTCCGCGCCGCATGACGGCGATGGATTTTGAACAGCGGCTCACCGTTCTGCGTGACCGTGTTGCCCTCGATCCTGACACCGTTCCGCGCCAGCAGATTGAAGGAATGATTGGAGGCGCGATAGGACGCCCGCATTCCGTCGTTGTTATAGGCAATCTGCCCCTTGAGCGTGTCCATGACGGCGGCTTTGATTTCCTTCTCTTCGGCAGTCAGGCGGTGCGCCTTCGGTGCTTGCGCTGCTTCCTCCGGCATGGAGGCAACGGGAGACTTGACCTCCACGGTTTTTACCTCAATAGAGGTAATCTCATCGCTTTCCCATGCAACGACCTCCGGGTCTCTTTCCGCTATTTTCTCAGAAGTGGCTTCCTTCTGGGGTTCGGTCTGCTGACGGAACGCATCCACGAAAAGTGCGGTCAGTCCGGGATTGGGTTTATCCACAAGGAAGCGCGAGGCGTTCTCCGGGCAGACATCAACGCTCTTCGCCCATTCCTTGAGGGGCTGGGGAATGCGCCCGTCAAAGTCTTTCTGCTGAATCGTGTTTGCGAGGACATACCGGACACGCTCCGGAGAGAACTGCTCAAGGACACTTTTCACGGCAGCATCCGCATCCAGCCGGTTATCTCCGTAGTTGGAGCTGATCGCCGCTTCAATCGCACGGCGGCATTCCACGTTTGCAGCGAGAGAAGCACGATATGACTCCAGCTCACCGGCTTCATAGGCGTAATTCGCCGTCTCGTGGTAAATGGGGACTTCCGGCTTTTCCTCCGGAACGGTTTCCTTTACGGGAGCTTCGGCTTTCTTCTCTGCGGACTGCGCTTTCTCTGCCAGCAGCACCTTGAGCTTGGCGTCAATGCCCTCAATCATTTCAGCCGCCGTCTTGCGGATGGTGTCCAGAGAGCTTTTCAGCTCCTTGGTTTCCTTGCCGGAAGACCAACCGGCGATATAACCGAAGGAGTAGTCCGAGGTTTCAATGCCGTACCGCTGACAGACAGTGTAGGCTACGCTTTCTGCCTCAACCTCCTTGGTGTGACGATCCTTCTTGTCTTCGGGGGCGGTTTTCTCGTCCGGATTAACGGCGTGGAGCTTTGCGTGAGCGATCTCATGAATGGCGGTTTTGACCGTCTGGATTTCACTCATGCCTTCCTGAATGGCAATGCGGCTTTCAACCGGCGAGAAGAATCCCTTTGCACCGCCCGGAATGTCCTCAAAGGAAATAGGGACGGGAGATTCCTGCCTGAGCGCGTCGAAGAACGCCTCGTAGTTTTCGACGGTGCCTTTCAGTTCATCGACGATGATGTCCGGAAGCTCCTTTCCGTCCGTCTGGGAAACATCAAAGACGCTTACCACCTTGAAGGCAGGACGCAGAACCTCGACCGTCTCCGTGACAGCCTTTCCATCTGCGCCGATTACCGGTTTTTGCGTCAAAGGATCAATCTTCTCACGCTCTTCCTGTGCTTTGTACGGTGCGGGTGCAAGAATCTTGATGCCCTTTTCGCCCTTCATGACCTGACGGTCAAAGTTGCGCTGCCACGAGGTATAACCGGCAACATAGGTTGCCTCCGGCTTCTGCATCGCAATGAGCAGCGTGTTGTTGAAGGAATAGTTGTAGAACTTGGACATCGTGCGGAGATATTCCTTGAACCGCTCGGATTCAAACAGCTCCTTGATGCCCTGTTCCAGCTTGTCCGTAATTTCGCGGACTTGCTGTGCATTTTTGTTTTCAGCCATTTCAAACCTCCATTTCGGATTTGTTTCGGGAAGAAGAAACCCCCGTCTGAGATTTGCTCAATAAACGAGCCTTTACCTCAGACGGGGTTTCTCTGCGTGTCAGCCGACGATGAAAGATGTTATCCTCCTTCTCCCATTCAATCAGCCGGTCAAACAGCTCCGGGTGTTTTGTAATCATGTGCAACAGCTCTTCGTCGCTTGCGTTGGGACAGAACCAGCAGCCGTTTCTCCGGCAGTGAGTGTAGATTGGGGAAAGCAGCCCGTGTTCCTGACAGAGCTTGTAGGCGTCAACCTCGGTCATGCCGTACTTGGCAAGCAGACTGACCTTCTTCACGCCGTCCAGACGCGCAAGGCGTTTGGGTTCATCCTCCGCGATGCCGACATAGCTCACGGTGTCCGGAGAAAGCGCGGCATTGTACTTTCGGACGGGCGGGATTTTGCAGTCCCGATTGACCGCGCACATACCAGCCCATGCGAAGCCGCGAACCTCGCCCTTATGCGGTCCGCGGGTGATGACGTGATGGAACACATCATCGTAGGTCTTGTCCGCATGGAGAATGGTGAACTTGATACCCAGCTCCTTTTCGCAGAAGGGCTTGAGCCGATCATAGATGAAGTCCCGGTGTTCCGGGACTTCGCCGCTTGTGTCCTTGTCGAACATGACCTCGCTGAAAACCGCCTCGTCCAGCGGTTCCTTGTGCTGTGCCGCCAACAGGAGCGTCGCTACGCTGTCTTTGCCTCCACTGCAAGAGGCAACATACTTTGGGTGGCTCATCGGTCAAACTCCATCTTGAAGCTGACGTATTTGCCGCCGCTGTCATCCAGTCGGATCACCGCATCGTAGAGCTGAGGCTTCTTCGGCGTGTAAAGCCCGGTCACGCGGCACCAGCCCTTGTCCAGCAGCTCCTTTGCAATCCTCTTGGTCAGCTTCTTTTTCTTGCTGGAAAAGAACTTGTTGTCTTCCCACAGGCAGAAGGAGCATTCCTTGTTCGAGCAGTAGAAATTGCCCTTGCCGACGTAGACCGGAGAGCCGCAGCGGGGACATTTGCCGATTTCCTCTTTCCCCGTGCCGAAACGCTGGGCTTCGGCATCGGAGAGAAACGGGCAGGCTTTCACGAGATCGCCGGTCATCCGGACAATGCCGCTGAGGAAGGCGTCTGCATCCGCATTGCCGCGCTCAATCTCCATGAGCGTGTTTTCCCATTCCGCAGTCATTGCGGGAGACGTGATCTGTTCCGGCAGAACACAGACGAGGTTGCAGCCGTCCTTTGTGGGAATGAGGGATTTGCCTTTGCGCTCTGCAAAGCCGGATTTCACCAGCTTTTCAATGATACCGGCGCGGGTCGCGGGTGTTCCGAGACCTTTCTTCTCGGTGTCATCGTCAAACTGATCGTTTCCGGCAGTCTCCATTGCAGACAGGAGCGTGTCTTCCGTGTACTGCTTCGGAGGCGTTGTGAAGTGTTCGGTGACGCTGGCAGATACACCATCCAGAGCATCGCCCTCATGGACTTCGGGCAGGGACTTCACGGGATCGTCTTTTTCCTTCGTCTTGAGGGAAGCCTTGAACAGCTCTTCGATGGCTTTCCAGCCGTTTTGAATGACGGTCTTGCCCTTGGTTTTGAACTCGTAGCCCTCGCAGGAGAGCGAGATCTGCGTTTCTGCGTAGGTGTGCTTCTCGCCGGTCGCACATAGAAGGCGCATCCCGACAAGATTGAGGATTTTCTGCTCTGACTGAGGGAGAACGGAAACATCCTGCTTTTCAAGCTGGACGGTCGGGAGAATGGCGTGGTGATCTGTGACCTTACTGTTGTCGGTTACGCGGGCAATGTCCGGAGTGATTGAAACGCCGGAGAAAAGCGGAAGCTGGCGGCAGATGATAGAAATGACCTGACGGGCGGTGTCCTCCATATCATCCGTAATAAACTGGCTGTCCGTGCGCGGATAGGTCAGGAGCTTCTTTTCGTAGAGTGTTTGTACGAGATCGAGCGTCTGCTGGGCGGTGAAGCCGTAGTAGCGGTTAGCCTCGCGCTGCAAGGTAGTCAGATCATAGAGCTTCGGAGGATTGACGGTTTTCGTCTCCCGCTTGAGAGAAGAAACGACGGCTTGCTTTTTCTCGCAAGCCGCCGCAATTCTTTTTGCTTCCTCTTCGGTTTTGACCTTTTCCAGATCGGCGGTCAGATCACCCTTGCCGACGTGGACGTTGAAATACTTCTCCTTCTGGAAGGTTGAGATTTTCCCGTCACGCTCCACCAGCATTGCAAGGGTCGGCGTCTGGACGCGCCCGACCACCAGCTTCTTATGATAGAGCGTGGTGAAAAGGCGGGTGCCGTTGATGCCGACAATCCAGTCTGCCTTCGAGCGGCTGAGTGCCGCTTCATAGAGACGGTCATATTCCTTGCCGTCCCGGAGATGGTTGAAGCCTTCGCGGATGGCGGAGTCCTCCAACGAGCTGATCCACAGACGCTTGAAGGGCTTGGTGCATCCGGCTTTGTTGTAGACCAGCCGGAAGATCAGCTCACCCTCGCGCCCTGCATCGGTTGCGCAGACCAGCTCGGTGACGCGCTTGTCCTTCATAAGAGCGGACAGCACCTTGAACTGCTGTGCTTTGTCCTTCGTGACCTCAAACAGCCAGCTTTCCGGAACAATGGGCAGATCGTCATACCGCCACTTGGCATACCGCTCATCGTAGGAGCTGGCGTCTGCCAGCTCCACCAAATGACCGAAACACCACGAAATGATGTAATTGCCGCCCTCCATGTAGCCGTCCTTGCGGGACGTCGCGCCCAACACCTTTGCGATGGACTGGGCGACGCTGGGCTTTTCAGCAATGACTAAGATCAATCTTCATCACCTTCCGTTTCAGCATCCTCCGCGATCTGCGGCTCTTCATCCTCGTTGATGTACGGCTCTTCCTCGTAGCCTTCATCATCAAAGAAGTCCATATCCTCATCCTTGGGCTTTCTGCCCTTGACGAACTTGATGTAGTAATAAGCTGCACCCGCAGCACCGGCAAGGGCAAAGATGACGAGGATCATGCCGACGTTGGACTTCTTTTCGGGTTTAGGGGCGGGAGCATCGGTTTCTGCATCCTTATCCGGCTCAGGTGTAGCGGGGGCTGTGCCGGTGCATTCGCTCATGTTGGTCTTGCAGACCGGGCAGTCGGTGTTGACCTGACCGGCAGCGCATTTTTCCTTGCAGTTACAGGTAGTCAGAGCCGCCGCAGTATCATCATCCAGCAGCGCAAGCAGATCGCTTTCATCGACCATGTTGAGGAAGTATGTCTGATACTGTTCCTCGTCCTCATTGATGGGTGCATCGTAGTCGATGACAATGAAGAAGGTGTTGCCGCTTTTCGTCTGGACAGTGATGAACTGTTTGTTGGTTGCCTTGTCATAGAGCAAGTCGCGGGTGTAGGCATTGCCCTCATCGTCAATCGGCTCACCCTTCGACTTTTCCGGCGCGGGAGTAGTCTCAGGCTGCTGTTCCGGCTGGGTTGCCTCTGTGACCGGAAGGTTCTGATCGGTGTCATCGGCATAGGCAAACGCCGTGACAGAGAAGCAGGACAGAACCATGACGCAGACCGCAAGGACGGTCAGAAAACGAAACTTCTTACGCATTGTCGATTACCTCCGTATTTTCAGCGGGCTTGGTGCCGCCCTTCATGGAAGACAGGAACGCCATGATCTGATCCTTGTCCATCACCATAGAGCGCACGGTGTTGATGATTTCAAGGTTTTCCAGCTCCGTCTTCTTGTCGTACAGCTCCTTGAGCTGTCCTTCGATTTCGGACTTCTTCTTTTCAGCCTTCTCAATGTCGGAGAGGACTTTCTGATACTTGGGATTCATGCAAAACTCCTTTCTTTTAATAGGCGGGTCTTCCGAAGGCGTAGAAATGCTGCTGCCAGTAGGAAGAGTTGATGGATGTGTACTGAATGGGATCGCCGCAGTGGATCATGACCCCATCACCGACGTAAATGCCGACGTGAGACACGCCGGGGGTGTCATACGTTCCGACAAAAAAGATGAGATCACCGGGCTGTGCATTCGCCTTTGAAACCGGCGTACAGACATTGTAAAGCCCCTGTGCGCCCAGCCGTCCGGTATTCACAAGACCGCTGTTCGTGAGAACATAGCTGACAAAGCCGGAGCAGTCAAAGGACGTGTCGGGATTGGAGCCGCCCCACACATACGGATAGCCGAGATACTTTTCCGCTTCGGTAATCAGCGCTGCAAACTTCTCGTCGTTCAGGTATTCCGGGTTGACATCGTAGTCAGCGGGAGGATTGGTGATGTACTTGTCCACATAGGGTGAGTCACCGAACAGATCCTCGCGGTTGCCCAGCACCGACATATACGTTGCGTACATGGAAAGCTGTTCCTGAGACATGATGTAGACCGGGACATGGGAGAGATTGAAGTTTTCGAGCTTCACGTTGCAGATGTAGTAGTCATACGGGACGCGATAGGTTTCCGTGTGCGTGTTGCCGTCTGCGTCCGTCCATGTGTCGGTCTCCGTGCGGTATCTGGTTTCGACGATAACCTCTTCGGTGAGGATGTACTGCTTTTCAAACAGCATTTGGAGCGTACCCTGCACCTCATCCAGCGTGAACTCGCCCTCGTGGAGAGCCGAGAGAATGGAGATCAGCACATACGGGTCATGCTCAATATCGTCCAGATCGAAGTGGTATTCATCATAGTTGTGAGTGCTTTCGTAGGTGTCGAGATAGCGTTGCAGCTCTTGCTCCATTTGGCAATACTGCGCCTCCGCGCCCAGCATCGCATCATCCTCGCTGAGATAGGAGGAAGCGATAACCGACGAACCGGTAGAGGTGAGCATCGAACACGAGCTGATACCGGCACCGAGCAAAACGAGAAGGGCAACTCCGACGCCGATCCAGATGAAGACCTTCTTGTTATTCTCAAAGAACTCCTTGAGCTTGTCGGACACCTTTTCGCCGAGCTTCTTGCCGGTATTCTTCGTGGCAGTCCCGGCAGTCTGAGAACCGGCATTCCGTGCAGCGGCATATTCCTTCTTGATGTTCTGCTTCTGGTAGTGCTTGTTCATGTTCTGCTTCTTCATCTCAGGATGCTCCTGCTGATTTCTCTCATATTGGAGCTTGGCGTCAGCTACATCCGCCTTGTGTTCCAGCTTGGAAACCTTCTCATAAGGCTTGTTGACGCTGCTTTCCCGATGATGACGGAAATGCCTCGCAGCGGTCTCAGCGGCAATCTCTGTTTTATGCGCCGCCTCAACCGCCGAGTTTTCCTGCTCGACCTCATGGATTTTGCCGTGAATGCCGGAAGCAAGGGTGTCACCGACCTTGCGGACGGTTTTATCTGCCTCAAATTGCAGCTTGCCTTTGCTCTTGGGCTTTTTCAGCTCATCCTCAAAATGAAGGCGGGTTTTGCCCTTTCCGGTCTCTTCATCAAAGACACGCTCTTTCTTGAGAACCTTGTGCGTGGGCAGCTTCTCGCGGGCGGCATCCAGACGCTCATGCGCCTTCTCGGACATCCTTTCGAGCTTCTGCATCCGCTTCGTGGGCGGGACGGCATCGTCCGAGACCGGCTTTGAAGAGGAAGTCTCCGCCGCTTGGGAGAGAACGGCATCTGCATCTACTGCTTCAACCGCAGAGGTCTTGCGCAGCTTGTGCGTGACAACCGTTTCGGCAATCACCGTGCCGGTATGAGAAGAAACGCCGTGCTGCTCCAAAGCAGGAGGCTTGAACGGCGTTTCTGACGAGGGCAGCGGTTCAGGTACATTCTGGGGTGGATTTTCTGCCCTTTTCTCTTCTGTGACGGACGTTTCCGATGGCGGCTGTGTGTCGTTATCCTCGGCGTGTTCCGCCTGAAACTGACGCTGTTGACGGCGCATCTGCACCTTTTTCTGTTCCTCCGCAGAAAGAGTCTCAGAAGGCTCGGCTGTCTCAGCGGGCTTGATCAGCTCTGCATCTTCCAGCCGATTTGACACGCGCTGCTCGGTGCCAGCCGTCAGGTTTTCCTCGGCCGCGCCCTCCCGTGTCATCCGCATGACTACCATGTCGCGGGCTTTGAGTTCCGGTTCCTTGGACATCAGATTTCACCTCCAATCCGCTTGTAGGCAAGCTCGGTGTACGCCGGATTCAGCTCGATGCCGACGAAATGACGCCCCATCTGTGAGGCAACCATGCCGGTTGTGCCGCTCCCCATGAAGGGATCAAGCACAATACCGCCTTCGGGACAACCGGCGAGAAGACAGGTTTCAACCAGCTTCGGAGGGTAGGCGGCATAGTGACCGCCCTTGAAGGGAACGGTGTTGATCTTCCAGACGTCGCGCTTATTGCGAAGCGGATTGATGTCTGCGTCCTTGATCTCGCCATGCTCACGGGGGCGGTTGATGGACTGCGGCTGAGACTGACCGGGAACGGGTTTTCCGTATTTGTTGCCGCCCTTCATGCCGCGCTTGAGGCGTTCCGCCGTTGCAGGGGCAATCGGCTCGGAGATCGCCTTGTAGTCAAAGAAATACTTTTTGGACTTTGAGAACAGGAAAATATGCTCATAGCAGCGGGCGCATCTGTCTTTGACGCTCTCCGGCATGGGGTTATCCTTCATCCAGATGATGTCGTTGCGCAGATACCAACCGGTATCGCGGAGGGCAAAAGCCAGCATCCACGGGATGCCGATCATGTCCTTTGGCTTGCAGCCCTCAACCTTGTTGTTGAGAGCCACAGCCTGACCATTTCTGCCGTTGGGGTTCTTCGGGTCAATGAAATCGCCTTGATTGCCCTTTCCGGCGTAGGTGTCCGAGATGTTCAGCCAGAGCGTACCGTCCGGACGCAAAACGCGCCTGACTTCGGTAAACACTTCCGTCAGGCGCGAGATATATTCCTTCGGCGTTGTCTCTCTGCCGATCTGAGCTTCCATGCCGTAATCGCGGAGCGCGTAGTACGGCGGGGATGTCACACAGCAATGAACGCTGTCATCGGGCAGAGTTTTCAGGATTTCAAGGCAATCGCCGGTATGAATGATGTCAAGTTGTATGGTGGTGTACCTCCTGTTCTATTGGATTTGTGTTTCCATTGAAATGTTGGCTGTAAAACCCGACAACATTTCAATGGGCGTCAGTCGGAGTAATACTCGTCCGGCTCGTAGTCCTCGTCTTCCATGAAGTCCTCGTCGAGATCGTCAATCTCGTCTGCCCAACGGTCGAAGATTTCCGCGGCTTCCTTCGCCGCCTCACGATAGAGGCTCAGGCGGTTCTTCTCAAAGGCGGCAAAGGCGGGGACGAACTTGCCGAACTCGCGGATTGCCTTCACATCCTGCGTGCGCATATCTGCGACGCACTGAATGATTTCGGACATCGTGAGCAGATCGTCGATCATGGCCTCGTAGTCTTCCTTGGCGATGGTGACGGTATCGGCATCGTCCTCCGCCGCTTCCTGCTTGCGGACACGGAAGGTCTCGTGAACATCCTTCATCAGTCCGATCACGCAGTCGGCGGTCTCGTCGAAAATCTCCTGCATACGCGCTGCCATCTCGTCGGCGCAGCCCTCCAGTTCCTCATGAACGTGGAGGTAGGCGCGGTGATGCTTTTTCAGTTCGGTTTCCTCGCGGATGAGCGCGATGAGATCGGCGCTCATGTCGATGACCTCAAGCAGAAGGTCAATCGGCTTGGTGATGCTGCCGAACGTGGTATTCACGGGAACACCGCTGACTTCTGCGATGATGTTCTTGGCGTTCTCAAGGTTGAAGTTCTTATCCATATTCAAAATCCTCCTATCAGTTCTGTGTGGTTTCTTCTAAGCGGGTGGTCATGATGCGGTAGAGTTGAGTGTCCTTCGGGAAATCGTCCTTGAAGGGAACGATGGTCGAGCCGTAGAAGATCAGCCCCTCACCGGCATTGGAATTGGTGATGTAGTTCTGCTGGCTGGGCGAGATGTTCAGCGCCTTCGAGAGAATCTGCCGGTCGCCGGACGCCTGATTCAGAAGATAGACGAAATCCGAGTTTTCAAAGATGTTCTCTACCTCGCGGGACGCAAGCAGATCCTTGACGTTCTGCGTGATGCCGGTCGGAATGCCGCCCCATTTTCTGAAACGCTTCCAGATTTCCACGCTGTATGCGGCGGTCTGTTCTTCTTTCAGCAAAAGGTGAAACTCGTCCATGTAGTAGCGGGTAGCCTTGTGCTGGGCGCGGTTGATTGTGACCCTGTTCCAAACCTGATCCTGTACAATCAGCATGCCGAGCTTTTTGAGCTGCTTGCCGAGTTCGCGGATGTCATAGCAGACGAAGCGGTTGTTGACATCCACATTCGTTCTGTGATTGAAGACATTCAGAGAGCCGTGAACATAGATTTCAAGGGCAGTTGCGATGCGCTGTGCCTCCGGTTCCTTCTGATTTCTCAGAATGTTGTAGAGGTCTTCGAGGATCGGCATTTTCTCCGGCTTGGGGTCTGCAAGGAACTCCTGATAAACCATGCGGACACTGCGGTCAATGATGGTCTTCTCAACCGGCTGCAAGCCGTCCTTGCCGCCGACAATCAGCTCACACATGGAGAGGATGAAGTCGGATTTCAGCGTCAGCGGGTTTTCCTCTTCGGAGTAGTTCGTGTTGATGTCCAGCGGATTGATGTAATTCGTGCTGACCGGCGAGATGCGGATGACCTGACCGCCGAGCTTCTGCACGAGGGGGAAATACTCGGCTTCGGGGTCGCAGACGATGATGTCATCCTCGGTGATAAGGAAGGCGTTCGTCATTTCGCGCTTGGCGGAGAAGGACTTACCGGAACCGGGCGTACCCAAGATCAGCCCGTTGGGGTTCTTGAGCTGCTTGCGATCAACCATGATCATGTTGTTGGACAGCGCATTCAGTCCGTAGTAGAGAGCTTCGCCGCCCTGAAAAAGCTCCTGCGTGGTGAACGGCACGAAAACCGCTGTGCTGGAAGTGGTCTGCCCGCGCTCAATCTCCACCTGATTGATGCCGATAGGCAGAGAGGACATCAGCCCTTCCTCCTGCTGGAAGTCAAGACGCTTGAGCGCACAGTTATACTTTTGGGCAATGGCGGCGGTCTGGAACACAGCATTTTCGAGCTTTTGGCGGTTGGTTGCCGTGTTCATGATGAGGATGGTCACAAGGAACAGTCTCTCATTGCGGGTCTGGAGATCCTGCAACAGACGCTTCGCCTCACCGCCAAAGGTGGCGAGATCGGACGGGATGATGTCCATATCGTAGCCGGAGCGGACCGCCTTTTTCTGCTCTTCAATCTTCATCTTGTCGAGGTCGGTGATCTTCGACTTGATGCTCTTGATTGCCTTCGCCTGGTCAATCGTCCGGATATGAAAATTGACCGTGATGTTGCTGTCCATCTCAAGGAAGTCGGCAAGCATACGGTCATTGAGTTCCGGCGCGAGGATTTGCAGGAAGCTCACCGCACCGATGGTTCTGCCCATCTTGAAGCACTTGCCTTCACGGAAGTCAAAGGAAGTGGGCGCGATGAAGTCCTTGCTGGAAAGCCCTGTCCGGGCAACCATATCGAAGGAAAAGCGGAACGGTTCATTGGTGTCCATATTGAACACATCATGAAGCACTTTCAGCCGTTCGTAGCCGGACAGCGGCTCGGTTTTCACGCCGAGAGTTTTGAAGTTGTTGATGATGTCGGTTTCAATGCGTTCGAGCTTCGGCTTTGCCGTGCGGAGGGAGTCCGCCTCAATGCCGAAGGTGATGTACTTCTTCTTGATCAGCCCGTTGTTGCCCTTGGTGAGCTGGTTTTGCAGCATACCGGAATACTCGGAGCGGATGTCGTTGAAGGCGTCCTCCTGTGCCGGAATGTTGATGCGCTTGCGGAACTCATTGAGGCTTGCCTTCTGATTGATGAAGGAGAGCTGGACGAAGATCGAGCTGTCGAAGTAGTTCAGAAAGTCGCACCAGTTCTCAAAGATGGCAGTTTTGTCCTCATTCTGCGCAAGCTGGTAGTTGATGTCCTCAAAGGCGATGGACTTCGTGTAGAGGCGGCTGTTCACCTTACAGATACCGTCACGGCACATCTCCACATAGGGGATGGTCTGCTGGGCGGACTTGCGGACTTTCTTTGCCTTCCTGTCCTTTTTCTTCTGCATGACGATCCGCTTCTTTTCCTGAGCGGAAAGGGCATCGCCGTAAACGACACCGTTTTTGACGGTCATCTTAGGCTTTGCCTTTGCTGTGCTGTTGTTCAAGCTGCAATTCCTCCTGTTCTTTGATTTTCTGCTGAATCTCAGCGTAGAGATTGTTCGTGCGATAGGGACGCACCTTGTCCCGGATGAACATGGACTGTACGATGTGATACAGATACTTTTCGGCGGGCTGACCGTCCTTCTCGTAAAGCGCGAAGAAGATGAACGGAAGCATGATCACCACCATCAGCATTGCCGCCGTAGACAAGTCGAGATGCGCCTTTGCCAGAAAGAAGATCGGGACGCCGACTGCCGCAGCGATGGAAAAACAAATGAGCTGCCGCTTGGTCAGGTTGAACATGACCTTCGTTTTGACGCGGTTAAGATCCTTCGGGACCGGAACAAATGCCATTGACTGTTTCCTCCTTTCTAAGCTGCTTTTCGTAGCGCAGCTTCATTTGTGCGGGATATTGATCCTCCTTCGGCTGACGCTTGCCTGTCCAGCGAAGCCCACCCGCTTTGCCTTGACAAATCCAGCCGGAAGCCCGAAGGCTTGCACCGTTTTCGCTTTCCAGCGTGTAGGTGATGATGCGCTTATAGCCCATAGCCGCAGCAGCTCTTGCCGCCGCGCCGTAGAGAAAGCTGCAAGCGTTCTTCGCCCCGTTGGTGCATAGCCTTGTAACCTCCAATGTGAAGCCGTCATCCAGATACCGGCTGACGGGACGCCCAGCGATGATTACGCCGACCAGCTCACCGTCTGCTTCACAGCCGATGGAAAACTTGTGACCGGCAACCGGCTTATGATGCCGGTGATGCTGCCGGACGTACTCGTTGGCGTCTCGAAGAGAGATGGGCCTTAGCCGCAGCATGGTGTTTCCTCCATAGGAAGATGAGCCGTGCATTCGACCTCGTTGCCCCAAACGTCCCAGCCTTCGGGAGACTGACGGGCAAAAAGCTCCACGCGGGGAAGATCTCCCATGAGCCGAACAATGCGCTCCCGCGCTTCATCCGGCTTTTTGGAATGCTCTTCGATGTGGCTGAGGATGACCTGACGCACACCGGCGTCAACTCGCTTCGGATGTCCCTTTGTTGCAAGGATGCAGATTTCGGCATTCGCCCTTGTCCAGTAGCCCATGCCGGTAAAGAGATCGTCGTTCCTTCGGTTTTGCTTCACCCATACAAAAGCCACGGTCTTATAAGAAAAGCCCCATGCCGTCAGCACTTCGAGTGCTTCACAGAGGCACGGGAACGTGATCCAGAGAAACAGAGCGCAGTCCTTAGCGGCAAGCTCACCGACCGGAAGTGCCTTGATGTCTTCAATGCACATTGTCGGGTAGTGGCTTTCCGCCGACCGTCCCTGTCCCTTCTTGGAGTAAGTCCGATACGCCCAAGGGGGATCGGCGTAGATGATGCTGTACTTCTTCATGCTGCCGACCTCCTTAGTGCGCATGGAAAATGGATTTTGCGAGGCTTCCGGTCTTGAACAGCGAGAAGCACAGAATAACCGTGTACGCTGCCACAGAGAACAGAGCCGAATGAATGTTGTCTGCGATGATCATGCCGTTGATCAGCACCGCATAGATGCCGACGCAGACCATGATGAGAAATCCCTGAAATGCCAGAGCGAACAAGCCTTTCAGATAGTTCGTGCCGATGCTGCCCCATTCGCGGTTGCTCATGGTTGCGATGGGAATAGGCGCGATGCTCACGGTGCAGTAAATCTCAATCATGCGCCCGTAGAGAATGACTGTAATGAGGATCGCCATGATTTTGAGGCACAAGCTGATCAGGAGCGTTTCTATCGACAGTCCGAGCAGTTCTCCGACGCCCATGTTCTCCATGCCAGTACGCATCTGCGCAATCGTCGAATCAATATCAATACTGGTGTTGCCGTGGATGACTCCGGCTGCACCGGAAACCACGTTCTGCCCGATGTCGAATACTGCCATCACGATGTCAAACGTATGCGTCACGAGGTAGATCGCCACAGCCGCCTTGAAAAACCACTTGAAGAACATCCAAGTGTCCATGTTGTGAAGGTTGTTTTTCTCGGTGATCATGGAAATCAGCTCGTAGCACAAAACGAAGGTGATGATGATACCAGCGATGGGGACTATCACGTTTTCGGATAGTCCCCGGATCATCTGGTACACGCCGCCGTTCCAGCCGGACGGTGTTTGCCCAACTTCGGCGGCAATCGTTCCTACCTTCTCGTTGACATCGGTGAACATATTGGTCAGGTTGCTCTCGATCCATCCGATCAGCATATCCTTGAGAGCTTGTTCGATCTTTTCTAAAATGCTGCCCAATATTTCACCACCCTTCGTTTAAGCTGGGCTTGCCGTGGATTAGCCGAACAAACCGGAGAGCAGGGGGATGAGGGTCGTGCCGATCAGCACCACACCGCCGCCAGCCATGAGCTGCTTGATGCCCTGAGACTTAGCGCCGGGGTTGTCGTTGCCGTAGCCTTCCATGAGGTTGACAACACCCCACACCGCAAGACCTGCGCCGAGGGCGATAACCAGCGTCTGGAGAATCGTAACTGCCTGATTGATAAATGCCATACTTGAATTTCCTCCTTAAATCGTTGGTGAATTGTGAAGGGCGAGTGCCTTTTCCAGCACCCGCCCCGATGGTTACTTCTGCGCGGCTGCCGGATTAACCGAACAGACCGGAGAGCAGAGGGATGAGGGTCGTGCCGATCAGCACCACACCACCGCCAGCCATGAGCTGCTTGATGCCCTGAGACTTGGCGCCGGGGTTGTCGTTGCCGTAGCCTTCCATGAGGTTGACAACACCCCACACTGCGAGACCTGCGCCGAGGGCGATAACGAGCGTCTGAAGAACCGTGACAGCCTGATTGATGAAAGTCATAGATTTTCCTCCTTGAATCGATGAAAGTTGAGTGTGTATTATTGAAAATGGGCATAAAAAAAGAAGCCCCGTCGCTGTTCTGCTTTGGGATGAGCCATCAGGCTTTACCCACTGCGCAGTGCAGCGACGGGGCTTTAATCTGCATCGACCTCGCCCATATCATAGAGGTCGAATGTGTCATCGGGCTTGACCACCAGCTTGTGCTGCCGGTACTTCTCGATGTCAAAGGTGTTCCGCTTGTCGTAGTCGGAGAGCTGCCGGTATTTGGGATGCTTCGTAATGTCGTATTTGTTACTGAGAAAAGGTCTCACGCCTCGAAGCTGCAAAATACACTTGGCTCCGTCCATGACGGCGATCTCATCCTGAGACATCAGTTCCTTGCCGGTCTTCTGATAGTTCAAGCCATAGGAGTTGTTGTTGGAACGGGTTTCTGAGGTGTTGTAAAGGTTGATTGTCTCCTTGCCCAGCACCTCGCTGATTTCCTTGAGAGTCGATTTTTCTTTTCCGCCGAGGAAAAGTGTGCAGTCGCAGTTGCCCGTGATGGTGTCCGCCGCATCCTTGTAGATGGTCTTGAGCTGAGACTGGGACTGTAAGATGATTGACGCCGAGATTTCCCGGCTTCGAATGGTTGCGATGAGCTTATCAAACTTCGGGATTTGACCGATGTTCGCAAACTCGTCCAGCAGACAGCGAACATGGACGGGAAGCCGTCCGTTGTAAACGTCATCTGCTTTGTCGCATAGAAGGTTGAAGAGCTGGGAATACATGATCGCTACAACGAAATTGAAGGTGTCATCGGTATCGGAAATGATGACGAACAGCGCCGTCTTTCGGTCTCCGATGGTGTCCAGCTCCATCTCATCGTAGCTCATCAGCTCCCGCAGCTCTGCGATGTCGAAGGGCGCAAGCCTTGCACCGCAGGAAATCAGGATCGACTTCGCGGTCTTTCCCGCCGCCAGCTTGTATTTGCGGTATTGCTTGACCGCAAAGTGGTCAGGGTCGCGGGCTTCCAGCTCGTCGAACATGACATCCACAGGGTTCTTGAAGGTCTCATCGTCCTCTCTGGCTTCCGAGGCATTGATCATTTCGAGCAGAGTAGTAAAGTTTTTCTCGTGGTCGGGTGCCTCATACCAGATGTAGCCGATGAGAGCTGTGTAGTAGAGCTTTTCCGCCTTGACCCAGAAATCTTCGCCGGACTTATCGCCGTCTCCCTTCGTGTTGACGATGATCGTATTGACCAGCTTGAGGATGTCCTTCTCACTGCGGATGTAGCTAAAAGGGTTGTAGTGCATGGATTTTCGGAAATTGATGGTGTTCAGCGACTTGATGACATAGCCGCCCTTTTCGAGCATCTTGCCGCACTCTATCAGCACCGTACCCTTTGGGTCAGTGACCACATAGGAACTGTGCATCTGCATCAGGTTCGGCTTCACGAAAAAGCGCGTTTTACCTGAGCCGGAACCGCCGATGACAAGGATGTTTTTGTTGCGGGCGTATTTCGGCTGCTTTGGACGGCTGTTCATGGTCAGAAACTCCGTCTGCGTCAGGATAACGTTGTTGGAGAACTCCGGGTCCGTGTACGGCTTGATGTCCTCCGGCTTACCCCATCGGGCAGATCCGTATTCTTCGCCTTGGCGGAACTTCTTGCGGTTCTTGCCCTTGACGTAGACCGCCAGCTTGAGCAGCGCACCGGCAATCACACCGATGAGCAGATCGACGGGATGAAAGCTGGGCAGCGGATTTGCAAAGGCAGTGCCGAACACGGCAAAGCCGTTTGTCAGCTTGTCGATGAACTCCGTGCCGGGAGCGAGACGAAACACGGCGGCGATCTTATCTGCAAAGTAGAAGGCGAAGACATACGGAAGGTTCAGAAGGATGAGCTTCTTCACATCGGGTTTGTTCACAGCTCCACACCCCGATCCTTGGTCTTGACCTTGACCTTCTCTTTGTGCTGCGCCTTGCTCTGAGCTTTCTCCTGATCCAACTTGTGCCGGATGGACGGCTGTTCCTTCTGCATGACGGTTTTTGCGGAGAACTCCTTGAAGGCGGCGGTCATCACATCAACGTCCCGTCCCTTGAAGAAGACAAGATAGCTGGGCGGTTCAACGGAAATGTCCTTCTTGAGCGCAAAGTCCAGACCGTATTTATTGGCTGTTCGTTCAAAGGACTTGATGTTGCCGTCTGTCACTTCGATGTTGGAGATGGCGGCGTTCTGGCTCATCAGATGCTTGATGGACTGCTTGCCGCGATAGTTTTTTGGCTGCTGCATCTGCTTCTGCGCCTTCTCAATCTCCTGCACGAACTTGTCCAGTGCCTTTTTCAGCACCTCGGCTGAGATTTTTCCGCCCTTGATCATGATTGCAACAACTTTGGTGTTGACTTCATCCTGCATTGCGGCGTTTACCTCCTTTCGTTGGAATGATTATGGGGACTGCTGCCGAAGCTAAGGCGGCACAATCCGACGATAGATAGTTTTCATTTACACTGTCCTCCTTTCCGAGCATTGCTCACGATGGTATTCATTAAAGAGTGTCTTCACAAAGGCTATAATCGTAGGTTTTCGGCTTCTTTGACCCTGCCGTTCTGTCCTGCCCGTAGAAATCATGGTTGACGAGGGCGGAGTAGTAATTGTCTATCGTCAGAGAGGCGTTATACAGAGCGGTCAACAGGTACGCCCGGATATTACGGATGTCTGACGGGTTCTTGTTCATTGCTTCCAGAACGTACTCTATGTGGCTGCTATTCAGCTTGAGAAAGCGGGACTTAACCACTTGCTGCGGCATATCCTCGCCATTGATACGGATGGTCGGAGCGGTAGAGCAGACGGCATCCAGCATGATGTCCATGATCTCCCGGAAGCGGTCTTTATCGAACTTCGGATCCTGACAGAGAATGTCGTAGTCAAGATTCTCTTTGATAATCTCTTCATACTCGCTTCGCTCATCCATCCTGTCCATCCCATCAAGATTGATGGATTGATAGTTCTTTGAGAGAGTATTTCTTTCTTGGGTAATTACTTGATCAGTATTTATTTGTGCGGACTTATCCCCGCGTGGATTATCCACATCTGGCTTCTCCACACATGGATTTTCCGTGTGTGGCATTTCCCGTTCTGGCGTGGACTCCTGCGGCTCTTCGTATATCTCAAAGATTGTGCTGCTCATCCTGCCTTTACCGTCTCTCTGCCGGTGCCGGACAAGGTAGCCGTGCTTTTCAAGCTCACGGAGCGCGGAGAGAATGGCATCCGGACCTTCCTTGCAGATTGCAGAAAGCCCCTTGGTCGAGAACTTCCAGCCATCATTGAACGAGAGCATCTTTGAGAGTAGCCCGACCGCCTTGAGTGACAGGCTCTTGTCTCGGAGGTGGAAGTTCGCCATGACGGTATAGCCACGATTCTTGTTTACGCGATAGAATGCCACAGAAATCACCTTGCCATCTTGGGAAGCAGTTCTTCGTCGCACTTTTTCTGGAACTTCACTCGGATGACATCCTTGCCCTTCGGCGTGAAGTAGGTCTGAGAACCGGTGTAGCAGTATGTCACAAAATCGCGGACGATGAACAGTCCGGCATTGCTGTCCTTGTTGTAGGGAAGAAGCTGACCGGAGGGAGATCGGAACAGGTACTTCTCCCTGAGAAGGAACTGGACGAACTTGCGCTCCGGGATTTTCAGTTCCTTCGCCGTCGTTCGGATATTGGTGCAGTCATCCGGATTGATGAAGGCGTCGTAGTAATCGGCTTTGGGCTTTGCCGTGTTCAGCTCACACTCAAGAGCCTTCACGCGATTCTTTTCCAGAATCAACGCTTGAGCGAACTCTACAATGATCGCTGGTTCCTTCTGAATACGTTTCAGAAGGGAGTCCGTCATGTAGCCGCCGGTTTTGCGGATGGTGGGAATGACCTCATGCGTGATCCAGCGTTTGAAGGCTTTGGCTTCGGGTAATTTGCTACACATAATCAGAGAATACAACCCCGATTCATTGATGAGGGTAATCGGCGTCCCGTGTACGGTGAACGATTCGTTCACCGTTCTATCTTCTTCATCAACATGGTCTCGGATTGCTTTTTGGGGATTTGAATACCTTAGCACCAATGCGACATCCTTCCCGGCAAACCACGGTTCGTCACCGATGAGGATCGTCCGCACCTCACCGAACTGTTCGTTCTTGAAGATTTCAATTTTGTTATCCATGACTGGCTTCCTTTCCGGCATCAGATGTGCCACTTTGAATTTTGAGGGTTGAAACGGGATTGCAGCAGTAGGGACACTCTGCAAACACGCAGGACTGATATTTCCAGAAGGGACGGTGAAAGCGGCAAGTACGGCATTCCGGCATAATACCCTCGCAGCCACTATCGAAATGGGAATACGGCGTTTCCTGCATCAAGGCGTCAAATGCCTTGGCGGAATCTCTTGTGTTCATTGCCTTGACCTCCAATTTGACAAAAAATAAGCCCCGTTATTGTTCTGCTATGCGCAGTGCAATAACGGGGCTTTGCTGTACGAATTATTCTGTTGTATCAAGTCTATCAAGAAAACTTTTGATGAGCAGCGTGTGCTTCCAAGTTTTTCGTGTAATGTCGAAGCTGTACTGAGAAACGAGGAAATCTACGAGGCTGATCTTTGGTATAAGGAACTTTCCGGAGATATTGAATGATTTGAGCTTCTTGGCGTTGCACCAGCGATGAAGCGAAGTATCGCAGTAGCCGATTGCCTCAGCCACTTCAACGACGGTCAGCAGATCGCCGTACTGACAAAACTCGTCTTCCATATATTTTCGGAAGTTGGCTCGTTCCTCTTCGGACAGCTTCGTCAGCTCATTCCGATATGTGACACGCGAATTGTAATGACCTGACCGTTCCTGATACCAGCGATCCGGTGCGCGGTAGACCTCCGGGTGAAGCTCCCGGTCAATCAAATAGAAGATTATATCGTCGGTGCGGATTGTGTACCGGCGGGTTTTCTTGCCCGTATCTTTGCATGGGACTAAACCGTTTTGCAGAAGGTGCAGAGCGGTTGCTTTGCTGATATGGGCGATTTGGTAGAACTGATCCTTCGAGACCGTCTCAGGGTATTTGCGACGGATGGATTCGTAATATTTCATGCTTTCAGTCATGCGGATAACCACCTTGATTTTGATGTTCGGTATCGGTAGGTATCATCTGCATTGGACTGTGATTTCTCCCCGAGTTCTCCCCATCTTCTCCCCAACGGGCTTTTTTCTCCCCAAAACCAGATTTCTTTCGAACTCCTTGCTCTGTCTGGGCTTTCGGGATTTTCAACCTTCAAGGGCGGAAAAATGCTGATTTTTCAAGGGTTTGCAAACTCTCGCATTGTCCGTGAGTTTCCGCCGTTTTCCTTCAAAGTCCGGATAGCGACTCTGACTCGAAATCAGGTTGTCACTTTTTCGTGGCACGAGAGTTCGAATCTCTTCGCCTCCGTGAAAAGAACTGTAGTAGTAACAGTTTCAACAAAGGGAGTATGTAACTCATAGTAAGTCACATACTCCCTTTATTTTTCTTATTATATTAGACACTTTATACTCATACCTATATCTTAGCTTTGTGATTATTTAAGTAAAATATCCTGAAAGCTGTAATTGTCCTTACCTCCAATTTTAACAGTTATACTATCCTTTTTCCCTAAATCCTTCCCGGGAAAAATAAATGTCATACCTTCATCCGTAAACATTGTATTTGCAACCGTTTCTTTTCCTGTATCATCATCTACCAGAATAAAAGCTTCGTGAAAAGCATCCTTATCATTGGGGTTTGATAGATATAAAACTATAGAATTTGGGTAAATCTCACTTTTATCAATTTTTGCAGTATAAATATCATAGCTGATATCGTAATTTAAAGTAATTGTTTTTGGAGAAACCTTGGTTGGTGAGTATAAATATTCATATCCGTCAAAAATTATGCTAATCGGAAAATTTTCCTCCAATGTATTCAATTCCATCACAAGATTTCCATCTTCAAAATTATATGCAACTAAATTTTGTACTGAAATATCCAGCTGATGATCTTCTCCTTCAATTTTAATTATCTTTCCATTAGTAGTGTCCTTTTTTCTAAATGTAAGATAATGCATCGGTGTCATATCTATGTCTGAAATAAGTTCAAGACAAACTCCATCCTTTATTATTCCTTGAGATAAATTAGAATCCTGTTTAACATTTACACCGCAACCTACAAGTACAGCTGTTATTACAACTAAGCTTAACATATACTTTTTTATGATTTTCATACTGATATTTAACTTTAATTTGTTCCAATTTTTATATCTCATAGGATTTAACTCATTCATAGCTCACACCATCCTTTAATACTTATATATTTAGTTAAAAACTTGTACTTTACAGGATACTTTTATTTTGTACTGAAGAAATTACAATAATTTTTCACTTACAGTACATTTAATATTAATCGTTTTTCCCCATATACTGGGTCGCTATTCTGTTTTCCGGATGTACATCGCTCATATATATTACCGCTAAGAATATCCATTCCAAAGGCTTCATCAAAATATATATAATATCTGCAATCCATTTGCTCTTTATAAGTCTTGCAACAGGAAAGCCGTAGCGATCATATATTCCTCTTACAAGTTTGTGGAAGCGTGGAGTTTTTTCCTCTAGGATCTGTTCAAAGGCATTTGCTATACATAGCTGTCTGTTCACAATGACCTCGTGTCCATGGCGAATTCCTTTTCGTATCGGCTTTACAATCTTTTTATGTCCACCTGCCGCTACAGTACAAAGATAATGCTCATCATATTCAATATTTTGAGGTGCTTCCTTTAGAGACAATGTCCAATCTGCAGTTTCGGTCCATGCCTTTATAACAGAATCCGGTGCCTGACCGAAAAGCAGTAATATTCCTATTATTATTCCAAGTAAAGGGAACATAAAGACGATTGCATATATAGGCCAAAGTTTTGAGTTTGACAGTATTTTATCTGCAAAATTTAAAAACTGATTTCTTTGTATTTTTGCTCTTTCCATTTCATATTCCTGCCATTCATGAACCTTTGAAATTACAGTTCTTGCAACAATGCAGATAATACAAATAGGGTAAACAAGCAGATACAAATCAAGCAAATTGTCACCCGATAAATCACCTTTAAAAACCTGTACTGTAAAAACAATAACTTCAATTACCCAAAGATACATTGCAGACATTGAAATAATCGCCATCAAAGGCGGTATTTTCTTTAATGGCCTGACTCTCAGATACAAGTACCCCGCAATACCTATTATAAAAATAAAAGTAATTGTGGGAGCCGCTTCTGAAAAAATCGGTGTATGCATTTCCAGATTCTTCAGCTGTACACTCCAGTCAGAACCTGTGACATATTTTCCTTCTGTAAGGTACAAGAATTCCAATATCAAGCCATACCATATAGCCACCTGATCAAATCTGATAAAAGGTTTTAAAAGCTGCTTATTTGCCTCCAGATATAAAAGTATAATATGATACCCCGTCAAAACTATCGGGTACACCAATATTATAGATACAAAGAAACTCCACATAATTAAGCCCGGTATAAATTCCTGTAAACTAAGCCTATTTAAACCATAGACATATGATCTTAAAGACTCCGCCAACTGATACATTACAAAAAGTATCATTGCGATTATGTAACTTATACCCATGCTTGATATTAACGAAATTCTAAAAAGATATTTTTTCATATATCTATAACCTTTCTGTTATTACAGCCTATATAGTGTCTTGCATTTAATCGCATCTTTCTATAATTGTTCCGCCACCAAGTACGAGTCCGCTCTCATCATACAGTACAACAGCCTGTCCCGGTGTGATTGCTCTTACCTTTTCATCAAAGTCTATTCTTATCCTATCTTCTCCGAGTACCTTGACTGTGCAGTGTTCGCCCTTATGTGAATATCTTATTTTTCCTACAGCTCTCATGCCGTCATAAAACTTCTCAACCGCCATGGCATTGAGATTGTATGCTTCCAGACTGTATCCGAAAACATCATCATTTTCACCTATTACAACTTCATTTGTCTCAGGTCTTATCTCGGTAACAAATATAGGATGCCCAAGCGCTATACCAAGTCCTTTTCTCTGTCCGATTGTATAGTGAAGTATTCCCTTATGCTTTCCAAGTATCTCTCCGTCAGCTGTCACAAAGTTTCCCTCAGGCATCTTTTTTCCTATTTCACTTTCTACAAATGAGGCATAGTCATTGTCTGAAACAAAGCAAATCTCCTGACTGTCGGGCTTATTTGCCACTCTGAGATTGAACTTTTTTGCAATCTCTCTTATCTCATCCTTTTCATAATCTCCCACCGGCATCAATGTTCTTGAAAGCTGCTCCTGTGTTAGATTATAAAGTGCATAGGTCTGATCCTTGGCACTTGTTTTTGATGTTCTTAGTGCATATCTTCCGTTTTCAAGCTTTTCTATTCTTGCATAATGCCCTGTAGCAATATAATCCGCCCCAAGCATCATACTTCTTTCTAAAAGAGATTCCCATTTTACATATCTGTTGCAGGCTATACATGGATTAGGTGTCCTTGCCTGCACATATTCATTTACAAAATAATCTATTACCTTATCTTTAAATTCGTCTCTAAAATTCATTACATAATAAGGTATCCCGATATCCCTTGCCACTCTTCTGGCATCATCCACTGCAGACAGACCGCAGCATCCTCCACTGCCGGACATATCCTCTTCATCTTCACTTTGCCATATCTGCATAGTCACACCTGTGACATCATATCCGGCTTCTTTTAAAAGATAGGCTGCCACTGAAGAGTCCACTCCACCGGACATACCTACCACTACTTTTTTCTTTTCCATATATTCTCCAAAATTGAAATCTATGCTTTATAGTATATCATATACTTGTATCAATTATACTATAAAGTCTTCGGATCAAGATCATACCAATTCTCAAGCCATATTTCTTTTTCATATATCCTGTCAATATCTTCTTTTGTATATAAATAATCTGCTTCCCCTTTAAATATATCTTCCGGAAACAGTTTAAAATATTCATGTAAAAAATTTAAATACATAAAGCCTCGATTACCGCTTCCCTCAATATATACATATCTATAGTAGTCTATCTTTTTTCCGGAAGAATCTTCTACTGCCCAGCAATACGAATGCTCCCTTTTTATTATATAAATATACATAATTGCCCATGAAGATCTGTCATCCAAATACCATCTGAAATCATCATCATAATCGGGTTTATTTACGGAAAACATATAACAATTACCATAATCATATAAAGATTCCGAAGTAAACCCTCTTGACATCAGTATATTTACAATATCTTTTATATCTCTAAAACTGTTATCATCTTTTCTTCTTAAAATTCCTACATCTCCAGCCATGATACCTACTAAAATCTGTCCCTTTCTCTTTTCTTAAATATCCATTTTTCGTTTTTGTCCTTATTATTAAATATTTCATCAATCTGTGATTTTGTAAAGAAACAACCGTTATCAATGTAGAAAATATCATCCGGAAACTTATTTAAATAGCTATGTACTATTTCAAGCACCTGCATCTCTTTTCCTATAAGATCGGTAATCCTAAAATATGTCTCAAAGTCCATCTGTTTTATTTCATCTGTAGGGATATCTGTCATCTGAGTGTTACAGTATATTTCAATCACCCTGTCCTCATTATAAAAGTAATCATCCTTATTGAATTTTACATATAATATATTATAGCTGTCTCTTTTGATATTAAATGTTTCTCTTTTATTCATTGTTCTCAATGTATGTATCATTCTGTGAGGAAGCCCATGCTTTGAGTTAGGTCTTTTGCCGATTATTCTTCCTTCATATCTAAGTTCTACACCTTCTGTAGTATTTTTAGAGTACAATGTCTTTAGCATACCATTAGTAAAAGCTCCGATTGTCGTAAGACATATATTTATATAGTAATCCATGCTTCCTATGCTGTATGGTGATTTATAAATCCAATTCTTATCAGACTTTCCGTTATAAATACTGTCTATCATCGCTTTATTATAGTATCTTCCATTATCCACATAAAAGATATCATTGGGATTCTCCTCTAAATATCTGTGCAACAATTCAAGAATAATCAATTCTTTTCCATATATATTCGAAAAACGATAATATGTCTCAAGCCCAAGTTCATTTGCTCTTTCGGTCGGTATTTCAAAATTTCTTTCATAATTGTATACCTCTATCATATGCTCCGCATCATTAAAGAACAAAATATCATTCTCCTCTTTCATATATGATATACTGTACTCATTTTTATCAAAGGAAAATCTCATACTGTAGCCCATATCTATAAGAATATTATATACCGTATATGCTGTCTGCATCTTATTAACACCGGCTTTCCCCAGTATTCTACCCTCAAATCTCATAATCACCTCTACATTATTGCTCCAGAATCGGTATATCACCTCTTCTTAAATTATAGGATTTTTATACAATACTCATATTATACTTGTCAATTCAAATTCAATCATTTACTATTTTATTGTTAATATTATTTATACTGTATGGCAGAAACTCTCTGCCACACCTTTAATAAAGAACAGGAGTACTATGATATATATGGACAACGCCTCTACCACTGTGGTAGATAAAAAGGCTTTTGATATAGCAAAAAAATATTTATTTGAAAACTATGCCAATCCTTCATCAAGCTATTCTATGGCAAATGATGTAAAGGCTGATATGGAAGATGCCAGAGAGATGATAGCAGATATCCTCGGTGCAAGATATAATGAGATTTATTTTACCTCAGGCGGCAGTGAATCAAATAACTGGGCAATTCTAAAGGCTTCTGAACTTATGGAAAATAAAGGAAAGCATATCATCAGTTCAAAGATTGAGCATCACTCTGTACTGCATACGCTCTCTTACCTTGAAAAAAAAGGATATGAAGTCACTTATCTAAGTACTGATGAAAAAGGGCTTATTGATATAAATGAGCTTAAGTCTACTATCCGAGAAGATACAGTCCTTATAAGCATAATGTTTGCAAACAATGAAATAGGCACTATAGAGCCGATTAAAGAAATCGGAAAGCTTGCCCGTGAGCACAATATTTTATTTCATACCGATGCTGTACAGGCTGTAGGACACCTTCATATTGATGTAAATGAGCTGAATATTGATTTACTCAGTGCAAGCGGACATAAATTTCACTCACCAAAGGGTGTAGGATTTTTATATATAAGAAGCGGTATTAAGCTTACATCTTTAATACATGGCGGCAGTCAGGAAAGAAATCGCAGAGCGGGTACGGAAAATACATTCGGTACAATCGCTATGGCAAATGCTTTGAAAAATTCCTATGAAACTTTGGATAAAGACAGTTTATATGTAAAATCTCTAAGAGATAAGTTATTTTCTTTGATACTTGAAAATATAGAAGGCTCTCATATAAACGGTGATATGGATAACAGACTTTTTAACAATATAAATATCTACTTTGAAAATATAAGCGGTGAACTGCTCCTGATTTTATTAAATCAAAATGGTGTATGTGCATCTCTTGGCTCAGCATGTACCACCGGCAGTATAGATCCTTCACATGTGATTATGGCAATTTCAAATGATAAAAAAAGAGCCTCATCTTCCTTGCGACTTACATTAAGCAAGTACAATACGGAAGATGAGGTCAACAAAACCTTTGAAATATTAAAAAAATGTATAGAAAAACTCAGAGGATAAAAGGGCTTCTGCCCTTTTATCTGTTTTCACAAACCTCTTTTACAGTCTTTATAAGTCTTTCCATTAAATTTACTCTGTTTAAAACAGTTATAAGATAATATCCGTCAACCAGATCATAGATTTCATTTGCTATCTCTTTTGACATTGAAAGTGCGATCTCTTCGGCTTCTTCTCTTTCTTTGCCTATATACTTTTCCACGATATCATCGGTAATATATATACCGTTCACTTCACTTTGCATATATCTGGCGTTTCTCTCACTTACGATAGGAATAATTCCACCCATTATCTTAACATCCAGATTTTCTCTGGCCTCTTTAAGATTGTCAATAGCTCTTTTTGTTAAAACAGGCTGAGTAAAGAGTACCTTTACACCGTTTTCCTGTTTTCTTTTAGCTTTTCTAAGCTCTGCACTGAAGTTCTTGGCATTTACATTTAAAGCACCGCAGATATTCATAGGGCTTTCAAAAACTTCATCATTCAAAGATTTGATAAAGTTTGCAAACTTCACTGAATTAAACTCAAATACAGATCTTATCTCATCTCTTTGAGCATTCGGTATCGGATCTCCTGTGATTACAAGTACATTGTCAACTCCCATTGCACTTGCACCAAGTAATAGGCCTTTAGCAGCATTTACATTTCTGTCTCTACAAGTCATATGCGGAAGCACATCAAAGTCAAGTTCATTTCTGACTTTACAAGCAAGCAAACAGCTGTCCATCCTTGCTCTTGCTATAGGATTATCCGCTATAGTTACTATATCCGCACCTGCCGACTTTAATTTTGCCGCATTGTCTATAAACTTGGCAATATTTGTATCTATCGGTGAGTCAAGTTCTACGGCTATAGGCTTTTGTCCGGATATAAGCTTTTGTTCAAATCTGTTTAATCTTATTTTCTGTGAGATATTCTTTTCTTTCTTTACGGATTTTCTCGGCTTTATAAGCATTCCACTCATGCTCTTTTTTAGAAGCTCTATATGTTTCGGAGTTGTTCCGCAGCATCCTCCGACTACGTTTACACCCATATCAAGAATATCTTCTATCTGAGCCGCAAAATAATTTGCCAATGATCCGTAGTGTATTTTATTGTCTCTTACTATAGGATATCCGGCATTCGGCATAGCTGCAAGGTATAGTCCTTCAGTGTCCACATCCTTTAAAAGTTTTGCCATATGATTTGCACCGGAAACACAGTTAAGTCCCACTCCGTCAAAGAAACCGGACTCACAGATTTCTTTAAACATTGTTTTATAATAATACCCTTCACTTGAATAACCGTCAGGCATTACTGCAAATGATGCTATTATAAAAGCTTCCGGTGATTTTTCCTTAATATACTCACCTATAGATTTCAAACCGATGGTGCTGTTTCTTGTCTCGAAGTAAAAGTTATTTATACCTTTTTCAAGGAAAATATCCGCAATGATCTTGTATTCCTCAAATGCTGCACTATTGCTGTCGGCATTTATTGAAGCCATATCCGCAAATACATATGCTCTGGATTTTGCAACCTCAAGCGCTATGTCTATACCTGCAACTATTACCTTTTTTTGCAATTCTCTGTCACCTGAGAATGCATCTATACCTGTAGAAAAGGTATTTGTGAGTATCGCCTTTGCTCCCGCTTCGATATATTCATTATGAATACCTTTTATAAGCTCAGAATTTTTAATATTTGCAAGTTCGCATCCGATACCGTCATCTGTAAGTTCATCATAGTATGTTCCCATTGCTCCGTCAAAGAGCAATATATTGTTCTTTAAATAATCTCTAATATTTTCCATAAATTATCATCCTAAAACTGTCTTTGCAATATCAACCGAACTTCTGGCATCAGGTGCATAGAAGTCCGCCCCCATCTCGTCGGCATACTCCTTTGTAAGTACTGCACCGCCAACCCATACTTTACAATCATTTGACACTTTTCTAATCTCTTCAATAGTCTTTTTCATTGCAGGTAATGTGGTGGTCATAAGTGCTGAAAGTCCTACAAGCTTTACATCCTCTCTTATAACCGTATCCACCACTTTTTGAATATCCACATCTCTTCCAAGGTCAATCATTCTGTAACCATAGTTTTCCAATATTACCTTAACTATATTTTTTCCGATATCATGTATATCGCCTTTTACGGTACATACAACTATCTTACCCTTGCTGACATTGTGCTCACCCTTATTTGCTATTCTTTCTTTGATAAGCTCAAAGGCGGAGCTTGCGGCATTGGCGGCATTGATAAGCTGTGGGAGGAATATTACCTGCTTTTCATATAAATCTCCCACCGTATCAAGTGCCGGTATAAGGTATTCATTTATTATTTCTAGCTCTCCTTTTGTCTCCAAAAGCTTCTTTGCATTATTATATGTCTCTTCCTTAAGTCCTTTTAATATTGCATCCTGAACAACTTCTTTTGTAACTTCACCATTGTCCGATACTGCTACCACCTTGGTTTCAGCCTTTACAGTCGCAAATCTCTCAATATATTTTACAGAGTCCTTATCCTCGCCTGAAAGCACCTTGAATGAGTATATTGCGTTCATAATGCCTTCAATATTCGGATTTACTATGGGCAGATCAAGTCCTGCATACATTGCCTGTATCAGGAAATTCTCTGTGATATGACTTCTTGCAGGAAGTCCGAAAGAAATATTGCTGACACCAAGAGTGGTATGTAAGCCAAGCTCCTTTGTAACTCTTCTTACAGCCTCAAGCGTCTCTTTTGCCTGATCCTGCTGTGCCGAAACTGTAAGTGTAAGGCAATCAATAATAACATCCTCTTTCTTTAAGCCATACTCAAGTGCCTTATCAAGTATATGCTTTGCATTGTCAAATCTTTCCTGTGCTGTTGTAGGTATACCGTTCTCATTTAAAGCCAGTCCTATAACCGCCGCACCGTATTTTTTTACAATAGGAAGTATGAGATCAAGTCTATCATCTTCGGCATTTACAGAGTTTACTATAGCTCTACCGTTGTATACACGAAGTCCGGCTTCTATTGCCTCAGGATTTGATGAATCTATCTGTAACGGAATATTAACTACAGATTGTACCGCCTTTACTGCCTCTATCATAAGTGCAACTTCATCACCGCCCGGAACACCTACATTTATATCAAGTATATCAGCACCCGATTCCTCTTCCTCTATTGCAACCTTGCATATATACTCCATCTCATGGTTTAAGAGTGCTTCCTGGAATCTTTTCTTTCCGGTAGGATTTAATCTCTCACCTACAACTCTTACGCCGTTCAGCTCCACCATCTCATTTCCGGAGCATATACCTGTCTTTGCCTTTACAGGCTTTATCTCAGAAAACTCTCTGTTTTCAAACTCTGTTTTTAACTCGCTGATAAATTCCGGTGATGTACCGCAGCATCCTCCTGCGTACCCTATTCCTATTTCTCCAAATTCCGCCATTAACTTTGCAAAATCTGTTGCAAGCAGATCGTATTCACCTGTTGAAGGGTTTGGAAGTCCTGCATTAGGCTTTATTATAATAGGGAGATTAGTCCATTCTTTAAGCTTTTTTGCAAGCGGCAGTATTTCTTTCGGTCCCAGAGAGCAGTTAAAACCTATCGCATCCACGCCAAGTCCCTCAAGTGTTACCGCCATAGATTCTATCTTTGTTCCGGTAAAGGTTCTTCCTGTGGTCTCATATGTCATTGTTACCCATACAGGTAGTTTTGTATTTTCTTTTGCCGCAAGTACACCCGCTCTTACATCATAAAGATCTGTAAATGTCTCAAATATGATAGCATCGGCCCCATATTTTTCACCTGCAACTACCATTTCTTTATAAATTTCGTAGGCGTCCTCAAATCTCAGTACGCCAAGCGGCTCCAAAAGCTCTCCTATAGGTCCGATATCAAGAGCTATCTTTACATCCCTTTTACTCTCCGCTATTGCTTCCTTTGCAGACTTAATTGCAGTCTTTACAGCTGTATCCACATCTATTTTACAGCCTTCAAGTTTATGTGCATTTGCACCGAATGTATTTGTATATATTACATTACTTCCTGATTCTATATATTTTAAATGTATGTTTTTTACTATATCCGGATTGTCAAATCCGAAAACCTCAGGATGTTCTCCGGCCTTCATACCGGCGGCCTGAAGCATTGTTCCCATTGCACCGTCAAGTATAAATAATTTATGCATAACATCTGACTCCTATCTTTCTATATCTGCAGGATTTTAAAAGATTGCATCCTGCGCAGGTCTTTTTAAGTGTCTCCAGTTTTTGATCGCTGACTCCTATTATAGCTGTCACCGACTTTCTCGGTAACATTATTCCGCTGTCACTGACATTTACTCCTATTCTTCTTGTCGCATTGACCACATTTACAAACTGTCTCTGTATGGTTATAGGCAAATCACCGTAACCGGGTGAAAATCTGAATGTCAGATAATTGTTTTCCTTTAAATACTGCTCTCTAAAGCCTGCTTCTATACTGTCACAAACAGCTTCTATGAGTGTCGAACCGCATGAGTCCATAATAAGTGCATTTGCAACATTTTTAAGTTCTTCTTTTCTTATGGCATTGTCAACTCCGACTCCTATTGTAGCCGCCATCAAAATAAGCTTATGGCAATCTTTTATATGCTTTTTGATACTGTTTCCCACAAAAAAGTCAAGCTCCGCCGGAAATTCTCCCTTGTTTTCAAGCTCCCATTCTCTGAAAACAAAGTTCGGCTTTGCCACGGCATTTATTTTATCCATGCACTCGAGCACCTGTGCATGAAGGTTTTCATCTATTTCTTTACCGTTATGCTGAAGATACCTAAGTACCTCCGACTCATCATCCGGTGTAAGTTTTACATCTATATTGAACATTTCTCTACTTCCTAACATATATATTAAAAGTCTGTCGACCTGTTTCGTTTTACTATAGTAAGATAATTTATAAAAAAAGTAAAGTTTTACATTATACATATATCTTATAACCTGTTATGCATGATATATAGTATATACTCTTTGATGTAAGAAAATTTTAAGTGGCATTTTTCTTTATATATGTTAGAATATCATATGTAAATTCTGTATTTACATATGTTTTGGGGATGTACCGGTTTCGACAGGGAACATGCAGCTGGTGAAGCTATTCGTATGCAATGCGTTAAATGGCAAAATTAAATATAAACGCTGAAGAAAATTTAGCATACGCTGCCTAAGGCAGTTGCAGACCTATAAGCACTCACACTTATAGAATCTGTATCGACTTATGTGAGAAACCTTATATACAAAGCTTTGAGTATATAGATGTATCATGAAGCTACTCTTTACTACAGTTTGTTGTTTGACTGTTTTAAAGGGGAATTTTGACAAGCAACTATAATAGTAGAAGAACAGGGAATTGTTCTTTGGACACGAGTTCAACTCTCGTCATCTCCATCTTAGAAAGTCTTGATTTTCAAGGCTTTTTTTATTTCAATTTTATTTCAACATCTTTGTAATCGAACTTTTGTTTGCATTTTAATCGAACATATGTTAGGATAGTATTAGAATTATATCTGAAATACAAAGGAGATTCGATGGATACATTAACACAAAAACAGGAAGAAATATATAATGTTATCAAGGATTCTATCTTAAGTAAGGGATATCCGCCGTCTGTTCGTGAAATCGGAGAACTTGTGGGACTGAAGTCCACATCTTCAGTGCATGCCCATTTAAATACTCTTGAGAAGAAGGGGTTTATAAGAAAGGACCCTACTAAACCGAGAACCATAGAAATTACAGATGATACTTTCAATCTGACACGTAGAGAAGTGGTCAATGTGCCGATGGTCGGCACTGTTGCTGCAGGTATGCCTATACTGGCAACAGAAAATATTACGGACTATTTCCCTATTCCAAGTGAATTTCTGCCAAATACCGATATATTTATGCTGAGAGTCAAAGGTGAATCTATGATCAATGTCGGCATACATGATGGCGATCAGATTATTGTATCCAAGCAAAATACGGCAAAAAACGGCGATATTATCGTAGCTTTGGTTGAGGATTCAGCTACTGTAAAGACATTCTATAAAGAGAAAAATTTCTATCGACTCCAACCTGAGAACGATTCTATGGAACCTATTTTGGTAAAAGAGGTTACTATTCTCGGAAAGGTTATCGGATTGTTCAGATTTATGTAAAAAAATGGCTGCTACATCTGTAGCAGCCATTAAAAATATTAAGTTCAGATTATCTTGATCCTGCTTCTTTAACCTTAGCAGCCTTACCGACTCTGTCACGAAGATAATATAATTTAGCTCTTCTAACTTTACCTTTTCTTACAACTTCTACTCTGTCAACAGATGGAGAATGTAATGGCCAAGTCTTCTCAACACCGATACCGTTTGAGTTCTTTCTAACTGTGAAAGTCTCTCTTGCACCACCGTTTTGTCTCTTGAGAACTGTTCCCTCAAATATCTGGATTCTCTCTCTGTTACCCTCGCGGATCTTGTTGTGTACTCTTACTGTATCACCTACACTAAAGTCATCAACACTTGCCTTAAGCTGTTCTGCCTCAATACTTCTTATTAAATCGTTCATGTGAAACCTCCTATTATTTTGATGTTCTTAAAATTTCTTCCAGAGGACCATCGCCTTATTCACAACCACAGTATTGTATCATATGTTCTTTTACAAAGCAATAGATATTCTCTCTCAAATATTTTTAAATAATCATCTGTTTAGTTTATTTATTATATAGGATGGATAATATAACCCTTCTCATACTGTATTGGTTTATTATTACATTATTCTTTATAAAACTTTACAATTATATTTATGGTATTTACTATGTTATATTTTTTTGTTAAAATTTCTTCGAATTTAACAAAATGGTACATGTATGTTTGATTTCTCTAACAGGCTTACATGTAAAAATACCATTATTTTGAAAGGAGTATTTTTATGAGTAATTTACAAAGTAAAAATATTGTCACATGTATAATTTTATCTATCGTAACATGTGGTATCTACAGTCTTTATTGGCTTTATTGCATCGCATCTGATATTAATGCAATATCAGACGATCCTAATGCAATGTCACCTGTACTTGTTATTGTTCTCAGTTTTGTTACTTGCGGGCTTTTCTTCTTATACTGGGTGTATAAGTCAGGTAGCCTTTTGGATCAGAAGATGGTAGATACAGGAAGAACAGCGGAAAGTCGTCCTATTCTTTATGTTGTACTTTCATTCTTCGGTCTTTCAATTGTAACATATGCTTTAATGCAGGATACTATCAATAAGCTTGCAGAAAGCGACAGCAACAAGTCTCCATTCTAATATGCAAGACAGAATTAAAAGAGTAATAAAAAATACCATTGCAATTTCTTGCCTTGGTATTTTTTTATATATACTGTATTTTGTTCATATCCGTATCCCATGCGCGTTTAAGACTATAACTCATTTGGATTGTCCAAGCTGTGGGGTCAGCAGAATGTGTGTATCACTTTCTCATGGTGATATAAGGTCCGCTTTTTACTATAATCAGATACTTGTATTTCTTTTTCCTTTAATCGTAATCTACTATATTTTTTATCAGTTACGATATATAAAAACCGGGCAAAGAAAAATAAGTAAACTTGAAAACAATATCATGATTGTTATAATTGTTATATTATTAATATATGGAATAATAAGGAACCTTCCTTTTTATCCGTACAGACTACCATAAAAAAGTCGGGAAACCCCGACTTTTTTATATTTCACCGTCTCTGAACTTTTGAATCATCTCATGTCCTACGCTTATATGGAAAGGCAGTACAGGTACATCTTCTCTCTCAAACCACCTTGCTTCGGATAACTCTTCTTCCTGCAAAGTTATTTTGTCATCTCCGTCCAAATCCGCAATAAATGCAAGCATCATAGTATCTGAAAACGACCACGGTTGGGATTTATAAGGTCTTATATTTTTTACCTTAAGTCCGACCTCTTCCTTTACCTCTCTTGCAACAGCTTCTTCAAGTGTTTCACCTACCTCAACAAAGCCTGCAACTAAGGCATAATACTTATAAGTACCTTTTGCATTCTTTGTAAGAAGAAGTTTGTTTCCGTTTCTGATCGCTACTATAACTGCAGGAGATATCTTAGGGTATTCTATGTTCTTACACTTCGGGCAAATCAATGCTCTTTCAGTGGCGGATTTTTCAGTCTTTGTACCGCAGTATCCGCAATATTTTCTGCTCTGCATCCATCTGTATACCTGTGATGCACTTACACTTGCAAAAGCCTGATAACGAGGCTCAAACTCACGCAAAACCTGTATGCCCTCCATATAGAATCCGCCAAACTCAGGAATACTTATATCATCTACCAGATAAAATTCCTCATCATCTACAGAGTTTACATAGTAGGATTTTTCATATATATTTTCATCTTCGTCTTCCAAATCTTCAAATCTCGGAATACTCAATGCTCCTGTCAATGCATCCTTTATAAGCATTATCTTATTGTACTCAAAATGTAAAACAAATGATTTTTTATTATTTTCCTTTGTGGCTTTCTTTCTCCTATATTCAGGATAAAATACTTTCGGATATATTTCCTGTATCATACTACTCTTTCTTTTACTGCTTAAATCTATAACTCCTGATAATTATACTTTTGTAACAGCTCGTATCTCATATCCCATAACTTCTGTGAAAGGTCCACATATGTCTCATGAGGATATGCAAGTCTCTTTGACTCATCCCAAAGGGTATCGAGCTCTTTTTTACAAAATTCTCTTAATTCCATTACCGAAGGGGATTTGTATACACATTCACCTTTTTTAAATATCGGTACCAAGAGTTCCTTAGTCTCAAATGAACCTGCATTAAGCTTTGTTCTCTTCCATGTCTCAACCGGATCAAAGAGCATAAGTGACTCGTCTGTAGACAGATTCTCCTCTTCCAAACAGATATAATCGGCTATTATCTTGCCTGTCTTTTTATTGTAAATTCTATATATTTTCTTATTTCCAGGATTTGTTATCTTCTCGGCATTCTCGGACAGTTTTATCTTAGGAATAAACTCTCCTGTCTTTTCATTCATAACTGCCGCAAGCTTATATACTCCTCCAAATGCCGGACAATCCTTTGATGTAATAAGGTTGGTACCTACACCCCATCTGTTGATTGTGGCGCCCTGCAATTTCAATGAAGATATAATATTCTCATCCAAATCATTTGAAGCCGATATAACTGCATCCTCAAAGCCTGCTTCATCAAGCATCTCTTTGGCTCTCTTTGAAAGGTATGCAAGGTCTCCGCTGTCAAGTCTGATACCGTAATTCTTTAGAGGTATACCGGCAGCCCTCATCTCCTTAAATACAGTTATAGCATTCGGTACACCTGATTTTAGGGTATCATATGTATCTACCAAAAGTGTACATGCTGTCGGGAAAGTATTTGCATAGGTTCTGAATGCTGAAAGCTCATCGGGGAAACTCATTATCCAGCTGTGAGCATGTGTTCCAAGTATCGGTACGTCAAACATTCTTCCGCAAAGCACATTACTTGTTCCTACACAACCTCCTATCACAGCCGCTCTTGCGCCGTAGATACCTGCATCAGGTCCCTGTGCCCTTCTAAGTCCGAACTCCATTACTCCGTCACCGTCTGCGGCCAAAACCACTCTGGCAGCTTTTGTTGCTATAAGTGACTGGTGATTTATGATGTTTAAAAGAGCCGTCTCTATAAGCTGTGCCTGCATTATAGGTGCAATGACCTTTACAAGCGGTTCTCTTGGGAATATAACACTTCCCTCAGGTATAGCATAGATATCACCTGTAAATTTAAAATCTCTGAGGTACTCAAGGAAATCATCTCTAAAAAGCTTTGTCTTTCTGAGATATTCAATATCTTCATCGTCAAAATGCAAATTTTCAATATAATCTATCACCTGATCAAGTCCTGCACAGATAGCATATCCGTTTTTATTCGGATTTGATCTGTAGAACATATCAAAGATAACCGTTTCGTTTACATTGTTTTCCAAATGGTAGCCCTGCATCATTGTAAGTTCATACAGGTCAGTCAATAATGTCAAATTTCTTTTTTCCATTCTATTATTCCATCCTTTTTCCGGCAACTACACAAGCCTTATCTCTATCAATCTATGCTTTATTTAGTGTATTGTCAAGCTAATTAATTTTAATCTAAGATAAATCACTTGTTTTCATTAAACAATATAAGTCCGCCCTTGCGTTTATGCCCTGTATTCCACAGCTCTTTAAAGTCAAACCATCTGTAACTTCCATAGCTTACAACTTTAACCATAAATTTTTCGCCGTCTTCCTCATATCCTGTAAGTAAGAACCAATGCCACACGAAATCTTTAAATTTCGGATTTTTATGCATCAGTACAAGCATGGGTATCGGCATTTTTTTATCTATCTGAGATTTTACAATCTTAACGGCATCCTCAATATCATTATCACCTGAAAACTCAGACAAACTTATACTGTGTTCATCAATATCTTCCAAGAAATCACTTATACCGTCAACATATATCTCAAGTCTGTCTATGCCTGTCCACCTTGGCCTCAGATAAGGCTTTACGTAATTTGAAAAATCCACATAATCAAGTGAGTTCACATTCTCTATATCATATGGGTAGAGATTATCTTTACCCAAATACTTTCTCATATAAACAAAGCTGTCACAGGCTGTAACACAGGCGCATCCGCCCTTATTCATCCACAGATTTTTGAAATCTTCCTGATTCCATCCGTATTTTCCGTCAATATAAAAATAATCCAGTTCTTTTTTCATATTCTCTCTAAAATTTTGGAGCAATATAATACAACAGTACTACATTGCTCCATATTAAAAACTATAAATCTTCTTCACCAAGCAGGTCTTCAAACTCTTCTTCATCAAGAAGCTCGTCAAAAGCATCTGCAACTATCTCATATTCTTCATCGGTCTCTATATTGGTAAGCTCAGGCTGTCCGTCCTCGGTCTCCGAGTATCTGTAAAGATATACAGTCCCCTCATCATTGTCATCCTCAGGCATTACCGCAATGTACTCTCTGTCTCTGGCACTGAAAATGTTGAGCACAACACATTCAAGTACAGTATCATCCTCAAGTGTTATAGATACTGAAACATTACCTTCTTCCACTATACCGTTTTCAAATAAATTCTTATCGTCCATAGTTCTCCTTTATTTTACTTGACTGTTAAGGAAGTTTAAAACTTCCTGTTTATCATTACTTATTTGGTTTTTTAATTCCTCAAGACTTCCGAATTTCATCTCAGGTCTTATATATTTGTAAAGATATACCTCTATTTCTCTGCCGTAAAGGTTTGCTTCAAAGTTATACAGGTATGTCTCAACTCTTGAAATATGATTTTTTTTATCATTTTCAATACTTGGATTTGATCCGACATTTGTAAGTCCGAGATAAAGAGTATCATCATCACCGATTCTTACTCTGGATGCATAAACTCCGTACTTGGGCAGATGCTTCTGGTTTGAAGGGAAAATATTTAAGGTCGGAAAACCTATGGTCGCCCCTATCTTATTTCCCTCCTCAACAACACCGCTTATAGAGTATATTCCTCCAAGAAGCTTATTTGCTTCTTCCATATCGCCCTCATCAAGCTTTGATCTTATAAGTGTTGAGCTTATATCATTATGGAAATCATCCTTTTCCTTTTCAATTATCTTTACATCATATCCCAAAGTCTTTGACAATCTGTTCAAAAGCTCAACATTTCCGCTCTTTTTATATCCAAAAGCCGCATCAGCTCCTGCAACTATCACAGCCATACCAAGTTTTTTGATAAGGATATCTGTCAAAAACTCTTCACCTGACAGCTTTGCAATATCCATATCAAAAGGATATTCTATATAATAATCAATTCCAAGTTCTTCCAATTTTTTTTGTCTTTCCACATTTGTAAATATCTGTGTGGTATGATTATTTCTTACAATATTTGACGGTAAAGTTTTGAAAGAAAAAACTACAGTCTTTAAACCCTTTTTATTAGCCTCTTCCTTCAGTGTTCTGAATAATTTTCTGTGTCCCCTATGCTCACCGTCAAATTTCCCTATAGCAACAGCTGTTCTCTCTGTTATCTTTATGTCTGTAGTATTTATAAATGTAATCACATTATCACCTATCTATAAAAACATCTTGAATGGCTTTAATTCATCCGATTCTTTTTTATATATTGCAATAAATATGTCATTAGAATCATAGACTCTATATAAGTCACTGTCTTCAAAATCTTTTTCAAATTTTAATTTATTTCCGTTATGCAGATATTTATCAAAGTCAGGGGAGGTATTTATTTTTGGCAGGAAGGAAAAATACTCTTCCACACTCATTATTCTCTTATCTATATTATCTCTCTCTGATTCCAGTTGTTTTAGGGTAATGGCCCCGTCTATATCAAATCTGTCCACTCTCTTTCTGACAAGAGACTCCATACAACCGCCTACCGAAAGTTTTTCTCCTATATCATGGCATAATGTTCTGATATAAGTTCCCTTAGCTACTTTGGCCGTAAACTTTACTCTCGGCAGATCCATATCGATTATATCGATATGGAAAATATCAACTTTTCTCGGTTCTCTCTTTACTTCCTTGCCTTCTCTTGCCAGATCAACAAGCTTTTTTCCGCCTACTTTTAATGCTGAATACATAGGTGGAAGCTGCATATACTCTCCAAGAAATGAATTTATTACCTCTTTAACTTCATCCTCGGTCAAATGTGAAGTGTCTTTTTTTTCCGAAATTTCTCCTGAAGTATCCTGTGTATCTGTAGACACTCCTAAAAGCAGTACCGCCTCGTATTCTTTCGACTTGTCAGTCAAGATATCCGACAATACGGTAGCATTGCCTAACAATACCGGAAGTACACCGACAGCATCCGGGTCCAATGTTCCCGAATGCCCGATTTTCTTTTGCTTAAGAATTCCTCTCATTTTTGCTACAACATCATGAGATGTGAATCCTTTTTCTTTGAATATATTTATTATTCCGTTATAAGCATTCTTAGCCATTCAATTCTTTCTCAATCATAGGCAATAGTGTGTTTTTTAAAATTTCATCAGCCTTGCCGTACACTGTAGCACCGGCGGCTCTGATATGACCGCCTCCGCCAAGTGCAGCCGCAATACTGCTGACATTTTTATTTATAGAACGCAAACTTACTTTGTATTCATCTTTAGCGGTCTCATACATAAATAATGCAATCTCCACACCGTCTATATTTCTCAGATTGTCTATGATTCCATCCATTTTCTTTTTATCTGAAATATACTTACTCCAGGTATCATAATCCAAAACACCGTAGCAGCACTTTCCGTCAAATTCCAATTTTGAATTTGTAAGTACCAGTCCCAAAAGCTTGCTTGCATTAAAATCTTTTTTAAAATATGTATCATCTATGATTTTTGTGAAATCAAAACCTTTTGAAATCAGTTCTCCGGCTATATCCATGGTTTCCTTTGTGGTGGATTGATATTTAAACACTCCGGAATCATGGACTATACCTGTATATAAGCATTTTGCAGTCTCTACACTTACTTTATCACTATCCAGCAGAGTGTACAAGAGTTCACAAGTAGAACTTCTGAAATCTTCCACTATATTAAATTTTGCAAACTTTGTATTGGTGATATGATGGTCTATGCATATGCTTTGTGCGGCACTCTCAAGCATTACACCTCTGCTTCCAAGTCTTTCTCTGTCTGACGCATCTAAAGAAACAAGTAAGTCGGCCTCCATAAACGGGTCCTCACTTATCAGCTCAAACCCGTTCATAAATGAAAACTTCATTGAAGGCTTTTCAAGGCATACTTTTACATTCTTGTCTTCAAAATTTTCTGTTATATAGTTATACAATCCCAAGGTGGATCCTGTACAGTCTCCGTCAGGGCTTACATGACCTGTTATAGCTATATTTTTTGCATTTTCAATAAGCTCTATTAGTTTATTCATTGCCCTTCTCATCTTTTTTTATTACTTCATCTATCAGCTTGTCCATTTTCATGCCGTAAGCCAATGACTCATCCAAAACAAATTTTAATTCAGGAGTATTTCTTAAGTTTAATCTTCTTGCAAGTTCTTTTCTGATAAATCCTGAAGAAGATTTAAGACCTTGTAATGTCTTCTTTGACTGCTCATCATCACCCAATACGCTGACATAAATTGTTGCGTATTTTAAGTCTGTGGTAACTTCCGCATCTGTTACACTTGTCATAGGTGCGACTCTTGGGTCCTTTACATCACCTCTTATGATTTCAGATACGGTTTTCATTACCTCCGAGTTGATCATAGTAGACTTTAAACTGTTCTTTCTCATACATTCCTTTCTTTATTATGATCTTGGAACCTCTACCATAGCATATGCTTCTACCTGGTCAAATTCCTTAATATCATTGAACTTTTCAAATACAAGACCGCATTCATATCCTGTTGCAACTTCCTTAACATCATCCTTGAATCTCTTAAGTGATGCAAGATTTCCGTCAAAGATCTGCTCTCCGTCTCTTGTAATTCTTACCTTACAACCTCTTACAAACTTACCGTCAAGCACATAGCTTCCTGCGATATTACCTACGCCTGAAGCCTTAAAGATCTGTCTGATTTCAGCATGTCCGATAACCTTCTCTTCATAGATAGGCTCAAGCATACCCTTCATAGCGCTCTCTATATCTTCAATTGCCTGATAGATTACTCTGTAGAGTCTAAGGTCTACATTTTCTCTTTCCGCTGTAGCCTTTGCCATCTGATCCGGCTTTACATTAAATCCGATAATAATCGCATTACTTGCAGCCGCAAGTACAACGTCACTCTCGTTAATTGCACCTACACCGCCATGGATTACCTTTACGGCAACTTCTTCATTTGAAAGTTTTGTAAGTGACTGCTTTACAGCCTCTACAGAACCCTGAACGTCAGCCTTCACAACTATAGGAAGTTCCTTGACATTTCCCGCCTTAATCTGACTGAACAGATCGTCAAGTGAAAGCTTGGCCTTTGTATCTTCGATAAGCTTATTCTTGCTCTCCGAGATAAATGTAGCCGCAAATGCCTTTGCTTCCTTATCGTTTTCTGTAGCTACAAATACTTCACCGGCATTCGGTACGCTGTCAAGTCCCAAAATCTCAACAGGTGTTGAAGGTCCTGCCGACTTTACCTTAACTCCCTTATCATTCATCATGGCACGAACCTTACCTGAACATGATCCTGCCGCTATAAAATCTCCTACATGAAGAGTACCCTTTTGAACAAGTATTCTCGCTACAGGTCCCTTACCCTTGTCAAGCTCCGCCTCTATTACAAGACCTCTTGCTTTTCTGTTAGGATTTGCCTTAAGCTCCTTTACTTCCGCTGTAAGTATTACCATCTCCAAGAGATTTGATATACCGTCACCGTTTTTTGCGGATACAGGTACGAAAATTGTGGAACCGCCCCAATCTTCAGGTATAAGCTCATACTCTGAAAGCTCCTGCTTTACCTTGTCAATATTTGCGGCCGGTCTGTCTATCTTATTGATAGCAACTATTATTTCAACTCCTGCCGCCTTTGCATGGTTTATAGCCTCTACAGTCTGCGGCATTACACCGTCATCTGCAGCTACTACAAGTATTGCGATATCTGTAGCCTGTGCACCACGCATACGCATTGCTGTAAACGCCTCATGTCCCGGTGTATCAAGGAATGTTATAGGCTCTCCGTTTATTTTTACCATATAGGCACCGATATGCTGTGTAATACCTCCGGCCTCTCTGCTGGTAACATTTGTTTTTCTTATTGCATCAAGAAGTGATGTTTTACCGTGATCGACATGGCCCATTACAACCACTACAGGCGGTCTTGACACCAATGTCTCTTCCGGATCCTCAGCCTCCGCCAAAAGTTCGCCGATAACATCTACCTTCTCCTCCATAGTACAGATTACATCATACTCAAGAGCAATCTCTTCAGCCTGCTCGAAAGTAAGCTCCGTATTAAGTGTAACTATCTGACCTTTTAAGAAAAGCTTCTTTACAATTGTTGACGGCTGAAGCTTAAGCTTTGAAGCAAACTCCTTGATTGTAATTGTCTCAGGAATGATGATTTCTTTGATATCATCCTGTACCTCTTCAACCTTTTGCTTTACAGGCATTATAAACGGATGCTTGCTCACCTTGCCCTTTGCAGGACCGTCCTCGGTTCTGTGCTTCTTATCGTTCTTGTTATTATTCTTGAAATTATTCTTATTAACTCTGTTGGAAGTTTTCTTGCCTAAACCGTCAAGTACGGGAACTCCTGCTGCGGAATCATTTTTCTTAAATCCCTGCTGCTTGTTGTTTCCGAAACTTCTGCCTGTATTCTCATCCTTGGAGAAATCCTTATTTCTGTCATTTCTGTTGTTTCTGTCATTTGAGCCCTGGAAGTTTTTATTGTCTTTTCCGGCAAAGTTTCTGTTTCTGTCGTTATTTCCGGCACCGTCTCTGCCCTTTGAGTTTCTGTCGTTCTTAAAGTTTCCCTTTTGGTCCTTATCTTTGTTAAAAGGCTTTTTATCTCTGTTTTGCGGACGGGAATCCTTACCTCTTGCCTTATCTCTTTCTTCTCTTTCTTTGAAGATATTTCTTATAGGCTGAGCGCTTTCCTTAGCCTTTTTAGCGGCTTCCATCTCCGCATAGACATTTCTCGGTTTAGCAGGCTCTGCATTCTCTAAAACCGGTGCTTGTGTCTTCTTCTCCTCTGTAGCAACAGGTGTTTTACTCTCTACATTTGCTACAGGCTCTTTTGCTGTAACAACTTCCTCTGTCTTTACAGTCTCAACCGCCTTTTCTTCTTTCTTTATTTCTTTTGAAATATCAGATTTTGAAACATCGGTTTTCTTCTCTTCCGTAGCCTTCTTTTGAGGCTGCTTTGTTGCTTCCGCATCCTTTTTTGTATTCTTCTTAGAAGCTGCGGCTGTTTTTGAACCCGATTTTTTTGCAGGCATCTGCTGTGCATTCTGCGGTCTGAATACTACAACCTTTTTCTTAGGCGCTTCCTCCTTCTTTGTTTCCGATACTTCCTGTGTAGTCTCTACCGTTCTGTTGTTTTCCATATTTTCTTTATTATTATTCACTACTTTATTTCCATCTATTTTATTGAATTTTTCTCTAAGCATTTTTTCTTCATCAGCTGATATATTTGACATGGCCACCTTTGATATGCCGTTCTCCTTCAAATATGCTGTCAACTCATTATTATTTTTGCCTAATTCTTTTGCCAGATCGTTTACTCTCAATTATCATTCCTCCGTGATTTTTAATATTGCATTTTTAAATCCGTCCTCAGTTAATGTTATTGATGATCTAAGCCCTTTGCCCAAAATCATTCCCAAATCTTCCTTTGTGGAATATATTAATATAGGAACATGATAAAATTTACATTTATCTTCAAATTTCTTCTTCGTGTTTTCAGATGCGTCCGATGCTATTATTACCAGCCTCGCTTTACCGGATTTTATGCACTTTTCAACTGAAAACTCTCCCGACACCACTTTACCTGCTTTCATAGCAAGTCCGATTAAATTTAATATCCTATCTCTTGCCAAGTTCCGCCATCTCCTCACTAAGCTTTAATAAAACATCATTACCAACATTCATCTTAAATGCTCTGTTAAGTCCCTTGGTCTTTATTGCTTTTTGCAGACAATCTATATTATTGCATATATAAGCACCTCTTCCGTTTGCTCTGCCGGTGCTGTCTAAAAGCATCTCTCCTTCAGGTGTCCTTACTATTCGTATCAATTCTTTTTTAGGCTTTGACTCATTACATCCGATGCATTTTCTTTGAGGTGTTTTATTCTTCAATGTCGTTGTCATCTTTTATTTCTGCCTCAGCATCAAATTCTTCAGTATCCGGTGTATATCCCTCGTCAACAGGCATATCATCAGACATATCTTCACTGCCGTCCAAAGAATCAAATACTCCCATTTCTCTTGCCTGGCTCTCACTCTTTATATCTATCTTATATCCTGTAAGTCTGGCTGCAAGCCTTGCATTCTGTCCTTCCTTACCGATAGCAAGTGAAAGCTGATAATCAGGAACTATTACATCAGCTTCTTTTGTTTCTTCATCCGCCACAACAGCAATTACTTTTGCAGGTGAAAGTGCATTCTCTATCAAGTATCCCGGATTTTCATCCCAGTTTACTATATCGACTTTCTCTCCTCTAAGCTCTTCCACCACAGCATTTACTCTGACACCGTCAACACCTACACAGGCACCCACAGGGTCAATATCGGCTTCATGGCTGCATACGGCAATCTTTGTTCTTGATCCGGCCTCTCTTGAAATTGACTTTATCTCTACCACTCCGTCTCTGATTTCAGGTACTTCAGACTCGAAGAGTCTCTTTACAAATTCGGGATGTGTTCTTGATACCGATATTCTCGGTCCCTTAGGATTGTCCTTTACCTCCAACACAAACACCTTCAATCTGTCTCCGAGTTTTAATTCTTCTCCTTTTACCTGCTCACTCTCTGCAAGCACGGCATCTATTCTGCCGAGATTGATTGCAATATTCTTACCCATAAATCTGGTAACAACACCGCTTACTATATCTCTTTCCTTCATATAGTAGTCGTTGAATATCACTTTTCTCTCTTCTTCTCTTATCTTTTGTAAGATAACATTTTTGGCAACTCCGGCGGCGATTCTTCCGAATTCCTTTGAAATAACCGGTACAAGTACTGTATCACCGATGCTTAAATTAGGATTTTGCATTCTGGCATCTGCAAGTGATATCTTTGTTGCCTTGTCTTCTATAGTAGGCTTGCTGCCCAAAGTCTCTACAACTTCTTTTGCCTGTATTATGGAATAATCACATGTGTTGGGATTTACACTTACCTTTACATTATCCGCTGTTCCGAAATTGTTTTTACATGCGGAAATTAAAGAGTTCTCAATAGCTTCCAAAATTGCCGCCTTACTTATATTTTTCTCTTTTTCCAGGAGATCAAGTGCCTCCAGTAATTCCTTATTCATCCTTAGTATTATCCTCCGTTAAAAATCTATCTTTAATCTGATATTTGCAATTTCTTTTTTTGTAAAGACTTCGTCCCCGTCTTCTGTTTCTACAGTAATATTTTCACCGTCAAATGCCTTTAATATTCCTTCAAAATCTTTAACACCTTCTCTTGCCTTATAGAGCTTGAGTTCCACTTCCTTTCCAAGTTCTCTTAGGAAATCCTTATCCTTTTTTAGTGCTCTTCCAAGTCCCGGAGAGGAAACCTCCAGAATATATCCCTCTTCAATAAAGTCCTTTTCATCCAGCCAGTCGCTAAGATGCCTTGAAATTTCGACACAGTCATCTATTCCTATGCCGCCTTCTTTGTCCATATCACAGTATGCTCTTAAGTAGTACTCGCCCGCCTCTTTTACAAACTCGACATCCACTACTTCAAATTGGAGCTCACTGCTAAGTTTTTCCAAGAACTCTTCCGTTCTTTTTACATAAGTTTCACTTTTGCTCATTTCTATCCTTTCATATGCATAAAAAAGTGGACCCATCGGCCCACTTTCCTGTCAAACATATTTTAATCACTATAGCACATTTCTTACATAAATGCAAGGGGGAAATCGAATTTCATGCTTGCTTGACCCAATTACATACTTCTAAATTTGGTACTCTCATAAATTCTTTAATATTGTTGGTTACTATAGAATAACCTAGAGACTGCGCATGAGCGGCTATCATCATATCAAGAGGACCTATCGGTGTTCCTTGTTTTTCCAAATATGTCCTTATCTTTCCATAATTATTTGCTGCGTTAATATCAAAATCCAACACCTCTATATTCGACAACAGCAATGTCAGCGCAAGTCTGTTTTTATCAACTGCCATACTTTTCTCGACGCCATGTATAAGCTCCGCATATGTTATAGCGGAAATACATATTTCCTTAGGATCATGCTTTTTCAGTTCTTTTACTACACTCTCCGGTTTATTCTTTATTATATATATGCATATATTTGTATCCAACATATATCTCATAGTTCTTCTCTCTTTTGAACCGGGATTTCTCCTCTGTCAACCATAAAATCATCTGAAAACATATCTATGGCTGTAATAAATGAATCCCACTTACTGTTTTTCGGCAATAAAATCAATACATCACCAATTTTATTTACCATAACTTCATCACAGCAAAATCTATACTCCTTAGGTAATCTTACCGCTTGACTTCTACCATTTTCAAAAATTTTTGCTGACAACATAAAATCACCATCCTTTCACAAATAGTATATATCAAGATATATATCTAGTCAATATTTATAATGCTGATACTTATACCAAATAATACAGCTTACTGAACAATAGAATATCAATATGCATTAATATATCCTGCTAATGCATAGCCTTCAAATCCGTCATAATCTATATAATAAAATCCGTTATCCGCTCCGCTATAAACTGTAACTATAGCTCCAAGCGGAATCTTTGTAATCTCCTCTCCCTTTGTGCTTGGAGTCCTACGAAGTGTTATATATTCATTGCATCTTACCACTTTTCCTGACCATACCGTGCTTGCTTTTGTAGATGCAACATAATGATCATACGGGTCGACACTTAAATATGATGCCAGTGCATAACCTATGCTTCCGTTGTAACTTACTTTATAAAAACCGTTTGCCGCATTCTCCATAAAGCTTACCGCCGCACCTAAAGGTATCTGCTTTATCTCCTTTGCATTTGTGGAATCTGATACACGAAGCGTAATGCTTTCATTACAATTCACTACATAAAGAGTTGTCAAAACCTGTGCCTGAGTAACAGCTACAGTTTGAGGCTGAGTCTCCTGCAAAGGTGCTGAATGTACAGCCTCTGTCTCTGTTTCACTTACAGCAGACATCTCACCTACGCTGCTCTCCTCCAATTTAACATTCTCCTCTTTCGTTTCAGACTCATCCTTACTTTCTGCTACGGTTTCAGTATCACCTCCAAATTTTATGGTGACACTTTTTGAACCGCAACCTGACAAAATACATATACTTACAAATACACAAATTAAATATATTATTTTTCTCATAAAACCTCCACTACTTATTAAAGTACTGATCTATAGCATTTGCCATAGATTTTGCAATTTCATCCTTTTTCGTTGAGAGTATCTTGGCATCAATAGCGTTATCGGCAAATCCTACCTCTACCAAGCAAGTGGGAATAGATGAATATGAGAATATTCTAAGAACTGCAGTATGTGTTCCCTTATTCTTCAAACCTGTAGCAGCAGTAATATTGCTTTCCATATTTTCGGCAAGTTTCTTTGACAACTCTATATTTGTCTTTGTCAGTCCCATTATATTTGTATATCCGGGATAATTACTACCCGATATATAATCATTGTCTCCCGGATAGAAGCTTAGAGTACCTGAGTTTTTACCTGTATTTGAGTGAATTGATATCATTATATCCGAGGTCTCACCGGCTAAAGCACTTCTGGCACCGTTTGAAATATTTTGATTAAAATCAGTCCTGCTCAACACCACACGATATCCCTTATCTATAAGCAAATCCTTAAGTTTCAGTGCTACTTTCAAACTGAATTCAGGCTCCGTCTCTGTTTTGTCATAGATATTTTTACTGTCTCTTGCTTCAACACCTACTCCATAACCTTTATCACCTACCATAGAAGTCTTCATGGGCTTTAGCATTGAATCCTCAACAGGATAATATTTTTCTCTTTTTTGATTGGCTTCGGGTGCATTATTGTCACCATGTCCTGGATCTACAAATACGGTATGTCCGTTGAATACAGTCGGCTCAAATACATAGGCCTTATAGTCGGGAGCACTACCGTCGGCATTTTTCCACAAATATGGTCTGTACTTTGAGTTTTCACTTAGATGATACACGCCTTTATCTGTAATTATCTTACTATTTCCCTTTGAATTCTTATCCTCCTGCTGATTAACTGCCTGAGTAGCAGCTGTAGTCTCTGCAGTACCGTATCTTGTAACCGGAGTTACTTTTCTTTTTGCCAAACCCGCACTTACACTTATACTCATTGCTGCAGATATAACCAATACACATGTACATAACAAATTATACTTTTTAATTCTTTTCATATTCACTCCTTACTTTGTATATCCCATCTCCTTTTCAAAGGCGATTATCAAATTTCTGTTTTGTATCTCAATATCACTTAACATATTGTCGTTAAATTGTTTTGCAGGTATGGTGCCGTGATACCAGCTGCGGGAATTAAAATAGTTTTGCAATCCTGCATCATCAAACATTCTTCCGTGTTTTGCATAGATTTCATTTCTTGCAAGACGACACTGCTCGGCACTAAATCCTACCAATTCACTTTTATCAAGTACTCTTACGCTGCTGTCAGGCAAAATAAATTCATTATTTATTGCGACTGTACTTAGCATTGTAGCAGGCTGTACGGTCTGTGCCTCTGTAGAAACGGGCTCTGTCTGTGTTTCTGTTGTTACATCTCCCTCTTCACTCTCTTTTTCCTTGGCTCTTCTCTCCTTTTCCTTTTCTCTCTTTGACGACTTGCTTTTTTTATCAAGTACACTTTCCTGATTTGTACTGTCATCAATTGATATGCTGATAATTCCTGTCTGAACTAAAGCAAATAAAATCAAAAGAAGTGCAAGGATAATACCCGCTATTGTAATAAATACAATTTTAACACCTTTATTTTTCTTGGTTTTTTTAGCCTTATTACCCTCCGTATTACTTTTACCCGAAACATCACCGTGAGGTAAAGTGGCTGCCGAACTTACCTTATCATCATCTTTTTTAAGATTTACTCCACCTTCATCCTTTTTTACAGGCTCACCGCAGTTTGTGCAGTAATTCATTCCGTCTCTGACTTGCTTTCCGCATTTTGAACAAAACATGCTCATTCTCCCTTATCTTCTTTATATAATAATTTTACCATAAATTTTTCCTGAATACTATATAATCGACCTCTGTTCCTGATTTACACTTAATATTTTAAGATGTATAATATTAATAATAAAGTAAGGAGTTTTATTGAATATGAAAAAAATCATAATCGCTGTTACTTTCTTGACTATATCGTTTTCTTTGACTGCATGCGGACTTGTTGACAAGGGCAGTCTGAAAAAGATAACTGAAGGTCAGGAGTTCAACGCATGGGAAATGGATCTGGTGGAAAAACTTGAATCTTACGGTCTGGAGGAAAATGAAAAAGAAAGGCTTCAAAACATTGATGCTGAATGTGATGATATCGGAAACAATGATTACAAGAATCAGCTTTTGATTGCAAAAAAGCTTGTCAAACTGACTTCACAAGTAGAATCCAGAATCGAGACTTCAGCCAAAGAACTTGTAGAAAAATTAGATAATGCCGATGTACCCTATGCTTCGGAAGATGAAAAGAAAAAACTTGCAGAATACAGTGAAACCGTTTCCGAAATGCTAAAGAAACATGATTTTATCAATTACAAGGAGGTTTCAGAAAACTGGAGCAAACTTGTAGAATACTCAAGTACAAAACTTACCGGTCTGGATGTAAATATAGTCCAATTTGACTACACCAATTATCCTACAGTCAGAATGTATGTGGATGTAAAGAACTCTTCGGGTGATGTTGTCACAAATCTCTCACCGAATATGTTCTATGTATCACAAAAAAGTGTTGCAAACGGTGACTTTCAGTCTGTTACAATTAAAAATATTTCAATGCTTGACCAAAAGGATGCATTAAATATTGATATGGTTGCAGATACAAGTGCAAGTATGGAAGGAGAAAGACTGAGCAGTGCAAAAACTGTAATGTCCACCTTCCTTAATACGGTTCAGTTTAATGTAGGTGATAAGGTAAAGCTTACAGAGTTCAACTCATATATTGATAAAAGCGGTGTATTCACTTCCGATGTAAACGCGTTAAACCAAAAGATTTTTTCATATATCGCATCCGGACAAACTAAACTGTATGATACACTTATCTATGCCGTTCAGGATGTATCCGGAATACCCGGTGCAAAATGTGTCCTTGCTTTTACCGACGGCGAAGATGTCGGAAGCTACAATAGTGCAAGTGATGTTATCAATGTGGTATCGGCATATAAGATTCCTGTTTACATAGTCAGAATAGGTGATAATTACAGTGCAAATGACAGTGATCTTATTCAGATTACTTCCGCTTCAGGTGGTGAATTTAAATACTTCAACTCATTCGGTATGGATATGGGCAATTTCTACAGCAACATCTACAAGGGTATGAAACAGTACTATGAAATAGAATATGAAATGCCTGACGCAAATAATTATACGGATAAGAGAGATATCAGTGTATATGTGAAGGGAGACGGAGTCGGAGGAAGTGCGGATATAGAAACAAACTCAGGAAATGACTTCTTCAACACCCTTCTCGGCAATTTCCTAAGAAGCTATATTGAAGATATGAATGCACACAGCTACAATCAGATGGCTTCAAAAATTGACGATACAGTAAGTCCTACAGATGAAACAGGACTTAAATATCAGATGACTAAACAGGTTACAGGCGGCTTTGCCAATGTAGTAAGTGAAAGTCTTATGTCCTACAATGTAAGTTCTATAACTGTGGTGGATGAAAATACCATAAAACTTGCTACCAACGAAGATTATGATGTTATACTTGACAGAAAATACTCTTCATTTACAGGAGACAAGCTGACTCAAGTCAATACCGCTCTATATAAAAACTCATGGAGTGCAAATGCAGACAGTCAGATACGTATCTGGGAAAGAGTAAACCAAAAGCCCGAATATATTCTAAAAAAAGGTAATGACGGTATATGGAGATTCTCACAATACTCTGTAGACCCGGGATCCAATGCAACCATTGCGATATATGATGCCATGGTTATTTACTAAAAATAAAAACTCCTCAGTCGGTTTACCTGCTGAGGAGTTTTATTTGTAATAACTCTTATTTATGTTAATTTTTAAAATCCGAAACCTGAAGCTATAGCCTTGGCATCCGCATCAACCCATTTATTTATCAAATCGGATTGCATAGCCTTTTTTCTGACTTCAGGCACCGAGTGAAAACCGTGTTCCACTATCATTCCCGGTACTCCTGCTACATTTGCACCTCTAAGTACACCGTAATAGTCTCCGTTTTCTCCCATTCTGTAGTATACACTGCCGTTTATTGCAATACTGTCATTTTTAGCAACAGTCCACTCACTTAAGGAACCTTTCTTAACAGAATCAAAATCCTTACTCTTTGCAAGTCCTTCATTAAAGTTTACAGTTGAAAGATTCTCTCCTATCTTATTGGCAATATTTATACACAGTTCATTTTCTTTTGCAAGCGAATTTAATATTATAAGCGGCTTATTAATTGCAACAGGCTGTGAATTTGTAGGATATCCGTTTGCATGTGAATTGTTTGAATTAGTATGCAATGATATAAACAAATCCGCACCGCTTCTTCCCGCCATATCTCCTCTAAGTGAAATATGACCTCCATCCAGATTTTTATCTGTAAATCCGTCAATGGTGATACTTTCCGTTGTTCTTGTAAGAACCGAAGATATACCGTAGTTTTTCTTTAAACTGTCTCTTAAGGCCAGTCCGAGTTTTAATACCGCCATAGATTCCGAGTAACCGTAACCGTCCTCTCCCTCTATGGCATTCTTTGTCTGAAAATGTCCCGGATCAATACATATAAGGACATTACTTGCAAATATTGATTTACCCTTTACCTGCTTCCCGTTTTTTAAATATGCGTCCACTCTGTACTCATATTTTACATATCCGTTTGTGCTTATTTTATCGGTACAAGAGATATTTCCTGTTTTATTTACATCTTTGGATGAAATTCTCTTTATCTCTTTGAAGTCCTTTGCAGATGCATCCTTTCTCAGGATGACATATCTGACGACTTCATTTATACCGCTGCCTGAAAAAAACAGATTAATCTCATTTTTTGACTTTCTTTCAAAATCAATACTGTCAAGAGCCGCCTTTACACTTGCCTCTGAAGCATATGTAATCTTTCCGACAGAAACAAAAGCAAGTACACAGGCAATCAGAGTAAATATAATCTTTTTCCCTGTAAATCCGCTCATAGATTAGAACATCGGTACAACAGCACCATTATACTTACTTTCAATAAATTTCTTTACAGTATCGCTTTCAAGAGCCTTTATAAGTGCAAGAGTTGCATCTGATTTCTCATCACCCTCTCTTACAGCTATAATATTTGCATATGTTGTAGCCGCAAGTGACTTTGAATCCTCTATAGCAAGTGCATCGCTTACCTTTAATCCGGCCTCGATTGCATAGTTTCCGTTTACAACGGCAACATCGACATCTTTAAGTGTTCTTGCAACCTGTGCGGCCTCAATTTCCTGAATATCAAGGTTCTTTGGATTTTCCACAATATCCTGCTTTGTAGCATTGATACCTGCACCCTCTTTTAACTTTATAAGTCCGTTTGCTTCAAGTAAGAGTAATGCTCTTGCCTCATTTGTAGCATCATTCGGCACTGAAATCTTTGCACCGTCTGCAAGTGCATCAAGTGATGCAGTCTTTCCGGCATAGATACCGAAAGGCTCATAATGAATTGCACCTGCTGAAACAAGTGTTGTATTGTGCTCTTTGTTAAAGTTCTCAAGGTATGGATAATGCTGGAAGTAGTTCGCATCCAATTCCTTTGTATCAAGGGCCACATTCGGCTGAATATAATCATTGTACTCAACTATCTTTAAATCATAGCCTTCTTTGTTCAACTCTTCTCTTGCAGCCTCTAAAATTTCAGCGTGTGGTGCAGGAGTTGCTCCTACAGTGATTGTCTTTAAATCTTTTGCCGCAGCACTTGTTTGTGCCGACTCGCTTACAGACTCACTTGCGCTTTCACTTTTATTTGTATCTGCAGCCTTCTTTCCACATCCTGCAAGTGCAAGAAGTGATACCAAACCTAATGCTAATAATATTCTTTTCTTCATTTATTATTCCTCCTTAAATTTCATATACAATTTATAGACCATACAAGATATTATGTCAATGATTTAGCCGACATATGTTTATAGTCTTTTTTTATAACAGGTTATATTACCTTATTCTCTTATCGGAGCTCTTTGAACTTCTCATAAAGATTTCCTGTATTATTTGAACCAAAATCACAAGGATTGCTACGGTAATAAACATTATATCCGTCTGATATCTGTAATATCCGTAGTTTATGGCGATTGTTCCAAGACCTCCGCCACCTGTAAATCCTGCCATAGCCGAATATCCCAGTATTGTTGTAACGGATATTGCAGCACCTACAAGAAGAGAAGGCTTTGACTCCGGTAAAAGCACTTTAAATATTATCTGGGCATTACTTGCACCCATTGACTTTGCCGCCTCTATTACACCTGCATCCACTTCTTTGAGTGAGGACTCAACCATTCTGGCGATATAGGGTGCCGCCGCTATGACAAGAGGCGGTATTACGGCAACAGGTCCTATTGAAGTTCCAACTATAATTCTTGTAAGAGGTATTACCATAATAAGCAAGATCATAAAGGGAACCGAACGTATAAGATTTATAATCACACCCAATATACCGTTTAACTTAGGCATAGGCTTTATACCTGTATTATCTGTAACAACCAAAACAACACCAAGCGGAATACCTATAAGGTAAGAGAAGAATGATGAAGCAACAGTCATTAATAAAGTCTCAAAAAGACCTTTTAAAATCATTGATGTCATATTATTATATCAGCTCCTTTCCTTCGGTTAATTCCACCTCATGATATACTACACCTATACTGTCAAGATATCTTTTTGCCTTTAATGCTTCTTCTTCACCGGATATCTGAACAATCATATGACCTACTGCAGAACCTCCGATATCCTTTGTCTGTGCATAAAGAATATTAACAGGAATTCCACATGATAAAATCATATTTGAGAGTACAGGCTCAAAAGAGCTTCTGCCGTCAAATTCTATACGAAGTTTAACTCCCGATACAATTTCTTTATTCGGCAATACATCACCAAGTATCAGCTTTCTACCTATGTCGGACTGCGGATTGGCAAAGATGTCTTCCACTCTGCCCATCTCGGCAATACGGCTGTTTTCAATAATTGCAACTCTATCACAGATGCTCTCAATAACTTTCATCTCATGAGTTATTACTATCACCGTAATTCCCATATTTTTATTTATATCTTTTATAAGATCAAGTATCTGTTTTGTAGTCTTTGGATCAAGTGCCGATGTGGCCTCATCACATAATAAGAGTTTCGGATTTGTGGCAATCGCTCTTGCTATAGCCACTCTTTGTTTTTGTCCTCCGGAAAGCTGCGCAGGATATGCCTTTTCTCTGTCTGAGAGTCCCACCAGCTTCAGTAACTCTTTTGCTCTTTTTACAGCTGCAGCTCTTGGAACACCGCTTATTTCCAGAGGAAAACATACATTATTCAGTATATTTCTCTGTGAAAGCAAGTTGAACTGCTGAAATATCATTCCCATATTCCTTCTGATATTTCTTATACCCTGCTCACCCATCTGCTTTAAAGGCTTGCCTTCAAAATACACATCTCCTTCAGTAGGTACCTCTAGATAATTGATACATCTGACCAAAGTAGACTTACCTGCTCCCGATAAACCTATTATTCCGAATATTTCCCCTCTGTTTATATCCAGATTTATATCATCCAGGGCCTTTACATCTCCGTTCTTTGTATGAAAGACTTTGCCCATGGACTTTAAGCTTACAATAGAATCCATACTCCCCCTTAATTACACAACTCCACTATGGACTGTGCAAATATTTTTGCTGAAGCAATAAGCTCATCTATTACAACAAACTCGTCAGCTCCATGCATTTTTGTATCAGTTCCCGGGAAAACTGCACCGAATGCAACACCGTTTTCGATATTGTGTACATAGGTACCGCCTCCCATGGCAATACATTCACCCTTAAGACCTGTATAATCTTCATAAATTGATAGCAAGGTCTTTACAAAAGGAGAATTTCCGTCCACCTCATGTGGTGCCAGAACCGAATTATTTAAAAATTCCACATCTATACCTGCAAATTTTCCCCTTACGGTTTTTAATATCTTATCTCCGTCACCGCTTACAGGAATTCTGCTGTCAAAGAATCCGTGCATTATATTATTCTTTAAAGTGAGCATTGAAAAAGCAAGTGTAAGTGCACCGCTTTTCTCGTCCTCTACGGCAATACCCATCGCCTCACCCTTTGTATCTCCATGCGGCATAAGAGCATACAATTTCTTTATAGTCTCTATCTTCTTTGAAGGAGAAAAATCAAGTCTGCAGAGTAATTCCAAAAGTCCTGTAATGGCATTATTTCCGTTCTCAGGAGTTGATGCATGTGCATTTGCACCAAGTGCCGTAATCTCAAAAACCGGCACAAGATCGTACTTAAACTGTATGCCTGTTTCCTTTGTTACTTCCTTGGCTTTTGCCTCCACTTCTTCTATATCAAATCCCTCTATGACCGCCTTTGCCTTTGGAGGTACTACATTTACCTTTGTACCTGCTTCAATACTTACAAGTCTTTTTTCACCCGCATCTTCAAGAGAGGCTGAAAACTCTCCCTGCAGCTGTCCCTTTTCAATATTTACCACCGGGAATTCTCCGTCAGGTGAAAATGTCATAGGAGCTTCTTTTTCCTTGGTATAGTAATACTTTATACAGCTGCTTCCGCACTCCTCATCCGTACCCAAAACAAGTCTTGTATTCTTCTTTACAGGTATATTAAGATCCTTAACCGCACGAAGAGCAAAAAGCGCCGCAACTGCAGGTCCCTTATCATCTGAAGTTCCTCTTCCGTAGATCTTTCCGTCTATTTCCTTAGGTTCAAAAGGTGACGTAACACTCCATCCTTCTCCCTCAGGTACTACATCCAAATGAGCAAGTATATCAAGTCCCTTTTCTTTATTGTTAAGATCTATTGCACCTGCATAATTATCATAGTTTGTTATATCAAAACCGTACTTTTCAGCAATACTCAGTGCCATAGTAAGTGCTCTTTTAGGTCCTTCACCGAAAGGTGCACCCTCCACATACTCACCTCTTGTACTGTTTATAGAGCAGAGCTTGATGATATCCGCTACCATCTCGTCTCTGTGCTCATCTATATATTTTTCTATTTCTTCTCTGTATTTTCTCATAACTTTCCTTTCCTAGTTCTTTCCGAACTCACTTAAAACAAGTCCTTCATTTCTCTCCTCAACCATTCTTACACTCCAAGGATGTGTAAAAATAAGAAGCGGACGATCTTTAAGATCTTTGATCTTTTTCATATCACTTGTTCCCTGTATCTTATCTATATCTACAGTAGATGTTTCATCGATCCATCTTATATGTTCATAAGGCAACTTATCAAGTTTTACATCTACATTATATTCATTTTTCAATCTGTATAATAATACTTCAAACTGGAGCACACCTACAACTCCCACTATTATCTCTTCCATTCCGGTATTATACTCCTGGAAAATCTGGATTGCACCTTCCTGAGCTATCTGATACACACCCTTTAGGAATTGCTTTCTCTTCATGGTGTCCACCTGACGTACTCTGGCAAAATGCTCAGGTGCAAATGTAGGTATACCCTCAAACTCGATATTGTTTACAGTGGCAAGTGTATCACCTATACCGAATATACCCGGATCAAACACTCCGATAATATCTCCGGCATATGCCTTTTCCACTATCTTTCTCTCATCCGCCATCATTTGAGTGGACTGATTGAGCTTTATCTTTCTGTTTCCCTGTACATGGAAAACATCCATACCGGCATCATATTCGCCTGAACATATTCTCATAAATGCGATTCTGTCTCTGTGGGCTTTATTCATATTTGCCTGAATCTTAAATACAAAAGCCGAGAAGAACTCATCCTTCATAGGATCCACCACTCCGTCATGAGTTTTTCTCTTAAGAGGTGATGTGGTCATTTTCAGGAAATGCTCAAGGAAGGTCTGCACTCCGAAGTTTGTAAGAGCCGAGCCGAAAAATACAGGACTCAGTTCACCGGCGGACACTCTCTCCATATCAAGGTCATCACTTGCACCGTCCAAAAGCTCTATATCATTTCTCAATATATCCGCATAGTCAAATCCGATATAATCGTCAAGCTTACTGTCCTCAAGTTCAATAAGCTGTGTATCCACTTCCTTCATACCCGCATTTGCGGCTGTGAACTTATTTATCTGCTTTGTCTGTCTGTCATATACACCCTTAAAATTCTTTCCCGAACCGATAGGCCAGTTCACAGGACATGTTCTGATACCGAGCACATTCTCTATCTCATCCAAGAGCTCAAAAGGATCTCTCGCCTCTCTGTCAAGCTTGTTTATAAATGTAAATATAGGTATCTTTCTCATTACACAGACCTTAAAAAGTTTTATTGTCTGTGCCTCAACACCCTTGCTTGCATCTATTACCATGACTGCTGAATCCGCCGCCATAAGTGTTCTGTAGGTATCCTCGGAGAAGTCCTGATGTCCCGGTGTATCCAAAATGTTGATACAAAATCCCTCATAGTTAAATTGCATAACAGATGAAGTTACAGAGATACCTCTCTCCTTTTCTATCTCCATCCAGTCACTTACCGCATATTTGGCAGTCTTTTTTCCCTTTACACTTCCTGCTAAGTTAATAGCACCGCCATAGAGCAAAAACTTCTCGGTCAATGTTGTTTTTCCTGCATCCGGGTGTGATATTATGGCAAATGTTCTTCTCTTACTTATCTCTCCAAAGTTCACTTAAAAATTCCTCACTATCTCATCAAATATCTTTTCTGCCACTTCCAGTTTTGACAGCTTATCAAGTCTTATCTCATTATCCTTTGTAAATATGGTAACCACATTTGTATCTGTTCCGAACCCCGCTCCCTCAACCTTTACATTATTTGCAACTATCATATCCGCATTTTTCTTAGCCAATTTATTCTTTGAATTCTCTTCCATATTTTCGGTCTCCATGGAAAATCCGCAAATAAACTGTTTCTTAGGATTATTTTCTTTTCTCTCTCCAAGTTCCTTTAATATATCTTTAGTCCTTGAAAGTTCAATAGAAAGATCCCCGTCTTTTTTCTTTATCTTTTCATCACTGTAATTTGCAGGTGTATAATCCGCAACGGCCGCAGCCTTTATTATAATATCCTGTGAATCGGATATTTTCATAATCTCTTCATACATATCCTCAGCTGATTTTATATCAATTCTGCTTATAAAATCAGGTACAAAGACATTTGACGGTCCCATTATTAAACTTACCTTGGCGCCTCGATAAGCCGCCATCTTTGCAACCTCCACCCCCATCTTTCCTGTGGAGTTGTTTGATATATATCTTACAGGGTCAATTGCCTCTCTTGTAGGTCCCGCACTTACGCATACTTTCTTACCGACAAGATCCTTTTTCTTATATACTGCTCTTTTGATATATTCCAAGAGCATTTCAGGTTCAGGCATTTTTCCTGCTCCGCTATCTCCACATGCCAGATGACCGCTTGCAGGCAGGATAATATCCATACCGTAGGTTCTAAGTTTCATAATATTGTGCTTAACCACCTTGTTTTCAAACATAGTGGTATTCATAGCAGGTGAAACCACTATAGGACATCTCATTGCTAAAGCCGTAGTAGTCAGCATATCATCCGCGATACCGTTTGCCAGCTTTCCTATAACATTTGCGGTGGCCGGTGCTATCAAAAATACATCCGCCCACTTTCCAAGCTCTATATGATCCACTTTAAATTCAAAATTTCTGTCAAACGTATCTGTATATACTTTTTGTGCCGTAAGAGTTTCAAATGTCATAGGTGTGATGAACTGACAGGCATTCTCAGTCATTATTACTTTTACATTTGCACCCTGTTTTTTTAACATACTTGCAAGGTTTGCAATTTTATATGCCGCAATACCTCCGGTTACACCAAGTAATATATTTTTATCTTTCAGCATAAAGCCTCCATAAATCTTAATTTTTATTTAGATATAATGCTTACACGATTATACGCTATTTTATTATTGCAAGCAAGAACAGAGATTAGTATACTTTATATAAAATAAAGCTTTTATTGAAATATCGTTCTCAAACGCTTAGACGGTATACATACTTTAAAAGCCTTAAATCTACTTACATAAGAAGGATAATTTTATGATTTTAGCAATCGATATGGGTAACACAAATATTGTCATCGGCGGTATCGACAATGAAAAAACATATTTTCTTGAAAGAGTCACAACCTACACTACAAGAACCGATCTTGAGTACTCTATGTATATAAAAGGTATCCTCGATATACATGGAATAAAACCTTCGGATATAGAAGGTGCAATTCTATCAAGTGTAGTTCCTCCTCTGAATGAAACCGTCAGAAATGCAATCAAAAAAATACTCGGTATTGAATGTATGCTTGTAGAATCAGGTATGAAAACAGGATTGAATATACTTATGGACAATCCGAAAACTGTCGGCTCCGATATGATAGTGGACGCTGTGGCTGCAATGGATGAGTATCCTCTCCCTTTGGCAATCATAGATATGGGAACCGCTACCACCATATCTGTAGTAGATAAAAGTGGAAATTATATAGGCGGTATAATACATCCGGGACTACGAATCTCACTTGATACTCTAAGTTCAAAAACCGCTCAGCTTCCACAGGTAAATCTCGATATGCCGAAAAAAGTTATAGCAAAGAATACAATAGACAGTATGAGAAGCGGTATCCTCTTCGGACATGCAGGTATGATGGACGGTATTATATCACGTATGGAAGAAGAGCTTGGTGAAAAACTTAATGTGGTAGCCACAGGAGGTCTCGCACCTTTTGTAACACCTCTTTGTACACATAATATTATCGTAGATGACAATCTTTTACTTAAGGGATTGCTCAAACTATATATCAAAAATTATATATAAGCACAACAAAGCCTTGGAAATTTCTTCCAAGGCTTATTAATTGCATTATTTCTTTCTCTTTAAGAAATCAGGTACATTTATCTTTGCTTCACCTGTTCTTATAATAGTCGGGCGCTGTACTGATGAATAATTTCCGTTATAATTTTGATTGTTCATATTCGGATTATTCAAGCCCTGATTGTTTTGAGTATTCAAATTAGGATTGTTAAAATCACTCTGATACTGCCCGAAGTTTCCTGTATATCCACCGGTATAACCGCCTTCCGGATAGCTCTCTCCTGTATAGCTTGCTGTAGGATTTATATAATTATTCTGCTCAGGCTGAGTCTGTACAGGTCTTTCCATACCCGCCGTATGCATTCCCTGCAAATATGCATCATTTCTTTTCGGCATATTATCATTTTGATGCTTGGTATTTATATCTCTGATTAATTCTCCTACAGGAGTATCATTTATTGCATTGGTTACACCTGTAGCAATAACTGTAATCTTCACACTGTCAGGCTCAGCATCATTATATGATACACCGAAGATAATATTTGCCTCTTCACTTACAAGCTCACGTACATATCCGGTTGCCTCATCTGCCTCAACAAGACCGACATCACCTGATATTGAAATAAGAACATGAGTGGCATTGTCAATACTTGTCTCAAGAAGCGGTGATGAAACAGCAGCCTTCACAGCATCAAGAGCCTTGTTGTCTCCTGTTCCGTAACCGATACCGATATGTGCAAGTCCTTTGCCTGTCATTACTGTTTGTACATCGGCAAAGTCAAGATTAATTATAGCGGTCTCACTTATAAGGTCTGTTATACCCTGAACGCTCTGCTGTAATACCTCATCAGCCTTTTTAAGAGCATCAGGCATAGTGGTCTTTCTGTCCACTATCTGAAGTAATTTCTCATTCGGTATCACAATCAAAGTATCCACATACTGCTTCAGATTCTCTATACCTGCAAGTGCATTTTTCATTCTCTGTCTGCCTTCAAAAGGGAAAGGCTTTGTTACTACACCTACTGTAAGTATACCGAGATCTTTTGACGCTCTGGCAATAACCGGTGATGCACCTGTTCCTGTACCACCGCCCATTCCACATGTAACAAATACCATATCTGCATTCTTCAGCTTATTTGTGATATCTTCAATATTCTCTTCTGCCGCTTTTTCTCCCACTTCAGGCTTTGCTCCGGCACCAAGTCCTTTTGTAAGCTTCTCGCCTATCTGTATAATACTCCCGGCTTTACAATTAACCAAGGCCTGTTTATCGGTATTAACTCCAATAAATTCCACGCCTTCTACATTTTCATCAATCATTCTATTTACGGCATTGTTTCCGGCACCTCCGACACCAACCACGATGATCTTCGCTGCATTCTCATTTACCGGCTTATTTATTTCTAACACAGATATATTCCTCCTGTACCCCTACACTTAAGCAAACTCTCATCTTATAATAAAGGTTTTTCATATAAATATCAACTTATTTTTCTTTAAAGTCTTCTGTAATAACTTAAGTATATTATATAGTTATCTCTTCTTAAAAGTATATGTTGTATTTTCTTTTATAGGATTATAATTATCCAGATAAAGTATTCCGGACAAATCCTTTATTTTCTCCCATATATCTCTCAATTCGCCTATTTTACCGTTTAATTCACTCGAATCTCCCAGATAGACCTCTATTTTTCCTATATATAATGTTATATTATTATCTGAAGAAATTGTAATCTTATCTACCGTTATTCCGTATCCTACCAGAACCTGTGTGATATTGAGCATTTCTTCAAAAACTTTTTCATTTGAAATCGGAAGTTTCTCATACAATACCACTCTTCCGAAATCCAAACCGTCTATTATCGGAATTCCGTCAAGAAGATTATTTGAACTCTCCACCACAATTCCGTCCTTATCAAAATACATATATGAACTCATATATTTTACACAGCCTACAACACTTTTTTCATATACTATGATATCGGCACTGTCCATTCCGGTTACATATATATCAACCCCTTGAATGAAAGGTATATTGTAATCTTTTTTAAATTTACTTCGTATAAAATTATAAAGTGTTATTTTTGATAATTCATTCGGAAACAGCATTTCCTTCATTTCTTCATCAGTATACCTTGTATTTCCTCCGAAATTAAAATCGGTTATTTTGACCGAAAATATTCCGACAAGTATAAATGCAAGGCAAAATAAAACAATGTAAAACTTCTTCATATCAGTAGTCCAGCTTTATTGATCTTGCGACACTCAAAACAATTCCCATCTCTCCAAGCAGTACCAAAATAGATGTACCTCCGTAACTTATAAATGGAAGTGAAACTCCGGTATTAGGCAACACTCCCGTTACAACCGCAATATTAAGTATAACCTGCAAAGACAAATGTATCAAAATTCCCACCACAAGATACACACCTTCAGGGTCCTTTACAGAAAATGATATCTTTATCATTCTGTATATTAAAAATACAAATGCACCCATTATAAGTCCGGCACCGAAAAGTCCAAGTTCTTCCACTATTATAGCAAAAATCATATCATTTTGAGACTCCGGAAGGAAAAACTTTTGCATTCCCTGTCCAAGTCCCTTGCCGAAGAAACTTCCTGAACCTATAGCATATAGTCCCTGAATTACCTGATATCCTCCGTCTCTGCTGAACTTCTCCGGCTCCGCCCAAACAAGCAATCTTGTCAAATGATAATCTCTTGCTCCTCTTTCATATATAAATTTTACAAAAGGTTTTGAGAAAAACAAAATTACACCCATTGCTATTGCACCTACTGTGTGAAGTCTCTTATTTGATGTACCTAAAAAGCTCATGCAAAACGCAATTAAAAATATAATTATGGATGTACTCAGATTTTCAACCATAACCAATACTGTCGGAACAAAGATTACTCCGAATAAAAACCAAAGTTTCTTTTCAGCAACCTTTCTGTCTGTAGAATGTAAATCATTTTTATATTTTACCAGATAGTAAGACGAAAAAATAATAATCGCCACCTTTACAAACTCTGAAGGCTGGAATTTTATACCGAACAGATTAATCCATCTTCTTGCTCCGTTTGCATCCCTACCTATAACCAAAACAGCTCCGACAAGTGCGGTCGCAACCATGTAAATAAGCTTCGACAGTTTTATCCAAACTTGGTAAGGTACTATTGATACAAATATCATCAGAATAAGACCTGCAACAACAAAGATAAGCTGTTTATTTACAAAATAAGCGGAGTTTTTAAACTTCAAATCTGCAGTGTATGAACTTGCCGAGTAAATCATTATCAAGCCCAACACCAACAAAAACAAAATAGTAAATATAAGACTGTAATCGTAAAACCTTCTTTTTTTAGTTTCATTTTTTTTACTGTCATTAACAACCGGTTTCTTAACTCCGATTTTTCTTATTTTATTTTCTTTAGCAGTATCAACTTTTGTTTTCTTCTGTCCGCCTTTTTCCACCTTTATTTTTCTTTTTACGGCTTGGTTTTTCAATTCTTTTTTTGCTACATTTTTAATTTTGGCTTTATTCTTCTTTATATCATCAGCCATATTATCCTAATTCCCTAACACAGTCCTTAAATATTCTTCCACGCTCCTCATAGTTTTTGAACATTCCCCAACTTGCGCAAGCAGGTGAAAGAAGTACATATTCTCCCGTTTTTGCTTCATTTGCACATATTTTTACGGCCTCCTGCATGCTGTCAACCGTAACTATATCATTAAAGCCGTGTTTTTTTGCACACTCTTCTATCTTCCCGGCTGTAGCTCCCATAAGTACAAGTTTTTTAACCTTTGTACCGAAGCTCTCTATCCATTCATCATACTCCGAGCCCTTATCATAACCTCCGGCAATAATATATGTTACCGCCGGCATTGCAAGTACGGCTTGAATCGCCGCATCCGGATTTGTACCCTTGGAGTCGTTATAATATCTTACTCCCTTTACTTCTTTTACAAATTCTATTCTGTGTTCAACGGCATGAAATGCGTAACATGAATTTACGATGCTCTCCATAGGTACACCGTATGAAGATGCTATCGCTATTGCGGCCATAACATTCTCATAATTATGTCTGCCAAGTATATTCAACTTCTTTGTATCCAAAATTTCTTTTGCAACACCGTTTTTACTCTGCATAATAATATCTTTATCAAGATAAAATCCGTCTTCAAGCTTTCTCCTGCTTGAAAAGAATACGACTTTGGCTTTTACCCTGTCTGCAAATTCTCTCAAAGCCTCATCTTCATAGTTTAAAATACAAAAGTCATCTTCAGTTTGATTTTTACTTATATCTTCTTTTACTTTGATATAGTTCTCCATAGTATGATGTCTGTTTAAATGATCCGGAGTTATATTCAAAATAGCCGATATATTCGGTCTGAAGTCGATAATTGTTTCCAATTGGAAAGATGATGTCTCAAGCACAGTAACCGAATCCTCATCCGTTTTATCTGCAATGTCTGTATAAGGTATTCCTATATTACCGACCGTAAAGCTGCTTTTTGCAAAATTTGACATTATCTCGCCGACAAGTGATGTTGTGGTTGTCTTACCGTTTGTACCTGTTATAGCTATCAATCCGCCTTTAGCGTATTTAAACCCGAGCTCAATTTCGCTCCATATCGGAATGTTATTTGCTTTAAGTACCTGTACAAAATCAGTCTCCAAATCTATTCCCGGACTTATAACACAATATGACATATCCTCTAAATCTTTCTTTTTTAATTCTCCGAGAATAATATTTATGTTTTTGTGATATGCCTTATCAAACTTTGCAAGTATTTCTTCTTTATTAAGTTCTTTATTACTGTCAAAGAGTATTACCGCCTCATTATTTTTTAAAAGTAATGTGGCGGCGGATATACCGCTCTTTCCTAAGCCCGCAACTCCAATCATATTGCCTCCTACATAAACAGATAAACTAAAATACCAAGTATTATGGTAACTACACAAAATACTGTCACGGTCCTTGTCTCAGACCAGCCACAGAGTTCAAAATGGTGATGTATAGGTGCCATCTTGAAAAATCTCTTGCCCTTTGTAGCTTTAAAATATCCGACCTGAATGATTACCGATATTACCTCTATCATATATATAAATCCGATAACTGCAATAAATACAGGTATCCTGCACATAAGTGCATATGATGCGACAAAACCTCCAAGTGCCAAAGAACCCGTGTCTCCCATAAATACTTTGGCAGGATAAGCGTTAAATATCAAAAATCCCATAAGGCTGCCTATAACCGCACCTGTAACAGGTGTGACCGAAAAACCGCCCTTTAATCCTATAAGCATAAAGAATAATGCTACTATAACAGTAACGCTTGAGCATAATCCGTCAAGTCCGTCGGTAAAATTCACACCGTTATCGGTTCCCAGTATTACAAAAAGTGCAAAAGGTATCCAGATAATACCGAGATTTAATATTATACCTTTATCAAATGAACCTGTAAAAGGTATAAGCACACCGTAGTCAAGTCCATATATTTTATACAGATATATTATAAAAATAACACTGACTACAAGCTGAAGTATGAATTTTTGTGATGACTTCAGTCCTTCAGACTGCTTTTTCTTTATTTTCAAAATATCATCCAAAAATCCTATTATACCATAGGATATAGTAAATAAGAATACTACCGCCACTTCTTTATATTTAGGTATCAAAAACAGGCTTGCAACCAATATGCCGGCCAGAAATGAAATTCCGCCCATCGTGGGAGTACCTGTCTTCTTCAAATGTTCCTTAGGCCCGTCATCCCTTACCATCTGGCCGAATTTAAGTCTGTGCAAAACAGGAATAAACAAAGGACAGGCAATTGCAGTGACAACAAAACCTATCAATAATGCAATCAATGTATCTCTTAACATAATAACTCCAAAATTTTATTCTTCTCCCTCTCCGGCAGGCGCTCCCGGAAGCCCGTTTCCGCCGTCGTTAGGTATTACTTCTTCTGTAGAATAGTTCTTTGTCTCCTCTTGCTTTGGAGTATTGCTGTCCGTAATACCCTCTGCAGTCGGGAATGAACTTACATCTATACTTTCGTCTACATTTGAATATATATTCATATATGGCAATACTTCTGTCATGATTTTTGAGAACAAAGAGCTTGCATATGCCGATCTTGCCTGATCCGCCACATGAGGAGTATCCACAAGAACATAGCATACAACTTCCGGTGCCTGTGCAGGTACGCTTCCTATAAAAGAAACCAAATAATTTCCGTTTCCTCTTGGGTACTTTTCTGCAGTACCGGTTTTTCCGCCGACATCATAGCCCGCAACCGCTGCGGCACTACCTGTTCCTTCCGCTACCGTTCTCCTGAGCGCTTCATTTATAAACGCTGTGGTATGTGCGGAAACCGTCTCTCTTACAAGCTCAGGCTCAATATTTTCTATTATTGCACCCTTTGAATTCAAAATCTGTTTTACAACATGAGGTTGATAATATGAACCGCCGTTTACAACAGATGAATACGCAGCCGCAAGTTGAATCATAGTTGTATTATAATTTTGTCCGAAAGAGTTTGTTGCAAGATCCGTTGCACTTGCATTATCCGCAGTATGTATAAGTCCGCTTGTATCCGCTTCTCCCGGCAAATCTATTGCGGTCTTTGAACCGAATCCGAATACCTTTTGATATTCATAAAACTTCTGACTTCCTTCAGCTCTTGAAATATCCATCATCGCCACATTACAAGACTCCATAAGAGCCTCCGTAACATTCAGTACACCATGTCCGTTTCTGTTGGCGCATCTTATCTTCCAGCCGCCAACTTCTTCAAATCCCCTACATTCATAGCTTTCATTGCCTGTTATAATTCCCTCTTCCATGGCGGAGGCTACCGTAAATACCTTTGAAGGTGAACCCGGCTCATATGTATCGCTGACAGCATAGTTTCTCCATATATTACTGAGCGCCTCCACCTTTGCCTTGTCATCCATCTCGGCCTGCTGTTCAGGCGAGTAATAATTATTCAAATCTCTGGGATTATTCAAATCAAATGTTCTGCTGGTAGCCAAAGCAAGAATTTCACCGTTATTAGGATTCATCACTATTGCCGCAGTCATATTTGAACCTGTAGAACTTTGCCATTCTGCAATATGTTTTTCTACAATCTTTTGGATATTCAAATCTATGGTCGAAACCACCTTATTTCCGTCTGTAGGATTTTTAATCACTCTTTCAAGAGACGATTCATCATTTAAGTATCCGTATTCCCTGCCCGATACTCCTATTAATTTATCATTATAATACTGCTCTATTCCTGAATTACCGCTCAAATCTTCATTATTTGCAAAGCCTATAACATTACATGCACTTGAACCGTAAGGATATCTTCTTACATAACTTTCTTCAAACCAGATACCGTATACTCTTTCAGAGCTTTTACTCTCTTTGTAAGACTTATTGTACTCTTCTTTTTTTTCTTCAAAAGCTGTTTTTTGCTCATAGCTTATATCTTTAGCATATTTTACATATGAGCTGTCCGACTTTTCTGCAATTGTACTTTTCAACTCATCTGCGCTGTATCCGAAAACTTCACTCAGAATAGATACAGTAGCATTTAAATAATCTTCCTGATCGCTGTTTATCTGCTTCGGATCGATTATCAAATTGTAAACCTTTTCACTTGTAGCAATATATGTTCCGTTTCTATCGAGTATATCACCTCTTTTGTAAGGTATATCTCTAGAATCATATTTTTGCTGTGACAGAATCTTTTGATTGTATTCCTTAGACTTACTTCCTTGTAACATTAGAATCTTAAAAAACAATGCAGCGAAAGCAAGTATAATCATAAACAGGATGATTACAAGCCTTCCCTGCAAATTATCTAAAGGATTGGAAGTACTTCCGTCCTTACCTTTTTTATTATTCCCCTTTTTATCTCGGGATATCTTCAAATTGTCTGACATATTCACTTTCCGTTTTTTCGTATGTTATAACCTGATTCTTCTTAGCATAAATCATACCCAACTTATTTGTAGCTACATCATATATATGATCCAAATCAACGTAAGTCGCAATCATATTCTCCAGCGAATCATTTTCATTTCTTAACTTTTCAAGATTTGATTCATTTTTTTGTGTCTGCTTTATAGTGGAAGTCAACTTTGACTGTATTGCAATATAGTTTGCACACAAAAACAGCATGACTACCATAGCCGCTGAAAACACAACAAGATAAGGGAAGTCCATGGACAATGCTCTTTCCCTGTTTTTCCTTATCATTCTGTTTGTTTTTGCCGCTTCACCTTCAGAAGGCTTAGGTGCTTTTTTCGGAACGGCTGTTTCCACTTTTCTTACAACATTACCGTCTACATAATATTCTATCTCTGTACCTGACTTTTTCTTCGTTCCTTGCCTTTTTTTCTTAACAGTTTCTTTCATTTAGACTCCCTTTTCAAATACTCTAAGTTTTGCACTTTTGGATCTGGAATTTTCCTCCAACTCCTCCTCACTTGGCAGTATCGCCTTTCTCGTAATAACTCTTCCCTTTGATTTATTCCCGCAGACACAGACAGGAAATTTTTTCGGACAAACACATGGTGACTCGGCTTTCTTAAATGCCTGTTTTACTATTCTGTCCTCTAAAGAATGGAATGTGATAACAGACAACCTTCCTCCCGGTTTCAATAAATCAATCATTACATTTAATGAATCGGTTAAAACCTCAAGCTCTTTGTTTAATTCAATTCTTATGGCCTGAAATGTTCTCTTTGCAGGATGTCCTCCCGTTACCTGTATCTTCATAGGAATTGAAGCTTTTATAATATCCACCAACTCAAAAGTGGTTTCTATTCTCTTCTTATTCCTATATTCAACAATATGTTTTGCAATGTTCTTTGCAAATCTGTCCTCACCATAGTCTCTTATAATATGAAAAAGTTCAGACTCCGAATAGTCGTTTACAATATCAGACGCCTTTAACTCGTTTCTGTCATCCATTCTCATATCAAGCGGAGCATCATATCTATAGGTAAAACCTCTCTCGGCAGTATCAAGCTGATATGAAGATACTCCAAGGTCAATGTATATTCCGTCAACCTTGTCTATGTTTTCTTTTTTCAATATATTCTCTATATTAACATAGTTGTCTCTTATAATAATAACATTATTACTATAATCAATCAATCTTTGAGTAGCAGCCTTGACAGCATCCGCGTCCTGGTCGATTCCTATAAGTTTACCGCTTCCCAGTCGTTTAACCACTTCTAAGGCATGTCCTCCACCACCTAAAGTGCCGTCAACATAGCAGCCGTCGGCTTTTATATTCAAAGATTCTATCACTTCATTCAAAAGCACCGATTTGTGATTGAAAGTCATAATAAATCCCATCCCTATAATATCTGCGGAGGATATACCTAAGCACAACTCCACCACTATAAGAATATTAGACTACTCCGGTAAAAAAATCAAGTTTTTATATTCTTAAAATTAATATGCACCCGAAAATAAACTTTATTTTCCGGTGCATATCAGTTAAATATTTAAAAATCCTATAGTCGACATTAAAAGCATAAACAAAAATAGAATAAACATTATTATTGCTTTTATAAAACTGTACTTTAAATGTTCCTCATTTTTGAAATATTTTATTGCATCCAACAGACAACTTACTGAAAACAATAAAAATATCAAAGGGAAAAATATTGCATACTTATTTGGTGATAGAAATGCGAATACCACCATCACTATGATAACAATCGCAAGTATCACATGCATTACATCCCTGAACAAAAGAAAACCCTGCTTTCTTCTACCTGTCATCTCCTTTACCCAATGTAGCTACCATCACCGCCTTAATAGTGTGCATACGATTTTCTGCTTCATCAAACACCACTGATTTTGCGCTTTCAAACACATCCTCAGTTACCTCGTATCCCTTTACGGCAGGCAGACAGTGCATAAATATTGTACTTTCCTTTCCTGTTTTTTTCATCAGTTCCGTATTTACCTGATACGGCCTTAAAAGTTCGATTCTTTCCTTCGCTTTATCCTCTTCTCCCATTGAAGCCCAGACATCCGTATATATTACATCCGCATCCTTAACAGCATCCGTATTATCGCTTATAAGAAGTTTTGCTCCTGAGGATTTTGCATAGCCTTCACACAAGCTTATGAGTTCCTTACTTGGTTGCAGCGATTTAGGAGCCAGAACTGTCATATTTACTCCAAGTTTTGTCATTCCGATCATAAGAGAATTCGCCATATTGTTTCTGCCGTCACCGACATAAACAAAATTCAATCCTTCATTTTTTCCGAAATGTTCCTTCATAGTAAGAAGGTCTGCCAGAATCTGTGTCGGATGATACTCATCCGTAAGGCCGTTCCATACCGGTACACCTGCATACTTTGCAAGTTCCTCCACCGTGGAATGTTTAAAACCTCTAAACTCTATACCGTCAAACATTCTTCCGAGAACTCTTGCCGTATCGGCAACGCTTTCCTTATGTCCAAGCTGTATATCATCCTTACCGAGATATTCAGGAAATGCTCCTTCATCTCTTGCACCTACAACAAAAGCACATCTTGTCCTTGTTGAAGGCTTCTCAAACAGGAGCGCTATATTTTTGCCTTTCAATCTGTCTCCGGTAATACCTTTTTTCTTCTCATCCTTAAGCTTTGCAGCCAAGTCCAGCAAATATTCTATCTCTTCTCTTGAAAAATCCTTCAGTGTAAGAAAATGTCTTCCAAATAAATTCATAAATATACCCCTTTCTTAATATTTTAACAGTATATCATATAAATATAAATTTGTCTGCATAAAAATTCATTTATTTTCTTTTTTGTCTTGCAGCCTCATACATCAGTATGCTTCCTGCAACCGCTGCATTCAAAGACTCCACCTCACCAAGCATAGGTATTTTGACCTTATCTTTCACTATATCTAAAACTTCTTTTGAGATTCCTGCTGCCTCATTACCTATTATAAATGCAATATCCTTTTTATAATCTGGAGCGTCGTATTCAATTGCCCCTTCAAGACTGCTTGCATAAATATTAATATTTTTTGAATAAAGCTTTTGTATCACTTCTTTAAGATCCTTTACATAAATAAAAGGAACTCTGAAAATTGATCCCATTGTAGAGCGTATAACCTTAGGATTATAGATATCCACAGTGGTTTCATTCATTATAATACCTGTAATCCCCGCTCCTTCTCCGGCCCTGACCAAGGTACCGAGATTTCCCGGATCCTGAAGGCTGTCAAGAATAAGCAAACTGTGTGGAGTATCTCTTTTATCCAATATTTTTTCAAGCGTATATTCTTTTCTTTTTACAACAGCCATTACTCCCTGTGGAGTTTTTGTATCTGATACGGACTCAAATATTCTGTCACTGACCGTCTCATACTCCGGATAGATTTCGGACAATATTTTCCCGTTTTCAGCCTCAAAGCTTTCACTTGCAAATACGTCCAATATCTCATCCTTTTTGAGTTCTTTAAACATTCTGATGCCCTCAATAATATAGGCATTATGTTTTTTTCTGGCATTGCTCTTTTTTATAAGTGCCGCCAGATCTTTTATCTTCTTATTTCCTGATGAAGTAATCATTAGCTTCTCCCATATTACAGATCCGTTTTTATATTTTCCAGGTCTTTTATCCACAAAGCCTTACTTGCATCACTTGGCATTCTAAGATCACCTCTTGGAGATATTGCAATACTTCCGACCTTAGGGCCGTCAGGCAGTGCGGATCTCTTAAACTGCTGTGAGAAGAATCTTGAGTAGAAAACATTCAACCATTTTAAAATTGTCTCTTCATCATAGATATCCTTAAATGCTTTCTTTGCCATTCTGTATATCTTTGAAGGCATAAAACCGAAGCGAAGTGCATTGTATAAAAAGAAATCATGTAATTCATACGGTCCCACCAAATCTTCCGTCTTTTGTGCTATCTTTCCGTTTTCAGGCGGCAAAAGCTCAGGAGATACAGGTGTATCAAGAATATCATAAAGTATATTTGCTATCTTCTTATCCTCTGTTGTATCGGCATAGTAATTTACCAAATGTCTAACCAGAGTCTTTGGAATTGAAGCATTCACACCATACATTGACATATGATCACCGTTATATGTTGCCCATCCAAGCACAAGCTCGGACAAATCACCTGTTCCTACGACTATACCGTTATCTCTGTTAGCAATATCCATAAGAATCTGAGTTCTTTCTCTTGCCTGTGCATTTTCATAAGTAATATCTTTTACATTTATATCATGTCCGATATCAATAAAATGCCTCTTTATAGATTCAACTATTGAGATCTCTTCCAAAGTTGCACCGAAGCTTTTTGTAAGTTCACAGGCGTTATTATATGTTCTGTCCGTAGTTCCGAATCCCGGCATTGTAACAGCCTTTATACCGCTTTTATCAAGTCCAAGCATATCATAAGTCTTGGCACATACAAGAAGTGCAAGAGTTGAATCCAGTCCTCCGGAAATTCCGAGAATAACATTTTTTGAACCGATATGCGTAAGTCTTTTCTTAAGTCCAAGAGCCTGTATTGTGAGTATCTCCTCGCATCTTTCATTTCTCTTTAACATATCATCAGGTACAAAAGGCTTAGGATCGAAGTTTCTCTCAAGTTCAAGCTCATCATTCTCGATCTCAAACTCCATAACCATGTAATCTTTACGATTGCTATCCTGTCCTTCTCTTATTTTAAATGTAGTCTGCTTTCTTCTTTCCAAATTAAGCCTGTTTACATCTATCTCAATTCTTACGGCTTCATTTTTAAACCTTGTACTTTCAGCCAGAATTTTACCGTTTTCCGCTATTATTCCCTGTCCTCCGAATACCAGATCCTGAGTAGATTCTCCCTCTCCGGCATTTGCATAGATATAACCGCATATAAGTTTCTTTGAATGATTGCTTATCAAGCTGTCACGATATGCCTTTTTTCCGACTATATCATTTGATGCCGAGGCATTTACAATAATGTTTGCACCTGCAAGTGCATGTCCTATACTTGGAGGATCTGCAACCCAAAGATCCTCACATATCTCACCTGCCAAAACAAGTCCCGGCATATTTGTACATTCAAACAATATCTTTGAGCCCATAGGGATTACATCATCAAAAAGATCAACCCATACCGCATTTTCAAATCCCCTGTTAAAATACCTCTCCTCGTAAAACTCACCGTAATTTGGCAGATTTATTTTATTTATAAGCCCCAGCATCAATCCGTTTGATATAACCGCTACAACATTATAAAGCTTTCCCTTATAATCCCAAGGCAGCCCCAGAAAAATAACAGATTTATGTCCCTTTGTAAAATCAACTATTTCTTTCAATGCCTTCTTGGCTTCACTGATAAGCGAATCTTGAAAAAAAAGATCATTACATGTATATGCTGTCAGACAAAGCTCCGGAAATACTATGATACTGCTTTTATTTTCCCATTCTTTTTCTATGGCCTTTTTTATACTTTCCTTGTTATAGTCCACATCACATACTCTGATATCAGGTGATACGCTTGCAACTCTTATAAAACCGTCTCTCATATTTTCTCTTTAACATCTCCAAAAACAAAATCACAAAGTTTCTCATATTCCCTATAAAACTCATTATCTTCCAGGTCTTTCAACGCATCAAGTATACCATAATAGTACATTGCCTGCTTTACCTTATCTTTCTCATTAAACCTAAGTAAAAAATCGTTTCCGAGGCAAAGATAATCTCTTGCGGAATTTCTGATATTTGACAGTTTATCTCCAAGAGCTATTATCTTTACTTCTATTGATTCATCTTTCAAAGTTTTTAATGTATGCATCTTTCTCTCAATCCATGTCTTTGACTTATCCTCAGATTCACTTCCTACAAGAGCCGCTACTTTTTTCCCGAATTCTTTTTCTATCTCGGTTATGGTAACGGAAGTATCTTCAACCGTATCATGTAGTAATGATGCTACTCTTACTTCTTCATTGTCTGTAATCAAGGATACAATGGTACATACCTCCAAGGGATGGGTAATATACGGTATTGTGCTCCCCTTTCTGAACTGGCCCTCATGTGCCTTAATCGCAAATTTCACCGCTTTTTCTATCATAACAACTCCTTTAATTATTATATTTTTCTTAAGTCAATTTTTAACTTGAAGTTTTTTTTTAAGTCTGTTATTCTAATCAAAGATTGCTTGTACAATTGAAAGTGAGGAAAATCCATGGCAGATGAAAATAATGTAAATGAAAAACCTAAAAAAAGGAAGTTTTCAAAACTCAAATATATAATAGCATTTATATTCATAAATGTAATCATATTTTTTGCTGTAACCTCACAGCCTCATTTCGAAATTTCCACAGTTGCGGATTCCGATTCCAAATCTGTAGAAATTAGAGTGACTCAAAAGAGCTTTTTCCCATTGCAAAGTTTTACAATGACTCTTGACGACTCGCCGCTCTCATATACAAAGAACGGTAATACATATGTGGCTACAGCAACAAAGAACGGTACTCTGGAAGTAGTTGCTACAAATCTGAATACAATGTCTCAGACTATATATGAAAGAATAGATAATATCGACTCCACCGCACCTACTATATTTGCACAGTTGGTGAAAAAAGGCGTGCTTAATATAACATTTGAGGACGGACATTCAGATATTGACTATGACAGCATCTACGCAATAGACAGTGATGACAGAAAGTTAAAGCCTTCAAAAATAGATGAAGAAGAGGGCAGAGCTACATTTGAATTTGATACCTACTCTATAAAGGCGTATGTTTCCGATACGGCGGGGAATGAAGGAGAAGTTGAATTTAACAACAGCGAAGTCAACCAGACAAAACTTGTTTCTGCTGAAGGTACAGAAGTAAATGATATTCCTGTTGAAGAATCCGGAAATAATGAAAATGATATCTCCGATCAGACTACTTTCGATGTCGGAAATTTAAATGAAAAACCGCCTAAGAAAAACGATGACTATTTATACGAAAAACATTAATATAATTAAAATAATAAAAAAACTCCATTCCAAACGGTCCGGAGTTTTTTTATTATTTATATTTAAGTCTGTGTAATTCTCCTGTAAGCTGCATTTTTTCAAATCCGTTTTGTGACAATGCTTCGTACAAGATAATTGCCACCGAATTTGACAGATTCAGACTTCTGATATCTCCCCACATAGGTATTCGTATACATGTGTCTTCATTTTCTGCAAGTATCTCTTCAGGTATTCCTGCACTTTCTTTACCGAACATTATATAATCATCCGGCTTATACTCTACATCTTTATATGTATGATGCGCCTTTGTAGTTGCAAAATACATATGCTCTCTTGCCGCAGGATTCTTTTCATAAAAGTCATTTATATCGGAATATATTGTAACATCAAGATTCTTCCAATAGTCCATACCTGCGCGCCTTATCTCTTTTTCATTGATTCTAAAACCCAGAGGCTCTATCAGATGAAGTCTTGTACCCGTTGCTACACAGCTTCTTCCGATATTGCCTGTATTTGCAGGTATTTCAGGTTCAAGTAATACTATATTCATGAAAGACTCCTTACAAACTTCTCAATTCTTGAGATTGCTTCCTTAAGTCTTTCTATAGAATATGCATATGAGACTCTGACATAGCCCTCTCCGCTTGCACCGAATGCCGTACCCGGAACTATAGCGGTCTTTTGCTCTTCCAACAATCTTGTTGCAAATTCTTCCGATGTCATATTAAATCTTTTTATACTCGGAAATACATAGAATGCTCCCTGCGGTTCAAAGCATGTCATTCCAAGTTCATCAAATTTATGTAATAGAAATCTTCTTCTTTGATTGTATGACTCTCTCATCTTGGCCACATCGTCATCTCCATGCGCCAGAGCCTCAACAGCGGCATACTGACTTGTAGTAGGTGCACACATAATGGCATATTGATGAATCTTTGTCATCTGAGCTATAATTTCCTTAGGACCTGTAGCGTATCCGAGTCTCCATCCCGTCATGGCATAGGATTTTGAAAAACCGTTTATAAGTATGGTTCTTTCTTTCATTCCTTCTACCTGAACTATTGAAGCATGTTCTCCTTCATATGTAAGTTCACAGTATATTTCATCGGATATTACATACAAATCTTTTTCTATACAAACTTTTGCTATCTCTTTTAACTCATTTATATTGAGTATTGATCCTGTAGGATTATTCGGAAAAGGTAAAATAAGTATCTTTGTCTTATCTGTTACTTTTTCCAAAATTTGACTTGCTTTCAGCTTAAAACCGTCTTCGGCTTTGAGTTCAATTATTACAGGTTTTCCTCCTGCCAAAATTGTACAAGGCTCATATGAAACATATGAAGGCTGTGGTATCAAAACTTCATCGCCTGCATCAAGCATAGCTCTGAGCGCAATATCAATACCCTCACTTCCACCTACTGTAATGATCATTTCGTCTTTCGGATTATATTCTACATTAAGCTTTCTTATAAGATACTTTCTTATTTCTTCTCTAAGCTCCATCAAACCTGAGTTTGATGTATAAAAAGTTCTTCCTTTTTCAAGAGAATATATACCTGCATCTCTTATAAAATAAGGTGTATCAAAATCGGGCTCTCCAACTCCAAGAGATATTGCATCTTCCATAGTATTGACTATATCAAAAAACTTTCTGATACCTGAAGGTTTTATTGATGTTATTGTTTTTGATAATGGATTTCTCATGGTGTTATCAGCTGCCTCTCATCTTTTTTCTTTGCAGATAATATTGTTCCATGGTCTTTATATTTTTTCAGTACAAAATGTGTTGCGGTTGAAAGCACTGAATCCATAGGTGCCAATTTATCAGAGACAAATTGTGCCACTTCTCGCATTGTTCTTCCTTCAATAAAAACAGTAAAGTCAAATGCTCCACTCATCAAATATATTGCACTTACTTCAGAGAATTGGTAAATTCTTTCAGCAATATTATCAAAGCCCATACCCTTTTGAGGTGTAACTCTTACTTCAATAAGTGCATTCACCTTTTCATTGGCTGTTTTTTCCCAATTGATCAATGTATGATAACCGCATATCACACCTTCTTTTTCCATATCGGAAATCTCATTTGCAACGGCTACCTCATCTTCACCCAATAAAATAGCCAACTCCGCAATATCAATTCTGGAATTTTTTTCAATTACTGATAATATCTTCTCTCTCATCTTTTATCACCTTAAAAATTTCATCCTGCAAAGGCCTGTTCACATATTCTACAGATTCCTTATCTGTAATCACCTTATCAAGGCTGTCTGTCAAACAACCTATTACCTGTGCAGCAATCCCTCTTTCCTCCAAGTATTTACAGGCAGATATAGGGTCCTCACTCAGAACTATCTTGCCTTCGCTTAAAAGTCTATATATATTTATTCCGAAATATTCACAAATCTCAATACAAATCTGTATTGTACTTATTTTTTTTATTTCTATCTCAAAACCGCGGCCACGAGACTTTGCAAAATTATATAATGCCTTTAGGATTCCACCTTCCGAAACATCCAGCGTTTCACCATTGACCTCTGTCAATATACCGTTTATATCTACAGGAGCACATTCAGGTCTGTCATTATTTATGGGAGATAAATATCTCCCATAATAACCGTTTTCTTTAACATGCTTTTCTATGCTCTCTATATATACTTTATTAAAATATCCGTTTAATTCTTCACGGTAATTCTCTATCAATATCAAAGAGCCCTTAAGTCCGGCATATCCGCAAAATATTATATATTTTTTCATTACTGTCCGTCATTAATATTCGGATTAAAGCCCGGACCTTGACTGACATCAACAGAATTATCTGCAGGTCCGTTATCTGCAGGAGCATCATTCACAGTTTCGCCACCCTCGGTATTTTCTACCGGTGCGGCTGTAGGAGCAGGGGCATCCACTCTGGTACCTCTGATATAAATATCGTCAGCCATTCTGTAAGTATCACTTGATACCAATTCTCTGCTTACCTCAACTCCGTTTTCCTTTACAACCTTCCAAAGCTTTGAAACTCTTCCCTTATGTCCGTCAGATTCCTTTCTGACATATCCTACAGGCTTTGAAGGATCGTCTTTATAAGTCTTTCCCTTAGGTGTTTCATTGATTACTTCAGAAACAAATTCAATTGTTCTGTTTGTAGATCTGTCTTCCTTACCCCAGATAGTAAATGTAACATTTCTTCCGGATGTCACAGCCTCTACATATATAGGAGTACTTCTGTTGTTTGTAACCTTTATATCCTTATAATCTCCGGCAATCGCCGCATCACCGCTTGGCTGTACATAGCCTACTATCATTGAGTGATTTTTTCTCTCTGTGATTTTTACTTCAGCTCTCAGCGCGGCCTGATATAATGTTGTTGCAATCTGACATGCACCACCGCCGACACTGTCTACAACCAATCCGTTTTGATAAGCCTTTGCCATCTTATATCCGTTTTTAATTGTAAACGGTTGCATTCTTTCATAACCCGATATTGTTTCACCCGGCATCAAAAGCACACCGTCCATCTTTTCGGTTCCGACAGCAATATTTGTGGCTCTCTCGGATGTGGAAGAAGAGTAGTTGGTTGTAAATGTACCAAGCACATCCTTTATATCTTTTAAATCCTCAGCCTTAACGGCTGCGGCCTGCTTAGTAACTTGTGCTTCTATTGTCTCTTCTTCACTTTTAAGTATTGCTTCCTTAAGCTTGTCTACAGTAGAGTCCTTATCTATTGAATATCCGTCATGTTCAGGTGTTATCTCAAATGCACCGTTGACTCTTTTTATAGTTGCATTAACAGGTGCATCCGGATTCTTACTGTTGGCTCTCTTAAAAAATGCATTTAAAGCTTCTTCATTAAATTCAATATCCGGAGTAATGCTTTCAGGATTTTCTATAAGACCTGCACTTTTTGCAAATCGTTCAATCATATTTCCTGATGTATATTTACCCGCTTCAGACAGTATATACTCTTTATTTTCTATGCTTGCACCAAGATCCGAAAAGCTGCTCTCTATCTGCTCTCCGTTTACAGATAAGATAAACTTCTTCTCATCAACTTTAGTCTGAAGTTTTTCCAAAGCTTCACTAAGTGCAGTCATTGTTTTAACGCTGTCATCTAATCCGCTTACACTGAATCCTTCAGGCAGTCTTCTCTCAGCTTTTATTCCTTCATCTTCAGTTACAGCCTCCTGTGTGCTCTCCTGTTCTTTGGTTGTCTCCTCTTCTTTAGCATCACTGTCTGTAGACTTCTTATCGTCAGCTTTTGCCTCCTGCTTTTCGGCTCTAACTTCAAAACTACCTGCTCTACTACCTATTCCAAATCCTGCAACAGCCATAAACACAGCCATTGCTGCAGTTATATTTCCTATATTCTTCTTCAACTTTCCCTTGTCCTCTCTAGACCGGCATACCTATATTGACAATGCTGACACTACTACAGGTACCACCATAGCCAGAACTAAAATTGTAACTATAACTATTGATATAATCTGTCTTTTCTTATTCTTCATATAAACCTCTTTTCTTTATGGGATAAACTATACTTTTATGATTTTAGTGAAATGTTTTCAGTCTACAGAATGTAGACTGTAATATTTGCGCTTTATCAGGTAAAATCGACGCTTCCTGATTTTATTTTATCCATCATCCTTTTAGCTTCGGATTCTGAAAGCAAGTCAATATTTACCTTGCATCCAATTCTATGACAGTTTAGTAATTTCTGCAAGTCCTCTTTTGTTCTTTTTCTGATAGGAACGAACTTTTTTATCTTAACCTTCATAGCTTCCGGGCTTATTTCAAGAGTTTTAAAATTTTTCATAATTTCCTGAAATAAGACATGAGTATAGTATGCATCACTGAACGCTCTGTGAGAGTTTTTTCTTTCAATACCGAAGTAGGCACATGCATCAGTAAGATTTTTTCTCACATTATCCGGAAGTACCTTCTTACATAATTTATATGTATCAATACCTCTTTTCTCAAATTCCAATCCTGCTCTGTTTGCTTCTTTCTTTACAAAGCTGTAATCAAAAATTGTGTTATGTCCCAGTAGAACATAGTCTTCACAAAAGTCCACTATATGATTTATAACCTCATATATCCTTTTTGCATTCTCAAGCTCGTTTTCACTGATTTTTGTCAATTCAAGTATTTTGTCATCCACCGGCATATCCGGGTTTATAACACAGGAGAAAGTATCAATTATCTGTGAATCTTTTACTTTTAAAAGTCCAACTTCAATTATCTTATCTTTTGACAACCTTATTCCGGTAGTTTCAAGATCAATTGCTATATAATCGGAAATCATCATACTTTGGCACTCGGACAGTCGTCTCTTAAAAAACAAATATCACATTTTTCTCTTCTTGCAATACATATGGTCCTGCCAAGAGTTATCAAGTCCGTGTTCCAGACTATCCAGTGATCTTTTGGAAGTATCTCCATAAGTTCAAACTCTATTTTTACCGGATCGTCACTTTCTGTAAACCCGAGTTTTTTTGTAATCCTTTTTACATGTGTATCTACCACTATACTTGGCAAATCAAATATATTTCCTCTGATTACATTGGCGGTCTTTCTGCCCACTCCCGGAAGAGTTAAAAGGTCATCCAGATCGCTTGGCACCTCTCCTCCAAAGTCGGTCAAAAGCTTCCTTGCACAGGCAATCAAGTTTTTAGCCTTATTATGATAAAAACCTATGGAATGTATATCTTTCTCCATTTCAGACAAATCTGCATCGGCAAACTTCTCCAGACTGTCATATTTTTTATACAAATCTCTTGTCACCATATTTACTCTGGCATCTGTACATTGAGCACTGAGTATGGTTGCAAACAGAAGTTGCCACGGAGTATTATACTCCAAATAAATTATTTTTTCCGTACCATATGTTTCATCCAGCTTTTTTAAAATTCTTTCAAGTCTTTTATCAATCATACCGTTATCTCTATTTTTCTTCCGCTTGGCTGATATTCATAATATCTTACACCTGCTGCATTCAACATTCTTTTACTGGCTCTTACGGAAGGGCTTGAGGCATATTTATCCTCCTCATATATTATAGTCTTTATCCCCGCCTGAATTATTGCCTTTGCACATTCATTGCATGGAAATAAAGTCACATATATTTTACTTCCCTCTAAAGAACCGCCTCTGTAGTTTAATATTGCATTCAACTCACTATGTGTGGAATACAGATACTTTGCATTATAAGGATCTGTAAGTTCAAATTCCTTTCCCCATGGGAAATCCTCATCGGAGCAGCCTCTTGGAAATCCGTTGTACCCCATAGACAGTATCTTATTATCCTCACTTACTATACAGGCGCCTACCTGAGTGTTCGGATCCTTTGATCTTCTTGCACTGAGCTTTGCAACACCTATAAAATATTCATCCCAGTTTATATAATCTTCTCTCTTTTCGCTCATAATCCACCTATAAATCTATTATATTAAAGCCTGCAGCTTTCTTTAGTCTGTTCATTACCGCTCTTCCGATACCGCTCTCATCAAATGACTCGGATATTATATTCTTTACCCCAAGGTCATCACATTTTCTGAGTACATCAAAGAGGTTGTGGGCAATACTGCTCATATCTTTTATACTTCCGAGGCTCAAAAGTTTTATATTATCCTTTTTATTTTCGTTTATAAGCTGTAATAAAACACTTTTATGTTCATCCACTGTAAGTATCGCCGTATCGATATCCGATTCCATTATCTGTGACCTCAGATAATCGGATACCGCACTTTCACTTCCTCTTAACATCTTCATATCAGCCTTCGGTGCGTAGTGCTTATATTTCATTCCCGGTGCCTTAGGAGCCTCTCCTGTTGATAAAAGATGCTCAATTGCAGGGTCTATATTTACATTGCCGCATACATCTCTAAGCATTTCAAGAGTAATTGCACCGGGTCTTAATAGTGTCGGAGTATTTTCTGTCAAATCCACTATTGTGGACTCCACACCTATTCCGACTTCACCACCGTCTATTATCATTTCTATCTTGGAATTCATATCTTCAAATACATGAGATGCTTTTGTCGGAGAAGGTCTGCCTGAAGTATTTGCACTCGGTGCGGCTATCGGTACTCCTGCAACTTCTATCAAAGCTCTTGCAATATTACTCTCAGGAAGTCTTATCGCAACCGTATCAAGGCCTCCGCTTGTAGCATCCGGTATAATGCTCTTCTTTTTTAATACCACAGTCATAGGTCCCGGCCAAAACTTGTTTGCCAAAGTATAAAACAGCTCAGGTATATCATTTGCAATATCTTTTACGTCTTCCGTTTTTGAAATATGCACTATCAACGGATTGTCGCTCGGTCTGCCCTTTGCCGCATATATCTTTTTTGCAGCTTCAGGCATCAGAGCATTTGCACCCAGTCCGTAAACCGTTTCTGTAGGAAACGCCACCAAGCCTCCGTTTTTTATTATGATTGCGGCCTCTTTAATATCTCCGTCCCCATATAATTCATCAATATCTTTTTTATCTATCTTTTTTACAATAGTTTCTTTTATTTCCTGCTTCAATTATACCTCTTCCGAATCTTTTAAAAACCTTCTTTTGCTCTTAATCAATCTCTTTTGCTTACTCTCTTCGTACTTTTCTCTGATTTCTTCAAAGGTTGCCGTATCTACAACCTTTGTAGTCTTTATTACATAGTATCCGTCATTATTTTTTCTTACTCTTATTTTCCCCTTCACAATTCCATGTTCAGGGCAGATTCCTACACAGTAGTAATTCCTCTGATTTGTTGAAAACCATTTTATTTTTTTCTTTAACATTCTGTTGCATCTGTCACAAATAAGATCTGAATTATGCTTATCCGCTATCGCCTCTTCCTTTGTAGGAAACAGAGTGGATACAAACTTTGAATATCCCGAAAAATGCAAATATATTTCCTCTTCACTGCTTCTCGGTACACGATAATAGTCAAGTGAATAATATTCACTTACAGGTCCGAAATCCATATTTTGCATTACTTTGGCTGTATATACGGCATCATCTAAAGCATGATGAAAAGGTCTGTTATTCTCAATATTCAGCATATTCACAGCTCTTTCAAGAGGTATCCTGTCCTGTTCTCCGTTAGGGTATCTTATGTTGAAGAGCTTTTGAATATCATAGTAAAACAAAGGATACTCAAATTTATTTTCCACATCGTAAAATTTCATATTTCTTTGAAGTTCCACCAAATCGAGATTTCCCCATGTACAGAGTATGGTCTTTTTTTGCTTATTGTCAAGCTCACAAAACTCAAAGAAATCCTTTATAGCTTCTGTAAAAGGAACTCCTTTTTTCTTCAGCTCTCCGATACCTATCTGTACCACCTCATGTACCTTAAAATGCATCTTTTTATAAACTGTGGGCTTTATTACTCTATGAAATTCATCGACTTTTTTAAGCTTTGAATCAAGCTTTACCGCTCCTATTTCTATTATTTCAAAGGGAAGATCTTTATTGCTGTATTCTCTGCCGTTAGGACTTTGGTTCCATTCCAAATCCAGCACTATATAACTATCCATATCCACCTTTCCAAAAAAGCACATCCGAAGATGTGCTTTGATTTTGTCTTATTTTATAATGTCATCTTTTCGTTCTTTACAATGGCATCTTTTCTCATCGGAATACGGCAATTTTTATTGTTTCCAAACTCCACTATTACAGTATCATCTGTAATATCAATCAATACACCATAAAATCCTGATGCAGTCTCTACCGTATCACCAACTTCTAAACTTGCAAAAAGCTCAGCCTGCTTAGCTTTTTCTTTTTTATTAGGTCTATAGGCCATAAAATAAAATATAGCTCCTATAAACACTACATACATTGCAATCGCACCTACTCCAAAACCACCACCTGCATTCGCAGTTGCCAAAATATTCATAGTCCTCCTATTTAGAACCTTCAAGCATGGTTCTTATTTTGTTATTTTTATATTCTGTATATCTATTTTCGCGTATAGCTGTGCGAATCTCACTCATCATTGTATTATAGAAATATAAATTGTGCAATACACAAAGACGCATACCAAGCATTTCATTTGCCTTCAACAAATGTCTGATATAGCCCCTTGAATATGATCTACAGGCCGGACAGTTACATCCCTCTTCTATAGGTCTTTTATCAAGCTCATATTTCTTGTTGAAAAGGTTCAGCTTCCCATAGTTTGTGTATACATGTCCATGTCTACCATTTCTGCTCGGATATACACAGTCAAAGAAATCCACTCCCCTGTCTACCGCTTCAAGAATATTTATAGGGGTACCTACACCCATAAGATATGTAGGCTTATCCTTTGGCAGATGTTCAACCGTTACATCAAGTATATGGTACATCTCCTCATGGCTCTCACCGACAGCCAGACCGCCTATTGCATATCCGTCAAGATTCATCTCGCTTATTTCTTTTGCATGTGAAATTCTGATGTCGTCAATAACTCCGCCTTGGTTTATACCGAAGAGCAACTGCTCCTTATTTATGGTATCCTCCAATGAATTGAGCCTGTCCATCTCCACCTTACATCTTTGCAACCATCTGGTAGTACGTGCCACAGATTCCTCTATGTATCTTCTCTCCGCAAGTGCCGGAGGACATTCATCAAATGCCATTGCTATTGTAGAGCCCAAATTTGATTGTATTTGCATACTCTCTTCAGGTCCCATAAATATCTTTCTTCCGTCAATATGTGAATTGAAAGCGACGCCCTCTTCCTTAATTTTTCTGAGTTTAGCCAGTGAAAACACCTGAAAGCCGCCCGAATCTGTCAGTATCGGTCTGTCCCAATGCATAAACTCATGTAAACCTCCAAACTCTTTTATAAGCTTGTCACCTGTTCTTACGTGCAGATGATAGGTGTTTGAGAGCTCAACCTGACAACCTATTTCCTTAAGGTCATCCGTCGAGACAGCTCCTTTTATAGCGGCTACAGTTCCGACATTCATAAAAAGCGGTGTCTCTACGGTACCATGCACTGTTTCCATAGTAGCGCTTTTTGCTCTATTGTCCACAGCCTTTATTTCATATTTCATAAAATACCTAAACTACAGCACCATTGCTGTCTTTATTTATTTCAACTTTTTTATCTTTTTTCTTCTTATTCTTAACTTTTTCGGCCTTCTGCTCTTCCTTCTTCTGCTCGATTTTTTTATCAAATCTGTTGCTGAAGATGTACCAGAAGATACTTGATAAGAATACGGAAGAATATGTACCTGCTACGATACCTACCATGATCGGTAATGCAAACTCTCTGATAGAAGAAACTCCCATTATAAAGAGTACGAAAATCATGATAAATGTAGTAAGTGATGAATAAATACTTCTTGTAAGAGTCTCAGTTACACTTGTATTTATAATCTCTTCTTTTGTAGCCTTTGACAATAATGTCTTATTCTCTCTTATTCTGTCAAATATTACTATAGTAGCATTTATAGAGTAACCTACTATTGTAAGGATACATGCAATAAATGTTGATCCTACACTCCAACGAAGCAGTGCATAGAATGCAATTACAACTAAAACATCATGTACAAGCGCAAGCACTGAACTTGTTGCAAATCTGAAGTCTTTAAATCTGAACCAGATATAAAGAAGCATAAGTATTGTAGCAATAACTGTAGCTACAACAGCATCTTTCTTCATCTCGGAACTTACAGCACCTGATATTGATTCTGCTGTGATCTTCTCGGCATCCACACCGAAATTTTGAGCAAGAGCGCTGTTAAGTTTCTCTCTCTCGTCTACTGAAAGAGTACGTGTCTTTATGATAACCTCATTCGAACCTTCGACCTTTTGTGTCTGTGTTCCGGCTTCACCTGTTACTGATTCTACTACAGGCACAACCTCTTTTGAGATTCTGTCAAGTGAATAATCTTCATTAAATGTAACATTTGTAGATGTTCCGCCTCTGAAGTCTATACCGTAGTTGAACAGATCTCCATATTTTGCCTTATTTACTCCTGCACCGACAATACCTGCAAGTATAACAACTACTGAAACTGCAATCGTTATATTCTTCATTCCGACAAAATTTATAGGCTTTGCCGCAAGTTTCTTACCATAAAGCTTAGGATTATCAAGCCCTATATTGTAGAAAGCCTTCATTATAAATCTTGTAACAAAAAGTGCTGTAAACATTGACAGTATAATACCGAGTGCAAGTGTCTGTGCAAATCCCTTTACAGTACCTGAACCTCTAAGATAAAGTACAGCTGCGGCTATAAGTGTAGTAACATTTCCGTCAACGATAGCCGACAAAGCCTTCTTAAATCCTAAATTAATTGCTTCATTTACACTCTTACCAAGTCCGATTTCTTCCTTGATTCTGGTAAAGATAATAACATTTGCATCCACCGCCATACCGATTGAGAGTATGATACCGGCAATACCCGGCAATGTCAGTGTGATTTCAAATGCAGACAAGAGTAAAATCTCAAGTATAACATATAATGAAAGTGCAAGTACCGATGCAAATCCCGGAAGTAAGAATACCGCAACCATAAATACTGCAAGGATTACAAATCCTACTGCAGCAGCCTTCATACTTGTGGATATGGCTTCCTGTCCAAGCTTTGCTCCTACCACATTACTTCTAAGCTCTTCAAGCTCAAGAGAAAGTGAACCTATACGTATAGTAGAAGCAAGATTCTTTGCTTCATCGTATGAAGTCATGCCTGTAATCTGTGCCGTTCCGCCTGTTATAGCAGTCTGAACTGTAGGATTTGAATAAATAACATTGTCATATATAATAGCAATTCTCTGTCCGATAAGTCTTGCAGTAGCCTCTGCAAAAGCCTTTGAACCCTCATCTGTAAATGTAAGTGATACAACATACTCACTGTTACCGTTATTATCTATAATACCGGCTTTGGCTGTTGCCACCTGATCACCTGTAAGTACGGTATTACCCTGTGGATCTACAAAGATCAAAGAACCCGGTTTTCCAAGTTCGTCAAGTATTGCATTTGCATCAGATACACCCGGGATATCAATATTAATTCTATTGCCACCCTCTCTGTAAACTTCAGCCTCTGTTGAGTAATTCTGTACTCTCTGTTGCAACTTATAGATAGTGTCCGCCATATCCTCATCTGACGGATTCGGCTCAACTGTTTGGTAAGTAATACTTACACCACCTGCCAAATCAAGTCCGAGTTTTATTTTACCTGTACTGAATTTGGAAGTTTTACCTGTTTCATCAGCTACATCACTGTCTGTTGCCTCATCTCCGGTCACTTTACCGCTCTCATTTGATATGGTAGTCTCACTTGTTGCTACAGCACCGGTATTACCCTTACCTGCAGATAAAACATTGTAAGCAAGAAAACCGAAAAATACCAAAACCACAACTGTGATAAACAGAGAGGCTAAGCCCTTTTGCTTATTGTCCTTCATTATCTTCTCCTATTTTACCCAGCTAACGCTGCTTTTATCATTATTGCACACTCAATTCTCTTTTTTTGAAGTTCGCAACCGATATCATACGTATCTGTAATAGAGCCGTGGAAGCTATAAGAATTAGCCGCACATCCTCCACTACAATAAAATCTTGCATAGCAATCCTTACACTTTGGCTTAGCGTAAACATTGCACAGCTTAAACTCATTACTGATGTCTTTTCTCTTCAACCCGTCAAAGACATTTCCAAGTAAAAACTCATCTTTTCCGACAAATTGATGACATGGATAGAGATCACCCCAAGGTGTAACAGCCAAGTATTCCGTTCCCGAACCACATCCTGAAAGTCTCTTTGCAACACATGGTCCCTGAGTTAAATCTATATTGAAGTGGAAGAAATTGAATCCTCTTCCTTCCTTCTTTCTCTTGATATACTCTACAGCAAGTTTATCATACTCTTCCATAATCTTTGGAATATCTTCTTCTCTGATTGCATAAGCTTCACCGTCTTCACCTACTACAGGCTCCATACTTGTCTGCTTAAATCCAAGGTCTGCAAAATGCAATACATCCTTTGAAAACTCAAGATTATTTCTTGTAAAAGTACCTCTGATATAGTAATCCTTTGTCCCTCTGCTTTCTGCAAATTTAACAAACTTAGGAACTATAACATCATAGCTGCCTTTGCCTCCTCTGGTAGGACGCATAGCATCATTAACTTCTTTTCTGCCGTCCAAGCTGAGTACTACATTTGACATCTCCTGATTGCAAAATTCCATAATTTCGTCATTCAAAAGCATTCCGTTTGTAGTAATTGTAAATCTGAATTTCTTATTATTGGCTTCTTCCAGGCTTCTGCCGTATTTTACAAGGTCTTTTACCACCTGCCAGTTCATAAGCGGCTCACCGCCAAAGAAGTCTACTTCCAAATTCCTCCTGTTGCCGGAATTGGCTACAAGAAAATCAAGCGCTCTCTTTCCGACATCATAGCTCATAAGAGCTCTTCTGCCATGATACTCTCCCTCTTCGGCAAAGCAGTATTTACATGCAAGATTACAATCGTGAGCAATATGAAGACAGAGTGCCTTTACAACTGTTTCTCTCTCTTTAAAATCATTGATGTACAGCTCGTAAGTATCCTTGGTATAAAGCTCTTCCGCATTTATAAGCTCCTGTATATCGGATATAGCCTCATCTATTTCCTCATCACTGTACTTATCCTTCAAACCTGATTTAATATCAGCTTTTATCTCATCACTTAAGTTTATCGGAGCATCTATCTCTCCAATAAGCTTTTCACCAAGTTCCATTGCATCATACATAAGCTCATCAACTACATGAACAGAACCTGAATTGACATCTAAAACTATATTATATCCGTTATTCTTATATTGGTGTAACAAATTATTCCTCTTTCTATCATGAAGCAAATTTTACAACATGAAAAGCCCCCTTAACAGTCTATGACCGCGAAGGGGGGTTTTTGATACAAGCGTCTTATCTGTTAGGATTCTCACAACCCTGGTTTCCAACTGTGCAAGATGTCTTGCAAGCTGACTGACAAGAAGTTTGGCACTCGCCACAACCACCACGCTTTAAGCTCTCTTTAAGAGTTTTCTCATTTAAAGTAACAACATGCTTCATATACATTCTCCTTCTATGTCGTACTACGACAACAAGCTTTATGCTAACTCATTTTAGCATAAGTAAATATCTTTTTCAATAAATATATTTTTTGAACACTTCAACACTCATATTTGCTCTTTTTGCGGCATCTTCAATACTTAATATTCCGTCTTTTACTAAGGATGCAAGAGTAGTTACAGCACCTTCAAGCTTGCCTTTTTTTATTCCTTCGATTCTTCCTTTCTCTATTCCTTCAAGTCTTCCTTTTTCTATTCCTTCAAGCCTTCCCCTCTCTACTCCCCTTGCTTCAACTCTATCAAGTACTTCGCACATATTAACATTCTCCTTTCCCTTCAGCTCATTTATAGTTTCTTCAAATCTGTTATCTCCTGTCATTGCACTCATCAGATAAAGTAGCTCTTCAACATGCTCAATTGTAGTTTTATCAGCAGTATAGTCTCTCTTTGTTCGCATTTGATACAGATAATCCGCCAATATTTTAAAGTCACTTTTAAATAAATCAATTTTTACTCTGTCCAGATATGCAATTTCAAAAAGGTTAATCTTAAAATCATTTACATAAGATTTTATATCATTATGTACATTCAATATTTCTAAAAGTGTAGTAGGATAATTCCATCTTTTATCATACCCAAGATATAAGACTAAAGTAATCACGGGATACTTTTCCTTATATCTGTTTTCTTTTCTTGTCTGATTTACATACTCTGTACCGTCATATCCGAACACTCTAAGAGGCATCAACTTATCAGGTCTTGTCTGGTTCTCTAATCCAAACAGTGATATATTTATTTTACTGTTTTGCCAGTATTTTGCAATATCTCTCTCCTGTAATCTGAAATTACTTCCTATCTTAAGCATACTCATTGGAAGTGCATCCGACAATGAAGATTCATCAACTACATCTTTGCCGTCAAATAAAAGTACATTTAAGATATCAGCAAATACATCATTGTACTTTTCAAGCATCTTTTGAGTTATGTCCTTATCTTTCATATCTCTTCCCCCTATTATACCAAAAATATTATTATTAGGCTGTTTTTTATTATAAATTTTAAGTAAAAGGGCCGTCACTTTTGTAACAGCCCCATTACACTCATCTATTCTTCTTCTCTCTTTTTGTATACAAAGACTATTCCCAATCCCAATGCAATGCCTAAAGTTATAACTGCCAAAGGAATATAACCTGCTGATAAAAGTTTTGCCTGCGGTGCTTTTATTTCAAAGCTTACAGAAACGATATCGCTTAAATTACCTGCCTTATCCTTTCCCTGTGCTTTTATGGTGTGCTTGCCTTCTGTATAAATACTTAAGTTTATTGTACCGTCATCCTTGATTGTATACTCACTCTTATCGAGTAATTTATCATCAAGCCAAACCGATTCAATAAAATCTCCGGGAAGTTCAGTACTTAAAATAATATTTACACTGCCTTCATAGATTTGTCCTTCTTCGGCGCCCAGAATCATACTTACAGGTTTTGTAGCATCATATATAACTTCCACCGGCTTCATTGAAGACTTATTTCCTGCCGTATCTGTTACTTCAAGATTGAAAGTATATTTTCCGTCTTTATCTATTGATTTTAAGAACTTTAACTCACCGTTTACAAACTCAAACGGCTCATCCATTCCGTTTATAGTTGCCGACACAATAGAAATTTCATCGGTGTTCCATACCTCAATACCGGGTTTAAAAGGCTTGTTTGTATACTGTCCTACAAGTTCTTCAGGCTTAAACTTAAATGTAGCACCTTTTTTATTTACCGAGAAATTCACCTTCTTCTCGGTAACATTTCCTGCCATATCATATATGGTTACGGTAAGTATATAATTGTCGTCAATATATATAGGATCAAGATTTAATATATATCCGCCGTCCTGTTTCCTTGCCTTATATATAAGGTCTCTTGACTTTCCGTCCGCTACGGCTGTAAGAGTAATCTTTGACTTTAGTAAATCTATATTTACATCGTTGTATTTTACTACAGGTGAAACTGTTCTTGCATTGGCAGTCAAATCTTCCACTCCGGTAATAGTAATATACGGTGCTGTAGCATCAACATTAAGTTTTTCTTCAAATCTTACTCGTTCCGACTCTGAACCCGGATTGTTTTTAACAACTGTGATTCTGTACTCTCCGTCATCATCAAACACTATATTGGCTCTGTGATTTACACCGTCCGAACTCCAGGTATATTTTGTATTTGACAGTACTTCTTTTCCATTCACGTTTTTGTAAACCGATACCGAATAATTATTCTCATTAAAGTCGTTGTCGTCAACATTTACATATGTCGATCTTGTATTCAAGAATCCGTTCACCCTGTTATTTACTATATCTCTGTTTATGCTTACCGTATGTCTGACATTATTTATACTTCTACCGGTATCTGTTCTTTCGCTTACGGCATTTCCATTTCCGACAGGTTGGAAAAATTGCGGCACTTCATTTGATACATCTGTTACTTCTCCTGTTTGAACAGGTTGAGGCGTGTCTTGTATTTCCGTCTCAGTAGTTTGGCTTGTATTATTATCTACAATATCTCTGTGTGTAATATTATTTCTTATCACTGAACCGGATATATTTCTGTCGGTATTTACATTACTGCCGACGCTATCCGTTCTTCGGGCACTATCTGTTCTTCCTGCACCTGTATCTTCCGTATTGCTCCTGTTCGTATCTATGGTAACTACAGTAATGCTGTTTGACATTCTCGATCTTTCTGTAAGCTGTATATTTTCATGTACTTCATGTGGTACTTCGGGCTCTATAACAGGCTGAGCCGCCAAAAAGAATATCTGATTCTTATTACCGTTTTTTGAAACAAACCTTCTCATATCTGTATTAACCGTGTTTAAGCTGTTTGTCCTTGTGATCTGTACACTGCGTCCTATCTCAAAGTATACATTGCTTCTATAAAGAGTAATACTTGCATTTCTACTTTCAGTATCACTTAAATTTGAAAAGCCTGTTCTGATTACCAAATCATCTCTATTTGTGTTTGAATATGTTGCAATTGAAGAAGTCGCAACAGATGATGTAGCAAGAGTCGGAGGTCTTGAAACATCATAATCTTCTATCTCAATATTCCCACTGTTTAAAATAACATTCTTTATATTTTCAAAAGAATTTTCTACCAAAACAGGACTCCAGTTAAAATAACTTTCATCATTTGTATCACCCAAATCTTTTGGTGTAGGCAGGGTTAACTTCCCTTCCGAATCTAAGAATGATGAAACATTCCTGATATGGTATCCTTCACCGTCTCTGAAAATCAATCCTATCAAAATGTTTGTAGACTCTGCCATGGAATCAATAATAAAAGATCTGAAAATAATTTGAAATAAAAAACAAAAACAAATGATTACTGCAATTAACTTTTTTTCTATGCCTCTAATATTCATAATACTATCTGCCTCCCGCAATTAAATTAATTTCTTCGATAATTTCAAAATTTGTATTTTTATTGTGATTATTTAGAATCTGACCATGATAATTTTCTAAAAGAATTGTTTCATCCATATCTTTATTATTTTTAACGAAATCATGTGTTCCTCTTTTTGCCGGTAATTTCCTTGAGTTTATTTTTCTAAGAGGCATGGTTGTGTTTTGCATCTTCTGATCCACTACCCACTTTTTCTTTGAACCATAACTTAAAATATCACTAAATGCCTTTCTTACTCCCATTTTAAACCACAACAAAATACTTATAAACAACATGATGACACCTGAAAAAAACCCGCTAAAATATAGTATTCTATGCATCAGATACCTCCGATATTTTTCAATTTATTCTTTAAAGAAACGAAGTTGGAATTAAATTCTATATCAGGTAATTCCCCCGCCTTCATATAAATCATAGCTGATGTATTCACGTCTTTCATATCTATCAACAACATAGTCGCAAGACTTATATAAGCCGTAGCATCTTCAGGATATTTTTCTATAATATCTTCGTACTCTTCAGCTGCCCTTTTGTATTCCCCAAGAGATCTATGAATATCTCCTACCCTGTTTTTAAATAAAACCGTCTGTTCAGGCGTAGCGAATATCAGAAATCTTTCATAATATGATACTGCTTCATATAAATCATTTCTTGATTCTTTTTCATCCGGTTCAATATTTGCTCTTCTATAGTAGGCATCCGCAAATCCGAAATACAATTCCGGTAAATATTTTTCTTTTAAATCCTTGTCTATATAGGAGCTGTTTAATATCTCACCGGCTTTATTTAAAAGTTCTATCGCTTTATCAAAAGGTTTTTCACCCACCTTCTGTATGGCAAAAGCATTTGCTCTGTAAATCTTTGACAATGTAATATATATTTCGACCTTTTCTTCCTCATTTACTTCTGTATTCAGGTACTCATCAACATTTTTCATATCTTTGACTATAATGTTCCAGTCCGTACCTATTTCCGATAAGGATCTTGCTAAAGAAGAATAATATTTTGCCTGTGGATATTTCTTTATATTTACTTTGTCAAAATATCTTGCGGCCGTTCCATAGTCAATATCAAACTCTGTATCCTTACTGTTGCCGAGAAAATAAATCTGTCCCATTCTCATCATAAGATCGTCATTATTACCCAAATCACCTGTTCCCGATGCAATCATTGCAGAAATCGCCATAAGTCCGTTCCTTGTCTGCCCAAGATCACAGTAATAATCAAGCATTCTTATATATGCTTCCGTACTGTTTGGGGATATATTTATCGCATCTCGGAAAAGTTTTAAAATATCAGAATCAACTACATTCTCACTTCCTGCTGAAGCAATTTTAAGAGCCGCTTCAGATAAATAATTGTTATATACCTTTGAGATTTCCCTTTTCTCCATTCCGTTTACAACAATAGCCATAGAGAAAAATGTAAAAGAGAGAATAAGGCTTACCGCAAACAAATATATTTTCTTTTTTTGTGTTGCTATGTATGAATCATCCAAATCTCTGAAATGTTGCAGTGCATATGACATTTCTTTACAATCGTTAAATCTTTTGTCAGGATCTTTTCTTGTGGCTCTGAGAATTATCTTTTCAAGACCGTTTGACAAACTCTCATCCCATCTTCTTATCGGATAAAGCTCATATGGCGGCTCTGAAGGATTCACACCGGTAAGAAGATGATACATAGTTGCACCAAGATTATATATATCCGTCCTGGCATCTGTTTGTCTTAAAGTCTCTCCCGCAAACTGCTCAGGTGCGGCATACCCTATAGTACCGAGGCAGGTTGTATCCGATACACTGTCGTAGTTGTATTTTCTTGCCGTTCCGAAATCTATCAAAGTGATTTTACCGTCAGGTCTTAACATAATATTTGCCGGCTTCAAATCTCTGTATATTATCGGAGGATTCTGCGAATGCAAGTAATCCAGCACATCACAAAGCTGTATTGCATAATCCGCCACTTTATCTTCTTCTATAACTCCTTCCTCAGACAAAATATCGGATAAAGGCCTACCCTCCACATAATCCATTACTATTATTATGGTATCGTCATTTTCAATTATATCTGCGATACTTGGCAGGTAAGGATGCTTTAATTCTTTCAAGAGATTCGTTTCAGTTATAAGACTTTGTTTCATAATCTCATAATTTTTGTTTTTCTCTTTTCGCATCTCCTTTATGGCCCATTGTTTATTTGCCTTTTCATTCATCGCCAAATAAACAACACTCATACCGCCCTGTCCGATTTTATTTAAAATCTTATACTTTCCGTCTAAAAGGCTGCCTATTTCCAACATATTACCCCTATTATTGAACTTTGACCAATGCCGCCGATATATTATCCTGTTCATTTCTCCTAAGATTCAATGATATCAGCCTCTTAATCATCTCATTAAGTTTATTACTTTCGCATCTGCCAAGTAAACTCAACATCTCTTTTTCAGATATCTCATGCCTGAATCCGTCGCTGCAAAGCAGTAAAATATCGCCTTTTTTCACTTCTCCGCAAAACATATCAGGCTTTACCCGTTCTGATGCTCCGATACATTGCAAAAGTACATTTCTTTTCGGATCATTTTTTGCTTCTTTTTCTGTAAGTCTTCCCTCTGCCACCTCTTTTGCAATAACTGTATGGTCATTTGTAAGTCTCTCTATTTTAGATGAAGATATTTTATATAATCTGCTGTCTCCTACATGCCATACAAAAAATCTGTTTCCCGCCAAAAGAAAAGCTGTTATTGTTGTACCGAGATATATTCCATGCTCTTTCCCATAATAGAGCAATCCCTCATTTTCAGAACTTATGATACTTCCTATATCTTCCCTCATTCTGCTTTCATCCCAGATATTTTCATATTTACTGTAACTGTACAAAAACCAGTCTGAAAATGCTTCCGCTATGCTCTTGCTGGCCAACTCACCACAGGAAAGTCCACCCATTCCGTCACAAATTATGCCTATACAGACTTCCTCACCTTTAAATTTGGCTCTCTTTAATATTACACTGTCCTGATTACAACTCTTTTTTAATCCGACTTCGGTTTGTGCCGCCAAAAAATAATTCATATTTTATACCATGTGAAATTCAAATTCTTCATTTGATAAACTTATAATGTCATTATCCCAAAGTTCAACTTCAACACTTGATGATACTTTTTCACCGTTTACCATTGTAAAATTCAGTGACTTCAAGTCTCTTATAAAAAATGATCCGTCTTTTCTTACAATTTCCGCATGATTCCTACCGACTGAAGAATTGTCATTTATACAAAAATCAACATAGCTTTTTTCTCTTCCGATTCTAAAGCTTGACTTATCTATAAGAATTTTTTCACCTGTTCTCTTCCATATCAGAAATGCGTTTAATACGTTTACAGAAAGTCCAAGTAATGTCGTCTCAGCAAAGCGGTCTGAATTTTGTAAAACAGTTGTTTCCGCAAAATTATTTGAGTGTAATTTTGATGCTTCCGTCTTGTTATCAACAACGTAAACTTCTTTTTCCTTCTTTTTCCCAAAAAGAGAAAATCCTTTTTTTTCATTGGATTCTTTACGGCTGACTGTAGCTATATTTACCGGTTCTTCTCTACCCGGAATAAGAAAACTGCTTTGTTTATGGTAATCATTTTCCCGAGTTTTTGAAATTTCCTCTTTCTTTTCAACCTTTCCAAAGCTAAACAACCCCTTTTTCTTTTCTGAATTTACCGGTTTCATATCCAATTCAATATTTGATAGGGGTTTATTATTAACAGAATTGAAAGTATTTACATGGGATTGCATATTTACCGGAATCTGTGTTCCGCTGCTGTAACCGGTATTATCAAGAGTTAACTGTTCGAGTTGCTCCTCAATATTGTATACCCTTCTTTCTTTAAACTCGGATTTGATTTCCGGCTTTATGATATCGAAGTTTTCAATATGTTTTTTTTGTTTTATTTGGGATATTAATTGTAAGAATTTTTCGATAGAAAATGATTCTTCATCTGAGAGTTGCCTACTTACATCTGCCGCAAAATTTGCAGCCTTATTATTTTTAACCATCATATAAAGCAGTAAATTTTTAAAGAATTCGAGTATGCTTAAATTATTTCTTCTGTCATACAAAGGCAGAAGTATCATTTTTATATTTCCGTTGTCTGTAAAAATATATTTATTTTCCAAAACCAACTGTGCTTCACCAAGCATATATTCTTCTATATCCGTTAAAGCTTTACAAATGTTCTCAAATACATTCAGCAAATCTTCCTTTGTGAGTTCTTCGCTCAAATATTCATCCAGATTTTTTAACTTTTCAGTTTTATATTTAAACTCCGTCATTGAATCATGCATGATTATATCTATGGGAAGCAAGCCTTTAATATCATTATTTCTCATTATACCTATGCTTACATTATCAATTTTTTCATTTTCAGCAACATAATATATAAGCTCAATATCCTTTTCAGTCTCATTACTCTTAAACATATGGGCCTCCTATCTCAAATTTTCCAAAAATGAAACCTTTGACAGTATCTCAGTCAAATCATTGCCATCTGCACTATAATTTTTTACAAAGTCTCTTACAGACAAGTTTTGTGGAATTGAAATATTATTAATATCTTTTACCTTATTGCATATAAGAGTTATTTTATTTGTTATATCAATAGCTCCATTATTTTCCATAATATGTAATGCCTCATTTAACTCGGACATTTTCTTGATTCCCTGCTTTGTATCATCGAAAACAAACACTATCTTATATGCAAACTTTGAAAAAGTATTCAATCTGCTTCCGGGATCGAAATTACAGTCTATAATTATATGTCTGTACTTACCCATTCCCTTTATTTCTTTAATAAGTACCGATATATCTTCATCACTAAGTTCAAGCATATCCAGAGCCGTCCTTGATTTATTGAAGAAATTCAGCCCTTCACTTGTCTTTAAAACACTGCTTTCTATCTTTAATGAAACACTTTGCTTTTTACTCTTTATTGCATATATGATTTCATCAAAGCCGACATTTCCCTCTCCGTTTAAGAAAATATCGGATGAATTAAGTATTTCAAAATTCAAATAGAGTGTCGGTATTCCTCGCCTTGCCAATCTCTTTGCATAGGCTATGGCAAGAGAAGTAGCTCCCGCCCCTCCGTTTACCGGCATAAACACCTCAACCAAAGTATTATTTCCGTCATTAAATTTATATGCAATATCACCGTTTGAACCGTCTGCCAATACATTCAATATTTCCTTATATATATTTTCAGGCTTCTTGAATTTATTGATTGTCCTTATATTGTTTTTTCTCTCTATCAAATCCCTGTCAGAGAGGTATGCCATACTCATCTTTTCACTGTATGATGATAAGTCATCTTCTATATTTTCAGATACAAGCATAACATCTATAGACTTGTTACCTCTGTTATTTTCAAATGAATCTACTGAAGAAAATGTCAATATTTCTATTCTGTCCTGATAATTTTTAATATAAAAATCCGACAATCTTTTTCTGTAATCCTCATCTGTGTCTATTAAAGCCAGTCTGATTTTCATTAAAAACCTCCTATTCTACAAGCTTAATAAATTTCCAAGTTTCCTTCTTCACAGCTGCCACACCGCTACTGTTAAAGCATCCTGCTTCACTAAACCCGAAATCAATAACTACTGTGGCTTTTTTATTAATATATCCCCACTTTTTCCCGTCATATACGGCAGCAAAACCGTTTGAAAAAGATTTTGCATTCTTATATTCGGTCATTAACTCAACTTCACCGTTCTTATTTGCAAAACACCATTTATTATTCATTTTAACTGCTGCCATATCATCCGATACAAATGCTTTTGCATCATCAAAGCTTTCGCTTCCCTTCATATTTCCGTCCAAATCAAAAATATGATACTTACCGTCAAGCTTTGCAATATATACATTCTGTGAAGTCGCAAATCCGAAGTCATCCATTATCACATCATCATATATAAAATCAGTAACCTGTGAAAAATCATTTTTGATAACAGCCCATTTGCCTTCTTTTTTTACCGCAGCCCTCTTATTTGCAAATCCCCCTGCAAAATCATAAGTCAACTCGGTGGCTTTTTTTGCATACTCGTCTATATAAGAATACTTTTCTCCTGTCTTATAAGGAGCCAGCTTGTTTCCAAATACACCAAGTGAATCCACTTTAAAGTCAGGCAAAAGCTTCTTGTATCCGTTTTTTTCTATATAGTACCAATCACCGTCTTTACAAACGGCGGCATAATTGGGCTCCTTACCATATGGTAATATATCATCATATTGAGACTTTATCTTTTCACTGCCGTCCGACTTCATCAGGCCCTTTTTATCATCATTTGTGAATACATAAAATCCGTTATAGTACTCATCTATAGAAGCTCCGGCAAAGTAAATTTCGGTATATATTCCTCTAAGCTTACCCTGCAATTCCAAAAAATCACCATCATTAGGTTGTCTTTCCAGATAAGCATTTGCAACTTTTAGAGCATTGGCACTTTGCTTTCTTTCCATATAGTAATCGATGACCTTTTTTGTAATTACTCTCGGATAATTATAATTTTCCAAGATCATACTTCCCTGCTTTTCAAAGTCCTTATATTTCTTTAAATTGAGATAATCATCAAGAATTGCCTCTTCCACCGGAAGCTTATCTTTGGTAAATTCAAGTGCTTTTTTATACTGATCAAGAGCATCTATATAAATTTCTTTTTCATCCAAAGCTTTGGCTTTTGACATGTATTCATTGTATTTTTTACGTTCACTTGCGTTGCCGCCTATTATATTTCCCCAGCCAAGTACCAACAGTAAGATTATTACAGGTACCAATATTTTTTTCATTGTCATATACAGCTCCTAAAATCCCAGTAACATACAAGCGGTTACACTGAAAGCAATAAAAGGTGCAAAAGGTATTTCATCCTTTGTAGTTGCTTTTTTGGTAAACACCTTAAACAGACCGTATAATGCAATGGATACAAGTGATACTATCAATACTCCCATCAAAGTATAAGTTCTCAAGTAAAATCCCAATGCTCCTACAAGCTTTATATCCCCCATTCCGACACCGTTTTTACTGATTGCCTTACTTATGGCAAAAAGTCCACTACCGATAATCATTGCTACAGCAGAATCTATAAATATAGCCAATGCCTCAATTGTATTTGTAAATACATTTATCAAAATAAATATACAGGAAATTCCCAATATAAATACAACCGCCTCATTCGGTATTATCTTTTCTCTGTAATCAATTCCTGCAATTATTAAGGAGACGGATATCACAGTCAAAGCCTTAAATGATTTAAAAATATCATAAGCATATATCCTATATAAGATGCCTATAGCAATTCCTATAATCAAATATGTAATTATCAAAAATACATTTTGCCTTGAATAAATATTGCCATACCTTTTCTTGTACATATACAGTGTAACAGCATATGTTATCAACATAAAAACTACGCAAAAAATCAAGTTCACCATCACCTGTATCTCCTATTCTGTCGTATATAATTTCAACTCCATGCCGTTTTCTCTTGCATATTCCATTGCAAGGATTATTGCCTTTTGCTGATCAATGCTCAATTCTTTGTTTTTTACCACCAGATAATAATACTTTTTATTATATTTATCAGATGTAATATCACCTTCCCAACTGAAGTTTTTAAGTCTTTTCATATCTTTTTTTATAGCACTTAAAAATTTCTTACCGTCCTGATACTCTATTAAATCGGTATCCATACTATGAGTTCTGGCTATATATCTCTCTTCTTCATTAAAAATACTTATACTTTTGTATATACTTGAATCCAGATTTCTCTTTACAACTGTATTATTGTAATTGCTTATCTCCTCGCCTCTATCTTTGGTACTCTTATCCCACACTGAAGCCGGTATATTCAGCCTGTTGCTCGGTGTTACTGCCGGAGTTACATTATCAAAATTGTCTTCTTCACCCGGTATTTCATCAGCACCGTCTTCAAGTGCCGCACCTGCAACGGCTCCTCCGGCCTCATTGGGCTCATTAAAGCTTCCGTCTCCAATCCAAGCTCTGGTGGATGCGGTATTTTTCAATATAAAATCAAATTTATCTATAAACGGTAACGGTATTCTCATCTTATATGTGGCACTTATTTCAATGCTTTGCATATCCAGAAAGAAACTCGAGCCCCAATAGTTTATCCCGTTTTTTCCACCCTGTACTCCCAACTTTTCCAAATATCCGTTTGGAAAACTCTGTAAGTACTTATTTGTAACGGCTCTGCTTATAGGCATTGCAACAGCCAACTTCACAGCATCATATGCACCGTCTTTTATAACCGCCAATATTCCGTTAAAAATTGCTTTTTCATCAGAAAAATAGTCGGTAACGGAAGTATGCATGGCCTGTCCTGCATCATATATCTCCTGTGCACTCTGTCCCACACTGTTCATTTGAGATAATATATCTTCAGGATATTGCTCTGTTCCTTCATCCAATATATTTGAAGTCACATCAGTTGCATTTTCCAGACCGTTTGCACTGGCATTGAAAAACACCTGTACGGTATTAAGCATTTTCTTTGTTTTATCGGTAAATTCACCCGCCTCACTCGATACACCCTGTCCTATATTGTGTACTCCAAGTTTCTTTGCTATATAAGCATACTCGGACACCTGCTTCGCAGTTTGATCTATAGCATTTTGTATACTTGTATATGCCCTGTAAACATTAATCATACTTAAAATGGCAATATACGATGAAATAAAAATCATAAGTATAAGACTTGCTTCTACCGTAATAAAACCTCTTTGCCTGTATCTATCCATTAGTTTGCTCCTTAGTGTGGTCATTTTGAAGGAGTATATTTAATCTACTTACCCAAACTCCTATATTCTTCTTGACTTGAAAAAGTTTTCATAGAAGATTCCGCAGCCTTTTTAAGCTTTTCATAGTTTTCTTCCATAGTCTTGGCTTCTTCTGCATCTGACATATCAACAGGTCTTACACCCCATACCGCCATTCCCATTCCATAGCCTTGCATAGTATCGGATTCCAACTGTCCTGCATCTTTAGGACTGAAATAGTAGTAAGCAATATATCCTCCTCTTATCAGTTCCGGATAATTTGTATTAGCAGGGTCCTTTCTCGTTACGTCTATATGTCCTTCTTCTTTTATAAAGTCAACACCACCATAGGTAACCTTCTCTGTATTATCTACTACCACTTCATATTGCTGTGAAGAAAACATAAAGTACATTCTTCTATCCTCTAAAAAAGAATCCCAAATGCTTGTAAGACCTTTTAGTAAACTAGGTATCTCATTAAGATCCTCGCTATAATCTATATACCAGATTTCTTCTGCATCAGATTTTTGTACACATGTTCTATCAAAAAAGCATGATGCAAGCTCACCTTTATTTTCATCGAATCCAAGTGTAAGTCCACCTGTAGGTATAAAACCGGCTTTTGGAAAGCTTTCATCATCTTCCAAGTCTATCCAACCTATAGTCCCAAGTGTTTCTGCTCTTTTAAATGTTTTTTTCTTTGTCTGTGATTTTGTAGTTTCTTCAACCTTACTCTCATTAGCCGTACTTTCAACACTTGTCGCACTGCCTGCTACTGTATCGGACTTTTTACATCCACTTCCGATAATACTTGCTGTAGCTAATATTCCTATAAATACAATTCTCTTTATATTCTGCATAATCTTTTCCGGCATATAGCCAACCTCCTTTTAATATCCCAATACACCTTTATAATCTATAGGATATCCAAATTCCCCTTTTAAATTGAATTTTTCGTTTTTTAAATTAAAAGCATCCAAATGTATAAATACAGGTTTTATCTGTGTCTTAGCTTCTACCTGTAAAAGAACTGTGGCTTCCTGCATGGAAAATCCCTCTCCTGCGTAGTAGAGTGAACCTTCCTTACTTGCATTTGTCTGTATCAGATTCCCCATTCTACAAATCACACTCTGCTCATCCAATAAATACTGTATAGCCAGAAAAACCATAAGATAATCTCTGTAGCTCATATTAAAAGTGCTTGCCTTCGTCTTATCAAAACCGTTCAGCTCAAGTTTATCCTTTCCCCCTCCTATACTAAGAGCATCTCCACCTGCACCTTCAAATTCTTTATTGAACTCATTTATCTTGTTATTTATTGCTTCCTGTGCATTACTGTTAGCAGCATCCAAAGCGTCCCCAACACTTGTTTTCAACTTTTCTTTAAGTTTACTTTTATCTATTACAGAATTTATTTTATTCTCTAATCTTTTTTTTCTTTCTTCAAAAAACCTTTGTATATTATTATTTACATTTTCCGTTACTTCATTAATATTATCCTTTGTAATACCCATAGCGTCCATAATATAGCTCACAAGTTCATCCTGATTTTCACCGGTATTTATAGCCTTAAATGCCTCAAGTTTAGCCTTAGCTACCAAGCCTCCCGTATCTACCTCAGCTTCTATATCGGCCTGCATTTGATCAAAGGTATCTTTGATTGCCGCTCTAAGTCTGTCTTCCAACCCGTCTCTTGCATCACCAACTTGAGCTACACACCACACTATCTTTTCCTGTATTGGAGTTTGAATGGATGTAATAATCGTTTCAGTAGATGTGTCCACCATATCTGTCACATATATATCCAAAGTATCATTAAAATCCTCTTTCATATCATCCGTATACTCATTCATCTTCTTATAAAGCTGACTCGCCGCAGTCTGTGCAACAGCTTGAGCCATACCGCTGAATCTTGATCTCCATACATTCGGATTTTTATAAAGCGGTACCGACTTTCCCGACACCAAGTCATTGATATCCAACGCACTTTCAGTCAATGCCGCCGCAATCAGTAATACATTCTGAACTATCGGAACTCCGAATCCTGTCCAGCCTGCAATAGCCGTAGCCATTGCAAATGTCTCATTTCTTAGAGCACTGTCACTTGTATACGCATATATTAAATTTAACAAAAGTCTTATACCGAATATTCTTGTTTGTACACCGGACACATTTTCATTCAATTTAGGATTACCAAGAAGTATATACTCCTGCTCAGCTCTGTAAGCTTCATTGTTCTTTTCACTGAAAGGCACTCCCGACAAAGTCTTTTCATTTGTGATACCGCCCTCTTCCCTGTTTGTTGTATAGCAGCTGAACATTGTAGTGGTATATGCCATAAGATAAAGCTTATCTCTTCCACCTACCAATATGTCTCCGATTCTGTCAAATCCCGAAACAGCTTCTTTTGAGGCCTTCAAAGCATTGTCAGCCAATTTCTTATCACCACCGCTTTGAAGTGTTTCCATTGTATTTGAATTCATTATCTGTGCCGCCTGAGCACCTATATTCATTACATCAGCTATTCTTACCGGACTTATTTGCACAGGTTCCGGAGTATTATCAACATGTGAGCCGTTAATCATCTCATCTCTCTTGTTTTTCTGCTCCGAATCACCTTCAGGTTTTGTCGCAACACTGTTTCTTTCAAGAAATGCAAAAAGCGGATCTACATAGTACTTTCCGTCTGTATCTGTCATACCGGAAGTTACTGAATCCATATCATAGCACTCTACTCCAATATAGTTTCGCAGTCTTGGATTTATATATCCAAATTCTGAATCAACTACTTTATATCCCTTTTCCTCTTCGGTAGTTTCAACCACCTTTTGTATCTTGGAAGGAATACTGTTCTCAAAATCCAGGAATACAAGTCTGCTGTCTTCTGTAGGAATATAAGCTCCCAATGTATGTAATGCTTCCTGCTTTGACTCAATTTCACTGTTTGTAGTCAATGTATCCGTGTTTGTCAATCCGGATACATATGATATTATGCTGTTTACCCAACCGTCATCCGTATCATCTGAAGTAGCCGGATGTATTCCCGCATATTCATATTTTTCAAGATTTGCTATAACCTTATTTGAATAATCTATAGATCTCTCAAATATTTTTGTCATTTCAGTGACATAACCTTCAATAACAGCCTTTGTCTTGGTATTATAGTCCTGACGCATATCATTTTTTACACCCGACTCCGCCATATTGCCGATATTGATATCCCAGTTATTGGCTATATCTTTCAGTTCCTTAGCCGATGTTTTAAGTTTTAACAGCTCACCTCGAACACCTTCAGCTTTCTCCTTAAGCCCTGTAAACCACAGATAGTACTCTCTTGCAGTCCTCATTTGAGGTGTAGCAAGAAGTTTAATATCATTTCTAAGATCTTTCATGTACTTATCTCTCAAATTGTTTACATTATAGTTTGGACCTAGAGGTGCGCTTGAGAGTTCCGAACTGCCGTAATTGTCAGGTACAATCTCATTTACGCCTGTTTGTGCCCAATCACCTACAAACTTTTTATCATACCATTCCTTGATATTTTTCCAATCATCTTCCAACTCACTTAATTCATTTTCTAATCTTGTAATTTCCGAGCTGTAGTCATTCTCTTCATCACTTTTACTTATATATCTTGCAATTTCACCGTTTATTCTTATTTTCTCACTTTCGTAATGCTCCTGTGCAAGATTAAACCTTTTAACTACAGTTTGAAATTCATATACCTCAGTCTTATACCGATTATAATAATTCACATAATTGCCGAATCTATTGTACTCTAAAGTGGCATTCCCTCTTGGCGTTGACATCCAATCTCCATATGACAAAGAACTTGTAACCATATGAAAGTCTGTTTTCAATTCACTTATATCATTTTCAAAATTTTCCATTGAATAATGAATATCACCACCCTGTGCATCATTGTTACTGCTATGCCAATATTTATCCTGTTCAAGTTTTGACAGCTTTTCCACCTGTACATATGCCAGTGCATCTCTTGTGGCATATTGAAAATTATTGTCTCCCAAGACATAAATATCATCCTTTATCTCCTTTGGAGTCTTAAAATTTCCTGTCGGATTTATCAAATAATCCTCATATTCTCTTGAAAGAGCATATATTCTTAAGCAAAGATCTTGAATGTCCTTTAGTTTTTTTTCATAATCTCTTTTATTTTCCAATACCTTTTGTTGGTCAGGTAATGATTTTAAGATATTCATCTTCTCTAAAAATCCATACCCTATCACCGCCGGTGCTCTGAATTTCATATAATCAAGCACCTGTGCCCTAAGCACATTTGCATTGGAAAGATTTGCACCTGCCGCCTGACTTACCTCAAAACTTCCGTCAGTCAGCTTCATTTGCATAATATCTGAAATTTCGTTTCCACCGCTTCCTGATAATGCAATATCAACAAGCTCTTTTACCAGGCCTTGATCATGCAGGCCGTTGCTTTTTAATGTAGCATCAAAATATACTTCCAGATTATTTCGTAACTCAGTCATATTCTTAGAAATGGCAAACAGTCCGTATGTATCCTGTAATACCGAATTATAATATGTCAATCCTGCATTGAGTGCCATATCTCCGGCACCCGATACTATATTTCCGGCAAGTATTATTCTGCCACCATCAACCAAAACAGTGGTAAATATTATAACCACTGTTAAGATAAGTGACATAAATATGGTCAGTGAACCATGTTTGTTATAAAAGATTTTCATATTGTCACCTGCCTGTTCCACCCAGTTTATCTCTTAATGTCTTTAATTTATTTACATAGACATCGACCCTTTCCTTTAAGTTGAATCTCTCTAAAAGGAAATCTATTAGATCCGCTCCCAGATCGATGTCTCTGACAAATTCCGTTGCATTGGAGGAGAATGCATAACTTGATTCCTTAAGCTCAATTTTTTCCGGAACACCTACACTTTTAAGTGCCTTACCCAATCCGGCAGGCAATTTAATGCCGTACTTGATATTGACTTTTACTGTAGGTGTTATTATTCCGGTGAACTCTATATCGGAATCTACACTCAAACCGCTAACCATGGTATATTTATATAAAAGCGTATTCAGTTTTTCTTCAAAACCGTCTCCGATTTCATCCTTACTTCTGAAAAAACCTGCGTAGAGTTCTCTCTCCTTATAATAACTGTCAACTCCGTCCGTACCCGGAAAACTCATTACGTCTATATCTATACCGCTACTTATCGGCGCTAGATATTTTTCGTATCCCGGATATGCTCCGTCTCTTGCGGCTTGCGAAGCAATCTTTGCACCGGCAAACTGTACCAAAGTCTGCTCAAGCTTTAAAAGCCCCAAGATAAGCATTGCAATTATAGTAAATATGAATAAAGGATATATTATTGCCGCTTCTACCATCAAAGTACCACGATTGTTTTCACCTCGCATATCTCCTCCTCAGCTAAATATTTTATGGTGTACTGTTAGTACTGACGAAACCGCTAAGTTTATCCAATATTTGACCGACTATATCCTTTAGCCTGTCGTGAAATAAAGTTGCAAGTGCTATTATGATAACTATAAGTACCATAACCGCAACCATATCGGATGCTCCACGCTCTTCTTTCTTAAAAGCTTCAACAGCTCCGTTAAGTTTCATTGTCTGTGTAATAAAAAACAGATCAATAAGTTCAAACATTTTTTCCATCTTGTTTCTCCTCTCTTTGAAAGTTTTAGTTATGTAAAAGCTTTAGTCGACTTTCAGCTCAAACATCAAAATCTGAGACCGGCAAACATAGGCACCATTATCAAAATGAGTACTCCTAAAAATATAAGACCTATCGGCATTATCAATTTACTGCTTGCCTTTTCACCCTTTCTTTTTACTTCATGCTTTTTCTCTTCCCAAGCTTCATTGCTCATATCTCTAAGAAAAACAACCACTTCACCGCTTCCTTTTTGCAGATTCTGTATCATCATCGTTGAAAACTTTCTAAGAGACTTTATAGAGCATCTCTCTCCGAAAGTCTTATAAGCTTCCACCTCTTGAATTCCATTACTCAGCTCCAAGGCGGTGTTTCGCATTTCCTGATATAAAATACCTTCATTTGTAGCTGCCACCTTCATCCATGCCTCTCTTATAGGCACACCTGCATTTACAAGCAATGTAAGCTTTGAGAGCATTCCCGGATAATCCCTTAAAAGCTCATCCCTTCTTGAGTTTATCTTGTCATTTAACAATTCATCCAAATACCATATCATCATTGCGCTTACCGCCACTCCGGCTATTACCAGTTTAAAATTTCCGCTTATTCCCGTTATCATAAACATAAGTAAAGTTAGCACTATTCCAAATGTAATCTGTCCGCCTCGCAGTATATAAAAATAATAAGGTCCGTATTGTTTTCCGTATATTTCCGAAATAAGCTTGATCTTTCCTCTTGAATTTTTACTGTTCATATCAAAATGTATCAGCTCCATAAGTCCAAATCCGATATAATATATGTCAGACAACGGATACTCACCCTCAGGTATTCCCGATAATACATCTTTAAACTTTTTACTGAATCTTAAATGTAAGTAAAGTACAAACAATGCAAATATTGTTACCAATATCATTACTATCATATTTTTACATCCTTATATTCACTATTCTTCTTCCCATCATATAGGCCCCTGCAAACAATCCTATTGCAAATATCTTTACCATTACTGTAAAAACCGTATTTGCCGCCGCTGACATAGTTCCCATTCCGCTAAGTGCAATCATTATTACAATAGGCATTACCATCATAATGTTTAATTCATTTTCCTTTTCAGTAAGAATGGTCTTTATTTCCATCTCAATTTCTATCTTGTCATTGATTATCTTTCTGCTGTCCCATACAACCTGCTTGATATCTCCGCCCTGTCTAAGTCCCGACTCAAATGTAGCCGCAAAGCTTGCAACATCATCAAGTCCGCATCTGTCCGCAAAGTCCTTTAGTAAGTCTTCGATAATTATATTATTTGTCATCCCGGCTATTATTATTCTGGTTTCATTTACAATATCGGATTTTTCACCGTAAAGACTTAGTAAATCTTGATAACTTTCCGCAAATGCCTCCATAGTATTCTTTCCGGAAGAATAAGATGTTGTAAGTGCCTCAAGCAGATCTCTAAACTCAACAAGCAAGTCTCTTTGCCTTTTTTCTTTTCTGTATTTTCTAAAAAAATGTATAGCAGGGATTCCACAGATAATTCCCGATATTAAAGAAACGCCAAATATTCTAAAGAAGACCATTATTACTACAAAACCAAGTGCAAAACCAATTGAAAATCCGACAAGATAATCTACCAATCTCATGTGATATACATGATAGTCATCGGCATTTCCCATAAGACCGTGATTTTCTATATAAGTATCCGACTTACTCTTCAGTATTCTTTTTATCATTAAATAACTCCTTTATATCCCATGAGCTTTAGTTTGAATGTATTCTTTAAAGGATTCTTTGTTCTCTTAAGCTCACCTACCACCTTATCCATGGTGCTTTCTTCACTTTCCTCAAATACATACAGGGGATTCAGTTCTATCTCACCGTCTTTTAATCCCATAACCTCCGATATTTCCATAGTCTTTCTACTATGATCTCTAAGCCTTGAAAGATGTATAATTATATCCACCGCCGAAGATATCTGCTGCCTTATAGCTTCAAGAGGTAGACCTTCAGCACCCATAAGTACCATAGTCTCCATTCTGCTAAGCATATCTTTTGTAGAATTGGCATGTCCTGTGGAAAGTGAACCGGCATGTCCGGTATTCATTGCCTGCAACATATCAAGTGTCTCGGCACCTCTTACCTCACCGACTATTATCCTTTCAGGTCTCATTCTTAGAGATGTCTTTATAAGATCTCTGATTGTAATCATTCCCTTTCCTGAAGAGTTTGAATTCCTAGTCTCAAGTTTTACAAGATTTTCTATACCGACTATTTGAAGTTCTGCAGAGTCTTCTATCGTGATTACTCTTTCCGTCTTCGGGATATAGTTTGATAAGGCATTTAGAAAAGTGGTTTTACCGCTTCCTGTGCCTCCGCTTATAAATATATTGTATTTTGCTTTTACCAATGTTTCTAAAACCTTGGCTATTTGTGGTGTAATGGATTTATATTTTATGAGTTGCTCCACCGTCATAGGTGTCTTTGAGAATTTACGAATAGTTAAAGTAGGCCCTTTTAATGCTACCGGAGGTAAAACCACGCTCACTCTTGATCCGTCCGGAAGCCTTGTATCTACAATAGGATTTGATTGATTTACCTCTCTACCGGCTCTTCCTACAATACGCTGTATTATATCTTCCAGTTTTCTTTGGCTGTCAAAACTCTGATTTAATCTTTCAATCTTTCCGTTTCTCTCAATGAAAATCTCGTCTGTACCGTTTATCATGACCTCCGTAATATCATCATCCTTTATGATCATATCAAGAAGCCCCAGACCTCTTATTGATGAATAAAGCTCATCTGTTAAATTTACTCTTTCTCTGATTGAAATATAGACATCGCCCAATTGCTCACTGACCAGCTTTTCTATTTTTGAATAAAGCTCTTCGTCCTTTAACCTGCTTAATCGAAATATTTAGATATGTATTCTCTCGCTTGATATAAAAAAGCTTTTCGTTCCAAATCGTTCATGCTGCTCTCCTTTAAACATAATATACAATTATATCTAATCCATTCTACGTAATAACTACAATTTGCAAAAAACTTTATGCCACGATTATATCGGCCTAACGGTTTAGTGTCAATATAGCTTACTCATCTTTGTGAATGTTTTTTTCTCATACCTTAATTCATTGTCTATACTATATAAAAATATATTGTAAATTTTGGTGCTAACTTCTAAAAAACTACGCTCCGGCGTAAGGAAACCTTAATAATTTTTGACATGTAACGCTAGATTAGTACAGTAAATTATGCTATACAATTACATTGTTGAGCGTTTTTATATTGCCTATTTTGCATTCTACAATCTATTAATATGCTATAATACAGGTAAATACGGAGGATGAAATGAAATTAATATTTGAACTTACTAATGAACAAAGAAAATATCTTGGACTTATTCCTGTAGAAGAGCACTGGGAACTTGTAAAGTTTGATGACAATATTTATCACTATTTTGAAGGTGATACTATTAAAAAAGAGATAACAGTCAGTGAAAACTATTATCATGAATCTGAACTAAATGAAAAGACGGCAGAAAACCGTACAATGATACTTCCAAAAACTAAAAGAGGTAAAATCAAAAAGTTTAATTATACCGCAGTTCAATCTTTTTCACCATTTGGAACTTATTTTACCTTTTCTACAGCTCAGGTAATTATTGCAAATTATACCACACAAAGGACTTACTATTCGGAAAGTTTTCCGGAAAGTGAAAATATCACAATTGATGATCTGAAAAAATGGCTGGATAAATGGATAGAGGAAACTACTGAAGAAGATTTAAAAGAAATAGAAGAATTTAAAAACACAAAAAGAAAACATTGCAAATTCAAAGAAGGTGATTTCTTTGCTTTTAAACTCTCAAGAAGAGAGTGGGGATTTGGCAGAATTTTACTTGATGTCGCCAAGCTGCACAAGGATGAAAATTTCAAGAAAAATAAAAATTACGGCTTAGCACATCTTATGGGAAAGCCTTTAATAATCAAAGTCTATCATAAGATAAGTGATACTAAAAATATTGATTTGGCAGAATTATCAAAGTGCCATGCTCTGCCTTCACAGGCTGTTATGGATAATATTTTTTACTATGGTGAAGCCGTTATTTTAGGAAATTTACCTTTGAGTCCGGAAGAAAATGATATGTTTATTTCAGTCAGCGAAAGTATAAGCGCTACAGATCCCGATATTGCATATTTGCAGTATGGACTTATTTATAAAGAAATTCCTCTGTCCGATTATCTGAAGCTTATCAAGGAATTAAACATAGGTCCTCAGACTCTTAGAAGAGAAGGCATCGGTTTTGTAATAGATACTTATAAATTAAAAGAATGTATCGAAGCAAAATCCAATTCTCCGTTCTGGGAGAAATACAATAAAAAGAATGTACCTGATTTGAAAAATCCCGATCACATAGAACTCAAAAGAAAGGTTTTTAAAGCTTTCGGACTTGATGCGGATAAGAGTTATGAGGAGAATTTAAAGGCAGAATCACATTTCAATGATGAATTGGAAAAAGGATATGCGGATATGCAAGCCGGAAGAACGAAAAATGTGAATGAAGTCTTTGCAGACATTCGAAAAGATTATGGTCTATGATATATGAAATAAAATTATCTAAACAGTCTGACAGAGATTTGAGAGAAAACTTTGAGTATATTGCTTTTGATTTACAATCACCCACTGATTTGTTTATTTATATTAAATCCTATAATATAGATTTCAAAAGAAAAGTTTTGAATTATAATCTAAACTATCAATTTATGAGAATATTACAAAATGTTATTTAAAAAATATCCTGACAAAACCACAAAGCTATAATGCCTTGTATTTGTCAGGATATTTTTATTTTATATTATGTACTCCAAGTTTCTTTGCTATATAAGCATATTCGGACACCTGCTTTGCAGTCTGATCTATAGCATTTTGTATACAAGTATATGCCCTGTATACATTCATCATACTTAGAAGTGCTATATACGCCGCAAAAAAATCATAAGTATGTTTGCTCCTTAGTGTGGTCAGATAAAACTGTTTAAATCAAGACTATTTATCCGGAATATTTTAATAGGCTTTTTTATGAATCTTCCAGTACTCATCTAAGCTTATCAATGTCTCCATGGAAGCTGTTGTTGATTTTTTCAGCTTTTCATAGTTCTCTTCCATAGTCTTTGCTTCAGCTTCATCCGACATATCTACAGGTCTTAAACACCATATTGCCATTCCCATTCCATAGCCATTAAGGTCATCGGCAGGATTTGAACCGGCACCCTTAGGACTGAAATAATAATATGCTATATATCTGCCCCTTACCAGTTCAGGGTGATCAGTATCGGAAGGATCCTTTTTTGTTACATCTATATGGCCTTCCTCCTTTATAAAATCTACACCGTTATAGGTAACCTTTTCAGTATTATCTACAATCACTTCATATTGCTGTGCAGAGTACATGTAAAACATTCTTCCATCAGCTAAAAAATCCTCCCATACACCCTTCAACCCTTTTAATATTCCAGGTATTTTTTCCAGATCCTCACTGTATTCTACATGCCATATTTCTTCCGCAGATGTTTTATCAGTACATTCACGTTGATAAGAACAGGAAGCAAGTTCACCCTTATTCTCTTCAAAGCCTAATATACTACCGGCACCTGCAGGAAAATACCCAGCCTTAGGAAACTCACGGTCTGCCATAAGATCCATTCCGCCTATAGTCCCAAGCGTCTTACCATATTCAAATTCTTTTTTCTTTGCAGGCTTTTGTGTAGTTTCTTCAACCTTACTTTCTTTTGCAGTAGTTTCACCGGTTGCAGTACTTCCTGTACTTGTATCAGACTTACCACATCCGCTTCCGATAATACTTGCTGTGGCCAATACACCAATAAGCAACATTTTTTTTACATTTTTCATCTTCTTAATTTCGCCTAAACGGCTTCCTCCCGATTATATTAAAAGAGCAGGAGAAGCTTTTCTTCTCCTGCTCCCGATAATTTTATATTTCACCTAAATATAAGGTATATAATTATTTTACCCATCTTCCTGAAGCATCAAGTCTATAGCCGTCTGCGGTAGTGGTATTGCTTAGCATTGCTCCTGACGGGCTCATATAGTACCAATCATTTCCTGACTGTACCCAACCTGTAAGCATTGCTCCGCTTGCATTAAAGAAGTACCATGCTCCGTCTATTTGTCTCCAACTTGTAGCAATATGCCCTTCTCCGTCAAAGAAGTACCATATACCGTCAACCTGTTTCCATGTATTAGTTACATAGCTTCCGTTAGACTCTTTATATTTCCATCCTCTATCAGTGTTTTCCCAACCCTGAGATGATGTATTTGTAGATGAACCCATATCTACATAAAAGTAACCCACTCTATTTGCATTTTTTTCATTGAAGTAGCTTCCCTCAAAATCATATCCGAGTACCTGGTTACTACCTGAATACTTGGAAAAAGATATTATAACATCCTGTCCTGTATATCCTTTATATGGACTTCTATTTAATTTTAATGTAGGATCACCAATATTATAACTGCGTATTGTAAGTGGTGAATACTCTGTTGCTCTTTCCAGAAGCAATGTAGAATACGCAAAAGCTGATTTTTTGTAGTTAAACATAACAACATTATTTTCTTTATTAATTGCCCCTGAAGGATCATAGAAATATGTATCCATATAATCTGAGTCACCTCTATTCATACTAAGAACAGCATCTTTCGTAATAACCGGCATGGTTATCTCTGTTCCAAGCGGTGAGGTCCAAGTGTAAGTCCTTCCCGTATCTCCACTTTTTATTGTGACATCAGGATTGCTTGACGTAAAAGCAAATGCATTAAAGCACATAATCACAGAAAAAGCAGCTGTTAATAAAAATAGTTTCTTCATAAGTACTCCTTTCAGCCCTACCTGCCTTACTTATTCATGCCTATATCTTACTTAGTAACTAAAACAAGTCACTACTTAGATATCTATGAAAAAGAAAGTGATACAGCTAAAAAATATATTTTCTAATAGTTTATAAAACTATAGAATACAATTATATACTTTGGATCTTTATTTTGTCCTTACTTACACATACCTACATTTTTCACACAAAGGACTATTTTATAATATTTCTTTTCAACAAACTTTATATGCCGATTATATACAGGCATGTTTTTTATGTCAATATTATGCTCTTTATATTAATATAAAATTAAAAAACACTCCCGACCTTTCGGTCGGGAGTGCCTTCATATTAATTAAACAGCTTTTACTGAATCTTCTTTATATGTAACTTTCTTTATTATAAAGAGTACTCCAACCATCAATGCTACAGCTATTATAAGTGATATAACGACATTCTTTACAAAAGCCGCTATTATATAGCTTACGAATGATACCGCTGCAACCAACATTGCATATGGTAACTGTGTATTTACATGGTTGATATGATTTGACTGTGCTCCTGCACTCGCCATGATGGTAGTATCTGATATAGGTGAGCAGTGATCACCACAAACAGCACCTGCCATACATGCTGAGATTGAAATGATCATCATCTGTGAATCTTTTCCTGCAAATACGGCAACAACTATAGGTATAAGGATACCGAATGTTCCCCATGATGTTCCTGTTGAGAAAGCCAGACATACAGCTACTACAAATATGATTGCCGGAAGGAGTAATTGCATTCCTGCTGCAGAGTGCTCCATCATTGTAGCAACAAATTCCTTTGCTCCAAGTACATCTGTGATAGACTTTAATGACCATGCAAATGTAAGGATAAGAATTGCAGGTACCATTGCCTTAAATCCTGCAGGTAAACAATCCATACATTCTGAGAACTTAAGTGATCTTCTTACAATGTAGAATACCAATGTGATAATAAGTGCTATAAAGCTACCCATTGAAAGTCCTACTGAAGCGTCACAGTTTGAGAAAGCTTCAACGATGCCCGCACCGCTGAATATTCCACCTGTATAGAGCATTCCGATAACACAACAAATAATCAATGAAACGATAGGGAAAAGCATATCTATAAGATTACCGTCTTTATGCTCTCCTCTGTCAAGGTCTTCAAACTTCTCTTCTCCTGTTGTAAAGAGATCGCCCTTCATTGCATTCTCTTCATGGAGTTTCATAGGACCGAAGTCAAACTTCCAAAGTGTAATAACAAGCATCATTACGATTGTAAGGAGTGCGTAATAGTTAAAAGGAATTGCCTTTACAAAGAGTGCAAATCCGTCTTCACCGTCAACGAATCCTGTAACGGCAGCAGCCCAGGATGAAATAGGTGAAATAATACATACAGGAGCAGCTGTAGCATCTATCAAATAAGCGAGCTTTGCTCTTGAAACCTGGTGCTTATCTGTAACAGGTCTCATAACGCTACCTACTGTAAGACAGTTGAAATAGTCGTCGATGAATATAAGACAGCCGAGAAGAATGGATGTAAGCTGTGCTCCCACTCTGGTCTTAATTCTTTTTGATGCCCATTTACCGAAAGCATCAGAGCCGCCGGTCTTATTCATAAGAGCAACAACCATTCCCAAAATAACAAGGAAGATCAAAATACCTACATTATAGGCACTTGATAAAACTGAAACAAATCCTTTTTCAAAAATGGTCTTCATTGTTCCTTCAAAGTTAAATCCTGATGCCAAAAGACCTCCGAATATAACTCCGATTGCAAGTGAGCTATATACTTCTTTACTTATAAGAGCAAGTACAATAGCTACAAGTGGTGGTACAAGTGACCAGAATGTTGCGTACAGCGCAGGCTTCGGTGCTTCAGCTTCCGCTCCGTACACTATCATCGGACACATAACTAAAATGAAAATCGCTAAACATAGCAAGTATGATTTTTTATTTCTAAAAAACCCGGGATTATAAGTGTCATTACCACTATTCATACCTTTTCCTCTCTTTACATTTCTATACCGACACGGGCTCTTATACCCTTGTCAAACGGATGCTTTACCTTTTGAAAGTGTGTCAGATAATCAGCAAGTTCTACTATCTCATCCTTAGGATTTCTTCCGGTCATAACCACTTCCAGATTTTTCGGGCGGGATTTTAAAAAATCTGTGAGTACATCATGCTCCACCATATTAAGGTTATAAGCATCTATTATCTCATCCATTACTACCATATCAAACTGCTTATCGATAGCCAGATGAATAATTTCTTTTAAATGATTGGTGAAAAACTCTTTAGCAAGAACCTTTTCTTCATCAGTCATATTGAATGTAAAACCGAAACTGTTTTTCTTTGTATACAGTTCAATGTTTTCTATATTTTTTAAAACCTTAAGCTCGTTTGAAGTATCACTTTTTAAAAATTGTGAAAACAGGACTTTTCTGCCACTACCTGCACATCTTACTGCCAAGCCTACCGCCGCAGTTGTCTTTCCTTTACCGTCGCCTTCGTATACATGAACAAGTCCTGTCATAAAATCTCCTTTACTTACCTAAGCCTCTTCTTAACATCTCAGTAACCGCAAATGTAGCTACATCGTCTGCAAACTTACCTGTTCCGAATCCTGCATCATAGCCGAGCTCTTTAGCCAGCTCATGTGTGATTCTTGCACCTCCGCAGATAAGTACATATTTATCTCTAAGCTCTTCGGCTTCCAAAAGCTCCACAAGATTTGTAAGATTCTTTATATGAATATCTTTTTGTGTAACCGTCTGTGAAACCAGAAGTACATCTGCCTTTAACTCTCTTGCCTTCTCTATGAACTCCTCGTTTGTAACCTGTGAACCGAGGTTATAAGCTTCGATCATCTCATATCTTTCAAGTCCGTAATGTCCGGCAAATCCTTTTCTGTTCATTATAGCATCTATACCTACAGTATGAGCATCGGTACCGGTAGAAGCTCCTACCACTACTATTTTTCTGTGGAAGTTTTCTTTGATGAATTCATTAACTTCCTCCATGCTCATAGTCTCCTCTTCGACAGTTTGTACATGAATATTTGTATAATCGACACTATGTACCAGACTACCATAAACCACGTAAAATGTAAACTCAACATCAAGTGACATTCTGTGTGCGATATTCACATCTGAAAGTCCCATCTTCTTTGCAAGTATTCTTGCAGCTTCTTCACCTCTCTCATCGTTCTTGACAGGAAGTGTGAAACTGATCTGAACCTTGCCGTCATTCATGGTATCTCCATAGGCTTTAAGCTTTGTAAGGTCCAGAGTCTTATCAAACTCAACCTTATTAAGATTATATAAACCGCTACTCATCTTTCACCTCCTTTTTCATAAGAGGAATAAATGGGTTGAAGTATACATTATCTTTAACAACTACTCCGTCTAATCCCTTACCTCCGTTAAAAGGTCTCTTTATATCCGCAAAAGTTCCCTTTTCAAGTGTAGCAAACAGTCCGTTTGTTTCTATCTCTGAGAGCAGTGTTGCCGCCTTATTTAAAACTTCATTTGCTCTGTTTCTTATAATACCGTCCTCTTTAAACTCTATCTCATCTCCAAAGTCCTTCATTGTTCTGAAGATATACTGTGCATTCTCTATTGCAAGTGCTCTGTCGGACATAAACGGTGTATGTATAGCCTCTGTCATCATTCCCAGAAGATGTATCTTTTGACTTGTAAGTATGGTTACCATATTAAAGAGTGCATCCTGTACATGACCACGGAAAATATTTCCTGTCATAAACTTTGTAGGAGGCATGTACTTAAGAGGTGCCTTCGGGAAGATTTCTCTTGCCATCTGTGCCTGTGCCAGCTCAAATAAAAATCCGTTTTCAGCATCAGGTGATATCTCAAAAGCATGTCCAAGTCCCTGCTGTGCAGGCGGAAGACCTGCTTCTATAGCAAACTGCTCATTTAAAAACTGTGATGCAAGTACTGTATGTGCTTCTTCTATAGCATCTGCCGTAGTAAGGTAGTTGTCCTCACCGGTATTTATAATAACTCCTGCAAATCCGTTTATAACTCTTGAAAAATACTGGTCAACCAGAGTTCTTTGCATATTTATATCTCTGAAAAGAATTCCGTAGAGTGCGTCATTGAGCATTACATCAAGTCTTTCCATCGCACCCATTGCGGCTATCTCAGGCATACAAAGTCCTGAACAGTAGTTGCAAAGTCTGATATATCTGTTTTCTTTCTCTCCAACCTCATCCAAAGCTTTTCTCATCAGTCTGAAGTTTTCCTGTGTCGCATATGTTCCACCGAATCCTTCGGTAGTGGCACCGTATGGAACATAGTCAAGAAGGCTCTGTCCTGTAGTTCTTATAACGGCGATTATGTCTGCACCCTGCTTTGCCGCAGCCACGGCCTGTGTTATATCCTCATATATATTTCCTGTCGCAACTATAAGATATATATAAGGTCCTACCTTGTCTCCAAATTTTCCGAGATATTCATTTCTCTTGTCGACATTTTTTTGGATTCTTTCCACCATAGCTTTTGCTACAGGTGCAATTGCTTCTTCTATCTCTTTAGATGAATGAATCTTAAGTTTTGATAAATCTATCTCACCCTTATCAATCCCCTGTGCTATCTCAATAGGCGAAAGTGACAGTTCAAGCATTGCGTTTCCAAGCATAAATGCCGCACCCATCGGAAGAAGTTTATTTTCTACAAGGTGATCAACCACCACATTTGGCAGCGGTACTTCCACGCTGTTTACTCCGTCAATCCCCAAAAGTCTGCATACCGTTCTCTCTACAGCTACTGTAGTATGATCATCAATAAAGGCTTGGACATCCAGTGCAACATTCTTAGCACTGCTTCTGGCTTTAGAGATTAAACTTTTATCAAGTCCAAGTTTACTCATGTGTATATCTCCTATTTCTTATCATGTGATCTTCTGAATCTGGCCAAATCAGCCGGTTCAATTGTCATGGCAAGTCCCTGTTCAAGAGCTGCCACTCCTCCTAAATGCTTTTCTTTCTTTCCCCTGCAAATATCACAATTGCAATTGTTCTTATAATGCTCAGGCTCCGTATATGTTGTGATAACACCTTCATAGTTTCTGAGTATAACCTTTCCGGGGCTCTGTGAAATAACATAATTCGGCATAACAGGTGTCTTTCCGCCACCTCCCGGTGCATCAACTACGAATGTAGGTACACAGTATCCTGAAGTATGACCTCTAAGTCCTTCTATTATCTCGATACCCTTTGATACAGGTGTTCTGAAATGCTCAAGTCCCTGTGAAAGGTCACATTGATAAATGTAGTAAGGTCTTACTCTTATCTTTACAAGCTCATGAACGAGGTCGGTCATTATATGTACGCAGTCATTTACTCCTGCCAAAAGTACTGTCTGGTTTCCAAGAGGAATACCTGCATCAGCAAGTCTTGCACAAGCCTCTGCGGACTCTTTTGTAATTTCGCTCGGATGATTGAAATGTGTATTGAGCCAGATCGGATGATACATCTTTAGCATATTTACAAGCTCAGGTGTAATTCTTTGCGGCATAACAACAGGTGTTCTTGAACCGATTCTTACTATCTCAACATGCTCTATCTTTCTAAGCTCTGAGATAATGTATTCAAGCTTTTCATCGCTGATAAGCAGTGCATCACCGCCTGAGAGCAGTACATCTCTTACCTCAGGATGTCTTCTGATATAGTCAAGACATGCATCCACCTGTGATGTAGGTACACTTGTATCGTTTTGTCCTGCAAATCTTCTTCTTGTACAATGTCTGCAATACATGGAGCACTGGTCTGTTACAAGGAATAAAACTCTGTCGGGATATCTGTGTGTAAGACCGTGTACAGGTGAATCCGTATCCTCATGTAAAGGATCCGCAAGATCCGCTTCAGCTATATGAAGCTCGGATACTGTAGGTATTGCCTGCTTTCTTACAGGGTCGTTCTCATCCTCAAGATCGATAAGTGAAAGATAGTATGGTGTGATAGCCATTCTAAGGTTTTCCAGACATCTCTTTACACCTTCTTCTTCTTTTTCTGTAAGCTTTACATACTTTTTTAAACTCTCTACATTTGTTATTCTGTTTCTAAGCTGCCATTTCCAGTCGTTCCACTCATTATCGGGAACGTCTACGAACAATCCGTTTTCTCTACTGTTTCTCATCTTTATTTCCCCTTACATACTGTAAATTACACGTATTTTTTCTCAAAAACTTCTCTGATTGCCGGATTTTCACGAATTTCCTGCAATGTTATCTTGTCATGTCCCTTTGTATATCCGTTTCCTATGATCATATCAATATCTTTTCCTACACCCTCTGCTCCCAGTGCAGCCTTTGTAAAGCTTGTAGCCATTGAGAAGAAGTATACACATCCGCCGTCACGAACAGGAAGGATCGCGCTCATCTCACAGTTATTTACATTTACGCAGCATATTGAAACATCATATTCTCTTCCGTCATTAAGCTCCAAAGCCTTATCAAGTACTTCTACAGGAAGTGCGGCACTTGCCAGGAATGCTTCATGGCAAAGTCCCATCTTCTTTAACTCTTCCACACCTTCTTTGCTGTAGTCCATAGCAACTACCTTACCTGTAGGTCCTACTCTCTTCATTGCCTCATAGCAAACAAGCATTCCGCTCTTTCCGGCTCCTCCAAGTACCAGTACACTCTGTCCCGACTGTACAAGCTTTGCTGTCTGTGCAGGAGCTCCTGCTACATCCAAAGCTGCAAGTGCAAGCGGCTCAGGAAGATCTTCAGGAAGTTTTGCATATAATGCACTTTCAAATAATACTGCCTGTCCTTCGATATCCACTCTGTCGATTTCAGGATGAATAGCCTTTATCTTATCAATCTTTAAAGGTGTCATTGAAAGTGATACCAAAGATGCAATCTTATCTCCAACCTTGATATCAGTATCAAGCTCTTCACCGATATAGCTTACTGTTCCTATAAACATACCGCCTGAACCGGTTACAGGATTTTGCATTTTTCCTCTTTCATTTACTATATCAAGAATCATCTGTCCGATTTTCTCAACATCTTTATTGCAAGCTTCTTCAATCTGTGTAAATGATGCGGAGTCAATATTTAATGAAATAACATCACAGATAATCTCATTTGAATATCTCTTTGTCATATCATTGTCTATCTTCTTTGCCGCCTGAGTTAAAACTCCCTGTGGTTCAATAACTCTGTGAATACCGTACTTGTTTCCCTTTAACATAAGTCCTCCATTATTTCAAACCCAATATTTCTCTTGCTTCAGCCGGTGTTGCTATCTCTCTGCCAAGCTCCTTTGCAAGTCTTACGACCTTTTCTACAAGTTCACCGTTTGACTTTGCCATAACACCTTTACTTAGATATACATTATCTTCAAATCCCACTCTTGCATTGCCGCCCATAAGTATAGCCATGGTCACCATAGGAAATTCCGCTCTGCCGACTCCCGATGCTGTCCATGTGGAGCCTGCAGGTATACTCTCAACCATAAAGTTTAAATCTCTTGCAGTTCCCGAGATACCGCCGTTTACGCCCATTACAAAATCAAAATGCATAGGTGATTTTATAATTCCTTTTTTATTGAGGCGTATGGCCATATCCACCATTCCCTTGTCAAATACCTCAACTTCAGGTTTGATACCAAGCTCATTCATTCTGTTAGCAAATTCTATAATTGTATTTTCAGTGTTTACAAAGATATCGTCTCCGCCGAAATTACATGTTCCGCAATCAAGTGTTGCCATCTCCGGACGAAGCAAGGTAGGTGCCAGCCTCTCTTCATTGCTCATTCCCACCGCTCCGCCTGTTGAAGGCTGAATGATAACATCAGGTAATTCTTTCTTTATAGCGTCAATACATTCTTTAAATCTTTCCGCGCTCTGTGTAGGAGTGCCGTCATCCTCTCTTACATGAAGATGTATAATAGCTGCTCCCGCATCATAAGCGGACTTTGCTTCTCTTACAATCTCTTCCACAGTATAAGGCACATTCGGGTTTTGTTCCTTTGTAACCTCGGCACCGCATATACATGCCGTAATAATAAGTTTATCCATAATATATTCTCTATTTATTGTTTCTTTGTCTGTCTTTTAATACTACACAGGTTCCGCTTGCTCTGCATACAACTACAGGCTCTTCCAAAACATCACATGCGGAATCATTTATATCTGTTCTCGGTGTAATAACTTTTCTTGCCTCAAATACCATCTTTCTTGATGTATTTCCTACAGAAACTATCTCACCTGTTGCTTCGATGAAATCTCCTGCATGAACAGGTGCCAAAAACTCTACACTGTCATAAGCTTTGAAAAGTCCCTCGTCACCGTCATTGATAATCAAAAGCTCTGTTGCCACATCTCCGAATAAACCAAGCATTCTTGCTCCGTCCACCAATTCACCGCCATAATGTGCATCATGAGCGCTCATACGAAGTCTGATAGTTGATTTAACCATATTTTTCCTCCTCACGTAGATAAGTCTTCTTATCCTTTTTTATGTATGTATATTACAATAAAATTAATATTTTTATTACTGACTAAATGTATATAAAAAAATACAAGTTAGTGGACAAAATGTATATTTGCACAAAAAAAGATATAGACCACATGTATTTTCTTATGTAATCTATATCTTTATCCTCTTAAAATATCAATCAAAATAATCATTAAGTATCAAGGCCATGGACAAATCCAGTCTCTCATAGTAATCATCAAAGTTAAAGCCCGTCAAATCCTTAATACTGTCCATTCGATTTATAAGGGTATGCCTGTGTATAAAAAGTCTTTTGGCGGCTCTTGTTACATTTCCGTTTTCCTCCAGGAAAAATCTTATAGTCTTTATATAATCACTGTCCGACTCTCTGTCTTTATCAAGGAGCAGCCTTAATACCTTATTCTCCTTTGAATAGAGTGTATTTGTTCTGTATATTGAATATAACTTTTTAAGAAACGACATATGATCATACAGGCATGTACCACGTATGGCTCTTACACTGTGCAAGGTTTGAAGCGCCTCCATACAATGCTTCATCGAAATGTCAAGTCCGTTGTCATCTGAAAGCATATCTGCCGCAACAAAAAGATTCAATCCTATCTTATTTGAGAGTCTTATAAGTAATACCTGTATTTCAGCCAACAAATCCTTAAGCTTTGTCATACTCTCAAGACCTATACAAAATGTCATTTGTACTCCCTTTTCAAAATGACAAATATATGTATCACAGCTGAATACCACCAAAGAATTTATATTTTCAAAGGCCTCCTTTATATCAGGTCCTACTTCATTATATACATTTACCGACGAAACCGTCAAAACTGCAATCTCATTTTCATTTCCGATGCCTCGAAGGAGACTTTCTTTAAGTTTCTTTTTCAGCTTCGGGTAAAAATAATTATAGTCCAGATAGCTTTGATTTCCGAGTACCGACTCTCTGTTTATTTCACTTATCAATGTCTTTAAAACTTCCGAAAAGGAAAAACTTGCAGGCAATTCAAGTACCGGAAATTTATATTTTCTGGCAGACTCAAGTATGTAAACAGGTATACTCTCAACATAATATCCTGTCTGTACCATAAGCCCGACCACTCCCTTGGCTTTCAGTCTCTTTATTAAATTAAAATATCTTGTATAGTCGGCCAGATCAAATCCGGTCGTTATAAGAAGTTCACCGCTTCCAACCATATCAACGGAGTCCAAAATTTCCTGAACATTTACCCAGCTGATTATATTTCCCGCACTCTCTCTTCCTGTTATAAGTTCCGTTCCCGGGAAGAAGTTGTTCTCAATGATGTCTCTTACAGTAAGTGGCATAAGCCTGCCTTTCTAATTAATTTCAACTAAAATATCCATAATTTCTTCCTGCAATCCCAAAAGTCTGCAAATCATCAGTGCTTCTTTCGGAGGCTGTGCCTGCTTTTTTACTTTGAAAATACCGTAGTTCATAAACTCCGCTATCGCCGTGATTTTTGCATCATCACTTGATTTTGTAAGAAGTGCTTTGTATATTCTCTCTTCCGAAGCTCCCTGTAAGCCCCTTACCTGATAGTGACTTCCTGAAAGCTCCGCAACATGATCAAAATGTGTTACCAAAAGACTTATTGCTCTTTTTTTATTTAAAAGAGCTACAAGTCCTCTTACTATACTCTCACCTTCCTTAGGATTTGTTCCTCTTGCAAACTCATCCAATATTGCAAATATATATTTACCTTCTATCTCATTCAAAAGATTTTTAAGCTCCACTATCTGTGCGCCGAAGCTTGATAATCCCTTATCTACCGACTGTGACTCTTCGGATATTATAACTATTTCATCAAATAAAGGAATACTTGCAACATTTGCATATGCAAAGAATCCACATAATGCAAGATATGTATTAAGCGCTACCGTCTTTAATGTAACACTCTTTCCGCCCATATTTGCACCTGTAAGTACTGTTGTTCCTATTGTCATATCTATGCTTACCGGTGTGAATTTCAGTCCCTTTTCTTCAAGTATATCACATATATAAGGATTTATCGTATCTTCCAGTATAAGTATATCCTCCGTAATCTTCGGAAGACAGGAGGGATAGAGTTTTGCCGCTCTGTATTTTTCCAAAAGTAAATCAAATCTTCCGATTACATCTATATTCTTTATTACATTGTCAAAATACGGCCTTAAGTTTGCAGAAAGAACTTCTCTTATCTTTCTTTCTTCTCTTTCTTCCTCCACAGTTGCGGCAAGTCTTTTTTCCTTAAGTTCTTCGAAAGCTTTATCGCTCTCCTGCATTTTAATTTCTATATCACGTTTTTTTCTTCTGATTGCTTTCAGTTCATCCGAATAGTCGTCATAGATTGCAAATGTAGGTATTCTTCTTTTATCGGGATCAAGTATATCCACCGCCTCACTTACAGACTCTATATTAAAACCTGTTAATCCTATTTCTTTTGATACTCTTTCGATAAGAGGTTTAAGTTTTTCCATATGCATCAAAAGTGTTTTTATCTCAAAGAGCTCTATATCAGACAATGTATTATCTCTGCCGAATTTAACGGAGCCCCTCACATCTTTTATTTGCATAAAAATTCTTCTTATGGCATTAACATCTGATTTGACGGTATCATATTTTTGATACAGTTTATTCAGATTTTCAAGTTCTTCATTCAGTAAATCCTCTTCACCCCTTCCAAACGGAGTTATGTTTTTTATAAGCTCCGCTCCGAAAGGAGTGGCAGGCAACATCTTGCTTTTTATATATTCAAAGCCGATATTTTCTCTTTGCCAAAATTCCATGCTACCCCCTATGCTTGCTTTCAATATTTATAACCGGTAAATCTGTACACTTTTGCATATATTCCAGAAATTTTTCACTGTCATAGTGATGTCCGTAGGCTGAAAAAGGATTTATTGTAATCGCCACTATATTTATTGCCTCAATACATGAAAATATCAAACCTCTTTGTCTGAGTTTTTCAAAATTTTCATATTTTATCAAAATTCTTGAACCGTCAAAAAATACAAGTCGTTTTCCCTCAAGTTTGGCATTTGATAGCAGCAAAGAATTGATCATGGCATCGCTTAGAGCACCGTTTACAAATATACTCTCTATATCACTTTCCTTTGCCCAGACTTCTCTTAATTCAATCTTTTTATCAGTCTTTTTTATAGTATTTCCTTCTATTATATAGTACTTCTCACTGTAATTTTCTCTGTTAAAATCTTCAGGCAGCTTGAGTTTATATTCCGGCAGTGAAAAAAGCATTGCAGTATATGCGGTATCTCTTACAGTTTTTTCCATATCCGCACTGTATGAAGCACCGCTTGAAAGTATTGCCACATTACTTACCTTTCCTGTCGCAATACTCTTTCTCTCAAGTGCTCCGTCAATTAAAATCTTTCCCGAACTATATTCTTTGAATTTATTACAAATCGTTGCCATCTGTGTTGCAATGGACGGACCGGCTATTTGTACAAAGCCGTCGCTCATCGCTCTAATTATTATTATCTCACCGAGAGGAGTATATATTCCCGTACTTTCCACTATCTCTTTTGTTATATCACAATATTTTATCAAATCTCTTGCTGTTGCAATATAATCATCCTTATAAACATATATCTCAGGCTTTTTGGTATTGGTCACAAGATCAAGTTCTTCACCGTCTCTTCCTATGGATGTAAGCATAATACTTTCATTATTATTATGAAGTTTTTTTATTACCTCATTTAATACTGTGGTCTTTCCTGCATTCTTACACATTCCGATGAAAGAGACTCTTTCTTCATCCTTTATCAAATCATAGATATCCATTATTCTCTACCCTTTATAGGAAGCTGTGCCAAGATTATGGCGGAAAACATAAGTATTGCTCCAAGCATCTCACGACTTCCCAACATTTCCCCCAATATTATCCATGCGAATATCGCACTGAAAACACTCTCCAAACTCATCAAAAGACTTGCAATACTTGGTCTTACATATTGCTGCCCTACATTTTGCAATGTATATCCACATGCTCCGCTGAAAATTCCTACAAATAAAAGTGACGGCATTGCCTTAAGTATCATATCTGCAGACGGCTTTTCAACAGCAATCATCACAATACTTGAAAAAATTGCCACCACCAAAAATTGAAATATAGACAAATCCAAAACGTCCACTTTTTTTACGAAATGAGCCACCGTTATTATCTGAAGGGCAAATAAAAATGCGCAAAATAAAAGAATTGCGTCTCCGTACTCTAAATTGAATCCGTCGTGTATACATAGTAAAAACAGTCCTGCAACACTTAGTACAACACTTATCCAAAGTCTAATTCCTTCTTTCATCTTAAAGAATATAATGGAAATAATCGGAACAAAAATCACGTACAATGCGGTGATAAATCCGGCTTTTGACGCATTGGATTCTTTTATACCTATCTGCTGCATAGCACTTGCAATAAAAAGAAAAAATCCTGAGCACATTGAAGCTATAATCAATGTCTTTTTATAATACTTATTTATTATATGTTTGTTTGAACTTTTTTTACTCTTAAAAAAACATACTACAGGAATCATCGCAATAAAAGATATCCAGCTTCTTATTGCCAAGAATGTATAAGCATTTACATATCTTGCCCCTATACTCTGTGCTGAAAAGGCCGATCCCCATATCAAAGCCGCTAGCAACAGCATAAGTACTCCAAGAGCATTTTTATTTTTTGACATATTGACCCCCTGTTGTTAAAATAGTAATTTTGCACTACTTATCTTATTATATCCCAATCCGATTATAAAAAAAAGATAAGATTATAACCAAAAAATGTAAAGATTACTTAATATTTGAATTTTTTACGCAGTTTATACATAATATCACGCAATTTATACTTTTTTACAATATCCTTTCAAGAATATTGTATGATACCAATATGTTAAAGAAGTTCAAAGGAACAGGAGATATAGGAATATGAAATTAAATTTAAACAAGAAAGCAGTCGCACTTGCACTTTCATTAGCATTAGCAACAGGGTTTACAGCAACCGCATTCCCTACATTAAATGTTATCGCCGGAGGTTTTACATCAAATCCTGCCGTAGCACAGGGACATGCAATTCCAAACACAGATGTTGTAAATATTTCAGGAAACACTGTAACTGTAGCCCTTGAGGGAACAGGAATCAGTGATGCTGTAAAAGCTGCAACTTATGTTACTATAACTAATAATGCAGGATCTGCAATCGTTACCGCACCTACACTTACATGGACAGGCAGCACAGGCGCTTGGACAGGATTCAGCTTGCAGCTCCATGCAAACTGGCAGACACTTTTCCATAACTCTGAGCAGATGGGTGTTAAAGTATCTTCAACTGTAGGTACTTCAACATTTAATGCTACAGCAAACAAAATCGTAAATAATGATACACAGATCAGAATTGAGATTCCTGCAGCAGGTGCTACTACACTTTCTGCAAAGGTTACAAGAGGCTCATTATACTCTAACACAGTTGCTCAGAGCTTAAGCGACTATACATATGAGTACACTGTTGCTCCAAGGGTTTCAGGTTCTATAACAGCTGCCGCTGCAAATGCTATATTCAATGCAAGCTCAAATATAGTATCTCTTTCAAATGCAACTGCTACTCCTGACGCTTCAGGTAACTTTACTCTTACTCTTCCTGCAGGAAAGAGCGTTCAAAACCTTGGTTCAAATGATGCAATCTTTGTAAGAAGAAAAGCAAAGAACTCAAATGCACAGTATATCTTCATAATAGACAGTGTTACAACAACTACAACTACACCTACTGCACCTGCTGTTGCTACTCCTTCAGTACCGAGAGCAACATCTTCTACAGCTACAATAAAGCCTGCAACACCATCTAATCCTATTGTTGCTACAGGTTCAAACTCAAAAAGAAGCTCAGGCGGTTCAAGTTCAGGCGGCGGTTCAGGCAGACGTTCTTATTCAAGCAACAATTACACTGCTACAACTCCAAGCCAGACACCTGCAGCTCCAAGTGTAACACCTGCAGCTCAAAATACAGCAGGCGATGCATCAAAAGTACCTTCACCTACAGGTCCTTCGGCAAGAAAAAACACAAGAGGCAAACTTAATGTTCCTAAGACTGCCGATGTTTCAGACATGACAGGAAGCGTAATGATGCTCTTAGGCTCATTGGTAGCTATGGGAATGATTGCCGGAGTTACAAAGAAAAAAGAAGACTAATAAATATTTATACATCCCTCTTTAAAGGCAATATATATCTAAAATAAAGGATATATATTGCCTTTTATTTTTTCTGATATTATAATTCATTTGTATTTTGTTATGGAGAAATATATGAGACGAAAAAATACTACACATGAAATGATGATGGGCTATATGGCTACAGCACTGTTGGAACTTATGCTTGAGAAAGATTATACTAAAATTTCAATCGGTGAGATTGCCAAAAAGGCCGGTGTGGACAGATCATCTTATTACAGACATTTTAAATCCAAGGAAGATATTATATCATTCTTTTTTTATATGGTTTTAAAAGAATCGCTTGACGGATACACAAACCTTTCAAGCATTGATTTTACACTGTATATACATTCAATATATACCGCTTTTTTTAATTACAAAAATGAAATTTTGCTTATTCATTATGCAAATCTCTCATTCCTGCTTTTGGATGTGCTTTCAAAGAGATTTCAATTCAGTGAGCTTGCCACTCAGTTCCCGCTCACCAAGCAATATGAGCTTTCTTATATAATAGGCGGAATTTACAACAATCTTATATTCTGGATGAGCAGAGATATGAAGGAAACTCCCGATGAACTCACGGAGATTGCTCTGCGATTCAGAAATGAAGACTCACTTTCTTTACTGAGCCTTAGATAAAAAACGGATGAGCTGTTAACTCATCCGTTTTTATTATCTAAAATTTTCCTTCAAGAGGTTTCATCGCTCTTTCAAGTATACCGTTCATATAAGCTATTGATATACCGTAATTTGTCATAGGTATGGTAGCTTCATTTGCATACTTCATCCTTGACTTCATCTGGTTTTCATTTAACATACAGGCACCGCAATGAATTATTATCTTATATACTGAAAGATCTTTTGGGAACTCTCCTCCACTTGAAAGTTCAAACTTCAACGCATCTTCATCCTGCAGGCCGGTAAATTTTCTGACCAGCCTCGGTATCTTTACACTTCCGATATCCTCGCATTGTCTGTGATGTGTACAGCCTTCACTTATAAGTACTTTATCTCCTTTTTTAAGTGTGTCTATAACTCTTGCGGCATTATAAAGATTGTAAAGAGCGCCCTTATAGTTTGCAAATATTATTGAAAATGAGGTAAGAGGTATGTTTTGAGGTATCAATTCATCCACTTCCTTAAACACCTGTGAATCACATACCACCAAGGCAATATCATTAAACTTTTTTAATGTCGCTTCTATCTCATTCACCTGAAGCACAACTGCGATACCATGTCTGTCAAGAATTTCCCTTATTACCTGCTGCTGCGGCAAAATAAGTCTGCCCTTCGGTGCCGATGAATCTATAGGTGTTACAAGCATTATAATATCACCTTCCTTCATCATATCACCGAGTATTGTCTTTTCTTTCTTTTCTTTGCCAAGAACCTCAGACATCATATCTTTTAGCTTATCTATATTGATATTATTTAATGCTGAAACATATATATCAATCTTTTCATCTTTTCTTTCTTCATCTGCTATAGAGTCACATTTATTTCCTACAACAAGACATCTTTTTTCTTTTATCTTTTCTAAAAATTCAAGCTCATCATCACTGAACTCACTACCTGCATCCACCACAAATAGTATGAGATCCGCCCTGTCTATATATTCCAGACTCTTTTCCACTCTTAAATTTCCAAGGCTGCTCTTATCGTCAAGTCCCGGTGTATCCACAAGTACCACCGGTCCGAATGGCAAAAGCTCCATACTCTTTTTTACAGGATCTGTTGTGGTACCGCTGATATCGGATACTATTGCAATGTCCTGTGAGGTTATAGCATTTATCAAGCTTGATTTTCCAACATTACAGCGACCGAAAAGGCAAATAGTCGCTCTCTCTCCCATCGGTGTACTATTCATATCAGAACCTGAAGTCCCTTGCATTTGTAGTTTCAATTTCATTTATATACTGAATCGCTCTTTCCTTCACCTTCGGATTGCTTACCTTTTCAATCTCCGATTTTATCATCTTCATTCCATGCTCTTTTGTCTGATCGGATGCATAATCGGTCATATATTCACTGAGTGTCATAAGAGCATTCGGATGACAGCAGTTTATGATCTGTCCGCTCTTGCAAAGGCTCATAAATCTGTCACCTGTTCTGCCTTCTCTGTAGCAGGCGGTACAAAATGAAGGTATATGTCCCATTCCCATAAGCCAGTCCACCACCTCATCCAAAGTTCTTTGATCTGATACATCAAACTGCTCCGAATCTGTAGGTCTGATTTCCTCAGTATATCCGCCGACTGAAGTTCTTGAAGCACCGCTTATCTGTGATATTCCCACCTTCAAAGCTCTTTCTCTTACTTCCTGACTCTCTCTTGTGGAGATAATCATTCCGGTATAAGGAACCGCTATTCTTATACATGCAATAATTTTTTCAAATATATCATCATCAAGTCCGTTATCAAAAGTATCCGGATCTATATCATCGGCTCTTTTAATTCTCGGTACGCTTATAGTATGAGGTCCTACTCCGAATGTAGCTTCCAAATGTTCCCCATGCATCAAAAGTCCTGCAAACTCATATTTATATGACTCCAGTCCGAAAAGTACTCCAAGTCCTACGTCATCAATTCCGCCCTCCATAGCTCTGTCCATAGCCTCGGTATGATAGATATAGTTATGCTTAGGTCCTGTAGGATGAAGGCTCTCATAGGACTCTTTATTATAGGTCTCCTGGAAAAGTATATATGTTCCGATTCCGGCTTCATGAAGCTTTTTATAATTTTCCACCGTAGTGGCCGCAATATTTACATTTGCTCTTCTTATAGCACCGTTTTTATGCTTTATACTGTAGATAGTCTTTATAGATTCAAGTATATACTCAATAGGGCTGTTTATAGGATCTTCTCCCGATTCTATGGCAAGTCTCTTATGTCCCATATCCTGAAGTGCAATTACCTCATTTTTTATTTCTTCCTGAGTAAGTTTTTTTCTGGCTATATTCTTGTTCTTTGCATGATATGGACAGTATACACATCCGTTTACACAGTAGTTTGAAAGATAGAGGGGTGCAAACATTACTATTCTGTTTCCGTAGAAAGTCTGCTTTATCTCTCCTGCAAGAGCATAAATCTTTTCTATGATTTCCTTGTCCTCACAGGCAAGAAGTACTGATGCCTCTCTGTGAGTAAGCCCTTTGGCTATAATACCTTTCTCCGTTTTTTTCGGTCTTGCTTTTTCAAGATATTCTTCTATCAAAGGAATATTATTTTTATTTTCCTCGGCAAACTTAATTGTCTCCAATATTTCTTCATGGTTTATAAATTCTTCGGCATTTCTTGATTTTACATCGTATTTAAACATTTATAATCTCCTCTTACTTTTGCAACTCCGTAACCTATATTGTTGATTCTGTTGGTAATACATCCGATGCAGTGAGCGGCTTCATCTCCTGTACATACCTTTCCGTCATATAGTTCATATTTTTTTCTTGTTTTTAACGGTGAAAGATTCGGCATCACCACATTTGCACCTGCCAGTATTCCCTTCTCTCTTCCCAGATTGTCCAATGTACTTAAAGAAGTGGTTGCAGGTATTAGCATATTCGGTCTCATTATTCTAAGTATGGCTATCAAAAATAAAGTCATTTGAATACTGCCGCTTTTTTCGTCCTTAAATGCAGTATCATGATGCGGTATAAAAGGTCCTATACCGCACATCTGCGGTCCGAACTCTTCTATAAACTTTAAATCCTTTGCCAATGTGTAAGAACTTTGATACGGTGAACCCACCATAAATCCGCATCCTACCTGAAATCCGATATCTTTTAAAGCTTTCAGACAGTTCATTCTGTGTTCAAACGACATCTGCTTAGGGTGAAGTTTCTCATAATGTTCTTTGTCCGCAGTCTCATGTCTTAAAAGATATCTGTCCGCACCTGCGTCAAACATTTTCTGATAGTCTTCTTTCTCATATTCTCCCAAAGAAAGCGTAACGGCAACGTCCTTATACTTTTCCTTGATTTTCTTTACAATACTACATATATAATCCGGTTCAAATTTTCCGTCTTCACCTCCCTGCATTACAAAGGTTCTATAACCGAGCCTATATCCTTCATCCGCACATTCAAGTATTTCTTCTTCTGTGAGCCTGTAGCGGTCACAGTTTCTGTTTGAATGTCTTATTCCACAATAATAACAGTCGTTTTTGCAAATATTGCTTATCTCTATGAGGCCTCTGAGATAAACATCTTTACCGTAGTTTTCATCGCCTATAATTCTTGCCTTTTTACTGATATAGTCAAATACCTCTTCATTCAAATTTTCTACAAGATATTTGTATTCTTCAAGGTCAAGGCTTCTTTCTTTTTCTAATCTTTCTATCAGAGCAATACTTTTATCGATTTCCAAATATCTGTCATATTCGGTATTTTTAAAGTCCGTCTTATAAAGTGATATATCTTTAGCCATTGGCGTCACCCACATTTGAATAAGCGGTTTTAATACTTACCCCTGGTAATTTTCCGATTTTACCTGACAAACTTGAAATCAGATTATTAGGTGCGTCGAGAGCAACCGACAACACACTTATACCTCTTTTGTGATATGGTATTCCCATTCTTCCGATAATATGATCTCCGTACTCGTGCAATAAATCATTGAGTTCTTTTACAGAATCCCTGTCCTCCACAATTATTGCCATCAATGCTACTCTGTTATCCATATTTCCCCTTTATAAATAATAGATTTTTGTATCAAAAAAACCCAAAGCCTCGGTGGCTTTGGGTACTCAAATAAATGTGCCTTCGCACAATCTTATACATTCACAAACCACCTTCCAAGTCAGATCCGGTATAAAGATCCTGTCTTCCCTGTTAGGAGCATCTGTATACAATGTAAATCCTTTTTAGTTGTTTGTCAATATATATCCTATCGTTACTTTTATAACTATATTTTACTATAACTTTTTAATATATACTTAATCATCAATCTCTGAGCTGCTTGATAATATCGCACCGCTTGTAGCATCGATATCATAGTCATATTCTACATTTCCGACCTTAAACTCAATCTCATAAACTCTTACGCCGTCATCCGTATCAAGCTCCACCTTGGTAAAGCTTGCACCGCTTATGCCCGCATGAGAAAGTGCTATCTGCTTAGCTCTGTCTGCCGAAATACCTGAAGCTGCAGCCTGTGTAGGTGCTGCCGTCTGTGGTTGTGTGGCGGCCTGAGTAGGTGCCGCCGGCTGTGTAGGTACTTCTGTCTGTGCCGCTGTTGTTGCTGCAGGTGCAGGCTGTGTTTCTGCCGGCTGCGCAGGTGCAGGCTGTGTCGCTGCCGGCTGTGCTGTTGTGGCGGCTGCAGTATTGTTCTCTACAGCAGCACTTGTAGCGATTCCTTTTTCTCTTGCATCCTCATCTATATCTTCAATAGCATCTGCAATATTTTCCCAGATACTGTCATCAGAATCATAATCAACTATATCTCTGATATCTATACCCTTTTGTACAACCAGACTTGCAATCTCACTTACTTTCATCTTTGCAAGCTCTTTTGCATCCAGCGAACTGTCTTTAGCGGCAAGATTCAGTACAAATACCGCCTTTCCTATAGATATATTATTTTCTGCGGCAAACTTTTTAGCATCTACAGTACTCTTTACAGTCTGATTTATAACTGTTGCCTGTACCGAATTTGTTGAAAGCGCGATATTTATATCGTTTAACACCTCGGCTTTAACTTTGTTTGCCTTATCTTCATTATCATTTCTTACGGTAACCAAAATACCTGTATTCTCATTTTGGATATAACCCTTTTGAACCATTGAACCTATAAGTGCATTAACTGCAACCTTAAGCTCCGTATTCTTAAGATTCATACCGTCAATTACAGCGGCTCCGTCCTGATTTGTAGACTGAACTTCCAACACCTTGTTCTTTTTGTTTGTTACAATCTCAACTCCCGGATTTACGTCAATATCCACATGTGAATCCGGAACATAATTATTTCCGTAATATGGTACTCCTACAACTCCTACTGCAAACAGCACACAAGCGGCAGCCGCCACTCCTACAAATCCCTTACCGAATATATTAAATTTCTTCTTCATTCCTTTTTCAATCCTTTCTGCGTCGACAGAAACGATATTTTCAGAAATTCTTTTAAACATATCCTCGGGAATCATTCCCGATACAGCAGTGTCGAGCTTCTTCTCAATTTCTTCTCTTTTCATCAAAAGCCCTCCTCTTCCAAGTATTTCTGCATCTTCCTGACAGTCCTGTTGTACTTTGAAAGTACGGTATTTATGGACATATCAAGTAATTCCGCTATTTCACGATTCTTAAGGCCTGCCACCGCATGTAGTAAAAGTATCGTTCTTTCATTTTCGTCCAACTTATTTATAGTTGTTTTAAGAATAATACGCTCACTGAGATCTTCCACAAAGGAAAAATCCTGTTCCGGCAAATCGTTATCATCTTCTAAACTACCCTCTTTTTTTCCGTCACGAATCTTCATAAGTGCAAAATTTCTTGCTATCGTAAAGATCCATGCCATAGGTTTATCATATGAGGTGTAATCTGCTGCCTTTTGATAGATTTTCAAAAAAGTATCCTGCAAAATATCCTCTGCATCATGAGTATTTTTTGTTATTGAAAGGGCAAAGGCATATACACTTTTATGAGTTTTTTCATATAAAGTATGTAAAGCCTCCATACTTCCCTTTGCGATATCTTTTATAAGTTTATCATCCACCGTCGACGAAGCTTTTGATCCCTCCTCCAAGACCGCCACAAAATTAAGCATCTAATAATCATCCTTTCAATATATTAATGCATGAGAATATCATTTTATTGCATGCTGTTACAATTTTTTTATTTTTTAAAAACTTTTTCTCATCAGTATTAAACATAATATTGCAGTAAACATTTCCGCCACAAAAAATGAGCTCCATACTCCCGTTATTCCGAAAATTCGAGGTAATATAAGTGCAAATACAATTATTGCCACTATACCTCTTGATATTGCTATAAGAGAGGACTCTTTTCCTCTTCCTGTAGCACTGTAAAATCCTGCAGTAATAATATTAAATGCGGCAGGTATAAATCCAATAAAATAAATTCTGATACCCGGAATAGCATAATTTGCCAGTACATCGGAATTTTCATTGTTGAATGCGGCTATAATGTTTGGAGCAAATGCCGTAACCACTGCCACCAAAACTCCCGCTATAATCATACCTGTAAAAAGTGAATATAAGTAAATTTTCTTTAAGTCTTTTTTCTCACCTTTACCGTAAGTTTCACTTGCCACAGGTTGCAATCCTTGTGAGACACCGTTTAACATCGCCACTCCCACCAAGGCGGAATTTGCTATAACTCCATATGCGGCAACCGCTATATTTCCGACAAGTGAGAGCAAAATAAAATTAAATACTATCGTTATTATTCCGTTTGAAATTTCACCTACAAATGCCACCAGACCGAGACTGCATGATAAAATCAATTTTTTTACTGAAGGCAAATTGAAGCAAAAACGCACATTATTCTTTTTTGACAGAAAATGTACCATACAGATACTCATACTTACTATTGGTGATATTCCTGTTGCAAGTGCGGCACCTGCCATACCCATTCCTACAGGGAACATAAGTATGTAATCAAATATTATATTAAAAATTCCGCTTATAAGTGTTGCCGCCATAGCAATCCTCGGTGAGTTGTCATTTCTCACAAAGGCTGTAAATGTAAAGTTCAACATAAAAAACGGTGAGAAGCAAAGAATTATACGTGCATATGTGTGAGTTACATGCACTATAACCTCATCTGCACCGAAAATTCTAAGCACCACATCCGGAACAAAAATACCCAGAATTAAAAATTGTAAACTAAGTAGTAAGGTACAAATAAATGAATTCGAAAAATATTTATCCGCACTGTTTTTATCACCTAGTGACTTTAACAATGTGTACTTTGTTGCGGAGCCTATTCCTATCATGGCTCCTATAGCAAATGTTATTGCAAATATCGGTAAAACAAGATTTAAACCTGTTATGCCGTTTGCCCCTTCCGCCATTGATATAAAAATAGTATCCGCCAATACATAACATGATGTACCTGTTGTAGCAAGGATATTGGGCAGAATATATCCTCTAAGTTTTTTTTTCAATCATAAAAGACTCTCCTGTCGTAGTTATCGAATTATATCATAAATATTCTGTAAGCTCAATCAAAGGGAAGTTTATTACATAAAAAATAGCAGTCATAGACTGCTACTTTTATATATCAAAGATGGTATTATACTAACTCAAGTAAAACTTCCATAGCCGCATCTCCCTTACGAAGACCGATCTTAACTATTCTTGTGTATCCACCCTTACGATCTGCATACTTTGGACCGTACTCATCGAAAAGCTTCTTTGCAATGTCAACAGACTTTGTATTCTTCTTCTTTCCGGCTGCCTTTGCAGGTAACTCTGTTGGAACATATACTACAGCATTGATTTTGCTTCTTGCATGCAGTCTTGAAGGTCTGTCTTTCTTGATTTCCTTCTCTACCTCATCATAAACAGTAACTTTCTTACCGTCTACAACTTCTTTTACTCTCTTGCCGTCAGCATCTTTTCTTGCAACCTTTGCATTTACCTTTACAAGGTCGAAGTTATCCTTCTCCTTAACAGCTAATGCTATAAGCGGCTCAACAATCTTTCTGATCTCTTTTGCTCTAGCTTCTGTAGTTACAATCTTACCATGCTGTAAAAGTGCTGTAACCTGGTTTCTCAATAATGCTTTTCTCTGACTTGATGTCTTTGAAAGTTTTCTATACTTTGCCATTTTTTCTCCTCCATAGGAAACATATATACGCAAACATTGGACTTACTATATATGTCTGTTTATTCTTTTTTATGATTCTTCGCTCTCACGAAGGTGAAGTCCGAGCTCTTCAAGCTTTTGAAGGACTTCCTCTAATGATTTTCTACCCAAATTTCTGACTTTCATCATATCATCTGAAGTACGTGAACACAATTCTTCAACTGTATTGATTCCTGCTCTCTTTAAACAGTTGTAAGATCTAACTGACAGTTCAAGTTCATCTATATTCATCTCCAGAACTTTTTCCTTGTCATCCTCTGCTTTTTCTACCATTACATCTACAGTTTTAGCGTTATCAGACAAATCTATAAACAGATTAAGGTGCTCACTCAAAACTTTGGCAGCTAAACTTACCGCCTCATCAGGTGCCAATGTACCGTTTGTAGTAACATCAAGTGTTAACTTATCAAAGTCTGTCATCTGACCTACACGAGTGTTCTCTACAAGAAGATTTACTCTCTCTACAGGGGTGTAGATAGAATCGATTGCTATCACGCCTATAGGAGTATCCTCTCCTTTATTTTTATCTGAACTTACATAACCTCTACCGTTTGTTATTGTCAATTCCATATAGAACTTGCCTTCTGAAACTGTTGCAATAACCTGGTCTTTGTTAATGATTTCTATACTTGGATCACATTGAATATCTTCTGCAGTGATAACTCCTTCACCGTCAAAATCTATATAAGCAACCTTCGGCTCATCATCGATAGATGTATTCTTGATTGCAAGGCTCTTTACATTCATTATGATCTCTGTCACATCTTCTTTTACTCCCGGTATGGAAGAAAATTCATGCAACACGCCGTCAATCTTAACCTGACTGACCGCCGATCCAGGGAGGGATGAGAGCATGATTCTTCTTAGGGAATTGCCTAAAGTTGTTCCATAACCTCTCTCCAGTGGTTCACATATGAATCTGCCGAACTTCTTATCCTCGGAAATTTCTGCAATCTCTATATTGGGTTTTTCAAAATCAAACACGAATGTCCCTCCTTTTAGATAAACTATATCTATGTCTCAAATATTTGAGACTTGGTTAATACTTCAAGGCTAAAATATTTCTATTATTAGCAAATCAGCTGATACGAAAATAAGTATCAGCTGTTAAGATTCCTATTACTTAGAGTACAACTCAACGATAAGAAGTTCGTCTACAGGAACATCAATTTCTTCTCTTGTAGGGAGGCTCTTTACAGTACCTTTTAAGTTTTCAAGATCTGCATCAATCCAAGCCGGTACAATTCTTCCGGCTGTTGACTCTACAACTTCCTTATATCTTGCAGATGATTTTGCCTTCTCTTTGATCTCTATAACATCTCCTGCCTTAACAAGGTAAGATGGAATATTTACACACTTACCGTTTACAAGAACGTGCTTATGATCAACAATCTGTCTTGTCTCTTTTCTTGTTCTGCCGAATCCCATACGGAAAACAACATTGTCAAGTCTTCTCTCCAAGAGAATCATAAGGTTCTCACCAACCTGACCCTTCATTCTCTCAGCCTTAGCATAGTAGTTTCTGAACGGTTTCTCTAATACACCGTAGATAAACTTTGCTTTCTGCTTTTCTCTAAGCTGCAAACCGTACTCACTGAGCTTACGGCCTGCTCTTTTTGTATCTCTGTTAGACTTTTTATCTATTCCCAGAAAACCCGGCTCAAGGCCAAGTGATCTGCATCTTTTAAGAACGGGAACTCTATTAATTGCCACTTTTAGTACCTCCTATTAGACTCTTCTGCGTTTTGGTGGACGACATCCATTGTGTGGTACCGGAGTTACATCCTTAATACTTGTTACTTCTATTCCACATGCAGCCAACGCACGAATAGCTGCTTCTCTTCCTGAACCGGGTCCCTTTACCATAACATCTACATACTTAAGTCCATGTACTAAAGCTGCTTTTGCAGCAGTTTCTGCAGCCATAGATGCCGCATATGGAGTAGATTTCTTTGAACCTCTAAATCCTAGACCACCGGCACTTGCCCATGATATCGCATTACCCTGGGTATCAGTTAATGTAACAATTGTATTGTTAAATGATGACTGAATATGTGCCTGTCCGCGTTCAACGTTTTTCTTTACGCGCTTCTTTGTCACCTTCTTGGTGGACGCATTCTTTGCCATTAAACTAACCTACCTTTTTAAACTTTACTACGCTCCTGTTTTTAAAACATACAGCGAAAATTACTTTTCGAAAAAATGAACAGATTATATTATCTATTATTTCTTCTTGTTTGCTACTGTCTTTCTTGGACCCTTACGTGTTCTTGCATTTGTCTTAGTCTTCTGTCCGCGAACCGGAAGATTCTTTCTATGACGAATACCACGATAACATCCTATTTCCTGTAATCTCTTGATGTTCATAGCGATCTCTCTTCTAAGATCACCCTCTACCATCTGAGTATCGGAAATAACCTGTGCCAACTCTTTTACTTCATCGTCTGTAAGATCCTTTACTCTTGTATCAGGATTTACATTAGCCTCTTTCAAGATACGTCTTGAACTTGTAAGACCTATACCATAGATATATGTCAAACCAATCTCAATACGCTTTTCTCTTGGTAAATCAACGCCTGCTATACGAGCCATTTACCTACTTCCTCCTTATTCCTATGCAGATCAACCTTGTCTCTGCTTGTGCTTTGGGTTCTCACAAATTACTCTGATGGAACCTTTTCTCTTAATTATTTTGCATTTTTCGCAAATCGGTTTCACTGAAGATCTGACCTTCATTGTAACTCTCCTTTCATCGCTACTAATAAAGACGCCATAGTATTATAGCATTAACTACTATAATATGCAAGGTCTTATTTTATTTATCACGCCAAATGATTCTTCCTTTTGTCAAATCATATGGAGATAATTCGATAGTAACTTTATCACCCGGTAAAATTCTTATATAATTCATTCTAAGTTTACCGCTGATATGTGCCAATACCTGATGCCCGTTCTCAAGCTCTACCTGAAACATAGCATTAGGTAACTTCTCAACAACTGTTCCTTCAATCTCTATAACGTCTGATTTAGACATTTATTCCTCCACTTTTTCAAGAGATATTTTAACTTAACATCGTTAAAGTTATCACCACTGTTCTTAATATCAATAAATTCATCACTTTTTCCAAGCCTGCTGACATGCTTTATGTTCTTTTTCTTAGGCTTGTCAAGAGTCTTTAATCTTCCGTCCGCAACATAGATGAAATCTTTGTCACAGTCTATAACCAGATAATGCTCTCCTCTGTCATGTCCCATTATCGATATTACAATATCACCTGTATTTATCATATTTTCCTTAAAGAAAGGATCTCAGGCTCACCGTCTGTTATCAAAATAGTATTTTCATAATGTGCCGCAAGCGAGTTGTCATCTGTAACAACCGTCCAGTCATCATCAAGCCATACCACTTCATCTCTTCCCGCTGTAATCATAGGTTCTATAGCAAGAGTCATTCCCGGCTGTAGTTTTATTCCGCCTCTTTTCATATCAAAGTTCGGAACTTCAGGATCTTCGTGAAGATGTGTACCTATACCGTGTCCCACAAGATCTCTTACCACACCGTAGCCTCTATCCTTTGCATATGCTCCTATTGCCTTACAGATATCATTCAGGTGATTTCCCGCAATCGCATATTTTATTCCCTCGTAAAAGCACTCTCTTGTGACCTTTACAAGTTCCTTTGCTTTTTCGCTTCCTTCGCCTATTATATGGGTTCTGGCAGCATCTGAATGGTATCCCTTCCAGATAACACCTGCGTCTAGACTCACAACGTCTCCGTCTTTTAAAATTCTTTTCTTTGACGGAATACCATGTACAACTTCTTCATTTACAGACACACATATTGAAGCAGGATAACCGTGATAGTTCAAAAATGAAGGAACACAACCGTATGATCTTATTATCTCATCTCCGATTTTATTCACCTCATATGTACTCATACCTGCATGTAATGCCTTTTCCAATTCTTCATGAGTTTTAGCCAGTATTATTCCGGCCTCTCTCATCAATTGTATTTCTCTGTCAGACTTTATTGTTACTGCCATTTTCATCCTCACAATCTATTCCAAAACTGCAATAATGTCTAAGAATACTTCTTCCATATCCTTTGTTCCGTCTACTGAAGCCAAAATTTTCTCATTATCATAGTAGTCTATCAAAGGCTGTGTCTGATCATGATAAATCTCAAGTCTTTTCTTTACAGTCTCCGGCTTGTCGTCATCCCTGATTACAAGCTCGTTACCACATGTATCACATACATTTTCCGCTTTCGGTGCCGAATATACTATATGATATGTAGCTCCGCAATTTACACATGCTCTTCTACCGCCCATTCTTGTGATAATCGACTCATCCGGAACATCTATATTTACAGCATAATCGATTTTTTCACCAAGCTCCGATAACGCCTTTGTTAAAGACTTTGCCTGAGGTATCGTTCTTGGAAAACCGTCAAGTACAAAACCGTCTTTACAATCATCTTTATGTATTCTGTCTAAAAGCATTCCGATAGTAATATCATCAGGGACCAACTCTCCCTTATCCATATACTCCTTTGCTTTATTTCCAAGCTCGGTTTTTTCTTTTATATTTGCTCTGAATATATCGCCTGTGGATATATGCGGTATATTATACTTTTTTGCAATTCTCTTTGCCTGTGTGCCTTTTCCGGCACCGGGTGCACCTAACATAATAATTTTCATGGCGTATCTCCCCAATTTTCATTAGTAACCACGAAAAACCCCTGAAGAATATCCCCAGTGGTTTTTCGTAAGATGACTAGTCTAATAAGAATCCTCTGTAATTTCTTACAAGCATTTGTGATTCAATTGCTTTTATTGTCTCAAGGACTACACCAACAATGATGATCAGGGATGTTCCGGTAAATGAAAGTCTACTGATATTGAACAATCCTGAAATTATTATAGGTATTATACAAACTATTATAAGTCCTGTTGCACCTATAATGATAATGTAGCTTAAAATCTTTGAGAAGTAATCGCTGGTAGGTTTTCCCGGTCTGATACCCGGTATAAATCCGCCTGATTTCTTCATATTGTTAGCTACCTCAAGTGGGTTAAAAGTAATTGATGTATAAAAATAAGCAAATAAGATAATCAAAATGATATAAACTATAAGTCCGATTGAATACTTCGGTGCTTCAGGCTTAAACCACATTGATGAATTCATATATGTTAATATCTCACCTATTATTGAGCCGTTATTAATTTGCAAGAATTGGCCAATAACTATAGGTGTAGAGAATAATGAAGAAGCAAAAATAACAGGAATAACACCTGCAGTATTTACTTTGAGCGGAATATTGGATGATGTTCCGCCTACACTTCTTCTACCCTGCGTTTTGGATGAATACTGTACAGGAATCCTTCTCTCGGCGTCCTGTAAGATAATGGTGAACACTACCATTGCTACTATAAAAGCTATTATAATAACCGCGGCAACCACCATTCTTGCCACTGTCTGACCCTTTAAGAATCTGACATACAGATTGTTAAAATCTGACGGTAATGAAGCAAGAATATTCAGAAGAAGAACAACAGATATACCGTTTCCTACGCCATTTTCCGTAATTCTCTCTCCCATCCACATCAAAAATGCACTACCTGCTGTCATTGTAACTACAGCTACAACTACACTCTTTATTCCAAAATGAATTAAAAGTCCCTGTCTACCGAATCCTATTGCCATGGCTGAAGACTGTAAGAGGGCTAGTGCGACAGTTAAGTATCTTGTGTACTCTACTATCTTTTTTCTACCGTCTTCACCATCCTGTTGTAATTCCTCAAGTGCAGGAATTGCAATTGTCAAAAGCTGGATTATGATAGAACTTGTAATATATGGAGTAATGCTTAGTGCAAGCACACTCAGACTTTCAAATGAGCCTCCGGTGATTGCATTGAAAAATCCAAATGCGTCACCGGTCTGCTTTGCAAAAAAATCTTTAAAATAAGTTGTATTCACACCCGGTATCGGTAAATTACTGCCGAAGCGAATAATTACCAGCATTATAAATGTGTACAGAAGCTTCTTTCGTACATCCTTTACCTTAAATGCATTTCGGAGTGTTGTGAGCATCAGATCACCTCACAAGTTCCGCCTGCGGCTTCAATCTTAGCTTTTGCGCTTTCACTAACAGCAATATACTTGATATTGAACTTCTTTGTCAATGAACCGTTTCCTAAGAGTTTAACTCCATCTCCAGTTTTTTTGATTATTCCTGCAGCTACTAATGTCTCAGGAGTAACTTCTATACCGTCCTCAAGACGATCAAGAACAGAAATGTTTACAGCTACGATATCCTTAGAGTTACGATTTGTAAATCCTCTCTTTGGAATACGTCTGTATAATGGCATCTGTCCACCTTCGAATCCCGGTCTTGTAGCACCTGAACGAGCTTTCTGACCCTTGTGACCCTTACCGGCAGTCTTACCGTTACCTGAACCATGTCCACGGCCACGTCTGAAATTATCGCTATGCTTTGAGCCTAATGCAGGCTGTAAATTAGATAAATCCATAACTACACCTCCTTCTTTAGACTTCTTCAACTTTTACAAGATGTCTTACATGCCAAATCATGCCTCTTACAGCATCATTATCAGGCATTTCCACTGTCTTGTTTAATTTTCTTAAACCAAGCGCCTCTACAGTTGCTCTCTGTTTTGGGATAGCACCGATAGGGGATTTAACCAATGTAATTTTTAACTTTGCCATATTTTCCTCCTATTATGCTAATATTTCTTCAACTGACTTTCCACGGAGTTTTGCAATCTCCTCAGGAGTCTTAAGTGCTGCTAAACCTGCAAGTGTAGCAAGACATACATTTGTCTTGTTATTTGAACCCAAAGACTTTGAACGGATATTCTTATATCCTGCAAGCTCCAATACCGCACGGGCAGGGCCACCTGCGATGATACCTGTACCTTCAGGTGCTCTCTTTAAAAGAACACTTGCACTTCCGAATTTTCCTGTGTAATCATGTGGTACACTGAAATTCTCATCTATTCTAACTTCAACTAATGACTTAGTTGCAGCTTCTTTACCTTTACGGATAGCCTCAGGTACCTCTCCTGCTTTACCAAGACCGATACCGACATGACCATTACCGTCACCTACAACAACAAGAGCAGAAAACTTCATTGTACGTCCACCCTTTACGGTTTTGGATACACGCTTGATATTTACGACTCTGTCATTTAACTCCAATTTGCTTGGATCGATGATTTGTCTCTTCATGTATGTTTCTCCTCCTATTAGAATTGTAATCCTGCTTCACGGGCAGCTTCTGCCAATGCAGCAACCTTACCTTGATAGATAAATCCGCCTCTATCAAATACAACTTTGTCTATACCCTTCTCAAGTGCTCTCTTTGCAATAAGAGTTCCAACGAATGCTGCAGCATCTACATCATTTGTCTTTGAAAGCTCCGCTCTTGCACTCTTCTCAAGTGTTGAGGCACTAACTACTGTATTTCCCACTGTGTCGTCAATAATCTGAGCGTACATATGGTTGTTACTTCTAAATACAGCAAGACGTGGTCTCTCAGTTGTTCCGCTGAGACGATTACGTAATCTGTAATGCTTCTTAGTTCTAAGATCGCTTTTTGATTTTTTGCTAACCATTTACTTACCCTCCTATTATTTCTTACCGGTCTTACCGACTTTACGTCTGATAACTTCAGTAGAGTATTTGATACCCTTGCCCTTATATGGCTCAGGCTTTCTCTTGCCTCTTATTTCAGCAGCGTACTGACCAACTTTTTCCTTGTCAATACCCTGAATCTTTATGATGTTCTGTCCGTCAAGAACAGATGTGATACCTTCAGGATCTTCCATCTCTACAGGATGTGAATATCCGAGTGAAAGTACAAGCTTGTTTCCTTGCTTTGCTGCTCTGTAACCAACACCGTTTACCTCAAGTACCTTCTCATAGCCTTCGGTTACACCTACTACCATGTTATGTATAAGAGTTCTTGTGAGACCGTGTAATGCCTTATTCTTCTTTAAGTCATTTGGTCTAGTTACTACAATATCATCACCTTCCTGCTTAATAGTCATTTCTACAGGTAATGCTCTCTCAAGTGTACCCTTAGGACCTTTTACAGTCACATGATTATTTTCTGCAATTGTAACAGTTACTCCTGCCGGAATTGCGATAGGCATTCTTCCAATTCGTGACATGCCGTCTTCCTCCTTAAATTTGTCGTGAGCTTTTCGCTCAGGTTTTCAGGTTTATATCATCTAATAGGCAGCCATTAAAGAAATATTTCTTTATGACTACTGCTATTAGAGTTGAAACTTAATTTATATTATTATTATATTCTTTCGTTTGGAATTACCATACGAAAGCAAGCACTTCTCCACCTACGTTAAGCTTTCTTGCTTCTTTGTCTGTGATAACGCCGTTATTTGTTGAAATAATAGCTGTTCCAAGACCACCAAGAACTCTTGGAAGCTCTTCTCTGCTTGCATATATACGTAAGCCCGGCTTTGAAATTCTCTTCAATCCACTTATTATTCTCTCGCTCTTGTTAGCTGTATACTTTAAGAATATTCTGATATCCTTAAAGTTACCATTGTCAACAAGTTCGTACTTCTCTACATAACCTTCTTCTACAAGTATGTTAGCTATTGCTATTTTCATCTTTGAGGAAGGAATATCAACTGAGTCATGTTTTGCAGTATTTGCATTTCTGATTCTGGTAAGCATATCTGCAATTGGATCGCTCATTGTCATGGAATTTTTTCCTCCTGTTTATTTTAAATGTATCTTGTATAACTTCTTTTCTTTGCTTTGATTAAGCCTTTTGATAAATACGTCCACTCGACATTCGCATACATATGTGTGCAAGGTGGGTTCGACTCCACTAGCGCTCAAACTACGTTTTCGCTGAGTGTCGCGAACGACTTTCACACTAAGTTCACACTGCGTGTTCACTAAGTGTTCAATGTCTCGGGACGGGCTTTCACACTAAACTCACGCTTCGCTTTGCTTGCGTTCGTTAAGTGTTCAATGCCTACCAGCTGGCTTTCTTAACTCCCGGGATTTGACCCTTATAAGCCAATTCACGGAAGCAAATTCTACAGATACCATACTTTTTAAGATAAGCATGTGGACGACCGCAGATTTTACATCTGCTGTATTCTCTTGTAGAGAATTTTGCCGGTCTAGCCTGCTTAATCTTCATTGAAGTCTTTGCCATGAAATCTTCCTCCTAAATTATTTGAAAAATGGCATATTGAATAATGTCAAAAGTTCTCTAGCTTCTTCATCTGTGTTTGCTGTAGTAACGAATATAACATCCATACCACGCACTTTATCAATCTTATCATACTCTATCTCAGGGAAGATAAGCTGTTCCTTAACTCCAAGAGCATAATTTCCTCTGCCATCAAATGCATTAGGATTTACACCTCTAAAGTCACGCACTCTAGGAAGAGCAAGATTTATAAGTCTGTCAGCAAACTCATACATCTTTGAACCACGAAGAGTTACCTTACAACCTATAGGCATACCCTCTCTAAGTTTAAAGTTAGCAACTGATTTCTTTGCCTTTGTAACTACCGCCTTTTGTCCGGAGATAATTTCAAGATCTCTAACTGCAGCATCTAATACTTTTGCATTATCTTTTGCTTCACCAACAGCCATGTTGATAACGATCTTATCAAGCTTTGGTACCTGCATAGGATTCTTATAGCCAAACTTCTCAATCATCTTTGCAACGATTTCGTTCTCATATGTTTCCCTTAATCTTGTCATGTTTTCCTCCTTTCCAATTAGTCGATAGCCTTGCCGGTCTTCTTAGCTACACGAACCTTCTTGCCGTCTTTTACTTCAAAACCGACTCTTGTAGCCTTACCGTCAACAACTAACATTACATTTGATATATCAATAGTTCCCTCTGTATTTACGATTCCACCGTTTTGGTTAGCCATACTTGGTTTTGTATGCTTTGTAATCATATTACAGCCTTCAACTACTACTCTGTTCTTCTTAGTATCAACCTTTAATACTTTACCTGTCTTGCCTCTATCTTTTCCAGATATGATCTTAACCATATCGTCTCTTTTGATTTTATGCACGCTAGACCTCCTTATAATACTTCAGGTGCGAGAGATACAATCTTCATGAAATGCTTCTCACGAAGTTCTCTTGCAACCGGTCCAAAGATACGAGTACCTCTTGGAGTCTTGTCATCCTTGATTATAACTGCTGCGTTTTCATCGAATCTGATGTATGAACCGTCTTTACGGCGTGTGCTATTGACTGATCTTACTACAACAGCCTTAACAACATCACCTTTCTTTACAACACCGCCTGGTGTTGCATCTTTAACGGTAGCGACGATTATATCGCCGATATGAGCATATCTTCTAGTTGAACCACCCATAACACGAATTGTAAGCAATTCCTTTGCTCCGGTGTTATCGGCTACCTTCAATCTTGTTTCCTGCTGAATCATGCCGGATACTCCTTCCTACCTAAATTATTTTGCCTTCTCAATTATCTGTACAAGTCTCCATCTCTTATCTTTTGAAAGAGGTCTTGTCTCCATAATCTTTACAGTATCGCCAATGTTACATTCATTCTTTTCATCATGTGCTTTGAACTTAACAGTCTTCTTTACAATCTTGCCATAAAGTGGATGCTTTACATGGTCTTCGATTGCAACAGTGATTGTCTTATCCATCTTATCGCTAACAACCTTGCCGATACGGGTTTTTCTAAGATTTCTCTCCACGGTTTATCTCCTTTATCTTTATGCCAATTTTGCATTCTCAGTGATAACTGTCTGAATTCTGGCAATGTTTCTACGAACTTCCTTAATTCTTGAAGTGTTATCCAACTGGCTGGTTGCATTTTGGAATCTAAGGTTGAAAAGTTCCTTCTTTGCGGAAACCAATTCCTCATTTAACTGTTCTAAGCTTTTTGACTTTAATTCGTTTACATAATTCTTAGTTTTCACTTGCTTCACCGCCTTCCAAATCAGCCTTTGAAACTATCTTACATCTGCAAGGAAGCTTATGCATTGCAAGACGAAGAGCCTCTCTGGCAACCTCTTCAGGTACGCCTGCGATCTCAAATAATACACGACCCGGCTTTACAACAGCTACCCAATATTCTGTAGATCCCTTACCTGAACCCATTCGAGTCTCAGCAGGTTTTGCTGTAACAGGCTTATCAGGGAAAATCTTTATCCAAACTTTACCACCACGCTTGATATAACGAGTCATAGCAACTCTGGCAGCCTCTATCTGGTTTGACTTTATCCAACAAGGATCAAGGGATACTAAACCATACTCACCATAAGTAATCTTATTGCCTCTTAAGGCCTTACCTGCCATAGAACCTCTGAACTGTTTTCTACGCTTTACTCTCTTAGGCATTAACATATTATTTTACGCTCCCTTCCTGTGTTTTTCTCTGAGGAAGCACCTCACCTGTATATATCCAAACCTTAACACCGACTTTACCGTATGTTGTGTTTGCCTCTGCAAAACCGTACTGAATATCAGCTCTTAATGTCTGAAGAGGAATTGTACCCTCTGAATAGAACTCTGTACGAGCCATGTCGGCACCGCCAAGACGTCCTGAACAGCTTGCCTTGATACCAAGTACTCCTGCCTTCATACTTCTTGACATTGTTGACTTCATTGCTCTACGGAATGAAATACGGTTCTCAAGCTGTGACGCAATGCTCTCAGCTACAAGCTGTGCATCTCTATCAGGTCTCTTGATTTCTTTGATATCAATGAATACTTTCTTATCTGTAAACTTTGATACTTCCTTCTTTAATTTCTCAACTTCTGCACCCTGCTTACCGATAACAACACCCGGTCTTGCAGTATGAAGTATTATTCTAACTCTGTCTGAAGCACGCTCGATTTCAATATCTGATACGCTTGCTGAATAAAGCTTGTTCTTTAAGAACTTTCTGATATTGTAGTCTTCTACTAAACAATCAGCGAAATCCTTATCAGCGTACCATCTGGAGCTCCAGTCTTTTATAACACCGACTCTAAGTCCATGTGGATTAACTTTCTGTCCCATTTTCGCGTCTCCTCCTATCTTTCATCTAAGACCACTGTGATATGGCTCATTCTCTTCTCGATACGATAAGCTCTACCCTGTGCTCTTGGCTTAATTCTCTTCATTATAGGGCCGTCACTTGCATAACACTCTGCAATATATAATTTAGAAGGATCTAAATTATTATTGTTCTCAGCATTAGCTACTGCAGACTCTACCAATTTCTTGATAACACTTGACGCATATCTTGGGCTATACATAAGAATACCCAAAGCCTCACCAACATTCTTTCCTCTGATTGCATCAAGCACGAAACATGCTTTCTGAACAGGTACTCTGGCATATGAGAGCTTAGCTGATGGTCTGGTGTCCTTAACTGCATTTCTTTCTCTTTTAATCTGGGATCTATGTCCTTTTGCCATTTAAAAAACCTCCTTTCAACCCTCTCTTATCTTGAAGCTTTCTTATCGTCAGCTTTATGTCCTTTGTAAGTTCTTGTTGCAACGAACTCACCAAGCTTATGTCCTACCATATCCTCGGTAACATATACCGGAACATGCTTTCTTCCATCATGAACAGCAATAGTATGACCTACCATCTGTGGGAAGATTGTTGAACGGCGTGACCATGTCTTGATGACACTCTTGTCGCCGGTCTGATTCATTGCATCAACTTTCTTTAATAAACTTGCATCTGCAAATGGTCCTTTTTTAAGTGAACGTGACATTTATCTTTCCTCCTTTATTTAGTAGCGGCCTTACCATCTCTTCTTCTGATGATCAACTTATTAGACTGTTTCTTCTTATTTCTAGTCTTAAGACCAAGAGCCGGCTTGCCCCAAGGAGTAGATGGACCCGGACGACCGATTCCGGTTTTACCTTCACCACCACCGTGTGGATGGTCATTAGGGTTCATAACAGAACCACGAACTGTAGGTCTTATACCCATGTGACGCTTTCTTCCGGCCTTACCAAGCTTAACAAGTGAATGCTCACCGTTTCCAACAACACCGATAGTAGCTCTACAAATGATTGGAACCATTCTCATCTCACCTGAAGGAAGACGAAGAGTTGCATACTTGCCTTCTTTTGCCATAAGCTGTGCAACATTTCCTGCTGAACGAACAAGCTGTCCGCCCTTTCCCGGATAAAGCTCGATATTGTGAATCTGTGCACCTACAGGAATCTCTGCAAGTGGTAAACAGTTTCCAACTCTTGCCTCTGCACCTGAACCGCTAACGATTGTAGCTCCGACCTGAAGTCCTTCAGGAGCAAGTATATAAGCCTTAGCACCGTCTACATATGCAATAAGTGCAATGTTAGCCGTTCTGTTCGGATCATACTCTATAGCAACAACTTTTGCAGGAACTCCGTCTTTAGAGTTTCTCTTAAAGTCGATGATTCTGTATTTTCTCTTTGCACCGCCACCGCGATGTCTAACTGTTATTTTACCCTGATTGTTTCTTCCTGAGTTCTTCTTAATTGGTGCCAATAATGACTTCTCAGGAGTACTCTTTGTGATTACGCTAAAGTCCAAACCTGTCATGTTTCTTCTTGACGGTGTATATGGACTATATTTCTTTATTCCCATTTTTTTCTCCTTCTTGTGCTACGCACTTTATCACGGCAGGATGCCGTATAATATATCCCGAATCAATTTCGGGAAAGCAACTTTTGTTGCTTTATAAGCCCTGGAACAACTCGATCTCTTTGCTATCCTCTGTAAGCCATACAATAGCCTTCTTAACTTTTGCAGTCTTACCTGTTGTCATTCCTCTTCTTCTTGTCTTTCCATCCTGGTTCATAGTATTTACTTTTGAAACCTTAACGCCGTCAAACATCTTCTCAACCGCTTCTTTGATCATTGTCTTGTTTGAGTCAGGATGTACAAGGAAAGTATATTTCTTATCTGTCATGCCGAGCATGCTCTTCTCTGTAATAACCGGCTTAAGTATTACGTCATAGTATTGAATATTTGCCATTACGCATATACCTCCTCTATAGTCTTAACAGCGTCCTTTGAAGCAACTACTGTATTGTACTTTAAGATATCATATACATTGATAGTCTTAGGTGAAGCAGCCTTAACACCGTAAATATTTCTAACAGAAAGTACAGTGTTCTTCTCATTCTCAGCACATACAACAAGCGCCTTCTTAACATTTAAGTTATTTAAAGTCTGCTGCATTTTCTTTGTCTTAATCTCGCTCATTGCGAAATCATCAACAACGATGAACTTGTTCTCAAGAACTCTGCTTGTAAGAGCACTCTTAAGAGCAATTCTCTTTTCTTTTTTATTTAAGTTGATTGTATAATCTCTTGGAGTAGGTGCGAATACAACACCGCCACCCTTCCACTGAGGTGATCTTGTTGAACCCTGACGTGCATGTCCTGTACCTTTTTGCTTCCAAGGCTTTCTTCCGCCACCACTAACTTCGGAACGGGTCTTTGCCTTTTGTGTTCCCTGACGCTTGTTTGCCAACTGTGCAACAACTGCCATATGAACTAAATGCTCGTTAACATTAACTCCGAACACAGCATCATTTAATTCTATACTACCTACTTCTTTTCCTTCAATATTAAATACTGATATATTAGCCATTTGTGTTCCTCCTTTCTGTTAGTTATTTCTTCTTAACAGTTTCTTTTAATGTTATTAGAGCCTTCTTTGAACCCGGCATTGAACCCTTTACAAGGATAAGGTTCTTATCTGCATCAACTCTTACGATTTCAAGATTCTGTGTAGTTACCTTCTTTGCGCCCATATGTCCAGGCATTCCTTTGCCCTTAAATACATGGCTTGGATCTGAAGATGAACCGTTTGAACCCTGATGACGGTGGAACTTGGAACCGTGACTCATAGGTCCTCTTGACTGTCCATGACGCTTAATAGCACCCTGGAATCCTTTACCCTTTGAGATAGCAGTTGCATCAACCTTATCTCCTGCAGCGAAGATATCTGCTTTGATTTCAGCCTTTGGAGCATACTCTGATGCGTTCTCAAACTTGAACTCTCTGATAAATCTTCCGGCAGCAAAAACTTCTCTCTTCTTATCACCGTTCTCTACAACAGCCTTCTCAACTCCTGCCTTAGCAAGGTGACCTGCCTTAGCCTTATTAACCAACTTTGTACGGATCTGTCCATATGCAACCTGAACTGAATTGTATCCGTCATTTTCCTCTGTCTTAACCTGTGTAACAACACATGGTCCTGCAAGAAGAACTGTTACAGGTATTAACACACCGTTCTCATCGAAAATCTGTGTCATACCGACTTTTCTAGCAAGTATTGCCTTCTTCATTAATATACCTCCTGGTTTATTCTACAGCGGAGCACTCTGTGCTCATCCTAGAGCAGGATTAACGCTATTTAGCGGATTATCTACTCTTCATTTTGATGTCTATGTTCACACCTGCTGGCATTTCCAATCTGGAAAGTGCATCAACAGTCTTCTGTGATGGTGCAATGACATCAATCAGTCTCTTGTGAGTTCTCTGCTCGAACTGCTCACGAGAGTCTTTGTACTTATGTACAGCTCTAAGGATAGTAACCACTTCCTTCTTTGTTGGTAGTGGAACAGGTCCTGAAACAGCTGCTCCTGTCTTCTTTACAGTATCAACAATTCTTGCAGCACAGCTGTCAACTAATTGATGATCATAAGCTTTTAATGTGATTCTCATTACCTGATTTGCCATAAAAAAAGCCGCCTCCTTTTCAATCTTTATAAAAGAAATTGACAAGTGGTGACTGTACACTCTTCCGTGCGTGTCATAGTGACTAACCCACGAAAATACTCAATATGAGATGCTGTTTGTACAGTGACTTGTCGCCAGTTTTTGCAACATGACCTTCGCTCCACATAAAACCCGTAAACGGCAACCTATGCTTCTTAGCTATCAATGTCACAGCCATACTAGGATAGCACAAACAAAAACCGATTGCAAGCACTTTTTTAAAATTATTTTTATTTCACAGCTTTTATAGTATTTTCGTGAGTTATATTTTAATACTTCTAATCGAAGTTTTTTCTTAAGTTATGCTGCTCCATAAACTTTAATATAGCAAATGCCATAAAACTGTTTATAGGAAGTAAAATCATGTTTTTTACCACTCTCATAGGCAAAATAGCAAGGAAGGCTTTTCCGTATAATATATTGAGCCAAAGTGTACCAAGCAATATATTACATAAAAAGCTTACCAAAACTTCAGCTACCAATATCCTTGTTATCGAAACAGGCTTTTTATATAGAAGACTTCCATATATAAGGCCTGCTATGACAGCATTAAATGTAAATCCCGGAAAGAAAGGTCCGGTAGGTTTTATCATATATTTTACAATATCGGTAATTGCACCGAATATACTTCCGACTATCGGTCCGAACAAATATCCTATACTTACGGTAGTCAATGAGGAAAAACCGATTTTCAGGAAATTTCCTATTTGAACGGTAAAAGCACCAAGTATAATTGACAGAGCCACAAACATTGCAACTGTCGTAATTGTCTTTACCTTTTTCAATTCATTATATGAAAATAAAAATATCTCTTTTATATCTTCCATAACTGTATCCTACTTTCTGACAGCACCGCTATCTATAGCAGCTTTTTCTACCGCCTTGGCTACAGCCTGCGCCACCGACTTATCAAGTGCGGAAGGTATAATATTTTCCGCATTAAGATCCTCGGGCTTTATATACTCCGCAATAGCCTTTGCCGCAGCCTTTTTCATATCATAATTAATATCTCTTGCGCCTGCATTAAGTGCCCCTCTGAATATACCCGGGAAAGCAAGTACATTGTTTATCTGATTCGGTCTGTCACTTCTTCCGGTTCCCATTACAGCTACACCGGCTTTTATTGCTTCGTCATATGAAATCTCAGGGTTCGGATTTGCCATGGCAAAGACTATCGGCTTGTCAGCCATTGTCTTTATCATATCCTCGGTAAGGATATTTGCTACAGAAACTCCTATAAAAACATCCGCACCTACAAGAGCATCTGATAAGTTTCCTCTCATATCGTTAAGATTGGTAACTGTACACAGCCACTCCTTATGATCTTTTATACCCTGAGGTCTGGTCTTATACAGTATACCGAACTCATCACAAGCCGTTATATCCTTCACACCCGATTCCAATAGCATTTTTATAATTGCAGTACCGGCGCTTCCCGGTCCGTTCAGCACAACTTTTATTTCAGACATTTCCTTTTTTACAAGTTTGAGAGCATTGATAAGTGCCGCTGTAACAACTATTGCGGTACCATGCTGGTCATCATGAAATACAGGTATCTCAAGTTCTTTCTCAAGTCTTTCTTCTATTTCAAAGCATTTCGGTGATGCAATATCTTCCAAGTTTATTCCACCGAAGCATGGCGCAATATTCTTTACAGTCTTTATTATCTCCTCCGTATCCTTTGTATCTACACATATAGGAAAAGCGTCCACATCACCGAACTCTTTAAAAAGTATAGCCTTACCCTCCATTACAGGCATTGCGGCCTTCGGGCCTATATCTCCAAGTCCGAGCACAGCCGTTCCGTCTGAAACTACCGCCACAAGATTTTTCTTTGCAGTATACTTCCACACATTTTCAGGATCCTTTGCAATCTCTCTACAAGGTTCCGCTACTCCGGGAGTGTATGCAGTACTCAAATCATCTCTGTTATTTATTTTTATTTTACTTACAACAGCAATTTTACCGCCGTTTTCCTCGTGTAATTTTAAAGCTTCTTTACTATAATCCATATTACCACCTTTATAAAAGTCTTATAAAAATTCTTTGATGTATTCTAGCATAAAAAGACTTACTTTTCCATTTAATAGGAAGATTTTTAATGTAAAATATTTTTGCATTAAAAAAACTGCATGAATTCCTCATACAGTTTAATGCCGGTGGCGAGACTCGAACTCGCACACCCTTTCGAATAACAGATTTTGAGTCTGTCGCGTCTGCCATTCCGCCACACCGGCTCATTACTTGACAATATTAGCATATGAGCGCAATATTTGCAAGTAATTTTTTATTGTTTACTCTTTTCTTCCTGCAAAACAGATATACCCAAGTTCCCTTTTATTATCCATCATAAAAGAGCGCATTCTCTGAAAATATTCTTTATTAAATTCCTGTAATCCTGTTTTTATAATACTTAATGCCTCGAATATTCCCTCATCTTTCATCATTCCCGGAATACTCATAAGTGTCATAGGGCCTGTTTTACTTTCCACTTTAAATCCGACCCTTTCAAAGCAGGATTCCCAACCATCGCTCAAAAGAGGTTCAACATTTACATTTATAGCTCTGCTAAGTCCTATTCGAAGCTCCTTCGCCCTTTCATTATTATTATCTGTAATTAAAACCACATCCTGAGTTACTACCATACCACCCGGTTTTAATACCCTATAATACTCTCTTAAAGCTTTTTCCTTTTGATCTCCCAAAAGCATTGTAAGCATCGCTTCATTAATTACCACATCAAAGCTCTCATCTTCAAAAGGCAGATCAAATGCATTTCCATATATGGCTTTTACTTTGTTCTCCAATCCATTATCTTTTATTTTCTTATCAGCCTTTTCAATTGCCTTCTCATCAAGATCCACCCCCACAATATCACATCCATATTTTTTTGCTATATGAACTAAAGTAGTCCCCATATTGCAGGCAACCTCAAGAACTTTTGAGTCCTCCTTAATATCAGCCTTTTCAAGCAGCCAGTTAGTTGCCTCTATTCCTCCCGGTCTAAGCCTTGTCTTACCAATTCTTGCCAGGAATTCATGTCCTTTTTCCGCCATAATAATCCTCCTGTATATAAAACTATAGCTAATTTAGTTAGGTTTCACTAACCAAATTATAACATATTGTTTTCTAAATATACAGGAAATTAATCATATTTATGTATTTTTATATAGTACAAAGCTGAATACAACACAAATCAACTCAGTTACCAAAAAAGCGCTCCATATTCCCTTCAAACCGAAAGTCTTTGATCCGATAAACATTACCGGAATCAATACCAAAAGCTGTCTGCAAAGATTTATTAATATGCTTTTCCCCACATTCTTTGTGGACTGCATATATGATGCAATCATTGTGGTAATTCCAACAAATACATAGCTTAAACTCATTACTCTGATACCGAAAATTCCAAACTCAAGAACTTCATCAGGAGTATTGAAAGTCATCAATATGTTTTTTGTAAATACCCAGAGCAGTACTATACTTATTGATGTAAGTATTATTGCCACAATTGTTCCTATCCTTAAGCTCTCCTTCAACCTGTCTTCTCTCGCCGCTCCGTAATTATAACTCATTACAGGTATACATCCCTGTATAAGTCCGTTCAGTGTCATTATAACCATCTGCTGTATCTTAAAATACGCTCCAAAAAAGGCTATAGCAAGCTCAGAGTATTGTTTTAAGAAAAGATTGGTATTATATACCATAGCGGCTCCAAGCACATTCATAATAAAAGACGGAAATCCCACCACGAATATATCTCTTACATGTTTTAAATGTATTCTGAAATATTTTAAACCAAGCTCGACCTTTTGTTTTTGGAATATAAGCACCAAAAATGCAAGTATTGTAGACACAGTATATCCCATAACAGTGGCAATCGCCGCACCTCTTACTCCCATCGGTTTAAATCCGAAATATCCGAAGATAAGTATCGGATCGAATATCAAATTTGTTAAAACACCTGCTATCTGGAAGCACATGGGAGCCAGCATATTTCCTGCTCCCTGTAATACTTTTTGTATACAAATATGTACTGCGCATGGAATTGCCATAAATACACATATATCCATATATGCCATTGCCAAATCAACAGTTTCCGGATCACTTGTAAATGAAAGTATAAATCCCTTAATAATATTCATTGTTATGAAAGTTACCAGGCTACTAACTACAAATGATACTACAATACCGTTTGCCACTATAGTATTTGCTTTTTCCTCCTCTTTTTCACCCAAATACTTTGCTACAAGCACACTTACTCCTACTCCAATCCAAATAGCTATAGCAATATAAAGTGTAGTAATAGGGAAAATTATTGATACAGCGCTTAATGATTTCTCGCTGACACATGATACAAATATACAATCCAAAAGATTGTAAGAGTATTGCATGCACATAGAAATAAGAGGCGGTATGGACATCTTTAAAATTAGAGATTTTATCGGTTCCACCTCCATTTTATTTTTCACACGTACTTCTTCCATATCTCCTCCTTAATTTTTCAAACCTTAAATAAACAAAATCAGGGGCAGCATCAGCCACCCCATATTCAAAATTACCAACAATCGACTATAATGTAAACTCTCCCGATTCTATACTTGAAACAAGAGCCGGTATGATTTCTTTTAAATCGCCTACAATGCCATAATCACAAATATCAAATATAGGTGCATTTTTATCTGTGTTTATTGCAACAATATACTTTGACTCACTCATTCCTGCCAAATGCTGTATAGCTCCCGATATACCGCAAGCAATATATAAATCAGGTCTGACAGTCGTTCCTGTCTGTCCAACCTGGTGAGATGAGTCTATCCATCCTGCATCAACACAGGCACGTGATGAACCGACTTCACCTCCCAAAGCTTTAGCCAGACTTTCAATCAAAGCAAAACCGTCCTTATTTTTGATACCTCTTCCTCCGGATACTATAATCTTGGCATCTGTCAGATTTACCCTTTCTTTGTCATGCTCAACTGTTCCTAACAGTTTTGTTCTTATATCCTCTCCTTTAAGTTCAGGAACAATTTTTTCGAAAATTGCACCCGACTTGCCTGTTTTCTTGGCTCTTGCCATTACCCCGGGTCTGACTGTAGCCATTTGAGGTCTGTTTTTAGGACATATAATAGTCGCCATAATATTTCCGCCAAAAGCCGGTCTTGTCATAAGAAGCTTCTTATCTTCTGCATCTACCTCGAGTCCGGTACAATCTGCAGTAAGTCCTGTTCCAAGTCTTGCAGCAAGTCTCGGTCCTATGTCCCTGCCGATTGAAGTTGCCCCTACTAAGAGCACTTCAGGTTTTCTTTTCTTTACTTCTTTTGATAATACTTCAACAAAACCCAATGTTGAAAAGTCTTTTAAAAGCTCATGTTCTACATAGTATACTGTATCAACATCATACTCCATAAGCTCCTTTGCGGCCTCTTCGATGTTATATCCGGGTACAATAACTGCAAGTTGCTTTCCAAGCTCATTTGCAAGTTTTCTACCCTCACCCATAAGTTCCAATGTTATAGGTAATATCTTACCGTTTACAGATTCCGCAAGTACCCATACATCTTTATAGTCATTAAGATTAATGTCTTGATTTACCTTTGCTCTTTCCACTACTTGGCACCTCCGGACTGTATCAATTTATTTTCGTATAGTTTTGTTAAAAGAAGTTTAGCCTTTTCCATAGCTGTATTTCCTTCTATAAACTCACTATGTTTTTCTTTAACAGGTACAAACGAGCGGTGTACATTTGTAGGTGAACCCTTAATACCTATCTGTGTTTCATCTACATTTAAATCATCAAAGGTCAACACCTCTACCAACTCCTCATCGCTCTCATAAGCCTTGAAGATTCCCTTTACACTTGGATATCTCACAGTGTTAAGTTCCTTAATAGCTGTAATAAGAGCAGGAAGTTTAACTTCAAATTCATAGTCCTTTGATTCACAATATCTCTTAACTGTTACCGCACCGTCTTTTAGTTTCAGCTCTTTGGCATATGTCACCTGTGGAATATTAAGGAATTCCGCTATTTCAGGTCCAACCTGTGCAGTATCACCGTCTATAGCCTGTCTACCGCATATTATAAGGTCATAACCTCCGATTTTTTCTATAGCAGCCGCCAATATAGTTGCTGTAGCCCAAGTATCGGATCCGCCGAATTTTCTGTCACTTATAAGATAAGCGCTGTCCGCACCCATAGCCAAAGCTTCAAGCAAAGCCTCTTTTGCCTGCATAGGTCCCATACTTAGTACAACGACCTGCGCACCTTTTTCGTCCTTTAACCTTAATGCCGCTTCAAGGGCATTTTTATCATCAGGATTTATTATGCTCTCCACTCCGTCTCTGATAAGTGTTTTTGTCTCAGGGTTAATCTTGACCTCACTTGTATTTGGCACCTGCTTTATACATACAATGATTTTCATAATACCCCCTATTTCAGCACTTCTCTGGCTATAACAACCTTGTGAATCTCTGAAGTACCTTCGTATATTTCTGTTATTTTTGCATCACGATACATTCTTTCTAATGGGTAGTCTCTCATATATCCATATCCTCCATGTATCTGTAACGCCTTATCTGTTACTTCAACGGCTACCTTTGATGCATTAAACTTTGCAATAGCAGCCTCTTTTGTATACGGCATACCGCTTACTTTAAGGCTTGCCGCTCTATATGTCATCCATCTTGCACACTCAACCTTTGTAGCCATTTCCGCCAGATACCACTGTAATCCCTGCAATGAAGAAATCGGTCTGCCAAATTGTACTCTTTCCTTTGTGTACTTTACGCTTTCATCCAATGCACCTGCCGCAATTCCAACAGCCTGTGCCGCAATTCCTATTCTTGCACCGTCAAGTGCAGTCATCGCAATCTTAAAGCCCTTTCCAAGAGGACCGATAAGATTATCTTTAGGAACTCTGCAATTATCAAATATGAGTTCTGCCGTTTCAGATCCGTGCAGTCCCATCTTATCTTCAATCTTACCTATTGAAAATCCCGGAGTTCCACGCTCCACAAGTATACAGCTAAGCCCCTTGGTCTTTAATTCAGGTGATGTAAGAGCAAATACCAATACATACTTTGCCAATCCTCCGCCTGTTATAAAGCATTTTGTACCGTTTAGAACATACTCTTGTGTACTCTCATCAAATATTGCAGTTGTTCTTGCACTTCCCGCATCAGATCCGGCATTCGGCTCGGTGAGGGCAAATGCCCCCAACTCACCACCTGCACATACTACAGGTAAATACTTTTGTTTTTGTTCTTCAGTACCGAACTTTTCCAGTACGGAAGCAAATATAGTATGTATTGAAAGTGTTGCAGCGGTAGAACCGCAATGTTTTGCTATCTCTTCCACAGCAATTATCTTTTCGATATCGCTGCCTCCGCTTCCTCCATATTTTTCTTCAGTTCCTATACCGGTTAATCCCATCTTGGTCATCTCCAAAAATAAATCTTTTGGAAATTTTCCGCTTCTGTCTATTTCTTCAGCTCTTGGTTTTACCACATTTTCACTGAAGTCGGCTACAGTTTTTTTCAGCATCAACTGTGCTTTGGAAAAATTAAAATCCATTTCTTTTCCTCCACTAGATTACGCCTTCTTCTTTTAATTGTTTCAATGTTTCATCATCAAAGCCGTAAACCTCTTTATTATGTTGTCCAAGTAGCGGTGCCGGAGCATCTACGCTTCCCGGTGTTTCGCTAAGCTTTATAGGACAACCCTGTATATACATATCACCGATAGTAGGATGCTCAACATGTACCATCATCTCTCTTGCCTTGAAATGTGGATGTTCTATCGCTTCCTTCATATCAAGTATCTGTCCGCAAGGTATTCCTACCTCTTCAAACATACTCTCTACTTCTGCCTTACCTCTTTGCTTTACCCAATCCACAATTATCTCATGTAAACCGTCATTGTAATTTTTAATTCTGAGATCATTGGTTGCAAATTTTTCATTTGTAACAAGGTCCGGTCTGCCTATTACATCACAGAATACCTTGAACAGCTTATCTGTACCTACTCCAAGCGCTATATATCCGTCCTTCGCCTCATATACATTGAATGGTGAAACTGTAGCATCAATATTTCCCTGTCTCTGAGGTATAATTCCCTTAAGGGTTGTATAGATTATTGCATTTTCAAGCAATGTGAATATAGTATCTGCCATAGCCACATCTACCTGCTGACCTTCACCGGTTACATTTCTTCTGTAAAGAGCCATAAGTACACCGACGCAAAGATAAATTCCGGTAACATTGTCGGCTACCGATACACCACATTTTACAGGAGGGGCATCTGTATAACCTGTAAGATTTATCATACCGCCCAAAGCCTGTGCAACGATATCATAGCACGGTCTGTTTGAGAAAGGTCCATACTGTCCAAAACCGCTACCTGAAGCATAAATTATCCTTGGATTTATCTTCTTTAATGTCTCATAGTCAACTTGTAATTTCTTTGTTACTCCGACTCTGAAGTTTTCTACCACCACATCAGCCTCTCTGACAAGGTCATAGAAAATCTCTCTTCCTTTTTCAGTCTTTAAGTTAAGAGTAACTCCCTTTTTGTTTCTGTTTATAAATGCATAAAATCCGCTCTCACCGCTATTGTCATCCATTGGAGGCCAATATCTTGACTGATCACCTGTAAGAGGCTCTATCTTTATAACCTCAGCACCGTTGTCTGCTAAAAGTGCGGTACAGAAAGGACCGTTATATGCATGTGTAAGGTCAAGAACTTTCAACCCCTCAAGCGCTTTTGCCTTCTTTTTCTCTTTTTTTTCCGGAATAATATATTCAAAAATACATACGGTTGAAAGAGGAGGATCTTCCAAAACATCTATAGAGCTTTCAAACTCAGGCTCCTCAGGGATAACCGCAACCTTAAAAGAACGTACTTCTATAATTGCTCTACCGTTTTCTTCACCCAAAAGTCTCGCCTTATACTCCATATAATCTCTGGCAAAACATGGCACAAACAATCTTACTTTTCTTACCTTTGCACATCTGCTCTGATTTCCATAAACCTTGGTCATCAATCTGTTTGCGGTATCTTCCATCAAAGTAATAGACCTTGCACCGTTTACAACTCCTCCACCGTAGAAAACATCTCTATCGGACATTCTATATCTTAATGTAACTTCAGTACTCATAATACCCCCTTATTAAAGATCAAGTTCTCTCCAAGGGTCAATAACTTCACCACTTGGCTGATTTCCACGTTGTAATTCTTTCTTTACTACAAGTACTACAGTACCTTCAGTAATCAATTTTGGAGGATCAAAATAATACATATCTCCCGGATTTGCATCTTTGATACCCATTCTGTAAGCAGGTGTTGCAACCTTATATGTACTTATTCTACAGGTTCTTGATGTATTTCCCACCTTTAGCATCTCTGCTCTAAAATTAAGTTGATCACCTACATACGCATCTTCATACAGTTCAACATCTGTATATCCAAGGCACAAAGATTCATCACCGTCATTTAATATCATCAACTCTGTTTCAACATCACCGATAAAATCAAACTGTCTTCCAAACGGTATTTTTCCGTCTACATTATTTGCATCGGCAGTTGTCATATTGTAATTTAATTCCGCTACTTTTCTAACACTCATTTCACACCTCTGTTCTACTGTAATGTTGGGGCCAAAATATTTGACCCCAACACTTAAATCATATTATTGAGCATCACACTTCAATACTGCATTCAAAAGTACACTGGCACCCTTTGTACACTGCTCAACCGGTGTAAACTCCTCTTCGCAATGTGAGTGTCCGTCCTTTGAAGGTACAAATATCATTGTAGTAGGCATCATATAGCTTACAAACTGTGCATCATGTCCTGCACCTGAGTTAATTCTCTGATTTGAATATCCGAGCTCATTTACAGCTTCTGTTACATAACCTACCAGCTTCTCATCATAGTAAACTGTGTCTCGTGACCATGCCCTCTCATAACCTGTAGTACAGCCTACTATTTCCTTCGGCATATTCTTTATTACTTCAACAACCTGCTCTATAACCTTAGGATCCTCATGTCTTGCATCAATCGAGAACTCTACAAAATCAGGAATAACTGTATGTACATTTGGATGACATACTATCTCACCTGTGGTATATACTAGTGCCTTATCAAGCTTATCAAGCTCATCATGAAGATACTGTAAAAGCTTTGCAGCTGCATATAATGCATCTTTTCTATATGGCATAGGAGTTGTTCCTGCATGATCTGACTGTCCGAACGCTTTGATTCTGTAGTTTATCATTCCAAGAACACAGGTAACTATTCCGATATCATTCTTTGCAGCCTCAAGGATAGGTCCCTGCTCAATATGAAGCTCGAACATTGCCTTATAATCCTTAGGATTTAATCTGTTTGCTACATCTCCCTTATAGCCGCTTGCTTCAAGGGCCTCTTTAAATGTCTTATTCTTATCAAGGACTGAAGTTGATGAAAGCATATCCTCATGCTTAAATTTCTTTCCAATCTCTTCAGGTAAGTAATCATTACAGATAACTCCTGATGACATCATAGCCGGTGGATATAAAGATCCTTCCTCATTTGTCCAAATCATTGCTACGAGATTGTGCTTATGAGGTATCTTTTGCTCTGCAACAGACTCCAAGACCTCCATAGCTCCCATTACACCTAAAATACCGTCATAGTTTCCACCGTTTCTAACCGAATCGGAATGTGAAGCCATAACAATTGCAGGTAATGTAGGATCGCTGCCCTCTAATGTTGCATACATATTTGCCATATCATCGGTCTTTATTTTTGCACCTATAGCTTCCATTCTTCTTTTGAATTCAGCTCTTGCCATAAGATTTTCTTTTGAAAGAGAATATCTTGTGATACCGCCATGTCCTGCATCACCAAACTGACTCATGGTCTTGATTTTATCTGCCATTCTATCTTCGCTACACTTATACATATTACCCCCTATTAAAACAACATATTATTTAAAATCGTACTGCCACTACCTATATATAAAGCAGTGACAGTAAAATACAATCATTAATACTTTAACTTCTAGGTACTCTCTTTACGAATCTACCCATTCCAGGCTTTCCTACGAAATCTCCGTTATCATAGACAAGCTGTCCTCTAAGAAATGTCTTTACAGGATATCCATGAAGCTTCTTTCCTTCCCATATGGTATGGTCATAGTCGGAATGCATATTATTTACACTTATTGTAAAATACTTATCTCTGTCATAAATAACTATATCCGCATCATTCCCTACTCTGACTCCGCCCTTCTTATCACATCCGAATATTCTTGCCGGATTTGTTGAGCAAAGAGCTACCGCCTGTGAGAAAGTGATTTTGCCTGAATTAGCTGCATCAAGCATATATGGATACATATTTTCTACACCTGCACATCCGTTTGGAATCTTTGTAAAGTCGTCAATTCCCCAATCCTTTTCATAACTCTGGAACGGACAATGATCGGTCGCAACAACATCAACCTGATTTTTCTTTATAGCTTCCCAAAGAGCCTGTCTGCTTTCCTCGCCCTTTATAGGAGGTGAACATACAAAGTTTCTTCCGTCCTCTCTCTTATATACCTCGCATGTAAACTCAAGGTACTGTGGACAGGTCTCCACATAAATAGGTACGCCCTCTTTCTTGCCTTCTATACATGCCTCAAGGCCTTCCTTGTCAGCCATATGAACAATGTATAGCGGTGCATCCAAATGCTTACACCAATGCAAAGCTCTTCTGTCGGCTTCAGCCTCAACAAACTCCTGACGTGCCAGATAGTGATACCAAGGACTTAAGTTTCCTTCTTTTTTAAACTTAGCTTCAAAATAATCTATCATATCGGAATTCTCTGCATGAACATTTACCAATGCTCCAAGTTCCTTCGCTCTGAGAAGCAAAGTCGCAAACATTCCGTCATCTACCATCATTCCGGCTTTTTTGTATACCATGAAGCATTTGTAAGAAGTAATACCTTCTTTAACGGCTTCTTCCATCTCTTCAAGTATCTGACCGTCATTAAAGTCTGTAATTATACAATGAGATGCCCAGTCTACACAGGCTTCTTTTTCAAGAATGGCTTTTTTGGAATTTACCAAATCCATAATAGTGCCACCTTTTCTCTGAACCGGATAGTCAAATATTGTAGTAACACCTCCACAGGCTGCAGCTCTGGTACCTGAAAGGTAACTGTCTGCAGATATTGTTCCTCCGAAAGGCATAGCCAGATGAGTATGTACATCCAATGCTCCCGGAAGCACAAGCTTTCCTGTAGCATCCACTACTTCCTTTGCATCCATGTCAAGATTCATTCCCATCTCAACAATCTTACCGTCTTTTACACCCACGTCACACGGGAACATATCCGTTGCCGTAACTACAGTTCCACCCTTAATAATTAAATCTAACATAGATCAACCCCCCTGATATATTATAGATAACTATTAGTTTCCTTTAAATTTATGGTATGATTATCATTCTTATCTTTATAAACGAGTTTACCCGGCTGTATACAATGCATTACCGGACAAACATTTAAGCAGAGATGACATCCTACACATTTATCTTCATTTATTGTAGGTACTCTGGTTGCATAGTCATATTCAATAGCCTGATGTGCCGCATCAAAGCATGATACATAACATCTTCCACATCCGACACATTTTTCTTTATCAATCTGAACCAGAATCTTATATGATCTGTCCAAATCATCAGCTCCCACAATATTTCCTACAGCAGTGCCCACTATATCCTGAAGTTTATTGATTCCGTAATCATTCATATAATGTGACATACCGCTTATCATATCTTCAACAATTCTATATCCATATTGCATTACTGCAGTTGTTACCTGAAGATTTGATGCACCTAACATCAAGAATTCAAGACAATCTCTCCAAGTCTCTATACCGCCCATTCCTGTTATAGGAACTTTACTTACAATAGGATCATGCATTAAATCCGATATAAATCTAAGTGCAATAGGTTTTACCGCCGCTCCGGAATATCCTGATATTGCAGATTTTCCGTTGACAACCGGCATTCCTGTTCTTAAGTTTATATCAAGATTTGTAATAGATTTTACTGTATTGATTGCAGCTATTCCTTTTGCACCGCCTTCTATAGCAGCTCTTGCAGGAATCTCCATATTTCCAAGATTCGGTGTCATCTTTGCTATTATCGGCAATTTAGTACTTGAAGAAGCCACTTCACAATAATGTTTTACCAAATCAGGATTTTGTCCTACATCAGAACCCATAGTGGATGATGTCATCTGTGGACATGAGAAATTACACTCAATCATATCCGCTCCGGCCTTTTCAGACTCTTTTGCAAGTATTGCCCACTCGTCATCAGTTGCGCCCATGATACTTGAAACTATTACTTTATTCGGAAAATCCTTCTTTAGTTGCCTAATAAACTCAAAGTTTACTTCATTCGGCTTATCTGAAGTCATCTCCATATTCTTAAATCCGGTCCAAGGTGTTCCCTCTTTTGAAGCTATATCAAATCTTGGAGAACATTCATTTGGTATAAAAACACTTATTGTTTTATAAAAAATACCACCCCAACCGGCTCTCAGTGCCTTAGCACACATCTCGTAATTACTGCCTACAGGTGAAGAAGATAGAAAAAAAGGATTCTCACAATCAACACCCAAAAAATTTATTGATAAATCTTTTTTCAAAGCCATATTAATCTCCTCACCTTATATAATCTAATATCTGGTAAGCCGCTTCTTTTCCTTCATGAACAGACTCTACCACTGTTATACCGACACCATGTAATGCGTCACCGCCGGTGAATACTCCATCACCTGCCATAAGTCCTTTATAATCCTCTACCTGGTCCTGGCCTATAGCAAAGATAACCATATCTGCCTTAAGTGTCATCTCATTATCGTCCTTCATTCCCTTTGCAACAAGAGCCGTTACATGACCGTTTTCCCCACAGATCTTTTCAGGCGCAAATCCTGTATAAATAGGAATTCCCATATCTCTTACAAAAGAAATCTCTTCAATATTTGCAGGTGCTTCTTCTATAGTTCTTCTATAGCAGATACATGTTTTCTCAGCACCCAATTGTCTTGCGGTTGTAGCACAATCCATCGCTACATCACCACCACCGATTACAATTACTCTCTCCGGAAGCTCTTTTGTCTCACCGGTTCTTGCTTTAAACAAGAAATCAATAGCCGATTCAACGCCCTTAAGCTCGCTTCCTTCTACTGCAACCTTCTTTGAATCCCAAAGTCCGACTCCGACAAATACGGCGTCATACTCACTCTTTAGCTTAGGAATATCTTCAAATTTTATTTCCTTATTAAATTCAAACTTTACTCCCAGCTCTTTTATAAGTTCTATATCAAAATCCACAACTCTGTCGGGAAGTCTTGTAGGTGTAATACCATATCTCAAAACTCCACCGGCCTTAGCCTGCTTTTCAAAAACAGTTGTATCCACTCCTGCAAGTGCAAGCTCTCTTGCGCAAGCAAGTGATGCAGGTCCGGCACCTATCAATGCAACTTTTTTTCCGATTTTATTTCCCGCACTGACAAATTTTGCCGACATAGCCTGCTCTTCTTCAACCAGATATCTTTGTATTTTACCAATCTGAATCGGCTTATCTATTCCACATCTGCTACACTCTTCTTCACACATTCTGTCATAAGGACATACCCAAGCACATGAACCACCTAACGGATTATTTTCTCTTATTGTTTCCGCAGCACCTTTTATGTTCTTAAATCTCAGTGAGCGAATGAACTTAGCCGGATCTGTCCCTGCAGGACATCCCTTAGAACAAGGTGCATCTTCACATAGAAGACACCTGGATGCTTCCTCCATGGCAAGTCTGTAATTAAAGCCTTCCGACTTCTCCATGCCATATGCCAATTTTAAAATTTTGCTCATATTAAAACCCCTTACTTTTTGATTCTTAATCCTCTAAAAATTTAGCTATGACCCAGTCTTTTTTATCGGTCTTCTTGAAAAACTTTGCTAAAATAAATCTTCCCAGATAATCTGATGCGAGCCCAACGATATTTCCCAGGATAAAGCAAATAATAAGCATCTTCCAATTACCACCTGATGCAAATGCACTGAAGCCGCCCATAAATGTGCAAGTTGCAAATCTGGTCAAATCACAATGAGTGATATAAATGATAACTCCACTGAAAATTCCTGTTATCAATCCGTTAAACCATAGACTTCCATTTACATTTACACATAGCCAAATTATGGTACATCCTATAAAGATTCCCGCCATATTACTGCATAAAGATCTGATAAAACCGTTTTTACCACAACCGGCTGCATAATAAGATGTACATCCTGCAAAGCCTACCCAAGTTGCTATCAGCGGACCTGCAAACATAGCTGATATATATGTCCATAGACCACATACAATTATGTTTGATATGGTATTTGATATAATAAATCCCGCCATACTGTCCTCCTTTCCTACATATTTTATTTTAAAATGTTAAATAATTAACTATTACTTGTTTAAGAACTTATTTTATTCAATTATTATCTTAGAATATACAGCTATTGTATATTCAAGTTAAATTTTTCTGAATTTAACATATATTTTATATGTATTTCATTTTTGTCTCCTATAAATTTATTACTCAAAGCATAAATTTACATATAATTAATTTAACAAAAAGCAACTATAAGTCTTTTTTTGTGTATATTGCTATTTTTCGAAAGTAATCTTACACAATATCAACTTTGTATTTTTGTTAGTTATGTATATCTCAAAATTTTGTAACCTTATTTATGTAAAACAAAAAAGCCTCCCCTAAGGGGAGACTTTTTACCGGTATATAAATATACTCTTTATTCAATTATTAGTTTCTCGGTTTTACCGGAACTATTATTTTTACTATATGTTGATCTGTATTAGGCAGATCCACCGGTGAAAGCATAAATCTTTCTGTTACAGGTCCATCTACCATCAGATCGTTTTCTTCTATCCATCTTTTCAAAGAAATATATGTATGCACTATATCGCTGTAATCGCCGACATATATAGCATTGGCGGCAAGAAAGTTTCCGAATTTCTTTACTTCAGCATCCTTGATATCATTTTCAACTACAATGGAAAACTCCACCTCACAATCTCTGTGAATAAATTGTCCAAACATCTCAGTATGATAGGATACAAGTATATCACCCTGAATATTCAGATTCCTTTCTTTTGCAGACTCTATAATATCTATCCATTTTTCCAGACTGACTTTTTCGTTCTTATAAGACTGCATCATGGTAGTTTTACCAAATACATATACTTCTCTTTGCTTTTCAAGCTTAAAAGAACTTTCTACATTGTAATTATTACTGTCTTCAAGTATTCTTTGCGCAGATTTAATTTTATTATTTAAAGTAGCAGCTTCTTCATACTTTTTATTGAGCTCAATAATTTCATCTTTTATGGAGTTTTGTTTTTTTGTCACTATAAGTTCTATCTTTTGAATATCATCTTCTTTTAATATATTTCTAACCTCTTCCAGCGAAAAGCCCAAATATCTGAGCCTCTTTATGATAAAAAGCCTTACCATTTGATCATGACTATAATATCTGTAATTATTGTTTTCCTGTCTGATACTTGGAACCATCACATTTATCTTATCATAATATCTTAAAGTCTTTATCGGTATATTACATATTTCAGATACTCTTCCAATAGAATAATATTTATCTTTCAAGTCTATCCTCCAAATGAAACTAAGATGTTTTTTTTATTTCTCTTCCAACTCTTTATACGTAGCTCTAAGCTCCTCACATGATTTTGCAAACTTTGCCTTTTCTTCATCTGTAAGAGAAAATTCAAGTATTCTTTGAATTCCTGCGCTGTTTATAACACATGGAACTCCAACGAATACATCATTTTGTCCATATTCACCACGCAGATTTGCCGATACTGTAAGTACTGAATTCTCATCACCAAGTATTGCCTTTGTAATTCTTGTAAGGCTCATTCCTATACCGTAGTATGTTGCTCTCTTAGCCTCTATTATCTTATAAGCTGCTGTTCTTACATCCTCCTCAATGCGGTCAAGCTCTTCTATATTTAATTTACCCTTTGATTCGGCTATAAGATCTGTAATAGGCTTTGTTGAAAGCATTGCATTTGACCATGGCACAAACTCCGAATCACCATGTTCACCTATAACATAGGCATGCACACTTCTTGGATCTGCCTGTATATAAGATCCGAGAAGATATCTGAGTCTTGCAGAGTCAAGTGCGGTGCCCGAACCTATTACTCTTCTTGGATTAAATCCTGAAAGCTTGTATGTGATCTCTGTCATTATATCTACAGGGTTTGTAGCCACAAGGAATATTCCGTTAAAACCGCTCTCTGTGATAGGATCGATAATGGATTTAAACACTTCCATATTTCTCTTTAAAAGATCTCTTCTGCTCTCTCCAGGTGCCTGAGCTACACCTGCACATATTACGACAATGTCCGCATTTGTACAGTCACTGTAATCTCCTGCCCAGATTCTCATATGTGAGCCTGAAAAAGCCAAGCCATGATTCAAATCCATAGCTTCTCCCTCAGCTCTTAATTTATTTACATCTATAAGAACAAGCTCGTCCACAACATTTTGGTTTAACATGGCATATGCATAGCTCATGCCGACCATACCGCATCCCACAAGAACAACTTTTCTCTTATCACTTTTCATATATTGCTCCTTTCGCAATCCTCTGTCTGACTATCTCATAAGCCAATACACCACAGGCAACAGATGCATTGAGTGAATCAATATCACCGTTCATAGGTATAGAAGCTATGAAATCGCAATTTTTCTTAACACTTTCACTTACTCCGTCTCCCTCATTACCTATTACAAGTCCGATACTTCCCGTCAAATCAATATTATACATCTTTTCGCCGCCCATGTCTGCACAAACAAACCACATTCCTGCATCTTTCAGCTCCTGCATAGTTTTGTTTATATTGGTGACTTTGGCAACAGGTGTATAATTAATTGCTCCTGCAGAAGCTCTTGCCACTACAGCAGTAAGCCCTACGGCTCTGTGTTTAGGTATAATCACTCCATGAGCACCGCTAAGATTGGCTGTTCTTATGATTGCACCCAAATTATGAGGATCCTCTATGCCGTCTAAAATAAATACAAAAGGCGGCTCATTTTTTTGTCTTGCCTTTTCCAGTATATCCTCAACACTTGCGTACTCATATGCCGCAACTATTGCAATAACTCCCTGATGCTTCCCGGTCTCGCTCATTGTGTCAAGCCTGTCTTTGCTCACAAAATTTACATATGTACCATGCTTTTTTGCTTCTCTTAATATTGTAGAAACAGTATAGTCCTTCAAACCGTCCTGCAAGTATAATTTATCAACAGTTTTACCGCTTCTGAAAGCCTCTATTACCACATTTCTGCCTTCAATGGCATTTTCATTCATATATTCTTTACTCCAATATCATTATTTTCCAAAAATCTGTCAAGACCGGTTTTGACAAGTTCAAGCGCTCTGTCAAACTGATTGTCCAGATATAAAAAACCTATAAGGCTTTCAAACCCGGTAGCATATTTATAATCAGTCATACTGGCATTCTTTGCCATGGTATGCGGAGAAGAGTTCCTGCCCCTTTTAAATATGGTGAACTCTTCCTCGCTTAACTCGTCATTTATAAGTTTTATAATCTGTGCCTGTGCTCCCGCTTTTACAAGTGAAGTGGCATCCTTATTAAGTTTATTTACCGGGCGGTTTCCACCGGATACCAAAATGCTTCTTATTATAAGCTCATATACCGCATCACCTATATAAGCCAGTACCAGCGGAGAAAACTCTTTTGCATCCCTTTTTTCTATATTAAAAGGTTTCAGAAGATAATCTAAGATCTCTTCCATTTAACTCCCTCTCTTGTATCTTCAAGTACAATACCTCTGTCAAGAAGATCGTTTCTGATCTTATCTGCAAGTGCAAAATCCTTATTCTTTCTGGCCTGAGTCCTCTGCTCTATCAGATCCTCTATTTCACTGTCAAGGATTTCCGTCTTTCTTTCTGTAATAATTCCAAGTACGTCACAAAGCGGCTCTATTATATTTAAAAGTCCGTTTGCATACTCGAGTGTAGAGTTTTCATTCAATGAAGTATTTGAAAGCTTTATAAGCTCAAATATAGCACTTATCGCATCAGCCGTATTGAAATCATCGTCCATTGCGGCTACAAACTTATCCTTTAACACCTTTGCCATCTCAAGATTTGAGAGCTCTGCATCTGTAATTGGTGAAGAATTATTCTTTTTTTGAACATCCTTTAAATTCTCAACTCCTGTAAGAATTCTCTCCAAACTGTTCTTAGATGCTTCCATAAGCTCTGCAGAGAAGTTGAGTGGACTTCTATAGTGTGCTGAGAGCATAAAAAATCTTAATACCTGAAGATCGTACTTCTCACTGATATCTCTTACTGTAAAGAAATTACCTAAAGACTTACTCATCTTTTTATTGTCAATATTTAAGAACGCATTGTGCATCCAATAATTTGCAAAGCTCTTTCCGCTTGCAGACTCCGACTGAGCTATCTCATTTTCATGATGAGGGAAGATAAGATCCTCACCGCCTCCGTGTATATCTATCTGATCTCCAAGATATTTTTTACTCATAACGGAGCACTCAATATGCCATCCCGGTCTTCCCTTTGACCATGGTGAATCCCAGTAAGGCTCTCCGTCTTTTTTAGGTTTCCAAAGAACAAAGTCATTGCTGTCTTCCTTTCCGTCCTCACCCGTTACCTTAATCTCTCTGAATCCTGACTGAAGTTCATCAATATTCTTATGTGACAGCTTACCGTATCCGTCAAAGCTTTTTACTCTGAAATATACCGTACCGTCCTTTGCCACATATGCATGGCCGTTTTCGATAAGAGTTGATATCATCTCCTCCATGCCGCCTATCTCTTCTGTTGCCAGAGGATTCTTGGTGGCTGGAAGCACATTCATTGCCTCCATATCTTTCTTACATTCATTTATATATCTTGTGGAAATTACAGAGGCATCAACCCCCTCTTCTATCGCCTTATTGATTATCTTATCATCAACATCCGTAAAGTTTGAAACATAATTTACACCATATCCTCTGTATTCAAAATATCTTCTTACCGTATCAAAGAAAATCATCGGTCTGGCATTTCCGATATGTATCAAATTGTAGACCGTAGGTCCGCAGACATACATTCTTACTTTTCCCTCTTCAATAGGCACAAACTCTTCTTTCCTTTTAGAAAGTGTATTAAAAATCTTCATAAAATTCCTTTTATCCTTTACTTGGGCATCCGTTGCAGGCAGTGCAATCCTTTGAATCTGTAGATACATAAAAAGCATCTCTTACCGAATTCAACAGACAAACACTGTGCGCAGATATACCGCTTTCATTTCCTGTAAAGCCAAGCCCCTCTTCAGTGGTTGCCTTTATATTCAATTGGCTCGGTGATATACTCAGTGTATCACATATCACTTCCTTCATCCTATCAATATGAGGAGCAATTTTAGGCTTTTGCGCAATAACAGTCGCATCTATATTTTCTATTATATATGCATTCTCGTCAAGTATATTAGCAACTTTTTTCAAAAGTACAACACTGCTTACATCCTTATATTCCGCTTTTGTATCTGGAAAATGTTTTCCTATATCTCCAAGTCCTGCAGCTCCAAGTAAAGAGTCCATTATCGCATGTAAAAGTACATCCGCATCCGAATGCCCGAGAAGTCCCAGAGTATGCTCTATCTCCACTCCTCCTATTATAAGCTTTCTGCCTTCTACAAGTCTGTGAACATCATATCCATGTCCTATTCTCATAATTACCTTTCCGTCTCTTCTATATGAAAAAACAGGCAAGTCAAAGACCTGCCTGTATGTTAAACAACTACCGGTCAAGCCGGCTTATTTTAAACCATTTATGATATATCATAAATATGCTTAAGCTATTTTTTCGATTCCCTTCATATGTTCATCTAAAAAAGCTTCCAATTCTTCGTTCTCGCCTGAATATCTGACTGTCAAAACATGTCTAAGATCCATGCTCAGCACTCCTATAATAGATTTTGCGTCAATCATAATACTGTTATCATATAAATCCACATCAAAATCACACTCGGTAGCAACTTTAACAAAGTTCTTAGCGTCTTCAACCGACAGAAGGCGGATTTTTCTTTCTTTCATATCTATACCTCATTTTATAACATCGTATTTTGCACAATACAAAATACATTGCATTATTTAACCACCAAATATAGGCATTTGTCAAGTATGATATGTTACAAATAGAAAAATTATTTATTATTTTTCACCAAGGCCTGACTCGATAGCCTCTACCAAAGTCTTCATTGCTTCCTCTTCGTCATCACCTTCAACTATCAGATTTACCTCTGTACCTGACTTGATACCTGCAGCCATAACATTAAGCACGCTCTTTGCAACTATCTTCTTCTCACCGTACTCAATTATTATATCTGATTTAAACTTCATTGCTGTCTGTGACAGAACTCCTGCCGGACGTAGGTGCAAACCTGAAGGATTCTTGATAGTAATTTTTCTACTTAACATAATAATCTTCCTTTCATATTTCAAGATCTTTTGATCATTGATATAAACATTACCTATTAATTATAAATCAAAGTATACCAATCGTCAAACGATATTCTCTCTTGCCTTGGCTCTTTCAATCGACTCTCGTTTTGAAAATGAGCATCCACAATAATCCTGCCTGTAAAGCTCATGTTCCTTAGACAAATCCACAGATCTCTTATATCCGTTTTTCTTCTTAAAATTGCTCGGCAAATACTTTACATTATATTCTTTAGCCACCTCTTCGCCTATTTCACAAAGTTTTTCGGCATTCTTCATAGGTGAAATGGTAAGAGAAGTTGTAAAATAGTCAAAACCGTAATCTGATGCCGCTTTTGCAGCCTCATGCAGTCTTAGCTCAAAGCAGATATCACATCTTTTTCCGCCCTCTTTTTCATTTTCATATCCCTTTATTCTGCTGTGAAAAATGCTCGGATCATAATCTCCTTCGATGAATTTTACCTCTGAAGTAAAATCCATCTCTTCTATCAGTCTCTTTGCTTCTTCCACCCTGAGCTTATATTCCTTGGTATCATCAATATTCGGATTGTAAAAAAACACAGTCAAATCAAAATGCTTTTCCAAATATTCCATACAATATGATGAACACGGTCCGCAGCAGGCATGAAGAAGAAGCCTTGGGCGATTGCCCAAAGCTTCCTCTTTCTTTATAATATCTTCCAATTCTTTTTGTAAATTTCTCTTCATCACGCCAAAAAGTCCCTGATTCTCTTTGATCTGACAGGATTTCTGAGCTTTCTCAAAGCCTTAGCCTCAATCTGTCTTATTCTCTCTCTTGTTACCTTGAACTCTTTTCCTACTTCCTCCAAGGTTCTAGGATGTCCATCCTCAAGACCGAATCTAAGCACAATAACCTGTCTTTCTCTTTCTTTCAAGTCACCAAGCAATGTATCGATATGCTCTCTGAGCATTACCGATTCAACATTTCCCTCAGGTGTCAAAACATTTGCATCTGCAACAAAATCTCCAAGGTTTGAATCATCTTCCTCACCTATAGGAGTCTCCAAAGATGCCGGCTCTCTTGCAATCTGCATTATTTCCATGACCTTTTCTTCAGTCATATCAAGTGCATTTGCAAGTTCTGTAACACTTGGCTCATAACCCAGTTCCAAAGTAAGTTTTCTTTGCATTTTGCTCATCTTGTTTATGGTCTCTACCATATGTACCGGAACTCTTATGGTTCTTGCCTGATCTGCAAGTGCTCTTGTTACAGACTGTCTGATCCACCATGTAGCATATGTTGAAAGCTTAAAGCCCTTTGTGTAGTCAAACTTCTCTACACCTTTTATAAGGCCTAAATTACCCTCCTGTACCAAGTCAAGGAAACTCATTCCTCTTCCTGTATATCTCTTTGCAATACTTACAACCAAACGAAGGTTAGCTTCTATAAGACGCTGCTTTGCGTATTCATCGCCATCCTGTTTTCTTTTCGCCAATTCAAGCTCCTCATTTGCTGTCAAGAGAGGTACAGTACCTATTTCTTTAAGATACATTCTTACAGGGTCTTCAGTACCTACACCTTCAAGCAGGTCAATCGCACTGAGATCTATGTCCTCTTCAGAGTCCTTGTCAAACTCATCATCATCGTCTAAGAGTAGTGAGTCATCATCTACAATACTGTCTATATTATCAATATTGTCAATATCAATATTAATATCATCCGAGATGTTTTCATTGATCTCAATACCCTTGTTCTCAAGGTAAGAATAAATCTGCTCTACGCTGTCGGCATTCAGCTCCGTACCCGCAAAAAAATCATTTATCTCACCTATATTAAGTTTCATGTCAGAAGCCATGCCCTTATTTACAAGTTCCTCCAGTTTCTGTAAGAACTCCTGCGGTGACATCTTTTTCTTATTTGCACTTTCACTGCCTTTTGATGCCTTACTTCCTGTAGTATTTCGGTTTTCTTTAGCCACTAAGATCATCCCTTCACAAATAGATGCCGATAATTGACATATCTATTTTTATTTTATCTGCAAACAATCTGAAATAAATGCACGTTCTTAAAATGAATATAAGTAGCCATTGTATTTACTTCTATCATTTGCATTGACATTATAATGCTTTTAATATATTTTTTCAAGCGGATATTTATACAGTAAAATTGAAAATAATATCAAAAGAGCCTGTAAATTACTTTGTCGAGTATAATACAAGCTCTTTACCGAATTTTCATATAATAATTATCTGGTCGGTCTTGACAGATAAAATCTTCTGTCATCTTCTTTCTTATTTAAAGTAGTAACGGTATCCTCCAAGATTGCACTCTTAAAAACAGGATCGATATTTATGTACTCACTGTATATAAGGTCAAGTACAAGTAACATCGGAAACTGTGGAGAAATAAGATTTCCGTTCTCCAGATATTCAAGTGAAGCCACCAATACAACCTCATCACAGAATTCATGTAAATGAGGGTTGTCCGCCGCTGTGAAAAATACGGTCTTCTTGCCTCTGTCATGTGCATGCTTTAAAAGGAAAATAATATCCTCAGTCTTACCGCTTATACTGAATGCGACCACTGTATCTCCGTCTTTTAAAAATACCGACTGCATTCTTATTCTGTCTGAATCCGTAAGAGAGTCTATATCAAGTCCCACTCTCACAAAACGGCTCTCCATTTCACTTGCCGCATATCCTGAACTTCCCTTACCTACAGCTATGACCTTCTTTGAATTTACAAGCATCTTCACTATTCTTTGTACCTGATCGTTATCAAGCAGTGAATATGCCTTATTCAAAAGATCCTGATATGTATTAAATACATTTTGTGTAGTGCTGTTACCGTTCGGCTTTTTCACTCTTGCACTGTCCAGGTAGGCAAATATAAATTCTCTGAAACCTACAAAGCCGCACTTTTTTGCAAATCTTGAAATAGATGCCTGTGATACATAGAGCTGTTCGGCCACATTCTGGATATTTATATCCATATTTGCATCACATTGTAAAAAATAATCCGCTATCTTTTTTTCAGTATTTGTAAAAAGCGTATATTTTGATTCTATTATCGGAATCACTGATTTTTCGTATATCATTTTCCCCTCTTTCCGCTACTTACTAACCCTTTACAGCACCCAGAGTAATACCTTTTGTAAAGTATTTTTGAAGTGCAATAAACACTATCAGTATAGGTGCTGCGGCCAGTGTAGCTCCCGCCATTATAAGTCCGAAATCTGTCGAGTTTTCTGCTTGTAGTTTAGCAATTCCGAGAGAAATTGTCAAATTAGAAGTAGAACTTAGCATAATAAGTTGCATGAAATAATCATTCCAGCTGTTAATAAATGTGAATATTGCCAAAGCACCCACTCCCGGCTTTACCATCTGGAAAACTATATCAGTAAATGTTTTAAATTCACTTGCACCGTCAATTCTTGCAGCTTCAAGCATTTCTGTAGGTATACCCTCGGAGAACTGCTTCATAAGGAATACACCGAAAGGCCATCCTACGGTAGGAAGTATAACCGCCCATATAGTGTTATAAAGCTTAAGTGCGGACATCTCTCTGATAAGAGGTATCAGAATAACCTGCTTAGGCAATGCCATAGCACATACTATAAGTGTAAAAAGTATAATTCTTCCGTGAAATCTCTTTTTTGCAAGTGCATATCCCGCCATAGATGCTGTAAGGCATGTAAGTACCATGGCCATAACCGCCATAAATACCGTATTTATCATCCATCTTACTGCCGCAGGCGCCATAGGTCCCTTTATGAATCCCAATTCAAATATAGGTGCCGTCTGTCTTGAGAACAGCTTTTTAAAGTTATCAAGTACCAGCTCCTTAGGTATCCAATCAGGTACCGGTGAATTTATTGAAACAGGTGTTTTAAATGCACCTGTAACTATCCAATACAGTGGAAAAACAAAGCAAAACGCCAAAGCTATCAGTACAATTATCGATACAACAGTATACAGTTTTTTTAGTGTATTTGAAGTTTTCATATTATCTCTCCTTTGCCACTCTAAACTGAATTGCAGACAATACCGCTATAAATATTGCAAGTACCACGCCCATTGCATTTCCGTATCCGTATCTGAACATCTTAAATGCCATATAATAGATATAATACATTACAGTATCTGTTGAATGATTCGGTCCGCCTGATGTTAAAAGCTGTATAAGAGCGAAACACTGGAAACTGTTAATAGTTGTTATAACAAGAATATATAATGTTGTAGGCATAATCTGCGGCCATTTGATTTTCCAGAATAATTGCAACTCATTTGCTCCGTCCACCTGTGCGGCCTCAACCAATGAATTATCCACATTTCCAAGTGCGGATACATATAATACTATAGGCTGACCTACAGATGTGGTAAGCAGGATAAGTATGATACATGCCAGAGCAAATCTCTCGTCTCCAAGCCAGTTGATATTTGTTTTTAAAACACCTGTACCTTTTCCGATATAATTGAAGATACCGTAATAATTATTGTACATCCACTTCCAAACCACTGTAACGGCTACCGAACCGGTGACTACAGGGAGATAAAAGATACATCTGAAAACTGAAAGCACTTTATCATTTAGATTGTATATTACGGATGAAACCCACAATGAAAATATACAAACCACAGGAACTGAAACGATAACAATAACAAAGGTATTTTTAAGTGCCTTTAGAAAAATTCCGTCTTGAAACAGTTCTATATAATTTCCAAATCCGATAAATACATCCTTAGCATCCTTGCCCATCGTAGAATCAAAGAAGCTGGTATATATACATATAATCATCGGTATTATTACAAAACCGATAAAGAATACAAGGCTTGGTAATAAAAACATATAAGCTGAAGCGGTTTCTCTTCTTACCAATTCCTTTGACCTAGTTGTATAAACACCCTTTGCCATGTTTCCCCTTTCTAAAAAATGTTGCTAAAGAAACTCTCTAGCAACATTTTATAACATGTTAGATCACCTAACTATTTTTTAAAGATCAGTATTTTACTACTGTTATTATTGAGCTGCTGCCGCGTTTGCGTTAGTTGTAAATGTTGCGACCTCTGTTGCCACATCGCCGCCTGCACCTATTCTCTGAAGCATGTTCCACCACTCTGTACGGGCTGTAGTCCATCCCTTTGTTACCTGATAGTAGTCACCCATTGAAGGCATGAACTTCTCTTCGAAAAGCTTCATTGCATCAGCTGTCTCTGTTCCCTCATATACACCTGTTACAGAAGGTCTTACAGGGAAGAATCCTGAAGCCTTAACGCTTTCCTTAACCTGTGCCTCATCATTACATACGAAGTCGATAAATGTCTTTGCAGCTTCAATCTTACCTGCATCTCCGTTGTCAAAGATTCCATATCCCCAGATACCGCCGCAAAGCTCTGTAACGCCGTCATCACTTGGGAATAACATAGGTATAATCTCATCACCTGCATTTGTCTTTCCTGCAGGGCCGTTATCTGAATTTGTCTGCTGTGATGCATTCCAGCAAAGTGACATTGCCAAAGTACCGTTTCTGAAAAGTGTAATCTCATCACCACCTGCTATAGACGGATCGAAGTTTAAACCTGCCTGATCGACAATTGCCTGTAAAGCTTTCTTGTTCTCTTCAGAATCAACTGTATACTTTGTATGATCCTTATCTGTAAATGTACCTGAGTAAAGATTGTTTACCAAAGCTCTTGTTCCCTGATCTCCACCCTGTGAAACACAGTAGATAGCACCTACATTTTGCTGTCCTGAATCATATACCGCCTGAACAGCCTTAAGGAAGTTGTCTGTTGTCCATGTATGTGTATCCAAATCAAGATACTGTAATGCATCAGCCTTCTCAAACATTGTCTTGTTTATAGCCATACAATGTGCAACCATGAATGCAGGATACTCATAAAACTCACCTGTAGGACTCTTACATGCAGCCTTTACAGGATCATAGATATCTGATGCCGCATCCTTCTCAAACATATCCTTTAAATCAACCATGAGTCCCTTTGCACCCCAGTTTGCTACAAGTCTCTCAGGTCCTTCAAGTACGATATCCGGTGCCTGCTTTCCTTCTATAGCTGTGTTGATCTGGTCATCACCGTTTTGATAGTCAAGATACTCTACAGTTACCTTAATGTTTGGATACTTCTCATTGAACTTTTTGATAATTCCGTCAACTGTTGCAGAGTCTCCCCATTTTCCTACAGGATATGTCCAAAGTGATACCTCGGCAGTATCTCCTGCCGCTTCACTTGCTCCCTCCTGCTTTGTATCCGCCTTTGAATCAGCCGCTGCACTTGTTTGATCTGCCGCTTTTCCTCCTCCACATGCCGCGAGCATACCCGCCGCTGTAAGTGTCAAACCTGTTAACAATAATTTCTTCATATTTCCTCCTTAATGAGTCTTACACTCAAGATTATTCCTTTACACAACCTGTTCAAGCGCCTTTGAAAATTCTTTTGTTATAAGTTGCGGTCTGGTAATAATTGAACCTACAACCACACTGAACGCTCCAAGTTCTATTACTCTCCTACATTTCTCAGGTGTATTGATATTACCCTCAGCTATTACCTTATGTTTTACTTTAGCGAGGATATTTCTCAATATCTCAAAATCGTTCTCCTCAATCCTTAGCCCTTCACTCTCCTTTGTATATCCGACCATAGTAGTACCGATGAAGTCAAAACCTAATTCATCCGCAAAGATTGCTTCCTCTTCTGTAGAACAATCCGCCATAAACAGCTTATCCGGATACTTTGCTCTAACTTCTCCAAAGAACTCCTTTAAGCTTTTCTTATTCGGTCTGAGTCTGTTCGTCGCATCCAGTGCTATTATATCAACTCCCGCTTCTACCAAAGCATCTACCTCGTCCATTGTAGGTGTGATATAAATCTCACTGTCATCATAATCTTTTTTAATTATTCCGATTATCGGCAAATCCACCTGTTTTTGTATCTCCTTGATATCCACAACAGTGTTTGCTCTGATGCCGCAAGCTCCGCCCATCTTTGCCGCGAGAGCCATTCTCCCCATAATGAAGTCTGAATGTAACGGTTCATTTTCCAGCGCCTGGCATGAAACAATCAGTTTCCCTTTTAGGTTTTTGATTCTGTCATTCATTTTTACTACCTCCATCTGAAAGTATCTTACCATTTGTGAAAATAAATTTCAATACTTCTATTGTATTCTGTTTCTACTTTCTGGCACTTGCCAAGCTGTTATTAAAAGTAAACATTTTAAATTGTATTTATTTGTGCACAAAGTACTAATATGCATATTTATCCCACACTTTCAGGATTGAAAAATTAAAGCCCCCTTTTCTATTAAATCCCCATTTTTCACTAAAAAAGAGATACGAGTCTCCCCATATCTCTTCATTTATTAAAAACTATTCAAGGCAGTGAAAATATAAGTAAAACCTAGAGTAATATATACTTCAATATAAACAATATTGAAAGTATATACATAAGCGGTGTAACCTTCTTAGCTCTTCCTGTAACAGCATTGATAAATACGTAAGATATAATTCCCATTGAAATACCCTCTGAAATACTGTAGAAGAGCGGCATTGCAACTATACAGATATAGCAAGGAATAGCCTCTGTCATATCTGAGAAATCAATATGTACAACATTTGAGAACATATAGAATCCTACCACTATAAGTGCCGGTGCTGTCGCAAAAGAAGGTATTGCAAGGAATATAGGTGATAATAACAGTGAAGCAGCAAAAAGAACTGCTGTTGTCATTGCTGTAAGACCTGTTCTTCCACCTTCTGAAACACCTGAAGCGGACTCAACGAATGTTGTAACTGTTGTTGTACCAAGCATTGCACCTGCTGTAGTAGCTACAGCGTCTGCAAGTAAAGCACCCTTGATATTTGGAAGCTTACCGTCTTTATCAAGCATTCCGGCCTTTGTAGATACACCGATTAATGTACCGATAGTATCAAACATATCTACGAATAAGAATGCAAACATAACTACGACAAACTCCAATGTTGCAATCTTGTGGAACTCAAGCTTAAATAAAACCGGTCCTATACTCGGTATGCTTAATCCGTTTGAAAAATCAGGTAACACACTGTAAAAACCGAGTGCAGGGTTTGGAACATACAAACCTGTAACCTGAGCGATTATACCGAGAACCCATGTTGCCAATATGCCGAGTAAGATATTTCCCTTTACTTCTTTTACAACAAGGAATGCTGTAATAAGAACACCTATGATAGCGATGACAACTGTAATACCTGCATCATTTCCTGTAGCCAATACACCTTCAACGCCATGTACCTTGTTGTATTCTCCAAGTGAGAATAATTGTACAAGTGTTTTACCAGCGCCTATAACGATCTTAGCATTTTGAAGTCCGATAAATGCGATAAAAAGTCCGATACCCACACTTACAGCTGATTTTAAGTTTTTTGGAACCGCATTAAAGATAGCCTCACGCACATTTGTAACTGAGAGTGCTATAAAAATAATACCTTCTACAAATACCGCTGTAAGAGCTGTCTGCCAGCTATATCCCTTACCTAAAACTACACTATAAGTAAAATATGCATTAAGTCCCATACCCGGTGCAAGTGCAAAAGGATAGTTTGCAAACAACGCCATAAGTGCGGTACCTAAAAATGAAGCTATTGCAGTTGCTGTAAATACGGCACCTCTGTCCATCTCTGCATAACTTAAGATATCCGGATTAACCGCCAGTATATATGCCATTGTCATAAATGTTGTTATACCGGCAATAATCTCGGTTTTTACATCGGTTCCGTTTTCTTTCAGTTTAAAAAACTTTTCCATATATAGTCTCCTTTTTTTTATTATACTCCGGTAAAAAACGGCCCGGAGTTTTTTAGTTTCCTTGTAAGTCAATTTTAATTCATAAGATTTAAATATATATCACTGCCATTCAATATATTTTAAAAATCTAATCCGCCTCAATGTCTATGAACCTATTCTCAAAAATATCGAATAATCCTCGGGCAGTGAGTTTCAACTCGGGAATAACAATAAGTGACATAAATGTGAGTGACATAACAGGCTCAAGGCTTTCGTTAACCCCTAATTCAACTACAGCCTTTTTGTGAAGACTTAAAAGTTTCTTTGAAACCTCTTCACCGCTTAAATCACTCATAAGTCCCGCTACAGGTAAAGACAGGCTTTCAATCACCTTTCCGTCCTTTACCAGCGCAAAACCTCCACCGTTTTGTTTTACATTCTCAATAGCAAGATTCATCTCATCATCATTTACACCTACACAGATGATATTATGTGAATCATGTGCTACAGATGCCGCTATGGCACCGCTTTGTATGCCATAACCTTTTATTATTCCCAGTCCAATCTTACCTGTATTGTGATGCCTCTCTATAACCGCACATTTGCAGGCATCTATATTCTTATCAAAGACAAAAAGACCGTTTTCATCTCTTTTTATCTTTATTTTTGTTTTCTTTGAAAGCACTCCTCCCGCAATCATTTCAATTGCATAAACTTCATCAGACTTTAGCCACATTTGTAGCATTTCCTTTTTGAAGTTATCCAGATGTACAGTGTTTGATACATCTGTAAAATCATGCTTTTTTAACTCCTTGAGATACTCTCCGTCTCTTGCCGCTTCCTCACCGAGAATATATACCGATGATACTTTGAAATCTTTCAAATCTTCAAAAATCACAAGATCCGCTCTCTTTCCCGGTACTATCATTCCCCTGTCTTTGAGTCCATAGCAATCACTTACATTCACAGTAGCCATTGCCAAAGCCATAACAGGTGAGATTCCGGCATTTACCAAAGTTTTCAGATGATATTCAAGATGTCCGTCCTCAAATATAGTCTTCGGTTGTCTGTCATCCGAACATAATAAGCATCTTCTGAAATTAAACTCATTTATACCCGGTATAAGTGCGCCAAGATTGTGACAGGCTGATCCCTGTCTTAGCTGTACATAGATGCCTCTTTCAAGTCTGTCTTCCATCTCTTCAAGTGTGGAGCACTCATGATCCGTGTCAATTCCTGCACAGGCATATGCATTCAGTGCCTTACCGCATAGATTCGGACTGTGTCCGTCTACAATTTTTCCGTGATTCTTTGCTAAAACAAGTTTATCAAGTGCAATATCATCATTTTCAATGATTGCATTGTAGTCCATAAACTCACCGAGTCCCGGAACATCTTTTGACACTATATCATCTGCCATATCCTCAGCCGATATCACATATCCCGCATCCTCCATCTTTGTTGCAGGTACACAGGACGGCATCATATATTTAACTGAAAGGCAGGTGTTTTTTGCAGCCTCCTGCATATAGTGAAAACCCTTTATACCACATACATTCACTATTTCATGAGGATCCGCTATGACAGTGGTAGTACCGTGAGGTACCACCATTCTGCCGAATTCTTCAGGAGTACAGTATGATGACTCTATATGAATATGTGCATCCATAAGGCCCGGTGAGATATATTTCCCTTCTATATCCACCTCAACTTCACCATCATATTCTCCAAATCCTGCAATATAACCTTCCGCTACAGCAAGGTCCGCTTTAAATATTTTTCCGCTGCAGACATCCACTATAGATCCGTTTTTTAGTACAAGATCAGCTTTTTTCTTCCCATTTGCCACATCAATCAGTCGCTTTAAACTATCTTTGTTCATACTCCCTCCAAAAGTCAAGCTCCTATCGATCAGTCAATGCCAAGTCTCTTTTTCATTGTCTTTTCAACTGCAACAAGGATATTCTCATATCCTGTACATCTGCAAAGATGTCCTGAGAGCAACTTTCTGAGTTCTTCTTTTGAATAGAGTTTTCCGCTGTTAAGAATCTCTGTAGCCGACATTACAAATCCCGGTGTACAAAAACCGCACTGGATAGCAGCCTCATCTATAAATGCCTGCTGCAAATCCGATATCTCACCGTTTGGTCCCATAAGACCTTCCAATGTAAGAATATCCTTGCCCTCAGCCCAAACTGCCAGGTAGATACATGAGTTGAATGCCTCTCCGTTTATAAGAACATTACATGCTCCGCACTCTCCTACTTCGCATCCTTTTTTTACGGAAGTAAGTCTATAGTCATTTCTGAGCATATCTGTAAGTGAACTTCTTACATCTACCATTTTTTCACATTTCTTGCCGTTTATGGTACAACTGACTAATTTATAACTCTGTCCTGTCATCGACCTTACCTCCTGCCTGCTTTACAGCCTTTTCACAAGCTTTTCTTGCCATAACAACACCGATATGACATCTGAAAGCTTTACTTGCTCTCCATGAATCACGAGGATTGATATCTTCCAAAACTTTCTGCGCAAAAGCCTCTATATTCTCCTCATTAACTTCTTTTCCTCTTATAAAGTTTTCCGCTGAAGGAACTCTCATAGGAATAGGGCCTGCTACACCGTAAGCTATTCTTACATCCTCAAAGCTCTTTTTATCCTCTGAGAGTTTTACATTTACCGAACATCCTGTAGTAGCGATATCCATAGCCTCTCTCATGGCATACTTTATATAATGACCTTTATAACCTTCATAAGCCTTCTTCGGGATAATGATTGCTGTCTGTATCTCTCCCTCTTTTAAATCCACTGTACCGGCCTTTATATAGAATTCATTTATAGGTACTAATCTTCTGTAGCCTTCTCCGGCTATCTCAACCTGTGCATCCCATGCAAAAAGTGTAGATGCGGAGTCGGCTGATGTAACACCGTTACATGTATTTCCGCCGATAGTTCCTATATTTCTGATCTGCGGTCCACCTATCTGATCCACAGCTTCACCAAGTACATTGATGTATTTTTGTATAATAGGATTCTTTGTAATATGTGAGAAGCTTGTCAAAGATCCTATTCTTATATTTTCATCGGCATCAAGGCAGATTCCTCTAAGCTCATCAAGCATATAGATACTTACAAGCTCCTTACCCGCTCTCTTACCTTCTCTTATCTGTACCAAAACATCACTTCCGCCGGCAATAACCTGTGAGCCCGGATGTTCTTTTAAAAGTCTGCAAGCATCATCTACGCTTGTCGCCTCGTATAAAGCTTTTATATCGTACATTTCTTCCTCCTACTTAAGTAAACCTGCTTTATCAAAATATTCATACAGTTTTTCCGGACGTAAAGGTAATTCATTAACACCTACACCTGTAGCATTCATAATAGCATTTCTTATAGCCGGTGCCACAGGACAAACCGGTGGCTCACCCAATGATTTTGTACCGAAAGGTGATGTAGGCTCAGGATTCTCAACAAATGCCGTCTCAAGATGCGGATGATCCATACATGTAGATAATTTATAATCGAGTAAGTTGTCATTGAGCACTTTTCCTGTCTTCTTATCTACAAGCTGTACCTCCGAGAGCGCATATCCTATACCCATACTCATACCGCCCTCAACCTGTGCCTTTGCAAGTGCAGGGTTGATAAGCTTACCGCAGTCATGTACATTTATAATCTTTGTGAGCTTTGCTTTACACATATCTATATCAACTTCAACTTCCGCAAAGCAGCATCCGAATGAATATGCATTTGACTTAATCTGTGCTGTAGACTCCGCTGTAATATGTCTGCTGTCGCTGAGAGAATAAAGTGCTTCCGTTGCCAAATCACTCAATGAAATAAGCTCTCTGTTGTCTGTAGTTCTTATTATCATAGAATTCTTGATATCTGTAATTGAAGGCGGCATATTTGTCAAAATATAAGCATAGTCAAGAATCTTCTGCTTCAAAAGTCCTGCAGTCTTTGCAATGGAGAAACCGCCTACATAGGTCTGTCTTGAAGCGTATGAACCTGTACCGAAAGGTGTAATATCGGTATCCTGGTTTGAAACAACATGCACTTCATCAGCTCTGATTCCAAGAACTTCTGCAGCCATCTGTGAGAATGCCGTATCCGCTCCCTGACCGATTTCAGTCTCACCAAGCTGTAATGTTACGGAACCGTCCTGATTGAGTACCATTCTTGATGATGATGACTCAAGTGATATAGGCCAAACTGCGGTATTGTACCAGAATGTTGCCATTCCTATACCTTTTCTTACTCTGCCTGTCTGTTTTGCAAGCTCTTTGACTCTGTTGTCATAGTCCATATAAGCTTTGCCTTTTTCGATACATTGTCTGAATGTATCATAGTAGTTTTCATTCTTTGAAAAAGCGTCCTTATATCCCTGTGGCATAAGGTTCTTAAGTCTGAAGTCGATAGGTGGAATACCCATTATCTTCGCAACATCTTCCGTATGAGACTCTACCGCAAACATAGCCTGCGGAATTCCGTATCCTCTCATGGCTCCGGCTACAGGTCTGTTTGTAAATACAGTATATGCATCGCCTTCAACATTATCACATGGATAAAGCTGTGGGAAAGCACCGAGTCCCTTTGCTGCAATTGAATGTCCGTGTGAAGCATATGCACCCTGATTTGAGAATGCTTCTATCTTCCTTGCCGCATATGTACCGTCTTTTCTTACATGGGAAATTATATGGAACTTTATACCATGTCTTGTTCTGTTTGCAAAGAAAGTTTCCTCTCTGCTGCAGTCAAGTTTTACAAGATGTCCGCCAACCTGTAATGAAAGGAATGCACAAAGCGGCTCATAAAGTATATCCTGCTTATTTCCGAATCCACCGCCGATATAAGGCTTGATAACTCTTACATCTCCCCACGGAATTCCTAGAGCCTGACCTACGACTCTTCTTGCAATATGAGGAATCTGTGTGGACGCAACTACGGTAATTCTTTTGCCTTCAGCATATGCATAGCAGATAAAGTTTTCAATATGGCAATGCTGTACAGGCTCTGTAGTATACCATCTGTCAACTACCGTAAGACCCTCTTCTTTAATTGCCTCGGCATAATTACCTCTGCTAAGACTTGTGTGCTTTAAAATATTGTTAGGGTAATCCTTATGAATCTGTGGAGCGCCGTCTTTCATAGCTTCCAAAACATCTGTAACCACAGGATACTCTTCATATTCCACTTTTATAGCTCTGAGCGCCTGATTTGCCGCCACTTCATTTTCAGCTATAACCGCAGCAACATCATCACCGTAAAATTTAACTTCATCAGTAAGAAGCAATCTGTCTGCAACGTCCTGATGACTTACATCTGTAGACCATGGGTGTCCTGCTGTAGGGAAGTAATTTCTATACTGTCCAAGGTCAAAACAGGTAACAATCTTAACAACTCCCTCAATCTTCTCAGCCTCACTTGTGTCAACGGAAAGAACTTTTCCGTGAGCTATTGTGGAATGCACTATTTTTGCCACATATGCTCCTGCATCACATAAATCGTCGGTATATTTTGTTCTACCTGTGACCTTGTCAAACGCATCCACTCTGGTGATACTTTTTCCAACCTCCATATTATTTCCTCTCTAAATTATTATTTTTATATTATTTAATTTATATACCTTTATCCTCTTGTAGCGATTGGCTGTGTGTCTTTGTAAGTTGATAAAAATATAAAATTAAAAAGTAACTGTTTTTTGTCCGGATACATATTTTGCTCTCAATGAGCATTCATCTGACAGATATAGGAATCTTTCAAATCTCTTTCTTATATCATCAATATCCTTATTCAATTCCTCATCATTTATTACTAACATATCCGCTTCAAATCCTTCTTCAAAGGCTCCCACCTTTCCGAAGTAACTTCCGGGGATTCTTGTTGCTATGGCAAATGCCTCGGCAAGCTCCAAAGGTTTTGAATTTTTATCTATATATCTCCAATAAAGCTTTGAAAGCCCTATTGCTTCTACCGCCTGGTTAAATATATTCAGTGAAAATCCCGCCGCTATATCACTTCCAAGTCCCACCTTAATGCCTTTATCAAGGAACTTCCTTATAGGTGCTATTCCCGATGACAGACATATATTTGACTGCGGACAATGAGCGACATACACATTTTTCTCCTTTAAAAGTTCAATCTCCTTTTCATCAGAGTATACACAATGTGCCATAACCGTGTCTACCTTACTTTTATTCAGATTACCTCTTTTATTGTAAGCATCCAGATATCCTTCCGAATCCGGACAAAGTTCTCTCACCCATTCCACTTCTTTCGGATTTTCCGATAGATGTGACTGTAAACCGTAAGTATCACCTCTAATCTTACCAAGTTCTTTCATAAGTTCATCACTGCAACTTGGAATAAATCTCGGAGTTATTATAGGTTTTATATTCTTGTATCTGTCTTTACAGATATCAAGCCATTTAACTGTGGAATCTATAGATGACTTTGTAGTCTCAATAAGTTCATCTGTAGAATTCCTGTCCATATTTACCTTACCTACAAAACATTTCAATCCGCTCTCTTCAAGCATATCCATCAACAGTATTGTGGCATCTGTATGCAATGTTGCAAATACTACCGCTCTTGTGGAATAGCTTTTAGTCAGTGCATCAACAAATTTTTTATAAGCTTTTTTTGCATATTCAATATCCTTATATTTTGCTTCCTCCGGAAATGTATATGTATTCAACCAATCCAAAAGTTCCATATCCATTCCAAGCCCTCTGAAAACAAATTGCGGAGCATGAAGATGCATATCTATAAGTCCCGGTAATATCAAAGAATCTCCGTAGTCTACTATCTCTTCATTCTTTAAAGAATCGGGAAATTCATCTTCCGAATATATTTTTGATATAATACCGTCTTCAACCACTAAAAAGCTTTTTTCTCTTATTCTGATCGTACATTTCTTTGTACAATCCACCAAATTCCCTTTAACTATCATATTCTCCCCTAATAAAAATATGAGGTGCTTTCCATTGTGCATGGAAACACACCTCACTCCACCCACAATTTCTGTGGGCCTATAGTCAATTATTACGGTAATTGGTAGAGACGCTCAACCGATTATGAGCTTATATAAGTCCTCTAATTTAATATTTTTATGTAAACTCTCCAAAAGAGAAACATAGAATATAATTTAAATATCTATTTGATTAGAGGATATCATCTAATTAGGTTTTCGTCAAATTTTTTGCGAAGTTTTTATATGAATTATGCCCTATATTTATTTGAATTATCAATATATATATAAGAATTGTACTATTCTATTTTTATCAATGTATTTTATCAAGTACATAATAATAAGTTTCTTTCGTATCAATATCCAAAAGTTCGTCTTCATTTTCTATATCTACAAATAAAACCTCACAAATATGCGCTTTTATAAGCTTTTTGCCGCCTTCTTCTTCTCCAAGTAAAAGCAGTTCATCAAAATACTCACTGGAAAATATACATGGGTTTCCAAGCCTGTTTTTACATCTTACACTACTTATAGTTTTATTCGATTGTTGAAATTCATCTATTATCTTTGTTATTGTCTGTGATCTTAATAAAGGCTGATCACAGACACCGAATAATACACTTCCTGAATTCTCAATATTTTTCAGTTTCTCCACCGCAAGCTTTATTGAGCGGGATTTTCCAAGCTCAGGTTTACCATTATATATGGTTATAAATCCGTTCTTTTTATAATAATCTAAAATCTCGGTATCCTTACTTACTATTATCTTATTATCAAAGTCATATGCTCTTTTATATATTTTTTCCATATATTGATAGAGCTTAACCCCTTTGATATCTGCCAGAAGCTTGTCACCTCCGAATCTTTTACCTTCTCCGGCAGCCAGAATCACCAAATCCATTAAGCTTTCCTGCCGCTTATTTTACTAAGTATTGCTTCCAGTACCCCGCCTCCTATGGCACTTGCCTTATCAGATACGGTGAAGCAATACTCCCTTTCTGCTCTGGGGTCCACATCTCCCGATTTCATACCTGTCTTTACTTTTACACCGTCTTGTAAAAGTCCTCTGACAATACCGTCAATATTTGCATATACAGGGGTTTCATCACAGTATGCCAACAAATCTCCTGCCTTTACATAGTCTCCGATATTTACCTTTGCCTTAAACACTCCGTCTGCAGTTGCCCTGATGATTCTTTCCACAGTGTATCCGCCTATATTTCCGGGAACTCCCGTATTCGGATAAGCACTTCCGCTCCATATTACTCTGCCGAGATTATGTCCTCTTTTGGTTTCAACTACGGCATGGCAGTCAACTCCTGCTTCAAATCCCGGTCCTACACCTATTACAATATCGGCATCGGTTATTTTGGTGCCTATATTTGTCTTTGCGATAATTGCATCCACTATCACATCCGGCTTATATTCCTTCATAATTTCCCCGCTTGGATCCACTATCACAGGTATACATCCCGACTCCATTACAGTATCAATCATTGAAATATTTTCACAGAGCTTACCTGTTATACCTTCAACACTTGCCTCACCTGTATAAACGGCAGGTGAGAATGCAACCGTTCTTCTTACCGTAGTAGGTACGGCGATATCAGACATTACTATATCAAATCCCGATCTGTACAATCTTAAAGCAATTCCCGTTGCCAAATCTCCGGCACCTCTTATCCAAATCTTTTTGTCCATCATAAACCTTCTCTCTAGACTAAAAATTCAAAATCACAAAACTCTCTGTTATTATTATATGATGTTATTGAAACCTTGAAATTTTTAAAACCGTTTGCTTCACAGAAAATCTTTATATATTTTTCTATCTCTAAAGCCTTCTTTACATCTTCTTCAGTGTCGGTTTTATTTATAATAAATAAAGTTTTTCTGTTGTTTACACCTTTAAACTCCGCCCTTTCATCTGTAAGAATCTTTGCGGCATCTTCCGTACTGAGAACATGATTCTCATCCCATCCGAAAAGCTTAACAGCTCTTTCATACCTGAAGCATTTTTCACTTATCTTTTTTCCGACAGCATCAATACCCATACATACTATGCAAATATCGGTATTCTCAGGTATTACAGGCTCCCCTTCTCTTGGGATTTTTATAGGTAAGCGCTTTGCTCCGTCAGCCTCAACCAATACTATATCGGCATATTTATTAAAATCCCTCACCTCTATTATATCAAGAGATGATAATTTTTCACCTACATCTTTTCCTATAACCACAGGTTCATCCTTAAACTCAACTTTTTCAAGCTCTTTTGCAGAATCTATTTCAATATATTCTTCCGGCTTTATTATATGAGTTGTTGTTGTTATAACAACTTTTTTGCCTCTTTTAGCAAAATATCTCCCTATATAAAACATGGTGGTGGTTTTTCCACCACCACCAACTAATGAAATTATCATTTATTGCATACCTACCAATTTCTTTACATCCATATCCTTCGGCAATACGAAGTTTAATAACATTGAAAGTACAAATACGCCCGCTACGGAGTTACCTGCAAAAATATCTCCTATAACCTTAGGGAAATAATCAAATATGCCCGGTGTCTGAGTAAATCCTATTCCGATACTTATAGATAAAGCCGCAATTATTGTATTCCTTTGAGTGAATCCGCATTTCCCAATCATATCCATTCCACTTACCACTATAGTACCGAACATCACTATTGTACATCCACCGAGTACAGGTTCCGGTAATGTTGAAAAGAATGCACCTACCGGTGGGAATATTCCTGCCAATATAAGGATCAATGCACCAAACATAATAGTAAATCTGTTTACTACCTTTGTCATTGCAATAAGACCTACATTCTGTGAAAATGATGTTATAGGCATACATCCAAACACACCTGATACGGCACTTAAGAAACCGTCACATGCAAGTGATCCCGATACTTCCTTCTCTGTAATGTCTCTGTCAAGTCCGCCTGCAACAACCGCAGTGGTGTCACCGATAGTCTCTGCAGCAGATACCAAGAAGATTAGAGCAACAGACAAAATTGCACCGGGATTAAATATTGGCTTATATGGCAATACTCTCGGCAATGCAATAAATCCCACTGTATTTATTGTTCCGGTAAAATGCGAAAAATCTACAATACCAAATATAAGAGAAATTATATATCCAACTATAAGACCGAACATTACGTTTAGCTGCTTCCAAAATCCCTTTGCAAGTGAACTGAATGCTATACATGATACAAGTGTAATAAGTCCAACAAGCATATATTTTGGAGCACCGAAATCATCAACATATCCGCCTCCGAAACTTTTTGCACCTACTGCAAGCAGAGAAAAACCTATGGTAGTAACTACACAAGCCGAAACTATTGGTGAAACTATCTTTTTCCAATACTTATAAGTTAATCCGAGACAGCCTTCTATACATCCACCGACTATTATCGCACCAATCGCTGTTTGATAATTAAAATTAGTACCTATGTAGCCTAGTGCCTGCACAAAGGTAAAGCTGACTCCCATTACAACCGGCAATCTTGAACCAATTTTCCATACAGGATATAACTGTACCAAAGTTCCAAGGCCCGCTATAAACATGGCACTTTGCATGATTCTCGCAAGCTCCACTCCACCAATCTTATCAGCATCACTTCCAAGTAACTTTGACGCACCACATACTAGAAGTATAGGCGCCAGATTTGCAACGAACATGGCCATAACATGTTGCAGTCCGAAAGGTATTGCTTTTGCCACAGGAACTCTTCCGTCCAATTTGTAAATATTATCAATACTTACATTTGAACTACTTGTCTTTTCACTCATTTTAATCCTCCTTAAAAAAGACATTTATTTTTACATCTCTTAGAGATGAAATGTACTAAGGATCAATATTTAAATTTCTTATTGTTAAAAAGATATCAATAGAAAAGGTTTAAATACGCATCAGATATTCTCTGATGCGTCAAATATCTACATATTAACTGTTTAATTGTAAACTTTCCTTTGGTATATTTAATAAAAAATATCGTTATAGCTTTTATTTTTCATATACTATCATTTTTTCTTGCAAAAATCAATCTAAATATTTTTTTTTATGAGCAAATCATACTATTTTTCAGACTAAACATGTTAATAATTTACATATTTGTTTAACACTGTTTATTATATAGTTTTAATGCCAAACCTTACTTGCCTTATCATACAGAGGATTTTCTTTTTTAATCAAGTTATCTATCAAATCCGCCGACTCAAAAGGAACACACCATGCCAAACCGCAACCTGAGGAAAGTTCTTTCGGAACGGGTATCAGCCTTCCCGGTACATTTTCTTTTGCACACAGACTTTCAAATGCCATTGCGGCTGTGGTGGTTTGAAAGGTCACTATATATTTCCAACTTTTTTCTCTCATTATTCTTCCACTATTTCTTTTATCGCTTTTATAACAGCATCTATTTCTTCCTCGGTATTAAAATATGAGAATGAAAATCTTGCTATTCCCTCGTCCACTGTTCCAAAAGCCTTATGCATCAATGGCGCACAGTGAGCACCTGCTCTTATCGCTATATCATAGTCTTCACCAAGATAATCAGCCAGATCTCCCGAATGAATTCCGTCTATATTTAACGGCAAAATACTCCCATGCCTTATAAACTCCGGTTCTTTTTCAAATTCAGAACAGTCAGTGTAGAACTTTATTCCCTTTATATCCTTTATACCCTTATAAAGCCTTTTTAACAGATACATCTCTTTTTTATGTATATTTGTAATTCCGACTTCATTTATAAAATCAATTCCGGCACCAAGTCCCGCAATACCCATAATATTTAAAGTTCCGGCCTCTAATCTTGTGGGATACTCATCAGGCTGCTCCTTATTAAAGGATTGCACACCGCTTCCTCCTACCTTAAAGGTATCTATCAAAATATCGGAATTTATAACTATACCGCCTGTTCCTCCCGGTCCGAACAGTCCCTTATGCCCCGTAAAGCAGAGGATATCTATCCCCGTTTTATTCATATCTATCTTGATATTTCCGGCACTTTGAGATACATCCGCTATAAAATACAGATTATTCTTTTTTGCTATTTTCCCGATATACTCTATATCCGATATTTCACCGGACACATTTGATACATGGTTTACAATTATAGCCTTTGTATTTTCTTTTATATGCTTTTCAAATTCATCATATTTTAATTTTCCGCTTTCATCTATTCCGATAAAATCAATGCCTATATGCTTGGTTTTTTCAAGCTTATAGAGCGGTCTAAGCACGCTGTTATGCTCCGTTACCGTACTTATTACATGATCTCCACTGCCGAACAGTCCGAACAATACGATATTTAAACTCTCTGTAGCATTGGATGTAAAAATCACTTTTGAAGGGTCGCCGCTTCCGAAAAATCTTGAAATCTTTTCTCTTGTTTCATAGACCATTCTACCTGAATCAAGCGCGGCCCTGTATGCACCTCTTCCGCTGTTTCCATAGGATGTAAGCGCATGGTTTATAGCTTCTATTACATTTATCGGTTTTTTGAATGTAGTGGCGGCATTATCCAGATAAATCATTATGGTCTGATTACAAGATCGGCTTCCATGAGATAACTTACAATATCATACATATTTGTCACCTCACCTACCAAAAGCTTCTCACTAAGTCCGTAATTGTTAAGGCATGCACCACATGAATAGATTTTTGCACCTGCATTCTCCAAAACCTTCAAATCTTCAATACTTGCAGAACCCTCTGTAGTAATTCTTACACCTGTATTGTAGAACAGGATTTTTGCAGGCGGTATATCCTGTGAACTGAGAGCATAGATAAAGCCCTTTAAAAGAGTCTTACTGAACTCTTCATCACCGTCGCCCATCTTATCGGAATCTATTACCACAATTGTTTCTTTTAATTTTATTTCATCAGACTTTACTGCAGTCTTTGTAACAGGTTTAGCCTCGGAAGCTTCTCCCCCGTTTACATTGATGGTAACGATATACTCCGTATTTGACTTTTTCTCAAAAGATGCCTCGTACTCTTTTTGCTTTGCCATCTTTAAAAGATTCTGTACCGCAATCTCATTATCAACACTTACCTCTACCGCTCCGCTTCCGCCGAGTTCTCTTATCGCATTCTTTGTCTTAACCACCGGTATCGGACATGCATCACCTATCGCATTTACTTTAATCATATTTTCCTCCTATTTATAAGCTACTTTTATAGCTGTATTTTCTTTTTCTTTTATTTCTCCTACTATTGCAGCAGGCATACCTGCTTCTTTTAATTCATTTAAAAGTGCATCCGCCTCCTCTTCTCCAACAGCAAGCAAAAGTCCGCCTGAAGTTTGAGGATCAAACAGTATCTCTTCCATAGCAAAAGGAACATCCTCAAAAATCACATTTTCACCCACATGATTTCTGTTTCTCTGTCCTCCGGCAGTAATGAGGAATTCATCCGCCAAAGCTTTTGCGGCTTCAAATACCGGAATCTGCTTTGCATAAATTTGACAGGACTTATCATCACCCATCATTTCCATAAGATGCCCCAAAAATCCGAAACCTGTTACATCGGTGCATGCATGAATATCATACTTTTTTGATATTTCACAGGCATATTTATTTAAAGTTCTCATAGAATCAACAGCTTCATTTAAGGTATTCTCATCCGCCTCACCTATTCTTGCGGCAGTACATATAATTCCCACTCCAAGTCTTTTGGTAAGTATCAGTCTGTCTCCCGGTTTTCCGGTATTATTTGAATAAATCTTCTTAGGATTTACTATACCTGTAACACTGAGACCGTATTTTACATCAGTATCATCTATTGAGTGGCCGCCTGCAAGCACACCGCCTGCTTCTTTTACCTTTTCAAGTCCGCCTCGCATTATTTCTCCAAGGATATTTAAATCACTGCTTTGCGGAAAACATACTATATTGAGTGCTGTCTTTACCTCACCGCCCATAGCATATACATCACTTAAGGCATTTGCTGCCGCTATCTGTCCGAATGTGTACGGATCTTCCACCATCGGCGGGAAGAAATCTAGTGTTTGAACAAATGCAATGTCATCAGTAAGCTTATAAACCGCCGCATCATCCTTTGCATCAAAACCCACCATTAAATTTTTGTCAAAATTTTGCCTCGGCAATCTCTCAAGTATATGGCTGAGTATTCCCGCTCCAAGCTTTGCGGTACAACCTCCGCCTTTACAGTAAAGTTTTTCCATATTGCCTCCTAATATATAACTTATCTATATCGTCAATATATAAACTAATGACTATTATAACCCCTTTATATTGATTTTCGCAATCAAATCAGGCAAAGATTTTATATAATGTAACATTCGTTAACAAATGAAAGATTTATGTAATATTTAAATCAATTGAACAAAATTTATTTATATGTTATAATTTTAAACCATAGTGACTTTAGTTTACTAATGTATTCTTTTTAAGGAGGAAATATGCATTTAAAAAGATTTTCAGCTGTATTTGCGTCAGCATTGATGATTTCTTCAGTATTATCATCCAACGTATTTGCAGCAACAATAAGAAGAAATGTCACAGCCGGCTCGGTAGCTGTAGAAACATCAGCACAGACCGAAACAGCTGAAAGTACAGAGGCTGCAACTTCTGCAGCTACAGGTGAGGTGGTATCTACAAACGATTATATACCTTCCACCATCAACAATGTAAATATGCCTGAAAACCTTGACCTTGACAGCGTAGTTGCCAATGCAGGTCTTGGTAATGTAGGCAACGGAAATACAAATCCCGAGCCTGTACTTGGTGAAACTCAGATGGTTCACTTCGGACTTTGGAATACTGCAGATCAGGAGATCTCAGGTGCCGAGACAAACACAAGTGCTTATGCTTATGCAAAAGACGGTTTTAACAAGCTTTATCTCAATCATTCAGGTATAGGTAGATATTACTACAGAACCTACAATATGAACTCAGGTTGGTCAACATGGATGAACTCTAAGGAGACTGCACCTATTACAGATCCTGCAAACAAGGTTCAGGCTGTTCAAATAAGAGTAAAAGGATATACAGGTGTAAGAAGCGACCTTTATTACAAGGCCGTTTTAAATGACGGAACCGTACTTGACTGGGCTAAGAACGGTCAGACTCTCGGTACTATCGGTACAGACAGATATATAGTAGCTCTTAAGCTTACACTTTGGGACAAGCAGACAGCATTCACAGAGCCGACAAAGGTACTTATGGAAGCTCCTGTTTATGAAGGAACTTATGTAGATGCCAACGGTCAGGTTCAGTATTCATCAAAAGATGCCTATACCGGATGGGGATTTTATAATAATGACCAGTACTATTTTAAAGACGGTGCAACTCAAAAGGGATGGCAGTATATAGACGGATATAAGTATTATCTTGATGAGAATACAGGTGCCGTTGTAAGAGATCTTGAGCCTGTTATGGGATTACAGGATTCTTATGAGATTAAGTACAATAAAGCAACAATGACCATGTACATCATGGCTAAAGACGGTGCAAACGGATATATAATTCCTTACAAGACTTTCATGTCAACTGACGGACCTGCTACACCTATAGGTACATTCAAGACATATGTTAAGTACAGATGGAAAATAATGCATGACAATATCTATTGTCAGTTCCTTTCAAGATTTAAGGACGGATATATCATTCACTCACTTATCTACTATGATAAAGCGGATTCAAACAGACTTGACGCATCTACATACAACTATATTGATGATGCAAGATCTGACGGATGTTTAAGACTCCGTGCAGGTGATGCGGCTTGGGTATATTACAACACCAAGATGAACACACCTGTTATAGTTTACAACGATCCTACAAATAAGGGTCCTGTTGAGAAGGACGCTATAGAGCAGCCAATTCCTGCAAACCAGACATACGATCCTACAGATCCTATAATGCAGGGAAGATAATTTAATATATTAATTGTGAGCGGTGTGAAAGTATTTTACATCGCTTTTTTATTTATCTGTTTTTTGGACAATTTTTACTTGTTTAATATGAATTTTTCTATTAAAATAATAAGTACAGAAAGTTTTATTCAACTTTGACGGATAGATTTTCGGCAGAATAAAACTATGTTCGTGAATACTTTGTCGAAAATTCTTTCCAAGGCATCTATGTTTGTGTACAGAAAGGAGTTTTTTATGGGTGCAAATTGGATCGTAACAGCTGTCGTAATAGTTTATTTGATTGCCATGCTTTTTATAGGCTGGTATTCCTCAACTAAAATCAACAGTAACACCGACTTTATGGTTGCCGGAAGGCGACTGGGACCTTTTCTTATGGCAGGTACTTTAGCCGCAACGGAGATAGGAGGAGGAAGTTCGTTAGGAGTTGTCCAAAACGGTATGTCAGGATACGGCTTAAGTGCTGCCTGGTATATTATTACAATGGGAATCGCCTTTGCCATCCTTTCTTTTATAGCACCTAAGTTTCGTGCCGCTACAGTAAAAACAGTTCCGGAATATTTCCGCAGACGATATGGCAAGGAATCGGGATTTGTTACGGCAATTATTATGTTGCTTCCTCTTATAGGGCTTACAGCAGGACAATTTATAGCTTCTTCCGTAATTTTATCCACTATGCTTGGAATCAGCTATAAAGTTTCGGTTATTATAGTAGCCGTTGTCGTAACAATTTATTCAATTATGGGTGGACTTTGGAGTGTAACATTAACCGATTTCGTTCAGGTATTTTTAATTATTTTAGGTATGCTTGCCGCGGTTCCTTTTGCTCTTAACTACGCAGGAGGATGGAGCGCCGTTGTTACAAATGTTACACCTGAAACAATGAATCTTTTCTCAGGATATGATTTATTCGGTATTATTTCACTTGTAATCATGTATGTCGGAACATTCTCCGTCGGACAGGAAGCAGTTTCCCGTTTCTATGCGGCAAAGAACGAGACCGCGGCTAAACAGGGAGCATGGCTTGCAGCATTGCTTAATTTCATTTATGCGTTTGTTCCTACAATACTGGGAATTATCGTTTTGGCATTAATTAATATGGGAAAATTCTCAGATAAGGACTTTGCATCGGTTGGCGCAAGATATGCTCTACCTATTCTTGCTATCCGTACCATGCCTGCCATCGTCTGCGGACTGCTCTTCTCAGGAGTAATTTCAGCTACAATGTCAAGTTCGGACTCCGACCTTTTGGGTGCAGGTTCTATATTTGCAAATGATATTTACAAGATTTATATTCGTCCGAATGCAAAGAGTTCGGAAGTTATGAATGTAACTAAGATAACTATGATTATAGTCGGATTCTTATCTCTTTTGATTGCATTATTTAATACAAAGAGTATTGTATCAATATTGATGTTCTGCTTCACTTTACGTGCCGCCGGCTCTTTCTTCCCATATGTAATGGGACATTACTGGGCAAAGGCGTCAAAAGCCGGTACTATTGCTTCTCTGATTTTCGGAACAATTGTTGTGGTTTATCTTGAACAATTTTCCAAGGGATACCTTTTCGGAATCCACTTCTCTCAGGCAATTATACCGGGACTTGTGTTTGCATTTATCGGTTTTGTAATCTTCTCTATCGCTTTCCCGCCGAAAAATCCGGGAACAGAGCTTTTAGAAGAGGAAGACGATTAATATATCCGTATATTTTATTTATATATTTTTTAATTATATAAGATGTATTATTTAATTACTAAATAGGAGGATTGTATGTGTCTCTTAACTAAGAATAATGTTAAAGAACGGTATAATTTTTTGATTGCTTTAATATGTGATGATAACCAAACTTGTATAGACTCAAAAACACTATACAAAATATTAGAAGTTGGAATTTTAGTGTTTTATAAAAATGGCGATTCTTGGAATCATGTGGTAGAATATGTACCTATATCAAATATAAATTATTCCAATAACCAGATTATTGGATTAGAATATTCATTTTATGAAAAACTATATAATCCAATGTATGTTTCATTTGATGATTCTGTGACACCAGGTTTTACCGAAATATATATTAATAATGATGGAATTGTTAAACACGAAGAACATTTTGTAGTACCTAAAATACTTAAAAAAAATAAAGGTAAAGATATAGGCGAAAGTGTTAAACTATATTTTAGATATGCTTTTAAGAAAGGAATTGAAAAGAACTATGCCTTAACGTTAAAGTATGATTTTACCTCAGATACTGTAACTCCTATATTCGATCGATATGACATGATTGAAGGTACTGATGAGGGAGATTTAGATAACTGCCAATATTGGGTCGTTTGTGATGGAATTAAATCACCTCAATCTGATCTTTTATTAAGCTTTACAAATACTAATATTTCACGTGAAGAGATGCAAAATGGTGTTATTATGTACGGAGTTATAGTTTTAATAGATAGTAGTAATTGTAGTGAGACTATAATTATAAATGGTATATTTACTAGAGACTATATAGTTAAACATATATTTATATACAAAGATTCGGATGTAACTACTTTAAAAAACATGGTTATTACACCTGACGTTATTAATATATTTGAGTCTTGTGATTTTTCATTTGAGATAGATAGTATAAAGTTATATGTACCACGAAACACAAAAGCAAAAATTCATTTGAATGATGAAATATATAGGAATAAGTATCCCGAAGGAGTGGATTTAAACGATCCAAAAGGTGAATTCACTAATAATTTGTTTTTTTTAGAGTATTTATAGAAAAAATATATTTGCATAGTATATCCAATAAAATTATAAATATTAATAATTTAAACTGAACTATCAGTAAATCTATATTTTCATAATTTCTCCGGCATTTCTTCCTTTCTTTATAAAGAGTTGTCGGGGTTTTTATTTTACCCGGTATAGTTGACGATTTAATAACTTTTAAGTATAACTAAATTAAGGAAGGGGGTATTTTGTACAATATATACTTTTACAAAGATAAAAATGGGAATGAACCGGTATCTGAGTATATAAGGGAATTATCAAATAAAAACGGAAGTTTTGTTCTATTGCATCAGTTTATAAAGAAGACTCAGAAAACACCAAAGAGAGAAATTGAAAAAGCAAAACGAGAACTTTCAGATTTAATACGAGGGGTATAAATTATGAATAGCACAGTAGGACAAAATGCTTTGGAATTTATAGATTCTATATTAACACCCGAGGAAATAGCCGAAAGTGATTTAAGGGTTGCTCTTATAGATGAACTGATTAAGGCAAAGCAAGAAAAGGGATTAAGTCAAAAGAAATTAGAAGAATTAAGTGGCGTAAAGCAGCCTGTGATAGCAAGGATGGAAAAAGGTCAAACAAGTCCACAATTAGATCCCATTTTAAAAGTGCTTGCTCCATTGGGCAAAACTCTTGCAATAGTACCGTTAAATAACAAACCACCGGCTTAGCCGGTGGTAATTACTATTTCCTAGTTTGTTTCCTGTCTGAACTCTTCCCAGAGCTTGTTGTGAAGCTCATTTGCCTCATCACTGATATTCTCTATCAGCTCTCCGCCCTCAATAAGTGAAATCTTATCCTCAGGGAATACTATAAGGTCCTTCCAATCGTCTGATACATAGCTTTCAGCAGCTTTGTTTGTAACAAAGTATCCGATGTACTCAAAGCATTTTGCAGCTACTTCAGGCTCATTGATATACTCAAGGAATTTGTATGCAGCCTCTGCATTCGGTGCATTTGACGGAATAAAGCTTCCCATTACTCCGAATCCAAGTCCTTCTTTAGGATATACAACTTTTAAATCAGGATTTGCTTTGATTGCCTGAGTTACCTGTGATGTATACATAAATGCCGCACCTACTTCACCGCTTAAGAGATAATCCTGAAGATTATTGTCATTAATAAGACGTATATTCGGCGCTAAAGTCTTTAACTTGTCTCCTGCTTCCTGTATCTGAGTAAGATCATTCGTATTGAATGAATATCCGAGTGATTTCAAAGTAATACCGTCTATTACTCTGTAGTTTCCGATAATACCTACATTACCTGCAAGCTCGGGATTCCAAAGATCGTTATAGCCTTGAATATCCACTTTCACAGTCTCAGGATTATATACTATCAAAGGTATACCTGCACCGTAAGGCATTGTGTACTTATTGTCAGGATCATAGAACTTACTTTGGAATAAAGGATTTATATTGTCATATGTAGATATCTTTGACTTGTCAAGCTCCTTAACAAGTCCTTCTCCTATTGCAAGCTGGATAATATAATCGTCTGCAACAACGATATCATAATCACCGCCCTTAGTCTCTTCAAGCTTTGCAAGCATTGTCTCATCAAGGTCGAAGTTTGAATAATTTACCTTAACTCCGGTCTTTTCCGTAAAGCCGTCCAATACCTCCTGTGGGAACATTCCGTCCCATGTATACAGATTTAAAGTGGTCCCCTTAAGAGCGCTGTCTGTGGCAGCTCCTGTGCTTTGCTGTGCGGCATCTTTAGAACCGCCTCCACATGCTGTAAGAGCAACAGCCGCTCCCAAACCGAGTAAACCTAATACTTTAGATTTCATTTAATTTACCTCCAAATCAATCTTTCCTTGTTTTTTCCGAAATAAATATTACAAGCACCGTAATCACAAGTATAACGGTTGCGAGTGCATTTATTTCAGGAGTAATACCTGTCTTCATCTTTGTATATATCTTTATTGCAAGAGTATTTACTGAAGGACCGGTCGTAAATATAGATATTACCACATCATCAAAGGACATTGCAAATGATAATAATAATCCGGATGCAATTCCCGGCAAAATATATGGTAATGTTACATCTCTGAATGTTTCAAACTCACTTGCCCCAAGGTCTCTTGCCGCCTCCTCAAGCGAAAGATCCATTCCCATAAGTCTCGCCCTTACAATCAAAAATATATAAGGTACACAGAATGAACTGTGTGCAATCGTCATGGTTACAAAGCCGAAAGGCAGGTTCATATATGAAAATATAGCCATAAAGACCATTCCGAGAATAATCTCGGGAATCATTATAGGCAGAGATGCAAAACCGCTGATGAAATCATCAAAAATAAGTTTTTTCCCTCTCATGGCAAGAGCCGCACTGACACCAATTACAAGTGAAAGCATACATGTCAACACCGCCAGTATTATACTGTTTAACAATGCTTTCTTTATATCACCGTAATTAAAAAGCATCTTATACCAGTCGAGAGAAAATCCTTCCCATACGCTTGTAAGCTTGGATTTATTAAAGGAATAAACTACAGTGAGTATAATGGGAAGATAGTTTAAAACAGTTACCAGCCCCAAAAATATAACGGCCGCTTTTGATACCTTTTTCAAAATAATCCCTCCAATTCTCCTGTACCCGAAACCTTCTTATAAAGTCTTAAGAATACTATGGTAAGTAACATAAGTATTACACTCAGTGCCGCCGCAAAAGGTATATTTCTAAGCTTTGTAAGCTGCTCCACTATAACACTTCCGATAAGAACTATTTTATTTCCTCCGAGTATATCTGAGATATAGAAAAGTCCCATACTCGGTACAAATGTAAGTACCACACCGCTTAGAAGTCCCGGCATTGTAAGTCGGAGTGTTATTGTGAGGAATGATTCAAGCCTGCTTGCCCCCAAATCTCTGGATGCTTCTATCAGGCTCCAATCCATTTTTTCCACACTGGAATACACTGAAAGTATCATAAAAGGCAGTAAAAAATATACCATACCTACAAGTACGGCAGGATATGTATACAACAGTTTAAGCGGAGTCTTTGTAATGCCAAAAAACATTAAAAGTTTATCAAGCACACCGTTACTTCTAAATATTATTATCCATCCGTTCAACCTGATAAGACCGCTGGTCCAAAAGGGAATCATAAGAAGCATCATCATTCTTCTCTTCCATCTCTCACTGAGTCTTCCCATAAAATATCCGAAGGGATATCCTATCAAAGTAACCAAAACGGTTGATGCTAAAGCAAGCTTAATGGATTCCAAAAATATATTTAAGTAAAAAGGATCAAATACTTTTTTATAGTTTTCCAAAGTAAATGTAAAATCAAATCCCCAGGTCTTTGCCTTTGTCAAAAAGCTGATCAGAACCATATAGGCCAGAGGCAATATTACAAAAAGTATTGTAAAAAGATATATAGGTATTCTAAGCAGATATTTGTTAAGTTTCTTATTTTTCACCTTGAACCTCCACCATATCTTTTTTATCCCAGCCTATACTTATAGCATCACCCGGATTCAGATTGATATTCATGCCCATATGTGAAGAAGTAATCTCCTGATTATCTTTCAATCTAACCTTTACTTTTGAAAGACCTGCGGTAAAACTGTTCTCAATCACTATACCGTCATAATCACCTGCTCCAAGTCTTACATGTTCAGAACGTATTGCATATGTTTTCTCACCGTCTTTATAGAGATTTGCACCGCCCACAAACTCGGCTACAAAAGCGGTTGCAGGAGTATCATATACTTCACTTGGAGTACCTATCTGTTCTATATTACCGTCTCTCATAACAACTATTCTTGAGGACATATTTAAAGCCTCTTCCTGGTCATGAGTTATATATATAAATGTAATGCCGAGAGCCTTTTGAAGCTTCTTTAACTCCATCTGCATCTGTCTTCTAAGCATCAGATCAAGTGCACCGAGAGGCTCATCCAATAACAATACACTCGGCTTATTTACAATAGCTCTCGCTATCGCAACTCTTTGCCTTTGACCACCTGAAAGCTGCGCCGGATTTCTTTTTTCAAAGCCTTCAAGCTGTACCAGAGAAAGAGCTTTTTCCACCTCTTTTTTTATCTCATCGGCAGGCATCTTTTTAAGTCTTAATCCATAGCCTATATTTCTTTCAACATTCATATGAGGGAAGAGAGCATAATTTTGAAATACCGTATTTACATCTCTCTTTTCCGGTGCCAGTCCTGTGATATCCTTTCCGTTAAGTATCACCTTGCCGCTGTCAGGACTCTCAAGACCTGCAATTATTCTTATCGTAGTGGTTTTTCCGCAACCACTTGAACCCAAAAGAGTGATAAACTCTCCTCTACCTATATCAAGGGAGATGTTCTTTAAAACATTCTCACCGTCAAAACTCTTCTTTATATTTTCCAGACTTAGTATAGTATCTGTCATCTAAATTCCCTCCTAGGGTTATTTGGCTTTATACAATAAAATATAATACCATCTTTTTTAATATAATTCACTAAAAATATTATTTTATCTCGACTTTACTTTTACAAGTTAAAATGCTAAAATGTAATTACTATTTGAATGGAGCAATTTGTATGAATAATAAGATCAGGACTGACGCGGTAGACCATCTATTTGACGCCATCCTTACACTAAAAGATAAAGAGGAATTTTATATTTTCTTTGAGGATGTTTGCACAGTAAATGAGTTGCTCTCCATCTCTCAAAGATATGAAGTGGCTAAAATGCTGCGTGAAAAGAAAACATATTTGGAGATTGCCGAGGAAACCGGCGCTTCTACAGCTACCATCTCCAGAGTAAACCGTTCTCTAAACTATGGAAATGACGGCTATGACCTTGTTTTTAACAGACTCGGTTTATTTGAAAATAATAAGGAAAAATAATTTTGCCGGAGTTTATACTCCGGCATTTTTATATAAGTCCAAGTGCTTTTTTTGCAAGTTCATCCGCCATATCATTATACTTATCTCCCGAATGTCCTCTTACCTTTATAAAATCCACATCCACATGCTTTGAAGCGTTTTTATAAAATTCAACATAATGCATGGTACCGGGCTTTTTGGCTTTCCAATCTCCGTTGCACCACTTCTCTATACCCTCATAGTCATAAAAAATACTGATACTCTTTATATCATGATCCAGACAATATTGCATGGCCGCCATAGAACCCTGTATCTCACCTGCAACATTTCTCATATCGCTCATATCATCCTTTTCAAACTTTTTTGAAAAATAAAGTTCATCATCCTTATGCATCATAACCATGCCATATGAATATGACTTGGTAGTGTCGTCATAACTTCCGTCAACATAAGCAAAGGCTTCAGATTGTTTCTCTTCGCCTTCCTCTTTATTCTCAACACTCTTTGTTTCGTTTACAAAATCCAAAGCCTCTTCCCTGCTTGTAAAACTTTTATAAGCGGCTCCCGAAAATCCGCTAACCGACTTTTTACATTCATCCCATGTCTCAAAGACTCCTGTATTTCTTCCTTTTCTTACCGCGTAGTATTTCTTTGCCATATATTTACCTGTTCCAAAATATATTTTTCTCTTCTTCACTCAAATTTGCGGCAAACTCCCTTTTTATTTCAAGGAACTGCTCAAAATTTACTACCATTGAATGAAGTATTGCCCTGTCTTCAAATTCCTCTCGGCTCTTTGGAAGCTGTGAGTTTTTCATCTTTTCTTTTACAAAATATAAGTCCATCAAAGCATTTACCGCATTATTTGACTCATGCAGTTTAGGCACAAGATTAAAAATAAGTTCAGCCACATCTCTTGCCTGACTTGGTCTTGTCTTCATGCCCTTACCCTGATCAAAAATATATCTAAGGGTCATGATTTGAGACTTTCTCATTTCCATATAGTTTATAAAATATTTCAAATCATAGCTTAGTATATTGTCTTTATCAATATATGCCTTTGAGATTGCACTGTCTATCAGCTTATCAAGCTCATCAAAATCATATTCAAGTTTTACCCTGTTATTCTCATCTCTTAGAAAGCCTACCAAAGTATCCAGCATGTACTTTATTTCATTTTCTATTTTTGCCTGATATTCCCTTATATGTTTCAAGTTTCTCGGCATATACATATTTAAAAATATTCCGACGGATGTTCCTATAAGCATCAAAGCCGCTTCATTTTTTACAACATCAAAACTCATATACTTCGTTGCCAAAATATGTGTTACCAAAACGGTACATGGTGAAAGTCCTTCATTTAAATCAAAGACCATACAAACCGCTACAAAAATGAGCAAGTAGCAAACCAGCGCCCATATATCATATCCGAATAAACTAAATACGACAAATGAAATCAACATAGCCAGAACAAATGCCGCAATTCTTTTTAATGCAATCTTTATTGTGGATTTTTTTGTATCCTGTATACTCAGTAAGGTTATAATACCTGCCGATGCACTGTAGTTTAACCCAAAAATTCCGGCAATAAATATTGCAAGTCCTGTTCCGACAGCAATTTTTATTACTTTTATCAGATTTATATTTTTAAAATATGTCATAGTCCTCCGTTATCTTTTAAAATATAATGCTGTGTGCCTTACCAGCTTATATACTGCAGGTAAGAAATATTCAAACTTTATAAAAAATCTTTCTCTAAAATCCAGCTCATTATATTCTTTTTTAAAGTCCTTTGACAATATGTTTTTAAAATCTCTTGTATTTACATATGTAAGGAAACGAAGTCTCTTTGCGGCACTTAGCACTTCCTCATGAAATCTGTATCCTGAGTCTTCATCATATGCCTTATACATGGCCTCCATATTTTGATAGTACTCTTCCTGTTTTCTTTTGTAATCACCGCTAAACTGTGAGGCTGTCCATGAAGTCGGTACTCCCATTCTGTACACACTCATAACCCTGTCGATATAATAGGCATCACCGTATTTTACAGAGATTATCTGCATAGGTATATCTCCCACCTTACAGTCAAAATAATACTTGGGCAAACTCTTCATATACTCTGTTCGTAATAAAAGTGAGGCAGTGGGATAATGTGCTCTTTTATTTATAACTTCTTTTGCACCGACTACACAGTTTCCGGTATAAGGTCTTATAAGGTTTGGAGAAAATGTGGCATCCAGATTTTCAACCTTCGCAGCATGAAAGCAAAAGCTTATTTCGGGATGTGCATCCATATAATCCACCTGCATTTGAAGTTTATTATCATCGCACCAGTAGTCATCTCCCTCACACATGGCTATATATTCTCCGCTTGCTCTTGGAAAGTTGTATTTTCCGCTTGGATTTGTAACCCCTTGTGAGTACATATTTTCCTCATGAAATAATGGCTTTATAATATCCGGATACTTTTTTTCATATTCTCTTATAATATCTGCCGTATCATCTGTTGATGCATCATCATTTATCAGAATTTCTATATCAAAGTTTCTTTTCTGCACCAAAAATGAATCTATTGCCTTTCTTATATATTTACCGTGATTATATGTAATGCAGCATATACTTACTTTCATACTTTACTCTCTTTTTATATTATTTGCAGGTAAAACCGCACAGGGTTTTAAATACGTTTACTTCAATATCATACTATAACATAAAAGTTGATATAAAGTGAGTTTTTATTATCTTTATAAAACTTCAAAACTTGTGGATAATCTACTACTGTGGTATTATTGTTCTCATTGGAGGTAATTATGACCAAGTACACCCTATTGCAATGGATTGCATTTTTTTATATATATTGTTTTTTCGGATGGTGTTTTGAATCCGGATATGCAACTATTAAGGAGAGAAAACTTACAAACAGAGGTTTCCTTCGCGGCCCTTATATTCCTATATATGCCTTCGGCGCTATATTTGTTCTGATTATAACAGATAAATTCCAAGGAAATATACTGAAAGTTTATTTTTCAGGAATGATTGCTGCTACAATACTTGAATATATCACAGGTTATGTGATGGAAAAACTTTTTAAAGTAAAATACTGGGACTATAGCGATCACAAGTTCAATTTAAGCGGATATATATCGCTCTCCACCTCTATAGCATGGGGATTTTTATCACTCCTGCTTACCGATTTTTTACAGGTAAATGTCTATAGATTTGTATCTAAGATAAATGAGTCAAATTTGAAGACTTCTGTAATAGTTGTTAGTATTATCTTTTTCTCGGATTTGATTCTTTCAATAAAGGCCGCATTCAATCTTGCCAAAGCATATACGGCACTTGAAAGGGCTAAGGTTGAATTCCTTGAAGTCAAAGAAAAACTTTCATTGATAGCAGATGACCTTGTAAGTGAGACTCAAAATAAGCTTGTAGGTATCAAAGACAGTGTGGCAGGACGTGTGAGCCAGGCAAATGAATATATCTCAAACGGAAGAGTGAGTTTCTCATCTTTAAAATCCGATATAGAAAATGCTCTTTCGTCACTTTCAAATACGGTTGCTTCAAAGAGTCCGGCTTATCTTGAGCTTAAAATAAAATATGAAGTTGCAAGAGAAAAGGTATCCTTAAGCTTACCGAAAACCGGAAAAATCATGTCATTCTTTATTAGAAATATGATAAAAGGAAATCCGGGACTTAATAAAAAGTACATCTCTCAGATGAAGGAACTTAGTGAAATAAGAAAAAGAAATAAATAAAGCTGAAAGCTACAGGTTTGTACCGACTGTACCTACCCGTAGCTTTTTATTACTCATTTTTTGCTATATCAAGAAGCAGTTCTTTATTATTCATTTTAGGTTCTTCAATTACTCTTTTTAATAACTCTTCCAAAATTTCACCGATTTTAGGTCCTTTCGGTATTCCAAGTTCCATCAAATCTTTCCCGGTAATATCAAGCATGGATATATCAAAAGCATGATTTTCTTCTTTAATCTTCTCATATCTCTTTTCAATATCATTTATTTCTTCCAAAATATTCACATTTTTTCTGTCCGACTTACAGATTTTTATATAGTCCTCAAAGAGTTTTGTACCGAGTCTGTGCAATGACAGTCTTATATCCGAATCCTTCTTCGGTAAAGGTAATTTAAGTTCCTCTATAAGCAGACAGGTATTGATTTTTGTTGCATTATCAGACTTCAATTCTGAGAGTATTTTCTTTACCGAATTTATATTTTCTACATTTTGCAAAAATACAGTCCAGTACATATGTTTTTCATCACCCAGGTCTCTTTTGTAAAACTGATAAAAGCTTTCATCAAGCTTTGCAAACTCTTTACCGATATATTTATAAAGTCCGCTGCTGTATATATACTTTACATTTTCTGCAAAATTTCCTGAAAGTGTCTTATTCAGCTCTACAAATATTCTCTCCTTGCTGACATTTGACAGTAATGAAGCCTTATCTTTTATTGCAACAAATGTGTCTTTTTCTATTTCAAACCCGAGTTGTGCAGAAAACCTGATTGCTCTAAGCATTCTCAGAGCATCCTCATCAAATCTCTTATTTGGATCTCCTACAGCTCTAATAATACCGCTGTTTAAATCCTCCTGACCTTTATATAGATCCACTATACCCTTTTTATGCGAATAAGCCATTGCATTAATTGTAAAATCCCTTCTGCAAAGATCTTCAGAAAGGCTTTTACTGAATGATACACTGTCAGGATGTCTTCCGTCCGAGTAGTTTCCGTCTATTCTGTATGTAGTCAGCTCATAGCCTTCTCCGTCCATAAGTACTGTAATAGTTCCGTGTGCAATACCCGTATCAAAGGTCTTTTTAAATATCCTCTTCATTTCTTCCGGAAGAGCGTTTGTAGTGATATCCCAGTCCTTAGGCTTTCTGCAAAGCAGGGAATCCCTGACACAGCCACCTACTGCAAATCCTTCAAAACCGTTCTCCTCCAACTTATCTATAATATTTTCAACGTTTTTTGGCAAATCTATTCTCATTCTTATCTCCTTAACAAAAGCTGATACCGGGGACATAAGTATATGAATGCTTAAAAACTTAATATTAAAACCGCAGCCTTCTGACTGCGGTCTCTTTATTATTTTAATATGCTTTTCCCCAGTAAACCATCTTTGTAGCCTTCTTGCCGCAACAAACGCATACATCGCTAAGCTGCTCCTGTGCCTCAGGCATACATCTTGATGTGGCTCCTGCCTCTTCCTTTATCTTGTCCTCACAAGCTCTGTCACCGCACCACATAGCCTTGATAAATCCCGGCTTGTTATCTGCAATATCCTTGAACTCTTCCATAGTTCTTGCCTCATAAGTATGAGCTTCTCTATGCGCAAGGGCTGTTTCATACATATTTGTCTGAATCTTTTCAAGGCATTCCTTAACTTCACTTTCAACATTTTCAAGTGATACGAAGATCTTCTCACCTGTATCTCTTCTGACAAATACGCATTGATCATTTTCAATATCCTTCGGTCCGATTTCAATTCTAAGAGGTATACCTCTCATCTCAGACTCGGCAAACTTAAATCCCGGGCTCTTCTCGCTGTCATCAAGCTTTACTCTTACACCTGCAGCATACAGTCTGTCTTTAAGCGCATTAGCCGCCTCAAGTACACCTTCCTTATGTGCGGCTACAGGTATTATATTTACTTGAACAGGTGATATATGAGGTGGTAACTTAAGACCTGAGTCATCACCATGTACCATTATAACAGCGCCTATTATTCTTGTAGTCATACCGAATGAGGTCTCAAAAACAGGCTTGATTTGATTGTCCTTATCAGTAAATGTTACATCAAATGCCTTTGCAAATCCGTCTCCGAAGTAGTGGCTGGTACCTGACTGTAATGCCTTACCGTCATGCATAAGTGCCTCTATGGTATAGGTTGCCTCGGCTCCGGCAAACTTCTCCTTATCGGTCTTTATACCTCTTATAACAGGTATAGCCAAGTCCTTTTCAAAGAAGTCCGCATATACTTCAAGCATCTGTACCGTTCTGTCATGAGCTTCCTTGGCTGTGGCATGAACAGTATGTCCCTCCTGCCATAAAAACTCTCTTGAACGAAGGAAAGGTCTGGTTGTCTTTTCCCATCTTACTACAGAACACCACTGATTTAAAAGCTGCGGAAGATCTCTATAACTCTTTACAACCTTTGAGTAGTAGTCACAGAATAATGTTTCCGATGTAGGTCTGACACAGAGTCTCTCCTCAAGCTCCTCCATTCCACCATGAGTTACCCATGCAACCTCAGGTGCAAAGCCTTCAACATGGTCCGCCTCTTTTTGTAAAAGGCTCTCAGGTATGAACATAGGCAGATAACAGTTTTGAATTCCTGTCTCTTTAAATCTTCTGTCTATCTCATTTTTCATATTTTCCCATATTGCATAACCGGCAGGTCTTATTACAAGACAACCCTTTACACTTGTATAGTCAACAAGCTCCGCCTTAAGCACAATATCTGTATACCATTGTGCAAAGTCTTTCTCCATGGAAGTAATTTCTTCTACAAGCTTTTTTTCTTTAGCCATTTTTATTTAATCCTCTATATCTTCTTTTATTTCTTTTTTCTTTCTGATTACCAAATCAGATTCGGCATCATTTATCCTTCTTTTTAAATACAAATATACCACGATGCCTACAATGAATAATATAATAATTAATGCAATCTCAATTATATTTCTTATTAACATTGCCCCTCGATTTTTCTCTTCTCTTTTTATTTATCCATTTAACCGCATTTATCATCGGTAATAATACAATTGCAATCCACCATGCATATGCACCGGCAGCCAAAAGTGTAACACCGTCATATCTGTTAAAGCTTTTATCAGTTGAACCGTTTTCCTCTATACTTTCATCCGCATTTGTTGAAGCTTCAACAGTTTCATTAATAACTTCATTATTGCTTATTTCAGTCGAAGTTTCAGTAATATCAGGAAGGCTTGTGAACGTATTGTTTTCAGTCGCATTATCTGTAATTGTACTATCGGTATTTACCTCAGTCTGAACATTTTTGTCAACTTCAGATTTACTCACACTGTCATTATCATTTCTTTTATGTTTATGACCTGATTTATTTTCCGGCTGCTTTGCAGTTTCAGCCTTTTGCGCGGAGCTTTCGGTTGGTTCTACATTATTTGTCGGGTTCTTAGTGTCCGAATTGTCATTGCCGCTCTGAGAGGCTTTTGTACCTTTTTTTGAACTTTCCGAATTTTCAATTCTTTTCTTTTTTCCCGATGAATGTCCAAAAGACTTATTCGCATTGGATTTTGTGGCAATATTTTTATCCGGTATTGAAGGCTTTGTTCCCTCTCCAGAATCTGAAGGCCTTGTAGGCTCAGGTCTCGGATCTATTGGCACGGGCGGTACAGGCAGCTTTTGAATAGTCTCATACTGTACATAAAATGTACCGTCCGAAGCGACATATTCTCTTTTTCTTAGCCCGTCCTGCTCATATGTGGGCTCTCTTTCAATTATCCACTCTCCATAGTTGCTTTCATCTATTCCGGCTGAGGTTTCAACATACCCTGCGTTTGAGCCATGTAAACCTCCGTTTTTTTGAATACCTGTCATATCTACATATGCGGCTCCAACAGTTGTCGCATTGCCTTTTAGAACACCTACACCGTTTACCGATATAAAGGCGGTCGTCAGTGCCAATGACATAGCACCCATTGCTTTATATTTTTTCTTCATTTAATCACCCTATTGCATTTTCTTTCATCGCTTCCTTAAGTCCACTGTAGTACTTTCTTCCCACCGGAATTTCCGTGTTGTCTATCAATGTGATTTCCTCATAAGTGAATTTCTTTATATGTTGCAATGAAACTAAAAATGATCTATGCACTCTTAAAAAACCTTTTGTAAACAGCAGGTTTTCAAGTTTTCCTATTGTTGAAATAAACTCAAAACTTTTACTGCCGTAGTACACGGTTATTATCTTTCCTCTAACTTCAAAATATTTTATATCATTTATCGCGATATTCCTATATTCACCGATGCCGGTAAAGAGCATATACTCTTTTGATTTTTCTAATGCCGTTTTAAAAACATCCTTTATTATCTTTACCGTCTTGGCACCGTCAGTCTCACCTTTCACAATATAGTTGAAGGCTCTGACGTCAAAAGCCCCCAACATATGATTCTTTGAAACTGTGATGAATACTATCTCTCCGATATATCCGTTTGAACGAAGTTTTGATGCGGCTTCCATGCCGTCAATTCCCGGCATATTTATATCCAGAAACATTACATCAATAAGCTCAAGTTTATCTTCCACTTCAAATAACATCTGCTTGGCGCTCTCAAACACCTCAAATTCCGTATCAAAGCCCTCCGACTTTGATATATGTGTAGTAATCTCTAACAAATTCTTTCGTTCTATTGGATTATCATCACATATAACTACTCTCATAACCCAAACCTTATATCCTATTTGTTATTTTTTACCTTCTCAAGTAAATTGTTGATTCTGTTTGTAGGTGTCAAAAGACCGCTTATAGTAGAATCATGATTCAAATTGTCGATAATAAGAGCCACATACTTACTCATCTCAACATTGTAGTAATAAGGTTTGCTTAAGAGATTATGTGACTGGTACACTAAGTTTGTTGTAAATATACCGTCGATAATACCGTTCTCATAATATTTATCAAATTTTGCAAAGCCGTTGGTGAACAGTCCGAAAGTGGCACATACAAAGACTCTTTTTGCCTTTCTCTTTTTAAGTTCCTTTGCAACTTCCTGAACACTCTCACCAGAAGATATCATATCGTCAATGATTACAAGATCTTTACCTTCAACATCCGATCCCAAAAACTCATGTGCTATAATCGGATTTCTGCCGTCAACAACCTTTGTATAATCTCTTCTCTTGTAGAACATACCTACATCAAGCTTAAGCATATTTGCAAAATATATCGCCCTTCTCATTCCGCCTTCATCAGGAGAAATAATCATCATATGATCCGAATCAACCTGTAAATCCGGGAAATGTCTTAGAAGTCCCTTTGTATACTGATAAATCGGCTGCACAGTCTCAAATCCCTTTAAAGGAATAGCATTTTGTACTCTTGGATCATGTGCATCAAATGTAATGATGTTGTCGACACCCATATTTGTGAGTTCCTGTAATGCCAGTGCGCAGTCCAAAGACTCTCTTCCTGTCTTTTTATGCTGACGGCTCTCATATAAGAAAGGCATTATAACGGTTATTCTTCTTGCCTTTCCCGCTATTGCCGCAATAATTCTTTTAAGATCCTGGAAATGATCATCCGGTGACATATGGTTTATTTTTCCTGACAGTGAATAGGTCATGGAGTAATTACATACATCCACAAGCAAATATAAATCATCACCTCTTACAGATTCCTCTATGGTTCCCTTTGCCTCACCCGAGCCGAATCTTGAGATAGTCGATTTTATAATATAATCTTCTTTCTCATACTCTGAGAATAAAAGTGTATCCTTATGCTCACTTTCTCTCTCCTTACGCCACTCTACAAGGTAATTATTTACTTTTTTTGTAAAATCATCCATTCCCTTAAGAGGTATAAGTCCCAAAGGACCTACAGGAATAGAATCAATTTTTTTATCTTCGTACAGCATTTTCCCTCCATTACAGCTTTGCTCTAATATCATTTCCAAATAATCTTATATACATGAAACTTTTTCTTATTCTTGAAGTAACTCTCTCACTGTATATGTCTCTCATTTCATCCAGACTGAGATTAGTCGATATTATAGTAGATTTTTCGGTGTTAACCCTACGGTTTATTATATGGAAAAATTCGGTAGTTGTAAAGTGATTGGAAAGTTCCGTTCCGAGATCGTCAATTATAAGCATATCACTTTCATACACTTCTTCAATGAGGAGCAAATATTTTTGATCCTCACTTTTTTCCATCTTTACCTTTACCAGTGCTTCAAAAAGTTCTTTTGCACTGAGATATATTACAGAATAATATCTGTCAAGTAATACCTTGGCTATACAATTGCTTAAGTAGGTCTTGCCTACACCTGTATTACCGCTGAATATAATATTTCTTCTGTCATTTTCGTCGGAAGCCGTATCAACCGCATTTTTGCTTCCGTTTATTTTAAAATATTTGTCCGCAAATTTCTCACAAAACCTTTTTACACCCTCCATATAGGCGGCATTTGTCATATTCTGCCCCGGAAGTATTGTTTTATTATCATAATAATCAAATGAGAAATTTTCAAAATTTTCTTTACTTAATATATTTTCAAGATTTGATTGAGCATACAGAAGTTTCCTTATCCTTAACTGAAGGCAATGACATTTTTTTCCGTCAATATATCCTGTGTCCTTACAGTCTTTGCAATCATATGTTATTTCCATATAATCTTTCGGAAATCCTGCAGAAAGCAAAAGTTCTTCCTTTTTATTTTTAATACCGTCAATATCGTTTTTTAAATCATTTATTGACAATTTTCCCGATTTCAAGCTTTCTTTATATCTGGAAACAGCCATACTTCCTGTGGAATTGTTTAATTCCTTAATTTCAGGTATTTTTTCATATACCTCTTCTATTCTTCTGACCTGTGCGGCTCTGTTATTCGCTCTTATATTTTCATATTCTCTCATTATTGCATTATATGAGGAATTATCTATAGCCATATATCTCCTTTAAGCCAAACTATAAATTGTTCAACTCATTTAAAAACTTATCCTGCATATCGGAATCAATATTGTCATTCCTCTGTTCAAAATTATTGAACTTTGAACCGGAAGCGGTATTTGAAGTTTTCGGAGTCGCCTTTACCTTCTCATCATGTTTTTCATCCTGTGCCTTTATATCTGAAAGTGTACGCACATTCTCATTATGCCATCTTGTGAGTATACCGTCGGCATATGAAAAACTCTGTGATGATGTATTAAGTACTGTTCTGCTGATGGCTTCTACCACTATCTCAGTGCTGAAACCGTACTCATCAAACCACTTTTTAACAAATCTTAATTCAACCGGTGCCAAAACTCTGTCATATATTCCGAATGCCTTCAACACGGCTTTATTTTCATTGAAATATTTTACATTGTCCTCTTTGGCTTCCTCAACTGTAGTAATACCTTTTTCATGGAATGAAAGTGCCACTCTTTCAATATAGTTTATACTCTTTTTACCTTTTTGCACTGAAACTTCCGCTATATACTCCAGTAAGTCCTTTGACATACCCACAACATCATAAAGATATGCCAGCTTTTCAGTATCTGTAGGGGTAAATATCTTTTCAGTATATGTCTGCACGCAGAATACAAGTTCCTGAAAATCTTCATCGCCTTTCAGCTTTGTCAAATCCACCAGACTTCTGTCCGGAAGCTTTGGCGGCTCCGGTTTTTCTTCAGGTATCTCAGCCTTTGCTTCGCTCTCGGAATTATTCTCTACATCAGAATCTTTTGTCGCATCAGACGCTTTACAATCGCTTTCTTCTAAGTTTTTTGCTGCATCAGGGCTTTCCGATTTAACATTATTCTCTTTTAATGTTTCCGCTCCCATACCGGCTTCAAGCATTTCTCTTCTTTTATATACTTCTTTTGCCGCCGTCAGAATACGTCTTGCTTCCTCAAGTTCTTCTTTTGAAGGCATGCCCTTTGTAATAAGAACTTCTTCAAAGTCGTCGCCGTTTCCAAGCTTACCTATATTCTCAGCCTTTTCTATCAGCACTCCGCTCTTGCACCAGTATGCTATAGCTCTTTCAACATCCTTTATAGTAAGTTCAAGGGCATCGGCTATGATTTCGGGATTTATCAGTCTGTCGGCATTTCTCAACATAAAAAGGTATACCTTTATATAATCACCGTTTGCCTTTAGCATGTATTTATCTATAAATTCTGACGGCAAACTTACAATGCTTGTTATATCTGCCTTTAAAAATTCGTACTTCATAGCTCTCCCTTTGTCTTAAATCTATATCTTTATAAATTATTTCCCAAGTAAAAACTCGCCCACTCTTAATATATCTCCGGCACCCATGGTAATCAGTAAATCACCCTTTCTCAAATCCTCCAACAGATAATTTTCTATCTCATCAAAAGTCTCAAAACTTGTAGAATTTCCACCCAGTTCATTTATTCTTTTTGATAGAAGATTTGAACTCATACCGAGATTGTCAGTCTCTCTTGCAGGATAAATTTTTGCAATTATAACTTCATCCACATTTTTTAATGCGTTGGCAAATTCATCAAAAAACGCCTTTGTTCTGGTATATGTATGTGGCTGGAATACCACTACAAGTCTGTCATGAGGATATCTCTTTGCAATATTTAATGTAGCCGATATCTCACTTGGGTGATGTGCATAGTCATCAACTATTGTGATGCCGTCAAGTTTTCCTTTGACCTCAAATCTTCTGTCCACACCCTTAAACTCCGAAAGTCCTTTTCTTATATCTTCGATACTTACTCCAAGTTCAAAGGCAACACAAATAGCCGCTAAGGCATTGTATATATTGTGATTTCCTCCTACACAAAGCTTTACATCCTCATATGTCTCTTCTTTATGTACAAGGTCAAATGTAGGATAACCCAAAGCGTCATATCTTATATTTGTAGCATAGCAGTCACTGTTTTCTGTTCCGTATCTTACTATATTACCTTCATACCCTTGTGTAATCTCTCTGTTATTTGTAATCTTATCGTTTATTATTATACAACCCTTAGGGCTTGTATTTTTTACAAATTTCTTAAAAGAGTCTCTGATCTCATTCAAATCCTTAAAAAAGTCCAGATGATCCTCTTCGATATTCAATATAACGCCTACTGTAGGATATAACTCAAGGAAACTGTTGGTATATTCGCAGGCTTCTGTAACGAATGTGTCTCCCTTGCCTATATAAATATTTCCTTTTATCTTCTTTACGATACCTCCTACAGATATTGTAGGGTCAAGCTTTGTATCCAGTAATATATATGACAACATGGAAGTTGTTGTGGTCTTTCCATGTGTACCGCTTATTGCTATACTCTCTTTAAATTTTGACATTACATATCCCAGAAGCTCAGCTCTGGTCATCATTTTTATATTCTTTTCTTTAGCCGCAATAAACTCAGGGTTGTCCTTATGTATGGCAGCCGTATATACAAACAAATCTATATCATCACTGATATTCTCCTTTTTTTGCCCTACAAATATCTTTACACCTCTGTCTTCAAGATCCTTTGTTCTGTTATTCGCCTTTGTATCCGAGCCGCTCACTTCAAAGTTCTTTTCAAAAAGTACTCTTGCAAGTCCGCTCATACTTATACCGCCTATACCGCAAAAATATATGTGCTTTATATCGTTAAATTTAATATTATTCAAAAGATGCCTCCCGAGTTTATCTTATTTTCTTATTTTCTTCTTTCTTACACTATAACCGAAGGTACCAAGTACCTTTGAAAGTCCAATATACTCTCCATGATTATATACTACCATGTCAGCTTTTGTCAGGTCAAATTTGTTTTTTTCATCCATATATTTTGCGTCTACATTTACAGCAACTACTTTTGCTATAAACATATGATGTGAACCAAGCTCAATGATATCTTCAACTTTACATTCAATGCAAACCGGACTTTCTTTAATAGATGAAGCAGCTACCACCTTTGATGGCAACTGCTCTATCTTTAATACTTTCCATTTATCAATATCTCTGCCTGATTTTACACCGCATTCATCCGCTATTTTGGCCAGTTTTTCATTTGTAAGATTTATAACAAATTCTCCGGACTTTTTTATTATATCATATGAATATCTGCTTGGTCTAAGAGAAATATAAACCATGGGAGGATTGGTACATATTGTACCTGTCCAAGCCACAGTAACTATATCGCTTCTTCCTTCAGAGTCTGCACAACTTACCATTACCACCGGTACGGGGTATAGCATATTTCCGGGTTTAAAATCAATTCTCATTTTTCTTAAAGTGTTTCTTTATATTTTTTCTTTGAATATTGTTTGCTTTAGCTTTATTGTTATTCGCTATGTCGGATTTTTCTCTACTGAATCTGTCTTTAAAGTTCTTTTCTCTGATGTTTTTTGCTGTTCTGCTCTTTTGTGACGGATTTTTTTCCTGCTTATCTTTAGAAGCGAAAGGAACTCTCTTACTCTTGAAGTTTCTTCTCTTTTTCGGCTTTTCACCCAATCTCTCACAGATTTCATCAATAGTCTTTGCCAATGTTTTTTTCATCTCATTGACTGTAATATCCGCATACTTTTCATAAAGCGGAACTCTTTCAAGGTAAAGATCCTTTAAACTTTGTCCTTCTTTTAAAGTAATTCCTCTCTCTCTTAAGTCGCCAAGTCTTGACTTTATTGCAGTGTATGAAAGTTCCAGATATATAATAACACTGATTTCTTTTAAATGCTGCATGGCTTTTTCACCATATACCACACTGCCTCCCGGCGATATGATACAATTGTCCAAATCCAGTCCGGCATTTACCTCGTCCTCAATTTCTCTGAAACCTTCATCACCATGCTCTTCTATAAGTTCCTTTAAAAGCTTTCCGTATTTTTCCTGAATAACGATATCGGTGTCTACAAACTTTTTACCAAGTCGTTTGGCCAAAACCACACCGACTGAAGACTTACCTGATGCAGGCATACCGATTAATGTAATATTATTTTTTTTTCCCATATCTCTCCTACATCTGTATTCCTATTACAAGACTCGGTACAAGCTGTTTTTTCCTTGATACCACCGAAGCAAGCTCTATTACACCTGAATCATTTATCTCGTAAACGCCCTCTTCGATTCTGAATGACTTCATTACAAGAGCCATCGCACCCTGACCTACACATATAAGTCTTGTTGACTGCTCCAATATATTGGTAAGCATAAAGAACATCATATCCTCTGTGCTGCTTTCATGAAGCTTTACAAGGAATGGCAGTAGTCTGTTTTCAATATCGCTTAACTCTTCCTCGTTCAAGGAACTGATCTGTCCTATTCCTATATTAATTTTCCCAAGTGCAAACGTCTTATAATCCTGATGGAAAATCTGCTCATCGGTCTTACCTGTAAGATTGCTTGCCGATGCAAACATCTGATTTGCATACTTTTCTATATCAATGCCTGCAATCCTTGCAAGGTCAAGGCCTGCAGCCTTATCAACTTCCGTACATGTAGGCGATCTGAAAAGCAAAGTATCCGATATAATGGCTGAACAAAGTAGCCCCGCAATCTGTTTTGGAATCTCCACTCCCTTTTCATGGTACATCTGATAAATAATTGTAGATGTACATCCGAGAGGCTGATTTCTGAAATAAACAGGCCCTATAGTCTCCACGGTACCCAGTCTGTGATGATCTATTATTTCAAGCACATTTGCATGCTCTATACCGTCCACCGCCTGACTCTTTTCATTATGATCCACCATAATTACTCTCTTACCCTTGGCACCGAGAAGGTTTCTTCTTGAAAACATTCCGAGATATTTTCCGTTTTTATCAAGTATAGGGAAGTCTCTATGTCTTACAGTCGCCATTACTTCCTTTATTTCGTCCAGATAATCTTCATTTTCAAATGTTATAAGATTCTCTGTTTTCATAAAGTAATTTATAGGCATGGACTGATTTATAAGTCTTGCTACGGTAAATGTATCATAGGCCGTAGTAATTATAGTGGTTCCATGATCCTTTGCAAGCTTCTTTATAGTCATGGATGCACCGGCACCCTCACAAACTATAATACAGGCCGCACCCATCTCAATGGCGCAAAGCTGCATCTCATATCTGTTTCCAAGTATTACAAGATCATCCTTTTCTATATAGTATTCCATCATATCCGGATTTGCTGCTGCAACAACTACTTTACCCGAATTAAAATAGGCCTTGTCATCACCGACTACCAAAGTTCCTTCAATGGTTTCTATAATATTTGAATATCTTGTATTTGCTTTTGCAAGTATTCTGCTGTCATATATATTCATATATGAATTTGCAATATCACTGACTGATATTATTCCTTCAAGGTCACCTTCACCGTTTACCGCAGGCAAAGTCACCACATCGCGTTCCTGCATAAGTGCCCAGGCTTTTTTAAATGATATATTCTTATCAACACCCTTTGTATGCTTTATCTCAACATCTTTTACTTGAGTTTTCACACTTTCAGTAAGCTTAGGCGGTTTAACCTTGAAGTAATTAAGTACAAATTTGGTTTCCTCATTGATTTCGCCGGCACGCCTTGGTAAAAACTCCCCCTCTTCAGTTTTGGACTTTAGATCGGCATAACCTATAGCCGCACAGATTGAATCCGTATCCGGGTTCTTATGTCCCATTATCAATGTTCTAAGCTTTGTCATAAATTCCTCTTAATCAAAAATTTTCTCAGGGTAAACTCCCTTATCTACTAAGGCTCTTATTGAATTAACAACAATCTCCTTATCTTCCTTATATGTTACTCCGAACCACTTGTCATGGCTCTTTAATACTTCCACGCTGATTTTGTCTGACTTGATTGCTTCATCTATTACTGAAGGCAATAAGTACTCATTTTTCAACTCATTTGTCATGCTGCCAAGGAACTTCGGAAAACCGTCTTCCAAAATATCAAGAAATTCAGGTGTGAGTCCCCACATATTCATGGAAACAATATCATCAAGATTTACATCTCTTTTATTACCGTTTTCATCTACAGCATTTAATACCCCGTCTTTTACTTCAATCTCAAAGGTCTCTGTCACATCGGCGAGCTTATTGTTTGCATCGACCTTACATACTCCTCTTGTAACTCCGCCATTGTCTGAGAGAGTATTCTTAAGTACAAAGCCTGCCATACACAGATCGAGCTTTTTGCTGTTTTTGTCCATCTTATTTGCCATGTAGTCATATATTACTTTAAAGCCTTCTTTTCCGTAATAATCATCCGCATTTATTACTACAAAAGGTTCATTTACAATGCCTTTTACAGAAAGCAACGCCTGACCTGTTCCCCATGGCTTGCTTCTTTCTTTCGGACATTCAAATCCTTCCGGCAAATCGTTAAGATCCTGAAAAGCATAATCCACATCTATATATTTCTTTACTCTGTCCCCGATGATTTCTTTAAAATCTTTCTCCAAATCATGACGGATTATAAATACAACTTTATTAAATCCTGCTTCCTTCGCATCATATATGGAATAATCCATAATAATCTCACCGTTTGGCCCTACCGGTGCCAATTGCTTTATGCCTCCGCCAAATCTTGAGCCGATACCGGCCGCCATAACCACTAATGTTGCATTCATCTTGTATCCCCCTTATGTTTATTTTTTAGTTATCTTCCGATGAATAATTCGGTGCTTCTTTTGTTATATGGATATCATGAGGATGACTCTCTTTTAAGGATGCGGCACTTATTTTTATAAATTCCGAAGTTTCCTGAAGAGTCTTTATATCCTTCGCTCCACAATATCCCATACCCGATCTGAGTCCTCCAAGCAGCTGGAATACGGTATCTTCCACAAGTCCCTTATATGCCACTCTTCCTTCTACTCCCTCAGGTACAAGTTTTTTAGCATCTGTCTGGAAATATCTGTCCTTACTGCCTTTTTCCATAGCCGCAAGAGATCCCATACCACGATAAACTTTATATTTTCTACCCTGATATAATTCAAAGTCTCCCGGTGATTCATCACATCCCGCAAAAAGCGAACCCATCATACATACATTTCCGCCTGCCGCCAATGCCTTTGTAATATCACCTGAAAATTTGATTCCTCCATCTGCAATTATAGGTATATTATACTCTTTTGCCACAGCATAGCAATTCATTATTGCACTGATTTGCGGTACACCTATACCTGCAACAACTCTTGTGGTACAGATGGACCCGGGTCCTATGCCGACCTTTACACAGTCCGCCCCTGCTTCAATAAGTGTTTTTGTAGCCTCACCTGTTGCCACATTTCCGGCTATAACAGGTAAATCCGGATATTTTTCCTTAATTGCCTTTATACAGTCAATTACGTTTTTGGAATGTCCATGTGCCGAATCAAGTACCACAACATCCACCTTTGCATTTACAAGAGCTTCACATCTTTCAAGTACATTTCCTGTAATTCCAAGTGCGGCTCCGCAAAGCAGTCTTCCTTGAGAATCCTTGGCTGAATTAGGATACTTTATCTGCTTTTCTATATCTTTTATTGTAATCAGCCCTTTGAGATTACCGTCCTTATCCACTATAGGAAGCTTCTCTACACGGGCATGTGCCAGTATTTTCTTGGCCTCATCCAAAGTAGTACCTTCAAGCGCCGTAACCAGATTATCTTTTGTCATACACTCGGATATTTTCTTTGTATAATCCTCCTCAAATTTTAAATCTCTGTTTGTAATAATACCTACAAGCTTTTTCCCTTCCGTTATCGGAACCCCTGAGATTCTATACTTTGCCATCAGCTCATTGGCATCTGAAAGTGTATGCTTTGGTGAAAGATAGAAAGGATCTGTAATAACTCCGTTTTCCGATCTCTTTACCTTATCAACTTCCTGTGCCTGCTCTTCAATACTCATATTTTTATGAATAATTCCGATTCCGCCCTGTCTGGCCATAGCTATAGCCATTCTATGTTCTGTAACAGTATCCATTCCTGCACTCATCAAAGGAATATTTAATTTAATATTCTTTGTTAAATATGTAGAAATATCAATTTGATTTCCTATAACTTCTGAATATGCCGGTTGCAATAGTACATCATCAAATGTGATGCCTTCACCTATGATCCTTGCCATGGTTTTTCTCCTTTTTTGCCGGATACACATTGAACGCCTCTGCGATTCAATGCAGTTTCTATTACTTTTTTCTCATTAGTCTAACAAATACAAACTACCGTGTCAATCGTTGTCAAGTATACTTATACCGATATCATTTCTCATATACTTGTTTTCAAAATCCACAAGTTTTGTTGCTTCATAAACCTTTTTTCTTGCATCTTTTAGCGTGGATGCCTTGGCGGTAATTCCAAGGACTCTGCCTCCGTTTGTAACTATATCAGCTCCGTCCCTTTTTGTACCTGCATGGAAGCAGTATAAATCGTCTCTATCCTTAAAATTTTCAAATCCGCTTATCTTCTTTCCCTTTTCATACTCAAGCGGATAGCCTTCACTTGCCAGTACAACACAAACTGCGGCATTGTTCTCAAATTTAAGCTCGATTTTATCCAAAGTTCCGTCAATACAGGCTTCAAAAACATCTATGATATCATTTTCCATTCTAGGAAGTACTACCTGAGTTTCAGGGTCTCCGAATCTTGCATTGTACTCAAGTACCTTTACCCCTTTATCTGTAAGCATCAGTCCATAGAAAATTATACCTTTAAACTCTCTGCCCTCGGCTCTCATAGCATCCACAGTTTTTTGATAAATATGTTCCTTACAATACTTATCTATTTCTTCAGTATAAAAGGGACTTGGACTGAAAGTTCCCATACCTCCGGTATTAAGTCCCTCATCACCGTCCTTGGCTCTTTTATGATCCTGTGCCGAAGTCATAAGTGCATAGTGCTTTCCGTCAACAAAAGACAGTACGCTGACTTCTCTTCCCTCTAAGAATTCTTCTATAACGATGGTATTTCCTGCATCTCCAAAGGATTTTTTGGTCATCAGCTCCTCTATTCCCGATATCGCCTCACTCTTATCCTTACAAATCAACACACCCTTTCCTAGTGCCAAGCCGTCAGCCTTAAGTACTATAGGGTATTTGACATTTTCAAGATACTTCATGGCCTCTTTCGGGTCACTGAAGTTTTCATATCCGGCTGTAGGAATATCATACTTTTTCATAAGGTCTTTTGAGAAAGCCTTTGACCCCTCCAGTATTGCGGCATTCTTTCTCGGTCCGAATACTCTAAGTCCTTCGGCTTCAAAGCAATCCACTATACCTTTTACAAGAGGATCATCCATTCCGATAATCGTTAAATCTATTTTTTCTTTCTTTGCAAAGTCTGTCAGAGCTTTAAAATCCATAACCGATATTGCTACATTTGTTGCAATATCTTCCGTACCTGCATTACCCGGAGCCACATAAATTTCGGGGTTCCTTTTGCTCTCGGATAATTTCTTAACTATGGCATGCTCTCTGCCGCCTCCACCTACTACTAAAATCTTCATAAGCTCTCTCCATTTGCAATTTTTTCAATAGCTTCAGGTAAAATAATCCATTCAGCCTCTTCCATCACCCTCTTCTGTAATGACTTTGCATCATCTTTCGGGTGAACATCCACGGCCTTTTGAATTATTATCCTGCCGGTATCTATTCCGGCATCTACAAAATGTACTGTGGCTCCCGTTACCTTAACCCCTCTTTTTAATGCGGCTTCATGAACTTTCAATCCATAGTAGCCTTTACCGCAAAAACTAGGAATCAAGGAAGGATGAATATTTATTATCTTATTTTCAAAAGCTTTTACTATATCCTCCGATATATTTACCAAAAAGCCTGCCAGTACTATCAAATCCGGATTAAGCATTTTCAGTTCATCAAGTAATGCCTTATCAAACTCATCTCTGTTTGAAAAGTTTTTAGGTGATATACATTTTGCATCTATTCCTGCATTTTTTGCTCTCTCCAAGGCATATGCATCACCGTTATTTGATATAACGGCTTTTATTCTTACATTTTTTATCCGTTTTTCTTCTATTTCTTTTATAATTGCGGCAAGATTGGTTCCGCCTCCCGAAACCAGACATACAATATCAAACATAGTTGCTCCTTTATATAAGCTCTATTCCCTTTGTTCCTTTTTCTATGTATCCGATTTCATATGCCGACTCTCCTGAAGACTTCAGTGCTTCAAGCGTTTTTGATACATCAGACTTATCAACCGCTATCACCATTCCGAGTCCCATATTGAAGGTATTGTACATCATCTCTTCTTTGATATCACCTGTCTTTGCCATAAGTTTGAATATAGCCGGTATTTCATAGGAGTCTTTTCTTACCACAGCTTTAGTATCTTCAATAAGCATTCTCGGAATGTTTTCATAGAATCCTCCACCTGTAATATGTGAGCAGGCTTTTATCTTTATGTTTTTATCTCTTACAGCTTTAAGTGCCTTCACATATATTTTTGTAGGTGCCAAAAGTGCTTCTCCCAAAGTTTTCCCAAGTTCATCATAATAGGTATCCAAGGCTTCCTTTGTCATATCAAAAACTTTTCTTACCAAAGAAAATCCGTTTGAATGTACACCGCTTGAAGCAATACCTATCAAAATATCTCCTGCCTTTAAATCTTTTCCGTCAATAAGATCGCATTTGTCGGAAACACCCACACAAAAGCCTGCCAAATCGTATTCATCTACAGGATAAAATCCCGGCATTTCTGCAGTTTCACCACCTATAAGTGCTGCTCCCGACTGTATACATCCGTCCGCCACACCTTTTACAATAGTTGCTATTTTTTCGGGATCGTTTTTTCCACAGGCTATATAATCAAGGAAAAACAGCGGTTCACCGCCTGCACAGGCCACATCATTCACACACATAGCTACACAGTCAATACCTATACTGTCATGTTTATCCGTTAAAAAGGCCAGTTTAAGCTTTGTTCCCACTCCGTCAGTTCCGGATAAAAGAACAGGTTCTTGCATATTCTTTATCTTACTTAAAGAAAACGCTCCTGAAAAACCTCCAAGTCCTCCAAGGACTTCCGGTCTCATAGTAGCCTTTACATGCTGCTTCATCAACTCAACCGCCTTATAACCTGCTTCAATATCCACGCCGGCACTCTTGTAATCCATATTACCTCCAATATACAAAACAAAAACAACTATACAAAGAAGAAAGAACTGAAATTATAGGAATCAGCCTTTCAAAAAAGTATCAACTCCCACATCTTTTAATCTTTTATCCTTGGCTTCCACCTCTTTAGCCATGCTGTCGCTGAATTTTTCAAGTTTATCAAAAAGCTCTTCATTACTTAAGGCAAGTATCTTTGTTGCAAGTATTCCCGCATTTTTTGCTCCGTTTATCGCTACGGTTGCTACGGGGATTCCTCCCGGCATTTGGACTATAGAGTATAGTGAATCCACACCGCCAAGATCCGAAGTCTTTATCGGTACACCTATTACAGGAAGCGGAGTGAGTGCCGCACACATTCCCGGAAGATGCGCCGCCTTTCCCGCACCTGCTATTACAGTCTTTATTCCCCTTTTCTTTAAATCTCTTGCCCATGCAAAGAAAATATCTGGCTCTCTGTGTGCTGAAATGATATTATATTCATATTCCACACCCATTTCTTTTAGGAAATCTCCGGCGGCTCTCATAACATTCAAATCCGAATCGCTTCCCATAACTATAGCAACCTCAACCATACTTACCTCCATTGTGAAAAATAATATTATTGTATAACCAACCATAGGCTTTGTTTTACAAAATAATTTGTAAAACAAAGCCTATGGATTTCTTTATTCGTTCAATATTTCACTGCCCTCAAGCACAAATCTGCCGTCTTTGATAATATAAGTATTTGTACCGTCAGGTTCATTTGTATAGATATCCCCAAGCTCAACCAAAGGGATTGTAATGTCTGTGTGACAATTAAAATATGCGCTCTTGATATCTGTCTTTCTCTTTATAGAGCATTCATTATCTCTGGCAATAATAGCCTTGCCGTCAGGATTGTAAGAAACATTTTCTTCATCATGTGAATAGCATGTATCTCCGAATGCAAAATGAGGACCCATTTTTTCAGCAATCAAAATAGGCATTTTTTCAAAAATGTCATACTTCTTTGCCACATTATAAGCCACCACATTTGTACCTATGGCAAACTCTCCCATAGGTAAAGACTTATGTCCCTTTAAGATGGAGTCTTCAACCATTCTTCTGTTGTCATCTCTTGTCTCAAAGTTCTCACAGATATAATCCTCTATCATACCGTTTTTTACGGTTATGCAAAGATTCTTTAAATGATATCCTGCCAAAAAAACATCCTTAACAAAAAGTGTACCGTTTGTTCCTTCAAGTACAGGTGATGTAAACACTTCACCGACAGGAATATTTACATCCGCTCCACAGTTTTCAAAATTAGTTTCCTTGGAAGGATCATTTAACTCATGAAGCTTTATAGTAAGATCCGTCTTATTATCCTTACCTCCGATGACTCTTACAGTATCGGCCTTATCAAGGGCATCTATAATCTTTTGCTGCGCTTCTTTATATTTGCCGGCATCCAAAGTATTTATTCTGATAATATCATCAAATATATTTGAATAAACCTCCGGCTCCTTTGCAATACTTGGAAGAGGCCATGCAATAATACAGAATGCGGTACCTGAAGTATCTATATACTCATCCTGTAAAAGCATCATATCATTTCTGTAATTGTTCATCAAATTATTCTGCTTTTCAACAAATGAATTTGCAGAAGTTTTCTTTACAGGCAAAAATTCAGTGTCACCGAATGCATCCATCAATGCAGGACCACCGTAGCGAGCCATATTTTCCTTTATTTCTTCAAATGTCTGCTTGCTTATCTCATATTTTCTGTCAAGATATGCCTTCTTTGTAAAGATATTCATATCATACTTGTGGTCGTACTCAAACTGTCTGTTTACACCGCCACTGCAGATGCCTCGATTTCTGATATGTGACATATCGGCAAGTCTGTAAGGCTTTCTGTCAAGCACAACCTCAAAGCCCATATCTTCAAAGAGTATAACGGCTTCTTTTACGATTCTCTCAAATCCGATGCGATATATCAAAGATACAATACTCCTCTTTGATATATCCTTTTGCATTGCAATAAAACCGTCCCTATATCCGTCCACAAAAGTTTTTGCACACAGTCTGACAGTATCCGTATCAAGCGAATTAAGGTATTTTGCGGTTTTTATCTCATTCTCACCGATGTATTCTCCGAATTTAAAAAGATATCTAAGATCGGACAGATCATCATTCATAATTATGTTATAAAAAAATCTATTGGAAGTAGTGAAGCTTTCTATTATCTTTTTTCTGGCTGTAATATCAAGATAGTCTGAAGCGTACCAATAAACAGCCTCAGAGACTTCCTTGGCATCTCCTCCCTCAAGGCATATACCGTATACCTGTAAAAACAGTTCCAAAATATTGACAAATCCTTCAAGGTCTCCCTCAAATACTGTTATAAGTGCAGCTCTTACCTCAAAAGCAAGGCTTAAAAGCGGTGACACAAACTCCTTGTCACAAAGCTTCTCCAATACATCCGGATTGTATACGGATGTATCATAGTTTTCCTCTTTTAAATCATAAAAAAGTTCATTTTGAGATATGTTAAGTTCTTCAAAACTTTGCTTTTCAAACTCTCCCGTATCTCTTTTTATTCTCAAATCATTTACCTGTTCCAAAAAGCTTGAGAGTTTCAAGAAAAATTCACCAAATCTGATATCTTTCTCAGATTTTATCTGAGAAATTCTCTCCATTGCCAAATTTATTCTCTCTACTATCAGCCTGCTATCCCAAGAATAAATATCATAAACCATAGTAAAAATAAAACTCCTCCAATTATTGCAGTAATCACCGAAAGTGATTTCCTGGCCGTTCCCTGTTTAAAAGATTTCAGCGAATAATAAAATCCCGCCGCCGCAAACAGAAATGAACAAAGTGCAAAAGCCGATACCTGGGTACTTGGTGCACCCTGATTTTCTATCACTTTTCTTACTGCAAAAACAAGCAGTACCACGGCAACTATATCCATAAACAATGCAAATTTTGCATCCTTTGCAAAAGGTCGTCTCATATAGTCGACCATATCTTTTCTACTTGTAGCAAACTTGACCTTGTCCTCTGCCGATAAAAATATGTCGGAGTCCAAAATATTTTCTTCTCTTCTAAAAGGAATTCCTATTCTCTTTTTTTTAAAAAAACTCATTCCCGTCTCCATATGATAAGTTTAAACAGAATAAAAATAATATATCCCAGAAAGACTCCCAATGTATTAAGTATAATATCGTCCACATCAAAGCTTCCGACATTGGTCAAAAGCTGTATAACTTCCACCATAAGTGAAAACAGACAGCCCTGAATCAAAGTCCTGAAAAACGCATTTTTTCTTCTGCCGATTATCGGTCTGAAAAATCCGAAGGGCATGAAAGCGAGTACATTGCCCCCCAGATTCATCACCGTTATCATACCAAGTTTATCAAAATTATCAATATATCTTCTTATCTCAAAGAAAGGTGTGGTATTGTAACCATGTGCTTCAAAAGATATTCCTCTTCCAAATGCCTCTGCAAAAAAGAGAAAATAGCATAATACCAAAAGATATATTATAAAAAAAATCATCCCTATGAATCTAAACTTAGTGCCAAGTCTATTCATATTAAAACTCTATATGTTTCTTTCCTGCCAGCAGTCTTGCTCCGTTTACAATGGACATAACACCTGTAGCAACACCTACAACTATCATTATCACACCGATAGCAATCCCTGCTCCACCACAGAATTTCATAAGTTTATATGTCTTTTCCATCTTTCCTCCGCCGGATTTTATTTTACTCCGTAAATCTTGTAGTAGTCATCTATGGCGGCCTTCAATTTATCATCTATGATAATTCTTCCGCCCACTTCTTTATTATAAAGATACTCTACAACTTCATTCATTGTAACGATGGCTGTAGTCTTTATACCGTATTTTTCACTTATCTCCACAAGTGCGGACTTCTCACCCTGTCCTCTTTCACATCTGTCCACACTTACTACAAGACCGAGCACATCTACATTTCCCTGTGCCTTTATAATAGGCAAAGTCTCCTCAATAGATGTTCCCGCTGTGGTCACATCCTCGATTATAACGATCTTATCCCCGTCTTTAATAGGTGAACCGAGTAAAATGCCTGTATCTCCATGATCTTTTACTTCTTTTCTGTTTGAACAGTATTTTACATCCACTCCCTCTTCGCCAAGTGCCATTGATGTTGCAACACTGAGAGGAATACCCTTGTATGCAGGTCCGAAAAGAATATCGAAATCATCACCGAAAGCACTTCTTATAGCCTTTGCGTAATACTTTCCGAGCTTACTAAGCTGTGCTCCGCTTCTGTAAAATCCCGTATTAACAAAGAACGGAGTCTTTCTTCCGCTCTTTGTCACAAAATCACCGAACTTTAAAACTTCACATTCTATCATAAAATCAATAAATTCTTTTTTATAGTTTTCCATAAATTCTCCGTTCAAAGGTTTATTTTACCAAACCTATAATCTCGTTTACATCTTTAAATCCGTTATTTTCAAGATATTTCTCAATACCTTCAGCTATCTCAATACTTGCATTGGGATTTATAAAATTTGCGGTTCCAACACTTACCATTGTGGCACCTGCAAGCATAAATTCTATGGCATCCTCAAAAGTAGATATACCTCCCATACCTATTATAGGTATCTTAACAGCATTTGCCACCTGATATACCATTCTGAGAGCAATCGGCTTAATGGCAGGTCCTGACATTCCGCCTGTCCTATTTGCTATTGCAAAGCATCTCTTATTTATATCTATCTTCATACCGGTGATTGTATTTATAAGTGAAAGCGCATCGCTTCCTGCAGCCTCGGCGGCCCTTGCAATCTCAGTTATATCTGTAACATTCGGTGAAAGCTTCATGATAATAGGCTTCTTTGAATGGGCCTTCATCTGCTTTGTGATCTCACTTACACTCTCAATATTTGTACCGAAAGCAATTCCACCATGTGATACATTAGGACAGGATATATTGATTTCAAACATATCCACATCCTCATCCGAGAGTCTTTCAACGGTTTCAATATAGTCCTCAACACTTCTTCCGCAGACATTTACTATTATCTTTGTATCCTTTTCTTTAAGGAATTTCAAATCTCTTTCAATAAATGTATCAACTCCCGGGTTTTGAAGTCCGATAGCATTTAACATACCGCCATAGACTTCCGCAATTCTCGGTGTAGGATTTCCCTCCCATGGGATATTTGCAACACCCTTTGTAGTCACCGCACCGAGTCTGTTGATATCCACAAGGTCTGCAAACTCTTCACCATGTCCGAAGGTTCCGCTGGCAACCGTCACAGGATTTTTAAACTCCACTCCTGCAATCTTTACTTTTGTATTTATCATAGTTCCACCTCCGAAGCATTAAATACCGGCCCTTCAGTACAAACTCTTTTATTTTTTACCTTGGAGTGGCTGTCAATATCACTTGACTTACATGTACAAGCAAGACATGCACCTATTCCGCATGCCATCTTCTCTTCCAATGAAAGGAAACACTCGATATTGTTTTCATCCGCATAATTCTTTATAGCTCTAAGCATCGGAGTAGGTCCGCAGGCAAGAATCCTTTTAGCACTCAAGTTATTTTCTCTTATTGCATCAAGTACATTACCCTTTGTGCCTATACTTCCGTCTTCACTGGCAATATATACTTTTCCGTAGCTTTCAAGTTCATTTGCAAGGAAAGTATCACTGTCTCTAAATCCCAGTACAATTATCTTCTCACCCTCTGTCTGCTTTGCAGTTTCAAGCATAGGAGGTATTCCTATACCTCCTCCTATAAGGATAGTAGACTTGGAATCTGTAGGAAAGCCGTTTCCAAGAGGCCCCAAAACTTTGATATCATCTCCGGTTTTTAAGTTTGAAAATTCCTTTGTTCCGGCATTTTCACCTGTAACTCTGTACACAAGCCTTATAGAGTCTTTTCCTACCTCACATATACTTATAGGTCTTGGTAAAAGCTTTGAAGGGTCCTTTGTATATACATTTACAAATTGTCCCGGCTTTGTGGTCTTTGCTATATCTGTCTTTATCCAAATCGAATAAATATCTTTACTCAGTTCGTCCTGGGAAAGTACCTTCCCATTATCCATTATCTTTGTCATTTCACTTCTCTTTATAAAACTCTGTTTATATCTGTTATCATATCCTTTACGGCCGCTCTTGCCGCATCACCAAACTCAAGCGAAGCATATTTTTCCTGCTTATATGCGGCTATGATTCCTCTTGAAGAGTTTACTACCGCACCAAGCCCGTCTTTATTAAAGCATGGCTTTAAATCCTCGGCTGTTCCACCCTGTGCACCGTATCCCGGAACAAGGAAGAATGTATTCGGCATCTTTTCTCTAAGTATTGCACTCATCTTAGGATATGTTGCACCCACAACGGCGCCTACATTTGAATAATTTCCGTCCATGCTCATAGCACCCCATTCACAGGTCTTCTTTGCTACAAGTTCATAAAGAGGTGTTCCGTCTATCAGCTGATCCTGGAATTCACCGCTTGAAGGATTTGAAGTCTTTACAAGTACAAATATACCTTTATTCTCACTGTTACATACATCTATAAAAGGCTTCACACCGTCTGTACCGAGATATGGATTTACAGTTACAAAATCCGTATCAAATCCTACTATTTTTTCGCCCAATACATCACTTACTCCGATATGTGCCTTTGCATAAGCAAGTGAAGTTGAACCTATATCTCCTCTTTTTGCATCACCGATAACAAGTAAGCCCTTTTTCTTAGCATACTCGACACTTTTTTGGTAAGCAATCATTCCCTCTATACCGAACTCCTCATACATAGCTATCTGAGGTTTTACTGAAGGAATAAGATCATAGGTCTTGTCAATTATCTCTTTGTTGAACTCAAAGAAAGCTTCTCCTATAGCCTTTGTAGTTTTTCCGTATTTCTTTATCTTCTCATCTAGTATATAATCCGGTATATGCGAAATAAGCGGATCTAAACCTACACATATAGGGGCATTTGTTTGCTTGATTTTTTCAATAAGTTTTGCAATCATATTTTCTCCTAAGAGCCCTTTGGGCATAATTATGTTTTTAAAAGTATAACACATATACCCGTATTATTTCAATAAATGAGAGGCTGGAGATTGCCATGAATATAATAAAAACGAGAGATTTATCAGAAAATATGATAAATCAAATAAATTCCATAGTTGAGGCCCAGGATAAGGAGTATCACCTTCCGCTTTATTTTGATTTCAGTGATGAAAGATGTATATATTATCTCTGTTATGAAAGCGAAAATCTTATGTCTGTTTCGGCTTTATTTGAAATAGATAATAATATTTATGAGATAATAGCTTTTACAGATGTAGATAACAGAAAAAAAGGTTATTTCAAAGCTGTTTTAGACTACCTTTATGATGATTTAAAGGCCGGTACAGAGCTTTCTTTTATATGCGAAAGAAACTATTCACCTGCACTTGAATGTGCAAAAAAGCTTTCATTTGACTATGAATGTACTGAAACTATGATGGAGCTTGACTTATCCACATATTCCTGCAATGAGATATCCGATATCGACATTTGTGAGGAAGATGATGACATTTTTTTTATTTATTATAAGGATGAAGAAATAGGATCATTCTGCTTTTATACTTTTAACTTTGATGTTGGTGATATATATTTCCACAGTTTTAGTATATATGAGGAGTTCCAAAATAAAGGGCTTGGAAAACTTTCTATGAGGGCAATCCTTTTATTTTTAAATAATATAGGAAAAACAAAGATTCATTTGCAGCTGCTTTTGGAAAATACTCCTGCTTATAAAATATATACAGACTTGGGATTTAACATATCAAGTGAGATAAGCTATTACAAAAAATTTATACAGTAATACATTCTTCAGGTTTATATATTGCCATTTGTATTTATAAATGTTATCATATGTATATATTAATAGTGCACAATCAAATTTATATAAATCTAATATAGGAGGTGTATTTATGTTATATGAAGCAATACAAGGAATTTTTATTCCTTTTATAGGTACATCATTAGGTGCGGCCGGTGTACTTTTTATGAAAAACGGACTGCGCAGAAGTGTCCAAAGAGCACTGACAGGCTTTGCTGCAGGTGTTATGGTGGCCGCATCAGTCTGGAGTCTTATAATACCGGCTATTGAACAGATGGAAGAATCCGGTGCAGGCAGGCTCAGCTTTCTTCCGGCATTTGTAGGCTTTTGGCTCGGAACTTTATTCTTGCTGAGTCTTGACCATATAATTCCTCATTTACATATGTATGCGAATGAAGCTGAAGGTAGAAAAAGCAAACTTGCAAGAACAACTATGATGGTACTTGCAGTAACTCTTCACAACATACCTGAGGGAATGGCAGTCGGTATAGTTTATGCAGGATTTTTAAACGGAACTATAGGTATATCTGCAGGAGCCGCTCTTGCGCTCTCTCTGGGTATTGCAATTCAAAATTTCCCTGAGGGTGCAATAATATCCATGCCCCTTCATGCTGAAGGAGAGAGCAAAATGAAAGCACTGTTCTACGGTATTCTCTCAGGTGCGGTAGAACCTATTGCAGCTTTTATAATGCTTGGAGCATCAAAGATTTTTATCCCTGTAATGCCATATCTTCTAAGCTTTGCAGCAGGAGCTATGATGTATGTTGTAGTAGAGGAACTTATCCCTGAAATGAGTGAAGGAGAACATTCAAATATAGGAGTTATATTATTTGCCTTCGGATTTACAGTGATGATGGCACTGGATGTGGCTCTGAGCTAAAAACAATGAAACACCGGACATGCCGGTGTTTTTTATTGTATAAGTACAAACTCAATAAACACTAAATCGACTTCAACTACATTCAACTTTTTTCAATAATAGTATTCACTATTAGGGCTATAGCAAAAGCTACGTTGATTAAAATAGTCATAGCCGAGTATTTATCATGGATATATCCACTGTTAGTTATAAGTATATTGGCTGTAAATATAACGGCCAAAATACCGCTGTATAAAGTATGTCTTTTGTCATCTTTATTCTTAATACTCTGCGTATCATTCACAAAAAAAAATGAAAAAAAACCATAAAAACAAAAAAAATGAAAAAATACTACATTATCAAATACAAATCCTAAAAATCCTAAAAAACCTAACAATCCCAAGAATCCTAAAAATTTTTTAAATCTGTATATTTTTTTATTCTCCAAATTTTCCATCAAAGTCCTCCCTCATTAAATTACATGTTTTCTAATATAAGTATAAGCTTTATATGTTCAGATAAATGAACTTATCAATTTTACGCATGTTAGCTTGTTATACATTTCTTAATTTTCTACAATGTAGTCTTTTATTTGTTTAAAAGTACGAACTAAAGCTCTACTTTGCCTTACTGCAAGGTCACCCTTTAATACAGTCATAAGCATATAAATCCCCTGTTCAGTAAAGGCATAAGGATTGTACTTAATATTACTCCATCGTCTGGCGCCTCTGTTCAAGGTGAAATTTTTGCACCTTGAAAGTTCCTCAACTTCTTGAGTTGTCAGTTAAAACATAAAATCTTCGCCTTCATTTATTATCCTTATTTTCATAATAATTTATAACGGCAATTATTGCAGATACGCCAAACCATATTCCAAAAACATAAACCGCACTTTTTCCCAGCCTATAAAGGTTTAATCCCTTATATATCCACATATCCATAGGAATAACAATTATAACAAAAGAAATGATATAGATAAGTGTATTTATAAGAAACCTTCTATGCCTTTTTATAAACTCCATACTTCCCTCCTTTATTCCATGCAAACAACATATATGGTAACAACTATATTGTATCACAAACCGAAAATAAAAACCCGGTTTTATATATTAAAAGTATCTTACTTTAAAATAATAAAAAAATAGACTATAATAATCAGACATTCCATATTGCATACATATTTATTATATAGGAATAGATTGGAGATTTTATGAAACTTATAGATAATTTAAAACAAAGAAGGACTTACTATAATCTAAACAAAACACTTCCGGTATCAAAGTCCGAAGTTAAAAAGGTCATTGAAGAGATTACCGAACTGGTACCTGATGCCTTTAATATGAAGAGTGCTCGTGTACTTGTAGTTATGGATAAGAAACAGGATGAGCTTTGGGATAGAATATTTGATACTTTTGAGGGCAAGGTTCCTCGTGAAAAAATCGACGGATTTAAGGCTGCAGCAGGTACAATACTTTATTTTTATGATGAAGAAGTTGTGAGAGCACTGCAAGAAAAGTTCCCTACATATGCAGATAACTTTCCTATTTGGGCAAATCAAGCAAATGGAATGCTGCAAATAAATATCTGGACAGGTCTTAGAGAGCTTGGAATCGGTGCAAACTTACAGCACTATAATCCTGTAATTGACAGCCTTGTGCAAGAAATGTTTGAAGTTCCCAAGTCATGGAAGTTAATTGCACAAATGCCTTTTGGAGGAATCGTAGCAGAACCGGATCCTAAGGAAAAAGAAAATATCTCTAATAGGGTAAGATTTGTTTAAAACCAAATGAAACTTTACATTTATAAAATATAATTGTTGTATGAGCCATATCCGGCATCTGCCACAGAATATTTGGGATAGAATCCATAAGTTTGTTTGAAGTGATCCATCAAAGGAACGAAACAATCCATATACGAACGATAATGGTTCACGTCAACAACTGCAATATATTCATCTGCTACACCAATCTGTACATTATATGCCGGCAGAAGCTGATCATTGCCCATGTAATCCTTTTTGATACGCATAAAGGTAGCTGAGTTATCTGTTTTAGAGTAACTGTTTCGGTCAGGACCACAGATTTCAATTTTTTGTATGTATTCTTGAAGTTTCTTACAGAAAGTAGTCAAGTGTTCATAATGGCGCTGTTCTTTGGATTTTCGCTTTCCGCTTCCGTAAACAAATGTACTTGTATCCGGTTCCCATAAAAGTACCGGCTGCTCAACGATTTCATTCATATAATCCGGTACATACTTTGTGTTTGTTGTGATCTGCCCCCCTCTCCATGCGATTTCTGCATTAATTTCCTCAATCTCCGCAGTGATTTTTTCGTAAAGCTTGTAACGAAACTTTTCCGTAGCCTTCTTACATACCCTTCTTCCATACCCTGGTATACTTGTTTGCGTTTGCTTCAAACCATAAATCCGAAAAGTACTGTTTTTAACATGTTGACCGGATTATATCTGAATCGTCCGGTTGTGTACTTCGGAATATCCGTCAGATACTTGTTTAAATCGATTCCTCCCATCAATCTGTCAAATGTTAAAACAGGATCCGGCAGATCCAAACAATCTGAAAGAAACAGTGGTAAATATCCTTGTTTTGAATTACAATAATTAGTGTGTAAATTTTTCATTGCAAGTTAATTTTACCACAAATATAGGACCTTTCGAATGATCAAATGGTCCTATTTCTTTTAGGGACTTATTTCACAGCCCCACTGATTACTAAACTCATCAATTGTATATAATAGATATCTTTATGATAAACTTATCATCCATGTGCGTTTCTTAAAAATAACAAGTGATACAACAAGTCTAAATATCTCTTCTGTAGTAAGCAATGTATATACACCCACAATTCCCCATTTAAATATGTATGCTGCAAGCGTACAAAGAGGAATTCCTATACACCATGTTCCTATAATGTCAATAATCATTATAATTTTTGTGTTTCCTCCACTTCTTATAATGCCTCCTCCAAGGATCATATTTTCAACCTTTACCGGAGCATATAGGGCAAATATTACAAGAAGAATTTTCCCAAGCTCTTTTACATTATAATCCACCTGATAAAATCCTGTATAGACTCCTGCCAACAATATAAGAATTGATGATATAAAGACTGCACCTATTAACCCCGCAATCATAATTTTCCCTGATTCCCTATATGCCTCCTCATACTCTTTCTTTCCAAGCCTCTTTCCGACCATAACACCTGCCGCAGCCGACAAACCGCTTAAAGCACCCATAACCAGTCCCTGAATCGGAGCCGTAAGCATATATGCTGCAAGATTTGCCGTATCAAGATGCCCATACACTCCGGTTTCCACATTCTGCCCCAGACTCCAGAGAAACTCACTTACAAGAATAGGTATAACCATTATAAAATAATCCGGTATGCTGATCCTTTTAAAATGTAATGACAATATCGGCTTATCCCCATCTTTTTTAATACAAATAATAAATCCGATAAGAATAAATATAAGGTTAAATAACTGAGAAACAAGGGTTGCAATTGCCGCACCTTTTATTCCCATAGGTAAAAATCCGGCTTTCCCAAATATAAGTATATAATTAAGTCCTGTATTTATACCTACAGCTAACAGGCTTGCTAAAAACGGTATGACAGCATGCTCCTTACAGCGCAGCCATGTGGATAAAATGATACTGATTGCCATCGGAATATATGAAAATGCTACAATGCGAAAATACACGGCACCCATATTTATAATACCTGCATCCTTTGTATACAGCCCAAGAATATGTGTCGGAAAAACTCCTGATGCAAACAAAAATAATGCAGATATTATCACTGCACAGACCATGCTTATATCAAAGCTGCTCCATGCTTCTTTCATATCCTTTGCTCCGATAAACTGTGCTATTAATATTCCTGCAACAGTTCCCACCGTACCTGTTACCACATGAAAAATTAAAGAAAAATTGCCATACAGTCCAACTGCCGATATATTTATTTCCCCCAGCTGACCGATCATTATCTGGTCAATAATTGAAAATGATGCCTGCAACATACTCTGCAATGTAACAGGAACAGCTATTTTACATAATGATTTACTAAACTCTGACATTATAATTCCCTTGTACTTTCTCTTTTTATAAGTTTCACCGGAAGAACTATTCTTGTATCATATTCCTTCCCGTCACGCATATCTTCAATACATTTGATTGCAGCCTTTGCCCTTAAATATGCGTCCTGATGAATTGTAGTCAATGCCGGAACGCTTTCCCTGCTTGCCATACTGTCATCCATCCCGATTATTTGCAAATTTTTCGGAATCCGAATACCTCTAGCCTGTAAAAATTGCATAAAGTCCAGTGCATAATAATCAGATACTGCAAAAACTCCCGTAATATCAAGCTTTGAAAGTTCCAAAAACTTATCCTTATAAAATTGTACTCTCCCTTTCTTTGTATTAGGTATTTTCCAGATTACAGTTTCACCGGGTTCAAAGGCTTTGCAAAATCCATCAATACGCTCCTTGTCCATACATATATAATTATCTGAAATACATAATGCTTTTTTATGTCCAAGCTTCTTAAAATATTCCCCTGCCTTATAACCTCCATCATAATGATCAATCACAAGATTAACAAATTTTGAGCATTTATCAAAATAGCCATCATATACAACAAAAGATATCCTCATCTGATTTCGCAGTCTTTCATAATTCTCTTCACAAAATCCCATCAGAATCAGCCCGTCCATATTCCACATTGAAGCAAACACTATTACTTCATTGATATCTGTCGTTGTTTTTATCATAAGGAAATATCCTTTTTTATTTACCTCGTGAGAAAGTGCGTTTAATGACGACATTACAAATCCGTCCTCTAAAACTCTGCCCTCATATTTGGGATGGTCATTGACTACCACTCCGATAATTCTTGAATTATTTCTTGCAAGCAAAATTCCTGCCATATTAGGAATATATCCGGTCTTTTCAAGCTCCTGTTGAACCCTTTTTACCGTTTCATCCGAAATCTTACCGGTTTTACCATGGATCACATTTGAAACTGTCGCTGTACTAAGCCCCAGCGCATCTGCAACATCAACAATCCTAACTCTGTTTTGTGCCATATAATCCCTTCTTTTCCCATTATTATCCGGTGTGTTGTGATGTTAGCCTTATTACTACTTTGCTAATGTATTGTATAATAAAGAGGTTTGCTCTACCATTTCTGATTTTAATTAAATATCAATGATACATTACACCGGTGCATCATTTCTACATTGCCCAAAAGGATATATTCCCCTTTCAGTAAATTCATTGTACAATAGGAATTTAACTTTCACAACGGTTAAACGCATAACCTATCACAAAATTTATATCTTATTTTTGTAATTTTTTTAGTATATTGATGGGAATTTTTATTGCACTTTATATTTCAACTTTTATTCAACTTATATAAATAAAAATAGGCTATAAAAACTTTACTGTGTTTTTATAGCCCCTTCAAAGTATAAATAATTAACTAACCTAGATAATCTGATATCTCAACTAATTTTTCACTGTAAATCTATTTCATCAAATTTAACTACATCCCCGGCTTATTCATCACCAAAGTAATATTAAATTACAATATCATCAATAGTCCATTATCTCTACAATTCTCTGTATAAAATTTTTTTTATCTTCTCCATTTTCTTTTTCAATTTGTTTTACTATAGCCCCATCTTTCATTAATAACACTTTTTTACTATAACTTGCTATTGTCGGATCATGTGTTACCATTAAAATAGTACGATTTTCTTCTAAGTTTAATCTTTCAAAATATTTTATTACAATTTCAGAATTAATACTATCTAAATTCCCGGTAGGTTCATCTGCTAATATTATCTTAGGTTCGTTTATAATTGCCCTACATATTGCAGTTCTTTGTTTTTCACCACCTGATACTTCTGTTGGATATTTGTCTAAAATTTTCTCAATCTCAAACCTTTTTGCATTTTCTAATATTAATGATTCAATCTCTCTATATGGCTTATTACTTATATATAAAGGTAATAGAATATTCTCTTTTAAAGTCAGACTATCTACCAGATAAAATTCTTGAAACACAAATCCCACTATTTTTTGTCTAACATCCGATAATATTTCATCAGAACAACTACTTAAATTAATATCTCCAACAATTGCTCTTCCGGTAGTTGCCTCTTCAATCCCTCCAAGTATTTTTAATAAAGTAGTTTTTCCACAACCTGATTTTCCCATAATGCTAATAAAGTCCCCATGATATACCTCTAAACTGACACCATTTAAGACTTGATTTAAATTAACAGATATTTTTTCCTTTTTCTTCTTATCTTCCTTATTATATATTTTGGTTAAATCAACAGCCTTTATAACTTCGTTCATATATCCCACCTATCCTAATCGCCTTAAAATATAAGAAATAAATTGTTTTTTAAGTATTTTATAGTAAATATATTCCAATGTTAAATATCCAACTATAAATATTGCAAAAAAAGTGCAAATCTGAATTCTCTCCTCTACCATATTGACACCAACACCGGATAGTATATAAAGATACATCATGGATAATATACATGCTAATATCACAGGAATCATAAAAGGCAATTGAAGTTCTCTTGTGGCAGTATTAGCAATAGTCTTCTTGTTCATGCCCATAATATAATACGCCTTGTATTTTTCCGACAAATAATCTATCTGGCTAAATGTATTTATATAGATTGCACTATTCTTAAAGATAGTGAGTACAATGGCTACCAATACAAAGACAATAAGCATACAAAGTATTACATTTCTATTTATTTCTACATATTTATCCTTTTCATATATTCTTACTTTCATTTCATCTTGTTGTTCGTAATCATTCAGTACTTGTTTAATACGATTTTGATCTCCATGCTCTTTTGCATTTACAAATATAATATGTTTATTCTGTCCATATCTGCTGATATCCTCATAGTCTCTGTGATTCATCAAAAACATATATTCATTTCCATAGTTTTCAAATACTCCAAATATATTTTCCCAATATCTGCTTTTAATACTATAGTCAAATTGTTGTCCATTTATAGTGTAAATCGATATAAAACTCTCTCCATTTAACGCCTCAAAATCTTCCTCCAATCTCAAATCAATCCCTATTATCTCTCCACTCTTTAGAGTCCAATTTTTATTGCGAAAGGTATTATAGCGTTCAATATCTACACATCTTATATCCCCTATATTTTGGTTATTTTTTATTTCCGAAACCTCCAGTGCAGATATATCCATAGGAATTTTTGAATTTTTCAGGCTTTCAATCAAGGTATTTGGCACAGAATAGCTCTCTATAACAAAGTCATTTGGGTACATCATTTGATAGCTTTCTACTGTATTTGCATATATGGCATTATAAATATTTACTCCTATGAAAACAAGTAGGATTATTCCACTTAATAATGAAAAATATATAATCTTATTAAATTTATTGAATCTAAAGACAAAATTATTTATAAATAAAAAATTTTTATAATATAACTTTGTTTCTCCTCTTAATAATTGTAGTATAGGAAATGCCATAGATACAAAAATAAAATATAGCCCTATAGAAATTAACAATATGGAATAAAATGTTCGTAAAATTACACCTCCTTGTTGAATTAAAATAACATACAAAGAAAGTATCGACAAAATAATTCCAAATACAAATCTATACCAGCCTTTTTTAGCTAATGTATCTGCTCTTTGTTCCTCTATAAGCAAATCATTTAATTTCATTTTTCTTATCTTAATATAAATACAAAGAGCAGATATAAAATATAAAGCAAAATATATCATATAAATGAAAATATAGCTTTTTATTGGATATATAACCATCGGAAATTCATATAAAAACACTTTTTTAAAAAGGTATATACTTCCATGGTAAAAAGACGCCCCAATCATGCTCCCCAAAATCATGGATACAATATATGTGGCAAGAAGTTCAATTATTATACATTTGAATAAATTTGATTTTTTCTGTCCTAAAATAATAAAAATAGCATAATCTCTGCTTTTCTTTTTTGTGTAGTTTAAAAATGTATAAATAATAAAGCATAACGAAATAAACAGGAACACATAAGAAATCCATTTGAGTGTGCTAATCTCATTGTTCATAATTTTAATATTTTCTATTTTTACAACTTCTCTCATAGCATTCAAATAACTTGATATAATGATATATCCTGCTACTGCTATCACCGAACTTACCAAATAGAATATATAATCTTTATACTTTGATTTCATATTTTTTAATATTAATGTGTATAGCATAATTCCTCTTCTTCTGCAAAAACTCTCTTTTCCCAATCAACCATTGATTTTTTACGATGTAATCTTTCATTCTCTTAAATGTACGAATCAAAGCTTTACTCTGCTTGACCGCAAGCTCTCCTTTGAGAACTGTCATCAGCATATAGATTCCCTGCTCGGTAAAAGCATGAGGATTGTACTTAATATTACTCCATCGTCCGGTGCCTCTGTTCAAGGTGAAATTTTTGCACCTTGAAAGTTCCTCAACTTCTTGAGTTGTCAGTTAAAACATAAAATCTTCGCCTTCATTTATTATCCTTATTTTCATAATAATTTATAGCGGCAATTATTGCAGATACGCCGAACCATATTCCAAAAACATAAACGGCACTTTTTCCCAGCCTATAAAGGTTTAATCCCTTATATATCCATATATCCATAGGAATAACAATTACAACAAAAGCAATGATATAGATAAGTGTATTTATAAGAAACCTTCTATGCCTTTTTATAAACTCCATACTTCCCTCCTTTATTCCATGCAAACAACATATATGGTAACAACTATATTGTATCACAAACCGAAAATAAAAAACCGGTTTTATATATTAAAAGTATCTTACTTTAAAATAATTAAAAAATAGACTATAATAATCAGACATTCCATATTACATACATATTTATTATATAGGAATAGATTGGAGATTTTATGAAACTTATAGATAATTTAAAACAAAGAAGGACTTACTATAATCTAAACAAAACACTTCCGGTATCAAATGATGAAGTAAAAAAGATCATTGAAGAGATCACCGAACTGGTACCTGATGCCTTTAATATGAAAAGTGCTCGTGTACTTGTCGTTATGGATAAGAGACAGGATGAGCTTTGGGATAAAATATTTGATACTTTTGAGGGCAAGGTTCCTCGTGAAAAAATCGACGGATTTAAGGCTGCAGCAGGTACAATACTTTATTTTTATGATGAAGAAGTTGTAGCAACACTGCAAAAAAAGTTCCCGACATATGCAGATAACTTTCCTGTTTGGGCTAATCAAGCAAACGGTATGTTGCAAATAAATATCTGGACAGCTCTTAGGGAGCTTGGAATCGGTGCAAACTTACAGCACTATAATCCTGTAATCGACAGCCTTGTACAAGAAATGTTTGAAATTCCTAAGTCATGGAAATTAATCGCACAAATGCCTTTTGGAGGAATTGTTACAGAACCTGGTCCTAAGGAAAAAGAAAATATCGCTGATAGGGTAAGATTTGTTTAAAAATTTCTATACCCATAAAAAATATCCCACAGACTACACTAAGTCTGTGGGATACTTTTTTAGTTCCCTTTAACTTCTTTCCAAAGGTCATTGTAAAGGCTGTCGCCCTCATCTCCGAGATACTTAAATACTTCGCTGTTCTTTAACATATCATCTGTCGGGAAGAGCGCCGTATTGTCCTGCAAATCCTTATCAAGTAAATCATATGCAGCCTTGTTAGGTGTAGGGTATGTAATATATTCAAAGTTTTTCTTTGCAATCTCAGGTCTGTTTAAGAAGTCTATCCACTTCTCCGCATTTTCCTTATTCTTTGCATTCTTCGGAATTACCCATGAATCAATCCATACATTTGTACCCTCTTTAGGTATCACATACTTAAGTTCAAAGTCTCCGCCGGCCTTTGCAACCTCATTTTGAACATAGAGCATCTCACCTGAATAGATAACTCCTATAGCAGCCTCACCGCCGATCATCTTATCTCTAACCTGATCCACAACATAAGCCTGAACAAGAGGCTTTTGCTCTATAAGTTTATCCTTTACCTTTTCAAGTTCCGACTTGTCGGTAGTGTTCATAGAATATCCGAGCAGCTTCTCACCGACCATAAAAGCGTCTCTTACAGAGTCCTGCATAAGGATATTTCCCTGATACTTGGGATTCCAAAGGTCTCCCCAGCTTGTTATATCGTCCTTTACCATGGAAGTGTTATAAAGTATACCCACAGTTCCCCATGTATACGGTACCGAGTACTTGTTCTCAGGGTCGAAAGCCTTTGACATCTCCATATATTTAGGGTCGATATTCTTTACATTCGGCACATTGTTAAAGTCGATTTCCACAAGCATATCATTTTGTATCATCTTCTCAATCATATAATCTGAAGGGCATACTACGTCATATACCACACCGCCTGCCTCAAGTACCGGATACATTTCCTCATTGGTCTCAAACATATCATAAACAACCTTGATACCGGTCTCTTTTTCAAACTCCTCTACAACACTCTCGTCAATATACTCACCCCAGTTGTATACATAAAGCTCGCCTGCACTGCCTGCCTTGGCACCTGCATCGCTTTTTCCGCATCCTGATAATACAGCCACAGAAAGTAGGCTCATTAATGTCATTATACTTACAAATTTCTTTTTCACGTTTATTTCCTCTTATCTTCTATTTATTTTTTCTTTATTTTATTCTGTGCAATATTTGATACTATCAGCAGTATCAAAACGGTAGCAAAAATGATTGTAGAAAGGGCGTACAGACTCGGCTTTATACCTCTTCTAACCTCTGAATATACCAGAGTTGATATAGTGTTTATACCTGCACCCTTTGTAAAATGTGTTATTATAAAATCATCCAGTGACATGGTAAAGGCAAGTAAAAATCCCGATATTACTCCCGGGAATATATCCGGAAATACCACCTTAAAAAATGCCGTAACAGGTGTAGCACCTAGATCCAGTGCCGCCTCGTATGTAACTCTCTCAGTCTGCTTAAGCTTCGGCATTACAGACAGTATTACATACGGAATATTAAATGTAATATGACTTATAAGAATAGTCTTAAATCCAAGGCTTATTCCAAAAGCTATAAATCCAAGCATCAAAGAGATACCTGTTACAATATCCGCATTCAGCATAGGAATATTGTTGACAGCCATTACCACTGTCTTAGGTACCTTTCTCATATTGTTGATACCTAATGCCGCCACAGTTCCTATAATGGTTGCAATAAGTGCCGATAAAAATGCGATAACCAATGTGTTTCTGAAGGCAGACATTATTGTGGCGCTTTTAAAAAGCTCTCCATACCAGTCAAAAGTAAATCCACCCCATCTGTTCCTTGACTTTGAAGCATTAAAACTCAGTATCATAAGGGTTGCTATCGGGGCATATAAAAAAATCAATATAAATACCAGGTAAAAATCTCCCAGTACTTTTCTTATCTTTGAATAAATCAAACGCTCATGCCCTCCCCGTCTTTATCATACTTGGCAATAAATGCCATACTGATAAGTATAAAGATCATCATTACCAGTGAAAGTCCGGAACCGAGATTCCAATTGCTTCCCTTTGTAAATTCCTGCTCTATTACATTTCCTATCAAAAGCACCTTGCTTCCGCCAAGGATATTGCTGATAACAAATGTTGTCAGTGCCGGCACAAATACCATTGTTATGCCGCTGACAATACCCGGAATACTAAGAGGTATTATTACCTTTGTAAGTGTCTGCATTGTATTTGCACCAAGATCTCTTGCGGCATTTATTGTATTGTCATCTATCTTTTCAAGTACATTATATATAGGCAGTACCATAAAAGGCAGATAGTTGTAAACCATACCGAGTATAATGGCTGCCGGTGTATTGATGATATTTAAACTAGGCAGATGCAAGAAGTTTAAAATCGTATTTATTATTCCGTTTTTCTCCAAAAGTGAAAGCCATGCTAGAGTTCTAAGCAGGAAGTTCATCCACATAGGTAAAATAAATATAAATACTATAAGGCTTCCTTTATTAAGCTTTTTGCTTTTCAAAGTAAGTGCCAGCGGAAATGCCATTACAAGGCAAATAGCCGTACTTACAATTGATAATATTATGGATAATACAAGTGCCTTAAAATGGTCTTTTGCAAATATTGAAAGCACATTTGCCGCTGTAAAGCTTCCGCTCCTATCAGTCAATCCATATATAAAAATCAGTGAAAGAGGTATTATTGTAAAACCTATCATCCAAAGAATATATGGGAATGCAAGTACTTTTCTTAAATCCTTATTCATTTACACCCACAGCCTCCTCATCCTCAGACTCAGGCTTGTTCATTATCTGTATATCAAAAGGATCCACACTGATGCCGACTTCCTTGCCTACCGGGAACATATCTGTAGAATGTACCAGCCACTCATATCCGTTCGGAGTAGTAACTTCCATCTCATAATGCACTCCCTTAAATATCAAATGAGTAACTCTGCCTACCAAAGTTCCCTTTTCAGGTTCTACAAGGTCAATATCCTCAGGTCTTATTACAACGTCAACAGGCTTATTGGTACCGAATCCCACATCCACGCAGGCAAATTTTGCTCCGAATATATCTACAAGCTTATCCTGTACCATGGTTCCGCCGATTATATTTGATTCGCCTATAAAGTCCGCTACAAAGGCATTTTCAGGCTCATTATATATCTGCTCAGGAGTACCCATCTGCTGTATATATCCCTGATTCATAACCACGATGGTATCGGACATTGTAAGTGCCTCTTCCTGATCATGTGTAACATAGACGAAAGTGATACCCAGCTCATTCTTAAGTCTGATAAGCTCATATTGCATATCCTGACGAAGTTTTAAATCAAGTGCACCAAGCGGCTCATCAAGTAAGAGTACCTTCGGCTCATTTACTATAGCTCTTGCAATTGCAATTCTTTGCTGCTGTCCGCCTGAGAGTAAATTTATATTTCTGTTTTCATATCCGGAGAGATTTACCAGCTTAAGCGCATATTTTATCTTATCGTCAATATATGCCTTTGATTTATTTTTTATCTTCAAACCGAAGGCTATATTCTCCGCAATGTTCATATGAGGAAATAATGCATACTTTTGAAATACCGTATTTAAATTTCTTTTATTCGGCGGCAGATTTGATATATCCTTGCCGTCAAAAATTACTCTTCCGGTATCTGCCTGTGCAAATCCACCTATTATTCTAAGGGTGGTCGTCTTACCGCAACCCGAAGGACCGAGTAAAGTTACAAATGAATTTTCTTTAATTGATAAGTTTAAATCATCCAAAACAATCTCTCCGTCAAAACTCTTTGAGATATGCTCCAAATCAATAAGGGATGTTGACATACTTCCTCCAATTTTTAAAAATTAGGCGGTGTGCTGACCCAAATAAGTCTTGCACCTCGCTTTGAGCTGATATAATGCTTTTTATCAGATGTAAAATAAAAAGCCTCTCCTTTTTTTGCCAAATACACATCATTTCCCCTATGTATCTCCACAGTTCCGGAAAGAATATATCCGAACTCCTCTCCGTCATGTGGATTGTCAGGATATGTCATACCTCCCGGTTCAATAGTCTGAAGTATAGGCTCCATCATATTTTTTTGTGCATTCGGTATTATCCATTCGATGGTATTATTAAGTTCTTTATCCTCTTTAATAAAGTAATCTTCTTCTGTAAAAACCACCTGCGTTTCGGTTTCTTCATCAAAGAAGTCCTTTATTTCCACTCCAAGGCATTGCAAAATATCAAGAAGAGTTGCTATAGACGGTGAAGTCAGATCATTCTCCAGCTGCGAAATAAATCCTTTGGACAATTCCGCTCTATCAGCAAGCTCTTCTTGTGTAAGTCCCGCAAGCACTCTGAGTCTTTTTAGTTTTGAACCGATCTCCATAAAAAGCCTTTCTTTGTGTTGCACACTATTTCTAAGTAAAAAGTTTAGTGTTATTAAACAAAGAATATTATACATTATCTGAAACCGCTGTCAAGGACTTTATTTTTATTTATTTTTCTGTCTTTAATGTTAATTTATCCCAATATTTTAAGCAAAATCTATAATGACTATGGTAAACTGCCATTAAACTTACAGAATAATATTTTTAAAGTTTTTATAGACGTAATTAGTAATAAAAAACCTCAGAAAACATTATGCTTTCCGAGGTAATTTTATTAATTAAAATCTATATTGTTTAAAAAATTACTTATTATGCTTCTGTACTCAGCTTCACCCAAAACTTCTCTAGACCTTGCATGTGCGGCATCAGGTACCAAATGAAGCTCTGAATACCCTGCTGTAGCGGCCTTATTTACCTGCGAATTCTCAGGCAAAATAAAGGTATCCGCCTCACCGTGTATAAAGCATATAGGTACTTCATTTCCCACAAGTGCATCCTTTGGTGAAGTCTTTTTCATATCATATCCGTATCTTAGCTTCATGGCTATATTTACACTCGGCAAGACAAAGGGAGCCTTAGCAAGATCATAAGCTTTATAAATCAAATCATAAAGATTTGAAAAACCGCAGTCCGCCACCACAAAATCCACCTTCGGCTTTTTTGCAAGTACCGTCAGAGAAGTTGCGGAACCCATAGACTCACCGTGAAGCCCAAGCTTAATATTTCCATATCTGCTATAGCTGTCCTCAATAAGCTTTTCAAGATCTTCAGACTCAAATTGTCCAAGGCTCACTGCTGTTTTTGTATTCTCGCCATGGTCTCTTAAATCATAAATGATACAGTTAAATCCAAGGTCCATATAAGTATCCACATATTTTACGGCACCATATCTGTTTGACTTAAAACCGTGGCTTATAATCACATATTTATCGGTCTCTACAGGATTTTTTACCAAAGTAACATGCAACTCATAGTCTTTATATCCTTTTACTGTATACTCCTCTTTTTCATATGAGTCATAATTTCCCCAAAGTCCATGTTCCTTTTCCCAAGATATCTCTTTATCAAGTGTGGATACATTCGGTGCGGCTATCTGTGATGCAAGACCAAGAATAAATCTGCAATACAATCCGATTGCAACAAGTACAATTATTATTGCAATCGCAATTATTATTTTCTTCATCTAATATATATCACCTTTCTATAAATACAAAACTCAAAATTAATCGCTAACAGTATAAACATTTCAATTGTATCTATCAAGTTTTTTATTCTGTTTTCAATATAAAATATATGCTTATAAATATGGCTTATATAAACTGTTCATTATTATTACAGTGTATTGACATTGCACGAATTTTAAACTATATTTTAGATATTGGAGGTAGATGTATGACTACAAATCTAAATATAAGAACAGATAAAAATATAAAGGATCAGGCTGAAGAAATTTTCAACCAACTTGGTCTCAATATGACAACAGCTATAAATATGTTTTTGAGAACGGCAGTCAGAGAAAACGGCATCCCGTTTGAGCTGAAGCTTGACACACCTAACAAAGATACAAAGGCTGCTATTGAAGAAGGACGCAAGCTCTTTAATGACGATTCTGTCAAAGGATATAACAGCATTAAAGAACTAAGAGATGCTTTGGATGTATGAAGTACACTATAAAATTTACTACTCAGTTTAAAAGAGATTTGAAACTTGCAAAAAAGCAAAATAAGAATATCGATAAACTGTTTGAGATAATTGAGATTTTGGCAAACGGAAACCAATTGCCGGCAAAGTATAGAGATCACGAGCTTACAGGTAATTATAAAGATACCGGAGAATGTCATATAGAACCGGATTGGTTACTTATATATGAAATTCGTGAAGAGATACTTGTACTGATGTTAAATAGGGTGGGAAGTCATTCTGAATTGTTCTAGTGACAGATATATAAGAGGAGGAGTATGGAAATGGGAAAAATTTATCTAATAAAAATTTAAATAATGAAGAAAACTCAGACAATTCAAATACTGATAATAATTTGCATCAGCCTACTGATAATGTAGATAATAACAACGACAATAATACGACCAAGCTTAGAACAATATCAGACCTTTTTTTAGATTATTTTGGTCTTTTACCTATTGTTAGTGCTATAATATATAAAATATGTGTACTATTGAACTTTAACTTCAAATAATATATATTTATGTTAGTAATACCTACTTAACCGCGCACTTCAGGAGGTTCATTATGAATAGAAACGATGATAACAGCATAACCTATATAGCTTACAAGGTTGCAATTCTGCTTGTACTGTTGATATTGATATTTAATGCGGATAAAATTGCACCACGTATATTCCTTTATAATTATGCAGATAACAACTACAGTGATTCGGCATTTATGCCGGCATATATTACAACACAGATAATACTTTCTCTTTTGTCTGTTTTGGATATAGGATTGATAGTGGTTGATTATCTTAAATTAAAGAAATAGGATAGGTTTTACCCTATCCATACCTGTCCGGAATTTCCGGGGATATTTACATGCATATTCCCGTCGAAATTCCTTTTTTCTCCTGAGAAGATTTCTGTAAATTCACCGCTGATATTTAAATGAACATCTGCATTAATGTCATCATTATTTACTATGGCAACAAGTCTTTTATCTCCATACTCTCTTAAAAATGCATACTGTCTGTTTGTAAGCAAAAGCTCTCTATAGCCTGCCTCTCCAACCCATGGATTTGAAATTCTCATATTTCCCAAGGCTGCAATCAGTTTGGTATTTTTATTTGATTCTAATGCAGTCTTATAATCCTCAAAGTTTAGCTCAGGTCTAAGTATATCATCTGCATAAGGTTTCTTCTCGCCCTCAATAGCAAACTCCGAGCCGTAGTATATGGACGGCTTTCCGGGCAATGTATATAAAAGCACATGTACAGGTGCAAAATGATTCTTATTATTTAGCTTTGTATAAATTCTTGCCACATCATGATTGTCAACAAAGTTATAAAAAGCATTGGCGATATGCATTCCCATATCTGTACAACGCTTTACGGTATGTGCTATCTCAAAGTAGTTATGATCATTGTGTCCTGAATAAAGAGCCTTGTGCAACCAATAATTGGTTACCGACTGAAGCATATTTTCATTTACCCATCTGGTGTAATCTCCGTGAATCACTTCACCCATAAGCCAAAAATCCTGCTTGCAAGAATCCGTCACAGACCTCAGCTCACTCATAAAGGTAAAGTCAAGTACATCTGCAGCATCAAGCCTTATTCCGTCTATATCAAACTCACTTATCCAAAATCTTGCCACATCCAGCATATACTCTCTTACTGCCGGATTTTGATGATTGAGATTTACAAGAGTACCGTGTCCGTCCCAGCTGTCATAATATAATCCGTCATTATAATCATTATTCCAATCAAAATGCAGATTTTTAAACCATTCCTTGTATGCACTGTTTTCTCTTTTCTCTTTTACATCCTTAAATGCAAAGAATTCTCTGCCTACATGATTGAATACACCATCCACTATAACTTTTATATCATTTTCATGACAGGTATTTATAAAGGCTTTTAAGTCCTCATTGTCCCCAAGTCTTGAATCAAGCTTTTTATAGTCTACAGTCTCATAACCATGGCCTACAGACTCAAATAGCGGCCCGATATATATCGCATTGCATCCAAGCCTCTTTATATGACCTATCCAAGGCAAAAGCTTATTTAATCTATGCTCATTTATTTCAAACGAATTTGTTTTCGGTGCTCCTGTCATTCCGATAGGATAAATATGATAAAACACCGCACTGTCATACCACTTCATAGTATCTCCTTAAAAACAAGGCTTTTAAATCCACAAATCAATCGTGAATTAAAAGCCCCTATACTCATATTTATATTTAATTTTTGTAAACCTTCAAAACATTATCCATTTTGGATTTCATATTCTCAAGTACCATATCAAACAAGGTAATTGCAACCATGCTCTCTACCACCACTACAGCTCTTGGAACTATAACCGGGTCATGTCTGCCCTTTATCTCAAGTTCCACCTCTTCATTTATCGCATTCACAGTTTCCTGCTCTCTTGCAATAGATGGTGTAGGCTTTACCGCCGCATTGATAATTATAGGTGAACCGTCACTTATTCCCCCAAGTATACCTCCTGACATATTTGTCTTTTTTCTGATATGAAGTCCGGTATCATCCTCATCTACAAAGAAAGAGTCATTATTTTGTGATCCTTTCATAGTACTTACATGAAAACCTGCACCAAACTCCACTCCTTTTATAGCACCTATACTCATGACAGCTGCTGAGAGCCTTGCATCAAGCTTATCAAATACCGGTTCTCCAAGTCCCGGCATTACACCTGTTGCTATACATCCTATGATACCGCCCAAAGAATCTTTCTCTTCCTTGGCTCTTTTTATAAGCTCCACCGCCTTGTCGGCAGCTTCATTATCAGGCATATATACATCATTTTCACTGCACTCTTCAAGGTTAAAGTTTTCGGCATATACATTTCCTATACTTTGAGTGAATGCCTGTACCTTGATACCCAGCATTTCAAGTGCCTTTATAGCTATGGCACCCCCTATTACTCTGCCTATTGTTTCTCTACCTGAGCTTCTTCCGCCGCCGCGGTAATCTCTGAAGCCGAACTTTGAATCAAATGAGAAATCGGCATGTCCGGGTCTGTAAGTAATAGCCAGTTCATCGTAGTCCTGTGACCTTTGAGACTGATTTTCAAGCATCACCATAATAGGTGTACCTGTTGTTTTACCGCCAAACACTCCGGAATAAATACGACATTTGTCGTTTTCATTTCTGGATGTGGTAACAGTACTCTGTCCCGGTTTTCTTCTGTCCAGAAACTTTTGGATATCCTCTTCACTTAGTTCTATACCTGCCGGCACGCCGTCCACTATAGCACCCAAAGCTACTCCATGTGACTCTCCAAAAGTTGTAACTACAAAGCTTTTTCCAAAACTTGAACCTGCCATTATACCTCCACTATGACACAGCAATTAGGCTGATTAACTCTTATAATATTTGAGCACATCACAATCAGACCTGTTGAATAATCTATCTTAAAGAATGTAATACTTCCGCTCTCATGATTTATGGATGCAATATGATGATTGTCAGGGAAAATCGCCACATCCTTCGGATACTCACCGCTTATTGGAAGACACATCTTCTCTTTTAAAAGTCCGGTCTCGGCATCTCTTTCATACAAACATACCGAATTGTCACCGGCATTTGTTGTAAATAGGAATTTCTCATCGGCATTAAGTGTCAGTGTGGTTGCGGCTGTAAGTTCCGAGAGCTTATTGCTTCCTGTTGTAGGCACTGTTTGAATCTTCTCAATCTGAGGCATTCTGCAACCCGGCTTAGCTTCATAGGTAAATACATCCACCACATTTTTCATCTCATACATCAGGTATAGAAACTTTCCGTCCCTCGAAAATTCAAAAAATCTCGGTGCGGAATTTATATCGCACGGAATCATATCGACAAGGGAGAGTCTCTCATCTTTATTGTCAAAATGATATATTTTCACCTGATCTATTCCAAGGTCGGCAGCCATAACAAAATGTCCGTCAGGAGTTGTTCTTGTACAGCTTACATGAGGTCTGAAATTTCTTTCAGCTATGGAGCCAAGTCCTTTGTGATAAACCTCATCCACTATCTCTCCCACACTTCCGTCCTTGTGAAGCTTCAAAACCGTAATTTTCCCGTCATGATATCCGGATACGAATATAAATTTATCTTTTATATCTGTTGAAAGATGACAACCTCTCATTCCGTTTATCTTTACAGAGTTTAATCTTTCAAGCCCTCCGTCAGGCAAAATTCTGAATGAAACGATTCCTTCATCGGCAATTGAATACAATGTCTTCTGGTCTCTTGATTTGATGACATAGGAAGAGTTGTCTACATCCACTTCATCTTTTTTGACAAAACAGCCCTTCTTTGTATCCACATCATATATTGTAATTCCCTTTGCTTTTCCTGTATATGAATAAGATCCCACATAGGCAACATACTTTCCGCTCATAAACATACTCCTTTAAACTTATATAGCTCAATTCTATCATAAAATCCATATTTTTTGAACTTATTTACTCAAAATAATGTTCTAATCAAAAAATATTTTGACACCTTTTGAGTTTTAAATTACCCAATCAAAATTGTTGGAAAGCTCATACGGTGTGTTCTGATATACATAGAAATTCAGCCAGTTTCCGTATAATGTATTGGAAAAATTTCTCCAGCTCAACACAGGTCTTGAAAAAGGATCATTGTCACTGAAATAGTTCTTCGGCAATGCAGGATTCAAACCCTTTGCAACATCTCTGTGGTACTCATTACTGAGAGTCATTCTGTCATACTCGGGATGTCCCTGTATAAAAACTTGAGATCCGCTGCCATACTCATTAAGCACAAGGAGTACTCCCGCTTCGTCAGACTTGGCCAAAACCTGAAGCTCAGGATGTTTTAATACATCTTCCAATTTAACTTCCGTATTCCTTGAATGTGGGCAGTTTACAAAATCATCCATACTTCTGACTAATGGCACTTTTTTCTTTAAAATCTCGTGTACGAACACTCCTGCCAGCTTTTCTTTTCTCTCATATTTGGGTATTCCAAAATGATAGTAAAGCCCTGCCTGTGCCGCCCAACAAATATGCAGAGTAGATGTTACATGAGTCTTTGACCATTCCATTATTTCACAAAGCTCACTCCAATAATTTACCTCTTCAAAATCCATAAGTTCTACAGGGGCACCTGTTATTATCATACCATCATATTTATCATTTTTTATATCTTCAAAAAAGGTATAAAATTTATTTATATGACTTTGGCTTGTATTCTTTGACTGATGACTTTTCATCATCAAAAATGAACAGTCTACCTGCAATGGGCTATTTGATAATGCCCTAAGAATCTGAGTCTCTGTATCTTCTTTTATAGGCATCAAGTTTAATATCAAAATCTGCAATGGTCTGATATCCTGAGAAATAGCCCTATCCTCATCCATTACAAATATATTCTCAGATTCAAGTATCTCTTTTGCCGGCAGTCCTTTTTGTATTTTTATTGGCATAATACCTCTTTTCCTGTAGACAAAGCTGTCTACAAATAAACATATTATTTATTCTTCTAAAAGTTTTAAAAAATCCTCCTCCGAGATTATCTCAACTCCAAGTTCTTTAGCTTTTTTATTTTTAGAAGAATTTGATGCGGTATCATTATTTATCAAGAAGTTTGTCTTACTTGATACACTTCCTGATACCTTTCCTCCATTCTTTTCTATAAGTTCTTTCAACTCATTTCTGTTTGTAAAATGTTCCAGCGAGCCTGTGATAACAAATACTTTTCCGGCAAACGAATCACTTCCCGCAGACTCTTCCGCTTCAAATATAAGGACTTCTCTAAGGCTCTTTACATTTTCTATATTCTTGGAATCCTTAAAAAAATCAACTATCGAATTTGCCAGTACTTCACCGATTCCCTCTATTTCAAGCAGTTCATCTTTCCCGGCGGTAATAATTTTGTCAATATCATTGTCAAAATACTTTGCAATCATCTTGGCATTGGCACTTCCTATTCCGTTTATTCCAAGTGAATATAAAAATCTTGCCACATTTGTATGTTTTGCTTCTTCAAGTGCCGCCATAAGCTTCTCATAGCTTCTCTTTCCAAAGCCCTCCATATTTACAATCTCATCTTTATATCTATCCAGCTTAAATATATCACTGTCATTTTTTATAAAGCCCTTTGAGAGGAATTTCTCCAATGTGGACTCTGAAAGTCCGTCGATATTTAATGCATCTCTGGATGCCATAAGAGCATACTGTTTTATATGCTTTATCTGACAGTCAGGGTTTGTACATAAAAGTACCTTGGACTCATTGTCCTGTTTTATACTTGCATGGCTTCCACATGCCGGACAGGTATCCGGAACTTTTTCAGTATTTGATTTTGTTAGATTCTCATATACCTGCGGAATTATCATATTGGCCTTATATACAGATATTTCATCACCGACTCCAAGCATCAAATCTTCAAATATACTTACATTGTGAAGGCTGGCTCTTGAAACTGTAGTTCCCTCAAGTTCTACAGGTTCAAATACAGCCACCGGATTTATAAGTCCTGTTCTTGACGGACTCCACTCTATATATTTAAGTTTTGTTACCTGTCTTTCATCACTCCATTTAAATGCTATAGCATTTCTTGGGAATTTTGAAGTACTTCCAAGTCTTTCTCCAAGTGCGATATCATCAAGTAAAAGTACCAATCCGTCTGAAGGAATATCATTGCTCTCTATCTTTGACTCAAACTCGGCTATATCATCTGCAATGCTTTTGCTGTCTGTAAATTTATATTCCACTACATCAAAGCCTTCATTTTTTGCCCATTCAAACTGCTTTGCCTTTGAGTTTTCAAAATCTATGCCGTCGGCTTTTACCACATTGAAAATATTGCAATATACCATCCTTGACTTTGTAATGGCAGGATTAAGCTGTCTTACAGAACCTGAGCAAAGATTTCTCGGATTCTTATACTTGGCAGTTGCATCCTCTATAGCATCATTAATTCTCTTAAAGTCGGAATATTTTATAATTGCCTCACCTCTAAGTATCAATTCACCCTTAAATTCTATCTTTAGAGGTATATTTTGGAAATTTTTGGCATTATTTGTAATAACCTCTCCTATAGTTCCGTTACCTCTTGTGACGGCTTCCACCAGTTCACCGTCTCTGTAGGTCAATACTATAGTAAGTCCGTCCATCTTCCATGAGAGTAATGCCTTGTTATCACCAAGCCATTCTCTAAGATCTTCCACACTTTTAGTCTTATCCAGTGAAAGCATAGGGCTTTCATGGGCTTTCTTTGGAAGTTCACCTGCTATTTCATATCCTACATTCTGAGTGGGCGAATTAGATAAAACCACATTTGTTTCTTTTTCTAATTCTAAAAGCTCATCATAGAGTTTATCATATTCTATATTAGGCATTATCTCAACCGCATCCACGTAGTAGCTTTTTGCGGCCTTATTAAGTATTTCAACCAGTTCCTTAATTCTCTTTTTCTTATCCATTTTCCCTTATCCCAAGTTCCTTATATAATTTCTTTACTTCCTCATCACTTAGGTTTCTGTAATCACCTAGGGCAAGTCCGTCAAGCTTTATATTTACTATTCTTACTCTGTTCAGCTTTTGAACCTTCACACCGCAGGCAAGGCACATTCGTCTTATCTGTCTGTTTAACCCTTGAGTCAAAACGATACTGAAAGTGTTTTTATTCAACTTTTTTACCTTGCATTTTCTTGTCTTGGTTTTTAACTCATACAGATATATACCGTTTGCCATTTTATTGATAAAGGCATCATCTATATCCTTATTTACCTTTACTATATATTCTTTTTCGTGATAATTTGCGGCTCTAAGAAGAGAGTTTGTAAGACTGCCCTGGTTTGTCAAAAGCAATAATCCGCTGGAATCCTTATCAAGTCTTCCGACAGGATATATTCTCTCCTTCATTCCGATATAGTCCACCACATTCATTGCACCGTCATTATCGGAGGTGGTACATACCAAGCCTTCAGGCTTATTAAAAGCTATTATTATAGGCTTTATCTTCTCTACATCCTTGCCCATACCTATATATCTGCCGTCAAAGCTTACAAGGTCATCATCACCCACTGTGGCTCCAAGCTCTATCACCTGTCCGTTTATCATAACTCTGCCGGCTTCTATAGCTTTGTCCGCTTCTCTTCTGGAGCAGACACCTATACTTGCCAGAAACTTATTTAGTCGCATTCTTTACTCTCTTTCTTCCAACTGTTATACACCCTATAGAAACCACAAAACAAAGTCCTGCCAATAATTGTGATACGGCGATATTGGTATTTGGCAAAAGCAAGCTGTCTGTTCTAAGACTTTCTATTATCATTCTTCCAAGACCGTATCCGCCAAGATAGATAAAAAAGACCTCTCCGTCAAATTTCTTTCTCTTTCTGTACCACAACATGAAAGCAAGTACAATCAAATTCCAACAGCTCTCATAAAGGAATGTAGGATGAACCTGAATATACTTTACTCCGTCAATCTCCATAGCATGGCTTAATACATCTTCATTTAACATTCCGGCACCTACTATATCCAGTTTATATCTCAGTGCAAAAAGTGAATCCGTATATCCTCCAAATGCCTCGGCATTAAAAAAATTTCCCCATCTTCCTATTGCCTGTCCCAGTATAAGTCCCAATACTCCGGTATCAGCCATTGAAAAAAACGACTGTTTTTTTACTTTGCAATAAACTGTCAATGTAATCACAGCAGCTATTACACCGCCGTATATTGCAAGTCCGCCACCACGAAGATTGAATATTTGAAGCAGGTCGTCTTTATACATATCCCATTCAAATACTACATAGTAGATTCTCGCACCTATTATCGAAAGCACTATTGCATACATGGCAAAGTCCAGATAAAGATCAGGATTTTGTCCTCTTCTCTTTGCATCCGCACAGGCAATATTTATTCCTGCAAGCATTCCAAGTCCTATTATTATTCCATAAAATGCAATCCTAAATCCGAATACATCAATATGATTTACCAAATGTTTTATATAAATCCCTAAATGTGGAAAAGCAACGTCCATCATAACCTCCTAAGTATTTTTATATCTTCATAGTATAGCATATCGGAGAAGATATAGCACTGCGAAAATTAGTATAAAATTTGTTAATGAAATAGTTTCGATTTAAGGCTTTACAAAAAGCACCCTATGTTTTTACATAGAGTGTTTGCTTTTATATGATGTGATTTTAATAGCTATTATACTTTCTTATCCTTCTTATTTTTACCATATTTTATTTTTATTATATGAACAAATATCCTGCATACCACATAAGCTCTCCAAAATATTATAAAGGCATCATTGGATACCAGTTCTTTTAGAGTCCACCCTCGTTTTATAAAATACATAAAAACCAACATTTGTACAATTAATATCAAAAATAAGTACAATAACTCTTTTATAATTGTCTTCATAAATTGATATTCCTACCTTTCACAATCCTTATAACTCTTCTAAAAAAGTCATAGCCCCCATTTATATACTCCCCCATCTCTTCATCTTTATTTTCAAAGTATGGTGAAATCGGGAAATATCCCCATACAGGCCCCATTCCTCCACATATATTTCGGCCTCCATCTCCACCTTTATATGAAAACACTCCATCATCATATACAATCTCTCTGCAATACGGATCATCTGCTATATAAAGTCCAAAGAAATTTTCTTTCTCCAAGGCATACTCTTCGTCATCATCCATAAACTCTATATGTCTAAGCTTCATAGAAAAATCCATATTGTTGCCCCAAGGAAATATGCTTCTACAGCCCTTACCTGCCAAATACTCCCACTCTCTTTTTGTCGGAAGAAAATAATCATTATCTGTTATATCCTGTAAAAGTTCCTTAAATGTAGTTTCTCTATAAACTTTACCATGCCAACTTTCATTTTCTTTATACAAACACATACTCTTATGAACTGTTATTTCAGATATGCCCTTCTTTTCGGCATTTTCAATCATTGTTTGCCATTCTTTGTTTTCTTTAAGTTCCTCATCCAAAATATTTTTCCAGCAAGTTTCACTATAGTCCTTTTGGACTAACATAGGATGTATTAAAACAGTCTCCTCCTTACTGAAATTGTTATTCAGATAGTCTTCTATCGTTGATACAAATTCATTGTCGTAAAGCTTTTCTTTTATCCTAGTAATATAATCTTGGCTGTCTGTTTCATCTTCATCCTCATCTATAAATGAGTATGCGAGATAATATAAATTTTCTTCATTAAAAATCTCAGAAGGCTTTCTATCTTTAAAGTCAATTCCCAGCTTAACACTCTCACCGGGAACAAATATAAATTCTATACCATCTTTTGAGCGAAACTCTGCTGTATATGTAGATTTATTAAAAGCTGCAAATTCTTTAAAACAAAGCATTTCCAAATCATAGGTACCAGCAAGATTATTTAATAATTCTTGTTTCTCAGATATGGAAAGAGAATCGTATATGGGATTATATAATTTTTCTGTTGGTATGCTGTTCATGGATAGGTTCTCCTTCAAATTTACCGTTGGATTTCTTGTACCGTTTTCCAATTTACTTATATCAGCTTAATTTATTCCTGTTCTTTTTGTGTAAGATCTTGCGATGTTCCGGTGTCAACAATAGCCCTTATAACATCTATTTCTGGTTGTATGTTTTCGTATTCTTTTTTGAAATTTATATCTTTAAGCTGCTTATTCAACATATCATCAAATGTTCTCATTTTCCACTTATCCTTTTTATTTAATTATATGGTATATATAACATATCATCAATATGACACTCATCTTTGATATTAAGCTTCATATACTTGTACGATATTGCCCTTAGCTTTTTACAATCCGTTTTCCAGTCTGCTTATATCAGCTTGACTTATCCCTGTTCTTTTTGACAATTCCTTTTATATATGAAGCACCTTTAACGGTTCAGTATATCTAAAAACTTCAGGGTAATTATTTTAACATTTTAAATCCCGGAAAATATCTGAATATTACTTTTGCAATTATTTTTTCCTTGTATACATATGAATGAACCCATCTTCTGGAGTCTTCGGAGGCGTTCCGGTTATCACCTAAACAAAAATAAGCTCCTTCAGGAACTTCAAAATGCATATCCGCTTCCGGAATCATAGGCTCTTTTATATAATTTTCTTCAAGAGGAGTTTCGGAATTGTTCAAATACACTTCTCCGTTCTTAATATCCACAATATCTCCCGGCTCGCCGATAATTCTTTTTACATAGTACTTCTTCTCATTATCTGGAAACTTAAATATTATAATATCTCCACGCTTTGGCTCATTAAAAAGATAAGTGAGTCTGGATCCGATAATTCTGTCACCTGTCATTATAGTATTCTCCATAGAAGGAGTCGGCACTCTTGAATTTGCTATAATAACAAGATTTAAGACAGTTGCTATTACAGCAGCAACAACAAGTACAGATGCCCAACTGAAAATTTCTTTTACGACACCAAATTTTAATTTTTTATTTATCATATTCTCCTCCAATATAAGTTTCTAATATTCGCTAAGTTCAATTTTGGTTTTTGTATTTAGAGCATTTCTCTTTAACTCAAACGGTATTCCGTCATAACTGACAACACTTTTTAAAAATATCGTAATAGCTGATGACATATTTAAACCTAAATCATTAAACAACTCTTCAGCTGATTGCTTCAATTCTGAATCTACTCTTATATTAATATTTGTTGTAGCCATATTCATTACCTCTTTATATATGGTATAGTATCATGAATTTTTATATATGTCACACATTGTAAATCATATATCCTTCAATGTGATGCATTATACTGCAATATAGCAAAACCATTTTAACATAAAATATTTTTGTGCTCTTAAAAAAGTTACAAAATCATCTTCATTTGCTCCATACGGCAATTTCATCCGGTCATCCTTTCCACAAAAGCTCCTTGCTTATCTTCCTAAAAAACCAATAAACAAAGCCTGAATTGCCGATACAACCGGAATAAATAAGAAAGGAATCACTAGAAAATGTTCAACAACTGCCAAATGTTTCATCCAGTTATTAAATTCATAATCCTTGTGCCCTTCTGTTCCTGGGATGACAATTTTGTTTTTATACTTTCCCTGAAACAACAGAAAGTCTAACAAGAAAAAATCACCTAAGTTTAATATGCTCCACTGAATATATCCCGTCCAAAACACATTCCAAAAACCGGTAATCCCTTTGTGTAAAACGCTTGCTGTCGAATAGGCAAAACAAATTCCAACAATGAAAACGGTTAATATCCTGTTTATCTTCTTCTCCTGTTTTGTCATTTGTTCGGGTGCGGCCTTTTGTATGGCCTTTGGATAAGAATTAAAAAAGAATCTTGGATTAATGAGTACCAAGGTAGCTACCGCCCCGTTAAAAATAGCCGCTATAGCAACACCGTCAAGAAACGCTTGTATTACATCCATAAAATTCCTCCTTGTAAAGTTCTAATTTAACCATATCTTGCTAAACTGATTAAAAATCAAGTCTCTGTCCTCATCTAAGGCAAGCTGGTAGTTAATATCCTGAAAGGAAACAGTCTTACTAAAATGCCTTTCATCAAGCTGGCAAATGCCATTTTTTAGAAGTCTGATATAGGGCAATGTATCTTCTACGGTGTAACGCTTTAGCTCTTTTCCAAGAACCGACGTTAAAACTCCTTTGCTTGCTTTAGAAACTGTCAGCTTACTATGGTCTTTCTCCTGTAGCCTTCTTTTTAATGCCCTTTTGTTTTTCTTTAAAATGATTGTTTGCAATCTTCTTTTGTTCTGCAAGGTAAACCTCCTTTCTCACTCTTTTCCCCGGTTGATAAAACTTATGAAGATATATGAGCTTAAAATACTGTTCGAAAACCAAGCCATCTTTTTCAAAAAGCGTAATAAAAAATACTGGAAGGGTAGCGGTAATCAAAAACAGGACGGCAATATCATTTGGCACCAGTTTCCGTACAAAGATATAAGCTGAAAAGCCCAACAATCCTGCAATGGAAAAGCCGATAAGCTGTCTTTTCGTAAGATTAAAGGCAACTTTTGTTTTCACTCTCTTTAAATCCTTTGGAATCGGTACATACGCCATGGCTTAGATCCTCTCTTCTCTTTCCTTGGATAATTCTTCCATATGCTCATATACTGTTCCAATTTCTTCCTGAATTCTTGCAATATCTCCTTCCGTCCTTCTATTCTGTCTTTCCTGCGTTAGCTGGAGATTATTTTGAGAAGCAATTAGACTCTCATTCACCTCCTCTAAATCTTCCAGTCTTTGATTTAGGCTAAGCCATTTGATAACTGCCAAACTTGCCAAAACCATTGTTCCTACTAAAATTCCAGTTTTTCTTTTGTTCATCTTCTTCCCTCTCTTTCCCTAATGTGCATTTAGTACACTCTTTGCTAGTGATCCACTCTTTAGCATCATGAGTCCAAGTAAAACTGCATAGCAAAGAATCATCATCGTGCTTTTGTGCATATCCGTGATTTCTATTGTTTTTACCAGTACTGCGTATATTCCAAGGCAAACCATGATAAAAAGTCCTTGTAGTCCTAAGGCAAACAAGCCTTTAATGTAGTTCGTTCCAATCTGTCCCCATTCCTTATTTCCCATAGTGGCAAAGGGAATTGCCGAGACAGAAGCATAAACATAGATTTCAAACATTCTTCCGTAAACAATCACCATGACTAATATAGAGATTGCTTGCATGGCAACTTTGATTAAGGAGATTTCAAAAAGAATTGTTATAAGCTCTCCTAAGGTTTTTCCTTTTATGGAATCCACCATAGCGATAATTTCATCTCCTGATACAACAGCAGTTGTATTGATGACTCCTGCCGCCTTATTGACCATGTTTTGAGCCACATCAAAGACTGCCATGGAAAACTCAAAGGAATGAGACACTAACCAAACAGCAATCCACATCTTGATAATGTATTTGAAAAACTCAAAAGTATCGGTATCCTGCATATTATTTTTCTGCATAATCATGTTGATAAGTTCAATACATAGGATTGCTGTTATGATTAGCCCGGCTATCGGAATAATGACGGTATCGTTAATGCTTTTGATGAATTGAAACACATCACTATTCCAGCCCATTGGCGTTTGTCCTACATCTGTTGCCACTGACCCAACTTTATCGTTTAGATCAAGGAACATAGACTCTAAGTTTGCTTGGATACTGCCCAGTAGAAGCTCTCTGAAAAACTCTTCTATCTTGTCTAATATCTCAAACATACTCTCTCCTTTTACTTAATCACATTGGCAAGAAGCGGAATTAGTTTTAATCCGATAAGGGCAATGCCTCCCCCTGCCATAAGCTGCTTAATGCCTTGGGATTTTACTGATGTGCGATAAAGAAGTAATAGAAGTGTAAAAAATTTTGCCGTTCCTATCCGGCACTTGCGCATTGTGTCGGATAGGTCGGGCGGTTATTCGGGCAAGTCCACCTTGCCAACAAAAGAATAATAAATCTCAATGTCCTGTCTGCGGGTCTTGTTCTCGTCATAGCTGCACTCATGCACAACGATTTTCTCTACAAACTCCCGCAGCAGAGTAGGGGTAAGTTCTTCAAAGCTGGTATGCCGCCGGACAACATTCATAAACTTTTCTGCGTTCACGGTGGCTTCCTGTGCTTTGGAAAGCTCCGCTTGAATAGCAGCGGCTCTTTCTTTCAGCTCCCGTTGCTCTGCTTCATAGTCTGCCGACAGCTCTGTGAAACGCTCGTCTGATATGCGCCCGGTCACGCTGTCCTCATACAGCCGCTTGAAGATAGCGGATAACTCGGCTATGCGTTTCTCGGAGGCTTCCAGTTCCTTTTTCTTGGCGGCGTTCCTGCGTTTGCCCCCGTCCTCGTTCTGCTCAATCAAGAGTTTCATAAACCGGGCTTCATGCTTTGCCGCATAGCTGGTCACTTTCCGCAGATTGGAGAGTACACCAGCGGTCAAGAGGTCGGTGCGGATAAAGTGCGCCGTACAGTCATGGGTGCGTTTCTTGTAGTTGCCGCAGATATAACAGTCCTGCTTGCGCTTGTCCGTCTGGTATCGCTGCTGATACATCACGCTGCCGCAGTCCGCACAGAACAGTATGCCGGAGAACAAACCCACTTCATCATAGCGGTTTGGGCGTTTGCGCTGTTTGCGAAGCTCCTGCACCCGTTCCCATGTTTGGGTGTCTATGATAGGCTCGTGGTGGTTCTCGAAAATCACTTGCTTTTCCGGGGGATTTTCTACACTGTGCTTGACTTTGTAAGAAAGTTTTTCTGTCTTGAAATTTACCAGACAGCCTGTGTATTCCCGGTTTTCAAGGATATGCACTACGGTATTGGTCGCCCACTTGCACTCATAGCCGGGGTGGTAGCGGCGGGTGCTGCCCGTCCTGCGGTATTCAAGCGTTCCCGGCGTGGGGATTTGCTGCTCTGTGAGCATACGGGCTATCTTGGTCGGACCATTCCCGGCAAGACAGAGGTTGTATATCTGCTTGACTACGGGTGCAGCTTCCTCGTCAATAATGAAATTTTCATCCTCGTCCATGAGGTAGCCATACACAGGCTTGCTTGTGATGGGCTTGCCATTCATGCCTTTTGAGCGTTTTACTGCTTTGATTTTCTTGCTCGTATCTCTCACCAGCCATTCGTTAAAGATATTCCGCAGCGGGGCAAAGTCATTGTCGCCCTGTGCGCTGTCCACTCCGTCATTGATAGCGATGAAGCGGACACCTTTCTGTGGGAAAATCATTTCCGTGTACATTCCCACTTGCAGGTAGTTTCGCCCTAACCTCGACATATCCTTTACGATAACTGTCCCGACTTTTCCGGCTTCAATGTCCGCAAGCATGGCTTGAAAACCGGGTCTTTGAAAGTTCGCACCAGAATAACCGTCGTCCGTGTACCAGCGCAGATTGGAAAAGCCGTTCTGCTTTGCATAGGTTTCAAGGATACGCTTCTGATTGGAAATGGAATTGCTTTCGCCTTGCAGCTCGTCCTCATGGGATAGTCTTGGGTAAAGGGCGGTAATTGGTTGTTGGTTGGTCTGTCTTAACATAAAATCCTCCGTTTCCGACAGCCAGCCCCACTATTCCGTACCTTGATTGTACCACATGGGGCGGCTGTCTGTATAGCGGCAAAAGCGTCAAATCTGCTTCTTTATGGTCGGTCAAATCGCCGTTTTTTGTGTAGCAGCTTCCGCTTCCAGCACTTTCATCATCTTGTCGGCTGCGGTGTCGGTTGCGCCCTGCTTGAAGAAGCCGGAAACGGTAAGGACGGAGTTGCCCATGCGGATTTCCGTCACACAGTCCGGGCGGCGGTCTGTTTTGGTGGTGCTTGTCTGTTTCGTTTCTGTCATAGGCTCTCCTTTCGCTGCTTCATCAGTTGCTTTAAGCGTTCCAGCTTTTCCTGTGCGGTTTCCTTTCGGAAGTTGCTGCCCGTGAAGCGGACGGGGGCGCACATGGAAGTCAGCCTGTCATAGATACGGGCGTGGGGCGTGTCCTGCGGGTGCTGCAATTCCTCCAGCGTGAGGTTGGTCGTGGCGATCAGCGGCTTGCCGCTTCGGTAACGGCTGTCAATCACGCTGTAAACCTGTTCCAGCCCGTATTCTGTTCCTCGCTCCATACCGAAATCATCAAGTATCAGCAGAGGGTAGCTGCAAAGGCGGGAAATATATTCGTTCCTGCCCTCAAAGCTGGCGGCAAGGTCACCCAGTATCGTTGCAAAGTTTGTCATGCAGACGGCAACCTCTTTTTCCATAAGGGCGTTGGCGATACAGGCGGCAAGGTAGCTTTTTCCCGTCCCCACGCCGCCCCAAAACAGGTAGCCGATATTTTCAGCCTGCATGGTTTCCCAGCTCTCCACATAAAAGCGGGCGGTTTCGGTCTGCGGGTTTCTGCCGTTGTCATGCTCAAATGTCCAGTTCCGCATAGCAGGGTCGGTAAAGCCCCGGCGTTTCAAGTCCTCCACTTTTTCAAGGTGCTTCTGTCGGCTTTCGGCGGCTTGCTGCTTTTCACGGGCTGCCCGCTGGCAGTCGCACTCTGCCGGGTGGCGGTCACGCCCGAAACAAGTCTTTCCCTCTGCAAAATAGGCTTCTTTGGGCGTATGGCACTTACCGCAGTATAAAAGCCCGTCCTCGCCTGTGTAGTCCTCCGCTTCGGCGGTAGTGGCTGTAATGTCCGTAATCATAGCTTCAATTCCGTTTTTCATAAGCTCTCGCCCTCCTTGCATGAATAATCGGGTATGCCCTGTTTCGGGGCAGCCTTGCCTTTGGCAGCGTCCTCCTGCGCCCACTTGTAAATGGTGGCTGCATGGCTGTGGTACTGTTTCCCGGTGGAAGCGATATGGCAGGAAAGCCGGTCAATATAATACTCCCACTTGTCGGGCAACTCTGTTTTTAGCCCGGAAAGCTCTGTATCGGTCAGTATCACATTGTTGTATCTGCCATAAGCGGCGGGGGTGGGGTGTCCCGTTTCTCCCTCTCTCTCTTTTTCTATCTCTATCTCTTTCTCTAACTCTATCTCTATCTCTGGTGGACGAATGTCGGACAAATGTCCGCCTTTTGTCCGGGGCGGTAAAAGTGCCTTGTTTTCCAGTCTTGCAGCCCGTTTCCGCTCGGCTTCGGTAGAGGACTGTCCTATCATCAGCTCAATGTCGGTCATATAGAAAGCCCCGCTGTCAAGCTGCTCCACAAGCCCCAACTGCCGGAAAATCTCTAAAGCCCTCTCAACCGTCCCTATCTGGTGGCGGGTCAGTGTCGCTATCATCTGCGCTGTGTAGGGGATATGCTCGTCAAGCTGCAATTTCCCGCCGTTTTTCAGCGATTTTAAGTACAGCTTCAAGAGGATATTGGAGTATAAAATCCCGTCTTTCATATCTTCCAGCAGCACAATGGAGTCGCTGTCAAAAAAGTTCTCTTTCAGCTTGAGGTAGTAATACTTGCGGTTATCTGCCATTGTCCCTGTCCTCCTTTTTCCGGCGTTTGGAGTAGTAGTGGGGGCAGAGTATGATAACCGCCCGGAAGCTCTGCTTGCAGCTATGGGTACAGCCCCGGCAGAGGTCATTGTATGTGATACGATCGCAGGTGGAATTCCCGACTTTCACTTGCCGCAGGAAAAAAGACCATTCCAGCCGCCGTTTCTTGCTCATTCTTGGCATGGGTGCGCTCCTTTCTGCCGTTTCCGCTGGTGTGGCGGTATCGGCGGTAATTCTGTATCATCTCGGTATCATTTTCGGGTTTTTTCTGCCCTATAAGCCCGTTAAAAAATCCTTTGGTATTTGCGGATAGGGTACGGGGCAGCCCCCTTGTTCTGTATAGGTTCGGGTACATTTTGGGGCGGTTTTTATCGTTCCTGTTCCTGCCTTTTCACAGGCTTGCGCTCCCGGTGTAAAATCTGGTCGATATTGCCCTTGACAGTCTGTAAGCGGCGGTATTCCTCCCGTTTTGCCCGGTAATCGTTGTAGCCGCTGTTTTTCTCTTGGATAAGGGTTTCAATCTCTGCTTGCAGGGCTTTATAGCTCGGCAGCTTGGAAATGCCGTTTTCCCTGAAATAGCGGGCGGCTGCGTCTGCTATGATAAAGTCGCTTTCGTACTTCTGACGGTAGGCTGCTTTTGCTTTGGCGTTTTTCTGCTGTTTCAGCCCGTCCCGGACAGGGCGGGTCTTGGAATAGGCAAGCACCTGCCGTTGCAGCTCCTTTTTCCCGTTCAGCGTCTTTTCCATCTGCTTCAGCTCTGTAAGGCTTTCCCGCATGGCGGTATAGGCGGCAGAACAGGCTTCGTCCAGTTCCTCCGGGGAAGAAAAGCCGTACTGCTGATAGGCGGTAACGGTAGCTGCCATTTGCTTTAGGTTGTGCTTTGCCGCCCAGCGGTCATAGCCCACGCCCTTGCCCTCGGCTCGCTTGGCTTCCCGGTCAACCATGCGCTGCAAGGTGTTGTCTGCCGGGGTGGTTTTTGTGGTTTTTTCCCCTTGTGACAGCTTTTTAACCGCGGCAGGGTATTCGAGTATGGCTTTGCTCTGTTCGGCGGCTCTGTGGGCGTTCTGCGTAAGCAGGACAAGGACAGCAGCCTTGTCAAAATCGTCCCCCAGCTTCCGGGCTGTGATAGGCTTTGTCCTGTCCGGCGTGAGGTAGGAAAGCCGCCCCCGGCTCTCCTTGACGGTCACACCCTCCCGCAGCAAAAGGGAAGAAAATTCGTCAAAGCTGCCAGCTTGGGAAAGTGCCTGCCGTATCGTCCGGCGCAGCTTCGCCTTGTCCGTTTCAAACTTGGTGGGCTTGGTCGGCTGTCCTGCGGCTTCTCTGACAGCGTTCTCTTTATCAAGGGCAAGCTGTCCTTTCTTTGCCGCCCAGTATTCCCGTTCGGTTATCCGTTCCTTGCTGCCGCTTAGGAGGTCGATTTGGTAAAGCCCCTCCCGGTGGCACATCTCCATGACTTCACTCTTGAAATATTCCATAGCGGCGTTGGTGCAGCGGTGCTTGCAGCCCTCCCGTGTGTCGGCTGGTCTGTCCATGTAGGGCAGAAGCGGGACTTCATAAATCCGCAGGGAGTTGATGACGATATGCACATGGATATTGCCGCTGTGGTTATGCCCGTCCGGGTGGGTGCAGACTAAGGCTTGGTGTCCGGGGAAATGCTCTTTACAGAACTGCTCGCCCAGCTCCTGCGCCCGGTCTACGGTCAAGCCGTTGTCTGTCCCGTCCCGTGGGTCAAAGCTGATGATATAGTGGTGGCTTTTCACATCTTCCCGTTTTTGGTTTTTCTCATAGCGGAGATTAGCCCGCATACAGGCAACAGCGAAATCCTCGCCCCCACAGTTGAGGGAAGAAATGCGGTAATCCTCCCTCGGTATCAGCCGCCCGTTTTCATCAAGGGTGGGCTTCATGGTAAACTCGTCATGCTCAAATGTGAGATAGGCTTCCGCTGCGCCATAGTCCGCATTTTTAGAGCTGATATGTTTGAATGTTGCCAACAGCGTCACCCACTTTCTGCAAGACTTCAAACTTTAGGGCAGCAAGGTCGGAAACCGCCGCCCGTACCTCCCCGGCAAGCTGCGGGTAGGGGCTGTGCCACTCGTTCAGCGTCCGGGCTATCTGGTTTAAGTTGCCGCCGATCCTGCCGTATTCGGCGGTCAGCTTCCCGACAGCGGCAAGCAACTCGTCATTGACGGGGGAAACGGTTATGATGGGGCGTATGGCTGCCCCGGTTATGGCTTGCCGGATAAACTCGGCTTGGCTCATGTTGTAAGCAGAAAGCCTTTCCGCAAACTCGGCGTATTCTTCCTCGGTCATGCGTGTCTTGACTACCCGGCTGCGGTGCGGCGTGTTATATCGTTTTCGCATGGTAAAACCTCCTTCGGCTGTGCGTGGTGTCCTCTCACTAATAGGAGAAAAACAGGGTGTAAAGCGGAACTGTTTTTGAAAAATCCGAAAAATTATTTTGAGGGATTTTCCAGCGGCGTAAGCCGCATAAGCAGGGTTTGGGGAAGGCACTCCCCAACAAGATTCCCGCAGGGGCAAAATGAGCGATAAGCGAATTTTGGTACTGCGGTAGAATCTTGCTCTGAAAAACTCCGGCGTTCCCCGGCTTCCGTACTTTCCGCTAACAAGACGTTTCAAAAGGGCTTTGCTACCCGCTATTCCGGCATATCTTGAAAATTTTCCTTTCACTACCTACAACACCACGCAAAGCAAAATGGACGGAGATTTTTAGAATTTCCCCTTATTCCCTACAACACCACGCAAGCCGAAAAAGGCGGACAATGGCAGTATTTTTTTCTTTGATACCCTCCACGGATAAGTAAGGGATTTTGCCAACTGCGGCGGCAATTTTCCCTTTTGTTTTTTCATACTGGGGATTTTCAAAAATGCCAAACAGGAACGAAAAAAAGCAGCAAATCTGTTGAATAGATTTACTGCTTTCTGGTTGCCGGCGAAGCGGCGGTTATTCAGTTGTAGGCGGTAGGGCTATCTCCCAAAGCGGAACTTGAAAATAGCTGTGAGAAGCGTCTGGGTGATGTAGTCCTCTGTATCTTGGTCTACCCGTCCATTCACACGGGCGGCACATTGTATGCGGCGGCGGTAATACTGCAATACAGTTCCCACCGCTTCCGGCTCCCCGCTGGTGGCTTGGACGATTGTTTCATAGGGGAGAAGCCTATTATTTCTCATATGCCATTCCCTCCATTTCCGCTTGGAGCTGCCGTAGGACTTTTCGGATATGGTAGCCCGCTGTGCTGCGGCTGCGCCCGTACTGTCTGCCAATTTCGTGCTGTGGAATACGCTTGAAAAAGGACAGGTAAATCATTTCCCGCTCCCGTTCGTCCAGCCGTGACAGGGCTTCCGCAAGTAAGCCGCTGCTGAAAATGACCGTATCGCCGCAAAGGGTAAGTATGTATTCCTCGTCCGGCTCCGGGGCTTGGAAATATTCATCTGTCGTGCCTAAAGGGTAGTGCTTTTCGTCTGTGAGGTATTCAAGGGATATTTCTCTTTTGTGCTTCCTGCTCCGTGTCCTCGCTGCGTTGATCGTTGCATTTCGGATAACGACTTTGCAAAAGGCATGGAAAGTGTACTCGATATGTTCCCGATATTCTTCTGTACAGGTCATGGAAAATCCCCCTTTCCTCCCAAAAGGGCTGTGGCTGGTTAGTAGTTGCTTTTTATGATAGTAAGGGGCGGCAGCACTTTAGGCTGTCGCTCCTTGACTGCCTAACTGCAAAACCGGGCGGGGCTGTCAACGGCGGGCGAAGCCCGTTCATCTTGACCGTTGACTGGCTCGGCCAGGTTTGCTATTTATCCGGCAAACTTGAATTTATTTTAAGCTATCACGTTTTACCTTTTTAAGCCTTACTATCATTACCATAGGAATTTCTTTGTTGTTTTTGAAACATTCTTCATAAAATCCATCAATGACAAATCCAGCTCTAAAACAAAGGTTAAAAATATCTTGTATGGAACGATGATAATAAATCTGCTCCTCCGGTTGCCCTTCAATCGCTATACCATAGTAACTGTGCGGTGTCATATATTTTTCAGTCAACGTGATAAAACAAGGGTGTTGCGTTGCAAAGACAAAAATTCCGCTTTCCTCCAACAGTTCATAAACAGCCATAAGAAGTGGTTCAATATCCGTAATATCCATAATTGCCATATTAGAAACTGCTTTCGTAAAGGCTCGATTTCTTTTTAATTCTAATATACTTTCTCTATTGGTCGCATCCGCTACACAAAATTCAATTTGTTTTGCATATTGTGATTGCCGTCTTTTAGCCAATTCTATCATTTTTTTGCTGTAATCAAAAGCGACAATCGAAGCGCCTCTTTGTGCAAGATACGAAGAATAATTTCCATTGCCACACGCAATATCCAAAATGTAATCCGCAGGATTAGGAGATAGAAGTTCCGTTACTTTGGGACGCACTACCTCTCTGTGAAATTCATTAGATTTGTCACCCATTGCATTATCCCAAAATTGTGCGTTTTTCTCCCAGATTTTTTTACTTTCCTCTGTTCCCATGTTCTCTCCCACTCCCAAAATTTGCCTTTTTGCTTCCATTAAATCTTCCTTACTATATTCCATTGTTACCCTCCATAACTTCTGATTGTTGCCGTCTTGACTATTATGTATCTTTTCTTTCCAAAATGGTATAGGCTTTTATTTTTATAATGCTGCAAAACTTTTCTTCTGTAAGGTATTCAAAGGATATTTCCCTTTGCCGCCGCTATTGGAAAGCCAAAAGCAGCGGCTTTTTTACGCGATATGACCGAAAAGTCTAGAAAGCAGGATATGTCATCATTTGTCATTTCTTCTCAATGTAATAACTGCATGGCATATCAAGCCAAATACAAGAGAAAAACAGCCACCGCCAAATAGTGATGCTCCCCACCCTGCACCCGACATTGTCATAAAACCGCCAACAAAGAAAATACCAATGCCAAGAAATATCCCGACACCATAAAAAAGTCCAATTGCCATATCATACTTATTAAATTGTCGTTTCTCTTTTTTTTCACATGTTTCCATTTTTGTTATTACCTCCTTCGCAAAATCGTCCATGTGGACTCCAAAAAGAAAACAAATTTTTTTCAACGTATTTAAATCGGGTTCATTAACATCTCTCTCCCAATTCGATAGCGCCTGCCGGGTAACATTCAATTCCCCAGCCAGTTCTTCCTGTGTCATTCCCGATTGTGTTCGCAGATGACGTATTTGCTTTCCTGTTGTAATATCCGTCTGTTTCTGGTTCAAAATGGTTCCTCCTCTCTGATGCTGATTTTATCAATGATATTTCGGAATAGCCAGCAATGAACGCTTGCATTGCGCAAGACGTTACATTATCTTCTGAAACATATGCCGGATCTTGTCTAAACGGCTGTTCGGGCGGCGTGGCTGAAATACAGGCTCGCCGGAAGTTTCCTGATACCCTTTTAATTCTGTAATGCAGACACTTCTTCCATTTGTATAAAAATTCAGATCATTCCTATATTCACCGATACAACGGGCAGGGATTTCACCCTTAAAAATAACTTCATCTTTTTCAAGTCTGGTTGATTCAATGATTGCGCAATACTTTGGTGCATCATTATAAGCCCGTGAAAGATATTCCTGCGGTGCAAAAAGGGTAAAGGAAAGGTATGGTTCCAACAGTTGTGTCCCTGCTTTTTTCAATGCCTGCTCCAACACGACAGGCGCAAGAAAACGAAAATCAGCGGGGGTGCTGACCGGGCTGTAATAAACTCCATAATCAAAACAAATTTGGCAGTCTGTCACTCCCCAGCCATATAAGCCCTGCTCCATTCCATAACGCACACCCTCCATGACGGCATTTTGAAAACTTTGGTTTAAATAGCCGAGAGATACCTCGCTTTTATATTGTGTTCCGCTTCCAACAGGAAGCGGTGTTACAGTCAAACCAATAGATGCCCAAAACGGATTCGGCGGCACTTCAATATGAATCGTGCAGCTCGCTTTTTTTTGCGGTCTTTCCAGATAAATAACCGAAGGCTCTTTCATAGCCACGCCCACATGATATTTTTCTTCTAATAGCGAACAAATAACTTCTAACTGTACTTTTCCCAAAAAAGATAACATAATCTCATGGGTAACAGTATCAATGTCAAAATGCAAAAGAGGGTCTGTATCAGCAATCTCTGCGAGGGCATTTAACAGGGCTTCCCTTTGCTCCGGCTTTTGCGGCTCTACCGTTGTCCGAAGTAATGGCATGGGATTATCAATCCGTGTTTTGTGAGGCAGGAGTTTTTCATTTCCCAGGATATCGTTCAGTTTCAAAGTATCATCAGCTAAAATAACAATTTCTCCCGGACAGGCATGGTCAGCCGGGACGATTTCACCATTTGACGGAATACACATTTCTGTAATCTTTATTTTTTCCTTTTTTGACAGCAGCAGGGTATCCCGTAAATGGAGCGTCCCATGATACAGGCGTAAATAAGAAAGCCGTTTTTTCCGCTCTGTATACTCAACCTTAAAAACATATCCACATAATTCAGACTGAATATCGTCCGTTTCTGTAATGAAAGTTTCTATAATCGCTTCAATCAGTTTTTCTGTTCCTAAATTGTCTTTTGCACTCCCATGATAAACAGGAAACAAAGAGCAGCATCTGGTTCTTTTGCACTTTTCATATTGTAATTCCTGTATATCCAAAGAATCCTCTGCAACATATCGTTCTAATAGTTCATCGCTTCCGGAAATAATCATATCCCATTTGTCTAAATCAGAAATATCGGTCATGGTTATCTTTGGCGACAGGGAAACCTCCTGCATGACAATCATATCACTGGTAAGTTTATCTTTAATGCTTTGGTAAACACACTGCAGGTCGATCCCATTTTGGTCTATCTTATTTATAAAGATAATTGTCGGAATGTCCATTTTCTGAAGCGCATGGAATAATATACGGGTTTGTGCCTGTACGCCGTCTTTTGCTGAAATGACTAAAACAGCTCCGTCAAGGACAGATAAAGAGCGGTATGCTTCGGTTAAAAAATCCATATGACCGGGAGTGTCCACGATATTGATTTTATAATCATTCCAATAAAAAGAAGTAACCGCTGTCTGAATGGTAATTCCCCGTTGCCGTTCCAAAATCATAGTGTCTGTTCTTGTGGTCCCTTTATCCACGTTTCCCTGTTCCGCAATCGCTCCACTGGTGTATAGCAGACTTTCTGTCAATGTAGTTTTTCCTGCGTCTACATGGGCCAGAATGCCGATATTGATTATTTTCATGTGATTGTCCTCCCTTTACAGCCCCAAAGGGCATAAAAATCCCCAGCAGTAAAATACTTTTACCACTGGGGATTCTAATTTGCGGACATACACATATACAGCATACACCTATTTGTGATTGCTGTTTTTTGAATATGTCAAAATTGATAAGGCAAAAGTATTCTTAAATTGGGTACAAAAAACCAAGCCCCCACAAAAGGAGCTATCATAATTCTTTGTTCCCACTATTTGATTATAGTTTTATTTAAGAATACCTTGCCGCATATTTTTTACTCCTTTTCTGGAATGAAGCTATTATATCACATCAGTTTTAGGAAAGAAAGTACTTAAAAGAAATTTTTCTTCCCCTTATATGTAACAATCATACCGGCTTCCTGGTGTTCAGAATGGTTTCTGCTGTCTGCTGTGGTGTTTGATTGGAATTGTCCAGCCAAAAGCCGATCCGTGGTGTTGTCTGCATAAATGTATCGTATAAGGTTTCAACCGTAAAGCCGGAATAGCCTGTTTTCTCCCTGTATCGTTCCCTTTCTTTTATTGTTTCCACATCTGGACAAAGAACGACAACCTCAACAGGGTATTTATGCAGATAATTTATCATTCGGTTTAATTCATCACCGTAGTAGTTATCTTGGATCACTACAGAAAAGCCGTTGTCAAAGTATGACCTTGCCGCATCAGCAGTCAATTTGTATCGAAGGTACAGCTGGCGGACTGCTTCCGCTGATGGGGTAGCTGACATATTTTCTCTGCCTGAAATAATCATTTTTCGGAACACATCACCACGAAGATGGACGCATTTTTCTATTGATTTTGCCAGTAAATCGGAAACTGTAGATTTTCCAGAAGCCATTAAGCCTGTAATGAGATAAATTTTTTGTTTCATTTCACTTCCTCCGGCACAAAAAATATGTACATGTAACTAATTCAACACATTTATAATTTGAATAGGGACATTATAGCATTTACTAAATACAAATTCAATGTATACGGAAAGAAAGATATAAGGAGTGGGAGGGATTCCGCCGTAGTCGGCATTGTAGGAAAATCCAAAAGTTTAGATTTTCCCACAATGCTTATCTTTTGGTCTTTGGTTCGGAATAGTGTAGTGCTGGCGGTCTATCTCTTGTTTTCGGTTGCTTGCTTCCTTACCGTACATGAGCATTTGCTCCTGGATTATCATTTCCATATCCCTCCATAAGGTTAATGACTCCCCAGGCTCCAAGTCCGGCTCCTACTGCCATAACCAAAATCTGTAATACATTGACTGCCTGAACAAAAAAATCCATATTTATTCCTCCTCGTTTTCTTCCTTCTTTTCAATCTTGTTATATGACTTCACTACAAAGTTTTTGTAAGTCTTTCCCTCTTTTTCACGCTTCTTAAAGTAGCCGAAGATATGAATCAAATCGCCTTTCTCAAAGGCTTTTGCTATTTCTGTCTTTTCTCCATAAGCTGCACAGTTGATATACTCCTTACCCTTACCGTACTTTTTTACAAGCGTAAAATTTGCAACTTCTACCGTTTCTCCGTCTTTTTCAAAGTTTGAGAAAGTAGGTTCCGCCAATAAGTTGGCGTTGATGTTAATCATTTCTTGTTTCATCTTTTTAAATTTCTCCTTTTCATTTCAATAAAAAAAGCGACCAGAAGTATTACTTTTCCAATCGCTGATACTCTTACTATTTAGTTTTTTCTTAGTGGGACTTCTGATCCTTATCATCTTATCTCCTTTATTGTCTTTAACATATTTAAGGGAATTAGCATTTTGTCGTGTATATATTAGTGAAAGGTACTTGAAATACTAGTTCGCTAATTAGTGAGTTTCCCCTATTTATTGATCGCAATATAAATTGAAAATAGGCATGAAAAAAGACGATAGATTTTTTTCTTTTCTATCGTCTTACGCATTTAGTATTCAATTTTTCAGTTCAACAAACTTGAATTTATCAAAACACATTCAAAAAAATGTATTTCATTCGCCTATAGGATCATAATCTGCCGGAACCGGTGCAACGATACTCACAAAAACTATATCCTCTGTTCCTGTGTTCATTGCGCCGTGACATGCACCTTTAGGAGAAACGATAACCTGTCCTTTTTTTAAGGGAATCTCTTTATCCGGTTCGGGATAGAATATTCCTTCTCCCTGTAAAATGATCCAGATATCATCAGAATTGTGGTGACGGTGCTTCTGCAGGGTTTGTCCCGGTTTAATCACCCACACCGACCCTCCTGTAGATTCTGTTTGGTAAAAAGGTGTTTTCTTTGCAGCTTTTTTGTCTTCTTGTTTTACCATGTCCATTTCATAGATTCTTTTTTCTTCCATTGCTATATGCCCCCTTGTATTGATTTTTGATTATTCTTACTCAAAGAGCTTCCGATACTCCCCATACCCTTGTTCTTCCAGTTCATCGTAGGGAATGAATCTAAGAGCTGCCGAGTTGATGCAATAACGCAGCCCGCCGGACTCGCGGGGACCATCGTTGAACACGTGACCCAGATGGGAATCCGCGCCGCTGCTGCGCACTTCCGTCCGGACCATACCATGTGAAGTGTCCACGGCCTCAGTGACAGCATCTTCCGCGATCGGCCTGGTGAACGCCGGCCAGCCACACCCGGAATTATACTATACTTGTCCATGGATGTAAAGAGCGGTTCGCCGCTGACAATGTCGACATAAAGGCCCTTTTCAAAGAAGTCGTCATACTCGCCGGTGAAGGCGTACTCCGTGGCGGCGTGCTGTGTGACCTCAAAGGCCAAATCGCCGATCCGCACCCGAAGTTCTTCTGCAGATTCTTCTGCGCTGTTTTGCTGAAGATCAAAGTAACTGCGCGGGATATGGCAGTAGCCGCCGGGATTCTTGTCCAGATACTTCTGGTGATACTCTTCTGTGGGGAAGAAGTTTTCCAACGGAAGCAGTTCAACAGCAAGCCTGGCTCCGGCTTTCTCTTCCTCCGCCCGATAAACCGCTTCGATCTCCGGAAGCTGGTCTTCTTCCGTATAATAGATCCCCGTCCGGTACTGGATGCCTCGATCATTGCCCTGTTTGTTTACAGAGAGCGGATCGATCACCATGAAATAGTAATTCAGCAAATCAGTCAGAGAAATTACAGCAGGGTCATAGTCGACCCGCACTGTCTCGGCATGCCCGCTGCTGTTACAGACGTCCTGATAGGTCGGAGCTTCGTCAGGTCCGTTTGCATAACCTGCTTCTGTTCGGATTACGCCGACAAACTGATCAAAGAACTTCTGCGTTCCCCAGAAGCAGCCGCCTGCAAGATAGATTGTTTTTATATCCTCCGGTATCTCCATAGTAGTTTCTCCTGTCACGATCTCTCCGGACCAGGTGTTGATCCCGCCGAATTCGTAGATGTTGGTATATCCCATGTTCGCAAGCTTTTGCGCTGCTTGCTTGGATCTGTTCCCGCTTCGGCAGTAAATCAGGATGATCTGATCCAGATCCGGGAGTTCTTCCGGCCGCTCCGCTTCAATGCTCTCATTCGGAATTAGAATTGCGCCAGGAATATGGCCTGCATCGTATTCATCTTGCCTGCGGGCATCTACAATCACATGCCCGTCATCCCGGGTCATCATCTGCTTTGCCATATCTTGATCGATCTGATGATAGCTCTCGACCTCTTGCACTGAACCGGCAGTATTTACCAAACAACCAGTCAGAAGAAAAATGGTCATCAAAATCAAAAACAACAGTCTTGGAACACCTGAGCGCCCTTTTTCCACTATTGCTCTCATCTTTTTCATTCTATGTTACCTCGGTAAATTCTAATTTGTACTGTTCATATTAAAATAAGCTTTTACATACTCAAGTAGTATTTCATCCGAATAATCACCCCCGGTAGAATATGCTATATTCATTATTTCTAATGTAGATTCATCTAAATTCTTGTCATTATTTGTAAATTCTGAAACTATTTTTTTATATTTTTCAAAATCATCTTCATTTGCTCCATACGGCAATTTCATCCGGTCATCCTTTCTGCAAAAGCTCCTTGCTTTACTCTTTTAAATTATATACCTATATGTTAAAATATAACAGGTTAACCCTGATATTTATTCAGGTTTTATTGCGAATATAATTATTCAATACAAAAATATTTTAAAGAAGGTTTTTTATATGAAACTAGGAATCGTTGGCCTACCGAATGTAGGTAAGAGTACATTATTTAACTCATTGACAAAGGCAGGCGCTACTGCCGCAAACTATCCTTTTGCTACTATTGACCCTAATGTAGGTGTTGTAGCGGTGCCGGATGACAGATTAAAAGAACTTGGCAAATTATATAATACAAAAAAGGTAACACCGGCACTTATAGACTTTGTAGATATCGCAGGTCTTGTAAAGGGTGCCAGCAAGGGTGAAGGTCTTGGAAACCAGTTTTTATCAAATATCCGTGAATGTGATGCCATCATCCATGTTGTAAGATGCTTTGATGATTCAAATATCATCCATGTAGAGGGAAGTGTTGATCCGATAAGAGATATCGAAACTATCAACTTAGAGCTTATATTCTCCGATATTGAGATTTTGGAGCGAAGAATTGCAAAGACTAAGAAAGCTGCAATGAATGACAAAGCTCTAAAGCATGAGCTTGATATCCTTTTGGAGCTCAAGGACATACTTGAAAGCGACAATATGGCAAGCAGCTACACATCTTCTGATGAAGAGGATGTCGCATTTGTAAAATCACTTGGACTTATCACATATATGCCTGTTATCTTTGCTGCAAATGTGGCTGAGGATGACCTTGCTGATGACGGTGCTTCAAATGAGTATGTAGCTAAGGTAAAAGAATATGCCGCAAAGTCAAATGCGAAGGTATTTGTTGTATGTGCAGCCATTGAAGAAGAAATTTCACAGCTGGATGATGAGGAAAAGGCAGAATATCTTGATGCGCTCGGTATCTCAGTGTCAGGTCTTGATAAGCTTATTGCAGCCAGCTATGATCTACTTGGACTTTTAAGCTATCTTACAGCCGGTGAGGATGAGTGTAGAGCCTGGACTATAAAGAAAGGCACAAAAGCTCCGGGAGCGGCCGGAAAGATCCACTCAGACTTTGAGCGTGGATTTATCAAAGCTGAGGTTATCAACTATCAGGATCTTCTTGACTGTGGCTCTACATCTGCCGCCAAGGAAAAGGGGCTTGTTCGTATAGAAGGTAAAGAATATGTAGTACAGGATGGAGATGTAATACTCTTTAGATTTAATGTATAAATTTATATAAAGGGGGCTTATATGAAAAAAAATACATTACCTGTTTTTGGTGTCGGTCCTATTTATGCCGTCAGTTGTTTACTTCTAACCGCCTTTGGACTTTTCTTAAAAAAGAAAGGATTTCTAAATGGTGGAGATCTTCCCGGTTTAAAATCTGAAGCAATGCGTATAGGCTTTATGCTCATTTTTATCGGAGTTGCATTGTGGATATATGCTGTACTCATTCAAAGAATCAGTAAAGAGATAAGCAGCGGACATTTGGTAACAATCGGAATATATTCCATTGTCAGAAACCCTATATACCTCGCATTTTTATGTGTGTGTACAGGCATTCTGGTAACTGCACATAATGTGTACTTACTTATAATTCCGGTAGTTTTATATATATTCTTAACTGTACTGATGAAGCAGACTGAAGAAAAGTGGTTGCTTGATAAATTCGGATCGGAATATATAGAGTATTGTAAACATGTCAACAGGGTCATACCCTGGTTTAGACATTAATATATTTATGCCATCACCTGTGATGACGGAATGGAGATTATTATGGCGCTAATGGATTTATTTAAAAAGGCTTTTATGGGGGCAACTGACGAGGAAAATCGAAAAAATAAAGCCAGAATGAGAGAAATATTTAACAGCAGTGTTGCAAACGGTGATGATTACAAGCTTATTTATTGCCATATGGAAAACTGTACCAATGCTGTTATAGTTCAGGTTACAAGACATAGTAACTTTATTGTAGGATACAAGGAAGGCGAAGTTGTAGTTATTCCTGTAAATGCAGAACTTACAGAGTATGGGGATGCAATGGTATTTAATAAAGCAAATGAGAGCTTCACAAAAACATCTCTAGGTTTTTGTTTTGTAGGAAATCCTGAAGTTTCTTTACAATTTGTTCCTATGACATACGAACCCGGTATAACCGCAGGTGCAAGACACTCAGTTTCAATCACTCAATCATCTGCAGAAGTGTCCGAGTTCAAAAATTTCTTTAAAAAGGGATTACAATAATTTGTAAATGTAAGAATTATGAATAAAGAAGATATAATCACTGCACTAAAGGAAGCGGCAATACCTGATGAAGAGTATTATATTGATAGTGAAATAATAGATGCAATGCTTGAGTATCCCGATCCGTTCCAATTTGTAAAACCTATCTTGGAGATAATATCACAAAACCCGAGTGTCGACTTCGGATCTCCCGGAGAATTGGTCCACTTTGTAGAAAAATTTTATAAAAAGGGCTATGAAGAGGCACTTATTGAATCGGTAAAGAAAAATCCTACATTTCATAATATATGGATGATTCATCGTTGCTATAATGATGCAAGCTGCACTTTCCATAATGACTTCTTATCACTGATAAATGAGATTAAAGAAAACCCTTCTACATCTGCTGATATTATAAAAGCAATTGAAATGTTTAATTGGTAATTATTTAATAAAAAATCTTGGAGCCGGCAAATGCCGATTCCAAGATTTTTTGATTTATCCAACCACTATATTTATAATCTTCTTTGGAACATAAATTTCTTTTCTTATTGTTCCTTCAAGCTTTCCGGCTTCAGATAAAGCTTTCTTACCTGCCTCTATAGCATCTTCCTTGCTTACATTGGCATCAAGCTCAATAACAAGCTTTGTCTTTCCGTTTATCTGAACAGGAACCTCTATTGTATCCACTTCCTTATGGCTTTCATCAAATGTAGGCCACTCTGCATGGAATACCGAGCCTTCTCCACCAAGCTCCTCCCAAAGCTCCTCACCTATATGAGGTGCAAATGGTGCAAGTAATATAGTAAATGCCTTAAGTGTTTCCTTATCCACACCGTTCTTTTTGCTAAGCTCATTAAGCTTATTATTGTACTCCATAAAGCCTGCGATAACTGTATTTAAGCTGAAAGAATTAAATCTCTGCTCAATATCGGAGATAAGATTTGCACGAACTCTTAAGAGCTCTCTGTCAGCCTCTACATTCTTATCCTTATTGTCCATTACAAGCTTATAGAACTTATTTAAAAATCTTGATACACCTTCGATACCTCTGTCATCCCAGTCAGCATCAAGCTCAGGCGGTCCTACGAAAAGCTCATACATTCTAAGAGCATCACATCCATAATCACGAACCAGATCATCAGGTGAAACCACATTTCCCTTACTCTTGCTCATCTTCTGTCCGTCACTACCGTTTATCATACCCTGATTGAAAAGCTTTGTGAAAGGCTCATCAAAATCAACCACACCTATATCATTTAAGAACTTGGTATAAAACCTTGAATAAAGAAGGTGAAGTACGGCATGCTCAACGCCACCGATATACATATCTACAGGGAGGTATTTATCTGCCATCTCTTTGCTTACAAGCTCCTTATCATTGTGCGGATCCACATATCTAAGGAAATACCAGCTTGATCCTGCCCACTGCGGCATAGTATTTGTCTCACGCTTTGCAGCTGCACCACATACAGGGCATGTCGTATTTACCCACTCGTCAATAGCCGCAAGCGGTGATTCTCCTGTTCCGGTAGGCTGATAGCTCTCTACCTCAGGAAGTCTTAAAGGAAGCTGATTCTCAGGCACAGGTACATTTCCACAATGCGGGCAATGTATTATCGGAATAGGCTCTCCCCAGTAACGCTGTCTTGAGAATACCCAGTCACGAAGCTTGTAGTTGGTAGTCTTCTTACCATATCCCTTTTCTTCTATCATCTGTGGTGCTTCAAGCTTTAACTTCGCACTCTCCATACCGTTCCAGTCACCTGAGTTTATCATAGTACCTACAGCATCTGTGTAGGCTTCTGTCATATTTTCAATCTCTTTACCGTCTTTTGCTATAACCTGAACTATAGGAAGATCAAACTTCTTTGCAAACTCAAAGTCTCTGTCATCATGTGCAGGCACACACATAATAGCACCTGTACCATAGTCAGCCAAAACATAGTCTGAAAGCCAAATAGGTGTCTTTGCGCCGTTTAAAGGATTGATTGCATAAGAACCTGTAAATACACCTGTCTTTTCCTTTGACTGCATTCTGTCTACATTTGACTTCATAGAACTGTCAAAGATATACTTCTCTACCGCCTCTCTTGTCTCATCTGTAGCCAGAGATTTTGCAAGCTCATGCTCAGGTGAAAGTACCATAAAAGTAGCACCGTAAAGAGTATCAGGTCTTGTAGTATAAACCACAATATTTTTGTCCTGTCCATCCACCTTAAAGTTTACTTCGGCACCATAGCTCTTTCCTATCCAGTCCGACTGCATCTTTTTAACCTTCTCAGGCCAGTCAAGCTTGTCAAGGTCATTAAGAAGTCTGTCTGCATATGCTGTTATCTTTAACATCCACTGACGAAGATTCTTCTTTGTAACAGGTGTTCCGCATCTCTCGCATTTTCCGTCTACAACCTCTTCATTTGCAAGACCTGTCTTACATGAAGGACACCAGTTGATAGGGAATTCCTTCTCATATGCAAGACCTTTTTTGAACATCTGAACAAATATCCACTGTGTCCACTTATAAAAGTTAGGATCTGTGGTATTTACTTCTCTGTCCCAATCATAAAGTGCCGCGATTTCATTTATCTGTCTTTTGATATTAGCTACATTTTCTGCTGTAGACTTTGCAGGATGAACTCCCATCTTTATTGCGTAGTTCTCTGCAGGAAGACCGAATGCATCCCAACCCATAGGATGAATTACATAATGTCCCTTTAGCACCTGATATCTGCTCCATACATCAGATATTACATATCCTCTCCAATGTCCTACATGAAGTCCTGAACCTGAAGGGTATGGAAACATATCCAAGCAATAGTACTTTGGCTTTTTTCCATCATCAATATTTACAGGATTTGCTTCCCAGTTTTTCTTCCATTTCTTCTCTATTGCACTATGATTATAATGTGCCATAATCTCTTCCTTTCGCTACCGGTTTAAAGTTGATTAGAGCTTCCCTCCACAAAAGTGAAGTTAAAGCTCTACTCAAAATAAGTTAAATTTTATAAATTAGAATCTGAATTTATCCTCAAAGTAAGCCTTAAGCTCCGCTATCGGAATTCTTACCTGCTCCATACTGTCTCTGTCTCTTACAGTTACAGCATTGTCATTCTCAGAGTCAAAGTCATATGTAATACAGAACGGTGTACCTATTTCATCCTGTCTACGATATCTCTTACCTATATTTCCTCTGTCATCAAACTCCACATTGTAATACTTTGATAATTCTTCGGATATCTTAAGAGCACCCTCATTAAGCTTCTTTGAAAGCGGTAAAATACCGATCTTAACAGGAGCAAGTGCAGGGTGGAAGTGAAGAACCGTTCTGGTATCACCACCCTCAAGAGTCTCCTCATCATATGCCGCACAAAGGAATGCTAAAGTAACTCTGTCTGCACCAAGTGAAGGCTCTACTACATATGGAGTGTATCTCTCACTTGTCTCATCATCAAAATATGTAAGATCCTGTCCTGAAACTTCCTGATGACGACCAAGGTCATAATCTGTTCTGTCTGCGATTCCCCAAAGTTCGCCCCAGCCGAACGGGAAGAGGAATTCAATATCTGTTGTAGCATTTGAATAGAAACTAAGTTCCTCTTTGTCATGATCTCTAAGTCTCATCTGATCCTCTTTGATACCGAGAGCTATAAGCCAATCTCTACAGAAGCCTCTCCAATACTCAAACCACTCAAGGTCTGTACCCGGCTTACAGAAAAACTCAAGCTCCATCTGCTCAAACTCTCTTGTTCTGAATGTGAAGTTACCCGGAGTAATCTCATTTCTAAATGACTTACCAATCTGTCCTATACCGAAAGGTACTTTCTTTCTTGAGGTTCTTTGTACATTCTTAAAGTTTACAAAAATGCCCTGTGCTGTCTCCGGTCTTAAATAAACTACATTTTTAGCATCCTCTGTTACACCCTGGAAAGTCTTAAACATAAGGTTAAACTGACGGATATCTGTAAAATTATGCTTACCACAGGTCGGACAAGCTATCTCATGCTCGTCAATATATTTTTTCATCTCATCATTTGACCATGCATCCACGCTACCGTCTATAGTAACATTATTTTCCTGCATATAGTCCTCAATGATCTTATCCGCTCTAAATCTCTCATGGCATTCCTTACAGTCCATAAGAGGATCTGAAAAGCTTCCCAAATGTCCTGATGCTATCCATGTCTGTGGATTCATCAAAATGGCACAGTCAACACCTACATTGTATGGTGACTCCTTTATAAACTTCTGCCACCAGGCAGCTTTAACATTATTCTTTAATTCAACACCCAAGTTACCATAGTCCCAGGTATTTGCAAGACCGCCGTATATCTCTGAACCCGGATATACAAATCCTCTTGATTTAGCCAGTGCTATGATTTTTTCCATGCTATATTCCATGAATTTCTCCTTTATTTAAATATAATATAATTAAAGCCATCTACCTTGGCAGTATTATCATCAAACTCGATATCATTTGATACATAGGTGATTTTTCCCTCTGTATACACATCGGCCTTACCGTCTATTAGCGCAATATAATTGCCTTTGATTCCGTCAGGTATCTCTATTGAATCCATCTTTGACACATCAATATCGCTAAGCTTGTATACCTCTACAGAATTCAAATCAAAGCTGTTGTCTTGAGTAAACTTTGCAAACTCTTTCATACATTCAAATGAGCTGTATGAAAATACCAGTTTTGCCACATTCTTTTTTATTGCGGCATCTTCAAGTTTTACCTGATTATCCGCATTTAACTTATTAAAGTCTTCTATCTCTGCATTGGCAAAGCTTTCAAGCTCATCGCTCTTCGCTTCCGTATCTATTTCTTCAACCAAGGCGGACTTTAGTGTGCCGTCCCCGGATATAAATATAGAGCTTTGATCAGGATGGTATGAATATGACTTGTTTCCACCACAGCCTGTCAAAAATAACAGCAATGCTGCAGCCGCCAAATATCCCTTTTTCATGAGCACTCCTCTTCTATATAAATTTATCCGCCCAAAAAGCAGTATAACAATTAAACTATGTCAGAATATTCAAATTTTATTAAGACACTAGAAACAAGTATGCCACAAAAACGGCTTATTTTCAAGGTAGGAGAGATTTTTTATTGTATTTTTGTTCGATATAAAAAGCTCCGATTTAAACGTAGTCGGAGCTTTTTATAATTAATTTTTATCTAAAAAATTAACCGTATCAAAATCTTCTTTCATCCAGACTGTACTGTCGGCTCCGGAATCTCACCGGATCATGCCATAGGATCGCAGTCTTTACCGCCGGTAAAGTGTGTATTTTTTCTTCATTTGACATAATATTTTATTTTTATACATTTATCATCTACTCTTTATCCGGTTTTATATACTTCCTTAACTCTTCCATACTATGCACTTGATGGCTCAAACCGTCATAAGAATCTTCCGCTTTTACTATAATACCGTCAAACACAAGCTTATGTCCTTCAGGGCTCATCAGTTCCAGTATTTCCTCAGCCTTAATATCTTTGGGAAATACAAATATAATGTTTGCAAAAATATTTTTTCTTTTAAGATAAGCTACCTCATCTTTCAGTTCAGGAAATATTGTATACAATTTTTCGTTATTATATGGCAAACTCCTCACCGATGTAATTATTCTAATTTTATTATCGTAAATTGAATCATTTATTCTAAACATGTTTTTTACAGCTATATTTAAAGTAATTAGATTTTTAGGTAATAGCTTTTTGATTGGTATATATTCTTCTATACTTTCACTTGAATCTGAGTATTCTACTTCATTCGGAAGCTCTCCGTCATAAAAACTCATATCATCAAGGCATAAATAAAATTTTCTGCCACGATCGTCGTATCTGTCTCCACTGAATTCAGAATTTTTTACCATAAAGCAAACAAAGTTTTTACCATTGAACTTCGTTATAAAAAATTCTTGGTCTGAATCCGGTTGAATATTATCTAAACCCAATCTTTCAAATTTATTTTTCATATCTATTGTTCTTATTTTTCTACCTGTTTTTATATTATATACATCTATAGTAAATTTTATAAATCCGTTATTTTCAATATAATATGTATCCGCCGCATCATTACCTGTTTGCTTTCTAATTATTTTTACTCCTACTTTCGTATGAATATCAAATGTGTAGTTATTATCAGTATCAATACTTACTATATATCCGTCATCATATTCGTCGTCATATGATTGTATGACATAACTGCTACTGTCTTCTTTATTTGACTCACAGAATACATATCCACTGTCTTTACTATCAACATAATACGAACTGTATGATTCGACCAATTTACCGTTAAACCAAGGACATACTATTATAATAATCAAAAAAATGATAAAATAAACTTTCCTTTTATCCAATTATGTAACCCTCTTTCACTTTGAAATATCTGACTCAATTATATTTAAAATTTCATCATCGCTTGGATTTCCACTAAGTACTATATCTAATGAAAAACTATTATTATATTCATTACTTATTTTCTTATAGTTCTCCTTCAAATCAGGAAACATATAATTTATTTTTTCATTATTTTCTATAGTATTAGAAACATCCATCAGATGTATTTTTCTATATCCTTCCCAAAAACCGAAGTTCTCTACTGAATATCTTTCATCGCTGTCATATAGATCCGAGTATCTTTTATTTTTTTCTGTAAAACCGTCAATTTTTTTCAAGAAGTCTAAATTATTCTTATTTTTACTTTCAATATTTTCTTTTAGATTATAATATTTTTCTTCAAAAAGTTCAGATGATTCAAGATCTATATATATTGTACTTTTTGAATTATCATAACCGTCCATGGCTTCAGCGTCAAAAGCCAAGCATGGCTTCCCATTATAGTTGCATGTTACAAAACCTGTACAATCAAACGGCATAACATTCAAATTATGCAATTTGAGTATTCTGTCTATATATATTGTATTTAATAGTTCTCCTGTTTCCAAATCAAATACCGATGCGGCAAATTCTACCATTTCTCTTTCTATAACTATGCTTCCCGTCTTACCGATAGTCGAATCAGATTCTCTTTTAGATACCATCTCAAGATTTACTTCAACTGCATATTTTGTAGGTACTGTGAGCATATATGTCACTTTTGACTCTTCATTATTATTATTATTGGTATCTTGTATTGTATAATAAGACTTTTGATCTCTACCTATCCCACTTGCACAAAATTTATTTTTTATACCCCAAGTTATATAATTCGGTAGTTCCTCTGCATTCTTAAGGTCATATACTCTTATCTTCTCTTGGAGCTCTCTATATTTTCTGTTTTCTTTAGAATCATTCCAGTTTGTTATATAAATTACTATACAAAGCGAAAATATCAATAATAATGATATCTGTATATCTCTTTTCATTCTTCCTCCGATAAAACAAGCTCAAACACATCTAACTTTATTATACTTTATATATAGATAATGTAAACTAAAAATAATTATTGTAATTTTATTTTTATAGTTGTAAAATTTGCCTTAAACAGTCTTTTCCCATACAAAAAAACAGGGACTTTTCATCCCTGTTTTCATTCATTATTTATTATTTCAACAACTCTTCCATTGTATGCCAGCCAAGTACTGCACATTTTACTCTTGCAGGCATATGGGAGATATCTCTAAGGGCTCCAGCCTCATCAAGTTCCTCTATCTCTTCCTCAGTTGCTTCTCCCTTTATCATACGGAAAAACATATCTGAGAGTCTGATAGCTTCATCCTTTTCAAGACCTATTACCATATCAAGCATTATATCTGCTGAAGCCTGTGATATGGCACATCCGTCTCCTACGAAAGCTCCGTCTTCTATGATGCCTTCATCGTTTACTTTAAGCTTTAAAGTGATATGATCACCACAGCTTGGATTGACACCGTCCAGTATAAGATTGGCATCTGCAAGATCATGTTTATGATAAGGTCTTAAATTATGCTCTGTCAGAATTTCATTATAAAAGGCTCTGTTCTCACTCATCGTATCCCATCTCCTTTCTTATCTCTAAAAGAGCAGCTGAGAGTGCATCTATCTCTTCCTTTGTGTTATAGAAAGAAAGACTTGCTCTTGTGGTTGAATTTATTTTTAAATGTTGTAAAAGCGGCTGTGCACAGTGATGTCCGGCTCTTACCGCAATACCCTTTGAATCAAGTATCGTTGATACATCATGCGGATGCACTCCCTCAAGTATAAAGTTTATTATACCGCTGTGCTTAGAAGGATCCTTTGAACCAAGTATTCTGACATACTTGTTCTTTGAAAGAACCTCCATAGCGTACTCACTCAGCTCTCTTTCGATACTCTCTATCTTCTCATATCCTATGCTCTCTATATAGTCGATAGCTGCCGCAAGCCCAACTGCACCCTCCGCATTTACTGTACCGGCCTCAAATTTATGAGGTAGTGGCGCAAATGTGGCTTTTTCTTTGGTAACATACTCTATCATCTCTCCACCGCTAAGGAACGGAGGCATGGCATCAAGTAATGCCTTCTTACCATAGAGTACACCGATACCCATTGGTCCGCAAAGCTTATGACCTGAGAATGCAAAGAAGTCCGCATCCAGTTCTCTTACATCTATTTTCTTATGAGGTATGCTCTGTGCACCGTCAACAACAACTACAGCTCCCACACTATGAGCTTTTTCAATGATATACTCTATAGGTGTAGGTATTCCAAGTACATTTGATATCTGTGTACAAGCTACCAGTTTTGTATTTTCATTTATTTTAGAGTCTATCTCAGCCTTTGTAATCTCTCCGTCTTCCTCACAATCAAGGAATACAAGTTTAGCTCCTGTAGCCCTTGCCACCATCTGCCATGGAAGCATATTTGAATGATGCTCAAGTATACTTACAACTATCTCATCACCGGCCTTTATATTGTTTAGACCGTAGCTGTATGCCACAAGGTTTAAACTCTCTGATGCATTTCTGGTAAAGATTATCTCTTCACTTCCTGCCGCACCTATAAACTTCGCCACTTTGCTTCTGGCATTCTCATAGTCCTGCGTAGCTTCCACACTGAGTTTATACACTCCTCTTAAAGGGTTTGCATTGTGATGCTTATAAAAATCATTTATTGCATCCAACACCGCCTGTGGTCTTTGTGATGTAGCCGCATTGTCCATATATATAACATCATCGGATGCTAAAAGCGGAAAATCATTTCTGTATATACTCTTACTCATCTTCACTGCCTCCAAGATAAAGATTTACCTTTTCTTCAAGTCCGGCATTTTCAAGCTTCTTGCTGATAGCATCTATTCTGGCTCTTGCCACCATCTTTGTAACACTTTCCTTGTCCATACCTCTTGATGTGAGATAGAAAAGCATTTCCTCATCAAGGTTTCCTATGGAAGCGCCATGTGTTCCCACTACATCTTCCTCGGCACAGAGTATTACAGGTATACTCTGATTATGGATATTCTGACCTAAGAGAAGTACATCCTCGGACTCTTCTCCGGTTGCATCTTTTGCGCCTCTCTTAAAGTCAATAGTACCTCTTAGAAGTTTCTTTGAATTGTCATTAAGTACTCCTGAGGCTATCATTTTGCAATTACTTGACTTTCCTATATGATCCGCCACATAGTTAAGATCTATCTGCTCCTCGGCCTTACCATAGTAGCCAAGATCTGATATAAACTCACTTCTTTTACCTGTAAGGCTTGCTCTTGCACCTGCAAATATCTTCTCTCCACCAAGTAAGAGCTGTACAAGCTCAAATGAAGCATCTTTTTCAACATTTGCGCCTATATCATTGAGTGAAATATCACTGTCTGACTGAAGTCCTACCTGGTACAATTTCACTTTTGCATCTTTCTCTGCAAAAACGAATGTCTGTACCGCCAAAGCACCGGCATTCTCCTCATTTGAAGAGTAATCCATCCATACATTGGCTTCGCTGCCTTCAGCCGCATATATATAAACTCTTACTTTTGCAAGACTTTCCTTATCTCTGTATATATTTATATGACTGTTTGACTTTTCACCTGCAAGAGTATTTATAATAATATCTTCACTTTCAGAGTCACAAAGCTCTGTCATATTTGCTCCCATTCCTGTAGGAAGGGCCTTCATAGCTTCGATAATGTCTTTTGAAAGTTCATTATTTGCATTTTCATTTAAAACTTTTATATTTGCACTGCCTGTTTCACTTGGTATAAAAACAGCAGTCTCATTCATCTTTAGCCATCTCCAGGTAAGAACCGGTATTCTGTTTAAAGTAATATCTCTCATTAACCAATACTTCCTTTCATCTCTAATTGAATGAGATTATTCATCTCTACCGCATACTCAAGCGGCAATTCTTTTGATACATTGTCGGCAAATCCGCTTACGATCATTGCCTTTGCATCCTCTTCACTGATACCTCTGTTCATCAGATAGAATACGGCATCATCACTGATTCTTCCGATTCTTGCCTCATGACCTACATCGGCATCCGCACATCTGATATCCATAGCAGGCACTGTATCCGAGCGTGATATATCATCAAGCATCAAGGACTCACATGATACTGCAGCCTTTGCATTCTTTGCTTTTTCAGATACCACTACAGCATTTCTGAATGTAGATATACCGCCACCCTTTGAAATTGATTTTGTATTAATAAATGAAGATGTATCAGGTGCCGCATGTACTACCTTTGAACCTGTATCAAGGTTTTGTCCTGCACCTGCGAATGTAATTCCTGTGAATTCCATTCTTGCACCTCTACCCTTTAATATACTCATAGGATAAAGATATGATACATGTGAACCGAATGAACCTGAAACCCATTCAATTCTTCCGCCCTCTTCCACAACAGCTCTCTTTGTGTTGAGATTGTACATATTCTTTGACCAGTTCTCTATAGTCGAATATCTGAGTCTTGCATTCTTTCCTACATAAAGCTCCACACATCCTGCGTGAAGATTGGCTACATTATATTTTGGTGCCGAACATCCTTCAATAAAGTGAAGATCCGCACCCTCATCTACGATAATAAGTGTATGCTCAAACTGTCCTGCACCCTTTGCATTAAGTCTAAAATATGACTGCAATGGAATATCAAGATGAACACCCTTCGGTACATATACAAATGAACCGCCTGACCATACCGCACCATGTAACGCCGCAAACTTGTGATCGTTCGGCTTTACAAGCTTCATGAAATGCTTTTGAATCATATCTGCATATTCACCATGCATTGCACTCTCAAGATCTGTATATACAACGCCCATCTGTGAAACTTCATCTCTTACATTGTGGTATACAAGCTCCGAATCATACTGTGCACCTACACCTGCCAAAGATTTTCTTTCAGCCTGTGGTATACCGAGTTTTTCAAAGGTATCCTTGATATCCTCAGGAACCTCTGACCACTTTGTCTTCATATGTGTATTAGGTCTTACATAAGTAACAATATTGTCAATATCAAGACCGTCTATAGAAGGACCCCATGGCGGAACTTCCATCTGATTATATATCTGTAATGCCTGCAATCTGAAATTCTGCATCCAGGCAGGATCGTTCTTTTCTTTTGAAATCTGAGACACTAACTCAGGTGTAAGACCTGCAGCTATTTTGAAGTTGTCCTTATCTTCATTTCTGAAGTCATACATACTTCTGTTAATGTCTTCTACATATGTCTTTTCCTTCATTATTTGCTCTCCTGAATATACTTTTCAAATCCATGCTCATTGATTTCATCTACCAAAGAAGCATCTCCTGTCTTTATGATTTTTCCGTCTACCATAATATGTGTATAGTCAACCTTTAATGACTCAAGTATTCTTGTACTGTGAGTAATTATAAGGAGAGCACCGTCTTTTTTCTTCTGATATTCTTTGATACCGGCTGAAACTGTTCTTACAGCATCCACATCAAGTCCTGAATCTGTCTCATCAAGTATTGCAAGCTTCGGTGAAAGCATAAGAAGCTGTAATATCTCAGCCTTTTTCTTCTCACCGCCTGAAAATCCTACATTCAAGGCTCTGTTGGCATACTCGCTGTCCATATTTAAGACTTCCATATTCTTTGCAAGGTCTTTTTTAAACTGCATCATCTTTACTCTCTTGCCGCTTACAGACTCTACTGCATTTCTGATAAAACTGCTGAGTGGAAGACCCGGTACCTCAAGAGGATTCTGGAATGATAAGAACATTCCCGCCTTTGCACGCTTGTCTGCTGATTCATCAATTATATTCTTACCGTCAAATATAATTTCTCCGCTGTTTGCAACATATCTTGGATTACCCATAAGAGCATAGCCGAGTGTTGACTTACCTGCTCCGTTCGGTCCCATAAGTACATGTGTTTCGCCTTTTTTAATTTCTATATTTACTCCATGAAGAATTTCCTTTAAATTCTCATCATCTTCTATGGAAACTGTTAAATTATTTACATTTAATAATGACATTGATTTTTCCTTTCACCTCTCCCTTGAGCTTAGGGGTAATCTATAATAGAAAACCTGTATTCTATTAACTATATTGGAATTTTAAGGCTTAATTCCCAGTAAGTCAATAGGAATTAAAAAAAAGCCCTTAAAAAAGGGCTTTTAAATGCTTATGTATTTAATTTTGTACAATATTTTTATACAATTCCCTGTGAAATCATTGCGTTTGCAACCTTCTCAAATCCGGCAATATTAGCACCTGCTACATAGTTGCCTTCCTGACCGTATCTCTTAGCCGCATCGTCAACCTTTGTAAAGATATCCTTCATAATGCCTTTAAGCTTCTCATCAACTTCCTCAAATGTCCATGAAAGTCTCATGGCGTTCTGGCTCTGCTCAAGACCTGAAACAGATACACCTCCTGCATTTGAAGCCTTACCCGGCATAAAGAGTACTCCGTTATCCTGAAGATACTTTGTTGCCTCAAGAGTTGTAGGCATGTTTGCACCCTCTGCTACTGCAAAGCATCCGTTAGCTACAAGTGCCTTCGCTCCGTCAAGATCAAGCTCGTTTTGAGTAGCACATGGAAGGTAGATATCACATTTGATATTCCAGATTCCCTTACCTTCTGTATACTTGGCAGAAGATACTCTGTTTGCATACTCTGATATTCTCTGTCTCTTAACTTCCTTGATATCCTTAACAATATCTACCTGTATACCGTTCTCATCATATACATAACCGTTTGAATCACAGAGTGCAACAACCTTTGCTCCAAGCTGCTGTGCCTTTTGTATTGCATAGATTGCGACATTTCCTGAACCTGTAACTACAACTGTCTTTCCCTTAAGTTCCTTGTTGTTTGCCTTAAGCATCTCATCAAGAATGTATACAAGACCGTAACCTGTAGCCTCTGTTCTTGCTAAAGAACCTCCGAAAGGAATTCCCTTTCCTGTAAGAACACCTTCAAACAATGTTGTAAGTCTCTTGTACTGACCGAAAAGGTAACCGATCTCTCTACCGCCTACACCGATATCACCTGCCGGTACATCTGTGTCTTTTCCGATATGCTTATAAAGCTCGTTCATAAAGCTTTGGCAGAATGCCATTACTTCTCTGTCTGATTTTCCCTTAGGATCAAAGTTTGAACCGCCTTTTCCTCCACCCATAGGAAGACCTGTAAGTGAGTTTTTAAGTACCTGCTCAAATCCGAGGAATTTAAGTATTGACTGGTTTACTGTAGGATGGAAACGAAGTCCTCCCTTATAAGCACCTATTGCATTGTTGAACTGTACACGATATCCCTTGTTAACCTGTACGTTTCCTTTGTCATCCACCCATGGAACTCTGAATGAAATAATTCTCTCAGGCTCTACAAGTCTCTCTAAGATGCCGTTCTTTCTGTAAAGCTCCTCATTTGCATCAACAACAAGCTTTAATGACTCCAAAACTTCCTTAACAGCCTGATGAAACTCCGGCTCATTTGGGTTTGCAGCTACAACCTTCTCTAAAATCTCTTCTACGTATGACATAATTCTTACCTCCTAGGCTTTGTCGGTACTTTGAATACTCAAAATACTCTTGACGTTCAACTCTTAAATAAACGGTTGAATCATAAATATATAAAAAGGCAAAGACTCCCTATATAGGCGTCTTTGCCGAACACAAGTCATTTTAGCAGAATTTCTTCAAATGTCAAGAAAAAATCATAAAATATCTTCCAGA
>NZ_JH815185.1:1530865-1548320 GCF_000296385.1 Lachnoanaerobaculum sp. OBRC5-5
AGAAAAAATCATAAAATATCTTCCAGAATATCAAGAGAATGAAAATGTCTGTCTATATATTTCCTTATCATGATATCCATATATTTTTCTATCTCTGTAAGTGCCTCCTCTGTGATTACAAAGGTGAAAAGTTTCTCAGGCTTTGAATATATTATATATTCCCAAGTATATAAGGCGGTTTTATCCTTAAGTCCCGGAGTCAAATCATACTCGCCGTTTATTGTCATAAGCTTAAGTTCAAAAATTCTTCTTACAAGTCTGTTAGGTATGGATTTTTTGGTTAAAGCCAGTAATGTATAATATATAAGCTTTAAGCTCTCTATATCCACCAAAGCTTCCTTTGTGTAATAATCAAGCATTTCAAGAAAATACGTGCCGTAGCAGGTACTCTCAATATCTGCACTTACCTCTTCAAAATAGTTGGCAATATCCGCATTGACTATATTATAAGAATCTCTGCCCTCATACAGTTTAAACTTTCCATATGCAAATATTCTGGCAAATCCCATCATCTGATTGTTGATACGCCTTGCACCTTTTGCAAAAGCATATATTTTGCCTCTCTCTTTTGTAAAAATAGTCACACGCCTGTCAAAATCACCGATGGGCATTGATTTTATAACAATGCCCGTCAATTCAACAAAATCTCTCACATTATAAATCCTTTGGATTGTAACCGAAATTCTTCATTTGCACATCCGAATCTCTCCACTTAGGTCTGACCTTTACCCAAAGCTTCAGATTCACTCTGCTCTCAAGCAGACCTTCTATATCTTTTCTGGCTGCAGTACCGATTCTTTTCAGCATACTGCCTCCCTTTCCTATAATTATTCCCTTATGTGAGTCTTTCTCACATACTATAGCAGCCTCGATATCCACCATATCTCCCGAGTCTCTGTAGTTAAATGTATCTATCTCCACAGCTATACCGTGAGGTATCTCCTCTTGCAAAAATCTCAGTGCCTTTTCTCTTATAAGCTCTGCCGCTATTTGCTTTATAGGCTGGTCTGTGACCGTATCCTCATCATAATACATAGGACCTTCTGAAAGATATTTAAATATAATATCTAGAAGCTTATCCGTATTTGTTCCCTTAAGTGCGGATACCGGCACCACTTCGGCAAACTGCATTCTTGACGAGTACTTGGCTATTACCTCAAGCATATCTTCCTTTTGCTTGAGCGAATCCATTTTATTGATAGCAAGTATTACAGGTATATTTACACTTGATAAAATCTCAAAGATATGCTCATCGCCCTCACCTATAAAGGTACTCGGTTCTACAAGCCAGAGAACCATATCCACATCTCTTAAAGTTCTTGTAGATACCTTTACCATATATTCTCCAAGCTTATTTTTGGCTTTATGTATACCCGGAGTGTCAAGGAATACTATCTGACCTCTTTCGTCTGTAAATACTGTCTGTATTCTGTTTCTTGTAGTCTGCGGCTTATTTGATGTTATAGCTATCTTTTGTCCTATCAGCGTATTCATCAATGTTGATTTTCCTACATTCGGTCTCCCTATAAGGGCAACAAATCCTGATTTCATATATTCTCCTATCAATCCTTATAAAGATGCTTTACCTCTTTAAAGAGTTCCTTATCCTTTTCTATCAAATCTTCATTACCGATAGCACAAATAAGTTTGTCTGAAAGCACAGCCTCGATAAGCGGCACCAAAGCTCTGATATCTTCCTCACTTGTATTCAATACCTCTTCTCTTTCCTTTACCAGATCCTCATGTCTGACTTTTGAGTAATATGAGCTTAATCCCTTTAATCCCTCTCTTGAAGGTGTCAGAGGTGTGTCAAGTTCACTGATTGCACCTATTACAGATTTTGTCATCTCTCTGTCATTTGCCGTAAAGTTTTTCACATAGTCCACTATGCCCTCGTATACCTTATTTGTATTTAAAACATTAGGATCTCTGTATGAAACAAAACCTGAGTTTCCGCTTCTTCCAAAGATTGCGCTACATCCGTATGCGCCACCCTTTACTCTGATATTGTTCCACAGATAGTCATAACTTAAAAGCACCTTCAGTACTCTTAAAACTCCAGTATATTTAAATCCGTGATTTACAAAATTTCCGAATCTTGCAACATAGTTTACCATTGAAGGCGTTACAAATCCCTCATTTTTGATTTCTGTTTTTAATACGGCCTTTTCAGGCTTTGTGCTTTCTTTGAAAAGACTGTCTGTAAGACTTTCTATTCCGTTAAATGCATTCTTATATCCCTTTTCATCACATATGGTATGTATCAAAAGATTATCTGCACTGAAAGTAATCTTCAAGAGTCTTGAGAGGTTTTCGTAAACTCTGTCAAAGTCTTTTTCTATATCTATATTTTCAAGGAAGTTAAGATAAGCTATACCCTTTGTCAAATCGTTAAATAAAAGTTCCTTTGATATATAAGATCCCGCTCTTGTAAGTGCACTCATATGACCTGATGAAACCAATCTGTCCTTGCCTGCCTTTACCTCCGCAATTATATCCTTAACTCTCTTCTTATCCTCAAGCTTTGACATTGTGAGTACTTCAGCCACATTGGAATAGAGCCAGGATTCTTTGCCATATAATATTTTTGCATTTACACTGAATGCAAAGGTAAAATCTATAGGATTTGCATCGGTTGCAAATGCCTCAATAACATATCCGACTCCACCTGAATTTAAATTTACATTTGTGGAAAGTGCCGCATAGCTTTGTTTCTTTGTATCTATATAGCCCAATATTTCCTTTAAAAGTGCCAGATACTTAAGTTCTTCTTCATTTGCAAAGTCAATATTGAAGATAAACTTCATATAATTGATTCCCGATGTAAATACTTTTGAGTGAATTACAGGTATATCTTTTCCTGAAGCCTTTATACTCTTTTCTTCATACTCAGGCATCTTTACTTCTCTGCTTATATCATCTCTGCTGAGTAAAGGAATCTTTAAAAGATCCTCCTCACTTGAAGACTCAGACTGATACTTTTTAAGTGCCAAAGTATCATCATATATCTTCTTTATCTCTTCTTTTGACAATGTATCTTTGAATGCTTTAAGCTTCGCCTTAAGATCGGCATCCTTCTTTGTGGTAAGACCTTTTTTAGGTGTCATGGTAACTATAGCCGTATTCTTGTTATCAAGAAGATAATTCTTTATCAGATTTTCAAAATAATTATTATCTATCTCTTCTCTGAGAGTTTTGAAAATATTTTCAAATCTCAAATGTATTGTAGGGTCCGCATCATAAAGCCATGAATCAAAGCTTGAAAGTCCGTACATAAGCCCCTTAGGATATGAACCGTAGTCAGCCTCTCTTGCTTTAAATTCAAATACATTTATAGCGGCCTTTATAGTCTCTTTATCAATTCCTTCATCTGCAAGCTTCCTTAAAGTACCCTCTATAACGGCCAAAAACTCAGGCTTTCTGTCAAGATTTGTATTCTTTGAAGTTACGGTGAAATATGGCATAGAGATTCCGTTTGCATATCCGCCGAATACATCCTCTCCTATGCCCGCATCAATAAGTGCGTCGGTAAGATATGCTCCCGGTGCGTCTATAAGTACATACTCAAGTATATGAAATCCCATAGAAACAACCGGATCAAGCTCTCCGCCCACCAATGTATTCCATGAAAGATATGTGGCATTTTCCTCACCCTGAGCCTCTGTAATAGGATATTCAAAGTTTGCTTCCTTTACACTTTCAAGCTCCTTTACTTCCTCTATCTTAGAATCCACCTCTCTGTATTCAAACTTATCAAGGTATTCTCTGTCTATCCACTCAAGTTTTTTTGCCATATCCATATCCCCGTAGAGATAAATGTATGAATTTGACGGATGATAATACTTTGAATGCATATCAAGGAAATTCTCATATGTAAGTGTAGGAATAAAGTCAGGATCACCACCGGATTCCTCACCGTAAGAATGTCCTTCAAACAACACCTTTGTTATTGACCTTTCCAGTACACTGTCGGCAGATGAAAAAGCACCCTTCATCTCATTGTATACTACACCGTTTAAAATAATATCTCCGTTTTCATCAGGATTACCCTTCTCATCCACTACTTCATAATGCCAGCCTTCCTGCCTGAATATCTTCTCCTCATTGTATACATTAGGATAAAATACCGCATCCAGATAAACTTCCATAAGATTGTCAAAGTCCTTATCATTGCAGGATGCAACCGGATAAACCGTCTTGTCAGGATATGTAATTGCATTTAAAAATGTGTTCAATGAACCCTTTACAAGTTCTACAAAGGGATCCTTTGCAGGAAACTTTTTAGAACCGCAAAGTACGGAATGCTCCAAAATATGGGCAACTCCTGTAGAATCCTTTGAAGGTGTTCTGAATCCTATCGTAAACACCTTATTATCATCATCTGAAAGCAAGGTGAAAACTCTTGCCTTTGTCTTTTTATGTTCAAGAACAACCGCTTTTGCACTGATTTCTTCGATATCCGATATATCTTTGATCTCATATGCCGACAATTCTTTTATATGTTTTAACTCTTCATCAATATTATAATTTTTCAATATCTGCCTCCTTGGTAAAATTTAAATGTATCCTAAAAACTTGTACTTCAAAATTGCAAATGTCTCTCTTACGAGCATATGTAAATAAAGAACATTACCGGACTTTGCACTTATAGGCGAAACTTGTGTATATCCAAGCTTTTTTGCCACCTGCATAGCTCTGAATATATGAAAATCATTTGTCAAAATACCTATGGTCTCCGGTCTTGCTTCCACAACTTCAACCGGACCCATATCGTTTCTGATTATAAAATCCGTATTTATCTTCATCTCTTCATCATACTTATCTAAAAGAGCTTTTGAATATATCAGATTTTCTCTTGTATTATGTGACTCAACTTCTACAAGAATATTATCTTTGTCAATGCCTCTTTCCATAAGATAATCCGCCATTTCAAGTGATTCAATTTTTCCGTTTTTTTGCATTCCGCTGCTTATAACAATAATTGTACCGGGATTTTCATTTATATAATCTATAGCCTTTTCAAGTCTGTATATGCAGTCACTTTCTTTCTTATCAAAATCTGTCTTGGCACCAAGTATGACTAAAAAATCCAATGATTTTTTGTCATCCTTAGGCACCGAAAGTCTTATTACAACTACCGTTATAACAAAAATAAGAATTCCAAGAGTCGCCAAAGTACAGACAGATACCACAGACCACAATGGAATTCTCTTATTTAGATAAAGTTTGATAAGTTTACCCAGGGCAAAAAATACAAATGCAAATACATACCATATGTAATTTTGCAATTCCAAAAAGCCTGCCATAAAAATAACTACAGTCCCATATATCCCGCATAATATTCCAAGTATAAATAAAAACATTATACCTCCACTACTGTCTTTCGGGATTATAAATTCGTAATATATCTCCTTCTTCAGCTACCTGTTTATCAAATGTCACTTTCAAAAGTTGCATAGGGTGTGGAGCACTCTCCATCTTCTCATCCTTCTCATCTTCAATAGACTCAACACATAAAGATATATTTTCACCGTTCTTTTTCATAATCTCAATGTTGTCTCCAACAAAGAATCTGTTCTTTTGGTTAAATATCGCTCTACCCTTTTCATCTACTTCGTTTACAGTTCCTATATAAATATAATTTTTTACATAGGTATTGCTGTCATAAATCTGTGTATCACTGTCCGGCTTTCCGAAGAAAAATCCGGTAGTAAACTCTCTGTAAGTACATTTTCCTATCTCTGATTTATACCATTCAAGGTTTTCTTTAAAGGTCTCAGGCGATTTTAAATAATCGTCTATAGCCTTTCTGTATGTTCTTGCCACAGTTGCAACATAGAGTGCGGTCTTCATTCTGCCCTCTATCTTAAAGCTGTCTATACCGGCCTCTATAAGTTCCGGAATATACTCAATCATACAGAGATCTTTTGAATTGAAGATATATGTTCCTCTCTCGTTTTCATAAACCGGCATATACTCTCCCGGTCTTTTTTCCTCCACTACGGAATATTTCCATCTGCAGGAATGAGTACATTCTCCACGATTGGCATCTTTACCTGTAAAGAAATTGCTGAGCAAACATCTTCCGGAGTATGACATACACATAGCTCCATGTACAAATGTCTCTATCTCCATCTCCTCAGGGATATTGTCTCTGATCTTTTTTATCTCCTCAAGTGAAAGCTCTCTGGCTGTAACAACTCTTGAGGCTCCAAGCTTCCACCAAAAAAGGTAGGTGGCATAGTTTGTATTATTTGCCTGTGTTGATATATGTATTTCCACCTCAGGCCAGACTTCCTTTGCCACTGTAAATATTCCCGGGTCCGATATTATGAGAGCGTCAGGTCCTATTTCTTTTAATTCCTCAAAATAGCCTCTTGCCGCATCCAAATCATCATTATGTCCAAGGATATTGGCCGTTACATAGACCTTTTTACCTCTTTCATGTGCATATTTTATTCCGGACTTCATATCCTCTTTTGTAAAATTCTTTGCCTTTGCTCTCAGGCTGAAAAACTCACCGCCTATATATACCGCATCGGCACCGTAATCTATCGCAACCTTAAGGTTTTCAAGATTGCCTGCCGGTATTAAAAGTTCTAAATCTCTCAATTTACCTCCTACTTCTGCTAAGTAAAACTCCATCTCCTATTGAAAATATCCATGACTCCAAATCTTCATCATGTAAAAGAAGATAAATATAATCTCTCATTCTCTTATGTATGGTCTTATCTCTTTTTCTTATTGCAAAGGAAGACTCTAACAAGTCTCCCTCCTGCAAACAATTATCCGAAAAAATTATTCCCTTATCCTTCAAAAGAGCTTTCACCGTTGGCAACCATGTAATATACTGTGCCTTTGCCGCATCCATGAAAATAAAATCAAATTTTTTATTTTCATTTACAAGCCTTTCCAGTATTTCCCCGGCATCACCCTCAATGATTTTCGCTCTGTCTTCCAGATTAGCATACTTAATATTTTTTTTAGCTTCTTCCACTCTCTCAGGCATTTTTTCAACAGTTACTATATCCGCATCGGAGTTTTCCAGCATAATTATGGCTGAATACCCGACAGCACAACCTATCTCCAAAATCGACTTGGGATTTTGCATTTTCAAAACAAATTTCAAAAGATTTTCAGTGTCTCTTTTTATTATCGGAATATAGTTTTCCTTTGCAACAGACCTTATTTCCTCTACAGTCTGTGAATTGACGGGAGAAATAATATCCAAATATTCCAAAACCTTAAGATTTGTTATCATTTACATTATTCTCCAAAACTCCGTCATCAATCATCTCAAGCATCTGTCTTGTTGTCTGTGATGTGTTAAATGTATAATCCCCTGCATGCATTCTGATTTCAAAAAACTTTGCCTGTATCTTAAAGGAAAACTTATTTTCTATGACACCCTTATCATAAAGTATATCGGCAAGTTCATCAAAATTCATACCGTCCGTTATATTCACCTGAACATTGTTGCCCGGTGGTGAATCCACACTTGAGGCATAGAATACACTATGTCCGAAATTATAGGCAAAAGGTATACCTGCTATCAATCCCAGTATCATAATATACATGATTAATCTTCCGAAAAAAGATGCAACTCTTCTCTTTGTTTTCCTTTTTGATGTAGTTTCTTTGCTCATTTACTAATGTATCTCCATTATTATTGGCAATATTACAGGATTTCTCTTCATCCTCTTCCACAAAAACTCGCTTAAAGAATCTCTTACAACATTCTTTATCTTTGACCAATCTGTGATTCTGGCATGAAGACAATCCGCCACAGCCTCTCTGACAACTGCGCTTGCCTCGTTCATCAAATCTGTAGACTCTCTTACATATACAAAGCCCCTTGAAACTATGTCGGGACCTGATAAAAGTCTGTTTGTTCCATGTTCAAGACTCATTGCCACTATTATTATACCATTTTGTGACAAGCTTTGCCTATCACGAAGCACAATATTTCCTACATCACCTACTCCAAGTCCGTCTACAAAGACTCCGCCGGCCTCTACATGACCTGTTATCTTACATGAATCCTCACTAAGTTCGACCACATCACCGCTTGACATGATAAGTACATTCTCACTTGGGATTCCAACAGCCTCTGCAAGTCCTTTTCCTGCCATAAGATGTCTGTATTCACCGTGCACAGGCAGTGCAAACTTAGGCTTTAAAAGTGAATACATAAGCTTTATCTCTTCCTGACATGCGTGACCCGATACATGAGTATCCTGGAAGATAACCTCTGCACCCTTCATTGAAAGCTCATTTATAACCTTTGATACGGCCTTTTCATTTCCCGGAATAGGGGTTGAACTCATTATAATAACATCTTCCGGTACAATCTCCACTTTTCTGTGGATTGATGAAGCCATTCTTGAAAGAGCCGCCATGGACTCACCCTGACTTCCTGTTGTAATAATTACAGTCTTTTCAAGCGGATAGTCCTTTAAATGATCTATATCTATAAGTGTTCCTTCAGGAATATCAATATAGCCAAGCTCTGCGGCGGTTCCGATAACATTTACCATGCTTCGTCCTTCCACCACCACTTTTCTGTCATACTTGTATGCCGTATTTATTATCTGCTGCACTCTGTCCACATTTGATGCAAATGTGGCAACTATTATTCTGCTGTCTCTATGCTCGGCAAATATCAAATCAAAAGTCTTTCCGACCGTTCTCTCAGACATGGTAAATCCCGGTCTTGTAGCATTGGTAGAATCCGAAAGCATCGCAAGACATCCCGCCTTACCGATTTCGGCCATTCTTCCAAGATCTGCCGGATCTCCGAATACAGGTGTATAGTCCACCTTAAAGTCTCCGGTGTGGAATATTGTACCTGCCGGTGTAAATATGGCAAGTGATGCCGCATCGGCAATAGAGTGATTTGTCTTTACAAACTCCACCTTAAAGTCGCCGAGACTTACAGTATCACCGTATTTAACTATATGAAGTTTTGCGGTATCATCAATTTGATGCTCTTTAAGTTTCTTTTCAATCAAAGCACAGGTCAGCCTTGTACCGTATACAGGTACATTGAGCTGCTTTAATATATAAGGTAGGGCACCGATATGATCCTCATGACCGTGAGTTATGCAAAAGCCCTTTACTTTAAGATAGTTGTCCTTTAAATATGTGATATCCGGAATTACAAGATCTATTCCAAGCATATCATCACTTGGGAATGCCAGTCCGCAATCCACTACCATAATACTGTCATCATATTCAAAGGCTGTGATATTCATACCTATCTGCTCAAGTCCTCCAAGCGGTATGATTTTCACCTTTTTATTTGACTTTTTAGCGACTCTGCCTCTTCTCTTTTTATTTGTATTTTCCATCAAAATACTTGATACCTGTTCAGCCAAAGAAGGCACATTATTATCTGCAGGTCCGACATATCTTGCTTTATTTTTCTTTGTATCCGAAACCTGACTGTCATTGAGGACTACATCCTCTTTTGTACTTTCTGCAGGCTTCACTCTTTTACTTACAGTTTTTTTAGTCTGTTTTTTCTCAGCCGGTTTATTTTCTTCTGAAGTTTTTGTACCGTTTTCAGACTTTTTATCTTTTTCAGAACTCTTTTTTTGTCCTGTAGTCTTTTTTGTCACCTGTTCATGCTTTAATCTTGCATTTACAGTTCTTTCCTTCTTAACCTTCTTTTCCGATGCACTCTCACCCATCTCAGTTGCACCGGCTTCGCTTAACTCCCTGCTTTCCTGCATAATTCTTTGCATATTCAGCAACGGATTTTTCTCATTCTCGTTCAAATTTTATTCCTTTCTTATTTGTACTTATATTCACATAATGATTACCGAACAAGGGTAACTCATTTTATAATTTCAACATCATCATCCATCATATTTTGAAAGATTTCAAATACCGCATCCAGTTCCTTCTCATCTTCTACAAAAATATAATTGGCCTCTTCATCGTCCTTTTTTGAAATATCTTTCATGATATAGCAGTCTCCACTTTCATCATCCGGACTGTCTGTAACCAATATATAGCTGATACCGTTTAACTTGGTTTCATCTATAATTGTAAAATCGATATTTTCCCCATCCTCTGTTACAAAATGTATGCTGTTATTGTCCATTTTCTTTCTCCATATATTCTTTCAATATAATACTTGCCGCCACCTGATCTATAAACTGTTTTCTGTCCTGCTTTTTTACACCTGATTCGTCAAGTATTTCATCCGCTTCTTTTGTTGTAAGTCTTTCATCCTGCATAATGATGGGCACATCAACTCTTGACTTCAACTTTTCTACAAATTCCAAAGTAAGAGCCACTCTTTCTCCGCTGCCCCCGTCCATATTTACCGGCAAACCTACTACTATTTTCTTTATATCTTTCTCTTTGACTATCTCCGCTATCCTTGCCAGAGATCTTCTGAGTTTATTTTCCGCATTTCGTTCTATGGTTTCAAAAGGCTGTGCGGTAAGTCCCAATGCGTCACTTATAGCCACACCTATAGTCTTTGAACCATAATCAAGTCCCATGATTCTTTCTTTCAAATTCACCTCTAAATTCAATATATAAAAAGAAGTCTACCGGCAAAGCAAACTTCTTCATACATCTTATCTCATACTTTTAAATATGTTTTGTTGTATGACCCAGCCCCAGAAGGTCCATCACGCAGCTTGATGAGATTTTATCTCAAAAAAGTTCAGCTAAGATTCTTTTCAATATAGCTTTTTAATAACTCTTCGACTATCTCATCACGCTCTACTTTCATGATAAGACTTCTTGCACTCTTATGACTCGTGATATATGTCGGATCTCCTGACATCACATAGCCAACAATCTGATTCAACGGATTGTATCCTTTTTCTGTCATAGCTTCATACACAAGCTTTAACACTTCATTCACATCCATTTTATTTTCTTGTACTGCCCTAAAATATTGTGTATTCTGAACATCCATACCGTCACGCTTCCTTTTCTAATAATATTGATTTTATACGATTACAGGTTATAATGCAATATTATTTTTTCTTATTAAAAAATAAAGAATTAATATCTATGATTTCTCAAGCAATAAAATATCGTCTGTAAGGAAATCAACTATCTTTCCTCTTACTATATCATTAGTCTTTAAATCACTGTTTAAAACAGCAACCTTCACATATTCCTTTGTATAACCTGTAAAATATTCTACTCCGTCTTTTATGAAAATCTCCTCACAAAGCAGCTCATCTTCTTTTCCGATCCTTGAAGCTCTAAACTCCCTTTGATTTTTAAGATTGATTTCATTTAAAATATTTGCTCTCTGTGCTTTCTCATTTCCGTCCACCTGTGGCATATTTGCCGCCTTTGTACCTTCTCTTATGGAATAAGGGAAGATATGTGTCTCATAGAATTTCACCTTTTCTACGAAAGCTTTACTCTCTTCAAAGTCCTTCTTTGTTTCTCCCGGAAATCCCACAATAATATCTGTGGTAATCGCAGGTGAATCAAAATATTTTCTTATAAGTTTTACTCCTTCATAAAACTCATCGGCAGTGTACTTTCTGTTCATACTTTTTAGAGTCCTATCACAGCCGCTTTGTAAGCTCAAATGAAAATGCGGGCAAAACTTATCTATATTGCTGAGACTTTTAATAAAGTTTTCCTGTATAATCCTCGGCTCCAAAGAACCTATACGTACTCTCTCTATTCCCTCTATATTCGCAATATTTTCTATCAGACAAAGAAGCTCATTCTTGGTAACAAATTCCTCATCACTTTCCTCAGTTTGAGTAAGTTTTTCCATTCTCTTATTATAGGACTCATCCAAAAAGTCCACACCATATGATGAGAGATGTATACCTGTAAGTACTATTTCCTTATATCCTGAAGCCGAGAGGTTTTTCACCTCATTAAGTATATTTTCCATCTTTCTGCTTCTTACCCTACCTCTGGTAAAAGGAATAATGCAATACGAACAAAACTGATTGCATCCGTCCTGAACCTTTATAAAAGCTCTGGTATGGTCGTTTATTTTTCGTATATTAAATTCTTCATACTCAGTCTCTTTATTTATATCAATGATGAATTTATTCTTTATTTTATCCTGTAAATATTCGTTTATTATATTTACAATATCATTCTTATTATTATTTCCTACGATTATATCTATACTCAGATCTTCATCTATCTTATTCTTTGCAGACTCCACATAGCATCCTGCCGCAACTACTATGGCATCCTCATTCATCTTTCTGGCTCTGTGAAGCATTTGTCTTGATTTTCTGTCTGCAATATTTGTAACCGAACAGGTATTTATTATATAAACATCCGCTCTTTCTGTGAACTCGACACATCTATAGCCTGCAGACTCCATAAGCTGCTGCATCGCCTCTGTCTCATATGTATTTACTTTGCAGCCGAGTGTATGAAACGCAACAGTTTTCATAAAAAACCTTTCTAACTTATCAAATGTCATTGACTTTACTTAAAAATTTATATAGGATATACATAGATTTAAATGTGCAAATACCTGAAAGTATCTGTTGCATTTATCACAATATTTTTTTCATGGAGGATTATATGAAAACAGTTCAAATTTCCCTTAATTCTATTGACAAAGTAAAGTCATTTGTAAATGAATTAGCTAAGTACGATGTAGACTTTGACTTGGTTTCAGGAAGATATGTTATAGATGCAAAATCAATAATGGGTATCTTCAGCCTGGATTTGTCAAAGCCGATCGATCTTAACATTCACGCAGAGGATAATGTAGAGCAGATACTTGAGGCACTCTCTCCATATATCATCAAATAATTTATTTTTTAAGTCTGACAGGATTTCCTGTCAGACTTTTTTATTTCAGGCTTTCACCAAGATTCTTTCTTTTGTTTCCAGGGCCTTTTCCATAAGCTCATCTATGATTCCTTCAAGCTTTTCTTCAGACCTTTCTATATTTTCCAAAACAGGTTTTGTCACCGGATGCTTTGCCACAAATATGGTACAGCAGTCCTCATAAGGCTGTATAGAAGTCTCATAAGTACCTATTTTTTCCGAGATCTCAACTATTTCCTGCTTATCAAAACCTATAAGAGGTCTGAATACCGGCAAAGTGGCAGCCGCATCTGTAGTAAGCAAAGACTGTATTGTCTGAGAAGCCACCTGTCCTATACTCTCACCTGTAATAAGAGCCTGATCTCCGTTTTCTACGGCAATTCTTTCAGCTATCTTCATCATGTATCTTCTCATGATAATTGTAAGTTCATCATGCGGACAGTGCTCGTATATTGCAAGCTGTATATCTGTAAAGTTGATTATATGTAAATTTAGCGGACCGGTATATTTTGAAACCAGCTCCGCAAGCTCTATAACCTTTCTCTTTGCTCTCTCTGAAGTATAAGGCGGTGCATGGAAATATACAGCCTCCACTCTTACTCCTCTTTTTGCAATCATATATCCGGCAACAGGTGAATCTATACCGCCCGAAAGTAAAAGCATGGCGCTTCCGTTTGTACCTATAGGCATTCCGCCCGGTCCCGGTATTTCAACCGAATATATATTGATATATGTTCTTATCTCGACCTTTATAAGTACATCAGGCTTTCTTACATTAACCTTTATTTCCGGAAATGCATTTAAAATCACCTCGCCAAGTTCCGCATTGATGCTCTCAGATGTTCCCGGGAAACTCTTGTCGGCTCTTCTTGTATCTACCTTGAAAGTAAAGTTCTTGTCAGGATACACCGCATCCACATACTCTACCACCTTTACTTTCAGGTTTTCATAATCCTTTGATTCTATTCTGACCATCGGACAGATTCCGACTATACCGAATACCTTACTGAGTCTGTCAATCGCTTCCTCATAATCATAATCGCCATCCATGTCCACATAGATTCTTCCAAGCTCCTTGGATACATTAAACTTTCCTTCTACTTCTTTTAAGGCGGTTCTTATCTGTTTCATAAGGGCATCCTCAAACATATATCTGTTTTTACCCTTTACGCCTATCTCACCGTATTTAATTAAAAATGATTTGTACTTCATTATTTCCTCACAAATTTTCTAAGAAGCGGCAAAAGTTCCTTTAAGTTCTTTATTAAATAATCAGCCTCTTCCTTATTGTTAAGCTCCGACAAAGAGATTCTTATAGTAGCGTCCAAAAGATCGTCCCTTACACCTATAGCCTTTAATGTACCTGATATACCCGGATGATTTGACGAACATGCGGAACCGCTTGAAACATAGATTCCTCTGTCTTCCAAAGCGTGCAGTAGAACTTCCGCACGAATATCCTCAAATGATACGCTTATAACTTGAGGTGCAAAATTTTCACCCCTGCCTGTATTTAAAACCGCGCCTTCTAATTTTTCAAGCTCATCCATCAAATAGTATTTCAAATCCGATATTTTATTTATTCTCTCATCAAAATTTTCATAGGCTTCCTTTGCGGCAACTCCCATTCCGGCAATTCCGGTAGTGTTTAGCGTTCCGCTTCTCATGCCTCTTTGATGTCCGCCTCCAAAGATTATCGGATTTATCTTTACATTGCTGTCAATGTATAAAAATCCCACACCCTTCGGTCCGTGAAACTTATGGCCTGATGCTGAAAGCATATCAATACCCTGTGATTTAGGATTTATTCTAAGCTTTGTGTAAGCCTGTATGGCATCCACATGAAATAATATATCTTTATTCTTAGCCTTTATTATCCTTGAAATTTCTTCTACAGGTTCTATGGCTCCTATTTCGTTATTTACATACATTACGGAAACCAAAACTGTGTCATCTCTGAGAGTTGACTTTAATAATTCAAGATCCACCTGTCCTTCAGAGTTTACAGGAAGCACTGAAAGTTCAAATCCCTGTTCCGTCAAAAATTCAGCAGGCCTGTATACCGCAGGATGCTCAATTCCCGATATTATTATATGCTTTCCGTATCTTTTCCTGCTCATGGCTCCACCGATAAGCGCCATATTATTGGATTCCGTACCGCCTGAAGTAAAGATTATTTCGCCTTTTTTTACTTTTAAAGTCTTAGCTATAATATCCGCCGCATCTTTTACATAGCTTTCAGCTTCCACACCCTTTATATGCTTGCCGCTTGTATTGGCGTAATCATCCCTCATGGTCTTAAGCATTATTTCTATGGCTTTTTCGCTTACCTTTGTAGAGGCCGAGTTGTCAAAATATACGTCCATCTATTCATCTTCCAATCTGATCATTATATTACTGAGTAATGCAAGTCCGGCTGTTTCTGTTCTTAATATTCTTTTACCGAGTGTAATGACTTCAAAGCCGGAGTTTTTTATTCTTTCAACTTCCGCCTCTTCAAATCCTCCCTCAGGCCCGATAAATACAACAATATCCTTCGTTTTATCCATACCGTCCAGTATTTTTCTGGTCTTATCTATTCCGTCCGCATTCTCATAGGGTATTAATTTTACACCAAAATCCTTTACAATTTCAAGTGCATTATCTATAGACATAGGCTCATATACTTTCGGTATAATACTTCTTTTTGACTGTTTTGCCGCACTCTCTGCAATGGCATTCCATCTGCTTACTTTAGCGCCTGCTTTCTTTTCATCTATCTTTACAACGACTCTCTTGGTCTTTACAGGTATTATCTCATTTACACCAAGTTCAACCGCCTTTTGTATTATCATCTCCAGTTTATCAGACTTCGGAATCCCCTGAAGCAAAGTAATATTTACAGGCAATTCCCTTTGTTCCATACTCTCAAGCACTTTAAGGTTCACCCTGTCAGTCTCTATATCAACTATTTTACAAAGATAATCCCAGTCCCCTTTGACACTGATAAGAAGTTCCTCTTCCGGTTTCATTCTGAGAACATTTACTATATGATTGACATCACTACCTTCTATATACGCATTTTCTCCGTTTATCTGCTCCTCAGATACAAAAAAATGATACATTTATCCCCTCTTTTTTGCTACTATACTTACCCATTCGCCAAGGTGATTTATTTCAAGTATTTCAAAATCCTCACTCTTTTTAAAGGCAAGAACTACATCGGCTTCCTTTGTATCTATTATTCCCGATGTAATAAATATTCCGCCTTTTCTCATATGCTTTGCTACAGTCTTTATCAGTTCTATTATAACAGGAGCCAAAATATTGGCCGTCACAATATCAAACTTTTCATAGCCTGCCAGCTCCATTATATTTTCATCTGTCAGAATATCTCCACATACCGCTACAAACTCCGTCATTCCTATTTCATTGCTGATCATATTTTCCATAACCGCATCTATAGCCATATCATCCAGATCGGTTCCGAATACACATTCAGCTCCAAGCTTAAGCGCCGCAATTCCAAGTATTCCGCTTCCCGTACCTACATCAAGCACCTTGGCTTCAGGCTTAGTCTTTAGATACTTTTCAAGTGCCAATATACATAGCTTTGTAGTCTCATGTGCTCCCGTACCGAATGCGGTTCCCGGATCTATCTGTATCAAAGTCTTATACTTTGCATCCTCAGGCATCTCTTCCCATGTAGGCTTTATAAGGATATCTCCAACATAAAAAGGCTTAAAATACTGTTTCCAGTTGTTTATCCAGTCTTTATCCTCGGTCTCCGACTTTATAAGTACACCGTCACCGATATCACAAAACTCTTTCAGCTCATCCAATGTTGCTTTGATATCTTCCAAAAGCTTTGTATTGTCGGCTTCCGAATCCAGATAAAAGCTTACCTTTGCTATTCCCTCATCCTTCGGTAGCTCCGGCAAAATATCTATAAACATTCCCTTAGTTTCTTCTGCAGTTAAAGGTACATTGTCTTCTATTTCAATACCTTCCACACCTATATCCCCAAGTGATGCGCTCAAAATATCCACCGCATCGGTCTTTGTAATAAGAGTATACTTCTCCCACTTCATATACTTACTCCTACCTTATATTATTATGGTTGTATTATTATGGTTGCAGCTTACCGTTTCACAATCCTTGTAGCGTTTAGCTGTGCGCAAAAAGCGAGACAGGATTCAGCAGCCGAGGACCTGTCTGAGTGCAGTTCGCTGCTTTTCAAGCGAACAAACGAGTTCCACAGGCTGCGTAAAATCCTGCGAAGCTTTTAAGCATAGCTGCGTTTAGGATTGTGAAACATAAGCTGTTAACTTTATCTATAATAGAATAACAGGGTCACCACCAAGTGGCAACCCTGTTATTCCAATCAGTAAAACTTATAGATACCGTCTATTAGTCTACTGTTACTATTTCACGCTTGTTATATGAACCACATGCCTTACAAACTCTATGAGGAAGCATTAACTCTCCGCACTTTGGACATTTTACAAGACTTGTAGCTGACATCTTCCAGTTAGCTCTTCTCTTATCTCTTCTACCACGAGATGTTTTATTCTTTGGACAAATTGACATTCTTTCACCTCCTTATCTCGAGTCACAAAACTTTAATAATTATAATAGCAAAGGTTTTACTTGTCAATATTATTTTTTAGCCAGTCTGTAA
>NZ_JH815185.1:1550390-1835424 GCF_000296385.1 Lachnoanaerobaculum sp. OBRC5-5
ATATTATTTTTTAGCCAGTCTGTAAGTATCTCTTGCTATAGCCAACTCCTCATTTGTAGGCATCAACATAATCTTAACCTTTGAGTCAGGTGTTGAAATCATAGTTCTCTTACCACGAACATTGTTTGCCTCTTCATCAACCTTTGCGCCGATGAATCCCAAAGCATTTCCTACTATCTGTCTTGTAATCTTATCATTCTCTCCGACACCAGCAGTAAAGCAAAGAGCATCAACTCCACCCATAGCGGCTACATAAGCACCTACATACTTTATAATTCTGTATCTGAACGCCTCAAGTGCAACTTTTGCAAGATTATTACCGTCAGCCTCAGCATTCTCTATATCTCTGAAGTCTGATGATACTCCGCCGCTCATTCCGAGAACACCTGATTTCTTGTTAAGTATATCAAGCACCTCGTCTACGCTCTTGTTCTCTTTCTTGCAAATATACTGTACTATAGCAGGATCGATATCTCCCGATCTTGTACCCATGATAAGTCCCTCAAGCGGTGTAAGACCCATTGATGAATCTATACACTTACCGCCGACAGATGCTGAGATTGAAGCACCGTTTCCAAGGTGACATACGATAACTCTTGCTGTGTCTTTGTCAAGACCTGCAAACTTGATAGCCTCCTGTGATACATACATATGGCTTGTACCGTGGAATCCGTATCTTCTGATATGGTAGTTCTCATAGTACTCGTTCGGAATGGCATACTTATATGCTTTCTCAGGCATGCTCATACCGAATGATGTATCAAATGCCGCTACATTAGGAACACCGGGCATAGCCTTTTCTACAGCTTCAATACCCATAAGGTTTGCAGGATTGTGAAGCGGTGCAAGATCTGAATACTTCTCAATATCCTTCTTCACCTCATCTGTGATAACTACAGATTCAGGATATTTTACTCCACCCTGTACTACTCTGTGTCCGATAGCATAAATCTCGCTTGCATCCTTTATTACACCATGTTCCTTATCTGTAAGAGCTTCAAGTACCAAAGCAATAGCCTCTGTATGATTCTTTACATCCTTTTCAATCTTAAACTTCTCTCTTCCTTCAGGCTCATGTGTAAGTTTTGATCCGGGAATTGCGATTCTCTCAAACAATCCCTTTGCCAATACCTCTTCGTTTTCCATGTTTATAAGCTGATACTTTAATGATGAACTTCCGCAATTTATAACCAATACATTTTTCATAATGAACTACACCTCTTTTTTATTATTTATCTTCACCTGCAGCTTGAATTGCTGTGATTGCCACTACGCCTACTATATCTTCATAAGAGCATCCTCTTGAAAGATCGTTTACAGGCTTTGCAATACCCTGACACATAGGTCCGTAAGCATTTGCCTTTGCAAGTCTTTGAACAAGCTTATATCCGATATTTGCCGCATCAAGATCAGGGAATACAAGTACATTAGCATGTCCTGCAACCTTTGAACCCGGTGCCTTGCTCTCTCCTACTTCAGGAACCAAAGCCGCATCAAGCTGAAGCTCTCCGTCAAGACAAAGATCAGGCGCAAGCTCTTTTGCGATTCTTGTAGCCTCAACAACCTTTGTTACATCGTCATGCTTTGCGCTGCCCTTTGATGAATGGCTGAGCATTGCAACTCTAGGCTCCGCTCCTACAAGGAACTTAAAGCTCTCTGCTGATGAAAGTGCAATAGATGCAAGCTTTTCAGGATCCGGATTTTGCTCTATAGAACAGTCTGCAAATACAAATACACCGTTCTCACCGAATTCGCAGTTTGGAACTTCCATTACAAAGAATCCTGAAACAAGCTTTGCACCCGGCTTAGTCTTTATTATCTGTAATGCAGGTCTAAGTGTATTAGCTGTTGAATGACAGGCACCGCTTACAAGTCCGTCCGCATCTCCCGCCTTGAGCATAAGACATCCGTAAGTAGTATAGTCGCTTAACATTTGCTTTCTTGCATCTTCATGAGTAAGTCCCTTTGACTTTCTAAGCTCTACGAAGAGATCCTCATATTCTTTAGTTTTCTCATAAGTATTTGGATCGATTATTGTTGCTCCTGTGATATCACAACCCTTAGAATTCTCTTCTACTTCCTGTGGAGTACCTATTATTATTAGGTCTGCCAAACCATCTTTCAGAATTACCTCGGCAGCCTGATAGATTCTCTTATCCATTGACTCAGGTAATATTATGGTTTTTTTACTTTCTTTTGCACGTTTCTTTAGTTGATCCATCATTGACATATGACATATCCCTTTCCATTCTTACAGCATATAGCTAAATTTCTATCATGTGCTTGTTTGCACATAAAAAGCTCATAAGAGCTCATATATGTAATAGTATAGTAAAAAGATAGCAACAATACAAGCACTATGACAGGTTAATAAAATAACAAAATGTCTAAAAATAAGTACAATCTTTTTTCTTATTCATTATTCTCATCAATATATTTATCAAATATCATGTTAAACTGGCTTGCCTGAAACAGTGAAATCCCAGAACCCAGTACAAAAATAAGCATTGACATCACTCCCGGCATCCTCATGATAAGGATATATACTGCGGCAAGTATCAAAACACTTCCTGCAAGTATTATTATTGTTCTTATAAGGTGTTTTACAGACATAAAAAGCGCCAGCTTAAATGTCTGCTTTATCGGATTGATAAATTTGGCCTGTATCGGGAATATGTATGTGAATATAAACAGCCAAAGTAAAATCAAAAAGCAGGTGATTGTAAATATAATCATTTTTATCACCGTATTTTCTATAGGTGAATAGAAGCTGAAAAATCTTATATCAAAAAAAAGAATTCCACCGACAAATGCCATTATCACCCATATAATTGTCGACTGCAAAAGATTGTCCTTAAAGCTGTGAAAGAACATCGAAAGTACTCCACCGCTGTCACGATCTCTTGCTATCTTCATAGTACAGTAATACATTGCCGTAGTTGACGCTCCGAATGTCACTATAGGAATTGAACATAATACCCAAAGTAAATTCAGTATAAACAGATCCCATATTCTTCCTACAAATCGCCATATAGGATTGTCATAATTAAAAAGTCCGCCCATATATTTCTCCCGGTCAAAATTATTTTATTTTTTCTTTCTTGGATACAAGTTGCTTTCAATCTTGGATACAAGTTTTCGGTTGACTTATTAAAACCCCTGTTATATCATGGTATTATAAGTCGATTAATCATAGCATAAAATATTACTTGCATACAAGATTAATTTATATATGAAAGGGGGCGTGTAAGTATTTCTACCACACAATATATATATTCTGAAATAGAAAACGACATATTGATGCTTAAGTTTAAACCCGGGCAACTTGTAAGTGAAAACATCCTTCGCACCAGATACAATGTTTCAAGAACACCGATACGTTCTGCGCTTTCAAGGCTTGCAGGCGTGGGACTTGTCAATATAATACCAAAGAGCGGTTCAAGAGTATCCATGATCAATATGGAAATCGTCAAGCAGATTATATATGAGAGATTTGCCCTTGAGTGCATGGTTATGAAAGATTACATAGCTGTAGCAACAGAGGGAGATATCAAAAAACTTGAAATGACCGTAGCGCAACTGAATAACAGCTATAAAAATGCCAAATACTTTAAACCTGACAAATTCAAAGAGATAGATTTGTCAATGCATGAATTATTGTATAAGAAAACCGGACATACCTATCTTTGGGAGCAGATAAGAAAATCTGAACCCAATTACACAAGATTTTGTATGCTGGATATGCTGGAATGTAAAAATTATGAGCAGGTAATACTTGAGCACAAACAAATCTATGAGGTAATCAAAAACAGAGATACCTCCAAGATAGAGGAGATAGTTAAAAAGCATCTTTACGGCGGCATTGATAGAATCAATGCAACTTTCAGTAATAAATTTGATGAAATATTTATAGCATATTAAAGGAGGATTTATGGACATTCGTTATTCAGCAAACCAAAGAGACTTTAAATTTTACACTACAGATGAGATAAGAGATGAATTTCTTATTCAAGACCTTTACAGGGAAGACGAGGTAGTTGCCGTATATTCACATGTGGACAGAATGGTGACATTAGGATGTATGCCTGTAAATGAGACCGTTTCCATAGATAAGGGAATTGATGTGTGGTCAAACTTCGGTACAAAGTATTTCCTTGAAAGAAGGGAAATCGGTATTTTCAATATAGGAGGCAAGGGCGAAATCGTTGCGGATGATGAAGTCTTTACACTTGACTATAAAGATTGCCTCTACATTACAAAGGGCACAAAGAATGTTACATTCAGAAGTTTTGATAAGAGCAATCCTGCAAAGTTTTATATGGTAAGTGCTCCGGCACATATTTCATACAAAACCACTTTTATATCAATCAAAGATGCTGCAAAGAAACCTCTGGGTGACAATAAGACTGCAAATAAGAGAGTTATAAACCAGTTTATACATCCTGATGTACTTCAGACTGCGCAGCTTTCCATGGGTATGACAGTTCTTGATGAAGGTAATGTATGGAATACAATGCCTGCACATACTCATGAAAGAAGAATGGAAGTATATATGTACTTTGAAGTTCCAAAGGATAATGTTATCTTCCATCTTATGGGTGAGCCTAATGAAACAAGACATATTGTAATGCACAATGAAGAAGCGGTTATTTCACCTTCATGGAGTATACATTCTGCTGCAGGTACATCAAACTATACCTTTATCTGGGCAATGGGTGGTGAAAATCAGGCATTTGATGATATGGATGTTATAAAGAATGAGGATTTGAGATGATGGAAAATGTTTTAAACAGCTTCAGACTTGACGGGAAAACAGCACTTGTTACCGGTGCATCTCATGGCATAGGCTTTGCAATGGCAAAGGCACTTTCCGACGCAGGTGCGAAGGTAATATTTAACAGCAGTTCAGAGGATGGACTAAAAAAAGGTCTTGAAGCATATAGAAGAGAAAATATTGATGCAAAAGGTTATGTATGTGATGTAACCAATGAGGACGATGTAAAAAAGATGGTAGCCGATATTGAAAAGAATATCGGTGAAATAGATATTTTGGTAAACAATGCAGGAATTATAAAAAGAATTCCAATGACCGATATGAGTGTGGATGAGTTTAATTCAGTTATAGATGTGGACCTTATAGCACCTTTTATTATGGCAAAGGCTGTTTTACCAAGTATGGTAAAGAGAAGAAGCGGTAAGATCATAAATATCTGCTCCATGATGAGTGAGCTTGGAAGAGAAACTGTAAGTGCCTATGCTGCCGCAAAGGGCGGTTTAAAGATGCTCACAAAAAACATTGCTTCCGAATATGGACAGTACAATATTCAGTGCAACGGAATCGGTCCCGGATATATTGCAACCTCACAGACTGCACCTCTTCGTGAAAAGCAGCCTGACGGAAGCAAACATCCTTTTGATTCATTTATACTTGCAAAGACACCTGCAAACAGATGGGGAGACCCTACTGACCTTGCAGGCCCTGTAGTATTCCTCTCATCCCACGCATCCGACTTTGTAAACGGACATATACTTTATGTAGACGGCGGAATACTTGCATATATAGGAAAACAACCTTAAAACATGGTGAGGGGCTGTCAATACCGACAACCCCCTTATTATTTAAATTAATTATAGATTATATTAAATAAAACCGGCATATTTTATAAGTATAATAATTTGTAACACTATACTTATAATCCCAATAATCATTCTTAAAATCAATGTATTTTTACTTAAATCTTTCCCTAAAATAATCGATTTTATTGAATCATACGCTACAGAAACAGAATACAATTCAAATGCTAGCATGGTAATATTATCCCTCATATTTGATGTATCTACAAAAAATATAGCTATATTAAGAATAAAGATTATAACCCATAGTATACTTAATAATATATTAGCTTCTCTTTTCATGACATTAATACCCCCTTCACAAGATCAAATATAATATATATTACTTCTTTATTATATCAGGAATATTACCCTTTTTAAATCCATACGAATTGTAGCCTCTGTAAGCCGAACTTTCTGAATTTCCGGCATTGATAATTGCCGCATAATTGCGATCCTCATTCAGATTTTCCTTATAAGGACTGTCACAAATAACCAGTTTATCCAAAATATCTTCTATATCCTTTTTATCTGTAAAGGTCTTTGGCGTAGTCTCACTCGAATAAGACTCAACTTCTTCGATATTATTATCTAAGTCAATATTTTCCCAATCATTATAAGACACATCTATACTTTCCACATATTCTGCAGGGAACTTATATATAACCTCTACATCCATCTCCTTTAATAAAGACAAAGTCTCCTTAAACTCCGGATATATCGGATAAAAACCCACAGATTCGAGTGAACTTGCATATATATTCTCCCATTTTGAGTATGTAGCACTTGTACTGTCACTTGTATAATTAAATCCGGCATACTTTCTTAAAGCACCTTCCATAAAATTATCATTAAATCTTATGGATGCAAAAGGATAACTTTTTAATTTTGTTTCATAATCAAGATTCATTAGCTCTTTTTTATAGGTTTCCACAAACTTTTTCTTCATCTCATCGTCATGAAACACTATATGAGTATCATTATCCATTATACCGTTAAAGTCCACACTTACTATATTCTCAGGATTTTGTGAAAGTATAGGATAGTTGCTTTTTTTGTAGCTTTCATCAGCATAAACACTTGAAAGGCCCAAAGTACTTTGATCTAAATCCAAATAATAAACTCTGCCTACAGTTCTCCCGTTTTTAAGCTTATATGAAATCAAAACTCTATCAAAATCTCCCTGCGGTTCCAAATCATATTTTGCGGCTTCTATGCCCTGCCTGGCCAACTCCAGTACTGCATCTTTATTTTGGATGTCCATTTTCTTTATCTGATCGGCTTCTATCTTACTGTCACTTGCATAATCCACATCAACAAATGATTCATCATAATATGCGTCCGAAATTTCAACTTTATTATAATACTGTTCAGAATTGCTTTCCAAAAGATCGGATATCACTGCTGTACTCTTTATCTGTGAAGCACTCGGAATATAGCTGTCATATCCGAATATATCAAACTGAAAAGCTGCCGTTATAAATATTGAAATTATTATAAGCACAAGTAATTCAATCTTTTTTGCAAAAATCTTTTTAAAGTCCTGATTGTATATGATTTCCATTACACAATGAGTGATAACACCGCTCACTATAAGTCCGAAAAGTCCCCAGCCGATGCTGTGATTCATTACTTCATATCCCAAAAGATACATAAGTATACTCATAAAGATAACCATCATAGCCTTTATAGGCAACTTTATCACATTAAAGCCGACACTTTTACCTGCCGCCTCTGAAGCCCTTTTCTTATATAGGAAAAGATTTATAAAAAGGAAGGCTATGCTTGCAAGTATTACTATTATAATTCTGGTAAGCCATTTAAGTTCAAATATATTAAACATCAGCATAAAGCTTGACATATTCGGCAGGACATTTTCAATAATAAATCCCGATGTGTAGTAAGTATCAAAGAACGTACTTTGATATCCCTTAAGCACCAATGAAATTAAAGGAAAATAAAAGCTGAAAAATCCACAGGCCAATATTCCTATAAGCATATTTCCTGTAAGCATTATTGAAAACACTGTCAAAAAATAGCTCAGTATAAATAATAATGTCCACTCCGCTATAGCCCATAATGCCGATGTAATCACCATTATTTCACCTGTATTTGCAAGTACCAAAAGACTTGCCACAATTTCACAGATAATAAAAGGTATAACAACTATCAATATGCCGTTTATTATCTTTATAAAATAGAGGACTTCTCTTTTTACAGGTAAACTGTGATATAAATCCACCTTCTTTTTGGAATACAGATATGCAAATCCTGACATTGCCATAACCAGAGACAATACTATAAATATAATTCCAAAAAAAGGATTTGTAACATCTATATAGGAAATGAAGTTTAATGCCAAATCCTCTCTATAAGAGTATGAAGAGTATGCGCTACCTTCATATAAATTAAAGCTTATCATCATAGCGGTTGCCACGATAAGCGAAAAGAAAAATATAAGAATACTGATTGCCAGAGTCCAGACTCTTGTTTTAAAGTCCTCTTTCATCAATTTAAAAAATAAGCTTTTTGATGTCATATCCATACACCTCCGTTTCACTTATAAATATCTCTTCAAGACTGAGTCCCATCATCTCATAAAATACAGGGGCAAAGGACTCCATCTTCTCTCTAATATCCTCTTCACTTCCCTTTATGGTAATTGTGTGCACTCTGCCGCTGTTTTTTACCTGCATAATATCAAGCTCTTTAAGTCTTTCCATATCGAAGTCTTTTTCAAATACACATTGCACCTTATGGATATTCAACTTCATATCGGAAACATCCTTTGATAAAAGTATTCCGCCCTTGTGCAAAAGTCCCACATGATCGCATATATCCTCAAGCTCTCTAAGGTTGTGTGAAGCTATTATAGGTGTAAGTCCTCTTTCATCCATCTCCTTTGCAAAAAGACTCTTTACCGCCTGCCTCATTACAGGATCAAGTCCGTCAAATGTCTCGTCGCAGAGCAGATATCTGGTGTTTGCAGCCACTCCTATTGCAATGCAGAGTTGCTTTTTCATACCCTTTGAAAAAGTATTTATCTTTCTGTTGATATCCAGATCAAGTGCCTTCAAAATATCTTGACACTTCTTAACATCAAAGTCTCTGTAAACAGATGTATAAAACTTTATTATCTCTTTCGGTGTGGTATTTGAAAAGAAAAACTGGTCATCTGAAATATAGAAAAACTTTTCTTTTGCCATTATATTTTCAAATACATTTTCATCATCTATAAGTATCTCACCGCTGTCAGGTTTCAGTATTCCGGCAAGAGTCTTTAAAAAAGTACTCTTTCCCGCACCATTGGTACCTATAAGTCCGAACACATCTCCGTCTCTTATAATTGCATTGATATTGTCAAGCGCCTTTATATTGTCAAAACTCTTGCTTAAATTCTTTGCTTCTATCATGCTCCCTCCTTCGCTTTATGTTCCGGATAAAACTCTTCCACTTTTTTACAAAATTCTTCTTTACTTATTATCTTTCTTGATTTGTCTACAAGTTCTTCAAGCTCTTTATATATGATGCTTTTCTTGTTTTCCTTTATAACATCCATATCTGCTACAAAACTTCCGACACCTTTTACGCTGTATACATAGCCCTGGCGCTCCAACTCGATATATGCCTTTTGTATAGTATTTGGATTTATCGAGAGGTCTACAGCAAGACTACGTACAGACGGAAGCTTATCTCCGGGCTCCAATGCCCCGATAAGCATAAGATCCGAAAGCCTGTCCACCACCTGTTCGTAGATGGCTCTCTTATCTCTTGAGTCAATTACAATCATAGATTTCTCCTTTTAACTGTATTATCTATCATAGTACAGTTAATATAGCATTTTTTTTATATTTTTTCAATGTTTTCTTTCGACCTTTATTCATTAATCCATTTTCGTAGCTGTGTATTAGAATCATTTCTTATTGAATTCAAAACCATGTTTTTCCATAAAAAATACCGACCTCCTAATCGTTAGATTTTGGTCTAACTTTTAGTGGTCGGTACCAATCGTTAAGACAACAGCCTTTTTATAAATTCAAAATCATTTGTTTTTTCCTGACACTTCCAAAAATAATACTACAATTCCACAAACACCTGCAAGAATGAAACTAATCATTCCAAAGCACACATCCATAATATTACTCATATCCATACAGTAGATATGTGCAGCTACTGTTACAAAAGCTGCAATTATCAAAAACAAATATATAACTACCATTATGTTGGAATTTATCTTCTTATCCTTACTTAACTTACCATTATCATATAATAAAAGCCCATCTTCTTCACTTTTATCTCTCCTTTTTGAAAATTCAAAAACTACCTCTACAATAAATACAATGCCACAAACAATATTCAGCACAACACCAAAGACCGCCGTAGTGCTCACCACCCTCATTTCATTATAAAAGAATACTGCCGAATATAGAAAGCCTATGGCAAAACAAAAACACAGTAAAACTTTAAAAACATTTTTCATAAACTTCATTCCTTAAATATACTCAGGTACATGTAAATATTAGATCACTTTAATAATACTATATAAACAAAATAATACAATCCTTTTATTTTTATCTATTATGCGGTATACTAGTAAGGTAGGGTTATTATAATTAAAAATATATAAATACTAACAAACCGAGCCCTTATACTAAATTTATACTATGATATAGCAAAAAAAACAAAAAAATGTTATAATAGTTATTTGTAAATTTTTATGAGGAAGAATATATGATAACAAAAAGAGAAGATATAAGAAATATTGCCATTATCGCCCATGTAGACCACGGTAAAACTACATTGGTCGATCAGCTCTTAAAACAAAGCGGTGTTTTCAGGGCAAATCAGGAAGTGGCTGAAAGAGTAATGGACTCAAATGATATAGAGAGAGAAAGAGGAATCACCATTCTGTCAAAAAATACGGCAGTACACTATGGTGATACCAAGATAAATATCATAGATACACCGGGACATGCTGACTTCGGCGGAGAGGTGGAGCGTGTTCTTAAGATGGTAAATGGTGTTGTTTTGGTAGTAGATGCCTATGAAGGCGCTATGCCTCAGACAAAGTTCGTTCTAAGAAAAGCTCTTGAGCTTGACCTTGAAGTACTTTGCCTTATCAATAAATGTGACAGAGAAGAAGCAAGACCTGAGGAAGTTGTTGATGAGATCCTGGAGCTTTTACTTGACCTTGATGCAAACGAGCATCAGCTTGATTGTCCTTTCCTCTTTGCAAGTGCAAGAGGCGGCTGGGCAAGATACAATGTAAATGATACCAATGAGGATATGAAGCCTTTATTTGAGACTATAATCAAGCATATACCTGCACCTACAGGTGATGAAGATGCGGACCCTCAGGTACTTATCAGTACAATCGACTACAATGAATATGTAGGTAGAATCGGTGTAGGTAAAGTCGATAACGGTGTTATCAAGGTAAATCAGGAAGTTGCTTTGGTAAACCACCACGACCCTGATAAGATGAAAAAAGTAAAAATAGGTAAGCTTTATGAATATGAAGGCTTAAACAGAGTTGAAGTTAATGAAGCAAGAATAGGTTCAATAGTAGCCATTTCAGGTATTCCCGATATTCATATAGGAGATACTCTGACATCGGTTGAAAATCCCGAGGCAATTCCTTTCCAAAAGATTTCAGAGCCTACAATCTCTATGAACTTTATGGTAAATGACTCTCCTCTTGCAGGTAGAGAAGGAAAATACATCACTTCAAGACATTTGCGTGAAAGACTTTTTAGAGAGTTAAATACCGATGTCAGCCTCAGAGTTGAGGAAACAGAGTCTCCTGATTGTTTTAAGGTGTCAGGTAGAGGCGAGCTTCACCTTTCAGTTCTTATAGAGAATATGAGAAGAGAAGGTTTTGAGTTTGCTGTAAGTAAGGCCGAAGTTATTTATCACTATGATGAGAGAAACCAAAAGCAGGAGCCTATGGAGCTTGCATTTGTAGATGTTCCTGACGAGTTCTCAGGTGCCGTTATTCAAAAGCTTACATCTAGAAAGGGTGAACTTCAGGGAATGAGTCCGACACATGGCGGATATACAAGACTCCAATTCCTTATTCCTTCCCGAGGTCTTATAGGCTACAGAGGTGAGTTTATGACAGACACCAAGGGAAACGGTATTCTCAATACAGAGTTTGACGGTTATGCTCCATATAAGGGTGATATGTTCTATAGAAAGACCGGTTCTCTTATCGCTTTTGAGAGCGGCGAGTCTATTACCTACGGCCTTTTCAATGCACAGGAGCGCGGTACTTTATTTATCGGTCCCGGAGAAAAGGTATATGCAGGTATGGTTATCGGTAAGAACGGTAAGGCTGAGGATGTTGAAATCAATGTATGTAAGACAAAGAAACTTACAAATACAAGATCATCCAGTGCGGATGAGGCGCTCAGACTTGTTACACCGAAAGTCATGAGCCTTGAGGAATCACTTGAATTTATAGATACCGATGAGCTTTTAGAGGTAACTCCTGAAAATCTTCGTATCAGAAAGAAAATCCTCGATCCGACACTTAGAAAACGTTCTATGATAAAGTCGAAGCAATAATATATAAAGGTATCCGCTTTTGGATGCCTTTTTTTATTAATAATAGCTTATAAAAAATAAAGATTATTTAAAGCTGATAGCCTATATTAAATTAATGATGTATAATTCGGTATAAGGGCAAATGCTCCGGATTATTTATGTAAATTTATTTTGAAAAGGAAAAAGTGATGAATAAAGAGAATGAAAATAAAACTCCCGAGAAAAGCTCCAAGTCACCCGGATCAAGAAAAAAGAAATATATAAACAAATTTATATTTCAGGCTGTAAAGACATTTTTTCTTGCACTGCTTGTAGTGACCGTTCTTGGAGGTGCCATGGCGGTAGGCATGATAAAGGGTATTATAGACAATGCCCCTGATGTGGACGTTGACAGTATTGTTCCTTTAGGATATGCCACCACAGTATACAATGCATCCGGTCAGGTTACCGATACCTTGGTAATGGCCGGTTCAAACCGTGAAGAGGTAACTTATGACGAACTTCCGAAAGTTCTTATTGATGCATTCGTGGCAATAGAGGACTCCCGATTTTGGAAGCATAACGGAATAGATACCAGAGCTATACTCAGAGCGGTCAGCGGTGTAATAACCGGAAACAGTTCATCAGGTGGCGGCTCTACCATAACACAGCAGCTTATAAAGAATAATGTGTTCAACGGCGGTAGAGAAAGAAGTTTCGGAGAAAAGGTAGAAAGAAAATTCCAGGAAATGTATCTTGCCGTAAAGCTTGAAAAACAGATGGATAAAAAGTTGATACTTACAAATTATCTGAATACCATCAACCTTGGAAGCAACTCACTGGGAGTAAAAGTTGCCGCAAGAAGGTACTTCGGAAAGGAAGTATCCGACTTGACTCTTTCCGAAGCCACTGTAATAGCCGGTATAACAAAGGGGCCTACCAAGTACAACCCTATTACCGGTCAGGAGGCAAATTCCGAAAGAAGAAAAATAATACTTCAATATATGTATGAGCAGGGTTATATCACAAAGGAACAGCAGGAGGAGGCTCTTGCAGATGATGTGTATTCAAGAATCCAAAATATAAATACGCTTGCAAAGGAAAAAAATAATCACTACAGCTATTTTACAGATGCTTTAATTTCACAGGTTACATCCGCATTTATAAATGAACTGGGATATACCGAAACTCAGGCACATAATCTTTTGTACAGCGGAGGTCTCTCAATATATACCACTCAGGATCCTTCACTTCAGCAGATTGTGGACAGCGAAGTCAACAATCCTGAAAACTATCCTGATACAAAGTATGCACTTGAATACAGACTTACAGTCACAGACAGTGAAAAGAACACACATAATTATTCCGAAAAGGATATTAACAAATACCATTCAGATGTGCTTCACGACGGCTTCAACGGACTTTATACCACTGAGGATGCCGCAAAAGCGGATGCTGAAAGCTATAAAGCTACAGTCGTTAAAGATGGCGATACAGTAGTAGGTGAAAGTGTAAAAACTGTTTTGGAGCCTCAGGTTTCCTTTGTTCTTATGGATCAAAAAACAGGTGCCGTAAAGGCTATAAACGGAGGTAGAGGTGAAAAGACATCTTCTCTTTCTCTAAACAGGGCTACAAATACTACCAGACAGCCGGGTTCAACTTTTAAGGTAGTGTCATCATTTGCACCTGCACTTGATACCAGCGGTGATACTTTGGCTACAACATATTATGACGCCGAATATACAATAGGAGAAAAAACTTTCCAAAACTGGTATGACAAACAGGGATATATGGGATGGTCAAGCATTCGTGACGGTATCATATATTCTATGAATATAGTTGCATTAAAAACACTTATGGAAACCGTAACACCGAGAGTCGGAGTACAGTATGCCAAGGACTTCGGTATTACCACTCTTACGGATCAGGACTACAATGCATCCCTTGCACTCGGAGGTCTTACAAAGGGTGTTACAAACCTTGAGCTTACAGGTGCCTTTGCGACAATAGCAAATCAAGGTGTATATACAAAGCCTGTCTTCTTTACAAAGATTGTAGACCACAACGGAAAGACCTTGATTGACAATACTACACCTCAGACTCACAGAGTTATAAAGGATTCAACCGCATTTCTTCTTACAGATGCTATGGCGGCATCTACAGAGAACAACAGAAAGTTTGCAAGCAGCGGAATAAATATAAATTCCACATCTACCAGAGCTCATCTCGATAATATGAGTGTAGCAGGTAAGTCAGGTACAACTTCCAAGAATGTTGACGTATGGTTTGTAGGATTTACACCATATTATACTGCAGGAGTATGGGCAGGATGTGATGAAAACCAAACTCTCTCAGACAATGGAGGTACAAGCTTCCACAAGGATATATGGCGAAAGATAATGACTAAAGTTTCAGAGGGTTCCGAGGATATAGGCTTCCCTGTTCCAGATTCCGTTGAAACCGCAGTTGTCTGCAGAAAGTCCGGAAAACTTCCTATACCGGGAGTTTGTGACCACGACCCTCGTGGCGATTCCACATATACGGAATATTTTGCCAAAGGAACTGTGCCTACAGAAGTATGCGATCACCACACTACAGTAACGGTATGTAGCGAAAGCGGTCTTTTGCCTACTGCAAACTGCCCGAATACGGTTACAAAGGTTGCACTTATAGTTCCAAGCGGACAATCAAATACCGATGATTCACAGTATGCGGTACCTACAGCCACATGTACCATCCACGGCGGACCGAGTCAAATTATTGATCCTAATGCGCCTACGGCAAATGACGGAGAAGATGCAGGAGTCGGTGTGTCACCAAGGGTAAGTGTAAATCATCCGGTTGTGAATCCGAAACAAAATAATGTAACTGTCGGTGTGGCACCGAACGGGGATGTTGTCGGAGCGGCACCGGGAAGTAATTCATCCGGCCAATCACCTAATACAATTGTTGCTCCAAGTAAGGCAAACTCAAACAGTTCAAAACCTAAGAGGCAGCCTTCAGAAATAAAAATTCCCGAGACTACCACAGCCTCACCTATAAATACAGGCCCGTCTTCAAAAGGACCTGAGGATTCCGACGTATTACACGGCCCCGGAGTTACTCCGACCACTGAAGCACCACGTACGGGACCCGGTGCTCATATGTCCACTGAAGGTCCGGGAGGCCAAGGTTCTCCGGTACTTATAGGACCCGGGCAATAATATTCAAACAAAAAACGAGCTCTACAATTTGTAGAGCTCACTTTTTTATTCACCTAAAATCATCTTATCGGTCAATACGGCATCCGTTCCGGAATACAATTCCATCACATCCGAAACCGTCATATTCTTTCTCATATCACCTTCAAGAACTTTTAATATGCTGCCGTTATTCATAACTATTGTTTTATTTCCGAAATGCAAGGCATCTTTGATATTATGTGTAATCATCAAGGTTGTAATATTATTTTCGGTTACTATCCTGTTAGTTATTTCCATTATCTTCTTACTGGTCTTGGGATCAAGTGCCGCAGTATGCTCATCAAGTAGCAAAAGTTCAGGTGTTTCCATAGTAGCCATTAAAAGAGTAAGCGCCTGTCTTTGTCCGCCGCTGAGTCCTCCGACTTCATTTTTCAATCTGTGCTCAAGCCCCAAGCCAAGTTTTGTGCATACAGATTTGAAATACTCTCTGTCACTTCTTCTTACTCCAAGTCCGAATCTCACCTTTTTACCGCGGCTGTATGCCAGTCCCATATTTTCTTCTATCGTCATATGAGGTGCCGTACCCTTTAGTGGGTCCTGATACAGCCTGCCTATGAATCTTGCTCTTTTATGCTCCTTCATATATGTGATATCAAGGCCGTTATTATATATTCTTCCGCTCTCCACTTCTATATTACCTGCAATCGCATTTAACATAGTGGATTTTCCTGCACCGTTACTGCCTATTACAGTTACAAAATCTCCGTCATTCAATTTAAGATTCAAATCACATAAGGCCTTTTTCTCATTTACAGTGTCCTTATTAAATATTACATTAACATTTTTAATTTCCAGCATGTATCTTTCTCCATCTTGCAATTGTAGGCTTTATCAAAGGTATACTTATTGCAATCACAACTATTACCGCTGAGAAAAGCTTTAAGTATATGGCAGGAAGCCCAAGTCCGAATGCTACCGCAAGCATTATACGATATATTATCGCACCTACTACCACGGCAATCAAATGTCTTAACATCCCTCTTTTTCCTATAACAGTCTCTCCTATTATGATACTTGCAAGTCCAAGTACCAGCATTCCGGTTCCTACTCCATGTGTAGCTGTCATATTATACTGTGCATATATTGCACCGGAGAAGGCTACTATAAGATTACAAAGTGCAAATCCCAGTATTTTCATAGCATCTGTATTTATACTTGAACTTCTTACCATTGCCTCATTATCACCGGTAGCTCTAAGAGAAAGTCCTACCTGAGTCATTAAAAACAACTTTAATGCGGCTACCAAAACAACAACAATTATAAACAGTAAAATCAACTTTCCTATGTCGGTTGTACCTATAAAAAACTTTCCTTCAAAAGGAGTAAATACAGTCTTTTCACCGTAGAAGAAAACACTTGGCTTATCACCCATTACAAAGAGATTTATAGAATACAAACCCGTCATTGTAAGTATTCCTGCCAATATAGCATGGATTTTCAATTTTGTATGTAATATACCGGTAACAATGCCTGCAATCATTCCGCCTAAGGCACCCATTAAAAGTCCCATAGTCGGATTTTTAGCTACAGACCATATAGCACTGTAAGCCAGGCCTATAACAAAACTTCCGTCCACCGTCAAATCCGGCAGGTCCAAAATTCTGAAAGCTATAAATAATCCCAGTGATAATATTGCAAATATCAGTCCAAGTTCAATACTACCCAGTAATGTTGATAATGTCATTTTTACTCCTAATTATTTGATTTAATCTCGACAAATTTCTTGTCTGTTTTGATGTTCTCAGGTATCTCTATACCGAGTGCGGCAGCTGTATCTGTATTTACATAGATAAACAAATCATCCTTAAATACTTTTACAGGGATTTCATTTACAGATTTTCCCTTAAGTATTTCATCCACCATCTTGGCTGTTTCTTTTCCGAGATCTGTATAGTCAATACCCACTGTAGCAAGACCGCCGTCCATTACCATAGAGTCGGCACCTACATATATAGGCTTTTTAGCCTTTATTGCCTCTGATGTAAGTATAGGCATAGCCTCTGCAACAGTATTGTCGTTTGATACAAATATCATATCCACTTTTTCAAAAAGTGATGCTGCTGCTGTCTGAAGGTCGGCACTTGTTGAAATACTTACTGTTTCAAGCTCAAGATTTTTCTCTTTTACATAGTTTTCAAGTAATCCGAGATTAGTTACAGAATTGTCCTCTCCCGGATTGTATATAAAGCCTACCTTCTTTACATCAGGAGTGATTTGAAGTGCCAGATCCATTATTTTATCAATCTGTACCGCATCACTTGTTCCTGTCATTCCCTTGTCAGGCGCATTCATATCTGTAAGTATTCCTGCACCTATAGGATCTGTAACTGCAGAGAAAACTACAGGTGTTGTCTTTGTTAAACTCATAGCTCCCTGTGCTACAGGTGTAGCGATACCTACCACAACATCCTGCTTATCACCCTCAAATCCCTGAACTATACTTGTGATATTTGACATATCTCCCTGTGCATTTTGGAATGTTATCTTAACGTTCTCACCGTCCACATATCCCAGGTTCTTTAACTCATCTTTAAATGAATTATATATTATATCAAGTGACTTATGCTCAACCAGCTGAATCACTCCGATTTTTTTCATCTCCGTGCTGTCTGTAGACTCCGCTTTTGCACTCTCTGCAGCACTGCTGTCTGCTGCTGTAGTTTCCGTATCAGTGCTCTGCGCCGTATCCGCCTTCGGTGTACATCCCGCCATCAAAGCCGCACCTATTGCAATAATTCCAAGTTTCTTTATTAAATTCATTTTCTCCTCCTTAAGGCATTCGATATAGATATATATTTACCGACAGTGACCTTTGCACAAAAAACGCAGGCCCTCTTATCCAAAGGACAAGCAAAGCCTGCGGTACCACCTTCATTAGTAAAAATACTCTCTCTAAAAAAATGCCGACACATTTTCTGCCCGGTAACGGGAGCACCCGTCTTAGCTACTTGTTTCCTTTCACCTCGCCCTCATGGGTCCATATTAAAATCGTCATCCCTATCGGTTCTCAGCACCTCCGACTCTCTGTGAGTAACTAATTTCTTTTCTCCCAATCAACGGTTTTATTAATTTATACTGTAAAAACATAAAATTGTCAATATTTACCACTAAAATTTATGCATTTATTTTCCTGAAAAATTTCACTATAAGCGGCATTACAATAATAAATGAAATAATATCCGCCGCCGGTTGTGCAAGCTGTATCCCGTATATTCCAAGAAATTTCGGCAATATAAGCACCATAGGAACAAATGTAATACCGCTTCTTAAAAACGAGGCTATTGATGAAGCCAGATTTTCTCCCGCTCCCTGAAACATCATACTGGCGGCAAGCGTAATAGGTGATAAAAATAAAACCACACATTGTGCTCTTAAGGCAAAGGTTCCAATATTTATAACATCGGCATCATCTCTGAATAAACCTATTATATGTCCTGAAAATATAAGTGAGACAACACTTAAAATTCCTATTATTATCATACTGAGTCCACAGCAAAATACAAAAGCCCTCTTCACACGCTTAAACTTCTTTGCACCGTAGTTAAAAGCCGATACGGGTTGAAATCCCTGTGAAATTCCAAGTGCAACGGCAAATATAAAATTACATACCCTGCCGACAATACTCATAGCCGCAATAGCCGCGTCACCATAAGGCATGGACATATAGTTTAAAACCATAGTTGAAACACTCATCATTCCCTGTCTTATCAGACTCGGAAAGCCTGTCTCCAATATATTTACAATATCCTTTGCATCTTTTGATACCGCTGAAAGTCTAAGCCTGGAAACGGTTCTTTCTCCACCGAACATCGCAAGCAATACAAAAAAGCTTATAACCTGTGAAACCGCAGTTGAGATACCTGCCCCCAAAGTGCCCATATTAAATACAAATATAAATATCGGGTCTCCGATAATATTTAATACTCCACCAAGAGTAAGACCTACCATTGCAAGTGCGGCTTTACCCTCATACCTCAGAACATTATTCAGCACACAGCTTCCTGTCATAAAAGGAGCTGAAAGAAGTATACAGATACTGTAGCTCTTTGCATAAGGCATTATCGTATCGGTACTTCCCATCAGTCTAAGCAAAGGCTCCATAAATACTATACCGAAGATCATTATAAGCACACCCAAAACAAGTGACATAAAAAATCCTGTAGATGCAAACTTTATGGCCTCATCGCCCTGCTTATTTCCAAGCTTTCTGGATATATTTGAGCCGCAACCGTGACCGCACATAAATCCGAGTGCCTGATTTATAGTCATCAAAGAGAATACTATACCTATAGCGGCAGAAGCACTGGTTCCGAGCTTTCCGACAAAAAATGTATCCGCCATATTGTAAATATTCGTTACAAGCATACTTATGATAGTGGGAATGCTGAGCCGTAAAATCAGTTTTTCTACAGGAGTCTCTGTCATTTCCCTGTACTGCCTGTCTAGGGCATTCATATTTTCCATAAGCTACCTGCCTTTCTGCTCACATATGAAAAATATCGACATTGTCACTATAAAATAAAACCATGTGGCAGGATTTGAAAACCATGTGGTAAAAAATGAAAGCGCGAGATAAATAAATACTTGTGCATATATAATATAGAATGTTACATGTCTTGTACTTCTAATAAATTTCTCAAAGAAATAACCGATGCAGCCAAGTGCCGCGGAAAATACGGCAACACCTGCTATTCCGAAGTCATAAAAGGCATCATAAAATAGTGTCACTGTTGTAAGTTCAGTTTTATTTACAAAAATAGGGAAGTCCACTATCTTCGGATATATAAACTTAATTCCCGTAAGAGCCCAAAGAGGAAAAAGTCCCTTTAATCCGAAGCTGTGTTTCGGCAATTCCTTTATCAAAGTATCCAAATTGTCATAATTATTTGCAATATAAATATATGGCTGATTTATAAATATAGGCAGATTATATTTCATTTCAAATATACCGTTAAGATACTCCACATTATGGCTTCTTGCCACAGAAAGCAATAAATATACCGGAACGATAAATACTATAACGCTCACAAAATATACAGGTCTTATCCTTTCCCTCTTTAATATAAGTAAGGTTACAAAGGCAAGAAGCACAGCAAACATAAACTGAAATCTTGATACACAAAGTATCGGTATCGCCATAGCAATAATATTTGCTAAAACCAAAAATATTACCTTTATAATCCCAAGCCTGCTCTCTTCATTTAAGTAGACAATACTGAAAGCCGGCACCAAAATACAGCTTACTGTAAAGTAATGTACGCCTGAAATATGAAAATAAGAGTATGCATGAGGAACACCTTTTTCAAAAAGAGGAATAAAGTCCAGTACAATGGCCTCTATATTAAAAGCTGTCAAAGATGTGAGCGCAAGTATAATGATACATGCATACATCATATCCTCATTGCTTCTTTCAAGCACTCTCTCTCCGTTTGAATAAGGATTACCCTTAATCGCCTTCAATATTTCAAATACAATATAAAAACATCCGAAGGCCAGACAAAAGCAGATCCATGTAGTATCTCCCCATGGTTTTGCAAGGTATGAAAGCTTCATAGCTGCAAGACCCTCACCGCCGATAAACGCCAGTGCAAAAACACCTCTAAGATTTACCAATGATTTTGAGTATCTGTATTCCTTAATATACAGATACAATGCCGCCAAAATTAGAACAAACCCGGACAGGGCATAACGCTCCATCCGGGATAATACATACGCTAATAAACTGCAAACAGTGTATATTAACATCCAAGCTCCTCTGTCAATTTCTTTAAGTACTCTTTAATCTCACTCTCTGTTGACATCTCAAGCACCTTATCCACCTTAGCTTTCAAGTCCTTGCTGTCACACCCGGAAATTATCTGTCTGGACTTCAGTATACTCGAAGCCGACATTGAAAATTCATCCATTCCCCATGCTAAAAGTGCAGGAATAAGCAAAGGATCCGCCGCAGCCTCACCGCACATTCCGACCATTATTCCGGCCTTTTTACCTTCTGTAATAATTCTGTTGATACTTCTGAGTACTGCAGGTGAAAATGGTGAATACAGACCTGCAATCTTTACATTTCCTCTGTCTACGGACATTGTATATTGAATAAGATCATTGGTACCTATACTGAAGAAATCCACCTCTTTTGCGAATATATCGGCAAGTAATGATGCAGCTGCGGTCTCAACCATGATACCGACTTCTATATTCTTATTATATGCAATATTCTTTTCATCAAGTTCTTTCTTTATATCATTTATAAGCGCCTTAGCTTCTCTGATTTCATCCATGGATGTAATCAGCGGCAACATTATCTTGATATTTCCGTAAGCACTTGCACGAAGCAATGCTCTAAGCTGCGGTATATAAATATCATCTTTTCTGTCAAGGCAGAGTCTTATGGCACGATATCCGAGGAAAGGATTCTCATCCTGTACTATTCCCATATAAGGGATTTCCTTATCACCGCCTATATCAAGAGTTCTGATAATAACAGGCTTTCCTTCCATGGCCACAGCTACTTCCTTATAGCTTTCAAACTGCTCTTCTTCAGTAGGCATACAGTCTCTGTCCATAAATAAGAACTCGGTTCTGAAAAGTCCGATACCTTCGCCGCCGTTTTCAATTACCTTTTTGGCATCCTCAGGGCTTCCGATATTTCCGGCTATTTCCACCTTCTTACCGTCCTTAGAAATACTTGGCAATTCTCTGTATTTCTTTAACAGTTCCTTGTTTGCATCATACTTTTTCTTTTTATCCTCATACTCGGTTTTTTGTGCATCTGTCGGCAGTATAATGACCTCTCCGCTCTCACCGTCAAGAAGTATATCCGTGTCGTCACTTATATCCTCAGGAAGATTTGAAAGTCCCACTACTGCAGGTATTTCAAGTGCTCTTGCAAGAATAGCCGAATGTGAGGTCTTTCCGCCAAACTGTGTAACTATTCCGAGCACATTCTCGGGATTAAGTCCTGCCGTCATGGAAGGTGTCAAATCCTTTGCAACCAGAATACTGCCATAAGGAAGTTTTGAAAGATCGGTATTTTCTATACCGAGTATCTTCTTTATAAGTCTTGTTTTAATATCAAGCATATCGGTAGCTCTTTGCTGCATAAGTTCGTCATCCATTGAAGCAAATACGGCGGCATATTGATTACATACCTCTTCTATCGCATACTCCGCACAAACACTCTCAACTTTTATACGGTTAACTATCTCATCTACAAGCATAGGATCGGACATAAGCATAATATGTCCGAACAAAATCTCCGCTTCCTTCGCCGAAGCATTCTTTTCCAAAGCCTGCGACATCTCTTCGGTCTCAGCCTTAGTGATATCCAGAATTCTCATGAAGTTATTCACTTCAGCTTCACTATCCGGAATACTTTTCTTTACAACTTCCACATTTTGTTCTCTGACTACTTTTGCAGCTCCGATACCGATACCCTCGGCAGCTCCTACGCCATAAATTTTCATTATAAACCTCTACTTACTTTAACTCACCAAAACCTGAATTTATCAAATTCTTTAAAGCTTCCAAAGCCTCATTCTCATCCCTGCCGTCACATGTTATCTTAATGGTATCACCACATTTTACACATGCCGCAAGCACACTCAGAACACTCTTGGCATTTGCTGTAGCATCCTTAAATATAATATATATTTTAGAATCATATTTCAATGCTTCCTTGCATAAATTGCCTGCCGGTCTTAAATGCAAGCCACTTGGGTTTATCACCTTAAGTTCTTCTGAAACCATCCTAAAAAACCTCCCTTAGTTTTCAGCAGCGGGACTGCTCTCTTCACTGCTGCTCTGTTCTACTGTAGTTGTCGTTTCATTTCTTTCATTTGCGGGACTTCCTATCATAACCTCAAAAGGAGTATATGAATCCACACTCAAACCTGTAGGCAATTCAAATGTAAGGGTTCCGTTATTGGCTCCTGCCGTCATCTTACTTACATCAAGAGTAGCCTTAATATCTGAATTTGATACGGCCTCAAGATTTGCGCTAAGGCCTGAAACCACAACAGTTATCCTCTCAGGAATGATATTTGTGGAAACTCCGGTTCTTGATCCCTTTATCTCCAAATCACCTATTGTCAAAGTCACAGACTTCTTATCAAGCGCCTCTACTTTCAATGTCACCTTGATATTCGTATCACCCATTGCCGATACATTTTCCGGAAGGAAATTTTTCACATCGACATCTACAATCACATCACTTGTCGCTCCCTCGACACTGAGCGCCGTTGCAGGTATCGTTACAGCGTCAAGTCCTTCAAGTACTTCGGGCTGTCCACGTACCTGTATGGATTTTGTACTGCTCTCAGCACCTGTAAATATATAACCCTCGGCCGCTTCTCCACCTACTTCAAAGTTTAATGCCAAAGTTCTTCCGTTTAACATTACGATACTGTAATTTACCGTATCAAAGCTCTTGGTTACTCTACTGTCGGATATTATAAAAGCATTACCGTTGGCATCAAAATACTTCAGCTCGGCTTTTCCGGTTACATTACCGTCCATTCCGTCAACATCAATCTCCACGCCGACTTTACTTATTTGTCCGATAACTGATACCGGACCTGTGACCGCCACCGTATTCTTATCAAGCCTTACCTCACCCACAGAATAACCGTCCGACGGAGTACCGGTAATCTTGGTAGTCATAGTAAATTCTTTTCTTTGCAAATCCTCAATACTTATTCTGACAATACTCGGCTTTGAAGTAACCGCACCTGAAATCAGATTTTTATTGTTCAACACTTCAACAGATATCGGTACAGCACCCGTTATGTCATACATATCTCCAAGATCTATTGAAGCCTTAAAATCTGACGCCGAAATCTTGCTCTCATCTCTTGAACGTACTTCATAACTTACAGTTACCGTATTTCCTCCCATTAAAGAATAAGTCTTACCTGCATCGGTAATAACATTGGCATTTAAAACCTCAAGATTAACCGTCTGAGATCTTGTAACAACCGGATTTGAAATATTTATTACAACTATCCATACAAAAAATGCTATAGCCAAAGAGCTGATTTTCAAAACAAGATTATTTGTCTTTTTCATTACCTCTTCCTTTCAACAACTTTGACCATAAAGAGCTCTTCTTCTCCTCCGCTGTATTCTCAAGTAAAACGGAAAGCTCCTTTCTCAGTTCCTCACTGTCATTTACCTTTATCAAATTTCCGCCAAGTGCCACAGAAACCCTTCCGGTCTCCTCAGATACTACTATGGTAATGGAATCCGAAACCTCACTTATACCGATAGCGGCTCTATGCCTGGTTCCAAGATCCTTACTGATTCTCATATTCTCAGAAAGAGGCAGATAACAGGTTGCCGACACAATTGTATTTCCTCTTATAAGCACCGCACCGTCATGAAGAGGGGTGTTATGTTCAAAGATATTTATAAGCAATTGACTTGATACAATACCGTTTATCAAAATTCCGGTCTTTTCTATATTTACAAGACTATCTTTTCTCTCTATAACAATCAAAGCTCCCGTTTTCGGTTTTGACATTGTAAAAGCCGCATTAACAAGCTCTTCTATCGTACTCTCGCCTACATCGTCTGTAATTGCTTTATTGTCAAAAGCAAAAATCTTCATTAAATTTTTATTTCCCAGCTGCTCAAGAGCCTTTCTGAGCTCAGGCGCAAAAATTATAATAAGCGCAGTTACCGCAATGGTTGCAATCCTTCCCAGAATCCACAATATAACATCAAAGTGTAATATATATGCAATAATTGTAAATCCCAATATAATAAGCAAACCCTTTAACAAGGTCCATGCCCTGGTCTTTGTAATCCATGTCATTATTTCATATACAATATATGCAATAATCAGAATTTCAATTATATTGAGTACATCTATATGTGGAAAATATGAAAGCCCATCACGCATCAGCCTCGTGATTATGTTCATTCACTACCCCCATTATTTTTGTTATTCTTTTTCTTTCCCTTTGTACTGAACGATTGTACCTTCTTGTCTGCGGCTGTAATCGTAATCTTCGGAACAGCCTTTACAAAATAATAATAATCATCATCCTCAAACTGGGCATATTCGGACCTGCTGTAATCTACCGAGAAAACAAAGAAATTATACACATATGCAATAATCACAGATATTGCAAGTCCTATTATAAAGTCCAAAAGAGGAGTGGATATATCAAAAATAAAATCTCCGGCAAATATACCGATCAAAATTGTAATAGCACCGGCAGCAATGGCTATCTGCCATGCATAATCCATATTCTGCTTATGCACCATATACACTATAAAAGTGGTAAGAGCAAATACTATTATAAATAAAAGCATAGTTTTATTTGAAAATATACCGTTTATTGCCTGTGAATATCTTTGTGTAATATCTACGGACTGTGTATTTGTCAAAACACCTATGTTCTGCCTCGCAAACATACATGTAAAGTATATAAGTATTCCGGCTGTAATAGGAACAATGCTTACCGCACTTCCCATAAGTCCTACCACAAGAGGTATAACATACGGTATCTTCACGGCAAAGAGTATCGGTACAAGAATCAAAAGAACACTGTCTCTCTTACCGAATCCATAGTACAAAAATAATGTAAGTATCAGTATTATACCTACCAGTAATGCCAGCTCAAAGGATGCCGTAAACAGATTTATCATTAAAAAAGCCGCCACTATTAATACGCCCGCCATATAAGGCAGAAAAGCACCTATTACAGATAATACAATAGGAACCTGTATCACAGAGACTTTATTCTGATAACCCAGATTTATACTTATAAGCATCATAGCTGTAAATAATATTATATATTTAATTCCCTTATCTATTATGGAATGATATTTTGCATAGAAACCTTTCAGGCTGTTTCTAAATACATATAGCTGTAGCATTCTAACCTCCGATATTTGGTGTCTTATCTTTGTTTTCGAATTTTTTTTCAAAATAGTTCAATCTGTCATTGTAGACTTTAAGGCTCCTTTGCGCCTCATCGTATTTTTTTGAAAAAAATCTATATGTAATAAGCTCAAATGCAATCAATCCCAATATATATATAACAATGTAAACTACCGAAAACACTCCGACTGTAGTTACACTGGACATCAACTCTTCCAAATTGTAAAGAACGGCCAAAACAATTATAAGAAGAAAGCAAAAGGTATAAACAAAAAAGGACTTAAGCATTTGTTTACCCACATAATCCTCTTTGAAATAATTATCTATCTCAAACATCTGCTCGCCCTTCCTCTTTTTTAATAATGCTAATTCCGTCATCTGCTTTATTTTCTCTTCGTTTAGCATACTTTCTCCCAACACAAAACTTTCTGCGACATTTTCCATTATTATATCATATCTAAGGTTGCATAGCAAATATGGGAATGGTGTTGATAAACTTTCACTTAAACAAAAAAGCTGAAATACCATGTATAATTTATGATATTTCAGCCGATTTTTATTTTACACCTTCTATAATCATCTTTGCCATGAAGTCAATTTTTTCATCCGTCATTCCCGGATATACACCTACCCAGAATGTATCATTCATAATACGATCTGTATTTGTAAGTTCTCCGACAATTCTGTATCCTTCTTTAGTCTCTCTCATCTGATCGAAACATGGATGCTTTGTGATATTTCCCGCAAAGAGCATTCTTGTCTGGATGCCGTTTGACTCAAGCTTATTTACAAGCTTTGCTCTCTCAACACCCTCTTTACATGTAATAAGGAAACCGAACCAACTTGGATCTCCGTTCTTTACAGGAACCGGAAGTATAATCTTATCTTCTACCGGCTTTAGTGCCTCATATAATCTCTTGTAATTTTCTCTTCTTCTTTGAGCAAAGCCGGGGAATTTCTTTAACTGTGCCACTCCGACTGCCGCCTGAAGATCTGTAGGCTTTAAATTGTATCCAAAATGTGAGTAAACATACTTATGATCGTAACCTAAAGGCAACTCACCATATTGACGGTCAAATCTGTGTCCACACATATTATCCTGTCCTGAATGGCATACACAATCTCTTCCCCAGTCTCTTATGGATTTCATTATCTTACTTAAAAGCGGATTCGAAGTATATACAGCTCCACCCTCTCCCATAGTCATATGATGTGGAGGATAGAAACTTGATGTTCCTATATCTCCGATGGTACCTGTAAACTTCTTCTCACCATCTATAACATATGTGCTTCCAAGTGCATCACAGTTATCCTCAATAAGCCAAAGATTATGTTTCTTGCAAAAAGCCACAACAGACTCAAGGTCGAAAGGATTTCCTAAAGTATGTGCCACCATTACAGCTTTTGTTTTTGGTGACAAAGCTTCTTCAAGCTTAGTAACATCTATATTATACTGTGGTATTGTAACATCAACAAAAACAGGTACCGCACCGTATTGTATAATAGGTGTAACTGTTGTTGGGAATCCGCATGCTACAGTAATGACCTCATCACCTCTTTTGACCTGTCTTTCACCTAAAAGTGGTGAAGTTAATGTCATAAATGCAAGAAGGTTTGCACTTGAACCCGAATTTACAAGTGATACGTATTTTGTACCGAACTGCTTTCCGAATTCCTTCTCAAACTCATCAAAATATCTTCCGGCTGTAAGCCAAAACTCCAAAGAGGCATCTACAAGATTTACCATCTCCTCGGAGTCGTACACTCTTGAAGCGTAAGTTATTCTGTCTCCTTCTTTAAATTCTTTTTTTATATTGTGGAATTTGTCATGATACTCCTTAACCAACTCCAATATCTCTTTACGAGCATCTTCCTGTGTCTTATTTTCGAACATCTTTCCTCCAAACTATATCCTACTTTAAGTAGGATCTTATCTGACTTTCTGTAATGTAATTCATATCTTCACCATTGTTCCATGCTTTATACCATTCCACACTTAAATCAATGGCTCCATGTACATCCAGTCTCGGCTTCCATCCATATACCGCCTTTAACTTATCGCAGTTGAGTTTTAAAAAACCTGCCTCATGAGGACCGCCGTCTGATTGAATTTTGAAATCAAACCCTTCTCCCCAGGCTCTTTTAAAGCTCTCTACCAAAGTCTGTGCATTTACACAATCACTGTCATCAGGGCCTACATTAAAGTAACCTTCAAACCTCTCTCTGTCCTGTGCCTGTCTCATAACTATATCAAGGTATATAAAGAGAGGCTCCAGTACATGCTGAAAAGGTCTTATGGAATTCGGATTTCTTATTATAACGGGATTTTTTAATATTGCAGCTCTTACACAGTCAGGAACTATTCTGTCCTTTGCAAAATCTCCTCCACCTATTACATTTCCGGCTCTTGTTGTAGATACAGGTAAAGCATTTAAAAAACTCTTCTTGTAACTATGTGTAACAAGTTCTGAACAAGACTTTGAATTGGAATACGGATCATAACCGTCAAGGAAGTCGGTTTCGACATATCCCTTATCCTGCTCTTTATTATCATATACCTTATCTGTTGTAACATTTAAGAAACTCTTTACACTTTTAGAGAGTCTTACACATTCCATTATATTTACAGTACCCATTACATTGGTTTCATAGGTGTATACAGGTCTTTCATAGGAATCTCTAACTATAGGCTGTGCCGCCATATGGATTACATATTCCGGCTCTACCTCATCAAAAACCTTTTTCAGATGTTCAAGGTCTCTTATATCTCCGATAACGGAGTTCATCTCTGTTTCCAAACCTAAAATATCAAAAATATTTGTATCTGTAGGTGGATCAAGCGCGTAACCTGTAAGTTTGGCACCACACATTATAAGTATCTTAGAAAGCCAGGAACCTTTAAAACCTGTATGCCCTGTAAGAAGTACTTTTTTACCGCCATAAAACTCTTTTAACTCTTCAAAATTCATTTATTCAGTCCACCTCATCCATGGGGCCTTTCCGCTTGCCCAAAGATTTTCCAATTTTTCTTTTTCTCTTTGTGTATCCATACACTGCCAAAAACCGTCATGCTCAAATCCCATAAGTTCGCCATCCTTAGCAAGCTGTAGCATAGGCTTTTGCTCAAATATAGTAGCGTCACCCTCTGTGATATAATCAAATATATTCGGATTCAACACCATAAAGCCGCCGTTTATAATTGCAGAATCATCTTCGCTCTTTTCTCTGAAAGATGTAATGAGACCCGATTCTTCCTTTTGCAGTACACCCTTTTGCTGCGCCAGGCTTACCGTAGTTATTGTTGCAGTCTTTCCATGGCTTTTATGGAACTTTAAAAGTGCGTCTATATCCACATCTGCAACTCCGTCACCATATGTGAGCATAAAAGGTTCATCTTTCAAATGCTCTTTTGCTCTCAAAATTCTCCCACCTGTCATAGTATTAAGACCTGTATCAAGCACTGTAACTTTCCAGTCCTCCGCATTTCTTCTGTGTACTTCCATATTGTTATGCTTCATATCAAATGTAACATCAGAATTGTATACAAAATAATTTGCAAAATACTCTTTTATCTTGTTCTGCTTATACCCTGCCAAAATAACAAATTCATTAATTCCAAATGTTGAATAATACTTCATAATATGCCATAAAATCGGCTGACTGCCAATCTCAATCATTGGCTTCGGTTTCAAATGGCTTTCCTCAGAAATTCTTGTTCCAAGTCCGCCTGCTAATAATACAACTTTCATTTTGATCTCCACGTTTATCAATCTGCATTTTCTGTAAAAGTTATTTTCATTCAGCCATATCCTCTAACTCATCTATTGTTTTAACAACAATTTTCCCCTCTTCAAGCTGTTTTATTGATTCAGCTATCTTTGCCAGATACTCATTATTCTTTTCCGCTTTTTCAAGCTTATTATATTCGCTCTCACTCAATATGACAATGTTCTTATTACTTGGACGTGAAATCAAAACTCTTTCACCTGTGCATACAAGATTACTGATTTTCTTAAAGTTGTTTCTAATATCTGTTGTTTTCAATGCTATCATAACAAACACTCCTTTGAAAAATCTGTACATATTTATGTACTAATATTAATACCTAAATATATCTGTGTCAATACACTAAAAAAGGCGCCCACATTTGAATGTAGCGCCATATCTCATTCTAAAAAAATCTTTCTTCAAGCATCAAGCATAAAGCATGATATACAGGTAAATGTAGCTCCTGAATCTTGAACGTTTCCTTCTCCGGAACAATGATAATCTCATCACAAAATTCCTTCATCTTTCCGCCGTCTCTGCCTGAAAGTCCTATAGTTTTCATACCCTTTGCTTTGGCTGTAACCAATGCATAAAGTATATTCTCTGAATTTCCTGAAGTGGATATACCAAGAAATACATCTCCCTCTCTTCCGAATCCGTTGACCTGCTGTGCAAATGAAAGTAGAGGATTACAGTCATTTAAATATGCGGTTGAAAGCCCCACATGTCCTGTTACCGCAATTGAAGGCAACGCCCCCTGCAGATTATCAGCTAAAACAGTACCGAGCTTTTCATCCACAGTTTTCAACTTATTTTGTAAATCATCTTGTAACTTTCTAGGCTTTATAAAAGCTTTCATCAGCTCACCTACTATATGTTCAGAATCAGCTGCGCTTCCACCGTTTCCGGCTACCAAAAGCTGACCTCCATTGACATAAGATTCTTCCAAAACTTTATATACAGCAAGTATATTATCTCTTTGTTCTTTCAGTTCAGGATACCTTTCCAACAACTCTTCTAATATTCTAATAATACTTTCTTTCATAGCATACTCTCTCTAATATTATAATATTTTTGACATAGTAGAATTATGTTTTACTTTTTAGTCTAAGCTTAATATTCTTTTCTACAATGTTTAAAACTCTCATTACTAAATACGCAACAATAATATGAATTAATATGTATGATATATAAAATGGTATAGATTTCATTCCACGAATAAGTCCTAGTCCATCCAATAATAAATAAAATATTATCTCGATAGTATAATTCATAAGATATATATGAAATGAAATATCTCCTAAAAATTGTAATGGTTTTAATAAAAAGAATTTATTTAAGATTTCTAAATGCAGTACAAAAAATGTTAAAATTGGCCATAAAAACATTCCTGTAAATACTGTTAAATTCCCAATTTGTACATGTGCTAAAGATAAAATATAGATCAATATAAGGTAAATGACAAAAGCTAATGCGAGTATATTCTTATCTCTATCTTTAAATATCTGATATATATGGCATAAAATTGCACCACTAAAAAAAGATATATATCCTCTCGACATGTCCCTATTAAACAAAAACATCGCAGTATTTGATGGTGTGAATTGTATAAAAAGTCCTATAAATACAATCAATGTCATCAACCATACTCTTAAATCCTTATTGTGCTTAGTTGAAAAAACAACAAAATAAAATATAACCCAACAAATTAAAAAAACAGTTATTGACCAAGCGGGAAAATTCCAGCTCTGTATTCCATTGTCTATTGCACTCATACCAAATATTGCTAATGTAAACGATACAAAAGTATTTGTACTTCCATCTTTGAAAAATGGATGATTAAATCGTGCAAAAAAAATACCATCCAATATCAGTGAAGTAATTAAGCTAAACAAAATTAATGGAAATAATCTAAAAAATCTCTTTTTTATGAAAGTAGAAAAATTTTCTCCATCATCTATTCTTGCTGTATATACCAAACATGATGTAAAACCGGACAATACCAAGAAAAACTCTACAAAACTCCCCCCATTACTGTAAACCCATTCAATCCAACTCACCTCACCAAATGGACGAGTAAGTGTATATGGGAAATCAATTGTAGCAATATGATATATACATGCTATAGCAATAGCAAGAATACCTTTTATACCATTTAATGCATAATATTTAGACTTCATTTTTACTATAGGATATAGCTATCCATTCCTCCATCAGCCAATTCTACCCCTTTATCATACATGGCGACAAGTGTTGTATCTTCCAAATAATCAAAACTATGTACAACATATGGAAGCACCTCAAACATATCTCCAGCCTTAAAATCATATTCTTCTACCACACCGTCTTTTTCAGCTGTAAACTTAAAATGTCCGGATATAATGTAAAAAACTTCCCTGTTCATTTTATGATAGTGACCTCCTCTAAATACACCTTTTTTTGATGTCACCACATTCATTTGTTTATATCCTTCATGTACAAGTTGAACTAAAGTTCCTCTATCGTCATTAAATGTAAAATCAGGTTCTAAAATATTTATTAACATATCTACACTTTCTAAAAAGTAAAAAGGTATTTTCTTATACAAATTACACCTATTTTACTATTCTCTTTTGAAAATAAAAAACTTACTTGCAATATAATTTATAACAATTACCAGAATATTAATAATAACCTTTGATAAGGTATCATCTATCCTTATAACACTTACAAAAACCCACATCAAAGCCGTATCCAGGATTCCTGTAGCAAGTCTTGCCGACAAAAAACCCAAAAACTCCTTCATAGCTACCGACCTACCCCAACTTTTACTCTCAAATACAAATAATTTATTTGTAATGAATGCAAAAATAAATGCCAAAATCCATGCTAACACATTTGCGACTAAATAAGGAATCCCACATATCTTCGCAAACACTTGATATGAAGCTATATTAATAACTGTAGCTCCTACACCAAATATTCCATAAAAAAATATTTCTTTATACTTTTTCCAAAGATTACTAATCATTGATCAACTCACTTCTCTTTTCAAATTTCACTTTGAAAGCAATCTTTAAATATTTAAAAGTTTGAAGAAGTGAATTTTGTGATTCACCTTCTTGTCTTGCTGCCCAATTTGAAGGAATCTCATGTATCTTAACCTTTAATCGTATAGGCTTTAATGCTGTCTCAAGAAAGAAAGGATGCTTTAACTCCTCCCATTTTATTCTCTGCATAAGTTTAGTCGGAGCAAGCCTGTAACCAAATGTAATATCTGTAAGTTTTACACCATAGAAAACAGCAAACATCTTTTGAAAGAAAAAATTTAAAACAAGCTTTACTTTACTATACCCTGCAAAGCTGCCCTTATGTAACCACCTTGATGCCGTAACCATATCATTTGGATATCTTTTACCCATTAAAATAAAATCTTTTACATTATGAGGATCCGTTTCCAAATCAGGAGCCATCATAAGTATATGGCTTCCCGTGGCTTTCATAAATCCGTCGGCAACTGCGCCTCCTGCAAACGGTCTCTTCTGATATAGAATGTGAAGTGGTACCCCAACTTCTTCACAAACCCTTTGAGATTTCTTTATAGCTTCTATACTCTCAGGTAGCGTACGATCACAAACTACTGCAATAAACTCTTTAATATCCTTATGTTCACATTCTTCCAATATAATATCAACTGTTTGATTGAATGAAAAAGATTCATTCAATGTCGGAAGAATGATTGAGACATTTTTAAATTCTTTTGTTTCCACAATTCCTCCTAAATTTCCAAGCTTACTTCATTCAATTTAAATATAGATTTCAATAACTTATTATCCATTATTGTCGAACTTGCCCTCTTTGCCACAAAAATTCCTTCCGAGTCCTCTACCTTTATGGCTCTAACCAAGTTCTTATCTACACCAAGTTTACCGGCAATTATTATACCAACATCATACTTTGACAAGGCCTTATCAGACGAAATATTAACTACCGGATGTTTATCTCCCATTTCAATCAAATCCACAAGATAATCTGCAGCCTGTCTAAATGAAATAGTTGAGCGATATGAATCACTAAACATATCCATTCCGTCTCCTGATCTCAAATTCTCCACAATATAATCGTAAAAATGTTTCTTTGCTGACAAAAGACTTGTTCCTATCAAAAAGGGATAACGTACTACTTGGTATCCATATGTATTTACTATTTTTTCTGCCAAAGCTTTTTGTTTTCCATATGTATTTACAGGATTTGTTTTATCATCTTCTTTAAATACTTTTCCATCTATACTGTTCCCGTAAACACTGTCAGATGACGGATAATAAAATACACTGACATTTTCCATTGCATTAAGGAAGAAAGATAATGCGGTAATATTAGTATTCCAAGCTATTCTAGGATTTTTTTCAACTAAGTCCGGATTATGATATGCTGCAAGATATACAATCTTTTTATCTTCATTTTTATACTCATTACAAAAACTGTTTACAGCATCAAAATCACAAATATCTAAATTCTTCCATGTGATTCTTTCATCCTTTAGTGTATCTCCTACTAAAGAAATATCTCGGCAACAAGCTACGACTCTTTCCTGTGTTTTATTCAAAATGGATTTTAGGATATATGATCCTAAAAATCCATTTGCTCCAATTATACAGTACATAACAACCTCTACAGATCCTTAGTAAGTTCCATTGCATCAAGCATACATAAATCCATATTTTTATAATTCCATGTTGCCCATCTTCCAAGAAGATTAAATGAAGAATCTCCTTTAAAGTACTCTTTGATTCCGTTTACATTTGTATCGTATGCTTTATCATGAATAACATATGCATACTCTGAAAATTGCTGATCTAAAATCTTCTCAAAACCAAGTTCTTTTGGTAGTGTATTATCATTTACTATATCATCAGTCACTTTGAAGCTTGTACCTATCACTTCGAGCGCACCACAACCTCTGGTTGTGTCAGGATTAGCATATGGAGTTAATGCACTTTGATACCCTACTCTATGGCACTTATAATCATGTGAAGGTATATATAGCCAAGTAATATCTGTCTTTGGGCAATCAAACAACACTGTTGTCAAGCTGTTATACTTTAATCCCTTTATCAATTCCACAATCTTATCAGGAAGTTGCATGATTTGCGGGAGCTCAGGCAGAGGAATAGTGCTGATGATTTTATCATACTCTCCTTCACCGTTTATATTCCACTTTTCATTCACCTTTTCTAATGACTTGATTGTAAAATCAGTATGTATATTTAATCCCTCACCAATCGCATTTACCATAGACTGAATACCACCGTGAAGTGGATAGTAAAATGATGAATGCGGCATCTTTCTTTCCTTCGGATCTTTCAAAATTACTGAACGAATAATTTCTTTTTTAGTTGGAAGAGGCATCTTTCCTCTCATCCATCCTGTTCCCATATCTTCGAGCGGATAAGCCCAAATTTTTTCGTTGTATGGTATCATATAAAAATCCGCAATACTCTTACCAAAATTCCATGTCAACCAATCCTTGAAGTTATCAGGTTCAGGCCCCATCTGTGACAATACAAAATCATGAACACAATCCACTGCATCGTCTGCATCCAATTCGCAAAGTGAAAGTTCAAAAGGATATGATACATACTTGCCTGAAAAGAAAATCTTAGCATTACGATCGGTATATTTCCAATTCTCCTTTGGGTAGATAGAAAATACCCAGTCCATTACTTCTTTATGTTTTGAATTTAAGATATGACCTCCATGTGGATCATACAACATTCCGTTTACATAGCGGCTTCTTGCAAGTCCGCCAATTGTCGGATTTTTCTCATAAACTACAACTTCATGACCCTTATCATGTAACATTCTGGCAGCACTTAAACCGGATACACCTGCACCTAAAACAGCTATTTTCATTATTACTCCTTTATACAACTACGATACTCACAGCATCTATTCCTACTGTATATTTTATGCAAACAAAGGAAATGTATCAGTACGTGACTAATACATTTCCATATTTTTATCTTGTCAAGAACTCATGTCCACCTTTTACTCTATCTCTCCAATAGTTCAAAAGATCTTCCATAGTCTGCTCAAATGGAATTACCGGCTCCCAACCTGTATGAGCAGTAAACTTTCTGCAATCCGGAACCTGTAAATCTGCATCAATAGGACGAAGTCTTTCCGGATCTTCCTCCACTTTGATTTGATCTTTCATAGGTGACATATTAATAAGTGCCTCTAAAGTATCACCTACTTCACATGTATACCTTCCACCAATATTATAATACTCTCCCGCTATAGGATTCTTTGTTACAAGTATATAGTAAGCTCTAACCGCATCTCTTACGTCTGCATATGTACGAAGTGATTTTAGATTTCCAACTTTTACAACTGGGGGAAGCATACCTGCCTCAATCATAGCAATCTGTTTTGCAAATGTGGACTCATGGAAAACGTCTCCCCTTCTAGGTCCTGTATGAGTAAACATCCTTGTGGTCATTACTGTCATTCCAAATGCTTCTGCATAATATCTTCCAACAAGATCTGTTCCAACCTTTGAAATAGCGTATGGTGAAGCAGGATGGAAAGGACAATCCTCATTTATGCCCTCTTCAGGTTTCTTATCTGCCGGAATCTTTCCAAACACTTCTGAAGATGCACAAACATGAATCACCGGCTTATACTTATCATCAGCAACCATTGCTGCATGAACCGCTTCAAGTAATCTACATGTTCCAAGTATATTTGTATTTAAAGTATCTATTGGAGCTGTAAAACTGGTCTGAGGATAGCTCTGTGCAGCCAAATGGAAAATATAATTCGGCTTGATTTCTGTAACAACACGATATAGTGACATCTGGTCATTTAAGTCAGCATACTCAAAGAATACCCTATCCTTCTTATTTACCCTATCCAACAAATGATCTACATTGTCAAGTGGGCTTCTCCATCTGCATACACCGTAAACATCCCAATCTGTCTCTTCCAAAAGAAAATCAGCCAAATGAGATCCAACCATTCCTGTAATTCCTGTAATTAATGCTTTTGTAGCCATACTACTCCTTTCTTATGAACCTTCCTTAACAGATTCTAAATCAAAATATTCAGGTCTAAAATACATAATTCTTGTTCCCTCATTCTCAAACTCAAAAGGAACATAAACCAAATCTTCAAGTGCCTTTTTCACATTTTCCTGATACTCCGGCTCTACATAGAATAACAAAAAACCACCTCCACCGGCACCAAGCAACTTTCCACCTGTTGCTCCTGCGTCTAATGCTTTTTTGTATAAAATATCAATATCGTTATTACTGATATCTGATGTAATACCTCTCTTAAGTTTCCAAGTATAATCAAGTAACTTGCCAAATTCATTCAAATCAGCCTTAGATACTAGCAGCTTTTGAACATCGTCAACCAATGCCTTCATCTCTAAAAGTTCTGCTGTCTTATCCTTTGTAGCCTTCACCTGATTCTTGGCAATATCACTTGAGAATCTGGAAAAACCTGTAAAGAATAGCATCAATCTGTCATTCAAATCTTTCTTTCTATCTGTAGAAAATACCAGTGGTGTAACAGTATATCCGTCATCTCTAAAGTCTATTCTATTAAACCCACCAAACGATGCCGCTATCTGATCTTGAATACCTCCTGCTTCATTACATAGAACTCTTTCTATATAAATCGCATCGTCTGCAAGCTTTCTTTTATCAGCATATTTACCCTTTAATGCATAGCAAGCATTCAACATACCAACTGCAAATGAAGAACTTGTACCAAGTCCGGATCTTGCCGGAAGATCAGCCTCATACACTACTCTGAGTTCGTGCATATCCAAATATTTCATGATGTTTCTAACTGCCGGATGCTGAATTTCATCAATTGTCTTAGTTCTCTCAATTATTCCATATGTTATTTGATTTGAATAATCAAAAAATCTCGGCAAGTGGCGAACAGTTGTATAACAGTACTTATCAAAAGTAGTTGAAATAACTGCCCCTCCATGCTCCTTGTAAAATCCTTCATAATCTGTTCCTCCACCGAAGAAGGACATTCTAAATGGTGTCTGCGCAATAATCATAATCTCTCCTGCATAACAATATGCACTCCTTTTTTTAAATTTAACTCTAAATCTCAATGTAATCTTTCACCAGCAATAAAATATCATAAAAAATCGCAATAATCAAGAAAACACCTTACTGTTAGAGAATTGTAAGTTTTATTAATTACGAACATAGGTCTGTACTGTAGACTTCTCATCTTGACTAATCTGATGGAAGTTATCCTCAAGTATTTTTCTGTTATTATCATCTAATTTTACATGAATATCCAGCAAATAAACTTTTGTATATTTTTGTATATCTAATCCATCAAAATTCTTTTTATAACTTAGTGGTTCAAATTTTCCGTTATGACTTAGGTAATAGTCCCATCCTGTAGAATACACTGAACTAATAAGTACTAACGTATCCGGAGAATTTGCATCCGGCTGATTTAAAAGGTATTCTGCCGCCTCTCTATACGGTTGATAAAACATTCCTTCCATATCACCTTTTACTCGAAATACAACATTACTGTTTACAAATATCAAGAAAGCTAAAACAGTATATACAAAACCTGCTTTTTTTATTTTATCCTCAGTAAAAAAGGAAACTACATTAACAAGTCCAAAACTTGCTATAATTAGCATATATGGTAATAAATTAAGAAAATACCTATGTGTCCATACAGAAGACTTCGGATTTATATATTTTGAGTATATAAACACTATAGCTATCTCTACTGCAATAGTTATTATCAATGCTATATTTAGACTTATATCAACTCTATTCTCTTTTACTTTGTATAAGGTTATAAAGAACCCCAACGTCAAGCATAGCATTACCAACTCTTGAGACGATAAAAGCCATACAACTATAGCTATAATACTACTGTAATTAGGTGGACTAATCCAAAATACACTTCCCCATTGCTCTCTGGTTATAATATAGTTAACAATAAGCCATGGCAAATATACAGCCCCTGCAACAATATATGAAAAAATAAATTTATATGTGTATCTTTTCTTTATGAATAGGTAACATTCATATAGGAAAAAACCTAAACAAGTCAAAATTCCAAAATAATGAGTATAGCAAATTGCCAAAATAGCGACCGTATAAAGTGCTGTTATCTTATTTTTACTATCTATGCCATCTTCAAATCTTCTGATAATAACATATAACAAAAACAGAGACATCAGTATCATAAAACCATATGACCTAACTGCAAATCCCGAATTCACTATCAATGCGTTAGATGTTATCAAAAGCATCTCAAAAATAATACCGACATACTTATTCCAACCTTTTCTTACAACTATGGCACCAACATAAAATCCTAAAGTATTTGCTATAATCGAAAGCATCCTAGCCCACAAAGTCAATGCTTCTACACCAACCGGAATCAATTTTGAGAAATAGTGCCATGCAATTGTATATAATGGTGGTGTAGTAGACTCTTCTTTTAAAATAGTCTCTATTACATTTCCAAGGCTTCTGTTCTTTGCCGCTATCCCCATTGTTGCAGAATCATCCATCCAAGTAGATTTATAATTCCCAAGTGACATCATGATGACAAATCCCACAAATGCAATTACAACAGCTATACACTCATACTGATATCTTTTTATAAACAATATAATTTTATCTTTAATTTTATAAAGTAAAAATGCTATCACTTCCAGTAAAAAATACTCTATAAATAACAAAAGTATATTTATAAAATCTAGTTTTGTTATATTTCCTGTATTTGGCAACATCACAGACACAACATCATTATCTGAATCTTTATATGTTGACACAATTTTCTCAGATGAACCGTTAAAGCTAATAGCAACTTTACCCCCCCATCTTGTAGCATGGAAATTAATTTTTCTACTATTGCCCTTTTGGAATTTTATTGTAATTGAGTCTGTAATTCCAGTGACAGATACTCCGCCCCATCTTTGTCCACCGTTTGTGTCCAGCCATTTTCCATCTGATACTTTATATCCTAAAATATTATCATTCTTATCTTTTATATTTTGTACAGTTATATATGTATTCTCAGCAGATACTTCCTTTTCATTCAATGCTCTAATTGTAATATAATCTGATGGAAATAAACAGAAAATATTTATGCATATTACTACCACGGTGATAATAACTCCAAACACTGCTGAATATAATAATTTATTTTTTTCACCTTTAAATAGTATTAGATTTAAAACAACCAGAGCAAACCATAATACTAAATAGATACTATTCATTATTAATCCTCTCTAATATTTATAATTAAGCAATATAACTTTCAGTAATTATTACCAATTAATTCTATCTGTTTAGTTTTAAACTTTAACATTAGAATAATACAATTTTTTTAAGAAATGCGAAATATTCCTCTCAAAAACTTCATGTACTATTACAGCCATACCAAAATTTAATGCTAAATAAAATAATGTAGAATATGGTTGCTTTATATCAGGCAAAAAACAAGATAAAAAATTACTGCAAAATGACTGCATAATATAAAAAGCATAACTTATTTCTGCAAAATAGTCTAACTTCTTTGATCCCAATACTTTTGAAAATATACCTTTGTTTTCCGCCATCATTAAAATAATAATTCCTACTATAGGAATCAATATTAACCAATTGATGAAGCTGCTTTGTCTAAAATAACACATTCTAAAAATACAACAAATGAATATCCCCTCAAAAAAAGTAGCTACTATACTCGGCATTCTTTCTATAACTAATTTTAAAGTATCAAAAATACTATATGATGCTACACCCAAAAGCATACCTGCCGATGCTCTAAACAGTGGTGCCGGAATATAGCCAAAAATAAATCCTTCCATCGGCATATCCGGATCTTTCAAGTAATAAAATGCTAACAAATATATAATAGCTGATAGTACTGCTGCTAAAACTCCACCTATCTTTTTAATTCTAACCACAATATATACTATCGGCGTACAAATAAACATTGCCGAAACATACCATGCTGGACCATTTATATATTTAAGTCCACTTAAACCTGTGCATTGAAGCATAATAAGTTCTACTGTATAAGATTTGAAATGCGAACCATCTTTTAGCCATGCTACATAGTCACCGTTAAACCATGTTATTGCATACACAACAGGAAGCAAAATAAGTCCCATTATATATGCAGGCCATAGACGAACAAATCTGTCTATCATGACTCTATGCAAAGCCTTTACTTTTCTTGATAATGTCATTGCCATAAAAAAACCTGACATTACAAGAAAAAATTCTACAAACAGATATGCAGTTAACATAATTTGCTTTCCTTCTATAAACGGAAAACTAAGTTCAAAATGATAAAGAGCTATACCAAGAGTGGCAATGACTCTCATACCTATTAATCCATTTCTTTTTTCGCTGCTCATAATTCTTTATCCTGCTTCTTTGCTACTATATAAAATGTTTTGTTTAAATCAAAATCATCATATGGTAATTCATATACATGTGGCGGATTTATAGTCCCTCTAGCAAGATCGTACGGTGAAAAAGCCTCTGTAATAATTTCAAATCCTACTTCAACGAATCTATCTCTCCACCATTCATATGGATGCAAATTCACATGCCAGTTAACACCGGTTTCCTCATCTATGTCGTCCCAATTTGCAATACTGCCTATAAAAATACCTCCGGTATTAAGATGTTTTTTTATGTTCTCAAGAAGAACAGGTAAATCTTCTTCTTTTATATGCTCCAGTACTTCCCAAGCAGATATAACGTCAAATTCTTTCAATTTACCATCTTTTTTCAAGGTAAACGGTTTTGTTATATCACAAGTAAACAGATTTTTAGGTATTATTCTCCATTGTGCTCTCTGCTGCTTGAAAGACTCATCACTACCTTCAAGCCCTACAGCTTCATGGCCACGAAGCAGAGCATCAAGTACAATTCCTCCACTTGAGCATCCCAAGTCAACAAATGCCAACTTTTCTCTATCTTTAAAATACATTTCACAAGCATGTATAAACCTAGGGTATCTAGTATCATCGCGCACTGTACCATGCGGTACAAGATAATCATTACTCTCATACGCAACAGGGTATTTAGTATCCAATTCTATAGCTCCTGAAGTATTTTTAATATTTTTATCCAATAAAACAAAAATATCCGAATATGAAAAGTCCAGATGCCTATGCAACTTCAAAAACTCATCCTCACAATATTTATTTTGACTACCAATATAATCAGATATATTATTTTCTGCCTTCCATATTCTTCCATCAATCTGCTGTCCAAGATTGCTTTCAGCTTTCCATACTCTTGCATCCAGCTGTTCACCTAAGTTGCTCTCTGCTTTCCATACTCTTGCATCCAGCTGTTCACCTAAGTTAGTCTCTGCCTTCCATACCCTTGTATCCAGCTGCTCACTCAAACTATCCTTAGACTTTACTATATTACTGTTAATTCTTACTTCTTGAGCCGATAGCTTAAGTTCCATGAATTCCATCATAGTATTCATCTTTAATTCCAAGTCATTTAGGCGTTCATATAAGTTCTCACTACTATTCGACTCTTTATCATTTCCTATATTCTCCATGATACACTCTTTTATTCTACCCTCAATATCCCATACCGTTTTTTTTATATCATAAGTAGATTCGTGAAGATGACCGTCAAGATCCCATAATTGTCTTCTGATTCTATATTGTATACCATGTTTGAAAGGCGTATACAAAAATCTGAGTATATCCTTTATCCTTTCCTTAAAGCTTACCTTTTCTGTCTTAGTATTACTGCTATCCGTGACCATTTGTATTCTTTTCCCGGAGATATCATAAACTTTAAACAATCTATCTATAGGCAATATCTCGCCCAAGTCACTATTATATTCCCATGTATTGGTAATATTTCTCCATCTCTTATTTATTACTCTAAGCAATGCGTCCGCATCATAATATTTAATTCTCTTATTTGCATCCCACATCTGCTCCAAAATATTTTGTTCTAATACTATCTCTTTTTTATAAGCTTCTTTATCTAAAGACTCAAACTCGTTAATCCATCCAGAAAGAAACGGTATATGTGTAGCCGGTACTTCTACTCCAAGCGTTTCCTTTATATTTTTACCGGCAAGTTCTCCTGATTCTTTTGAAAGTGCCGCCAACTTACCTTTTGTAATATTATCTTCTCCTACTCTATACTCACCAAGTATTTCAGGAATATTGTAGAATTTAAATTTTTTACAAGCTCTGGTCCACAGTTCATAGTCCTCTGCTTGTTTAGCCTTATCATAAAATAAATCATTATCAATAAAGGCTTTCTTCCGCATCATGATAGTAGAATGACATACTAAACAATCATATATAAGTCCTGCAAGAATATCTTTGTGTTCCTTTGGTACATCATGAATATAATCTGTATTAACCCCAAAATGGTGCTGAAGGCTACCAACCAAACCATATGCTCTATTCTTATCAAGAAACTTCACCTGCAAAGCAAAACGATCATTCCTTGCCAAGTCATCACCGTCTATCCTTGCCAGATACTCTCCTTTTGCTTCTCTCATACCCAAATTCAATGAATCGGCAAGACCAAGTTTCTCCTTGTTTTGAATAATACGAATACGATCATCTTCAAACATTTTTACAACTTCAAGTCCCTCTTTACTTGACCCATATTCATTCAATACAAGTACCTCAAAATCACTGAATGTCTGCTCAAATAATGACCATAGCGTTTCTGCAATATATTTTTCACTATTGTATATAGGGAGCAAAACCGAAACTTTTGGTTTGCTACTTGCAAACTTGGTCTGAACATAGAACTCATCATGATAGAATACAGAGTTTTTATATATACTCTCCGCCTTGTTCTTGTCAAAATACTTACATGTATTATCCAACCAATCATATGTTTCTTTAAAACGTCTGTGTAATGTCTTGAAAAGATACGGAGCAAACTTCTTATCTTTATTATACAAAACATAAAATATCTTTTTTAGAAGAAGATCCAATACTACCATTTTCTCAAGTACCTCTACTCCCTCAAGCCCCTTTAATGAGTAATGTACCGACAATAGATCTACTTCCTTCCTTGAAAAGTCAATTCCCAGTTTATGGAAATGTCTTTCCATAACATCACTATAAATTTTAAATCCGATATTGTTATTTATGTAAGTTGCATTTGTACCATAAAGTCTATACTTAAATAGAACTTCTTTTAAATTCGCAATTTCTCCGAATTCCAAAATCCTTGTGAAGAAATCATAGTCCTCAGATGCTTTATAATCCTTATTGTAAAAAACATTATATTTATTTATAACGTCTCTTCTAAACAAAATAGTAGGATGTACACATGGAGAATAGAACAGTGCATCCGTTCTAATCCGAGCCGGGTCTGTTTCTAATTTCCAATCCCACTTCTCCGATCCGAAAACTTCTACTTGCACACCGCAAAGGAGAATATCATTATTACTCTCCATAAACTCAACCTGTTTTTCAATTCGCTCCGGAAGTGATATATCATCACCATCCATACGTGCTATATACTCACCTTTTGCCTGTCTAAGACCCTCATTTAACGATTCGGCTATACCTAATCTTTCACTGTTTTGAATCAATCTAATTCTGGAATCTATAGCGGCATAGCGATTTATAATCCTCTTACCCTCTTCATTGGATCCGAACTCATTGATAATAAGCAATTCCCAATTTTTATATGTCTGATGAATAATACTAAGTATTGCTTCGTCAAGGTATGTTTCCGAATTGTAGATAGGCATTACAATAGAAACTAAAGGTTCTCTTTTATCCATATTTCCTCCTATATCTTTTTAAATTAAAATTTTTAGTGTATCTTGAGAAATTTTCTTCTTAACATCCTAACTAACATTAAAATCCTTGCACCGTTTAAGACTCCAAGTTTCAATATCATTTTTTTAAAAAGACTATTTCTATTTTTTTTATATAAAAGTTTTTTGCTTTCCACTATAGCCTTTGCTTTTTTCCTTTCATTTTTATCTATATCAAAAATCATTACAAATGAAAGTATGTACTGCAATGAAAGTTTATCTCTTATAACATCCCTAAAATGTACATCACTACTATTCACTCTGTTCATGCTTATTTTAAGAATATCCATCAAATCAACAACATGTTTTAATGTAACTTTATTGGCCAGCGAGCCCTCTCTGCCAATCCTATAGTAATAATATGGTTTACCATAGAAGGCAAACCTCTTTGCCGTCAAAATGACTCCGGTGGCAAACTCAATGTCTTCACTATAAACTCCTTCCAAAAACAACAACTTATTTTCAAGAAGAAAATTTCTTCTTAAGATATACTGCCACACATTCCAGTAGTTTCTCCTCCTTTTAAGGAATAACTCAAGATATCCGTTATCACATATAAGTTCTTCACCTTCAATAGTATCGACCTGTGAGATATTATTTGAGTTCCCAACTATATAATAATCTGAGATAACCGCATCTACAGGCATCCTAATCTCCAAGCTTTGCATAAGATCAGAAAATGCTTTAGCATCTATATAGTCATCACTGTCAAAAAAAGCCACATAATCACCAATTGCATATCTTAATCCGACATTTCTTGCATTCGAAAGTCCGTCTCCATCTTGATTAACTATCCTTACCATGTCACAATACTCTTTTTGTATGTCATTTGCAATGTGCTCGCTTTTATCTCCTGAAGGCTTCACTACAAGTATTATTTCATAAGAAAAGCCATGACAATCAAGCATTGACTTAATGCAAGTTTTCAGATATTTCTCTACCTGATATACCGGCACAATAATACTTAACAGCATGGCTTTCTCCCTTCTAGAATAATTCTTTTATTTTCTTAAAAATCTTTTTTACCTTTGCTTTTATACCTTTATTCTCTTTCCAAAAATAATAAAAGCGATTTATATATGGATTCGGATATTTTATTCTAAAGATAGATTCAATACCACCTTCAACATCAACCATTCTATTGAATGGCTCTCCTCCTCTTGCCCATGCCCATTTCGCACGAATAGACCTAAGCAATGCATAATCATCAAAAAAGTTTACTTCTCTATTTTTCTCATAAATCCTTATAAGAATATTTTTCAACAACCTATAGGCTTCTTTCTTCTTATTCTTATCTTTTATCTCAAAATAATCATTCTTCCAATTATCAAAGAGTACACTCTCATCGTCTGAAAACTCAAGATCTATAGTCCTTTTCAATGTTTTTGCTACTATTCTACCACTCTCCAGATGAAGCCTTGACTTCTTCTCTAATGTGATATTGTCTTCACCTACACGATACTCTCCAAGTACTTCAGGAATATTGGCAATATCACCAAAGTCAATCACCCTACTCCACAGTTCAAAATCTTCCGCCAAATATGTATTGTCGTAATACAAATCATTTTCTATGAAAATACTCTTTCTTAACATCAATGTGGAATGACACAGGTCACAGAAAAAAACAGCATTACACTTGCACTGTGCCGGTTCAGTCGCCGGCTTATGTATCCAGTCTATATCTGTTCCGAAGTGATGCTGATACGAACCTACTACAGCCACATTTGGATGACAGTTCAGAAAATCTATCTCTTTTTGAAATCTGTCTTTTCTTGATATATCATCCGCATCCATTCTAGCTATATACTCACCGGTTGCTTCTCTCATACCAAGATTCAGTGACTCTGCAAGACCTAATCGTTTATCATTTTGAATGACTCTTATTCTGGCATCCTTCTTTTCGTATTCTTTTACTATATCGGTACATTTCTCACTTGAACCATACTCATTCAATATAAGCATGTCCCAATCTGTAAAGCTTTGTGCTATGATACTGTCTATACTTTCCTTAATATACTTTTCACTGTTATATACCGGTAAAAGTACCGTAACCTTAGGCATGCTCACCTCTCATATATGCTTCATAGGCATCACACATCTCTTGTGTTTCACCGTATCCTCTCATATGACCCTTTTCAAGCCATAATACTTTTGTACACATCTCTCTGATTTGCTCTATAGCATGCGATACCAAAATAGTAGTTACTCCACTGTCAAAAAGTTCCTTCATTCTCTGTTCCGACTTTGCCCTGAAAGACATATCTCCTACTGACAATACCTCATCTAATATAAGTATATCCGGTTTTACAAATGATGCAAGTGAAAACGCTATCTTAGACTTCATACCTGAACTTAGCTTTCTGAATGCTACATCCTCAAACTCTCTTATCTCGGCAAAATCTATGATTTCATTATATTTATCTTCAATAAATTTCTTTGTGTAACCCAGAAGTGCACCACGTAGATAAACATTTTCTTTCACAGTCATTTCATCATCAAATCCGGCTGTCAATTCAAGAAGCGGTGCCACCACACCGTTGACCTTCACACTACCTGATGAAGCAGGCATTATGTTTGAAAGCACTTTTAATATGGTTGATTTTCCTGAACCGTTTGAACCTATAATACCAAGCAACTCACCCTTTTCTACATGAAAGGTTATATCATCCAGTGCTTTAAATTCTTTTGTAATTACTTCCCCATGTATCTTTCGGATAAAGAACTCCTTTAATGACAGCTCTTTAATATCTCCCAGAATATATGTAACAGATACATGATCTACTTCTATCATATTCATAATCTTACCTCTCTAAATGTAGTATAAGAACATGTAGTTGTATTTTTTATACATCCACATACCGATTCGTAGAATAAGCAGTGCATAAAAAATGCAATACAAGTGATATGTTAAAGATGGAATATTATTATGTAATACAATCTCACGCAAGTAGTTTATATATACAAATACCGGATTCAAGTAAATAAGCTTTGCTACTATACTTCCTTCAAATATCTTCACATCGTAAAATATCGCTGTAAAATACATCAAGGCGAGTGTAAATATATCGTAAAGATACTGTACATCTTTAAAGAACACAAACATCGCCGACAATATCAATCCTGTACCTACTATAAGTACAAACAAGCATATAATTGGAAAGATAATGAATATAAACTTCCAGGTGATTGTTACTCTATATGCTATCACAAATATGAAAAATATCACCAGTGTAAGCAGGAAGTTTATCGATGCAGCCATTATCTTTGATATAAGGAACAAATACTTCGGTGCATTTACCTTTGTTATTATACCGGCATTTGATGTAATAGATTGCATACCGTTGTCTGTAGCCTCTCTGAAGTAGTTGAACATCAGCTGTCCTGCAAACATATATATAGTATAATGCTCCATACTGTCTCCAAAGACTCTGTCAAACACAAAGCTCATAACGATAAGTTGGAACAAAGGTGCAATCATACTCCAAAGTATACCAAGGACGGATCTTTTATATCTTTTATTGAAATCGCGCTTTACCAGTTCACTAAACATAAACTGATATTGTTTTATTTTATTTATAAATATATTCATCCTCTACCACCTATGATATCTTAACAAGCTTTTTAAAATATGGAATACTTGCAAGCGGTGCTATCATAATAATTGTAGTAATAAAAATTATAACTACAAAAAGCAGACACTCCGGAACCGAATTATCAATTTTAAATGTAATTCCACTAATTGATATAGTATCTCCTATCAGCCACATTACTAACGCATGAGAAAAATAAATTCCCATAGCCAGTTCAGATACTTTAATAATTATATTTTTTATAAATGTATTATCACCTTTAAAGCTTAGCTTACATGCTATAAGCATTATACCAAACGCATACATTACATTCCCAATCTCCAACTCACTAAAGAATGTATGTGTAGACACTCCCAAACGCCCGGAAATCCCTTCTGTTAAAAGGATTGTCAGTACTAAGCCAACAACAGAAATTATACCACCTAAAATTACAGAAATTTTTTCCTTGTTTTCATAAATCATTCTGCCAATAAATAACACCGATATATAACCAAGATTCATATAAATAAAGAATGAATTTTGCAAAAGCTGAACATCCAGCGAAAAATAGTTAATAATACCATCGACTGTACTTGGAACTAATAATCCGAGTATAATAAAATAAATTCTCAGTTTATTTGAAAGCGATTCGTATATTACATTCAATATTGGTGAAAAAAGATAAATCCAAATCAACAAATATCCATACCACAAGTGTCCTGATACTCTTTTATTGAAAAAAATCATTATAGTATCGTAAACCACATTACCATCATTCCAGAGTATTTTTCTGGTAAATATAAATGCAAAACTCCAAACAAAAAGGGCAATACCTGCTATGACAGCTTTTTTCAACGCTTTTTCTAAGCTTATCTTTTTCCCTAATAAAAGTGCACCTGATATCATTAAAAAAACTGGTACTGCAAATCTTGTAACAGCATTTAATATCAGTCCCTCTTTCCAAATAAGACTGCCAAGTTCATGATTATTAAACACCCCACTGGACGCATGAATGACAGCTATCATAAAAGCTGAAACTATCTTCAAAAGATCCAATCCGATAAGTCTATCCTTATTCTCTCTTTTTTGCTCAGGAAAGAACCTTTTACAGATTAATGATATAGCAACTAAAAAAATCCAAACTATAACAGCTAAAGATGCAAGATTTTTTCTGGTCAAAAATGTACCACTACCTGTATTTAACTTTACTTCAAAGTTCATCCAGTTCTCAGACTCGCTATTTGTATATCCGTCAAATCCTTGATCCCCTTGTACAGAAATAATTCTAGCCTTCCCCTGCCATTTATTCTGTTTCAGTACAAGTACTACATCTTCACCGTTTTGGAATTTAGCCTGTATACTGTCTGTCATCCCGTCTATTCTGTCATAGCTTCTCCAAAGAAGTCCTCCGTCTTTTTCAATCCATCCTTTTGAAAAAACATCTGCCGGCTTCTTACTCTCTCCGTTTACAATCACTTCTTTTAAAAAGACTTCATTTCCTTCTGCCTTTTCATTTTGGTCATTGCTTGCTACTATTTTAATTTCACTATTCGTTTGATTATTTATAAAAAATCCTATACCAAATACTGCTACTAAAAGTAGCAGTACCGGCATAGTTTTTTTTATTGTCCCGAAAACAGATTGAGGAATTGCCAATACGACAATTCCAACAATCAATAATAATGTTAAAAAAAGATTCCCCATCTTCTCTTCCTACACTCTTAAATGGTCTTTACCTGCTAAAGTTTTATAAAAAATACTCATGATAAGATGATCGTAAATCATATGTATATCTTCTGTTACTTGCATACTCATTACATCAGCGCATAAAGAAACGTCTGACATTTCCTTCAGCTTACCTCCGTCATAGCCTGTAATTCCTATTATCTTGTTACCACAAGACTTGGCATACTCTACTGCATTCAAGACATTCTTAGAATTACCGCTTCCGGAGATTGCCATAACAATATCTCCTTCTTTTATAACTCCCTCCAGCTGGAATCTGAAAACTTCCTCAAATCCGATATCATTTGCAATCGCCATCATTGTAGCAACATTGTCATTAAGGCAAAGGAGCTTAAACTTCGGTTCTCCCTTCTTATAGAGATACTCACTTACACCTTTATTGAAATCATTTTGATAATGTGATGCGGTAGCGGAACTTCCACCGTTACCGAATACAAAGATGGTTCCTCCCGCCTTTCTGGTATCATCCATCAAATTCATAGCCTTATTAATATCTTCTACATTTAATTTTTTTAATGTCTCTATTTCAAGAGCAATATAGTCTTTAATACTGTTTGTATAATCCATTTTCACCTCTAATTCATCTTTAATACATTTTCTACAGTAAGTGCTACCGACTCATCCGACTCATGCTTTGCTTTCCATCCGGCCTCATGAATTTTAGAAAGGTCATACTGGAATTTAGGAACATCCCCCTTCCATCCACCTTTTCCTCCTGTATATTCATAAGGTATACCTGTAAGCCCCATCTTATCTACAACTATATCCGCAATTGTCTTTACACTACTTTGTGTGCTTACTCCAAGATTATAAAGTGTGATTCCTGTATCCTTCACATCCTTAAACTGCATTATTGCCTCTACCAGGTCAAGCACATAAATATAAGGTTTACACTGTGTTCCGTCTCCGAGTATTCTTAAATGACTTGGGTCATCCTTAAGCCTCTTTACAAAGTCAAATATAACACCATGTGTGAGTCTTGGTCCTATAACATTTGGGAATCTGAATATCAGCGCCTTTATATCATTCATATAACTGTAGGCTGATATAAGCGCTTCCGAGCCAAGCTTTGCCGCTCCGTAATATGATATAGGACGAAGATTCGGCTCATCCTCAGATACATTTTTTCCTTCTTTCTCTCCATAAACTGCAGATGTTGAAGCAAAGAAAAATCTCTTTACACCATACTTTCTCATAGCTTGAAGAAGTTCAAATGTTGTTGAGTATGTATTTTCATACTCTATTGAGGGGTCATTTGCACTTGCTTGAATATCTGAGTTTGCAGCCAAATGAAATACATACTCGAAGCCTTCTTTTTCGAATACAGCTTCCAGTTTTTCTCTGTCACAAAGATTTTGCTCATAGAATTTAAACTTCGGATTGTCCATCAAATGCTCAATATTCTTCTTTGTTCCTATAAAGAAGTTATCAATGCATACTACCTCATTACCCTCTGCAAGCAAACTGTCTATCAAGTGACTACCTATAAATCCTGCGCCACCTGCAACTAATACTTTCATAATCTCTCCTTTAATTCCAATATTTATCTCCGATATAGATTACACTGGTTCCGTCTCTTTCAAATGAAAAATCCAGCTCTTTAAGTCCAATGGCTTTCTTAAGCTGTTCTTGTTTTTCTTCTTCACAGTAGAACAGAAGAAATCCTCCACCACCGGCACCCAAAAGCTTTCCGCCTAGAGCACCATTTTTCATAGCAATCTCATAAGCTTCATCGATTGCAGGATTTGCAATGCCTGACGCCAACTCTTTCTTTAGCTGCCATCCCTCATCAAGGATTTTTCCAAATGATGAAATATCATTGCTTTCCAAAGCTGATTTCATATCCTTTGCAAGTCCACACATTTTGAGAAGATTTTTAGCCTTATCCTCTGAAGTTATGTTTTTTGTCTGCTCCGCCAATATAGTATTTGCAGAACGTGTTGTACCTGTGTAGAACATCAGCAGGTTTTTTTGAAGTTTTTTATATGTCTTTCCCTCCATCATTATCGGTTCATGTGATACAGAACCGTCCTGATTAAATTTTATAAAGTTTAGACCGCCAAGTGCTGCACCGTATTGATCTTGCTTTCCTATCGGATTTCCAAGTCTTTCAATCTCTACTTCACAAGCCAAAGCAGCGAGCTTGTTCTTTGAAACAAACTTTCCATTATAGCAATTAAGTGTATTCAAAAGCCCTACAGTAAAGGTACTTGATGACCCCAACCCGGTTCCTCCCGGAATATCTGCTGTAGATGTTATCTCCACTCCATGAACATTCATATCACCAAGAACCTGTCTAAAAATTTTATGTTTTATTTGAGAAATCTCATCCACAAGTTCATTTTCAGAATACTTAAGTAATGTTTGATTCTCATTAAAATATGGATGAATTGAAATATAGCAATATTTATTGATAGATGTACTAAGTACACATCCACCATATTTTTCATAAAAGTTAGCCATATCGCTTCCACCACCACAAAAACTTACTCGAAATGGGGTCTTTGTAATAATCATACTTCTCTCCTTATATCAATCTCTTTGATCAATGTATATAATCGTCTGACATTATAGCATAGTTTACTTTTATATAAAAGCATTTTTACCGAAATGCTTTACTAACCGGACTTTCTAAGTACCTTATACAATCCGCCTCTTATACTGTTCGGTGCTAAAGTAATTACTGCCGTAAACATCACGCCTATGATGAATTCAAGTATATTGGTATAATGCAACTTATTTTGAGTTTTTCTAAGCTTAACATATGTAAGGAAATACCCAATTCCTCCTCTTCTGTTTGAAAAATCTCCAAGTCTTGCATTTACCAATACTTTATCTATATTAGATATTTTATATCCTTTTGCAAGCATTCTGCTCCAAAGATAATAATCTTCCAGTCCCTTCATAGGCTGATATCCGCCGGAATCAATAACGTCCTTTTTCCTAAATAAAACTGTCATATGATTTAAAGGATTTCTATATTTTCCGTACTTATAAAGCTCTTTGTACTTTAGCGGCATTGTCTTTGTTCTTATTATTTTACCTTCCTCAATAAACTCATTTATATATCCGCCTACAACCGATATTTGAGGGTTCTTTTTTATATAATTCACCTGTTTTTCAAATCTGTCACTGACCGCTATATCATCGCTGTCCATTCTGGCAATATAGTCACAATAACATTTTTCCAGACCTGTTTGTAACGCTGTTCCAAGTCCCATGTTTTTTTCCAACTGTATGCATGTAAAATCTATATTGCTTTCATTAAACTTTCTTATCTCTTTAGATATTATAGTTTCAAGCTCTTCGGTCAGTAATCCGTCTTTTACCAATATTACTTCCTTTGGTTTTAACGTCTGATTATATATGCTTTCCAACGCTCTTTCCAGGAATTCGGTTTTTTCCTTTATATAAACAGACATTAACACTGAAAATTCCAATTTTACTCCCTCTCATAATCATTTAAGCTTCATTTTAAACTTGCCTAGTATTATACCCAAGTAGCCCACACTTTTACTACCCGGCTTTATTTTATTATTCTTATACTTGATTAAAATTTTTCTTAATTCTCATCATTCTCACCGAATATATCGCTATCCCGGTTCCTATAACACTAAGCAGTATATTCACACTCAAAAGTGCTCTCATTCCCATATAGTCAAGTATGGCTCCACCAAATAATGAACCGAGCACCGTACCGGCCGACATCATTCCTGACATAAACGACTGTCCGGTTGCATGATCTTCTTCTCTTACTGCCGTTCCTGTGAAATATACTGAAGCCGCGGCCATTATTGCAAAGCTGCATATCTGTGAAAATTGAGTAATATATATCATTCCGATATTAACTGACACAAAATAAAGTACCGCTCTTAATATATACCCTGCACATGCAATAATCATAAGATTTCCCACTTTTATCTTCTTCATAATAAAAGAAAATGTAAACAAAACCGGAATCTCCACTACTGCCTGAATAAACATTGCCGTTCCAAGATTACTGCTGTTACCGCCAAGAGACTGTACAATTTGCAAAAGGTATGTCCCTATAATATTATGTGAGAAGAAAATAAAAAGCACCGCCAAAAGCATTATAGAAAAATATGGATATTTTTTTATAAAACCGATTACATTTGTTTGCTCATATTCCACACTCTCCAATGCAGATTTCTTTGTGGGCGGCATTGTGCTTACTACACATAATAATAAGGCCATAATTATAAGGCCTGAGGCAGGTATTATTTTTGTCCCGAATCTAAGTGCCATATTACCGATAAGCAGCGCCATAATTGCATACATAGCGGATCCTGTTCCTCTTGCAACTCCAAAATTGAGTTTTATCCCTTCTCTCTCATATGCAAACAGTGCTGTATTTATCATCGGCAAATATATACTTGCTATTATATACATCGAGCCGAACAAAACTGCAATCAGCCACCTCTCTTTTACAATAAACAGCATAATACATATAAGTACATATGGTAATCCTAATAATATAATCATTCTTTTCCATGTAAGAATTTTTATTCTGTCACATAAATTCCCCGCCATAGGTTGTAATATTACTGCCACCAAACAAAATACAGCTGTAATAACACCTATCATACTATTGCCAAATCCGTTGCCCTGTAAATAAAACGCAATAAACCCGGCACTTGGGCAAAACATCATCCAATATAGCCCTTGTAATAAAATATATTGGATATTTATCTTTTTATCTTTCATTTTATGATTCCGCTTCCTATTTCCATCTCCGGCATCTTTCCTTTTTCTATATCAAAACAACACTACTTTTATTTTATCTAACGTCATACTGCGAAAAGAGGAAGGAATAATCCCTTCCTCTCAAATCCATCCAACTGATACTATTATAAACACTAACTGTCCAACCTGCTCAGAAGCATATTATAAAACCTTTGCCCTATATGTCTTCCGGATTTCTTCAGTTGTTCAATACATTCCTTTACATCTTCAGATGTCAGCACATTTTCCTCATAAGCCACCATAATTATACCTATGGTACCCATCACTTTATGTCCCAGTTGTTTTGATATATCTCTCCCTTTCGCTTCATCCATTAATAGTACATCTGCATTTAACTCATCTGTTAAAATTATCGCTTCACTCTCACCAACATCAAGTCCTGTAGCTCTCCTAAGAATATCTACCGCTTCCGGACTACATACTTTTCTAACTTCAATACAATTTTCATTTCTAATTATTTGTGCTTCTTCATGGAAACGTTTGTCTACTACCAATTCATTGAACACTGCTTCCGGCAGAAATATTTTTCCAAACAGCTTTTCCAATAACCATATCTTGTCTATCTTTAAAAGAGAAATCAACGGCGTTGTATCAGAAACCACAATCATAGTCGTGACCTTATACTTTTTAACTGCTTAAATGTATTTATATCTTCTTCCAAATCATCTTGTATAAAATCATAATATGAATATCCAAGTTTATCATAAATCGTAATCAATTCCGACTTACTGATACCTAAGATTTCTGCTGCTCGTCCATGTGATATTGTTTGGTTATATATATATGGATATAAAAGCAAAGCATTTCTTCTAAGCTCAGACTCAGGATCTATTGCGACAAGATACCTTGACATACCTATGGGCACATTAATAGTTACTGTCTCTGTAGTTACCATATTATCCCTCCATATGTTTTTTATTAAGTACAATTATATATTTTTTATATATGCTATGCAACTATTTTATAAAAGCTATTGTAGACTTCTATCAAAGTACTATAAAAATTCATTTTTCATTTTATACTTCTATTTCCTTACTTATCCAGTCTATTACTTCATCAAGGTCAACCTTTACATCATCAACTTTTGATCTTATTTCATCTGTCGGTTCTATTGTATCAGGCACCATTATCACTCTTGCACCTGCTGCAATTCCGGCATTTAACCCGTTTACAGAGTCTTCCAGTACAAGGCTTTCACCTATATCCGTTTTCACCTTGTTTGCCGCTTTTAAAAATATATCCGGTGCCGGCTTACCGTTTTCTATCTCATCACCACAGGTAAAATCATCAAAATAGTCATATACATTTGCCATTTTAAGATATTTTATTGCTATCTCTCTCTTAGTTGATGTCGCAAGACAGGCCTTAATATTGTTTTCCTTCAAATATTTAAGTAAATTATCAAGTCCCTTTTTCTTTGTCAATCCATGCTCTCTTATATGAGAAACAATATATTCCTCTCTGGCATCCCTGCCCTTTTCTATATCAAATTCATCGCCTGCGTCAGCTCTCAAAATCTCATATACCAATGCTCTGTTTGCGCCCTTTATCTTAAGTATAGCCTCATCACTTATTTTGCATCCCTGTAATACTGCCGCATTCTGCCATGCTTTTCCATACAGTCTTTCTGTGTCAAACATCAGACCGTCCATATCAAATAAAACCGCTTTTATCATTATTATATCCGCCTTTTATTACTTTATATTAAGATAACATTTTTTTATATTAAAAGCCATAAATTATATTTATATTCCATCACTTGCAGTATTTCATCAAATTACTTTATCCTTCCAACCTATTACCCGCTCTCTCATCCCCTCTATATCCAGTACTCCATAGGCAAAACCCTTTCTTACAAGTTCTTCAGGAACAAATTCATCATATTTTTCAAATACAGGTACTTCCTTTTCATAAACCAAAGACATAGAATCTATTTCCTCTGCCGCTTTTTCGCTGACTATCTTATAGAATTCTTTTTCACTTACATTCATAGTAAATTGTATAAAATACGGCCTTGAGGGATTTAAACCTTTAAGTCCAAGTTCTTTTGCACAATGTACCTTTAAAAATCTCTCAAGTGCCAAAAACGCATGACTTCCAAGCCATGGAAATAAAGCCCACATATTCCCTCCAAGATGTATTAGCGGCTTATTTGACAACTCGGCCTTTTTAGAGCAATCTCTGGCTTGTGCCAGTCTGCATCTACCATGACTCATCAAATACATATATGTATCTGATGAACTGAGTACATCTTTCATTTTCTCCAGTACATGAGTATGTATATCTCCCGGAACATCTCCAAAATAAGCCGGAATATTTCCCTTTACCAAGCTTACATATATTGCTCTTCTTTTATGATCTACTTCCTCCACAATCCACACTCTACCTGCAATTGCAACTTTACCTCCTCTTTCCGGTGGTCTCACAACAGTTCCAAGTTCCTGTGAATCAGTTCTCACGGAATATTCTATATTCTCCTGAAAAACAGCATAAAATTTATAGTTATTTACAATTCTTTCACCCGAAATCCCCACTATAAGTCCACCGTTTTCAGTCCTGTTTATATGATCTGTCTTAAGCAAATGGAGCAACAAAAGCCTAAAATCATCTCGACTTATCCTTCTAAATGCAGACAGGCTAAGAACTCTTGATGCCAGCTCGGCAGGTGTCATTTCTCCCATTGAAGCTAATGTGCTCATTGTTTGGTGGTAGAGCAAACTATATGGGAGTCTGTCAAGCCTTGGAGGCTCCACAAATCTTTCTTCCACATAGAGCTGTACCAAAGCTATACCCTGTACAAGATACCATGGTATCATTTCAGGCATCATTGCTCTTGGCTCCGGGTGATCTTCCCTCATCACAAACCACATTTCAGAAGGTGCTCCTCTCCTTCCTGTTCTTCCAAGTCTTTGCAAAAATCCGGATACTGTAAAAGGAGCATCTATTTGAAATGCTCTCTCAAGTCTTCCTATATCAATTCCCAATTCAAGTGTCGCAGTAGCACATATCGATATCAAGGAATCCTCATCCTTCATCTCCTCTTCCGCACTCTCTCTATATGAAGCTGAGAGATTGCCGTGATGTATTAAAAATCTGTCGGATTCGTGATTTACCTCACAGTACTGTCTCAACTGTTGGCATACAATCTCACATTCTTCTCTTGAGTTTGTAAATACCAGACACTTTTTCCCTTTTGTATGTTCAAATATATAAGCAAGTCCGGGATTTGCGCCTTTCGGTGCGTACCCGGTTTTTACCTCCTTTGCCGTATCCTCATAATCAATAGCCTGCGGCTCTGTATTAAAGAAATGTTCCATTGATAATCTCCAGGTTTCCTTTCCTCTATCAAACTCAGGTATCAATGTTTTTCTCTTGCTTCCGGATGAAAGAAAATTCCCGGCAAGCCTCGGATTTCCTATGGTAGCGGAAAGCCCCACTCTTCTCGGATTACATCCTGCCATCTTGCAAAGCCTTTCTATAAGACAAAATGTCTGTAAACCTCTGTCAGCTCGCAGCAAAGAATGTATTTCATCAATTACTATAAATCTTAGATCATGAAAAAGAGACGATATTTCCATATGCTTATTTATCATCAATGATTCCAATGATTCAGGTGTTATCTGTAAAATACCTGAAGGCTTTTTTAACAGTTTTCTCTTACCGGTCTGAGTCACATCACCATGCCATCTTGTTACCTTAATATCCGCTTCTTCACATATAAAATTCAGCCTTGAAAACTGGTCGTTTATAAGAGCTTTTAGCGGTGCTATATAAAGTACTCCCACACTGCTTGAAGGATTTTCCTCAAGCAAAGTCAATATCGGAAAGAATGCCGCCTCTGTTTTTCCTGAAGCTGTAGATGCCGTTAAAAGCAGGTTTTCATCAGTATTAAATAAAACGTCTGCAGCAGCATTTTGCACACATCTAAGCATCTGCCATCCCGAATTATAAATATATTCCCTTATAAAAGGAGCATATCTTTCATACGTGTTCATAATGTAAACTCCACAAAATTTTCATCGGTATTATCTGATACCGCCTCCGACTTCGCAAAAGAGAAATCGGGAGATTCCAAAAGTTCATTTATTTTTAAATCCGGATTTTGATATATAAGATCCAAAAGCTCAATAAAATCCCTTATAACTTCTCTTGGAGTAATATTTTCTGTCGCTCCTATTCTAAAATACTCAAGTTTTATAAAATCATCCAACTCTATATCACTTAGTTTCCTATTATAGCCATAGAGTCCGGCATGCATATCTGAGAGTTTTTCACATAGTACAAGCATCTCCTCCGGAGTCAGTGCTTCAAGCCTTATTACAGGTGAGAGCAGATCTCTCATACCCGGCTTTGAAAATTTACCTTCCGAGAGTCTTGAACGAAGAGCCTCATAGCTGTATATTCCTCTTCTCTTATCTTCCAATGTCTGTGGCGTTGCACCCATTATAATTCCGAGATATTTCGCCTTCCCCTGCAATGTGTCATTATACATTGTAAGCATCTTTTCATAATTATATTGTCTGGTAACAGCATTAGGTATCTTATATATATTTACAAGTTCATCTACCATAATCATCATTCCGCTATAACCCGCAAGTCTGAAAAACATAGCAAACAGCTTTAAATACTCATACCAGTCCTCATCTGTGATAATTATATTAACCCCAAGTGCTTCTTTTGCACCCGTCTTTGTGCTGTATTCACCTCTAAACCAACGAACGATTTTCATCTTTGTTTCATCGTCCCCGTCTATATAGGCATGATAGTATTTAGACAGTAGTGAACCGAACTCAAATCCGTGGACCATCTCTGAAAGTCCGGATATTACGGTAAATATTTTCTTATCCACCTCATCTAAAAGTTCTTTGCTTCCCGGTAATACTCCACGTTTTTCTATACAATCAGTCTGAATATTATTTATCCATTTGTCTAAAAGTAATGTTATTGCTCCACCTTCAGGCTTTGTTTTTGTAGACAAATTTCCTATAAGCTCTCTATATGTGGCAAGCCCCTGTCCTTTAGTTCCCTGCAGCCTTCTTTCCGGCGAAAGATCCGCATCCGCTACTATAAAGCCCTTATCCATCACATAATTTCTTATAGTCTGTAATAAAAAGCTCTTTCCGCTACCGTATTTACCTACAATAAATCTAAATGAAGCACCACCTTCTGCCACTATATCCAAATCATGCAGCAATGCCTCTATCTCGTTTTTTCTGCCGACTGTAATATATGGCAAACCTGTTCTTGGAACCACACCTCCCTTAAGTGAATTAATCAATGTTTGAGCAATTCTCTTAGGTACCTTTTTATCTTCATTCATATATCTCTCCTATGATATTCAAAATATCCTCTCTATAATCCTCTACCAAATATATTTCATCGCCTTCACATTCCAATATATTGTCACCTATATCTTCAAAGAAAGTCTCATTTATATTGTCGGTAATAATTGATGTAAACAGATTATTTGACTTTATCAGACTTTTATAATCCTTTCCTGCAATAATAAACTTTAGGATCTTTAAATTTATATTATCTGATATTTCCGGCGGTTTATCAAAATCTAAGTTTTCTGATTTACTCTGATTACCGTCATTATATTTTATAGAATTCTTTTCGATAGTATTTTGTATATCAGCCTTTTCAACTATATCTGTATTTATCACCTGAGAATGTATACAATCTTCATCTACAAGCAAACTTGTCTTTGTAATTTCCGCATCGTTTCGAATCTTTTTTAATGCAGAAAAGTCTATATTTATCAGGTTTCTTTCATTGTGTTTTATTTTCTTAAGAGCTTCGTTAAATGCAGATGCAATAATGGTGGCAATCCGGGTATCTTCAATACTTGGTTTCAAATAATATCCAAGCTTAAATTCATCTCTGATCAATCTGTCAATTTCATGGACTATAGATGCAAGTTTCTTCTTATTAAAGTATGCTCTTATATAAGATTTTTCCTTCCACCTGCCTGTTTTGCAATGATAAGACCTCACCCCGTTTACTATATATTCTGCATCTTCCTCTGTTTTATCATTCCAATAAACCGCATTTAATAACGGATATATGCTTCTGTTTTGCAGCCTCCCAAAGCAATGTGTAAATATACTTTTGCCGTCAATATTTCCGCTCTTTAATATATATTTCCACACATAGGCATATATAATTATACTTTTCTCTCTTTCCTTTTTAATACTTACGGAATTTAAAAATCTCTTACCGGCAAAAAAACATATGGCATCAAATATTTCCATATCTTCATAATCTTCGGATTTTTTCAAAATTTCAAGTGCATGATCTCTGTCTAATATCTCTTTATCAATATATTTTTTTACCTCATCCACCGGAAAGCCTTTAACAAGCAAATACTCAAAATACCATCTGTGTAAATTCCTTTTTATCTGTGTATTATCTTCTAAAAAACCGCCTTCTATAAATTCTTCTTCAAACTCTTTAAGTTTGTTCAAACTCTCAACAGATGAAGAACTGCCTATGCCGCAAAGAAGCTCATAGATATATAGGTAAATAAAGGATGTAAAGGTTTTGTTATATACGCCGTTCCTAACTTCAGTTCTCCATGTGAAATAAGTTCTCAATTGTTTATCACTCAAATCATGGTATGTAGTAAAATAACCCGAAATATCACATACCTGCCCATGATAATCATCCTCATAATCTTCCATAAACTTGGCCTGCCTATAGAAGTTTCTAGCTCTTAATTGTCCGGAATAATCATCATATCTATACAGTTTTCTCATTTCAGTGATTTTCTCCGGGATACACTCCTTTTTCTTTAGAAAATCACTCCCTTTTGCAAATGGTAAAGGCGTATCCGTATATACAGTTTTACTTTTACCTGTATCTGATAAAGCTGTGTCTTTAGACGGATTGCCTTGCAATATCGCATTATCAAATAATTCAAATATATAATCTCTATCAGTTTTATCATTAAATGATATGCCTATCCAACTACTACCATGCATACGCAAAGGATCAACTATATACTCTTTTATCCTGTCAGATAAACTTGCTTCATATTTCAAATCACAATGTTCCATCCATCTTCCGGTATCGGAATTCCACTCCTTTATAAGAAGCGCAATCATCTTTCCCGTTAAAGGATGGCACAGTCTTGACATAGTTAAAGAGCTATCCCATCTGTCGGACTCTTCAATATTATGTTTTTCTTTTATATAATCTAACAGCTCCTTTAATTCCATTTGTCCATCCTTCTTTAATCACAAAAAGGTCTGAATCCTCTTACAAGAAAACTTGTATCAGGTTTCAGACCTGTAGGCATCACTAATATTATGCAACAGCAAAACTTGACAAATCAAACAGACTGCCTAGAGATGTTCCAAAATCTGTAGGCCTCATAGCTTCCGCTATCTTACTTAGTGTATTATCAAACAGTTCACGATCTTTAAAAATATGGAAAAGCTTTGCTGTATTTCTTGCATCATCTACACCAAGACACCGGTTTGAAAACATCTTTATTGCCTCGTCAAATTTAGGTGCATTTATAACCATATCGTAGGTAATTCCTGTCAGGTCCCTCACTATTGATGTAATTCTTGTATTGTACTCAGGTTTTACATAGGTTCTGAATGATGATATCTCCTAAAAGTTTTCATCCAACATTATAGCACCTATTTCAATAGTCTCCATAGTACATCCAAGATTTCTATACTCTTTTACAACTTTGTTCATTTCCAAATCAACTACGATATGCTTCATAACAGCCTCCCAAATATTTTATACTTATATAATATATAAAATGCTGTACTATAAAAATGCCTTGTAAAGGTGAGCTTAATGTTTTAACCGATACTTATAATACTATATTTATAATGTTTGAACAAGAAAATAAGGCATATGGTCTAACCATACGCCTCAAACTTTACAGTACCGGAATAATAATTTCTACACGTCGATTCAACTGTTTTCCTTCAGCTGTCTCATTTGTTGCCACCGGTCTGCTTTCTCCATATCCGTTTGTAGTAATATTGGCAGTAACACCTGCAGATTGTAAGTAGCTCTTTACAGAATTTGCACGATTCTCTGACAGTGTCTGGTTATGTGCATCATCCGCATCGGAGTCGGTATGTCCGTCTATTTCAAAATCGGTTATATTTGACTCTATTAAAATCTTTGCAAGATTATTTAGAGTTTCCTCCGCATCAGGTCTGATATTATATTTGTCAACATCAAACAATACTCCTGAATCCAGAGTTATCATTATACTGTTTGCCTCTATTGCAGGCACTGCAGGAACCGCACTGAGTAAAGGCAGTTTATATGAGAAAACCAACGGCTTTGCATCAACTTCCTTCTCTTTACCCTTAAATGTAATAACAGCTTTTCCCTTACCGTCATTCTCTATTCCGAGACCTGTTTTCTTGTTCTTATAGCTTCCCGATCCGTTACCGTTTACTTCAATATCCATATTTTGATCTCTGTATATTACATACTGAGTATCTACAGATATACTTAAATTGGTTTCCGACTTGGTATACAAACCTGTTCCGTCTGCATCTACCATCAAATGTATACCATATCTGTCATCTGAATAATTTCCGGATCCGTCTGCTTCCACTTGCAATGTAATTCCTTTATTAGAATCCAAGTATTGTCCCGATCCGTCGGTTTCTCTTTGTATAGTAATTCCTTTTTCACTGTCAATGTATTGTCCGGACCCGTCTCCCTCGGTCTGAACCGTAGTATTTCCGTCCGCATACTGTCCTGAACCGTTTTCACCCACCTGCACCGATGTTGTACCTCTTATAATCCGGTCATTTTCAACTTTAACAGGTGTTACTGTAATACCTGGCACTGATGAAAGGCTTTTTGTAGCGTCCATTTTTATTTTTGCATCAGCATTCTCATCTATACCAAGTGGAGGCAATACTACAACCGGAACCTCAGGAATCTCTCCAAGTGCATACCCCGGGACTTTTAATTCATCCTCATTCACCTTACTCTCAGCTTTTGTAGTCTCTGCAGTAGTTTCTTCCTTTGATGATTCAACTACAGCACTGCTGCTTTCTTTGCTTTCTGTCTTATCGGCGCCTTTTCCACATCCGGCAGCTAAAACACTGACAGCTAAGACACTTGCCAAAATAATTGATTTTTTCATAGACAAACCTCCGTATCAATTTGAATTTTAGTTTTAAACTTTAAAGATATTTAGATATTTATTATCACAGTTCAAACCGATTTTCTTAACACTGTAATTGTACAATGTTTCATTTGCAAAATGAACTTACAATTTTTATAGTACGTCTTAATAATTTGATAATAATTCAAGATTTTAAAAGTAAAAATGAGTTGAAAATCAACCCATCAAAGTATTTATTCATATATTTATATAAATTTAATTTCCGCCAAACAGCAATACATTTACTTTCAGAAGAATTAAATATAGCCGGGTATGATGCCCTTAATATTAAATACCCGGCTATGTGTGGAAAATAGTCGGTGCACCGACATGTCATGATGTTTAGAACTTTGTAGAATTTTAGAAAATACAGATTAGAAAGCTAGCTTTCTATAAGAAAAAAGATATCAAACCAAACATCATGTAAAAGGTTTGATGGTTTCATTATACTAATTATTACCCTATTGGCAATACCTGATACCACGTTCCGTTGTATTCCGATTAATTTTAGCGTATTCAATAAATTTATTTCATAAAACTGTGCATATAGGCAATTTTCTTATGGTCATATTGCCATAAAAAACACAGTGAATTTTTATAGCTCATCATACAAATTTAATATTTAAATACCATTATAAAAATCGCGTACCAAGTCGGTATCGCGATTTTTTGATCAATATGTTTACTTTCCATAATCCCCTAAAAGATTGTACTTTTTTAAAAGCTCATTGCGATATTTCTTATCCGTATTGGCTTTTATTATCTTGTCCAGATCACCTTCCTTAGCAAGTATTATATTTAACCTGCTTATTAAATCGGCACCTTCTTCCCTACCTTTTTCTATTCCTTCTTCTCTGCCTCTTTCTATTCCTTTTTCTATCCCTTTTTCTATTCCTCTTGCCTCAACTATATCCAATACTTCGCACATATTCACAACCTCCTTCGCATTTGCTTCGTCTATGATCTCCTCAAACCTTTTATCTCCTGTCATTGCGGACATTAGCATCAGTAATTCCTCTATATGACCTATAAACTTCTTATCTGCAACATAATTCTTATTTACCCGCATTTGATACAAATAATCTGCAAGTATCCAAAAGTCACTTTTAAAAGAATCTATTATTTCTCTGTCCAGATATGCTATCTCAAATAAATTAATCTTATAGTCATTTACATATGGCCTTAATTTCTCATCAACATCTATTATTCCAAGCAGATTTTTGGGGTACAACCATTTCTGTTCAAACCCCAAATATAATACTAAAGAAATTACAGGATATTTTTTCTTATCAATATTTTCAGTTCTTGACTGTTTACCATATTCCGTACCGTCATAACTTATAACTCTAAACGGCATTAATTTATTGGGTGTTGTCTGATTTTCTATTCCTAAAAGTGCTATATTTATCTGACTGTCTTTCCAATATTTCGCAACATCTCTGTCTTGAAACCTAACTCTTCCGTCTATTTTTAATGCACTATCCGTAACGGCATCAAAAAGTGTTTCTTCCTCTACCACTTTCTTTCCGTCAAACAACAATACATTTACTATATCCGAAAAAACATCATTGTGTCTTTCAAGCATCTTTTGAGTTATATCTTTTTCTTGCATATCTGCTCCTTTATTATATCAGAGAATTATTTTTGATTCCATTGTCTTTAGAAGTTTTCAGATTTGATTTCAGAAGTATCAAATATAGCCGGGTATTATGCCCTTAATATTAAATACCCGGCTATGTTTGGAAAATAGTCGGTGCACCGACATGTCATGATGTTTAGAACTTTTTAGAATTTTTAGAATACACAGATTAGAAAGTTTACTTTCTATAAGAAAAAAGATATCAAACCAAACATCATGTAAAAAGTTTGATACTTTCATTATACAAACTATCACCATATTAGCAATACCAGATACCACGTTCCGTTGTATTTTAATTAATTTCAGCATATTAAACAATGCCTTGCATATTAAACTATGCATCACGCCAAATATCATATGGTGATATTGCTATAAAAACGGCTTTAATTTTTTACACCTCCTAATTTAAATTTAATATTTTTCCAAGTCATTCTCTTTTCAATCCTCATCCAGAATTGATAAAAATTCCAATAATTTCTTTAATTTGTAATTGTTTAACCTTTTAACTCTGGCTATTATATTCGCTTTTATTTCATTACTTGCATTTTTTCTACTACCGGTGCTTATATAATGGTCTATCTTATCTTCAAGCAGTTCTTCTACCGGTATATCAAATTTATCGCTTATCTTTTGCAGTACACTCAAACTTACATTTGAATTTTTACCTTCATACTTACATACCGTTTGCTGCTTGACTCCGATAATATCACCAAATTCCTTTTGTGTCATTCCCCTGTGTAGCCTCAATTTACGTATACTGTTCATAGTCACTCCTCCTGTCTTCATGTACGTCTCTTCGGTATTTCGTTGAACAACTTATATAAAGTATACTATAATGTATAAATTATCACAATATTATAACAAGAATTAATAATAAAGTTTATATTAACATTTTAATTTTTTTGTAAGGTATATATATTTTGCTGTAATATTTTTAAATATTTTATTACATAAAAAAGACCCAAGTTCTCACCCGGGTCTATTATAAATAGATTATTCCATTGCACTTTCAAGCGCTTTTCCTACAGCTTTAATTATTCCTTTAGAACTGTGTGTAGCACCACTTACAGTATCCACATCCAATGATTGTTTTTCTATGATTTCAGGAATCACATCCCTTGCATCTATTAAATACTCCTCATCATCCCCTGTATCAACTATATTTATTTCAGTGATTTCTCCATTAGCAATAGTTACAGATACCGTCATCTTTCCACTGTGACCTGTAGCACTTCCTTCATAAGTTCCGTCTTTGTATGAGGCATCTGATGAAACTGTGTTTTGAGTATTTTGCTCTTCCACAGCTTCTTCTCCATTCTTTCTTGCCGCTCTAAATCCGAATACAGCAAGGACTGCGTAAATAATACAAATAAACACAACAAAGACTATACAAACAACTCTTTGTTTCTTATACTTTATAGCTCTCAAAACAAGGTAAACTACATATACAACAGCATAAACCGTTAAATCAAACAGTGTATCCAAATGACCATAAAATATGGATATACTGAATATCATTGCTATATGCAAAAACAGTAATCCATAGAATACATAGGACAGTTTTTGTAACGATTTCCACTTTTTAGGATTCATTCTTTTTCTGATAACCATAAATGAAGTTATTGTCAAAGGTATCAAAAGAATAATCATTATAAGTGAAAATACTGCCGCAAATATTCTCTGTGCATCCAATTCAGATATATTTGTAAAGAGTTTTACAAAATAATACTGCCCATATGATATATTGTGAATCAAGGTAAATAAAGCCGCAATAATTGCCATTTCACCTCTTGTACGTAGCAGTAATCCTCTCATTTTTGCAGCCGGACATACAGATGCCACCATGACAAGTATAAAGAGAGCACCTGCTAAGGTGCCTCTCGCCAATATATCATTTGCAATATAATCAACTACAAACGGCAAGCCTTTTTCAGGTGCAATTATAGTTAATATACTTATTAAAATCGTTGCAATATAAAAATATGTTGCATGTTTTTTTATAGGCTTTTCTAAAATTGCAAAAAAAGCCAATACTACAATAAGACATGCGACAAATTTCATTATTTTGTTACCTCAATTGTTAAATCAGGATATCCGTCAGCCTTAAGAACAACTGTATATGTTCCTGCTTCTGCAAATACAGGCTCATCCTTACCGTCCGAACTGTATTTTGCATCCAGATTTATACTTCCATCTTCATTAAATGCAACTTTTCCAAACTTTCTACCCTTGCCACCCTTGTACTCTGTATCATTCACCTTTGCATAAGTAATAGCACTTATATAATCCTTTACAGTAAGTCCTGCCTCATTTTCATCAAGTTTAAGAGTATTATTCTCAAAGTGGAACTGTTCCGCATTCAAATTTGAATTTATAACAGCTGTGAAATTCAAATCAGCATATTTATCATTTGTAAATATAAACTGATACTTGCCGGGTACAAGGTCCTTTGGAAGATTCAAAGTACCGTTATCTTCCTTTACATTTGCTATATCAACATCTTTCTTCTTAGAAACTATTCTTCCGATGCTGTACTTGCTGTCATCTGAGGTTATTTCAAACTTAATCTGTGAGCCGTCCTTAGTATAATTAGCGCTCTCATCACCCTTAATGCTGTAGTTCTCAGGTGCCAAAAGCTTGCAGAACAAATCTGTATCTATCTCTATATCATCGGCATCCTTAAGTAAGTATGTAATCTTAGAAATAGTCTGACCCGGCAAGTCCTGATAACGAATATATGATACTGCATTTCCATGATTCTCCGTAAACGGTGCCGCTGCAAATGCAAGTTCTGCAGGTGAACGCCAAATATTTTCCAGATGCTCCATACCATACTTCTTGCCTTCTTTTGTTTCAAAAACAACACCCTGAACATCACCAATCTCAAGTTCAAGATCCTTTACTTCTATTTGATAGTTTCCATAATTTGAAGTAGTTGTAATTGTTGACTCCAAATCATTTTTAACAGTATTTCCAACTGTCTTTGAGAATGTACCATCTGAATTTAATACTTTATACTCTGATGGAGTTTCATCTGTAGTATCTGTAATCTCAGCTACAAATGTAAGAAGAGGATTAGTTGACTCCTTCTTTTCCTCTATAGCCTTTTTTGCATCCTCATACAGTGACTTTGAAATTGCAACATTTACATCTTTCACTCCTGAAATTGTTGATCCGTCACCAACAACTTCCGATACTGCTGTTGCAAACATTTCCGCCTTCTTATTTGTTACAGAGCTTACAGCATCATAATTTCCATCACTTCTGATATCTGCTGCCGCATCCGGAGCATCAAGCTTTGCAGTAAGCTTCTCAGGATTGGCCTCAGGCTCTACATTATTTATCTCTCCATAGTAGTAGTCAGCATATGGAATGCTTATCTTTGCATAAACATAATTTTCATTACCGATGTCAGCCTTACTCTCCTTGCTTACCTCAGACTGACTTTCGCTCTGTACTGAGCTGCTCTCAGCTGTAGTGGTTGTATCAGCTGCTTTTCCACAACCTGTTATCATCAATGCAAATGCTGCCGGTGCCAATATAGATAGATATCTTTTCTTCATAAATCCTCCATGAATATAAAATAAATTTGATTACCTATTACCCTAATTCGTTAGTATCTCCTAACTCAATTACAGAGTATTACATAAAATAATTATATTGTCAATTGCTTTTACGAAAAAACTGACTCGAAATAAATCCCCGAATCAGTTTTTGTTATACTCTATCCTAATAGTTCCCCTTTATATTTACCATTCTTAATTTTAAAGAAGAACTCACTGTATCTGTCAGAATCAAATATATCCAATAACTCCTTCATATTCCAGATAAGGTTTACACTGTCCAAGTCTGACCGGTCAACCCAAAATACTCTTCCTTCTTCCGATGCCTTTAATTCACCGCTAAATTTATCAGTCTTATATAAGAGTACCAGATATCTTGTTCCGTCTTCCTGTATCCAATCTTTAAAACCGCAGGCTATAGGATTTTCAATGGTAAGCCCTGTCTCCTCTTTCATCTCCCTGATAACAGACTCAAGCAGTGACTCATCTTCTTCCACATGACCTCCCGGGAATACCAAACCATCCGTTCCTGCTTTTTCCTGAACCAAAACCTTGCTTCCGTCACAGATTAAGCACATATTTGTTAACTCTATTTCTGTTTTTCTACTCAATTTTTCAATTCCCATATATACCTCTCTTTTAAGCTATTCTAATATCTTGCATATACACAGTCAATTAAAATCGGTATATACCCGGGTTTATGCACTTATTTGTGTATTATTTTCTAATATGATGATCTCATCCATAGAAACCTGAAATACTGCTGACAGTACTATCAAATTATCTATAGTCGGCATTGCTGTGCCGTGTTGCCATTTGTAAATAGCCTGTGGAGTGGCAAAACCAAATATTTCCTGCAAATTTCTCACACTAAGTCCTGACTCTTCTCTAAGTCTTACAATATTTTTTCCTGTAGCTACCAAATCTATGGTAGGAAAAATAAACATAACTCTTCCTTTCCGCTTCCGAACAGGAAAGAGTTACTTTTTCCTATTCAGAAGCCTTAAAATTATAAATCGGTTTCATTACCTCAATGATATCAACAGAATCCTTTATAACATCTATGATATCCTCAAGTCTTTTATATGCCATTGGAGCCTCGTCCAATGTATTTTCATTTATAGAAGTGGAATAAATTCCCTTCATTGTTTCTTTATACTCATCCAAACTTAAGTTATTCTTTGCGGCAGTTCTTGACATAAGTCTTCCTGCCCCATGAGGTGCGGAATAGTTCCAATCTGGGTTACCCTTGCCCACTGCTAAAACGCTTCCGTCCCTCATATTTATTGGGATCAAAACCTTCTCTCCGCTATGTGCGGCAATAGCACCTTTTCGTAAGATCATTTCACTCACATCAATATAGTTGTGAATAGTATGGAATGCCTCAAGACTCTTCATTCCGGTTCTTTCTAAGATGATTTCTGCCATCAACTCACGATTTCTTTTCGCAAAGTTTTGACAAATCTCAACATCATTTAAATACTCCTCCAGATATTTTCCTGAGACATAACATAAGTCATCAGGCATGCTTGTTTCCGACTCATAAACATGCCAATGAAGTGCTTTTAGTGCAGTCTGAATCTCATTTTTTCTACCCTGCTCCTTATAAGTTCTTATGATTTCATCTCTTTTTTCAAGATAAGTATCATACCCTCTATCTAAGTTTGCCGCCAATCTCTGATAATACTGTGCAACCTGCTTTCCAAGATTTCTTGATCCTGAATGTACTATTAAGTATTTGCATCCGTCACTTGCCTCATCAATCTCAATAAAGTGATTTCCGCCACCGAGTGTGCCAAGTGAACGCTCAAGTCTTCTTGAATCTCTCAAATATCTGAAGCAGTTTAACTTTGTTAAATCAAAGTGCTCCTGTCTGCCCTCCCATACATTCATTCCTGATGGAATATAATGAGCAGCCTCATCTACTTTTTCAAAATCTATTTCCACTTTTCCAAGTTTTACCGTGTACATTCCGCATCCGATATCCACTCCGACTATATTGGGAACCGCCTTATCCTTTATAGTCATTGTAGTACCTATAGTACATCCTTTTCCGGCATGAACATCAGGCATTATACGAATTTTTGATCCTTCCGTTATCACATAATCGCACATTCTTCTTATCTGCTCTATTGCCTCAACCTCTACAACCTTTGCATAACATACTGCTGTATTTACTCTACCTTTTATTTCAATTCTATCCATATCTTCTCCTTTACCTCAAAAAAACCGCCTACCCATTTAGAGTAAGCGGCCTCAAAAACATTTATCTAATATCAGCATAGTATCTACCTATGCCTATATTTATACAAACAATTTTCTCGTACTTGACCTATCTCCAATGAGTGCATTAAAACAAAGCCCTTCCTAGACGCCATACTAAGGAGTGCGTTATCAAAGCGTTCAATATTTAAATAGTCAAAACGATTCATTGTTCTCATGTCTTTTCCTTTCCGGGCACAATCCGCCCAATTTCTTTATCGATAGAATAACACAGTAAAGTGCTTTTGTCATTATACCGGCGGTATAAAAAGTGCTCTAAATCTTACAATTTAATTACCGGCTTGTAGTCTTTCTATACGAAAACACTTCAGGCTCCACTCCGATATTATCTCTAATCCACTGTACAGAATATTCAATATCATTTGAGGTATTATAATCAGGTATCTTGGGAATCCTTATATGAATCTTATCCTTTGACACTTTATTTCTAAGCTTCAACAAATTTTCAATCATATTTTTATTGTCTGTTTTTGTATAGCTCTTATAAATATCATTATTTATGTCCTTTATATCAATAATCCATTCATCCATATCATATAATACCGGCTTTATATAATTCCAAGGGACATTAAGTGAAGTTTCTATTCTTTTTGCCCATCTCTGGTCTGCCATAGTACAAACCTTATGAATATACTTTGATTGCAGTAAAGGCTCTCCACCACCAAAGACAACACCTCCTCCACTCATTAAATAATAAATATCATCCTTCTTTAAAACATCTATCAGCTCCTGCACGCTGAAGTCTGCATGAGGAACTGTTCCAAAAACTGTTTTACTTTTATGACAAAAATCATTTATACAATATTTACAGTAGAGAGGACAATCAAAAAATACAACCAATGTAGATATACCTCTTCCATCTGTGCCCATTCTGAGCCTTGAAACAGATAAAATATCTCCGACCATCACTCTACCTCCTCCGGATTAAGAATAGGAATTCTTTGCTTCTCTTTTGGAATCTCTGAAAGCTTCTTGCTTAAATACTCAGCTTCTTCATCACATTTTTCGCATGTTCCTGCACATGCACCCACATATCTGCACTCCTCAGAATAAAATTCTATATCGTTCATCTGAGCTAATTTATATCTGTATTCACGAAGTAAATTGCAAATTTTCTTCCCGTCTATTCTGGCTACCTGTCTATATATTATATCCCTTTTATATTTGTCACTCCTTTGGTATTCAGGAATATCTACCATACCCTCAATTAAATACATATTATCTGTATACTCATCCTTATCTGACAGGTATTCACTACTTTTTAATATAGTTTCTTTCACTGATGCTTTGTTAAGCGGAATATACGATTTTGACACCAGATCAAAGTAAGACTCCTTTTCTAATTTACTTATGCTATCTATTACAATCGGAAAAATCTCCTTAAAGTAATTTTGGACCGCTTCTAAAAGTTCGCCAAAATTCTTATAATCATTTTTCAAATAATCCTGAGTGTCTATATAGCAAATTGATTTTACACCTGATAAATCCGAAAGCATTTCCTTATGAGCTTTCATCCTTGCCTTTCCTTCAATATTCCAAGGTGGACTTGCCCAAAGATGAATATTCATATAATGCTTTCTATTTTTTATAATATGGTATGGATATAAACTGTTCGGATCGCCATCTGTTAAAAATAATATATCATCTTCAGATTGTAACATGTCATAAAGTTCATCTGCCACATCTTCTAAATCATTATAAACTCTACTGCCAACCCCCATACTCATACCAAGGCCAACTGATTTTCTCGGACAGATAAAGCACTCATATTCATCTGTAACCTTACTCCCGTGAAGACAGACCACTAACACTAAATCCTTATAATTTTTTAATATAGGATTTCCATAATGCCATAATATACCGCTGTCTGTTATTACTATTTTCATTTCTTATTTCCCCTGATTTTGAAAAGCACCATAAAATTCATATTCATCCATTTGCTGTAATCCTGATACCTGACCGTCTCCCATTTCCATTATTATAAGATTGCCGTCAGTTTTTCTTGCCAAGTCAATGGTTATAAAGCTGCTTTCTATCTCACTTATTATTGATTCAATCAGGGTATATTCATCTTCGGTTATATTTAATTCTCCACTGTAATTCCAATAATTATCGGCAATCAATATTTCACCCTTGAAAACAAATATTCTGTATTCTTCTGAAATAGGCATACCGCTATCTTTATGATTTCCTATAGATTTCAGACTTTCAAACTTTCGAAGTACAACTCCACCTTCAAGATTACTGCTTTGTCTGTTAATAAAATTATTGATTACTCTCTCAGTATTTTCCTTGTCCCGTATATCTTTTATAAAACAGGCATCATACCACTCATGTTTTCTACTTTTTACATAGTCTTTGATAATGAATGCCCCCTCTAATCCGTCTGTAAGTCTTAATGCATCTTCTATATTCTTTGACTCACTCCAAATACTAAAGGGAGTAGAACTTTCAAAGTCTTTGTACCATCCGGGTAAAAGATGATATTTTGCATACTCTTTTGGAGTATTTATAAGCTGTATTCCTCTTTCAAGCAGCAGATTATAAAAGTTTTCATACATATTTGGTGACATCATCCATCCCCTATATATTGTCAAACCTTTAATATCTTCACCATAAAGCGACAGTTTCCCAACTTCCAAGTCTTCATAACTAAATAATGCACAGGAATGATTCAAGCCTGCCGCTTGATATTCTTCCATATAATCCTCATCCACGCTCTTTTTATTCAACGGGTGACTGCAAAAAATAAAGTTTAAATTTTTAGCTGTCTCTAAATTTTCTTTCCTCATATATACTCCCTAAACAACTCCTGTTTTTATTATCTTTAGTATAAACAAAAAGCTGTACATTAAAAATGCCGGCATTACCATGCCGACATTAAATTCCAATATCTACTTATCAATTTAACAAACTGTCAATCAGGTCTCTTTTTTGTAGTTTAGATTTCCATTTCTCAGGTATATTACCATAGCCATAATAAAGCCCTGCAAGTCCACCTGTTATGGCTGCTACAGTATCAGTATCATCACCCAGATTTACAGCTTTTAAAATAGCCTCCTCATAAGATGATGTATTTATCAAACACCATATTACAGCCTCCAGTGTATACACTACATAACCTGTACTTTTTATCCGGTCTTCAGATATATCTTTAAATTCTGAAAGCGAAATAAGTCTGTTATAATTATCCAGCTCACTCTGAGTATTTTTATTGTAATACTCAAATGCCTTATCTACTCCTTGCTGTAGCCTTTCTGTTAATTCTCCGTCTTTATCTAAAATAGCTTTTACTAAAAAATAATATATCCCACAGGCTATTTTACTTCTTAAATGTGCATGTGTCAGAGCTGAACAATTATGTATAATATCTATCGCTTCATTATCAGACAATTTCACATTTTTTTGCTTTTCAAATATGTACAGACATACAGGTAGAATTCTCATAAGTGAGCCGTTACCGTTATCCCACTCCGTTTCACCTCCGGATTGCAGAGGATCGGCTCCGGTACTGTATTTCATAATAGCTCTTGAAGTTGCAATACCGATATCAAACACATTATCAAAAGGTGTATACTCCCCATTCATACACCAATCTTGGAATCTATCCATTATATCCTTATAATCAATTTTACCCTTATCCCTGATACTTGCAAGGGTTGCAATCGCCATGCTGCTGTCATCCGACCATGTACCCTCAGGCTGATTGTATGTGCCATATCCTCTCATATCTATTACAGGATCAAGTTTTCTATCTTCTCTTGAACTAAACTCCACAGGTACTCCCATTGCATCTGCAACGATCAAACCATACATTCCTGATTTCCAAATATTATCCATTAATTTCCCCTATACTCCCGGTAAAACTTATTAAATATCTTGTATTTCTTATATTAAATTAAAAGTGATATTCATCCTTTACGCCTAATATCTGACTCCATCTTGCTGAAATAAGCTTAGCATAGAAAACACTTGCAAGCCCGTAGCATCCAAGTGAATAGGCATCATTTATCTCTACCAACAATGTTTGCCCGTCTTTTGTAACACATATGTCCAAACTACAGGCCATCGGCCTTTCCTCCCAGCTGATAAATGCCTCCATCATAGAATCCAAAACTTTAAAATCATAATGATATCTATAGCTTTTTCTGCTTCTATCCAATAATAAACCATATGGTCTGACATCAACTATCTCATCATAGATTATAAAACATCTCCATTCCGCACATATATCCAAAGGTTCACTTACAAGTACATCATAATCTTCAGAATAGTTCCCACAGCCGACAAGATCAGATATACTGCTTATTATTTTTCCTGTAAAGGCTTTGCTTCTTACCGGCTTAAAAAAATAACCGGCTGACCATTTTTCTTCACTTCTTGAAATACTGTTTATTGTATCCTTCCAAATTTTTCTTCCAAGAAATTTATTCAGTACTTTTGGATAATCAGGTATGCTTGGTTCAATACCGAATTTTGAGAATATACTGTTGCATTGATCTATATAATCCAGCACAATATCTTCTCTATTTACTCTGTCATAAATTTCATCAATTTTATGATAGGGAATTATCTCCGCTCCCAGCTCTCTAAAACCATACATAGCATTTGCAATATTTACACTGTGAGGAATTTCTATTTTCATTTCATTGTCAAATTTTGTCTTTAAATAAACTTTTCCCATAATCCCACCTTTTTATACTATTTTATATTATATAAACACACAAGATAACCTTCAATATACTTGCAATATAAAAAATGTCCTGAATTCTAAAACAGGACATTAGATACATATATTTTATCTTTGTAATAAACCGCTTATATTAATTAGAATAAAAAGTACAGGCCTTGAAGTCAGTATTAATATCAATACAAGTAAATTAGATATGTGAAAAAGTAATTTATTTACTAATCCGTTTGATGAGCACATTCGTAAGGCAAATCCCTTGCCGATAGGCCAAAAAAGCTTCTCACGCTTTCCATTGAGTGCGTCGATAACCATATGTGAAATAAAACCTATACTAAAATATGGAGCCACATCAGGAAAAATTATGTATACAAAAAAGCCAAGCCCAAGCAATGCCAATATTGAATGCATAAATGATCTGTGTGGCTGTTTCATTCCAAAAATACATATACACAAAAACGCTAATATTCCGGTAATAATTCTTGCAATATTGCTGTCCGCCATCAGTCTGTCATATATACCAACGTGGAAAATGACATCTGCAATTACTATTCCGGTAATAGTTCCAACAGCCAACCCTATAATGTGATCCACCTTATTGTAGGCACCTGATGTACCTACATCTATATCACTGATAATACCTCCAAATCCTGCTACAGCTGTTCCTGCCACGAGCATTGTTATACTCTGTGGCCTGCAGAGTGCAAGCCCTGCCGCCATACCTACAGAAAAATGTGTCTTTCCCAGCATCCTTTACCTTTCTTATACTATCTCCTACCCGCTTCAAGTATTTGTTTTACAAGTAAATCTATCTCACAGTTTTCATCTACAAGATTTTCCTTTTGCCAATCCGAAATATTACTTATAACTTCACAATTCTCTGAACTTAGCGGTAAATGCTTTATCGAATGATTTAAAACTTCCAATAAAATTTCTTTAGGATTTTCTACATTTGAAATACCAAGTACAGGTACCTCATCAAGCATTGCATCCACAATCGACAAAACGCCTTCAAGCTCCTCATAATTAAGTCCATCTTTTTTAAGTATTGCTTCCACATCTGCCTTTTTATAGCAATCCCATCCCGAGTAAGCCGGCATAACATCATTTGATACCGCACCTGTCAAAAGCCAATACTTTATCTCTTCCGTTTCCGGTTCAATATAGTGAACTGCATGTACTTTACCCCATCCGTTTACAGACTTCGCAATATTCATTATTTCAGTATTACCATTTTCCCAGTTTCTCATTATAAAAACCGAATATAATGTAAACTCATCCGACAGACCAAGAGTCCTTACCATACCCTTTACTTCTTCGCTTTGCCCAAACAATTCCTGAATCATCATTCCGGCTTTAACACATTCAATATTTGCAGACTGAGTCATCAAATGTAGGGAGTATATATAAAATTTATCCTCTATTTCATCCTTGCGGGCAAGTATACAATCTTGAAGTTCATCTATGAAATTCACTACTCTTATACGTTCACAAAGCTTTTCAAGCACAGAATCCGCCTGATCATAATCACCTGTATTAGCAAGCGTAATAACTGTATTTATCTCTTCTATGTCTTTTTGTGTAATCTCCGCTGCCCCCATATGATAGACACCTATTCCGTCCTTCGCACCGTCTATATACTTAAGACCTTCTTCATCATTTGGTAACGAAAAATCTTTTCCCAGAGTTATTATATCGTCATCTTTAAATTCAGTTTGCCTCAGGCGATCTGCTATAATTTCAAATATAGGCTTTTTATTCATACTCTCTCCTTCTATTTTTCCATCTCAGCCTTAAAAACCAAAATGACATCCGCATCCGAGCAACAAAACTCAGCACATCCCTCAGGCTGCCCCGGTAAGCTGCCTCCATATCTTAGAATATCTATATATGGAAAGGCACAGTGCATTGCCATAGGACAAATTTTTCCCCTGTCCTCATCATAATCAAATACTTCTCCGACATGATGTCCTCTGTGACACCCCATCTTTCCCCTACGATCTGTAATAGTTATTTTTATTTTTGGACGTTTTCCTCTGTTCATTCAAATCCTCCACGAAATCTACCTGTCCCAATAGAAAAGATTATCAATCACATCTACTATACCGTCCTCATCATTGGACTTTGTAATATAGTCTGCAGCCTGTCTAACTTTCTCCTGAGCATTCGCCATTGCCACACCTATGCTTGCAGCCTGTATCATTGATAAATCATTGAATCCGTCACCACAGCAAACAAGATTCTTTGTGTCCTTGCCTATCTTCTTTGTCATATTTAAAAGAGTATTTGCTTTATCTATGCCTACCTCTGTAACCTCTAAAAAATACGGCTCGGAACGAACAATATTTAACTTTCCTTCCCAAAGCTTTTTCATTTCCTTTTCAACCTTTGCAAGATGCTCACCCGGTGCAGTCATCAAACATTTAATAATAGGAAATGTAATCTGTGGGGCAAGAGGATCAACTTTCACTCTTATAAAGTGATTTATTGTGACCTCCAACATATAATATTGCTCATCTATATCGAGAGCATATGCCTTATCATGATTGTAAGTCATAAGATTTACTCCAAAATGTTTTGCCTGCTCTTCCAAAATAGGCAGATACTCATGTGTAAGCTCCTTCATAAAAAGCTCTTTATCATTTTTACAATCATAGAAATATCCACCGTTATAGGCAAGTATATAGCCGCCTTTCTTTTCAAGTTCAAGTATATTTGCTATCGGACTTACTCCAAATGTAGGTCTGCCCGAGGCAAGTACAACCGTTCCTCCGGCCTTTATAAATTTGTCTATAGCGGCTTTATTATTCTCGGTAATCTCTTTTTTTGAATTTGTCAATGTACCGTCCAGATCCAATGCAAGAACCGCTTCGCTTATCCTTATTTTCTTTTCTTCAAATATATTCATTTTCCATCCTTATAAATGTCTGAATCCTTCTCCTGCCACTTCATTTGAATCCAAAATAATAACAAACGAATTAGGATCCAGCCTTTTTGCAGCCTGTCTTACTGTATGCACTTCCTTTGTTCTGCATGCACACATTACCACATTTCTTTCTTCATCTGTATAGCTTCCCACAGCTTTAAGATATGTTGAGCCGCGGTCGATAAGATCCGATATTTCCTTTGCCATTTCCTTCGGCTTGTCACAAATAATCATAATAAGCTTACCCGCAGTAAGTCCGTCCATAGCCTTATCAAGCACTACAGATACCAGATAAGCTATAATAAGTCCGTAAATCAAACTGTTTACATTTCTTGAAACCAATGCAACACCCAACACAATAATCAAAGAGTCTATAACCAATGCTATCTTTCCAAGTGAAATATGCGGGAAGAAATGATGTATCAAAACCATTATAAAATCAGCACCGCCTGTAGAAGAATCTCTCATAAAGATAAGCGTATATCCTGTTGCCGATATTATTCCGGTACATATAGCAGCCAACATATAATCTCCCTGATAAACAGGAAGTGCTTTTGCAACTATATCAATCATTATGGAAGTTATTATAATCGATTTAACAGACTTTAATAAAAACTTTCTTCCTATTTCTCTATATGAGAGTATTGCAAAAGGTATGTTTAATATTATTGTTCCTATTCCGACAGGAAGTCCTACCAATTGGTAAATAATTAGTGCCAAACCTGTAAATCCTACCATAGGGAATTTGAATGCCGCCGCAAAGCAGTATGTACCTATTCCCATAAAAGCACCTGCTATGATATCCACGATAATATCAATTGTTAATTCTTTTATAAATTCCTTATTCATCCTTTTATAAACCTTTATTCTAAAATAATTCACTCTTGTATTTTACAGAGTCTTCTTCAGTTATCTCTCTAAGCACTCTGCAGGGATTTCCGGCAACGAGTGAATTTGCCGGTATATCCTTTGTAACCACACTTCCGGCAGCTATTACACTGCCCTCTCCTATAGTCACCCCTCCTGTTATTACCACATTAGCCGCAATCCAGCAGTTTGATCCGATATTAATAGGCTTTGCATACTCATCATCATATGCGCTTCCGTCTTCTTTGTATTTTACATTTCTCTCCTGCCATCTAAGCGGATGAACAGGTGTCATAAGACTGCAGTTCGGTCCGAACATTACATTATCACCAATATTTACAGGACATACATCCAATACGGTAAAATTAAAATTGGCATAGCAGTTTTCTCCAAATGTTGTGAAAACTCCATAGTCAAAATAAATCGGTCCTTGTAAATAGACTCCCTTACCTTTATTCGGTATAAGTTCATCAATAACAGTATCTCTCAGACAGTCATCCTCAAATAAAGCATTATACTGTTGTGAAAGTCTATGTGCTTTTGTTCTCAGCCTTACCAATTCTTCATCGGTCGGATCATATATCTTTCCTGCGAGCATCTTCTCTTTTTCGCTCATCTTATCTCCTATATAATTAGATATTATTAATGCCAAAAACATATTATATACTATATTAATAAAAAAAGGCAGTCCCAAAAAGGATTGCCTTAATAAATCTTATATATATCCCTTCCACTTAAGCAAAAGCGACGAATTAATTATTACAAGTATAGAGCCTGCATTATGTACCAATGCTCCTACAATAGGATTTAATACACCTGTTATTGCCAAGAAAATCGCAATGAAATTCAGCCCCATAGAAAATGACATATTTAACTTGATAGTATTCATCATCTTTTTAGATAGTGACAATAAATGTGGAAGCTCCTTAACATCATCATCTACAAGTGCAATATCCGCCGCTTCTATGGCAATATCACTTCCCACACCTCCCATAGCAATACCAACGGTTGCTCTTTTAAGTGCAGGCGCGTCATTTACACCGTCTCCAATCATACATACAAGTTTTTCTTCCTTCTCCCTACTGTCAATAAACTTGAGCTTATCCTCAGGCATACACTCTGAAATATGCTCAGATATCTTTAATGTACTTGCTATATTACCTGCAGCATTTGCATTATCACCTGTAAGTAAAACCGGTGCCACTCCAAGTCCTGACAGTTTTGATATCATTTGAGAACTCTCTTCTCTTAATGTATCTGAAAGTACTATATATCCTGCAAACTTTGAATCTATTCCTATATAAATAACTGTACTTCCCTGATTTGTATACTTACTGAACTCCTCCTCATTTTCAACAGTAATATTGTTGTCATTTAAAAGTCTTATATTTCCGGCAAGAACCGTTTTATTGTCTATTGTGGATGATACTCCCCTACCGACTGTCATCAGAAAATTTTTACATTTTAAAACATCTTTTCCGGTTATTTCTTTATATGAATTTACAATTGCCTTTCCTATAGGGTGTTCAGAAAGTGCCTCACAAGCTGCCGCATATGAAAAAATATCTTCATCGGTAAAATCATTTGATATACTCTTGTATTCCTTAACCATAAGCTTACCTGTTGTAAGTGTACCCGTTTTATCAAAAGCAATAGTATCAACTTTTGAAAGTCTCTCTAAGGCATCGCCCTCTCTTACAAGAAATCCGTGTTTCGTTGCATTTCCTATTGCTGCCATTATAGCTGTAGGTGTTGCAAGTACCAATGCACAGGGACAAAAAACAACAAGAATGGTAACCGCTCTGATTATCTCTCCGGTAAATATCCATGTAAGTACTGCCGCACTGAGTGCTATATTTACAATCCATGTGGCCCATCTGTCAGCAATGCCTACTATCTTTGACTTGCCTGCATCTGCGGATTGCACAAGTCTAGTCATCCTTTGAATAGAACTGTCCTCACCGACTTTAGTAGCCTTCATTTCAAATACTCCGAACTGATTTATTGTTCCGCTTGCAACCTCGTCTCCTACAGTTTTATCTACCGGTAAGGACTCTCCCGTCATTATCGACTGATCTATAGAAGTCTGCCCTGAAGTAATAATTCCGTCAACAGGTATACTTTCACCGGGTAGTACCCTTATAATATCTCCTGTCTTTACACTATCAGATTCTATTATTCTTTCAACACCGTTTTCAATAATCCTTGCAGTTTTGGGTGTCAGTTTTACAAGCTTTTCAATTCCCGCTCTTGCCTTTTCCACAGTTAAATCCTCAAGCAATGCTCCAAACTGCATGATAAAAGCTATTTCTCCGGCTGCAAAAACTTCACTAATACATATGGCTGCAATAAGTGCAAGTGATACCAATACATCCGCCTTTATATCAAATTCTGTAGTCAAACCTATTATAGCTTCAATTATTATAGGAAATCCACAAAGTACGATTGCAATCCATGCAAGATTAAATGGCGACTTTACAAAGGCTGTCAAGCTTAAAAAAAGCGATATACCGGATATTATCAGAAATACTATATCTTTTTTTATCCCACCGATTTCCATCAAATCTTCAATTTTTTTCATAAAACCTTTCATATAAGCCTTCTTTCAGAATATATAAATTATTTAGTATACCTATAGGGGTATATGTTGTCAAGTGTATATTAAAAAGCCAATACCTTAATCAACTAATCTTGATTAAAGTATTGGCTCTATTGAATGCTTATATTTGAATATATTATCCCATATTTGCAAATCTTTCTACTGCTTTTGTGAACTTCTCTATTGTCTTATCTACATCACCATGTTCAATACCGTCTCTAACACAATGTTGTATATGTCCTTCAAGTATCACCTTACCGCAACCATGTAGTGCTGACTTTGCCGCATTTATCTGCGAAAGAACATCCTCACATGGTACATCTTCCTCAATCATCTTATCTATTGCTTGTACCTGTCCTATTATTTTTTTTAATCTTCTATGTAGATTATTTACATCCATGCATTGTTTCATACTTTCTCCATCCATTCTACCAAACTGTTCATGCTCAGTAACTATATAAAAACCTCATATGTTTTATATAATTTTAAGTTGCTTCACTTATAAGACATTATAATGGTTAAAGTTTTTATGTCAATGTAGGTTATATACAACAAGGTATTCCGGAATAATACAAACCTCTCGTCGATTCCATGCCTAAATATCGCCAAAATACTCTGCAAAAGCATTAAAATTATATTTATTTGCGGAATGATCCAATACGGCAAAATGTATTTCTTTAAATAGTTTTTTCAGTGCTATATCTTTATATTTTATATCTTCCAGGGCTTTATAGTATAAGTTTGAAACTGTTTTTGCATCATTACCAAATGCACCGCAGCCCCATGCACCAAGTACCAAATATTTATATCCATAATATGCCGCAACTTTTATAGTTGAAACTATTCTTTTGAAGAATAATTTTTCAAAATCTTCCTGTCCGATGCCAAAAAGTCCATGTGAAACTACAGGTGCGGCACATGTCATCACCGATACAATGGCTGAATCCTCCAATAATTCACCATTCAAGTCCTTTATAATTTCCACTGTAGGATTCATTATCATAGCATCTGAACCCATTAGAGATCCCAGTGTGGAATTATATCTATAGTATTCCTTGGCCGATACATCCTCCAATGCCAAAAGTAATGAGCTTTTACGGCAAAGATCCTCCTCCTGTGCCCTTGCCCCTCTTCTTACTCCACCACCCGGATTCACAGGATTTGCAAAATTAAGCACCAAAACTCTTTCATCAGGCTTCCTCTCTTTGATACTTAATGCAGCTGAAAAAGAATCCTTATTTATACAAAAATACTTAGATTCTTCTTCATTACACTTTTTCTTATTCAAACACTCACAAATATTACTTACCTGATTTGGAAGTAAAACATTGGATACATGTAACTCTTTTTTTGAAAGCTTTATATCTTTTTTCTCTCCCTCCTTTATATAAAAGCCTTCTTCAAAGATCTTTAAAGTGTCATTTAAAATCTCCATTTCGCGTGTTCTCATAATTCCTCCAATAATATGCTTTTCTAATAACCGAATTAAATTTAATATTATAATATCGGCTTATCTCTTTACCATACAATATCATTTCAGGTGTACAATAAAAATGCCTGTCACATACCAAATAAAAATTATTTTTTTATTCCAATAGAGGATTTATCTATATATTATCGTATTACATTTTCAAACTGATGGGCAGAGCCGGAATCGAACCGGCGTTGTTTCTTTTGTAACGGATTTACAGTCCGCCCCCTTCGCCACTCGGGACACCTGCCCTTATATAATTCTTTATTTTATGACATAAGCTCATAATGAAAACTGTGAATCATAAAATAATTCCCCTATCCGGATTTGAACCGGAATCAATCGGTTCGTAGCCGATTATTCTATCCATTGAACTATAGGAGAGTCATGTAAAAGAATAACATGGGAAGATTCTTTTGTCATTCTACCGGTAGTATAAATGCCTGTTTATGATTCCCCACCTATTCTTCTACCATCTCCGCTTTAAATACCAATATAACATCCGCATCCGAACAGCAAAACTCAGCCTGACCTTCAGGCTGCCCCGGGAGACTTCCGCCATATCTTAAAATGTCAATATATGGAAAGGCACAGTGCATTGCCATAGGGCATATTTTCCCTCTATCCTCATCATAGTCAAAAACCTCTCCCACATGATGCCCCCTATGACAGCCCATCTTCCCTCTTCTGTCTGTAATTGTTATTTTAATTTTTGGTCGCTTTCCTCTATTCATAACTTTCTCCGTTCACTAAACTAATATTAAATATCCAAATATAAATACCTCTAATATCCCAATCTGTCATCACCTTATATAATGCTCCAAAAGTATCCTTTGAATGTTTTCAAGATACTATTCCTTTGCATATTCCTTTATTACAGCCAGAAATCTTTCTCCATATTTAGAGTATTTATTTTCTCCCACACCTGAAACATTCAGCATCTCTGACTTTACAGTCGGAAGCTTTACACACATATCAATCAATGTTTTATCATTAAAAATAATATAAGGAGGCATATTCTCCTCTCTTGCAATCGTAAGCCTAAGCTCCTTTAGCTTACCAAACAGCTTAAAGCCCGAGGAAGTAAGAGCTTCCATTCCCTTTACATTCTTCTTGACCTTTACAATTCTCTCATTAACCTTATCCTCATCGGTTATTTTAACCAAAACTTTAGTATAGGGATTTTTAAGATTACCTATATCGCCAAGTTTTAAAACCTGATACTCTCCCGTCAAAATATATCCTTCCAGCAACATCTGTTCAATAAGACGCCTTAACAGATTTTTATTTGATGAATCCAAAACCCCAAAGGATTTATACCTGCTTGCTCCTATCTCTTCAAGCCTTGCAGTCTTTGCACCGAGAACGGTATCCATAATGATATTCTTTCCATATCTTCCCCTTGCTTCATATATGCAATTTATTATTTTTTTAGCCTCATTTGTCATATCAACAGTTTCAAATTGGTGTAGGCAATTCCCGCAATCCTCACATGGCTTTTTGGGAGTTTCTCCAAAATATTTTAAAATATAATTGCGCAGGCATTCCGTTGTATAGCAGTATTTCTCCATTACCAGAAGCCTTTTTATATCTCTTTCCCGAATTGTTTCAATATCTATAGGATCAATATCTCTAAGCTCCTTATGTTCCAGTAAAAATCTGTTGATCATTATATCTTGTGGTGAAAAGAGCAAAATACATTCGGAATCCAAGCCGTCCCTGCCGGCTCTTCCTGCTTCCTGATAATAGTTTTCCATGCTTGACGGCATATTGTAATGAATAACAAATCTTACATTTGATTTATCAATCCCCATACCAAAGGCATTTGTTGCTATTGCAATACTTTTATAGTCAAATACAAAATCTTCCTGCATTTGCTTTCTTTCTTCAATACTCATTCCCGCATGATATTTTGCAACAGATATGCCTCTGTCTTTTAAAATTGTATACAGACTGTCAACATTCTTTCTTGTCGCGCAGTAGATGATTCCACTGTCTTTGCCATGTTTCTCTAATAATCAAATATATACTTATCTTTATTTACAGGCTTTTCCACTTTGAAAAATAAATTCTCCCTGTCAAATCCTGTTACAAGAAAATACGGATTAACAAGCCCTAAAGAGCAAATAATATCTTCACACACATTCTTTGTAGCTGTTGCTGTAAATGCACTTATAATAGGACGCTCACCCAACAGATTTACAAATTTCACTATATCCATATAGCTTGGTCTAAAATCCTGTCCCCATTGCGAAATACAATGTGCCTCATCCACTGTCACCATTGAAATTTTTACAAATTTTGCAAGACTTATAAAGTTCTCACTCATAAGCCTCTCAGGTGCCACATATATAATCTTATACATCCCCTGAGATGCCTTTTTAAATGTAACATTCATTGCCCTTTCAGACAGAGAACTGTTTATAAATGCTGCCGAAACTCCCGCTTCATTTAACGCCTTTACCTGATCCTGCATAAGAGAAATAAGAGGTGAAATGACCAGAGTAATGCCTGAAAGCAACATAGCCGGAACCTGATAGCATAATGACTTACCCGCTCCTGTCGGCATCACAGACAGCGCATCTCTCCCCTCCATAATAGCATTTATTATTTCCTCCTGCCCCGCTCTAAAAGAATCATATCCAAATACCGCTTTTAGAGCTTCTTTGGGAGAATTATATACCGCATCCTCTTTACCTGAATACTCATAAAAATCTATATCATCAAACTGTATACTTTCATCATCATAATTTTCTGCCATCTCAAACAAGCCCTCCCATGATAAATCATCTGAGAATTTATTTTTATTAGAATCATCTTTCATAGTAGTCACCTATTGTTGCATATTATATACGATATACTACATCGCCTATATATTTACCCATATTTTTATTTTAAAATATTAAATTCCGCTCTTATAAAATTATACCCGAACTTAAGACCTGCCAAAAGCAGAGAAGCCCCCAAACCTGCATAGAAAACTGCGATAAAGCGCTTTGGAGCCAATCCGCCATAACGCAAAACAATGCCCAATGTCATCATAAATGCCATTATAACAAAGGATTTTCCATCAAAAAACTTTATAAAAAGATGTTTTTCTTCAGTATAATTGCCGATTCTTTCCGTATGCTTTTTTACCAATTTAGCGAAAATAAAAATCTGAAAAACAACAAAGACAAGTATCGACAATAAATAATTTATTATATTATGATATGGCTTATACTCTATAAATCCTATTCTAAAGATATTAAAGCCTGCCGCAATCCACACAAAGCATGCAAGCAATAGCAAAGTGTTTCTTTTTACATTCATGGTATACCTCCATTAGGCAATTTAACATCATTATAAGTAAAAAAATGTACACTGTCAAAAGATGTACATTTTTCTTTAACCCCGGTATTTGTTTGTAAATAAACTTAAAGTCCACTGTTATTTTATGGCTTTTACTAGTTTATAAGTTCACACAGGATGCCTTTTGGCATTACATATAAAATTCTTCCCTTCGCACTTTCACCTATCTTATCATAAAGCCTTCCTGCACTGTAACTCTCACCGACTACGGTATAAGGGCTGTTTGCCACATAACCTATAGTGCCAAGCCCCGGCAGTTCCACCTTGATTGCCTCCTTATCATATTCATTATCCGTCTCCTTGATAAGTTTAACCTTCATCTTAGGCTTTAAAAAATCTATTTTTATCCTAGCATATAATGTGTCCGATAAAAATGACATCATATTATATGGGCTTATAAGAAGGAAATATATTTTATATGGTTTGGATTTTTTTGCATCTTAAATATGCCAGTTCAAGCATTCCTATATTAAGTATTGCAAAAAATATCAAATACACAGGCATTATCCCGATACCTATATGCTGTTGCAGCACTCCGAATACCATCGGCATAAATGTACTTCCTGTATAGGCAAATGCCATTTGAAGTCCGATAACAGCCGCACTATATCTTTTTCCAAAATTTGTGGGTGCCATATGCTGAATTGCAGGATATACAGGTCCCATACCGGTTCCTATTATCACAAAGCCTATAGCCGCAATAAGATAGTTTTGTGTAGGAATAAATAACATAAAAATCCCGATAAATTCCAAAATAATACCTAATCTGATAAGCTTTTTGTCTCCAAATATATTTGATATAAAACCTGAAATCAATCTTCCAAACATCAAGCCGCCAAATATAAGTGCTCCGAATGCTGCAATCCTTTCATCCGACAGTCCTGACTTGGTGCCTGCAAAATAGCTGGGAGTCCACAAAAAACAGGTTGCCTCACCTGAACAGTAGGCAAAAAAAGCAATCAATGTCAACAATACTCCCGGCACCTTAATACTCTCTCTGATTCCGGCACTATCCTGCCTGTCTTCCTCCGCTTCCGATTCATTTCCCTTCCATAGCGGCAATGAAATTATTACAATTGCCAAAATAGCCGTTTGAACAAAAGCTGTCCATAAATATCCTTCATTCCACTTGGCATATTTAAGTGCAAGCGACATAATGTACGGGCTGATCATTGCCCCTACTCCATAAAAGCAATGTAAAAAATTCATAACGGAGCCTGAGTAATTGCTTGCCACATAATGATTGACAGATGCGTCAATCGCTCCTGCTCCAAGCCCGTAAGGAATCGCAAAAATAAAAAGCATTTCATATCTGTGTGAAATGGAAAAACCGGTTAAACCCAAAATAGTAAGTACTATTGATGATATTACAATCCACTTTGTATGAAATCTCTTAATCATTCTCGGGCTTAAAAGTGCGGATATAATAGTCATAAAGCATATAGTCATTGATATATAACCTGCGTATGAAGACGGTACTCCAAATACCACCTGTATTTTCGGCCATCCTGAGCCTAAAAGCGAATCCGGCAGTCCGAGACTGATAAAAACCAGATATATAACAGCCAGTAGTAAAGAAATCATATTTACCTCATTTCAAATATTCATTTTATATGCTAGTATTATATCGTAAAATAAATCAAAATATGTAGTACTATATCGTTTATTATCGTTATTTTAATAGTACTATATGGTCATTATATAGGAGATAAAATGTCACTTTCGTACTCTGTAGATAAGGTTGATAAAGACGGTAGGGAAATGCTTACCTATGGAACAAAGGATTTTCCGATAGCTTTCTTTGACGATGATTTGGTTAAGGTTGCCGTTCCATGGCATTGGCATGATGAATTTGAAGTGGTAATTATTACTGAGGGCATTGTAAATGTCAAAATATCAAACAGCGAACTTATATTAAAAGCCGGAGAGGGTTATTTTGCCAATGGAGGCATATTGCACTCTGCAAACCTTAAATCTGCGACCGGACATCAGCACTGCCTTATATTTTCGCCGGATCTTTTATGCTCAAAAGATGATATCATTAGAAAAACTTATATAGATCCTATTATAAATAATTGTTCTTTTCCATTTGTAAAATTATCTCCCGAAATCAGCTGGCAGAATAAAATACTGAAGCTTTGTGAAAATGCCTGGCAGCAGGGTGCTTATGAGCATAAAGATTATCCTTTAAATGTTAAAGCCGATCTTGGTCAGGTATTTGCTTTAATAATTGATCATATAGATTTTATATCGGAAGAAAACATTTATACCGGTAATTCAAAAAAAGATGAATCCCGCATCAAAAAAGCTATTGTTTTTATTGAAAATAATTACGATTCATTTATTGGTATTAAAGATATAGCAAAAAGTGCAGATATAAGTGTAAGCACCTGTCTGCGTCTGTTTAAAGATATTTTATGTACAACACCTATACAATACCTCATTAATTACAGAGTTCAAAAAGCTGTTAAAAAAATGAAACTCAATATAAAAAAGCCTATATCCGAAGCCGCCTATGAATGCGGCTTTTCAGATGCTGCATATTTTAATCGCCGTTTTAAAAAGATATACGGATGCACACCCACAGAGTATTTATCCAAAATAAATACTCTGTAATAGTGCTGCCCGACTCCATTATATTGCTTTGATGCATCACCACTGCATCCTGCAACTAAATCCGCCTTCCTCATTTTTTAAAAATTCAATCTTCCATCTATGATATTCCGCCACCTTTTTTACTATCTTCAATCCAAGTCCGTGATTGCCCATACTTTTTTCAAAGGCATAGGACTTTTTATTTATTTTTTGCAAAAACTCCCTGCTTACTCCCTGCCCGTTATCTTTTATTTCTAAAACAGTGTTTTTATTATTTTCATTCAGGTTTATGCTGATGGAGCAGCCCTCTTCATTGTATTTCATAGAGTTATTTATAAGATTTATTATCGCTCTTTCCACAAGCTCCTCATTTATTAAAAAGATTTTTCCCTGTAAACTCTCTTCTATATTCAGATCAAATTCAAACTTTGATTCCATATCTTCATCCAATGTATTTATAATATTGGTTAAGATTTTACGAATAAAAACACTCATTTGAACTCGCTTTTTTATAAATCTTCCTGTTCCAAAATCAAGCTTACTTGAAAGATTTAGATTTTCAACCAGTGATCTTATACGCACTCCCTGTTTATCAATAATTTCGGCTTTGTTTTTTATTCTGTCATCCGAGCTTTCATTTAATATCATTTGTGCATTGCCAAGTATAATAGCAAGTGGTGTTCGTATATCATGTGAAACTCCTGCAATCCACTCCACCCTTTCTTCTTCTCTCCTTCTTTGTTTTGCCTTATATAGCTTTAAAGAGATAAAAATCAATAAAATAATATTAAAAGCAAGTACTAAAGGTGTTATTTTAACAAATAATAAAAGATTATTTACATCATATTCCAATGTATATTTCCATATTTTGCTGTTTAACTTGCCTATTATTAACAGCCCTCCATCATCTACTACATAGGTATGTACCGGATAATCCTCCAGATAATATCTTGAAAACTTTGCCACATCCTGCAAAGTATACTGTCGATTTTTTAGATCATCCGGTAAATTCTCACTCCATACAGTTTTTCCCTCTTTATCAATTATAAAAGCAAATTCATTATTACTATGAAGTTTTACACTTTCTTCCACACTTAATGAGAATTTTCCTTTATCACCGGTCATATTATTCATTATTTCTCCGGCAGATGTTTCATACACATCCTGGCTTTCATGTACTATTATGCTGTAAATTATCAAATCAATAAATAGTATGACTATCGCACAGAGTAATATATTAATTATAAATTGTGCTCTTCTTTCTCCCCTTATTCTCATGCTCTCTCCAATTTATAGCCAAGCCCTCTGACTGTTTTTAAAAATACCGGCTTTGACGGATTTTTCTCTATTTTTTCACGCAGATGTCGCATATGAACTATTAAGGAATTTTCCAGTCCATAGCTTCCGTCCGGCCAAAGTTCCTCGCAAAGTATATCTGTGGTTACTATCCTTCCTCTGTTTCGATATAAAACAGAAAACAGCGTAAGTTCTTTTGCTGTAAGTGTTATATCTTCTCCGTTTTTTCTAACTGTACCTCCATCTAAAGATACCAGGCTTTCTCCCAATATTACTTCCGATATATTTTCATCTATTGTATAACATCTTCTGATTACCGCCCCTATACGAAGCAATAATTCTTTTGGAAGAAAAGGCTTTGTAATATAATCATCCGCTCCAAGTCCCAGACCATGCAGTCTGCTCTCATCCTCATCCCTTGCGGAGAGAAAAATCACAGGCAGTTTGGGAAAGATTCCTTCATTTTTTAATCTCTCATAAAAATCAAATCCGTTTCCGTCACCAAGCATCACATCCAGTAAAATCAAATGTACTTGACTCTTTTTTATTTTTTCATTTGCCTCTTTTAAACTGAATGCCGATTCTACATTGCTGTAACCTTCATTTTTTAAAATATCCGCTACTACTCCTGCAAGCTCTCTTTCGTCATCTATTATAAGGATTTTACAATCTTTCTTTTCCATATTTACTCCTATATTGTTTTCTTCACTTATTATAACTTATATAAGCTCATACAATATATAAAAATGAATTTCTTAATGTAATCATAATGTAGAGATAATCTTAATATAAGCTTTGACCATTATTCTATATACATGCAAAAAACTGCATATGCCGATTTTAGGAATATTAATACTAAAAGTCTGACTGCGACAAAGGCAGACTTTTAAAGTAATCAGAAAGGAATATATATGAACAATACAATACTTGAAATCAAAAATTTATCTAAAAAGAGCGGTAGCAGCTATCGTGTCAAAAACTTATCCATGAGCATACCGAAATCCTGTGTCTACGGATTCCTTGGACCTAATGGAGCCGGTAAAACAACCACTCTGAAAATGATTCTGGGGCTTATAAAAAAGGATGCCGGTGAAATAAAGATGTTCGGTGAAGATGTATCGGCTAAAAATCTTTTGTCTTTACTGCATAAAACAGGCAGCCTTATAGAGAACCCCGGAGGCTACCCACATCTAAGCGGTCTTGAAAATATGCAAATCATTGCAAAATTAAAGGGTGTAAATGAATCGGAAATAGAAAAAGCATTAAAAACAGTTCGTTTATATGAACAAAAGGATAAAAAGCTTGGTGCATATTCACTCGGTATGAAGCAAAGACTTGGTATTGCTATGGCTTTACTTGGGGATCCCAAGTTCCTTATTTTGGATGAGCCAAGTAACGGACTTGATCCTGCAGGCATAATGGAAATCAGAAATCTGATTACCTCTTTACCAAAGGAAAGAGATATAACTGTTCTTATATCAAGCCATCTTCTTAATGAGATAGAACAAATGGCTGACTATGTAGGTATCATTCACCAAGGACAGATGCTATATCAGGGAAAATTATCCGAACTTGAATCAACCGGCGAAAATCTGGAGCAGATTTTCCTGGAACTTACCGGAGAAAGGGAATCACTATGAAGCAAATAGGTTTACATCAGTATCTTTTAATAGAATTTAAGAAAAATAAGTTTATAATTTCAGCTTTACTTTTATTTATCGGAATTATTTTAAACTGTCTTTATGTATTACAAGGCAGACTGCCGCAGGGGCAGGAATGGCAAATGATTTTTGCCTCAATTCCTTTTATCAATACATTATTGATTTCCATTATGATGTCTGTACTTGCCAGCAAATGCATTGATATGGAAAATAAAGGCAACATGTGGAATACTCTGCCCACACTTTATAGCAGAACAAAACTTTATATATCAAAGCTGATGTTCGGTTTCGTGCATATAATTTTATTTTGTATATTGCAGACAATCTTACTGCTTTATTTTTCTATAAAGATTCTGCCCGAAAGTGATTTCCCGCTTTTTTACCTTGTATTTACAATATTATCCGAAATTATATACGGTATGATTATTTTCCAATTGCAATGTCTGCTTTCATTAAGATTTCAGAGTCAGTTTGCAGCACTTTCTATCGCATTTGGAGGAACACTGGCAGGCGTTTTCCTTGCTTTTATAAGCAAGTTTTCACTTACACCATGGTCTGTACTGTTTTCTCTAAGTACCGTATCTATGGATTTTGATTCTGCAACAAGACAAATACTGCTTTCATGGAATAAGATAAACATTCCGGCTGTTCTTGTAGGGTTAATATATTTTTTTGTTACCTTTATAATAGGCTTTAAAGTATTTAATACCCCGGAAACAAGGAACTTTACCTTTATTCATTCAAAGGCTAAAAGCAGGAGTATATATACCATACTGCCTGCCGAACTTATAAAGCTTAAATACAATCCTGTATGGATTCCCTTTATTTTAATTCCTGTTATTTCAGCAAGCATCGGTATTATAAATTTCCTTGGAAACCAGTATGTACTGTCCTTTAACTGGGATGACCTTTGGACTCAAGAATCTTTATTTTTAGGAATGTTTTTCCTGTCTCCTTTGATTGCTATTCTGGCAAGTCTTCTGTTTCGTATGGAGCATCAGGGAAATAACTGGAATATAGTACTTACAGCAAACTCAAGATTTAAAATCTTAAAGGATAAATGGCTTACAACTGCAGCTCTTTCCATGATTTGTATAATATGGATTGCAATAATATATATTATTTCCGGAAAGCTGCTCGGTATCCCCGGTAATATACCTCCGATATTCTTTTTAAGGATTTTTACAAGTTTAATCTGTATTATTGCTATTGCTGGCTTCCAATGTATGTTGTCATTAATAATACGCTCCTTTGCAATACCTGTAGGACTTGCATTCCTTGGAAATATATTTGGACTTTTGCTTAATTTAAAAGGACTTTTTTATGCCACACCGTTTTCAATGCTGATTTATTCCATGGGAAGCACAAATATCAAGGGAGAGCTTAATATACCTCTTACTATATTATCATGTTTATTTTATATCTGTATTACTTTTGGTATAGGTATGTTGTATCTTAATAAAGTGGATATAAAGACGGGAAGGTAAAAGTAGCGGCTAGTAAAACAAATACCGTTAATATGGCAGTCTTACGAAATGCTGTATTAACGGTATACTCTTGTTTTCTCTATTATAATTTTACTACAAATAACATTAAACTTTGCAAGTAAATATCATTTAACTATTAAGTGCATATTGGAATGTCTATGCAATGAGTTCATATCCTTCTCTATAAATCTCCAAGTGTTTTTATAAGTATCTATAACTGCAAAATCCGGATTGGAAATAAATTCAATAAATGCCTCAACTTCCCCCTCATACTCCTCTGCAAAATCATCTGAAAGAGTCTGTTTTTCTTCATCTGTAAAATCTTTCAGTTCATTATATAATACATGCTCGAGATTACAAGAATTAAAGTAAATCCTGTAATTAATATCTTTAACTTTTCCGGTTGAGTATAACTTAGAAAGGATTTCCGACTTATGTTTATTCCTATTCTCTACTTTAGAGACATCATCAGTCTCAATATGATCCTCATAATACTGTATATTTTTTACATTACTTTGCCTTATACAATCTTTTGTAAAGGCACCGTCTGTATCTGTTATATGAATTATACTGACAAAGTCATCCGGACGATATCCATACTTGTTTCTAATTTCTTCTACTTTATCTCCTATTTTAATCAGTACATTATCTTTTGTAGTAGCAAAATCGGATGTAATATCTCCATGAACCACCGCAAATTGAACTTCTTTAGACGAAAAATATTCTTTTAAAATACCTCCAATTGCATTTTCATCGCTAGGGCCTTCAACTATTACCATCACAACCTTTTTTTCTCTCTTCATGCAAAAGTTTCCCCGCTTTTCTGAATGCTCTTGCTATCTTTAAACTGTCAGTTTCTTCATAAATAGGCTCTTCCTGTCCTCCAAGCGTTATGCTCCGAATGTACATACTTCTAAGATTATTTGAATCTTTAACATTCTTCATATGAATATATCTGTTATTAGGATTAACCGTTGAAAACATAATACTTTCTTTATCAAGCATCTCAAGAGCACGAAGATTATGAGATGTAAAAATCAACTGTCCCTTGGCACTCTTTGAAAAAATATCCAATAACTCACCTAAGAGGTATTCAAAGATTCCGGCATCCAACTCATCAATAATCAAACATATTGAAGCATTGCTAAACGCCTGTATAAGGGCATTTAAAATGGAAATGATCTTAATAATACCATCCGATTCCATTCTGATAGGAATAGGTTTCTTATTTCCTCTTACAGACATAAGTTCAACTTTCCATCCCTCTTCACCTGAATCTAAAGCTTGTTTACCATAGTCTTTAATATCTATCCGCATTCCGGGAATTATTGTATAAAGCACTGTGTTGATTTGGTCCACAATCTCTTTAAGGAGTTCTTCGCGTTCACTGTCCAACACAAAAGGCTCCATCAAAGGTACTGCAAAATCTCCCTTCATTCCGATTTTCTTTTTATCAACACGAAAAGACATCGGTAAAAGAACATTGGTTGAAATCATACCTGAGTGTGAATTGTCTATTACAAATAAATCTCCAAGTGCAAATCTAAACAATGCACTCAGTACATCCACATAAATTTTAAATTTGTCTGATACATTATTAAAGAAAATATCTCTGCTGTTTTCGCCAAAGATATATGAGCAATTACTTTTTTCAGCCATTTTTTTTGCTACAATAAGATCTGTTTTAATGTCCTTATTCTTTCCAATCAATTCCTCAAGTCGTTTCTGTGGCTTAAAAATAGTTTCAGTCTCATTTCTCCTATAGTCCATGAAAACATTTTTATTTGTTCTGCTTCCATCCTGATTTATTGCACAATTTATGTATTCTCTATCGATACATATTCCATTATCACCCTTAGAAAAAATTATATAATATCCAACTTCATATAAAATATTTTCCTTAAATATTTTAAACTCGGCATTCACTTCCGCATTTTCTGAATCTGTATCAATATAATCAGCTATTCTTTGGTCTAATTCCTCACCAATCATGATTTGTTGAAGAAATGAAAATGTATCAACAATTGCAGTCTTTCCTGAACCGTTTTGTCCATAAACTCCCAGTATTTCCGCACTTCCACAATCAAAACTTCTATTGTATTCATGTGGCATGATTATTGTACCGCTTTTTACATTCTTAATATTTTTTATTGTTAAAGATGATAATCTAACAATACTCTTCCACATAAAACTACCTCCATATAATTATATAATAACATATTAGGCTAAAATCATCAATATAATTCTATTTAAGGTATTTTTTATACTCTTTTGACTGTTTTCTTTCAATTTTCTTTGATATTAAAATAGATAAACAGTATAATATCAACTATTTCATATTTGACTATATGCAAATTATGGCGCTATATTATCAGGATACTCTCTCCGGTCAAAACATATTTTGTCCCTTACAGCAAATATAACTTTTAATAAAAAATTTGAAGGTCGGTGGTAAAATTCATAAAATAGTTACCAATGGGCAGAGCCGAATTTCAGCTCTGCCCATTAGTGTATTAGACCTTTACTCTATAAGTTTTTTAAGAGCCTCAAGCTCCTCTTTGGTTAATGTAATACCCTTTCCCATCTTCTCATGATCCGGTGCCCATTCTCTTATATCATACTTAGGTGCTGCACCGTTCCATGAAATAAGGTTTATCTCCTTTCTCCACCCCTTTGCATTCTCCGATAAAACACCTATTTCCTCTACTATATCATACTTAAAATCCGCTGCCATATTTCTCCTTTCCCGCTTCAAGTTCTGCAAATAGCTTCCAAACTCTTCTGATACTGTTTCTTTTTTCCCTATTTTCAGCTTGACGATAATACTTTTTTTGTTGCTTTGTTACTTTCGGTAATTTTTTATAACTAATCTGCATTAACTTTTTTGCTTCATCATGTTTTACAATATATTCCAAATGATTATACGGTGATTGATTCTTTTCCACATCCCTTTGTACATGGTAATGTGCAGTCTTTGCCTCCTCCATAGTAAGAGGCCTCCCGTTAAATGGACAATGCAATAACTTATACCTGTTAAAATATTGTATATATGATATTTTCCAAGCAGCCATATCGGTAAGAATATAAAGATTGGTATCGTCAAACTCTATTTGTACTCCTCTTTTATTAGCTAAGCACTCTATTCCGAGTGCATACTTTCTATACTTACAAGGATAGAAGGCTACCCTCTCTTCCTTTGCAATATATCTCATAGCTGTTTTCAGATTCTTACTTTTTCCGACTTCATCCACTCTGATTAACAAATCTTTTTGAAGTTCCTCATTCCACTCTTCAAGGTACAGTCGTATTTCCTGACTTGATTCACTTAGACTGATTCTCCAATTATACCAATCAGTATGCACTCCTATATAATCTTCCTTAAGCTCTGTCCAGATAGGTAAATCTCTAAATACATCCTTTAAATTTTCTCTATACTCATTATATAAAGACTTGATATTGCAACAGCACTTACATGGATTTAAATATTTAATCCTTCCGTCATCCATGTCAAAGCTTATCAATGACTTTTCTTCTATTCTATTTATAAATCTGCATCCCGGTCTGTGATAAATCTTTGATTTACTACTCATCTGTGCTATCATCTTCTTCCTCCAATCCACAAAGTACTTCTTTGTTACAATTGGAGTTTATCAGAGCATCTGTCCATTAAAAATGACAGCTACTAAACCTTAAATTGACATTTTAAAACCATTATATGCCGGTAATTATCCATCAGAGTATTTCTTTGACATACCGGCAATACTTTCTTTAATTTGATTTCTAAGACTTTCAGGTTCCAGAATCTCTACATAAGGACCATATTGCAATGCCCAAAATTTCATTGCCTTTTCATTACAGTTGACTCTCACTATAATCCGTTCTTCATCTTTTTTAATGATACTAAAATCAGTTCCAAACCAATCCACCAACTCAGACATCATATCTTTGGTTGTTAGGAGCTTAACGGCAGTGCTTGTTCCGCTAAACATATAAATATGTTCAGCCATATGCTTTGGAAGATTTATCCCGGCCTTAAGCTCAGGCACATCTTTCATCGGCTTAACTCTATCTTCAAGTTCACATACCTCAGTCATTTTGTCTATACGAAAATGTACTACATTATCATACTTGTCATAATTTCCTATCAGATAAAATTTCCCGTTATTTGCAACTATCCTGTACGGATTTACAATATAACGCTCTTCTCTCCTTGGATGAAGCTTAAAATCGGTTCCTATATCATTATATATAAAACTGATCTTATGTCCCTCTGAGATAGCATCATTTATCTTATCTATAGAGTAGATGTTTTGTCGGTTTATGTTCTTGTTAAGCTCAGGTATATTGTATATATTTGATACTTTTGCATTGAAGTATTTACTTGAAAGCCCTCGTACCTTTTTAATAAGTTCCTTAGCCTGATTTGAAGAAAATTCTTTTGAAAATAAAACACTGTCAATAAGTATCCTAAGTTCCGCATCGTCAAACTCTCTAAAAACCATTCTGTATCCTTCTTCCATTGATATTTCAAATCCATGGCTCTCGCCGAATTCTTTCAATAACAAGACATTATTCTTTACAGAGCGTCTGTCACATACCGTTCCATAATCTTTTTCCAAAAGCTTTATAATCTCTTGTTGTGTCAAAGAATGATCTTCATCGGTATAATTGCGAAGTATCTCCAGTATGAACATATTCAACATCTTTTTATTACCTATACCGTACATCCATGCACCCCCATCTCAAGGTCAAATATACTGCTGTAACAGATACTGATATTTTATTCTTATATTCTAAAGTTTCAATATATTTTCCTGTATTATAATACATCTATTGTTCTTAAGTTTCATTCATAAAACTCTCTATCTTTTCAATTTCCTTTTTCGCTCTTTTTCTTACAGCTTCTATATCCCAATCTCCCAAACTTTCATATTCTTTCATAAATTCTATTCTAACTGCCGCATATTGTGAATTTTTGTATTCAGTAATTTTTTTACTTACAGTATTATCCTGAATACTCTTATTTATATGGCTATCAAGTACAATCAAATTTCCTATTCCGTTAAACTCATCACTATTATCACTGAAATTATTTCTTGCCCGTATATGCTCTATATCATAAGGGTTTTTATTCTTTTCGTAGATTGCATAGTGGAAAAACTTTTCATAGATTTCTTGCTCACTTATTACTATTTCATTTCCTTGGCAAATGAACGATTCCCCCAAATTAGCTACTTCATCAAGTAATCCGGACAGTGTACAAACAAGCCTGACTCTACTTGCATTGTAAAATAATCCCGATTTAATAGTTGTATAAAAATCTTCCTTAGGTTCATGGTCCTTACTGCGCACCGGTGACCACAGTATATCTTTAATATTTTTTATAATCTCATCAGTACTGCATTCCTTAAACCACTTAAAGCATTCCTCACAAACCTTATTTTGAACAGAATTTATCACTCTGTCATTTACAACGGTATAGATTAAAAAGAATCTAAACATATACATATTTACTCTCAGTGAATCTATATAGTAATCGCTCCAGCCCTTTCCTTTAGCTTTAAAGTATGCAACCACAAATGGTATAGTCCAATACCTTTTATATCTTGTTTTTTCAACCATATAAATCGAAAAGATTTCTTTTGCAATTTCATGATGTGTGCCGTCATACCTTACATCTTCAATCCAGCGCCAATACTTAATAAATTCTTCAACTATATGCTTGAATGTTGAAAACTCCAGAACACTGAGATCCCTTTGTTCATCAAGCTTTGTTCCTTTGAAAAGTTCATCAAAGAACTTTTCATTGCTTTTGGATACCTCAGAAAATCCCCAGCCAAATTCCGCACAAATTATATGTTTATAGATATCTAAAACCCACGACATATTAAATTCTGTCTGGTCTTTTCTTCCGCCTACGCCCAGTGCATTATTGCTATCATCTATCAATTTATAACAATTGGCAATTTCTTTCATCCAGTTGTCTGTATCATCGATTTTTCTAAGGTAATTATAATATCTTAATTTAAAAATATCTGTTGCATTCAAATCGAGCCCGGTAGTATTTATAGTATTAAAGACAGATACCACTTCCGGTAGATCCATTTCTTCGGTCGTCAGTGTTACAAAGTATATATTATCCAATACAAAATCTTTAAGTTCTGAATAAAAATTCGTTTTATCTTTAAACTCTTGTTCGTAATACTCAGAAGTAGCCTTCCTTAACTGTTCCTTATTTTTAGAATATTTAGAGGAAACTTTTTTTATTTGAGTCTCACTCATTACTTTTTTGAGTTCTTCAGAATCTATAGTATTGCTGTAATCATTGTTTTTTTCTTTCGGATGGGTTTTGATTATCTCTTTTTGAAGTACATCCAACAAAAGTAAAAATGTTGTAAGTCTTTGTTGACCATCAACAATATCAAGTATATTGTCATCTTTAGTTTCTTTGTTAAACTGTATTGTCCCAAAAAACACGGACTTTGCATATTTTCCGGCATCCTCTTCATTTTTCGTACTGAATGCTTCAAAAATAGTATTCAAAAAATCATTTATATTTTTTTCTGTCCATTCATATGGACGCTGATAAATAGGTATTCTATACCTTTCTTTTATTATATCTCTAAGTCCCAACACTTTAGAATCAATCGGAAATCCCATAACTCCTCCTCATAATAACTTATTCTATTAAGATTACAATAATAACTCATTTTTATTCTACATCATTACAACATTTTTTCAAGCTCTAATCATTACACTGTCTCGTATACTCCTAATTTGCTTTTTAGTCAGTGTTTTCTCTTTCAAAAGTTCTTGAACCATGGCATCAAAAAATCCTCTATTTTCGGCAATAATCTGCTTTGACTTTCTATAATATCTATCCAACTCTTCTGCAACTTTTCTGTCCTTGCTTTCCAGTAAATATTGGGATGAATTACCTCTTTCAAAAGCATTAAATCCATATGCACCATAATCATCAACAAATGTTGTAACCAAATCAAAGGCTGTATGCAAATCACCGTCACAACCAAGATCAAATGTTCCGTAAATCATTTCAGTCGCAGCCTTACCTCCCAGACTTCTGATGATTTCATTCTCTTTTGCAACTACACTAAAATTGTAATCGTCAGGTTTTCTTACAGAGGTTATACCCCCTGAATTATTTGAGTATCCACAGATTGAAACAAGATTTACAGATCCCGGTTCCAAAATTTCAGAAATAACAGCATGTCCTGATTCATGTACAGCAATCTTTTTTAAAATATTAGTATCGATGTTTTCTACCGACTCCGATGCATCAAATATCAAACGCATACATGCCTTTATAATATCTCTTTGCTCTATCTTTGACCTTTTATCAAATACCACATAAATTCCTGCTTCGTTTATAACCATTTCCAATTCTGCACAGGAATGTCCTGCCAGAAAACTTGATATATCATCTATATCTATATCTCCAAGTACTCGTTTTTTACTTAAAAAATACTTTATTATCTTCTTGGCATCATCTCCACCTGGGCATGTCATCTGAATAACCTTATCAAAACGCCCTGCTCTCATCAATGAATTCGGTAAACAATATATATTGTTTGCTGTAGCCAAAACAAAAACATTTGAGCCCTTACAATCATCTATACATGATTGTACAACTACATACTCCTCAGCATCTTTATGGTATTCATCCTCATTTGCAAATTTATCAATATCATCAAGAAATACTATGGCACATTCTTCCTTTTTTACTTTATAAAATATATTTCTGATATGATTAACAAACTCTCTGCTGTGTTTATCTTTCCTTATTGTAAATGATTTAATTTTGCTTTCTTTAATAAAGCTCTTAGCTAACAAAGTCTTCCCTATACCCGGCTCTCCATACAAAAGTATTCCCCTCGGTATTTCTACACCCAGCCTCTTATAATCTTTAAAGTTTTTCAGTACATCACAAAAACGTATTAATTCATCCTTTATATCAGCATATCCTATAATTTTATCAAATTCACTCATTTTTATTTTCCTCTATTCTAACCTGATTTTTTCTATTACCTTTGTTTTCCGCCTTCAACCTGTAAAAAATAATTTAATTCAGATATCAAAGACTCTTTTGAAAAATCATGTCCTTCACCTTTAATTATTTTATATTTGCAGGCGGTATTTTTTATAACATTCAAAATTTCAATATAGCGAAATGAAGGATCCTCTTCACCATACAAAAAGTACATATTATCCCCTCTAAACTTTTCTACACCTTCTTTTATTTTATGAAAGTTAATCATCAATGGAGCATTTATTAAAACAGCATTCTTTATTTTTTCAATTTTTCTACACTGAGCTGCACCTATAAAAGCTCCGTTTGAAATGCCGACAAAAACTATTTCTTTATAATCCCCCACATACTTACTTATACATTTTATTTCTTCCTCCAAATCACATACCGAATCTTTAGGATTGGCGGAAACAACAAATGTATAACCATATTTTTTAAATAAAATACTGCATATGCTCAAATATTTATTTTCAAACCCTTCTATACTTCCACCTCTACCGGTTTTAATAAAAACAAGATATTTTTCACCTTGTATAATTCCAAACTGTTTTCCGATTACTTTGTCATATTTATTCAAAAATCAACCTCCCTCTTTAGTCATACCAAAATTTCTTCATCCGATTTATTTTCTATATTAAAATAGCATAAAGAATGTACAATATTTTGCACATTAAAATTATATTCCGATATATAATAACGCTTTAAACATATAAAAAGCTCCAAACGATTACTTATCGAATGGAGCCTTTTTTACTCTGTTATTTATTATATTATTTTAACTGCTTCACATGCTCTTTTATTACATCAATAAACCTTTCACCGTATTTACTGTATTTATTTTCTCCGACACCGGAAACATTTAGCATATCGGATTTTGTAGTAGGCATCTTTGCACACATATCAATTAAGGTCTTATCATTAAAAACAATATATGGAGGCATCTTCTCTTCTCTGGCAATTTCAAGTCTCAGCTCTTTTAATTTATCAAAGAGTTTGAATCCTGAAGAAGTAAGTGAATCCGTTCCCTTTATATTCTTCTTAGGCTTTAACTTCCTATTTGTGGCCTTATCTTCATCGGTTATCTTTACCAGGACCTTAGTATCTTTTAACTTTAATTTACTTATATCTCCAAGTTTTAAAACCTGATATTCTCCTGTCTGAATATAGCCCTCAAGTAAAAGCTCTTCAATAAGTCGCCGTAAAAGATTTTTATTTGATGATTCCAAAACTCCATAGGATTTATATTCACTTGCTCCTATTTCTTCCAGCCTTGCAGTCTTTGCTCCAAGTACTGTATCCATTATTATATTCTTACCATACCTTCCACGAGACTCATAGATACAATTTATTATCTTTTTAGCCTCATCCGTCATATCAAGAGTTTCAAATTGACGCAGACAATTACCGCAATCATCACATGGCTTTTTGGGATTTTCTCCGAAATATTTTAAAATATAGTTGCGCAAACATTCAGTCGTATAGCAATATCCCTCCATTATCTGAAGTCTTTTAATATCCCTCTCCCTGATTGTCATTGCATCTGTCGGATCAATATCGCTAAAATCTTTATGTTCCAATAAAAATCTGTTAATTATAATATCCTGAGGTGAAAACAGTAAAATACATTCGGAGTTAAGTCCGTCTCTGCCGGCTCTTCCCGCTTCTTGATAATAGTTTTCCATACTTGACGGCATATTGTAATGAATGACAAATCTGACATTTGATTTATCGATTCCCATTCCGAAAGCGTTTGTTACTATTACGATACTTGTATAGTCAAATACAAAACCATCCTGCATTTGCTTTCTCTCTTCAATACTCATTCCTGCATGATACTTTGCAACAGATATGTTCCGCTTTTTTAATAATGTATATAAACTGTCCACGTTTTTTCTGGTTGCACAGTATATAATTCCACTTTCACCCTTATGTCTGTCTAAATAATCAAGTATAAAGCGGTCTTTACTTTGTGGTTTTTCTACCTGAAAGAATAAATTCTCCCTGTCAAATCCCGTTACAAGAAAATATGGATTGCTAAGCCCCAAAGAGCAAATAATATCTTCTCTAACATTCTGAGTGGCAGTTGCTGTAAATGCACTTATAATCGGACGTTTATCCAAAACATTTACAAACTCCGCTATATCCATATAACTTGGTCTGAAATCCTGTCCCCACTGTGAGATACAATGTGCCTCATCCACAGTTATCATTGAAATCTCAACACCTTTTGCAAGCCTAACAAAACCTTCACTCATCAGTCTCTCAGGTGCCACATATATAATCTTATATTGACCTTTCGATGCATTTTTGAAAGTATCATGCATCTCCCTTTCAGATAAAGAGCTGTTTATAAATGCAGCATCCACACCGGCTTCATTCAAATCCTTTACCTGATCCTGCATAAGAGAGATAAGCGGAGAAATGACCAATGTGATGCCTGAAAGCAGCATAGCCGGAACCTGGTAGCACAGTGACTTTCCCGCTCCTGTAGGCATCACGGCAAGAATATCTCTTCCATCCAAAACAGCATTAATAACCGATTCCTGCCCCTGCCTAAATGAGTCGTAACCAAATACAGCCTTCAATGCTTCCTTGGGAGTTTTATATATTCCACTATCCGCTATTCTCATTCCTTAATCATCCTATCCCCAGTATTTTTGCCAAACTCTTTGCCTTCTTCACTGCAGTGGACTTGGCAGTACAGTTTGCAATTTCTAAAAGCCCCTGCCATTCGGCATCTTCTTTTGAAATAAATCCTCTCTTCATTGCTTCCCTTAAATAGTCGGCATAATAAGTACAGATATCCAAAACTCTGTTTATCCATACAGGCGGCTTATTATTTTTTACAACAACCTCTCCTGCATATTTGATACACTCAACAAGCATCACATAGCATATACTTAAAAGCTTATTTTCTTTTTCAACTATTCTTACAAGCTTTGCCGGGCTTATCTCCTCATGTAATAAAAGTTCTCTCATGACTTCTCTTAAATTCTCTACAGATAAATCTCCCGAGTCCGCCAGTTGTCTGAAAAGACTTTTTGCTCCATAAATACTCTCTCCGTCCTGTGCCAAAGTACTCACTGCAATACTTAAAAATATCTTTGAGTAAGGTGTTGAGCTGCCCTCAAGTGGTCCTTCTTTTTCACCTCTCCAGTTTCTATATTTGCTTACTACAACCTTTTTCTTTTCAGGATCATAATGAAGCCATACGCTCTTTTCTTTCTCATCTATGATTTTTCCGTTGTTGTCGGCCACAGCTCCCGACATTTGAGCCTCTTTTTGAATTCCGTAAAACCATCCGTAAATATATACCTGAAACAGCCTGTCAGGTATATCAGGTAATTTCAAATCAAAGCTGAAAGCTTTTTCGCCTTTCCTTACTTCAAATACATTTATATTAAACTCAACATTATCATAGATAAGCTTTTTTGCCTCAGGTAATACTACCCATACTTCATCAAAATCATTTGGTGTATTTTGATTCTGTACTTCTTCATACTTTCCTTCTTTTATATCCATACCAAGGGAATTTAGCTTATTCACTATTTCCTTGGCATATTCTACAGCCTTTGAAGATCCGGATTTTGTGGCGAGATTTTTTACGGCATTCATTTCCAATGCATTTTGTGGGGCAAGCTTATTTTCTACCGCAAAAATAACTTCATCAAGATAATCTCTTAGAAATTTTACAATCTCAGCTGTTCCTGTAAGCATTCTAGGTGCTTTAAGCGATACCTCCACCACATCACAGGCAGCCATCCATACCAAACTCAGCATACCGTCTTTTGCCATATTTTCCATTGCAAAAGCCAGACTTGCCAAGTTTGAAGGTGTACCGCCGCTCCAATCCAAATATGAAATACCTGCAACTCCCGGTAAGAGAAGTCCCCTTTCCCATGCTTCATTAGTCGCAGTAATAACATCTGCAGCATTCTCATCACTTAAGTTACTCCTCGTTGCAATCCAGTTCATCATTGCACCTTTTGTAAGAGGTTTTCTCCTTTTTGCTATCTGCCTTAAATTTATACCCTGACTATGATAGACTTCAGTATCTCTTCGTATTGCAGTAAGTGAATAATCTCCCCAGGTCGGAAATATAGAATACATATCTTCATAGCACCATGAAAGTCTAAAAGGAAATGCCTTTAAGCTTTTCGGCACATCAACGTCCTCTCTCCAATATGCGCTTTTTCCAAGTATAAATTTAGGTTCAACATATGGGTCATCCAAGTAATCTTTTATGATTTCCTCAGCAAAGATATCTTCTCCCTTTTCATCCTTTAAAAATTCTCCCAAAGGAAGTAAAATTTTTAATTTTAAGCCATCTGTTTTTTCCAAAAACCTTTTTTTATCTTCTTTTGTAATACGTTCAATATCCAGCCTGGTAATTGCAAACTGTAAATCCGGTTCAGCGACATATAAAAAATTCTCATTCTTATACCTGATAAGTCTATCTGTTAAATCAGGTAAAGATATACTTAGGTCCTCATAACTTGGTGTACTTAATATACATGGCCATTTATCTATTGACTCAAATAATACTACCCTTCTTGTATAAACTAATCCGCTATACCTGATTTTTAAGACTTCCTTTTCACCGTTCCATTCATTCGTCTTACTGTCCGGACATACATTATTCTCAATATTTTTTGCCCATCTTCCAAGTGCCCACATACCGCTTGAATCATTTATTGTAATTCCTGACAGACTTATTTTTGCTTCATCAGGATTTTTATGTGCAATATTATTTGCCATTGCAATAAATCTCTCGAAAGCCACATCGTCAATATATTCTTTTCTGTCGGAAATCACTGCCAACAGATCAGTCAGATTTTCCGGCGAAACTTCTCCTATTTCAAACCTTGGCACCTCCCAAAGTTTAGGTGTTTCTCTCCAAAGCCCTTGCAATTCTTCTTTTACATCTTCATCTTCTATCTCCAGTCCCCAAGCCTTTTCAATACTTCCCGCAAGCTTTGCTATACTTTTATCCTCATCCTGCTTATAAAGTAAAAGCCATTCTTCATACTCTTTTACCGACTTAGGCTTTTCTCTTTTTAAAACAGTGTTTAAAATCAGTTTTTTTATTTTTTTCACCTTTGCAGAACTGCAGGAAATCAGTATAGGATATAGCCATTCGTCTGTAGCACTCTCTATAAGTACAGGAGCAAATCTCTCCATCAAAGCCGTTTCTCCGAGTCCAAGCAGTGGAATAATTGTTTCTACTCTTGATTTTATCTCTTCATCTGTAATTCCGATTTGTTCCAATACATTTACATATTCTTTTCTGTCTCCCGGCCTTTGTGCAATGCTAAGTCCGTAAAACACCTGCTCCATAGCAGTATCTTTCGCAATAAGATTATTTTGTACACCCCATATAAGTATCTTTGAAAAAGGTCCGGTTGCAGGCACATTCAAGGCAACGCCTACTTCTATATGCTCATTAAATCTTCTTAAAATTTCCGATTTTTCAATTACAAATCTCTCATCAAAATTGTAGTCTTTTCTTTTTGATGTCAAAAGTATTGCCGCTACAGCTGCCCAGTCCTTCATATACTCCACAGACTCGGGAATTTCAAGATTCATTTCATGCACAAGTTTTAATGCCAACATTCCAAGCACTGACAGGGAATGCTCCCATATTCTCCTGTTTGATGTACAGGCGGCTTGTATAAAGTTCATTGCGAAAGTCTCACCTCTCTCCTTTATAGCCTTTAGGGCAACTTCACTGCTTCTTCTAAGAATATTTGCAGCTCGCTTGGCATCCACTCCCACTCTTATAGCAAAGATTGCAAGCTTTTCAAGATTTACATCCACCACAGAAACAAATCCATATGTATTATCTGATAATTGTTTTATCTCTGTCCAGTCTCCGGATTTTAATCCTTCTCTTGCCTCTTTTTGTTCTTCTTTGCTTCCTATTCCGAGATTTAAAATATCGTCAAAATCTGTCTCTTCATAGCCGAGAGAACGATATATTTCTGCAGCTTTTTCTAATTTACTTGCCATACTATACTCCTTTTTTCAGTTTTACCGCCAAAATATGCTTGCATGGTCCTCTACTGTTTTGATGTTTCAGATACCATGTACAGGTGCATTTTGCATTTTCCAAATTTTCATCTGTAGGATAAATAACTCTGTAAGTTGTATCCCCTGATTTTACATGCCATATATTATCTTCAATATACTCGGTATTTTCCAGCAGTTTTTTTGCTCCTACAAGCCTGGGATTATCCTTTAAAACTCTATCAGGATCATCAGGTAATTCCCTATGGAAAAATGCTCTCTCTCGAACATCAAAACCAAGCTTCCCTGAAACGGCAAGCAGCTCCATTGCATCATCCATATCACTTTTTACTATTCCGATTGATTTTAATATTTTATCAATATCAAGTCTTGATTCAAAATTTAATATATTATCAATTTTGTCTGCACATTCAAGTATTTTAGGAGTTGAAAGCGAATCAAGTAATGCTCCCTCGCCTGAATACCCTTCATAGCTCTTTGCCGTCAAACTAAGCGTAATATTTGCGCCTGTCATACATACTTCAATCATCATCTGCCCCGGCTCATCATTCTCAGGTGCGTAAAAAAAGATCGAGTTTACATTGCTCATCACTTTTTTAAGTGCACTAAGTCTGTGAATACCGCTGATATATACACTGTTTTTTTCTTCTCTTGATTTTAACATCACGCCTGTCTTTGTAGGTGTAAGCCATCCTGATTTTTCCTTCCCTGTAACAGGAGGTAACATTGCAATAAATGACTTTGCCTGCATTCCCTCTACATGGAACTTGTATTTCATATTTTGGTGCAGCATAGCACAATTTCCAAGTGCTCTTATCCATCTGTCAGGCATCTTTACAGGCCTTTGAGTAACTATGTCTGTAAGCAAACTTCCATTATCAAGATTTTTACTGTGCAAGGTCTTAAGTCCTTCATCTCCTATCCTAAACTTCAACCTGTCTCCCTGTCTTATATTAAGAAGAGACTTTCGTAAATTGTTGCCTATATCCACATTTGTAGTACCATAAAGTATGTCACCGTCCAAAGCACTTTGGAATACATCCATTCTTGCATAAACACCGTTGCAAGCCGAGAAGCATTCTGCCCTCAGTCTGTCACCCTGGGCGGAAAGGATAGGGTCTCTTTGGTCCACCGGTACGTATTTAAAGTATCTTGTACTGACAATATCTGCCAGCACAAGCAGTCCTCCTGAAACTATTGTCGGATTAATGATTTCTCCATTGAAAAATAAAGGATCATTCTCTATACCGTTTGGGGTAAGTGCAGGTGCTATAGATAAGCTTAAGTTTCCATCAAAAAGGGTTGATGCTGTTTTAAATTCTCTCATTATATCCCCCTGAAATTTGTATACTAAAAGGGCAGTCCTATGTAGGATTGCCCTTTTATTTTAGCATAAAATTTAGTTTTTTACTTTATTTAGTAACTCCGTATTATAATTTAGATATATTATTAATGTCATCGACTAAAACTTTTACTGCCGAATTATCAAATCTCCATATTTTCCGACACTTTAAATTTTTTGATAACAGATTTAGATAAATATTTCATATTTCTCTTTCAAATTATTTAACATACTATACTTAATCATCCCTTCCAACTGCATCCTTCCGACTATTATCCCCGGAGCGATTCCCTGTGCCTTTGCAAATTGAAGTACTTGGCTTTCTGAATAATCTCCATTTCTTCTAAAATCTTCAAAGTCTTTAGAGTCAATCAGTGTATCACCTGACCATCTGTCAGCCTCTTTCTCATCATCTTCAGATGTACCGTTTGTCTGCTCCACATGGCCAAGAACAATGTGTGCAAGTTCGTGGAATAAGCTGAACCAAAACTTATCTGCATCCTTTCCTCTTGCAGTAAGTCCAAGAACAATCTTATTCCCATCTGTAAAAGAAGCTCCCTGTAGAAAAGAGCCTTCAAGATGTGGCAAAAACACTAAAGCAATACCACAGTCTGCAAGATATTTTTTTATCTTAGGACAGAACTCCTTTGGTTTAAGAACCGTCATATTTCTTATATCATTCAAAACTGAAGTTAACCCTTTAATATTTATGGAAGCTGTTTGAATATTACGCGCCTTAATCCTTGCTTCTTGAGCCCACGCCATTAAAGCCAAATCACTTTTTTCTGTAATTGCCAAACGTCTACATGCAATTCTTGTAATCTGCTCCTTTCCGATAAGAGAAAGTTCAACAACCTCAAAAAATTTCCTAAGATTAACAACCTTTTCATTAGATTCTACTGCATCCGGAATCCAACCGAATTTTACCATCTCCCTATAAGGAATTTTTTTTACCATCTCTTTATCGGCTTCCATTGCATTTTCTGCTTCTGCCTTAATAATCTTCTCTCTATAGATTGACTCCAAATTATTCCAAAACTTAGCAGGAACACCTAAAACCATCTCTAATCTGACTGCTGTTTCAGGTGTAAGCTGTACATCGCCATTAATGAGCTTACTGATATGTTTTTCAGACATATCCATTCTGGCAGCAAACTCCTTCTGGCTCATTCCCCTGTCGTTTAACTGCTCTTTAATTGTCGCTCCGGGTGGCGTTGCAATATAACTGCGACTTCTAACCATAGCGCTACCTCCCCGACTTGAAATATTAACCATCAATGATAGTCAACAATTTCCAAAATATTTGCTATTTGAATTTCATTACCAATTTTCTCGAATACCAATCTGTATGGATGAACCAAGTCCACTGTATATTGTCCTTTCCTATTCTACTTAAGTGCATGACATCGCCCGATATGAAACTGTATCATTATCTCAACCGTATCTACAGCACAAATTTCATCTATACGCTGATGTATTTTATCTGCCATTTCTCGACCATAGGTTCTCTCCGCTGTTTTGGCATCCGTACAAACCCTTTCAATTTTCTTATTCTTGTAAGTAATATCCAAAGCATTGCCTCTTATATATATTTACCTTTGAGGTAAATTTATATTAGCATGAATATAAATTTTTGTCAAATTTTAAATTAACCTCTGAGGTTTATTTTACATATCTTTATTTTTAATTTTCTTTTTGCAACTTTCCATACATGTCAACTACACCAATTTATCTTTACTGCAAATATTAGCTTTTCAACATCCGACTTATAATAAATTTTATTTGTTTATAACATTGGCATTATCTACAATTATTCAAAAACAATGAATTGATTTCATTTGTTTGAAACTGCTAATTTCCAAAGGATAATTCCAACAGTTCCTCCGCCACAACAGCAGATTTTATCCTTATCAAATTATCCCATACATCTTCCTTGCCTAAAAGATTCATACCACCATGCCACACCAGTTCTTCATCTATAACTGCAAAGTGTTCATCTACCTCATCTTTAATAACAACCTGTATTCCTGATGTTTTCATCTGATTAATCATTTCATGATAATCATTAATGCTTCCAAAGCTCATTTTTTCAGGATCAATTGTTATCACGACTATCTTACATCCTGCTTCCACCTGCTGTTTTGTAATATAAATTATTCTATCAATTCTATCCTGTACAATATGTGGGCTTGAAATAATTATTCTCTTTTCTGCCTCTATAATATCTCGTTCAAATATATCAATATAGTTCCCTGAATCATAAATTGTATTTGCCACTTGTTTATCTAATATCACATTCGAAATTATAGAATATCCTAAACGCTTATAAGTTCTTAGACGTTTTGAATACATTTTCTCAAAAACTTTTAAATGAGCATCTATATAATCATAAACAACTACATACTTCTTACCTTCATAATCTCTATGTAATCTCCCAACATACTGCTCCAATCTTCCGGCAAATGAAACCGGTGATGCCAACATCAATGTATCTAATCTTGGAAAATCAAATCCCTCACCAATCTTCTGCCCGGTAGCTATCAAAATAATTGATTTTTCATTTAGAACTTTCTTTAAATTTTTTCTGATTTCAGAGTTCTCACTATCACTATTATCACCATAAAGCAAGAACACATAATCTGCTGCACCTGACAGACTATCAAGTAAATTCTTTGCATGTTCCTTATATCTTGTAAGGATAAGTGGCGTTCTCCCATCGGCAATTGCCTGTCTTGTATCATTAACAATCATTTCATTTCTTATTTTATTGTTACTTATCAAATTATAAGCAGCATTAATATCATTCATAGTTTCATTTGTATCAATAACCTTTGTAAATCTTGGATATACATAATGTCCAATCCCTTGTTCTTTAGCACGTTCTTTTGCAGTATAACTATGTCTTACCGGACCTAGTAACATATATATTATTTTTTCAAGACTATCCCCACGCTTTGGTGTTGCTGAAACTCCATAAACGTATCTAGAATTTACTCTCTGCATTACTTCTATCGAGGTATTAGATCCACAATGATGACATTCATCCATAATGACCAGCCCATAGGAATTAATAAAATCGTTGAAATTTCCCTTACTATACATTGACCCAATCATAGCTACATCAATAATCCCTGTAAGTGTATTCTTATTACCTGTTAATACTCCTATGACACTATCTCTTCGTTTTTCTCTACCTGTCTTTGTTTTATAAATTGGTAGTTTCTCTTTTATAATTAAAAACCTATTTAATTCTTCTACCCACTGTTCAATCAAATCTTTGCTATGAAGAAGAATCAATGTACTGACTTTTCTTTGTGATATCAAATAACTACAGACCACCGTTTTTCCAAATGCAGTAGTTGCACTAAGCACTCCATGATCATGCTGTAACATTTTGTCCGCCGCCAAATCCTGCTCTATACGCAAATCTCCATTAAAGAAAACTTTTATAGGTCTTCCCATTTCTCTTTGATCACTAATATCGTACTCAATGCCGGCTTCTTTACAATTATTTATAAGTTGTTCTCTAAGTCCTCTTGGAATACGAATATATCCGTCAATATCCTTTCCCATATAAACAGCACTAAAATTATAATAATTTGAATATCCTAAGCGCCTATTCTTATAAAAGATAGGGTTGTCAAATGCAGCCAAGCTTCTTATTTGATTCTGTATCCTTGGCATAAGATTCAATGCATCTACATATACCCCATCGCCAAGAATAATATGCATTTTCCCTACAACATCAGATTTATTAAATACTTGTCTCTTTTTCCAGGGTTTAGGTCTACATTCCATATTATCCGGTCCAACACCTGTTGCTTCAGTGATTTCAGCCTTCCATTTTTCCATAAAGGCCTCTATCTCTTCCATAGACAACTTCATTGTATGATTTAATAAAATATCCCACTGATCGGGATATGCATTCCAGTTACTATCAATAAAGGCACTATTTCCATTTTTTAATGCCCCTCCCTGCAATGGAAGAGCAATAAGATTTCCTATACTGTTTGCACTATCCTGACATGGATACATTCTGTCATAATATTGGAACGACTTCAGATTAATTAAAGATTGACCTCTATCCAACAAAAGGTAACCGAAGTTGCGTGCCAAGGAAGCAGGAATAGGCTTTTTAAAAAAAATCCACACATGTGCTCCTTGTCCGGACCTTGAGCGTTCTACCAGCGGAGTGATTCCATTTTTTTCACAAATAAGACGCAAAGCTTCCACCTCTTTATGCCAGTCTTTAGTCACATTTGTAAAATCTGTTTCTTCTGCACCCTTTTCATGATTATCAAAGTCAAATACTATAAACCTGCATGTACCATCCGGTAATAATGGATATACGCCTATAACATCCGAACCGTCATCTTTATATCCTAACAAGTGCTCCACTATTTTTTTAGCAGTAAGTTTAGTCCAGCTTGTGTTCTTACAATCTTCACAATGTATTTTCTCCCCTTGCTGTTTGGGACAAAGTCTATCATTCCAGCGATTATCACATTGAGGAAAATATCCACCTTTTTCCCTCTCTTTGCATACACATCTGTTCTTCCCCAGAACATTGCAAAGTACCTATTTGCCATTTCTTCAGTAATATACTTTCTGATAATTCTTTCGCCTTGATCCGGATCAAACTCAGACGTATTTTCTATCTTTTCTTCAAATATACAACTTTCCGGATATGTTATATTGGCTTTCTTTAATTTTTTCTTTAACAAAGTATTTTCTGCTTGCAACTCTCTTACCAGTTTACGAAGTGAGTCAAGGTTTTCCGCTTCAATACTCATCTCTTACCACCTCAACTTTTTAATAATAAGTCTGTACCGCACCTTATACATCAACTATACATTAATAATATCTATATTGATGCTTTCAATAATATTTTTTATAACCACTAAATTTACCCCTCTCCTCACAAATCAATATCTACTTTATAACTGTCATCAATAAATACAATGTTTACATTATGCTTTTTTGCGCCTATCAAAAATTTAGTGTTTTCATCTAAGGCACTTTCCATAGTACACCATTCATCATCTATGCGACTTTCTACGGCATTTGCGTATTTTTTTATATTATCAAAATCGTTCTCAATATATTTTTTGCTAATAACAAGACAGTAGTACCTAATATTATCAAGATATTCTTTTTCAAAATCATTACCCCAATTAAATGGAATATAGCATCCTTCAACAATGAGATTTTGCCTGTTTTCTATAGCGGTTTTAATCATTTCACGAACAATAGGCCAAAGATACTCTGTAAGCTTATCATCATCTTTAACAGTAAGTTTAGTATAGCCGCTACGAATTAAACCCATCTTCAAATGGTCTATCGATAAATAAGGATATTTATACTTTTCAAGTAATTTTTTAGCAAGCACAGTCTTACCTGTATGTGATGCACCGGTTATTAAAACAATCATTATTTTCTCCGTTCTAAACATATTTTTATCTGTTTCTTTCATACAGAACTTTATCAAGTTAAACTTTTTATTCTCTTTGGGCATAATAAATTCTGTAACAGTACCCTTTAACATTTTTGTCCCAATCAACAATTCTCTAAATATAGTGTATTATCTTCTCTAAAAACATGCAAGCAATTCAACTTTTACCTGTATATAGATTTAAAATCACGTAAGAAAATCTTACAACATCTGTATTATATATACTTCATCAACAAATCCTCCAATAAATAATTTGGTTTTATATGTATACCGAAACTATCGTAAATGCTATAATAAGACATATAAAATATGCCGTATTCCATATCATTCATTTGGAATTATTACTTGGTTTAACTCAATAAAGTTAAACATATACGATATTATTGCTTTTATATTGGAACAGTTAATGATTCTAAAAAGGAACTGTCACATTTAAAAATAATCAGTCTTACAACTATGATTTTTTTATAAGGAGGAGATATGATAAAAAAAATAAGATCCGTTTTTGTAATGCTTTGTATGGGAATGATTCTTTGTTCCTGCACGCTCTCACAAAAAGCAGAATCCGATACTAAAACAGAGCAAAGCTCAGAAAGTACCGCTAAATCAGAAAAAAGTGACGGCAAAAATCAAGGTGAAAATAAGGATAACAGTAAAATACAAAATGAGAATATTATAAATAACGGTGCTTATTTTGTTAAAATCGGTTCTGATATATATTTTAGAAAATACGGTGAATATGCATTGGAGAAAAATGCATTATTCGGTGAGTTTTTAGAATATCCTACTTCCACCGGTATCTCATGGATTTGCCGTCTAAAAGAAGACGGTAAGGTAGAGGAGCTCTTTAAAGATAGTGGCTATGGTAAATTGTACTATAGTAATCAAAGGTTTTATCTGTCAGAAATGACTGATGACGGAACATCAAAAAGTTATAGTGTAAATATGGAGGGAGAAGACAGGGAAGAGCTTGGAGCAGGTGTGATACTTGGAATAAGTGAGAATGGTCAGTATCTGGCTAAGGGAGATTGGGGTTCTGCCGGTGTCATAGATTTAAGTTCTAAAGAAACACCATATATTTGGGCAAGTGAAGAAGGTTCTTCTGTGGTATTTCTAGGTTTTGTAAACGGCGGTTTCCTCATAGAAGGTGATAATTATTCCACAGACGGGTATAATGTTACTTCAAGACAGATTTTTGGAAGAAGTTTTGAACAGCCTGATAAAGATATTATTATAGGCGATCTTAATGTAAATGAAGAATCATATTCCTCTCCGGAATTTAAGGGACTTACTGCGGATGGTAAGGAGTATTATCTTACCTTCGGGTATTATGGCGGAACAGCGCATTTTTTGGAAAGTGTGGAAATTTATAAGGCCCGTTTAGAAGAAAACAGCCTTCAGCTCATACAGCAAGGTATGGATACACAAGAGGAGATGATTCCCAATATTCCACTCATTTTTGCAAATAACGGAAAAATCGATATTGTAGGCGGTGGATCTGACGGTGAACTTGATATTGATGAGGGGTCGGTTTATCAAATCAATCAAGGGGGCAGACAGCCTCTGATTTCAGAACTTTTTAAAGTTGATCCGGACAGTCAGACCGGTCAATCAATCGGCAAAGCGGAATTGGTTGACGGAGATTTATTATTGATGGTCTTCACCCAAATATATACCCCATATCAAGATATAGGATGGAGAATGAGCTATAATAGATTAAACACAGAGTATATAGTTGTCAGAAAGGGTAGCAATAAGCCTAAGGTTTTTGAACAGTGGTCAGGCAGTGCATTTAAGCAAAATGCTGAGGTCTGGAAAACCGGAGAAAGCACTCTGCTTTATCGTCCGCTGTCAGATAATCCTGAGGAGGATGACTTCCCAAGAGATATTGCTTATTCCATATCTATTCCGGCAACTGTAAATCATAATTTCACTGCTCAGGCTTCATCACCACAGAAGGATGAATATGGTGACTTTAAGCTTCCTGATAATGAAGGTGAAAAACTTCAACTGATTTTTGACTATACCGGAAATTTAAAAGATATTGTTAAGGAATAACATTAAAGAATATAGGTCAGCCGGATTTAATATGGGCTCCTTTCCCAAAGTAGCTCATATTTATTTAAAATAGTAGAGCCTGCTCTCGAAATCTCCCCAAAAATCTTTAAATAAGAATCCACATTTCATCAACATCTCTCCTGTATATTGTTCATTGGTTCCTTCCAAACAATATATCTTATCTTCATCTAAACCTTGCAGTTTTAATCTTCTGCTGTGACTGTTTGGAATACCACGTACCTGAACATAAGTTACAAGCGCTTCTTTTTTGTCTTTTGATACTTCCATATAGCAGTCATAATAACCGTTTTCAGAAAAAGATGCAATTCTATAGTAATCCCCTTCTCTAACTAAATCATTGTATTTGTGATACATCTTTGTCTGCTGTATAACCAACTCATGTTCCTTTTCCGAAAGTTTTGTAATATCCAATTCATAGCCAAATGTGCCTGCAAGTGCTACATGTCCTCTTGTCTCTAATGGTGTTATTCTTCCAACAGCATGATTTGGACACGCGCTAACATGTGATCCAATTGTTGACAAAGGGTAAATCAATGCTGTTCCTTCTTGGATTTCCAACCGTTCTATTGCATCCGTATCATCCGAACACCAAATTTGTGGACTGTAATAAAGCATTCCCGGATCAAATCTGGCACCTCCGCTTGAACAATTTTCAAGCAATAAATTGGGAAATTCTGTAATCAAACGCTCCTGCATCCGGTATACACCCAGTACATAGCGATGAAATAATTCTTGTTGTGAATCTTTATCAAGATAACTGCTTCCCAAGTCACTCAGCAGACGGTTCATATCCCATTTCACATAATCAATTGCCGCACTCCTTAGGATTTTTGCCACTGATTCATAGGCATAATCTATCACTTTCGGGTTTGATAAATCGAGTACATATTGCTGACGGCTTTGCGTTGCTTTTCTTCCTTTAATATGGATTACCCAATCAGGATGCTTTCTGTAAAGTTCAGAATCCGGTGAAACCATTTCAGGCTCAAACCAAATCCCAAATTTTAGCCCCAGCTTTTTTACCTCATTTACAAGATATTTCAGCCCTCTGGTAATTTTATTCTCATTTACAACCCAATCCCCGAGTGAGCAACTGTCATTATCACGTTTACCAAACCATCCATCATCCATAACAAGCATCTCAATACCGTCTTGCTTTGCAACTCTTGCAATATCCAATAGCTTCTCAGTATTAAAGTCAAAATATGTTGCTTCCCAGTTATTTATCAAAATCGGACGCTTCATGTTTTTATAAGGGCTTCTTATCATATGTTGACGATAGAAATCATGCAATGAGCGTGTCATTTTTCCAAGTCCTTCTCCTGAGAACGTGAGTACAACTTCCGGTGCTTGGAAAAATTCTCCTGCATGCAGATTCCGGCAAAACTCTTCCTGATTGATTCCCATTACCATGCGAACCGTATCAAACTGTGTTAATTCTATCTGTCCGATAAAATTGCCGGAATAGACAAAATGCATTCCATAGACTCTTCCATGCTGTTGAGTTGCTCCCGGTGTCACAAGTGCAATAAATGGATGCTCCTGATGACCTGATTCTCCCTTTGCAGAGCTTACCAATTGCTTTCCATAACATATCGGTCTACGCCGGATGTGTCTTTCTCTTGCCCATGCACCACAGAGTGTAAGCAGTTCAAAATTTTCATTATCCATATCCAAACAGGCACTGTAAATTTTTTCCAATCTTATATTCTCTTCTCCTTTATTTATTACTTTCACACTTCTGGTAATGATATCTACTTTTTCAAACACCGAATAAGAAAGAAATAATTCAATCTCCAAGACAGGATCTACACATTTAACAGTAAGTGTTGTCACATCTTCTTTATCAGCAAATGATGCCGGCAACCCTTCCAATTTCGCTTTTCCTTTAGTAATTTTATAAGATTTATAGAAGAACTCGCTTGCCATACATCCTGCCGCATTGCGAATATTAATACAGCTTTCACGAAAATCCCCTATTCCACCTGATGAATATTCCATAGGAAAGCGGTCAAGGAATGATAATTTTTCTCTCTCATTTTTTGATGGCGTATATGGTGACTCCTGTGTTCGAAGCAAATAATAAGCATCATCACCCTTTAGTCTTTCGCCATAATATACATGTCCTACATACCCTTCCGGTGTTATCCCAATCAAATATGATGTACTCTTTGTATCAAGTTTAAATATTCGGTTCTTTTTATTATATGATATAGCCATTCTTTTGCTCTCTTTCCTATACTTTGATTATTATAAATAAACCATACTCATTCAGTATTTTGCTTTGTGTACTGCTTGAAATTAATAACCACTGCATTAACTCTTGACTCCTCTGCTGCAAGAGCCATTAAGTGGCTTTCCACCGAAATATCAGCATTTGTTTTTCCCTTTTTACCTTCTCTCACCATTCTGACAAAGTCCTTCATCATACTCATATCACTTCCGCTATGTCCCTTTGTTGGAGTATGCAATTTTATAATTTCTTTTGTACCACTTACAAACTCTGTTACTTCGATTATTCCGGCTTCCATATCTCCTTTTATTTCACCTTTGGTTCCCATCAAGCGAATTCTTCTTGCACATTGATTTGTAAATGCCGTCATCAAAAATGATGCTGTTACCTGGTTTTCAAATTCAATTTCTACTGTCTGACGATCTACAACCGTATTGTCTGAATGAAAAACACATCTTCCATATGGACCTTTCTTCAATGCCTCCAGTATATGTTCTGAATCTGCATAATCGGTAACAGCATATACAAGCCCATCTTCTACCGCTTTTGAATGCTCCAGATAAAATCTTGGTGCATAGAACGGACATTCATCATGGTGACTGCATCCGTCCATGCAATATCTTGGTGCTCCCTCAGGTGCATTTCCCTCTGAAAAATATGTTAATCTGCCAAAAGAATTTATCTTATTACAAGAGCTGTCTGCAAGCCATAGTAAAATATCCATATCATGACAACATTTTTGCAAAATCATTGGACTTGACTCTTTTTCGTTTCTCCAATTTCCTCTGACAAAGCTATGAGCATGATGCCAATATCCTACTTCTTCAATATGCTGTATTGTCATTAATTGACCTATCTTTTTTTCATCTAATAAAGATTTTATCTTAGAAAAAAAAGGAGAATAACGTAAAACATGACATACTGATAAAATCCTATCATATTGTTTTGCCATCATCCCCATTTTTATTATTTCCTCTTTATCGGGTGACATTGGTTTTTCACATAGTACATGGTATCCTTTTTTCAGCGCCATCACCACCGGTTCATAATGCATTCTGTCCTGAGTACATATCATTGCACAGTCTGCTATTTTATCTCTTTTTAATATTTCTTTATATGATTCAAACTGCATTCCCTGTGGAATATTATGTTTTTTTGAAAAGGCTTCTCTCCTATCCGGATCCGGTTCTGCAACAGCTACTACCTTAAATTCATTTGGATGATCCAATGCATATTGAGAATACACATATCCACCTCTTAATCCTGCTCCTATTAAGATACATGTTACCTGTTTCATCTCTTTCCTCCATTTTTACGTGAAAGTATCTTGTTTTAAGTCAAGATACTTTCTCCATTAAATATTTTTAATTTTGGCTAACTATAACTGCCTATTATTCTTTTAATTCAATTTTAAGTACGGTATCTTTGTCATCAGGTAACGGATATGTAAATACAGGATCTTCTCCAAATGAAACAAATGCTATATCAGGATAAAGAGCGGTATTCCACGCTTCTCCACGTCTCACCTCACTTCCATCTGCCAAATAAGTTATTTTGTCCAATTTGTCCGGTACAATTCCGTACAAAGGCAATGCTCCCAATGGAGTTTCATACACATGCGCATAGATTGTATTCCCCTTCTGTGTATATCTTCCCCAATCCGGTTTTTCTAACTCTGATATACCGCATCCATATATACTTTCTTTATTTTTACTCATCCATTTTCCCAAATCCGTTAGAATATTTATACTTTCCTGTGGGATATTTCCATTCGCATCAGGTCCCACGTTCAAAATCATATTTCCACCTTTGCTTACGCATTCTACGAGCTTTCTTACGAGCATCTGTGGAGTTTTGTACTGATGATCAAATTTACAATACCCCCAATGATTATTCATTGTTGCACAAAGTTCCCATGGTATAGGTTCACCTTTTTCATCGCATACTCCGTTTGGAGGTATAATCTGTTCCGGACTTGCAAAATCACCACTGTAAATTAGCGGATGTTCTGTTGCAATACTTCCATGGCTTTCTCCTGAACCCTCTAATCGATTATCAATAATTACATCCGGCTGATATGAACGTACCATTTTTATTAATTCTGTTGCTTTCCATTTTTCTCCTGTCATGTCATCATAAGAGAAATCAAACCAAAGAAGATCCAGTTTTCCATATCCTGTCACGAGTTCTTTCACCTGTCCATGCATGTACTCCAAATAGCGTTCAAAATCTATTTCTTCATTTTCATAAGCCTTATTGTTTCTCATTGGATGCTGACGATCTCTGTATTTTGGGAAGTCCGGATGATGCCAATCAATAATTGAAAAATATAAACCTACTCTCAAGCCTTCTTCTCTGCAGGCGTCTACAAACTCTCTTACAAGATCTCTGCCTGCCTTCGTATTTGTTGCCTTATAGTCTGTAAGTTTGGAATCAAACAGACAAAAACCGTCATGATGCTTGGCTGTCAATACTGCATACTTCATTCCGGCTTCTTTTGCAAGTTTAACCCATTTTTTCGGATCATAATCTACCGGATCGAACTGTTCAAAATATGTCCTATACTCTTCAACTGTCATTTCCTTCTGTGACATTACCCACTCTCCACATGCAGGAATAGAATATAATCCCCAATGTATAAACATTCCGAATCTGGCATCCATAAACCATTTTGTTCTTTCTCTAATCTCTTTATTCATTAATCTTATCTCCTATCCTTTTACTGCTCCACCTGATAATGCTTCCAAAAAGAACTTACTGAAAATACAATACAATACCACCGGCGGAAAAATAATTACTACCATTGCAGAAAACAAACCATTGTAATTTGTATTAAATGATGTCGTAAAAGTAGAAAGTAATGCCGGAACAGTCAACTTTTCTCTTGTAATCAGTACAAGTGACGCCCAATAGTATTCGTTCCAGTTATTCAAAAATGCCAGTACTGCCGCTGTCATAATTCCCGGTCTTGCAATTGGAAAAATAACCATCAGCCATGTTTTAAAATACCCGCATCCGTCAATTCTGGCTGCTTCTTCCAACTCTCTCGGAATATTATTGTAATAATTTTTAATGACAAAAAAACTTACCGCTATTCCACTGCATGAATAAATCAGAATCAATGCCGCCCTTGTATCATACAAGTGAAGATTATTGATCAAATTGTATACAGGATATGTCAAGGCTGTTGCGGGAATAAACATTGTTGAGTACAGTAAAATATTTACCAATGCTTTGCCTCTGAATTCCATTCTTGCTACTACATATGCAGACATAGATATCATAACTACACTTATTAATACAGAAATTCCCGCTACAAATAAACTGTTACCAAAATATCTAAGCACATGAAGGTCTCGGAATGTCAAAATATATCCGTCTATACAAATAGAATCTGGAAGTTGAAATCCCGGTCTTGCCATAGGATCCTTTTTCAAACTTGAAAGCACAAGCCAAATCAATGGAACTAATGATACAGTTAATGCCCATATAAGGCATAAATATGTAAAAATCTTTGTTCCAATCGGCATATCTTTAACTGTTTTTTCTTGTTTAAATTTTTTCAATGTCCTTACTCCTCTCTAATGTTTTTCTTTTTTAGGTGACAAACTGTATACAAAGCTAACTACAAGAATGATGACCATTCCTGCCAGTATCTGTATCATTGCAACTGCATTTGCTCTTCCAAACTGAGTTCTCGGACTCGTAATGGCAAGTTCACGTATCACATAGCTTATACTATAAGTTCCTGCCGCTCCCTTCGTTAAAAAATAAACTTCATTATAGAGAAGGAATCCTGATGTTGCTGCAAGGACTGATACTGTTTTTAGTGTTCCTTTAATCATTGGAATTGTAATATGCAGGTCCTGTTTTAAACCACTTGCTCCATCCAGCATGGCAGCTTCTCTTATCTCCTCCGGTACAGCCATAATATTACCAAGAATCATTAAAGTCGTAGTACCTGTAAAGAATATATAGGCACATGTCATAGCAACAAATGCAGGTCCTTTTAATAAGAGTATGCTGTCAGAAAAGTTTTTATTAAACAAACGAATTATAGGATTGATAATTCCATAAGACGGATTGTATAATTGTAAAAAAATCACACCCATAGCAGCTGTTGATATCATATTCGGAATAATATAAACAACCCTTACAAATTTTATTCCTTTTACATTTCTGGATAAGGCTAAAGCAATTAATGTCGCAATCGGAATTTGTACAACTGCACCTACTATCGCCCATTTTGTTGAGTTTTTAAGTGCCTCCCAGAAAAATGGGTACTTGTTAAAAATATAATCATAATTATTCCACAAATCATTCCATCCAAAAAATTCAGGACTTGTAATGTTGGTATAATCCCACTTACAAAATGATGTTACAAATACTGTAATAATCGGATATAAATAGAACACACAAAAAACAAAAAGTGTTGGTGCCAAAAACGCAATAATAAACCCTGTTCTCCTTATACCTAATTTACTTTTTTTCTTTTTAGGTCTGTTTACCATCTCCAATTTCCTACCTCCTATTATAAAAGCCCCACAATAATGTTTTCTCATTAATTAAAAATGGGAAGGGACTGCTCCCCTCCCTTTTTATGTAGTCTTTTTTCAGATAACTTAACCTATCAATGCAAGCAATTCTTTCTTAAGAGATTCGAATCTCGTATCCACATCAGTTCCTGATACTGCACATTCCATTAAAGCATTTATAATTGCCTTATCAACATCAGGTCCCCATGTATAATTCATATCAATCACAACTGTATCTGCTGAATTAACCTCTGAGCATGCTTTTGCAAGTTTAATTGTTGCCGCATCACCATTCTTCTGGGCTAATGCATTAAGATCTACAGTTGTATTACAAGGATTAGCCTGTACTTCTGTAAATATCTTTTCCTGTACCTCTTTGCTTGTCATATACTTGATAAATTCAAGAGCCAATTTTGTTTTTTCATCGCTCATCTTATTGGAAACAGCAAGTCCGCCACCTGCTGATGCAATAGCTATATTACCCGGGAACAATGAAGGTTCGATAGAATCAACAAGTGATGCGTCTATTCCGCTTGCATTCCATACACCGTTAAACAAAACACCTACCTTGCCATTTGTGTTGAATTCAGCCATTAAATTTCCATTATCATCTGTTGTATGATCGGATCCGTTTGCCTGATCCAATTTTGCCGCTGTCTTAAATGCATTTGCAAACTCATCCGAGTTAATTATTTCTTCTGTAAGTTCAGATTCCAACATCTTCTTTCCATTTTCTGTTGAAGCCATTATGCTGTTTACTATATAGCTTGATCCCTGACCACCGATATAGCCATAGGTTCCATCATCCAAAGCTGATATTTTTGTCATTGCTTCTCCAAAAGAATTCCAATCTTTCAATGCATCTACAGATACCCCTGCCTTTTCAAAAATTGAGGAATTATACCAAAGCCCACGACTCTCAATCTGATCATGTACTGCATATATATGTCCGTCCATATCATGCTGTGTATAATTAAGCCCCACAGCATCTTGAAGTTTATTTTCATCAATATACGGTTTCAAATCATATACGAGGTTCTGTGAAATTGCTGACTGAGGAACTCCGGCTCCACCAACATCAACCATGTCCGGAAAAGATCCACCTGCAACCTTTGCGCTAACAATATCATCTCTGTTTTCTACAGGAATAGGTTTAAATGTCACTGTTCCATCTGAATGTGCCTTTGCAAATTCGTCGTAAATATCACGCATTACCTGTGCTGCAGCCCATTCACTTTTATCCTGATAATATCCGTGATAAAACTCAAGTACATTTTCATCGCTTACTGCTGTCTTTTTGTCTTCATCTGTTTTTCCCGAGTTACTGCCTCCACATCCGGTAAGAACAGATAAGCCCATTGCGGCAACCAATAATACACTCACTAATTTTCTTTTCATACCATCCTCCTTATTTTGTATTTAATGTTTTTCGGTATTTTATGCTTTTATTTTATTATCTTCTTTGCATATTTTAAATGAAGTAAATTTACTTAATCGTGTATTATCTTTACATATAAACAAAAAGAACATGTAAAATATTTACTATGACAGCAATATTTTACATGTTCTTTTAATCATCTGATTCTTTTATCTATATTATCCACCAACTCCTGCTTATCCATCTCATTTGTCAACACTTTAAAAATATTATCTGTAAAGTATTCTTTTTGTGATGCCGACCAAACATTATCAGGTATCTCAATTTTTCTTTCTGCATCCAGCACCAATGTTGATGCCTGATACATTCGCTTTTTTTTATTCTTATACTTTTCCAAAGAAATATTTGGATTCGCTGGAAATTGCTCTGTTCGTTCCAATATCTGCGTCTGTACTTTTTTACTGAGAATATATTTCAAAAACCTTACAGAAGCATCCTCTCGCTCTTTACTGCCACTCTTTCCCAGCACATACCCCAAACTTGCCGATTCACAGGACATCGATATCCCGTCGTTAGTGGGCAATAATGCATATTTTGCATGTATTTTTTCTGAAATCATAGGTGCTCCCCATACACCATTCACATAAATAGCAATTCTACCTTCATTAAAAAGTCTTGTTTCATCTCTATAGCTATACGATGTATTTTCAAATTTTGAAAAATGATAAATACTTTCCATCTTTTTTAAGGTGTCTACAAAATCCTCATCACTAATTTCACTTACGGAATCTTTCTCACTAAATAACATATGATCCATAAAGTATAGATAACCTTCTGCAGACGGCCTTAATGGCTTTACTTCAGTACTCTCTTCTTTCGACCATTCATTGATTCGATTGCACATATCAATAAATTCATTCCATGTCTCCGGTAGTTGCTTAATTCCGGCTTTTTCTAGAATTTCTTCATTGTACCAATATCCACCGCTCAAAGAAAGTACATCAACTACCGTATAAAGATCACCCGCTCCCGTTGTCCAATATTTTTTATTTGTTTCAGAAACATCTCTGTCAAATTCCGAATCTTCTTCTAAATATGGTTGAATATCCAATGCCATATTATTTTCGACCATAAAATTATATATGCTGTTTTCTCCCATTCCGCTAAAGGCAATTATATCCGGAGTATCTCCCACCATAATCATATCCTCAACTTTGCGTAATGTTTCATTTCTTGTCGGCATAGAAATCAATCTAAGGTTAATATCCGGATTCTCATTTTGAAACTGTTCATATATTTGTCTCATTGCAACATGATCAGTTTCTGTTCCACCCCATGAATGTATTACAGTGATTATTACTTTTTTCTTCTCTTTTTCACAACTGCTTAACATGCAACAGATTAGCAGTATCCACATTAATAAAAGAAGCTTTTTTACCTTATTCTTCATTTCCTTCCTGCCTTCTGTATTCTTTTGGTGACAGACCTGTAATTTTTTTAAACATCTTTGAAAAATAGCTGGCATCTTCTACACCAACCAATTCTGAGATTTCATAAGTTCTCTTATCTGTATTTATCAAATAATCTTTTGCCGCTTCTATACGTAGATTAAGAATTGTATCAAATAAGTTTTTTCCCTTCTTCAACTTATATACTCTACTCAAGTAACTGCTGTTAATATGTAAGTCCTCTGCAATATCATCCAGTGATAATTTTTTTTTATAATTCTGTTCTATATAATGATCTATCTGTTGTATTAATGATAGCTGCTCCAATAGGTCTTTTTCATTTTTTTCTATCTCTCTTTTCAACTGATTTAGATTTCCTATAGCCTTTTCAATTGCATCTGGAAGTTCATCCATGATTGAAACCTTTAAAACATAATCACATATACTATATTTAATTGCAGTTTTTGCATATGAAAAATCCGAATATGCAGTCAGGATAATAACTTGAGTTTCCGGATATGTTTCATATAAATATTTACATACATCCATACCATTTACTTCCGGCATTTGAATATCAGTAATTACAATATCCGGTTCCTCCTCTTCTATTTTATTTATTAACTCTTGCCCGTCATCAACAACATCTATCAGAACACAATCCATTTTTTCCCAATTTATTAATTTTTTCAGCGCTTCTCTAATGTATGCTTCATCATCTGCCGCTACTACTTTCCACATAATTTATGCCTCTTTCTACCGGAATTATAATTTCAATCTTAGTTCCCTTGCCTTTTTCACTCCATATTTTGAATTCATAATTATCCCCATACAATATCTGAAGCATTCTCTTTGCGTTCTCAAATCCCGTATGTGTATGCTCCACTTTATATGGCTCATCCTGAGTATTTACTCCAATTTCCTTTTCTCCCATCCCCACTCCATTATCTTCTACACAAATATGAAGCATTAAACTTCTATTTTCTTTTTCTGTAAATTCTTCATATAGTCTAACAACAATACTGCCTTTTTCTTTTTTTGGCTCTAAGCCATGAGATACCGCATTCTCAACCAGTGGTTCTATCAACAATCTTGGAATCATATCTTCATATATTCTGTCATCTTCCACATAAATATCATAAGACAACTTTTCCTGATACCTTTCTTTCTGTAAAAGAAGATAAAATTTAACAATATCTAATTCCTCTTTCACTTTAATCTTTATTTCTTTTTCACGAAAGATTTTCCCTTGCATTAGCTTTGAAAAGGCATTCAAACTTTGATACAGCTCCTCATTTCCCGCCATCTTTGCCTTAAGGCTAAGCATTGCCAATATGTTAAATTGAAAATGAGGATTGATCTGTGATTGAAGATACTTCACTTTGGATTGGGTTGCTATTAATTGCTTTTCATATACTTCTGTAATCAAATATTCTATCCTGTCTGCCATCTCATTAAACACAGTTCCTATATCATGAAATTCCTGAATGGATGAATCCTCTATTCTTGCATTAAGTTCCTGCTTACCAAATGCCTGTATACTTGAAATCATTTTTGTGACAGGCTTCGTAAATCGATAACTGACTCCATATGCCACAATAAATGTAAGTGCCAGAACTATTCCCAATCCGATCAAAAAAATAATCAATGTAGGACGAAGTATTGAAAAAATATTGCTTTGATCTACAGTTGTAATTAATCGAATGTCAAAACCGCAGACATCTGCATATCCTATAACTTTCTCGCCTCCAATATTTCGCCTTCCCGACCAAACTGCTTCTGTTTTACTTAGCTTATACATTCTTTCTGCTTTTTCCTCCGGAAAAAGCAGAAAATCATTGCCTGATAAAAGCATCCATGAACCGGCTTTATAATTATTTACATTTTCAAATACAGCATCTATTGCTTCCAAACTAATTTGAGCTATACCGATTCCTTTTTCTTCCATTTCGTCATCATAAATTCTAAAAAGTACATTCAGATTCTCTTTATCTGTTACCGAAGCATATCTATTACCATCTGCTTTAAACCATCTTTGCATACTTCGGTATTTGTTTTCTTCTTCCATTTCAAAAGCCAGTGTTGTGGCATAATAATGCTCATTAATACATTGATCATTATTATTAAACAAATATAAACTTGTAACAAAAGGAAGTTGTTGATTTACTCTATTTCTATCTGCAAATAATTCCATACTGTACGAAAGTTGTTCTTCCACCACTTTTCTATCAAATCCATTATTTTCAAAGAAATCATCCAGTAATATGTTATGTCGAATAGATATTGCTCCATCTGCTATAAACTGCATGTGAGACTGATACTGTTGAGTTGTACTTTTTAAAACGTACTCTATGTCTTCTTGCGTTTTTTGAAAAAAGAATGAAAAGAACACATAAAGAATAGCAAGTACAGCTGATAACAGAGTAAATGCTGATGTTCGTAACATGAGACTTGTCATTTCTTTTCTAAGAGTATACTTCTTTTTTACTTTTACTTTCTGCCACATAAACTTCACCATACTATCCCAAAAAGTTATTTTTTCTACTTTTAGTATTTTTAGTTTAACACACGCATACTGCTCAGTCGAGATTTTTTATCAAATGACGTTATCTCTTAATTTTAGAATGATAGAAGCCATATCCCATTTCTACCGATAATATATACGACTTGACTAAACATATAATTATAAAATCACACTAAAAAAAGATGGAAGTATCCTCCCATCCGCTTCATTTATACATTTTTATTTAATCATATTTTCTTTAATTAGTACAGCTTAGCTCCTGCCGGTATATGATTATCTACCATTATAAGGTGGAGCTCTTCGCCTTCGCCCTCTTTAAGCTCATTTACAGCACTTAAGAGCATACCGCATGATTCAATTCCCATCATTGCTCTTGGCGGAAGGTTTGTTATAGCTATAAGTGTCTTTCCTACAAGCTCCTCAGGCTCATAGAACTCATGGATGCCTGAAAGAATTGTTCTGTCCTTGCCTGTTCCGTCATCAAGAGTGAACTGTAAAAGCTTCTTGCTCTTTGGAACTGCAACACAGTTCTTTACCTTTACCGCTCTGAAGTCTGATTTTGAGAATGTCTCAAAGTCTACACTCTCTTCAAATAACGGCTCAATCTTTACATTTGAAAAATCTATCTTCTCATTAGGTGTAAAGAAGCCTGTATTTGAATCCGCAGACTCTTCATTTCCTGCATTAGCCGGCTTGTCAAGGCTCTTCATTGTTGGGAACACAAAAACTAAAGCAGTCTAAATCTTTATAAGTGATTATATCTATATTTTCAAACAATCGATTTATGTCTCTAATTTTATTATTCTACACTTATCTACATAAGTAGTCGCAAATCAGTCGCATACTGGTCGCAAGACATATTATATTAAACTATTAGTTTTTCTTTACTATGTCTTGCAAAAAACTCTTCGAAATTGATCAACTCAGATTTTTTTAATTCCTTTGTTGCTTCGGCATATATATCCATGGTGGTTTCAGCATCTGCATGCCCTAAAATCTCTTGCATTGCTTTTATGTTTACTCCTGCTTCGCACATTCTAGTGGTAAAAGTATGTCTCAAAGAATGATTACTAAACTTCGGAAGGATAATCACATCATTCTGTTTGTTCTTATCAAGTATCTCAAAATTACAATCTCTGATTATTCTCCTAAGGGCTTTGTTTAGTGTCCCCTGATGTTGAACATTACCAAAACGGTTTACAAAAATGAAATCGCGATAACCATCAACAACAGATTCACTCTTAACGCCACATTCTCTTTGATATTCTTTTTCCATGAGAAATGCTTCCTTTACTTTTGGTAGCATTGGTATACTTCTCTCACCGGCCTTAGTCTTTGTCGTATTAATAGCAAAAGTGCAACGCTCTTCTGCTCTTTTGTCAAAATACACTAAAGTATGATTAACATTGATACTTCCTTCTTCTAGATCAATATCGCACCATCTAAGACCTGTAATTTCTCCTACACGCATTCCTGTCCATAGCATTACAGTAAATACTGGATACCACCTATGATATTGTCCCTTCTTGCGCAGAAATGCTTCGAATATTTCCTGCTCTGAAACTGTTAATGCACGCCTCTTTTCTACTTCAAAGTTAACAGCTTTTTTGAGTTCTTTAAGTGCATTATCAGAAGGGTTATATCTAAGGTAGTCATCTTCAACAGCAATTTCTAAGACTTGATGAAGAACTGTATGAATACTATCAATTGTATTAATCTGAACATGTTTTTCTTCAGCTAAAAAGTTATAAAATCCTCTCACATCAGAACGCTTTAAGTCTGTAATCCGATTTTTTCCAAAATCTGGTTCGACAAACATCTTATACATGTACTTGTAATTGGAGAAAGTATTTTCTTTCAATCCCCTTTTTAGTTGAATCCAACTATTATACAAATCATTAACTGTAAGATTGTTCTTATCAACTTTTACACCATCTAATACATCTCGAAGAACATCCAGCTCCTTCTCTCTCAATTCTTCTAATGTGACAGCACTAATAGAATGCCTGTTACCTCTTTTATCTCTCCATTTGAATTCATATGTTCCACTACTTCTTTGATATTCACCTTCTTTCAAAACTCTTCTTTTATTATCTTTGCGTCTCTCTACTGCCATGTTTTGTGCTCCTTCCATAACAACAAAGAGAATATGCTCATCTACATTATACCGATACTCACATCTCTTTGTCTAACGAAAGATATCTCAATTTTTTTATATTGAATACATCTTCTCTAAGTATTCTGTAAACAATCTTCTCTTTATAAGTCGTTTATTTCCACACCAAATTACATAAGGACAGTTATCACTGTTGGTTAATTCTCTAAGCTTATTCTGTCCAATACCAAAATAAATGGCAGCTTCCTCAAGTGTAAGATTTACTTTTTCCCATATAGGGACTAACTTATTATTCATTTTTAAAATCTATCTCCCTAATTAAATTTAAAGTTTTTTGACATTAGTAGGTGCTTGGCAGCAACATAGGAATCTCACCTCCGCCTCTTGTTTAGACGAGCCGGCTTAAACTATTGAAGTATCATTATCATCACTTATGTCATGGAAATAAGATGCCACCCTTATCTTTATGTAATCCTATTGTTCGCTCCCTTTCTTATGTTTCCGGTCTATACCGGTGTCCATTGGAACTAATTCCATCATTAAATAGATAGAATCAGCAGAAAGATCTTGGCGTAGGTCATAACTCTCAATAAGTGAATAAAGTCCTACCTTGGTCTATTCAGTTGTCAAAGAACAAATCGCTTTCGCTATAAAGGGCTTTGCTTGCATCTTCACATAGAAAATTCATTCCTATATACAAGGTGTAAATGCCCTTCAATATACAAAGTGAAAATTCAAACTCTCTGTTAACCAAATGCGGAATTTTTTTCAAAATTTTTCAAGCCATAAGTAGAATTACCCAAAAACGAGGTTCTACATCCCCTGCCTTTAGAAAGCCAAAACAATCGCCTATAAAAATCAATTGAAAATAGAGCAGACAGAAATCCTTCTGCCTGCTCCTGCAAATCCTAGATAATATCTTTCAATAATTTCTTTAGCTTTTCGAATATCTTATTCCTTCTCTTTAGAAGAGCCGGTGCAGATATTTCCTTATCTTTGGCAATCGAACGAAGGGATTCTTCCTCATAAAATAGACGGAAAATGATTTCCCGTTCCTCATCATTTAGTTCAGAAATCGCCTCTCTCACTGCCTGTAACATCATCTGGGTTTCCACGATTTTCTCTACATTGACAGTCTCGTCCACCAAACTTTCCTCGCATGGATACTCGCTACTTAAATTAGAAAAAAAGAGCAACTTGCTTTTTCGGTCAAGTCGCTCCAAATAATTTTCTCGATTTGTAATTTGCCAATAATTTTGATAAATCTTCTGATCCACTTCTATCTTCTCGTTTCCAACGAAAATGTAATATTTCTTGTTCATGTTTTCCTCCGTTATCTTTTGAAATGTGTTTGCTCAAAAATCCAAAAGACTTCGGAGGGCTTCTAATTCTTTTCATAGTCCTCCCAAAAATGGGCATAAAAAAAGACCATAGGTTTTTCCTACGGTCTTTGCCCCAAAATAAATATTCAGTTTTTCTCCAGCATATCTACCTTACTATAAAGTTAGTTCATACACTGTCCTCTCTTTATCCACAATATGTCCGATAATACTCCGCAATCCGTTCGCAATGATTCCATTATTTTCAAAATTCCTCCTCCTTATCTATGCGTAAATATGCTCTCTATAGCAAAACTCTTTTTTCTTTTCATCACTAAGTTCTTTTAGAAGTGTTGGAAGTGCATAGCCCCAAAGTGCTATTCCCATAATCGCAATAGCCTCGTTTTTTCTCTGGTAAAATGCTGTCTTTTCCAATGCAACTTTTCTCATAATCTCTTCATTGGAATGTTTGTCGCAACTTAAATAGGAAAAATGAAGTATAGTGTAGTAGCATTTCCCATACACAGGATATTCCTTTATTCTCGCTAAAGCATTGTCAATAATTTCAATCAACCACTTTGTTTCAAAAATGTTTCTAACCCGAGACTCAAAATCTTCCAAGACTCTATCCGGAGCAAAGTTTTCAAGGTAAGAAAGTGCTGTTCCCAAATCACTGCCATAAGTTACTTCCTGCTCGCAAACAAGACATTGTGCTGTATTCTTTACCGCCCAAACAACATTTCGGTATATGGAAAGTACTGCTTTTGCTTTCATCATAGTCGGTAAAAAAGGAAGCTCATGGTTCTCATACATCTTTTCTAACTCTCTTAACATTTTTCCTTTTGCCAATTTAACATCACCCCTTTTTTAGCTATTTCCTTTAATCAACTCGCAGATTTAACATTGAATTTAAGTTTCTTAGGTGGTATAATAAGTGCACTTAAGTTCTATTAAATTATATAAAAGGAACTCAAGAATTACAAGTACTAAAATTCACATAATGCTTTCAGAAGTAAACTTTAGTACTATATGGAGGTTGAAATGAACTTTGGAGAGAAAATAAAGAACTATAGAATGGAGAATGACTATACGCAAGATGAGTTTGCCAAGCTTATCGGTGTAAGCAAAAGAACTCTTCTTCTGTACGAACAAGGAAAGAGATTTCCTAAACAGAAGGAAGTTTATGAGAAAATTGCAGAGCTTATGAACTGCGACTATAATTTTCTAATGGGCGAAGAAGACCTGTTTTTAGAAGAAGTTTCCAATAGATATGGCACTGGAGAGGTCGCAAAAGTCAGAGCTCTGGCAGATGGAGTAAGCAGTATGTTTGCCGGTGGAACGCTTCCGGAAGAAGACATTGAATCAGCCTTTCAAGCTATTACCCAGGCTTATTGGAAAGCAAAAGATATGAATAAGAAATTCGGAAAAAGGAAGAATGATAAAGGAGAATAATGGCAAACGATTGGATATACGAAAAAGCAAATGCTTTGGTAAAAAAATATTTTACTCGTGATCCTCTGGAGCTTACTCAAATTTTAAATATACATCTTGAAGAAATAAATAATACAACTGTTCTACTTGGTATGTATCAAATCATTCAAAGGAATCGTTTTATCTTTCTTTCTTCAAATTTGCACCCCAATATCAGAAAAGTTGTTTTAGCTCACGAGATTGGTCATGACCAGCTTCATAGAAAATATGCTAAGCAAAATGCCTTTCACGAAGTTTCAATATTTAGAGAATTAAACCACTACGAAATTGAAGCAAATATCTTTGCAGCCCATCTTCTGATTGACGATAAGGAAATTATCCGGCTTTTAGAAAATGGATTTGTTTCAGATCGTTCTCTTGCCGATGAATTAGGTGTGGAAATTAATCTTGTGAATCTTAAAATATCCGAACTGTACAAAATGGGAAAGCTCGGCTCTTCTCCCTGCACCATTGAAAGACCAAAAGCTGATTTCTTAAAGGACTATAATCCTATAAATTGTAGTGAAGTCCAATAATGAGCTGACAAACTCTATCCTTCAGGATATAACTATTACAAAATAAATACTCGCTTAATGCTTATTCTACAAATCATTCTTATGTAGCAAGCACAGTAAGTGTACGTACACTTACGGAAAATTGATGAAGCAGCCCTTTGGGAACTGCTTCTTTTTTTATCAATTTTTAGCTTGTTAGGGAGACCCTAAAACCCCGAAATACATCTAAAGGAGGAACTATCTATGGCAAATAGGATACGAAATGAACGACTTGAAATTAAGTTGACCAAAGAAGAAAAGGCTCTTTTTGAGGAGAAAAGAAAACTTGCAAAGTGCAGAAATATGAGCCGCTTTATCCGCAAATGCGTTTTAGAAAAGGAGATTTATCAAGTAGATTTAGATCCTTTTCGGGATTTGCAAGGCTTACTTTCCAATGCTACAAATAATATCAATCAGATTGCAAAGAGAGTAAATCAGACAGGTATCATCTATAAAGATGACATCCAAGATATGAAGAAAGAGATTGAACATTTTTCAAAAGAGTTGTGGCAAATTCACTCCCTGCTTATGAAAAGAACTTCTGAAACTGAAGGGGAATGACAATGGCGATTACAAAAATACACCCTATAAAATCAACCCTTCATCTTGCTATCGACTACATTGTTAATGGAGATAAAACAGATGAACAGCTTTTAGTCAGTACCAATAAATGCCACCAGTTAACCGCCCATACCCAGTTTTTAAGGACAAGAGAAAATGCAGGAACAAAAGGAACTGTTCTTGCAAGACATCTCATTCAATCTTTTTTACCGGGAGAAGCCACGCCTGAAATGGCACATCAGATCGGTCTTGAGTTATGTAAAAAGATTCTGAAAGATGAATATGAGTTTGTACTATCGACGCACATAGATAAAGGGCATATCCATAATCATATCATCTTCAATAATGTAAATATGGTTACCGGCAAGTGCTATCAATCCAATAAGAAAAGCTATCATAAGATCCGTTACCAAAGTGATAAGCTCTGCAAGGAAAATAACCTTTCCGTCATTGATAAACACTACGAAAACTATAAGAAAAAATATAAGACTAACGGTAAATCTTGGTATGAGAATGAACAGGCAAAGCGTGGAACTTCTTGGAAAAGCAGGTTGCAATTTGATATTGACAGAATGGTAAAACAGTCTAAGGATTGGGACGAATTTCTAAAGAAAATGGCTGAGCTTGGCTATGAAATCAAATACGGTAAGCACATTGCTTTTAAGCCAAAAGATAAGGCGAGATTTACAAGGACTAAAACAATCGGAGAAGATTATACCGAAGAAAGATTAAAAGAACGAATTGCAGAAAGAGAGTTTATCAAGACTCCCGACGTCAAAAAACGCATCGGCAATGTTATTGACATGAACTCCAATGCAAAGGTAAAGGAAAGCAAAGGCTACGAATATTGGGCAACCAAACATAACCTTCATACAATGGCTGAGTCTGTTATTTATATCAGAGAACATGGCATTAAATCCGTTAAACAGCTTGACGAGTATATTCAAAAAGCAGCCGATGAAACGCAAAATATACAAGAGAAAATCAAGACTATTGATAAGGAAATGCAGAAGCTTTCCACCACTATGGAGCAAGTTCATACCGTTAAAAAATATCGAGGATACTACAAAGAATATCGTTCTAATCCATCTGACAAGGCATTTTTTGAAGAGTACAAAGCTCAGATTACCCTATATGAAAATGCTCTCTCAGAGCTTAAAAAATCCTATTCCAAGCTCCCAAATTCAAAGGATATTTTAGCTGAGCTTGATAAATTACAAGAAAAAAAGAACAACCTTATGCAAGAGTATTCTTCCTCAAAATCCACTATGGACGAGCTTTATAAGATACGAAAAAATTACGGAATTTATATGGGTAAGGAGATGGAGAGATAATCTTTATCTCCTTTTTTAGTTGTAAAAATCGGATATTCCCATATTCTCCCAAAAGTGCTTTGACTGACAGTTCCTTATCTTCAAAAAGTTTGAAAATATGTTGCGGAGGTTTTGCGAAATACGCTCTTATGGATAAAGACCGTGTTTTTGTAAAACCTCAAAATCTAAGCTTTGAACAAGCGTCTGCTATTCCTATTTCTTTTGAAACTGCATTAGGGGCACTTCGTAAAGGGAATGTAAAAGCAGGTCAGCAAGTTATGATTTACGGTTCTTCGGGTGGCGTTGGTTTATATGCAGTACAATTAGCTAAAATCATGGGAGCAACTGTTACAGGTGTATGTAGTACCCGTAATCTTGAGCTAGCAAAACAAATGGGGTGTGATTACGTAATTGACTATAAAAAAGAAGATTTTACGAAAGTGCGGACAAAGTTTGATGTAATCATAGGTGTGAATGGCTGTAATTCCATGAAAGACTATAAACAGATTTTGAAACCAAATGGAATTTTTATAGGTGTAGGAAATGTAAAACAAGTAACTAAAGCACTTTTTCGTTCGTTTACATCAAGGAATTTTTCTTATTTTGCTGGTCCTATGATGCCCCAAAAAGATTATTTATCTTATGCAAAAGAACTGGCAGAAACGGGTAAATTGATACCTTATATAGACAAAATCTATTCTGTCAAGGATACAAAAGAAGCCATTCGTTATATTATAACTTCTCACGCACAAGGGAAAGTCGTTGTTTCTATGGATTTTGAATAACGGGAAAACTCCTAAAAATCTGAACAAGAGAAACAGTAATAATTATCAAAATAACAATTATATCGTCAAAAGAGGTTCGTACAAACATTTTGTTTGATACGAGCCTTTTGTTTTTTATCAACGGTATAAACATCATTTTTTATGTTGTTTATATAAGTTAGCTTTCAGCAGAAAGGAGGTGAAATCATGGAAGCATCTTCTTTTGAGAAATCTGTCTGTTTACAGTTTAATGCTTTAATGATGATTGTGATTAAAGGTACATTGTCAAGTCATAGAAGACAAAGTGCAAGACGTTCTAAACATGAAGTCTTGTTTTGTGAATTGTCTGAAATGAAACGTATGGAAAATGGTACAAATGATGAATATTTTTCCGATTTTGTATCGTTTCAAGTTATGAATTTTACAATCCGTGTATCTGATGAAGAACTAGGTACAGCTTTACAAGAATTGACCGAAAAACAGCGTACTGCTATCTTGTTGCATTTCTTTCGAGGCATGAACGACAGAGAAATTTCAGAATTGTATCATGTATCACGTTCCACTATCAATAGCAGACGGGATAGAGGGCTAAAGAAATTACAAAAATTATTGAGCGAAAGGAAGTAGAACGAATGAAAAAAGATTATGCTTATCCCTCTTATGAACTCATTTGCAGAGCGACTAGCGGAGAGGAAAAGGCAGTCAAAGAAATATTAGATTTTTATAACGCCTATATCTTCAAAGTATGCTTACGACCATGCTATCATGCAAATGGTACTGTGCATATGCAAGTTGATGAAGAACTAAAGGGAGAAATCCATGCGTAAATGATGAAAGCTTGAAGTTTGAAATCAGAGTAAAGTAGTCATTTAGCATGAACAAAGGGAGATACACAGCTTTTCATGTGCTATCTCCCTTATCGGTTTTATTGTCATATCAAGGCTCATTCAATCGTGGTAAATGCATGGTAAAATGAATGTCTTTGCAATTATGAAATTGCTTATAGATGTAGTGTTTATGCAGATAATTCAAAAACTCATATAAAAGGACATATAAAATTTCAGACTCTCTATTTTTGCTTAGTTCGGCGTTGTTTTTTGCGCTGTTTCTGAAGTGCCAGCGCTTCTTTAGCAATAATACCAAGGCTGAGGCTGACAATACCTAGTCCCAAAAGACCGTAGATCATGGTAAAAATCTTTCCCAAGGCGGTCTTGGGCGTAAAATCCCCATAGCCAATGGTGGTCAAGGTCGTAAAGGATAAATAAAGGGAGTCCAGCACGGCTAACTTTTCCACCATCGTATAGAAAACCGTACCCAAAACCAAGAGGGAGGCTAAACTGGCTAAAATCGCCTGCCCCTCTTCGCTTTGAAAAACCTGACGGATGATTCGAAATAAATGTTTAAAACCAAAGATGAGCGAAAACATGGAGACCCTTTCTACAAATGATGTTAGCTGATAATCCTCCCGAACCTTAGTAGGATGTTTTTCTTCATAAATCCAGTTATAAAGATTCTGTCTAGTAGGATATCCCAATATCCTTACTGTCTCTGATACAGATTCTGTCTGATGATGTAGTTTAAGTGCGATTTCTTTTTGTTGTTTTGAATACACAGATAGGCTCCTTTCGGAGCCCTATGGTAATACAAGCTTGTATATCTGCAATATTTCTGTTTAGGTACACATAAGCATACAAACTCTCCCAGCATAAATTCAATGCCAAGGCAACAATAGGCATCGCATAAGTTCTTTCTTATTCATTGCACAAACACCTTATTTCGTTTCATTATATCATTTTTATTTGCATTTGATAGCCTTTCCCATCTCTCCGGCCGCCTTAAATCCCTTACGAGCTAAGAAAACAGCTATAATTTCATTAATGACTGCTGCAGCCGCAATTGTACCTCGAACAATGTTTCCATATTGTCCGAAATCTCCCTTTAATGCCGAAATAGCAATACCTGTCATGACAAGAGATACGCCGGAATGAGGCAAAATGACCAGCCCGAGATATTTTTTTACCGTAGCAGGGGCGTGCGAAAGCTGTGCACCGAGAGCCGCTCCGCCTATTTTTCCTGCTGCGCGGGCAATAATGTATACTGCTGTAAAAATTCCTGCCCCTAAAATGAGATGATAATCCAGCGGAGCACCCAGATTCAGAACAATCAATGCAAAGCAAGCGCTGATGCTCGGAGTGCAATATTTCATAATATCTTCCAGCTTTTTTTCATCCAGGATATTTGCAAAGGTTGCGGAATAAACCATACCGCTCAGCATAAAATTAAGGACTGGAACAGGCATAAGGTAATGGTTGGCAAGTGCGGTCATAGCCGCTGTAACAAGCACACCGGCAAACACCGTGATTGCACAGACTTTTTCTGACCTGATTTTTTTCATAATAAAGGCTGTGATGCCTCCGGTTATAAGACCAATCAAAACCGGGAAAATAACGATCAGTATAATCAGATATTTTGGTACAGAGCCTCCCGAGGTAATCGGAAGGATGAAACTCATAACAAGCAAAAATACGCAGATTGCCAACACATCGTCAATTACCGCCAAAGGTATCAGTGTCCTTGTAACAGGTCCGTCTGTTTTATATTCTGACACAATGGATAACGCCGGTGCAGGTGCGGTAGCTAAGGCAATACCGCCAAAAATCAAGCCAAGGAAAACAGGGATATCCATAAAATAAAAAATAGCAGAAAACGCAAGACTGACAACAGCAAAAGTCATGAGTGACTGCGCCAAAGTAATCACAACAATCTGTTTACCGGAAGAACGCATCTTTCGCCAGATCATTTCACTGCCCAGCATCAGCCCCATACCGCATTCCATGAGCTCAATCAGTGTATGATACATCGAGTTATCTAAAATATCTTGTGTCAGAAGATTTACTGCATAGGGCCCTAAGAGCATTCCCGCAATTAAAAAACCTAAAACAGCGGGCATTTTAAATTTTGCTGCCACCTTCCCGGCGATTACTGCCAATAGCACAACCGTCAATAAACGAATTAACATTTCAAACATTTAAATAGTCTCCTTCTTCACAACGCCAAACAAAAAAATATCCATAATCACAGCTTCACAGAAAATTTTCTGATACAGCGGATTTTCATGAAAGAATATCATTCTGGTCTTATAGTACTGTGAAAGACATTCCTTCAAAGAGCTTGATTCTGTTTCAATGAATATATGATTTTGGATGTATTCTTTTAACTGTTCAAAGCATTCCTCCACACAAGCAAGGAACAACTCATCTTTTGATTTGAAATAATGATAGATCAGTCCCTTTGAAATTCCCTGTTCAGAATCATAAATGTTGTTCACAGAGCTTGCACTATATCCTCGTGTAGCAAATTCAAGCAACGCATTGTCCATAATTTTTCTTCTTGCTTGTATTTTTCTTTCTTCCTGTCTCATCTCATACCTCAATAATTGACCATCAAGTCAATTATATAAATTGATGACCACAGAGTTAATAATTTGTTTGTGAATCCTATCTTCCAGACCATTTTTAGGACCTTTTAGAGGGATCCGGATAAGATCATTAATGCACTTGAACTTCCCTACTCAAACGCAAAACTTGAGGCCACAAATAACCTCATCAAAGTCATTAAGCAAAATGCTTTTGGCTTCCGGAACTTTGAAAATTTTAAAACGAGAATTCTCATTGCTTTGCATATCAAAAAGGAGAAAATCAATTTGGTCCTCTCCTGGTTGTGAGTTTTTATCAACCCACTACAGTTGATAAAGAGCCTTTTTTCTTATTTAATCTTGAAGAATTGAACAATCGACACAATACCTTGATAAATAAAGACAAAGGCAGTGGTGTAACTAACGAAGAGACCGGTCATCAATGGGTGTCCCATCATGATTAAACCTGCTACGATTCCTAAAATCCCCATCCAAACTAGAGGAGTACCTACCGATTTATCCGTCTTACGAACCTTGAAACCAACGATAGTTTTTGTAATACCATTTGTCAATGCCCAGAAAGAAATGATAAATGGCACAAAAGTTACCATTTCAATAAAGCTACCTGAGAACAAGGAAAGAGCGAGGATGAGGGTAACAATTCCTCCAAATAAATTCCAGCCATGCTTTTCTTCTGATTTGAAGTATTGTACAATCTCAGAAATCCCTTGAACTGCAAATACAAGTGCAAACAAGAAAGTCATGGAAGCCAAAGTAGCAACAGGATGTGCAAGCATTTTAAAACCTACAAAAACTGCAAAAATACCCGCAATTAGTAACAACCACTTCCCAATTTTCGACATTATTTTTCTCCTTTTTTAGAGGAATCTTCCTCTAGTATTCCATAAATCATCATATCCAAAACCTGTGATAATTGACGTTCATATCCTGAAACCAAGTCAGGCAAACTGCTATCTGATGAAACAGTTAAATAATAGGAACGAAACATATTCTGAATCAATCGCAGATAGGCCATAGCTCGCTTCTCATCAATATGCTCTTTCAGTTTGGATTCTGATATAAGTTTTTGACAAACTTGTTCATTCAAGTCCAAAAAATAGCTTTCTGTGGTGCGATGTCTGCTTCCAATTCTTTTGGCGTCGCAATCATTGCCTCAAAGAAAATGTGGCTATGTTCCGGGTATTGCTGATAAAATTGGTGACGTCTTTCCATATAATCAGCTAAGGAGGGTACTTGACCTTCCACCCCCCAGAAGCACTGCCAAAGCTTTCTCAAAACTCTCCTGAACACAAGTTAGATAGAGGTCTGATTTCCCTGAAAAATTATGATACAAAACTCCTTTGGAAATACCATCCACTTTACAAAGTTCATTGATGACAAAACCTTTATAGCCTTTTGTAGCAAATTCGAACAAAGCAGCGGTAATGATTTTCTCTCTTCGCAGTCTTGTTTTTTCTTCTTTTCTCATGTATGCACCTCTAGATTTTTAAATTATAAACCGTTTAGTCTAAAATGTCAATCAACTTTCTCGATAGAGTTTCTCCATAAATGTAGGATTACAATACATTTGTTACATCACAACTAAATAATAAAACGGAAGCACCTGTCTTGTGTTAAAGTTAGATCACCACAAAATAACAAACATAAGGAGGGCTTCCGCTATAGCTACTATAACACAAGATATGCGCTTTAGACTATCACTCATTCATTATTAATAGAGTAAAGATTTTGTCAGTTGATAAAGAAATAAAATCTTTACTCTATTTTCGCAAATAAAAAAAGAGTCGGTGCAGTCCCAAGACCACACCGACCATAATACTATTTAGTATCATCATTCACATTTAATACAGTACCTATTTCTTCATAGACTGATATAGTATCTAAGAAATCAACATCTTTAGCATATGGGTTATTCTGTATGTATTTTTTCCATAGTTTTTTTGGTGTTTCACTTTCCCGGAACAACTCTACTATTTCCTTGTACTGTAAAGCTGTTTCAAAAGAACCTCTGTATTTACTCGTTCTTTCTATTGCTTTTCTTAATATGCCTTTATCAATTTTATCTTTATAAATGCTGTATATCATATACAAATCATAGAAATCCCTTGCTCTTGTTGTGGTAATATTTCTGCTTGAAATGGTTTCAAATTTTTCAGCGAGTATAGTTTCTATGGTATAGGTCATAATTGGTATTGTACCTTCCTCTAAGATTTTTGAATAGGAATAATTCATTTCTCTTGGAGTAATAACATCTCCTGTCGTTATATCTATATTTAAGGTTGCATTTATTTTCCCAAAAATGCAGGATATGCTTGCACAAAAATCTTCATACACATCTTCCTGTCTTATTGGCGATAATTTAATCAGCTTATATTCAATATCTGCGTCAATTTCAATCGCTAATATTTCATTTAAGATTTTTGTTATAGAGACTTCATTTAGCGGAATACCTCTAAGCGTGGTATCCATATCCATCGTACTACGCATATCAACACCGATAAGAGAGGAGATAAGAAGTCCTCCTTTTAATATAAAATTCTCACTATATTTTGATTTGGAGAGTTTTTCAAGTATTCCTTCAAACAAGCACATCTGAAGTAGAGAGTTCGGATTAACTCCCGTTTTCTTAGATATGTTCCTAATCGCTCCTTTTATCTGTTCCGATGTTTTCATAATAGCACCTCCGTATATCGTTTTAAAGCTTGCTCCATATTCATCTTAATAGCATATTTCGACAGTTTTAATAAATTTTTCTCCTTACCTGCAAAGTAAGATTTTATTGCTTCGCTAAATACTTGTGCATCTATTCTGTCCTTATCTTTGATAATATCAAGTATGGTTCTTTCTTTGTCATACACTGATATTTCTCTGCCAAAGGGACTGGTTATAGTTATTTTCCCAATATCGTAATAATCTTTTTTTACATACTTAAAAACAATATTATCTCTTGCTGACTTAACTCTGCTGACATTATCTCCTACCTTTACAGTCATCACATAAATAAGGGGCATTCGTGTTGATAATCCTTGTAAATATGCCGCTGTTTCGTGAGAAAAAATACCTTTGGGTATTCTGTATGAGAAATAAAGATACTCATCAATATTCTCATCCGGAAGTGCATAGAGTCCGTTGGCTATTTTTTCAAGTTCTTCTTTTATGGTTAATTCTTTTAGGATATCCTTATGAATACCAAGATTTAAGGCTTCTCTGGTAGTTATAATCCCATTATTTTCTTTTATTTTTTTTAGCAGCAGTTCCCGTTTACTCATTTCTATCACCGCCTTTTTGTTCTTAAATTATAGTATTTATAAGAATAAAAGTCAATATTCAAAAAAAAGAGCCGGTGCAGTCCTAAGACCACACTAGCCATCATTATCTTTCTGCTTCTTTTGACGATTCCTGCTTTACTTTTGACTTTTGCTTATCTTCCGCCTGATATTCTTTGATAGCACCAAGTATGGATTTTTTACCGTTTTCTTGACCTTTTTCAGATTTGAGCAAAGTATTTAACTTAGCTTTCATTTTTTCAATATCTGCTCTAATCTGTCCTGATTGCTCCCAAGAATCTGCATAAAATAAGTCTTTTTCTCTTTCTTCTATCTCGCTTTTCAGTTTAGCAATCTCTTGACTCTTATCCTGTCCTTTCATCTGTTCTTTCGCCTTTAAGAGCTTTGAGGATAATATCCTTACATTGCTATGCTCCTTGCCGTTATCATCAATAGAGATTCTAAGCTGTCCGAATAACTTTACAAAATCTCCCTGTTTAAAGTCCTTTGGAATATCACTCTTTTCTCCGTAGGCGGAGCAATTATGATACACCTTATTTCCCTCATCATCTTTGGAAACTACGAAGAAATTTGCCACCTTAAAGGCTTCTCCGTTCTTATTTTCTCTTTCGATTACATCTACATTGCCTACAACATTTCCGACAATATTTACAAGGTCATCTTTCTCCTGCTGAACATAGGGTAGGTCTTTTATCTGCCCCTGTTCTCTTAAATCTTCAATCATATAGTCAAAATCTTCATGAAGCAGATTGATGGTATCATTTGCCATATAAGCATCATAGATCTTATCCAAGGCACTCTCATCATTGATGCCTTTTTCCATGCTGATAACCGCCTTCACAAAATCTTTGTGGTTATCCTTTGCCATATCTTCAATCCTATCCCTTATTGTTTTGTAATCCATGTTTTTATATCTCCTTTCATGGTAAAAGGGAGCTTATAAGCCCCCTTATCTTGCATATTCCTGTTCTTTTGTAGTTTGTTTATCTTCCGTTTTGCTTTCACTTTGATAAGCTCTGATCTGTCCTAAAATAGACGGTTTATCTTCCGTTCTTTGAGAAGTTTCCTCTTTTGTATGAAGATTATCTTCCACATCATAGGTTGATTCAAAGTAATCGCTATCCCTGAAATCATTGTCATATCTATCGATGATACTGTCATTATCGAGGTCTTTTGCAAGCGGATCATAGAAATTTCCCTCATCATCAATGTCAAGTCCCGTTGCTGCCCTTAAATCTTCCGAGTCCACATAGACTAAATCTTCAAAAGAGGATAGCTCAATCTCATTTTTCATATTCCTTAGAGCTTCATTTTCTCCCTTGTTTTCATAATCAAAGCTCTCGGTTTTTACCACCGTATCATCAATGTACTGTGTCCATGTGTAATCCTCTAAATTCAGTTCGTACTGAATCCCATGCCTTTCATCCGGTGTATTGGTATAGGCAATCCCGATATGCTTTAAATCAGGATACAGCGTGTCAAATTCATCATAACTGTGCTTTTCTTCATACTCTCTGTTGCAGAAGTCAATAATTGCTTTTTTCACATCTTCCAGTAAAGGATTGGTGTTTTCTTGTTCCTCGACCTCTCCCATATCTAAAAGCTTATTCAGTTCAGCAAGTCTTAGTACTTTCATCTTTAACTCTTCTGCCTTCTCAAAAGGCTTTTCAAGTTCTTCCAGGGCATTTTGTAGCTGTTCTTTGGTACTTACAAGCTTTTCCTCCAGGTAACTTAACTTTTCGGGTAATTTATCGATAGCATTATCTAATCTTGTGATATTGCCATCTGCACTTACCCCTAGCTCCCCAACGGTTTTAGATGCCCCATTCAGACTGAAAGCTCGCTCATTCGTAAAGATATTGTAACTCACCTCCAAGTCTAAATTTCGATACTGGCCAATCACTTTACTTTCATTTACTTTGACATTCTTGATTGCTTCCAGCAGTCTCTCTCCGGCTTCTTTTTTATCCATGATTTTTTCACCATGTAGGATTAAGGAAGTAAATCTGTTCTCTCCTTCTCCTTGCGGTTCTACTAAGGAAATGTCCTTCTTAACTGCTTCAATAAGCTTTTCTATCCTAGCGATTTCTTCAGGGTAAGTTTTCGCCACTTTGTCCTCTAACCTGTAACGATTGGACTTATAGTTTGCTTCTAACATTTTCAGCTTAGTAACTTCATTGTCCAAGTCCATTTTCTCTTTGATTTTTGGATCTCCTGTAGCCAAAGCCTTGATTTCAGCATAGTTCAAAGAACTTTCGTCTACATCTTCCGCAACTCTAACCGGAGTCTTACTGGTCATTATCTGGGAAATAAACTTTTGCTTGTTTTCAATAGTTTGCCAAAGGTAGGCATCAAAGGTATTTTCTGTAATATAACGGTAAATATATACACCGCCTTTGTCCTTATTTTCATTTCCCTGTCGGATAATTCTTCCTGCCCTTTGCTCCAGGTCTGCAGGTCTCCAGGGAACATCTAAGTCATGTAGGGCAATCAGTTTCTTTTGCACATTTGTACCTGCTCCCATTTTTTGTGTGGATCCCATTAAGATTCGGATTTCTCCGTTTCTCACCTTAGCAAACATCTCGTCCTTTTGCTTATCGGAATTTGCCTCGTGTATAAAGGCAATCTCTTCTTTAGGGATTCCCATTTCCACAAGCTTTTCCCGGATATCATCATAGATATTAAAGCTGTCATCTCCCTTTGGTGTTGACATATCGGAGAAGATTAGTTGCGTAGACTTATCTTCTTTTGTTTTATCCCAGATGGAAAATACATTCTTTACACATACATTTACCTTACTGTCCGGATTATCAGGCAATAATGGATTGATTAAACGCTGATCTAAAGCAAGCTTTTTTCCATCATTGGTGATTTTTAGCATATTGTCTTCGTCAGGCTCTACCGCTCTGTTCCGCACCTTATCTGCCCGCTCTGATAAGCCTTTTAAAATTTCTTTCTGTTCATCACTGGGCATGGTCTTAACAACTTCAAAGTGAGCTTCCGGGACTGGAAGATTTAACATATCAGCCGTCTGAATATCTGCCACTTCTTTAAACAGACTCATAAGTTCAGGAAGATTATAAAATTTAGAAAATCTCGTCTTTACTCTATATCCTGTCCCCTCAGGCGATAATTCAAAGGCAGATTGAGTCTCTCCAAAAGTGGAAGCCCAGGAGTCAAAATGCTCCAAACCATTTTTCTTTAATTCCTCATACTGTAAATATCTCTGCATGGTATAAAGTTCCGTCATGGAATTGCTTACAGGCGTTCCCGTAGCAAAGACAATGCCCTTTCCATTGGTCATTTCGTCCATATAGCGACACTTCATGAACATATCTGAAGACTTAAATGCTTCCGTCTGTCCAATGCCTGCTACATTCCTCATCTTCGTGTAAAGGTAAAGGTTTTTGTAATTATGGGCTTCGTCTACGATTAGTTTATCTACACCAAGTTCTTCAAAGGTAATGACATCATCTTTCTTGAAATCATCGTTTAGCTTTTCCAGCCTAGTCTCCAGTTTTTTTCTTGTCTTTTGCAACTCCTTCACGGTAAAGTTCTGGTTTCTATCATGCTTGTATTCCTCCACATAATTGATAATCTCGTCAATCTGGTCTTTAATATGCTTCTCTTGATACTCTTTACTCATGGGAATTTTCTCAAACTGGCTATGGCCGATAATAACTGCATCGTACTCACCTGTTGCAATCTTTCCGATAAAGCGTTTTCTGTTTTTGGGCTCAAAATCTTTTTTATCTGCCACCATAATGTTCGCCGAAGGATAGAGCTGCATAAACTCTCTCCCGATCTGCCCTGTCAAATGATTCGGTACAACAAAAAGGGATTTTGTACACATTCCAAGTCTTTTCGCCTCCATAGAACTTGCTACCATTTCAAAAGTCTTCCCTGCACCGACCACATGGGCAAGAAGCGAATTTCCCCCATAGAGAATTCTTGCGATGGCATTTTTCTGATGTTCATAAAGAGCAATTCCTTCTCCCATGCCTTCAAAGCTTAGGTTACTGCCATCATATTCACGATTTCGAATGGAATTGAATCTCTCATTATAGGTCTTTACCAGCCTGTTTCTCCGTTCCTGATCGTCAAAAATCCAGTTCTGAAACTCTTCTTTAAGAAGTTCCTGTTTCTGTCCGGCAAGCATGGTCTCTTTCTTATTCAGTACAGAAGTTTTAGAGCCATCTGCATTTTCTATTTGGTCAAATACCTTGGTTTCTTTTAGATTGAGGGCATCTTCAATAAGCTTATAAGCACTTACTCTGGAAGTACCGTAGGTCATTTCCGCTAAATCATTCCCCCTATCTTGACTCTTTCCTTCAATATTCCACTCACTGGTAAGGCTAGAGAATTTCACATGGATATTCCATCTGGCATAGCCCGGTGTCTTTAAAGTCTCAAAAATAAAGCGTTCTATATCCTTTACAGGAATCCATGTTGCTCCTAGTCGAATATTGATTTCACTGGCTTCAAGTTCTTTTGGCATCACTTTTTGAAGCTCTGCTTTTTGATATTCCAATCGATTTAGTTCCATATCCAGTAGTTCTTTTTCTGTTTCCCTATCATCAGACAAGATTCTTTTAGCCTGGCTGATTCGAAAGATATAGCTATCGATTGCCCCTATCTTTTCCCGAATATTTCCACTCAGATATTCGTCCTTTGTTACATAGGTATACTTAAAGGTGCTCCTATCATCACTACAACTAAAGGGCAAGTCTCCGTCTTCAAGATTAAAAGAAAACTTTTGATTGCTCTTTACGTTTTCTTCACGAATATTTAGGAATATCTCTCCTTTTAGCTCCGAAATAATGGTGCTTCTATCCTTATCTGTAAGACCCTGCATGTAATCAAAATCCACATAGCCTTTTTGGGAAATGGAAAGTACCAAGGCTTCCAGAGAGGTATCCACATGATTTATCACCTTTGCCTTACTGATCGTGCGTTTCGAAAAAATATCTCCCTTTGCCTTAAAATTCTCCTCTTCGTCAAGAATTTCAATAGACGATACCAATGGAAAGTTACTGTCTTCCCTTAATGCTCTAGTATTCGAAAGAGTATTAACAAAGCCATGCTTTTTAGAGAACCTGTCATAGACTTCATTTAAAATTTCTTGAGAAGCCTTGATTTCTGCATCGCTAAAATCTTCCTTTTGTTTGTATATAACATCTTTTAACGCTTCCTTTAATGTGAGATAGTCCTTGATCTTTTCTTTATTCTTATCCGAAATTTCTTTCTTGATGAAAAGGGAGTTTTCCCTGTAATACACCTCATTGTTAAGGATTGTATAAGAAAAGTTCTTCACATCATCTGTTGCCGGAATAAAGCTAATCTCATCATCAAGAAGTTCTATCTCTTCATATCTTGTGTTTGCAGAAATTTGTTTTCCGGCACGTTCCAACATTTCTTTTAAATCTGCATTTTCCTTTGATAAGCAAGCGAGAGTATTTCCAAATCGCCCTGAAACTTCTTCCATCTTGCCAAGTACCATTTCCGGGTGATCCACAAAGTATTTATTGTAAGTAAGTCCGTTTTCATCCTCTTCCAAATGTACCCAGCTATCATCTCGTTCCAGAACACTGTCTCTCTTCTTTAGAAAAATAATATCACTTGTTACTTCTGTACCGGCAACACCCTTAAAAGTATCGTTGGGAAGCCTTATCGCTCCTAAAAACTCAGCCCTGGCATTGATATACTTCCTGATACTTTCATCTTTCTTATCCATTGTGCCGGAAGAGGTGATAAAGGCAATCACGCCACCATTCCTAACTTTATCTATAGACTTGGCAAAGAAATAATCATGGATCAAAAAGTTGTTTTGGTTATACGCTCTGTCATTAACCGTAAAATCCCCAAAAGGCACATTTCCAATGACAAGATCAAAGAAATTGTTGGAAAAGCTCGTTTCCTCAAATCCCTTAACCTGAATATCACTATTAGGATAAAGTAGCCTTCCAATACGGCCACTTACTTGGTCAAGCTCCACTCCATAAAACTTGGACTGATTCATTTGCTCCGGAAGGCTTCCGATAAAGTGCCCGATACCCATGCTTGGCTCTAAGATATTTCCCTGTTTAAATCCGATATCCAGAACTGTCTTATATACGCTGTCAATCACTGTTTTAGGCGTAAAAAAAGCAGTTAAGGTAGATTCCTTAGCTGCTTCATATTCTTCTAAACTTAGGTTTTTCTTTAGGAAATTTCTGGCTTCCGACCATTGCCCGGTCCGTTCTTCATCAAATACTTCGGAAAGCCCTCCCCAGCCGACATATCTTGCCAGTACTTCTTGGGCTGATTCATCAAGTACTCTTTCCCCCTTTTCTACTCTGTTTAGCATAGAAATGGCTTCCAGGTTATAGTTTAGTCTTTCACTTGGTGTGAGTTTATCATGGAAAATCTCTTGCCGTATTTTGAAATTGGAAGCCGGTGCTAAACTTCGACTACTTCCTTTATCACCATCTCTTTCAATGCTGAAATCATGGTCTGGTACTTCGGATCTTCCTCGCTCGCTATATTCAGCTCCTTCATCATTTGAGGTTTCTCTTCCCTCATAAATTGAATTGCTCTCTTCTGCACTTCCATTAAGTGATTGACCAGCTTCTTCTCCTTGTATAGCTCGAGCAGCATTTGATAATTCATCTCGTTCTGACTCTCTGCCATGTACTCCAGTCTCATTACGGCGTAAGTCGGATTCGGAAATTCCGACAGAAAGCTCGTCTCCTCTTCCAGACTGTCTAAAGTTTTCTTCTTGATTATCTTCACTATTTCGTCCGTATTCTCCATCTGAGAAAACTCGTTCTCCTCTATCATCATCTCTTTCGTCATTTGATCGAACAGCATCTTCCATACCTCCTTGTTCTGCTTCACCATTTCTTTCAGTCTCAAATCTTATTTCTTCAGGATTGTTCTTATTATATTCTGCACCTCTGTTTTTTGTCAGCCCATGACTTAGGGATAATTTCTTTGTGCGTTCAATAGTTGCCTCTAAAATCCTATTACAAGCATTAGAAATACAATTTCCTGCAAACATTAAGGACACACTATCTAAGTAAAGAAAGTTTTCCTTGCCCTTTTCCATATCTATCGGATAGTTCACATGAAATCGGCTAGATAAGGCGTAGCTAATAGACTCTCTCATAAAATGCACAAAAGAATTCCTATCCTCAGCCGGAACTCGCAAATTATTGGCAAGTTCATGGATATCCTGATCTGCATATATTCTGCTAAGAAAGTAAAGATTTTCTAATAAACTATCCTGAGGTGTATAGCCCTCAAGCCGAATCATTTCTTTCAATGTATCCGTATCTTTCTCTTTATCAAAAGACCAGAGTACTACTTCGTTGACATTACGGTCTATAGAGACAGTTTGACTGATATCAAAAACATAAGCTATTTTTTGTTTCCCTTCACTTTCATACAGAATCGGAATCCCCTTCTCCCCACGCATAACCGTTCGATGAAACCTTTCCCGCCACATATCAAAGCCTGCACAAGCTACTGCTTTAAAGTTTCTATCGTAAATGCTTAACTGACTTAAAAAATCATATCTCTGATTATTGCCAATAACTTTCAGGAGTTTTAGATACTCTGTTTCAGAACCTAAAACTTCTCTTTTTACAAGCTCAATCAGAGCATAAAAATCGTTCGTTCTCATTTTTCCTCCTTTTTTTGCAATAAAAAAGGGCGATGGAGTATCGCCTTTTTTGAGATTATAACTGAGTAATTCCTTCATTCTTTAAAACTAACGTTAATTTTTTTTCTTTTAACACCTCTTTGTAAAGATCCAAATTCTGATTAAGGCTCTTATACTGCCAATAGAATAGATTATACAAATATAGGCCAATATCAATTAATAATAAAAACATTTGAAACTTTTCTTCAGGTTTAGCCACAAATATGTTCCCTACCGTATTTGTCTTTAATCCACTACTTATCATAGGGAGTATATTGGGTAGAATAGCAATAGAAAAAATAAGAACAATAGACTTTCCAAATTGTTTTAAATCTGATGCCAGTTCATCTTCGAATGTCATACTGAAGTCATAAATTTCGCTAATAGCACGATCTGTAAGAACATTCTTCGGCTGACCAAACATGTTGTCTAAAGCCTCATTTGCTATTTTTTTCTTCTTTAGATCAAAAGTTTTGAAATAACGCCTCAAAACTCTCCAAACAATTAGAAGTAACCAGAAAATAATAATTTCTCTGTTTGTTTCATCCTCAAGGTTCATTTCAAGTAAACAAACTATAGATAAGGTAACAAAAATACAACAAAAAAAATCTCCAAAAAAATATTTTTGTAAACATTTAGGGATTTTCCCGAAAGTACATTTAATTATTTTTCCTATGAATCTAATGACAGTCTCTATAAATGATTTTCCACTTTGTTTTTGACCATCGCTAACTATTTGATTATACTTTTCTCTGTATTTCAGATAAATCATTTCTGCATTCCAATTAGGATAATCTGCTTCTGATTTCCTTGGGTCATTATTAATATTTGACATTTCGTATTCTCCTATTTTATATCAAAGCGTGTATATATAATAGCAGTTTAATTGTGCAAAATCAATCTTATAATCCCCTCCAACACATTCACCACAATACTATTTCCTGCCTGTTTATATAGGATAGATGAAGTCATACCTTTTCTCTCAGGAAATACCGTCCTAAGCTTTTCAAAGTCTTCTTCATCAAAGCCCATAAGTCTGAAGCATTCCTTTTCTGTAAGATAGCGATACTTTCCATTCTTTAAATCTACAATCCCGGAATTAGGGATTCTTACCTGCTTTGTAGTGATGGTATAAGCATATTTATCTATCACATTAAGCTTACCCTTGAAGTTCTTATTTTTAGGCTGTCCTCTTAAGTAGCAAAGCATGGACTCCTGTCTTACCTCATATTTCTCTGAAACACCTTCTTCCAAAAATTCGGATATATCTCTTGTAGGAACGGACTTCAGCTTGGAAAAATCAAAATCATTTTTTCCGAACATACTTACCACAAAGATTCGCTCTCTTTTTTGAGGGATTCCAAAATCCATAGCATTTAGGATTGCATATATATTTTCATAGCCCAGACTTTCCATTTCTGTTAAATAATGAAAAAAGGAAGCCCTCAAATTCTTATCGAGAACTCCCTTTACATTTTCCCAGATGACTATCCGAGGTCTACTATTCATTTCTTCAATAATCCGTATCGTCTCAAATAAAAGACTGCTTCTTGTGCCACTCCCCTTTTTTCCTCCTTGCTTTAAACCGGCTCTGCTAAAATCCTGGCATGGACTTCCATGCATGAGTAAATCAATTCTTTGCTTCGAGGGATTGTAGCCAATAATGCTCTTTGGCTTAAAATCTGCATTATACAAGGCGTTATAGCTTTTCACGCAATTCTTATCAATTTCCACATAGTCTATAACTTTATGCGGTATTTTTTGCCGAATCAATGCCTTTCGAATAGCTCCGATGCCTCCGAATAGCTCCAATACATTCAATGTTTCTATCTTCATCACCTCCAATAAAAAAGGGAACAAGATTTTCTCTCGTTCCCCTAAATGCTGTTTCTATATTGTTCCACCAGACTTTGAATCTCTTTTTCAATTCTCCGAAGAAATTCTTCCTTACTCTCTTTCCCGGAAGCAATGTCTGAAAGCTCCAATTCCCACTTCGCAGTGGTTTCTGCCGATTTGAACTTTTCCGCAACAATCGTGATTAGGTTAATGCCTTTATGCGTAGCCAGTAAGTTCTTTTTATCTCTTTCCACAAAACCTTTATAAATTAGGTTTTCAATAACTCCTGCTCTTGTTGCTGGTGTTCCTAAGCCTCTTCGTTCTACTTCTACAGCCTTGTCTATCATTTCCGTCCCTGCAAGTTCCATTGCCTTTAAAAGGGTATCTTCCGTATAATGCTTCGGTGCTGCAGTATATTTTTCTCTAAGCTCTGAACTTTCAAGATGTAAAATGTCTCCACTCGAAACACTTGGTAAGACAAGTTCCTCGCTCTTCTTCGCCTTATATTCTTTCAGATACTTCGTAAAGCCTTCTTCTATAATTACCTTCCCTGTACAGCTAAAGGAAAATCCTTCTACTTCCGCTACTACTTTGGTGAGACTTTCTTTAAGGGGATATCCTAAGCTCGCATGAAGCTTGTTTAGGATAAGCCGGTATACCTTTGCTTCACTTTCAGGAAGTTTCGATAAATCCTTTTGCAAGGAACTAATAGTTGGAATAATAGCGTGGTGATCCGTAACCTTTTTAGAGTTAAATACCGTCTTGATACGACCTGCATCAAAATCGTTTTTGCCCAAAATGTTATTGACGGTACTTGTAATCATATCTTCTGTAAGGCATCTGCTGTCTGTTCTTGGATAAGTGATAAACTTCTTCTCATAAAGGCTTTGTGCATAGTCAAGGCTTTGTTTTGCACTGTATCCAAAGAACTTGTTACACTCTCTTTGCAAAGTCGTAAGATCAAATGGCAATTCCGGATTAGTGATTTTTTCTTTCTGCGTAACATCACTCACTTGAATTGTATTTCCGACCTTGTTTTTTAGTCGCTTTGCAGTCTCTACATCATCTATTCTTTCGCTTGACAAAGAAAAGCCATCGACTAGAAGCTCCACGGTATAGTACTTTTCTTTTTTGAAATGAGCGATTTCATCGTCTCGTTTTACAATCATGGCAAGGGTTGGTGTCTGAACACGTCCTACGGAATAGTTTTGCTGATAAAGGCAGGAATACAGTCTACTGATATTCATGCCCACCAGCCAATCCGCAATGGCTCTTGCCTGAGCTGAAGCAAAAAGGAAATCATAGCCCTCTCCCTTTCTTAGATTTGCAAAGCCCTCTCTAACAGCACTGTCTTCCATGGAAGAAATCCAAAGTCTTTCCACCTTCTTTTTGCAAGTCGCTTCAATGTAAACCAATCTGAAAATGGCTTCTCCCTCTCGTCCAGCATCGCAGGCATTGATAATCGTGTCAACACTGCTTTCATTCATCAGCTTTTTCAAAATGGAAAACTGTTTCTTAGTCGTCTTTGTGACCTCATATTTATAATTTTGGGGGAAAATCGGTAAATCTTCCATATTCCATTTTGCATACCTACTATCATAGGCATCAGGATTTGCCATTTGGATTAAATGCCCAACACACCAGGAAACTTTGTATCCATTTCCCTCCACATAACCATCTTTTTTATCATTCACTCCTAAGACTTTGGCAATGGACAGGGCAACTGAAGGCTTCTCTGCAATCACTAATTTCATATCTTTTCTTACTCCTTTTTTCAAAAAAATAGGGTGGAAGTATGATTATTCTTCCACCCTGTAATCCATAAAACATTCTTTCTAAACGTATCGACTAAAGTTCCAAGTTTTACTCCTCTTCCTCATAGTCTTCCGTCTCTGCTTCTTCCTTATCCATGTCTTCTAACTCTGTTTCCATTACTCCTCCTTCTCTATCCTCTATTTCGCTTTCTTCATTACTATCTGCTTCTGAGAAGAAGTCATCTTCTTCCTCAAGGCTTTCTACCGCCTCTGCTTCTTTCTTTTTTACTACCTTAAAGTAATAGGCAACTGCCATAACTAAAACCACTACAAAAATCAGTAAAACATAGCTTCCCATGCTCCCGTTTTCTTCCATTGTCTTTGGCTTTTGCTCTTCCTTACTTTCCTCTTTTTCCGGATCCTCTTTTGTAATCGCCGGCTTGCTTTCTTTCTGTTCTACCATATTTAACAAATCATCTTCCGAAACTTCCGTAAGAAGCATTACATTTTGATCTTGCTCATCATGGTTAATAATCAGATGAAATACTTTTCCGCTCTTAGTCTTAAAGCTAATAAACTGTCTGGCATCAGCAGAAAATTGGTCATTCGCTTCTGTTTCGTTTCCATGATGAATCGGATAGGCATTGTTGGCATTATCAACATCCTCCGTAACTGTTGCCCTAGCCTCTCCCGGTAAGGTGGCAATCCCTTTATTGGTACTTTTTTCTTCGTTGCTCCCCTGCTTTCCATTTTCAGGATCTTTTGCCTCCAGTTTGTTGGGAAAGCGTACTTCTCTCTCTATTTCTTCCTTTACTTCCTGGGTGACTGTAGTCTCTGCATTATTTCCCTCTGCAGCTACGCTTCCCTCTGTAGCCTCCTGCTCATTAACCTGAGCATAGGACAGCATGGAAAATCCATGCATGGTCAGCATGGTAGAAAGTACAGTAGCCACAATAAGTCTTCTCCACTTTTTAGTTTTCATCGCCATTCTCCTTTATTCTTTCCTTAAACATCTCACTTTGCATTCTTTCTTCGCTTTGCATTTTCCCGTCACTTCTTTCTTTTCTTAGCTTTTCCATCAAGTCAGCAATCGTAATCTTATTGCTTCTGCATATCGCAATAATTTCTTCATTTTCAAGTTCCTCTTCCCGAATAAATCACTACCACCCGTCAAACGGGTGGTTTGCTCGAGGCTATAAGCCCCTGCTACTGGCCAGCGTCTAAAGGCGCTGGCTTTCATTTTGGGCTATGGGAAGTTTGCTTTGCACCTTCCCACAGCTCCATTCAAGCCATATTGCGTTTGACTCGTCGCTACCCCATAAAGGGGTATTGGTACTACTGCACTTTAACCCTTAAAAGGGTCTTCATATTCTTTAACACTTAGTTTATCCAAAGCTATATCGTGTTTTTCTTGATCTTGGATATACTTTTTTATTGTGGCTTCATTTAGACCTACTGTACTGACATAATAGCCTTCGGCCCAGAAATGTCTGTTCCCAAATTTGTATTTAAGATTTGCGTGTTTATCAAATATCATCAAAGCACTTTTTCCCTTTAAATAGCCCATAAAAGAAGAAACGCTTATCTTAGGTGGAATACTAACCAGAATGTGTACATGGTCCGGCATTAAATGCCCTTCTATAATCTCCACTCCTTTAAAGGCGCAGAGTTGCTTGATAATATCCCGAATATCTGACTTATATTGATAATATATTATTTTTCGCCTATACTTCGGTGTGAAGACAATATGATATTTACACATCCATTTCGTATGTGCTAATGCATATTCTTTCTTCGCCATAAAATCACCTTCCTTTTCTGCAATATAGCTTGAACAACTTTATTGTATTAGGAAAGGTGATTTTTGTATAACAAGTGTTTCCCACCCGCATAGCGGGTGGTTTTTTGTATCAGAGCTAACATTTTTCAAATGTCAGCTCCGATACTGGCTAAAGTCCATTAATAAAGGCTCTAATTTTTCATCAATTAGAGCCCTTTTATCCTTTAATCTTTGTATTTTATTTTTCACTAAAATAAGTTCCTTATTCACTTTATCCGTCCTTTCTCCACTTAACGAACTCTTCCAAAACCAAAAAAATGCTCCTTCCAGTATGGTGTATTGATACTAACAAAGCGTATCGGGTTTCCGGCATGAATCATCATGCCGTCTCCTGCATAGATTCCGACATGGGAAATGGGCGTACCGCTTTTATAGGTGTTTTTAAAGAAAATGATATCTCCGGCCTTTGCTTCACTTTTGGAAATGGGCTTACAGTAGGATTTGTAAATATCGTAAGCCGTTGTCCTAGGCATATTTTTTACCCCGGAATGGGTAAAGCTCCAGCACACAAAGGACGAACAGTCAAAGTTGTTCGGCCCATTTGCTCCAAAGACATATTTCTTTCCGATATGTTTCTCTGCTTCACTAAATAAGGCTTTAATAGACTCTTCATTGAAAGCAATTCCCGGATTTTCGAAATCAGGATTTAAAATCAACTCGGAAGTATTTGCATTTCCACTGCCAAAAAAGGATTCCATATTTCCTTTTGCAGAAAGTAAGGATTCATAGTGGCTTACATTATTCGGATGCTTTTCAAATATCTCCCTAATGACAGTATCCATCTCTTTTTTCTTTAAGCTTATAAACAGCTTTTTATACTCATAAGGCACTAACCTGCTTCTACTTCGTATTTTTCCTTCCCTGTCTACATAAGTCTCCTTAACTGTTTTGTATCTGATTTCTATCTTTTCCCGATACGATAGACTGTATATTCTTTGAAAAAGATCCTTCAGGATATCTTCAACATCTCTTGCCTTTTTTACCTCTCCATATCGTGAAGTAACATAGGATAAAAGCTCATGCACATTGTGCCCGATCTCTTTATCTTTCTGAATAATATACTCATCGTAGCCTGGGTGATTCTTCTGCACGGAATTCATCTCGTCCTGCAATCCTTCTTCCATGCTTTCAAATTGCTGATTGACTTCCGTAAGGACATTCGGATCCGATAAATAGCTTGTACTAAGTACACCACTGGAAGAATTCATCATGCCGGACAAGGACATTACGGAAAAATTCATAAGGAATGTCCCCAAAATAATAAGACTTAAAAAGATAAGCATGAAGCCCTTGGCATTTCTTATCATGACCTCTTTTGAGCTTTTAATCGCTCCGAGCAGTCCTTCTTTCAGCCTATCCCTAAGTCTTGTCTTATATTTACTCTGTATGCTTTCTTTCATTTGCCTTTTCTTTTGAAAACGCTTATAGGCATTTATCCTTTGAGAATCATCTGAAGCTTTCCTTGCACCTTCACTTTCTTCAAAAATAAGCTTGGAATTTCGTTCTTTGGTCTTCCTATTGTACTTTTCAAGTCGAAAGGCTTTCCTATCTCTTTTCTTCTCTGCATATCGCCTTGTCCCCCGAATGAGCTTTGCACTAAAATCAGCTGTCTTTTCTCCTGTTTCAACGCCTTGATTGTCCTCACTCCCCTGGGATAAGTAGTCTCTTACCACCTCACTTCCCTTGGAAAAACTTTTAAGATATGATAAATTCTTTTTCTTTTTTGCAGCCTTTGGCTTTTTCGAAACTTGTTTTTTCCCTGTCTTTGTAAGTTTCTCTTTAACTGCATTCAGTGCCTCAGAGTCTTCTTTTTCTTTAGAAGGAAGCTTTTCTCCTGTCGTTGCTTCCCTGTTTCTTGTATAGAGATTCTCGGTAAAGTTCCGCCTTTTATGCTCTGCTCTTTTTTGTCTTTCTTTCCCAATACCTTTAATTAACTTCTTTTTATTGGAACTTCCCTCAGCTTTTGGATTATCTTTTTTAGGAATATCCTTCCCTAAAACCAACTTACTATCTTTTCTTCGTACCTTATCTTGAAAGCGTTCATGATTATGAAGAATCTTCTCCCGAAAATCCTTTTCGGCTCTTTTCCTCATAGGCTACCCCTGCTCTTCCGGCTTAGTGGTCATCTTCTTATAAAGAACCGTATCTTTTGGAAACTTATCCAGAAACGGCACAATAGTATTTCCAAAGAAAAGAAGCCCCTCTCCTTCATTGGAATTCGTGACATAACGAAGTTGCGGTACAGAAATTTTCAGTTTCTTCGCTAAAATCTCCCGAAGCCTGATTAAGCATGAGAACAAAATCTGTATTATCGAAAATATTCTCTATTTCCTTACTCATCAGTAAATCTTTCACATTCTGCGTAATGCCTGTCGGAATACCGCCCCACTTACGAAACCTCTTCCAAATCTCTACAGAATAGGAAGCAGTCTGCTCTTCTTTTAGCAGTAAATGAAACTCATCAATATAATATCTTGTGGCCTTATTTCCTCTGTTCAAAGAAACTTTGTTCCAGACCTGATCCTGAATAACCAGCATACCGATTTTCTTTAATTGGCTGCCAAGCTCTTTAATATCAAAGCAAAGAAGCTTTTTGTTTAAGTCTACATTGGATCTATGGTTAAAGACATTCAGGCTTCCTGATACATAGATTTCCATTTCCGTTGCCAGTTTCTTTCCTACTTTTTCTTCCTGCCCTTTCAGCATATCGTAAAGGTCTTGTAAAATCGGCATATTCTCTGCACACGGATTTTCAAAATACTTTTCATAGATTTTCGGAAGACAACGGTCAATAACCGACTTTTCCTCTGCCGTAAGCCCGCTCCCTCCTACCACAAGCTCCAGCATAGACATAATGAAGTTTGCCTTATCCTTTAATGGTGCATCTCCGTCTCCATAGTTCATGTTAATATCCAGGGGATTCAGATAGTCTTTAGACTTACTGCTTACCTTAATCACCTCTCCATGAAACTGTTTCACAAGATTTCCATACTCTCCCTCAGGATCACAAATAATCACATCATCATTGGTAATCAAAATGGCATTTGCCATTTCTCTTTTGGCACTGAAGGATTTACCGCTACCCGGTGTTCCTAAGATAAGTCCATTAGGGTTCTTCAGCTTTTTTCTGTCTGCCATAATCAGGTTATGACTAAGGGCGTTCAGCCCATAATAAAGACTATTTTCAGAATTGATAAAAAGCTCCTCCGTTGTAAAAGGAATAAATACTGCCGTGGAAGAAGAAGTTAAGCTCCTATTGATTTCCATCTGATTTAGCCCAAGAGGAAGGACACTCACTAAGCCCTGTTCTTGAGCATGATCCAGTCTCTTAATCTTACAGTTATGTTTGTTGGCAATGGAACTAATCTTTGCGATTGTATTCTCAAGCTTCTGCACTGTTTTTCCGAAATTAAAAAAGACAATGCTTACCACAAACATTCTCTCATCTCTTGTCTGTAAATCTTTTAAAAGGCTCTTTACATCTTCCCCATAAGTGACTAGGTCTGATGGCAAAATATCCATATCATAACCACTTCTTACTGCCTTTTTATTTTCTTCAATTCGCATTTTATCAAGGTCAGTATTCTTTCTTTTTACCATCTTGATTGCTTCCGACTGATCAATCGCCTGAATGTGGAATGATACAGTGATATTGTCATCAATATCCAAAAATTCAGAAAGCATACGGTCAGAAAGCTCACTGGCAAGGATTTGAAAATGGCTTGTTGCCCCAATAAACTTACCAAACTTAAAATACCTGTTCGGTGTAAAGTTAAACATATCGGGAACTATATAGGACTTCGTGCTTTCCTTTTTCTTTAAATCCTTGTAAGAAAAGGAAAAGTTCTTATCCGGATTTAGCATATCATGTAAAATCTTCAGTCTCTCTTCTCCATTTAGGCTTTCTGCCCGAACTCCCATATTTTTAAAGCCTGATAAAATGTCAATTTCCAGTCTTTCCAGCATGGCACTTGCCTGTTCCAAATTATCGGCTTCTACGGTAAAGCTGATGTACTTTGCCTTTTTCAGTCCATTATTTCCTTTTACAATCTGGCTTTTTAGCATTTCCCTAAACTCCAGTCTTAAGGCATCAAATCCATCATGCTGATCCGGTATCTGCATAGACGCTTGAACTTCCTCATTTCTTCCAATCTGATTGATATAGGAAAACTCTATGGCAACACTTGGATCAAAGGAATTTAGGAAATTGGCAAACTGATTAAAAATCAAGTCTCTGTCCTCATCTAAGGCAAGCTGGTAGTTAATATCCTGAAAGGAAATAGTCTTACTAAAATGCCTTTCATCAAGCTGGCAAATGCCATTTTTTAGAAGTCTGATATAGGGCAATGTATCTTCTACGGTGTAACGCTTTGGCTCTTTCTTAAGAACCGACGTTAAAAATCCTTTGCTCGCTTTAGAAACTGTCAACTTACTATGGTCTTTCTCCTGTAGCCTTCTTTTTAATGCCCTTTTATTTTTCTTTAGCATGATTGTTTGCAATCTTCTTTTGTTCTGCAAGGTAAACCTCCTTTCTCACCCTTTTCCCCGGCTGATAAAACCTATGAAGATATATGAGCTTAAAATACTGTTCGAAAACCAAGCCGTCTTTTTCAAAAAGCGTAATAAAAAATACCGGAAGGGTGGCGGTAATCAAAAACAGGACGGCAATATCGTTTGGCACCAGTTTCCGTACAAAGATATAGGCTGAAAAGCCCAACAATCCTGCAATGGAAAAGCCGATAAGCTGTCTTTTCGTAAGATTAAAGGCAACTTTTGTTTTCACTCTCTTTAAATCCTTTGGAATCGGTACATACGCCATGGCTTAGATCCTCTCTGCTCTTTCCTTGGATAATTCTTCCATATGCTCATATACTGCTCCAATTTCTTCCTGAATTCTTGCAATATCCCCTTCCGTCCTTCTATTGTGTCTTTCCTGCGTTAGCTGGAGATTATTTTGAGAAGCAATTAGACTCTCCTTCACCTCCTCTAAATCTTCCAGTCTTTGATTTAGGCTAATCCATTTGATAACTGCCAAACCTGCCAAAACCATTGTTCCTACTAAAAATCCAGTTTTTCTTTTGTTCATCTTCTTCCCTCTCTTTCCTAATGTGCATTCAATACACTCTTTGCTAATGTTCCGCTCTTTAGCATCATGAGCCCGAGTAAAACTGCATAGCAAAGAATCATCATCGTGCTTTTGTGCATATCCGTGATTTCTATCGTTTTTACCAGCACTGCGTATATTCCAAGGCAAACCATAATAAAGAGTCCTTGTAGTCCCAAGGCAAACAAGCCTTTAATGTAGTTCGTTCCAATCTGTCCCCATTCCTTATTTCCCATAGTGGCAAAGGGAATTGCCGAGACAGAAGCATAAACATAGATTTCAAACATTCTCCCGTAGACAATGACCATGACTAATATAGAGATTGCTTGCATGGCAACTTTGATTAAAGAGATTTCAAAAAGAATCGTTATAAGCTCCCCTAGCGTTTTTCCCTTTATGGAATCCACCATAGCGATAATTTCATCTCCTGATACAACAGCAGTTGTATTGATGACTCCCGCTGCCTTATTGACCATATTTTGTGCCACATCAAAAACCGCCATGGAAAACTCAAAGGAATGAGACACTAACCAAACAGCAATCCACATCTTGATAATGTATTTGAAAAACTCAAAGGTATCGGTATCCTGCATATTATTTTTCTGCATAACCATGTTGATAAGTTCAATACATAGGATTGCTGTTATGATTAGCCCGGCTATCGGAATAATGACGGTATCGTTAATGCTTTTAATGAATTGAAACACATCACTATTCCAGCCCATTGGCGTTTGTCCTACATCTGTTGCCACTGACCCAACCTTATCGTTTAGATCAAGGAACATAGACTCTAAGTTTGCTTGGATACTGCCCAGTAGAAGCTCTCTGAAAAACTCTTCTATCTTGTCTAATATCTCAAACATACTCTCTCCCTTTTACTTAATCACATTGGCAAGAAGCGGAATTAGTTTTAATCCGATAAGGGCAATGCCTCCCCCTGCCATAAGCTGCTTAATGCCTTGGGATTTTGCTCCTGGATTATCATTTCCATATCCCTCCATAAGGTTAATGACTCCCCATGCCCCAAGTCCTGCTCCTACTGCCATAACCAAAATCTGTAATACATTGACTGCCTGAACAAAAAAATCCATATTTAATCCTCCTCGTTTTCTTCCTTCTTTTCAATCTTGTTGTAAGACTTTACAAGAAAATTCCTGTATTTCTTTCCTTCTTTTTCACGCTCCTTAAAATAGCCAAAGACATGAATCAGATCGCCTTTCTGAAAATCTCTTGCTTTCTCCACCTTGTCACCGTAGGCTGAGCAATTGATGTATTCCTTACCCTTCCCATACTTTTTTACAAGCGTGAAATTGACAGCCTCTACTCTCTCGCTATCTCTTTCAAAACTTGTAAAGCTTGGTTCATCGAGCAGATTGGCATTAATGTTAATCATTTCTTCCTTCATTTAGAAATTCTCCTTTTCTATGAGATACCGCACGTTTTACGAGCGATACTTGCTTAAAATAAAAAAAGCGACTGGAAGTGTTTCTTTCCAATCGCTCATCAACTTAATATTTATTTTTTTAGGTAGGGCTTCTATTCCTTATCATTTTTCCTCCTTTTAGGTAATAAAAAAGGCGATAGGAAAAAATCTATCACCTTGTAAGATATAGGGAATTTTAATACTACAAATTGGAATTAGGATTGTGATGGAAAATCATTTAAAAACTGAATCTCAGCACCCGGAACGTTTGCTTGTAGTGCTTGGGCATTGTACATCATTGCTTTATTTTCGTCTTTTGTAATATTGCCATAACCATTTGTATATATAGCACTTAATGTATTAGCAGCATAAGCAGCAATGGGATTCCCCAGTGCAGCTACTTCTTCGAATAGTTGAACAGCTAATTCTATATTTGGTTCAACACCTTTTCCCTTATAATAACATTCTGCTAAATAATATTTAGCTCCATCTATGCCACAGTCGACTGCTTTCTTAAAATAATTAAATGCCTTCGAAGTATTTTGTAAGCTTCCATGCCATCCATAGTATAATATGCATCCAGCATATAGCATTGCTTCATCATGGTTCTTTTCTGCTGCTAAACAAAAATGATTTAATGCTTCTCTTTGTTTTTCCACATCATTAGAATAAAACAGTTCTAACCCTTTATCATATTCTTCTTTTCCATCCATTGTAGACGCCCCCCCATCATAAACCTCCGTGATAAATATTACTTCTGTTTCTAATAACTTGTATTTAATTATATCAAAAACTATAAATGAATAATAGGTGTTAATCGACATAGCTTTACCTTTCCTCTCCTCTTTACATACCTCTCTATATCAAACCTATTTTTCTTATCATAGTCCTCTAATAACCTATAGTTCTTATGTTTTGTTATATCAAATTTATCAGAGAAAAAAGGTCTGACACCTCTAAGTTGAAAGATACATTTTCCACCGTCCATCACTGTTATCTCATCTTGACTCATCAGATCTTTTCCAGTCTTTTGATAGTTCATGGCAAAGCTGTTCTGATTGGACTTGGTTTCCGAGATATTGTATAAGTCAATGGTTTCCTTTCCCAAAGTTTCTGAAAATTCTTTTAATGTAGTCTTTTCCTTCCCTCCCAGGAATAAAGTACTATCGCAGTTTCCAATAATCGTATCCGCATTATCCTTGTAAATAGCTTTCAGCTGAGATTGTGCCTGTAGAATAATACTTGCAGAAATTTCTCTGGAACGAATTGTGGCTATAAGCTTCTCAAACTTTGGGATTAAGCCGATATTTGCAAACTCATCTAGGAGAAACCTGACATGAACAGGTAATCGTCCTCCATAGACATCATCTGCCTTGTCACATAGAAGATTAAAAAGCTGAGAGTACATAATGGAGACCACAAAGTTAAAGGTATCATCTGTATCAGAGATAATGACAAAGAGTGCCGTTTTTCTCTCTCCAAGGCAATCCAGCTCCAATTCATCTTCGCTCATTAAGTCCCTTAGTTCTTGTATATCGAAGGGAGCAAGCCTTGCTCCACAAGAGATAAGAATGGACTTTGCTGTTTTTCCGGCTGCAAGCTTATATTTCTTATATTGCTTCACTGCAAAATGCCTTGGTTCTTTCTTTTCCAATGCCTCAAAAAGCCTATCTATCGGATTTTTATAATTTTCATCGTCTTCTCTGACTTCTGAAGCATCTATCATGTCCAGCAGTGTTGCAAAATTCTTTTCTTCTTTTGGCGCTTCATAGTAGATATAGGCAATCAGAGCCGTGTAATAAAGCTTCTCGGCTTTCACCCAGAAATCTTCCCCTGCCTTTTCTCCTTCTCCTTTGGTATTGGCAATAATGGTCTGCACCAATTTCAGAATATCTTTTTCTGAATGGATATAGCTAAAAGGATTGTATTTCATACTTTTTTTGAAGTTAATGGTATTTAATATCCGAATTTCATACCCATTATCTTCCAGCATTTTGCCACACTCAAGAACTATCGTCCCTTTCGGGTCTGTTACGCAATAGGAAGAATGCATTTGCATAAGATTAGGCTTAACATAAAACCTTGTCTTCCCGGATCCTGATCCACCAATCACAAGAACATTTTTATTTCTTGCATACTTTGGATTGCTTGGTCTTCCATTCATGCTTAATCTCTCTGTTTTGGTAAGCAATATATTGTTTTGAAATTTTTCGTCCATGTACGGTTCAATGTCTTTCCTATTTCCCCAGCGAGCTGATCCGTACTCTTTCCCCTGTCTAAACTTTTTTGCATTTTTGCCTTTGGTATAGACAATAAATTTGATTAAAACTGCCGTCCCTATTCCCATGATAATGTCAATAAGATAAAGACTTGGGAAAAAGCTCATTCTGTTAAGCTCCAATAATCCTTGCAAGGTTTTATCTATCACATCACCGCCGGTATAGCTTCTGATATGATGAGAAAAAATATTCCCTAAATAGAAAAATGCAAGATAGGGAATATTTTGCTTTACAAATATTGCCTTATCCTGCACCTTAAATAAGCCTCTGATATCCTTTAGTATCTCCTCAATCATAGGCTTTGCTCCTTTTGCTTATTCTTGATTTTATCTTTGAAAATAGTATTTTTAACCAATTCTTTGAACTTCTCAAGGTTCTTATGGATAGACTCCTTCCTTTCTGTTTTTTTCTCCAAGTCTGCCAGGACCTTTTTAAATGCTTTATCCATGATTTTTACATCTTTCGCTTGAAAAAATAGGGAATACTGCTTTGTCTTCTTATCTTTCATAACAGAAAACTTAACACCATATTTATTCAATTCTTTTTTCAGGCTTTTAAGCTCTTCTTCTCTAATAGCAATTTCTTCCAGTTGTCCTTTCTGAACCAAGTCCTTCAGCTTCACTTCATTACCCTTTTCACTGACAAATTTCTCCATTCCCCCAAATTTTTTAGCTTCTTTTAGTAATTTCTTTATCTGCTGAATAATCAGTTTTGCAGTGATTTTAGCTGCCTTTATTTCTAAGTTAAGGGTTTTATCGGATACTTCTTCATTGATCATGTTCCTTCACCTCCGCTCAATAATCGCTCTTTGTTTCGAGAAAGCTTCTCTTTTTGAATTTGCTTCCTGTAATCATGCCCTACAACCATAACCGGAATACACATCTCTATAATTCTTGAGTAAATTCTTTGATACTCCACACTTTCTATACAGTTTTGAATAGTGTCATAAGATAGATTTGTGGTAAATATGGTCGGCTTCCTTCTTAAGTACCGGCTGTTCACAATGTTGTACACCTGCTCCTTTGCATAGCTTGTGTCCCTTTCAATTCCCAAGTCATCTAAAATCAGTACGGAAGTATTAACCAAAGATTCAATGTAGGCATTCTTATCAAAGTCAAAACCACACTTTTGCATTTCATTCATAATCTGCGAAAAGTTCCGAATCTTCACCGTAATTTGATATTGCTCTATTAGAGCGTTGGCAATAGAACAGGCAAGATAAGTCTTTCCACTTCCAACAGAACCATAAAAAAGAAGTCCTATATTTTCCTTCTTCATTTGCTGATAATCCTTCACAAAGTTCTTGGCAATAAGAAGACTTTGATTTTCTTCTCCTTGATAATTCTCAAAGCTGTACTCCCATTCAGCTCTGGAACTAAAACAACTACTCTTGAGACGTTCTATTTCCAATTGCTTCTGTCTCTTAGCTTCTTTTTCTTCTCTCTGTTTGTCGCAATGACAAGATACACGACAAATCATCTTCCCACCAAAGAACTCCAAAATCTTTCCGTCTTTTCTTTCATGACAAGTCTTACAGTAAACATGTCCATCCTTTTCATATTCTTCATTTGCATCGTAGGAATACTCCACGCCCTCAATCCAAGTCCTTTTCATTTCACTCATTATAAATGCTCTCCTTTATCGTATTCTTCCAAACTGGGAATGTTGGAAGCTTTTATTCCCCTCCGATTTCCCTGATCTTTATAAAACCATGAAAGGATAGTTGCCTTATGGTCTTTGTAAGTCTTTCCCGTACTCTTAAGATATGCTGACAACCTTTCCACATAGTTTGAAAAATCCTTAACTAGAACTTCTTTCAATTCTTTTATTTCCTCATCTCTTAAATAAACGTTTTGAAAAATCCCATATGATTTTTTTCCAAAACTAAAATCAGGATAATTACCCTCATGTTTATTAATATTAGAATTAGTTCCGTGTATTTTCTTCACTTCCTGAAGTGTAGGTTCTTCACTTCTTGTATGTATATTCTTCACTTCTGAACTGTAGTTTTTACCTCCGGAAGAAATGATACTAAGAAAATCCTTTACATAAATGATATTTGGCTTTCCTAAACCCTGTTTCTTTCTCTCTATGAGCCCTAGTCCTCCTGTACTGTTATCTAATTCATTTAAAACTTTTACAGCTGTTTTATTAGATCTACCTAATACTTCCATAACCTCTTCCAACGTAAAAATGATGTATATTCTATTCTCTTGATCAATCCATTTATTTTTGAAGGACAAAGCCGTTCTCTCAAGTAAACAGGCATAAAGAATCTTGGCATCTGAAGATAAGGATTGAAACTTTCTATCAGTCACAAGAATCTTAGGAAGCATATAGTAACTAAATCGCTCACCATCTCGGTTATAAAAATAATCAAACTCCACATCTTCTCTCCTTTTTATTTTTTACATAATTTTAGGTATAAAAAAAGACGATAGAACTTTCTATCGCCTTCTTCATATAACTTCACTTCTCTTTTCTTAAAAAGATCGTATTCTCTGATTTAGCACTTCCAGGAAAGCAATAATTGTTGCACCTATCATAGGTAATCCATAGGGACTGAGGATAAAGCCAACAATTAATGCCTCCAATGCAACTTTTCCGTCCTGAAAGAATAGAAAAGAACCTATTGCTACAAAAATGCAAAGAATCATCAATAAATACAAGATAGCCGTTCCTATACTTAGCAAAAATGTTAGAAAAGCGGTGCTAACCGATAATAGAAGACTAATAGGAAACAAGACAAGCTTAAATAGTATTCTCATAGGCAACCTCTTTTCTTTAATTAACTATCTATTCATCTACATACGATTACTAAGTTTATAATAGCACACGGGATGAAACAAGTCTTTGTAAATCATCAATTCTTTTTTTATATAAAATGGCGGATGAAGTTAACTTCATCCGCCATAAGGCATAATCTCTTTGTCTTCAAAATATTTCAATAACAAACAAAATACTAATACAACTTTGCTCCTGCCGGGATATGGTTATCTGCCATCAGCAAATGCAATTCTTCCTCATCACTATCCTTCTTCTGATTAATAGCGGAAAGTAGCATACCGCGGGACTCTACGCCCATCATTGCTCTTGGGGGAAGATTTGTGATAGCAATCAAGGTCTTTCCAATCAGCTCTTCCGGCTCATAAAAGTCATGAATGCCGGAAAGAATCGTTCTGTCCGTACCGGTTCCGTCGTCCAAGGTAAACTGTAAGAGCTTCTTACTCTTTGGAACGGCAAAGCAATCCTTTACCTTTACCGCACGGAAGTCAGACTTACTGAAAGTCTCAAAGTCAACCTGTTCTTCGAAGAGAGGTTCAATCTTCACGTTTGAAAAATCAATCTTTTCTGGAACGGTCGCAACTTGGTCGCAAATTCCGTTTCCATTACCCTTAGATGCCCTATTTCCCTCATCTTTCTTCTCTAAAGACTTCATCGTGGGGAAGAGCAATACATCTCTGATAGCAGGTGAGTTTGTAAGCAACATTACAAGTCTGTCGATACCGTATCCGATACCTCCTGTAGGCGGCATTCCTATCTCAAGAGCATTTAAGAAGTCTTCATCTGTATGATTTGCTTCCTCATCTCCTGCTGCAAATGCTTCTTCCTGTGCCTGGAATCTCTCTCTTTGGTCAATCGGATCGTTAAGCTCAGAGTACGCATTTGCCATCTCTCTACCGTAAATAAAGAGCTCAAATCTTTCTACATATCTCGGATCGCTTGGCTTTTTCTTTGTAAGCGGTGACACCTCTATAGGATGATCCATTACAAATGTAGGCTGTATGAGTTTCTCCTCTACAAACTCCTCAAAGAAGAGATTGATGATATCACCTCTTGAGTGACGCTCTTCAAACTCAATACCTTTTTCCTTTGCAAGTGCTTTTGCTTCCTCTGTTGTCTCTATACTGTCAAAATCAATGCCTGAGTACTTCTTTATAGCCTCAACCATTGTAATTCTCTCAAAAGGCTTTCCAAGGTCAATCATTGCCTCGGCATAAGGTATTGTAGTAGTACCGCAAACTTTTTCTGCAAGGTATCTGAACATATTTTCAGTAAGATCCATCATACCGTGGTAATCTGTATATGCCTGGTAAAGCTCCATAAGTGTGAACTCAGGGTTATGTCTTGTATCAACGCCCTCGTTTCTAAATACTCTACCTATCTCATATACTCTCTCAAGTCCACCGACAATAAGTCTCTTAAGGTAAAGCTCAAGTGAAATACGAAGCTTTACATCTTCATTTAAAGCATTGAAATGTGTATTGAAAGGTCTTGCGGCAGCACCACCTGCATTGCTTACAAGCATAGGTGTCTCAACTTCAATGAATCCCTGACCGTCAAGGAACTTTCTAATCTCTGTTATTATTTTTGATCTCTTTATAAATGTGTCTTTTACATCCTCATTCATTATAAGATCCACATATCTTTGACGATATCTTGTATCTGTATCTGTAAGTCCGTGGAATTTCTCAGGAAGTGGCTTTAAGCTCTTTGAAAGCAACTCTACCTTTGTAGCGTGCAAGCTTATCTCACCTGTCTGTGTCTTGAAAACTTCACCTGTAACACCTACGATATCACCGATATCAAGCTTCTTGAATGCCTTGTATTCGTCCTCTCCTACAGAATCTCTTGCTACATATGCCTGTATTCTTCCCTTTAAATCCTGTACATGACAAAATGACGCCTTACCCATGACACGCTTTGACATAAGTCTACCTGCAATCTTGACACTTTTTCCGTCTAATTCCTCAAAGTTGTCCTTTATATCTGCACTATGCTTTTCTACATCATACTTTGTGATAAAGAAAGGGTCGTTGTTTGCCGCCTGTAACTCTGCAAGTTTGTCTCTTCTTGCCTTTAAAATATGATTCAGGTCCTCTGTTGTCATTGGTTCATTGCTATTTGCCATATTTCCTCCTTAAGATACTCTTTGTATTCCTAATACCATATATTCCGAAACACCTGCCTGTGTTTCTACAACTGCTGTTTCTCCGATTTTTTTACCGAGTAATGCTTTACCGAGTGGTGACTCATTGCTTATCTTACCGGCAAGTGAATCGGCCTCTGTAGAACCTACAATCTTAAAATCAAGTTCATCATCAAATTCTTTATCAAGAATCTTTACCATACATCCGATACCGATTGTATCCAGATCTACTTCATCCTCTACAACAACTTCAGCATTCTTTAAAAGGTTCTCAAGTTGCTCTATTCTTGCCTCTATATCTCTTTGCTCATCTTTTGCGGCATCGTATTCTGCATTCTCTGAGAGATCACCCTGTTCTCTTGCCTCTTTTATCTTTTCAGCAATTTCTTTTCTCTTATTTACCTTTAAATCCTGTAACTCATCCTCTAAGTTCTTAAGTCCCTCATAAGTTAATATATGCTTTTTTTCTGCCATATTTCCTCCATTTTGACTTCTATTTCACTCTTACTAAGTAAAACCGTCCTTAATTTTTCATTTTTGAAGCCAAAACTTCAACTTCAATCAAACTTTAAGATTAGAAAAAAACCACTATACCGGCGTATGTGGCGAATTCAATACTTAATCTAACTAGTTCCGTGAGATTATACTATGACATACCGTTTATGTCAAGCGAAAACACTTTAATTGAAGGCAATAAATTTATACTATGATATATTTTACCAAAGAAAAAGACAGGCTTGCTCAAGGCCTGTCTTTTAAGTAAGAGGAAATTTCAATATGTGTAACACTGTATATTATCAAATAAGGTTGCTCAAGTCTTACTTGATAGTATATGATAGTTTTCACCACCATATTGTTTGTGTGATGACTTTCGTCACAACACTATATATTATGACAGCTTTCACTGTCATATCTTAAATTAGGTTGTCCTAATGTAAGACCAAAAAAAATTAAAATGCAGCTAACTGCTTTCCTGCAGCTTCCAATGCAGCTTTTGCATCATCATCAGGTTCAAGGTTTGCTATAATGCCTTCTCCACCGATAATATTTGCTCCGGCATTTTGCATACGCTCAACCCATAATCTCATCCACTCTCCATCGCCCCAGTCATATGAACCGAATAAAAGAATGTTTTTACCTGATACCTTGCCTTCTATCTCTGATACAAAGCTCTCAACTGACTCGTCAAGCTCCTCTGCACCCATTGCAGGACATCCGATAGCAAATGCAGGCTGTGTAAGTAATTCATCTACATTAACACTGTCTACAAATACAAGCTCAGGTGTTCCGCCTGCTGCCTTTACTCCTTCAGCTATCACATTTGCCATAGCTTCTGTGTTTCCTGTTGAACTCCAATAAACGATAATTGCTTTTTCCATATTTTTACTCCTTAAAAGAATATTTTTATAGGCATATAAATCATTATCAACAAGCTATATTCTCAAGCCTGTTTCCGGCTAAAAACTCGTCAATAGCAATCTCTCTAGCCTCATCATAGCTTAAAAACTTTTCCCTGGTCTCTTCCAAGTTGCCATATATTTTCCAATACCCGCTATGTAGATACCTCTCTCCTTTGTTTTCAAGGAAGCCCTTTATATCACATATAGGATATCCTAAAAATACTCCCACCTCATGAGGAAACTCTTTAATTTTATTATAAAAACCGTTCATCCTCTGATGCAGTCTGATAAGATTTGATATGAAATCATCTCTCCTATATCCAAACCCTCTTAAATAGTCACTAACCTCTGATCTTTTAAGATACTCTTCAAGTTCTTTTGCTCTGTATATCAAAACCAAATGTCTCTTCTTACAAGTGCAAAGAATCATCAAGCTGATACTTGTTTTCCTTAGTTTCTCACTTATTATGGCTAACTCTTTGTCATTTAAAAAGAGCATCCCGGAAATTCTTTTCCCCTTCAATACCGCCGCATTTTGAATGATGAGTCTCAGCTCCACACTGTCATCACTGCTTGATGCAAGCCTTTTTACTATATCAACGGGCATACCTACCTCCGTTTTCTTTATTCTTAAAGAAAATTTATTTCCCTTGGTTAGTACTCCCTAACTTTATCATTTTATACGTTCTTTGTCAATACTTTTTTTCAGAAATCTGCATTAATTTTATAATTTAATTCCATACCTGTTTTAGGGTGCTTAAAGCTTAAGTTTACAGCCGCCAAAGAGAGTACTTTATCCTCATCCAGCTTAACATTTGTAAGTCTTTTATTATACTTGTGATCCCCATACAGTGGAAAACCGTGACTTGCACATTGAAGTCTTATCTGATGATGTCTTCCGGTTATAAGATTTATTCTAAGTCTTGTAATATATCTGTCGTCCTTCTTATACGACTCCAGTACTTTATACTTTAATACAGCTTCTTTAGCTCCTGCAGTGCTCTTTTCAACAACCTTACTTACATTGTTATCAAGTTTCTTTATAAAGTCTATAAGCTCTCCTTCATCACTTTCAGGAAAGCCGTCTACCAAAGCTTCATAGGTCTTTTCTATATTCTTTTTTCTAAGCTCATTGCAAAGGATTTCTGTGGCTTTTTTATTCTTACCGTATACCATTATTCCGTATACCGGCTTATCCAATCTATGTATCACTCCTACATAGGCGTCTTTTCCCATATGCTTTTTTAACAGACTGACCATATCCTCTTCAAAACTGTTACTTGATTGACTCGATATTCCCCTTGGCTTTACTGTCACTATTACATCTTTATCTTCATACAATATCTTCAGATTCATCTATCAACATTTCCTTTTCAAGCTTCGTTAACTGTTTTATTTCATATTCTCTTTGCATTGCCGCTACTTTATCTGCATATACCTCAAAATATACCAATTCCACGGGCAATTTTGCTCTGGTATATTTAGCACCTTTTCCGGCATTATGAGCTTTGATTCTTTTTGGTATATCGGATGTCCATCCGCAATATAAACTGTTATCATTGCAGCGCAAAAGATATACAAATGCTTTTTCTTCTAAAAAAGCAGACAAATCGAAAGTCGAATAACCGACTCCCAATCGTCTGCTTACTGTATTTAATTCTGCTTTCATTAGATTACCCAATCGGCAAACTCTGTGGTATCTCTACCGTCTTCCAGACAGCTTGTATCAATACCGTTTTGATTCAGCAGTTCTTCCATTTTTCTTATTCTCTCATTCATTATATCTATGGTCTCGGCAAGCTTTGAAATATCCGCATTTACCTGTGCCAGTTTATGCTTCTTTTCAACAACCTGACCGTTTAATCTTACAGGCTTTGCGGGAATACCCACTGCTGTAGAATCACTTTCAAGAGGTTTTAATAAAACCGAATTTGCTCCTATAGATGCATTGTCTCCAACCTCAAATGATCCCAGTATTTTCGCACCGGCACCGACCATTACATTCTTTCCAAGTGTAGGATGTCTTTTCCCTTTGGCGGTTCCTACACCTCCAAGAGTCACTCCTTGATACAGTGTACAGTTGTCACCAACTACCGCTGTTTCTCCGATTACAATACCTGCACCATGATCTATAAGTACTCCGCTGCCTATTTCAGCCCCCGGATGTATCTCTATCATTGTAAAAAATCTTGAAATCTGTGATATCCATCTTGCTATAAAAAACATGTGCTTTTTATAGAACCAATGTGCAATTCTATGCATAATCAATGCATGTACGCCTTGATATAAAAATAAAACTTCAAACGCACTTCTGGCTGCCGGATCCCTGTCCTTTACAGCCTGTACATCTTTCCAAACATCTTTGAAAAACATAATCTCTCCAAATACTAATGTCAATGAAAGTTACTATATAAGTCCAAGCTCTTTCATTGATAAATATATCCCATCTTCTGATACTTTTTTTGCAAAGTATGTAGCATATTCTTCCAATGCGGTATCATGCTCCCCAAGAAGTATTCTGTTCCCGGCTCCGCATGTAAACATCGGCAAATCATTCATACTATCCCCAAATACATAAGCATCTTCCAATGCTATATTGTAATAATCCAGCACTTGAAGTACAGCTTTTCCCTTTGAACAAGGATATGGCACACATTCATAAAATCCTGCGCCTCGATCTATTATATCAAAATCATCGCATTCAGCAAAAAATGATTTCAGATCACTCCTTGAAAATCTCGGATCGTCTATAATACAGAATTTATCAAAGTCATAATCATCCTTTTCAAATTCTCCCACAGACGGTTCTACAGTGGAACATATCGCATCAAATATATTCTCTGTAATCTCAGGATATGCAAAAGGTTTGGCAGGAAAATAAATTCCCTGCCTCGCCTCAAGCATACCTTCAACATTAAATTTCTTTAACAGTTTTTTTATTTCAATGCCTCTGTTATGATCTATCCTCTTCTCAAAGATGGTCTTGTCTCCGACAACTATCTGTGTTCCGCATCCACAAATATAACCGTCCATATTAAATCTGTTTTTAATATTTCCTATTATACATTCTACTCTTCCGGTATTTATAAATGTCAAATGTCCGGCAGCTCTCGCTTCTTCTATGGCTTTTAATGCGGATTTCGGCACCTGTTTAGTATCATTGTCAATTAAGGTACCATCTATATCAAAGAACAGTGCTTTCATTATTGTGCCGCCTCACTGCCTTCAGCAGCTGCACTCTCGGAAGCTTCGCTTTCTCCCTTAGCTGTAGTCTCTTCATTTGCACCTTCAGCGCTTGCGCCCTCTTCACTGCCCATAGTCTCACCGTTGATGTTTACTGTAACATCTGTTCTCTTGGCATTGTCAAGGATAAAGTTTACAACTTTATATGTCTTGGCTGTTTCTTCAACTTCATCTTTACCATACTGCTGTATAAGCTCATCTTTTGTCAAAGAACCACCGTTTAAATCTACAACTACCTGGTAATCCTCATCTGTAAGAGACATTTTCTCTTTCTTATAGATTTCTCTTGTGACAATAACCTGCTTAACATAGCTTTCAGCCTGATTTCTGATCTGTGTTTTGAGTTCATCCGCACTCATGCCGTAAGCTGAAGCATACTGATCAAGATCCATACCGTACTGTGTAATCATATTATCGATAGGCTTGTAGATATTGTTATATTCAAAGTCAATAGCCTCATCCTTCATTTCAAATTTTGAGTCTGCAATTACGGCAGCAATCGCATTGTACTGATCCTGTGACTTTGCGCTCTTACTTCTTTGTTCCTCAAGTTTTGCCTTTACGGCAGCTCTAAACTCATCTACTGTTTTCTGCTCGCCGTTTGTATGCTTATTTACCCACTCATCCGTAAGAGTTGCAGGAGTTGACACAGATATTGAATTTATTTTTACGTCAAATACCACTGCGGCTCCGGCTAAATCTGCATTATTGTAATCCTTAGGGAATGTAAGATCAAGTTTTACATCTTCTCCGATGCTGTGACCTATAAGTCCTGCCTCAAATCCTTCGATAAAGCTGTTGCTTCCGATTACCAAATTATAACCTGTTGCAGATCCTCCGTCAAAGGCAACTCCGTCCTTTGTACCTGTGTAATCAATATTTACCGTATCACCTTCCTGTACGGCTCTGTCTGTTACTTCAACCACATCAGGATCCTGCGTTAATTCAGTATTTATCTGTGCTTCCACATCCTGATCACTTACACTTGTATCGATATTAGGTATTTCCACACCGACATACTTTCCAAGCTCGGCTGTACCGTAATCACTTGGTCTTTTCACATCTGCATTTGCCTTTGATTCTCCCTCTGCTGTTGTCTGAGTCTCGGTAGCCTCTTTTTTTTGTATACCACATGCACTCATTGTAGCTACAACAACCATTCCTATCAAAGCTAACTTTTTTAATTTCATAAATAAAAACCTCTCACCCTGCATCCGACATTATAAATAAAATGCCTTAAATGCAAGATATGTATTATATAAATCTAATTTTGATATCACCTCATATGGTGAATGCATAGAGATTACGGGAACTCCCAAATCTACTACATCTATATTCATCATTGCGACATACTGAGCAATGGTACCGCCACCACCAACGTCAAGGGCGCCCAATTCTCCTATCTGCCAATGTACATTGTTTTCTTCCATTATTGATATAACTTTATTCATAAACTCTGCACTTGCATCTGATGAAGAATACTTTCCTCTGGAACCTGTATACTTTGTAAGTACACAACCTCTGTTCAGATATGATGAGTTGTTAGGCTCAAACACATCAGGGAAAGTAGGATCAAATGCGGCATTTACATCTGATGAAAGACATGATGATTTCTCACATACTTCTTTTACATCAGCACCGAAGCTCTGTGACAAATACTCTATATAATCATACACAAAGTGAGAATGAAGTCCTGTATTTCCTGCTGAACCTATCTCCTCTTTGTCTGCAAGTATTGTAAGTGTTGTATACTTCGGATTCTTCGCTTCAATCTCCGCTATAAGCGCAGGATAAGCACAGACTCTGTCATCATGACCGTATCCTCCTACAAGTGAACGATCAAGGCCGATATCTCTTGCCTTTGTTGCAGGGACAAATTCTATCTCCGCTCTCGCAAAATCTCTCTCTGTAACACCGTACATATTATTTAATATTTCAAGTGTCTTAAGCTTTACAGCCTCTTTTACATCATCGGTATCATCAAACGGCAATGTTCCGAGGAAAATATTTAATTCCTCACCTTTGATACCTTCCGACAGTTTTCTTTGATCTTGCTTGCTTGAAAGATGTGGAAGCAGATCACTTATATAAAATACCGGATCCTCTTCTTTTTCACCAAGGTTTATCTCAACAAAACTGCCGTCTTTTCTAAATATAACACCATGCATTGAAAGCGGTATGGTTGCCCACTGATACTTTCTTATTCCACCATAGTAATGAGTTTTGAAATATGATATCTCACTCTTTTCATAGAGCGGATTAGGTCTGAGATCAAGTCTTGGAGAATCAATATGCGCTCCGTTAATCCTTAAACCTTCAGTGATAGGCTCACTACCTATTGTAGATGCAAGTATTGCTTTTTTTCTGTTTACTTTATATACCTTATCCCCGGCTTTATAGCTCTTTTTAGGGTCAAAAACTGTATATCCGTTTGCCTCAAGTAAGCTGACAGCTTCTTTTACCACTTCTCTCTCGGTCTTTGACTTATCTAAAAATTTCTTATAGCCTTCAGCAAACTCCTGAGCTTTTGAAATTTGCTCAGGAGACTCTTTTGCTATATGAGGATATTCAAATGAAAGTTCTTTTTGCAGAGCTTTTGCTTTACTTTCTGCCATACGAACACTCCTTTAGTCTAATTTAATATCCTTTAATAATCCTGCTAAAGATGTAGATGCAACTCCCTTTTCTACATATTTAAAGCCCTTTGAAGGATCCTTAGGTTCTACATTCTCCTCAAGTGCTTTCTTTGAAAGTGAAATCTTTCCATCTTTAATACCTGTTACTTTAACCTTTACAGTCTCACCCTCTTTGAGTACTGCTGCAGGGTTCTTTACTCTCTGGTTTGAAATCTGTGATACATGAAGTAATCCTGAGATTCCGTCTCCAAGATCGATGAAAGCGCCGTAATCCTTGATTGAATCAACCTTACCCTCAAGAACATCGCCAACCTTAACACTGTCAAGCTTAGCCTGTCTCTCCTTCTTAGCCTCTTCCTTCTCAATTGCTCTGTGGCTGAGAACAAGTTTCTTCTTAGCAGGCTCGGATGTGATTACAACAACCTCAAGGCTCTTACTGAGGAACTCGTCAAGATTCTCTACATACTGTGTTGATAACTGACTTGCCGGAATAAATGCTCTTACTTCCTCTAAGAATGCGATACATCCACCCTTAACAACCTCTGTAATCTTAACCTTTGCAACTGTCTTCTCAGCTAACATCTTTTCAAAGACATCCCACTTTCCTGCATCCGGATCTTCTTTTGTATCCATAGTTTTATATGACTCTTCAAGCTCCTTCTCAAAATCCTTCATTGTCTCTTCTGCCATGTTGACCTCCAAAATATTTTATTTCGTTTTAATAATAGCAATTTAACCTTGCTTTCTTTCTATCATAAAACAATAGATATTATTATATCACATCTTCACCGCATTTGACTATAGCTGCGGTAAATATTAAAAAGCTCCCCGATTGAGCTGTCGGGGAGTATATACCTAATTTAAGATTTTACACTATTGTGAAGATGTTTTGTAAATCTAAATATTAATAGTTTACAGTCATTCTCTCAAAGTATGCCTGTGGATGAGCACAACATGGACATACTGCAGGAGCGTCAGCACCCTCGTGGATATATCCACAGTTACGGCACTTCCAACCAAGAGGAGCGTCTCCCTTGAAAGTTCCTTCATTCTTTAAATGCTCAAGGAGCTGAAGATATCTCTTCTCGTGGCTTGCCTCAACCTTTGCTACAAGTTCAAATTTCTTTGCAAGAGCCTCAAATCCTTCTTCTCTTGCTTCTCTTGCCATACGAGCATACATATCTGTCCACTCAAAGTTCTCACCTGCTGCAGCATCTACAAGGTTCTCCTCAGGTGTTCCGATTCCGTGGAACTCCTTAAACCACATCTTTGCATGCTCCTTCTCCTGCTCTGCTGTCTCAAGGTAAAGAGCTGCCATCTGCTCATATCCTGCTTTCTTAGCTACTGAAGCGTAATATGTATACTTATTTCTAGCCTGTGACTCACCTGCAAATGCATCCATTAAGTTCTTCTCTGTTTTTGTTCCTGCGTACTTTGACATAAAAATTTCCTCCTTATAAATATCAAAAATTACTATATTGATATGAAATGCCGACTTAAAAGATTCAAAGGCTAAACAGCCTTTTTCGAATCCATATAAATCATTTTTTGATAGCATTCCTTACAATAGCCATAAAAAATAAGTGAATGATTTTCTACCATTCCAATATCATTATGCACTGCCTTGTCATTTAAATCTTTTGCGATATCGGCCGGCAAGTCAATGAGCTTTGAACATGCCTTACATGAAAAATGATAATGTTCATTGGTATTATAATCATACCTTTCGATTCCGTTTTGAGCGGAAATCTTGTTTATACGACCAAGATCGGCGAGCAAGCCGAGATTTCGATAAACAGTGCCTAAGCTAATCTTAGGATCATCTTTTCGTAGTGACTGAAAGAGCATATCAGCTGTAGGATGATCGACTCTAGACCTCAAGTTGTCTAAGATAGCCTCCCTTTGTCTACTGTATTTTAGATCCTTCATGTATATCCCTTTCTAAAAATAAGAATCATTACTGTTTAAGTATAGCATCTAATAATATATTGTCAAGAAAAAATATCATTTAATATATAGTGTATGCTTTTTTATACATATTCATGTATTCTATTTTCAAAAAGTCAGCAAATCTTTCAGTAGCAATCGTATACAAAATAAAAAAGAAGCCTTAAAATAAGACTTCTTTCAGAGCGCGAGACGGGACTCGAACCCGCGACCCCGACCTTGGCAAGGTCGTACTCCACCAACTGAGCCACTCGCGCATATACCTTCAAAACTGCCTACCAATTCCGAGTTATTATAAATTTTTTCCTATCTTTTGGTTAAACCCTCGACCTATTAGTAACCATCAACTTAATACATTACTGTACTTACATCTTGGCCCTATCTACCTCGTAGTCTTCAAGGGGTCTTACTGTTTTCACATGAGATATCCCATCTTGAGGGGGGCTTCACGCTTAGATGCCTTCAGCGTTTATCCCGTCCCGACATAGCTACCCTGCCATGGAGTTACTCTCCAACAGGTACACCAGCGGTCAGTCCGTCCCGGTCCTCTCGTACTAAGGACGGCTCCTCTCAAATATCTTACGCCCACGCCGGATAGGGACCGAACTGTCTCACGACGTTCTGAACCCAGCTCGCGTACCGCTTTAATGGGCGAACAGCCCAACCCTTGGGACCTGCTACAGCCCCAGGATGCGATGAGCCGACATCGAGGTGCCAAACCACTCCGTCGATGTGAACTCTTGGGAGTGATAAGCCTGTTATCCCCAGGGTAGCTTTTATCCGTTGAGCGATGGCAATCCCACTTTATGCCACCGGATCACTAAGTCCTACTTTCGTACCTGCTCCACCCGTCGGTGTCGCAGTCAAGCTCCCTTCTGCCTTTGCACTCTTTGAATGGTTTCCGACCATTCTGAGGGAACCTTCGAGCGCCTCCGATACTCTTTCGGAGGCGACCGCCCCAGTCAAACTCCCCGTCTGGCATTGTCCCCCGGCCGGATAACGGCCGCAGGTTAGAAATCCAGCAATACAGGGGTGGTATCCCAACGGCGACTCTGCATAAACTGGCGTCCATGCTTCTTAGTCTCCCACCTATCCTGTACGAGTATTACCGAATCCCAGTACCAAACTGGAGTAAAGCTCCATGGGGTCTTTCCGTCCTGGCGCGGGTAACCAGCATCTTCACTGGTACTTCAATTTCACCGGGTGCATTGTTGAGACAGCGCTCAAATCATTACGCCTTTCGTGCGGGTCGGAACTTACCCGACAAGGAATTTCGCTACCTTAGGACCGTTATAGTTACGGCCGCCGTTTACCGGGGCTTCAATTCAAAGCTTCGTTTCCTGACTTCTCCTCTTAACCTTCCGGCACCGGGCAGGCGTCAGCCCATATACTTCACCTTGCGGTTTCGCATAGACCTGTGTTTTTGCTAAACAGTTGCTTGAGCCTTTTTTCTGCGACCACTATTGCTAGTGGCACCCCTTCTCCCGAAGTTACGGGGTCATTTTGCCGAGTTCCTTAACAATGCTTCTCCCGCCGGCCTTAGGATTCTCTCCTCATCTACCTGTGTCGGTTTGCGGTACGGGTACATATAACACAATAGCGGCTTTTCTTGACGGCTCCCTAACCGACTTCCCTACTAATTTTCGGTACGCATCACGTTTTCCCCTTGTATGGTGGTTTTTCCTCCCATACAGGTACTTCGCTTGCCCCGGTTTTTGTCCTCCCGGGTTCGGTTTCAGTCTCCATGTCCCCACAGTTCTGATTATATGTAGTACAGGAATCTGTACCTGTTATCCATCGACTACGTCTTTCGACCTTGCCTTAGGCCCCGACTTACCCTGAGTAGATCAGCTTTACTCAGGAAACCTTAGATATTCGGCCAAGAGGATTCTCACCTCTTTCTCGCTACTCATTCCGGCATTCTCTCTTCTTATTACTCCACCATTCCTTCCGGTATGGCTTCTACGCCTCTAAGAATGCTCCTCTACCAATGTATATAATACATTCCTAGGCTTCGGTGTTGTGTTTAGCCCCGGACATTTTCGGCGCAGGACCTCTCGACTAGTGAGCTGTTACGCACTCTTTTAATGTATGGCTGCTTCTAAGCCAACATCCTAGCTGTCTTCGAAATCCCACATCCTTTTCCACTTAACACACACTTTGGGACCTTAGCCGTAGGTCTGGGCTCTTTCCCTTTTGACTACCCAACTTATCTCGTGTAGTCTGACTCCCGTCAATCATCTAGCCGGCATTCGGAGTTTGATATCTCTTGGTAGGCTTTGACGCCCCCGCAAAAATTCAGTGCTCTACCTCCGGTAGACTAATAACGAGGCTAGTCCTAAAACTATTTCGAGGAGAACCAGCTATCTCCGGGTTCGATTGGAATTTCTCCCCTATCCACACCTCATCGCCACCCTTTTCAACGGATGTGCGTTCGATCCTCCATTCACTTTTACGCGAACTTCAACCTGGACATGGATAGATCACCCGGTTTCGGGTCTACACATACTGACTATTATCGCCCTATTAAGACTTGGTTTCCCTTCGGCTCCGTATCTTTAATACTTAACCTCGCCTGTACATGTAACTCGCCGGACCGTTCTACAAAAAGTACGCGGTTCACCTTTCGGTGTTCCACAGTTTGTAAACATAGGGTTTCAGGTTCTTTTTCACTCCCCTCCCGGGGTTCTTTTCACCTTTCCTTCACAGTACTATACGCTATCGGTCACTGACTAGTATTTAGCCTTGGGGGGTGGTCCCCCCTGCTTCCCACAAGGTTTCTCGTGTCTCGTGGTACTCCGGATACTGCTGGATTCAATATACTTTCCCTTACACGGCTCTCACGCTCTTTGGCCCGCTTTTCCAAAACGGTTCAGGTAATATATCTTACTCGTATTGCAGTCCTCTACCCCGCAGTGCACGCACCACGGTTTGGGCTCTTACGATTTCGCTCGCCGCTACTTTCGCAATCACTGTTGTTTTCTTTTCCTCCGGCTACTTAGATGTTTCAGTTCACCGGGTTCCCCTCTGTACGTTATGTATTGGCGTACAGATACTTGGAGTTCTTCCAAGTGGGTTTCCCCATTCAGACATCTGCAGATCATTGAATATGTGCTTCTCCCCGCAGCTTTTCGCAGCTTGTCACGTCTTTCTTCGGCTGTCAGTGCCTAGGCATCCACCCTACGCTCTTTATGTTTAACCTCTTAAATCATTTAGATTTAGTGTTATGTATGACACTAGCGTGTATCATACACTATGTTTAAAAATTTATTTTTGTTATTAAATACTAATCACTAATTATACTTAGTAATTAGTACCTCGGATGTCTAATTATAAAATATTTATATAATTTCTCGTTTGGTATGCAGTTTTCAAGGTACATCATGCAGAGAACTTCTCTGCAAATGAGACTTAAAGATTCGAACTTCAACATCTTTCATCCTTTCCAAAGGAATATCTGATGTAGTCTCTCTTTATGGAAACACCATTGCTCCGCTTCGCTATGCAAGGTGTGCTTGTTTTCTAACCTCAAACTTCGCTTTCTCTCGTCTTCGCTAAGAAAACAATGCATGGGCTTAAGTGGACTCGAACCACCGACCTCACGCTTATCAGGCGTGCGCTCTAACCGGCTGAGCTATAAGCCCTTATATTAAGTTAAAAATGCAGCGGCATCCACCTACTCTCCCATACCGTCTCCAGTATAGTACCATCGGCCGACCAGGTCTTAACCATCGTGTTCGGAATGGGAACGGGTGTGTCCCCTGGACGCATCGACACCGCTAAGTTTTTTTTAGCCTTGATCATTCAAAACTAAACAGTACTCACAACCCCTACTTTATCCTTAGAAAGGAGGTGATCCAGCCGCACCTTCCGATACGGCTACCTTGTTACGACTTCACCCCAGTTATCCTCCCTGCCTTCGGCAGCTCCTTCCTTACGGTTAGGTCACTGACTTCGGGCATTGATGACTCCCATGGTGTGACGGGCGGTGTGTACAAGACCCGGGAACGTATTCACCGCAGCATTCTGATCTGCGATTACTAGCGATTCCAGCTTCATATAGTCGAGTTGCAGACTACAATCCGAACTGAGACGTTATTTTTGTGATTTGCTTGACCTCGCGGCTTTGCTTCACTTTGTTTACGCCATTGTAGCACGTGTGTAGCCCAAATCATAAGGGGCATGATGATTTGACGTCATCCCCACCTTCCTCCGGATTATCTCCGGCTGTCTCGTCAGAGTGCCCATCTTACTGCTGGCTACTGACGACAAGGGTTGCGCTCGTTGCGGGACTTAACCCAACATCTCACGACACGAGCTGACGACAACCATGCACCACCTGTATCCCTTGTCCCGAAAGACTAGCTTCATTACAAAGCTATTCAAGAGTATGTCAAGATTTGGTAAGGTTCTTCGCGTTGCTTCGAATTAAACCACATGCTCCACCGCTTGTGCGGGTCCCCGTCAATTCCTTTGAGTTTCATTCTTGCGAACGTACTCCCCAGGTGGAATACTTAATGCGTTAGCTTGCGGCACCGAAGAGTTTACCTCCCCGACACCAAGTATTCATCGTTTACTGCGTGGACTACCAGGGTATCTAATCCTGTTTGCTCCCCACGCCTTCGAGCCTCAACGTCAGTTGTCGTCCAGTAAGCCGCCTTCGCCTCCGGTGTTCCTCCTAATATCTACGCATTTCACCGCTACACTAGGAATTCCGCTTACCCCTCCGACACTCAAGCTATACAGTTTCCAAAGCAGTTCATGGGTTAAGCCCACGCCTTTCACTTCAGACTTGCATTGCCGTCTGCGCTCCCTTTACACCCAGTAAATCCGGATAACGCTTGCCCCCTACGTATTACCGCGGCTGCTGGCACGTAGTTAGCCGGGGCTTCTTAGTCAGGTACCGTCATTTTCTTCCCTGCTGATAGAGCTTTACATACCGAAATACTTCTTCACTCACGCGGCGTCGCTGGATCAGGGTTTCCCCCATTGTCCAATATTCCCCACTGCTGCCTCCCGTAGGAGTTTGGGCCGTGTCTCAGTCCCAATGTGGCCGTTCACCCTCTCAGGCCGGCTACCGATCGTCGCCTTGGTGGGCCTTTACCTCACCAACTAGCTAATCGGACGCGGATCCATCTTATACCTATAAATATTTTACCCCTGCACCATGCGGTGCTGTGGTCTTATGCGGTCTTAGCGGAAATTTCTCTCCGTTATCCCCCTGTATAAGGCAGGTTATCCACGCGTTACTCACCCGTCCGCCACTAAGTCTACCTAAATTCCATCCGAAAACTTCCTTTGGGCAGCTTCGTTCGACTTGCATGTGTTAAGCACGCCGCCAGCGTTCATCCTGAGCCAGGATCAAACTCTCATATAAAAGTTTAATCTAGCCTTCTCGCTAGCTTGCATCTGTTTTCACAGATCTACTGTTTTTTAAAGGTTTTAAATTCTGTTCGAATCTAAACGTTGTTTTTTACTGAAATCTCATCAATTATTTTATAAATAATTAAGTTATTTTCAGGGTTGTATGTACTGTTTAATCTTAAATTATCAAGGTTCATTTGCTTCGCTGTTTGAAACAGCTTAGCCATTATATCAAGTTCATTTTATCTTGTCAATAACTTTTTAAGTTGTTTTGAAAAGTTTTTCTGAACTTTCTTTGCTCTTTTTGAGCAACTTTGATATAGTATCAAACTTTCTAAATCATGTCAAGAGTATTTTCTATTGTTTTTAGAAACATTTGATTTTATTTTTTCTATCTTTTTAGGACAGTGGTATCATTCTACACCTTACACACTGTCCTGTCAACCTTTGTTTTATGTTTTTTTAAATTTTCTATATTAAAGATGCCACAAACTCTTCTACCTTTTTCATATCTATAGTAGGCTCAAATCTTGCTACCACTTGACCTTCTCTATCAATAACAAACTTTGTAAAATTCCATTTGATATCAGGGTTATTCTTGTAGTCCTTATCCATAATCTTTAACATTGCAGCCATACCCAAAGCTTTAATGCCCGTTCCAAAACTTTCAAATCTCTTTTGTGATTTTAAGTATTTGAAAAGTTCTATTTCATTTTCACCGTTTACATCTGACTTTTTCATCTGTGGGAATTTTGTATTATAGTTTAATGTGCAAAACTCATGTATCTCTTCATCTGTACCCGGTGTCTGATCACGAAATTGATTACAGGGTACATCAATTATTTCAAAACCTTTCTCATTGTACCTTTCATACATCTCTTCAAGCGATTTATATTGTGGTGTAAAGCCACAACCTGTAGCAGTATTTACTACCAGCACAACCTTCCCTTTAAAATCACTCATAGAGACCGTACTTCCGTCAGCCGCTTCTACTCTTAAATCATAAAAATTCATATAAAATCTTATACCCTCAGTGACCACTCTCTGCAGTCAATGGTTCTTGTTATAAAGTCTTCGTAAAAAACAGGCTCATGGCAAATCAGCAGTATACTTCCCTTATATGCCTTCAGCGCTCTTTTCAATTCGTCCTTTGCATCCACATCCAAATGATTTGTCGGCTCATCCAAAAAAAGAATATTTGTAGGCCTGTTAATAAGCTTACAAAGTCTCACCTTTGCCTGCTCTCCACCGGAGAGTACTCTGAAAAGACTCTCTATATGTTTTGTAGTGAGACCGCATTTTGCCAGCGCTGATCTTACCTCGTATTGACTGTACCCCGGAAATTCACTCCACAATTCCTCAATGCAGGTATTTTTTGACTTATTGTCGCTTTCCTGCTCAAAATAGCCTATCTCAAGATAGTCTCCCAGAACAGTTTTTCCTGACAATGCCGGTGTAAGACCAAGTATACTCTTTAAGAGAGTTGACTTTCCTATACCGTTTGCACCGAACATTGCTATCTTTTCTCCTCTTTCCATCCTTACATTTATAGGTTTTGAAAGCGGTGAGTCATAACCTATTACAAGATCTGTAGTTTCAAAAATAGTCTTACCCGGTGTTCTGGCCTCTTTAAAATTGAACTCAGGCTTCGGCTTTTCCGCCGCAAGCTCTATGATATCCATCTTATCCAGCTTTTTTTGTCTACTCATTGCCATATTTCTTGTAGCAACCCTCGCCTTATTTCTGGCAACAAAATCCGCAAGCTCTTCTCTTTCCTTCTGTTGACGATTATATGCCGCCTCCAGCTGTTTTTTCTTTACCTCATGTACCTCAAGGAATTTATTATAATCTCCTACATATCTGTTGAGTTCCTGATTTTCCATATGATATATGATATTTACCACAGAATTAAGGAAAGGTATATCATGCGAAATAAGTACAAATGCGTTCTCATAATCCTGTAAATATCTTTTCAGCCACTCAATATGTTCAACATCCAAATAGTTTGTAGGCTCATCTAAAAGTAAAATATCCGGTTTTTGTAATAGAAGCTTTGCCAAAAGGATTTTTGTTCTTTGTCCGCCGCTAAGTTCCGTTACATCTCTTTCAAGTCCGATATCTGTAAGTCCCAGCGCATTTGCCACATCTTCGACCTTGGCATCAATAGTATAGAAATCATGTGCCATCAAAAGTTCCTGAATAGTACCGAGCTCTTCCATAAGCTCATCCATTACGCTTTCATCAGCTGTAGTAAGCAAGTCACAGATCTCATTCATCCTTTTTTCCATATCAAAAAGATGATCATAGGCTCCCTTTAATGCATCTCTTATACTGGTTCCCTCTTCCAATACAGAATGCTGATCCAAATATCCTATCTGCACATTTTTCGCCCATTCTATCTTGCCCTCATCAGGCATCAGCTTTCCTGTAACTACACTCATGAATGTAGACTTACCCTCTCCGTTGGCACCAACAAGTCCTATATGCTCACCTTTTAGCATTCTGAAGGAAACATTGTCAAAAATAGCTCTATCACCAAAACCGTGGCTCAAATTTTCCACATTCAAAATACTCATTATACATCTTTTCCTTTTGCCTTAATATTTTTTTCTATACTCTTTCTTGCAATCATCATCTGATGTCCGCAACCTACACATTTAAGTCTCAAATCCTGACCGACCCTAAGCACTTCCCACTCATGAGAACCGCACGGATGTGGCTTTTTCAATGTAAGTATATCTCCTACATCTATTTGTATCATTTATTCAACTCTCTCACTAAAACCGGTAAGGCTTTTTCAAATTTCACTCCGTACCAATGATTATCATCGTCAATTGTCTTTGTTATAGCTTCCGAAACAAATTCGGCAGCAATCTTTGCAGCCTCTCTAAAGCTCTTCCCATGCATCAATCCGCCTGTAAATGCCGCCGCATAGCAATCTCCTGTACCATGTGCATCTTTTTCTATTCTGTCAATGTAAAAAATCTCAATACTTTCAGTATCTCCTTCAAATACAGCTATTCCCAGCTTACCTTCAATATTTCTGATACCTTTTAATATTATATTTTTTGCACCGAGATCCCTAAGCTTATATATAATGCTCATAATATATTCGCCGCTTTGATTATCAAGTACTATCTCACTGCCTGTAAGTAAAGCGGCTTCAGTCATATTCGGAAGTACAATATCACTTGCACCTACAAGATTTCTCATTTCTTTTACGAAATCTTCATCAAATCCTGTATACAATTTTCCGTTGTCCGCCATAGCGGGATCGACTATTCTCATTCCGTCTTCTTTTAAAAGATTGTTAAACAAATCAATTACAATCTCAATCTGCCTCTTACTTCCGAGATAACCCGTATATATTGCATCAAAGTTTATACCTTCTTTTTTCCAATGCTCCATAATCTTAGGCAAATCCTCTGTCAAATCTCTGAAAGTAAATCCGCTAAAACCGCCTGTATGGGTGGAAAGTATTGCAGACGGCATTATAGCCGTCTCCACTCCGCAAGCTGAAAGTATCGGCAATGCCACCGTTGTGGAACACTGTCCGAAACATGAAATATCCTGTACCGTTAACACTTTTTTATTCATAAACCCACCTCAACAAATATATTTTTATTTACTGAATTTTTCTATTTCTTCAAGTGCAATTTCAATTAACTGCTGCTTTTCTTCAGGTTTTAATCTGTAAACCGTCTCTTTGTCTCTCCAGTTTTTTATTACTTCCTCAACGCTTGGACGCTCCTCATCCTCATCATATACATCAGGGTCTGAAAGATTTGCAATACCTTCACGCAAAATCAAAAGTTCAAAATGATAACTTTTTGTCTTTTTATTATTGGGAAAGGTTTCATTGAGCCTGTCCTGTTCCCAGTTCTTTTGCTCTTCGCCGAAAGGATAGAGTTTTTTATAATATCTATCCATCTTCTTCTTTTTCTGCTTTGCCGTTTCAAAACTGAACCAATCTGCTATTCCCATGTCTTTACCTTGAGTACTTTTCTTCTATTTCACTGATAATATCAATTCTGTTTTGATGTCTGCCGCCTTCAAACTCAGTCTCAAAGAAACTGTCAACAATCATCTTAGCCATTTCAGAGCCGACCACTCTCGCACCGAATGCAATAATCTGAGCATTATTGTGAAGTGCCGCCATCTTTGCGGAATAAGGTTCTGAACAAACTGCCGCTCTGATTCCCGGTACCTTGTTTGCAGCCAAAGATATTCCGATACCTGTACCGCAAATAAGTACTCCTTTATCCACTTCTCCCGAAACTATAGCCTCCGCAACATCTCTTCCCGGTACAGGATAGTCACATCTCTCCCCCGCCTTTGCTCCAAAATCCACAACTTCAAAGCCTGCCGCTGTTAAATGCTCTGTAATAATATCCTTCAGCTCAACTGCCGTATGGTCATTTCCTATTCCGATTCTCATATTTCCTCCTTATATTTACAAGAGTTCCTTATAAACATCTCTCTTTTGTATTCCTCTATCTTTTGCCACTGCCTTCATTGCCTCTTTTTTGTCCATGCCCTCGGCTATATATTTTTCATAATGCTCTCTGATACTGATTTCTTCAAAGGACTTTTGTCTCTCTTCCCTCTTCTCCAAAAGGCTCTTCCCCTCTATCACCAGTACATATTCGCCTCTGATTGCAATCTTTTCAGACTCATAATCAGCTATTATATCCGCCAGTTTTCCTCTTAAAACCTCTTCATGCAACTTTGTAATTTCTCTTACTATGGCAATATTTCTATTCCCCATATACTCAAAGAGTTCCTTTAAGGTCTTTAGCAATCTATGTGGCGCTTCATATAAAATAAGAGTTCTGCTTTCCTGTGAAAGTTCAGTCAGTATTTCCTTTTTCTCATTCTTATCCGCAGGCAAAAATCCTTCAAAGGCAAACCTTCTTGAACTTATACCGCTTATTGCAAGCGCAGATACTACCGCACTGGCTCCCGGAACAACGGTAACCTCCAGTCCCTCTTTATATGCGATTTCCACCAGCTCATAACCCGGGTCTGATATTGCAGGCATTCCTGCATCTGAAACAAAGGCAATATTCTTACCTTCTTTTACTTTTTCACAAAGCTCATATGCCTTATCTATTTTATTATATTCATGGTATGAGGTCAAATGTCCTTTTATTTCAAAATGATTCAAAAGCCTAATAGTATTTCTTGTATCTTCACAGGCAATAATATCTGCATTTTTCAATGTTTCTATCGCCCTCATACTGATATCGGAAAGATTTCCTATAGGTGTAGCCACCAGATATATTTTACCTGCCATATATTCTAAGCACCTCATCCGTATATACATTTTTATCCTTATAAACTGCCAAAGGCGGCTCCACATCCAGCCATACTCCGGATCCTTTTACCCCCTCTATCAAAACAAGATTTGCCTTACTTTCCATATAGGGATGTACAAATCTTATTTTCTTAGGTTCTATTCTGTTTTTCTTTAATGCGGCAAATATTTCAGAAAGCCTACTCGGCCTGTGTATCATAAAAAACTTACCGTTTTCTTTTAACAGCTTACCTGCAATCTCCACCACTTTATCAAGATCTGTAAGAAGTTCATGCCTTGCTATTGCAAGCGGTAAATCGGGATTTTTTATAGCTGTTGTATCCTTCATATATGGCGGATTCACACTGACGGTATCCACACTGCCATGCTTTATATATTTTAAAGCATTGGCAATATCATCATTTATAATATCAATTTTTTCTTCCAGAGAATTGTACTTTACACTCCTATTTGCCATATCGGCAATATATTCCTGTATTTCAATACCTGTTATTTTTTTTGCCTGAGTTTTCGCACTCAGAAGCACCGGTACAATGCCGCTTCCAGTACAAAGGTCCACAGCATAACCGCCTCTTTTTACTTTAACAAAATTTGCCAAAAGCACCGCATCTATACCGAAGCAAAATTTGTCCGGATTTTGTATAAGGAAGAGATTCTCACATTGCAAATCGTCAAGTCTCTCTCCCGATTCTTCCCTTATCAATTCATCTTTCATGATTTTAAGCTTGTATCCTTATCTCTTTTAAAGAATACTCTTCAATTTCCTTTGCATCCTCTGATTTTGTAACAAGCACTTTTACAGTCTGCCTTAGTACACTGGTTGAAACTATCACACCGGTCTCTCCGGCAGGTGTGGAAACCGTAACACCTTCTCTCGGCATCTTTTTATTTAAATACTCATATGTATCGGATTCGTTTTTCAAACAACACATCAATCTTCCACATACACCGCTGATTTTTGCAGGATTTAAAGACAGGCTTTGTTCCTTTGCCATCTTTATGGACACAGGTACAAAGTCGGACAGATAACTGTGACAGCAAAGCGCTCTTCCACATGAACCCATGCCGCCTACCATCTTGGTTTCATCTCTTACTCCTACCTGTCTGAGTTCTATTCTTACTCTGAAAATAGATGCAAGTATCTTTACCAGCTCTCTGAAGTCAACTCTGCATTCTGCGGTAAAATAAAATAAAACCTTTGCATTATCAAATGTATACTCTGCAGAAATTAGTTTCATAGGCAAATTAAGTTCAATAATCTTTGACTTGCAAATATCAAAAGCCTCTTTTTCCTTCTTGCAGTTTTCCTCACAGATACAAATATCCTCAGGACTTGCCTTTCTTATTATCTTTTTTAGAGGGTTATCATAAGCTTCACTTAATTCTCTTGCACCCAATATGACTCTGCCGCATTCAATGCCCCTATCAGTCTCCACTATTACTCTATCATTTACATCTATATCAATATCATCAGGATCATAGTAGCAGATGTTACCTACATCTCTAAACCTAACGCCTATTACTCTCATCTTTTTCTCCTATTTTCTAAGGCCAATAAAAAGCAATTCCATCACCGTATCTCCGCTTACATTGGAGTTTAGCCTAGTCTCCGTTTCATCTATTAAGTCTATTATACTGTTAATCTTTTTAAGTGTATATTCTCTGGAAAGCCTTAGTATAATGCTTTCCTCCCTTATAAATACAAGTTTATCTATCTTTTTTGTAAGCTTTAAGATACATATATCTCTATACCAGAGTCTTAGAAAATTTATAAAATCCTTAAATCCTCCGGTTCTTTTTTTCAATTCTTCTATAAATAAAAGTATATCATTTATAGATGCTTCTGAAATCTTTTTCAAAAACTCTACATTTTGATTATACATACCGGCAAAATCCTCAGATTCAGCCATTACTTTTGCAATACCGGGTGCACCGTTTGAATACGAAGCTACCACAGTAGCCACATCTTCACTTATACCCTTTTCAACAAGCCAACTCTTTATTCTGTCATTACTTACCGCACTCAACAAAAGTTTTATACATCTACTCCTTATTGTTTCAAGAAGTAAACTCATATTTCTTACCAAAAGTAAGATAACTACATACTCGGGCGGCTCTTCTATAGTCTTTAACAGTGCATTCTGCGCCCCCACAGTCATCTTATCCGCCTCGTCTATTATATATATCTTTACTTTTCCATGATACGGTCTGATTGAAACATCATTAACTATATTTTCTCGAATCCTGTCGATTCCGATACTTTCTTTGCCATCGGCATCCATATAAAAAAAGTCGGGGTATGCATCCGCCAAAAACTGCCTGCATGCAGGACACTCTCCACATCCTGTATGCTTCTCACATATAAGTTCCATAGCAAACTCTCTTGCAATTTTAGACTTTCCTATCCCCTTGTCCCCTGCAAGGATATATGCATGTGATATCGACTTTTTTATTATTGACTCCCTTAAATGATGCCTTATCTTTTCATTTCCAAGAATAAAATCACTCATCCTGTATCTTTATTCCCATATCTTTTTTTATTTCCAGTATGCACTTATTTAAATCTTCATTGACATACTTTTTTGTGATTCCGGCAGCTTCAAGTCTCATAGGTGAGAAATCCTCCTCATCCGCCAAAAATCTTCTGCAAAGCTCGGCATACTGTGGCTCTGATTGCACCATCTCTCTGTTTATAGCTCTCTGCAGTCTGATACCGTCACTGAGCTCTATAAATATAGGTACGACATTTTCCGCACCATAGTACTCTTTTATTTTTTTATAAGAATCCAGAGTTCCTATTATAAGATAGTTTTTACTTTCCAGATGCAATGATCCGTCATCAATAGTTGCATATATCCACGGACCTTTAACTGTATTATAGGTCCTCATCTCTATAAGCTTACCCTGTTTTCTATATTCTTCTATAACGGATTCCTCTACAAAATGGTAATCAACACCATTTTCTTCCCCGTCCCTTATAGGTCTTGTGGTATATGTTATAAGTCTCTTTGTTCTCGGGCACTCCTTATACAGTCTTTTAAAGATAGTATCTTTTCCGGATGCACTCTTTCCCATTACATAATAAATTTTTCCCATTTTACTTATGGGTCCAGTCCATAGACCCTTTTTCCTCTTTTAATATATTCTTGCAACAACTCAAAACCGGCTCGATCTATTATATCCCCCTTCTTTATAACCGGCACACCGGGCGGATATATATATATGTTTTTTTTCGCAATCTTATTTAGATATTTTTCATCAAGATTTGATGTAGACTCATGTTCTATATAAACGAAATTTTTATCAATATCACTTAAGGCCCTATAAAGCCTGTCAAAATCATCTTCGCCGTCACAAACCGTACTGTAAGCCAGTACAAATCCCGGTCTGCTCATCTCAGTTTCAATATTGTAGGATTCTCTGAGTATATTTGCCAATGTAACCCCGTCAATATTATCGGAGTAAATTACAAGCTTTGTAAAGTCATATCCAAGTCCTGTATTTTCCTCCCATAAATGAATACTTTTACAGCTTGAAACTTTTTCTCTGAAGTCTTTCAGACTCTTTAAATACTGAGATACATATGCAGAACTTTCACTCATATACCTTATACAGGCATCAATACCTGACATAAAAACATATGAAGGCGAGCTGGTTTCAAATATATGGAGTGACTCTTCCAGGCATTTTTCATCAATAAGCTTTGACTTTAAATGACAAAGTGCCGTTTGAGTAAGTGAAGGCAATGTTTTATGCAGACTTTGTACCACAATATCCGCTCCCAAACTTACTGCCGATGAAGGAAACTCCATATCATATGCATTTATCAAATCGGCGTATTTTTCTGTTGTTTTTTCTATATAAGTAAGGTGGGCACCATGTGCTTCATCCACTATAACCGGGATATTATACTCATGCAAAGTTTTTGCAATCACTTGTATATCGGATACAACTCCCTCATATGTAGGTGAAGTAAACAGAGCTGCCACTATATTTTTTTCCTTATTTGCTTCTAAAAGCGCTTTCACACTCTTTGCATCACATTCTTTTGCAATGCCTAAATCATTATACCCTATATTCACATATATTGGTATCAAATCTAACAATTCAATAGCATTATATACACTAAAGTGTGCATTATCCGCTACTATTATATATGATTTTTTATTTTTATAATCACCTGTAAATGCACAGGCTCTTATACTCGCAAGTATACCACAGCTTGAACCATTTATTAAGTAGTATGTTTTATTAGTTTTATATATATTTTTTGTAAACTCCATAGAGTCTTTTATAATGCCTGTGGCATCATGTAAATTATCGGTGCCCTCTACCTCCGTCAAGTCCATACCGTAGATATCTGTCATCATCTCTTCTATTTCTTTGGGCGCTCTTCTTTTATGCCCCGGCATATGCATAGGCAATATACCGGAGCTGACATATTCTTTTAATTTATATGCTAAAAAATTTTTATTCATTATCTGTATCTTTTCTTGCTACGTAGTTTTTCCAAGCCTTCAAAGCTAAAAGTACAGCCGCTACTATACATATAATATCTATCACTATAGTCGCAATCTGCCATCCCATCATACCTAAGTTCAGGTTTTCAGGTGCATATGCCCTACTGTTTACAGTTGTATACAATATATTATGTGATGCTTTTCTGAGTGCAATCACTGCTGTAGCGCTCTTATCCTTTACATAATTATAACCTGTATCAATTGCTGTTAGGCAGAAATCATTACCGTTTCTAATATATCTGTCGGCATTCATATAACCATATCCGCCTGCGCCGAAATAATCGGTAAGTACCATACCTCTAAAGCCCCACTCATCTCTTAGAATCTTATTGAGAACTTCATTTGAAGCGGCTGCAGGTGTTATTCCGTAGTGGTTGAATGAGCTCATTACAGCTTTTGCTTTTCCGTCTTTTACACATATTTCAAAAGGACGAAGATATATCTCTCTTACAGTTTGCTCATCGGCCCAAGTCATGAGCTGATAGTTTCTGTTGGTCTCCTGATCATTTAGAGCAAAATGCTTAATATATGCATATACTCCATGTTCTTCGGCTCCCTTTACAGCCTCTGAAGCAATCTTTCCTGCAAGCAAAGGATCTTCCGAGAAATACTCAAAGTTTCTTCCTGCAAATGCACTTCTATGTGTATTCATAGCCGGTGCATACCAGCCTGAAACTTCCATCTCATCCGCCATTTTACCGATACTGTCTCCGAATGAATGTGCAAGGTCCGTATTGAAGGTGTTTGCAAGCATTATAGTTGCAGGAAGTCCTATTGAACCCTTCTTTGTAAAGTTATTGTTTATTGAAGAAGGTCCGTCACAGTCAACTGTCTGCACTTTACCTATTTTTCCTATTGTTGTGGTCTGATATCCTCCCAAAGCTACAAGTTTTGACATATCATCAAAGCTCATGTTGTCCAGAAGACTATCCCATGCCTCATCATCATAGTCAAGTCCTCGAAGATCCGCAAGTTTTATTTTATTATTTGCATCTGTCTTCGGCATCTCATCTGATTCAATATCAAATTTTTTGCCGTCATAATTACTGTTATTTAAGAATTCAGCCTTTTTATCTGCCGGAAGCACAAAATTTGTAGGTGCCTTTGTTGCTTCCTCAAGATTTGCAAATTTATCCTTTCTTGAAAGGACTGTAAAATCGCCTCTCATATCGTCAAGCTTACTTGTAGCAACAGTATCATCACTGCTTCTCTTATTTGTATCACCATAAACTATATCATCTTCAAGAGGGAATGTTCTTGTATCAAGTATATTATGAGAATCTTCCTGTAAGCTGATTTCATACACACCCTTTTCAAGTACATAAGCCTTTTTGATTTTTTCATCAAATGAAGCCATATCTTCAACCGCAAAAGTAATCTTTACAGTCTCACTCTCACCCGGTTGTAAAAGCTTTGTTTTGGCAAAGCCTACAAGATTTGTACTTGCCTTTTCAATACCTCCGTTTGTATAAGGCGGATTAAAGTATAACTGTACAACATCTTTTCCTGCAACATTTCCCGTATTTGTCACCAAGACATCGATACTTATCTTACCGTTATTTGCAACTATCTCTCCCATTTCCTTTGTGAAGTTGGTATAAGAAAGTCCGTAACCGAACGGATACTGTACATATCCGGCATAATTTATAGCACCTTCTTTAGCTGCAGTCTCATAGAATCTGTATCCTACATAAATACCTTCAGCGTAGTTTACAAAACTCGGGTTATATGATACTCCTCTGTCCTCTACGGCAAACTCATCCATGTTTGTATAACGGAAATCTCCGAAGTTATTATAGCTTGGTGTTGTTTTTAAGTCATATACAAAAATATCGCTTGTCTTACCTGAAGGATTTACCTCTCCGTCAAGAATCTTGCCAAGGGCATTAAATCCTGTCTGTCCTGCTCCCGGGCACCAAACCACACTTGTTATATTCTCATATTCATTTACAAAACCAAGTTCCATAGGATTTGAAGCGTTTATGATTACAACAATGTTTTTAAACTTCTTATTTACCGCATCAAGCATTGCTGTTTCTCTGTTTGAAAGTTCCAAATAGCTCTTATCGGCATCCAGATCATCCTTTTGATCACTGTATCTGATACCCTTTGACCCGAAAGTACCTCCGTCCACAAATGTATCTTCAACACTTGGATCAAGGCTTCTCGGCAAATCTGCGCCCTCACCGCCGGATCTTGCAATAACGACTACCGCTTTATCGGAATAATTTCTTGCATTATCAAGAATATTTGCCTCGTTATATTGTTCAATTGAAGGCTCAGGTATGGTCCAGTCCTGGCCCCACATTCCTACTGTAGGCCTTGTCTGCCTGAAATCCGTATAAAATTTTACAAGTTCCTCATTTACCTCAAATCCCGCATTCTGTAATCCTTCAATAAGTGATACCGTAGGGAATGAATCGTTAAGTCCTCCCGAACCTGTACCTCCGTATAGAGGATTGGTTGACGACCACCCGAAGAGATTGAGTTTTGACCCCTTTTGAAGTGGAAGTGTTGAGTCATTCTTTAAAAGTACAATACCCTCACTTGAAATTTCCTCACCTAAAGACTTTGCCTCATTTAAAGACTGTTCGGTTATAACTCCCCTTCCTGTAGCAAGTGTTATCATAGTCTTTAAAGGACCGTTTATCATAAGATTGATACTTAAAAGTGTTCCCAGTCCGAAAACAAGCCATGAAGCCGATCTTGTAAGATTCTTACGTGCAGGCTTCTCCTTTCTTGTGATAAACATGACCACAAGGGCCGCCACAAAAAGTGTCACTATAGCCACAAGATGTGGAGCTATAGATTTGATAACACTTATTACATCCGCCATATTAACAGCTAACATAATACTCCTCCTATTTATTTTTTCTCCGGCATTACAATGTATTTCATTGTCGGATAGCTGATAACCACCTGAACAATGATATTTACCGCATTAGCCAGTGTAGGTACAAGACTTGCACCAACCCCTATATCTCTGAAAAATTTCTGTGAGTATGCAGGCAGTGCCGCAGAAATAATGATCAATGCACAGGCAAGCATAATATATTTCGGTATAGCATCCTTAAATGCCGCATTAGACTTAAATACAAACTGTTTTTGAACGAAGAAATTTACAGTCTGAGCAAGTGCGGTAGCCACAAGAAAACTTAAAAAACCTGCCATTCCAAGATTTTGCTCAATATTTTCCGCATAATTAAAAATCAAAAATTTAAACGGCATATGATGCCATCCAAAACCTGTAAATGTAGCCGTTCCGATCCACATAACTATAAAATTTACAATCGTTGCCACATTTGAGAGAATATTAAATTTAATAAACTCCCATAGATTCGGATGCGCTTCTATCCATTCTTTTACTACATTCATAACTACTCTCTATCTTCTCTTTGAAGAAACTTTTCCTTATATATCTTATTGGCCTTTCTGTTTTTGAAATACCCCTTTATAATACCTGTAAGCCCCTTAAAAAAACGTCCGTTTACCAACAGTAATATGGCATCCACCATCTCCATACTTACCTGTCCGTTGCTCATCTTTCCGATAGCTCTAAAAGGCATATTAAACTGGAAAAGAGTATTAAGATCCGGTACTCCTGCTTCAAGCGACTTTTTCAGCCTTTTATCAAGCACCTTATAGGCATGTCTTGCAATAAAGCTTTTTGCATAATACATTTGACATAATGCATCATTGATACCAAGTTCACCGTTCCAGCGTCCGTCAGGTATTTCCCTTCCAAGCAAAGTTCTGTACTCTTCATCACTTACATTTTCTACATTTCCTTCAAAGTATGAAGGCAAATCATTCTTATTATAAGGAAAAACTGTTGCATTACCTTCAACACTTACTTCAGACTGCAATCTGATATCTACACAACTGCTTCCGATATATATATCATATTCTCCGCTCTCAATCTCAAAGGCATTTGTCGCTACATTATAAAACCTGAATGATTTATCATCAAATAAAATAGTAACTTTTTTCCTTTCACCCGGATTTAAATATACCTTTTCAAATCCCTTTAATTCAAACTTTGACCTGAATATATTCGACTCCTTCAATCCTATATAAAGCTGTGCAATCTCCTCACCTGCAAACTTACCCGTATTTTCAATATAAAAGCTCACCTTATCTCTGTCTGCTTCCATATCACTGTACTTAAATTCCGTATAGGAAAGTCCATATCCGAAAGGATACATTACAGGTACACTTGCTGTAGTAAAATATCTGTAGCCTACAAATATACTCTCTCTATATTCCGAAGTCCTCTCTTTTGAAGGATAATACCTTATATTCGGAACATCCTCATACTTTTTTACAATACTTTCAGAAAGCTTGCCACTTGGACTGTACTCACCGTTTAACAGTTCAAATACAGCACCCATACCTGCCTGACCGAAGAGATATCCGTGTAATATTCCCTTTAAATTATTTTCCCAAGGCATTTCAATACATGAGCCGGCACTGATTACACCGACTATATTATCATTGGCCTTTGAAAGCTTTTCCAGTAATGTTATCTGATTGTTTGGAATTCCAAGATGAGTTCTGTCAAGTCCTTCCGATTCACTCGCCTCATTAAGCCCGAAGAAATAAAGTACAATATCCGCCTGCTTTGCAAGCTCTATGGCCTCATTTACAAGGGACTCATCCTCTTTATCCGCTCTTGAATAACCATGCGCCATACCGATTATATTTAAATCAAACTGTGATATAACTTTTTCCACAGTATCAACATTGGTCGCATTTACATTCGTAATCCCTGCTCCCTCATATGTCGGATTAATATCCAATTTTTCAAGCTTTTCCTCAATATTTCCTATGGCAGACTCAATCTTTTTCTCTTTTTCGGAATCAAGATCAAGCTTCTTTATAATCTTTTGTGCATCCTCCACTATTGTTGCATTCACCATGGAAGATCCCGCTCCCTGATATCTCGGACTAAAAGCAAAGTCACCGATAATCGCTACCTTTTTACTCTTATCAAGCGGCAAAATGTTTTCCTCATTCTTTAAAAGAACAATACTTTTTCTTGCAGCTTCTCTTGCAAGTGCATTATTATCTTCAAACATCTTTGCCCTATCATCAGGCTTTTTTTTATTCTTTGTTGACAATGTGATATCTATCAACTCATCCACTCTTGCATCAATATCACTTTCACTTATCTTACCGGTCTTTAATGCCTCTATAAGCTCTCTTGCACTGTCAAGTCCCGGAGCCGGCATTTCAAGGCTTGAACCGTTCTTTACTCCTAAAGCATGGTCATTAGAAGCTCCCCAATCGGTAACCACCATACCGTCAAATCCGATATCTTTTCTTAGAATTTCCATAAGAAGGTGCTCATTCTCATTGGCATATACCCCGTTGACCATATTGTAACTTGTCATTAAAGATTTCGGTTTGCCCTCTTTTATAGCTATTTCAAAGGCGGTGATATAGATTTCTCTAAGTGTTCTCTCATCAAGTACCGAGTCCATGGCCATTCTGCGAAGCTCCTGCGAATTTACAGCAAAATGCTTTACACAGGCGGCTATCCCGTTACTTTGTATCCCCTTTATCATAGCAGCCGCAAGTTTTCCGCTAAGATACGGATCCTCAGAATAGTACTCAAAATTTCTTCCGCACAGCGGATTTCTCTTGATATTTATTCCCGGTCCTAAAAGTACATTTACATCCTCTGCCGCCGCTTCAAGCCCCAGTCCTTCTCCCACTTTTTCAAGAAGCCTTACATCCCAGCTGTTTGCCAAAGTAGCCGCAGTCGGAAAACATGTTGCAGGTACGGAAGCATTCAATCCGAGATGGTCACCTTTTCCCGCCTGTTTTCTTACACCTGTAGGTCCGTCAGCATGGTGAAGAACATCAACCCCTATAGAAGAAAACGACCTCGTATCCCAAGCATTTTTACCTGAAAGATAGGCACACTTTTCCTCTAATGTCATTTTTTCAATAATATCTCTATGCCTCATTCTCCTCCTTATAGAAAACTCATTTCCGCTCTTTCCACATCATGGTAAATTCAACAAATAAATTTACCTCAACACCCGTCTATATTATAGTATATATTAAAAAAGTTGTGTATGTTTTCAAAATATTTTTTTATACAAAAACAGGGAGTCTTAAGACTCCCTGTAACTATTGTATGTTTGAAAAGCTAAAAAGGAAAATAGCTTAGCAACCAATTTAAACTTCCGGCTCTATAATACCGTATTTTCCGTCTTTTCTCTTATAAACTACGCACACCTCATCGCTGATTGCATTTCTGAAAACATAGAAATCATGTCCCAAAAGTTCCATCTGCAAACATGCCTCTTCAGGATCCATAGGCTTGATACTGAATCGCTTTGTCTTTACGATTTTTATCTCGTCTTCATCCTCTCCATAGGCAGCTTCATCGTTTATAAAGAAATCCGAGAATGACATTGCAGCCTGTTTTTTATCTATAAGCTTATTTTTAAACTTTTTAATCTGCTTTTCTATTATGTCTTGAACTTTATCTATGCTGACATACATATCTTGGCTGACTTCCTCGGCTCTTATAAGCCCCTGCTTTGTAGGAATGGTAACCTCGATCTTATGTGCTTCCTTTTGCACACTTAATGTAATTCTTGCCTCTGTCTCAGCTGTAAAATACTTTTCTAATTTCTGAAGCTTCTCCTCTACCGCCTTCTTCAAACCATCAGTAATTTCAATATTTCTTCCAGTAATTGTATAACGCATATGTATAAGCTCCTTTTCTTTTTTATTTGTCTATAGTATACCACTTTGTCAACAAAAATTCAATTTAAATTTATAATTGTATTGTCAATTTGATTAAATTTTTCAACTAATATGATTTTTATTAAATTTTTATCCAATTGTATTTTCCGAGCAAAATTGCACTTTTATATATTTTAGCTCATAAAATCTACAAATTTATCTCAAATGCAGTCTTTACTCTATGGGGATAAAATACTTAAATTGTGGATAACTTCGTTTATAACTTGAAAACAGCCTATTTAACAGCTTTCTAAGACCTGTAAAACCCACTATTTTTGTGGATAAAAATGTGGATAATGTTGACAAGTCTTTTAAAACATAAAATTTATGCACTTTGCTGTTTCTTCTTAAATCTAAGAATTCAGACTTGACAGCAAAATTATATACTACTTTTATTTAAAGTAATATTTTAACTGTTTTCAAGTAATCGTACAGCCCTTAATGACTCCTGCTCCACCTTACAATTATTTAAAAGCATAAAATCCAATACCTCTGAATACTCTTTAAGATTTTCTCTGTTTTTCTCAATCATATCCTTATACGCATTGTGATCATATCTGTCTACATATGCCGGATAATTCTTTTTTATATCTATTTGCATTGCATTTCTGTTTCCGGATTTAACTAGCTTCTTTTCAGACTCCCTCATAAGGGCTGCCTTGTTTCGATATATGTTCAAACATGGAATATATTTTAAAAAGCTTCCGGAAATAGTCCTCATATCTGCTATATTTCCACTTGTATATTCCTGCTCTTCCATATCCGGTTCAACCTTCTCATCAAGTCCCAAGAGATATTCCTCCGCCATATCAAATATTGTACTTTTTTCTATAGCATACATAGGCATTCGCTTGCACTTTTCCCAAATAAGAGCAAGAATATCTACATATTTTCTTTTATTTGTGCCTGTCAGAGGTCTGAACAGATTTTCATCTACTTCATCAAATATATTCATACTATATTAATTCCAAATACTGTTCCACCGGTATACCACGATACTTATCTGCCTTATCTATATTTAATTCAATCATTTTCTTTACAACTTCCATTGAATGTGATGTTGCATCCGGAAGTGATTTTCCGTTCAATATATCTCCTACCAAAATAGCCGAGAATATATCTCCGGTTCCAGGAAAACGAACATCTATCTCATCATATTCAATTCTGAAGCTCGTCCCATTTTTACTGTCAAATCCGACACAGCATTTCTTATCATTAAAGGGTACGGAGGTAATAATCACAGAAGCATTATTTTCTCCGCTCAATTTCCTAAGTAATTGTTCTTCTTCTTCATTTGTAATCCCTCTGTCTTTATACTCCATTTCCGTAAGAAGGCAGGCTTCTGTATAATTAGGCTTTATAAGGTCCGCAAATTTCAGTAATTTTCTACGACTTTCTATAGCATCTTTTGATATACCGTTATAAAGGCTTCCGTCATCTCCCATTATAGGATCCACAAATATAAAACTTCCTTTTTCTTTTTGCTTGGCACAAAAATCCGCCAAAACACTTGCCTCTTCATCAGAAGCTATAAATCCGAGGGCTATAGATTCAAATGTAAATCCAAGCTGCTCCCATACATTTACAGTATTTAGAATATAATCCTTAGTATCAAGAATTTCAAACTTACCGTAATCAAGAGTATTAGATACCAATGCTGTAGGAAGCGTAAATATCTCAAACCCCATATTTGAAAATATAGGCATCATAGCTGAAAGTGCCACTTTACCATATCCTGCCAAATCATTAATAAGAAGTATCTGTTTATTTTTGTTCATACCTGTGTCTCCTTTTTTTAATAACTATGCTGATTATATCATACTTTTAATATTTAAAAACAGACCTTCCGCATCAGCGAAAAGCCTGTCTACAATCATAAAGGTATTTTAATTTTTATTATGGATGAATTACATCATAGTTAGCTACATCATAGTATCCGTCAGGATCCGCATCACTGCCGAACCACACATGTGCATAATGTCCGTCTATTGAAACACCCATGGTTTTTAAATCAGACCACATTCCCTGCGTAGACATTACCTGATTATGTCCCGGAGAATTCTTCCAAAGATTGAGTGCTGTCTCAGGGCTTATCATACCACTGTATTTGGCAGAAATCTCATATCCGTTTCCTGTGTAATTGGTGATTTCTCTTGGCTTACTCCACATACCGTTTCCATAGTGGTGATCATCCGTGTAAACTAAACGTGTCCAACTTCCGTTTCCTGACCAGCTGTGAAGATTTCCCTGCTCACCTCTGGAATCTACCTGATTCTCAGGTGTGTATGTATTTGAATCACGTACATGTGCTCTTGCAACTTCTGTAAGAGATTTTGAGAATGACAACTTCGGTAATCCAAGGCTTTCTCTATATGCATTGATCTTATAGTAAAGCTTTGCCTCTTTCTCAGTCAGTCCCATTGCCTTTAATGCTTCAATTATCTGGGTCTCCTGAGTAGAAACTGCCGGAGTTGTTGTATTTGGAGTCGTTACCGTATTATTTCCGGTATTTCCTGAAGGTATCACCACAGTGTTGTTTCCTGAAGGAACGGTAACATTATTATTTACTGAATGTGTTGTATTATTATTGTTTACCGCAGTATTGTTTGAAGCTGTGTTATTTGAAGCTGTTGTATTTCCCGTTGTACCTGCAGTTCCTACACCACTACCCGATGAAGAACCTGAACCGCTTCCGCCTCTGCCGGTTCTTCCGCTTCCACCTGAGCCTCCGCCGCTTCTTCCGCTTCCGCCTGAACCGCCGCTGCTTCTTCCGCTTCCGCCTGAGCCTCCGCCGCTTCTTCTGCTTCCGCCTGAACCACCGGAGCCTCCGCTCCTTGAGCTTCCGGCAACTGAAGAGCTTCTCTTTGTGCCTGATCCGCTTGTTTTACTTATATTAACTGTATTTCTTACTCCTTCCACCCATTTACCTGTGGCATCCACATAGTAGCCGTCCGGTGTAGAAGTATTTACAAGCATAGCTCCGTCAGCACCGAGATAATAATTTCCTATCCAACGGTTTTCAACCATATAGCCTATACCGTCAAAATAATACCATTTATCCTTAATAAGCTTCCATGCATTTGTAGGGTATGAACCGTCCGCCTCTTCATACCACCATCCCTTATCATTCCTCTTCCACTGTGCTTCATTTGCAGCCATAACAGGTATCACTAAAAAAGCTGAAACCGCCACTGCCGATACGGAACACATTAACCTTTTGAATAAATTCATAAACACCTCCAACATTATAAAGTGGCTTTAATACTATTATGTTATATATTAACATTTTTGTTTCTGTATATTCAAGTATAATAAATTATTCCACTATATCTCTTTTGCAGGCATCTATCCTTACTTCACCATCGGCAATAAAACTGATTTCATTTGCCTCGGCAGGAGTATAGATTCTTGAACTTAACACCTCTTTTCCACCGTTTACAAATATCTCTACGCTGAATCTGTCAAGTAATATACTTAGACTTAACTTTCCGGACTTGATATCCACATCTATCTTTCTCTCATCAACAGCATCCTTAATCAGCCCTGAAAATCTTCTTGAGAACTTCAAAGTTTTCTTTTTAAAATTTATCTTTATAAAAGAATTGTATCTATGATCTGACGCCAAATATATAATACATTCCTTTGCATCAATCTTTTCAATATCCAAATCAAGTCTTGCAACTCTTGAATTTAACTCTGTATCTTGAAATTTATAATCCTTCTCCAAACAAAAGCTTGTTTTATACTCGTTTGTATAATGTTTTTCAAGCTCTTTTGCAGGCATTTGATAAATAATATTTTTCCTTAATTCAAGCTCCCTTGGGTAGGTCATCTGCCCACACCATTTTGCTCCGTCAGGAGTTAAATCATTTCCCCAATCATGCAGCCATGCAACCGAAAGTGTTCTCTCATTAACACTCAGACTTTGAGGTGCGTAATAGTCAAACCCGAAATCCAAAGTTCTTGCATTATCAATCGGTTCAAATCTATAATTTTTCTTGTCATAATCACCTATAAAATACAACACCTGATGTCCGTTAAAGTATTCTCTGCCCTTTGCCTGCATCTCCATTACCGAGACTACCAATATATACTTATCATTAAGTTTAAAGAAATCCGGACACTCCCACATCTTGCCGTAATCACCGTTGTTTTCAAAAAGAATATTCTTATATTCCCAGTCAATCAGATTATTTGAAGCAAAGAGCAATATACTGCCAAGTCCTCTTTCATTCTTTGCACTTACTATACAATAATATATGCCGTCTTCCTTCCAAATTTTGGGATCCCTAAAGTCTATACCGCTAAATCCCTTCGGTAAATGTTCCACCCTTATAACAGACTCTTTAGATATACTCTTGTAATCCACACCGTCACCGATTTCTACAGCCTGCTCCTCTTTTCCGTCATTATGTACTGTATAAATAAGTATATGTTTATCTCCGTCACAAAGTGCCGTACCGGAGAAGCACTGTCCCATTATTTCATCATCCGGTGCCAATGCTACAGGTAATCTGTCCCAGTTTACAAAATCTTTGCTCTTTGCATGTCCCCAGTGCATCGGACCCCATTTTATATCATATGGGTTATATTGATAAAACAAATGATATTCACCGTCAAAGAACGAAAAACCGTTCGGATCGTTCATCCATCCCATATTCGGAGTAAAATGATAGACCGGTCTTTCACTATCTTTTATTGTTGATTTGTTCTCTCTGAAATATTCATTTGCTTTTTCTTTGTTGTTCATATTATTACCACTTGTCTTTCTAATTTGTAGTCATGCCCTGTCTGAATTCTATATCAAGTACCTTTGTCTTTCTGTCCACCTTCTCACCGTTTATAATGGCATGCAGACTGTCAACAGCAACCTTTGCCAATTTATCGATAGGCTGTACTATAGCACTTGGGCTCGGATATGCCGTATTTAATATGAAGGTTCCGTCGTATGCAACCACTTTTAAATCCTGTGGCACTCTCTTTCCCATACTCAAAGCCTTTTTCATATATAATAAGGCATGGGTATCCGTTGCAAAAACACCGTCCACATTAGGATACATGCTGAAAGCTTCCTCTATATTTTCCTGAATGAATTTTTCTTCAAAATTATCCATATTAGGTTTATACTCACGACATATAATCCCTGCTTTTTTTATTTCTTTTGCAAATGCCTTATGCCTCTTTATAAAAGGATAATTTTTTGTAGTCGCATCGGTAAATTGCAAAACTTCCTTGCATCCACTCTCTATCAACGCTTTTGCCGCAAGAATTCCACCCTTCTCATGATCTACAGTTACAATCAAAATATCATCATTGAGTTTCGGAGTATCAAATCCTACAATCGGTCCTTTTATCTTTTTATAACTGCTGTAATCCAAAGTATGTGTACCGGTTATTATTCCGTCCACCATATTTCTCTCAAGCATCTCAAGATAAGCCTCTTCATTTGTCGCTTCACCTATAGTATTGCAAAGCATTGTTTTATAGCCGTATTTTCTAAGCCTTTTTTCCACTTCACTGTAAAGTGTAGCATAATATGGGTTACCTATAGCCGGTGTGATTACCGCAACTATATTTGTCCTGTTTCTGAACAAATTTCTGGCAAGCTCATTCGGTTTATAATTTAACTCTTCAATTACTTCTTCAACTTTTTTTCTGGTTTTTTCGGAAACATATCCGCTGTCATTTATTACTCTGGAAACAGTACCCACTCCTACTCCGGCTTTTTTAGCAACCTCTTGTATACTCGACATATACCCCTCCGCCTAAATTACTACAGTTAATCTAACCTTTTATTCCTGTAGATGCAATACCTTCTACGTAGAATTTTTGCATAAATATATACATAAGTATCATAGGTATGGATGCAAATGTAAGAACCGCCATAATAACACCGTAATGTATAGGGCTTACTCCTACAAATATCTGTACCGCAAGCTGTACCGTTCTCTTTTCTTCTCCTGTAGTTATAAGGAAAGGCCACATAAAGTCATTCCATCTTGATACGAAATCAAGTATAAGTACCGTTGCGAAAACAGTCTTTGAAATCGGCATAATTATTTTAAAATATGTTCTTATAGGCCCGCAACCGTCCACCTTGGCAGCTTCTATAAGCTCATCGGGAATTCCTATAAAGTATGAATAGAACATGTAAATTGAAAAACAATTCATCATAAAAGGAATTGTAAGTCCGAGCATTGTGTTCACCCAGTTTAACTGAGCCATTTCTATGTATAATGGTAAAATTATTGCCTCTACAGGCATTGACATGAGTGCTATTACAATGGTAAGACTTATTCCTCTGAATCTGTATTTCATCTTAGCAAGTGCATAACCGAACATGGACCCTAAAAGCAAATCACCTATAAGTACAATGCCTATATAGATCAATGTATTTTTTAATATGGTAAATACTTTTATTCTTTGAAATACTTCTGCATAATTCGCCAAAGTAAAGTTCTTCGGAATAAATGTAGACAATGAGTTCAGATTTGAAAATATCTCAAGTTCAGGCTTAAACGATGAAGCAAGCATCCACAAAAGTGGAGATACAAATATAAGACCTACTATAATATTTCCAAGATAAAAAATAACATTACCAAGCACTTTATTTATCTTCTTATTATTCATAATCCCTCCTAATTTGTCTTGCTTATCTTTTTAACTATAATTGACAATGCAACAACTATAATGAAGAATACTGTGGCTATACTGCAGGCATAACCGAAGTTTCCTTTCTGAAAGCCCTGTTCATAGATATAGAAAACCAGTGTTTTTGTTGCATTTCTCGGTCCGCCCTTTGTCATAATATACGGCTGGGTAAAGAGCTTCATAGCCTGTATCAGTGTTATCATAAGTACATACTTAATTGTATTTATAAGTCCCGGTATAGTCACATATATAAGTTTTGCAAACCAGTCTGCTCCGTCCACACTTGCGGCTTCATACTGCTCTGTAGGTATTGCATTTAATCCTGCAATAAAAATCATCATCTGATAACCTGCACCCTGCCATGCCGACATAAATATTATTGAATTCATGGCAGTCTTCGGATTATTTAAAAAATCAATAGGCTGCATACCTATACTCTTTAAAAAGGCATTTATAAGTCCTGTATTGGCATTGGAATTATAAAGAATTGTCCAGAGTACAGCGATAATTACCATTGAAGTTATCTGAGGACTGTAATAAAGTGTTCTGAATATAGCTACACCTTTTTTCTTACTTGATACCATCAGTGCAAGTACCAATGCCAATGTACACTGTACCGGCACAACTATCACCGTAAAATACACTGTGTTTTTCAATGCCACATAGAAATTCTCATCATGAAACAGTTTTACATAATTACCTATTGCATTGAATTTTATATTGTCCGGACGCACCACCTGATATGTGAAAAATGAGTAGTATATAGTATATATTATAGGAATTATCAAAAAGGCAACCAAAAGAATAATAGCCGGTGACGACATTATAAATCCCGCAAGATTGTCACTGTATTCTTTTTTGCCTTTCTTATTTACTCTTTGTAATGTAGCCATATTACATCCTTTCTACAAAAGGCCTGGCAATTTGCCAAGCCTTTCAAACCATACCGTTATTAAAAATTATTTCTTATAATACATCTCGTAATTTTCATCAAAGTTCTTAGCTACATTATCAAGCTCTTCCTTTGCATCCGCTCCGGCAAAGATATTTAACATAGCTGTTGAGAAATCAGTTGAAAGTACTGAGTATGAAGGTGTTCTAGGTCTTGAAACACCTGTATTTTGTAACTGCCACTTCATAAGAGCTCTTGCACCGCTGTCCCAGCCTTCCATCTTCTCATAAGATGATGTTCTTGATGCAGGCTTGGCAACCGCACTTGCATAAGATGCAATATTGTCACTGTTCATTGCCCACTGTAAGAACTTTCCTGCAGCATCAGGATTCTTTGAATCTCTTGTAATAGCTGCAGCCCAGTCACCTGTCGGTGATGCGGCCTTGCCGTCATCGGCTACAGGGAAATATGATACTCCCCAGTTAAGATTTGACTTCTCAAGATCTGCAATATTCCATGAACCGCCAAGTAATGTAGCAGCTTTTCCGTTAAGGAACTCATCCTTTACAGGATCAAGATTTGCATAACCGTTCTTTATAAACTCGTTTAAATACTCTGCTGTCTTTATACTTGCATCAGAGTTTACATATCCGTCAGCTTTTGAACCGTCTTCATTTACAAACTCGGCTCCGCCCTCTGTAAAGAACTGTCCGAGAGCATAAATGATTCCCTCGCCCTTATCCATGATTATATTTGTTCCTACATAATCATCTGTTGTAAGCTTCTTTGCATTGTCAAGGAACTGACTCCATGTCCATGCTTTCTTTATATCTGTGTCTGAAGGATATTCTATTCCGGCCTTATCAAGATAATCCTTATTGTAGAACAGTGCAACTGAAGACTCTGTTGGAGCTATTGCATAAAGCTTTCCGTCATATGTATCAGCCTGAACAGTACTTGGCATAAAGTCCTTTAAATCATCCGCAGTAAAGTAGCTGTCAAGAGGAACTGTGATTCCGTTTGCCGCATAGTATGAAACCATAGGTCCGTCTACATACAAAATATCAGGAAGATTTCCGGATGTGGTAGCTGTAGTAATCTTGTTCTCATATGCATATGAATCGGCTCTGTCGATAGCTTCTCTCTTAACCTGAATATCAGGATTTTCTTTGTTCCACTGATCGATCTTCTCTACCCACCATGCCTCGATAGCCGCCGTATCTGTAGGGCTCCAAATTGTTACGTTGGTAACTCCGTCTGCACTCTTACTTTCTGCAGCCTGTGAGCTTCCATCACCTGCACTGCTTGAGTCTGCCTGCTTTGTTGTACCGGCACTGTTTCCGCAAGCCGCCAACATACCTCCAAGTGCCAAAACACCTAAAGTTCTCAAAACTTTTTTCATGAATATACCTCCTGAAATATTTACATAAAATACTACTTTTTTTCCTGAAACTCATTTGTGGAACGCGTTCCATATCTTTAAATGTATTTTATCATATACAATAAAAATGTCAATATAATATTTCACAGTTATCTTTGTCTATTTTGCACTAAAATAAAAAGACTGATAACCTGTAGTCATCAGTCATATATATCTATTGTAATTCCGGTATGGATTTTTAATACCGATTTTCTTTTTTAGAATCCCAGATTGTCATTTACCAAAATAACATGTATTCTTCCCTCGTGACGAGAGTATCTTGTTACCAAAAACTGGCAGCAGATAGTATCAGGTGATTTACAGTCTGAGCATTTTCCTGTAATCTTGCAAGGAGTCTTTATATCAAATCTCTGCGTATTTGCTGTAGCCGCAACATTTCTGGCACGCTTCATAGCACTGTCGATGTCTGAACATATCTTATTGATTCCCACTATAAACACAACCTTTTTCGGTCCCTGTGCGATACATGATACGCGGTTTGAGTTCCCGTCAATATTTACAAGCACTCCGTCATCTGTCATAGCATTGGCGCTTGAAAGAAATATATCCGCATCGTAAGCTGCCAAAAGAGCTTCTCTAGGTTCCATTTTGGCTCTGTCCATATAATTATAGTTGCCATGCTCAAGTGCACAAATCAAACCGATTTCATGCGCACTCATACATCCGCCCATTGCAATCTTACTGTTTTCAGGGATAAGCTCAAGAGCAATCTTAAGTGCTTCTTCCTTATCCTTTGCATAATACCCTGTCATATTTCTGGATTTAAGACCCTTGATTACGGTATCTGCCAACACTTCATTTCTCTTTTTTAAGTTCTCGTTCATATATTCTCCTCTTACTTAATTTCAATCAATATATTTGAGCATTGATTTTTTCTACTTATCCAAGGTCCTTGCTCTCTCAAGTGCCTTATCTATATTCTCACAGAAGTTTTCTCTTCCCGCTTTTTCTATAAATCCTGCCTTTTCCATTACTTTCATCGGTTGCTCATTTACATGGGATAATATCAAAGTCATATTTCTTTTTTTGCAAATCCCAAGTAATTCTTCCAAAGCTTCAAGTCCTGAAATATCCATTGCCGGTACATTTCTCATACGAAGAACCAGTACATTTTTTTCGGCTTCATTTGATATATTAAGTAAATCTTTTGTAGCACCAAAAAATAATGCTCCGAAAATCTCATAGACTATTGTATTTTCAGGTACAGCCTTAAGGTCGGAATTCAGTGCATACTCATCCGAGTCTGATTTATCCACCCATTGGCGTACATTTGTAATATCGGACATACGCTTTAGGAAAAGAAATGCCGCAAGAATCATACCGAACTTTATAGCCACTACAAGGTCAAAAAGTACCGTTAAAAATAAAGTAATCAATAAAACCGCAATATCACTTTTAGGCGCTGTTTTTATTATATGTAACACATTTCTCCATCCGCTCATATTGTAGCCGACTATAATAAGAATTGCAGCCAGACAGCTCATAGGAATAAGAGATGCATATGGCATCAAGAATAACAATATCAGCATAAGTGTAATTGCATGAATCATACCTGCAATCGGTGTTCTTCCACCGTTTTTAACATTTGCAGCGGTTCTTGCAATAGCTCCTGTAGCAGGTATTCCTCCAAAAAGCGCCGACATTATATTACCGACTCCCTGTCCTATAAGCTCTGCATTGGGACTGTGGTGACTCTCCGTCATTGTGTCTGAAACCACACAGGACAAAAGAGATTCTATGGCAGCCAATATTGCTATGGTAAATGCCGGTGAAACCATCAAGGAGATAAGCTCAGGTGATATATGAGGCACACTGAACTTTGGAAGTCCGGCTTTTATGGTATATAAATCCCCTATAGTTTTTACAGGGAGATTTCCGAACTTTACAATTAGAGTTGTAATTATAATTGCAATCAAAGAGCCGGGAATCTTTTTTGATACCTTTGGCCAGAATATCTGAATAAGAAGCGCCAAAAGACCTATTAAAAAGGTTGCGATATTTAATGTGTGAAAGTTCTTAAAAAGAGCAATCATCTTCTCCACAAATTCTGCCGGCACCGCTCCCATATCAAGTCCGAAAAAGTCTTTTATCTGTCCTGCCACTATGCTCACAGCAATTCCAAAGGTGAATCCTACCGTAATAGTCTTCGGTATAAACTTTATCAAATCTCCAAGTCTAAAGATTCCCATAAGTATCAGCATAAATCCTGCCATTATGGTGGCAACTGTAAGTCCTGCCATTCCATACTGAGCCACTATACCATAGATTATTATAACAAATGCCGCAGTCGGTCCACCTATTTGTACTATACTTCCACCTAAAAATGAGATAAAAAATCCTGCAACCACTGCCGTATAAAGCCCCTGCTCGGGATTTACACCTGATGCAATCGCCAGCGCTATCGACAGCGGCATTGCAATAATTGCAACTATGATACCTGAAATCAAGTCCTTTACAAACTGCTCTCCGGTATAACCTTTTAATGCTTCAAAAATCTTGGGTCTTATATAACTTAAGTCCACATTTCCTCCCTTAAGTCCTAAAAAATTGAGTATTTACTCTTAGAACTATGTAATTTTATGATAGCACAGACAAAATATGGTGTACAATACTTATGTATACAAAAATCAAACATATTATAAGCTTGAAATTCTTATGTCAAAAATACATATATGTTTTAAATTATATATCTAATGTTCCATATTATTCCTTAGGATTGTACTTATATAATCCCCCTTATTCCTGCTTATGCATGCTGTCGCATATGTCAAGGGTGATTTGGATGTAACTCCCTTATATTCAGGACTTTTTAAAACAGGCATACTATAGAATACATTCTTTTTATTCTCCAAATCTATAAACCACTTACCACCTATATATTTTCTGAAAGTCTCTCCAATATATACTGTCAAGTAATCAAGCGTTTTCTTATCTTTTATCAGCCCTTCGGCATCTTTATAATTAGCTAAGATCCATTTTTCCAGTTCATCCAATGACCCCATACTGTAGTCAAGTTTCAAGTTATTTTCTTTAGCAAATGTGTCTGTAAAATATTCCATTTTAAAAGGTATAAGAATTATCCACTCTTCAAAGTTTTCCCTAGTATAGCCCATATTTTTACTCTCCTCATTTCTATTTATCTGCGTATTCTCTAATTTTATAAATATTATACAAAGGAATATTTGTCATCCAATCCTGCTCACGATAATCTGACATAGATGTACGAACAGCATACTTTGGATGATACTTTTCACAAAAAGCTTTAAGACTCTTTGCTCTCAAATTTTCTTCCGCCTTAACCTCCAGTGGAATTATAGATGTTTTGCCTTGAATCATAAAATCTATCTCACCACCTGAATTAGATGCGGAATAATAATAAGGCTCTATACCTTCCGATGCAATAAGTTGCTGCAAAACATACTGCTCTGTCAATGCTCCCTTAAATTCAGTAAAAATTCTGTTGCCGTCAATAATCACTTGAGCATTCAAATCTGTCATAGCTATCAACAAACCGATATCAAGCAGATACACTTTAAATGCATCAAGGTCAAGATAAGCTTTCAATGGAAGCGCTACTTTTCCAACTCTTTGTACCTTATGGATCAACCCGCAATCTAAAAGCCACTGTAATGCAAGTTCAAAGTCCTTTGCTCTTGAACCCTTTCTGACTTGTCCATAGATGTATTTTTTATTTTCTTTTGCCAACTGCATTGGAATAGAATCCCACACAAGATTCAGTCTTGGAACAAGTGAAACTTCTGCATGCTTTGAAAAGTCTTGTTGATAATAATTCAAAAGGTTTTTCTGTATTTCTCTCACTTGTTTAAAATCTTTACTGTCAACATAAGTTTTTGCAACCTCAGGCATTCCACCTACATAGTAGTATTCACGAAGTCTTTCTATATATTTAGTCTTAAACATTGTTATCATATCTGTATCATCACTTTGGAGTACATTTGCAAAACGTTCTTCACCTAAAGCATATAAAAACTCAAGAAAGGTCAATGGGTAAAGATCCATAAAGTCAACCTTGCCTACAGGAAATGATGTTCCTTTATGAAGAGCTACGCCTAATAATGAACCTGCTGCTACTATTGCATACTCCGGTGCATTCTCACAAAAGTATTTCAATGAAGATAGAGCCTTTGGTACCTCTTGTACTTCATCAAATATCAATAAAGTATTTTCTGCATCAATAGAAACTCCTGTTTCTATACTGATTGCCAATAAAATCCTGTCTATATTGATATCGCCATCAAATACCTGCTCCAACCTTTTATTATTATCAAAATTTACATAAGCAACTTTTTCAAAGCATGTTCTTCCGAACTCCTTCATCAGCCAGGTTTTTCCAACCTGTCTTGCCCCTCTGATAATCAAAGGCTTTCTATTTTGTTTATCCTTCCATTCTATAAGTTTTTCAAGTGCAAAACGCTTCATAAGGTCTACCTCCCAAAATACTTCTATAAAAAAATACTCTTTTTTATATATTAGAGGTTTAAAAGCATTTCGTCAATATTTTTAAGGCCGTAAAAATGTAATTTATTACACTTTTAAGGCCATAAAAATGCAATTTACTACACTTTTAAGGCTGTAAAATCGTTTTCTGCTTATAAATCTAAATTTTTTTTACATTCCCTGCTTATTGTAGATTACTATTCTTTCGGCGCTCTTGCCGAAGAAATGATAACCTGAGCCTCCCTCACTTATAACATCAAGCAGCTCATCAGGTTTTGTCACCAAGATACCGCCCATTACAGTCACTCCTCTTTTAAAGAATGCATCAGGTATCATACCTGCTGTAGGACCTGTAACCAAAACATCGGCACCGGGTTTACACATAGCCAGTAAATCCGGTAATGTATCATTAAGTATAGTAACACCTGTAATAACATCAAGGTCGGAATCCGGCAGATACAAATCAGCATCCTTTGCAGGTGCAAAATGTTCCAGCTCCTTTCCCTTTAGAGTACATGAGTCCATCTCCAGAACTTTAAAATCGGCATCTGCTGCAAGTAACTTTTTAAGCATCGGTACCAAAGCACCTATTACAACACTTTTTTTACCCTGAGGGATTTCCATAACATCAAAAGAATCTACATCTGTCTCTATTTTATACTCCAAATTCTTATTTTCTTCCCAGTAACAAGCCGAAAGTGCATTAAGTGTTGCAATAGCCAATGTCTTTCTGAGAATATTTGCATGTGAAAGATCGTCCAAATAACTTTTTACACTCCTTCCGCCAAGTTTACCTGATAAAGGCATAGCCTTTGCGGAGCTTGGACAGCATACAGCCTCAGGAATCTCCTTAACAGGAGTAAAACAAAGCCCTCCATGACCTGTACTTAATTTTACTCCTGAAAAGAACAGTCCGAACACCGCCCTTTCAACTACCATTTTATCCAGTCTCTCTTCAAAATACTCTTTTAAAATATCGGCACTTTCCTGTAATAATATATTCATACTTTAATTCCTTTCCGTCTAAGACTCACCGGCAAACTGATTATAGATTCCTATTATTTTTGCAACAGCTATTATACTCTTACCCTTAATATCATATACTATTCCATTAAATATATAATATCAATAATATATCGCAAATTATTATGTAAAATGATATAATATAACCGTTTATCCGTAATCAAACAGGAGGGATATTATGGGATTTTTTATATCTACATTAGTCTTTGGTATATTTTCACTGCTATGCTTTATTTTAGCTGTTTTTATATACTTCAGACTGCTGATAGCTGTTTGTACTTTTAAGAAGCTCCCTAATTGGATATATGCTTTAGGACAATATATACAGATTACAAGGAGGTCTGTTCAATTTGATAATATCACCGATAAGCCCGCACTTATAGAGGCGAGCGTTTTTATGGTGTGTATTATTTTAGTTAATATAATAGTTACCGGTGTGAATTATTTCAAATTACACAATATTGGAAAAGCAATTTTTTCCTGTTTAAAAATGCAGTTTGCTGTAATTATAGCTGCAATAATACTTTCCGGAATTATCAGACCGTTTATACGTTTTTTGATACCCTCATACCGTACAAAATATTCTTACTCAACTACCAATGCGTTGGATGTACTTATGTTTTTCTACTCATTTGCATTTACTTTTTTTATATCTATAGCAGGTATTCCTGCTAAGCCTGTAAATGTGCAGATAGCAGGAACTGATGTGATTATCGGAACAACAAAGGCATCCGCTCTTCTTGATAACGGCTTTACCTTTAAAGACAAAAATGCAGACAGTGAGATCATAAATACTCGAAGTGACCACTTTTCCTATGGAGAATATTTGGAATTATATCTTGGTGACAAATCTTTCGGTCATGTTTGTGTCACACCTACATGGAAGGACTCGGATGAACTTAAAAACTGTACTGTAACATCCTTTAAGGTTACACCCGATGATACGGATTTATCTGCCGTGAAGATTAACAATGTAGCGCTGTCGGACTTAGATCTTAACGACTTTGAAAATAAAGATTTGACAGATATTTTTTCACTGCATCCTATAGATTATGATGAGATGAAAGGTCCTTATTACTTTGTACTAACATTACAAACTCAGGACTATTCTATGTGGAAACGCTATCGTATAGAAGCCGATTTTAACTCCGATAACAGTCTTTCATACTACAATGTTATGGCACAACATACTATATGGGAATAAAAAAAGGGAAAGCTTAAGCGGCTTTCCTTTTTTATATCAGATTATATAATATTCATATTTTCCATACAGTTTTTCAGTATTGTGCTTATATAATTGCCCTTTTTTCTGTTGATACATGCAGTCGCATATGTCATTGGAGCTTTGTATACTTCTCCTATATAATCGGAACTTGTCAAAACAGGCATGGAATAGTACGCATTCTTTTTATTTTTCAAATCTATAAACCATTCTCCTCCTATATACTTCCTGAAAGTCTCGCCGATGTATACTGTCAAATAGTCCAGAGTTTTGGCATCACCTATCAAGTCCTTTATCTCACTGTAATTAGTGAGAATCCAATTTTCAATCTCATCCAGCGACTCTATACTGTAGTCGAGTTTTAAATTATTTTCTTTTGCAAATGTATCTGTAAAATACTCCATTTTAGAGTCTATAAGAATAATCCATTCTTCAAAGTTTTCCTCGGTATAAGCCATTTTTATATCCAACTTTCTTAATTTATATAAATATTCTCCAACTCACTCAATACTCTATAATTGAATATATATTCCTATTTAGTATAATCATACATAGATGTAAATACAATATATTTCTTATACATTAGATTAAGGTAAATATAATTTATAAACTCAAAATTTTTAAGTATATTTAGCAAAATTATAAATAGATTTTTGTACAAATATATAGTAAAATTAAATTAAAATTTATGGAGGTGAAATTTATGTTCAAAAAAATCACATCGAAACTTCCCGTTATTTTCTGTTTTTTAGTAACATGTCTTTTTGTTGTATTCGCATCAGCCTGCTCATCAGGTAAAAAATCCAAGGCGGAATCTCAAAAAAGTACAAGTTCCAATAAGTTTTCTCTTTATTTAAAGGGAGACAATTTGTATATGGCTCGCTATAATAACTCTGAAATTATAGACTTGGGACCTTGTACAACTAACGGAAGTGTTATGAAAAAGTTTTCTATAGCACCACACAGTAAAGATACCGATTTATTCTGTTCATTTTCAGATTATGATGGAGAAACCTATACACTTTATACATCTACATCAAAATCACCTACCAAGCGAACCAAGGTAGCCGAAAAAGTCACAGTACATCATATCTTAAAAAACGGTGACATACTCTATATTTCAAATAAAGAGTTGTTTTTAAATAAAAAAGGTAAATCCATCAGTCTATTTAAAGAAAAGGAAGAAACGAGATACATACTTTCTAAGGCTCAGGATAAGCTTTTAATTATTCCCAATAGTCGTAATTATGGCAAAGAGGACTTGGCAAATGTATATTTAATTGATATATATAAAGGTACTAATACAGTGTACTCAGATGTTAACATTAATTCTTTAGATTATTCTTATGATTTTGATAAAATATGCTATATTAAGAATAATACATTATATCAGTTAAAAGACGGAAACTCAAAAGTAATAGTAAAGGGTATTGAAAAACCATATAATTACATTACTTTTTCTTCTGATAAAGTCATCTACGCTTCTAAGACTAATGAGCCTGCATCTCTCTATAGATTTGACTTTAACGGTAATGAGGAATTAGTCAGTGATACATTTGTAGACTTTGTAGAATTTAAGAAAGAAGAAGATTTACTGGCATATACTGAAAAAAATTCCAAAGGTGAAAATATTCTAACAATTAAACAAAACGGTAAAATACTGGGAGAATATGAAGATATACAGGGAAACCGTGACAAACTAAGTGAAGCATTGCCTTCCAAATCAAAACATTGGTATTTTTACTCTGAAGAAAATATGAAGCTTTGGAAGGTTGTTTTAGAAGGAAGTAAAAAAGGTAAAATTGAACTTTTAAATACAAATATAAGTGCTTTTTATGATTTTGCTTACTCACAGGACTCTAAGAAGGAAAATAATAGTTTATTGTATATAGCAAAAATCGAAGGAAACGACTACTATTCTTTATTCTTGGATAAAAATATTATCAATGAAAATGTAGGCAAATATTATCCGTCAGCACATTTAGAAAATATCGGTACTGAGAGTTATATAATATACGCTGATACTCTATCACAGACTTCATATGAAGATGATAATGATACATATCATATTTGGGAAAACGGTAAGGATACTGAAATTGTAAAAAATATAAAGGATTATTCCGGATATACACCATATGTGAATAAATTCGAAAAAACATATTTCTTAACGGATTATGACGAAACACAAGGAGCAGGTACTTTAAAACAATATTTAAATGGAGAACTTAAGGATATAGACAGTGATGTAAAGGGCTTTGTAAAAAATAATACAATTTCATTTAGCACTATATTAGATAATTAAAGATATAAATACTGCCGGAGTCGCACGCGACCCATGTGGATCACGTAAGGCTCCGGTAGCAATATATCTTCTAAAGTATTATACTCTACTTTCCCATGTCTTCCAGACAGTTTTTCAGTATCGTACTTATATAATTGCCCTTTTTTCTGTTGATACATGCAGTTGCAAATGTCATCGGTGCTATATATCTCTCTCCTATGTAATCAGGACTTGTCAAAACAGGCATGGAATAGTATGCATTCTTTTTATTTTTTAAATCTATAAACCACTCTCCACCTATATGTTTCCTGAAAGTCTCGCCTATATATACCGTCAAATAGTCTAAGGTCTTAGTATCTCCTATCAAATCCTTTATCTCACTGTAATTAGTTAGGATCCAATTTTCAATCTCGTCCAATGACTCTATACTGTAGTCAAGTTTTAAATTATTTTCTTTTGCAAATGAATCTGTAAAATACTCCATTTTAGAGTCTATAAGAATTATCCATTCTTCAAAGTTTTCCTTGGTATACGCCATATTTTGTCTCCGACTTTCTATTTTTTTGAATCATTAAATGATTCCAATATTTTTTTCAATATTCTAAATTTTAGTTGGTTAAACGGTGCATATCTAATCGGCAAATCAATCATTGTTTCACTCCAAACAATACTCTTTTTATGGCTGAATGTGTCGAATCCGAACTTCCCATGATACGAACCCATTCCGCTACTTCCTACTCCTCCAAACGGCATATAATGATTTGATACTTGCAGAATAACATCATTTATGCATCCACAACCGTACGAAATACTCTTTATAATATGCTTTGCAATATATTTATCCCTTGTAAATACATAGCATGCCAAAGGCTTCTCATGTGCTTTTATTATCCTTATTACCTTATCTATATCTTCATATTCTATGATTGGAAGCACCGGCCCAAATATTTCTTCTTTCATAATTTCATGGTCGAAATCCACATCAGGTAAAATAGTAGGCTCTAATCTACGAACTACATCATCACCTCTGCCACCTATTATACTCTCCTCTGATTTTATTAAATTCATCAGTCTTTTATAATGATGCTCATTTATTATTCTCGGATAAGTATCATTATTTAATGCATTAGGATATCTTCTCTTTATTTCTTTTTGCAGATACTTTATAAATCTGTCCTTAACACTGCTATGTATTAACACATAATCAACAGACACACAGGTCTGTCCGGCATTAAGCAGTTTCCCCCACAGTACTCGCCTTGCAGCAAGTTTAATATCGGCTGTCTCATCTATAATACAAGGACTCTTTCCTCCAAGCTCCAAAGAAACCGGTATAAGGTTATTGCTCGCTATATTCATTACAATCTTTCCTACTCTTTGACTTCCTGTAAAGAATATATAATCATATCTTTGATGTAGAAGCTCATCATAATCTATATCTTCATCCACACAGAAAATATAATTTGAACCGAAAGCTTTATTTATAATGTATTTAATAACTTTTGAAGTATAAACACTCTCTTTTGAGCATTTGATTATTGCTGTGTTTCCTGCCGCTATTGCCGCTATCAACGGTGCTATCGTCAAATTGAAGGGGTAATTCCAAGGTGATATAATAAGCACTACTCCATAAGGCTCAGAGTATACATAATTCTTTGCCGGAAATGTGGATATAGTTCCTTTTACCTTCTCCGGTCTGCTCCACTTTCTTACATTTTTTAAAGCCTCATTTATCTCCGCATAAACTATTGCAAGTTCACTCATATATGCCTCAGCTCTAGACTTTAAAAGATCCTTATATAGAGCGGAAAGAATTGCTACCTCATTATTTCTGATTGCCTCCTTTAACCTTTCCAACATCTTTATCCTGTATTTAACCGACTTAGTTGCATTTGTGTTAAAGAAATCTCTTTGTTTATTTATAATTTCTTTTAATTCTACTTTTTTCTCCATAATGTAACTCACCGTCCTTCCACATTATAAAATAGATTTAATCGTGTTGAATACCAGCTTGGAGAATTTTGACTCGTAAATTTCTTCAGAAAGCACCAAAGTCACTCTATTTTCCTTTGATGAATATCCACTGTTAAAAATCAATAAAAATGGTCCTTCACCGGACAATTCCTCCACGTAAAAGCCCTTTTCGTCCATCAACCGAAACATCTCTTCATCTCGAGAGACAAAAATATCCGTTGTTTCATCTTCATTATCAATGGCAATATATGGATTTTTCCAAAACGTAATACTTTCTTTTATTTTTTCTATAAAAGCATCCTTATCTTTATCAGTATATAAGATGTAGTCGATACCTGTAATCATTTTTCACCTGCTTATTCTAAACTTGTGACTGTTTTATTATCTTAATACACTAACTTATTACTCTAAACATCAGCATTTCATCAATACCTACTGTTTCTATATCGCAAATGTCACCACCACGTACAGCCACTTGCAAATTATAAAATGTTAAACAATGTTTTATATACTGAACGATCAATGATGATCTACGTTTATAGCCATATCTTTCTAATAAAGTTCTAAGCTTTATTTTTACATAACTTTTACTGCCATATAATATTTTTATACGACAACTTTTAAAGAAAATATCAAAGTCAGAAAAATAACCACTTAACTGTTCTAATTGCAATGTTCTATCTGAATGCTTCAAATCTCTCTGTATAGCAACAAGTTCTTTATCAATTGCATCCTTATCCAATATATAATGACTCCATTGATATATATCCAGCAAAAATTTTCTCTTATTATCTCTGTACTGTTCGGAAAGTAAGCTCTTTTCATTTTCCCATATTGAATCAAGAACTTTACTTTCCTCTCTACAACCAAGTTTTAAATCCTGTAAGATAAATGCAATATCGATTGCCGAATAAAACAATCCATACATTATTTGTCACTCTTCCTTGCATTACAACTGCGGCAAAGAATCTGTAAATTCTCCACAACAGATTTACCGCCATTATTCATGGCAATAATATGGTCTACTTGGAAAGGAACTCTGGATCTGTCTGTAAATCCACAGCAGGCACAGCGATAATTACCGGCTTCATCAGTATACTTTTTAAAGGTTTCATCTCTTAAATATTTTTCATAATCAGGGTTAATCTTACGAATTATATGGAGCGGTAAATCTTCCAGCTCCTTAGAACCGTACCCTACTTGTTTTCTTTCCCCACCACCATATATTTCAATATCTGATAATTTCATCAATTCAATATCAAGCTGCTTTAAAAAGTATATCTTTCTTCCAAAGAACAATCTAAGCATATTATCATCACCGGAATTCCATAGCTCATCAATGTATTCAGCTTTTTTACGTACCCCCATATCTTCATCCCAAATATGCCTCGCAATCTTTGATATATCCAGCTTATTTCTATCCACCTCTTCAAATGTATAGAATCTTGGTGCTTCCTCATATTGTGCATAGTATTTTATAATATTTATCACATCTCTGCTCTCATATGGCGGTATCATTTCACCACAGAAGAATGAATCCCTGCACTGTGCCTCCATTTCATCAAGCTGTTCTTTTGTTAAATACTCCTCTGTTACATCAAATGACTTGAATAATGAAGGAAGTGACTCCATAAGATTCTTATAAGCTTCCTGTGTACTGTCATATACCATTACCTGATATGAATGGTCCATTCCGTTTTCTTCCAGATAATTAAATGCGTACATTCCTATAGGAATTCTTTTTTCAAAAGCAACTCTTTCCAAATCTATTGTATCTACCGAATTATCAAGTATTCTTGCAAACTCCTCAATCTTTGAGATTGCAATCAGTTGAATATCTCTCTTGATACGCTCGGAATCATCACTATCCTGGAAATCATTATCCCCTGCAAACAAGCTTTCCGGATTTACCCATGCAATATGTTCATTCCAATGATCTATAAATGAAACAATATATGCACTTGATGTACCTCCCGCTGCAGTTCCTCTTAATGCTCTACCTACCATCTGTGTCATCAAAATAGATGATACTGTAGGCCTTGCCAAAAACACTGTTTTTGTCTTTGGTAAATCCACACCCTCAGTCAAGATATTTACATTAACAAGTACCTGTAATTCTCCTTTTCTGTAGGCTTCAAGCTTTCTCTCATTATCCTCTCTGCTTACTGTCACTCCTGTAACACCGTCTCTGATATCAGATACAACAAAATCAGACTTAATTCCCGCTTTATTAAAAAGTGCACTAAGCTGAATAGCATGTATTACATTGACCGCAAATACAATTGTCTGACCATATTCATCCTGTTTTTCTTTATATGTTTCAACAATCAGTTTATTACGTGCGGCACTCTCCGCCATCTGACTCGCAATATCATCCGGCAAATTATCAAGATATTGAATCCTTTCCCATGACTCAAGCCCCAGAGAATCTCCATAATTTTCTTCGGTAAAGTAGCTTTCAAAAATAGGCTTTGAAAGAATCTGTCTGTTTATAAGTTCTTTTAATCCTATTTGATATGTTATTCCTATGTCTCCACGTACAACCTGACCGTCACTGACACCGTCAGAGTAGATTTTACCCAAAAGTCCCTGCTCTTCTTCTGCTGTACGGAATGGTGTTGCTGTAAGACCTATTAACTTTAAATTCGGAACCTTGTCCTTTACATAGTTGATAACTTTTCTATAGGTTTTTGCAGTTGAATGATGTGCTTCATCTACAACCAGGTACAGCTCTTTCTCTCCTTCCAACCACTTATCAAGTCTTTCAATATTTCTGCCTATGCTGTCCTTACTTATAATCAATAAATTATCATCCGCCTTGATATCTATTGTTCTGTCATGACTTGATGCACCTGACACAATTCTGAATCTGAAAGAAGAAATATGCGGTACAACTTCCGTATACGCAAACTTTTGAAATGACTCCGCAGCCTGATCAAGAAGCATCTGACGATGTGCTATCCAAAGGATTTTCTTTTTCTTATCAATAGCATTTTTTAATAACCACATAGAAGCTGTATAAGTCTTTCCGCCTCCTGTCGGCAGAACTACCAAAGTGCTATAAGATTCTTCTTTATTTATCTTATCAAGTGCTTCCATAGCCTTTTTCTGATGCTCATAAGGACTCCTTATATTCGTTCCGTTCTTAGGTAAAATGTCACCGAAAGATTTCACCTCAACAAAAGTTTTCAAATCATTTACAGAGCCTGTTTCCATTCCCATTACCTCCATTATAAATTTATTAATTTAATCTTATTTATATATTAATCTACATTCCTATCATACTTTATATATCTGAATTTCTCAACTACAAACCTATATGTAACATTCCATATATCCGGTATGTTTTAACAATAATGCTCCTACTCCAATATCTCCAAAATATCCTCTATCTCTACTCCCTCACTTAATACAATAGTTTTATTATATCCCTCATCACATAATAAAACTTCCTTCTCATAAGGGAAGTAGCTTCTAAGCCATATAATATATTTTGCATAATCATAGAGCCTGTTTTCAGAGTTAAAATAATCTATCACTAAAACACTCCGGTCTCTATTTATCCAAAGTTCAAACTCGCATTCATCCCCATAATATTCAAAGTGAACATTATATTTGCAGTTTTCATCGCTTTTAACTTCTACACTGACTCCTGGAAATCTTTGTTTAATGTCATTATTAAACTTCTCCAAATTAAAACCGGTATTTTCTTTATCAGTCACATAAATAAAATATGAAACAGCCATATTCCTCCCCATAAAAGTATTAAATATCGTAAATTTTATAACAAAATGATATAATACGAGTATACAACTTTTAATTTGAAAAGGGGAGCTACAATGGCCTTTTTTATAATTTCCATAGCACTCGCTATGCTTATATTGATACTCCTTACGTTTACAGTTTATATGTACATAAAACTGGTAATAGCTGTAAGTACTTATACTGAGGTTCCGAATTGGATGTACAAGATTGGACAGGCATTTAAAAGTAAGATCAATATCAATTACGAGGATTTTACAGAACCTGCGGCATTATTGGATACCAATTTTTTTATCCTTTTTTTTATTTTAACCAATATTTTTTTCTATTTTGTAATGTATTATCAAACACAAAATTCCAAGAAAGCATTTTATATATGTGTAGGCTTGCAGGTCGTTGTTGTTTTGATAGCAATGTTATTCTACTTTATAGTAAAACTGATTTTATTTTTTGTATCTCATATATCGGGTAATTACAGGCCACTCTACTCACCAACAAATGCTGTAATGGCAGGAATATTTGTAACTGCACTTGTCTATACTCTATGGATGCTCAGGGTAGGATTTCCTGAAAAACCTATAAATATACAAATAGATAACAGCACTGTGGTAATAGGCGAAACAAAAGCCTCCTCTATTTTAGCAGACGGCTTTGAGTTTTACGGTAAAGATGCAGACAGTGAAATTGTAAATAAACGAAACAGCCAACTTCACTATGGTGAACTTGTAGAATTGCTTCGTGACGGAAAATCTTATGGATTTATGAGTATTACTCCGACATTTAAGAATTCCGATAAACTTGAAAATTGCACTATAACATATTATGAGATACCGGGTGACAGTGAGGTTTTATCTCAGGTAAAAGTTAGTGATGCAACTCTGTCCGAATTGAGCATTCAGGATTTTGAATACAAAGATATGGCTGATATTTTTTCACTAAAGCCTTATAATTATCATCAGTATAAACGCAGTCCTTTGTATACCTTAAAACTGCAAACTGTAGGGTACTCACTGTGGAAAAGTTATAGCATTGAGGCGGATTTTTTTGAAAATGGCTCAGTACACCATTATGGTGTAAGGGCACAGCATACTATTTGGGAATAATGGGGGAATAAAATGGGATTTACTGTATTCGCATTAATTTTTGGTCTTTTGGTTTTACTATGCTTTATATTAACAATATATATGTTTTTAAGGCTGATAATTGCAGTAGCTGCCGGTAAGGAAGTTCCAAAATGGATGTACAATATCGGACAGGGCTTTCAAGGTAGAATACATATAGACTATGATGATATTACCGAATCTGCTGCGTTGAAAGCTGCATTATTATTTTTCTTCGTGTATATTTTGGCAAATATTTCCTGCATAGGCATTATGTTTTACATGACGAATAATTTTACATTGTCACTTTATAGATGTTTAAGATTTCAGCTTGGACTTGCAGTAATAAGCTTGATAATTTATCATCTCATTCAGCTTATTTCAGGACTTATAAGCAATCATAAAAATAAAATATTTCGACTCTACTCAGCTTCAAATGCTGTTATAGCCGGACTGTTTATAACAAATTTTACTCTTACCCTTTTTATATCTATGATAGGTTTTCCCGAAAAGCCGGTCGTAGTACAAATAAATACAAGCAATATAATTGTAGGTGAAACAAAGGCATCCACACTTTTATCTAACGGCTTTTACTTCTCGGAAAAGTCTGCAGACAGTGAAATAGTAAATAATCGTAATGACCACTTTTATTATGGTGAACTTTTGGAAATATTTCGTGATGATAAATCCTACGGTTTTGTAAGTGTCACTCCTACATTAAAAGATAGCGATAAACTAAAAAACTGTACAATAACTTATTACAGGATTCCGGCAGACAGTGAGGCTTTACCGGAAGTTAAATTTAATAATACCGACTTGTCAAAACTGAGTATAGATGACTTTAGAGAAAAAGATTTGACGGATATTTTTTCACTACATCCGATTGAATATGAAGAAATAAAGAATGATATTTCATTTACACTTAAGATTCAGACTTCCGACTATGTTATATGGAAAAGATACAGTGTAGAAGCTGATTTTGATTCATTTTATAAACCTGATAAATATGGTGTGAGAGCACAGCATACAATATGGGAATAGACACAAAAAACTGTAGTAGAAGCTACCCTTCCGCTACAGTTTTTATTTATAAATCTTCTTTAATGTCATGTGTTACTACAGGCTTTCCGTCTTTATCAAGTAAAGCTGTCAGACCTCCTGCATATCCGTTTGCCTTAAACAAATAGTTTACACCTGTCTCCGTATCAACCCAGACTTCAAGTACTTCTATTACTCCCTGTCTGTAAACTTTCTTGAAACGATCCATAAAGTATCCTCCGATGTTTTTTTTGATTATATCATATATTAAACTACAGTTCTTAAAGTTTTCTTTAATAATAAATGATTCTATTACTTTCATTTTTGGATGCCGGGGTCGTAAATTCCTCAAGGCAAAGTATACTGTCTGCGGTTTCATTTAAAAATTCAATATCGTGGGAAACAATAAATATAATATTATCTTCAGTACTCATCTCCTTTATCAGCTTTGAAATTCTTATCATATTCTTATAATCCATACCGCTTGTAGGCTCATCAAAAAATATAAATTTTGAGTTTTTGCATAGAACTGAAGCAATGGCCACTCTTTGTTTTTGTCCACCTGAAAGACTCATAGGATGTCTGTCCTTAAATTCTGTAAGTTCAAGACCATATAGCACCTTATCCAATCTATCCTGTGACAAATCTTTAACCCCAAGTTTTATTTCTTCCTCTACAGAATCTGTGAAAAGCTGGTGATTAACATCCTGCATAACCAAGGATGAATTTTTCAGTCTGTCTTTTTTGTTTAGGATTTTCCCGTTAAATATTATCTCACTCTTTCCCTTATCATCAAGGCCTGTCATTACTCTTATAAATGTAGATTTACCGCAGCCGTTTTTTCCGGTAATACCGTAAATATTTCCAAGACCAAATGAAATATCATCTATCTTTAACCCGGAACCGTCTTTAAAGTTGTACTCGAGTTTTTTAACTGTCAAATCATTTCCGACGGAATTCCTTTGGACCTTTAAGTCTGTTTTTGTTGCAGAGCGAAGTCCCAGTTCCCTTAACCTTTCATTGTTTAGCAGGTTTGTTTTTGTAAGTTCCACCCCAAGTTTTCCATTTTTTACCGTAATAATTCTATCTGCCACATCCGTCAAATAATAAATCCTATGCTCTGCAATGATAAGTGTTATTCCCTTATTCTTTAGTATCTGCAGCATTTCTTTTAATATATCAATATATTTATCATCAAGATTTGATGAAGGTTCATCAAGTACTATTATCTTACAACCGGAAATATAGCAGGCCGCCACACAAAGTATCTGCTTTTCACCACCCGAGAGTTCAAATATACTACGTCCAAGCAAATGCTTTATCGGAAAAAGCTTCAGCATATCTTCAATACGGCTTTCCATTTCCTGTTTACTAAGCCCTATATTTTCAAGATAAAATAAAAGCTCAAGTGTTGTATCAACATTAAAAAAATGTGTCTTGGGATTTTGGAAAACACTTGATATCAACAGTGATATTTCATACAGCTCCATTCCCTTTAATTCTCTATTGTCAACCTTTAAGCTGCCGCTAATTTTGGCATTTTCATATTCAAAAGCCAATCCGTTTATAGAATTTATAATAGAGGATTTTCCGCTTCCGCTCTCTCCTGTAAGCAATATGCATTCACCGTCTGCCACAGTTAAGTTTATACAGTCAAGAATCTTTTTGTCCTGTTCATAAAACAGTGATAAATTTTCTAATGTGAGCATATAATTCCTCCTGCTACTATAACACTGATTGTTACGGCATAAATAAAATCGATCAAATGTATTCTCACGCTTACATACCTTGTTTTCTTTATAGGATTTGCAATACATCTTGTTTCTGCAGCTTTTGAAATATCGTCAGCAATATTTGATGAAATAATAAGCAGCGGAACTGCTACATACTCGAGGTATTTAACAGGATTTTTTGTTTCTATTCCTCTTATTTTCATTGCCATTTTGATACTGTTTTTCTCCTCTACAAAAGACGGAAAAAATCTGAACATAACCGCAATAGGGATGGAAACCTCCTTCGGTATTTTTAAAGCATCCATTGATGAGATAATACTTCCGACGTCAGATGTTTTTATCATAAATTCACCTGCTGCAAAAGGAAGATAAAACATACGAAATATAGCAGGTAATGAAAGCATCATCATTATAAATATGGGAAGCTTTGCCAAAGCACTAAAACTCGGTACAAAGAACAATACGCCAAATACCAGTATATTTTTTATTGCCTCTCTTCTAAACCCATTCATAAAGTACATAATAGATATCGTTAATACAACAGCTACTTCCAAATAGTGATTTATAGAATGTAATACAGTAAACCCCAGTAACACTACAACCAAAAACTTGGTTATAGGATTTGGATTTAATCTTTTGTCATTGATGTAATACATCAAATTATACCTGCTTTTATAAAATGTTTTTTTAGTAATATTCTTCCTATATTCGCTCCTATAAGCCCTCCTGCTATAGCACCCAGATAGACCAATGCCATATGTGGATATGTGACAAGCCTTTCCAAGGCTTCTACATATTCATTGCCCATCATCATTGTCATCTCAATATATTTTTCTCTTGCCCATAACATTTGCATAAGTGAACCGCAGATCCAGGTATTAAATATCGCAAATGAAAGCATATTGTATTTAAATGAATTGTAATTACCTGCTCTTCTTATCAACTCGGCTATAAGTATCACTGCAAATGCATGCAGAACTAGAATGTAAGTATGTCCTTCTACCATCATAAAAATAGGTGTAAGCATTCCAAATATCAACAATGCCCACGGTTTTTGTACCTTTGCCATAAATAACATAACAACAGTTCCGCTAACAATACCCAGTATCGTAGGATATACCAGGAATAAAATCGGAATAACTCCAATCATTCCCACGCTGAACATAATCACCAAATATATAACTGCAAATACACCGATAGTCACCAGATCCTTTATTTTCAGCTTTTGCTCTTTCATATTTTCCCCCTAATAATTAAATGCTTCCGCTAATTTTGTCTTTTCAATCAAGTTTTTATATATCTTTGAATGTTTTATAAGCTCACTATGATTTCCTGCCGTCTCAACAATTCCCTCATCTATTACCACAATCTTATTCACATTTTCTATTGATTTTAATCTGTGAGAGATAATAATAACCGTTTTGTCCTTGATAAGCTTATTTAAACTGTCCTGTATCTTCTTTTCATTGTCCACATCAAGGCTTGCTGATATCTCATCCAATATCAAAACAGGTGCATCCTTTAGAAATGCTCTTGCTATAGAAATTCTTTGTCTTTCTCCCCCTGATAATTCAGCACCGTTTTCGCCAATTAGAGTATTAAATCCATCCGGTAATTTTTCAATAAAATCCATACAGTTTGCAAGCACTGCCGCTTCCTTTACTTCCTCATCGGTTGCACTCTCTCTACCCAGACGAATATTTTCCATAATGCTTGTATTAAACAAGGTCACATCCTGAAATACTATTGAGACATTCTTAAACAATGAGTCTGTAGATATATTTTTAATATCCTTTCCGTCTATTAAGATACTTCCGGTATCATAGTCGTACAGCCTTGATATAAGTCTTAGTACGGAAGTTTTACCGGAACCCGATATACCTACCAAAGCTGTAACCTCACCCTGCTTTGCCGTAAAACTCACATCTTTTAATACCTTTGCATCTTTATTATAAGCAAATGAAACGTTTTTAAATTCTATATCATAGCTTGAAAGGTCTGTATCTTCACCCTCTTGAAGCGCTGCATTTTTTATCTCCTTTATTCTTACAATTGCAGGTTCAATATAGGACATTTCGGTCATTCCTTCCCTTGAAACATCAAAAAGTTCTTTAACCTTTATTGCTCCTATCAGGTATCCTATCAGATATAAAAGGCTGATCTCATTGTGAATAAGTAACTGTATTCCGACAGCCAATACTACTGCAAGGCTTATATATGAGAGAGATGAAGATATACCTACCGCCAGCATTGGAACTATCTCTACATTAAGATGTATCCTCTCGCTCTCTTCCATCTTTTCATACAGGTTTTTCTTCACCTTGTCAGCTTGATTAAAGCTGCTTATCTCCTGTTGTAACTCTATTGTTTCTTGAAAAAGCTCTGAATTATCTCTTAGCACATTAAAGTACCTGCTGTACTCTGAAACTTCCTTCTGTTTTGCCAAAGGATTGATCATAAAGCTTAAAAGAGTGGGAATAATTGCTGCAAGTCCAAGCTTCCAGTTTCCAATAAGCATAATAAGTCCCATCAGAGGAAAGAATAACCACATAGCCACAACCTTTGGTATGGAATGGCTCATAGAATGCTCTACCCTTTCCACATCAGACATTATCGTTTGTGAAAGGTCGGAGAGATCGTGCTTTGAAAAATAAGCCAGCGGAAGCTGTGCCAGATTCTCTGCTATTCCCTTTCTCAAATTTGCCGATTCTTTATAGGTTGAATTATAAAGGCTTACATATTCTTCTGATAATAAAATATACATAAAAACAAGAGTAAGTATTGCCATAACAATATACTGCAAGGTGCTTGATACATTTCCCAAGACCAACTGATTAATAAGTCCCATTAAAATAAACATCGGACCAAGGTTTATACAATATGTCAAAAAACAATATATCGTTGCTTTTGTAAGATTTTTTGCACCCTGTTCTGAGAGAGCATATCTTTTCTTATAGTAGTTTTTCATTTGACACCCTCCAATCATTTGCAGTTTCATAAAGACTGAGGAGTCTGCTGTATAACCCTCCGGTTTTCACTAATGAATCATTATCTCCTCGCTCTATTACATTTCCCTTTTCCAAAACTATTATTTCATCTACATTTCTTATACTTGTCATTCTATGGGCAATCATTATAACAGTCTTATCCTGCATTAAATTTTTAAATGCTTTTTGTAATTCATATTCATTATCTGCATCAATTGCCGCACTCGCTTCATCCATAATTACAATAGGTGAATTTTTCAAAATAGCCCTCGCAATAGCGATTCTTTGTTTTTCACCTCCTGAAAGATATACCCCCTTTGAACCTATAATTGTATTTTCCCTGTCTTTAAACTTTTCAATAATTTCATCACAACCTGCAAGACTGAGAGCCTTCATTACTTTATCTCTACCTGCATTTTCATCAGCCAATGCTACATTATCATATATTGATTTTTTAAACAGTTTGCTGTCTTGGAATACAAACGAGATATTCCTTATGATTGCCTCCTTTGTATATTCCGAAAGAGGATATCCACCTATTTTTATTGCCCCCTTATCAACCTTATAAAATCCTGACAAAAGCTTTGCAACAGTTGACTTTCCTGAACCTGAATGCCCTACTAAGGCATAAGTTTTTTTCTCTTCTAATGAGAATGATAAGTTTTCCAGAACCTTTTTATCCCCATATGAAAAGCTCACATTTTCAAATTCAATATTGAAATTGTCAAAATGATCTCTGTTTCCATATGTGAGTTTGTCCTCCTGCATCTTTTCATATAATTCTTCCAAACTGTCAATGGCAAAGTTTGCATTGTATATATTCATACTTGCCCACATTATTTTCATAAAAGAAACCATTATTACACCGCTTAAGAAAAAGATCATAATAAGCTCTACAGCCATAAATTTAGGATCTTTTATACCGGTCAAAAAGAAGCTGAGCGGAATGCTGATAATTGCAATCAATCCCAAAAATATCAGCTGATATATTACATAGGGTGTTTTACAAGACAGAGAATAATCATAAGCATATTTTGAATACTCCATAATAGAATCATGCAAAGCCTTAAAGGATTTAAGTTTTGAACCGAATATCTTTATTACCTGTATGCCTCTGATATACTCCACAGTTTCAGAACTCAGTTTGTCAAGCGAAGTCTGATAAAGCTTCATAAAATCTTTATTGCCCATCATTCCCATCAATATAAGTCCGCTTACAACAGATAAAACTATAATAACAATTCCCACTCTAAGACTTATGGCAAATGCCAGTATAAATGCAAAAATCGGTACCAAAAATGCCTGTGAATTATCAGGCAACATATGAGCTACCGCCATATGTGTTTTTGCCGCATTATCATCTATAGTTTTTCTGATATATCCTGAGGAATGCAGATCAAAAAATCGAAAGCTTGCATCGGTAAGACCTTCAATTCCTCTTTTTCTCAAGTTTGTTTCAAGTCTGAATGCCAGCTTATGTGAAACAATACCGGATACCAAATACATTACCGCACTTATAGTTAAACAGATAACTATCCTTGTAGAATAGTATCCTGCATTTTCATAATTTCCCTTTACTACCGCTTCTTTTAGAAGTAGAAATATATAATAATACCCATAAACCACCAGGAATGCCGAAATACTTGATACTATGATTGTCATATATCCGATATATTTTTCATTCGGCACATATCTGAATAATTTCTTATAAACTCCCATCAGTTTTCTCCTTTACTTGTTCAAATAAGTAAGTAAATATTGCTTCCAAATGCTGTCTGTTATTTTTGAAATTTTCTCTTGCATACAGTACATCAGAAGCCATTATCAGAGCATTCATAAAATCGGTAACAAACTGAAACATTTGTGGATCAAACAACCATCCTGAGTCATCACTCCATATCGCTTTAAATCTTTCCTTTGTCTGTTCCTGAAGCTCTTCCATAATATTATTCAGTTCGGGATTTCTTTTTTTCTCTATCAAAAACTCAACATAAAGAGGCATTAAAGGATTGTTGTCTATGACTTTATCAACCAACTGTTTTGCCATAAACTTACTCTCACCACCCTTTTCACATTCAGCCAAATGCTCCTTAATGATATTGTTTCTGTAATCAATCCCGCCTATCATAATGTCTTTAAAGATTTCTGTTACGTTCCCATAGTAGTGATATACTCCTCCCTTTGATAAAGTTGTTCCCGCGATGATGTCTTCCATAGTTGCCTTTCCTAAGCCCTTTGCGGCAATTACTTTTGCGGCTGAATCCATAATTTCCTTTTTTCTTTCAGCCTCACTAAGCCTCTTCGCAGCAGCCATATTGTATACCTCCTCTTTACCGACGTTATCGTCGGTAAAGTTATTATATCATAGTTAGGATTTACTAACAAGTGGTTATTTGAACTACTTCACTGTCACTTCAAAGTCAACTTCAATATCACTTCAAACAAACTTCAATTTACTTTGAAGTAATTTAAACTTAGCCCGACTTACTGTTATGCAAAAAAAATCAGCCCGGGTATTCACCTCGGACTGACTGTAAGTATATATCTCTATTAATCATCTACCTCTACGCTGCTTGAGATTATAGCTCCGTTTGAAACATTGATATCATATTCATATTCCAAGTTTCCAGCTTTGAACTCGATCTCATAAACTTTAACACCGTTTTCATAATCAAGCTTTGCCTTTTTAAATCTTGCAGAGCCCACTCCTGCGTGTGAAAGTGATATTTGCTTTGCTCTTTCTACTGAAATCTCTGAAGTTTGAGTATTAGTCGATGATGTACTTGGCTGTGTAGGAATCACATAGTTCTCAATATCCCTGTCAGCTGATAATATTGCTCCACTCACTGCATCTATCTCATAATCATATTCTACATTTCCGCTGTAAAAATCAACATCATACTCATATCTGTTATTATCCTCAAGCTCAAGCTCCACTTTAACAAAAGTTACGTCCTTTTCCGCTAACTTTGCGTGTGCAAGTGCGATTCTTTTAGCCTCATCAGCTGTTATTTTCTTTGTTGCTTTATATGATTTGGATACTTTTGACTTGGCAACAAAGGTGCTTCCATAATATGGAACTCCTGTCATTCCGGCTGCAAATAACATACAAGATACTGTAACCGCACCTATTAAACTCTTACCTAATTTATTAAACTTTTTCATATTTTCCATCCTTTCCGTGTACAGTGAAAATAATTTTACCAATCTGTTAATACAAGCGTTTTTATTTTAGAAAGGTCATGAGTTCTTAGTAAATTTATCATCCACCGTCGACGTTTATATGGATAATACTGTCTTTTTTAAGTTCTCTTATTTACCCTTTCACTATATTAATGCACGAGGACTTCATTTTATTGCATTGTTTTTAAATTTTTTTATTTTTTTAATATCATAGCTTTTATTAAGTACTTATAGTCACACATATTTAAAAATGGTGTAGTACAAAGACTACACCAAAATTTATTTATTCCAACTTTTCAGTTCACTTAATTCACTTCTATAAGTATCTTCCACTTACCGTTTCGTTTTCCGTTCTCTCTAGCAATTAAACCTTTTTCCTGCATTTCTACGGTACATCTCTTAATTGTTCTCTCTGACTTCCCTACAATCTCCGAAATCTGCTTTTGAGTTAATGCCGGATTAATTTTTAAGGCATTTATAATAGCTAATTCTTCCAAAGACATTTCCAAAGTGCCATTTTGGCACTTTGAAACTGATTTGTTGGCACTTTGAATGGCACTTTGTCCATCAAAATCAATATGCATATATCGATTTTTTAAATTATGCTTCGTATCCATTAAAAGATTTTCAAAGAACAATTCAAGAAATTCACTTGTAGCATGAATACCTGCTCTCAGATTGTTATAATTTGCTCGTACTAAAGCATTTCTGAAATACCATGAATTTTGGGCAAATGTATCGTTACTTATGGTAAAACCGAATGTCTTTAAGTATTTAATGATAAATACTGCAGTTGATCTTGTATTTCCTTCTCCAAACGGATGGATTTGCCATATTCCTGATGTGAATTTAGCAAAATGTCTAATGGCCTCCTGTATATTCAGTCCCTTATAGGAAAAGTTCTTCTCTTGTGAAAAGTCATAATCAAGTGTAGACCTGATACTGTCAAATGATGCATACAGTACTGTATCTCCCTTAAGTACCCACTCATTTTTGGTAATATTGTAATCTCTTATTCTTCCGGCATAATGAAATACACCTTCAAATAATCTACGATGAATATTTTGTAATTCTACCGGTGAAAATTGAAAGGTCTTCTCCCCAAGTAATTTTGCGATTCTTACAGATACAATATCCGCTTCTTTTGTATCTGCTTCCACACCATCCCTGTCTTTTCTCTCTTTATAATAACCGCTTATAAGCCTGTCCGCTTCAGAAATACTAATCTTGCCTTCAATATGATCTTTTGCAGTTTCAATCAAGTATTTTGAAGGCTTAAGTCCGTCTACATCCTGAAGTCCGATAGCAGTTTTCCATGCATTACTCTTTTCCACCTTATCCGGTTCACCTTGGCGTATATATTCATCTAGCTCAAGATTCCAGTTCTTATCCGTCAAAACATCACCTCCCAAAATACTTCAATATATAACTACTCTGTCCCACTTCTATGTAATATACAGTCCCTATCCCAAGCTCATAAACCGTCCCCTGCTCACTTAGAAGATTGATAACATCCAGTGCCTTTTGTCTGTCTTCTTTTGAAAAATCAATCCATCCTAATTGCATAGTCTTCCTTTTTAGTGTGTATTATGCTTCTTAATTGAAACATTTCAAACTTAATATGCAAGTACCTCCAAAATACTCTCAATCCTTTCTGATATCCCAAATATATTTGCGTAATCTCTAAGCTTCCATATATCTTTCAAGCTATTTTTAATATAAAATTTCCAAGCTTTAGAAAATATCTCCGGTTCCTGCCTTTTCCCATCTCTAACTATATCACAAATAGTCCTTTCCATATCATAGACATAGACATGATTTCCCATGTCTGTATTTTTTTCTACAACACCGATTTTATACCAATCCTTTTTTACTTGATGTACATTAACCATCCCCTTAAATCTCCATGGATTATACCCCTGATATACCGTAACTTCATTTACATATGGAAGTCTTTCAGTTAATCCATGTATGTATAAGGCAGTTTGATAGGAGTATATACACACTTTATTTTGAAGTTGAAAGAAATACATTTCATCATAGTTGTCAAAACCGTTATCAAAATAAATTCCTCGTGCAATTCTCTCAAGCTCTCCCTTTCTCACCATATCCGTAAGATACCATGAGTCAATACCGTATTTATCAGCTTCTGTCGCAGTAATTATACCATTGTTTTTCTCTATAATTTTTTTTATATTATCTATATTCATAGCTATACTTCCTTTTGTGCTTTATTATGTAATAAACAAAGCACAAAAGGAAGTGAATTAAAAAATTTCAAAGTGCCATTTTGGCACTTTGAATGGCACTTTGGACATTAAAATCAATATGCATGATTATTTCCAAAGGGGCCTTTCTCCATTGCTTAGAAACCAAGCATTTCACAATACTCTATACTTTACATACAATAACCGGCATACCACCTAAATTTACATGCAAAATAATTATAATTTCACACTACTATTTCTATTAAATATATATATGTAAGTAACCTTTTAGCTAATTCATTATCTAAATCGAATAAATATTCTTCATTTTCACTTGCGTCTTTATCTACTCGTACAACTATATTTATAATATTATCATCACACTTAACAGGATTTTCTAAAATATGATACTCAGAATCTATTCTCATATTATTGCTGTCACTACTGACTCTATTCTCAACTATAAAGTCTATAGACGAACTCTTAACGCATTTGTCTTTTACAATACTAACAGTCGCTATAAGAGAATTTTGCCTAATTCTACACAGGTGCCTTTAACATCGACACCAGTATTTTTATTAAGAACTCAAGTTATCTGTGCTAAAACAGCAAATGCATTTCCGATAACCTTAAATCTTTCACTTCTGTCACAGAAGAATACTTACCTACCAATATTACGCTATAGGAGAATTTTCATCTCTTCTTAATTAAACTTGTTGTTTATAATTTTTTAAATGAAACAGGCGCAGCTGTAATTCAATCATCCACTTAACCTTTTCCGGCTGTGTAACTTCGTGAAAGACTGAGTTGAAATCGCCATGTGATATTTTAGATAATACCTCACTCATACTGCGCCTACTTCATCATTTTTATTTTTTGTCTATATATGGAACTATATCATCAGCAACAATTCTCATTGTAGATTTTTGTTTGGGATAATTTACAACTTTGCTTCCGGTATTAGGCTCATATGTCATGTTAAATACCATATCTGACAGCCACTTCTTAAAAGAAGGATTGTCTTGGAATTGTTTGAAGAGTTCCATATTATCCGCCATTACTGAGAAAATAACCTGCTGCAATGCACGTTCACTTTCCATACGTGCATTCTGCTTATCAGAATTCTTTATTGCATTCTGGTACTTTTCATCTTTTGCAACCATATCCGGAATTGCAATAATTTGTCTACGAACATTATCTGGTTCCTTCCAATCAATGTTTCCAAACATATCATTAAAATCATTAAGTATACTAGACAATAATTCCATCTCAGAATTAACAATATGACCTGCACTTCCCGCTGGTACAGGAGCGACCTCTGCATCCGCATCCTCAAGCTTTATTGACATTGATTTCTGTGCTTCAAGTCGATAGCTATCGAGGTCAATCAAGTCAAGGATTCCTTCTGAGAAATCATCATCTCTTGGTGATGGTAACTTCGGAATCAGAAGATTAAGGAATATTGAAAGTTTCTCCCAATCTGCATCACCATAAGGAAGAATAGCTCCTAAGAATCCGTATGTACGACAAAAGGCCTTCGCAGAACTCTTAAACTTAATCTGCTCTTCAGTATCAAGATTTTTATAAACTGCAGTACAAGCATCAAGAATTGGGTCAAGCCTATCCCTTTCTGCTCCATTTAGATACAAGTCTACAAGCTGCTCCACATGAGCTATTGAAAATACCTGATACTCTTCCATTGTTGTAATAAGGTCATACAACTTGTTAGGATCTGTTTCACCAGACAATAACGTAGTTCTATAATACCTTGAGAACGACTGCTCAATCATTGCCGGTTTATTCGCAAAATCCAAAACAAAAGTATCATGCTTCATTGGATGACATCTGTTCAATCTGGATAATGTCTGAACAGCCTTAATGTCATAAAGCATCTTATCAACATACATCGTATGTAACAGAGGTTCGTCAAAGCCTGTCTGGAACATATCTGCAACAACCAAAATACGATAAGGATCTGTTTTCAATGTTTTAGGAATCTTCGCATCTGGGAATCCATTCATAGTCGCAGATGTTAATGGTGGTTCCTGTCCCTGATACCTGTGTTCACCAGAGAACGCGACAATAGCCTTATATGGGCTATGTCTAGCTGCAAGACACTTATTAAGTGCATAATAATACTCTATACATCTTGGGATGCTTGAAGTAACTACCATAGCACGAGCCTGTCCACCTATTTTTCCTTTTGAAATCACCTGTTCGTAGAAGTGCTCAATCATCATCTCCGCCTTCTGAGAGATGGTATATGAGTCACTTTCAACGAATGCTCTAAGCTTTTTCTGTGCTCGTTTCTTGTCGAACATAGGGTCATACTGCACAGTCTTCATAAGCTTATAGTAGCTGGCAATCGGTGTATAATATTTAAGCACATCAAGAATGAAACCTTCCTGAATAGCCTGCTTCATAGTGTATGAATGATACGGACGATGCTTTACTTCATCTCCATCCTGATATGGAACGCCGAAGGTTTCCAAAGTCTTATTCTTTGGTGTTGCAGTAAATGCAAAGTAGCTGGCATTGTAGAGTAACTTACGTCCCTCCATCATTGCATTGATTTTATCTTCGTTATCCATTTCAACTTCAGAAGCAAGGCCGGAAAGAGCCAAGTTCATCTGTGCAGAGTTTCTTCCACTCTGACCAGAATGCGCCTCATCTATAATAACTGCGAACTTATTGTCCTTATGTTTAGCTCCAATATTAGGAACTACATAAGGGAATTTTTCTATAGTGGTGATAATAATTCTCTTTCCATCTTTAATGGCGTCTCTTAAATCACCGGAATGTTCTGCCCATGCAACCGTATTAGCTACCTGCATGAACTGTTTTATATTATCTCTAATCTGTTTATCAAGAATTCTTCGGTCAGTAACTACCAGCACAGAATCCAGCATTGGATGGCCATTTTCCTCAAGTCCTATCAGCTGATGTGCAAGCCAAGAAATTGAATTAGACTTTCCTGAGCCAGCACTGTGCTGAATCAAGTATCTTTTTCCGATTCCATTTTCTTTCACATCAGCAAGTAAGCTTTCAACTACGTCCAACTGATGATAACGGGGGAATATCTGCTTTACACTCTTCCTTTTTGTTTCAGGATCTTCTTCAACAACTACCTGAGCATAATTCTCAATAATACGACTAAGCTTATCCTTGGTAAGAACTTCTTTCCACAGATAATCTGTCATGAGCCCATTTGGATTAGGCGGATTTCCTGCACCATCGTTGTAACCTTTATCAAAAGGAAGGAACCAACTGCTCTTACCATCAAGCTTTGTACAGAATTTCACCCTTGCATCATCAACAGCAAAATGAACCATGCAGCGTTTAAACTGGAATAAAAGTTCTCTAGGGTCACGGTCTGTCTTATACTGGTTAACCGCATCATCAACATCCTGTTTTGTAAGCTGATTCTTCAACTCAAAAGTAATGACCGGCAGACCATTGATGAATATGCACATGTCAAGAGCAAGTCTCGTAGCATCATTAGAATACATCAGCTGCCTTGTTACACTAAAAATATTCTTTTCGTACATTTCTTTGGCCTTGGAATTATTTTCAGTCGGTGTCAGATAGAACATAATCAAGCTGGCAGGGTAAACCTTCACACCATTACGGAGAACATCAATAATACCACGCTTAGAAATTTCTCCCTGTAAACGATTCAGAAATTGGTTCTTCTTAACATCAGACTTAAAAACTCCGAGCTTATCCAATGAATCCGGTTGCGTATCCTGAAGGAAACGGAATAAGTGAGTTTCGTCAATTGCATAATCACGATTGTAGTCTGCGTTGGCACCTTGCTCATAGCCATTTTGCTCAATGAGCCACTTTACAATTAATGATTCAAGTCCACTTTCTTTTATATTAGTAAATATCATATCATATCCTACGCCTCCTCGCTGAAAGATTCCTCATCTTCGGCATCCGCTTCTTCATCATCAACTTCTTCTGTTTCTTCATCATACTCAAATTCAGAAATTTCTATATCCCTTACATCAATCTGTCCTGTCACAACATCAGAAATCATTCTATTTCGTAATTCATGAAGGACTTCTATTTCTTCTGTTAGCTTTTCGATTGTTGTGTCATATTTTGCAAATGCAGCAGGAATATATTCAACGATAGCCTGCTGCTCATCAGCGGGAGGAACAATAAATGGAATCTCCTTCATTTTATTAATTGATAGATCCCACTGTCCTACACGTATTCCATCGGAAGCCTGAGCAAAAAAATTCACATAGACTTTACTTCTGATTGCATAATGAAAATATTCCAAATTTTCGAAGTCCACATCAAAAATAAAGTATGCTGGGCTTATTATACCTGTATAGTCTGAAATACCATAAGAACCCTGCCACGCTTTCATCTTATTCATAGCAAACTGACCCTTTTTCACCATTTTGTAAACGCTAAGGTCATCCGGAATAAAATTATGATTGCTTTCCTTATCCTCAACGTCTCTAATGATTACCCCCTGCTCTCTAACTACAGAAAGCAGTGGAAGCTCCGGATGGTTTTTCTCACTAAAAGGATGAAGAATCTGTCTCAATTTTATAGTTGTCCAATGTACCGGAATATTTCCAAGCCATTCAACGCCACTGAATTTCATTGGTACATTAGGATTAAGACCATGTGTCACCGCTTCATTTACAACAGTCTTCTTGAGCTCGCATATTCTTCGAAGTTCTTTCTTCTTGACTTCAATCAATCTATTTATTTTTGATACTTGCCAATCAAGATAACGAACAATCTTGTCTTGCTCCTGCCTTGACGGGATAGGTAACAGAATATTTTTCATCTCGCTGAAGCGAGTTGTCCATAAATCTGAAACAATTCCCCGGCCATATCGGTAATACTCTTCCGAAAAAATATGACTTCTCATCAAATAATGAATATATCTGCCATTCCATTCCTGTCTTGGCTCAAGAACAATATTAATTAGAGAGACAGAACCATCCAAAGGTGATATACCACATGAGCCCTTCCTATCAGACCTACTATTGATAACAAAGTCTCCAGTTTTTACAAGTTTTCTGTTATCACCTGCATCAGTTTTAACTGCACTATCTAATTGCGGTACAATTCCACCTTTTGATACCGAAAGAGGGGCATAGTCTTTATCTGACACCTTCTCTTTTCGTTGTGAAAACAAACTGCCTATCTTTTTACATTCCCATTCAGATGGTAAATCTCCCAACCATGCAGTACCTGAAGGAGAATAGCTACTATATCTCTTCATTACTTTAGTCCTCCAAGAACTTCCATGAGCATTCCGCTAGTTTCTTGTTCAAGTAGTTCAAGGTCAGCAATAATGCTTTCCATAGGACGAAGTTCTGATACCTTATAAAAATATTTTGTGAAGCTTATTTCATAGCCTATCTGAGTCTTCTTTTCATCTACATATGCATCAGGGGCATAGGGATGAACTTCATTTTCAATAAAAGCTTGAACACCTCCATCATACGTAAAAGGAACAATCTCTGTATCACGCAGCTCAACATCAGCCTCGCCTTCAATTGGCAATGCATTAGAGTCCCTATCAGTAATATACGGACGTACCTTTTTCAAGAGTGAAACTTTCAACTTTGTAGCCTTCTCAAAAGCCTTCCAATCATCCAACGTCACAGTAGGTTCCAGGTCATTAATAGCCTCAGCAAAAGCTGCCATTTCTGCATCTTTCAGCACACCTGCTGGTATCTTGCGCTCCGGAAAAACGCGCAAACGAAGAGGACGTTCAACTGTAACAGCCCAATGTCCAAAATCATCGTTATTAAAAATCTTGCTAATTTCACTCTGCTCCATCTCAAGAAAAATTCTTATGATTTCGTTACGAATTTCAGGCGTGAATTCGCAGTTCTTTTTGCCCATATTCTTTCGTAAAGGTGATTTCATTGAAGTTGCATCAATTAACTGTATCTTGCCTTTACGTCTATCTTCCTTTTTATTTGATAACACCCAGACATAAGTTCCTATACCTGTGTTGTAGAACATATTCTCAGGTAAAGCAATAATAGCTTCTACAAGGTCGTTCTCAATCAGATATCTACGAGCATTACTCTCACCACTACCAGCATCTCCTGTAAAGATGGAAGACCCATTATGCACCTCTGCAATTCGACTTCCGAGCGGAGTGTCATTTTTCATCTTCGCAACATTATTCAGAAGGAACAGGAGCTGCCCATCACTGGTTCTTGGAATCATCGAAAACTGTGTGCCATCTTCCAAATAAGCGTTAAATCGGCTATCTAGAATATCTTTCTTACCACCCATCTTCTCAGCATCAGTTTTCCAGCTTTTACCATATGGTGGATTTGCAAGCATGAAATCAAACTGTCTATTAGCATTACCATCCGCCGAAAGTGTAGAACCATATGCTATATGTTCAGCTTGTTCACCATCACCCTTCAACAGCATGTCGGCTTTACAAATCGCGTATGTTTCTGGTTGAAGTTCCTGTCCAAAAAGATGAATAGATACATTTTTTCCACGTCTCTTTGCAAGAGTCAAAAGTCGATCTTGTGCAACGGTAAGCATTCCACCTGTACCACACGCACCATCATAACAAGAATAAGTTGCATCCATAAGTTTGTCAGCAACGGGCATAACAACTAAATCTGCCCTAAGATCTACAACATCACGTGGTGTCCAGTGTTCTCCAGCTTCCTCGTTATTCTCTTCATTGAACTTACGAATCAATTCCTCAAATACAGTTCCCATACCATGATTATCCAGAGCTGGAAGCTTTATTGTTTTCATAGTATCGTTTGTATACACAGGCTTAAGACTAAGGTTGATAGTTGGAGAAATAAACTTTTCAATAACTGCACCTAGAATATCTGCATCAATCATCGTATCAATCTGATTACGGAATTTGAACTTCTCCAAAATTTCCTGAACATTAGGTGAGAAGCCATCTAAGTATACTTCAAAGTCAACTTTAAGAGTCTGTTTCTTTGCTCTACTGGTAAGGTCTTTTAATAAAAATGGGGAAGAGTTGCAGAAAGCCTGTCCTGCTGCATTACAAAGAGCTGGCCACTGATTAGTAATACCTGCTGCATCCATCTTTTCCTTCATTGCAAGAACTGCCGGTTTTGTATCCTCTAACATAGCATCAAGACGACGGATAACTGTCATTGGGAGAATAACGTCACGATACTTACCACGAACATATACGTCACACAGACAGTCATCAGCAATACCCCATATAAAACTCACAATCGCATTGTGTACTTGATTATCCATATTTTCATCCATACCTTTCTTTGGCTTATCTTGTCTTTTTGATGGTAGATACACTACCACATTATAATTCTATAAAATCATGAGTTCTAAAAAACGAACAGCATATTCATCTGGCGCAGAATTATCATCTCCAACTCCAATTGAACTAAACCAATCATCAACTTCTGACAGTTTAAATTTGCAGAGGCGGCCGACTTTATATGCCAGCATATTTCTTTTTGCAATCCACTGCAAAATAGTGTCACATTTAACACCTTAATATTTCTGAACTTCTTTCAATGTTGGCCATTTTTCAATAACTTGTTCTTTCACGCATTTATCCCCTTCTCTAATTACACTTAAACTTTGTGTCTATCGTTACACAAAATAATGAATCTCTTTCCAGAAACAATTCTCTCTATCAGAATCCTGCATTTCCCACTTACAATATGTTACTTAATCAAAGTCATGTATATCAAAGGTCGTGGTTGTTTTTATTCTTTCATTCTGCTTTACATCTGAAATACCAATGGAATAAGAATGCGCTTCAGGCCAATCTTTAGGAACATGCTTATATACTAATTTTCTTCTAGTCCAGATAACCTTTCCAATATTCGTCAATTCCCATACATTAATCTCCGAATCATAACTGGCTATCTCATGTCTTGCATTTTAATAAACAGAAATATTATAACACTTATATAACAGTTACCTTTACTATTTATCTTCTAAATCCATACCTTCGAGTTTTATCTTCTGGTAATCAAGAATCTCCATATCATCTACGTCTTCGGAATCACTATCAATTAGCAATTTCATTTGTCTAGTTAGTGCAATGGCTAACGTTTTTTTATTCATCTTTAGCAAAAACTCCTCATTCTAATAAAACTATACCTACATTATTTATCTGGTTTTTGAAGAACTGCACCAGAGAGTCGTAGGTATCTTTTCCTATAAGCGGATACTTGTGTTTCAATATAAATCTTTCAGCACCTATCCATAGTTATTTGGTATGACTCTTTGATACATTACCTTATCCTCTCGCTGTGAATAAAACAATTATAAACTTATCTTTGCTTTTTATATTAGCACAGTCAGAGTAAACACATCTACATATATCTTCAAGTTTCGCTCAAGCACCTCCCTCTCTCAAGTGGGAAAATGTAAGTCACGAAACAGCAAGACTTCAACCAACATAGAAAAGCCGCAAGTCAAACCTACTCTCGTACCTGAAAACGATAAACATCCGGATATTAACAACAAATACTTTGTAAACTCCAATTCCACACCTACTTTATGTCTCTTAACTGCAAGCCTCAAACCTATCCTTACTTGCTCTAAGGTTTACTCTGGTATCCACAATTGTATCAGCATAAGATTCTACGCATTCAACTGCTCTGGAATGAAGGAATTGCCTGTGGACTCAACAACCTAAACCCAGAACCTCACTACTAGTTTTAAGTCAAGCGGTGAGGTTTTTTCGATTATTTATTCTTGAGAAACTTTGCAATTTCATCGGATAGTTCTAGGTACCATGCATCAGAATTCAACACACCTTTATGCCACATTGAAAACTTTACGCCTACATCAGTTGTACGCCAACCGCTAACATAATGAATAAGCAAAACCATTTTCTCCATAATTTTGTCTAAGCATATATACTCTTAATATCTAATCCCACATCCTGCAATTTTTTACTACTTCGATTTTGTATAAATCTCCATTGTAATTATGTGGTATAGTTTTGCATCCTTACCTTATCTTTGAATTATCAAGTTCAGTTATTATCTCTCTGTACAGATGTGGTTAATTCCATCATCTTTCGCGCATATGTATCACCATCAATTTCTTCATTGGCATACTGTTGCATAAGCTCATCAATCTGTTCTTTAAGTTCTTCTCTAGTCATTTTTTACCACTTTCCTAATTAATCTTAATTTTATAAGTACCAGCTATGCTCACAGTGAGTCAAATCTAGTGGAAATATGCTAGAAATTGCATTAATCACATAAATATGTATACCATAAATTTCATTATATTCATACTAAACATCATCCAGTTCATCCAGCAATTATTCCATTTCAATTACAGTTCATCGAAACTCATCTTCTGATACTATTTTCCTTCTAGCTCTTATAATTTGATATATTTTTCAGCATCTCCTCTGACACAAAATATGGATTATTATCTTCTCCAATTTTCTCAATCAAAATGGCATCCTTATCTGTTTCAAGTACTCTAATTTTGTCTCCTATCTTAAATTTTAATCCATCATTGCTAACCCCCTCTGCAGTTACAGAATATACCATTGAATCTGATGTTCCGTGTAATTCTTCCTTATTAATTTTCTTTATTATCTTTTTAACAACAATCTCACTACCTTTATATAGCACTGCACCTGTTCCAGCAATTATTAAGACAAAATTTTTAGGACCTCCGACCTTCTTCGCCACAGTAGTCAACCATTGATATGCACCTAGATTACTCATTCCCTTCACCTCCTTCATCTCATCTACCCTATCTCAACTCCTATTCAAGTAGGTTATCTTAATTTTATATCCAACAAACACAGAAACCACATCTACTATACATTCGCAATCTTAATGTGTAAATAAATAGCTAGACTTTATCTTTGCAATTTCTCATATCAAGAAGCTTGACAAATAAACGCTCACAAATTATTTAATTAGCATTTCATCTTCCATATCTTGTAACAGATATATTGCATTCTTATTTTCATATATTGGTTTAAGCATTAATTGAATATCAAGATTATTAGCACCCAATACCTTACGCTTACAGCCCTCTTTATGTAATACATGCTCTTCAATCAACAAATATATATCCATATTTTTTGTCATTCCACGCACAGAAATCATTTGTACTAAATCACTACAATTCTATTCCTTAGTTGTCATAGTTACTATCGCTTCATGAAGTTATGAATATGCTGCACCTTTTAGTTCTTCTGAGGTTTTACATCTATCGATAACATTATTATATAATATCTTCAAATTTTACTTCACCCATTCTTCTAGTAAATTTATTTATTTTCCCTTAAGCCACGCAAAATACTAAATCGCCTTTACTTAAATGCTATCCTCGGCTTTGACAATTTCTTCAAAATTTGCCTTTACTCGATGCTCCACCTGATTCTTTGTCACATTATACATATTAGCAAAATACTCATAGATAATATCATTAAAGTCAATAGAATACTGACTTTTTAGTGACGGAATAAATGGAGCATCACTTTCTAGTAGTATACGTTGTACTGGTATCTTAGAAATTATATTAGCTCCTGACTCACTTTTTAACATTTGTGGATTAATTGAAAAGTAGTATCCTCTATCGATAGCTTCCTCAAGATCTTGTATTCTTCCTGAGTACCAATGCATAATAACAATTCCCGCAAATCCATCTAAATGTTTTAAAACATCCTTAGAAGCATGTCTACTATGTACGCTTAACACTTTATTTTTCCCTGTTAGGAATTCTAGTATTTCGCTAAATATTCTTTCTTGATCAAGACATATACGTTTATCATTGGTTGAACCATCCAACCCGACTTCACCAATATACCGTGGCTTTACTGATAATTTCTTGAATAATTCAATCTGATTTGGAAAGTCTTTTACTAATTCCGGATGATAACCAATTGCAATTTGAGTATATTTATATCTACCAACTAAATTCTCGTATCTATTATAAATATCAGGTAAATTTGTCATTGCAATGGTATATGATTTCACAGCTTCAATATAGTGTAAAACTTCTATTTTGTCCTTATAGAGATCAAAATGCATATGTGCATCCATTAAAAACTCATTCATTTAAACTCCTCTAAATAGCTGGAAATCTCATTAATCCCACGATTATAAAGATTAGCAAGCTCTTCTACATGTTCTTTAATGGGTCCATTCATCTGAATACGCATGAAAGTTTGTTTTGACTGAAACATATCCAAACCTTGTAAATATGAATTTAAGCACATTTTTGCTTCATCGCCTATTTTAAATTGTCTGTCATAATACCTACTTGTATCTGACATATTAGCTCTTTTTAAAGCAGCTTGTCTCACAGTGCATGGCAAGCAGTAGCCACAATGCATAGCTTCTTTCTCGCCACGATGACGACCTACATCTGGATGAGAACATGACATTGTATTTGCAATATTCGCATTTAATATCTCTTGATTTTTACATTCAATCAACATCTCTCCCTTGGTCTTAAATTGATATGGATTATAAATATTCAAAGTTATTCCTACGTTGTTCAGTAATTCCTTAATCAAAGTCATATAATATGGGTGCGTAGTTCTCGTACTACTTGTACCTATTCTAGAGAATGTAAGAGGAATATTTAGGGAAATAAATCCATTTTCTGAGATAATCATTTTACTGCAGTTGCTATATGCCGTAGCCATTACAATAGCATGTGAAAAAAACATAAATGATCTTGTTCGTGTTGTATCTTCTACACCATCAACAACCGATGCATGAAATTGTAAAAAATTATCTTCCAATAACTCATATTCGGTTTGCAATGAGTAAATTACCCTATCTTGGAATTCTTTTGTACCTTTTCCACCTCCATAATGGCTAATAAATAATATATCCTTTTTTCCTGCTTCCAATAGATCTATAGCACCTATCAAGGAATCCATTCCTCCAGATAACATTGATACCATTGAAAACATCTGAGTTTTTTCACTATGCGTTTTTTTCTTCCATCGGTTTTCAGCAAATACTTCTATATCTGATTTTTCTCTTGGACGAAAAACAATCTTCCAATGATCTCCGCTCAGAAAACTCAAGGTGTTCTGCAACAGTAATACATTTTCATTCCATAAAGTGCATTCTAAAACAGGAATATGTAATTCAATATTTCTACTCCAGTTATCTGATGCATCTTCTCTTTTACATAACCTATCCGCTATAAAAACAGAAAATGAAATGTATAACAAATCTATTCCTGTATCAGAAAACCAAGAAGAGCAGCTAAAATCATGTTGCCAAAAAGTATATCGAAATTGTTTTGCTGCATTATAACTAATTCTTAGGTTCTCACACTCTGCAATATATATATCCTTATCACTATGAACAAAATTAATAATCACTCTAATCCCTCCAATGCAATAAAACAATCCCCCATGATTTTGGGAATTACATTTTTTGAGCTAAAGTCTATTTGTTCCTTGAGCTTTTTAAACTCTACATCAACTGTACTGTAAACTATTTCCTTAAAATCATTTCTAATTGTATTGGCCTTAACAATATCAGATTCGTACTTTTCAAATCTACTTTGTAAGTCCCTCTGCATAAGCCCCCATATATATGATTGTATATACGCACACATTGATTTTACGGATAATTCCGAAGGCATATTATTTAAACAATCAAAATCCATATTATTTTGCTCTATATATTCATAAACAAAGGACATCGCATCCATCATTGCTGATCGAGCTACTATATCCTCCTTTGTTACTGCTTGAGGTGCTAGTGCATCAACCACTAATGAAATTACTTCATTAGCACTTTTATCCTCAAACTCAATTTGTAAATTGTGTAATAAGTTTTCGATTCCATAATTACTTATATTGTTAAAGAATCCACCCAATGCTCGACCCGATCTCACACCTGAATTCGCCGAATGAACCAATCTTGTATAGCCACCAGCCGCCTTTACATACTGTCCAACTACATGCTCATAGTTTCTTTTTCTATCTCCACTATAGGTACCATTTATAATTCTTGACAAATTTGTTTTTACTGTCTTCCAATCTACATTGGGCTGTACAGAACCACCTAACTCTACCTCTTGATCATTTAAATATCCATCCGGTAGTAAAGGATTGTTCTTTACCGGTCCTTGATAAATTGTCGATGTTCCCATTTATCTTTCCTTCCTCAAGCTATTTCTTATTGTTTTGACCAAGATAATATTATCTTTCCACTGGTTAGACATTATCTTTTCTAATTCTTCTTCCATATGAGTTTGTTTAGCAAATTCAGCTATATATGGAGCAGCACCAGCTGTTAACTGTGACGCTGAGATTAATTTCAACTGGCTCATCCCCTCCTCATACAACTCTTTTTTAGTTAACGAAAGCCCAGTAAGAATCTTCACTTGTTCTATTTTCACTTTTTCAGAAGAAACTATTCTATTTACAAACGCTTCTATAACAGCCTTTCCATCATCAATAGACAGATTCCTCATTTCTTCTTCTGCCTTAGTTATAGACTCTCCTCCTTCAGAAATAACAATGTCAAAAACTCTTTGAGCTGATACCGACATTGTTGCTTTCAATATACTTACACGCTCCTCTAAAGAAGTTCTAGAAAAATAAAAATATAATCTCAAATCCTCATTTGCTATATGTGGCTCTGTTTTATACCACCTCAAAAGCCATTCATCCTCTATTCCTTCTTGCGTATCCCCTTCGTTTTCCTCTCCTTCTTTCAACGTTTCTTTCAGATCACCTGTTTTTGATAATTCTGCATATTTTTTAAACTGAATAGGTCGATAGTATTCTAGCATCATTATTTTTGTCAGAATCTTTTTGTTCAGTTCTTTTCCTTTATATTTGGCCTGCTGAATTCTTAAATCAAGCATGTTTAAAAAACGTTTATATTGTCTTGGATTACCATTTAGTGCTTGGGTCATTAACTCTGCCAGTTGCATGGCTGATATAATACTTTCTGATTCGTTCAAATTCAGATTTGCTAAAATCTTATTTAAATCAACATTCGTAAAGTCGTCTTTTTGTGCTGTATGAAATGCCTCCAAGAATTTCCTAAAGTCATCTTTTAATAATTTTTTTTGAAGAAACAAGCATGAAATGTACCTTGATACTTCCAATGTGTCCAAGCGTGGAATTCTGATCGGATACTGAATCAATTTTTCCATATATTCCTTTCCTATACTTATTTCTTGGCCAGGTATATCTTTAAACTTACTCTTTACTGCATATTCAATCTGTCTCTCATCTGCTCCTATTACAAATGCTGTTTTTCCTGTGAATAAGAAAAGCTTAATCGCCTCCAATGTATCTAATATTGTATCAGGACGACACCTGTCCAGTTCATCAACAAATACAACAAGACGTGAAATCTTTGATTCCTCTAGGATATTAGCAAAGTTCTTTTGAAAAGAACGAATATTCTCTCTAAGCTCTGTGAAATTTAGTTCATCCTTAACATTCTGCTGAATTTTATTTAGTATATCATTGTCTATATTATCTACATTATTAGAAACAGCAGACATGACATTTCTGACGGTTAAACTGGTCAATGTTGCCATTCCTCCAGTAAGCATAAAGTCCGCCCCAGCCCCAACTACCCTTTTTGCTAATTTAAGCTTATCTATAGAATTCCACAATACTTTAACTAAACTTTTGGCTCTTTCTGACAATTCCCTTTTATCTGTTATTGCGTCTAATATATCTCCCAGTAATGCACTCTTAGCGTCTTCATAGTTTTCAAAAAGCCAACCATTAAAAATCATGCATTTTATATCTTTGTCATTGTTTTCAAGCAAAGACTTACTCATATGTATAACGCTTGATTTTCCACTCCCCCAATCACCATACAATCCTATACATGCTGGTAGAAGATCATCGTTTTGCACGATGTCAGTAACACTATTTATTAAATATCCATAATCCAAAAAATCCAGCTCGGTCTCGCTGTCTCTCCACATAAGATTGCCCCCTTTAAAGTTATCATTATTTCAATACACGTTTTCAAAATACTAGCTTATAGCACCATCACTTTTACACTCATTTTCAGTAGATTTTATCCGCTAATCTATTAGTCATTTTCAAATCATATCTTAGGAGAATGTGGACTGAAGCTATCACTTCGATTCTGTCCGTTCACATCCCTAATTTTCTTAGATTCCATTCGCTTAGAATAACTTACAACTCTAAGCCTCATGACATAATAGAAATCCACATGGCGCTGATTTACAGTTGTTTCATACCCCTACTCTACCACCAATTTATTAACAAAATTCTGTTGAGATATGAGCTAGATTCCTATTTTGTTTAATCTAACAGGTTCAGCCTTTGTACCTACTGTGTTGAGTTCAACAGCTACAATTCTAAATATACTTTCTCAGATGTTTTCCTCACTCTTATCAATCGATCCTTTAAAACATAAACTACTCATAAAAGTGCGTAAATTCAAGGGCTTCTACTTACTTTCTCTCCATCACCACCACACTCTCCGTATGATAACTCCTCGAAAACTGATCCACCACCGTCAGTTTCTTTAGCTCATATTCCTTCTCGCACAGCATCTTTAAATCCCTTGCCAGTGTAGAGGAATCACAGCTTACATATACTATTCTCTTTGGCAGTAGCTTTAGCATTGTATCTATCGCAAGTTTATCAAGCCCCTTTCTTGGCGGGTCTACCACTATGACATCTATATCTCTTATATTTCCGTTTTCGTATTCACCTGTGATGATTTCTTCCGCCTTGCCTACAAAAAATTTTACATTTTCTATATTGTTAAGCTTTGCGTTCTCTCTTGCATTTTGTATGGCGGCGTCCACTATTTCTACGCCGTAGACAAACTTTGCAGACTTTGCAAGGAAAAGTGAAATCGTTCCTATGCCGCAGTACATATCCCATACTGTTTCTTTACCGGTCAGTGCAGCATACTCTAATGCCTTACTATATAGTTTTTTTGTCTGCACAGGATTTACCTGATAGAAGGACTGTGGTGATATTCTAAACTTTACATCACCTATATAGTCCTCTATATATCCGTTGCCATAAAGAGTAACTGTTGTATCTCCCAATATGACATTGGTATTCTTTTTATTTATATTGATGGAAACGGACTTTAAATCACTTCCAAGTGCGCTACATAGGATCTCTACAAGCTTGTCACTATGTGGCAGATTGTTTGCATTTATAACTATGCAGACCATCAGCTCGCCTGTGGCAAAACCCTTTCTGATAAGCACATGCCTCACCACACCTTTGCCACTCTCCTCATCATAGGCAGGTATATCATACTTCTCCATAAAATCAAGCACAGCCTTCAGTACGGTCTTATTTTCTTCTATCCCGATAATACAATCATCAAACTCTACAATGCTGTGAGTTCTGCCTGCAAAATATCCTGTGATGTTCTTACCGTCCTTTCTTCCGAACGGAAATTGGGATTTATTTCTGTACCTTATCGGGTCTTCCATACCGATAATTTCTTCTATCTCCACATTTGAGAGGTCAAATCCGCCTATTCTTTTCAGATGATTTTCCACTTTGTTTTGCTTTAGTCTAAGCTCCGCACTATAATCAAGGCTTTGTAATGTACATCCGCCACAGCTTCTTGCCACCGGACATTTGGCCTCTATTCTGTCGGGGCTCTCCTTAATAATGCTGTCAAGTCTTGCATATCCGTAGCTTTTCTTTGTTTTCATAACCTTTGCTGTGACTTTATCTCCTATAACAGTATCTTTTATAAACCATGTGAAGGCATCGGTTTTTCCGATGCCTTCGCCATTTTCTCCAAAGTCTGTTATATCAACTGTTATCATTTCACCTTTTTTGTAACTTGCCGTATTATCAGTTTTCATATATCTCCATAACTAAACTTATAAGACTGTTTTGATAATCAGTCTACGTTCTCGACTTTATATTATACACTTGTCTTTCTGTAATTGCTCTCAAGTAACTTATTATAACCGAGCCATCCTGTAGCTCCGTCCTGTCCCTGTGCCAACAGCTCAATAAATGTCTCCATCTTTGCATCCGCATTATCTGCCAGATTGAGTGCCAAAGCTTCTATAAGCGCAGGTTTTTTAGGTGAGCCGTATTCAAGCTCTCCGTGATGAGCCAGTATACAATGTATCAGCTCATTTGAAAGCTTCTTCGGGAATCCCGGAATCTTATCAATTTGAGTTTTTAATATCTCCACACCTATTACAATATGTCCCACCAGCTGACCTTCATCAGTATAATCATTTGCCGGAAATGCCGACAACTCTCTGGTCTTTCCTATATCATGACAAAGTGCGGATGTGATAAGAAGATCGTGATTTAACGACTCATAATTATCACAAAAATATTCACAAAGCTTCACCACTCCCAGAGTATGCTCAAGTAATCCACCAAGAAATCCATGATGTACGGTCTTTGCTGCCGATGATGCTTTAAATGTAGATTGAAATTCAAAGTCCTCTATAAAAATAGCGGTCAAAAGCTTATTCAAGAAAGGATTCTTCACTGATTTTATCTTTTCTTTTAACTCTACAAACATTTTTTCAATATCTTTTTTAGATACCGGTACATAGTCCGATGCTGTATATTCCTTTGCATCAGCCTCTCTTATTCTTGCAACCTTAAGCTGCAATGTGTTGTTAAAAGATGTAACTTCAGCGTCAACCACTACAAAGGTCATAGCATCTACATCAGAGATACCCGGAGAATAAAGATCCCATATCTTTGCGTCAATGCTTCCTGTCTTGTCTTGCAAACTGAGGCTGGCATATTCCTTACCTGTCTTGGATACTGCAATAGTTTTGGATTTACACAGATAAACCTCTGAAATATGCATTCCTTCTTTTAAGCTTTCAATAAATTTCATTTTCTACCCTTCTAGCTCCTGGCACCAATAGTTGTCTCAAAATTCAATTCTGTAAATCCGTCTTTGCCTGAACGATTCACCTTTATATTTACTACTTGGTTCGGTTTTAGCTTTTCCATTATATTTTTAAACCCTGTTATGGAGTTTACTTCCTCACTGCCAATCATGGAAATAATATCTCCTGATTGTATCCCTATATTATAGGCCGGTGAATCTGCCCTGACTTCTGAGACATAAATACCGTTTGGCATACCCTCAGGCGCTCTTTCCTTGTCTATATCAAGTGCACGAACTCCCAAGTATGCAGAGCCTACACCATTTGTCATATTTTCAATCAGCACCTTCAAATCGGATATACCATATGCCATTGATATGGATGAACTGTCATCAAGATTGGAAACCACACCTACCAGATTCCCTGATGTATCTATCAAAAATGTTCCTATGCTGTCCAAATGTTTGTCACAGTATATTACCCTTCCGTATCCGTCAAAAAAACTTGCATTCTTGTCAATTGCGGTTATATTCCCGATATCGATACTTCTTGATACTCCAACCGGACTGCCTACCGCCAATATAAAAGCACCCTTTTTCAGCTGGTATGAATTACCCAGTACAACAGGCTCAATGCTTTTTATCTTTTCTTCCATGGAAGAAATATCTACAGAGAGTATCATTAAATTTGTCAGCTGATCACTTCCGATTACTGTAGCTTCCTGATTACTGCCGTCATAAAAACCGACTTTTATTCCACCCTCTTTTTCCATATTTGGAGCCAAAACAATAAGGCTGTCACCCGACTTTGCTATTATGATTCCCGAACAACTGCTTTCATTTTGCAATGTATTGTTGAACCAGTCAGTGTCTGTAGTGACGGCACTTATTTTTACAATAGTATTATCTTTTTTTTCTGCAACCTTACTCAGGCTCTCATACATCTGCACCAGATTCTTTTCGTTCAAATCAATACTTTCTATAGCAGATGCAACTATGTCTTCCACCTGTTCTGAAGATTCCGCTTCCTCACTACTCTCAACTGTAGTTTCTTCCTTCGGAATTTCAATAGTGGTCTTTGTCTTTTTGCTAAGTATGTTTTTGTTTATAATATGTGATGTCAATGCCATACTTGGTCCTGCAACCATTCCAAAAACAATAGCAAGGCAAGCCGCTGAGACAGCCTTTTTATTACGCTCTTTTTTATCCTCTATAATTGTCTGCTTTATAAAAGGATTTTTCTCATCAGGCTCATGTTCTTTTTTTGTATTTGGCATAAAAACCCTCTGCTTTCAGGATGTATTACATAATACCTCGCTCTCCCTAAGAAAGATTATAATGGTTTAAGGTCGATTTATCAAGCAAATGTAATATAGATTTAACACAAAATACATATCTGAATCAATATAATTATAAACTTTATAATCGCTTCTGTGTTTCTCTCTTTAGAATATAATAAAGTCCTGCCGCTACCGGTACTGCAACAAGTACACCGAATATTCCTCCGATGCTTCCGCCAAGTGAAACGGCAACAATAACCCACATGCCCGGAAGTCCTACAGAGCTTCCTACAACTCTCGGATATATTATATTGTTTTCAAATTGTTGTACCAATGTGTGAACTATTATAAATATTATCATGCTCTGCACGGATTTTGTAAGTATCATCAAAGCACCGATAAAGAGTCCTGCATATGCCCCGATAACCGGTATAAGTGCGGTCACACCAACCAAAATAGAAATAGATGAAGCATACGGTAATCTTGCTATTGACATAACTATGTATAATAATACCCCAAGTATTATCGACTCTTTTACCTGACTGACAAAATACCTCTTAAAACTGTTATCAAATATACTAAGGATGTCAATGATAAAATCTCTTTTTGAAGGAATGAATGCTTTAAGAAGCTTATCTCCCTGTACTCCCAGCTTTTCCTTATCAACAAGTATATATATTGCAAAAACAATTGCCATAAATAAAGAAAATATCGTATTAAAAAATCCCGATATTCCGCTTAATACTCCGCTCAATACATTTCCCACACCTGACATTACTTCTTTAATCAGCCTTGTCATATAGCCGGCAATATCTATATTATTGGTATCAATATTAAACATTTTTAAAATATTGTTTATTTGCTCATTATTACTTATATCAACTATCAACCGTTTTAAATCACTTGGATTGGTGTACATTATAGAAAATGATATTTTTACAAGCTGTGGGATAATTATTCCAAGAAGCAATACTATCACAAGCATAAAGGTAAATATTGACAAGACTATTGATACCATTCTTATGATTTTTTTGTTATGAAATTTTTTCAAGAGTAAATCTTCATATGCATCCATAAGAATATTTATAATATATGCCATTATGGCACCTACCACGAACGGCATCAATGCTTTGGTTATATTTTTTACATAGCCTTCTACAACATTAAAATATCTTACTATCGCATATATTATAATTGTAAAAATCATAATATATGCTATATATTTTCTCTTTATACCGTTCACAATATTACCTTTCTGTCATTTTGCAAAGCGCTATCTTATCCACCTCATCGCTGATAAATGCATGTTCGTCAAAAATATCCAGCACTCTAAACTTTGAGTATCCTCTTGGCAATGTGATATCCAAAAGTTCCAAATCGGAAAGCCTCAGTAGTTTTTGTTTACCCTTCCATTCATCTGTTTTAAAAATAGGAGATAATATCAGATATTTCTTATCTGCACTGAATTTTCCTCTGACTCCACGCTTCCCCTGTAGTTTATCCAGTCTTTCCGCTCCCCAAATTTTCTTTTTATAAACTCCGTCTTTGGTTATTTCCACATACCAATAATACTTATAAGTACTGAGACCTGCCGGGTTTACAATATCCGACTCTAAGAATACATATATAGCATCATCCTTTATCATCATACTTCCGATTTGAGGATAGTTATATTTAAAATCCATCTTATAATAAAGCCCGTCCGCCTCAGACAATGAGTCAAAAAATCTTTTCATTGTATTTTCTGTTGTAAATACAGGCTGTAATATATCTTCAAATTTTATAGTATTTTTGTCTTTATCATATTTAAAAAATGTGAAGCTGTTGGCAGCCATCGCCTCCACGCTTACACGACAAATAACAGGATAATTTTCGCTCTCTCCCAAAGTTGAAATCTCTGTTATATTTTCAGCAATACAAGGGTTTTCTATATTTATAGGAGTAAATACTTCACTGTCCGCTTCAATTTTTACAGCCTTATCTTTACTGACTAAAATTATGCCGTCATCCGTATTAAGCAGAAGGTTGGCACTTCTATCCTCAGTATTTATGGGAATAAACTTATATTCATTATTCTTTAACCACAAAACACCCTTATTTTTCTCGCTGTCAATACAATAAATAACAAACTCATCCTTCGCTCTTGCAAAATGATTCTTTGCATATATCGGCGCAAACTTATATGATACCTCAAAAAGGGTTATACCCTCTATATGCCGGTCCATGAGCTTTTCCAATTTTATTCCCATAAATATTTAAATCTCCACTATTCTGTCTGCAAACTCTTTTGCTTCATTTATATCATGTGTCACGAATATCACACTACTTTTACAAGTATACTCTTTTATAACACTCATTGCCACCGCTTTTGTCTTTTCATCCAGTCCCTTTAGGGCCTCATCAAATATATAAAGCCCGGCATCTCTTACAAGACATCTGGCAAGTGCAACTCTTCTTTTCTGGCCTCCGCTCATGGTATTTACCGTTTTTGCACCGTCTATTCCAAGTTTTTTTAATATTTCATTTGAGCGTTCTTTATCGGCACTCATAAGGCATACATTTGAAATTGCACTGAAATCTTCGCTGAGTCTGTCTTCCTGAAACACTGCAGATATCTCATTTGGAATTTCCGTCTCACCACTATCCGGCAATTCAAAACCCATTATAATATTTAAGACAGTGGTCTTTCCCTTTCCGGACTTACCCATCAGCGCAATATGTTCACCTTCATCTATTTCAAGATTAAAGTCTTTTAGAACTTCCGTCTCTCCGAAACTTTTGCATATATTTTTTAAAAACATCAATACACCTTCTTTATCAACCTGAAGAACCTTTTTGCAATAAATACTGCCAACCTTTCAAATATTGCACTGCAAAGTATCACCATCAATGTTATGGCAAATACCTTTGAAGTTTCAAGATATATCTTTGCATCAAACAGGAAATATCCCAAAGTATCTTTGGGTCTGCCTATTACTTCAGCTGCAATACCGGATTTAAAGGCAATTCCCATTGAAGCCACACTTGATGATATTAAAAATGACTCCAGTGCCGGCAGGTATATGTATATAAGTTTTGCCTTTTTTCCAAGTTTAAATATTTTTGCCATTTGAAGCATCTTAATGTCTACAGACTTTAGTCCTTCCAATGTATTTGCATAAAATATAGGCATTACCATGAAAAAGCATACAAGTACCGAAAGTGCCTCACTTCCAAGCCCTATTAGTATTATAATTACAAATGATGCAACAGGTACCGATCGTATAACTGTAATATATGGTGAAATATATATCTCAAACAGTTTAAATCTATATGACAGTGTTGCCAGAAGTATTCCCGCTCCGGCACCTGATAAAAATCCCGAAAGTATTTTAAATATACTTTTCCACATACCTTTCCAAAATGTATTGCTAAGTCCAAGCTCAAACAATGCCTTTGCCACTTCTAAAGGTGAAGAAAGTAAAAACGATCTGTTCAATATTACCGCAATTATTTGCCAAAACAGCAGTGCAAGAAGCACTGCTGTGATTTTATGTGTTTTATTTTTATTCATAGACTATTTTCCGGTATAGTAGAACTCTTCTCCCGGCAATGCACCACCTACCGACTTAGGATTTAAATTAAACAATGTCATCAAATAGTCCTCTGTAGCGCTCTTCATATCATCACCTGTAATAGAAACAAGGTTGCAATACGGTATTGCCTTGGCTGCAATAGGTGCTTTTATAATATCATTTGCCTCTACAAGCTTTGATGCCTCTTCCACATTTTCATTGATCCATTTAACCGAATCTGTGTAGTTAGATATAAACTCATCTACAAGTTCTTTATTCGATTCAAGGAAATCATTTCTTACAAACAGTCCTGCTGTAATAAGTTTTCCACCTGTTCCAAGCGCATCCCACTCCTTTGTAAGATCCAAAACGGTATTCAAGTTCTGTACTTTTGTCTGAGCTACAGTTACAAATGGCTGTGGCAACATAACTACCGCATTGTCTGCATTTTCAACAGCTGCAAGAACTTCATCAGCAGATGATTTCCAGTCCATAGTCACATCGGTATTTATATCAAGTCCATGTCCTGATAAGATATAGCTGAGTGAATACTCAGGTGTTGCACCCTGACCATGTGCTATTATTGTCTTACCCTTTAAGTCCTCAACGCTCTTTATACTCTGATCTCCTTTTTCAAGTATATAAAGTATACCGAGAGTGCTGATATCAAGCATAGTAACTTTTCCGTCAGAATTATTGAAAAGTACCGAACCCATATTTACAGGCAATGCCGCAATATCAACTTCTCCGTTTAAGAGCTTCGGTGCCATCACATCAGGTGCAGTCTCCATATCAAAATCGACACTGTATGCAAGACTTCCCTTGTTTGCATCATCTATGAGTTTTACAAGTCCGATACTTGTAGGTCCTTTTAATCCACCGAGCTTTATGGTTCCAAGACTCTCTTCATTTGCACCTGCAGTACTTGTTTGTGTACTCTCTGCTGCAGTGCTCTCCGCTCCTGAAGTACTCTCATTTACATTTGTCTTCGCACAACCTGACAATGCCAACAATGCGCATGCCATTACAGCTAATATTCTTTTTTTCACTACTACCTCCAAAATATATTTATTATGAGCAAAACATATTTTTCCTCTTATAAAAAAGAGCAAAACCATAAGGTTTTACTCTCTTATTTTAATTAATTTCTATAGAAATATCAATGCATTAATTCTGAATGTTGTCGACACCTTCCTTGATATCTTCCTTTACATCCTCTACCTTGTCTTCAACAGCTTCCTTAGCTTCATTAAATGTATCTACAGCCTGATCCTTTACTTCCTCAGCCTTCTCAGCAACGGCATCTTTTACATCCTCAGCTTTTTCAGCTACGGCATCTTTAACTTCTTCCGCCTTCTTGCCTACAGCATTCTTTACTTTTTCGATTTCCTCATTAAGCTTGTCTATATTGAGGAAATGCTCCTTAATAGCCTCGCAGAATCCCTTTATCTCCTCAGGTACTTCCTCGCCCTTTGCAAATTTTTCTATAAGAGTCTCACTGATTTTCTTCTTTTCCTTTTCAATTTCAACTCTCTCTGCTGAAATCTTTGAATTAAGCTTGCTTATCTCTAAAGCGTCATTTGTCTTATCGCTAACCTGTTTAGCAAGGTCACCTGCAGCTGCACCCAAGTTCTTTGCAACATCACCTAATTGATCAAAAAATCCCATTATCATATCCTCCTTAATATATACAATCCTTCATTGAACTGTTAACCCGAATCAAATCTGATTTAGTCAATTATATCAAATACAGACAATTTTGCAATTTATTTTATCTTAATATTTATTATGTTTTTGATACATTTTAAGTATTACTCTATAGCAATATTTCCGGATAGTGCCTGCATATATGTATTGTAATCCGTCTTTAGTTGAAGCCTTGCACTCTCCAATTCCGCCTGCTTTTGTATAACCGAAAGCTTTCCTCCAAGATACTGCGCCGTTGAGAGCATTCCAAGTCTTCTTTGTGTATCCAGTGCAGTCCCGGTAGCGTTGGCCGCTTCTAATCCGGCATTTGCCGCTGCAAGATTACTTTTATCTGTTATTATATTATTATAAAGTTCATTTATATTTGCTCTTAACATATCTTCATCCTGATTTGACTGATACAGCTTGGCTTCAACAAATGAACTTGACTTTGAAGATGTATTATGTCTGTTCTTTATAAGTGTTGCATTGTTTCCGATGGCTGTGTTTATATCCACACTTGGATTTAGCTTATTTATATCGTCATCACTTACATCAGGTATATCCGCAATGGTGACGACAGCATCAGGAGACCAACCGCACATAGTTATAAGAGTACGATAAAGCTTGTCCTTATTAGCCTTCAGATTCAAAAGATTCGCTCTTGCATTTGTCAGGTCGCTTTGAGCCTTTATAATGTCCGCATTGGTTGACAATCCCAAACTTCCTGTCTGGTTTGTGACTCTTAGCACTTCTTCATACATCTTTATCATACTGTCAAGTATCTTTTCCTGATTTTCTATATTTTTATATCCGATCATAAGTGCTCTTACACCTGCCACAACCTGATCCTGTGCATTTCTTATAGGTGCATTGGTACTTGTCACCTGCCTTGACAGTTTATCCTTTGCAATGCTCATTGCCTGTATACTCATACCGAGGCCCTTGCCCTGTGCCTTATATAGCATTGTATTTACAATATCACCGTCGTTCATAGCCACAGTCGCATTACCGCTCATCTCTCTTTTTGCCGCTTTGAGTGTATCCAGTGCCGTACTCAAGCTGTCTACATTTTCATTAAACTTACTCCAAGCTGATGATATGTTTACATTGAAGTTTTTTACCAAATCTTCTATTTCTCCATACTCCAAAGTATTATCCATAAGTTTATTCCAGGTCTCTTCACTGTATCCGTTAAGTTGTGCCTGTGTCTTTCCTACATCTGACGGATTCTTTGGAGAAGTCACATATGCATATGATGTTACAGGTGCGGCAAGTGCCATACAAAGAGACAAAGCTATTATTTTGTTTTTCATTTATAAGCCTCCTTATGATGTTGATGCAAGCCCTTTTAGTGCCCAATCATAGTTTGCTATTGCCTGATTTATGGCATATCTGCTCTGCTCCAACGCTCTTTTTGCATTCTCCGTTGTTACCCTTTGTGTATCAAGTTCAAGCTTACTTATCATTCCAAGTGAAAATCTCTGATTTGCAGTAGCCAGATTAGCCTCTTGAAGATTTGCAAAACTGTTTGCATAGTTATAGCTTTCCTTTGCAGCTGCTATATTTTGTGCCGCCACTGTAAGAACTGTTGATATATTTTTCTTATTATCTTCTATAGTCAGCTTCAAACTTTGCTTGTCGGAGTCTGCACTTGCATTTTCCAATTTCTTTTCATTTATTCTCAGTGTGTAATTATTTTCCAATGCTTTTTGTAAATCAGCACTCGGATCAAATACTCTGTTCATATCGGGAGCCGGTATATCTCCTACATTTGGCGTGGCATTATAGCTCCATCCTGTCATTACCTGCAATTTCTTAAGTACCGTATTGTTATCTGATATCGCCTTAGCCAAAGCATTCTGTGCATTGAGTACCTTTTCTTTAGCACTTAATACATCTATATTTGTACCCGTTCCGGCATTTAACTTTGCATTTGCCATATTCAATGAAATATTTGCAAGTTCAAGATTACCCTTAGCCACATCTATTGCTACTTGACCCGATTTATATGAAATCATATTTGTAACAGCGCTCTGTGCCAAAGTCTTTTCCGCCTGCTCATATCCAAGTCTTATAATATTTGCATCTTCAAGTGTGGAATCCGCACTTGATAAAAGATTTTGTGCCGTTGCTCTTGCAGTCGCTACGCTTGAAAGCTTTGCTATATATGTCGGATCGCTTGGATCAGGGTCATCCAAATTATTTAAAATTTCTTCTGCATTTTCTCTGTACTTATCAGACACTTCAGTATTTGTTCTTCCGTAGTTTCTTTTAAACTTTGCTAAAGCCACTTCATTTGAACGCACTGTAGCATTGTACTCAGCTATCAAATCTTCTATCTCGCCGTACTCAAGATTATTGTCTTCAAGTGCAGCCCACTCCTCATTACTTCTGTTAAATCTTGGAGTTCTTGCAAATACGGTTGTAGTCATAAGCATACTGCCTGAAAGTGCAAGGGCTATTATTTTTCTGCCTTTTTTATTCATATTCACCTCTTTCACAATATAATAAATCTATAATAGCTTTGTTAAATACATCTCTATATTTAATTTTACAATAATTTTATTATTCAAATCTTACTTTTATATTCAATTTATATTTCTATTTGATCAAGCTTTCCATACGGTTAAGGTAAGCCCCCCGGTCAGCATACTGACTTTAATTATTTAATTGCATTTATCTTTCAGTCAATATCGAGTCCCGCTTCTAAATGATTTCCTGTAAGCTTTTTACCTGCCTTATCAAGCATTTTATAAAGAGTAGGCAAAAGCAGCAGTGCAAGAAGCGTTGAAGCTATCAAACCTCCTACATTTACAAGTGCAAGTCCCTGGAGCATATCCGTTCCATAGCCGAGAGCCATCGGAAGCATAGATATAATTGTTGTAAGGGTGGTCAAAAGTATAGGTCTTATTCTTGTCGCTCCTGCCTCCACAAGGGCATCATCAAGAGGCATCTCCACCTTATACTGATTTACCGTATCCACATATAAAATACCGTTATTTACAACGGTACCCACCATCATCAAAAATCCGATCATTGACATCATGCTTATCGGTACATCAAATAACCAAAGGAGTCCGAATGCTCCTATCAATGAAAACGGTATGGTAAACATTACCATCAGTGAAAATCTAGGTGATTCAAACTGCATTGCCATTACTATAAATATTAAAAATATGGCTGTAAGTAATGCATTAAGCAGTGATGTCATCTCATCACTCATCATATCATTATATGCATTGGTGGCTCTTTCCACTCCGTTTGGAAGCCCCACACTGTCCACAAAGGCATCAGCCTCACTATTGGCATCTCCCTTATATCCTGCCACCTTATCCGCTGTAATGGAAACCTGGTATTTTTTATCCGATCTTGTAATAGTAACCGCACTGTCCTCAAATGACACTGTAGCAAGATCTGAAAGCGGAGTTTTAGTTCCTGTAACACCTGTTATCAGTATATTTTCTATTTCATTGATGGTGTCATAGCTTTCATCCGGATAATTCATTTTTACAGTAATCGTAGAATCTCCTGAGGAATATTTCATTACCTCCGTATCCGTAAGATTTTGATATACAATACCTGCAACACTTCCCGGAGTCATTCCTATCGCCTCAGCCTGTACAGGATCCACATTTATCTTAACAATCGGTGCCGCATTTTCTGCACTTGAATGTACATTTAATAAATAATTTAATGAATGCATTTTATCTACTATTTCATTTGCGGTCTTTCTTACCAGATTATAATCGGTACTTTGAAGATTGATTTCCACAGCACGGTTTGATACTCCGCTTGAACTGTTAGACTGATTCTTTACGGATATTGAAGTATCAGGGATTTTTGTCAGCACAGGCTGCCACTCCTGTATTACATTTTTGGTTTTTCTGCTGCGTTTCTTTTTCAAATATGCAGTTATTGAAATACCGGTTTTTTCTGAAAACATTTCAGAATTTCCAAAGGTCATCTGATAATTTTCCACATCCGGATCCGCCGCCACAAAATCTTCTATCTGCTTTGCAATTCTATCCACATCCTTGATATTAAGTCCCGGAGCTACGGAAATACTTATTGCTATCTGACCGTCATCCGATTCGGGCATCAGCACCATTCCGACATTTCCGGCAAGTATAAAGGATATTACAAGAAGTATTACCGATATTCCGACTACAGTGATTTTTTTCGGTATTATCTTTTTTACCGTATTTCTATAGCCATCCTGTACTTTTAAAAGCGCTCTGTTTGCCAATGTATCAGTCTTTTCCACAGGATGAAAAAAGAGATATAGAAGCGGAACTATCATTATTGCGGAGAATAATGATGAAACCATACAAAATACTATGGTGTAACCAAGCTGTGCAAAGAGCTGTCCTGAAAGACCTTTAAGCATTGCAAGAGGAAGGAATACTACACAGGTGGTTATTATAGAACCTGTTATTGAATTTATCACAATACCTGTACCTTCCACGGCGGCATCAAAAAAGTTTTTATCACTTTTTGATCTGAAGCAGCTTTCAAGTACGACTATGGACGCATCCACAATCATACCGATTCCAAGTACCAATGAGCCCATGGATATAAGATTTAGTGAAAAGCCTGCCGCACGCATAAGTGTAAGAGCTACCATAACAGATATCGGTATTGAACTTCCGACTATCAGCGAAGCCTTGATATCTCCAAAAAATATAAACAGAACTATCATTGAGAGTATTACCGCCATTATAAGTGTCTTAAATACATCACTGATTGATTCCTTGATATATTTTGAGCTGTCAAATATCGTAGTAATGGTCAAATCCTTGTTATTTGCCTTCAGCTCCTCTATAACCTTGTTAACCTGCTTTGATACTTCAACCGAAGTGGATGACTGCTGCTTTGTAATAGCCACTGAAACCACCTCTTCACCATTATAACGGCTCAGAGAATTTTTCTCCTCCAAAGCGTCATATACATTTGCTACATCCGATAAATGTATTACATCTCCCGTTTTTAGCGGTATTACAATATCTTTTAATCTGTTGATATCCTTATAGTCGGCACCTATACTTACACTTAGTGATTGCCTTCCATAGTCAACCTTGCCTACAGGTGTAGAAAAATCCGCACTGCTTATTATATTTCCGATATCCGACATAGCTAAATTATACTGTGCAAGCTTTTCTGGTATCAGCTCAATTCTTATATAACTTGACTGCCCTCCCGATATGGAAACACTTCCAACCGAAGACATTTTCTTAAATTCAGGAACAATATTTGTATTCACATAGTCCTGCAAATTGCCGTCCGTACCTCCGGCAATACTTAGCTGTATATCACTTTGAGCATTCATATCTATCTCTATAATATTCGGCTCATGTGCATCCTTTGGCAGGCTTGATTTTACAGAATCCAATACCTTTTTTAAGTTGATATATGCCTTATCCATATTTGTTCCGAACTCATATTGTAAAAGCATGGTAGAGGCATTTTCCATGGAACTTACACTTACAGTCTTTATTCCCGTCAGTGTTGAGACCTCTGACTCTATTTTCTTTGATATAAGTTCATCTATATCTGCCGGAGATGCTCCCGGATATATAGTGGATACAACCATCATCGGCAAACTCATCTCGGGATTAAGCTCCATAGGTGCATTCATAACAGAGCGCAATCCGAAAAACAAAACCGTTATTACTGCAAGAATAAGAGTTACCGGTCTTTTTAATGAAAACCTTGTTAATCCAATCATAAATCCTCCTACTTATTTCCTGCACTTTCTGTTTCTGCATTGCCTACAGTCTCATCAGCACTGCTTTCTGCACCATCATTTTGAGAGAGCATTACCTCGGCTCCGTCATAGAGCTCATTGCTCCATGTAGATATTACTTTATCGGAAGTATTAAGTCCCTCCTTTATCTCTATATAATCACTGTCATAAATTCCCACATTTACATTTTTCTTTACAGCCTTGCCGTCCCTGTATAAATATATATATGCATCATTTCCCGAATACATCACTGCCGAGATGGGGAGAGTCAACACATTATCAGCCTTATTCTTTAAAAGTGTAAGCTTTACTTTCATTCCGCTCTGTAATGCTTCTCCCTCAAGGCTTGCCTTTACATCATAAAGTCCTGTGGAACTTGAGAGCGCATTTGATATTTCGGTTATATTGCCATTGTACTCAGCACCGTTATGTAAAACTTTTATCTGATCGCCTGCTTTTAGATGATTTTGAACATCCACCGTCGCCCCGAACTTTACCTCCATTCCGCTATTGCCTGATATAGTTGCAATAGATGTACTTTGAGCGATCATATCATGTTCTTCCACACCTTTGGTCTCCACCACTCCCGAAATAGGTGCTTTAATACTTGTATATGAAGACTGTAAATCATATTGTGACTTGGCAGCCTCGTAGTTTAATGCTGCGGATGTTGCGGCAGATCTTGCCTGTTCAAGTACCTGTGGGGCAACAGCTCCCGTATCTGCCAGTGCCTGAGTTCTTGAAAGTGCTGTAGCGGTATCATTCATAGTGACCTTTGCCGCATCCATCTGAATTTTCAGCGCTGTAAGTGCATCGGAATTTATTGTTGCCAAAACATCTCCGGCATTTACATTATCACCCACATTAAAATTAACCGAAAGTGCCTCACCTCCGACCTTAGGAAATACCGATACGCTTTGAGTAGGAGCGATTGTTCCTATCTGCTCCGTATATATTACTATATTCCTTCTTTCAGGCTCCACTGTCATAACCCCCGGTCTGGTATCTGTTACTACCTCCACCTTCTTTGAACCGACAAATCTATATACTGTAAAAGCCACTGCCGCAACAACTATTACAGCTATCACTATTCTCCCTATCTTCATATATTTCTCCATTCTATATATTATTTATGATGTTTATCTGACCGAACTGTTAAAATAATAAATTATACTTGTATTATACTACTTTTCAATTTGATGTTTAATACTATATTATTTTTTGCTTTATTATGTTTTTTTGCTATATTTATATAAATATAGCAAAACTCCAATTCTAAACAAAATATCAAATGATAAATGCTTTACTTTTTAATAATTTTATATATAAAAGCATACTGCATGATAATACTACATATAATTTATAACGATGATACCACATAGTACTTTATAATGTAAGGTACTATGTGGTATTCTTTCTTTTTGCAATTACAAAATTCCGCTACGGATTTTATACTGAATCTTTCTTTGGCAAATCCATATCCAAATTTCCAAAGAAAAGGTGACATGCAAAATGTCAATCAATTTGCATGTCACTGCCATAATCTTACATACACATAAAAAATAGCTGTATTTAAAACAGCTATATTAAAGTCATACATCAATTACTATCTTCCTGCAAACTCTGCAGAGATAGGCGGTACAACATATTTCACCCCAAACAGAAGCGAGCTTTACATCCTTTTTATCAAAATTGAACATATAATTTAGACTGCTTCTGTTTTCATATTCACTCTTCCACTTAAGCGAATATCTTCCGCCGTAAGGTATACTCCCCTTTTCCATTGCTCTGCCGCAATAAGGGCATTTCATATAATAACTTCCCATAATCCCCCTTTCATAATAATCTGATAAATATATGATATATTATACCGGTAGTCAGTTGTCTTATATAAATCCTTCTTACTGTTAAATATCTATTATTATTATTTTGCACTCTCTGCAAAGATAGGCTATGCACTTCTTCTCATCCCATATTGTGGGATAATACTTACTCGTTAATTCTATTACCTTATCTTCACCTTCCTGAGACAAGAAGTATAATAACTCCTCATACCATTTACCTTTTTTGCGTTCAGGAATCCACTTGATATCATGAGGTGACTCCCCTTCACCTCTGGGAATTTCTCCCCTTTCCATAATCTTTCCACAGTATGGACATCTTTTATTAAACTTTTCCATATAACCTCCATTTATTTAAATTTTCAGTACTCAATTGTTTTTCACAAAGCCGGAAAAAATTTTTGACCGGTGTTATGCTTACACTTTATTTACCCGGATTTGTAAATAAAAATTTAGTAAGTAAAGCACAAAGGGCATATACTCACCCTAAAGCAAGTATACACCCTTTTATTAAAATAATATAGAAGGTAACAATTTTACATCAAGCTTAAGAATAATTCTTTAATATCCTCAAGCTTTGGATCTCTTGGATTGCCCGGTCTGCAGGCATCATCCATTGCTGACTGTGACAAGAAGTCTACATCCTCAGGTTTTACTATTTCTTTCAAATCTTTTGGAATGCCTACATCTTCAGAAAGCTTCTTTACCGCATCAACGGCTGCCTTTTTGTACTCCGCTTCGCTCATATTCTCTGTGCCTTCTACGCCCATAGCCTTAGCCACATCTCTGAGCTTCTCACCAACCGCATCAGCGTTATATTCCATAACTGTCGGAAGAATAATAGCGTTTGCTACACCATGAGGTGTATCATACAATGCACCAAGACCATGTGCCATTGAATGAACTATTCCAAGTCCACAGTTAGAAAATCCCATTCCGGTCAGATACTGTCCGATAGCCATTCCTTCTCTTCCCTCTGCAGTGTTTTCTACTGCACCGCGAAGTGATTTTGCAATAAGCTCGATAGCCTTTAAGTTGAACATATCTGTAATAATGTTAGCACCCTTTGTAGTATATCCTTCGATAGCATGTGTAAGTGCATCCATACCTGTTGAAGCTGTAAGTCCTTTTGGCATACTTGACATCATATCAGGATCTACGAATGCTACTACTGGAATATCATGTGGATCTACACACACAAATTTTCTCTTCTTCTCTACATCTGTGATAACATAGTTTATAGTAACTTCTGCCGCTGTACCTGCTGTTGTAGGTACTGCAAATATAGGAACACATGGGTTCTTTGTAGGTGAAAGTCCCTCAAGACTTCTCACATCTTCAAACTCAGGGTTTGCAATAATTATTCCGACAGCCTTAGAGGTATCCATAGATGAACCGCCACCGATAGCTATTATATAATCTGCACCTGATTTTTTGAAAGCCGCTACTCCGCTTTGAACATTTTCAATTGTCGGGTTTGCTTTTATATCAGAATAAATCTCATACTCAAGACCCTCTTTATCAAGTAAATCAGTAACCTTTTTTGTTACATTGAACTTAATCAAATCCGGATCTGAACAAACAAAAGCTTTCTTGAAACCTCTAAGCTTTGCTTCTTCTGTAATGCTTAAAATAGCACCCTGTCCATGATATGATGTTTCATTTAATATGATTCTGTTAGCCATAATGAATCCCCCTAATTATCTGTCACTTACTGACCAAAATTATACAACACCCTTTTGCAACATTATATTGCCATAGAGTGCCTTCTCAGATGTCGCAATAATCAAATATGCTTTTCTTGCTTCATCGTAAAATTTAAATCTTTCGATGCTTCCGATAGCATCTTTTCTTGTATCATATTTTGATACGATTTCTTTGAACTCGTCCCAAATAGGAGTCGCTACCGTATCTCCCGGTACTTTTTCCATAATGCTGACCGGGTGCGGATCATATGTGTCAAGCGGAAAGAGCTTTAATATAGCATCCAATATCTCACATACACCATGACCGTCCATTCTTATGATATGGGCATTCTTCCCCACACTATGTGTGGGGAAATTGCCGTCTGCAATTACAAGTCTGTCAGAATGACCCATTTCACAAAGGTATTTTAAAAGTTCCGGTGATATTATCTCGGGTATACCTTTTAACATATTTACCTCTTATTCATATAAACATGGAGCAATCTTTGGATCTTCCATGTTGTCCTTTGTGTACCATAAAGCACCTGTATCAACATCTGATACGCTCTCGCCGTTTGCCGCCTTAACTGCAAGCTCAACTGCCTTATAACCGATTTGTACAGGATCCTGTGTTACGCTACCTGCAAATAAACCGTCTTTGATTGCCTGAAGCTGCTTCTTACCTGCGTCAAATCCAACTGCAACAACTTTGCCTTCGCCGATCTTATCAAGACCTTCGTTAGCTGTAATGATTGCGTTTGCTGCGAACTCGTTTGAACCGTAGATTGCGATAAGGTCTGACTTCTCTAAAATAGCTGATGCAACAGCTGCACCGTCTGCATCCTTAACTTCTGCAGGTATACCTACATCGATAACAACAGGAGCGCCTGCCTTCTCTTTCTTTAAGCTGTCATGTCCTTCAACTGAAACTTTGTCTTCTCCAACAAGCTTTGTCATCTCTTCAACGAAGCCCTTTGTTCTCTCAACGATTGACTGTGAGTTTGACTCCTGAGCAACAACACCGATTCTAACTGTACCTGAAGCACCGTCAATCTTGTCCTTGATAAGCTCATATGTCTCTTTTGCTGCCAACTGTCCTGCTACAAGATTGTTTGTAGATGCATTAGCCTTGATAGCTCCTTCCGGTGCATCCGGAACACCTGAGTCAAATCCGATAATCGGAATACCTGCATCCATTGCTGTCTGGATTGAACCCAAGCTTGCCTGTGTATCAAGTGCCGCAAAGCAGATAGCTGTAGGCTTTTGTGCTATAGCTGCATCTAAATACTCGATCTGCTGTGCAATAGCTGACTCATTATCAGGACCCTGGAATGATACTTCAACTCCTAAATCTGTTCCTGCCTGCATTGCACCCTTCTCAACTGCCTTCCAGAACTGATGCTGGAATCCCTTAGCGATAACGTTGATCTTCTTTCCGTCAGCGCTTGCTTCCGCCTTTGTCTCCTCAGACTTTGATCCGTCTGCCTGTGCTGCTGTTGTCTTCTCAGCCTCACTTGAACTGCTGCTTGATCCGCCACATGCCGCTAATGACATTGCCATCAAACTTGCTACTGCAACTGCTAAAAATCTCTTCTTCATAATTTCCTCCTTAATTAACCCTTTCTTTTTCTATTTAAGATATCCATATACACAGCGAATACTAATATGATTCCTGTGATGAAGAGCTGATAATGTGACTGTACTCCGATGTATGGGAAACCGATCTTAAGTACTGTCATGATAAACACACCTATAATTGTTCCAACGATTGAACCGACACCACCTGAAAGTGATGTACCACCTATAACTACTCCCGCGATAGCATCAAGCTCAAATCCGTTACCTGTATTTGGCTGTGCTGTTGAGAATACCGCTACATATGCAAGTCCTGCAAGTGCTGCGAACACACCTGAGAATACATAAGCAAGTGTCTCATATTTTTTTACATCAATACCGGAAAGTCTTGTAGCTTCCTTGTTTGAACCTATTGAAAGAATATATCTTCCAAGTCTTGTCTTGTTAAGCACTACTGCCATTACTACTGCACATACTGCCAAAAGTATAAATCCTGTAGGGAAATTCTTTGGAAGGATGCCGCCATCCTTTGTTACCATGAATATCTCTCTAAACCAAGCACCTGCACTGCTTCCCTGCGGGAATGATATTGTCTTTGTCTTTGATACGATTGAGCCCAAGCCTCTTGATACCATCATGGTTCCGAGTGTAGCGATAAATGCCGGCAACTCAAAATGTGATACCAAAATACCGTTTATAAGTCCGAATACGGCTCCAACCAAGAGCATTATCAATATAACAACAAACATCGGTGTACCTTTTTCCATAAAGGTTCCGCCTATAAGTGCAGAGCATATAGCAACTGTACCTATTGAAAGGTCGATACCGCCTGTAGCAATAACGAAAGTAACTCCGATTGCCATAAATGCTACATAGTAAGCAGACTTTGAAATGTTTGTAAATGTTGTAGCTTGTAAGAACTTATCTGTTAACAGTGAAAACACTATACATATTACTACCAGCGCGGCGATAACCACTGCCTGCTGATTTGAAAAAATCTTTTTTAGGTTCATTATTTTGCCCCCTGTCTATTTGTTGCACATGTCATGATTCCCTCCTGACTGGCCTCAGAAATGTCAAGACAACCTGTTATTCTGCCTTCACACATTACTACGACTCTGTCGCTCATTCTGAGTACTTCCGGCAATTCCGATGAAATCATTATTATGGATTTGCCTTCTTTAACCAATCTTTCCATCAAATCATATATTTCACTCTTTGCACCTACGTCTATACCTCTTGTAGGTTCGTCAAATATCAATATTTCAGAATCCTTTACCAACCACTTCGCTATAACGACCTTCTGCTGGTTTCCACCTGAAAGTTTCTTTATAATCTGTGTAACACTTGGTGTTTTGGTTCTTAATTCCTGAACATATTTTTCACTGACACTTTTTGACTTTGACCCGTCTATAAACAGTCCTTTTGTGAATTTTTCAAGTGAAGACAGGCAGGTGTTCTCTTCTACAGACTTATCTACCAAAAGTCCATATCTCTTTCTGTCTTCTGACAGATAACCGATACCTGCATTTACGGCATCCTTTGTGGATTTTATACTTACTTCCTTACCGTGAATATATATCTTACCGGAATCCATCGGGTCCGCACCGAAGATAAGTCTTGCAACTTCCGTTCTTCCTGCACCCATAAGTCCTGAGAAACCGAGTATCTCACCCTTTCTCAGCTCAAAGGAAACATTCTTTACGTACTTTCCTCTGTTCAGATTTTCACATCTGAGTACAACTTCCGCATCCGCACTTACATCAGATTTGGTCTTTGGTTCCATAAAGACTGTTCTTCCGACCATCATCTTAATGATATCGTCTTTTGTACATTCCTTTGTTACCAAAGTGCCTACATATTCTCCGTCTCTCATAACAATAACCTTGTCCGAGATGACATTAATTTCGTCCATTCTGTGTGAGATATAAATTATTCCCGTACCCTTAGCTCTCAAATCGTTTATAACTTTGAAAAGCTCTTCTATTTCGGAATCTGTAAGCGCTGCTGTAGGCTCATCAAAAACTATAACCTTTGCATTTGTTGAGATAGCCTTTGCAATCTCCACCATCTGCTGCTTTCCTACAGTAAGACTTCCTATTTTTACATTAGGATTTATATCTACATTAAGCTTTTTGAACAGTTCTCTGGCATCCTCAGCCATCTTTGCATCATCTATAAAGATTCCTTTTTTTCTCTCTTTTCCGATGAAAAGATTCTGTGCCACTGTCAGATCGTTCATCATATTTAATTCCTGATGTACGATTGCAATTCCCGCCTCTTCAGATTCGGATACAGACTTGTACTCTACTTCTTTTCCTTCAAAAGTTACAGTACCCTCATCCTTAGAATATATTCCTGTCAAAATCTTCATAAGAGTTGATTTTCCGGCACCGTTTTCACCCATCAGTGCTACTACTTCACTCTTATTAAGTTCAAGTTCGGCATTTTTTAATGCTGCAACTCCGGAGAAAGATTTCTTTATATTTTTCATTGTGAGTAATGCTGACATAAGATCTCCCTCCTATTTATCTTTGATACTAACCCTCTGACCATATGTCTTGAACTTCTCTGCCATCAGAGTCATTTCTTCGTGAGGTAATATTACCGGCTCACCGATAGCCTTAGCCTTGGTGTAAACTTCGGCACAGTACTCAATTTCTTCTATAATATTGAAAGCGTTAAGCAAATCATTTGCACCTGCAAGAATTCCATGGTTTGCCAAAATAACAGCTTTTCTGTCCTTCATTGCTTCAAAAGCATTCTTTGCAAGCTCAGGGCTTCCGTATGTAGCATACTCAGCCACTCTTACATTCTCACCTGCTACAGCGATCATATAATGAGTTGCAGGAAGTTCCTGTCTGAGACAAGCCATAACGGTTGCATACATTGTATGAGCATGAATAACAGCATCGATATCATCTCTGTACTTATATGGCATTACATGCATTGCCCACTCTGATGAAGGAACTCTGTTTCCCTCTATCACATTTCCGTCAACATCGATGATAACTATGTCCTCAGGCTGTATCTCAAAGAAATCTATTCCTGAAGGAGTGATTGCCACATGTCCGTTCTTTCTGTCAAATATACTCAGGTTACCACCTGTTCCCTTGGTAAGTCCCGCTTTTACAAGTTTCTTTCCGTACTCTATTAGAAGCAGTCTTTCCTTCTCCATCAACATAATATTTTTTCCCCTTTACTATCAAGAGGGCAATACTGCCCTCCTGTATTTAATTTTTACTTATAAAGCGGACCGTAGTAAGCACATGCTCTGTAGTCCTGTCCCTCTAAATCAGCTGTTCCGAATCCGTTAAATGAATGTGGTCTGAATATTCTCTCGTCCTCAATATTGTGGAATGCTACAGGGATTCTAAGCATTGAAGCCAATGTAAGAAGTCTGTCTCCTACATGTCCTTCTACTGTTGCACCGTGGTTTGCACCCCACTTAGCCATAACATTGTATACTGAATCTGCAGCGCCTACGCCAATCTTCGGTGCGAACCATGTTGTCGGCCAAGTCTTGCTTGTTCTCTCATCAAGGATTCTATGTACATCATCATCAAGTACACATGTATGTCCTTCTATTACCTGAAGTGTAGGTCCTACACCTTCAACCATATTTACTCTTATCATAGTAACAGGCATCTCTGCTGATGTCTTAAAGTGTGATGAGAAACCGCCGCCTCTGAAGTACTCATAATCGGCTCTGCACCAGTCTGTAGCCTCACAGCATGCCTTAACATCTTCATCTGTAAGGTTCCACCATTCCTTCATTGTTCCGTTACCGTTCTCATCCTTAGCTGCCGCACTTGCGTCAAGACAGCTTGCACCTGAGTTGATAAGGTGGATGATACCGTTCTTAGCATATCCGCTGAGCTCTTTTCCGCTGACTCTCTTTACCGCATCCGGTGACCAGTATGTTCTAACGTCTGAGAAGATAGGAGCCTTTCCTGTAGAAAGCCATCCGAACATCATAGCTACACCGTTTAATGTATCATTCTCTGTTGCAAACGGTGTCGGCATCTTCTTACCGTTCCAGTTGAAACCTGAAGCCATAATAGCCTCTGTAAAGTCTGCGTTTGGAAGCCAGTCTGTCCACATTCTCTGTCCCTGGAATCCGCCTGCAATACCGTTTCTTCCAAGTGACTCCTCATGCCATCCCATTTCGGCAAGCTTCGGATTTCCTTCAAGGATATCTCTTACTACCATTGCATGCTTTACGCAGAATTCCCACTGCTCGTCATCCTTAATATATCTTGATTTCTTGATTATCTCAGGGAAGTCCTTACCTGCATTGATATCCATACCCTCTTTGCAGTATTCCTTTACCCATGCAAGAGCTCTTGCAAACTCTTCATGATCATAGATACCAAGTGTAATTCTTCTAAGAACCTCTGTCATATCTACCCATTCGGTTCTCATTCCGAGATACTTCTGTAAGAAGTCTACGTTTACCACACTGCCTGCAATACCCATAGATACTGAACCGATATTTACATATGACTTATTCTTCATTATACCGACAGCAACCGCTCCTCTTGCAAAGTCTAAGATCTTCTTTGCAACGTCTGCTGTGATAGTTGTTTCATCCTTATCCTGAACTTCTGTTCCGTAAATTGAGAATGCAGGAAGTCCTCTCTGTGCATATGCCGCCATAACTGCCGCAAGATAAACAGCACCCGGTCTCTCTGTTCCGTTGAATCCCCAAACAGCTTTGATTGTGTTCGGATTCAAGTCCATTGTCTCTGTTCCGTAGCACCAGCATGGTGTAACTGTAAGTGTTCCCACTACATTCTGATTTGCAAAAAACTCTTCACAAACAGCAGCCTCTGCACCGCCACCGATAGTTGTAGGTGATATTACAACCTCTACCTTTTCTCCATCAGGATATCTAAGGTTGTCCTCTATAAGTTTAGCCGCTCTTTTTGCCATTCCCATTGTCTGTTCTTCAAGTGACTCTCTAACGCCGCCCCATCTGCCGTCGATTGTAGGTCTGATACCTATCTTTGGATGATTCATAATTCCCTCCTTATTATTTTGAATCTATTCTTTTTATCTCACATGATCCTAAGATCAATTCAATACCGCTTTTTAAATCTTTTACTTCATTCAGATGTAATAGTGAAAGAAGAATATTTCCAAGAGCTGAACTCTCGTAAGGTCCCGCCTTTACATCTACCCCCATTTTATTTGCAATCATAGATGTAAGTACGCTTGACTTAGCACCGCCCCCGATCATATGGATCTTCTTGAAATTCTTATTTAAAATCTTTTCAATGTCGGCTTTTACTTCCATATACTTTGCTACCATGCTCTCATAAATAACCGCAAAATAGTCAAAGTCATGTTCAGGAGTATCACCGCCTTGATTTCTTATAAAATTATCAATCTCACTCTTTACATCAATACCCTCTTTTGCAAATATTTCCGCATCCATATCTATGAGTGAAAGTTTCTTATCAAGTTTGTTTACATAATCACTGATATCATCAAATGGAATCTTTTTGCCAAGCTTTGCTTCAAGCTGCGCTTTGTACTTTTCCAACAGATAAAGTCCTGTGATATTTTTGAAAAACATAGGCTTTGAGTCAAATCCCAATTCATTTGTAAGATTGTTCTCATAAGCTTCTTCGTTTATGATACATTTATCCACCACGCTACCTATAAGTGACCATGTTCCACAGCTTAAGAACATACTGTCCTCGTCCAGAAAGCTGTCTGTCATAAGAAGTGCACTTGCAGTATCATGAGTACATACCGGTATCACATCGATTGAAAGTCCCCTTAATGCCTCTATTCCGGAATCTTTTGTATTTCCGACTACTTCTGTAGCTTTTACAATCTCCGGAACCAAACTCTTTTTAAGTTCAAGTTTCTCAAATATAGTGTCTGAAACTTTTCTCTGTCCCATATCATAAAGTCCTGTTGTAGACCAGATAGTTTCTTCTCCTATTTTCTTTCCTGTAAGCATATAGAAAATCAAATCCGGCATCATAAGCATCTTATCCGCTTTTTCATATATATCAGGATTTAACTTCTTTAATGTAAGCAACTGGAATATTGTATTTATGGTCATTATCTGATTTCCGGAATTTTTGAATATTTCAAGCTCACTTATCTTTGCTTTCGCTTCTTCTCTTCCTACAGCATATTTCTCATCTCTATAGGAGAATGGAATGTCTATCAGTTTTCCGTCCTTGTCTATCACTCCGAAGTCAACACCCCATGTATCAATACCGATGCATGATACATCCTTGTTCTCAATGATAGTACTTACTATTTTTTCTAAAATAGCATCAAAGTCCCAATACAATCTTCCGTTTTTATTCTTTATACTATGGGCCATTCTCATAACTTCTTCAGTTACAAGTTTTCCATCCTTAACATATCCGATAATACCTCTGATGGATGTCGCTCCCATATCGAAAGCCAATACTCTTTTCATACTTCACCAACTTTCAATAATAAAATCGGCAATCTTTCGGAGACATGCTATAACCCCCAAAAAATTCCAAAACTTTTTCTTTTTTGTTTTTATTTTCATATCTACGAAACATTGCCGAAAATGTTTTTCAGTGAATACAATATAACACATTTAATAATAAAAATATATATATGGATATATTCTTGAATACTTTTTTTTATTTTATGCTATAATGTTCATGTGTGAATTTTTTTGTTCAAACCTGTCGGCAACTCCGGTATTTGCTTAACGGAAGTTACTGTAAAATAAAAGTAAGAGGATTATTTATGGATTCGAATGGAAGAAAACAACAGATACTTGATGTTTTAAATAAGAGCAACGGTATATCAAGTATAGACGGCTTATGTCATAGAGTTTTTGCTTCACGCTCTACTATAAGAAGAGATTTGATTGCACTGGAAGAAGAAGGTATTGTTAAGAGGTCCCACGGCTATGTATCTGTGATTGTTAAATCAGCCAATGAAAGCCCTATCGGTATGAGAAGGATAGAAAATTTGGATAAAAAACAGATTATTGCAGGCAAGACAGCACCGCTTTTAAAGGACGGTATGGTTATATTTTTAGACTCATCATCTACTGTTTGTCAGCTGGCTCCTTTGCTTAAATTAAGGCATAATATCACTATTATTACCAACGGTATCAATATCGCAAATGAACTTTCAAATGCACAGGATTTGAAATGTTTTCTGTGTCCCGGTGTATTAAAACATAAAAGTTTGTCCATAGTTGGAGAATTTGCTTCAAGCTTTATCAAAAACTTCAATGCTGAGCTTGCGATTATTTCTTGTAAAGCCATCAATACAAAGGGTATATTTGAGGGTGATGATTCTCAGGGACTTGTCAAAAAGAGTATGATAGAAAATGCAAACAAGACTATACTTCTTTGCGACAACACAAAGGAAGAAGCAGGAGGATTTTTTAAACTCACAGATTTTAGGGATATTGACGTTTTAATTTCAAACGGACAATTCTCAACCGAGCTTGATGAAATTCTTTCAAAAAATATTTCTAAGATAGTATAATTTTGTATAATAAAAGGTCTGAATCTATATCACAAGATTACTTGTGTAAGATTCAGACCTTTGTTATTATCTAAAATAATTATTCCACTGATTTGTTCCTTGATACAGGATATGAAGATAGCCTACCTCAGCACCTGCAGACTTATCAGTCTCGTTTGTAGATAATTTTGCCCTTCCCCCGACATTTCGGATTTCATAACGTTTCATACCTACATTTCTTTCATCCTGATCGTCAGAATCACTGACATATACAGCTTTCAGCTTTCCGTTCAAATCATATTCCGCACCCCACAAAGTTACAATATGATTACTCCTTGAAAACACTTTATGAGAAACTCCTACTATTCCACCATTACCCAGAATTTCTTTAAGAAGATTACTTAAGGATTCATAGTTTCCGCCATAGGTACGGTCTGTAAGTTTTTCCCCTTTAAAAACATCATAGAAAAATCCGCCGTTATTATTTGGAATGAGGTCGTCACTCTCTATATTAGTAGCACCCGTTGTTTTTGGAGTATATCCGTTAATGAACAAATCCATCAAAAGATCCGAATAAAAGCCTCTCTCATTATATCCGTACAGTACCTTATAAAGTTCAAATAACTTACTGTTTTCCGGACTTTCAAAAGAAGTTTTTAAATCTGAAAGTTTTCTGTTTGCACGAATTATATCTCCGTTTTTTTCTATATATCTGTCAACATATTCAATATTTTGATCAAACCACCAATGAAGCATATTTGATGATACCGCCGCAAAGCAAAGATTTTTATCTATATCGATATTTCCACCGCTTGTCGTTTTATTAACATCATACCATCCGTCTCCGCTTGAATATGGTACAGTATATGTTACATAAGTATCTTTACCGCCTTGTATAATCTCTTTATGAAAATCTCCGCCTTCTCCCATAAAAGGACCGTTAATTCCCTTTACCCAGATAATGGTTCTGATTTCACCGTCTTCAGTCGTATACTGAACAACATTGTTATTCTCCGGAGTAATCAATGATTCTTTTATCTTTTCAGCCCTGTCCTGTGTGCTCTCTTTTCTTTCCGTTTCGGGATTTTTATTATTCTTTGGAGGAGTATTCTGTTTTTCCTCTTCTTTCGGTATCTCTACATTTGAAGATGTAGCAGGCTTTACAGGGCTCTCATTCGGCTTTTGGGTATCATCTTTATCCGGGCTTAATTCTTTTCTTTGACTTATCGAGCCTTCACTTTTACTGAAACTTCCGTCCTTTTTTGATTCTCTTAATATTCTGCTTTCTTCTCTTTTTTCTCCTTGATTTAATCCGCTTAATCCATCGCTTCTTCCGGTATTTTCGCCAATATTTGAGCCGGCGCTTTTATCGGAGCTTTCACCTTTGTCCCGGCTATCTGGTCCGCCGCTTATACCTGAACTTTCACCCTTTCCCCGACTATCTGATTCGCTGCTTTTTCCTAAGTTTCCACCTCTACCCCAGCCTCCGCTTTTACCGGAGCTTCCGCCCTTGCCCAAGCCTCCGCTTCCACTACTTTTTCCCGAACCAACTGCAGTACCTTGTTTCTTTGCTGTATTCGATGAGCTCTGTGAAGCATTACCTGTACTTATCCCCTTACCGGCTTCATAATACTCTGTTCCGCTTTCATTAATCCATCTTCCTAAAGCATCAACTCTATATCCGCTGACAGCAGTATTTGAATACATTTTTCCAAATGTAGTATTATCTGTTCCTTCAAAATAATAGCAATATCCGTCTATCCACTGCCATCCTGATAAAAGTACTCCCTCATTGGAAGTTTTACTGCTGTCCAAAAAATACCAATTATTTGAAGCATCCATATACCAGCCGGTTTTTAAACTTCCGTCTTCATTAAAGAAATACCAGTTATTATTTATCTGTTGCCAAGCTTTTAAAGCCTTATCTTCTTTATAATATTTCCATTTGTTATTTTCTAATGTCCATCCTTTTGTACCTGCATAGGCATTAAAGGACATCAACATGGTAAGCCCCAAAACTGTCGGGACAAATTTATTCTTTTTCACTTTACTACCCTTTCATTACTCAAAATTGCACAAAAAATCAGCCACATCAATATGACTGAAGTTTTGCAAACAATTATATATTACTACATTTTATTTTAAATATCCAATATTATTTAAATGATATTATATCCCAGATTTCTTTCGGTTCAAGTCCCAGTTTCCAAACTGCTACCCCCGCCAAATCAGCTTCCTTTACCGCATCCATTTTAAGCTTCATAGAACGCTCATCTTCCATCCATATGTACTTGGTGGCATTTCCCACTGTGGTTTGCCCTACGTACTGGCCTACCTCATCGTCCCAGGTAAGATTTACATTATTTTCCTTAACCCATGTAGCCGCTCCTACCATTCCGAGTGCCGTTGATGTAACCTTACCGTTTTCCTTGGTCCAAACTCTTGTATATACCGGAACAGCATTTATAAGTTTTTCCTTAGGTACTTCCGTAAGGCTGTCTGTAATGGAATTTTTTACAAAGTCTATAGAAGCACTGCTTCCTTCATCAGATCCGCTGTAATGCTCATCATATCCCATGTTTATTACATAATCCACAACTTCAGCCAGCTCATCTCTCTCATAATACATATTGTAGGATGCCGGAATAGGAACATCCACACTTAATACTATTTTATTGTTTCTGCATGAAACGGAAAGCTCTCTTATAAACTGAATAAAATGCGGTGCATTGTCCTGTGTGAGCGACTCAAAGTCTATATTTATTCCGTCAAAGCCATATTTCTTTGCATCCGCAATCAGATTTGAAATAAGATTCTTTCTGTTTGCAGAAGAAGACAATATCTTTAATGTACTGATATCCTTACTGAAATTATCAATTAAAGGCCATACCTGTAAGTTCTTTTTATGTGCCGCATCCACATAATCCTTACTTGCTATAGAGGTATAATTTCCCTTATTATCTGAAAGTTTGAACCATGTCGGTGATATTACATTCATCCCGCTTGTATTTGCAACAACCTTTTCCATACCGCTGTTTGCGGCAGTTGTCGTTACCTGATGCCATCCGAGAACTACCTTCTCATCCATTGATATGGAAGTATATTCCGGCTTTACAAATGCACTTTGTCTTTCGGCCCGTGTGAAATTTTTCAAGTGATTTTTCTTTACATATCCCATCAAACCGCTTTGTGTGAAAACTTTATACCACTTCTCATTTTGCTCCACTATTGTAACATTTTCGTCTTTCTTAAGTTCTATACCCTCTATACTTGCAGACCAATTGTCGGCATTCACTCTCAGTCCGGACTTTGACTTTATTGTGGCAACATCATATTTACCGAAAGTATTATTGATATATACCTTTTTAATTTCACTGTCAGTATATGAGTCTACCCAAATATCTGTGTAAGCCTTTATAGTTTCAATAGACAGATAAACCTTTCCGTCAGATTCAAGCAAAAGCGGCTTTCCGTTATTATCCACATTCTCAAAATTTGCATATACTATTTCTGTAGGCAAAGCGTATGAAAGAAGCTTTTCATCATCACTGTAATAAAATTTATCATTGAGTATGGCTCTGGTCCAATTTAGAGGTACATATACCACTCCGTCTTTATATATTGCTTTGGCCTTTTGCAAAGAATAATTGTATACAAGCGCTACATCATCACCCTCAACCTGGTATAACTGCGCCTGCGTAACCTTCTCCTTTGACCCTATAATTCCGTCCATTTCTCTTGATATAAATATAATTCCAAGCATGATACATAGAACTACAACAATACCTGTTAAAACCTTCTTCTTCACTTTTCCTCCATATAAAATAAGTTATTGTAAAGTATTCACTATTATATACTATAAATATGTATAAATATTTAAGAGAATATTTTTATAGGCAAATTTTTAGGCAATAAATGTATAATTTTTTCATGCCATAGTCTC
>NZ_JH815185.1:1838929-1978854 GCF_000296385.1 Lachnoanaerobaculum sp. OBRC5-5
ATCTATCAAACAGTTCCTGTTTTTCTATGGCACTTGCATCTTTTTTTAAATATCCCCACACATGAAGAACGGCATTACTGAAATCTTTCCTGCTCTCATTCATGTCTTTTATTTTTTGTATTTTCTCTTTCAGAAATGAAGCATCCAATTCATTCCCTTTCAGGTACTCTCTTATCCGGAGATATTCCTTATGTGATTTACTCAGTACATAGTATTTTTTTTGCCCATAACTCTTCACATTCTTTCCTTATATTTTTATAACTCATACTCTCTTTTCTTTCAAAATAATTGAATGTTTAATATCATAATAACTTATGTAAGATTAAACAGATTCAAAACTTATATCGTCATATTGTATCAAATATAATTATAATAATATAGTCAAAAGTTAAAAACAAATCTTTGATTAATCACAACTTCCAATAAAAAAACTGCCAAAATATATCTAACATCCTGACAGTTATACTTACATGGCTTTCTTTTATATATACTAATTTAATGCATGAAACCTTTCTTCAAGTGCATCTTGTAAAACTCTTGAAATATTTAAGTTCAACCGTTTTGCCTCAACATTCATCCAACTCGGTATAGTCAAATTTTTCCTAACCATTTTCTTATCCAGTTTTTTTCTGTATCTTGTTAAGTCTGCATCTACAGTTGTAATTATACCTTTTGTATAATCGAAGCTTTCACCCTCATGAATACTCTTAGCTAAATCTATAGCCTTTTCATAATTTGACGGTCCCGGAATTTCTTTTTTGCTATCCTCAATACTTAAACACTTTAAGCTTATAGCGTCTCTAGCCATTTCAATAGCATCCGGCAGATCTTTGCCCTCTGTATATATCATCAAATCCGGAACAAATACTAAGTAAATATCATCCGACCTCTCAATCAATGTTGGATATACAACTCTCATTTTCTTACTCCTTTTAATCTTAAACATCTTGACAAAATTCGATTGGTATCTATTTTATTCCCCATTTCCTTAATATCCCCTTTGCAGTGATTTCATTTATATCACGATGTCTTGGTACTGTCTCAGATTCATCTTCTCCTCTTTCAAAAATATCATATTCTTTTCCATGTCGTTTGAGTTTAAATCCTGCCTCTTCCAGCTTTCTTATTAAATCTCTACGCTTCATCACTTTCTCCTGATATCATTTATACTGTACGTACTTTATGCGTACTTGTCAATATTTTTACTTTATTTATTTTTTCAAGAAACAACAATATAAATATCTAATACAAAAACTGCCAAAATATATCTCATATCCTGACAGTTATACTTACATGGCTTTCTTTATTTTTCAATATGTTAGGTATCAATGAGCGGCTACCTAGTAAGCCTTAACTGTGACACTTCTTTCATTGATACTTCGCAGTTATAAACCATTCTTTATTTGATTTTTACATGGATTCAGACGGTTTTTATAAAATATATAAAAACATATCTGTCTGCAACTTATATACTCGCTATAACCTGCGTGGGCTTTGCTTTAGGTAGTATTTTTATATATTTTTGTATGTAAAAATCGTATTTGGGATTTTCAGATTGAATAATCATTTAGAATACTATGATTTCCTGTTCTGCAGATTGACAGGTTTATTTCATAGAAATTGAATTTTAGAATTTTAACTTTTATATTGGGGACTTTGATGGCTAAACTATCATTTATAAAAGTTATTTATAAATTTCTCCTTTCTCCGTCTTTATATAAATTATAACCCTCAAACGCTTTACACGCAATATGGAATAGTTGTTCGGTCGATATATGGCAAGATAGATTGTGCAAAATATAAAAAAGAGAGCCTTACTCGACTCTCCTTTTTATGTACTAATTATTTTTTGCTCTGTAAATATATATGGTCTTTTCCGATTTATTGCCGGCAAGGTCTATGGCACTTATTTTTATACTGTTTTGCCCCTCTTTTAGCGGAACTTCTATTTGTGTAACTATCTGCGTAGTATTACCGTCTTTACCTTCAATATAAGAAATTGAGGTTTTATCGTCAGTATCTATAAGTGAGTCTCCGTTATAGAGACTTAATTTAAATGAATTATCACGTGAGCGAACCTTTATTTTTACCGTATCGGAATCAAGCTCTCTTTCATAGACCTTATAATCAATAAAAGGATTTATCTTATCGTAGAATAATCTTCTTACCATACTTGCCGATTTTTCGTTTTTAGTACTTACCTCAACTTTTATATTAACATTAAATGCTTCAAGTTTCAGTTTACTTTCAAAAGAATATGCCTCTCCCTTATATATTACATTTCCGTTCTTTTTGTAGATAATATTGCTTTTTACAAGATCCTCTTTTCCTATATTTATCGGACTTGAAAGTTCATTTCCTTCATTATCTACAAGCTTTATTTGCACACTTTCTACACTGTCATCCTCGTCCACATATCCTACAAAACCTGATACATCTATCTGCTTTTCTTCACCTTCTGTATTGCCAAGTACATCAAAAAACTCAGGTGTTTTAAGGAATACTGCAGGATATGGCTTTCTTTCCGCATTTGATGCGGTAGCATTATTAATTGTAATATCTGTAATACCTGCTTCTTCTATTCTCTCATGAGTATTTTGCATAGGCTTTCCGTCTCTAAATACTGTTATAATATCAAAGCTTGTTTCAACAGGATTTATTGTAAATTCATAACAAAGCTTGTCCTCATCATATTTGAAATTATATTTTTTTGATATTTCGGAATTTACTTTATTATCCAAAATTATATTTTCTTCGATATTATCATGTTTCAAAGTAAGTTTATGCAAATGTGACTCTTCATCCGCCAACTTTATCCTAATCACCGCTTCCTTTTCTATCAGACTGTAAGTCATATCATCAAGTTTTATATCGTTTACATAAACGCTTGCATTTTTATTGCTTATATAGTCAAAAAAGTTAAGGAAATTAATCTGATTATAATTGCCTTCTCTGACATCTGAAAGAGTGGTTCTGCTTTTATTATCCATATAGTCAACGGCATCTATTATAAGATCTGAAGTATCCGCAAAATACGGACAATGTACTTCAATATCCGAATTTCTGTAACCGTTGGTATAAACATATACTTCCCCTCTTGCGGTTGGACTGTCCGGTACCGCTTCTACAGGTATATTAAGCTTGCCGTCTTCAACTTTTACAAGTTCCTTTCCGTCCTTCACAGGTTCATCTTGGAATCTTATAACAAAGGATTTTCCGTATCTTATACTTGTATCGGCCTTATCATCCTGTGCATATCTTATCGACTGCAAATATACATTCTCTATACCTATGCCCTTATCATGAACATTAAATACTATCTCCTTCATATTGCCGTCAATATCATTCACCTGCACTTCACTAGCCGTGCTTAGATTCGGAGCCATGCTGTCCACACGCACAGGGAATTTATAGACCTGTTCTCCGTTGCCTCCTACATTATTAGTATTAAGCTTTGCCTTTATACAATATATGTACTCGGTACCGTCCTCTGCAATTCCTTCACCGATTTTTCCGTCCCATACCGACTCCGGCATAAACTTAAAGCTTTTATTGACCGAAAGTCTGCTAAGCTTCCTTACCTGCTTTGAAACTCCTAAAACTCTTAAAGTTTCCTCTGTCTTCGCATCAAGTATCGAATACTCTACCTGCTCCATATTTCTGAGTGGTGCTATTCTTGCCGCAACATCGGGATAGTACTTACTGTTCGGCGAAAAATATATTTCATTATTGTACAGTGGAAGTTTAAGCATCATACTTGTTCCAAGCATTGAAGAGCTTACTCCGGCATTTTTATTTACAAAAAATTGTACATTTCTTTTTTCACTTCCGATCTCAGGAAGCTGAAATGCATCTATAGCTCTTTGTTTACCCCAATCTCCGTAAAATCCGAGGAAAGGTATATTAAGATTTGATATACCCTCTTTGTCCTTAAGACTTATAAAACCTTCTATAAAGTTATCCTCTTCAAGGTTTTCCGCATCCGAGTAATCCATAGTGAAATCTATACTTGCGGATGAATGTGCTTCCACGCTTATCTCTCTGCTTATATTAGACTCATTTGAATGTAATATTTCAGATCTTTGCAACCTATATGTACCGTCTGTGGGCTCATAAAGTGCAACTGAATTTATATCATAGCTTTTTGTACTGTCACCAAAGTTTTCAAGACTGAGTTTGACATCAAACCTTTTATCCTTAAGTTCTTTAAGCTCGAGCTTTCCGTCGGCTATATTGTCATTGGTTCCCTGTGCCCTTACTACTACAGTGGTTTTTAAGGCATTTTCAATATTTAGAGCACCGCTTCCCTGTTGTCTTACAAAGTAGGGTATATCTTCAAATATTCCCTCATCCTTTAAAGGAGTTGCGGTATTCATAAGTAAAAGTTTTATAAATTCCGAACTGTTATCTGTTTGTATATTCTTTGCCTTTATATATTGTTTAAGTATGGCTGTAGCTCCCGTTACCTGAGGAGCAGCCATTGAAGTACCGGACATATCCTTGTACTTATCGTCCTCAACAATTGAGTATATATGTCCTCCCGGAGCGGTTATCTCCGGCTTAATTCTAAGATCCGGAGTTGGCCCCCATGAAGAAAACTTTGAAACGCTTCCTCCCGCTACATTGTCGACATCCGTCATTTCAGTAAATATCTCAGGTCTCAGATTATTATTATAACCGTATTCCTCCATTAACTTATCATAGGTACTTCTTTTTATACGGATACAGGTAAGCTTTCCCGCATTACCCGGAACTTCAAGATTACCGCCTATCTGCTCAGCCATGCTCCTGTTGTTGTAAAAAACAATGGCGGCAGGTTTTAATTCAGCTATTGCCTCAAGTTTATCACCGAATCCTAAGCTGTCTTTTGTTGTAGGAATCTCAAAGAGTACAAGCTTACCTTCTATATTTTCTTTTTTAATAAGCTCTTGCTTAGCGTTTTTTAAATCAAATATATCTGCACTTATAATCTTTTTCGGATTTTCTCCTTTATGCAAATCCATCTCTTCATTTACATAGGCATCCCAGCTGTCCTTCCACCTTATGACATACATATGCCTTTTAGTATTTTCCATAGATGCAACCGCTATAGTTCCTTCATTTACAGCAGGATTTGCAATTAAAGCGGTATCATAATTTTCTTTTAAAGGCTCCACATTATTTATATTTCCGGAAGTAATATTTCCGTCATTACCGGCAGCAACTGAAATTACTATCCCGGCTTTTCTTGCCTTTTCTATAACCTCATTTTCCGGATAAGCTCTGTTCTCCATTGAAAATCCGGCTGCCGTTCCCAGGCTTAAGTTTATTACATCGGCCTTCAATGTTATAGCATCATCCAAGGCTTTCAACCAAATATCGGTAAAAGTTGTAGGATACTCAAGGTCATCTGAAAATACCTTAAGCGCAAGTATTTGTGCATTAGGTGCCACTCCGAAAGTCCCGCTCTCAATATCATTGGCGGCAGCTATTCCTGATACATGCATACCGTGCATTACACCGTAACTGTTACGTAAGTTCTTATTAAAATCATAATAATTATAGCCATAAGGTACTTTATCCGAATAATAAGAGCCTTTTAATCCGTTTTCAGCTATAATCTTTTCTATATCTGTCTTTGTATACATAGGATGTACAGATTCATCCAGTCTAAGTGCCTTATGTCTGTAGTCTATACCTGAGTCTATTACCGCAATAACACTTCCCTCGCCTTTATATCCAAGTGTATTCCACGCATATCCCGAACCTATTATACTGTTGGATGACTTAAGATAAGGTCTTTGAAACTCCTGTGATACATAAACACTTTTTACTCCGGGAAGCGCTTCTATTTTTTCTATCTCAGTCGCATCGGCACTTAGTGATATACCGTTAAATACTGTATCATAGTGCCTTACTTCCTTAGTATCCGCCTTTATATCCTCATTTTTTATATCTTTTACAAGCTTATCCTGATCTTCTTTCAGCTCCTGCTTTTTTTCATCTATAAAGGAATCATCCAGTTTATCATAGTCCATATCTTTATTTATGGCTTCTTCTATCAAGGAGTCCTTATCAAGCTCTATTATAAGCCTAAGCTCTTTCGGCTTATCTTCATTTTTTTCGGCATCGTTATCAGCCGAATTCAATTTTTTATCTGCCTCTTTTACATACTCTGAAACTCTGTCCCCGTTATTTTGTGCCGCAAATCCCGGCTTAGCTGTAGAAACCAAGGGATTTATAAGAAGTACGGCACAAAACAAGGCAAGTTTTTTACTTATTCTATTCATAAATCACCTATTCTATAATTATTTTAACTATAAATTTTATCTTGCCATAGTTCTTGTCGTTGATTACAAGATCCTCTAAGCTGCTTACAGCAAGCCTATATTCTCCTTTTTGAGCGTTTTTCACCTGATTAAGACTCTCACCTTCCCACTTTACATTAAGCTTTACTCCGTTATTTTCTCCGCTTAATTTAAGTCCTATAAGTGCTTTGTCTTCAAGAATCACTCCGTTAACGGCTTTATATTTTAATGTTTTATCCGCATATAAATGTTCGTTCAGTACTATAAAGTCTTCACTCAAATTTTCCGCTGCACTGTTTTTTTCGCCTTCATTAGGGGTACCTTCATTTACTTTGGGCAGTACTTCACTCTGAGTTTTCTTATTTTCAGTAATCTTTCCGGTACTTTTTTTCTCCTCCGGCTTAACTGTATCTTTATTTTGTGGTGTTACTTTTTCTTCGGTTTCTTTGTCACTTTGAGCTTTATTTTCTTTTTGATTATTGCTTCCGAAATAACTGTCTGATGAACCGTTACTTCTACTTCCCTTTATTATCCTCTTAACCGATCTTCCGCCTTCAGGCTTATACTCCTCCGGATTTGGCAAAGGTCCTACCTTCCCGTCAGGTCCCAAATTTGTATAGGAAATATTTTTACCGAGGCTTTTTGCCGATTGTAACTTTGAGTTTGAAAGTTGCACCTCAAAGTTTTGGCTTCCTGCGGCAATATATATTTTACTTATATCTGAATTTATAATCCTTAACCTTCCGTTACTCGACTTTTGGTTTATAAGTATCGGAGTCTGTATTTTTATATTTTCTATAACGGCATCATTGGTATTGACAACTATAAAAGCCTTTGACTTATTGTTTTCATCCGCCTTAAAATTTTGAGAGGTATTGATGATCGTAAGGAAAAGCTCTTTAATTACATCCCTTAACTCACCTCTGTTTAACACTTTACCGGGCTCAAAGTTCTTATCTTTTCCTTCAACAACACCAAGGTTTTCAAGTTCTTTTATATAGCCTCTTGACCATGACTGTAATTTCTCGTCATCAATAAAAGCTGTTTTACCCTCAGCCGCTTCAATACCTATATACTTTGCAAGTAGGTAATAGACCTCTTCCTTTTTAGGACTTTCATAAAGATTGGCAAATGATACATGCTCATCTATTATATTTAGTCCTTTTAATTTCTCTATAGAGCTTTTAACATACTCTTCATCCGCATTTGCGTAATTTCCTATGTCCGCTATGTCGGATCCCAAGTTGCCTGAAAGCTTTTCAAGTAATATAATCAAGTCTCTTTTGCTGATATTTACTTCGTTATCCGTATATGTTTTTTGCTCCGCTTTTGCAATTGGAGCAATAAAAAATAATTGAACACATATAGCTATGCTTAACAACAAAGTAAATTTTATTGCTTTTTTCATACTAATTTGTTTCTCCTGATTTTATTTTTTAAGTGTTTTATCTTCTGAATTTATCCGGACATAAGAAGATAAAGCACTTTAATTTTTTTAATCGCACTTATTGGCTAAACAATATCTATATATACATATTGTAGTAAATTATATCAGGAAAAAGTGAAATGTAAATAATATGCATATTTTTTTTCAAAAAAATTAATCTCTAAATAAAAACAAAAATATCCCGACAAATACAAGGCATTTTGTCCTTGTGACTTTGTCAGGATATTCATTATAAAAAATTTTATTTTCTAAGCTTTTTGGCTGACCTTGTTTTCATGACCGAAAATAAATGAACTTTTCGGCTCAAGAGCAAGCATCAATAAATTACCTAAAACACCTACCGCAAGGACTTCTCCAACACCTACTGTAAGCATCATATAAGGTATCAAATCCGGTAAACCGTAAGCATACTTCAGTACAAACGGAATAATAATTGCGTTTGCAAGTATCGGGGGTACACATACCAACCATTTTGAAATACTTCTGAGTCTATAGCTTAATATTGCACCTATAAGTGTAGCGAGTGTTCCGAATATAATATCGGGAAGTGCCGCTCCGCCAAGTATATTTGCCAAAAGGCATCCTATACTTACTCCCGGTATTGCCGCCACTGTAAAAAACGGCAGAATACAAAGTGCCTCAGAAATTCTGAACTGGATAGCACCGAAGCTGATAGGGGCAAATGCAAGTGTAAGCACTACATATACTGCCGCTATGACTGCACCCTGTGCCATCATTTTTGTTGTAGTATTTTTCATATCTTCTCCTTTAGTTTTGTTTTAGGTGAGGAAGGTTTCGAACTCACCAAGTACGCTAGATACTTTACGGTATTTTAAAGAATAAATCAAGTGTTTTCTCGGTATCCATATGTTTTATACTATAAACATGCCTTATAGATTTCAACTATGTCCTCATTTGTAAGTTCTACGAAGGCATCTTTTAAATATCCTCCGGTATTTGCATGCTCAGCCATTGCCACAAAATGCTTATCGTCAATACCAAGCTCTGTAAGAGTCATAGGAATACCTGTTTCTTTAAAGTAATTTTCAAGTGCATCTATTCCGGCAAATGCCAGCGCTCTCTCATCATCACCGCTAAGTCCCATTACATTCTTTGCAAATTTTACAAATCTCTCTGTAGCACTTGCATCTTTATTAAGAATATGGCGCATCCATCTTACGGTTAAAATAGCAAGACCTACTCCATGAGTAATATCATAATATGCGGAGAGCTCATGCTCCATTGCATGACATGGCCATCCTGTTTCCTGTTTACCATACTCAGGGATTCCCGAGCAGGCTACTGAAGAATTAGCCATAAGGTTTGCTCTAGCAGAATAGTTTGTAGGATCTTTAAGTGCAATCTTACAGTTTTTCATAACGGACTTTAATATAGTCTCCGCTATTCCGTCAGCTAAATCGCTGTCCGGTGTTCTTGAAAAATATCCTTCAAATATGTGGCTCATTATATCCGCACTACCTGCAGCTGTCTGATAAGGTGATACCGTATAAGTATATGTAGGATCGCATATACTTACTGCAGGATATGTATATACCGCACCCAATTTCTCATTTGTATCAAGATTTGAGATTACTCCTCCGGCATCAAACTCCGAACCTGTTGCGCTGAGTGTAAGTATATCTACAAGTGGAAGTGCTTTTGCTCTTCTAAAACTTGTTTTTACCATTTCCCAAAGATCATCACCCTCATAGTAATATCCTACCGCTATTGCCTTTGCACAGTCAATGGTACTTCCTCCACCTACCGCCAAGATCACATCTATATTATGCTCCTTGCAAAGTTTGACTCCACGTTTTACTGAAGTTATTCTTGGATTTGGCTCTATTCCGTCACATTCGGTGATATTGAAATTATTCTCTTTTAAAATCTTTATCACTTCATCATAAAGCCCTGTCTTTTTGATTGAGCCGCCGCCATAGGCAAGCAAAACATTTTTACCGAAAGGCTCCAATGATTTTGCCAGTCTTTTAATCTGTCCCTCACCAAAATACAATTTGGTAGGAATATCATGTTTGAAACTAAGCATATGTACCTCCACTTTTCATATACACAACAGGGGAATTATATTTTCAAAATCCCTATAATATTAGCTTTATTTTAATACAATGCTCAGTACATCTTCAACTCTTTTTACAGGTATTATTTCAAGCTCATTCAAAACTTCCTCTGCAACTTCTTTTAAATCATCCTTATTCTCATCAGGAATAAATACTTTCTTTATTCCCGCTCTGGCGGCAGCCATAAGTTTTTCCGGAAGTCCGCCTATTGGCATTACATTTCCTCTTAGAGAAACCTCTCCCGTCATGGCATACTCGGGTGATACCGGAATATTATTTACAAGTGATGAGAGCGCTGTAGTCATTGTAATACCTGCACTCGGTCCGTCCTTTGGTACCGCTCCTGCCGGTACATGGATATGAATATCATTTTTTTCAAATACTTCATAGCTTTCAGGATACATAGACTTTACAAGGCTGAGTGCAATATCCACACTCTCCTTCATTACATCACCAAGCTGACCTGTGATTTTCACCTTGCCCTTGCCTTTTGTAAGTATTGTCTCGATAAAGAGTATTTCTCCGCCTACAGCAGTCCATGCAAGACCTGTAACTACTCCTGCCTGCTTCTTCTCTAAGATTCCCTCATGTCTGACAGGTCTTTGATCAAGATAATCCTGTAATTCTTCCGGCTTTACATCCAATATTTCTTTATTGTTCTTAACAAGCTCAACTGCGGCATGTCGGCATAGAGCACTTATTTGCTTCTTTAATCCACGTACTCCGGCTTCCATAGTATATCCGTTTATAAGCGCTTTTATGGTCTCATCTTCTATTATAAGATTGTCCTCACTGATACCTGCCTTTTTCTTTGCCTTAGGTATCAAATGATCCTTTGCAATAGAAAACTTCTCAAGTGCAGTATATCCTGTAAATCTGATTACTTCCATTCTGTCAAGAAGTGGTCCCGGTATGGTATCAAGAGAGTTTGCGGTACATACAAATAATACATCTGACAAATCATACGGTACATTCATATAATGATCTGTGAAAGTATTGTTTTGCTCGGGATCAAGTACTTCAAGAAGTGCACTTGCAGGATCTCCATTGTATGATGATGCGAGCTTATCAATCTCATCCAGTACCATTACAGGATTTGATGTACCTGCCTTTTTCATACCGTCCATTATTCTTCCGGGCATTGCACCTATATAGGTTCTTCTATGTCCTCTGATATCTGCCTCATCTCTTACACCGCCGAGTGAGATTCTTACATACTCTCTGCCAAGTGCCTCTGCAATACTCTTTCCGATACTGGTCTTACCTGTACCCGGCGCACCTACAAAGAGCAGTATTGAACCGCTTTGCTTTTTATTTAGAGACATCACCGCCAGTTGCTCTATAATTCTCTTTTTAACCTTTTTAAGTCCATAATGCTCTCTGTCAAGGACTTCCATAGCATTATCAAGCTCTATATCCTTCGGCTCTTCTTTTTTCCAATGTAGAGAAGTGACAAAATCCAAATAATTGTAAAGAAGTCCATACTCATGACTGTCCTTACCCTCCTGCTTCATTCGATTGAGCACATTGTCGGCTTCTTTTCTTGCAGTCTCATTCATTCCGGAGTTTTCTATTTTTTCTTCAAACTTTCTTACTTCGGAAATGTTTTCGGGATGCATCTCATCCAAGGCTTTTTGAAGGAAATTTATCTGCTTTTTGATAGCATCTTCCCTATAAGCCTTCTCATGAAGCTCTTTTTGTGCCTGCTTTGCCTCTTCACTTACTTCATTTATAGCCATAAACTCTCTGGCATACTGAGCTATAAGCTCAGCTCTTGCTTTGGTTGAATCCTCCGACAGCACAGCATACTTTTCTTCAGGAGTAATATTCATAAAAGGCGAAAGTCCTACCATCACCTCATTCATATTCTTCCATGCCAGTACATAGCCTCTTGCCATAAGTCCCCATTGAAACTTGGTAACATAACTTAAAAGTTCATCTCTAAGTCCGACAAGCATTGCATTTGCATCATTAGGATCCAAATCGTCTATCTCAGGTCTTTGTACTCCAATAACATTTTGAGTATCAAAGTCTATATATTCAACATTTATTCTGTTAAATGCCTCAAGGTTGGCACCACCCTCATCATCTACAGACAGCACCTGTCCCGCAACAGCTATAGGATAGATATCTTCCATTGTAATATCTTTATCTTTCGGCTCTCTCAGGTAGAGAAATGTTACCTTTTCGCCAACAGATATCTTATCTACACCGGCCTCCTGTAAATAGTCTTTTCTGAAATATATTTTTGAACCCGGTAAAACCACCGTATTATATGTCGGTATTAATATCATATAACCTCCTTTATTAGCACTTATTATTAAAGAGTGCTAAAGTGAATTTATAAAAAAGAGGTTGAAACAATGGCTTGTTTACAACCTCCCCATCTATATGGCTAAATTATATCACTGGCACTCTCATCCGTCAAGTGATAATTAGATTTTGTAAAATTAATTCTGCAAACCTTTAATCGCTTTTGCCAAGCTGTCAAGTGCCATCTTCAAATATTCTCTCGGACATGCGATATTAAATCTCTCAAATCCTTCTCCGTCTACTCCGAACATTGCGCCTGAGTCGATCCAAAGTTTAGCCTTATTTACTATCAGATCCTCTCTCTCCTCTTCGGTAAGACCAAGCTCTCTAAGATCCACCCATACAAGGTATGTGCCTTCCGGCTCTATAAGTTTTACCTGTGGGATATTCTCTTTTAAATAGTCTCTAAGGAAATCGAGATTTCCCTTTATATACTCTCTTACAGCATCCAGCCATTCCTGTCCTGACTCATAAGCAGCTCTTGCAGCTACAAGTCCCATAGTATTCATCTGTGAATATCCGGATTTTACTATCTCATTTTTAAAAGCATCTTTAAGCTTCTTATTTTCTATAAAAATATTTGAAACCTGAAGACCTGCTATATTAAAGCTCTTACTTGGTGCTGTAGCAATTACCGAATTTGCCGCATACTCCTCTCCCAATGAAGCAAATACCGTATGCTTATTTCCGGGATATACAAAATCCGCATGAATCTCATCACTGAAGATTACCACATTATGCTTAATACAGATATCACCTATTCTTTTTAACTCTTCCTTACTCCAAACCCTACCTACCGGATTATGTGGAGAGCAAAGTATGAAAAGTTTTACCTGATTTTCCACTATCTTCTTTTCAAAATCTTCAAAATTCATCTCATATCTGCCGTCTTTAATTACAAGCGGCGAGTTGATAAGCTTTCTGTTATTGCTGAGTATCATCTCACTGAAAGGATAGTATACAGGTTGCTGTATGATAACACCGTCTCCTTCTTTTGAAAATGCCTTTACAGCCATTGCTATGGCATATACCACTCCCGGTGTCTTAACTAATGTACCTTTTTTAGGTTCCCATGAAAAGTTCTTTACAAACCAGTTTTTTACCACTTCAAAATAGTCGGACTGTACTTCCGTGTATCCGTAGATTCCATGGTCAACTCTTCTTTGCAAAGCGTCTGTAATCGGCTGTGCCACAGGAAAGTCCATATCGGCAACCCAGAGTGAAAGCTCGTCACCTTTTTTACCTCTAAGCTTTGCACAGTCAAACTTCAAGCTGTCTGTACCTTTTCGGTCTATGATCTTATCAAAATCGTACATATAACCCCCTTATTATTCCAATGCTCTTTCCAGATCCTTTATCAGATCGTCGACATTTTCTATTCCGACAGAAAGTCTTAAAAATGTATCTGTTATTCCAAGTCTCTCTCTTACCTCTACCGGTACATCCGCATGTGTCTGTATCATGGGGAAGGTAATCAAAGACTCTACTCCGCCAAGACTTTCCGCATATTTTATTATTTCAATTTTTTCAAATGCATCTCTTGCAGTTTTGGCAGTATCCGTTGTGAATGCAATCATTCCCCCAAAGCCTCTTGACTGAGATTTGTTTATCTCATATCCCGGATGCTCAGACAAACCTACATAATATACATTTGTAACCTTTTTATTTGTTTTTAGGAAATTTGCAATCTTTAATGCATTTTCCTGTATTCTGTCCATTCTTACTGCCAATGTTTTCAGTCCTCTAAGTACAAGGAAGCTGTCAAAAGGTGAAAGGCTTGGACCGATTGTCTTATACATAAATCTGATTTTTTCAGATAATTCTTCATTTGCAGTACATATAAATCCTGCCAAAGTATCATTGTGACCTGCAATATATTTTGTACCGCTGTGGATAACAATATCCGCACCGAGCTTTATCGGGTTTTGAAAACACGGACTTAAAAATGTATTGTCAACAATCAATAAAAGATTATGTTTCTTTGCAATCTTTGCCATCTCTCTTATATCTGTAACAAGCATTGTAGGATTGCTTGGTGTTTCAATAAATATAGCCTTTGTATTTTCATTTATTGCGTTTATTACATTCTCAGGATTTGTTGTATCGACATAGCTGAATTTTCTGCCTCTGTCAATTCCAAGTGTATTAAAGAGTCTGGTACTTCCGCCGTAAATATCCTCCTGAGATATTATGTGATCACCTGCATTAAAAAGCTCAAGCACCAAAGAACATGCCGCCATTCCGGTAGAGGTAGCCACCGTATCATAAGCACCTTCCATAGCACTTATGCAGTCCTCAAGCTCCGTTCTTGTAGGATTTGATTGACGTGAATAGTCATATCCTGTACTTTCGCCTACTCCCGGATGAGAGAAAGTAGCCGTCTGGAATATCGGCACCGTCATTGCACCGTATGCATGAGCATTCTTATCTTCATTTGGACTGTGTACACATAATGTTTCAATATTCATAAATTCACCTGACTTTTCTAAAAACTATTATTAACAATAGGAAATATTTTACAATCTCATATTTTCCCGGTCAATAAGATGTTTTCTTGCTCTGGTTATAAGGAAAGACTATATCTATAAATTATACTTATTCTTATAAGCGATAATAGCGGCTACCGTCTTTGAATCCTTCAATTCACCCTTGTAAATCAAATCCACCAGATCTTCAAGTGCCCACTCTTCCACATCAATGCTCTCATCTTCATCAAGATGCTGCTCACTCTTAATAAGATTTTTTGCCACAAAGATATCAATTTCCTCATCTCCGAAGGCCACCATAGTATCAATTCTTATCAAGAACTCAAGCTCATCAGGTGAAGCAACTTTATAACCGGTCTCTTCTTCAAGTTCTCTGAATGCACATATTCTTCCGGGCTCATCCTTTGAATCAACCTTTCCTGCGGGAAGTTCAAGAGTATATCTGTTAAGCGCATTTCTGTACTGACGTACCAGAAGTATCTTTCCGTTTTCAAGTACAGGTACTACCGCAGCCGCACCGTTATGTTGTATATAATCCCATACGGCTTTTCTGCCGTCTATCAACATATGGTCTTTATAGACCTTTACTATTGCCCCCTCATAGGCAAGCTCTCTTTTTTCCCTGATTATATCTCCCATGCTTTCTCCTTATCCGACTTTAATGTATCAGCCATATTGTTTAAAAATTCAATCGCCTCATTAAGGCCCTCACCTGTATAATCAAAATACCGGTATTTTTTCTTATCATCTTCAGTATGGTCAAAATTAAAGGGCTCAGGCCATACTGTCAGTTTCAGCTTGGCCTCGCCCCTCTTATCCTTTGGCGTAAAATTTACCTTTTCAAGCGGATCTCTTCCCAGCCTGAATCTTACGCCCTCCAGACTTCCTGTGAAATATTGGCCATAATCATAATATCCTATATTTAACAAATCACCTTTTTTTAACATAAAAACATATCTCTCAAATCTTCCACATTCTTTACAATGTAATTTGCGCCTTCAAACTCCTCCAAGCCGCCATAACCGTAAAGTACTCCGATACTCTTAAGACCTGCATTACCTGCACCTACTATATCATGGCTCTTGTCTCCCACCATTATAGCAAAGCCCCTGTCCATTATTTTGTTTGTTTCCAGCACATACTCAATCACAGCTGTCTTTGTGGCTCTCTTTGTGTTAAAATCTCCGTCTGAGCCGCCTACAAATGTAAAGTATTTGTCCAGCCCGAAATGCTCTATAACTCTTTTTGCCTCTCTTTCAGGCTTTGAAGTCGCCAAATAAAGCTTATATTCTTTTGACAGACTATCAAGCATCTCTTCTATACCGTCATAAAGCTCACATTCAAATATACCTACAGTTCTGTAATAATCATGAAATACATCAAGCGCTTCCTTATATTGCTCCAGACTGAATCCGTAAAAATTTGTATAGCTTTCAACCATCGGAGGCCCAACAAACTTTTTTAAATCATCAAGCTCTTCATATATACCGAAGTGCTCGAGTGATTTTTGTACACCCTTTGTGATACCGAGATCCGACCTTACTATAGTGCCGTCCAAATCAAATAAAATATGCTTTTGCTTCATTACTGCTCCTTAACTAAAGAAGGCTTTAACTTCAATCCCACCTTCTCAATTCTCGCATGATCCATTTTCTTTACTGTCAAAATAATATTGTCAAATGTGATAACTTCTCCCTCTACAGGCAGTCTTCCAAGCTTCTCCATTATGATTCCCCCTATAGACTCATACTCCTCGGAACTCAGTTCCAGTCCTATTCTGTCATTGACATCATCCAGATTTGTAGATCCGTCTATAAGGTACTCCGTTTCGGAAATCTTTGTTATACCTTCATCCTCATCCGCATCAAACTCATCTCTGATTTCACCTACAATCTCTTCAAGCATATCTTCCAGAGTAATCAGTCCTACAGTTGTACCGTATTCATCCAGCACTATTACTATATTGGCACCTGTCTTTCTCATATCCACCATAAGTGATGAAGTCTTTTTATATTCATAGGTATAAAGAGGTTCTCTCAAATGCTCCTTTACAGAAAAATTCTCCTTATCCTCTATCAGCAAGAAGTCTTTTACATTAAGTATTCCGATAACATTATCAGGGCTTTCTTCGTACACCGGTATTCTGGTGTATCTCTCTTCTCGAAAGATTTTGAGTATCTCTTCATAAGAGGATTCTACAGACACCATCACCATATCGACTCTCGGAAGCATTATATCTCCCGCAACCGTATCTCCGAAGTCCACCACATTTACAATCATCTTCTTTTCTTCTTTTTCAATAACTCCGTCCTCATGGCTGACCTCCACCATTGCTCTAAGCTCGTCCTCTGTCACCATATTATTGTCATCATTATTTTTAACGAAAAGGGAAATAACAATTCCCGCCACCTTGTTTACCACATAGATTACAGGTGTCAAAATAACAACCAATACGGAAATAATTCCGATATATTTTAATGCAATATTCTCTGCATTCTTTGATGCTACATTCTTAGGTGTGATTTCACCGAATACCAGTATAAGGAATGTCAATATACCTGTAGCAATACCTACCAGACTGCTGCCGAACATCTTTAATGTAAGTGTCGTGGACAGTGCCGAAGCGGAAAGGTTTACTATATTATTTCCAATCAAAATAGCGGAAAGCATCTTATCCGTATTTGCTGTGATTTCCAAAACCTTTTCAGCTCTTTTATCACCGTTTTCCGCCAAATTTCTTATTCTTAATTTATTTGAAGTCATGAGGGCTGTTTCAGCAGATGAAAAGAATGCTGAAGCAGACAATAATAATACCAAAATGACTAACTGTAATATGTCACTCGTTTCCAAAATTTCTCCTATAATCGAATTACTCTTCTTCGGATACAATATCCGGCAATATTTCTTTTGTTTTTTTCTTTACTCCGAAAGGCATTATCAGACTGCCAAACAATATAAATATATCCCCCAGATTAAAAATCACCTTATCGGCACCCTTAGTCTTTATGCGTATATAATCCACCACATAGCCTCTTGTAAATCTGTCAAAGATATTGCTCAGTGAACCTGCAATAATAAGGATTAGAGATAACTTTCTGATATTATTTCCTTTTTTAGGAAGTAAAACAGACAGTACTCCCACCAGTATTGAGGTAATAAATACCGGAACATACTTTACTATTTTCTTCTTTTTCTTAAGCTTTCCGAATACAAAGCCGTCATTGTGAAATTTATCTATTTCTATCTTTTTTGCAAAAGTTCTCGGCAGTTCTTTTTTGTCCATTGAATTTACTGCATATTTCAAAACTATATCAAGACCTGCAAGTATCGGTATCAAAACAGCAAACATATATCCTCCTATATATTTCTGAACACTATATTCGGACTGCCCTTATGCTCCAAATAATCTCTTGTAATAATAACTTTACCGATATTTTTATCCTTCGGTGTCTCATACATTATATCGAGCATAAACTCTTCAATAATGGATCGAAGTGCTCTCGCACCCGTATCCTTTTTCATAGCCTGTTCGGCAATCCAATCCATCGCATCATCATCAAATGAAAGCTCCACTTCATCCAGCTCCAAAAGTCGCTTATACTGTTTTAAAATAGCATTCTTAGGCTCTATAAGTATCTTTTTGAAAGCCTCTTTATCAAGCTTTGAAAGAGTACATATAACAGGCAGTCTTCCTATAAACTCAGGTATCATACCGAATTTTCTGATATCCTCATTTGTGACCTTTGCATAGAGATTTTCATCATTATCATATTTATCTTTAAGATCCGAATTAAATCCCATGCTTGTATTTTTTTGTAGTCTTTCCTTTATAATATCATCAAGCGCAGGGAAGGCTCCACCGCATATAAAGAGTATATTATCAGTGTTTACAGTTTCCATAGGTGCCATAACATTCTTTTGATTTGTACCTACAGGTACCTCTACCTTGCTGCCTTCCAAAAGTTTTAAAAGCTCCTGTTGTACGCTCTCACCGCTTACATCTCTGGAATTTGTGTTTTTCTTCTTTGCAATCTTGTCTATCTCATCTATAAATACGATGCCGCATTCAGCTCTTTCCACATCATTACCTGCTGAAAGTAAAAGCTTTGATATAACACTTTCTATATCATCACCTATATATCCAGCCTCTGTAAGAGAAGTTGCATCGGCTATAGCCAAAGGCACATTAAGAAGTTTTGCAAGTGTCTTTACCAGATAAGTCTTTCCGCTTCCCGTCGGTCCAATCATCAGGATATTTGACTTATCAACTCTTGTTCCTTCCTTATCTTTGTCTAAAAATATTCTTTTGTAATGATTGTATACTGCAACAGAGATTATCCTCTTGGCCTGATCCTGTCCTATTACATATTCATCCAGCATTTCTTTTATTTTATGTGGCGCAGGTATATCCTTCATTGTAAAGAGAGGCTCTGTTCTCTTTTCATCTCTTTTCTTGACTCTGGCTCTTTCGGGTATGGGGTTCAAATTCATATTCGGTATTGTAAAGCTGCCAAGGTCCACATTTTTTAAATCATCCATATTGATTTTTGACATATTGGTAAGCTTACTCATATCCATACTCTGCATAGAGTTGAAGGTTTTCTGTATACAGTCGGGACAGATATCTATGCCGCCCGGCATTGAAATCATTGTACCGGTCTTTGATTCCGGTCTCCTGCACATATAACAAATCTTTTCATAATTATTATTTTTATCATCTTTATCGTTTTTATTATAATCTATCTTGTCTTCCATTTTTCCATTCCTAATGTTTCAAACAGTTTTATGTTATTCTAGCACAAAAAGAAAAAATGTGCCATATTAGGGAAATACGGCACATTTTTATATTTATAAAACCTTACTGAGGAAGGTCTTAAGTCTTTCATTTTTGGGATTTGTGAAGAATTCCTCAGGTGCATTCTCTTCCACAAACTCACCTTCATCAAGGAAAACCACTCTGTTTGCCACCTCTCTGGCAAAGCCCATCTCATGTGTTACCACTACCATGGTCATCTTCTGCTGTGCAAGATCCTTCATAACTGTAAGCACTTCTCCTACCATCTCGGGATCAAGGGCTGAGGTAGGCTCATCAAAAAGCATTACATCAGGTTTCATGCAAAGTGCTCTGACTATAGCAACTCTTTGCTGCTGTCCGCCTGAAAGCTTTGAAGGATATTCATTTGCTCTGTCCGCAAGTCCTACTTTTTCCAAAAGGCTCATGGCATACGCCGTTGCAGACTCTTCGTCAACACCCTGAAGCTTCATAGGTGCTATAATCAAGTTTTTAAGAACTGTCATATGTGGGAAAAGGTTAAACTGCTGGAAAACCATTCCCATTTTTTGACGGTGTAAATCTATATTTACATCTTTTTTACATATGTCCGTTCCTTCAAACAATATCTCACCGCTGCTTGCTTCCTCAAGTCTGTTCAAACATCTGAGAAATGTTGACTTACCCGAACCGGAAGGTCCGATAAGACATACTACATCTCCTTTATTTATATCCAGAGATATATCTTTAAGTACCTGCTTTTTATGAAAATGCTTGCTTAAATTTCTTACTTCAATAAGTTTTTTACCTTCCACTTCTAGCCAACCTCCTCTCAAGTAATTTTACCAAATAGCTGAAAAGCATTACCATGATAAGATAGAGTAGAGCAACCGCAAGGAAAGGCATCATTGCCGAATATGTTTTGCTTCTTATAACATCTCCCGCCTTTGTAAGATCATCCAAAGCAATATAACTTGCTACCGAGGTCTCCTTCATCAAAACTATAAACTCGTTTGCAAGAGTAGGCAATATATTCTTTATAACCTGTGGCATTATTATAGTTATCATTGTTTGAGGATAACTAAATCCCAAACTTCTTCCGGCTTCCATTTGTCCTTTCGGTACTGAGTTTATACCCGAACGGAATATTTCTGCCTGATATGCTCCCGAGTTTATACCGAATGCAAGTATTGCGGCAAAGCTTTTATCTATTCTTACAGAACTGAATATAACAAAGTATATTATAAGGAGCTGAACTACTACAGGTGTTCCTCTTATTACTGTAATATAAATATTGCAAAGGAAGTTTAAAAACTTCAACTTCTTTGTATTATCGTATATATTTCTTACAACAGCCACTCCAAACCCCAGTATAAAACCAAGGATTACGGCAAAAAATGTAATCTTTAATGTGACGGCAAGTCCGTTTATGAGTAAAAGCCATCTGTTATCCGTTATAAAATTTAAAATAAATTGTGATTTTAACTCTTCATACATATTAATTAGCCTTGATATATTTTGCAATAATGCTGTCCACTGTTCCGTCAGCCTTTAACTCTGAAAGTGCCTTATTAACCGCATCTAAAAGTGCTGTATTACCTTTTTTGATTGCAATGGCATATTCCTCTTCTGCATATGCCTCGTCTAAAGTCTTAAGTCCGTTTGTCTCTTCAACAAACTTCTTTGCCACCTCACTGTCGATAACTACCGCGTCTATCTTTCCCTGGCTGAGTGCCTGAACCGCATCCATACCCTTTGCATATCTCTCAACAGTTGCACCCTTTATATCACTAACCAGGATATCTCCTGTAGTACCTGTCTGTACACCGAGTGTCTTGCCTTCAAGATCCGCACCTGAAGCTATAGTCGAATCATCTTTTACTATGATAAGCTGCTTTGATGTTGTATATGTGTCTGAAAAATCAACACTCTGCTTTCTCTCCTCTGTAGCTGAAATACCTGCAATACCTACATCAGCTTTACCCGATGTTACCTCAAGGATAACGGAATCAAATGCTATATCCTCCACTTCAACTTCAAGTCCGAGCTTCTTGGCAACTTCTTCCGCTATCTCCATATCAATACCTACAATTTTATCACCGTCGTGGTACTCATATGGTGGAAACTCCGCATTTGTTGCCACTATAAGTTTTCCTGACTGTATAGTTTTTACTTCTCCTGAAGCTGTATCTGCCGCACTCTCATTTGCAGCCTTTGTTTCGGCAGTCTTTGAACCGCCACATGCTACCAAACTTGTTGCCATCAATCCCGATATAACCAATGCTAATATTTTCTTCTTCATAATATCCTCCATTTGTATATTTATCAATCACTATTGCATAATAATACACTCTTTTTCATAAGAATGCAAGAGTATTTTTAAAAATAAACATAGGAAAAGACTCCAACTCTGTATTTTTATAAGGTTATAATCCTAACCATAATAGTCCATACAAAATTAGAGTCCTAAATCCCAGCGTTTCATACCCCATAAATGCAATATATTTTCTCAGCTTATACTGCTGCTGAAGTCAAATATTTTTCCATCTCGTTCACGGCATGTTCTTCATCATTACCGTCTGCTGATATGTATACCTCTTTGCCATCACCAAACTTCAATGTCATCATGCCCATGATACTTTTTGCATTTACTTTTTTAGTACCACTTTCCACATAAATCCTGCTTTCAAACTGGCTGGCCACCTGTACTAGCATAGCTACCGGTCTGGCTTCAGTTTTTGCATCAATTGCAACCTTAACTGACTTCCTAACCATTTTCTCTCCTTACTTGTTCTCTTAACTGGCTTGCGATGTTTGAGAGTTTACGCAACCTATGATTAACCCCACTTTTCCCGAGCTGTGGACTAATCATTTTTCCAAGTTCCACCAATGAAGCATCAGGATTTTCCAGTCTGGCATTGGCTACCGCCTCCAGATTTGATGTCAATTTATCAAGTCCCATCATCTCTTTAATAAGTTGTATATCCTCAAGTTGAGAAAGTGATGCTGAAACCGTTTTATTTATATTTGCAGTCTCGCAATTCACTTTTCGATTTACATCGTTTCGCATTCCTTTTAAGATTCGAATATTTTCGAAACTCATAAGCGATGTAGGTGCTTCCATCAGACCAAGTGCCAAAGATATTTGCTCACTGTCCTTTATGTATACTACATAAGCTTTTTTCCTTACAGTAATCTTTGGTAAGAGTGACAGGTCTTCCATCAATTCCTTTAAAATGAGTGCATTCTCCATAGTCGAACATACTATCTCAAGATGATATCCCTTCTCAGGATCTGTTATAGAGCCCGAGGAAAGAAATGCTCCTCTGAAAAAGGCCTTTTTACAACATGAATTCAGTAAGACTGTATTACTGCCAAGCGGCAAATTATCAATCAACTCTTGATTTTTAAGAAGCTTTATAGCTTTAAGCACTTCTTTGGCTCCTGCGCTGTCTACAATGCTTACAGAATATAGACGTTTACGCCTAACCAATGTACTATTGCTTATCACTACATCTGTATTAATATTAAATGTTTTTTTTATTAATGTAAAGTACTTTCTGGCAAGTCCTGAAAATTCAGTGTTTATTTTTAAAGACAATTCACCACTTTGTGATAAAGAAACAGTACCAATGAAGTAAACAATTGCCAAAATTTCTGCAAGTATGCAATGCCTAACCGTAGGATTTATCCTTGCGATTTCATTTTTCACTTCTGAAGAAAATGTCATCCGCTCTCCTATCTTTGTGAAATTCTTGAAATATTTTTGCCCATATCTCTGTGTTCCAGTCTGACACCGATACCCTCTATATTATCAAGTCTTTCTTTAAGAGCCGCCGCAATAGCTACCGAACGGTGTTGTCCGCCTGTGCAACCTATGCCTATTACCAAAGCGCTCTTACCCTCATCAATATATCTGGGTATCAGAAATTTAATCATATCATCCAGCTTGTCAAGAAAAATATCCGCATCATTATTTGAGAAAACATAATCCGAAACTTCCTTTTCTTCACCTGTTTTCAGCCTGAGCTTTTGATCGTAAAAAGGATTCGGTAAAAATCTTACATCAAATAACAGATCGGGATCATCAGGTATACCGTACATATATCCGAATGAAAGCACTGTGACAAAAAGGTTATTAAAAGACTTTCCGTCAACATAGATTTTTTTAAGTTCCTGTTTCAACTCTTTAGTCAAAAATCTGCCTGTATCAAGTATTCTGTCCGCTCTCTCTCTTAAAAATGCCAATCTTTCTCTCTCAAGATTTATTCCGTCTATAAGTCTGCCCTCTGCGGCTAAAGGATGATTTCTTCTTGTCTCTTTATATCTTTTTATCAATGTTTCATCATCCGCTTCAAGAAAGAGAATTTCCATATTGATTTTTTTATGGCTGAGTTCATCAAATACTTCCTGTAATCCGTTAAGTCCGCTTCTGATATCGATACCTAAAGCTATGCCCTTCATACCTCTTTCGGATTCGATTGTAAGATCTACAAAGTTTAACAAAAGTTCTACCGGCAAATTGTCGACACAGTAATATCCGAAATCCTCAAACATCTTTAATGCAACAGTCTTACCTGAACCGGACATTCCTGTTACAATTATCATCTTCATATCAAATCATCCTTACTTCACATTCAAGTTTTACACCGAACTTTTCACATACTTCTTTCTTTATATGTTCTATCAGCTTCTTTATATCATCAGATGAGGCATTGTCATAATTTATTACAAAACCGCAGTGTTTTTGAGATACTGCGGCACCTCCGAGCCTGAAGCCTCTAAGTCCGGCATCATCTATAAGTTTACCTGCAAAATACCCTTCAGGTCTCTTAAATGTTGAACCTGCACTGGGATACTCCAGCGGCTGTTTTTCACTTCTCCTGTTGTTTAAATCCTCTATTTGTGCTCTTATTTCATCCTTGTTGCCATACTCAAGTTTAAGCTTTGCAGCCAGTACAATCTCTTTATTTGCTAAAATATTACTCTTTCTGTAACCCAAATCAAGTTCTGAAACATCTTTCCATTTAATGCTTCCGTCAGCACAAAGCACCTTTACTTTCGTCAGTACATTTGACATCTCTCCGCCATATGCACCTGCATTCATTACTATCGCACCGCCAAGGCTTCCCGGTATACCGCAGGCAAATTCAAATCCTGTAAGTGAATTTTCCATAGCATAGTCACTTATCTTATCAAGTCCCACTCCGGCACCTGCTTCTATAATATTGCCCTCATGTGTAATACTGTTATTCAAACAAACCGTGGAGATAATCACCCCGTCATATCCTTTGTCATCAGCCAGTATATTACTGCCTTTTCCAAAAATATAATATTTTAAGTTTCCTTTTTTTATTATATCCATACATCGGCTCAGTTCTTCCTCAGTGACGGGAGTCAGAAAATAATCACACTCCCCTCCTACTTTAAAAGTAGTATGCTTTTTTAACAATTCACCTGTTTTGCAATTTTCACCAAGGATACTTTTAAAATCCATCTGCATTTTGTCTCCGCTACTATTTTAATATCAATCTTTTCCGGCTATATTTGCCTGTACTCTGTTGTAGAGTTCCTTTGCCGCATTGTATCCCATCTGCTTCTGTCTGTGATTTACAGCCGCGGTTTCTACAATGATTGCAAGGTTTCTTCCGGGTCTTACAGGTAAAACATGACATACAACCTTATTTCCCAAGTACTCTATATAATTATCCTCAAGTCCGAGTCTGTCATAGTCCTTATTTTGTACCCAATCTTCAAGCTGTATTACCAGATCGATGGACTGGGTATCCTTAACGCTGAGTACACCGAATAACGCCTTTACATCTATAATTCCTATTCCCCTAAGCTCAATAAAATGCTTGGTTATATCAGGTGCCGTTCCTACCAAAGTCTGCTGTGACACCTTTCTGATTTCAACAACGTCATCGGATACAAGTCTGTGACCTCTCTTTACAAGTTCAAGAGCCGCCTCACTCTTTCCGATACCGCTGTCTCCGGTTATAAGTACTCCTTCACCGTATACATCCACCAAAACACCATGTATGGAAATAACAGGAGCCAATTGTACATTAAGCCATCTTACAAGCTCTGCGGTAATATAAGTTGTAGACTGTTCAATGCCGAGACATGGTACACCGTAATGTACACAGTAAGAAATCATATCCTCATCCGGCTTTATTCCTCTTGCATATAATACACATGGAACCTTATATGAAAGCAGCTTATCATAGGTTTCCTTTCTCTTTTCGTCATTTAATGTCTGAATAAATGCATTCTCCACATTACCTATTATCTGTACTCTTTCACTGTCAAAATGATCAAAGAAACCTGCCAACTGTAATGCCGGTCTGTTTATATCAGGATGCTTCAATATTATAGATTCCGTATCTATATCCGGTGTGAAGTTTTCCAGATTCAAATCCTTTATTAGTTCCTTGATTGTTACGTTTTCTCCCATAGTACCTCCTATCATGATTCCCCCTATCTTAAGACTTATCCCAAAAGCTCAAGCAATTCCTCTTTTGAAATATTTGCCAAGGATATGCCCTCTTCAAAGTTTAATACTCTGTCAGCCAAATCCTTCTTTGACTCTTGAAGCTTAACTATCTTCTCTTCTATAGTTCCCTTTGCAATAAGTCTGTAAACCGTTACTTTATTTTTTTGCCCTATTCTGTGGGCTCTGTCTGTGGCCTGATTTTGTGCCGCAAAATTCCACCACGGATCATAGTGAATAACTATGTCGGCACCTACAAGATTAAGACCTGTACCTCCCGCTTTCAATGAAATAAGGAATACATTTGTATCGTCATTATTAAAATCATTTACAAGCTTGATTCTTTTTTCTTTACTTGTAGAACCTGTAATAACGTAGCTGCTTATATTTTCTTCTTCAAATCTCTTCTTTATTATATCAAGCATTGAAGTAAATTGTGAAAATAAAAGAATTTTATGTCCTGCTTCTATACCGCTCTTTACAAGATCGATACAGGTTTCAAGTTTTGCTGAATCTCCGGTATAATCTTCAAAAATAAGCCCCGGATCGCAGCAGATTTGTCTTAGCTTTGTAATCTCCGACAATATTATCATCTTTGAACTGTTATATTCTTCATTGCCGTTTAATACATTTTTCAGTTTGGTAAGCTCGGTATCATATGCCAACTGCTGCTTTTTATCAAACCTTGATACTCTGACTTCTTCTATCTTATCCGGCAAATCCGTTGCCACCTCGGACTTAAGCCTTCTAAGTACAAAAGGACTGATCATCTTTGAAAGAAGCTTTGCGCTTTCATCATTACCGTCTTTTACTATCGTATTTTCATACTTTGATTTGAATGAATTATAACTGTACAAAAATCCCGGCATTATATAATCAAAAATACTCCAAAGCTCACTTAATCTGTTCTCTATCGGTGTTCCGGTCAAAGCATACTTTACATCAGCTTTCACAGTTTTTACCGCCTTTGCAACTCCGGTATTTTGATTTTTTATAAACTGGGCCTCATCAATTATCTGATGAGAAAATCTCATATCATGATACAGTGAAATATCTCTTCTTAAGGTATCATAAGAACTTATATAGATATCAAAAGCTTCATGCTCTTCAATACTTTTTTGCCTTTCTTCTTTGGCGGCCGCAAGTACACATACTCTAAGTTCACCCTTTGTATCAAATTTTGATATTTCCTCACTCCAATTATATACTAAAGATGCCGGACATACTATAAGAGCTTTTTTAAGCCTTCCGTTCTTTTTTGCATCTATCAAAAGAGATATAATCTGCAGGGTCTTTCCAAGTCCCATATCATCTGCCAAAATTCCGCCAAATCCCAGCTCTTCCACGGAACGCAACCATTTAAAGCCTTCTTTTTGATATTTCCTTAAAACATTTGACACTTCAGCCGGCGGAACAAAGTCCATGGATTTTATATTGTCAAATTTCTCAATCAGTTTTACAAAACTCTCATCTCTTCTTTCTACCAGTTCATTATGCGCTTCCATCATTTCATCAATATAGAGTGAACGATACAAAGGCACTGTAAGTGCACCGGCTCTCAAATCTTTCGGAGAAATTTCCAGTACATTCAGCATCTCATTGAAATTCTTCATGTACTCGGAATCCATATTTATAAAAGCTCCGCTCTTTAAACGATAATATTTTTTCTTTTTTCTGTAACTTGTAACAATATTTGCAAGTTCCTCTACACTCATATCATCTGATAAGAATTCCAGTTGCAAAAGATTTGAATTTACAGATACTCCAACTCCGGCAGCAGGCTTTTTGTATACTCTGATATTATTGAAAGCCTCACTTCCAAGTACCTTCCCGTATTTATTTAATTTATCAATACCCGAAACCTTCAGCTCATAAAGTTCCTCTTCTGTCTCTGCACTAAGGAAATTTTGCTTATCCTCATAGGGAAGATATATCTTTAAAGCCTCTATAGCCTTTTCTTCCCGTTTTTGATTTCTTAAAAGCTCATTATCATTTCTTTCAAATATTTTCCCCGATAAAATATCCACTCTGCCGCCGGTATAAGTCGCTTCCGCTCTTCCCGTTACAATGTTATCTTCCATATCAAGATAATATGTAATCTCCGGCTTTTCAGGCACAAAACTTATTGCCTCTGGAGCATTATCTACTATATTCGCATAATCTTTTATACTTGGCAATACATTGGAATAAAACCTGCCTATATTTTTTCTTCCTATTTTTATCTCCCGATATCCGTACCCCGAATCATTCATTGCTTTAAATATCTTCAAAAGATTTTCATCACATCTGTTAAGATAATTATCTTTAATGCAGTATACATAATTGTTTGATATAAACGACAGAGGAAAATCCACTTCCAGGTTTATACCTGCAAACAGATCTCTGTCATAAATAGGATTTATCTCGATAGTAATCTTTTCATTGAAATCTCTAAGTTCAATATCCGTAACGGTTTTCTTTGAGAAGTACTCTGTTGTAAGCTCTACTTTTTCTCCGACAAGTAAGTTGTAAATATCATCTATATTTGCTCCGTCTACCTGTATTTTTGATACATTAAGACCTGTCTTTACATAGTCAAGCAGTTTATAGCTTATAGAAGCCTCTGTATCCACAAGCTCTTCAATAAACTTTACATATTTTATACTCTTATCGTCAAATGCCCCATAGCCAAGCTTAACACTGTCGTTTTTCCCAAGAGGATAAATTTCATTATCTCTTAGTGCATCAACAAAATTTCTGTAACTTTTTATCTGCACGAGCTTTTTTCTGCCGATTTTAAACTGTATATATAAGCTTGTATCATACTCGCTCTTATACGACATTATAAGCTTAGGTACTATATGTACAGGTTCTTCATTAATGTCGGTTTCTTCATCAAAATGCGAAAGAAAAGCTTCCCCGAAGTAATTTGTTTCATCCCCCAGCTCATGGCTGTCTAAATATGCATTTAAAAGAAACACCGTTGCAACCACATGTTCGCAGTTCCTTGTATCATTAAGGTACCCTCTGATTCTGTTTTTATCAGAACATTTCGAACAACTACAATATGCTCTTTTTAATCTGTCTTTGCCAAACTCTATATCCACTTTGCAATTTTCAGATGATTCAACCTTTGCAACCGCTATTCCGCAAACGTTAGGATCCTGAGTATAATATCCGTATGCATTTCCATATGATATTATACCGTCGCTTACTTCAGTCAAACGTACCTGATTGTTTTTTATCAGCTCTTTAGCCTTCTTTGCAGTATCGGCAGACATAGAAAGGCTATCTATAATAGCCTCTCCGTCGAAGTATTTATAAATAGCCTTTTTCTCTTCCGTATCCGAAGCGGATATCATATCCGCCTTTATATTTTCCATATCTTCTTTTTCTTTTTTTAAATCAGCGGCTGTTTTCACGCCGTCAAGAAAACGAAAATCCATTTTTATTCCTCATTCTTTAATATATCAATAGCAGCACTAAGCTGATTGTCGGAATCAGTTCCTATCTTTGCACCTTCATTTAAATCCACCTCTAAATCAGGCTTTATTCCTACCTTATGTAAGTCATAACCTGACGGAGGATAGTAATGCTGTGTAGTAATTTTAACTGCCGTACCGTCTCCAAGCGGAAGTACATTTTGTACTATACCCTTACCGAATGTGGTTTTTCCTACCACTGTACCCCACTCAAAGTCTCTGAATGTGGCTGTAAAAACTTCCGATGCGGATGCCGAGTTCTCATTTACAAGTACAACCATAGGAATCTTCAACTCATGACTTCCGTCAGAATAATACTCCTCTCTTTTTCCGTACTTGTCTTCCGTATATAAAACCAATCCGTCAGGCAGTATATAATCAAGCATATCCACCACCTGATCAAGCAATCCTCCCGGGTTTCCACGAAGGTCCACTATCAGCTTTGTCATTCCCTGTGACTGCAACGACTCTATATTTGATTTAAACTGCTCCGAGGTAACCGCATCAAACTGACTTACAGCTATATAGCCGATATTGTTATCAAGCATTTTACCTGCTACGGTCTCCACCTCTATAGATCTTCTTGTAAGGTCAAGTTCAACTTCTTTTCTTTCATCACCTCTGAGGACTGTCATTTTAAAACTTGTGCCCTCTTCACCTCTGATTTTGGTCTTTACAAGTATATCCATATCCGTTCCGGCAACTTCTTCACCGTCTATTTTATAGATAATATCTCCGACCTGAAGCCCCGCATCATTTGCCGGACTGTTATCAAATATCTTTACAATGGTGATAATCTTGGTATTCGGATTTTGTGAAACCACGGCACCAATACCTGAGTACTTACCCTCGGTATCTTCATTGAGCGCCTTGTATTCCTCCTTTGTATAATATACCGTATAAGGATCTCCAAGTCCGTTCATCATTCCGGCGTAAATACCGTCTTCCAACTTTGTCATATCTTCATCAAACAGAAAATACCTGTCTATGATATTTTGTAAAACCGATGTCTTTTCTTCTATTTTTTTATAGTCCAGCTTACTGTTTCTCTTTAAAAACAGCGAAAGTACATTTCCGTTATTGAATGCAAAAGCAAATCCTACATATACCAAAACAAACGATGTCATGATTCCCAGAATAAATCCTATAACCCCGTTCATTCTCCCTTTTCTTTTTTGATTTCTTTCCCGATTCCTATCATCTCTTAGGCCGGAACCGTTTGCACCGGCTCTTCCTTGTTGTCTTTCATTGATATATTTCTCATAGTCATCTATTTCACGATGCTCAAACATATAACACCTCCATTTTCTCTATCCCCTACTATATCACACATTAAAAATAAAGGGGAGATATAAATCTCCCCATATACTAATTTATTAAATTTTATTTTCAAACTTAGTAGCCGAGTTTATCCATGTATGACATATACTTTACAACCATCAATGCGATCTTAAAGGTGATTGCATCCTCAAACATTCTAAGGTCAAGTCCTGTACTCTTTTGAAGCTTATCCAAACGATATACCAAAGTATTTCTATGGATAAAGAGCTGTCTTGATGTTTCGGATACATTCAGACTGTTTTCAAAGAATTTGTTGATTGTAGTAAGTGTCTCTTCATCAAGATCCTCAGGATTCTTTCCGTCAAATATCTCCTTGATAAACATCTTGCAAAGAGGTATAGGTAACTGATAAATAAGTCTTCCTATTCCAAGTCTTGAATATGCAACAATGTTCTCTGCAGCATAGAATATCTTACCTACATCAAGTGCCATCTTAGCTTCTTTATAAGACTTTGACACCTCTTTGATCTCATTTACTATAGTTCCGTAAGCAACTGTAACGTTCAAGATTCCGATAGAATTAAGCTCATCTATAACAGATCTTGCCACCCTGTCCAAATCCTCGTATGCAGATCCTTCCTTCATCTCTTTTACAAGAATGATATCTCTCTCATCAACAGCCGTAACAAAGTCCTTATTTCTTGATGCAAAAAGAGCTTTTACAGCTTCAAGGCTTGATACATCTCTCTCATTCTTTGTTTCAATGATATATACCACTCTTCTTACAGTAGTCTCGATATGTAATTTCTTTGCTCTGTTGTAGATATCTACAAGCAGCAAATTGTCAAGCAAGAGATTCTTTATAAAGTTGTCTTTATCAAATCTCTCCTTATACGCTATAAGAAGGTTCTCTACCTGGAATGATGCCATTCTTCCCACCATATAGGTGTCATCGGTTGTTCCCTCAACCATAAGAACATACTCAAGCTGATGCTCATCAAAAATCTTAAAAAACTGGAATCCTCCTATTGCCTGAGAGTCTGCGAGAGAACTCGCAAATGTACTTACCTGTAATCCGTAAGTATCGGCCTCGGCAAAAGTTGTTGCTAAAACCTTACCCTCAATGTCACAAACACAAAGTTCTGTTCTCGTAATACTCTTTAAACCATCTATGGTATTTTGAAGAATCTGGTTTGAGATCATATAATTATCTCCTTTACTCTATTACTTTTCTCTACCATCTCATACAAAAATCAGAATGAGACAGTCATTAATCAGCCGTCATATTTGACAACAATTAATTTTCGAATCCGATCTGCTCTAAATACCTGATAGCAGATATTAACAAGTTTCACATAAATAATAATGCATTATCACAAGTAAATCAATAGGAAATACGATTTTTTTAATTTGTTTATGTAATTTTGCCCATACATAATAGGGTATACGAGTGTTCTATTAAAAATTTACCATATCTATAAAGAACGTCATGTGCCGTTTTCACTTATTGTAGATATTATATAAAAACTTTAAAAGTTTATTTCACCGGTAAATACATACTCGGCCTTACCTCTCATATATATCTCATCACCGACAAGACTGATGTCAAGATTTCCTCCAAGCAGGTGAACTCTTACGGTAGTTTCACATAATCCTCTTTTCATTGTGGCAAACGCACTTGCACATGCTCCCGTGCCGCAGGCAAGAGTTTCTCCGGATCCTCTCTCCCATACTCTCATATGAATATTCTTTCTGTCTTCTATATAGATAAATTCGGAATTTACCTTTTGCGGAAATCTCTCATGTTTCTCATAGTACTCGCCGACATTTTCAAGATTCATCTCTTTAAGTTCTTTCAAAGAATCTACATAATATACGGCGTGCGGATTTCCTATATCCACTCCTATAAACTCTTTCTCTTCACCGTTTATCAATATCTTCTCAGGAAAATCCGATGTAATTTTTGCCTTGCCCATATTTACATTAATATATTCGGCAACACCGTCTTTTGGTTCCACTTCAATGTACTTAATGCCTGCGCCTGTTTCCATGGTAAACTTTTCAGACTTCACATAGCCATGGTCGTATACATATTTTGCCACACATCTTGAGCCGTTTCCACACATAAGCCCCCTACTTCCGTCGGCATTGTACATATCCATCTTTACATCCGCTATATCTGAAGGGCATAAAAGTATCAGACCGTCACTGCCGATACCGAAATGTCTGTCACTTACCTTTATAGCAACCTCACTTGGATTTTCCACCTTTTCCTTGAAGCAGTCCACATATACATAGTCGTTTCCCGCTCCCTGCATTTTTACAAACTTCATAAAATTCTCCATCTATATTTATTCCTTACCACCATATAACAAACAAATCTTTTTTGCCGTATTGATAATGGTTTCTCCGTTTTTCATACTGCTGATCTGCAAATATTTATGTGCCTCAGGCTCAGTCATATTTTTATACTTTATCAAAAGTTCCTTGGCTTTTTGTATAGCCATAAAATTCTTGCTGCCACGCTCTTCCTGCTTTTTCTTTCTTTTTCTCTCATAATAAAGTTTATCCGATATTTCACTCACCTTTTTTACCAGTTCTATTACTTTAAAAGGCATCGGTAAAAAGTTTATATCTTCATCCGGGTTTTCATCAAGCTTACCGGGTGAACACACCAGCAAAAGCTCGCAGGTTTCATTCATATTCTCCTTAAGCTCCATATATTGCATATCATTAAGCTGATAAGCACAGACCACAATGCCATAATCAATATCGTCAGACAGATTTATTGCCTGAGCACCTGATGCCACCACTCCGACAATAGAATATCCGTTTTTTATCAAAATCGACCTCAAAACCTTGCTGTCACTAGGATTTGGAAATGCAATGATTATATCTGACATTACTGTCCTTTCTCCTTGATTAAAAACTGAAAAAGTTCTTTACTAGAATCTTTCCAGATATTTCTTAATCTCCCAGTCTGTTATAGCATTGTTAAATTCGTTCCACTCGATTTTCTTTGCCTCTATGTACTCATCAAATATTTGAGCTCCAAGTTTTTCCTTCACAAAATTTGAATTTTCAAATTCATCTATTGCCTCACTTAATGTATCCGGAAGCTTTTTAATATTATAATTTTTTCCCGAGTACATATTTTCATTAATGGCATCTTCAAGCTCCATATTGTTTTCAATCCCGTCCAGTATTGAATATATAAGCATCGCAATACAAAGATACGGATTTGTAGCGGAATCCGGGCTTCTAAGTTCAAGTTTTATCTGATTGTTTCTTTCTGTCGGTATTCTAAGAAGAGCACTTCTGTTTGAATTTGAGCTCCACGACACATAGACCGGTGCATCAAAATTCGGCTTCAATCTCTTATAAGAATTTACCAAAGGATTATTTATAAGTGATAATTCCCTTGCATGATGAAGAATTCCCGCAATTGTTGATTTTGCCTTTGAACTTAGCCTTGCATTATCTTCAAATATATTTTTTCCGTTATCGTCAAAAGCGGATATTTTAAAATGCATTCCGCTTCCGTTTTCATTCTCAAAAAGTTTCGGCATAAAGGAAGCACTGAGACCATGTCTTTTTGCCAAAGTTTTTACCGCCATTCTGAATGTCTGAATGGCATCGGCACATTTTAGCGCATCCTGATCCGTAAAATCTATCTCATGCTGTGCCTTTGCTATCTCATGATGTGAAGACTTTATCTTTATACCCATCTCTTCCAAAGTCAGCACAATATCTCTTCTGATATTTTCAGACATATCAAGAGGGCCGATATCAAAATAGCTGGCCTTTTCCTTTACATTCAAACTCACTTCACCTTTATCATCAGTGTTAAGCAAAAAGAATTCGCACTCGGCTTCAATAAATATATTAAGTCCTAACTGCCTTGCTTTATCATATGCATCAAGTAATACCGCCCTCGGGTCAGCTTCAAAAATGCTTCCGTTCGTTCTGTGAATATTGCAGATAAATCTTGCAACCTTACCCTGCTGCGGTCTCCATGGAAATATACAAAACGTGGAAAGATCCGGATGCAAATACAAATCCGAATCTTCTATAGGTGCAAATCCCTTCACACTTGAACCGTCAAACAGAATTTTATTTTCAAGCGCATCCTCAAGCTGGCTTGCAGTTATTGCGATATTTTTCAAAGTTCCGAAAATATCGGTAAACTGCAATCTGATAAATTCTACATCTTCCTCTTCAACTATGGCAAAAATCTCTTCCTTCGTCATCGCTCACCTTTTCTTTAAAACTTATTAAGCACCCTTTTTAACCTTTCGAGTGCATCATCAACATCTTCTTTTGAAATAATAAGCGGCGGAATAAATCTCAAAACATTGCTTCCGGCATTGATAAGTACCATTTTCTCATCAAGGAGCGCATACTTTATAATATCGGCCACAGGTCTGTCAAACTCCATACCGAGAAGCAATCCCTTTCCTCTGACTTCCATTATAAAAGGATATTCCTCTACCATACCCTCAAGTTTTTCTTTGAGATAATCTCCCACTGCTTTTACATTTCCTGTTATGTCGTCTTCCTTAAAGATATCCAGCACCTTGGATGCCACCGCACATACCAAAGGATTTCCTCCATATGTAGAACCGTGGTCTCCCGGCTTTAGTACACCGCTTGCCTTACCCGATGTCAAAAAGGCACCTATAGGCACACCGTTACCAAGTGCCTTTGCTACCGTCATAACATCAGGCTTGATGCCGTATTCCTGCCAGGCAAAATACTGTCCTGTTCTTCCCATTCCACATTGAATCTCATCCAAAATCAATATCAAATCATGTTCATCCGTAAGCTTTTTGATACCTTCAAGAAACTCTTTAGTTGCAGGATGAATTCCACCCTCACCCTGTACCGTCTCAAGTATTATAGCACAGGTTTTGTCACTAACAAGATTTTTTACAGACTCTATATCATTATATTTTGCAAATTTTACTCCCGGAATCAGCGGATAAAAATCCTCTCTGTAATGCTCATTTCCCGTTACAGAAAGCGCTCCGAGGCTTCTGCCGTGAAAGCTTCCTTCCATAGCAATTATTTCAAATCTGCCGCCTGTCTTTGTACCGTATTTTTTTGCAATCTTTATCGCACCCTCTATAGCCTCGGTACCTGAGTTTGTAAAAAACACCTTTTCCATTTGGCTTATTTCAAGAAGCTTTTGTCCCGCCTCTATAACCGGCACATTATAAAAATAGTTTGATATATGCCAAAGCTTATCAGCCTGATCCTTCAGGGCTTCATTCACTCCTTTATAATTATATCCCAGTCCCTGCACAGCAATACCGGCAAAAAAATCCAGATATTCATTTCCGTCGGTATCAAAAAGCTTTATTCCGTCACCGTGGTCAAAAACAACCTGATACCTGTTATATGTCTTTAATAATAATTGCTCGGCGCAATCTATTGAATCTTTCATCTTCATAACTGATCTCCTACTATCATGGTACCTATACCTTTGTTTGTAAACATTTCAAGCAAAAGGCAATGCGCAACCCTGCCGTCTGCAATCGTCACCCTGTTTACTCCGTTTTTCACCGCATCCACACAGTTTGAAAGCTTCGGCAGCATACCTCCGCCCATCTGTCCGTTTTCTATAAGTTTTTCAATCTCGCTTATACTTATCTTTTCTATCAGGCTGCTCTTATCATTAAAGTCTTTGTATACACCTTAAACATCCGTAAGAAATGCCAGTTTCTCGGCCTTCAGTGCCTTTGCAACAGCACATGCCGCATCGTCAGCATTTACATTGTAGCTTGTATACTCCTTATCAAAACCTACAGGGCATATAACAGGTAAAAAATCTTTTTCCAAAAGGTCAAAAATAATATCGGGGTTTACCTCACTCACTTCTCCGACCAGACCTATGTCCTCTCCGTCCACTTCCTTTTTATGGCAATGCAAGAGCGAGCCGTCCTTTCCGCTGATACCTACAGCCTTCATTCCAAGCTCTCCTATCATCTGTACCAGCTCTTTATTCACTTTATTAAGTACCATTTCCACAACTTCCATGGTTGCATCATCTGTAAATCTTAACCCGTTTACAAAATGAGGTTCAATATTTACTTTTTCAAGCCATTTGGAAATCTCCTTGCCTCCTCCGTGGACTATAACAGGCTGCATACCTACAAGTTTTAACAGCACGATATCCTGTATTACCTTTTTCTTTAAGTTCTCATCAAGCATTGCGGAACCACCATACTTTACAACCACTATCTTTTTATTAAACGCCTGTATATACGGCAGTGCTTCAATAAGAGTTCCCGCCTTTTCAAGTAATTTATCCATAAAACACCTCTCTAGCTTCTGTAGTCCGCATTTATTTTTACATAGTCAAATGTCAAATCACATCCCCATGCCGTTGCACTAAAATCTCCCATATTCAGCTTTACCAAAGCTCTGACTTCCTTTGCAGATAATATCTTGGTTGCTTTTTCTTCATCAAAGCCTACAGATACACCGTCCTTATATATCAAAATCTTTCCGTTTTCACTCTCAAAGTAAAGCTCCATATTGTCGGGATCAAACTTTTCGCCACTGTATCCAAGCGCACAAAGAATTCTTCCCCAGTTGGCATCATGTCCGAATATTGCCGCCTTTGTAAGTGATGAGGTAACTACAGATTTTGCCAAAGTTCTTGCAGTCTCCTTAGTCTTTGCTCCCTCTACCACCACTTCAAAAAGCGCTGTGGCTCCCTCACCGTCTCCTGCAATCATCTTTGAAAGAGCGGTTGTAACGAAATTCAGATTGCTCTTAAATACCTTGTATTCCTCACTGCTTTCACAGGCTATCTTTTCATTATCCGCAAGTCCGTTTGCAAGTATTATAAGAGAATCGTTTGTGGATGTATCACCGTCTACACTCACCATATTGAAGGTATCCACCACATCTTCTCTAAGCGCCTTTAATAAAAGCTCTTTTGAAATATTCACATCTGTTGTGATAAATCCGAGCATCGTGCACATATTCGGATGTATCATCCCCGAACCCTTACACATAGCACCCATCTTTACCGTCTTTCCGGATATTTCAAACTCTATCGCGATTTCCTTTGAAACGGTATCCGTAGTCATTATGGCCTTTGCGGCTTCATTGGCAGCCTTTTCGCTCTGCTCCAAAGAATTTGAAAGCGATTCTATTCCGGCGCAAATCTTTTCTATAGGAAGCTGCATACCGATGACACCTGTGGATGCCAAAAGTATTGAATCTTCTTTGACTCCAAGTTCGGATGCAGCCTTCTTTGCGCTCTGCTTACAATGCTCCATACCCTCATCCTTGGTGCAGGTATTTGCAATACCTGAATTTATAACTATTGCATTCACATAAGTTTCACTGTCCGTTATTTTTCTGTCCCAGAGTACAGGTGCCGCCTTTACAAGATTTGTAGTATATGTTCCTGCAGATATTGCCGGAACTTTTGAAAAAAACATGGCCATATCGGTTCTGTTTTTATATTTTATATTCGCCTCGGTTGCACTTGCAAAAAATCCCTTCGGTGCACATATTCCGCCTTTTATTATCTTCATACATTCTCCTTATATATTGTTAAGATTAAATATACTCTTTATGCCAAGCTTTAAGCCTTGTATAGCCGGTTATGCTACGATACTTGAAATATTTTCCTCATTCAGTACAAGCTCATAGCTGTTTATATCCTTATTTTGCTTCCAGTTTTGACTCTTCCAAAAAATATTTCCTGCAAGATTTTGCTTGAATGCTATAAGAGTTATCTTACTTATTCCTTCGGCATTTACCCTCTCTATAGCTTCCTTTACCATCTTTGCCGCTATATTTTCTCCTCTGCATTTTGAATCCACACATACATGGTAAAACGATGCCTGCCTGCCGTCATGACCTGAAAGTATGGTTCCGACTATTTGATTATTCTTTACGGCCACAACACTAAGCCCCTTATTTCTGTCAAGAAATCTTTTTATATGTTCAAAATCATCATCAACCGCCCTGATTCTGAAGCCCTTTATACTTTTCCAAAGCGCCATCACCTCAGTATAGTCCTCTATTTTCATTGTCCTTATTTCTATATCTTTTTTCATCATATTGACATCGGTAAACTTTTTAATCCACATTCTTCATCTATCCCAAACATTAAATTCATATTCTGGATGGCCTGACCTGCAGCCCCCTTTATAAGGTTGTCAATGGCACCGGTCACCACTATCCTGTTTGTCCTCTTATCTGTTACATAGCCTATATCCACAAAATTGCTTCCCTTAACAAATCTTGTTTCTGCATTCTCATTTTTCCTAAGAAGCCTTATAAACTTCTCATTTGCATACTCGCTCTCATAGGCATTTTTTATATCTTCTTCACTTACTCCCGACTTCAATGCGGCATATGCAGTCACCAGAATTCCTCTCATCATAGGAACCAGATGAGGTGTAAAACTAATCACAATATCTTCTCCTGCCGCCTTTGAAAGTTGAGCTTCTATTTCAGGCATATGTCTGTGGCTTCCGATTCCGTAGGCCTTCATATTTTCATTTACTTCACAAAAAAGGTTGTCAACCTTCGCACTTCTTCCGGCTCCCGAAGTTCCCGACTTTGCATCTATTATAATGCTGTTTTTATCTATCAGCTTATGCTTTAACAGCGGCTGCAACGAAAGTATCGAACAGGTCGGATAACAACCGGGATTTGCAATCAGCCTTGCTTTCTTTATATCTTCACGGTAAAGCTCAGGCAGGCCGTATACAGCCTCTTTTATAAGATTTTTTGACTTGTGCTCAAGCTTATACCACTTTTCATATACATCCACATCTTTTATTCTGAAGTCCGCCGAAAGATCTATTATCTTGGCATTTGAAAGTACCTCATCATTTATATTCTCAGCCAGAAAGCCTTGAGGTGTAGCCGTAAATATAATGTCCGCTTTCTTTGACAGTTCAAAGACATTGTCGTTTTCGCAGATTTCATCTGCATATTTATACATACTTCTAAATACCTTCGAGTAACTCTCGCCTGCAAAGCTCTTTGAACCGAATCCGACTATTTTCACATCATCTCTTTGTAACAACAGTCTAATAAGCTCGGCTCCTGCATATCCTGTAGCTCCGACAATACCTACCTTTATCATAAAAACACCTCTCTTCCTTTCCCACTTTGTTATAATTACTTTTATAGTTTCATAATTATACACTTTTTATGAATAAAATCAAGGTTTCGTGCATAAAAATTTTTTGAACAAAAAAGGACACCTCTTACAGTGTCCTCATTGTCTTAAGCCTTAATAAAGCATTTACATTTTTTTATTCAAATATTTTTGAAATGTGCTTACGCTTAGATTTGCTCGTTTTGCAGCATCTTCTACTGAAATTATTCCATCTTTTACAAGCATAAGTAATGTATTTATAGCCCCTTCTTTTTTACCCTCTTTTATCCACTTGTCTTTAGATTCTTCTTTAAATATGTCGTATAACTCCTTCATTGCATCCGTCATCTTATTACCCTCCTTAACATACTTAAAATCATATTTTTCACATCATTTTTCTCCTATTAAGTCATGTTCTTTTAACACACTTTTTCCTGTGCGAATATTGGCAACTCTCCGCACCAATTCATCCATATTCTCTTTACTGTAAAAAGGATCCGTCGATACTTCGAACGGTATTCGTCTCTCTGTGTTTACCCTTGCATCATCAATTCTTAAACTATTTTGTGCCATTATTGTCTTTATTCCTTTAACTATAAAGTATTTTATTTACACTTATTTATAAAATCAGTCCAAAAGTTATCAAGTTCCAAAGCTTCCGATACTTAATGATAAAATCATTTATTATCATTAATATAGCTAAGATAAAAACTCAATATCAGGTTACTTAAAAACTTATTACAAATACTTTTATATAAGTATTTTCCAATACCCCGTTCTATTTGAACCGATATGTTCTATATACCCTTTTTCTTTTAAATTGGAAATCCCACGATCTACTGCAGTCTTTCCTTTACCTATTTTTTCTTGAATCTCTCTCTTTGTAATATTGGGGTTGTTTTTTATTTCTTGAAGAATAACCTTCTGTGTTTCATTTAAATCTGAATAACTTACAACTTTATTACCCTCTTTATTACCCTCTTTATTACCCTCTTTATTACCCTCTTTATCATACATAGTATTAATCCAATTAAAAGGAATCTTTACTATAATAGAGTTTTCTCTGAATTCAAATGCTTCTTTTCCATATTTCTCTGTAATTTTAGGAACACCTCTACCTGTCTTCTCACTGATATGCAGTTGTAAAAAAATCTCAGACAATTTTTTATTAACAGGAATGGACTCACCTAAAAAGAATCCTTCTACAGTCTGTCCCTGTGGTATTGTTCCTCTTGATAAAATCTCCATCCTGTCAGAGTAAATCGTTACCATGGGTTCATTCATTTCTACCCACTTATTGTGTAAGAAGGCATTAATTATAGCTTCTCTAAAAGCATCTTTATCAAATAGAGGCACTTCTTTCCTTTCCACAACTCTATCCGCCTCATCTGCTTGTATAATGTTTAACACATCCCCATATCTTAATATTTCATCTAATGTATATAACAAGCACTGAAATCCGAATTCACGTACTGAATACATATTGTCAGATTTACTTTTTCCTGAGAATATAGCCACTCTAACAGGAATATGTGAATTATCTGATAGCAGCTGTGCCATAATATTATACTTACCATCCGGTGTATATAATCCCAGGTTCTTTTTATATTGTGTGGTATTCAGTTTTATTCCCTTTGCTCCATAATAAATTATCAGCTTTTCAAAAGATAGTTCTTGATACTCACTTGCTGTATTCTCTATTGTTGGAAATCCGGTTCTCAAAATAGAAAATAAAAAAGATTCTTTTTCCGGATACTTTCTCAGCTTTTCCTTGCTTGATCCGATTCTTATATATCTCTCTTCCGAAAAAGAAGTAGGTATTGTCTTAGCTGCCGGAATAACCAATACAACCACTCTCTTATCCCCTAAATAAATTTCTTCAAAGTGGAAATTAACATCAGGATATATTTGTCTGGCTAGAAAGTGCTTTAAAGGCTCTCCTTTCACATCTTGATTCGGATCGAATTTAGTTCCAACCGGTTCATGCGTCTTATCATGAATCCCCCATATAAAGTATCCACACTCCCTACCTTCATAGGCTGAACTATTTGAAATTGCGGATATGTATTCTCCCAATTCCCTCGGATCATTCCAATTTTCTTTAAACTCAAACCACTCACGTTCCGTATCATATTGTCTAAGTTCATCAATTTTTGAAATCAATGTGCTATTCATATTATTTTACTCCCGACAATTTACTACTACATATATTAGATTATATCACAATGGTGATAGACCATACAATGTAACAAAACTACTACATTTCACTTATGAATATTAATAAGTGAATAAGCACATGTAACACATTTTCACGTATCACCTCTATTTTGAAGTTTTCTTTGAGTTCATACCTCTTTTTTAAAAACTTGGAGTTATCCTCATATAGTTGCCCTGTTTGATTATCGAAACCATCTGTGATAACTCATGAGATAAACCTTATGATTAACTAAGAGGTTCATCAGTAACTACTCACCTTGTAGGCTTTCACAAAGGATTGACAACCTGTCTGTCATAATAAAAAGGACACCTTTTACAGTGTCCTCATTGTCTTAAGCCCTAATAAAGTATTTACATTTTTTTATTCAAATATTTTTGAAATGTGCTTACGCTTAAGTTTGCTCTTTTTGCAGCATCTTCTACTGAAATTATTCCGTCTTTTACAAGCATAATCAATGTATTTATTACACCCTCTTTTATCCACTTGCTTTTAGACTTTTCTAATACTTCCTGATCAAAATCCTCTTTAAATATGTCGTATAACTCCTTCATTGCATCCGTCATTTTATTACCCTCCTTAACATACTTAAAATCATATTTCATTTTAGATGTTACAGGAAAATTGTCACTGTAACAATCATCTTTTGTAAAAACTCCCATCAGTTCGGATAGTATAGTACCGTCATTTATATTGGCACTGATATATATTTCTTTGAGCCCGTTGTAAACTTCTCTATTGCTTCCGGCTATCACCCTTTTTATTAAATATGAGCTCTTGTTTTCTTTAAATATATCAAAATTACAAATATATATCATGCACACTTCCGGCACATTCTCAAAGCTTTCGCCTTTTTTCATCAAGCTTGTAGTCAATACACTGCTGTAATATCTCACTCTCTTTTGATGATTTACATTATCGGCATTTTGAACCTCAATATTCACTCACCTTCCGTCTTTTAACTCACAATAAGCATCAAGTATAACGGAGCGTCTTTCTATATTAGTTATAGCATATTGCGACTTATTATTTAAGACTTTCAGATGATAATCTTGCAAAAATATCCTTAATATTTCTTCACAAAACTCCTTATTCTCTGCCATCTTTCTAAATATAATATCGTCAATGGGATTTAACTTTTGTACATATTCTTTGAATTTTTGTATAGACCTGTCAGACATAAACCTCCTTTATAAATAGAACTTTTTAAAATTAGAAAATATAAGAAATGTAGATATAAAATTATTAGATATAATGAACTGCCCTTTTAATTATTATAATAAATGCTATTGATTAAATCAATATACTTGATAGAAATATAACATTCTGTACTATAACCAACATATAAAAATATTTCAGATTTTGGAGGTTTAACCTAGATTATTCATGTCAATGCCATGAAAGTGGCTTAAAGCCTCATTATTACTATGTTTTTACTAAATATTACCATTCACTTATCAAGTGAATGAAAAAAGAGCGTCCATTTGTGGTAAATTTAAGGTGCTAAAACTCAAAAATCACACAAAGGAGCCCTCTATGAGTATTGTAAACACCTTATCACTTGAAAGCAATAGAAAAATTAAAATTAATTTCGATGGAGGCGATTTATCCTCCGATGCAGGCTTACTTCTTATAAAAGAATTCGTAAGTAAACTTGGCATTGATAAACTTTTCAGTCAATCATTTAAAACCAATGATTCTGCATTATTCCGTTATCATACTGATAAAGAAAACCTTCTTCAGATGATATATATGATCATTGCAGGCTATTTTGAAGATGACACTTCAGATGAACTTACAAATGATCCTGTGTTTAAAGCAGTGCTTAATAAAGACACTTTAATCACAACCGACTATTTCAAGATTTCATAATCGAATGGATGAAGATTCTCTGAATCAGTTCCTTTCAATAAATCAAATTCTTCGAAAGAAAGTTTATAGTATTCAGATGCCTGAAGCTATCATTTTAGATTTGGATTCAACACTTCTTAATGCCTACGGCAAGCAGGAAGGCAGAGCATTTAACTTTCACTATCAAAGTAACGGTTACCATCCGCTTGTTTGCTACGATGGAATTACCGGAGATTTAATTAAAATTCAGCTCCGGGATGGAACTCAGTATTCAAGTACAGGGGTTGTGGACTTTCTTCAGCCTATACTTGATGAATATCTTGAAGACTTTCCGGAAATTAAACTTCTCCTTCGCGGAGATAGTGGCTTTGCAACACCGAGTTTATATAAACAGTGTGAAGAAAACGGTACCGGCTATGTAATTCGTTTGAAAGAAAATGCTGTACTTCGTGATAAGGCATCATATCTTGTAGATGAACTTGATGAAATCACAAAAAACAACAAAGTAGATTATGCTGTAGCTTATGGTGAATTCATGTATCAGGCAGGTCCTTGGCCTTATGAAAGACGTGTTGTCTGTAAAGCTGAAAAACCTGAAAACCAAATGACATATATGTATACATTCGTTGTTACAAACATGGAGTCATCCCCTGAATATCTAATCAAGTTCTATTGTAAAAGAGGCTTGATGGAAAACTTCATAAAGGAAAGTAAAACAGGTTTTGACTTTGCCTCTGTCAGCAGTCATACAAGGATTGTAAATGCCAACAGGCTCCAAATACATGCACTTGCTTATAATATATTTAATTGGTTTAGACGATTGGTATTATCTGCAAACATGAGAAAACAACGTATTGATACTGTCCGTCTAAAACTGCTAAAGATTGCTGCAAAAATAATTCGTTCAGCAAGGTATATAACATTTAAGCTGTGTAGCAGTTGCCCATATAAGAATGAGTTCTATGAGACTCTATCCAATATCAGCAAGCTATGTATACAGCTTGAATAACAATTAATAGTGAACCTTGACAGCTTAATAACTACTTGTAAACCTTACCTAGGGGAAGTCCACCCATTTTTAGGTGTATTAAGTCAGTTACAGCGTCATGGATTAAGTTTAAAGATTTATAGCACGGTACTTAATTTAAATATTGTGTCGTGAATAATTCAGGATCTTTTATAATTTTGCTCAAAAAAAAGCAGAGCAGCTTAATCCTAAGCCCTCTGCTTCTATATCCAATGCTTTATTATACCCTTAAGCATAAAGTCTCGTTATTATGCACCATCATCCAACTTCCGCAAATCTTCTTTATATGTTAATAAAGCCTACTCTAAAGATAACTTTTTTCTTTATTTTATCTATCATATCCTATCTTTTTTATTTTTTTAGGTTGAATATTTTATTAACACGATTATTCTATCATACAGTCTATGGATTGCACAATATACTAATTTAGGATTTTACTGCATTTCCTCCACCCAGGCTCTCATCTCATCAGAGCCTGCCTTTATCTTAAAAAGCTTCGCACCCATTATCCTTGCATTCGGTAAAAGTGACTGCAGCTTCTCCTTACTTCTTCCCATTCCTCCGCCTCCTGATGTGGCAAACAGGGCAATCTTTTTGCCAGAAAAGTCATATCCCTTTAAAAATGTATTTATAATATTGGGGGCTCCTCCGTACCACACCGGAAAACCTATTAAAATCAAATCATAGTCCTGTATATTTTGCAATTTACCGGCGATTTCCACATCCTTTTTTCCAAGCTTTTCCTTATTACAACGGGACAGTGGATTTACCCAGTTTATATCCGCCTTTGTATACCTGTCCTTGGCCGCTATTTCAAAAATATCTCCACTTACGGCAGCCGCCAGATTTTTTGCCACCCTCTCTGTAACCCTGCCCTCACTGGCAGTAAAATATGCTACCAATATCTTTTTCTCAATCATTGTACTTTATCCCTTCTTCAGCCATCGGCTGTTAAAATTTATATTTTCTATAAAGACTTTATCATCTTCTGTTTTCTTCAATCCATTTCTTTGCAAAGTCCACCAAATCCCTTTGCCTCATTAATCTAATTTCACAATTTCCCAATTTAACTTTTTTTACATCTCTCTCCCTTTCAAAGGCCTCTCCGATTTCATTAAAGTCCTCTCCGTTCACATACAAAGTTTCATAGGCTTTCCACACCCTTTTACCCTCTTCCATGACCGCACTGTGCTCAGTCACATTATGCTTCCCTCCATAATTTGCAACAGTATCCGCCAGATGAAGTGAGGTGTTCTTATCATAGCCCACACCTATTAAAAGCACCTTTCCGTCAAGTTCATACAGTCTCCCCACCGGTGAAGCCTTGCCTAAAATGTCTGACAGGTCATGATTTTTTGTTAAATACAGGGCATTCTTTCCCCATGCCGCAACCGATCTTGCCGGATGATCGCTTCTGACAGTGCCTTCCCACAGGCGAAACATTTCAGCCACCGCACCCATTGTATTGGTGGGGGTAAGCTTTTTATCATATGCCGGCCAGTTATCCCTTATAATCTGCCAATACTTCCTGCCCACAGTCCAATGTACCCCCGCATCGGGATTTTGAAATGTGCTTACGCTTAGGTTTGCTCTTTTTGCAGCATCTTCTACTGATATTATTCCGTCTTTTACAAGCATAAGTAATGTATTTATAACACCTTCTTTTATACCCTCTTTTCTACCTTCTTTTTTACCCTCTTTTATCCACTTGTCTTTAGATTCTTCTTTAAATATGTCGTATAACTCCTTCATTGCATCTGTCATCTTATTACCCTCCTTAACATACTTAAAATCATATTTCATTTTAGATGTTACAGGAAAATTGTCACTGTAACAATCATCTTTTGTAAAAACTCCCATCAGTTCAGATAGTATAGTACCGTCATTTATATTGGCACTGATATATATTTCTTTAAGCCCATTATCAACTTCCGTATTACTTCCGGCTATCACCCTTTTTATTAAATATGAGCTCTTGTTTTCTTTGAATATATCAAAATTGCAAATATATATCATGCACACTTCCGGCACATTATCAAAGCTTTCGCCTTTTTTCATCAAGCTTGTAGTCAATACACTACTGTAATATCTCACTCTCTTTTGATGATTTACATTATCGGCATTTTGAACCTCAATATTCACTCGCCTTCCGTCTCTTAACTCACAATAAGCATCAAGTATAACAGAGCGTCTTTCTATATTAGTTATAGCATATTGCGACTTATTATTTAAGACTTTCAGCTGATAATCTTGCAAAAATGTTCTTAATATTTCTTCACAAAACTCCTTATTCTCTGCCATCTTTCTAAATATAATATCATCAATGGGATTTAACTTTTGTACATATTCTTTGAATTTTTGTATAGACCTGTCAGACATAAACCTCCTTTATAAATAGAACCTTTTAAAATTAGAAAATATAAGAAATATAGATATAGAATTATTAGATATAATGAACTGCCCTTTTAACTATTATAATAAATGCTATCGATTAAATCAATATACTTGATAGAAATACAACACACTTTATACTTGATAGAAATACAACACACTTTTGATTTCTCTTAAATTTATTGACTAATTACTCTTTTATAAATTTTCTCAACAAAAAAGCCCCGGTTTCCCTGGGACTGAAAATCAAAATAAATCACTCATCAAATCTTTTACACTATCAAAAGGGCCGTATAAGTCTTCATTATTTTTAGCAGACTACATAGCTTTATATGTGGTTTCATTAGGCTCATCTATTTTCACCTCAAATGGTAGACCATGACATCTAAGAGCGCTTTCAACTCACTGTCCATCCTTAATGTAAGATTTCCCTTTGCTATTTCCACAACTCCTACTTACTATTTCGATGCCTCTTCTATCTTATCCCTATCCTCCTTCTCCTTCAGCGCCATCTCCTGAGCCAGATTCACTACCTTGTTTTCAAGGAGCGACATCTGTATGCTCATAAAGAAAAGCTTGATAAGGAGCATGCCTATTATTATCAGATAGACTATATTGGCCGGGGATTTGGCGCCGACCAGGTCCGATATAAAATAAATTATTCTTGGGAATATGGCAAAAATTATCAGTATGATGGCAAAGACCACCCAGAAGAGTCCGTCCTCTATTCTTATCTTTGATTTTCTTATTTTTCTTATAATGACCAAAAACGACATTACAGATATTAAAATCAAACCTATTCTTAGTATAGCAGTCATATTTTTTTCTTCTCTCTAAAACTTTGAATAAATATAATGGAGCAAAGCATTCTAAACATGTATTTTGCGGCATTTATAGGAGTAAGATAACTTATTCCGGCCACTCTTTCATCCATCTCGCCCTGTATTTCACAGACTATCATGCCCTGTTTTATAAGATAGGATACCGTATCCGGCTCCGGTGCATAGTTAAGTCTGAGCGCAAACTCTGTAATCAGCTTTTCATTATACATTCTCATGCCTGATGTAGGATCATGGATTGTAGCACCCGTACTTATCTTTATTGCAAGGGCAATAAGTCTTGAGCCCAGCATCCTCATTGTAAACGGCTTTTTCTTGGTTACAAATCTTGAAACAATAACTATATCACATTCCTCACATTTTTTTCTCATTTCAGGTATATATTCAGGTCTGTGCTGTCCGTCACCGTCAAACTGTACCGCATACTTGTAGCCGTGCTTGTAGGCATACTTCATCCCTGTCTGAAATGCACCTGCAAGGCCCAGGTTTACCGGCAAATCTATAATGTTAAATCCTCTTTCTCTGCAGATTTTAGATGTAGAGTCAATGGAGCCGTCATTTACAATCACATAGTCCACATCATTTAATGTATTTGTAAGTCGCTCTATTACATTTGCAATATTCTTTTCTTCATTAAACGCAGGTATTATTACCAATGTATCAGCCATATCTATCTCCAAAACTCTCTGTTCATACTGAAGGCTCCGACAACACTTTTTGGCAACTTCTTATAGTTTTTTCCTGCCAAAAATCCTGCATATTTGCAGGCACTTATATATACAAGCCTGATTGCACTGATATATGAATGTGTTGAAAGAAGATGCTCCATGGTTTTTAATACCATTTTCTTGCCCTCGTTCTCACTTTTTATATTCTTAAAGATATGAGGATTGCTTGCCTGTGAAACTCCGATATCAAAGTTTCTTTTAAACTGCGCGACTCCGCTGTAATTATGAGAATGTACTACCTTTGCCCATGCTTCGTATTTTATAAAATAGCCGTTTTCTATAAGCTTGTAGGCATAAAGCATATCTTCATTCAAAATCTGTCCGGTATCAAATCTGCCCAAAGCATCAAAGGTCTCTCTTTCGTATGCCGCACAGACATTTGAAGCAAAATATGTCTTTATTCCAAGAGTCTGTCTTTCATTAAATGACTTTATCATTGACTCTATAGGATAATTAAATTCTCTTGTAAACTTCTCTATTTTATTTGCATTTTTATCCGGTACCTGTCTTGCATAAGTCATCTTAATAGACTTATCCATCCCTCTAAGCAAATATTCGATAGTTTTCTTATCAAAGCAGACTGCGTCCTGAGTCATGCAAACAAAATACTCGGCCTTTGACTTTGACACCCCGAAATTTCTGGTGGCTCCATGGTCAAAATCCTGCTTTTCTATATGCTCCAATATAAGTTCAGTATCGCTTTCTTCAAAAAGCTCTTTTAATTTCTCTTCTATTCCGGTCTTATCCCATACATTTTTATCTGTATTTATAATAATAATCTTACCGGGCGCCACTGTCTGAGCCAGAAGTCTTTTTATTGATACCAAAAATTTATTGTCAGGTTTGTATGTAGGTATTATTACATCTACTAAATTCATTTTTTAACCTTTCTGAGTCCGAAAATCACTGCAACAAGGAAGGATATTGAAAGTAACAGCATTATTATCATATATGCAAAAGCCGCTCCGTTCATTCCGAAACTCTTTACCATAAAATCACTGATAAAGTATGCAAACACTGCCCCTACAGCATATATTGAAAATATAACTCCTGTCATTTCAAAGATAACCAAACAGTAATATCCGAGATTTACTATTGCATAAAGTCCACCGCCAAGTATTACCAAAACCAAGGCTATTCTATAAGGCTCTATTGCATTTCCGACACTTCCAAGTGCAAGTTTCAAAACAGGAATTCCGAGAGTATATGCCATTCCCATTCCGAATAAAGTTGCTACAAATATAAATACCGCAATCTTTGATATGGTCGAAACAAACTTTTTTCTGTTACCTGTCTTATACAGCAATGAAAGCTTTGTAAGTATCGGCCTTATTATAAAACCTGCCATCAGATTTATAATGGATGTCGGGATAAATATTATACTGAAGTAGCCGTTTAGCTCCTCTCCAAGCGTGTAATTTACAGCATACTTTGCGGCTGCAAATATATAAAGATCTATAAAAGCTCCCAAAAAAAGCCATTTACTCTTATTTATCAAAGTTATATAAGAATTCTTTTTTACAACTTTATCAGGTCTTAATCTTCTTAAGGGCAGTATATCAAATATTATTGCGGCTATCACTATACTTGGTAAAAGCGCCAAAGAACTTAATTTTAAATCCTTTGTAATACCAAGTGTCGCAAGGAATATGCCTACACAAAATATTGTTCTGAAAAGCGTTGCCTTTCCGGTCATATCAAGCCTGTCCTGCCTTTGCATTTCAGACTCAAATATATCACAAAATCCGTCTAAAATCTTATACAGTGACAATATCATATATACTTCAAAGACATAGCTGTCTTTAGTCATAATGATTGTATATACAAAGCCTGCCAAAACAGCCAAAGCTGAGGTAATAACTCTAAGCCTAAGATAATCTCCGAAACTGTATTCATTTGAAACATCGGTAACCTGTATCGGCCTCATTCCAAAGTATGAAACTATATAAAGTTGCTGGCCCAATGTGGAAAATCCGAAGAAAAATATTCCTCCTGCATATGCTCCTGCAAGCTTTGTTACAGCCACACCAAGCAGCATGCTTGTAACAGCATATACGAGACTCCCAAGCATATTCCAAAAATATGCACTTCTTTCTTTACTGTCCATAATATATCCAAATCTATTTTAATTCCACCATGGTTATTTCTTTTGCAAAGAGTCCGTATTTTTTGACACTTAAATCATTTAGCTCTTTGCCTCTGCAAAGTCTTATAATCGCCTCCAGTTCGTTTACTCCTGCATTGTGAGTAAAAGGATAGCCTCCGCCGAATCTTGCATTCATATCTATTATATAGGCTTTACCTTCCGATAAGAGTATATCCATATCAAGATTTCCTATATGAGAAAGGCTTTTTGCAATCTTCTTTCCTACAGCCTCAAGCTCACTGTTTTCGGTGACCTCTGCAATATCGGTTTCACCCGATCTCATGGCATATTTTCTCTTTACCGTAACACTTAGATTCTCACCTTCAAGATCATTGAAAATATCCAGTCCGAACTCATCGCCTTTGATCTTTTCCTGTATAAGTATTGCCCTGTTCATATCGGCATTTGACTCAAATCTCAAATATGATTTTTGAATACTTCTCTTTGCCTTTTCATAAAGAACTTCAAGTTCATTTTTATCCTCAGCTTCAAAGATACTTAGTGAGCCCATTCCCCATCTGGGTTTTAAAATATAAGTTTTATTATTAAAATCTGCATATTCAATTGCCTTATCAAGATCCAAATAGGTTTCAGGCACAGGCATTTTTATCTTCTCAAGATACTCAAGCATTTCAAACTTATCATTACAAATATTTATAACGTCCTCATTTGAAACAATGACCTTTATACCCAAAGCCTCAAATTCGGCTTTATTCTTTGCAAGTATCATAAGGTCGATGTCAAAGAGTGAAATTAAAATATCTATTTTTTCATTTTTGCATATTTCCAGTAGAAACGGAATATATTCTTCGTCATATATAAGCGGTGACTCAAAAGCCTTATCGGCTACACTCATAGCGGTGGTATTCATATCCGAATTTGTCGCCACAATATTTCCGCTTAATCCGAGGTCCTTATATATACTCCCTAAATAATCAATTATATATGCTCTTCTACCCACACTGGTTAAAAGTATATTCATTATTATCTCACCTTACTCACTATCATCTTAAAGTTCTCATTTTTCATAACTACAGCCAATGCTATATAAATAATTACACCAAGCACTATCTGTATCAGAAGACTTAAAATACCGATTCCTATATGCTTACCTGCAATGTAAATAATAATTCCCATAATTATAGCAGGGATGAAGTTATTTAAAGCATCCAAACTCTGTTCTTTTAGGGTGTACCCTAAGAGCTTTCCGTTCGGCGTGGCATTGATATATGCACAAATCAGATCCGAAAAGGCCTTAAGCCCCACAAACACAAATACATTATACCTTATTCCAATCAGTAATATGGCAATTCCAAGAATCTTTTTTATAATTTCAAGCTTTAAAAATATATCACTTCTACCCATAGCATTTAACGCCTCAAGGTTTGATACATGAATCGGCCAAAATACATATGAAAAACACATCATCTGCAAAAACGGTATTGCAATCCTCCACTTCTCTCCAAGCAGTAAAAGTATCAGATTATCACTGACCGCCGCCAGCCCGCACATCATAGGCGCCACCACAAATGTGGAAAGTCTTACCGAGGACTTTAAAAGTGCTTTTACATCTTCCTTACTTTCCTGTTTCTTTGACATGGCAGGAAGAAGTACGGACTGTATGGCGGATGAAAGATTGCTTACTACAAGCTTTGGAAATTGCTCACCTCTGTTGAATGAGCCGAGCATATCTTCACTGTATGCCTTACCTATAACAAGTCCGTGTATATTTGTAAAAATCGTATCTATCAGTGATGCCACCAAGAGCTTTGAGCCATAGGCAAACATGGTTTTTAATCTCTCCAAGCTGAACTTAAGTCCCGGAAAGTATTTTATACCTATACCGAGTATTATAAGGAGTGCAAAATAATATACTATCTGCTGAAAAACCAAAGCCCAGACCTTTGCTCCCTCAAGTGCCATAATTACACTCACGCTGCCTGAAATTACAGACGAAAGAAATGTTGCTATAAAAAGAGTTTTAAACTTCATATTTCTGGCAACATATGAATTTTCTATTGATATAATACTTCCGGGCAGTATTATTATGCCCATAACTCTAAGTATGTCGATAAGCTCGGGATTTTTATATATATCCGCTATTATGGGAGAGCCCAAAAATAGCAGTATATATATTGCCAGTGATAAGAGTACATTAAAAATCAGCACAGATGAAAAGTCCAAATCATCCGCATGAAACTTTTGTATCAGTGCTGAAGCAAATCCGTTTTGCACCAAAACATTGGCTATTGTTGTAAATATCAAAACTATTGCAACTATTCCATACTCTGACGGACTCAAAAGCCTTGCAAGGAGTACCGACACTATAAACTGGACTCCCTGCGAACCTCCGTTTTCAAGTATTTTCCAAAAAAGAGATGTGGAAATCTCACTTTTATTTTTTTTATTCATCAGATATTCAACATCTCTCCTATTGTAAGTATTTTTGAACTTTTAAAAAATGAATATTTCAAGATATCTCTTATCTTTGATACTCTGTTTTTAGATTTCATATTTGCAAAGGCATTTAAATATTTACGTGCAAAATATGTATCGGCCGACCTGCTTTTTCCAAGTTCATCCTTATATAATCTTAAAAACTCCTCTACCTGTGCAAACATACAGTCATAGTTTTCTCTTATCTTTTTTTTGTTTCTCTTTTTTATATTGTGAAGTTCAAGTGGATTCTTTGCACCAAGTTCATTGCTTTCATGTTGACGATATTTTACAAGGCACTCATTAAGAAAACCAACCTTACCGAATGTAAAAGCGATCAGTCCAAGCCACCAGTCATGCATAAAAGATACTTTAGGCCTTTTATATATATCAAGCAATGCTTTATTTATAATCACCGTATTTCCTGTAATATTGTTTTCAACAAGATATCTTGAAAAGCTTTTTTCTGTACTTATTGTATAAAGGTATTTTGACTCCTTTTTTGCATACTTTATGGCTTCACTTATACCTGTAAGCTCACTCATTTTTTTGTTTTGTGAATTCAGGTTTCCATCCACTATCTCCAAATCCGAATGCACAAGTATCGGCGTTTCTTTACCATACTTTTTTTCAAGCCTTTGTATGGCCTTCAAACTTTTTTCGAGCTTGTCGCTTTCCCAAAAGTCATCCTGATCGCAAAGCGCAATATATTCGGCATCAGCCATATCAAGCAGATTGTAAAAGTTTTCTTTTGCACTGTGAGTATTGCTCTGAACAACCTTTATCTTCTCGCCAAATACACTCTCATAGCTTCTTAATATTTCAAAAGTACAATCGCTTGAATTATCGTCACTTGCAAGTATATTATAGTCCTCAAAACTTTGACTTGTTATACTTTCTATCTGCTCAGGCAAAAATCTTTCACCGTTATAGGTCGCAAGTAAAATTTCTATCATAAACTTTCCTAGAGTAATCCGAAAATAATCACTTCAAGCCTTACAAATGCAAAGAAAACTTTTGCAAATATCTGCCAAAGAGGGTTTATCTTCAGATAATTTTTATAAAAATACATTGTGGACTCTTCTCTGATTTTCTGACGTGAGTAGAGGCTTTTTAAACTTTTTTTGATGCTTGCGGAATGTATATGCTTATACTTATACCCTGTAATAACGGCAGTCTTTAAGCCTATGCCTTCCATCTTTTTTGAAAGCAGATCCTCCTCACCGTATAAAAACATCTTTTCATCATAGCCTCCGACCTTTATAAAGGCGTCAACTCTTACCATCAAAAGTGCACCAAGTACGGCACCTACTTTTCTTATCTTGGCATTATAAAAGTTTCTGTCATAATGAAGAGCCTTTGTAAAGATTCGCCTGCATATCGGACCGTTCTCCGCTAAGGAATGAAGAAAATCTCTCATCGGCCAACATGAAGCACCTTTAAGTACATTTTCTCTGCTGCCGTATACATCATTTGTCTCTACCAAAGGAGCGCATATACCGATATCCACATTTTTTTCCATAGCGGACTTTAAAACTTTAATCACTCGCTCTTCAAAGTCCGTATCGGGATTTGCAATCAAAGCCAAATCCATTCCAAGCTTTTTCGCCACAAAAATACCGATATTATTTCCTGCTCCATATCCCTTGTTTTCATGGTTTTCTACAAAGTAAATTTTTTCATTATCTTCACAGTAGCTTTTCAATCTGATTCTTGAGTCGTCATTTGAGTCATTGTCTACCACAATTACTTTATCAAATACACCATAGTCTGCCGTCTTTCCAAGGACCTTTAAGGTATTATCCGCATCATTATAATTTAATACTACTAAAGCTGTTTTCATTTGCTCTCCTTATTTTCTTTCAGAATGCTTTTTATATGCTTTATCTATATAATACTCGGATATTCTTTTTCTTACCACCGGGCAAATAAACGTAACCAAATCCATCATATGATATATAAGCATATACAGATTCTTCCCCTTTTCTATAGGAACATCTTTAAAAGGAGTCTTCTTCTTAAAGTAATTATATGCTTTCTTATACGGATTAAAACTTCCCGCAATCCAAGGCCTCTCATCTCCGGCAAAATGTAATATTACCGGTCTTCTCTTTGCTTCTTTAAGATCCTTCTTTGTGTAGGAAAGGCTTGCACCATAAACTTTAATAAATGAATTGTATGAAAAATATTTATAATTTGAAAAGAAATTATACTTAGGCAAAAGCTTCTTTATCTTCCATCTGAGTACACCGTTTATGGCATCCTGCTCCCCGAAAAGGCTCTTATCCCATATACTTTTGCTGTAGCTTATAGTCTTTTCTCCAAGATTATTCTCTCTCCACTTTTTCAAATCTATAAGCAAAAGTCCGGCATTTACATAAGATGCCTCATAGTCAAGTCCTATTTCATACCTGACTCTCTCAAGTACTGTAGGCTCTTCCACTGCAGCTATTATATTTTCTCCAAGCTTTGTATTGTATAATTCCCTTATAGAATGCAATATAACCATATCGCAATCCAGATAAAGTATTCTATCGACATCTTCCGGCAATATCTCACCTACAAGCAGTCTACCCATCTTGCTGATATCAAATGTAGCGTCCTGTATACCTGTATCAAAATATTTTGATGTGTCATTCAGTTCTATTATTTCTACATCTCTACCAAACTTTTTTGCTATACTTTTCAATTTGCCCAAAGAGTCCTCACCAATTCCTGTGGAAATGATGAAGACTCTGATATCTTTTTCGTATCTGTTTCTCTCATATAGCGAATATAAGCTGACACCCAGGTGCACTGCAAATTTCTCATTTGCTATATAAACTATATTCATACTTACCTCATTTATTATTATATGAACATAAAGGAATACACACTTTAATACGCATGTATTCCTTTATTAAAAGTACTTTTAATAGAACAATCTATTTACTGCAGAGAATAAAGCTCTGATAGATGATCTTGTAATATTGCCTGAAATACCTACACCATAAGTGGTCTTTCCGCTTTCCACATCAAGCATATGGATGTATGAAGCCGCCTTTGCGTTTGAACCTGATGCAAGAGCATGCTCATTGTAATCAAGAACCTTAATTCCCTTGCCGACCACATTTTCAAGACCTCTCTTGACAGCATCGATAGGACCGTTTCCGGTACTCTCAAATACTTTCTCTTCGCCGTTAAATGTGTATGTAACCTTGACATATGTAGAGAAATCTCCGTCCTCATCGGCATCTGTAATAATGCATTTTTCAAAATGCAGAGGTTCTTTCTTCTCAATGTAATTCTTTTCAAATTCCTTGTAGATTTCTTCCGGTGAAACTTCACCCTGTGCTTCTGAAATCTTTTGGATAATATCTGCGAATTCCTTATGCATACCCTTCGGCAGTTTGAAGCCGTAGAATGTATCCATAACAAATGCAACTCCGCCCTTGCCTGACTGTGAGTTTATTCTTACTACAGGCTCATACTCACGACCGATATCTGCAGGATCTATAGGCAGATAAGGAACCTCCCAGTATGGGTTGTTTCTCTGTCTCATAGCCTGAACACCCTTATTGATTGCATCCTGATGTGAACCTGAAAAGGCCGTAAATACAAGCTTTCCGGCATATGGATGTCTCGGGTCGATGCGCATCTTTGTGGTTCTCTCATATACATCTATGATTTCTTTGATATTGCTGATATTAAGATTCGGATCAATACCCTGTGAAAACATATTGTAGGCTATATTTAATATATCCACATTTCCTGTTCTCTCACCGTTTCCAAAAAGAGTACCCTCCATTCTGTCGGCTCCTGCCAAAAGTGCAAGCTCTGCAACAGCTGTACCTGTACCTCTGTCGTTATGAGGATGTGTGGAAAGTATTATTGCCTCCCTGTTCTTAAGATGGGTACTCATCCACTCTATTCTGTCTGCAAATACATTAGGTGTTGTCATCTCCACTGTATTTGGCAGATTGATTATTATCTTATTATCCTTTGTAGCACCCCATGCATCAACTACGGCATCACATACATCAAGTGCAAAGTCAAGTTCTGTTCCCATAAAGCTCTCAGGTGAATATTCCAATATAATTTCACCGTCATGGTCTTTCATATACTTCTTAACAAGAGCCACACCTTCAAGTGCAATATTTTTTATTCCTTCTCTGTCAAGAGCGTATACCACATCTCTTTGTAATGTATCGGTGGAATTATAGATATGCATTATACATTTTTTAATTCCCTTTATAGCTTCAAAGCTTCTTTTTATAAGATGCTCTCTACACTGGCAAAGTATCTGTACTACAACATCATCCGGAATCAGTTTTCTGTCCACAAGCTGACGAAGGAAGTCAAATTCTATCTGGGATGCTGCCGGGAAACCAATCTCTATTTCCTTAAAGCCCAACTTTACAAGCAGATTAAACATTTCTATCTTTTCTTCTACCACCATCGGTTCGACCAATGCCTGGTTGCCGTCTCTTAGATCTGACGAACACCATATAGGTGCTTTCTCTATTTGCTTATTCGGCCATGTTCTCTCTTTAAAATCCACTACAGGATTTCTCTTATATCTTTCAATATGATACATTTAATCTCTCCTCTTTCCTAATCTAAGTTTAAGCTTTGTCCCATTCTCTAATTTTTGTCCCCCTATATTAAAAGTCCTTCTTTTTCCATAACTTTTATTACTTCATCTGTATATTTTTCGCATTCTTCCATGCTCTTTGCTTCTACCATTACTCTGATAAGAGGCTCCGTACCGCTTGGACGAAGAAGTATTCTTCCGTCATTTCCAAGTGCTTTGCTTACTGCATCTACCGCCTCAAGCACTGCCTTGTTTTCTCCGGCTTTTTGCTTGTCCACAACTTTCACATTCTTTAGAACCTGTGGGAAGATATCCACTTCACTTGCAAGTTTTGACAGAGTCTGCTTGGTTTCAAGCACCACCTCCATTACCTTAAGTGAGGTAAGTATTCCGTCACCTGTTGTGGCGTGTTTTGCAAATATAATATGTCCCGACTGCTCACCGCCAAGGCAGTGACCGTTGTTTTGCATATTTTCATATACATATTTATCACCCACGGCAGTCTTTTCAAAGTTTATATTTTCTCTTTCAAAGGCTTTGTATAGTCCGAAGTTTGACATTATTGTAGTTACCACTGTGTTATTGAAAAGCTCTCCTCTCTCCTTCATATACTTGCCGCAAATATAAAGGATTAGGTCTCCGTCCACCACATTACCGTTTTCATCAACACAAAGGCATCTGTCGGCATCTCCGTCATAGGCAAAACCTATGTCACAACCATTTTCCAAAACACATTTTTGAAGGCTTTCCATATGTGTTGAGCCGCAATCTGTATTTATATTTATACCGTCAGGATTGTTATGAATTACATAAGTATCCGCTCCCAAAGCATCAAATACATTCTTTGCAATGCTTGAAGCCGAACCGTTTGCAAGATCCAGTGCCACCTTCTTTCCCTTAAAGGATCTGGTAGCTATAGAGATCAGATATCCTATATATCTGTTTCTGCCTGCGGCATAGTCTATCGTTCTTCCGATATCTTCCTTTGTTGCAAAAGGAATGGCATCTGCAGTTCCGTCAATATAGCTTTCTATCTTTTCTATAACTTCCTCTTCAAGCTTTTCACCTTTACCGTTGATTACCTTTATACCGTTGTCATAGTATGGATTATGGCTTGCGGAAATCATTATACCGCAGTCAAAATCATCACTTCTTACAACATAGGATACACTTGGTGTTGTAGTAACATGAAGCAGATATACATCAGCTCCGGATGCTGTAAGTCCCGCTACCAAAGAATACTCAAACATATAGCTTGATCTTCTTGTATCCTTACCTATAGCAACTCTGCATTTTTTCCCGTCCTTAGAGTAGAAGCTTCCCAAAAATCTTCCGACCTTATATGCATGTTCAACTGTAAGGTCTATGTTTGCTTCTCCTCTAAATCCGTCTGTACCGAAATATTTTCCCATTAGCCATTCTCCAGTTCTGACAAGTATCTCTTTAGAGCATCCTGCCATGAAGGCAAAAGCTCAAATCCGTTCTTTGTCAGCTTTGATTTATCCATTCTTGAGTTGTGAGGTCTCTTTGCCTTCACCGGGAAAGCGTCAGAGTTCACAGGTGTGACTGCCACATCAAGGTTTGCCTGCTTAAATATCTCACAGGCAAATTCATACCAGGAACAAAGACCCTCATTAGTAGCATGATATCTTCCGTATTTATCGGTTAAAATCATATCCACCAAAAGTCTTGAAAGATCGGGAGTATATGTAGGTGAGCCGATTTGATCGTTTACCACACTTACAGCTCCTCTTTCCTTTCCAAGTCTAAGCATTGTTTTTATAAAGTTGTTTCCATGAAGGCCGAATACCCAAGAAATTCTTACTATAAAATATTTCTCAAGTAATTCCTCAACATATAGCTCTCCCTTATATTTTGCCATACCGTAAATATTAAGAGGTGCCCTCTTATCATCCGGTTCCCATGGTCTTTCGCAATCTCCGTCAAATACATAGTCTGTAGAAATATACATCATGGAAAGGTCAAGTTCCTTTGCCACCTTCGCAATATTTTTTGTACCTTCCGCATTTATCTTAGTTACAAGGGCTTCATTATCTTCTGCCGCATCCACTGCGGTATATGCCGCACAGTGGATGATTGCATCAAGCTTTTTTTCACCGTTGATTTTTTCTATTACTTCCTTTGTCGCCTCAGAATCTGTAATATCCAAATCATCAATGTCTATACCCACTGCATCAATATTTCTATTTGACAACTCGCAAAGAAGATCACTTCCAAGCTGACCCTTTGCGCCTGTTACCAATACTCTCATTAAAGTCTTTCTCCATACATATTCTCAAAATACTTTGTGTATTCACCGCTGATGATATGCTCCCACCACTCTTTATTGTTAAGATACCATTCAATAGTTTTTACAATACCTGTATCAAATGTATACTCAGGCTTCCATCCAAGCTCAGTCTCTATCTTTGTAGGATCGATAGCATATCTTCTGTCATGTCCCGGTCTGTCTGTTACAAATTTTATAAGACTCTCAGGCTTACCAAGTGCCTTAAGTATTGTCTTTACAACCTCAAGATTGGTTCTCTCATTGTGACCGCCGATATTGTAAACTTCACCGACTCTACCTTTTCTTACTACCAAATCGATTGCTTTACAGTGGTCTGTAACATAGAGCCAGTCTCTTACATTATCACCTTTTCCGTATACAGGAAGTTCTTCATCATTAAGTGCTCTGCTTATGATAAGCGGAATAAGCTTCTCAGGGAAGTGGTATGGACCGTAGTTGTTTGAACATCTTGATACGGTCACAGGAAGTCCGTATGTTCTGTGATATGCAAGTACAAAAAGGTCCGCACTTGCCTTTGATGATGAATATGGGCTTGATGTATGAAGCGGTGTTTCTTCTGTAAAGAATAAATCAGGTCTGTCAAGAGGAAGGTCTCCGTATACCTCATCTGTGGATACCTGATGATATCTCTTAATTCCGTACTTTCTGCAGGCATCAAGTAAAGTTGTGGTTCCAATTACATTTGTTCTTACAAAACTCTCAGGATCTGTTATCGATCTGTCTACATGGCTCTCTGCTGCAAAGTTGATTACCACATCCGGCTTCTCTTCTTCAAAAAGTTTGAAAATAAATTCTCTGTCAGCTATATCACCCTTCACAAATTTGTAATTAGGTGCATTTTCCACCGGCTTTAAAGTCTCCAGATTTCCTGCGTATGTAAGAAGATCAAGATTTATAATCATATCCTCAGGATATTGATTTACCATATAGTGAACAAAATTTCCGCCGATAAATCCTGCACCGCCAGTAACAATAATTTTCATAATTAACCTCTTTTATAGTTTTAATTTTATAAACCGGACTGAGTCTTTAAAGATTCCCGGCCCTAATAAATCATAAATTATGACTGATGTATATGGTCTATGTATTTACCGTCATATACATCTTTAAGATATTTGCCATACTGATTTTTCTTGAATATTTCATAAGCTTTCAAAAGTTCTTCATCATTTATCCAGCCGTTTAAATACGCAATCTCTTCCAAGCAGGCAATCTTTCTGTGCTGATGTGTCTCCATCGTGTATACAAAGTTGGTAGCCTCAACAAGGCTCTCATGTGTTCCTGTATCCAGCCATGTAAATCCCTGTCCGAGTACTTTCACCTCAAGCTCACCTTTTTCAAGATAGATCCTGTTAAGATCTGTAATCTCAAGCTCTCCTCTGGCAGAAGGCTTTAAATTCTTAGCGTACTCAACCACATCATTATCATAGAAGTAAAGTCCTGTAACACAGTAATTGCTTTTCGGTTTTTCAGGTTTTTCCTCTATGGAAACTGCCTTGCCGTTTTTATCAAACTCTACAATACCGAATCTTTCAGGATCGTCTACATAGTATCCGAATACTGTAGCTCCCTTTGTCTTTGAAGCTGCCGATTTCAAATGATTCTTGAGCCCATGTCCATGGAAAATATTGTCTCCAAGTATCATCGCCACCGGCTCATTACCTATGAACTTCTCTCCGATAATAAACGCCTGTGCCAGTCCGTCAGGGCTTGGTTGAACTGCATATTCCAGTTTCAATCCGAATTGTGCACCGTCTCCAAGTAATTCTTTAAATCTCGGAGTGTCATCCGGTGTGGAAATTATAAGTATCTCTCTAATCCCTGCCTCCATCAATACGGAAATAGGATAATAAATCATTGGCTTGTCATAAATAGGCAATAGCTGTTTTGATGTAACCTTTGTAAGCGGATATAATCTTGTGCCGCTACCACCTGCTAATATAATACCCTTCATTGTTCGTCCTCACTTTCGCTAGGGCTTTTTCAACCTCAAAGCCGTTATGAATATAACTTTCAATAACTTTTATAATACCATAATTTGACAAATCTGTGAAGAAATAAAAAAGGATTGTATGTTACATCCCTTTTAAAACCAACATACAATCCTTATAATTTATTTAATCCCTGCTACATCCAGACGAACCAATGCTCTTCTGAGTGCAAGCTCAGCTCTGGCAACATCTATACCGTCTCTTTGAGAAAGTCTTTTTTCAGCTCTCTCCTTTGCTTCTTTGGCTCTGTTAACATCTATCTCGTCACCGTACTCACATGAATCGGCAAGTATTGTAACTTCATCCTGTAAGATCTCCGCAAAGCCTGAGTGAAGAGCACAAGTCTTTACACTTCCGTCCTCACAATGTATAGATAATTTACCCGGTGCTATTACATTTACCATAGGGATATGCTTGGCATATATACCGACATTTCCCTGTGTTGTGGTAAACTCCACCATTGTAGCATCCCCTTCAAAAAAAATATGGTCGGGACACATTATCTTTAATGCAAACTTGTCCATACTACCTCCTATTTAGAGGCATGCTCTACAACCTCGTCGATAGTTCCTGCATTTAGGAAATATTGCTCAGGTATATCGTCATGCTTTCCTTCAAGAATTTCTCTAAATCCTCTGATAGTCTCTGATAGAGGTACATACTTTCCGTCAATTCCTGTAAACTGTGTTGCCACGAAGAACGGCTGTGAAAGGAATCTCTGGATCTTTCTTGCTCTTGCTACAGTAAGCTTATCTTCTTCAGAAAGTTCATCCATACCAAGCATGGCAATAATATCCTGTAACTCTTTATACTTCTGCAATACCTCCTGCACGCTCTGCGCTACCTGATAATGCTCTTCTCCCACTATATGAGGTGAAAGTATTCTTGAAGTGGAACCAAGAGGATCTACCGCAGGATAAATACCCATCTCCACTATAGAACGGTCAAGAACCGTAGTAGCATCAAGGTGAGCGAATGTATTTGCAGGAGCAGGGTCGGTAAGGTCATCCGCAGGCACATATACAGCCTGAACAGATGTAATGGAACCGTTCTTTGTAGAAGTGATTCTCTCCTGAAGCGCACCCATCTCTGTTTGAAGTGTAGGCTGATAACCTACCGCAGAAGGCATACGTCCAAGAAGCGCTGAAACCTCTGAACCTGCCTGTGTAAATCTGAAGATATTGTCGATGAAAAGAAGTACATCCTTTCCACCCTGATCTCTAAAATACTCCGCCATTGTAAGACCTGTAAGTCCTACTCTCATTCTCGCACCCGGCGGCTCGTTCATCTGACCGAATACCATGGTTGTCTTATTGATAACTCCCGAGTCGGTCATTTCGTGGTATAAGTCGTTACCCTCTCTGGTTCTCTCACCTACACCTGTAAATACTGAATATCCGCCATGCTCTGTTGCGATATTTCTGATAAGCTCCTGGATAAGTACGGTTTTACCTACACCCGCACCACCAAAGAGTCCAATCTTTCCACCCTTTTGGTATGGACATAAAAGGTCAACTACTTTGATTCCTGTCTCAAGAATCTCGGTCTGAGTAGACTGCTCCTCAAAGCTTGGAGCCTTTCTATGTATAGGAAGATACTCCTCTACCTTAGGTGGGTCTTTCTTATCAATCGCTTCTCCAAGTACATTGAAAATTCTACCTAGAGTGTTTTCTCCAACAGGAACTGAAATAGGCGCTCCTGTTGCTCTTGCTTCCATTCCACGAACAAGTCCGTCTGTACTTCCCATGGCAATGGTTCTTACTATATCATCTCCCAGATGCTGTGCAACCTCTACAGTGAGCACTCCGTCAGCTGTATCTATCTTTATTGCCTCATTGATCTGTGGCAAGTGTCCTCTGGAAAACTTAATATCCAAAACGGCACCGATAATCTGGGTTATTTTGCCAATATTTGGCTCTGCCATCAACTTTTCTCCTTCCTCTTCTTCATCCGTTTCCGGTCGTTATTCTATGGCGTTGGCTCCGGCCACAATCTCTGTAAGCTCTTGAGTGATAGCACCCTGACGAGCTCTGTTATACTGTAATCCGAGCTTATCTATAAGTTCTTCCGCATTTGATGTTGCAGAATCCATAGCGGTCATTCTGGCACCGTTTTCTGAAGCAACAGACTGCATCAGACCGCCATAAATAACAGAAGAAATGTATTTTGGAATTATAGCATCCAATACTTCATCTTCATTGGGAGAATAATTCATAAGGGCTCTTGGACCCTCACTTTCTGTAGTCTCAGGCTGCAATAAATCTTCCTTGCTGATAGGAAGCAATTTCAAAAGTACAGGATCATGTACCACCGTATTCTTGAAATTGGTATATATCACATAAATCTCTGAGAGCTTTCCGCTTTCATAGTCGTCAAGCAATACCTTTGTAATATCTGCGGCATCCTTGTACAGCGGCTCTTCCACAATCTCTGAAAAGTCTCCCTCTACTTCAAAGCCTTTATGTAAGAGTGTATCTCTACCTTTTTTACCCACTGCATATATAAGTGTTTCATTGCTTTTGAATTCGCTTATTACCTGCCTGCTTACAGCATTGTTATAGCCTCCTGCAAGGCCTCTGTTACCTGTAATAACCAATACTCCTGTCTTACCGCCGTCATTCTTCTTAAGATACTTATGAGATATATTCTCACTTTTCTCAAGCATTGATGCGATAGTTTGATACATTACGGTAAAGTAAGGCTTGGAAGCATCCGCTTTTGCCCTTGCTTTTTGAAGCTTAACCGTTGCTACAAGTTTCATGGCTTTGGTAATCTGAGCAGTGCTTTGTATCGCCGCACGCCTACGCTTTATTTCCTTCATTGAAGCCATAATACACCTGCACTATGCTTTCTTACATTCATTGATAACATCTGTAAGTCTTTTTGCCAAATCGTCGGAAATTTCTTTCTTATCTCTAATCTCAGCAGCTATCTCAGGATGCTTGCTCTCTATAAATCTGAACAACTTATCCTGGAACTCAAGTACCTTCTCTGTAGGAACATCAAGCAAAAGTTTCTTTGTAGCGGCAAAGATAATGATTATCTGATATTCAACCGCCATAGGCTTATAGTTTGGCTGCTTTAAGATCTCTCTGATTCTCTCACCCTGTGCCAACTGATTCTTTGTAGCTTCATCAAGTTCTGAACCGAACTGTGCAAATGATGCAAGCTCTCTATACTGCGCAAGCTCCAATCTTATAGGTCCTGCAATCTTCTTCATCGCCTTGATCTGTGCGGAACCACCTACTCTTGATACTGAAAGTCCGGCATTGATAGCAGGTCTGAATCCCGAATTGAACATCTCCGTCTCAAGGTAAATCTGACCGTCTGTAATAGAAATAACATTTGTAGGAATATACGCTGAAACGTCTCCTGCCTGTGTCTCTATTATAGGCAATGCGGTAAGTGAACCGCCGCCAAGGTCTTCCGACAATCTTGAAGCTCTCTCAAGAAGTCTTGAGTGAAGATAGAATACATCACCCGGATAAGCCTCACGACCCGGTGGTCTCTTAAGAAGAAGTGAAAGTGTACGATATGCGGCAGCATGCTTTGTAAGATCATCGTATACTACGAGTACATCCTCTCCTCTTTCCATCCATTCCTCACCTATAGCACAACCTGAGTAAGGTGCGATATATTGAAGCGGTGCAAGATCACTTGCGGTAGAAACTACTACTGTAGTGTAGTCCATAGCACCGTAATCCTCAAAAGTCTTTACAATTGATGCAACAGTGGAGGCCTTCTGTCCTATAGCAACATAGATACAGTGAACATTTTGTCCCTTTTGATTGATTATAGTATCTACAGCGATAGAAGTCTTTCCTGTCTGTCTGTCACCGATTATAAGCTCTCTTTGTCCTCTTCCTATAGGAATCATGGCATCAATAGCCTTTATTCCTGTTTGAAGCGGTGTATCTACCGATTTTCTTTCGATAACACCATGTGCAACTCTCTCTATTCTTCTAAAGGTATCTGAAGTTATAGGTCCCTTTCCGTCGATCGGCTGTCCAAGCGCGTTTACAACTCTACCTGTAAGTGCATCTCCTACAGGAACCTCTACAACTCTACCTGTGGTCTTTACTGTATCACCCTCGCTGATATTCTTCTTATCACCAAGTAAAACAGCACCGACATTGTCCTCTTCCAAGTTAAGAACCATGCCGTAAACATCTCCCGGGAATTCCAGAAGCTCACCCTGCATAGCCTTTGCAAGACCATGTATTCTGGCAATACCGTCTGCCACCTGGATAACAGTACCCACATCTGATACCTCGAGTTTAGTTGAATACTTATTTATCTGCTCTTTTATAACTGAGCTGATTTCTTCAGGTCTTAGATTCACTAGACTCGTACCTCTTTTCTTTAAACTTTTTGCCGGTAATACGGCTTATGATAACATTTTTCTCATCTTATCAATTCTTGTTTTTACACTTGAATCCACAACTCTGTCACCGATTCTGATGACAATACCGCCTATGATACTCTCATCTACCACATATTCTACTTCAAGAGATTTATAATGTGATGACTTCAAAAGTTCATCCACTATTCTCTCTTTCTTTGAATCATCAAGCGGCAGCGCAGTCGTAACAGTTGCCTTTCCGATAAGAAGAAGCTCCTTTACACAATCTATAACATAATCAAGTATAGGTATAAGTTCAGCCTGTCTCTTCTTTTCGATTATAGTCAATAAAAATCCCAATGAATCAACACTGATGTGATTCTCAAATATTCCCTTTATAAAGTCGATTTTTTCCTCATCATCCATCTTAGGTGAATCAAGAAGTTCTATAATCTCGACATTCTCAAGTAAAATATTTTTCACTGATTTTATCTCCTCAAGTGCATCAATCAGATTGTTCTTTTCAGATACTACCGACACATAAGCATCTCCATATACTTTGGACACTAATTTTGCCATGTACCATCTCCGATTTCTTTTAAAGTCTCTTCAACAAGTCTATCCTGCACTTCAACATTCATTGCAGAATTGACTGCTTTGCTTGCAATAATCGAAGCAACATCCACTATATTTGATTTAACTTCTTCCATGGCTTTTTTCTTTGCCAACTCTATTTCGTTGTTAGCCCTGTCAGTAATTCTTCTAGCTTCCGCCTTTGCTTCTTCTATGATTTCGTTTTCTCTATCCTTTGCCCTTTTTCTGGCATCCTCTAAGATAGCGTCAGCCTGCTTTTGGAAAGAGGCCAATTTTTCTTCGTACTCCGCCTTAAGAGCATCAGCTTTTGCCTTTGCATCTTTTGCACTTTCCAGGTCTCCGGCAACTCGCTCTCTTCTTTTTTTGAGCATATCCTTAGCCGGATTAAAAAGCAAATAGGAAAGAATAAAGAACAAGAAAAGGACCGCCAAGCCGGTAATGGCTGAATCAGCCAAAAGCTGAGGGTCAAATCCTATCAGTCTTTCCATAAAACCTCCAAATTAAGCGCCGAAAGGCTTAACGAACATAAGAATCATAGCAACTACAAGTCCGTAAAGACCTGTTGTCTCGGCAACGGCCTGTCCGAGAAGCATTGTTGATGTGATATCCGCTCTTGCTCCCGGGTTTCTACCTACTGCAGCCGCACCATGTCCTGCTGCAATACCCTGTCCAACACCCGGTCCGATACCTGCTATCATTGCGAGTCCCGCACCTATAGCGGAGCAACCAAATATAAAATCCTGTCCTGTCATATTCATAAATAACCTCCAAAATATATGATATCAAGTGAGGCACTTCCTCACTTAAATCCATGAAAATATTTTACTATTCAATGAACTATTCTAATTTGTCATTGATATAGACCATGCTGAGCATACAGAAAACATATGTCTGTAGTGCTCCTGAAAATACATCTGTATACAGATGTAAGAATGACGGCACACCAATCTTTAAAAAGATCGGCATCATACCATACCAAAGCCCCATGATTAAAACACCTGAAAGCACGTTTGCAAAAAGACGCAATGATATAGATATCGGGTTTGCTATCTCACCGATAACATTTATCGGAAAGAGCAACGGTATCGGCTCAAAGAGCGATGTAAAATGTTTTAACTTTCTGTTCTTTATACCCTGGAAATTTACTATTAAGAATGTGAAAAATCCGAGCATAAAAGTTACACCATAATCCGCTGTCGGGTTTCTAAGTCCGAGCAAACCGCTGAAGTTAGAAACAAAAATAAAGATAAAGATTGTTCCTATATAGTTTAAGAATCTATCCTTGTTTGCACCAAGTATAGTATCGGTCATTCCCTCTAATGCTTCAATACCACATTCCAAAAAGTTTACAAATCCGCTCGGGACATTGTACGGATCAGCCGCCTTTATTGCTCTGTTTGCAAATATTGCAAATATTGTAATCAATAAGACAACAATCAATAAGGAAACTGTAGTCGTAGTCAAATAGAGTTCCTGTCCGAAAAGCTTATACTTATACAGGCCATGGATCATGAAATCCAAATTTTTGCTTCCGGCTGCACTTTCAGCTAAAATACTTAAGCTCATGTCTCCTCCTTTCTTCTTTTTTCAAATATTTTTTTAAACAATGGATACATATATGCACCCGATTTCAGTCCGAAAACAGATATGACAATCGCGAGTGCATTTATGTATCTACTGTTCCAAAATATTGCTACAACAATAAATAAAGCCGCCTTCCTAAGCAAAGAATGAATCATAATCTTTCTCTGTGCAAAAGAAGGGTTCCCCCCATACAGGCTGTCTTCTGTGGATATTCCCATATCAATGACCATGCCTATTACCAAAACACTACCTATAAGTATCCCAAGTTCAATCGGATAAACGGAATACTTCATAATTCCGGCAAAGGGAATTGCCGCCAGGCTCAAAATGATTTCATAAAGTAAAACTCCCATACCCATATAAAGGCATGTTCTTCTTGTTTCCTTATTCATCCTTATTCTTAAAAATCCTACTTTCTCTTTTTGGCAAAACAAAAGTATTTTCTTGTTTTTGCAGGTTTTCTTCTTTCTTTTTGTCCATCTTTTTTATGGTATTCATGATCAGTCTAAACCCCGACATACATCCGCTTATCACTCCTATAAGCATAAATATCAGAGTAAACGGAAAGTGAAATCTTTCCTCCAATTTCATACCCAAAAAAGTACATAGTAAAATCGGTGTAACCATGGTAAAGCCGACCTGCGAAATCAGTGACAAATATTTTAAGGCTTCCATATCTCATACCTCCTACTATACTCCAAAACCTCAAAAACTTTCAATATTGCATTTTATACTAAATTTTTTTCGGTTTTCTTATTATACCTATATAATTCTTACTTGTCTATATCCGTGTTGTTTTTATCAGTATCATTGTTAAATTAAAAACTTATTTTCAAAAAAATTATACAAAAATATTTTTGAGATGAAAGATGATAAAATGATGTTCTGTAAATCGTAAATATTTGTTATAATATAGGAGCTATTTTATTGTTGACTAAGATGCTATAATAACTTGATATAGGGAATCGTGAGATTAAAATCAGTTTTATTCCCAGATAATCTAATAAAAGGAGGACATATGAAACATACTATCAGAAAAATGTTGGTTACAGGTATGATAAGCGGCTTGCTTTCACTTTCTACCGTTTCTGCGGTATATGCTGCAAACGGTTGGAAAGAATCAAACGGTACCTGGACCTATCTCGATGACAACGGACAATTGCACAAAAGCTGGCTCCCGTCTTCAAACGGGTATTATTATATGGATTTGTCTACAGGCGTTATGGTGACCGGATGGAAGAAAATCGATTCCAAATGGTATTACTTTAAGTCTAACGGAATAATGGCTACAGGCTGGTTCAAAGTTGATAATGACTGGTATTACACGCTCAGCAGCGGAAACCTTGTACAAAACAGCTGGTTAAAGAGCGATTCAAACTACTTCTACCTTAAGGGCACAGGTGTCATGGCCACAGGTTGGAGACAGATGGACGGTGCGTGGTATTATTTCAAGCCTGACGGAAGAGCCGCTTTCGGTTGGACAAAAGTTGGCGATAAGACCTATTATTTCTCCAGTTCCGCAAAGATGTATACATCATGGAATCAAATCGACGGCGTTTACTACTATTTCAATGCTGACGGTTCTATGAAAACAGGTTGGATAAATGACGGTACTCATAAGTTCTATATGGAAGAAGCTGAAGGCGAAAATCACGGTAAAATGACATTCGGTCTTAAGAAAATTTCCGGTGCATCTTACTATTTCAATGAAAAAGGTCATATGATCACCGGTTGGTTGCAATCAAACGGCAAGTATTATTACTTTGATGCCGACGGAAAGATGGTAACCGGTAAATCTATAAATATAGAAGGAAAAGAATACACATTTGATGCAAATGGTGTATGTACAAATCTTAGTGGCACTCCTAGCAGTGTCACTAATGCTATATCCGAAACAAAGAAATCAGACGGTAAAAGCAGTACGGCAGCACCTACTGCAGCCACTAATGAGGCACCTACAGTTGCACCCGGAGCAAAAACCGAATCTTCAAGTTCTTCTTCCTCTTCAGCTGCCCAGGCTTCTGCCGAAGCTAAACCCGGAAGCAAAGAAACAACAGCTCTCGCTTCACCGCTTGATGAGGCAAAAGCAAAAAATAATAAAGAAGAAGCGAAAAGTCCGGCTGATGAGAGCAAAAAGAATGCACAAAGTTCTTCTTCAAGCAAGGATGAAGTAGGTTTAAAACCCGGTGAAACATCCGGACCGAAATAGAGGTACAAAATGCATTTAAATAAATTTATAAAAACGGCTATATCTTTGTCACTTGCGCTGTCTTTGCTCAGTCCGGTTACATCATTTGCAGCCAATGAATGGACAATGCAAACACCGGGAGTATATCAAATGCTTGACGGATCATCCCTTACCGGAGTAGTTGCAAGAGGTATTGACCTTTCACATTATCAAGGTGATGTTGACTGGGATAAGGTTGCCGCAGATGATGTTCAGTTCATCATACACGGAACCAGATACAAAGGTCAGATTGACCCTGTTATAAGAAGAAATCTTACTGAAGCAAACAAAAGAGGTATAAAGCTCGGAGTATATATTTATTCCTATGCAATGACAGTCGCACAGGCTGATGCCGAGGCTGATTTTGTTTTGGACATAATAAAGGACTATCCTATTTCATATCCTGTAGCATTTGACGTTGAGGATGCCAATACACAGGGTAAACTTCCAAAAGACGAGCTTACAGCTATAATAAAGACATTCTGTAATAAGGTGGAAGCCGCAGGATATTATCCTATCGTATATGCAAATGACTATTGGATTGCAAATAAGCTTGATATGAATGCCTTGAAAAAATATGATATCTGGGTTGCCAGATATAATGTAAAGCATTCATATCCGGATCCTGTTATCTGGCAGGCTACAAGTACAGGTAAGGTAAACGGTATAAAAGGTAATGTAGATATTGACTTCCAGTATAAATCTTTTTCCGATAAGATTCCTGCAAATACCTGGAGAACTATTGCAGGAAAGAGATATTATTACAAAGACTACAATATGGTAAAGGATTCATGGGTACATGACTCCAACAATTCTTACTATATGGATTCAAACGGTACGGCAAAGACAGGTTGGTTTACTTCAAATAATGCAAGCTATTATCTGGATCCGTCAAAAAACGGTGCCGCAAAAAAAGGATGGTACAAGGAAAATTCAGACTGGTACTATCTTGACAGCACTGACGGCAAGATGATTACAGGTTGGATAAATGACGGAAACAAGAGATACTATGCCGACAAAGACGGTAAAATGCAGACAGGCTGGCTTGTAGACGGTAAAAACACATATTTCCTTGCTCCTTCAGGTGTTATGACTACCGGTTGGGTAAATGACAATAACACATGGTACTACATGGATAACAACGGTAGAATGCAGACAGGCTGGATTGATACCGGTAACCAAAGATATTACATGGACAATACCGGTAAGATGCAGACAGGTTGGACAGATATCGGAAACTCAAGATATTTCCTCACCAAGTCAGGTGCTATGTATAAGGGTTGGCTGAATGATTCAGGTGCCTGGTATTATATGGATAATAACGGTGCTATGAAGACAGGTTGGATCAATGATAAAAACACCTGGTACTACACGGACAACACCGGTAAAATGCAAACAGGTTGGATAAATGACGGAAAGAACAGATATTTCCTTACCGACTCGGGTGCAATGAAAACAGGTTGGTTAAAGGATGGCAACGACTGGTATTATATTGACAAGTCAGGCTCCATATCAACCGGATGGGTCAATGACGGCGGTACATGGTACTATTTGGACGGCTCAGGCAAGATGCAGACCGGATGGATTGATTTAAACAACCAAAAATATTTCCTATCTCCAAGCGGTGCTATGAAGACCAGATGGATCAATGTAGATAAAAACTGGTATTACATGAGCAGTTCGGGAAGTATGGCAAGAGGTATGATAAATGTCAATAATGTTTCATACTATCTTGATGAAAGCGGAAAGATGCTTGTCAATACAACTGTAAATGTAAACGGTACAGACTATCGTATAGACGCTTCAGGTGCTATGTCTCAGATCGTTCCAGAGATAACAGCAACTCCCGAAACTTCTACGGCTGCCGTTTCCACACAGGCAAGTGTAGGACCGGCAGGAAACTAAATTAAAATGATAAAGAGTGGCTGTCGGGAAATGTAAGCTATAAAAGAGGGAGGAGTAACTCAAAATGAGTTGCTCCTCCCTAAGTTTTTACATAAAAAAAGATGGCTAACGATAACCATCTTTCTCCGTTACATGTTATAATGAAACTTACTTCAGATATCCTAGATGACTTAAACTATCAGTTTATGAGACGATTAAAATTCAGTATTTCCCGACAGCCCCCTCTTTTATACAAAACTATTTTATTCTATCATAGATTATTCAAGTTACTTTACAAATCTGGAAAACAAGTCTATCAATATTCCAATTAATATACTTACAGCAATACATATGAAAGTTATCCTTGCAAGCATCCTACCCTTATTCCAGTACTTTGTACTTATATGCAATCCGTCTATTAAATCTATTCCCGGTATCCGTTGAAGGATAAAATGCAATGAAGTTCTCTCAAAAGTCATCTTCTTTTGCTTCCTTGTAATATCCAAAATACAAATAGTTAATATAAAACATGGCAACTCTATTACAGTTGTGCATACCAGCAGTACAGGTAGTAAAATCCACATACCAATTATAAATGGCCAAGTAATAATGACAAACGGTATTAAAAATACCAAAAAAAAGGCTCCTACTCCGCCTAAGCAAATAAAAACAGGCAGACCTCTACCAATTAACATAATTGGCATAAGTGTGTATTTATAAAAGAAATAGTTATTTATACAGTAATCTATATCCTCTGTCTTTATAGCTTCCAGTATATTTATAATTTGTACTCTGATAAGTATTACATATACCACAATAAACAATATATTATTCACTGCAACAATTACAGTAGGAATACTTACATCTGATTCCGATAAGATTTGATGCAAAACAATTATATTAAAGCATAGCCATGCATATATTAAAATTATATAGAATATATCTAAAACAGGCCGGAATTTCTTCAAATTATTTCCTCCGTACTTATCTACACAAGATTATACCTGAAATCTATTTACCAAATAAATCGACAATACCAATGCTGTTACGCAAAAGGTAAAAACGGCAGTCACAATAGCCAATCCCCTACCCATATTCCAATACTTTATGCTTATATACAATCCGTCTATAATATCCAACACCGGTATCATCTGCAATAAAAAATGTATCATTCTTTTCGCAGAAGATATACCGTATTTTTTTTGTGTTATACATAAGACATACTCAATTGATATAAAACACGGCAACTCTATTACGGCAAATACTATCAACACATACGGTATTATCGCAACAAAAAAAATGACCAAGAAAAAAAACAAAATAATTGCAATCGGTTCTTCTAACCACTGAATTATCGTTCCTATCATTCCAACAATAAAAGCACCTACTATTCCTGCACAGATTAATTCAACCGGCATCGTTATATATTTATATATAAAATATGTTTTCAAACAATAATCTACATCTTCTACCTTTTTAGCAAATGAAATATTTCGCATTTGTAATATCAAAAAAAATACAAACAAGACAAAAAGAATCATTGATACAATTGCGGTATTATCGTTTATACGATACACCATCGTCAAAATTATTAGACCATATATTGCTATACCGTATAGTATACCTAGCCACAAAGGGTGTTGTTTTTGATCATACTTCATATATTATAAATTCTTCTCCACACAATCAAGTGCCGCTTCAACTACCTTGTCCATATCATAGTACTTATATGCACCAAGTCTGCCACCGAAGATTATCTCAGGTCTTGTTTTTGAAAGCTTGACATAGCTTTCATATAGAGCATTGTTCTTTTCATTATTGATAGGATAATACGGTTCCTCACCCTTTTGCCACTCTGTAGGATATTCTTTTGAAATAATGGTGAAGTCCTGATTGCCGTATTCGAAATGCTTATGCTCTATAATTCTTGTAAACTTTACATCTCTTTCTGTATAATTTACCACTGCATTTCCCTGATAGTTATCAGTATCAAGTCTTTCATCCTCAAAGTATACTCTTCTGTACTCAAGCACTCCAAGTTTATAATCAAAGAACTCATCAATCATTCCGGTATATACAGTTTTATCAACTATATCAGTATTTTCCTTTATGAAATCTCTGTACTCGGTATTTGTTCTTACTTCTATACCCTCAAGAAGCTTTTCAACTATTCCGGTATATCCTCCTATAGGAATACCCTGGTATCTGTCATTGAAATAATTATTATCAAATGTAAATCTCAGTGGCAGTCTCTTTATAATAAATGCCGGAAGTTCCTTTGCATCTCTGCCCCACTGCTTTTCCGTATATCCCTTTATAAGCTTTTCGTATACATCTTTTCCAACCAAAGATATGGCCTGCTCTTCCAGATTCTTAGGGTCTGTAATTCCTGATTCCTGTCTTTGTTTTTCTATAATCGCCTTTGCCTCATCGGGAGTTTTTATATTCCAAAGCTTGCTGAAAGTATTCATATTAAACGGCAGATTGTAAAGTTCATCCTTATATATAGCAACAGGTGCATTGATATAATTATTGAACTCTGCAAAATTATTTACATACTCCCAAATCTTTTTATTTGAAGTATGGAAAATATGAGCACCATATTTATGAACATTTATTCCGTCTACATTCTCGGTATAGATATTTCCGGCTATATGATTTCTCTTATCAATAACCAAAACACTCTTACCGCGCTTCTTTGCCTCATATGCAAATATTGCTCCGAAAAGCCCCGCTCCAACTACTAAAAAATCGTATTTCATATACTACTCCTTATCTATATCTTTCCAACTATCAAATAAATTACAATAGTTGCAATCATCATACATTCCTGTATATATGTATATCTTTCCACCTTACTCACAATCCTGTATTTGCCTGGATCCTTCTTATATTCAATGAATTTCATAGAACACCATACTGTGTTTGCAAGTAATGCCACTACAGAGATCTTATTAAGATTCCATACCAAAACCACATTTGTAAGTATATCAAGCCAAGTAAGAAGAAATACAAAATCAACGCATTTCTTATATCCGAACAGCTTTGAATATGTGACATATTCGGTTTCCTCTTTAGGTGCACGAATCTTTCTGGAAATCTCCCAAATAAGTGCCGGGAAATAAAGTGTCATAACAGCCATCAAATTTGTAATATCAAATATCGGAAGTTTATACTTCATTATCGCATAAGAAATAACATAAATATTTAATATTATCTGTACCGGATTATGTGTAACCAAGGCAAGAGGCAATGACTTTGCTATCTTATGCTTTTGGAAAAACCATACCGCCATCAAACTTCCATAAGTGTAGAGTATCAGACAGAATATGAAATTTCTCATAAACAACACATTTATGAAAATAGTAATTCCGATAAGTATTGTTGCAAAAATCCTCAAATCATCCTTATGTACTCTACCTGATGGAAGCGGTCTGCTTGCAAAAAGTCTGCAATCCAACTCATAATCTTTAAAGTCATCTGCAATACGAAGCCAAAGTAAAAAGCTGAATATTGTAAATCCTCCGATTATTACACCTATTACATCGTGCTGTATAAAATAAGATATCAAATCGGACTGACCTTCAACCTTATCAAATAAAAGCAGCTGTTTTCCCGTTACTCCGTGATTTAGAAGTACAATAAAGTATATTTCCAAAAATACAATGTACCCAAGACATAATCTTGGAATCAGCGGAAACATTTCATTAAAATAAACTCTAAGCCTTTTTAATCTTTCCATATCCTATCCTCTCTCCGATTCGGATTTTAGTTTCAAAATTTCTTTTACTGTTTTCTAAGATATCTCTGTCTATCTCTATTTCCTTGCCGACTATCTCAACTATACTTGAACCGCCATACGAGAAAAAACCCTTTTCCTCACCTTTATGAAAGTAGCGTTTGTTATGGTTATGAATATGTCCTACAAGCATTGCTCCTATCTCCATATGAAGCATCTTGCCATATTCACTCATCCAATATTCCAACACCCTTTTATTCTCAGCAAATGCTCTCCAGTATGCGGCATCTCTTCTGACACTTTCAAGTCTGCCGGAAATTTCTTTTCTTTTTTCACTTCTTCCTGTTAACGGATAAATATATCTGTGATAATCACAAAGACTTAATCTGTATAATAAAAGATATCCACCTCTTGCCCATTCGGGCAATGGGGCTTTCAACAATTTATCCGTATTGTAAACATTGCCCTTTATCATTATACTAAGTTTTTTATTTCCAAGATAGAGTTTTCCGTCTTCACCTATTTTAAATACTCGAAGTTTTCCACTTGCAGTGGCTAAAAAACCCTCATTATCCACATTTATCTTTTCTTTTCTTGAAAAAAAATCGGCAAAGCTCTTGAAATTTCTCTTTAAAAGCCCTCTATCCAAATCATATTTTTTTATAAAGCTTTTTATCTTATTTTTAGACAAGGGACTTTTATAATATATCGACAGCAATTTTGAAAAGTATGGCCTTGCAAAAAAAAGTTTTAAAAATAACCTGCCCAAAAAACTGTGATATAAAAATTCTATAACTTTTGCCGAGTCTTCCTCTTCTTTTATTATTTTACCGCTTCTTCTATCAATTATTTCCAAAGTATCACCTATATCAGCAATAAAGCTATAAACACAATGGCAAGAATCAAAAAAGCTGTTCTGATATACAGATTCGGCTTTCTTATTTTCTTATTCCACAAAAATGCCAAAATTAAAAATATATACAGGCACTCAATCGGTAAAGCCGAAAAACTCTCTATATACTTTGCAATAACCACATACAAAGATATAAAAAATGCGGAGTATGTTACAGCAAGTCCTGTAAAATAAAGCTTATCTTCACTTCCCTTGCAGTTAAAATACGCAAGTCTTATAATTACCGCCAAAATATATAAACTTACAAGTACAAATGAAAAATATATATTTTTAGAAAAAAAGCTTATATATATCTTTGTGGGAAACAATCCGAATGAAATCAGATCTGCAAATGAGTCTATCTGAACTCCAAAGTTTTCTTCAAGCTCGGTCCTTTTATACATCCTTGCAAATACTCCGTCAAATGCATCACAAAGTCCTGCAAGCATCAGTAAAATAGTTGCAAGGTACAAGCTCTTTGCAAATAAAATCCCGAATATCGAAATCAATACACCTATATAGGTAAGTATAACACTTGGATGATATACTCCCAAAAATATCTTTTTCATATCATAAATACTTTCTTACTTTAAACAAAATCAAAATCATATTTACAGCCACATGAGTGATCCCACCAAGTAAAACCGCCAAAATATATTGAGGAAAGCTAAGACCTGCAAATATTGCAAGCACAAGCATTACTCCTATCATCGAATCTATCTGATCGTATACGAATGTAGCTATATTTGCCGGAAATCTGCCTCTAGTAGTCGCATCTATATCAAATCTTCTTTTTATAAAACTGTTTGGCAGCTCAAAGAGCATATATGCAAATCCGAATAATGTTCCGGATAAAAGATTAAAATAAACCGTATTGGGATAATTTTTATAAATCAGATTGTAATGCTCCAATCCCGTTTGTTTTAAAAATAATCCCCAAAGTATTGCCGCAAGCACAGTGCCAATTATCATTCCTATAAACCCAAGTACCGTCTTACTGTTGCCGAAAATTCTTTTTCCTTTTAAACTTTTACCGCCGTCTACAGGTATTCGTAAAAAATCAAGTGCCTTTATCTTTACAAAGAGCATATTGAAAACTCCGCCAAGGATTACAGGAAGCATACTTATATACAGTAATATAATCATAATGCTACTCCTAAATAACTTATACATTCCATAATCTGTATGGCAAAGAATGCGATACCGAAGCAAAGTACTCCGGCAGCACCCATATCTTTAATAACCTTTATCTCAGGATGTACATCCTCTGAAATAAAGTCTGAAATATGTTCTATGGAAGTATTTATACATTCCAGGCCGTAAACAGCTGCAGAGGTAATAATATATGCATACCAACCGGCCTTATCCGGCTTAAATACAAAAAAGTCCAAGAGAAAAAATATAATATCTATAACAATGTAATACTTATAGTTTTTTTCTGTCTTTAGAGCAAAGATAAGTCCCTCTATAGCACAATATATACTTTTTAAAAATGTCTTATTCTTCATCTATATCTCCGGATATTAAAGCATTTTTTCAAGCATCACGTACTTTCTTTGCTCTTTTATCTTGTCCTTAAAATACCCTCCGCTTGCCTTACCGCTGTGAATAAGTGCGGATATTCCACTTGCCTTTTTTACTTTAAGAATATCTACAACCTGCTGTGAAAGTGCCGAACCGAGTCCAAGGCAGTCTCTTTTAACTCCCATATATAAGAGTACATATCTTTTTGCATGAGACTTTACATTCATCACATTTAGTAAGAGTGCAGGTGTTCTTGCTTTACAAAGTAAATTTCCATAATCCGGCAGACATATTAAAAATCCCTTTAATACGCCGTCCTTATATGCAAGAAAAACCGTCTCAATATCTATTACCATTTTTAAAGGTGAATAAAGTTTTACAAAGTCCTCTTCAGATATCATCTTAAATCCGCAAAAGTTTTTATATCCTTCTATCAAAACAGGATATATATCTTTTAGGTATTTTTCAAAATTATCTGTATCAGGATGTGTAAATATATATCCCTCATCTTTTGCATCCTGCAATCTCTTCCTTGCCTTTTCGCTGTCAAAACTTTCATCCGCAACATCAAAGAAGTTTGAAAAGTACTCTTCCGATACTTGAAATCCGTTCTCTTCCCAAAGTTCTTTATAATATCCCTTATTTGAAGGCTCTCCGATATATGGCAAATCCTCAGAAGTGCAAAAGCGATACCTTGCCCAGAAAGAAAGGTCTATAGGTCCCAAAACTTTTTTCTTTCCCTCTTCCCTAGCCAGATTTTCACCTGCAGCAAGTAATTCTTTTGCCACTTCACTATTATTGATACATTCAAAAAAACCTATATAGGCTGTATCGTCATCATAAAATGAAAGCACGCAGCGACCTACCACTTCTTCCTTTTTATCCTTCGCTATAAGCGGTATTATCTTTACACCTTTACATAATATATTGGTGTTTTCCAAAACTTCCCTTTCAAAAACCTTATCCTGCATTATATGTTTATCATCATAGATTTTTGAAGGAAATCTGAGGAACAATTCCTTATCCTTGTTCTTTTTTACTATGCTTACAGTTATCTCACTCAATTTTGCTCTCCCTTTTTATCTTGCAGTATCCCTTATCGCCGTCAAGCTCCACCATATCCCCACTTTTTATATGATTCATCAAATCTGAAATTCCAACCACCGCAGGCTTTTTTAACTCTCTTGCAACTATTGCGGTATGCGAAAGTAAAGAACCTCTCTCTGCTAAAATTCCCTTTGCTACATCAAGTAGAAGAAACCAGCCCGGATCAGTTGAATATGTGGCTATTATCTTATCCTTCACATCCTTTAATGACACGGTTCTCATATCTGTTATTTTAATAACTTCACCCGTAATTTTTCCGCTTGAAACTCCTCTTCCTGTAAGAAAATCTCTCTCGGTTTCTTCATCACAAATACTTCTGTCCATAATTGAAAAATCTATAACCGGATCACCCAAAAGCACAACTTTTTTAATAGTCGGAAGCTCATTGTATACAAGCATCAGCCTTTTTTCTTCTTTTATTTCTTCGGTAAAATCCTTACCTGAAAATATCATTTCTCTTATTTGTGGAAGTGATAGATGATAAATATCTTCGCCCACAGTCTTTGCACCTATTTTATCTATCAGTTTTCTCATTAGTCCGAACAATCTGCTTCTGTTCATCCTTGAAATCTCTCGATAATTGGTTGAACTCCTTGCCAAAGACTTCTTTATCTTTACAATACTTTTATTAATATCCTGTACGGGAAGCATCGCCCTTTCTTCCACCATTTTATCAAGCAGTTCGGGATTTGTTGCAAATGTCCTTGTCTCAAGCTTCAGCTCACCTATAGTTCTGTCACCATAGTATTTGATATAATCCGCTTTCTTTTCTTTATATTCATGTGAAGCTACACCGAATTTTGAATATGTATACACCAATTCATTCAATGCTTCTACAGGCTTTTTACTTTCAAGTACCAAGGTATTTTTCACCTTTTTCCCTGCAAAATGTGTGGACAAAAATGACACCATATCATTTATCAATGTCCAGTCCCACTCTTTAAAGAATACATCTTCCATTTCCAAAAAAAGATTGTACAACTTCTTTGGATCCTCTTCATTTTCAACTTTTGCATTATAGTATTGGAATTCTTTTTTGAAAAATAATGAAAGATCCGCCATCTTTTTTTGTGAGATTAAAAACAGATAAAGAGTTGAAAAGAAAAGCTTTGTTTTTATAAATAAGCTTGGTCTTTTTTTAGAAAAGTGTATTTTTTCATCCTCTACACCAAGCATCTTTTGCCAAATAGGGATAATCTTTGAAGAGAAGGGTAATAGTCTTAAAATATCGTACCAGCTGCTGATTTCATAGTACATCCTTCCCCCAAAGTAACTGACCATATGCGTAAACAAGTCTTCATACCTGTTTGCTGATTTTCCAAGCGCTCTTCCTATAAGTCTTGTGAATATCCTTGTGTATACCTCCCCGGCAAAGCTTCCGGTCAGCTTAGAACACACTCCGGGGTAACTTTCAGCAATATTACTGTTATCTAAAATGCGAATATTTTTTGTAAAATCAAGACTCGTAATCTCTCTTGCCTGTAAAATATATATTTTTTCATCCTTGACGGCAAACTCTATATCCATCAGCTTCCCAAAAAGCTTTTCGATTCTTTCTCCGGTTCTTTCAAGTTCCTTTACAAGGTTTTCAGGAAAGTTCAAGGCATTTCCCTCTTTATATGTAGCTCCGTCTCTGTAGTGGTGATAGGTAATTGTTTCAGCTTTATCCTCTACTATACTGCTTCCAAGTCCTTTTCCTACCACTATCACCGTCTCATTTAAGATGCCCTTAGGATTGGCAGTAAATAAAACACCTGAATATTCGGACGCCACCATTTCCTGAATTATTACACTTGATATTTTGTTTTCTGCCTGTATACCAAGCTTTTCTTCGTAGTATCTGTTTTTATAACTGTCTACCACTGATTTTATAGCCTTATCCACTTCTGATTTTGGAACATTTAAAACAGTTAAAAATTGTCCTGCATAGGAAAAGTTTTCACCGTCCTCATGTGCATCATTTGAGCGAACGGCAAAAAGTTCCGAATCAAAATATGAAAAGTCAATCTCATCTCCGGGATAAGCTACTTTAAACTTTGGAACCTGAAAGCCGTTTTTTTCCAAAACCTTTAAGTTTTTTGCTTTCATAGTTCTCTCCGTATAACACTGCATATCCTCTCTACCTCAGCCTCTTCCAAATCAGGATATATAGGCAAGGTCAAAACCTTTTTTGAAATATCAAGTGCAATTGGTGTTTCATTTGCATCAAAGCTTTCACTATAACATTCATAGGCATTTGTACATGGGTAAAAATACTTTCTTGCAAAAATATTTTCCTTTGCCAGTTTGTCGTATAATTCATCCCTGCTGCCCCTTTTTACAACTATTGGAAAATATGCATAGTTGTATGTAGTGTCATCATTATATTTATTAAGTCTAATAGACTTTATATCTGAGAGCCTGTCTGTATATAGCTCACAGATTCTCTTTCTTTTTTCTATGTACTCAGGAAGATGCTTCATATTGCAAAGTCCCATAGCGGCCGCAAACTCATTCATCTTTGCATTGCTACCCACATAAGGAACATTTTCCTTATCCGCAATACCGAAGTTTTTCAAAAAATCCAAAGACTTTCTTCTCTCCTTATCTCTGAGAGCTATAGCACCACCTTCTATGGTGTTAAACACCTTTGTTGCGTGGAAGCTGAATATACTCATATCTCCAAAATCCGCCACACTCTTTCCTTTATATCTCTCACCGAATGTATGTGCCGCGTCGTAGACTACATATAATCCATGCTTTTTTGCTATTCTATCAATGGCTTCCACATCACATACATTACCATATACATGTACAGGCATTATAGCTTTGGTATCTTTTGTTATAAGCTTTTCTATTTTTTCAGGATCAATTGTAAAATCATCTTCCTTTATATCGCAAAAAACCGGCTTAAGTCCGTTTCTTACTATGGCATGAGTGGTAGATGCAAATGTAAATGGCGTTGTTATAACTTCACCTTCTATCTTTAGAGACTGTAATGCAAGCTCCAATGCCAGATGTCCGTTTACTGTAAGAACTATATCCATATCGTCCATAAATTTACTTAAAGTATCTTCAAGCTCATTATGTACATAACCCATATTGGTAAGCCAGGCACTCTCCCATATCTTATCTACATACTCAAGGAATTCCTCCTTAGGAGGCAATGTAGCCTTTGTGACAAATATTTTCTTTTCTTCCTTCATACGCCTCCTTATATACCGGTTAATATTATATCTTTTTTACAATATGGAAATCAGCCTCTCCACATCTTCATTCTCAGTTGCCCAGCTTGTACAAAATCTTATAACATGCTTTCCGTTTGAAAGAGTCTCCATAAATCCGAAGCCTATATCCTTTGATAATCGATCTCTTGTAACATCATCAACTACAATAAACTGTTGATTGGTAGGGGAGTCTATATAAAGTTCATACTCTTTCTCAATCAAAGCCTTCTTTATCTTCATAGCGGCATCTACACCTTTTTTTCCAAGTTTTTTGTACAAATCATTACTGAACAATGTATCAAACTGTATTCCAAGTAGCCTTCCCTTTGCCAATACAGCTCCAAAGAGCTTCATATCGGTAAAGAAATGTTTACTGAGCCCTTTATTTGTAAATACTATCGCTTCACCTATCAGTGCACCGCATTTTGTACCGCCTATATAAAATACATCACATAATCTTGCAATATCTTCCAAACCTGTATCACATTCACTGCTTCCAAGTGCATATGCAAGTCTTGCTCCGTCTATAAAAAAAGGAATATTATATTCAGCACAAACCGATCTTATCTCTTCTAATTCATTCTTTGAATACAAAGTTCCATACTCTGTAGGCTGTGATATATAGACCATTCCGGGATATACCATATGCTCATGATTTACATCTGCGTAAAAGTCTCTGCAGAATCTTTTTACAGTATCTGCCGCCAGCTTGCCGTTCTCAGACTTCAATCCAAAGACCTTATGTCCGGTGTTTTCTATGGCTCCCGCTTCATGTACCGATATATGTCCGGTATCTGCCGCAATTACACCCTCATAGTTTTTCAAAATACTTCCGATAACTATTTTGTTTGCCTGAGTACCACCACTTACAAAGAAAATTTCAGCATCGGTCTTTATAGCTTCCTTTATCTTTTCTTTTGCGGAAATACAAAACTCATCACTTCCATAACCTGCCTGCTTGGATAAATTACTTTCCTGTAATTTGTCTAAAATCTCAGGCGTTGCACCCTCGCTATAATCATTTATAAAATATAACATACTTCCTCTCAGTCTTTTAATCCAACAAAAAGTCTGACATTACCATATTGCTGAGATCAAGTCCCTTTTCGGTTAGCCTTAAGTTTGGCGAGTTATATTCCATAAGCTTTAACATCATATTTTTCTTTATCTGTCTGTCAAATACCTCAAACATATCTACACCGAATCTCTCGTTGAACTCATGTCTGGATACACCTCTTGTAAGTCTGAGACCGAGGAACATAAATTCCTCCATATTTGCCTTGATGTCAAGTTCTTCCAGATCACAGTAAAGCGGTGTAATATCCTGCTGCATCTTTACACTCATATATTTTTTGTAATCCGATTCCACATGGAAGCGTCTGTTCATCACATAACCTGAAGCGCCTACTCCAAGACCAAGATAAGAAACTCCTGTCCAATAGCCTATATTATGTCTGCACTCTCTTCCGGGCTTTGCATAATTGCTTATTTCATATCGCTCATATCCATGCTCTCTTAAAATATTTTTTGTAAGAGCATACATCTCTCTGTCTATATTCTCATCTGGTAGGAGCATACTGCCCTCTTCACTTCCGTACTTGTCAAAGAAAGGAGTATCCGGCTCTATTATAAGTGAATACGCACTTATATGCTCAGGCTTTAGGGCACATACTCTTTTTAATGTAGTCTTATAGCTGTCAATTGTCTGATTCGGCAAACCGCTCATAAGGTCTACATTTATATTTGTAAACCCATACTCTCTTGCAAGCTGATAGCTTTGTAAGAAATCTTTATAGGTATGTATTCTTCCAAGCTCTTTAAGCTCCTCTTCGATACTGCTTTGCAAACCGAAGCTTATCCTGTTGATTCCGGCCTTTTTTATATGCATTATCTTGCTCTTTGACAATGTACCCGGATTACACTCAATAGAAACTTCCGCATCGGTTTCAACTATAAAGTTCTCACGAACAGCATTCATAATATCAAGTATCCAGATTCCGCTAAGTGTAGTCGGAGTACCTCCACCGATAAAAATTGAACTCACAAGATATTCACCGTAATTTTGTCCCTGCGCTTTTATCTCCTCTATAAGCTGATTAACATATGCTTTCTTTTCACTGTCGTCAGCTCTAAAGGATAAGAAATCACAATACCTACATTTTTCTTCGCAAAATGGTATATGCACATATAATTCCAACTTTTTCATTGACATACTTTATCAATCCTCATCCAATTTAAGTACACTCATAAACGCCTTTTGAGGGATTTCCACATTTCCGATCTGTCTCATTCTCTTCTTTCCCTCTTTTTGCTTTTCAAGAAGCTTTCTCTTTCTTGAGATATCTCCTCCGTAACACTTTGCCAAAACATCTTTTCTCATGGCCTTAACGGTCTCTCTTGCTATAACCTTTGAACCTACTGCCGCCTGTATAGGAATCTCAAACAGGTGTCTCGGTATCTCCTCTTTAAGCTTCTCACACATCTTTCTTCCTCTTTCATAAGCGGAATCCGCATGCACTATAAATGACAGCGCATCCACCTCTTCCTTGTTTATCAAAATATCCAACTTCACAAGCTTTGAAGGTACATAGCCCTTTAAGTCATAATCAAGTGAGGCATAACCTCTTGATCTTGACTTTAGTGCATCGAAGAAATCATATATTATTTCATTCAGAGGCAAATCATATTTTAAAATTGCACGATTCTCCTCAATATATTCCATACCAAGATAAATACCTCTTCTCTCCTGACAGAGATTCATAATAGATCCTACAAATTCTTTTGTAAGCATTATCTCGGCAGAAACTATCGGCTCCTCCATATGCTCTATCTCTGAAGGATCGGGGAGGTTTGAAGGGTTTGTAAGTTCTATAACCTCTCCGTTAGTTTTAAATACCTTGTATACAACACCCGGTGCTGTAGTAACAAGGTCAAGATTATATTCTCTCTCAAGTCTTTCCTGTATTACTTCCAAATGTAAAAGCCCAAGGAAACCGCATCTGAATCCGAATCCGAGTGCAAGTGAAGTCTCCGGCTCAAAGAAAAGCGAAGCATCATTTAACTGCAGCTTCTCAAGTGCCTCTCTAAGGTCATTGTACTTTGCACCGTCCGCCGGATAAAGTCCGCAATAAACCATAGGTGTTACCTTCTTATATCCCGGCAATGCCTTTTCACAAGGATTATTATTTAATGTAATAGTATCACCGACTCTGGTATCCTTTACATTCTTTATACTTGCCGTAATATAGCCTACCATGCCTGCAGAAAGCTCATCACATGGAATAAACTGACCTGCACCGAAATACCCTACTTCCACAACTTCCGCCACAGCTCCGGTTGCCATCATTTTTATAGGATCGCCTTTTTTTACACTTCCCTCTTTGATTCTGACAAATACTATTACTCCCTTATATGAATCATATATTGAGTCGAAAATAAGTGCCTGCAAAGGTGCCTTGGGATCTCCCTCCGGTGCCGGAACCTTCGCAACTATCGCTTCCAGTACATCCTCTATATTCAGTCCTATCTTAGCTGAAATTCTTGGAGCGTCATGTGCCTCTATTCCTATAACATCTTCTATTTCACTTGCAACCAAATCAGGATCGGCACTTGGCAAGTCCACCTTATTTATAACAGGAAATACTTCAAGGTCATGATCAAGTGCCATATAAACATTGGCAAGTGTCTGTGCCTCTATACCCTGTGCCGCATCTACTACAAGTATGGCACCGTCACAGGCAGCGAGAGACCTTGAAACTTCATAGTTAAAATCCACATGTCCCGGTGTATCTATAAGATTGAATATATATTCATTACCGTCATTTGCCTTGTAAACAGTTCTTACCGCCTGACTCTTTATGGTAATTCCTCTTTCCCTCTCAAGATCCATATTGTCAAGAACCTGAGACTGCATCTCCCTGCTGGTCAAGAGTCCTGTCTTTTCTATAATTCTGTCTGCAAGTGTAGACTTGCCATGATCTATATGTGCAATAATACAAAAATTTCTAATTTTACTTTGATCAACAATCATCTTTTCTTCCTATCGTTAAACCTTGAATAATAATGCTTATAATAACATTTTTTCGGCATTCTTACAATAATAGTGGGAAATGAAGCGCTTATTACATACCGTACATTATGTCAATATACAGCCTGCATGAATCAAAGAGCTGTGAGAGCTTGACATATTCATTTTCCCTATGTACCACCGATAAATCTCCCGGTCCTATAATTACAGGTATAAGTTCATTTTTTATAAGCATACTTGCATCTGTAGAGCCTGTAAAAGTGTCAAATTCCGGATCAATATCCAGCTTTTTTAATGTGGCTTCTATAGTCTTTATGAGTCTGTCTTCCTTTGATGTATCCCATGATGTTCTCATATCGGCTATCTTGTATGTAGCATCAAAATGAGGATTTTCGGCTTTTATTTCATCTATAAGTTCATCCAGTTTTTCCCATATATGCTCAGGCTTATGTCCTACCTGTAGTCTGGCATCCACTGTGAACACACATCTGTCAGGTACTACCTGCGGCTCCACACCTGCATTTATAGCCAACGTTCTCCAGAATGTATCAGGATAATCTTTAAATTCAGTGTTCTTTATCTTTTCTATAAGCTTTATCGCAAGATATATGGCATTTTCACCTACACCCTTTTGTGAACCGTGAGCAGTCATGCCATGTACACAGACATCAGCCCATGTTCTACCCTTTTGACGATTACATATCTTCATATCGGTAGGCTCACATACTATAAGATATTTTGCGTTATCAAACACCTTATTTTGATATAATGCCTTTGATCCCTTCATAAAGTTTTCTTCATCTATGGTAGCCGCAATTATTATATCTCTTTCGGGAATAATATTGTTTCTCTTCAAAAGTATCATAGAATATATAGCACTTATCAGTCCGCTTTTCATATCGGCACTTCCCCTGCCATATAATTTGCCGTCTTTTATAGTGGATTTAAACGGCGGTGTATTCCATCTTTTTATCTCATCGTCGGAAACCGGCACAACATCCATATGCCCTGTGAAAACAACAGCATCCTTATTTGTTTTTCCTTTAAGCTTTGCTATAATATCATATCTTCCGTCTTCCACCGGTACCGTAAAATAATCTATAGCATTTTCCTTCAATAAGTTTTCTACATACTCACACATAGGCTTTTCATTACCTTTTGGATTTGTACTCGGTATGTCCACTGCTTTTGAAAATATGTCTACCAGTTCCTTTTCATCTATCAAATCAAAAATACTTTCCATAATATTTATTCCTTTAATTCATCAATATTCTTATTGTACAGGTTAAAATATATTCCCTCTTTATTCATCAGCTCTTCATGTGTACCTGACTCTTCTATACCGTTTTCTGTAAGCACCAAGATTTTGCTTGCATTTCTTATGGTCGAAAGTCTATGTGCTATTGTGATTGTAGTTCTGCCCTTACTCAGTATTTCAAGTGACTGCTGCACTATAGCTTCAGAATTATTATCAAGTGCTGAAGTTGCCTCATCAAGTATAAGTATCGGTGGATTCTTTAAGAATACTCTTGCTATGCTTATTCTCTGCTTTTGTCCACCTGAAAGCTTTGTACCACGCTCTCCTATATATGTATCAAACTTATCCGGAAGCTCCATAATAAATTCATAGGCACCGGCCATCTTGGCGGCTTTTTCTACATCATCAAAGCTCGCATCCTTCTTTCCGTAAACTATATTTTCATATATAGTTCCTGAGAACAGATACACTTCCTGTTGCACAATACCTATATTATCTCTCAATGACTTTTGCTTGAAATCTCTTATATCTGTGCCGTCTATAAGTATTGCACCTTCACTGACCTCATAAAATCTCGGTATAAGATTTGATATAGTTGTTTTACCTACACCTGAAGAACCTACAATAGCGATATTCTCTCCTTTATTTATTGAAAAGCTTATATCATCAAGTACCTTTGCATCACTGTCAGGATATGCAAAGCTGACATTTCTAAACTCAATATCGCCATGTACATCGGTCAAAACTCTCGCATTTTCCTTATCGACTATATCGTTCTTTACATCCATTATCTCAATGAATCTTTCAATACCTGTCATTCCCCTTTGGAACTGCTCCATATAGTCAACTATTTTCTTTACTGTATTTAAAAGCATATTTATATACAATGTGTAAAGAAACATATCACCTGCATTTATTTTACCGACCTTCATATAGTAGCTTCCAAGTACTATAACTGTCAGATACATAATTCCGTCAAATATTCTGTATACCACCTGAAAATTTGACATATGTTTGTAGAACTCTTTTTTAATATCCAAAAATCTTAAATTTTCTTTATGGAACTTCTTTACTTCCAACTCTTCATTTGCAAATGATTTTACAACCTTTGCACCCAGAATATTGTTTTCAATGCCTGAATTGATCTCACCAACATGATTTCTTTGTTCTTTTTGTGCCTTTCTCATATGATTATTGGTGGAAGACATAAAGAATACCATTATCGGTATCATAATAAATATGGTAAGTGTAAGAGTTATATTTATATTTATCAGTATTACAAATGAAACTACAAGTTTTACAATTGCTATAAAAAACTCTTCCGGACAGTGATGTGCAAACTCTGTAACATCAAAAAGGTCGGTAGTAATTCTTGATAATATCTGACCTGATTTATTTGTATTATAGTAGGAATAAGGGAGTTGCTGTATGTGAGAAAAAATATCATATCTCATATCCGTTTCTATCTTTGCCCCCATCACATGACCTATATTTTGCATATAGTAGTTTGCTATAGTATCAACCACTCTGAGTAAAACAAATATTACTCCAAGTGTCAGTATAAGTTTTACAGTCAGGAGGCTCAAATCCTGTCTTGCAGTATTTGTCAAATATCTGAGTATTATCGGCAGCACCAGATCACACATGGTTGAAAAACCTGCACATATAAGATCAAGTATTAATGTTGGATAGTACTTGCCGTAATATGGTAAAAATCTCTTTAACAAATATGAATTTGTATAAGTTTTTTGCATAAGATCCCCTTCTTTGATTATTAAATTTTATTATATATAATTTTTATTTAAAATTTGTAGTTAGTTTTCTATGTTCTATCGGAGTCACTTAATAAATAACTAACAATGCTTATAATATCATTTTTCATATATCCTTACAATAACAGCCGAGATTACCTTTATTTTTACAAATCATATATATAACTTGACAGTATATATATATATAATAGTATCGTAAGTTTTTCTTAACTTTTATTTAACTTAGGAGGAGATATGAGTAATAACAAAATGACAACATGTAAGACCTGTGGTAAGGAAATGGCAAAATCTGCAAAGGTATGCCCAAGTTGTGGAGCCAAAAACAAAAAACCGTTTTTTACAAAACCTTGGTTTATCGCAATTGTAGCACTAATCATCATTGGTGCTATTGCTTCAGGTGGAAAGTCTAAATCCGGTAATACAACTACAGTGGCTGATAAGACAAATTCTGATAATTCAGAAGTTAAAGATACTACTGCTGAAAGTACTACTGCAATAGAATATACCGACTATACTGTAGATGATTTGATGGCTCAACTTGAAGATAATGCACTAAAGGCAAGTAATGATCATAAGGGTGAAAATGTTCGTATAACAGGTAAACTAAATAATATTGACAGTTCAGGTAAATATATCAGTCTGGTACCTAATACCGACTTTGCTATTATAGGTGTTCAGTGCTACATAAAAAATGATGAAACAAAATCAAAAGTAGCAGAATTATCAAAAGACTCATTAGTTACACTTACCGGAAAGATTACTGACGTGGGTGAGGTACTTGGGTACAGTTTAAATATTGACAATATCGAATAATCACTATATAAAAAGAGACCTTTTGGTCTCTTTTTATAGTTCAAAATTATTTTCTATTTTATATATTTTTCAAAATCTTCTGCACTCATATCTGCCCTGATTGCCGCTTCATCAAGACTAAGTAATCCATCCTTTACCAATGATGTAAGCGTGTTTATGGTACCTCTTTTAATACCCTGTTCAATTCCTTTTTCTATTCCCTTTTCTATCCCCCTGGCCTCTACTCTATCCAGTACTTCACACATATTGACTTTCTCCTTTCCCTTGAAATCGTTTATCGTTTCTTCAAATCTGTTATCTCCTGTCATTGCAGACATTAATGTTAAAAGTTCTTCCACATGAGCAATATTCGTTTCATCAGCTATATAATCTCTATTTTCCCTCATTTGATACAGGTAATCAGCCAATATCCTAAAATCACTTTTAAATAGGTCTATCTTTTCTCTTTCAAGATAGGCTATTTCAAATAAGTTTATCTTAAAATCATTTACATAAGGACGAACATCTTCATCTATATCAAGAACTTCAAAAAGTCTTTTCGGATAATTCCATCTCTTCTCATATCCCAAGTACAATACCAATGTAATCACAGGATACTTTGTCCTGTCACTGTTTTCTTTTCTGCTTTGCTTTACATACTCTGCACCGTCATAACCAAATACTCTAAGAGGCATAAGTTTATTTGGTACTGTCTGATTTTCAAGTCCAAATAATGCGACATTGATTTTATTTTTACGCCAATACTTTGCTATATCTCTTTCCTGTGTTCTGACTCTTCCGTCAATCTTTAGCATACTCATCGGCAATGCATCCATAAGTGAAGATTCATCAACCATGTCTCTACCGGCAAACAAAAGTACATTTAAGATATCAGCAAATACATCATTATACTTTTCAAGCATCTTCTCCGTTATATCTTTATCTTGCATATCTCCTCCTTATTATACCAAAAAAATTTACTGTTGGATTATTTTTTGAAACTTAGAATTTTAGAAATTAAAACCATATAAGATACTTTAATTCTAATGTATATATCTTCAAAATACAATAACAATCTTATTTTTGTGCTTTCCAAACTGTGATCTATTTATCAATATACTTGATTAGCCAATTATTTATAGGAAAAATAGTATTTAATCACTTATTGAGAAAGTATGACTGATAAATTATCAATCATAAAAAAGACAGCTACTCGCTGTCTTTTTTATGCCCATTGTCACTTAGGATCTTTATTCTTATCCCCTACAACCCAGTAGTCACATATTTTCCCACCTGATGCCAATGTGCTTTCTCTATGTAATACGCCCTTTCCTTTCTCAAACATAAGATGATCGATATCGCAGCACATGGGTAAAAGATCCAGATAACCGTTGTCTCTTGCAAATTTTTCAATAGGACATCTTGTGAAGTGGTAATAAAAACCGTCACTGTGCAGCTCCTCATCAAAATTAAAGTCCCAAGTTTTATCCTTATACTCCGGATGTTTATCTGCCCAATCCGCCATTTTATGCATCCTGTCGGCAAATTTTTTCATATCTTTCGGATTATTTAAATCAAAACCGCCTTTGAGTTTTCCGATTAATTTGTTGTTTAAAAATTCCACAATTATTTCATTAAAATCATCTACAACAAAATCCCCTGCCCTGCACACCGCCATAAAAACATATGCCGAATAAATATTGCCGGCCATAGGGTTGTTAGATCCTATATCTTCAGTATTTTCAATCATCTGCCTGTATAAACCGCGAGCCTTTTTTAAACTTTCTTCAGTCTTATCCTTACCAAATTTTCTTATCATAGGTTTTTTCAAGAAAAAACTTATTAAACTAAAATATACCCCCTTGTATTTCATTAACCCCCCTTTAAACTTTTTACAAGTTAATTCTACTGATTTGTAAATGCTGTTTGTAAATTATTAAGTTCCAAAATTGCCGGTGCCTCTCTAAAGTTTTGGTATGCAAAGATTCCAAATCCTGAAACTTCTCCGGTTTCTCTTGCAGCCTTCACCTGCCTTAATAAGATATCATTATATCTTAACCATTCCGAAACGGCATTGCCGTCCTTTACATCCTTTCCGGTTCTGTAAAGTCCAAGACCTATATACAACTTTACATTGCTGTTACTCTTTCTCTTTAACTCCACCCAGCTGTTTAAACAATTTATATATGAATGTGGTGCCAATATACCTGTTCTTGTTTTTGCTTCAAAACCGTGGTATAGCTGTGGCATTATATAATCTATATATTCATTTGAATCCATCCATTTATCAATATCTACAAAATATGATTTATCACTTCTAAGATTTGATAAAAGCGCTACAGGACTGATTCCGAAAACCGCCTGAGGACGAGCTTCATGTACCGCCTTATATACATCTTTTACAAGCATTGACACATTTTCTCTTCTCCACTGTGTAATACCCAAACTGCTGCCTGAAACATCATATTCCGCCTTGTCAAAACTCTTTGCCGGATCACCGTCATTCAATGAAGGATAAAAATAATCATCAAACTGTACACCGTCAACCTCATAGTTTTTACAAATTTCACTGATTGAATTCACAAGATAGCTTCTAACCTCCGCACTTGAAGGATTCAGATAATAATTGCCGTCATGTAATAACACATTCCTCTGCTTTGAAGGATCTCCCATCCACTGCTTCACTATTGAGTTATCCGGTATATTTTTCATCATAGAGTTGGTAACTCTATAAGGATTTACCCAAGCATGAAATGAAAGTCCCTGTTTGTGAGCACTCTCAATCATATACTCCAGAGGATCAAAATTCGGATTCGAATCTTTTGTGACCATAAACTTTGACAATGGGAAGGATTTCAACTTCTGACCGTAGCTGTCCGAATGACTGTGCACATGGCAAAATATAGCATTCATTCCGCGATTTTTTATATCCGACATAACTTGATCTGCACGTTTCTTAAATGCCTCAACATCTGACGGCATCTCACTCCAGTCAATATATGAAAACCATACTCCTCTAAGTTCTTTTTGCTCTACAACTGCGCTTTTGACAGTACCGTTTCTCTTTACAGGTGTAACCGCCGCATAAACTTGCAAAGAGGCCAAAGTATTTATTATCAATACTATAGCTATAAGTTTGCCGATCAGTCCACTAAACCACGTTCTCTTCATCTTCATCTCGCTCTCTATTTTTTAAGTATAATAAAATCACTTAATATCATACTATAGCCAAGATAAAAAACCAATATCAACTTCCTTAAAGACTGATTACAAATACTTTTATCTAAGTTTCACTTCTATCGCCCCCTTTTTTGAAGTTTCAAATATAATACAACCGTTTTCTTTTAATGTCTCTATAGTTTCAGGACTTGGATGTCCGTAATGATTATTTTTTCCACAGGATATAACGGCATAATCGGGACTTACATTTTCTATAAAAGCTTTTAGAGAAGAATTCTTTGAACCGTGATGAGCTACCTTTAGTATATCCACTTTCCCTATATCAAAGTATTTTAATATGCTCTCCTCGCTGCTTTTACCGATGTCTCCTGTAAATAAGAGTCTTTTTCCATAAGTCTCTATAACAAATGTCTGACTTTGCTCATTCACATTTTCTTTATCCGATTTGTCAGGCCAAAGACAGTCTATCTTTAAATTTTTTCTTTCAAAACAATCACCCATACTCAAATATCTTATATTGCACCCGGCCTCAACTGCAGCTTTCTTTAATTCATCATATGACTTATCTTTCATTGCCTGATACGGAAGAAACATATTCTCTATTTTTATATCCGTTTCAAGAAGATACATTATTCCGCTTATATGATCGATATCTGAATGTGTGATAAAGCTCATCTCAATATCATCCACTCCCTTATATAAAAGAAAAGGCTCCATACTGTATTCACCCAAAGAAGGCTTTGATGTACTTCCGCCATCTATCAATATATCCAAATCATCAATATGCATATAAATGCCGTCACCCTGTCCCACATCAAGATACACAACACTTTCAGTTTTAAAAAAAGGATATAAAATAAGAACTGCAACTAAAGAAAGTAAAAGATATTTTTTTCTACACCCCAATACAGATATCGCAATTATACCAAGCAGTAAAATATAATAAATAAGTATCTGCCAAAACTTCGGCCTGCCAAATGCAATATAGTGATAAGGTAAATACTTGGCAGCAATACAAAGAAAATCATAAAATCTCAGAATTAAAACAGTAAATACACTTATATATTTATATAAAGTCAGTCTCAGTATATTTAAAACCAAAGAAAGCATAGAAGAATAAAGCACAAAGCTCATAAGCGGTATAACTAAAATATTGATTAAGAAAGCATATAATGGGAATGTATAAAAATAATATAATGTAACCGGTAAGGTCAAAAGCTGAACTCCGATACTTACGACAAGAATTTTAAATACTCTATAACTACAGGAGGATTTGTCCTTCTTTTCCACAGGCTTAAATCTTTTTATAATAAATGCAATCGGTCCTCCAAGACTTAAAACTGCCGCAAATGAAAGCTGAAAGCTTAATCCGAAGGGCTCAAACGGTGAAATAAGGCATATGCCTACCGCACTGATACTGAGTGCGGATATAATACAATAACTTCTCCCCAACACCTCAGCAATAAAATACAATATAAGCATAGTACTTGCTCTTACAATACTTACACCATCACCTACCAATAATCCGTAAAAGACCAAAAATACACTCGCAAGACTTGCTGAAAGCAAAAAACTTCTTTGCAGTATTTTTCTGAGAAGCTTGTAGAGTCCTATACCGAGCAATGAAACATGAAGACCGGAAATAGCAAGTATATGAGCTATTCCGCTTCTTTGATACAGTTTATAAGTACCTTTATCAAGTTCTCCCCTCATACCAAGTATGATTGCTTTTATAAATCCGGCTCTGTTGGACTCAAAAGTCTCATCTATTTTTGTACTAAGGTATTGTCTTAATAAAAAGAAAAACTCACCTACCTTATCATAACTTTTATCAACCACCCTATAATTGCTTACCGACATTTTTACATATATACCCTTGGTTTTATAATAGCTTTTTGCATCAAATTCACCGGGGTTGGTCCCTTTACTTATCTCTTCAGACTTCCCTTCAAACTTCACCCTATTCCCAATGTGAACGTCATTTAAAAAGATTTCATCTTTCAGATAGTAGATTACTCCTTCACAGATAATCATTGCATTATCATCTTTGAAAATAATATTTTTAACTCTTCCACATAATGAAGTGTTTTTTTCATTATTATCCACATCAGCTATAAAGTTATTCATATATCGGATTTCATATTTGATTCTTAAAATAAAGATACTGCATATCAGAAAAAATATCAGAAAGTAAATTAATTTGAATTTTATAATTTTTTTGTAATTTAGTACAAATAAGACCGCGACCGCGACGGGAATTCCCGCCGCAAGCCTGTATATACTGAAATAATACCCTAAAAGCTCTCCAAGCAAACAGGCCGTTACTATAAGTACACATGGTCTTTTCATTTTTTAATCCTCTTTTAGATAATCAAGATTTCTCTCTACAGAAGTTCCCAAAGAGATTGTATTATATTTTTTATCGGATTTTCCGTTCACAAGAATCTGCACTCTGCTTATATTAGGCAATTCGGAAAGCGAATCCACTATTGAGTATATTGTAATACTGTCAAGAACATCCGGTATTGCATTGAGGAAGGCCTCGTCAAAATTTACATAACAAATGCCCTCATTCATTGTAACACTTACCACCTTTGTATCACCTGGTATAGTAGCCTTCAAACCGGCTGTTTCAGGTCCTTTTATAAGCTCATCAACTATAATTCTCTCTTTTGACGTATTGATATCATAAAACACATCTCTTGCCTCTGTCACCAGCTCTGTCCCCGATTCATCTGCAAAGTAAAGCAAAAGTGTGGCTTTTTCAAAGCTGTTTATATTTGAAACATTATTTATAAAGTTGTTGGCACTTATAAGCCCTACATTTTCTCCCAAGACATTTACAAGAGGCTGGTCTCCTGAACGAATACTTATATATTCTATCCCCTCTATCTGTGTAAATGTCTTTGCCAAGGCCGCTCTTGCAAGTACTTCTCTGGTCACATCCATTTCCTGATAGTTTGTATCAAAGTTTAAATATAAAATATTTCCGTCTATATCAAATCCTTGGTATGTAACCTTGTCAGGTAGGGCTCCCACCGCTTCCAAATCATCCGGTACTTTTAAAAAATGTGTCATAAGTTCTTTTATCAGTCCGCTTGTATCGCTCTTACCTGAAGCTGCAGTGTATCGGCTCTCCACCAAAGTATTAATATTTGTATTTAAATAATAAATATTGTATTCATTTTCCGCTAAAGGTTGTATCTCCTTTTTCTTACAGGATACAAGAGTTATAGAAAGTAGAAGCATTAATATAATCACAAATTTGTTTCTCACTTCTTATCCCTCCTTTTTACATGGTTTAGAGGAATTCTGACTGTAAACGTAGTCCCCTCGCCCTCTTTACCGGAAACCTTTATAATACCGTCATGTAAATGAACTACATTCCTTGTAATAGCAAGTCCCAATCCGGTACCTCCTGTCTGCCTGGACCTTGCCTTATCTATGCGATAAAATCTTTCAAAGATAAGATCTCTATACTCAGGGGCTATTCCGTCTCCCGAGTCTTTTACCTTTATATAGAAAAACTTGTGATCCGCGTCAATACTTACCTTTACAAAACCGCCATCCTTGTTATATTTGATTGCATTTTCTATAAGATTATTTATGGCAAGTGACAACTTGGTCTCATCCACATCGGCACTTACCTCTCTGATGGTCTCAAAAGTCATTTCTATATCACGCTTTTGTGCTATAGGTCTCAGCCTTTTCAAGATTTGTTTTATAAGCTGATTTATATCAACCTGCTCGGTCACCAAAGTGGTAGCTGACTTATCAAGCTTCACCAAAGAGAGAAGATCGTCTATTATCTTTGCCTCTCTGTCTATCTCATCTGAAATATCTTGCATAAACTCCGCATACATCTCATTCGGTACATTTTCCATACTCATTAAAGAATCTGCCAATACTCTTATAGATGTAATAGGTGTCTTTAACTCATGAGATACATTAGCCACAAACTCATCTCTGGATTTATCTGCATCCTGTAGCTTTGCAAGAGTAGTATTGATATTCTCGGAAATAGATTTGGTCAACTGATATTCATTGTGTTCTATCTTTTGATCAAGCTTTCCATAACCTATGCTTGATATGTCATCTCTTAAATTTATAAGCGGTCTTAACAGTCTTCCGCCTATGATAACGGAAAGCACAAATACTATTGCTGTAAGAGTTATATATAAAAACCTCTCGGTATTTCCAACACCTTCGGCTACTGAGACCAGATTCTCTGTAGACGCAATAAACATTAAGACTCCGTCTATATTCTGATTATCAATATTCTCATATATCGGCATTGTTTGCAAAATATATGATTTGGTCTTATTGTATATATTTGTATTGTTTCCGTTGAATGTTTCTATTATTTCCGGAGAGATATTTATCTTACCTGTTGCCAGATTAAAAGTATCTTCAATAGTTGTATAGGATTTATCTATTATAACTATTCTACCGTTATATATATCCGCCACTGTATCTATCTCGGATCTTATAACCTCTCTGTTATCGGAATTTTTCAAAAAATTTCCTCTTGTGAGCTTATTGCTGAGCATAAGACATTTTGTCTGCAACTCTATTTTTCTGGCATCAACTCTTGAGGTGAAATTTGTACGACTTACAATTCCTCCATATATAAATATAGGTAAGACACCGAAAAGTAAAAATACTACAGACAAAAGCACTCTCAAATTTATAGGAGGCAGTTTAAATTTCGTTTTTTTCTTTTCAACATCCATAATCTTACTTATTACTTGACTTTCTTGCTGCAGCAATAGCTACTGTTCCCGGTCCGATATGTGTTGCCACCGAAAGTGAGAGATTAACTATATCCACTTTTCCAAAAACAGGCTCAAGCTCTGTTGCAAATTCATTTGCAAAATCAAGCGCATCGTACTGTGCTATCATTACTCTGGAATTTTTAGCATCCGGATCATCAAGTCTCTCCGCAAGATCCTTTTTTAACGCTTCAAGCATTATCTGCTTTGCCTGTTTAAATGTTCTGGCTTTTCCATAAGCATCAATCTTGGATTCATGAATTTGAAGTACAGGCTTTATCTTCAGCAATGAAGCAAGAGCGGCTGCCATAGGTGTAATCCTTCCGCCCTTTTTAAGATATTTCAAGTCACTTACCATCAAATAGATTCCCGACTTGCCTGCATCGGCTTCAAGCTTCTCCTTTATCTTTTCAGGTGACATGCCCTCTTTAAGCATCTCTATTGCATCCAAACCGGCACTTATCTGTGTGATTGATATTCTCTTATTATCCACTACAAATACCTTTCCAAAGAACTCATCCTCATTTGAAAGCATTATTGCTGTATCACATGAACCTGAAAGCCCTGATGTCATAGGTATATGTATTATTGAATCATACTCTTTTAAAAGTTCAGTCCACAGATTCATCACCTCTTCAGGTGAAGGCTGTGATGTCACTATATCGGCACCGTTCTTTTGTAATCTTAAGAACTCATCATATGTAATATCCTTACCGTCCAGATACTCTTTTCCGTCTATCATAAACGGCATAGGCAAAATATACATGCCAAGTTCTCTTGCCTCTTCCTTTGTCAAACCACTGTTACTATCCAATACAACCGCTGTACTCATTAGCCTCTATCCTTACCCTTTGCTATTTCATCAATTACATTATTTTTAATCATATCATCTATGATATCATTTCCGCTTTTTTCTTCATCCTCTTCCATCTTTGCATGCAACACATAGACTGCACATACAAAGACAAGTATCAAGATGAGCACTGCTATTCTGATCATTTAACCACTTCCTTTATAATTCTGAGTGCATTTTTATATGTTATATTTTCAATAAGACTTGCGCTAAAGCCTTCCCTCTCCATCGCATCTGTCAGGCATCCGGTTCCCCCGGCATCCTTCCACTCTAAAATATCACTGAATCCGTCATAGTCTGAGCCTAGAGCTACAAACTCGCTTCCTCCGACATTTACCATATATTTAAGCATATCTATAGTATCGTCTATATAGGCTTTTCTTTCTCTGTTTGAAAAATTCTTCGATAAGAACTCAGGATAAAAGTTAAGCCCTGAAATACATCCTTTATTTGCCATCTTCTTTATCATATCATCAGTCAAATTTCTTGGATGATTGCATATGGTTCTGGCATTTGAATGACTGGCAACAAAAGGCTTTTTTGCAATATCAATTATATCATAAATTCCCGCATCCGAAAGATGTGAAACATCAACTATTATTCCCAACTCTTCCATTTTTTCCACAACTTCAAATCCGAAAGGTTTAAGACCGTTGACTTTATCAGGAGTATAGCCGACACATTCTCCGTTTTCTATAATTCGTTTATTACCGAAGCCTATGCAGTTTTCAAAATTCCAGGTAAGAGTAATCATCCTTACACCTCTGTTGTAGAAATGTATAAGATTTTCTATACTGCCCTCTATCGCCTCACCCTCTTCTATTGTGAGGAATGCCGAAATCTTATTGTTTTCCTTGTTTTTTTGGATATCGCTATAGCTTTTTGCAAAAGCAATATCAGACGAATTTTTCTCTATTTCTTCTTCATACAAATCAATCAGTTCATTTACATATTTATACGGTGAGTTCACCTCTTTTAAATATGTAAACATAGCAAAGCATTGTAAAAGTACATCTGATTTTTTCAGCTTGTTTATATCAATCATTAAATCATTCTCTTTTAGACTTATACCTTTATTTTTATATATTTCACTGATTGTATCACAATGTAAATCAACTATCATGTTTCCCCTTTTTTCAAATCCTTATGCCACCATTTTCCTGATATAAATCTATATGCAAAATTTGACGATCGAAATACCCAGTCTATAATCATTGCACACCATACACCTATTGCTCCTATATGAAAAACATTGGCTATAAAAAGTGATGTTGCAAATCTGAATACCGCCATTGAAAACAGACTTACTATCATAGTAAACTTTACATCATTTCCTGCTCTTAGTGCATTTGGAAGTATAAAGCTTAAAGGCCATAAGAATACCGCCATTCCCATATGTATCCATACCAATACAGCAGTCAACTCCTTTGTGGCATCAGATACATTATATATGGAAATAAATACATTTTGAAATCCCAATATAAATATAGTAGGAATTATAATGACCACATATCCTATAAACATCAGTTTTTTCACATAGTATTTGGCCTCTTTATAGTTTCCTGCGCCCACACATCTTCCTATGACCGTAATCATGGCAATACTGATTGCATTGCCCATGTTTACACCAAGTCCGTCAAGATTATTGGCTATAGCATTAGCAGCTATCTCCACTCTTCCGAAATTTGAAATAATTGAAACTACCGCAACTCTTCCGACCTGAAACAATGAGTTTTCGATTCCTGAAGGTATTCCTATATAAAGTATCCTTCTCATATAGTCCATTCTCAGTCTGAATACCTCTTCTATCTTCAAATAAACTATAGCATTTTTATTCCTTGATGCAAGTATTGTTATAGCAATAGCAGCTACGCCTCTTGAGATAACACTTGGTATAGCCACACCGGCAACTCCCATATGTAATACAAAGATTCCGACACTGTTTCCGACTACATTTATTATATTCATAAGTATGCTGACTTTCATGGAAGTCTTTGAATCTCCTATGCTCCTGTATATAGCCGCACCTGAATTATATATTGCCAGCATCGGGAAACTTATTGCGGTTATTGTCAAATACTGCTTGCTTGCCTCAAACACCTCATTATCTATATTACCGAAAAGTATTGATATAAGAGTATGAGCAAATATTATAACAAGTATGGAAATAATCACGGAAACAGAAAATGTCATAATCTCAAGCTGAGCCGCCGCAGTGCATGCATCATCGTTTTTTCTTGCACCTATAAACTGGCTGATTACTACGGCACCACCGGTTGCAAGTGCAGCCAGCAAAGATATAAGCACATTGTTTACCATATCAACAAGAGACACTCCGGATACTGCCGCTTCACCTGCAAAGCTTACCATAACGGTATCCGACATTCCTACAGCTATGGCCAGAAACTGCTCGATAATCAGCGGAACTATAAGCAGTTTCAAATCAGTATTACTGAATAATTTTCCGGCATATTTTTTATTATCCTGCTCCATATATTCTCCATATAACTGTCGCTTTATAAGTTCTCACTCACCAGTAAATATCCCGAATGTGGTTCTATCTCCATGCTCACATGGCCGTTATCATTAAAATATGTTACTATTCCTACATTGTAACCTGTAGGATTTGTATATATTACTCTGCTTATAGCCGCATTATCTCTCATGCCTGTGAGATAGAGCGGAATATCTATTTTCTTTTTTTCTCTTCCGGTATGAATTATAATTACAGATACATTATCTTTTAAAACTCTGGCATAACCTACTATACCGTCTTTTGAAATAAGTTTTATCAAAGATCCATGTTTTAACTCTTTTCTTATTCTATGCCATCTGTTCATATATCTGTGATACTCTAAAAGTTCAAGATTTTCATTTCCCCATGGATACGTTCTCCTGCTGTCCGGATCTGTAAAACCGCATACTCCGACCTCATCGCCGTAGTATACTGTAGGTGCACCCGGCAGAGTTAGCTGCATCATTATGGCCTGTCTCATAATCTCAAGCTTTACACCTGAACTTGCATCCTCTGATTTATGAGTATTTATTCTTCCTACAATACCGTTTGTCCTTGTTAAGAATCTGGAATGATCATGATTTGAAAGCTGAATCATGGATACAAGTGCTACATCATAATGCATCTTTCCAAGTGCATTCTTTAACATCATAAAGAACACATCCGCATTTCCCTTAAGGCTCATATCCTCTCTGTCCGAATGTTTCTCTAAGCCTGTCAAAAACCAGCTCACCGGCTCCATAAAGCCGTCATAGTTCATTACTCCGTCCCAACACTTGCCGTCCAGCCAAAAGCTCGGATCTCCGTAATGCTCGGCAAGAATAATTGCATCCTTGTTTACGGATTTTACCGCTTCTCTGAACATTGTCCAAAACTTATGGTTAAACTCTTTTGTATAGCCAAGATCTGCCGCTACATCAAGTCTCCAACCGTCCACATTAAAAGGCGGTGATATCCATTTCTTTGCAATTCTAAGTATCTCATCAACCAGCTTTTGACTGTTTTCATAGTAGAGCTTCGGCAAAGTATCATGTCCCCACCAGCCGTCATACTCTGTTCCGATAAAGTTAAAATATGATCTGAACTCACTTTCTTTTGACCAATATGCACCTATCGGATATTCTTCATCTGCTCTTTTATAGATTCCTTCTTTATCCATCCACTTATTAAAAGATCCGCAGTGATTAAATACCCCGTCTATAATAACTTTGATATTTCTTTTATGAGCCTCATTTACAAGTTTTATAAACACTTCATTACTTGCTTCAAGATTTTTTTTACTTGTAACTCTTTTTACATACTTTGTGGCATTTTTATTGTCACTGTCAAACTCTCCCAGAACTCCGTCCGTGTCCTCAACAATTTTTCCTATATGTGGATCGATATAGTCATAGTCCTGCGTATCATATTTGTGATTTGAAGGTGATACAAAGAGAGGGTTAAAGTATATCACCTCAACCCCAAAGTCCTTTAAGTAGTCCAGTTTTTGTAAAACGCCCTCCAAGTCTCCGCCATAAAAATATCCCACATCAAAGTTTGAAGGATACTCATTCCAATTTTCCTTATGTTTTACAGGTAAACCTATATATATGTATTCATCATCCACAACATCATTTGTTTCGTCTCCACGATTGAATCTGTCGATGAAGATTTGATACATCAAAGCCCCCTTTGCCCAATCAGGCAAAGAGAAATCTTTATTATATTCAAACAATGTGTCTTCTTTTAAATAATCCGTAACTCCGAATCTCGTATAAAAGAGAGTTCTTCCACCCTCATTTATTTTAAAATAATATTTAAAATAATTTACATCATTCAAATCAGCGTAGTAATAATCAAAGTATTCACTTGAACGAAGCTTTTCCATCTTTGATTCACTGCCGTCAAAATGATTTACCAGAAAAATCTCCGGCTTATCATCCTTAAAAACCCTTATCTGTATTCTTATTTCCTGTCTATTTTTAAGGCTTTGTAATGATATATAATCTATCGTTTCATCACTAAAAATACCTTCAATATTCATTTAAAATAACGCCTCAAATTCTTCAAAACCTATCTTTTCTTTCTCTATAAGAAGCTTTGCACATGACTCAAGCACATACTTTCTATTCAATATTATCTCTTTCGCCTTTTTGTAGCAGTCATTGATAATATTTCTGACTTCCTCATCAATCATACTTGCAGTCTCTTCGCTGTATCCCTTTGTCTGGCCGAAGTCTCTTCCTATAAAAATTTCATCACCTTCATTGCCGTAATTTACAAGCCCGGCTCTCTCGTTCATACCGAACTCCATCACCATTGCCTTTGCAACCTTTGTCGCCTGCTTTATATCTGAACTTGCACCTGTCGTAATATCACCGAAGATGATTTCTTCCGCTATTCTTCCTCCAAGACTTACCATTATATCCTTTAACATCTTGGATTTTGTATTAAACATCTGATCCTCACCCGGCAAAGGCATTGTATATCCTGCAGCACTTACACCTGTAGGTATAATGGAAATAGTATGTACCGGTCCTACTCCTTCAAGTTCTCTGAAAAGTATGGCATGTCCGGCTTCATGATATGCTGTAATTGCCTTTTCCTTTTCAATTACTACTCTTGATTTCTTTTCCGTACCTATTCCTACTTTTATAAACGCTCTGTTTATATCATCTGCACAAATATAAGCCTTTCCTTCCCTTGCGGAAAGTATTGCCGACTCGTTCATAAGATTTTCAAGGTCCGCACCTGTAAATCCTGAAGTCTGTCTCGCCACTGAATGTAAGTCTACATCATCGCCTAAAGGCTTTGATGAAGCATGTATCTTCAATATTGCTTCTCTTGCCGCCACATCAGGTCTGCCTACTGCAACTTTTCTGTCAAATCTTCCCGGTCGAAGGAGTGCCGGATCCAAAATATCAACACGGTTTGTAGCCGCCATTACTATTATACCTTGATTTCCTCCAAAGCCGTCCATCTCCACAAGAAGCTGATTTAGAGTCTGCTCTCTCTCATCGTGACTTCCGCCAAGTCCTGAGCCTCTTCTTCTGCCGACCGCATCAATCTCATCAATAAAGATAATACATGGAGCGTTTTTCTTGGCATCCTCAAAAAGATCTCTGACTCTGCTTGCACCGACACCCACAAACATCTCCACAAAATCGGAACCTGATATTGTAAAGAAAGGTACTCCGGCTTCGCCTGCTACCGCCTTGGCTAAAAGAGTTTTTCCGGTTCCTGGAGGTCCAACCAATATAATTCCTTTAGGAATTCTGGCACCAAGCCTTGTGTACTTACCGGGGTCCTTTAAAAAGTCTACAACTTCAGCCAGTTCTTCCTTCTCTTCTTCAAGTCCTGCAACCTTTGAAAAGTTTATATTTGCCGTCTTTACGATTCTGGCTCTGCTCTTTCCGAAATTCATCATCTTATTATTGCCGCCACCGCCGCCTGCCGCAATCTTTCCGTTCATATACATAACGAAAAACATTACCATAGCGACCGCAAGTAATACCGGCAATATGGTATTTGTAAATACGCTCTCTCTCGGAACATCATCTAAGATATATGTTATATTCTTAGATTCCATTTTTTTGATGAACTCATTTACATCAGATATAAAATAATGTACTTCCGATTTCCCGTACTTCTCCTGATTCTTGAAGTAAATTATAGCCTCACCTGTAGGGGTTTGTGAATTCTGTCTTATCTCGATCAGTCCGATATTATTTTCTTCAATTACGCTGTTAAACTCAGCAGAGTTAAGTTTTGTAATACTAAGCTGATTTCCCATGTTAAATATCAGCCATACTATAAGTGCCACAACAAACAGTAAGAAAAACATTCTTACCGGATTATCCGTTTTTTTCATTTTTCTCCAATCTGGTCAGAAAGCTCCATAACCCCGATGTATGGAAGATTTCTATATCTCTGGTCGTAATCAAGTCCGTATCCCACCACAAACTTGTCCTCTATTTCAAAGCAAACATAGTCTACATTAACATCCTTTTCTCTTCTGGAAGGCTTGTCTAAAAGAGTACAAAGCCTTATTGACTTCGGTCCTCTCTTTTCCAATATATCAAGAAGATATGACAAAGTATTACCCGAATCAATGATATCTTCTACCACAAGTACATCCTTACCCGCTATACTGTCGTCCAGATCCTTTATTATCTTTACAACACCTGAGCTTGTAGTTTCAGCACCATAGCTTGAAACACTCATGAAATCAAGTCTTACATTCAAATCAAGTCTCTTGGCAAGGTCACACATAAACATTACTCCACCCTTTAACACACATATAAGTATCAAGTCTTTGCCCTTGTAATCCGCATTGATTTTTCCTGCAATCTCCAGAATCCTTTTACTTATCTCCTCTTCCGATATCAGTACTTCAACCTTTTCTTTCATCTTTATCTCCTACTTACTTCTATTTTTAAAATATTTTTTGTGTTTTCATCTATTCTGTAGAGTTCTCCCGTTCTGTCAAGCCCGGCTTCCTCTCCGAAAATATTGCTCTCTCGAAATATCCAAAGTATATCAAAGCCAATCGCAACAACTAAATATTCCCCTCTGATATTTAAAGGTATCTTACCATCCGTGAAAAGTTTTTTGACAGCCTTTCTACCGGATTTTATATGTATAAAATCTCCGCTTTCACATCCTCTGATTACAATATTTTCCTGTATAATTTTTATCATATCATCTTTATTAATAATACTGTTTATACATATAGATTTTCTATTATATTTTACTATATTTTCAAGGACTTTGTCAAAATCAAGCCACCTGATATTACCGGCTTTCGGAATGTCCTTAATATTGAAATTATCCAAAATCTTGTAATTTATTTCAGGTACTGAAATCTTTTCATTATCCGATTCTTTTTTATCTTCATCTGTAAATCTTATATTTTCATATTCATTGTAGACTTTTATTCCGTATTTTAAATCAAGCTTTTTTCCGTTTTCAGATTTTGCAAGATTACATATATCCTCTATATGCACCATACCGATATCTTTTATTCCAAGCTCTTTACTCTTTAATACTTTTCTTAAAGTATACCTGATAATATATGTACCAATAATATGAAACTCATTAAGTAAGGCCTCTTTGTCTAATAAAAATTCATATTTGCCTTTGATTTTTAAATTCTTTTCACAAAATTTTATAGCCGAACTTTCAAAAAACTCATCGGCCTCAGCCGCAATTTTAGAAGATTTATAAAAATTATTGATTACATTACTGTTAACGTTTTTTTCAAGTATCGGAAAGACCTCGTTCCTTAAAATATTTCTTGTATAATCATTTTTCAGATTGGTACTGTCCGTCATATAATCTATACTGTTTCTTTTAAGATAGTCCTCTATTTCATCCCTTGAAAATGCCAGTAAAGGTCTTATAATATTTTTATTTCTTACCAAAATACCCTTTAATCCCGATATACCGCTACCCCTTGAAAGATTGTGAAGTATGGTCTCCGCATTGTCATTTTTATTATGAGCCACTGCAATTTTGATCTTGTTATAATCCAATCCTTCCTTTAACGCTATATCTTTTGATACACTTTCAAAAGCCTCATATCTCATCTTTCTTCCGGCTTCTTCTTCACTTAGTTTATGCTCTTTTGCAATACCGGGTATATCATAGTGAAAACTGAAAAAACAAATATCAAGTTTTTCACAAAATTTCTTTACATAATTTTCATCACGACTTGCCTCTTCACCTCTTATACCATGATTTATATGTACGACAAAAAGCCTTATTTCTAAGGCTTTTTGTATACGACTCAATGTATGCAACAGGCATATGGAATCCGCACCTCCGCTTACACCGAGTACTATTCTATCTTTTTTTTCGATCAGATTATTATCCTCTATGAAATGACTAAACGTATCTATATCTAACATATTATTTTTCTGCCTTTATAGCAATCTCATCAGGAAAAACAAGTCCAAGTTTTTCTCTTGCCATTTCTATTATATAACTGTCGGTTTGAACATATTTTCTTTGTTCTTCAAGTTTCTTTGATCTTTCGTCTTCACTCTCAAGTTCTTCAATTACTTTTTGATTGTAGGACTCTCTTTTTGCCAATTCCTGTTTTATACTGTTTACCTTTAATCCGAGAATAATCGCTACAGATAAAACCACTCCGGTGACAAAAATTATCGCAAATTTATTTTCCGATATTGCGCCGGCTTTCTTTCTTTTTCTCGCCATAAAAACACTCCTTTTAAATTCCGGTGTCGGCTTTATTTAAAAACTGACATATTTTTAAGCGGCTACTAACTTTATAATAGTATCATTCTATTCTTTTTGCAAGCCTCAATCATATCGGCAGGCCAAACACTTGACTGAACTTCTCCAACATGTGCTTTATTAAGAAGAAGCATACAAAGTCTGCTCTGTCCTATACCTCCACCTATTGTATATGGTAATTCTCCCGCCAAAAGAGCCTTGTGGAAAGGTAAACTCTTTCTGTCAAGTGCATTTGCGACCTTTAACTGTGCTTCCATTGCCGCTTCATCCACTCTGATACCCATACTTGATATCTCCAATGCACAGTTTAAATTCTCAAACCAGAAGAGAATATCACCGTTTAACTCCCAGTCGTCATAGTCAGGTGCTCTGCCGTCATGAGGCTTTCCGTCTCCCAAAGCACCACCGATTTTCTCCACAAAAACACAGCCATGTTCTTTAACAATAAGATTTTCTCTCTCCTTCGGAGTCTTATCAGGATATCTAAGTCTAAGATCCTCTGATGTGATAAAGAATATATCATCCGGCAAATGGTTGACAGCCTCAGGATATTTATACCACACCTCATGCTCCATATGCTTGATCACTTTAAATATGGTTCTTACCGTATCTTCCAAAACCTCAATAGTTCTGTCTTCTTTTCTTATTACCTTTTCCCAGTCCCATTGATCCACATAGCATGAGTGAAGATTGTCAAGTTCCTCATCTCTTCTTATGGCATTCATATTTGTGTAAAGGCCTTCACCCGGCGCAAAATCATACTCGCCAAGAGCCATTCTCTTCCACTTTGCAAGTGATTGAACAACTTCATACTCCTCATTAGGAACTCCGAGTATATCAAATGCTACAGGACGCTCAACTCCGTTTAAGTTATCATTCAATCCGCTTGACTTTGATACAAATAAAGGGGCTGAAACCCTCTCCAGATTCATTTCTTTTCCGAATTCTTTTTGAAATGTGTCTCTGATATATTTTATCGCTTCCTGCGTCTGTCTTACACTTAATACAGGATCATAACCCTTTGGTAAAATCAATGCCATAAACAACCTCCGATATATAAATTCATACTCTTTAAAAAAATTATGATAGCACTAAGTACCGCAATATACAATAGATAATGCCATAACTTAATAAAAAAGACAAAAGAAAAAAGACTGCCTTTTACAGCAGTCTTAAAAATTATTCAATTGCAATTGTCTTCGGATCCTGTGGAAGTCTCTCTTTTTCCTTTGGCAAAGTGAGTTTCAAAATACCGTTGTTATATGAAGCCTTGATATCTTCCTCGGTTATTGCTTCTCCTACAAAGAAACTTCTCTGACATGAACCGAATCTTCTCTCTCTGCGGATGTATTTATCCTGTTCATCCTTTTCATCTTTACTTTCCTCATGCTTTGCACTGATTGTAAGGTATCCGTCCTTTAAGCTTGCACTTATATCTTCCTTATTAAATCCCGGAATCTCTACACTCAACTCATAGTTTCCTTCGACTTCCTTTACATCTGTCTTCATGCTTGGAGCCTCAAACTTTCTAAAATCTCTTCCAAAAAAATCATTATTAAAAAAATCATCAAATAAATTGTAACTTCTTCCCGGTAATAACATATCCATATCTCCTTCTTTAGTATTCATTATATTTTGCAAATAAAACCTTGTAACGATATTGTTATCTATGTCTTATTTGTTATATGCATACTATAACACTAATTATTAGCACTGTCAATAGTTGAGTGCTAATTTTTCAAAAAATTTTTATCATAAAAAACCGGCTCTTATTATGAGCCGGTCAAATTTGTCTCAATATATTATTTCTGTATTGCCTTAAATGCTTCTGTCTGTGATGTCATGCCTCTCTCTGATGCCAATCTCTCTATAGAAGAAGCTCCAAAGAAACCGTCAATCTCAGGCACATGCTTTATTACATATGCAGCATCTTCAGGATCTGCAATAGGACCGCCATGGCAAATTACCATTATCTCCGGATTAACCTCACGACCTGCCTTAATGATCTCACGAATCTTTTCGCAGCAATCGTCAAGTGTTAAAGCGGTTTCAGCTCCGATTGATCCTTTTGTTGTAAGTCCCATATGTGCAACTAAAATATCTGCACCTGCCTCTGCCATAGCCTTTGCCTGCTCAGGATCGAAAACATATGGACATGTTAACATATCAAGCTTATGTGCTTCTCTGATCATTTCTACTTCGAGCCCATATCCCATTCCTGTTTCCTCAAGATTTGCACGGAACTTACCGTCTATCAATCCTACTGTCGGGAAGTTTTGTACACCGTTAAAGCCTTGATCCTTTAATTGCTTTAAGAAAAGGTCCATTACACGGAACGGATCTGTTCCGCAAACACCTGCAAGGACAGGTGTGTTCTTTACTATAGGAAGTACTTCCGCACCCATTTCCTGTACAATTTTATTTGCATCACCATAAGCCAATAATCCTGATAAAGATCCTCTACCTGCCATTCTGAAACGCCCTGAGTTATAGATAATCAGCATATCGGCTCCGCCTTTTTCACTGCACTTTGCTGTAATACCTGTTCCGGCACCGACACCTACAAGGATCTTTCCGGCTGCTACCTCAGATTTAAACTTGTCCATGATCTCTTTTCTTGATTGTCTGTTCATTTTATTTCTCCTTTACTTATATATTTATACTTCCAACATTTTAATAAGTTCTTCTGCAGCTCTTTGTGCAAAAGCTTTCTCATTTATATTATTATCCATCTCGACTATATTAACTTTATCTGCGTCGATATTATTTTTTAATGTATCAAATAAAGCTTCATCCTCTTTACTTCCATAAAAAGGCTGACCTTGTGCATCAATCATTGATACTCCTTTTAAAGGTAGAATCAATACTGTCTTACCGGAAGATGCATTTAATTTTTCGGCAATCTTTTGACCGAATTTTATATTTTCTTCCACTGTAGTTCTCATTAGAGTAACTGTCGGATTATATTTATATAAATTACGATTTTTAAATTTCTCAGGGATTGTATCAATCGGTCCGAAGTTTACCATATCAAGTGCACCAACAGAAACAACCTGCGGAACATGATTTCTTCCTGCAGCTTCCAGTCTGTTAGGTCCGGCACCAAGTACTCCTCCGACTATTTCATCACACCACTCTGTTGTTGTAATATCCAATACTCCTTTGAAAAATCCCGCATCTATCAGTGACTCCATAGTCTTTCCGCCTGTTCCCGTTGCATGGAAAACAAGTACTTCATAACCACGCTCTTCCAAATACTCTTTTGCAAAATCCACACATGGAGTAGTTACTCCGAACATTGTAGCGGCAATCAAAGGTTTTTCATCTTCCTCAACTTTTTTTATCTTATCCGCCATTCCAACCATTCCGGCAATGGCAAGTACCGCATTTTTAAATATTGTTTTTGAAATTTTATTCAGACCTGCAACATCAACTATGGAAGGCATCATTATTATGTCACTTGTTCCGACATACTGAGATACATTTCCTGAAGCCATGGTGGAAACCATCATTTTAGGTACACCGATAGGTAAGGCTCTCATTGCAGGTGTTACAAGTGATGTTCCTCCGGAACCTCCAAATGAGATGATACCGTCAAACTTTCCTTCAGCATAAAGCCTTGGAATCAACAGCTCCATTCCCTTTGATAAAACCTCTGTGGCCATTGCCCTGTCTCTTCTTGAGACAATATCTTCAATATCATAACCTGCTTCTTTTGCGATTTCTTTATTTGATACATCAACCTCAATCTTAGAATCAAATACACTGGTATTTATCATATATGCCTTTAATCCCAGTTCTTCTATCAGCTCTTTGACATATAGAAACTCTTTACCCTTAGTATCAAATGTACCTGCTACAGCAATAGTTTTCATCTAATCCTTTAGACTCCTTTCCGTTTAGACTTGTTACGACTCCTTATAAATAACCATGCTTTAATAATACCCTAAATATAAAAAAATCAAATGTCATTATTTTATGTTTTATTGTGTTTATTTTATATTCTGATTGTATTTTATATATTAAATATTGTTTTTATATTATCTTTTATAATATAAGAACAAAAAACAACCTCTTGTCGGTACCAAAAGAGATTGTTCTTCATATTTTTATTTATTTTTGTTTACGATATATTTCCGGAGATACTCCTATATACTTCTTAAAGATTTTGGTGAATTGAACATAATCCGTATAACCAACCGCCATTCCTATTTCCTTACAGGAGGTCTTGCCGTTTTTCAAGAGTTCTTTAGCTTTATTGAGCCTAAACCAAATTAAATATTCCGTAAATGACATCCCTGTATCTTTTTTGAATCTTATACTGTAATATGTCGGCGATATATGCGCCACCAAGGCCAAATCTCTAAGTTGAATTACTTCCATATAATGTTCTTCAATATACCTTTTTGCCATCTCGGTATAATCGGCTGTATTTAAACTTCCGTCTATAGCTTTTACAAAGAGGTCCTCACTGTTAAACTCTCCATAGCTTTTAAAGGCCTTCGTAGTATTATGAATTGCCCTTTCTATAGGTATTCTCTCAAATGTAGAACCGCCTATATATCCCTGACAGCTTGTATTTTGATACATATACTTCATATCTATCGGTGTACTTGCAGGTCCTGAATATATCATTCTTATTATATCTTTATTTTTTTCCTCGCAAACTTTAAATATATCTTCCGCCATCCTGTGAGCATCATATAATGACAATGATTTCTTTGCTCCCAAAAATCCTCCCTTCGTAAGTCCAAGATGAACACATATGGCATCCGCTCCGGCATCTATCATTCTTTTTGCCTCATATTCTGTAGTTACAAAAGCCACTGTGAATAAATCAAAGTAATTGGCAAGCTTTATTGCCTCAATCTCTTTTTCAAATGAAGTGCCCTCCTCCTCCAATGCCTCACGAAACTTCCCGTCTATCAAAGCCAAGGTTGGAAAATTTACAATTCCCGCAAATCCGCTCATTTTTATTTCTCTAATATATTCATATAGGTTTATTTCCGGATCCGAAGCCAATATTCCAAAAAGTATGGGAATGTTTTTTATAATAGGCAACAGTTCTCTTGTACCCAATTCCATAACAATATCATTGCTGTTTCCATAACACAGATAGCTTGCATAGGAACTTCTGCCGGTAATACGGTATTTTCCCGCACTGAGAGCCATTATAAAGTCTACTCCTCCCATGGCAACATATTTGGCTGTCATGCCAGATCCCAGAGCTGCTCCGATAATATGACCGTTTACATTGATTTGCGCATGTAACATCTTTTTTATTGTTTCTCTATCCAAAGTTTTCATGTCCCCCATGCCGTATATTTTATCACTTTGTTTTATTATAAAGACATACAAAATAAATATCAAACCTATTCAACAAAACTTTCTCTTAAACCTTGACATTCCACTTAGAATATCCTAAAATTATATTCGCGTTTAGATTGAACTGTCCGTGTCCAGGCTTCAATATAAACTTTTAAAAGTAAAATTTAATTCAACAAAAAAGTTATTTATTTATTGGAGGTAATTGTGGCTAATATCAAATCAGCAAAGAAGAGAATTCAAGTTGCTTTAGTTAGAACTGAGAGAAATAAGTCTATCAGATCAAAAGTAAAGACTGCTATTAAGAAAGTTGACAGTGCTGTTGCAGCAAATGACAAGAAGCTTGCACAGGAGAACCTTAAGAATGCTATCGTTGAGATTACAAAGGCAGCATCAAAGGGTGTATATCACAAGAACAATGCATCTCGTAAGGTTGCAAGACTTTCAAAGGCTGTTGATAGTATCAATGCATAAAACAAACTCCAATGACCGTCATCATTGGAGTTTTTTATTTCACCTGCCGATCTCGGCAGGTTATTTTTATCTGCTTATAATCATTTTACAAATCTTATTTCCCTGACTTGAGAATTTCTCCTCATATTCCGTCATTATATTTCCTTCAGATTCCTTTTCAGAATGAAAGTCAAAGCTGCAAAAATCAAGTTTCCACTTTGAATCCTTTACCACCTCCAAAGAATATTCAAACAGCCCGATATTATCGGTCTTAAATTCTATTACTCCGTCCTTTTTCAATATAATATCGTACACATTTAAAAAATCCGGTGATGTAAGTCTTCTGTTTGCATGTCTGTCCTTCGGCCATGGATCGGAAAAATTAAGAAATATTTTATCCACCTCTCCTGCCTCAAATATCTCCGAGAGTTTCTTTGCATCTGCACATAGAAACCTTAGATTGTCTATACTCTTCTCTTTTTCAAGGTTTCTTTTTCTTTGTATTGCTTTCATCAGTACACTTTCATACTTTTCTATACCGATAAAGTTTATATCCGGATGTGTTATCGCCATATTTCTGATAAACTGTCCCTTGCCCATTCCTATCTCAATCTGCAAAGATCTTTTCTCCTCAAAGATATCCTGTATACTTCCCTTCAATTCTATTGCTTTATCTTCTCTGATACATTCCTTTGCTTCGGTTATAAAGTCCTCACAGCCCTTTATATGTCTAAGTCTCATTATTACTACTCCATTTCCTATATAGCAATTTAGTATACATTATATCGGATAAAAAAAGCAACAGGCATTTATGCCTGTTGCGTATAAATATATTACTGCTCTACAGCCTCTCTCTTTCCAAGAGTTATTGTTACAGTCTTTTCTACATAATTGCCGCTTTCATCCAGCCTTTGAACTGTCAAATCCACTGTTTTTCCACTCTCATAATATGTAAGCATATTTTTGAGACTTTCCATTGATCTTACACTTTGTCCGTCAAACTTTGTTATGATATCCTTGGCCTTCAAGTCTGAAGATGCTGCCGCTCCACCTTCTACAACCTTGTAAACATAAATACCCTGTGGCATATCATATGCCTTAGCCATTTCCTCATCTATATCCTTACCCTGTATTCCAAGATATCCCTGATTCTCTGCCGCAACAACCGTTCTGGTTTCTTTGCTTGAAAGTTCAGCTATAAGATCCTTTACTGCAGAAATAGGTATGGCATAGCCCATTCCTTCAACATCGGTATCTGAATACTTTGCTGAATTTATACCGATGACTTCACCCTTCATATTAAGGAGTGCGCCGCCTGAATTTCCCGGATTTATAGCGGCATCTGTCTGAAGAAGATTTCTTGATGTGCCTCCCTCAGTCTTTACTTCTCTGTTTAATGCCGAAATATAACCTACAGTTACAGACTGGCCATATCCAAGTGCATTACCTATGGCAACCACTCCCTGTCCGACCTTAATATCATTTGAATCGCCTATATTTGCAATGCTTATCTTTGACAATGTATCTTCCGAAAGATCTGAAAGCTTAATTGCCACAACGGCAACATCATTGTCACTGTCTCCGCCCTTTACGGAAGCTGCAGCCTTTGTTCCGTCATTAAATTCAACTTCCAGACTGTCGGTATCTGCAATAACATGATTGTTTGTGACCACCAAAAGTTCAGTATCTGTTTTTCCGACTATAATACCTGAACCGCTTGACTGTGCCTCGTAGCTTTGTGTTCCGAAGAAGCTGTTCTGAGTAATCTCAGCTTTACCATAGATAGCTACTACTGAAGGCATAGCCTTGTCTACAATTGTAGACACATCCATATTTGAAAGATTTGTTGCAGGTGCCGCAGTGCTTTCACTGTCACTCTTGATATCGGTTTGATTTCCTATCACAATATTGTCTTTAGTTTCCACATTGCTTGAAATATAGCTGTTGGCAACAGTATTTACACCTACCATTACTCCACCGGCAACAAGTCCGAATACAGCCGCACTTGCTACAAGACCTACGGCCTTACCTACTTTTGATTTCTTTCGCTCCTTACCCTTACCTTGGACTTTTTGAGGCTGTGCGGTAAGAGCCCTTGCTCGTACATCTTCTGACTGAGTTGTTCTATAAGTTTCTCTACTGTTTCCTTCAATGTTTGCATTATTGTTTACCTCCTCATTTGTATCTGTTTTATCTAAACTTACCGTATTAACGCTGCTGCCGGACTCCGCCTCATTTTTGGCTATATTCTCTGCAGCTTTTGCAAGACTGTCCGTATGTCTTTTTATAATACTGTCTATATCCTTTTGCTCGGACTGAGTATCAATACCGATTTCATCTGCAGTATTTGTATTTGAAATCTCTGTTGTGTTTTCTGTGTTTGTTGTAAGCTCCTGTGTATTGTTTATCTCATTATCAAATTCATCTCTATCAAATCCCATATTCTTATTCGTACGATTACGTGCGCTCCTTTCATGTATTAAAAAAGCATCGGTAGCTTTCCTTTATGGTTTATAGTCTACCAATGCTTTGTGTCTTATTTGTGTACGAAATAAGTTTAATTTGTGTTTTTTATTCAGGTTTTGCTTCCACAGTCTGTGAAACAGTACTTCCCGGTCCCACTACATTAGGAGCAGGTGCCACAGTTTCTTCTTTTGCTGTAGTAGTCAAAGGTTCCACTGTAGATTCTTTAGGACTCTTTCCCGACTTTGTCTGAGCCTGAGTTGTTTCACCCGGTCCGTTTGATTTCCTCGGCTGAGCCTCACTGCTTGCGGCGGTAATCTCTCCCGGTCCGTTTACCTTCTTTGTCTGAGTTTCAGCTGTAGTATTTTTCTTATTCTGAGCCTCGGTTGACGAAGTTATAATCTCCACATTTGAACCCTTTGAGGCCTGTGTGGTCTCTCCCGGGCCTACATTTACTCCTGTTTTTGAGCTGCTTGTGGTCTTATCCCTTTCAGCCGCACTTCCCTTCTCGGTAGGCTTAATATAGTACTTATTTCCGTCACCGTCTGTGTAATAATCATTTTCTTCATCTTTATCTATCCAAACGGTTTCGCCGTCTTTATCAAGCTGATAATATCTTCCATTATTATCTATGTAGATATCTACACTCTTTTTAGTCTCGGCTTCGGTAGTCGTTTTCTTCTTACTCTTGGTTTCTTTATCATCTTCATCGGTGTTTTTATTCGACTTATATCCGCCGCTGGTTTTTACTCGCTTTATACTGTCACCGTCTTTATAAACTCCGGTATCTGATGAAATTCTGTCACTGTAGGCTTTTACTTTTGCGGAAACCTCATAATTTTCATCACCGAAGAGATATTTGTGAAGTTCCAATACATTACTCTCAAGGTTTACGGGAACTACTATAAATCCCTTTGTACCCAGAGTCATATCATCCAACTCAAACGGAAAACCTGCAGTATCTTTTAAATTATATTTTCCGAAATCATTTATTACATCAAGACCGTCCTGCCATGTAAGATTTGTCGCTACCATGGAAAGCATATTTCCAAGCAGATCATTCAAAGTCTTAAGGTCGGCCTTCTTTGCCTTCTCAAAAGCAAGTTCAATAACTTTTCTCTGTCTTTCCGTTCTCTGGTAATCTGTGTCCATATATCTAAGTCTTGCATATGCAACAGCCTGAACACCGTCCAAATGCTGCATGCCCGGAGCCTTTAACTGTACGGATCCTATACCTGTTCCCTTTACAGTTTCTGTAATATAAGAGTTTATATATTTAAACTCCGGCTTTGTGATTTCTATATCTACACCGCCCAAAATATTTATTGCTGTTGCAACCGCCTTCCAGTTGAATGTAACATAGTCTGTAATATTAAGATCCAAACTGTCATTTAACATCTTAACAGCTCTTGCCGGTCCGCCATAGCTATATGCATGTGTAGCCTTCTGGAATGAATTCTTACCTACATCAAGGTATGTATCTCTGTATACAGATACAAGCTTAATATCTCCTGTAGCCTGATCTATTGAACATATAATTATGACATCGGATCTGTTTCCTTTTCCGACACTGTTGTCTCTGGAGTCTACACCGAATAATGCAATATTTCTATATCCTCTCATCTCCTGAAGCTTTTTTTCCGACAAGCCGGTATTTGCCACCTCTTCCACATCATACTCCGGTCGTTGGATTTTAGAATATTGTTTCAGCGCATAGGCATATGCAAATATAACGCCCAGAACAAGCATCTCCGCTATAAGCATAGTAATGAAAAAAGCAATTTTTGACTTTTTCTTTTTTCTGGACTTCTTTTTTTCTTCGCTCATTATAATCCTCCTGCTAATAAGCATTCTTGTTGATAAATCCCTTAAATATCGTCAAAAACATTATCTTGAAATCAAAACCTAAAGTCCAGTTTTCAATATAATATAAGTCATGGTCTATCCTCTTTTGTATTGAAGTATCTCCTCTAAACCCGTTAACCTGTGCCCAACCGGTAAGTCCCGGTCTGACTTGATGTTTTATCATATAATGCGGTATTTCTTCTCTGAACTTTTCCACATAAAAAGGTCTCTCAGGTCTAGGACCCACAAGTGACATATCACCCTTTAAGATATTGAAAAACTGAGGCATTTCATCAATACTTGTTTTCCTTATAAATCTACCTATTTTGGTGACTCTCGGGTCATTTGGAGTAGTCCATTTTGACTTTTCCTCTGACGGCTTTTGTACAGCCATTGAGCGGAATTTATACATTTTAAAAGGTTTATTGTGTAAACCGACTCTTTCTTGAGCATATATTATGGGGCCACCGTCTGTCAGCTTTACCAGTATTGCGGTAATTAACATCCATGGTGAGAACAGTATTATACCAAATAATGCCCCGAATATGTCAACAATTCTTTTTATATATGCATTGTGCAATTCTGTAAGCGGCACATGCCTGATATTTATAACCGGCAATCCCTGTAAGTCCTCTATGTATGGAATAGTAGGAATAAAATTATTGTAATCAGGTATAAACTTTGTATGAACGCCGGATTTCTCACAGTCATTTACTATGGCTTCCAGATGTTCATATTCTTTTATACTGAGAGTTATCGCTATTTCATCAAGCACATTCATCTCTAATATCATATGAAGATTCGCTACGGTTCCTATCACCTTTACACCGTTATAGCTGAATCCTCGTTCTTTATTATCATCCAAGATACCCCTAATATTATATCCCCACTCAGGATTTTGTTTTACTCTGTCTATATATCCTTCAGCAGCCCTTGAATACCCGATTAATAAAATATGCTTCTGATTATACCCCTTCTGTCTTATGTTCATTAAGAAAATTCGTATTGAAGTTCTCTCAACTATCATAAGTACATTTGCCAGAATATAGAAGATAATTACCAATCTTCTTGAGAAGTGATGCATATTCATATTTTTACCACCCAAATAGAGTGTCAATGTAAATATCAACCATCCTATGGAATTGGCTTTGAATATATTTGCTATCTCGCTTCTTCTTCCCGAAACTCTCTTAGGTGTATACAGTTCAAAGAATTCATATAGTATCAAAAAACCGGGTATAATTATTATCAGAGCACTGAAATACTCCTGTGCCGACAATGCAAGCAAGGCATCATCATTATAATACATTATAAGATAAGCTATTAAATAACTTAAAAATATAACCAGAGCATCTAAGAGTATATGCAGCCTGTTTAATCTCTTCTGGTTTTCTTTAATCATATATTGCTCCATATCGCAATCTTATGCGATAGACTTCTTTTCATTATTCGTAAAATCATATATCAATTTTACAACCAAACGCAAAATCATTTATTACATTTTACTTAATCTTTAGTAACAGTTCTCAACTGCTATGTCTTTTTATAAATCTATACACATATTCAAATGTTCCGGCTATTATCTCGCCCTCAAGCGCCAATATATCCATTTTTCTGATTTCCGAAAAATCAACTCTTTCACATTCTCCAAGATTTTTAAAGCCTTCTTTAAGTCCGCTTATATAATCTGTCAGAAATCCTTTTTTAAAGAAAAATGCCGTTTTAATTAAAGTTCCCAGTAAAAGTGGGAAAAAGTTAAATGCAATCTGCAGGTTTGTCATATTTTTATAAATCAAATAAATATTATTTCTTGCTGCAAGTCTTACCTTAAAGGAATTGTATTTTGATCCTGAGGTTGCACTTCCGAGATGATATACCTTGGCCATTGGCTCAAAACCGATAATATATCCTCTAAGTCTTGCTCTGAAACTTAAGTCCATATCCTCCAAATATGCAAAATGCATTTCATCAAAATAACCTATTTCATCCAAGATGCTCTTTCTGTATATACTTGCACCCGCACATGCCGAAAATACAGCTCTTCTTTTTGTAAAATCCGCTACCTTTTCTCCGACACCTATCTGATACCCCCAGCCAAGGAGAGAATATCCGTCTCCGGCATCATCCACAAGTTCCTTGTTATGAGCATTTATCATCAGTGGATTTATTGCAAATATCTTTTCAGACTTTTCTATTGCATTAACAAGCATTTCCACATAGTCCGGAAATACTTCGGTATCATTGTTCAACAAGATAACATATTTACTGTCACAGGCTGCAAGTCCTACATTTACTCCACCTGCAAACCCAAGGTTTTCATCCAGATAAATCACTTTTATATTCAGATTGCTTTCATAACTTTCAAGATCTCTCAAATAATCTACGGACTCATCCTTTGAACCGTTGTCTACCACCAAAATCTCAAAATTTTTATAAGTTTGAGTTCTAAGCGATTCAATGCAATCCTTCATAAACTTTATACCGTTATAGTTCGGTATTATTATTGTTACTTTACTCATCTTTCTCCCGGATACCTAAAGGTATTTTTTTATCTTCTCGTCAATAAACGGTTCACCTATTTTTTCATTCAACAAATCTCTAAGTGCAAAGTTTGACTTACGTAATGTAAGATTAGGATTATAATACGGATCTCCCTTTTCCAGTATTTTGGGCCATCTTTTCATAAATATAGCGGTCTCTCTGTTAAATCTTTCGATTTTTTCAGGACTGTCCTCAAGTCCTCTTGACTTTGACTCATAATGATAGAAAAGTGCATAAGGATTATAGACTACAAGATAGTTTTTATCCCTTACCTTCATACAAAAATCGATATCATTAAATGCAACCGCCAATTCTTCACTGAATCCGCCAACTTCTTCAAATACCGATTTCTTCGTAATAAGTGCTGCAGCCGTTACGGCGGAATAATCCTGTAATGTAAGTGCTCTGTGGAAATAGCTGTTTTCAACCTCTGAAAGTCCTATAAAGGTATGTCCCGCCACTCCTCCAAATCCGACCACAACACCTGCATGCTGTATTGTATCATCATTGTAGAGAAGTCTTGCACCCACTATACCGACATCCTTTCTCACCGCATACCACATCATCTCTTCTATTGAAGTCGGATTTATAAGTTCTATATCATTGTTTAAAAAGAAAAGATATTCACCGTTTGCAAAGTTTACACCGAAGTTATTGATAAGAGAATAGTTAAATTCTCTCTCCCAACGCACAACCTTTACATTGTCAAACTCTTTTTGAATCTTATCATAGTATTCAAAAGTCTTTTTGTCGGTAGAATTATTTTCCACGACAATGAACTCAATATTCTTATAACTGCTCTTTGTCATTATGGAGCGAATCGCCAAATCAAGATCCTCTCTATGATCTTTGTTTGGAATGATAATAGAAAGCAAAGGTTTATCTTCCATAATAAAGTACTTGTGGTAAATACCGTAATCAACACCCTTTTCTATCTTTTCTACAGGTAATGAAATCCCCACTCTTTCAATATGTGCCTTTATCGCTCTTGCTCCCGCTTCAAATGCGTATAATTTACTTTGCGGATTTGAAGCTGTTGAATTCATATGGCATCTCCAATGGTATAAAACCTTCGGTATATGTACAATCTTTTTTGCATTCTCAGTCACTCTGAATATAAAATCATAGTCCTGTGCTCCGTCAAATGCCGCATCAAACATTCCTGCCACATCCACAAGTTCCTTCTTTACTACAAAGAGATGACAGATATAATTCACACTTTCAAGTAAGTCGATATTAAAATCAGGCTTAAAATGAGGATCGAATAATGAACCTCCGTCCATATCCAGCTTATCTTCATCGGAATATAAGCAGTCACAGTTTTCTTCATTTATTGCCTTTGCACATTCATACAATGCATTTTCGGTAATAACATCATCATGATCTGCAAGTACTATATAATCACCGCTTGCCATCTTAAGTGCTTCATTTGTATTTCCGGCAATACCCAAGTTTTTACCGAGTTTATTATATTTTATCTTGCTTCCTGTGTTTTTTTCTTCAATATATTTTTTTATGAAATCTTCCTTGTCCTTGCCGTTTTCGCTTCCGTCCGCAAGGCAAATCTCAAAGTTTGAATAAGTCTGTGCAAGAATTGAGTCAAGCAACTCTCTGAGGAAATTGTCGGGAGTCGCATAAAGAGGTATTACTATTGAAAATAAAGGTGAGTAGTCAAATTTAACTTCTCTTTGTGCTGCCAACTCTTCCTTTGTAGGCTTGGTCTTTTCATACCATTCTGTATATTCGTAATCATTGTCCATGCCCTGTATTTTACTCTTTGACTTTCTGATAAGAGCTCTCAGTCCGTTCTTTTTCATGAAGTTAAAAGCAACCCTTACAGTTTCCATATTGCAAAGGTCTTTAAGTTTTTCCATCCTTTTATAGGCCACACTTGAACGCTTATATATAAGCTCCTCATTATATTTGATTTTCTTCTTTTGATTGTCAACTTTTATCTCAAGATAATAGTCCTCACCCCTTTTATAATCAAACTTAATATCAAAACCGTAATCTTCATCATATATTTTACCGAAATATACCTGACATACATCATCTCTTCTGGTCTTTACATATTTAAATTCAACACTTTCCATTTTACTGTTATATACATGAAAAGAAGGCTGTGAACCGGGGTTCTTACCCACTACCCAACCGTTTAATGTGATATAATTCTCGCGTATGCGAACATAGTCCACCTTATATTTCATAAAGTATTATCCTTTTTATAATATTCTGTGCTTTAGTGTAGCCTTTATTCATCAAAATTGAGTCTTTCCTCTTCAACAACCAAAGGTCTCTTCATCACTCTTTGATTTATTGTAAGTATGTACTCGCCTATAAGTCCTATAAAGAATATCTGTATTGAACCGAGGAAAAGCATACCTATAAGTATCGGGGCCATACCTGCCGGAAATCTGTCCCAATAAAGCAGCTTTAATATAAGATATATAATGGCAATAATCATTGATATACCTGAAAGTATGACTCCCGCAAATGTGGCAAGTCGCAGTCCTACCTTGGTATATGCCGTAACTGAAAGCATTGCCGCATCGTACAATCTGTATAAATTATTGCTTGTAATTCCGGCTCTTCTTTGCGGTTGCTCGTATGGAATCTCTTTTCTTCTGAATCCAAGTTCCGCAACTATTCCTCTCAGGAAAGGGACCGGATCGTCAAGATTTCTCATAACATTTATAAACGCCTTGTCATACAGTCCGAAACCTGTAAAATGTTCTATCTGCTCAACTTCTGAAAGTTTCTTTATAGTTTTGTAATACAGACTTCTAAGATGATACATTATCTTATTTTCCTGACTGGACTTCTTGATTCCGATAGCTATTTTATAGCCCTCTTCCCAGGCTTTTACATATTTCGGTATCATCTCCACCGGATCTTGAAAATCTGCAGCCATCAGCACTGTGGCATCTCCGGTACTTTGCAGCATTCCGTAATAAGGTGAATTAAACTGTCCGAAATTTTTCGCATTAAATATACCTTTAATACCCATATCCGATTTGCAAAGTTCTCTTATCAACTCTCTTGTATTATCTTTTGAATCATTATCAATAAAAATAATTTCATACTCATATGATGAAAGATTTTTCTTAAACTCTTCTCTTATGGCATCCGCCATAGGTACCACATTTTCCTCTTCATTAAAACATGGTACAACTATACTTATTTTTTTCATTCTACCATCCCGTAAGTATCATTGTTTTTATAACAGTATTGCCCTTGTCCCTCATAAGTTCAAGAGCCTGTTCTACATTTTCAAAGCCTTCAAATGTATGTGTAATCAGTTTTTCAGGTGTAAATCTTTTATGCTTTACCATTGAAAGCAGTCTTTCCATTCTGACTCTACCGCCTTTTCCAAGCTCCATATATACGGTTTTTCCTGACATACCTCTACCTGAAGAAAACTTCGGTATCTCCATACTTCCGTCACCTGTAAAAAGTTTCAAATTTACAACCTTCCCGACACCATATCTTACCATATCTATGGCATCTGAAAAAGACTTATCATTGCCACCTGCAATTATTACCACATCTGCGCCCTTGCCTTTTGTTGCTTTAAGAACATATTCCGTAACATTGTTATCCTTATATGAAATAACCTCGCTTGCACCATATTCATATGCCAGTGGAATACTTACGCCTCTGCTTCCGACCGCAATGATTTTTCCGGCACCTCTAAGAGCGGCACCGCATATTGCCATAAGCCCTACACCACCGATTCCAAGCACAACAACTGTATCTCCGAAATTCACCGTTTCCGCACCTGTAAAGCCTGTAGTGGCCATATCTGTACACATAAGTCCGTCTCCGAGACTTACACCCTCAGGCAAAATAGCCAAGTTTAAATCCGCATCAGCCACTTCAAATTCTCTTGCAAAAACTCCCGGCGTACTTCTTCCCAAAGTATTTGCACTGAAGTTTGCTCCTGCATGTAAAAAATTTCCGTCCTGTATATCTTTGTCATGAAAATTCGGTGTCATAGACGGAACAACAACCACATCCCCTTCTTTAAAGTCTTTGACTTTTTCACCGACTTTTACAATCCTTGCAACTGCTTCATGTCCCAAAATAAGATTATCCGGTTTCTTTGATCCGGATCCGTATACGGTATTTACATCAGATGTGCAAACCGATATCGCTACCGGTGTCAATATAGCATTATATGGATCTGAAAGTTTCGGACTTGGCAAATCTATAATTTTTGCTTCGTTTCTCCTTATAAGCGCAAATGCCTCCATGATATATCCTTTCAATAATATTTCTTATCTAATTATATATCTTAAATGCAAATGGAACAATAGTGTTAATATAAACAAAAAATGCTTATACCGACATACTAAGAAGAAATCTTTCAATAGCGGCATAAGCATCTTTTTCATTCTTTTAAAATCATCAAAATTCTAATTAATTATCTTTTGTCACCGACAAAAAATACTGCAACTGTTCCGGGACCTGTGTGTGCACCGTTCACATGGCCTATATCTTTTACTTCTACATTTCCCTTTAAATTCGGGAAACGAGCCTCAAGCATACTTGCCAACTTGTTTGCTTCTTTTTCTGAATCTGCATGGCTGATAAAACATTTTCCGGTATATCTCTTTCCATCTACGGCCTGTGTTTCCATTCTTGAAACTATAGCCTCCATGGTCTTTTTCTTGGTCTTTACTTTTTCAATAACTACCAACTTACCCTCTCCGTCCACACACATAAGCGGACAGAAATTCAATGTCTTTCCAATCTTAAAAGTAAAATTGGCAAGACTTTCTTCTCTCAAGTAGGTAGTTAAGTCTGTGGAAAAGAACCAGTGATTGATATACTTCTTGGAATTCTCCGCATAACTTTTCAGCTTGTCAATAGGCATTCCCTCATCTCTTTTGTCTGCCAGGATGTCTACCAGCAGTCCCATACCGGCTGATGCAGACAAAGAGTCTACTACATATAACTGTCTTTCAGGATACTCCCCTTTAAGTTCCTTAACTGCTGCCATCGCTGATAGATACGATTCGGATATACTTGATGATAAGCAAATATGCAATACATCCTTGCCATCTTCCAAGAATTTCTTAAAGTATTCCTTGTATTCTGCCATGTCGATTTGACTTGTTGTCGGACTTTCACCGTTTCTCATTCTTTCGTAGAACTCCGACAAAGGCACGCTCTCTCCCATACTTTCATCATATGTCTTGCCACCTATAGTGTATTTACAGTCTATATGATGAATATCCCTACTAGAGTAATACCCGTTAGTCATATCTGCGGTGGAGCTGCATGATAAAATATAGTCCTCCATGACTATACCTCCTAACGTTTTTTTGTGACCCAACCAAATGGAATTTGATACCAAAACATCATCTACGTCCCATTAAAAATGCTCTGATATAAGGATCGGTCAATCCTTCTTTTCTGTCTTTACATATCAAGTCAATCTAATGTCAATTTGCAAATTCTTCTGCAACTCTATAATAACATACTTTTAGGCTATTTTTCAATATTTTATTATTTGATTTATATTTTTTATGCGTTTTTTTATTCACAAAATGATTTCAAAAAAAGTAATTTTACTATATAAACATATATATAAGATATATTTGTTCAATATGGAAAATTATAGTTCAGCTATTAAACAATTATACAATCTGCTGTATCATATTGAAAGAACATCAATGATAGACTGCAATGCTTCCAAACTTCCGTTATCTCTTATCTTATAAAACAGATGTTCCAAAGTCTTTTTTTCTCCGATTCTTGCCATCTCTTTTTCAAGATTTTCCGTTGCGTCTGAAAACACTTTTAAATTTTCCTGAAACAATGCCCATTTTAAAAATTTCTCCACACCTTCATCCGTCATTGCATTTGCTTTTTCAATACTTATCTTCTTTTTCTCATTGTTTTCATCTGCAAACTTTTTCATGTCATCCATATTGTAATAATATATATTATCAAGGCTTCTTACTCTTTCATCTATATCACATGGAACCGCCAAATCAATGAATACTTTTTTACTTCCCGGCACAATATTCTCCTGAATATGTTCCTTTGTCAGAGTGAAATGAGGTCCGCTTGTAGCCGAAACAATAATATCCGCATCATTTATATAATCATATCTGTCGTTATATTCTATAATTCTCACCCTGTCCATCACATTTGGAGACATATCTATATTATGCCTTCTTCTTGTAACATATATCTGTGAAAAATCGTAGCTTATCGCATTATTTAATACGATATCTCCGATTTTTCCGGATGCACCTATCACAAGTATATTTTTTCCTGAAAACGAATTAAGTACATCCTTTGCCGCTCTCAGTGCCAATGTAGCTGTAGATACTCCTGATTTTGAGATTAAAGTTTCTGTTTTTATCTTCTTAGCCTCCGTGACGGCGTCTCTGAACAATGTATTAAGATATAAATGTGCTGTATCGCACTCTCTTGCAAATTCTATAGCATCCTTTACCTGCCCAAGTATCTGGTCTTCCCCTATAAGCATTGAATCCAGACCTGCACTGACCTTATACAGATGAGAAACTGCACTCTTTCCGGTATAGAAAAGCAAATAATCTCTGAGGTTTTCTATATTTATACCTATTATCTCTTCACATTTTTCCAAAATAATGTTTATTATACTGCCGGTACTCTTGTCATTTCCCGCACTTACATATATTTCGGTTCTGTTACATGTGATAAGTACTGCGGCTTCATCTATCAGTTCTTCACTGCATAATGATTTTAAAAGTCTCTTTTTGTCCTCAGTTCCGAATGCAAAATACTCTCTTATCTTTTGCGGTGTATTTCGAAAGCTTAAGCTTAGGAGTAAAATCATTCTTTTCCCCCAAACTCGGCTATTACATCCAAAGTATTTTTTATATCCTCAGCTGTATGTGCATTGGATATAAATGCCGCCTCAAATTGACTTGGTGCCACATAAATACCGTTCTCTCTTAAAAAGCTGTAATAACTTGCATATTTGTCAAGATCACAGCTTAATACATCCTCATAGCACTCAACTTTCTTTGATGTGAAAAATACCGATAACAAAGAACCCACTCTGTTTATATGTACTTTTTTCTCTCCCTCATTCATTATCTTTTCAATACCTTCAGCCAAAAGTTTAGCATTTTCATCTATATTTGCATAAATCTCAGGATTTTGAAAAAGTACTTCAAGAGTTGCAATACCGGCTGTTGTTGCTATAGGATTTCCACTCAGAGTACCCGCCTGATACACATCTCCAAGAGGACTGATATGAGCCATTATTTCTTTCTTTCCACCATACGCCGCCAGTGGCATACCTCCACCTACTATCTTGCCTACAGTAACTAAATCAGGCTTTATTTTAAAGTATTCACAGGCTCCTCCCTTTGCCAGTCTGAAACCTGTTATTACTTCATCAAATATCAAAAGAGCATTATTCTTTTTTGTGATTTCTCTAAGAAATTCAAGAAATCCGTCCTTTGGAGGAATAACACCCATATTTGCCGCTACAGGCTCCACAATAACCGCCGCAATCTTGTCATTATATTTATCAAATAATGCTTTGACGCTTTCTTTATCATTAAACTCCGCTACGACAGTATTTTTTGCATAGTCATCAGGTACTCCACCGCTTGAAGAAATTGCCTCTGTAAGCACACCGCTTCCGGCTTTTACCAAAAGTCCGTCCGAATGTCCATGATAACAACCTGTAAATTTTAAAATAAGATCCTTATTTGTATATCCTCTTGCAAGTCTTATAGCACTCATTGTAGCTTCCGTACCTGAATTTACCAGTCTTACCTGCTCCATAACAGGCATTGCTTCATTTATCATTTCAGCAAGTATATACTCCTTCTTTGTAGGAGCACCGAAGCTGAGGCCTTTTTTTAATGCTTTTTTTACCTTTTCAAGTACATACGGATGAGCATGCCCAAGTATTGCCGGTCCCCATGAGCATACATAATCTATATATTCATTTCCGTCTACATCAAATATCTTTGATCCCAAGCCCGACTTTATAAATACCGGATTTCTGTGTACCGCCCTTGCCGCACGAACCGGTGAGTTTACACCGCCCGGAATATACTTTTGAGATATACCGAAATATTTTTCCGATTTTTTATAATTCCTTGATTGCATCTACTATCCCCTTTACATCATATTGTTTTGCTGTAATCAATTCCTCTATACCAAATTCCCTAAGAGCCTTTGTGGTCACAGGCCCTATAGATACCACTCTGTTTAAAAGAGCCGATTTATCCTCTATCATCTCACACAAAGCCTTTGCCGCACTGGCACTTGCCACTACCACATAATCAAATTTCTTTATTTCCTTATTGAGCTCGAAACTTCTTCTGTAGTCAATAATTGTGTCATAGATAGGAATATCGCTGAATTCTATACCTGCCTCATTAAGTCCGTTTGGAAGATTGTCATTTCCAAGCTTGGCTCTTAGCATAAGTACTTTACTGCTTTTATCAAGCTTTGGCAAAATTTCTTCCACAAAACTTTTTGAGTCAAACTTGCTCGGAATAAAGTCCGCATTCACTCCGTACTTTTTCAAAGCAGCACCGCTTCCGCTACCTATAACGCATATTTTTTTATTATATAGGCTTCTGATATCTATATCATATTTTTTTATCTTATCAAAAAATATATCCACACCGTTTGAGCTTGTAAATAAAACATGTGTGGCAAGCTCAAGCTCCGAAACAAATCTTTCCTTATCAATTTCCATCTCTTTTGTAGCGATAAGACTCATCTCACAAGTATTTGCTCCAAGCTTTTTAAATTCAGGTGCCATCTTTTCCAGCAAACCCTTGGTGGCAGTGAGGAGTATATTTTTACCTGAAAGCGGCAGTATATCTTTTTGAAAGAAAGCAAGATTCTTTTCACATACATTGCCAACCACTATAAGAGCCGGAGAAATAATATTTTCTCTTTTTGCAATCTCCTCTATATTTGAAAGCTTCCCTCTGAATACTCTTTGATTATACCTTGTTCCGTTTTCAATAACAGCGGCTCCGATATCATGATTCATTCCGTTTGACAGCAAACCTTGTACTATCAAACTTAAGTTTGATATTCCCATCAAAAATACCAAACTACCCTCAAGCTTTGCTATATTTGTAAAATTTAAATCAAGTTCTTCTCCCTGTTTTTTATGGCCGGTAAAGACATGAAACTCTGCGGCTTCCCCTCTGAATGTAACAGGTATTCCGGCATAGCCAAGACCTGCATAGAATGAGCTGATTCCATGCACTATTTCAAAATCAATACCTCTTTCCAAGAGATACTCGGCCTCTTCACCGCCTCGCCCGAAAATATAGGGGTCACCCCCTTTTAGTCTCACTACATATTCACCTGTAAGAGCATGTTCTGCAATAGTCTCATTTATTTTGTCCTGTGTAAGATAATGATTTCCTGATATCTTCCCCGCATATATAAGCTTTGCACTCATCTTTGCCCTGTTTAATATAGTTGGATTCACCAGATTGTCATATACTATAACATCGGCAGTTTCTATACACTCACATGCCCTTAATGTAAGCAGTTTTTCATCTCCGGGTCCAACACCTACCAGTGATACACTATTTATTTTTTTATCAAACATTTTACCTCTTTAATTTGCCCGCCAATTCCTCTATGGCAATCAGCAATTTTTCTAATGTCTTTTCTATATTATCGGCTTCCATATATTTACCGTCAAAGTAAGCTTTTATACTATATTTTTTTTGGTTATCGGATATATAAATACCTGCACTTGTATGACAATCGGCCTGTAATACACTTAAATACCTTCTCTCTGCAATAAATAAAGACGCACATTCTTTATCCTGTATTTTTTCAAGTATCTCTGCCATATCATCATTTGCATATTCTGCACATAATATTCCTTGTGCAGGTGCCGGCAATATATCACATTCTTTTATAATAAAAATGCTTATCTTATCAAAAATATCGCTGTATTCCGCAGCATATTTATTATCTTCAATAATTCTGTCAATTCCTGCACCTGCCAAGATAACACCATCCACCTCATCTGAAAATATCTTTCCTATTCTGGTGATTACATTTCCTCTGACAGGCAGTATTTCAATATCCTTGTTTAAAAGCCTCAACTGTTCGGACCTTCTTTTTGAGCTTGTACCTATTCTAAATCCCTTTGGTAAGTTTCTTATATCTTTATTTGAATCTTTATTTACCACAAAAATATCATTGACTGCCGCCCTTTTTAAAACAGGCATAATTTTTAGCCTGTTGTCAAACTCTAAAGGCAAATCCTTTGCTGAATGCACCGCCAGATCTATATCTCCATTTATCAGTGCTTCTTCCAGCTCCTTTGTGAATAAACCTTTTCCACCTATTTCCTGTAATGAAATATCAAGCCTTTTATCACCTACCGTATTCATAGGAACATACTCTATTTTTATATGGGGGAAGCTATTTATTATAGCATCCCCCACCAATTTGCTCTGCGCCAGTGCCAAAGCACTTTTTCTTGTACCTATTCTTATTGTATCTTTATGAAACATATACCGCCTCATTTGCATGCTTAAGTATAAGACTTCTTACAAAATCATATTCTCCAAGTCCTTTAAGTTCAAAACTTACATTTTTTCCTCTTTCCTCAAGAATCGTTTTGAAGCTGTCCTCATCACCTGCCATATCATTCTTTGCATGATCTCCTGCCACTATCATAAAAGGTGACAGATGAACGGACTTGTATTCCGAAAGCTGTGGCAGAATATCTTCAATATACGGATAACCCTCTACACAGGCTATATGTATATCATCTCTTCCCATATCTACAAATCTGTTCCTAAGCTGTTCATATATTTCATTAGCTTCATGGTCTGAACCATGGCCCATCAAAAGATATGCGCTGTCAGCTTCTTTATTGTAGATCTCATCCAGTTCTTTTATAATAAACTTAAAGTCATCATCATTTTCCAAAAGTGCAGCTCCGATTTTTATTTTATTAAATCTGTCCTTATAGCTTAATACTGCATCCTTGACTTTATTATGTTCCACTCCGTTTATAATATGAGTACTTATTACCAATAATTCTTCCACACCTTCTTGTACAGCCTCATCCAAGGCTTCTTTTATATTGTTGATATGTAAGTTCTCACGATGTTTTAATTTCGACCTAATAATATCGCTTGTCCAAGCTCTGATAAAGATACTGTCATTAAAGGCTTCTCTTATATCATTTTCTATCACATCTATTGTCTTTTTTCTGGTGTCCTCATGTGTTGTTCCAAAACTTGCAACTATAACTCCCTTTTTCATCCGATTATCCCCTTGTCAATACATTTTGCCAGTTCTTTTGCATAATATGTAATATAAATATCGGCTCCCGCTCTGAATGCCGATACCGCCATCTCACACATTATCTTTTCTTCATCTATAAAGCCGTTCTTTGCCGCGGATTTCACCATGGAATACTCACCGCTTACAGAATATGCGGCTACCGGAACATTCGTAATCTCCTTGACTTTTGTCACTATATCCAAAAAGCTCATAGCCGGTTTTACCATTACAATATCGGCACCTTCTAAAATATCCTCTTCCACTTCCTTTAGCGCTTCTCTTACATTGTGCACATCCATCTGATAGCTCTTCCTGTCACCGAAAGCAGGTGCGGAATCTGCAGCCGCTCTGAAAGGACCGTAAAATGCAGAAGCATACTTTGCCGAGTATGCCATTATAGGAATATTTTTATATCCGTTATCATCTAAAATCGCTCTTATCTCTTCAACTCTGCCATCCATCATATCTGAAGGAGCCACCATGTCGGCTCCGGCTTCTACCTGTGAAAGCGCAATCTTTGCAATATACTTTATAGTTGTATCGTTATCTACATCACTTCCGTTTAATATTCCGCAATGTCCATGTGAAGTATACTCACACATACATACATCACCTATCACATAAATCCCCGGATATTTTTTCTTTATATATCTGATTGCCTCCTGAACAATACCATGGTCATGGTATGCCTCACTGCCTAATTCATCTTTATGCTTCGGTATGCCAAAGAGCATTACGGCACCGACTCCTGCATCTAAAAGTTCTTCTATTACACTGTCACATCGGTCTATACTCATTCTATACTGTCCCGGCATGGACTCTATTTCTTCAAATATATTTTCTCCCTCTTCAAAAAACATAGGATAAATAAGGGCATCCTTGCTTATCCTTGTTTCTCTGACCATATTTCTTATACCCGCATTTGCTCTCAGTCTTCTGGTCCTAAACATATGTCCTCCCTGCTTCAGTCAAAATCTTCCTGCTTCGGATTTTCTTCCTGTTCTTTCCTGCATTCCTCAACTATATCTTTTATATTGTATCTGATTGCACTTGCCACCCTTCTTGCCAATTTATGGTTACTTCCGGATGATGTTACTCCTATCACCATCTCTTCCTCTGTAACAATCCCCGGAAAATAGAAATCACAATTCTTATAATTCGAGGCATCATTTACTATAACACCGGCTTTTTTACAATCCCATACTATCTTTTCATTCAGCTCCTTGTCATTGGTAGCGGCTATAACATAGTCAACACCTACAACATCCGAACTGTCATAAGCTCTTTCCTTTAAAATCAGCCTGTCGTCCTGCAAATCCATTATAGTTACCGCTATAGACTTTGCTACGACTATTATCTTGCAACCGAACTCCTTAAGTTTTAGAATTCTTCTTGCAGCTATATTTCCGGCCCCTACCACCAAAAATGTCTTGTTACTTATATCAATAAACAGCGGAAAATACTTTGCCATAAGCCCTCCTTGCACTTCAAATCCACCAATAAAATTCTTCAAATATTATAACATATAATAAGGTAAATATTATCTAAAATATAAGCTGACAATAAAATGTTCATTAAAAAAGCAGGTTATTTCCCGCTTTTTATTTTGACTGCCGGAGTATGATATCTTTTATGATAAATATGGATTTTATTTAATACCCCGTTATTTAAAGTATTTGCCTTAGCCATGTACAGTCTAAATCACATTTTTCTTTTTTGCCTTTGATAAATTTTGCAACTACCTTTAAATCCTTTGTATTATCATATATGGTTAATTCATTTTTATTTTAAATCCCTTTTCCCCTGCTTTTATTATATTATTTATAATGCTTTTTCCTGTCAATGTGGTCTCCTGATTAAAATCACATTGATTATTTATACATTTTTTGATAAGTTTCACCGCTTCCTTCATAGCTCTTGCCTGATCGGACGAATTTCTCCAATCACCTCCGTTTGCAACTACTATCTCATCAGAATTAACTCTTACACCCAAATCTTTATCCTGCATATTAAATAATGTGGTTTTTCCGGCTCCGTTTACCCCTGCAAATAATGTATATATCGGTTTCATTTGCTTTCCCTTTCTTAAATCATTGTATTTATTACATAGAATCTTTGCCTTTACTCATAGACTTTTGAATATATATTAAGCAACTCTTTTATATGAAACCAATATATTATATAAGCTGTACATTAAAAATACCTTCGGAATAGGTTAAGTTTTTTTATGATTTTACAACAAAAATCGAGTAGAGACATCCCCTACCCGATTCTTTATTCTATAATAAATTTTAACCTTTCAATCTATTCGGTTAATGACGCTTTAGATTTGCTTTACACTATAATAAACTTTCAACCAGTTCCGGTAGTTTGTTAAAATCTTCCTCCTTCGGATTCCATAAAACTTTTATATTTTCTTCAGCCACTTTAAATCCGGCTCCTGCAAGCTGCTCTTTAAGTATCTTTACAGACTCTCCCGACCATCCATAGCAACCGAAAGCTGCCGCTTTTTTATTTTTAAACTTAAGCTGTTTTAAAAATTCCATCCAGCCTGCCACACTGCTTAATATGCTGTTTCCGACTGTAGGAGAACCCACCGCAATTGCCTTTGACTTAAAGATTTCAGTCATAACCTCATTCTTATCCGATTTTGAGATATTAAATACCTTTACTACAGTATCGGGACTCTTAGCATGAATTTCTTCAGCTATTTTATGTGCAATCTTTGTAGTTCCTTCCCACATTGTATCATACGCTATGGTTATCTGATCTTCCTGATAGTCAGCCGCCCATTCTCCATACTTTTTAACTATTTGCAGCGGATCTTCTCTCCATATTGCACCATGAGAAGGTGCAATCATATCTATCGGCAGATTAAAACCTGTGATTTCCTCCAGCTTTTTTGTAAGTATAGGAGCAAAGGGAGTCAATATATTTGCAAAATACTTCATTGCCTCCTTCCATAAAAGACATTGATCCGCCTTGTCATTAAACAATTCCTCCACTGCATAATGCTGTCCGAAGGCATCATTTGAAAATAAAATATTGTCTCCTGTCATATATGTCGCCATACTGTCCGGCCAGTGGAGCATACGCATTTCTACAAATACAAGCTTTTTACCGTTTCCTATATCCAAACTGTCTCCGGTCTTTACCACATTAAAGTTCCAGCCACGCTTTCCGTACTGACCTTCAATACTTTTTACAGCTGCTGCGGTACAATAAATCGGAGTATCAGGTATCTCCTCCATAAGTGCGGTAAGGGAACCTGAATGATCACATTCTCCATGATTGGCAACTATAAAATCTATCTTGCTTAAATCTATCTCCTTTTTTAGATTCTCTACAAAGTCAAATCTATGAGGTGTCCATATAGTGTCAATCAATACTGTTTTTTCTTCTTCTATAAGATAGGCATTTTGGCTGGAACCGTTTTTTATGGAATAATCATCGCCATGAAAACTCTCCAGCTCCCAATCAATATATCCTACCCAGCTTACATTTCCCTTTACTTTTTTTCTCATGTGATCACCCCCTTTCTTTTATTCAAGTGTAAGTAATAATGCCATTTTAAATTTCTTTGTTGCTCTTACCGAGTGAAGTCCCGCCTTTGCAAAATGGAAGTTTTCACCTGCTTTTATAACATGCTCCTTTCCCTCATAACCTATTACTCCCTCGCCGTCAAGGGCAAAAACGATTGCCTCACCCGGTGCTGCATGTTCTGAAAGTGCCGCACCCTCATCAAATGCCATAACAATAAATTTCATCTTATCATTATGAACCACATCCATATTTACAATCTTTCCATCCGCATATGGTACTAAATCCGCTAATTTAAAAACTTCTCCCGCTTTAACACTGTTATTCATAATATCTTCTCTCCTTATTGATATTTCCGTATACACGGCTCCATTATTTGTTTTCATTCCCACAGGTGTATCTGTCATTGTTATAATACAGTCTCCTGTTTCAAGCTCTCTTATAAAACCCTTATCACCGTAAACACTCATCCTTCCCTCAGCCACTATAAGCAGCTTATGATAGGGATATATTTCGGCACTTATATCCGTACTCTCCGCCAAAGAAAAATATATTATATCATTTGCTCCCTCATATACCGCCTTGGAAACAGTACAACCAGCAACAGGTTCATTATCCCTTGCTATAGAAAATACTTCACCTACTTTTTCTTTCATATATCACACCTTTACATCCGGATTCTTCTCTCCGAATTTTTCCTTTAATGTTTCACAAATCTCGCCCCTTGCTTTGTTTTGCTTTTCCATGTTTTTTATGGTCTTATATGCTGCAAAAAGTGTGGAAAGGCCTATCTCCGAACTAAAATAACCTATTCCCTGATTCCATACAAGAAGTTCAAAAACATCATCAAATGCCGCACTGTCAAGTCCGTGAATATATGCCTTTACAAGTTCTCTTGTTGCCTGACGCATTCTGCCTGCACCCACTGCATTTGTCAATGACAGTAAAAGCCTTGTTTCATACGGCAGATATCTATGCTCATCATTCCATGTCAAATCCCAGAAGCTTACAGCTATATCCCCTAATTTCTCATCAATCAAAGGCATATTTGTAAGTGCCGCCGGACGCATAGGAATATCCTTTTCTTCCTGCTTTACCTCCACTCTGTAAAAATAAGCATGGTACTCACCTTCGGCTTTTTTCTCCGTATAATATTCAAAACCCAACCCCTCCATTACTTCATAAAGAGGTATGGGATCAAAGGACTGGATAACCGTTATTCCCTCGCCTGCCTTCACATCCATGGCCTGCTTTTTTAATCCCAAAAAGAAATTGCCTTGAATTCCTCTTACATCAATTTGCTTAAAACTTGAAACTTTATCTTTCCAATTTGTAACGCTCATATCTTGACCTCCTTTATTTTGTCTTTATTATACTCCTATAATGTCAAAAAATCTGTATTCCCAGATACAGATTTCATGTATAATAAAAACAACAAAAAAACTATGGAGACAATATGTACTATTCAATTCTTCAAAACAGTTCATTATTTAAGGGTTTGGGAGAAGATGAAATTTCAGATATCCTTGGAATTATTTCCCCTACCGTTAAATACTATGACAAAGGAAATACAGTGTTTAATTTTATGGATACCGCCAATCGTATAGGGATTATTTTAGAAGGTCGCGTAGAGGCAAGGAAAAATTTCCCAAACGGCAGGCAGGTGGATGTTTCTGTACGAAATCCCGGAGATATTATAGGACCTGCCGCCGTTTTTTCCAAAAGCCGAAAATATCCCTGTGATATAGTTGCAATTGAGCCTGCAAAGATAATGCTCTTACATAGAGATGAGCTTTTAAAGCTTATGCAATTAAATCTTTGCATATTACAAAATTTCACCACCGAAATTTCCACTGCCACTTATATGCTTCAGCAAAGACTTGAGCTGCTCTCCTACGGAGGCATCGCACAAAAAGCGGCATTCTGGCTTTTAATGCAGTCCTGTCAATCAGGTAAAGATACTGTCACAATTCCTGACAGCATTTCAAAATGGGCAATGCTTATGAATGTATCCAGAACCTCCCTGCACCGGGAATTAAGCCGCCTGGAATCCGAGAAAATTATTTTTTATAATCCCCCTGTAATCAAAATACTGGATTCAGATGCCCTGCAGGATATATTAAGCAGGTGACGGTATTTGTATTCTCTTTATAGTATTACTTATACAATCTCATTAATAAATACAGGTTTAAATATCTCAAAGTACTTCTGCATATAAGGATAAGACAAAATTACCAAAGGATACAAATTTTAATATAAGGAGTAACTCCCGCATACGCGGGGAATACTTCTGATTGTGATGGAACATAATATGTGGTAGGTTTCACCCTGCATACGCAGGGAATACCTGATGAAGAAAAAAATCGTGAATAGAATAGGGATCACCTCCGCCTACGCGGGGAACACATCTTTTCGACATTTATCCTACCTCTCTTACTAGGATCACCCCCGCCTACGCGGGGAACACAAAATTCATACCTTTTCGGAAGTGGTGAGCCCAGGATCACCCCCGCCTACGCGGGGAACACTCATATCTTGCAACATCATAGATTACAGCTTTAGGATCACCCCCGCCTACGCGGGGAACACCGAACGCTGAAGATAAAGGAATATACACATGCGGGATCACCCCCGCCTACGCGGGGAACACTGATTCACTCTGTATCCTCCACTTCATCTAATAGGATCACCCCCGCCTACGCGGGGAACACGTTTATTCTCAAGCATTTTCTGCTCTTTTTCTAGGATCACCCCCGCCTACGCGGGGAACACCGAATCTATTTGAATTTGCATGACTTCACCTAAGGATCACCCCCGCCTACGCGGGGAACACCTGATTAAACTATCGTTTACTATGGCACGGTCGGGATCACCCCCGCCTACGCGGGGAACACACATATGTCTTTGTTGTCGGCTTCCATATTGGAGGATCACCCCCGCCTACGCGGGGAACACTTTTTGCTTATCGTGGAATACTCACCCGTGCGAGGATCACCCCCGCCTACGCGGGGAACACTCAAGCGGGTGTTGCTTAAAAAGTTTTAAGTTGGGATCACCCCCGCCTACGCGGGGAACACCTTTCACTGACTCTATAGTTAGATTGTGGCCAAGGATCACCCCCGCCTACGCGGGGAACACTAACCGCATGACAGGGGCAACAAATCCGATTGAGGATCACCCCCGCCTACGCGGGGAACACTCAAGGCTTGCGTGTGCAAAAGGATACTTGCTAGGATCACCCCCGCCTACGCGGGGAACACATATTGTCGCTTCTGCCAATATAGACCATCTTGGGGATCACCCCCGCCTACGCGGGGAACACTGTAAATTAATTTCCGATTTGGAAAAAATAGGAGGATCACCCCCGCCTACGCGGGGAACACGAGTAAGTACAGAGGCAAAGGCCGAGGACATTAGGATCACCCCCGCCTACGCGGGGAACACTCAACCATGTACTTTGCTTTTTCTAAAGCTTCAGGATCACCCCCGCCTACGCGGGGAACACTAGCAGGAGCAGGCAAGGTTGATGCGATAGATGGGATCACCCCCGCCTACGCGGGGAACACTTGTTCATTGAATGCCTGCCCTATTTTCAAATAGGATCACCCCCGCCTACGCGGGGAACACTTAGCAAGCGAACCGCCACAGGCGACAAACATAGGATCACCCCCGCCTACGCGGGGAACAC
>NZ_JH815185.1:1978954-1979900 GCF_000296385.1 Lachnoanaerobaculum sp. OBRC5-5
ATAGGATCACCCCCGCCTACGCGGGGAACACTTAGCAAGCGAACCGCCACAGGCGACAAACATAGGATCACCCCCGCCTACGCGGGGAACACGGAACTCAGTTCCGAGAGGTTGCCGGAACTCAGGGATCACCCCCGCCTACGTGGGGAACACTTTGCTACATAGAAATGAATGATTCTATGTATGGGATCACCCCCGCCTACGCGGGGAACACTTTGATTTATTTGACTGCATTGCTTTTTCTTGAGGATCACCCCCGCCTACGCGGGGAACACGGAACTCAGTTCCGAGGAGTTGCCGGAACTCAGGGATCACCCCCGCCTACGCGGGGAACACAATAACAGAAAACCTGATTGGAATATAACCAGAGGATCACCCCCGCCTACGCGGGGAACACTTCTCATACTCTTCAACCTCGATATCACTCCAGGGATCACCCCCGCCTACGCGGGGAACACCCAAGAACAAATTGGGCAAGTGTTGTGCCTTTGGGATCACCCCCGCCTACGCGGGGAACACTCCCACAACTGATACGCCGTTGCCTCCATGTCAGGATCACCCCCGCCTACGCGGGGAACACGTTTCATGGACATCACCTTTAAACTGCCTCGAAGGATCACCCCCGCCTACGCGGGGAACACCTTACTTGTGTGTTGCAAGAGGTTGCAAGTTTAGGATCACCCCCGCCTACGCGGGGAACACGTAAATCTGACATCTGTAGCTACCTGACGGCAGGGATCACCCCCGCCTACGCGGGGAACACGTTTCAAAATAGTTTATATGGTAAATTTGGCGGGGATCACCCCCGCCTACGCGGGGAACACTTGCGGCTTCCTGCATCTTTTCAGGGTATTTAGGGATCACCCCCGCCTACGCGGGGAACACTTTTTTAAGGGTGATAGGATACATCATACAGGAGGATCACCCCCGCCTACGCGGGGAACAC
>NZ_JH815185.1:1980440-2008681 GCF_000296385.1 Lachnoanaerobaculum sp. OBRC5-5
AGGATCACCCCCGCCTACGCGGGGAACACAGGCCGATGGCGGCTATACCGTACCTGATGACAGGATCACCCCCGCCTACGCGGGGAACACGATGGCAAGAGTACGACCGCTTTAATGATGATAGGATCACCCCCGCCTACGCGGGGAACACGTGGGATACTAAACCGCATAAAGGGAGTATAGTAGGATCACCCCCGCCTACGCGGGGAACACGTTTCAAATATTTCCACTAGTGAGAAAATGCGGGGATCACCCCCGCCTACGCGGGGAACACTAGGAATGAAAGCAGTTACTGCAGATAATGTAGGGATCACCCCCGCCTACGCGGGGAACACCCAAGTACAAACTGAGCAAGCGTTGTACCCTTGGGATCACCCCCGCCTACGCGGGGAACACGCTTAAAGAAAAAAGAGAAAAGTATATAAGCGAGGATCACCCCCGCCTACGCGGGGAACACCTATCGATAGCAAATCATTTATTTTCTTCTCAGGATCACCCCCGCCTACGCGGGGAACACCATTTAATCTCTTTCCTTTATTAAAAAAAGGAAGGATCACCCCCGCCTACGCGGGGAACACTATATATCTTTCTTGATGCTTGTTAAATCGCTGGGATCACCCCCGCCTACGCGGGGAACACCTCTGCACGCTGTCAGCGTGCCTATATCCAGTGGGATCACCCCCGCCTACGCGGGGAACACAGTAATAAGATCCCTTAAACACGCTATGTCAGACTATATAAATCCCTGAATTTATTTACTTTTACAGCAAGCTTGTATATTAGTCTTGCATCTTCCAATGCCCTATGTGGTACTTCGTTGCCAACTCCATATTCCTTTATTACAGTTTGTAATTTATAATTTGCCAAAAATAGTTTCTCATTTTTTACAAACTTCATCAAATCATATCGTTTATTTTCAAGGTTTTCAAGTTCAAATTTTGACAGTGCAATATTTATAAATTCAATATCAAAACTTACATTATATCCTATGATATCCAAATCACCTATGAATTCCTTAAAATTCTTTAATACCACCTCTACGTTCTTACCATTAGTTTTAAGCATATTCGTGGTAATACCTGTCATTGCCACTATATGTTTTGGCAATGTACCTTCATAGCTTATCAAGCTTTGAAACTCACTTATTCTTCCACCTACAGACTTTACCGCACCTATTTCAATAATATAGTCTTTCTCTTTATCCAAGCCATCAGTTTCTATATCTATTATCACAAAGTCCTTACTGTCCAGCTTGGTCCTATGTGCCATATATCTTTTAGCATTTCTAAACTTAGCTGCATTGCTGAAGCCATGTTTTATTTCTCTTTTTTCATCTATATTTTCATTTGGAATAAAAACCAAAGGTATACCATCCATGTCGATATTTGAAAAGCTTGTATTGTGAGTATCAAACTGATAACCAAGTTCATTTCTGTAAGAGAAACTCAAAGTCGCCTCTCCATCCTTGACATTCTCCTTCACCCTCTTCCAAAGCTTTTCTCTTACCTTTGTGTTAAAATTTCCAATGTAGACTCCTGTAGTTATCTCCTGCATCCATTTGGTCAAATCACCTCTAAGAGCCTGTGGTACCTTTTTCAATGTAATAACTGTAAATGGCATATCACATTACCTCAGTATAGTTCACACCATAACTTACAAGTTGCTCCTTATTATCCCAAAGTCCCAAAAATTCCCCTTCAAGCTTTTCGTCATCACCTATATCCAATAAATACTGTAAGTCGGATACAATCTGCTTTACAAGCTTTTTTTCCTCAAATATATCCCTTGCCTTTTTTCTGGTGATACTTCCAATATCATCTTCTTTTCCAAATTCACTTGCTATTTCAAATGCCAATGGAATCGTTGTATCTGCTTTATACAAATCTGCAATATCATATACAAATGATAAATCATGACCTGTATGTACAAAACCAAGTCCGGGAGATATTCCAAGTGCTGATACTACACTATATACAAGCCCATATAATGCTACATTACCTGCCGATAATGCCTGATTTACAACAGATCCGCTTGCAAAATCATCAACCTTATAATCTCTGCCGGTCCATTCAACATTATATTTTTTTGATAGTCCCGCATAAAGTCTTCTAACTCTGGTACCCTCATGTCCTCTAAGCTGCTGCATAGTATATGATGAAACATCCTCCCCTTGAAATCTCATCATATACATTTTTCTTGCAACATCTATTCTGCTTCTCACATTTGTAACCAATCTTGCCTGACTTTCTAAAAACCTGGTAGAATGAGTCAATGCTCTACCATGTGCATAATGTCTTACACCTTTTTCTCCTACCCATATTATGCCTGTACCCATATCACCTATAAGCTCCATTGCTCTATGGGTAATGTCCGTTCCCGGTCCCAACATCAATGCTCCAATCATTGCCACCGGTATTCTTACAGTACCTCTACTGTCAGATACCACTATAGCTCCATCCTGTCTGTTCACTTTGGCATGCTCTATATAGATAAATGTAACTCTGTCACTTATTCTGGGAAGTTCATTTATTTCAGCTTTTTCCATACTCACACCTACTATCACATCGGTATTACTGTCATAAGTCCAAATCCATAAGCTTTTTTCTTACCGAAGCCATTCTCCAATAGTAATTTGAACTTATCCTCATCAACTACTGTTAGCACCCCTTCAAATGTGGCTTTTACCACTTTTACCGGCTTTGAACCGGATTTTCTTAAAAGTTCAAAGCCTCTCTCGACAATATTTACTTCATCTTCATTTACTTCAAAACCGTTTCTTATAGTTCTGTCCATGAAGAATTTCTTTTGAAACTCAGCAGTAATGTGTGGTTTTTCACTACCTCGCTTGCCGTCTTCCATCACTGCATGTACCGGATTTGTTACAAGTCTAAAGCGTAGCTTCATACCGTTTTTTATCTTGCTTATATATGCATCATATTCCTTTGTTACTGCACTTCCGGTCACACCATATTTTTCCAGCAGTTTTAAGTCCGGCTTTTCTCCACTTACCAACAATAAATACTTCTTATCATTTATCTTATCAAGTCTCCAAAGTTTCCTGCTTCTTACTCCATTATCTTCTCTAAAGCTTTGTTCCACCCAATTATGATAAGCTCCCAGATGTGTCAAATCTCTTATTTTCTGCCTGTTGTATATATCTAACTCAACTCTTGAAATATACATATCATTCACCTACCAAATCAAAAATATTGTGGTCTGTATCTTCAGCTTCAAACATACTATTTGTTACATAAGTCTTTGCATGATCTTCATATCTAAAACTGAATTGTCTATGTTTATTTGAAAAAGATGTAACCTTATCCTGCCTTAGTATTTCTCTGTCAGCATTATCAAAAACTCCCTTGTCACAATATACATCCAGTGATTTCTGACTTGTATTATATCTTTTCTTATAATAATCCTTTGCCTGCCACTCACATTTTTCCAATGCAGCCCTTATATCACCATCAAAATTTCCAAGAATAAAATCCGCCAAAACAGGTATCGATCTTCTTCCTAAAAACATTTGAAAATATGGTCTTTTTAGCGCTTCATATATCTTCTCTATAAAATTATCATCCTCGTGAGATATAGCTACTACAAATACAGCATCTTCAAGATAGTATCTCTCTGTTACATAGGTTCTGTCAAAATCTCCACCGGTCTTGTATTTTCTCGCAATATGGTAGTCTTTCAAAAGGCTGCCCTCATGATCAACTCTTACTGCAAATTTAAGGCTGTCAAAATCACAAATAGACTTATCATCTCTCCTTATTCCAAGTGCTGCCCCTATTAGTCCTATAACAGCACTTTTGGACGGATAAAGATCTGTATGTCTGGTTTCAAAATGTGAGTCGGTTCCCCAAGACTGCATAGGTCCTGCAAACTTCAATAATATAGTTTTCACATTTTCACCTCTTAGCTAAATTGATAATTTTCTATTTCTACTCCAAGCTTTTCAAGTAATTCATCCAGTGAATCTACTTCCTCTCCATCTGTAATATCCACATTGTCTATCGCTAAATACAGTGTCTTTACAGGTTTCTGTACGAACTTTTGTATCTTTTCCATCTCATCCGACATTCTTTTTATAGAACCTGCAACATATCCTTCTTCCGATTTTACAGGAGATTCAAATGCACTTACAAGACTTACCGGTCTATCTTCTCTCAAATTAATCACCAATATACTTGGCAATGTCTGATTGGCAAATGTATTTACCTTTCCTGTAGGCAATGACTTGGCAAAAGCTTCTACAAAAAGCTTAGTTGCATTTATCATACTACCTCTGTCCTTAAGTTGATGTAAAAATTCATGAAGTGCAACATTTGCATATCTATATAATGTTGATGAATTATATTCAACATTTCCAATCATACCTGCACCGGCATTGTCCTCAGGTGAAAGGTCATCTGCCGCAGTAAAATAATCAAACTCAGTCTGTACTCCATGTGTTGAAATTGCATGAGCTACCTGTGAAGATGCATCTTCATTCAAACTTGGATCATCAGCCACCATTCTTCCAAATAGTGCAATATCTATCGCAACATTATCATTTAAAACTTTTTGCAATAAATCTTTATCCAATACCAACTTACCCTTTGCATCCTCTTCTGCTTCCGCCGCTATTTTAGCAATATCCTTTGCCTGGTTTTCTCCAAGGAAGAATAAAGCTTTAGCTTCTTTAGCACTCTTATCTTTATTATCTTTCAGTTTTATTCCGGCTTTCTCTATCGCCTCTGCCGCTCTATCCATAGCTTCTTTTTCAAGTATCGTACTATTTATTTCTCTAATCTTTCCGGCAACATAGCTTACTATATCTTTTGTTCTTACACCTACATTAGCTACTTCTCCACTTTCCTTGAAGTAATTTCTCATTGCAGCTTTCCATGACTGTGAACTAACTCTTGCTCTTCTTACACCACCATATAGAGCTGTCTTTGGACTTCCTGTATCATCTCTATTGATATTTGAAGGTGGTAATGTCTGTATAATATGCATATCCAAAAATAATCTACTGTTCATTTGATTCTCCTTTACTATTGAACTTATAATATTCTCTTGCCCAATTTAAAATAATATTCTCTTTATTTTTGTTCTTCCTTATCATGTACAAATCTTCTGCAAGTCTGCTATAGTCAATCCTTGCACCTTTTTGCTTTGACTTTAATAACCTTATCAAATGCCTTAAATGTACTGTCAATTCATCAAAATCTGTTGATGTAATCATTGCATTAAATCTTCTGTCCGGTGCTGTAGTATCATCACCTACTCTAAGTAACTTTAGACTTGTTCCTACATTACTGTATCCGTCTTCATCAGTATTGACACACAAATCTTCACCTTGTTGATGTATTGCATATAACTGTAAACAGCTCAATATACAAACTTCCTCATCAGTCATCTTCTTACTGTTTCCAAGAAAGCTTTCAGGCAATTTCTCAAAAACAACAGGCATTATATCCGCCATATCGGCATAGTCTCTTCCGATAGAATCCCTAAGCCTTGAAAGTATAGCCTTTCCTGTAGAATATTCCTGCATAGCATACAGCTCTTTAAGAATTCTCCCACAAACACTTTTTACACTCTCCATCTAACCTCCTTAATTTTGATTTAATCTATATAAGAATGAATTATATATCGTTGCAATATTCTTTACACCGGTACTTGTTTCTATACCTTTATAATCTCTTAATCCGGCATTTGACACTAACTCATCCACATACTCTTTCATAGCTTTTTTTAAAACATTCCTCCATTCAATCTCTTTTGTATCCTTGTCATTATCAATATCAATGCTTTCAATCCAATTTCTAAATGACAGGTCTATTCTAAAATAAAACTGTTCCACATATCTTGATACATCCGACTTCTCCATATTTCTTATCTCTAACAAATCTTTTATAAATATTTTTAACGCCCAATCAATGCTTGCTTTTGTATCTGTAATAGTTTTATTTATTCTGATTATCCAACCGTTATCTCCGGTGTCTATCAATACTCTTTCTTTAAGATTAAGAGTATCTTCCAACTCATCTATAGGTGCCCATGAAGTAGCATTGCCATCATCCAACATACATACTGCACACAATGTAATATTTTCCTTGTTAAATCCCAATTCTTCCGACTCTGATATATCACCCAGTTTATTTAGCCATTCTATAACTCCCGGTTTTCTTGTACCCTCACCCACTCCTGTTAACAGTCCGAAGTTTCGCCACATTGACTTATTTGCATCATGTTTTCTTGGTCTATATTTATCCTTATATTCACCGGTATCATTATATTTCCAGACTGTCATAGGCTCCAAAAAGGCATCTGAATGTTCTATCTCAGGCAACTTTGCTATAAAGCATACAAACTTATCTTCCTTTGTTCTATTCGGATCTATAAATATTTCTCTACACCAAACAGTATAGAGTGAAGCAATATTGTCAATTCCGTTATGAAAATAATACTCTACATTTTTCTCTATATATTCTGCTTCCCAACACGGTTTCTGTATTTTCAATAAATTGTTGTTTTCATTATGAGCAATTACAAAATTAAGCATCAATGTTTCAAACACATTATTGCCTTGAAGATATATTCCTCCCAAATCATACAGCCACCCCTTGGAATATGTCTTTGCAGATCCAACCTTTTTCTTGTCCGATGTACCTATATAGCCCTGTAATGTTATAAGCCATCTTGCCAATTCATCATCAGCAATGTATTCCTTATAAGATTCATCTTTAGGTGAAAAATATGCCTGCTTATTATTGCTCTCAGACACAAGCCTATTTATATTCTTCCCATAAAACTCTCCACCACCGGCGGCATCCTTTTCTATCACCTCTTTTGTCACCTGAAAAAAAGGGTATTTGTCATCATATAGGAAAAATCTTTCTCTCCACTTTTCCAAATACTCATATACCACTTTTGGAAATTCTTTAGCATTCCATATATCTATCCAAGTCTGATACAATGTATCTTCATAATCTTCCAAATCATTTTCTTCAATATCTCCGGTCTGTAAAAAACTCTCCCTATCCACTTCAAAAAACTCATATGGATCTCCGTTTGAATCAAACCTTGAAAAGACTGTATGAAGGATTGCCAGCATAACCCTCATTACTGCAAAATCCTGAGTCTTCATATCACCGGCTAATTCTTTGTACTTAGCTGCACCGGCAAAAAGTTCCTTTATAGAAACCTTTTCTACAGTATCCTTACTTACAACCTGAATCCATTTTTCATCCAATAAATTATACCTTGGCATCATTTTCCCCCTTTGATATCAAACCATATTTTTTATCATATATCATATTTACTCCATTTATACTGCACTCGTTATTCTCATCAAACATTGCACATAAAGTTCCCTTTAACCATGCTGAATTATCCCATTTTTGCAAATTATTTATGTAAAAATCTTCTAACTCTCGTATAGTCTTATCTATATTATAGGACTTTAAGAGCTTATTTGGAAGTTTTATTGTACAACTTGCAATTCTTTTTGCTATTTTTGTATCTTCAATATTTTCTGACATATCCTCATCACTGTCAAAAGTAGTATAACCACCTTTAATCTTCTTTAATGCAATTACTTCTATGGTATCCTGTGTATCTCTGACTTGTGAATTGCCCTCTTCCTCACCAAAATTCCTTGATTGGTTATTAAGCCATCCTATAAGGCTTGGTTCCTTAGATATTCGTTTTTTTAATACAGGGCTACTTAATCTATAAGTTCCGGCTCTACTTTCTTTACTGTTAACTAAAGCCTCATATTCAACCTTGTATTCATAATATTTCTTTTTTAATTCATCAGATAAATCCGGTTCTATATTCTCATCATAGACTTCTTGTACCAGCCTTGATATATCACTTGGAAGTCTTATACTGTCACCTAAAAAGTACCCGGTTCTTGCTAAGAGATATCCTCCATATACTGCCTTTGAGCCGGTTTCAAATTCTAAGTTTTTGTCATTACCTAAAACATATAGTACAGGTTTCTTATGTTTCCTTGGTCTATTATCTCTTGTATGTCTATGGAGTCTTCCCATTCTTTGTATCAATAAGTCTACCGGCGCAATATCACTTATCATTACATCAAAATCAATATCTAAAGACTGCTCTATAACCTGCGTTCCTACTACAATCAGCTTCTGTGGTCTATCTCCGTCTCTACCAAGATATTTCATCAGCTTTTCTTCATTTTTCACTCTGTCCGTAGCTATAAACGAAGAATGAAGTAACATAACATTTTCATCACCAAACTTTTCTGACAATTCTTTGGCAATATCCTGTGCTTTCTTCACTGTATTTACAATAACACCGGCATTACCTCCCCCATCAAGCAAGGAATCCAGTAGCTTATGCAAATTCTCGGTACTCGTATATTTTATCTCGATTCTCTTATCTTCTATCGGTGCAAAGTGCTTCACATTTAATGCTTTATCATTATCAGTGTACGTGATTAAAGGGTAATTTTCTACCATCAGACTGCTCATATCCTCTTTGCTAAATTTAACTCCCTTGCCCTTCAAATAATACTTTATAAAATCCACTCTACTTTTCTTCGGTAATGTTGCCGATAACAGTATTACCGGTACATTGTAAGCTCCAAGCCATTCAAGTGCCATATTTAAATATTGATCCATATATGCATCATAAGCATGTACCTCATCAATTACTACAACCTTTTTACTGAGTCCAAGATGCCTTAATGCCAAATGCTTCTGTCTCAGTGCCATCATCAAAAGCTGATCTACAGTACCTACTACAAAATCATCCATTATAGCTGTCTTCTTACCACAAAACCACTGATTTACTACAAAACCTTCTCTGCCTTCATTATCTCCGTCAATATCTATATTTGAAGCACTCGTAAGATTGTTATATTCCTCATTTAAAAAAGCCTTGCCATGTACCAGTCTTAATCCTCTTTTTTCACCTAATTCCACGCTCTGACTTTTTAGCCAACTGATTATTCTTGGAAATATACCGTTTGATGTCGCCTGTGTCGGTAATCCAAAAAACAGTCCGCTTCTTCCTGACTTTGCAGCCAGTTCTTCAGCCCCTACAAGTGCCGCCTCTGTTTTCCCAAGTCCCATCGGAGCTTCAAGTATTACAAGTCCCGGGTTTTTGGCATCGCTGATTGTCTGTGCAAATTTTGATTGTACATCCCTTGGTTCAAAACCGAATCTCTCCTTAAACAAATTCTTACAATCAGCATATACTTCAGGTAACCACATATCACTACCATTAGATTTTTTCCACTTTTTAAAACCATATTCACATCTCTTATTCATATCAATATCGGCATCATCAAAAATTCCAATTAGAGGAAAGAAATATGTATTACTGGCAATCCAATCTGCCATTGTCAAAAGTCCAAGAAGCATTGCCTGTGCAGGCTGTGAGAGTACCGGTATATTCTCACATCTTTTAAAACTGCTGCTTTTTAATGCATTGTTTAGAATTTCCGTATGCACCGATACCCATTTTTTATATATATCACTATCCTCATTTTCACTTTGGAAGAGATTTTTCTTATATGAACTAAGTACTTCGGAAATCATACTTTTATTATCTATAGGCCTGCCATGATGCCCACCTACAATAGAACCTATGTCATTTTCCTTTTTAAACCTATCGCTTAATACACTTAATATCACCTCTCCTGCAAGTCCATGCGGTGTTTTTTCAGGTGATGAAAGCAAATCCGGTGAGTCTATATCTATAAACCCTGCCCTTACCAGTTTTTCTGTCAACTCCTTATCTAAGTCCTTAGAATTAGCAAAACCTTTCTTTAGCTGAAAAGCCGGACTTGCCTTGCCGATATCATGAATTGCACCTATAAATATTGCTATCTGCTTTCCTATATCCGTATCATCTGCAATGGTTCTCTTTTGTCCCTCACTCATCCAATGTTCCCACAAAAGTCCCATAATTCTTCCCGTATCTTCTAAATGAACCGTGAGCGGTAACCAACACATCAATCCGTCTTTTTCTTCTTTCTTTGCCCACAAAGCTTCCAGCATATCTCCTCCTCTTATCTTTTTCTATAATTTTATTTTACTATATTAGCTGTCCTTTAAAAATACCTGCATTTCTATATTTTTCTTTATATTTATTCTTGTAATTTATTTACTATATAAAAATAACTTTAGTCTTCAGTCACAGTATTGTAATAAGATTTTTAATTGGTATAATAAAGATATAAAAGGATTTAACAATAATCCCACATGGCTTTTTTATAAAATTTCTATACTTATATTCTTAAGTTTCACCCTAACGTGGATTCTAAAATATTTCTTTGATATAATGAAGGAGCGAGAGATGCAAGAGAAAGATATATCACAAAAGATGTTGGAACAATTCAATGATGTCTTTTCCGACATATTAAATGTACTTTTATTTAATAGTGAAAATGTAGTGGATGAAAATTCTCTACTTGATACACCTACAAGCAGCATGTTAAAGATTGACGGTAGCGTCCATTCTCAGGATAGAGATGTTTCCAAGTATTGGCAACACAGCCGTATAAATATTGCTTTATTCGGTTTTGAAAATCAAACCGTACCTGATAAGCTGATGCCTTTAAGAGTAATCAGTTATGACGGCATAGAGTATGGAAGACAAACTAAAAAACGACATAGATATAAGACTAAATATCCCGTGATTACCTTGGTATTATATTTAGGATACAAAAAGAGATGGAACTATCCGATTAATATACTCGATATTGTTAAAGTTGATGACAGATTAAAACCTTTTGTCAATGATTATAAAATCAATCTTTTTGAGATAGCATACCTGGAGGAGGAAAAGACAGCATTATTTAAAAGTGATTTCCGGATACTGGTTGATTATTTGCATCAATTACGAACAAACAACTCCTATAATCCAAAAGATTATACAATAAAGCATATAAATGAACTGCTAACCCTTATGTCCGTTATGACAGGGGATAATAGATTTGAAGATTCAATAAATGAAGCTAATGAAAAGGAGGCCAAATATATGTGTGAAGTTCTTGATATTATTGAAAATAGAGGAATAGAAAAAGGGTTGGAGAAAGGTATGGAAAAAGGTCTGGAGAAAGGCAGGCAGGAAGGTGCCGATATGGTCAGTAAGCTTAATGAACTGCTGTTAAACGAAGGTAATATTGATAAACTTCGCAGAGCCAACACCGACAAAGATTACAGATATAAGTTATTAAGGGAATATAATATATTGAAGTAATTTTTCAATTTATTATTTCCTGCAGATGTACTAACTTTATATAAAATATTAAAAATGCCACAAAATCATCTATTATAATGATTTTGTGGCATTTTACATTTCTAAAGTCTTTCACAAACCTCTTTTGCAAACGGAATACTTGGTGAGGCACCTTTTCTGCTTACTGTTATACTTGCAGCCTTTGCAGCCTGTTTGAGTGCTCCTGATACATCTTTGCCTGCAACCAGCCCTGCCATAAAATAGCCTGTGAAGGTATCACCTGCTGCCGTAGTGTCAACAACATCAGCCTTATATATTTCCTGTCTTATCTTCTGTGTCTTGTCCACATATACGGAGCCATTTTCTCCCAATGTGAGCACTATCTTGGTGTTTGGAAATCTTTTTGTCAATTTCTCTACAAGTTCATCCTCATCTGTGCAAGCAGCTCCGAGTATATCGGAAGCTTCTATCTCATTGAGTATAAGATATTCCACCTTTTCCAAGTCACATTCAAATATCTTTTCATTGAGAGGTGAGGGATTTAAAATAATGCTCATTCCTTTAGCAGCCCCCTCATCTATAATAAATGCAAGATTGCTCACCTCGTTTTGAAGTAAAAGTATATCTCCTTTATCAAAATCCTCCAATACTTCTTTGATAAAGTCAATGCCTATATTTTGGTTTGCTCCACCATATAAAAGTATGCAATTATTGCCTTCTCTGTTTTTTTGTATAATGGCATGTCCCGATGACATATCATACCTTTTTATGTGAGATATATCGACTCCCACCTCTGAGAGTGCCTCCAAAAGCATAGATCCGTCCGCACTTCCCACTGCTCCGGCATGGTATACTTTAACGCCTGCCTTTGCCAAGGCTACAGACTGGTTGAGCCCTTTTCCGCCACAAAATACATTCATGTCTGTTGAGGATATAGTCTCTCCCTCTCTCACGAAATGATCTACATCATATACATAATCCAGATTTAGTGAACCGAAATTAAGTACCTTCATTATCAACTCTTACTTTCTAAAAATAAACATACTCCCTTTACCATCAGATATCCTGCTAGTGCACCCTGATCTGCAATGCCCTTTGCTTTAGCGGAAAATACCGCAGCCTTGCCAAACTTAGGCAACATATCTTTTGTAGCTTCAACACCTTCATTTGCACCCTTTAGTGCTGCGCTTGCTACATCAAGTAAACTTCCATCCGCTGCTTCTTTTGCTCTCTCACCTGCCACTACAAGTGCATCGTATATTGTTCTGTCTCCCGCTTCGCATTTTCCTCTTTTTTTGATTCCTGCTGCAAAGCTTTCAAAATACAATGCCAAATCTTTTGCGTCTATTTTATCCTTTTCATTTAATGACTTGCCGGCTTCCATTATACCGCTTGCCATCAATGTACCCATAGTGGACGGTACCACTGAAGCCATCTTCATGCCTGCCTTAAACAATGTCTTTCCCACATTATTTTCTACCGTATTTTCTCTGATAAGATCAGGCATTGCACTATAGCCCTTACTCATAGTAAGACCAAGATCACCGTCGCCCATATTTGCATCCATTGCACATAACTCATCTTTTTTCTCGACAAACACCTTAGCTATGAACTCAAATAATTCCGGAAGATCCTCTATTCTAATCTCTGTCATAACTGCTCCTATAATCTGATAAATGGAGTCTTTACTTCCATATCAAGCCAAGCCTTTTCCTTGTCACTGTTTAACTTACAAATAGATATGGATGCACCCGCCATCTCCATACTTGTTGCATACTCGCCTACAAATGTTTTATAGATCTTTATACCTTTTGAAGCCAATATTTCACTCACTTCTCCGGAAAGTATATAAAGCTCCTCAATACTGCTTGCGCCAAGTCCGTTTATAAGTACTGCAACTTCATCGCCGTTTCCGATTTCTATATCATCAAGGATTTCTCCGACCGCCTCATCTGCAAGTTCTTTTGCAGTCTTTATATCACCGTTCCAAACTCCCGGTTCACCGTGAATTCCCATACCGAATGCCATTTCATTCTCTGCCAAAGAGAAATTGGCATGTCCAAGCTCAGGTATAACACATGGTGTCAATGCAAATCCTACGGTTCTTGTATTTTGCTTAGCTGTATTTGCCGCCTCATATACATCATCAAGGCTTCCCATATTTGCCGCCGCAGCACCTGCATACTTATACATAAAGAATATGCCTGCAACACCTCTTCTGGTTTCAGGAAGCTTATTTGACAGTACATCATCGGCACCTACAATGCTTCTTGTCTTGATATCGTCCATCTCAAGCATTTCAGCCGCCATATCAAAGTTCATTATATCTCCGGTATAATTTCCGTATAGATAGAGTATTCCGCTTCCCGCTTCCACTTCCTTTGATATCTCATATATCTGCTCTGCAGAAGGTGATTGGAAAACGCTTCCCACACCGCATCCGTCAAGTAAGTTTTCACCCACATATCCGAGGAATAGCGGTAAATGTCCTGTACCGCCACCTGTAACTATTGCCACCTTTCCCGGTTTCTTATCTGCTATACAATAGCATCTGAGGTCGTCTGCCACATATTTAACCTGCTTATGTGCACTATAAATGCCTTTTAACATATCATCTGTATAATTCTCAGGAACATTGATTATCTTCTTCATATTTTCTCCTATCTGTACTAAAGTCCCAATTCCTTAAATGCTTTATCAAAAGGATATTTACAAATACCTTTTTCGGTAATAATACCTGTTATAAGAGAGTGATCGGTAACATCAAATGCAGGATTATATACACCTATATTCTCAGGTGCCATTCTCTCTTTATACCACATATCTGTAATCTCTTCCCCGTCTCTTATCTCTATAGGTATGTCCTTATCACTTTCAGCCTTCATATCAATAGTTGATGTAGGTGCACATACATAGAACGGAATACCGTAATGCTTTGCTATAATAGCGAGTCCGGATGTTCCTATCTTGTTTGCCGCATCACCGTTTCTTGCCACTCTGTCACAACCTACAAATATAATATCTATATTACCCGATTTCATTAAAATAGATGCCATATTGTCACATTGCAATGTAGTCTTTATTCCGGCATTGCTAAGCTCAAATGCTGTAAGTCTTGCACCCTGCAAGAGAGGTCTGGTCTCATCACAGTACACATGCATATCATCACCGTTAAATCCGTTTTCAAGTGCCATATACATCGGTGCTGTCGCCGTACCGTACTTTGCTGTTGCCAATGTTCCGGCATTGCAGTGAGTCATTATACCGATCTCTTTACCGTTTCTTTTAAGCTTTTTCAAAAGCTTGAATCCAAGAGTTCCTATTCCACGGCTTATTTCAACATCCTCATTTCTGATATCCTCGGCTTCTTTAAATAAGGCTTCCTTTATCTCATCAATGCTTTTTTCTTTATTTGCTTTCAGGGCATCTTCCATTCTGTTAAGTGCCCAAAACAGGTTTACCGCTGTAGGTCTGGAAGAGGCAAAATACTCTTTTAATTCCAAAAATTCCTTTTCAAAATCACTATAGTTTACCGCCTTTATCTGTGAAGCCGTCTTTGCAATACCATATGCCGCACACACTCCTATTGCAGGAGCTCCACGTACTCTAAGCTTTTTTATAGCTTCCCAAATCTCTTCCTTTGTATTTAAGTTGATTCTCTTTATCTCTCCGGGCAAAAGGGTTTGGTCTATAATATTCAGTTCTCCACCTTCCGTCATCTTTACTGAGATTATATTGTCAAAAAATTCTTCAATACCCATTTATAACTCCTCTGCCAATGCTTTGCACTTTAGTATAGTGTCTACATAATCTTTACCGGATTTAAAGCTGTCCGCTTTCAGTATAAACTCCTTACCTGACAAAATATTTATTCTTTCAGCTATAAGTCTATTTTTCTCATCTGCAATTGTAGTCACATCAGTAACATTTGCCATTCCTACAGTTCTTCTGTGAAGCTCCGTTCCGGTAAATCCTGCCGTATCTCTAAGAATGCCGTTTAAATAATATTCCTTAAAACCTTCTATCATTGCCATCGGCTCGCTTACCCACTCATCATAAAATTTATTATACTTTTCTATGAATAAATCTATGACCTCTTCCACCGATTTAAGAATCCAATCAGTGAACTCTTTCTTTCCGTAAGCAATTCCGTTGTCATAGGCAAAAATAAGATTTGCTATAACATTTCCGATATCATATCCACAAGGTCCAAGTATACCGAACTCAGGATCAAATACTTTTAAACCGTCCTCTTTTATAAAGATAGAGCCTGTATGCAAATCACCATGTATCAATGCCTGCGCATTTGTCATAAAATTGAATTTCAGCTTTGCAACCTCAAGATGCAATGCCTTATCCTCATAAAGCTCCTTCTTTACAAAGTCTGCATTTGGAGGAAAAACATTATTTCTATGATTGAGGTCATTGTATGGCTCCATAAAAACTAACTTTTCCGTAATATCACAAAGATCAGGTGAAACGAGCTTCCCTCCGATTACCTTCTTCTCTTTATGGTCTATTACCACATCACTGCTTTTTAATAATGTATCTATCAAAAAATCCGTTATCTTTTCAGCAAAATGAGGATATATTTTATGCTCAAGCATTGCCTGTCTCATTACCGAAAAGTCTGAACAATCCTCCATACCGCAGGCACACATAACAGTGTCATAAAAATAAATATATGGCACCATCCCTTTTGCAAATCTTTCCTGTAACATCAAAATCTCCGATTCCAGCCTGTTTCTGTCTCTTGAAGGCTTCATATCCTTTGAAATTCTTGTTTCGGTACCTGCCTGCTTTATATAAATTGAATGTCCCTTATCATCCGTTACTCTATAAACATAGTTAAGATTACCATGCTCCTTTGGTATAATTACCTTCATGCTGTCCTTATCCCAATCTATAGATGTAGCTTTTAATAAAGTATACTCAACTATATCTTTTTCTTCCATTTGGAAATATGTGTCAAATCTGCTCATACTGACTCCCTTTTATATTATTCTCTCTTATATGCATATGCCGCTATAAGTGCCAAAGCAAGTACCGCACCCTTTACCGCCGGCAATACAAAGAAAGGTACTGCACAGATAGTAAGTCCGTTTTCAAGTGTTGATACAAGCATTGAGCCTATCATTGTTCCAAGAGCATTAGGTTTTTCAGCACCGCCTACAGTTCTTCCAACAAAAACCGCTGCAAGTGAGGGCATCAAGTAGTTGTCACAGCACATAACCTGTGCAGAACTTCCTCTTGATGAAACCAAAATACCGCCGATTGCTATAAATACTGCAGTTATCATACCTGCTACATATCTGTATTTCTTAATATCAATACCTGAAAGTTTTGCGGCTTCCTTATTTCCACCCATTGCATACAAATATCTTCCGAACTTTGTAAAATCAAGGAAGATATATGCGGCAAGCACACAGCCAAGCATAATGATAATGATCCAAGGTGCTCTTCCTATTGCTGAGAAAGAGTCTGAAAGAGCTGTTCTAAGAGGTTCCGCATTCCACGGTGTTCTCATACCTGTTGATACCGCACCGCCTCCTATATACCACTGTCCAAGTCCCTGATGAACAAACATCAAAGCACAAGTCGCAAGCATATCAGGTATCTTACATACCAGAATAAGAAACATAGTAAGCTGATATAAAACCAAAGTTGTCACTATAGTTATTACTACCGACATAAACAGTGACTGGCCGAACCAAAGGTATGACGATACAAAAGCATAAGCTGAACAGCTTCCCAAAGTACCGGCCGACATATCAAATCCGTCAGGTGCCATGGTAATTGTAGCCGCAATACCGAATACCGTGGTTATTGCCATTGCTCTGAGAATATTTACCATATTGCTCTGAGACATGAATGCACTGCCCTTAATTGCTGTAAATGCTATAAAACATAGAGCAAGTGCCAGGATAGCAGCCCAATCTATACCAAATTTTATTAATTTTTTGCGTTCCATCAAACTACCTCCTCTTGACTTTGCTTACCACCTACGCTGTAAAACATTATTTCATCTTCATTTGTATTTTTTGTAATAAGTTCCGCACTTATACCGCCATTGTACATTACATAAATTCTGTCTGTGAGGGCCAAAAGCTCCTGGTTCTCACAAGTTGCATATATAACTGCATTTCCTTTTTTTGCTATCTCATGGATAAGATCAAAAATATCCTGCTTTGCACCTACGTCAACTCCCTTTGTAGGTTCATCAAATATATAAAGCTCACAATCTGCAGCCAGCCATTTTCCTACAGCAACCTTTTGCTGATTTCCACCTGAAAGTTTCTTGACAAGCTGTCTTGGACTCGGTGTTGATACATTAAGGCTCCGGATATAACTTTTTGCATTATCTGTTACCTTTTTCTTGTCTATGAAAGACAATTTACAAAACTTTTCCAAGGATGCCGCAGATAAATTAAAGCTTACACTCTCTTCTACAAGTACACCTTCTTTTCTTCTCTCCTCAGGTACCAGTGCTATTTTATTTTTAACTGCAAGTGCAGGATTTTTTAGATTCAGTTCTTTACCGTTTAATATGATTCTTCCGGTACTTTTATATGCTCCGAAAAGAGTTTTACAAAGTTCAGACTTACCCGCTCCGACAAGCCCTGCTATACCAAGTATTTCACCTTTTCTTACATGTAAGTTTATATCGTTTATTCTTCCGTTGATTTCGCTCAAATTCTCTGTTTTAAAAATAGTGTCACCTATAGAAATCTCTTCTCTTTTGTATGCCTCCTCAAAGGTTCTTCCAAGCATAAGTTCTACTATTTCCTTTGTGGTAGTTGACTCGACTATAGGATATGTACCGATCAACTTTCCGTTTCTCATTACTGTATAGCTTTCACATATCTCAAGTATCTCGTTTAATCTATGTGAAATAAACAGTATTGCTATATTCTCCGTTTTGTGTAAATGCTCAACAACTTCAAAAAGCTCTTTTGTCTCCTGATTACTAAGCGGAGCCGTCGGCTCATCAAGTATCAGGAAATTACACTTTCTTCTGATTGCCTTTGCTATAAGTACCATCTGCTTATCTGCAAGTGAAAGCTTCGAAACCAGATCCCTTTCATTTATCCTTTCCTTGCTGATATGAAGTCTTTCAAGAGCTTTTCTGCCCTCTTTATAAACCTCTCCCCAATTTAAGATGGCATTTCCCTTATCCATTACCAAATCGCCTTGAATGATATTCTCAGCTACGGTAAGGTTTGGAAACAGCGCAGTATCTACTTCCTGATACACTATCTGAACACCGCATTTTTTTGCATCTACAGGAGTCCTAAGATCCACATCTTTATCATTCAATAATACTTCTCCGGTGTATGTAGGATTGGCACCTGATAATACCTTCATAAGTGTGGACTTTCCGGCACCATTTGCTCCTACAACAGCCCTTATCTCTCCCGTACTTACCTCAAAGTTTATATCCTCTAAGGCCTTTACTCCCGGGAATTCTATCGACACATTTTTTGTGCTTAACTTTATTCTGTCCATAATTATCCAATCTAAAACGGGTGAGTCATCAAAATTTCAATGACTTTTAAAAATAAAAGTAAATGTATCTGATAAACTCACCTCATTCATTAATTTTATAAGTCGCTACTGTTTAGCAGCCTTATATTTACATCCCTATTATTTGTGTAAAAGATCCTTCGGCATCCAATCCGCTTCTGAGAGATAGTTAAGATTACCGTAAGTTTCTCCTGCTACATTTCCAAGATTCTCTACATTTGAATCTGTCTTTAAATCTGATGCCCTAATAGCTGTACCCGGAACCTCTACAACATCAACTCCCATTTCTCCTGTTGCCGGATCATAGATCTTGTCATACTCTCCTGCCATCTCAAGTAAAAGAAGTCTCATAGCAATCTCACCGTTTAATGTCCAGTCTGTTGTTCCTGCCGCTGTCCATATATCAGGTCTTGTCTGCATATTTGTAATATCAACAGGGTCGATATCTACCGATGCCATAGGAAGTGCATCACCATTCTTACCGTTCATATTGTCGTTTTCGATAAGTGCATTATATACACCCTGTCCATACATATCATAGTATGCAATAACACCGTCAACATCTTCTCTCTTTAAGCTCTGAAGATATGCTGCCGTTACAGTGTTTGCAGAGTCTACGGAATCCTGTAAAGGCTGTACCTCACCTACAGTTACGATTTTTCCCGCCTTCTCATACTCCTGCCAGCCTTCTTCTCTTCTGTCAAACGGGCTGTTGTAGTTAGGACCTCTCCATACCTTTACAAGTCTTACACCTTCACCATACTTAGCTACCATCTCATCAAGAAGAACGGTTACCAAAGATTTATCCTGCTGGAACATCTGAGTAACACCGTCAAGCTTCTTGTATTCACCGTCCGCATAGAACTGTGTATCGAATGTAACAATCTTTAAATCCTTGTATTCATCCAAGATGCCCTTTAAGAATACATATGAACCGTCCTGGTTTCCATGACTTACTATAAGTCCGTCATAGCCTGCAGATGCACATGTTCTTATAGTGTCCTGCCACTTATTAAAATCACCGTCACAGAAGAAGAAATCAAACTGTACTCCAAGCTCATCACAAAGCTTCTTACATGAATCCTTCCACATCTGGAAGATAGTAGCTGAAGGCATAATCATAATATACGCTACCTTCTTGCCCGCTACAGGATTGCTTCCGTCAGTTGTCTTGCTCTCCTCAGCCTTAGAGTCCGCTACAGTTGCAGTAGTAGTATCTGCACTCTTTGTAGCTCCTCCACCACATCCGATCAGTGGAGCACTAACCATTGCACCGATTAACAACGCACTAACTAATTTCTTGACCTTTCTCATATCATCCTCCTTGTTTACTAAATATTTAACAAATCAAGAACTATCGTTTATATAAACAATAATATTATTATGTTCAAATGTCAATACAATCTGATTATTTCTATCTTATGCATATGTTATTATAATATTTTTATACATATTGTATAGCAACTGTTTTTAATCCCCTTTTATCGTTTAATAAACTTAAATTCAAACTGTTTAACATGTTTTTATAAACAAAAATAATGTTTTTTATAGTATATAATCACCAAAGACAAATCTTTCATGCACTGTTCTGCACATCTCATGCTCAATTTTTTATATATTCTGATTTGACAATATTTTTTTGAAATAGTATTATGATTACTGAAAATAATTATTGTTTAGTGAACAATATTTCTTTGGAGAATACTATGACCATTAGAGAGTTATCAAAACTTATAAATGTTTCTCCTGCCACTATTTCCATAGTAATAAATGAAAAAAAAGGCGTCAGTGAGGAAACAAGAGAAAAAGTGTTGGCGGCAATGAAGGAATATAATTATTACCCTCAGCAAAGAAAAAGAATTACAGAAAATAAAAATGTACTGGTTCTCAAATATTACAGAAGCGGTGTTTTTGTTGAAGAAAATCAAGGGTTTATAGCCGGAATACTGGACGCAATAGAGAGCAGACTTCAAAAAGAAAATTTAAATATGGTTCTGAGAGTACATAAGGAAAGCTTTGAAAAATTTCTGTCGGAAACGGATCTTAGTCAATACGAAGGTATTATACTGATAGGTACCGAGTTTACTCCGGAACTGTATCCACTATTCGATTCCATCTCCATTCCCTATGTGGTCGTAGACAATGTTTGCCCATATACCACCTGCAACAGTGTTTGTATGAATAATGAAGAGAATGTCTATATTGCTCTTGATTATCTGAAAAAATGCGGACACACAAGCATAGGATACATCGGTGGAAATATATATTCTGAAAATTTTCAACTGAGGAAAAAAGGATTCACAGAGAGTGTGGAAAGGCTTGAAATGGATTATGTAAAAGAGCATACCTATATGATCTCTCCAACTATGATCGGTGCTTATAATGATATGTTAGAACAGCTTGGCGATTTAAATACGCTTCCCGACTGCTTCTTTGCTGACAATGATACTCTTGCTCTCGGTGCTATAAAGGCTTTAAAAGAAAAGGGAGTAAAAATACCGAAAGATATCTCGATAATCGGTTTTGATGATATACCGTATTCTGCAGTTTCTTCGCCTACTCTTACTACAGTTCATGTGCAAAGAAAGCAAATAGGAAAACTTGCTGTGGAACAACTCTTGAAAATAAAAAAAGACCCCAAGAATAAATCGGTAAAAACTTTAATTACCGGAAACTTAATCATCAGAGACAGTGTAGCAAAAAAGGCTTAGAAAAGCCTTTTTGCTACCTTTTTATTCTGTTCTGCTTCTATCCGAAGCAATAAAATTTAGAATCTCCCTTAACAAAGTTTTCAGGGAACTTTTCATATCTCATTGCATCAAAATCATATATTCCTATCTTGACCGGCTTTTCACCTTTACAAAATGCCACCTTTTTATAACTTGTAACAGTCACAGTAAGATACTCTATATCTCTTATCTCAAGTTGCGCATATGCATCTCTCACAGGTACATATATATTTATTTCATTTTCGCCTACATATTCTACCGTCATATCGGAAAAATTCATCAGGCATTCATAGAATGTATTTACTATGAATATATCGCTTACATTAGGCTCATAAGTTTTTTCTTCAAAATCATACTCTGTGAATGATAATAAATCAAAAATCAAATCTATGCCGATATCAAAACTTACAGCAAACTTTTCTTTATTGTGATTCGGCTTCATGCCCCATACAGCAAGCACAATGCCGTCAAAGTCAAGTAATTCATTCATTTTTTGTTCAAAATCTTTAAGTTCAAAATTACTCATATGATAAACCCTCCTAAAATTTAATATTTTGTATAAAAATACTATATTTTTCATATCGTATTCTAACACAATCTACGCACAGTCTATATACTACTATATTACATGTTATTTCAATATATGTAAATAGGGGAGCCACACTTTCGTGTGACTCCCCTTTATTATTTTCGGACTGAAAAATCTACAAGTCTTTATAAACTATAGATTATCTCCAAGCTCCGCTTTCATTTACATGATAACCGTCCGGTGTAGTTTCATTCTGATACATTGAACCAAGAGGTCTTGAGTTCACATTACCAAAATTCCATCTACCTGTTGCATTATCAAAGAACCATGTCTGTGCAGGTGCTGTAGGATTCAAGAAGTAGTACTCTCCCCCTATCTTGCTCCAGTTTGTATGCATAGCACCGCTTGAAGGATCAAGGTAATACCATCTTCCGTCCTGACCGTCATGATACCATCCCTTAATCATTTCACCATAGAATCCGTTATGATTCATTGACAGATAATACCATGTACTTCCGTCTAAGAACCATCCTGAATTCATGATTCCGTCTTCAGCAAAATGATACCACTCAGACTTTGTCTTTCCTTCATAAGTGTAGCTTAAGTATGCCCAACCCTTAGCTCTTCCGCCATTTGTAAGGTTGAATACCCACTTGCTGCTGTCAGGATTTGCTGTAGCTTCTACAGGATTTGTAAGCTCCCAGTTACCGTCGTAACCTACTCTAAGACCTGATGTATATCCTGATGATGATCTTCTGCTTGCGTTTCCTGAACCGCCGCCTGAACCGCCACGGCCACCACGACCACCGCCACCGTTCGGTACTCTTCCGCCTGCATCAACCACTGCATCATTAAGTGCCTTAAGTGCTGCTATAAGCTCAGGTGTAGATGACTTTCTGTTTATTCTGTCAATTACAGCCTGTGCCGCATTGATAGCCGCCTGAAGTGCTGCTCTCTTTGCCGGATCATTGATTCTGTTTAACTGATTGTTTGCATTCTTGATAGCCGCCTTTAAATCAGCCTCAGCTTTTCTACGCTCAGCCTTATCATTTGAATAGTAAACATAGATTGTCTCATCCGCTGTTACACGAAGAGTCGGATCATAAGGATCATACATTCCTCTGTCCTTACTTAATCCCTCGTAATGCCATGTAATACCGTCATTGTCTACATAGTCTGACTGTATTGCGCTTGCATAGAGTGACGCATAATCGTTTACTACCTTATTACTTGCTATTGTAAGTCTTGTTACAAGGTGATTATCTCTTCCGTCTATTACTTTTACCTTAAATGTGCTTGCAGGTAAAACATATCCGAATACATAGTTCATTCCGCTCTCAAATTCAAAGTTGAACTCTCCTGTGTATGCACTTCCTGCATTCTCATAATCTCCATGTTCCTCATTAAAGGTAGGAGCTGTTGCTGTTGCATTTGAAGGTGTTGCTGAATAGAACTTATACTCTCTATCCTGCATCAATACACCTGTCTCAACTACTCCTGATAACTTTGTTCCACTTGGTAAAGCATAATCTTCCCATGTACTTGTTAAAGGATTTTCCTTTTGTACTCTTGCACTTACCTGGAATTCTCCTCTATATGAGTCATCCCCTATAGCATCAGCCATCTGAGTTCTCAAAGTACTTCCTACAGGTGTCTTATCTATTACTATACGGAAGTTTCCTGAGTCTGTAATAATCGGCTGTATAATTCCAACATTTCTGCTTGGACTTACTCCGTTATTATACTGTACAGGAGCCCATGTCTGTCCCGGTGTTGAATATACCGCCTGTATTGTTACAGGGTTGTTTGGCATATCAAATGTCAAACGCTGATTTGTTGCCGCATTCATATTTGGCAGAGGTCCGCCGCTAACGATATTCCAATGATCAAATAATTGGCTGTTATTGTCAAGACCGCTTGCCTCTATCTCTACCTGTGTATCTTTTAAAAGTCCCTGTAAAACTGCAGGATCTGTTGATGCAACTCCGTTTATCTTGAAGTTACTTATTGCCGGTGCATCGTTTGCAATAGCTGTTATATTAAATCTGTTTACAGCCAATCCGATGTTTGATGTATCAACAGGTAATGATGCTCCGTCAGCTATACGTGCTGCAGGTGTCACATTTGTTCCTGTTGTTCGTGGTACAACTCTGTATATTGTATTTGGATTTAAGTTATTAAATGTTATAGGTGCTCCCGGTGCACTTGGTGTTGTAAACGGGTACACTACATTTCCTGACGGATCTACCAATGCATAGTCGGTATTTGGTGATGTAGGATTTATTGTTATCATCGCCTGCCCTGCATTTGAAGGATCCTGTGATACTGTAGGTGTAACAGCTACAGGTATTGTAGCCGGTGCTGAAGGTCCTGCTACAGTTGTTATACTTGAAGGTATCGGTGCTCCTACTACTATACCTCCTGCATCTGTTGTAGGAACTGTACTTACATGGTAAGTATTTCCTGCCTGTATTGCAGGATCTGTAACTAAACCGCCCTCTCTCATTACATCCACGCCTGACATTGTTGCTACAACATTTCCTGAAGGATCTGTTATAACATATGTAAGTCTTGAATCCATTGGTGCAGGTGTTGCAGGATCTATAGTTATTGTAGGCTCTCCTGTTGTAGGATTTAAACTTCCTGTAACATTTGGTACATATGGTGCTACCGGTGTTGTGCTCTCTCCATAAACATATAAATCTTTTCCTGCAAGTGTTGAAAGATCTACAGTTGCGGTATCTATCGGTGTAAGGTTCAATCTTCCTGTTGAAGGATCTACTGTACCCTCATACCACTTCGGTGTATATCCGGCTGCAACACTTATACCGTTATGAGCCTCATCTGTATAATCCTGAATCTCACTCCATGGAATATTAACTCTATCCACACCTGAAGCATCTTTTCTAGGTATCTCCGCTACACTTCCGTTTAACAGTCCTATATGGCTGTCTCCCTCATGTAGAGTAAACTTATACCATGCATTTTGATCTTTCTTAAAGTTGGCTATAAGAGAGATTATATTTGTGGTTCCCGGTGTTATCTGTGTTAAAGTTGCCTCACCGTTTGAATCAAAGCTTACTTCCTGACCCTTATATGTCCATTTATCAAATAAATATCCTGCATTAGGAACAGGTGTAGGTAAGTCGCTTCTCTTTATATCAAGATCATACTTAAGTGTAGCAGGATTGATATTCTTTCTTATCAATCTTGGGAATGTTCCTCCGTTTGTAAGATAGTTGTCATATGTAATGCTGCTTCCGCCACTTGTTACATAAAGATCTCCACCTTCCAAAGATGCTGCCGATAACTCTGTAACGGCATTAGGATCTTGAGTATACTTTACTGTAAGCACAAAGTTGTCTGCAGGTCCGTTTGTTGATACCACATACTTAGGACTTGCAGCACTCCATGTGGCATATAAGCTTGATATAGGAGTTGTATATGATGATGACCAGCTTGCCGCATCATCTACCTCTATACTTGGATGTGCCAGGTAACTTGTAAGCTCAGGTGCCTGTATTGTCATGTTGTATGCTGAACCTGTATTGTTTGCCTTTGCATAAATCATCTGTACAGGATCTGTTCCGTTTGCTTCTTTATAGAATGTTCCTGTTACTTCTGTTCCCGGTGCATCCGGCACTGCATTTCCTGCATCAGCCAACTTATCAAGCACCTTCTGTGTTATGTTATTTCCCTGATCATCCTCATACTTTACCTTTAAAGTTACAAAGTATGCAGGGTTCGGTATGTAGTTAAAAGTAATTGTAACAGGCTGATTAAGCATTGTTCCCACTACTTTTCTTGCATCTACATCATGTCCGGCATCTCCTACCATATTTGCTTCGGTAGTAATCTTTCTAAGATTATTTGCCGCATCATCCTTTGCAGGAATCAAGTTTCTTATAACACTTGGTGTTCCGCCGCCTACTGCCGGTGATGTGAAATATCCGTCCGCATTCGGTTTTCCGTTACCATATGTTACCGTTATTGGGTTTGTAGCATCAAGGATATATCTTGCAGGAGTATAGTTTGTTGTTCCTGTTGCAGGATCTTGAAACTTCTTTGGTAAGATAAGGTTTAAATTACCCTGAAGCGGTACATTCTGGCTTGTTCCGTATATTGTAGCCGGAATATTTGTTATATCCTCGATCTTTTTTCCTGCCTCAATTGCTGCAACTTCCGTAACTGTACGAGGCACAGTATATAATGGTGAGTTAGCATCTGTTTGTACTGTTCCGGTAGGTAATCCTGCATGATATGTAGCTACTGCTGCTGAGTTCTTAAACACAGAGTCCTGTACTGTAATACCGTTTGTCTGAGTAGGGTCAACAACATACTTATATGTTATCTCTACACCTTTATTTATAGATGTTCCTGTAACATACTTCGAGTCCGTATCATACGCTATATGTGTTTTTGATACATCAAAGTTATCCTGTAAAACAACTGTCTTACCGCCATCACCGTCATCTGTAGTACTTACATTTACTACTTTATATCCCGGAATTGTAAGAGGTGCCACTGATATACCTGACATTACAGGCACATTTCTATCAGGTACATTCTTAAATGCAGGAATTGCACTTGCATCATCAAGACCCGGTATATAGTATCCGCTTGCAGCACTTGATTTTACATGATTGACCTTATAATAATAAGTCTTTGTATTATCAGGTCCAAGCTCTGCATAGTATGTCTGACCTCCATATGGATATATTGCAGGTACCTGATTCATATAAGGACTTGCTATACCGTTATTCTGTCTTGGATACCATGCTGTAATCAAATATCCGGTTAACCCTCTCTGATCCCAGTTAAGTGCCGATGCATCACCGGTTGCCTGGAATGTTTTGGTTGCATCAAAAGCTCCGCTGTCATTCATATACGGCAGTGCAATAGCACCTGTTCCGGTGTTTACCTGAAGTCCTGCAGGTGCCGGTGCTGTTGGAATAACAGCTCCTGCTGTTCCACTCAATGTTAAATCACTTGCAAAACGATCTACCGATTCATTCTTTCCGGTAAAATTAAACTGTATTTCTCCTGCTCCCGGAGCAGCTGCATATGCCGGCATTGCCGGTGCGAGCATGGCAAGAGCCATACTCGCAGACAATGCGGCAGTCAATTTTGCTTTTATTGTCTTTCTTTTCATTTTTTCTCCTACGTCACTTAGTACCAAGCACCGTTTGCATCTACATTGTATCCGTCCGGAGTCTTCTCTCCCGCATACATAGATCCAAATGGTCTTGCACTATTGTTCAAGTAGTTCCACTTGAAAGCGTTGGCATCCCACGCATAAGTATTTTGCGGAGTATTGGTATTAAAGTAATACCACTTTCCGTCAATCTTTTGCCATCCGACAAGCATTTCTCCGTTTGAATTAAGGTAGTACCATCTTCCGTCATGCTTATCCAAATGCCATCCTGTCTTAAGGATACCTGTATTATCATTCATGTAATACCACTTATTTGTCTTGTCATCCTTTACCCAACCTAATACCATCTGGCCAAGCTCAGGACCCGGTGTTGTGTTCATATAATACCAGTTGCCGTTCTTTGAGTCATATACCCAACCTGTTGCCATTGTTGAGCGACCGTCAAAGTAATACCAACGTGATACCTTCTTACCTGTATTGTCGTTGAATGTGATCATTCCCCACATATCGTTAAGTGGTGTTCCACCGTTAAGTACGAATGACCATCCGCCTGTTACAGGGTTTGTCTCCCAAGCACCGTCTACACCAAGTACGAATGCTCTTACATTACTGTTTTCATTGATAGCTGTGTTTTGTTGTGACTTCTCTCCCGGTGTCAAAAGTCTACTTCCTCTACCTGATGAAGAGTTACCGCCACCGCTGGCACCGCCGGTTCTTCTGTTTCTGTCTCCGGCTCTGTCGGCTGCTATCTTTGAATACTTGTCAATTAGTCTTCTAAGTGCATCTATTGCCTGCTGAAGCTCTGCCCAGTTTGCCTGTCTGAGATATGTTGTTCCGTCAGGAGATACAAGATCTCTTGCCTGTCTAAGTGTCTCAACTGCATGTGCTATAGCCTCATTAAGCTCTGCCACCTCTGCTACCTTAAGGTATGGGTCTCCTGTGAGGATTTTTGCTTCTTCTATAGTACCACCAAGATCTACTCTTGCCTTTGCAACTTCTTTTCTGTTGTCGGAATAGTATGCATAAACAATTGTTCTCTTTGTTACAGGACTTGTTGTGTCATATACTGAAAGCTTATCTTCCTTCTTTGACCAGT
>NZ_JH815185.1:2008781-2035349 GCF_000296385.1 Lachnoanaerobaculum sp. OBRC5-5
CTGTTGTCGGAATAGTATGCATAAACAATTGTTCTCTTTGTTACAGGACTTGTTGTGTCATATACTGAAAGCTTATCTTCCTTCTTTGACCAGTTAACATAGTCATACTGTACACCATAGATATCCTCAAACGGTGTTACAAGTCCGTTTGCTACGTTATTTTGTGCATATGCCGTAACTACAGCATAATCACTTGAGTAGTAAGCATCCTCTACATTCTCTTTTCTTCTTACCTTAAACTTCTTATAGAAGTTTCTGCTTGTATCATTTAAGTGTAAATGATCAAGTACAGGCTTATTATCTACAAATGTTACCTTAAATGTCTTTGAATAAACAAGTACATATGAATGCTGCAAGTTACCTGTGAACTTAAGAAGTCCCGCATTGTTTGCTACATCTGTTGTAATTGTTATATCTACAGGATTGATATTACCTAAGCTGTCAGGTGTCACATCAAATAACTGGTAGTCAAGCTGATCTACGTCTTCTGCAGGAAGCTGTGCTATAACATCTACTGTTGCATTTGATGCTGTTGCAAGTATTCCGTTATTTACAAGTCTTCCGTTTACATATCTTTCAAGCTTGATATCAAGCCCGTATGCTGTTGTATGTGCATCCGGATGATCAACTCCCGATACTGAAACAGGCTTTACAGCTGTTTTCTCATTCGGTTTTGCATCTCTCTTGTTAAAGACTACCTTGTATTCTACTGTTGCACCGTTCACACTGTTAAGTGTTCTGTCAAGCGGTGTTGTAAGATCATGTGCAAGTCCCGGTATCTGACCAGGTGTAAGTCCGAACTCTCCTACACTACCGCCTCTTATTGTCTCTGTAAGATCCGCATCATCTCCCGCTACCTTGGTAGGTTCGTATACAGCCTTAAGTACAATATTTGAATTTGAAAGAGTAAATGAGTAATCAGCCTGTGTTATATTTCCGCTGACTCCTACCGCTCTTCCTGCAAGTACCTGCCAGTAAAGGAAGTTCTTGCCGTTTGCATCTACAGGATCTGCATGGATTACCACTCCTTCTCCTGCTTTTGCCTGATCGTATGTGTCATTTCCTACACTTGTTGTTCCTACAGTTACTACGCTTCCGCCCTTTGTCTCTACTACATACTTAGGTGCGTCCGCCATGTCTCCAGGATTTGCTATTATCTGATTTCCGTCAGGTAACTTTGTAAGTGGATTAGGAATTGAGCTGTCGCCCTTCTTTCTTGCCACTACCGTGTAGGTCTCATTTGGATTTAAGTTGTTGAAAGTAACTGTTGAAGGATTGTTTCCTACAGGAGTCATCCATCCGTTGTCACTTCCCGGATACTGCACTACGTTTCCGTTCTCATCTATAAGCGCATAGTCTGCGTCAGGATCCGCCGGATTGATAACGATCTGTGCCATACCGTCATTTTCAGGATCATATCCTATGTTGTAGTTATTATCTACTGTAGGAACATATACATCCTGTGGTGTTGATACCGATGTACCTGTTATAGAAGAAATCGGCTGACCTACAGTTGCTACCGTATCAGGGCTTCCTTCCTGTACATTGTAGTGTGCTCCCGGTATAAGGTTTGGAACTACTGTTCTGTTTCCTGTTGAATCTCCCGGTACCACTGCTACGATATTTCCGTTCGGATCACTTATTACATATACATTACCCGGTGTTGTACCGTCTATTACTATCTCACCACTTCCGTCATTTCCTATACGACCTGTAGGTGTGATAGATCCGATAGTACCGAATACGTTTGGATCCTGGCTGAAGAATGCTGTATATGTTGCATGATTTGTAAGTGTGCTGCTTCCCTGCATGAAGGCACCGTTTGGATCCTTCCAACCGTTAAACAAGTAGTTTGCTACAGGTGTAGCTGTAGGAAGCTGTCCTGTTATCTGACTCCATGTGTAATCAAACGGTATATGAAGTGTTGCAGGAGCTGATATTGAACCGTTGCTTCCTGCCGCAAAGTTGATATCAAACCACTTACTTGGGTCTTCTACAAACTTAGCATATACCGTTAAAGGTGTAGGATCTGTTGTCCTAAAGAAGTCTGTATCTCCTACAGGCTGTGTACATGCCGCATCCTTATACCATCCGTCAAACATATAGTAACGGTTAGGTGTTACACTTGGTACATAGTTTAATGCCTTTATCTTGCTGAACTTATATGCTCTTGCATCTCCTGCGCTTGTTCCGTCACTTAATAAGATGCTGTTTGCTGTTGTTGCCCCTACACTACCGTTATTATATGGTGCAGATGCTACCGCAAAGTTGATACTTGTCCACTTTGATGCATCTCTACTTAACATCCAGTCTACCTTTGTAGGTGTTGCAGGTGGAAGTACAGGCATTGTTCCTGTAAACTCTCCGGTTGTATTATTTGTTATACTTCCGAGTGTTGTAGGATTTTGATCTACGCTTGAGCTTGTGTCCCAAACATATCCGTATATCTTTTCAAGATTTGCTCCTGATGTCGGTAATCCCTCTACAAATGTTGTTCCTGCCATATGTGGTACAACCTCACTTGCAAGTACGGTATTATCGACTCTGTCAAAGTATCTCTTTATCAGGTTGTTTCCTGAATCATTTGTATACTTAAATACTATTGTTACATTCTGGTTAGGCATCTTTGCAACAAAGTTACCGTTTGCCAAATCTTCATCAATTATAAGGTTATTCACTCCGTCATCAATACCGATTGTATATAGCGGTGTTGAAGGAGCTGTTCTACCCTGTGTAACTGTAAATGTAGAATATGAGAACCCTGTAATATCATTCTTCTTTGCAGCACTAATCTGCTGCTCTGCAAGTCTTGTTACCGTTGTTGTAGGTGCTATTACATTTCCTGCCAAATCCTCATGTCTTACTTCAAATGTAAATCTTTGTGAAGGATCTACCGAATACTTATAGTAAAGTGCGATTGCAAGCGGTGGCATACTTGTTACAGTAAGTCTTCCCGGATGCGCATCTGTTGCAGGAGCTATAGTTCCTGTAGCAGCTGTATTAGGTGTCTTCGTTCCACTGTCATATATATATCCCGGTATAGGTCCTATAGGATCCTTTGTAAAGCTGTCCGCTACATGACGTGTATTGTCAACATCTGTAAAGAATGTAATAGGAGTTGACAAACTCTTGTTTGTAAACTTTCTTGTTATTGCAAATGTTCCCGATCCCGGTGTCCACTTTGCATAGAACTTTTTAACTCCTGTTACAACAGGTATCGGGAAAGATCCGCTTGGATAAGGTATCACAGTACCTATATCGGTATCACCTGAATCAAATATACCATTTCCGTTTGCATCATTGTACTGCTGCCATCCTACAAGATCATATCCAAGCCTTGTACTCTGTGGAACAGAAATATTTGATGTGGCTCCTGTAGGTTCCGTTTTGTCAGGAACCGCTGAACCGCTTTGTGGATCAAACTTATATGTAGCCTCATCTTTAATAAGATTGATTCTAATACTTACATTCTCACCCGGCATTGTACCTGTTAAGTTTCCGTTTGCATCTATTGATATCGAATCCGGAAGGTTCATCGCCGGATTTGCACTTACATCATACTTATATCCGCTGATTGCAGGTATGTTATACTTTATCTCACCACCTGCAGGCGTTCCCTTTGAGTAAGGGTTTGCATCTACATAGTTTTCTGTAGGAGGTACAGGTGCAGGTATTGTAAAATCTGCAAAGTTAAATGATGAACCGTCAGGCTTTAAATATGTCAAAGCAAATGTATATATAGTTGCATGAAGATATATAACCTTTGCATCCTCTAATGTTCCTGCAGTTACATGTGCCACAGTCTTTACACCGTCTCCGGCTCCTATAGTCTGTCCTGAAATATCGGATTGGAAGTTTGCAGGAGAATATGGCAATGAACCGCCTGAAGCTCTGTCGGCATAGTCCGCCAATACACTACCCTCACTGTTTGTTGTCGGAAGCGCATCTCCTGTCATTCCTATTCCCATTTTACCGCTTATAGAATTTCCGGACTCAACAAATATAGGCTTCTTGTTTATTAAAACGTTTCCGTCTTTTGTCTTTACATCCGCAGTACCAAATGTACCGTTATACATCTTTGATCCCGTAACATCCAGACTTCCATTTACTGTAATAGGATATAATCCTGTTCCTAAATTAGATTCTGTTGAGTCAATAGCCGCACCGTCATCCAAAGATATATTGTCTTTAATTGCAGCGCTTCCTCCTGCAGCATTTATATCAAGAACACCGGTTCCTGAAATCTTAAATACTGAAGGTACTTTCGCTCCTGTTACCTTAAACTCTTTAATAACCGTTCCGGCTTTTACACTTACCTTACCTTTATCAAGATCAAAAGCAGGCGCTGTAGCAGTCGCATGGTCCTTATTTCCGTCAACTATAACATCACGGAAGTTTAGCATTGAGTCATTATCACCCATCTTAAACAACTCACCTGTAAAACCGTCAGCTCTCTTTAAAGTGGCTGTATTTGATTTTATAGAAGGATTGAACTTCTGATAACCTGTATAAGTTGTAAGATTAGGATTATTAAAGTCTGCTGTCTGAATAGTTATCTCAGTACCGTTTGGAATAGTTAAGGTTTCACCAATTTGCGCATCACTCTGTAAATAGATATACGCTTTCTTTATTCCTCTTGCACTAATATCAGCTATAGCATCCTTTACTGAGTTTATAGGTCTACCCATAAATCCGGCTATCTGTCCGCTTGTACCCGTATTTCCTGAACCGTCTGATACATAGTATACTGACGGCTTAATAGCTATCATAAATGTAGCGGTTTTTTGCTCTCTTGGCTTTAAGTTAAAGTATGCAGAAAACGCCGCCGCACTATCACCATCATTTACCATTCCCGGGAATCCCTGTGAGAAAACCCAGTCTGTATGATTATTGCTTGCTGTAGAGGAGTATCTCATACCCCAAACACGGTTTTCACTGGGATCTTGATTATTTCTCTTTGCCATTCCGGCTCCGTTTCCTGATGAATATATATCGAAAACAGTTAAAGGATGGTATGAGGATGTATGGCTTTGGAAATGAAGTCCTTCGAACTTCTCTCCCGCACCATGTCTTGTAGTAAAGATAGGAACATCATCCTGAGAAGGAAGCATAGTATCTGTCTCATTACCGACCATAAAATCTACAGTGTCTGTAGCACTTGGGTTGTATGCAGTATACTGAACTGCAATATACTGATCATCATCTGACGGTTTTATCTCCTGACGAAGTTCAACAGTCTTTCCACCGTCAGTTAATGTGAGAACTTCACCGTTATAATGAGAAGTTCCTGTATGAAGTTCCTTCTTTCTTGAAGCACCCTGGAAGAGTGATGTCTGTGGCTGAGCACCATTCCACGCAGTTGCAAATACATCTGCAGGACCTTCTGTAGGATTAGCCGAATTCGGCTCTGTGTATACAGTAGTACCTGATGCTTCATAATCTGTACGCTCTGCATCAGTTCCTATACGATATGGTTTACCAAATGAGTAGTATCCGTGCCACCAACATGACCCATACTGTGTAAATATCTCAGGTCTTGTGCTCGTATCACCTGCATGAACATATGTAGCTCCCGGATAATACCCTCTTGTATTATTCGCTCTGTCTTTTGAACTCTTTAAACCGCCAAGTCCAAAGGTAAATGTATCCTTTGCACCTCTGGTACCTTGATTATTTGTACTTTGATGCCCGTCAGCATTACCAAATGCAAACGTAGTTGAATCAGATGAACCATAAGTAAATGATCCCTTTGAAGACGGCGAAGTGTCCCTTACCTGGCTTACCCATTTATTACTGTTTCCGTCTCCCGGACTTAGGTTTGTGTTAGGCGATAACCCTGCTGCCATCGCAGTCATATTGCCCAGCGGAGCCCCTGTAAGGACCATGGCTCCTGCAAGCAATCCGGCAGTCGCCTGCTTTACCTTCCTTATTAAATTATTTTTCTTCATATCTCTCCTCTAACTATCTGTCAAAGAGAACAAAATCACTGTCCAAGTTGTTCAATCCGTCTGTGGCATATGTGATTTCCGCTCCCCATCTGTCATGTCTGTCGGCACTTGAATCATAGTGATAGAATCTTCCGTTCTTCTTTCTCGGTCTGTCACTATCACTTACTCTTGCTACGAACTTTGAGTTTGAAACTACTATCCAGTTGCCCTCTCCGTCCTTCAGAATCTTTGTGCCTTTGACTACTTTACCGTTTGAGTCTACGACTACATACTCGCCGTGACCTGTTCTTGTGTCCTTAAGAATACCGTACTTAAGGCTTGCGTCAGCATCCAGTCTTAAACCGTTGAAGTAAAACTTACCGTCGTTCTTTGCAAGTGTGCATCTTGCTCCGATAGCCTTACCGTTGTCTTTGAAACCGAATACAACGTTTTGATCTCTAAGAGATACTGTAACCTCACCGGTAATCATTGAACCGTCATTAAGCTCATCTGTACCGAAGAGATATAAGCTTCCTCTGTCGATTGCAGCTATAGGTGAGTTGAGAGCGTCTGTAAGGAAGTCTTCCTTTGTCCACTCATCTACGTCGTATTTGATACCGAAAGTATCATCTTCCAACATAATTACAAAACCTGTCTGCATACGTCCGATCTCATCGAAAGCGTATTTTCTTCCAAGTACTGTAGCTATTTTATCTTTAATTACACTACCGTCTTTCTTTGTTCTGAACCAGCTGTGCTCTTCAGTATCATAGTCATACTGACTCATAACTTCATTCGGTACTGTAAATGTCCAGTAATCGTCTTTAAGTTCACCGTCTGTATCAAGTGAACCGTACTTTACTTTAGCATTGCTTGCTGTAGCTCTTATGTTTGCGTTGGTCACGGAAAGTTGAGGTATCATTACACCGTTCTCATCAAACAGGTATGCTTTACCGTTTATCTCTCTCTGCCTTGACTGATCTGTGCTGCTTGCAGCGTACTTTCTTCCGTTAGCCCCGAAGTACAGCCACATCTCATCATACTCACTGTAGTTTCTCTGTCCAAGCTCCGAATATCCCGGATTCTCTCCTACCTGTGAATAAAGTAACCACTGATCCGCATACATTGCTCCGTCATCACCGAAGTAGTATTTCGCACTCTTAAACGGATTGTCATCTTCTACCGCATTGCCCTCTGCATCGAAGAATCCTTTAAGCATTACTCCTTCTTCATCAAAAAGATATCTCTTTCCGTTGATTTCATGAGTATATACTCTTCCGTCTTTACCCTTGTACGCTTTTCCGTCGGCACCAAAGTAATACCATGCATCATTATCGTCGATATCTTTTGCAAGAACCCAACGATTAGCCGCCATTACACCGTCGGCATCCAAATAATAAATGCCGTCTCCTACGGTAACGATTGAATCTTTTACCATGTTACCGTCATCACCCAGATAATACCATGCGTCACCCGACTTTCTCCAAGCCTCGGACACTGCATTATTGGCATTGTCCAGATATCTCCACTCACCGTTTGAGTTATCCCATCCTTCTGCATGTGCAGTAGAAGGGTTTGCCCAAAGGAACAGAGCGGAAACCGCCAGCAAGCCTGCTTGGCTTACTATGCTCTTTTTGTTCATCAAACTACCTCCTTGATTGTTTGTCTGCCGGAATATAAGGTCCTATACTGTGTTCAACATGCATACTCCCATATCACTGCTTAATGTATTTTCATTAAATCAGTCACTCTATTATATCCAGTCAGAATATTTATATATATTTCTTCAATGTAAACAAAATAACCCACAAAAATATTTGCCCATTATATTTTCGTAAGTCTCTCATTATCATTAAAGAAATTTATATCGTATTTAATATGTAAAAACTCGTATAAATTTCTCGTCTTATGTCGCATTATATGCGATTTTGTGCGTAATAAAAACAAGTCCCTACACTTAAGCGTTAACTACACTATTCTAATTTGTATAGTATGACAATATAATATTATTGAATGGTATCTTTGTCAAATAAGTCAATACGATGAATATAAGATATTTTTATTATTTTTATATATGAACCTGAGCCAAGCAGTTATAAACTATTGGTTGTATTGTATATATTTATTAATGTTTTATCATATTTTTATTATTTATTAATGATGAAATTTATTTATACTCATTTTATTTTTTTAAATTTTTATTTTATTACTTTTTGCAACAAAAAAAGCCGACAGAATATACGATACTTTTCTGACATATCTTGTAATATTCCTTCGACTTTTTGTTTGCTATTTATATTTTTTGAAAATAAATTATTTCTTTGCCGCTGTTGTCTCAGGCGTCTTGATTTCTGAAGGTGCCTTTGTTGTCTCACCTGCAGTATCAACTCCCGCTCTGTCCTCTGTTACTATTGCTGCGGCGCTGTCCTTTGAAACCACATTGTCCTTACCTACAGATACTATGAAGTAATATCCTTCAGACTGGAATACGATATTGCTGTCCCCCTTCATACCTACGGTAAGGTATGCATCGTTTGACTCAAGTCCTGTGGCTTTCTCGCCTTCCATCTGTTCCAGAATGTCATCAAGCTTAACGCTGTCTGCAGTGAAGCTTAAAAGGTCACCGGCCTTGGCACTTACAGCTTCAAGTACATATCCACCCGACTTGTCATCATAGTAATGTAAAACTCTCTCCGGATCTGCATACTTTACAATTCTCTCACCCGCTTCAGCCTTCTCATCAGATGCGGCTGTTCCGAATGCACTTCCTACATCATCAAATGACTCATCAAGGTGATTTGCTATCTCATAGTTTATATCCACTTTCACACTTGCAGCCGTTGTTGTCTCTGCAGTGGTGCTTTCCTCAGCCTTTGTAGTGGTTTCTGCAACTGACTGTGTTGTTTCTGCAGTTTCTTTTTTTGAACCGCATGCACTGAATAATAATGCACTTCCCATTGTCAATCCTAAAACTGTTATCAAAAATCTTTTCTTCATATTTAATTCCTCCTAAGTCAAATGACTGTATGCTTTGTAAACATCATTTTGATATCTGACACTATATCACTTGAAACTTATAAAAACAAGTTTTTAATATGAAAGTATTTTTTAAGAAATGATTTATATTCTTTTATCCCAATACCAACTTTGCCGCACCGTATATTCCGGCATCATTTCCAAGCTTTGCCAGTACTATATCGGCCTTATTCTTTGTTATCGGTGTATAGTACTCAAATTTTTCTCTTATTTTATCTATAAGGAAATCTCCTGCTTTTGATACTCCGCCACCTATAACAAATACTTCCGGATCTACAGTCATTGCCAAGTGTGAAAGCGCTATTCCGAGATACTTTGAAACTGTATCCACAACTTCAAGTGCTATAGCATCACCCGCCTTGGCCGCATCAAGTACGTCCTTTGCGGTTATATCCTCCAGTAAAGCAAGTCTTGATGCAACTTTCTTTGTTGCAAGAAGCCTTTTTGCCTCTCTTACTATTCCTGTAGCACTTGATATCTGTTCAAGACAACCTTTTCCGCCGCAATTACATTTTTCAGTCTCAGACTCTCTGACATGCATATGCCCTATCTCTCCGCCAAGACCGTGCTTTCCCGGAACAATTTTCCCGTCTATTATAATTCCTCCACCTACTCCGGTTCCAAGAGTTACCATTACAGAATCCTGCTGATGCTTTGCACCTCCCATCCATGCTTCTCCAAGTGCCGCCACATTTGCATCGTTACCGAGAGCCACAGGCATACCTGCAAGTAAGTCTGAGAGTATTCTGGCAGGAAAAACTTCTCTCCATCCTATATTTACCACTACCTCTATAAATCCGTTAGGCATTACAGGTCCCGGAACTCCCATTCCTACACCTACACAATCTGTAAGAGTAAGTCTTGCCTCTTTCAAGGTTTCTTTTATAGACTTTCCTATTTTTTCGATAAGTGCCTTAGGATCGTTTTTAGGCTCCGTAGGTATTTCCCACTTTTTTAAAAGATTTCCGTTAAGTGTGAATATACCCAACTTTACACTTGTTCCTCCAATGTCAACTCCTACGCATACCTGTTCCATATTTTCTCCTTTATATTACTTAAGTACTATTCCTCTAAAGTCATTATCTCCAAGTATTGTAAATCCTGATAACAACCCTCTTTTTACAATCTTATGTATATTTGAATCAAGACTACCGCTATATTTTATTACACCTGCCGTGTTCATTATTATCGCCTTATCATCCTTTGTCAGATAAATGTACCCTTTTTGCATATCAAGATTTGAAAAATCTCCCAAAAACTCTTTTTTCAAAATAACATCGCCGGTTTTCGAGTATATATATAATGTGTGATTAAATTTTTCCGATGTGTTTTTATATACTACACAAAGTTTATTTCCCTCAAAGTCCACAGCTTCAATATCTTCTTCAGCCTTTATTGTCTTAATAAGCTTCGGAGAAGCAACATTCTTTGACGAGAAGAAATAAAGTCCGTCAGAAGCAATTGCTACCGAATTTATTTTATCAAAATACCTTACTCTTGCCACCATTGAAGAGACAAACTCTTCATCAAAGCCGCCTACGACTCTATTCGGCATATTTTGTCCGATATCCGAGAAATCATAAAAAACGACTCTTCCCATCATTGAACTGCCCTTTAAGTACTGGAATGTTGCCATAAGTGCGGTTCCGTCAGGCGACAATGCTATATCTGTAGGAAAGCCGTCTCCGGCAAGCTTCGACTTTATACTTATGTTAAGCTGTTCCCCCTCCTTGTTATAGAAAAATATATATGTGGAATTTGAATCTTCTACCAATATGGTAATTATACCGTTTTTTGATACGACAGCCTTAAGTATCGGTAAATCGGTACCTATCGTCGCCACCCTGCCGTCTTTTGTATAGCTTTCAAGATCATTTCCTCCGACATCAAATATTATCACATATTTACCGTTATTATCGGTCTTTGGATTTGACATCTCATAGCTTTCTATCCACACTTCTTTTCCGCCGGGCTTTAAATACAATGCACCGTCTTTTGAATACTTTAAAAAACCGTTACCAAGCTTTTCATAGCCTACAAGGCTGCCCTCACTGAGTTCATGAATCCATTTCAGTTTAAATTTATCATAACTCTTATAGCGGTTTATTAATGCAAATACAACTGTGAAAGCAGTTATTAAAGCAAGCAGGAGGAGGATAAACCTCCCCCTTTCTGCAAAAAAGTTGACATTTTGTCTTCTTCTTGATCTTGGAGCATCTTTCTCATCAAGATCGGCAGTTACTATTATTCTGCCTTTAAGCTCCCGCTTCTTTATTTCCTTATCTTCTATCATCTCTTATCCGTTTTGTCTTCTTTGGTACAGATCTATAGCCTCAATCAGATTGGACGCTTCATTGTCATTTATAAGTTTTTGTAACACCTCTATCTTTGACGGCTGTAAAAAGTCTCTTCCAAGATATGATTCATACTTATCGGATATGTCCAAGTTTATCTCCGATCTTCTTGCAGCTATACTTCCGAGGCTTTGCTTTGTTACCTCAAGCTCATTGTTCAGACTCTCAAGTTTTTCTTTTGAATTATTCGTTATCTCATCTGCAATAATTTTCTTTGTGCTGTTTTCAAACTCGCTTACAGCTGCAGTTTTCTTATCCTTTATACTCTGTACATTAATCTTTGCTTCTTCTATCTCTACATCAAAAGCTCCCAAATCATACTTTTCCTCTGACGAGTCGTTATTTATCTCTTTTGTTATCAACTTGATTCTCTTAAAATCATTGTCAATAGTATCTCTCATGGCTCTTATCCTAAGTAAGCTGTCTATATGTCTTGCTTTTGTAAGATTTCCTATCAAAATATACAATCCGCCTATCAAAATAATAACCGCAAAGCAAATAAAAGGTAAATATATAGTTCTGTGATTCGGTATCAATTTATAGATCACCATAGGTATTGCAAGGAATGTTACAAGTACCGCTAAAACTATTTTTACAAAATCAAAGAATTTGTGTGGAAAATAAAATGTGTGATACAATCTCCCTCCGCAAAATCCCGGCAATTTTTCTTTTTTTATCTCGCTTTTTATTTCAGATTTTGTATTCGCTATATGATCATGTAACTCTTTAGTTTCTTCGGCAATTCTTTCACTTACCTTTTTACTCTTTGCCTTACCCTTCTTTGCCTCCAAAGATTTTCGGATATCTTCAGCCTTTTTAATCTCGGCATCATATGTGGAAGTTATCTCTTTTAATCTTTTAGATGTGGTCTCGGATATTCTGCCTTCCACGGCTTTCTTTTCAGCTTCTATAGCTTTTGATACCCTCTCGCCTTCCGCTCTGAGCCTTTCCTCCTCTGTGCTTAATGTATCAAGCTCCAACAGGGCACTTTTTGCACCTTCAAAAAAACTGTCATAGTCTAAAATAGGTTCTGCCATAATACACTCTCCATTTTTTTATTATTCTTCTATTATTTGTATTTCCAGATAGTCAAAATCTATTTGTTCTATAAAGTTGTCAGCATTAAATCTGACTTTACCTCTATAAGCAAAGTCATCTATATTCGGCAAAAGCCATATAGGTTCTGCTATATCAAATTCATGACATATCTCTCTAATCGCATCAAATACCATTGTTTTTCTGTCTTTACTGTAATCTCCATCTGTTGCAACATGGTCTTTTTCCATACGGTTATCTGTGAATATCTTGCCCCAAAGCCTGAACATATTTAGTTGAGCCTCTTTAGAAGTTCTTCTCTCTGACTTTCATATCCCGGTTTTCCAAGCAGTGCAAACATATTGCTCTTATAGCTTTCAACTCCCGGCTGATTGAACGGATTTACACCGAGTATATATCCGCTTACTCCGCATGCAAACTCGTAGAAATAGAACAAACTTCCAAGTGAGAACGGGCTTTCATCAGGTATATTTATTTTAAGATTCGGAACATCACCGTCTGTATGTGCAAGTATTGTTCCGTTCATTGCAGACTTGTTTACAAAATCCACACTCTTTCCTGCCAAGTAATTCATGCCGTCTGTATCCGTCTCTTCTTCTTTTAAAAGAATCTCTACAGGTGACTCTTCAATATCAAGTACGGTTTCAAACAACATTCTTCCACCGTCCTGAATATACTGTCCCATAGAATGTAAGTCTGTTGTCAAATCCACAGCAGCCGGGAAAATACCTCTGCCGTCCTTACCCTCACTCTCACCAAAGAGCTGCTTTACCCATTCAGAAACATAGTGAAGACTCGGCTCATAGTTTGCCGTAACTTCCACATTTTTTCCTTTTCTTAGGAATATATTTCTGATTGCAGCATATAATAATGAAGGATTTTCCTCAAAAGGCTTTCCGATTACTTCTTCTCTCATAGCTGCAGCACCTGCCATAAGCTCATCAATATCTATTCCCGCAACAGCTATCGGAAGCAGACCTACAGCTGTAAGTACCGAGAATCTTCCGCCTATATCATCAGGTACTACGAAGCTCTCATATCCTTCTTCGTTAGCAAGTGATTTAAGTGCGCCTCTTGCCTTATCTGTAGTTGCATAAATTCTTTTATTTGCTTCTTCTCTTCCGTACTTTTCTATAAGAAGTTCTTTAAATACTCTAAAACTGATAGCCGGCTCTGTTGTAGTTCCCGACTTTGATATTATATTTATAGAAAAATCTTTATCTTTCAAAACATCCTTCAAATCGGCTATATACTTTGATGATATTGAATTTCCGCAAAATATTATCTGTGGTGTTTTTCTCTGTGATTTATCCAGACAGTTGTAAAAACTGTGGCTCAAAAACTCTATTGCAGCTCTGGCACCAAGGTATGAACCTCCGATACCTACCACCAAGAGCACATCTGAATCACTTTGTATTTTCTTTGCTGTAGTCTTTATTCTTTCAAACTCTTCCTTATCATAGTATACAGGAAGATCTATCCAACCAAGAAAATCGGATCCTGCTCCCGACTTTGATAATAATGTATCTCTGGCATTCAATGCGGTTGTTTTAAAGTTTTGAAGCTCATCCTCCCCCAAAAATGCCATTGCTTTTGAATAATCAAAACTTACTGTCTTGTTCATATTACACGCCTTTCTGTATTTATAATGTGTTACGGTCATATATAACCATAATGTTCTAAAACAATATATTGTTTTTATTTTATAACAACTATATACTATTGGCAATAGTAGGAAGTATCAATAGTTTCTATTAATCTTGTAGTAAGCTTCACACAATTTTCTATTGCCTTTCTTTCAAACTCGGCATAGTCCATACTTGCACTGTCATCCGCCTTATCGGATATGGCTCTCACTATAAGTGCTTTCATTCCGTTCAAATATGCAACCTGTGCTATTGCGGCACCCTCCATCTCCGTACAGTATCCGCCAAAAGTTTTTTTCAAATCTTCCTTTGTCTCTTTATCCGATACAAAAATATCACCGCTGAGTACTCTTCCTTCAAACACTGAAATATCTTTAAGCTCTTTCTCGCAGATTTCCTTTGCGATACTTCTAAGTCCGTCATCTGTAGGGAATGCAAATACATCCATTCTCGGTACCTGTCCTCTCGGATATCCGAAGCCTTCAACATTCATATCATGAATTACGGTATCTGTGGAGAGCACTATATCTCCTATATTTATCTCATTCTTCAGTGAACCGGCAATTCCGGTATTTATTACCGTTCCCACTTTGAATCTGTCCGCCAGTATCTGAGTACATGCCGCCGCATTCACTTTTCCTATACCTGAGCGTACCACGGTGACAGACTTTCCGCTTATCTTTCCCTGTACAAACTCCATACCCGCTATGACTTTTGTCTCTTTATTTTCCATAATTTCTTTTAACTTTGAAATTTCCTCTTCCATAGCACCGATTATACCAATCATTACATTCTCCTCACTTGAATATTTATACTTGTTAAATTATACTTAATATATAGGTTTAATTATAACATAAAGAATGGAAATAATATGAAAAAAATAATATTAACAGGTGGCGGTACCGCAGGACATATCACACCGAACATCGCTCTCTTGCCTGCATTAAAGGAAGCCGGATTTGATATCAAATATATAGGCAGTAAAAACGGTATGGAAGAAGGTCTTATAAAAGCTCAGAATATTCCATATGAAGGAATATCTTCCGGAAAGCTCAGGAGATACTTTGACTTAAAAAACTTCAGCGATCCTTTCAAGGTCCTTAAAGGACTCTTTGAAGCAAAAAGTATAATAAAAAAATACTCACCCGATATTGTCTTTTCAAAGGGTGGCTTTGTCAGTGTTCCTGTAGTAATGGCTGCGGCTTTTTTAAAGATTCCGGTTATTATACATGAATCGGATATTACACCGGGACTTGCAAATAAAATAGCCACCAAGTTTGCTACCAAGATATGTACCAATTTCCCCGAAACATTGCAGTATCTTCCTAAGAACAAGGCTGTACTTACAGGTTCGCCAATTAGGAAAGAGCTTTTAAGCGGTAACAAAGAAGAAGCTCTCAAACTTACAGGATTTGACAATAAACCGACTCTTCTTATCATAGGGGGAAGTCTCGGCTCCGTCATAGTAAATACGGCAATCAGAAAATCTCTGGATGATATATTGAAAGAATTTAATGTAATACATATCTGCGGCAAAGGTAATGTAGACGAAAAACTTGTGGGAAGAGAAGGCTATCTTCAATATGAATATGTGGATAAGGAGCTGAAAGATTTCTTTGCTCTTGCCGATTTGGTCGTTTCAAGAGCCGGTGCAAATACAATATGCGAGCTTTTGGCACTCAGAAAACCGAATCTTTTGATACCGCTCTCAGGTGCCGCTTCAAGAGGTGATCAGATTTTAAACGCCGAATCATTTGAAAATGCAGGTTACTCAAAAGTCATAGATGAAGAGGCACTTACAAATATTTCACTTGCCGTGGAAATATCGGAACTTTATAAAAACAGACAAAAATATATAGATGCCATGTCAAACTCGGATGCCACAAACGGTGTGGAAAATATTATCAATTTGATAAAGCAGTATAGCTAGAATTTTCATACAAACCCGACAAAGCGTCTACTTAAGATTCCATAATCACAAATACTTAAGCTCTTTGAAAGTTTTTTCAATTTTCAGAGAGCTTTTCTATATATCAAATACATATTTTTTAATTACTTAATTGTTTTAGCTTATTCTATTGTTTTTACTTTTTTTGATATACAATATAAACAATTTTATATTTTATAATAGTATAAAACTACCATAGACAATTATTTTCACAATATTGTATAATTTTTGAAAATGATGACAATTCAGGTTGAGTTTTACAGGCTTTCAGCCCACTTTTTATAGCTAACTCAACTGATTGTAACGATAAGGAGGACTTTTTGTGAAAAAGAAAATTTTAAGTGTTCTTATGGCAGGTGCATTGTGCACAGGCTTACTTGCAGGATGTGGCGGCGGCAAAGAAGCTTCCACAAGCAGTTCACAGGCTGCAGATAATGCGGCAACTGCTACAGATGACAATACTCTTACAGTATGGTGCTGGGACCCTGCATTCAATATCAATGCAATGAATGAGGCGGCTAAGGTTTATCAGAAAGATCACCCTGATTTCAAGCTCAATGTAGTGGAAACTCCATGGCCTGATTTACAGACAAAGCTAAACACAGCAGGTGTTGCAGGTGATTTATCTACATTACCGGATGTTTTCCTTATGCAGGATAACGCATTCTGGAAAAATCAGATTTCATTCCCTGATGTTTTTGCAGATTTGACTGCAACAAAGGCATTTGATTTTACACAGTTTGCACCGGGTAAGTTAGCTTATTCAACAGTAAACAATGTAAACTACGGTGTTCCTTTTGATAATGGAACCGTTATATCTGCCTACAGAACAGATATCCTTGAGCAGGCAGGCTATACTGTAGACGATCTTACAGATATCGACTGGGACAGATATATAGAAATCGGTAAAGATGTGCTTGCAAAGACAGGAAAGCCTTTACTTTCATCTATGGCTAATGAATCAGATATTATAATGATTATACTTCAGTCTACAGGTGCTTCACTCTTTGATGACAAGGGTGACCCGAATATCGTAGGAAACGAAACATTGAAGAAGGCTCTTGAGACATATAAAAAGCTTGAGGAATCAGGTGTTATGGTTCTTGTAAACGACTGGGATCAGTATATCACCACAATGAATACAGAAACTGTAGCAGGAACTATCAACGGTTGTTGGATTATGGGTTCTATCAGAGCTGCAGAGGATCAATCGGGAAAATGGGCTGTAACAAATCTGCCTAAACTTGCAGGCGTAGGCGAGCAGACAAACTATTCAAACAACGGTGGTTCAAGCTGGGCTGTAAATGCAGGTTCAAAGAAGAAAGATTTGGCAGTTGATTTCCTTGCAAAGACATTTGCCGGAAGCACAGATCTTTATGACAACATTCTTCCAAGCGGTGCATTGGCTACATGGTTACCTGCAGGAGGTACAGCGGCTTATTCAGAGAAGGTTGAGTTCTTCGGCGGACAGGAAGTTTATAAACTCCTTACAGACTTCGCCTCAAAGACACCAAAGAATAATACAGGTGTTTACTACTACGAAGCAAGAGATGCCGTAGCGGCTGCTGCAACAAATATTGTTGCAGGCGCTGATGTTGACAGCGAGCTTAAGACTGTACAGGACACTGTTAATTTCGCAATGGGTAAATAATATTTTAAGATTTTGTCAGGGGGTAGGTTTGGCCATGGTCAAGTCTGCCCCTTGTTTAATCGAAGGAGAAATTTATGGGGAATAAGAAAAAACTTTCACTCTCACAAAAACAAAATATATCAGGTTGGATATTTTTGACTCCTGCTACCGTGCTTATAGCCGTTATGAGTTTTTATCCTATGATAAGAGCCATAATTTTGTCTATGCAAAGCGGTGTGGGCGCAAAAATTTCTTTTGCCGGATTGACAAATTATAAGAGAATGTTTGCTGATGCAATCTTTATGCAGTCTTTGAAAAACACCTTTATATACCTGATAGTTCAGGTACCTATAATGCTTTTATTTGCTCTTCTTTTGGCATCTTTACTTAATGATAAGCATTTAAGGTTTAAGGGGCTTTTCAGAACCTGTATTTTCCTGCCATGTGCTACATCTCTTGTATCATATGCCATTATATTCAGATCGCTCTTTGCAGTGGACGGATATATAAATACCGCTCTTGTCAACCTTGGAATTTTGCACACAGGCTATAATTTCCTTTCAAATCCTTTTGCGGCGAGAATTGTTATTATAATCGCTCTGCTTTGGAGATGGACAGGCTACAATATGGTTTTCTATCTTGCAGGACTTCAAAATATAGAGTATTCCATATATGAAGCCGCAAAGATTGACGGTGCAACATATTTCCAGATACTCAGAAAGATAACCATCCCGCTTTTAAAGCCGATGATTTTACTTACTGCTATCATGTCAACAAACGGTACATTGCAGTTGTTTGACGAGTCCGTCAACCTTACAAGCGGCGGTCCGGCTAATGCAACTATAACAATGTCTCATTATATTTATAACTCTTCGTTTAAGTATGTACCTAATTTCGGCTATTCAGCCGCCATGTCATTCTTTATTTTGATTTTGGTGGCGGTACTCGCCGCAATACAGATGAAAGTAGGTGACAAGCGTGACTAAGATAAGAACTGTTGCAAAATATGTATTTTTGACCATTGTTTCACTTATATCGATTTTCCCTCTATACTGGATGGCAGTCAGTGCCACTCATGCCAGTATAGATGTAATAAGAGGTGCTCTCCTTCCCGGAAACTATCTCTTTAAAAACCTTTCAAACCTGCTTGCAGCAAGCGATGTAAGAGGTGCTATGATAAACTCATTTAAATACTCAATAATGATGACAATATTGGCACTATTTATTTGCTCACTTGCCGGATACGGTTTTGAAATCTATCATGATAAGGCAAAGGATGCTATCATGGCTGTACTTTTGTTGGCAATGATGGTTCCTTTTGTAGCTATTATGATCCCGCTCTTTCAGATGTTTTCAAAATGGGGACTTTTAAATACAACTTTAGGATTTTTACTTCCTACATTGTCCACTCCGTTTTTGATAATGCTGTTTAGACAGAGTGCCAGATCATTCCCACATGATATTCTTGAAGCTGCAAGACTTGACGGATTAAATGAATTTAATATATTCCTTAGAATATTTATTCCTACCATGAAGTCCACCTATGCTTCAGCAGCCATCATTACATTCATGGGTGCATGGAACTCATATCTTTGGCCAAAGGTAATAATGACTGAGAAAACATCCATTACAATGCCTATGCTTGTAGCAAACTTAAAAGAAGGTTATGTAACCGACTACGGTGTACTGATGCTTGCTGTACTTCTTTGCAGCATACCTACAGTTATAATATTCTTCGTACTCCAAAAGCAATTTGCTGAAGGAATTACAGGTGCTGTAAAGTAATATATGATATGCTTTTTAAAGGTGTGAAAACTTGTATCAAGATTTCATACCTTTTATTGATAAAATATAATTTTAAGAGAGGTAAAAATGAATAAAGATATTTTAAAAAACCTTTTAGAACCCACTGTTTTTGAGGAAAACAGACTTCCGGCACATTCAGATCATAAGGTATTTGCAAATAGGAATGAACTTATAAGGGGCGAGTCTTCTTTATACTATGATTTGAACGGTATATGGAAATTTGATTACTCCATCAATCCCGATTCCACTCCTGACGGATTTGAACTTTTAAGCTTTGACTGCAGAAACTGGGAGGATATCCGAGTTCCTGCACATATACAAATGGAAGGCTATGACAGACCTCACTATGCCAATGTTGCATACCCATGGGACGGTAGACAAAAGCTTAAATCAGGTCAGTCTCCTATGGACTTTAACCCTGTTGCAAGCTATGTAAAATACTTTACATTACCTGAAAGTTTCACAGGCAAGGATATTGTTTTAAGAATGGAAGGTGTTGAGAGTGCGGCCGCCATATGGTTAAACGGACACTACATAGGCTACTGTGAGGACAGTTTTACTCCTTCCGAGTTTGATTTAAGTAAATATATAGTTAAGGGTGAGAACAAGCTTGCAATACAGGTTACAAAATGGTGTTCGGGCAGCTGGCTTGAGGATCAGGATTTCTTCAGATTCTCAGGAATTTTTAGAGATATCTGTCTATATGCAAGGCCTAAATGCCATTTACAGGATATAGGTGTAAATCAGATATTTGAAAATAAGAATCTTGATAAAGTCAAACTTAATATATCATTGACTCTAAGTCAAAGCGCCAAAGTCAAACTCAGATTATATGACGCTTTTGATATGACTTTAAAATCAAACGAGTTTAAGTGTTTCTTTGATGAAACTGTTGTGGCAAAGCTTGATAAGGATCAGGTTTCGGGTGAAAATAATGTTTTCCTTGAGATAAATAATCCGAAGCTTTGGAGTGCCGAAATTCCAAATCTTTATACTCTGTATATTGAAATATATGACGGTGATAATTTACTTGAAGTAACCTCTGTGAAAATCGGTATTAGATTATTTGAAAAAAATTCAGCTAATATAATGACTGTCAACGGTAAAAGAATTGTGTTTGCCGGTGTGGACAGACATGATTTCAGCTCCAAATCAGGTCGTGCAATAAGCTATGCGGAAGTCAAAAAAGATATAGTTACCATGAAAGAAAACAATATCAATGCTATAAGAACAAGCCATTATCCAAACTGCTCCGCACTATATGAGCTCTGTGATATCTACGGCATCTATCTTATGGATGAATGTAATCTTGAGTCTCACGGCAGCTGGGGCGGTCTTCTTAGCGGTGTTTCAGACTATGATATGGTGGTTCCGGGCGATAAAAAAGAGTGGATGCCTCTACTTCTTGACAGAGCAAACTCCATGTATATGAGGGACAGAAATCACTCTTCAATTCTTATCTGGTCATGTGGAAATGAGAGTTATGGCGGTAGCGATATATATGAGATGAGCGAGTTCTTCAGGAAAAAAGATTCAAGCAGACTTGTCCACTATGAGGGAGTTTTTAATGACCGTCGCTATAATGATACTTCAGATATCGAAAGCAGAATGTATGCCAAGGTAGCTGATGTAAAGGAATTTTTAAAAACTCACAGAGATAAACCTTTTATTGAATGTGAATATACTCATGCAATGGGTAACTCCTGTGGAGGTATGCAGCTTTATACCGAGCTTGCATGGGAAGAGGAGCTTTTCCAAGGTGGATTTATCTGGGACTATATCGATCAAAGCATTACCGGTAAGGATCCTTTCGGCAATGATACTCAGTACTACGGAGGAGATTTTGATGACTCTCCTACCGACTATAACTTCAGCGGAAACGGTATAGTGTACGGAGGCGACAGGGATATATCTCCTAAAATTCAGGCGGTAAGATATAATTACAGACCTGTTGATTTAAAGATAGACTTTGACAAAGACTTATTATATGTACACAACAGAAATCTTTTTAGAGATTTGAATGACTATAAATTTGTTATTTATATAAAGAAATTCGGAAAGACTTTATATGAAAACAGTTTTTCTTTAAAAGGTGAAGGATTGTCAAAGACTGAGCATTCTCTAAATATAAAAGAAAAAGCCGAAAAGCTTTTTGATATATACGGCGATGAGCTTGTTATAGGTGTCAAGGCCGTTTTTGATGTTGAAACCTTATATAACCTTGGCGAAGTTTCATTTACAGAAGTTGTTTTAAGAGAAGGTAATAAGGCATATGATGCTCTTTTCTCAAAATTTGATAATACTGTTATTTGCGATACTCCTCTCTGTGAAAATAAACCCTATAAACTCACAATGGGAGTTATGAACTTCGGAATAAAGGGGGATAATTTTGAGGCTCTGTTCTCTCAGAATTTCGGCGGACTTGTGTCTTACAGATATGCAGGAAAAGAGCTGCTTAAAGCTATACCGAGACCTAATTTCTGGAGACAGCCTACAGACAATGATTTCGGCAACAATATGCCTTTCAGGTATTCCAAATGGAAAACCGCTTCACTGTATGCCACTACAAAAGTTCCACGTGAAGACAGTACTTACTGGCCTGCATTCAGACCTGTTATAAAGGAATATGATACTTATGTATCTGTGACTTATAAATATGCTTTGCCTGCTTGTGCCGATGAGCTTACTGTGGAATATGAAGTTTATGGTGACGGCAGTATAAAGATAAACATGGACTATAAGAGTGAAACAGGTCACTATGATTTACCTGAGTTCGGTACAATGTTTAAGTTAAAGCCTGAATATGAAAATATTTCATGGTATGGTGCAGGTCCTATGGAAACTTACTCAGACAGATTACCGGGTGCAAAGATTGACCTTTTTGAAGGTAAGGTAGCAAATCAGCTTGCTAAATATCTCTCACCACAGGAGAGCGGCAATAAATCTCATGTAAGATTTGCAAAGCTTACCGATAAGAAGGGACGAGGCCTTATAGTTGCAGGAAACTGTATCAATGTTTCAGCTCTTGCCTATACTCCAAGTGAGATTGAAGAGGCAAGACATGATTTTGAATTACCGCCTGTTACAAAGACTGTACTTCGTGTAAATCTTGCACAGATGGGTATTGGAGGTGATGATACCTGGGGCGCACCTACTCTTGAAGATTACCTGATAAAGGGTGAAGGCAATTTGAAATTCAGCTTTGTTATAAAGGGAATATAAATATTTCAATGAGATTTGCCGATATTAAGGTAAATTTACATTAACTTAAAAAGAAACTCTAAACTGTCTTACAGTTCGGAGTTTCTTTTTCTATACAATATATTATTTATTATCTTGCAACATATACGCCCGACTCATTTACAAAGTATCCGTCAGGTGTTGTGGTATTTGAAAGCATATTTCCTCTGTTAAGATCCATATAGTACCAGTTGCCGCCGATATTCTGCCAGCCTACAAGCATATATCCGTCAGCATTGAAATAGTACCATTCACCGCCTATCTGCTTCCATGATGAAGTTACATATGTACCGTCAGAGAATGCATACCACCAACCTGTAGCATTTCTCTGCCATGTGCCTTGAAGTGTTGTAGCATTCTTACTCTCATTGTAATTGTTTGCAGCCTCAGCCTGACTTATTGTTACCGTGCTTGATGATACCCATGCACTGTTCTTTGTACCGTCACTGTTTACAGCTCTAACCTTCAATGTGTATGTACCTGACTTTGTCATAAGTGACTTAAAGTTTGCACTGTTTGTAGTAAAACTCTGCACTCCGCCGACTGTGGATGTGTTGTCTCTTATAAGCTTCACCTGATAACCTGAAGCTCCCTGAGATATACTCCATGCCGCCTGACCGTTATTACTTAAATTTACCGTTTCTATAGGTGATACCTGATTTATCAACGCCGGTAACTGAATATCTACGTATAAATCATTTGAGCTGTTCTCTCTTCTTGCTTCTATAAGCTCTCCACCTGTTATTTTAAAATCTTCAGCCTTATACACACTGAAGTAATAATTATCGTCTGCAGCCAAATGTACTGTAATCTTAGGAGTATCTGTAATCTCCCAGGTAGTACCCTTATCCATAAAATCAACGCCTTCAATACTGTAGCTGCTGCCTGATACATTTACCGTAATATCATTTATATCTCTTTCTTTACCTACTGTAATAGCATCCGATTTTATATTTATCTTTACAGATTTGATTCCCGATGCTGCAAATGCAGTCATAGATGCCGCCAAACTTATTATTCCGCTTATTGCCGCTACGGCAAATTTTCTTCCAAAATTTCTCATATATTTCCTTTCACTCATATCTATATGTTTATATAATATTCTCTTCATACTATTAAATACTATATTAGAGTTTCAGTCAATTACTATTATATGATATTTTCTTTAAAATACTTACCAAAAGGTTACAATCAAATTTTGTAATTTTACACTAAAAAAGGCGACAGCTAATCGCTATCGCCCTATTATTATCTTGCAACATCTGCCACTCTTGATTCTCTGATCACATTTACTTTTATTTGACCCGGATATTGCATCTCTTCTTCTATTCTCTTTGAGATGTTTCTGGCTAAAATAACCATATCGTCATCACTTACTTTCTCAGGCAATACCATGATTCTTACCTCACGGCCTGCTTGGATAGCAAATGACTTCTCAACTCCGTCAAATGATGTAGTGATTTCCTCAAGCTGACTCAGTCTGTTAGTATATGTCTCCAGTGTTTCTCTTCTTGCCCCCGGTCTTGCTGCAGAAATAGTATCTGCCGCCTGTACCAAACATGCAATAAGTGAATCCGGATCAACATCTCCATGATGTGATTCTACAGAATTGATTACAACCGGATGTTCCTTGTACTTCTTACAAAGCTCCACACCAATCTGTACATGTGAACCCTCCACCTCATGGTCGATGGCTTTTCCAATATCATGTAGTAAACCGGCTCTCTTCGCCAATCTGATATCCACTCCAACTTCTGCTGCCAAAAGTCCTGACAATTGTGCCACTTCAATAGAATGTTTTAAAGCATTCTGACCATAACTGGTCCTAAATTTCATTCTTCCAAGTAATTTTATGAGCTCAGGATGTATACCGTGCACACCTACTTCGAGTGCAGCATTCTCGCCTTCCTCTCTCATAATACCGTCAACTTCTTTCTTTGCCCTATCCACCATCTCTTCAATTCTTGCAGGGTGAATACGACCGTCAACAATCAACTTCTCAAGTGCTACTCTGGCCACTTCTCTTCTTACAGGATCAAAACAGGATAAAACTACCGCCTCAGGGGTATCGTCAATGATAAGCTCTACTCCTGTAAGCTGTTCCAGTGTACGTATATTTCTACCCTCACGACCTATGATTCTACCCTTCATATCGTCGTTAGGTAAAGCCACTACTGAAACCGTCGTTTCCGCTACATGGTCCGCCGCACATCTTTGAATTGCAGTGACCACATATTCCTTAGCCTTTTTCTCGGCTTCATCCTTTGCGGCATTCTCAAGCTCTTTAATAAGCTTTGCCTTGTCATGTTTTACTTCATCTTCAACTGATTGTAACAAAAATTCCTTAGCCTGGTCACTTGTGAGTCCGGATATTTTCTCAAGCTCGGCAATTCCCTTATCATACAGTGATTCAACTTCCTTGCTCCTTGTGAGTATCTTCTCCTCTCTTGCAAGAACACTCTCTTCTTTCTTTTCAAGTAAATCCTGCTTCTTGTCCAAGTTCTCTTCTTTACTAAGTACTCTTTTCTCATAGCGGGCTAACTCTGCCCTTCTTTCTTTCACCTCTCTATCAAGCTCATTTTTTGTCTTTATAGACTCTTCTTTTGCTTCCAAGAGAGCTTCACGTTTCTTTGTCTCGGCTGTTTTTAAGGCTTCCTCTATTATTTCTCTGGATTTAATCTCTGCTGATCCGATCTTATCTTCATATGACTTCTTACGATGAGCAATCGCTAAACTCCAACTTAGAGGCGCCACAACAACTATTGAGAGTATTACCGCTATTATTATACTTCCCAGTTGTGACATAAAAGCACCTCCTTATTCAATTTTCATTGTTCAAAACAACATTTTAATTTTAACAAAAAATGAACAAAAAGTAAAGTCGGTAAGGATTGTATACAGATGACAGCATAGGGAAAAGTGTATGCTACGAAAAAATATTATTCATATACACTTTCAACTATAATAACTGATTGTGTTTAACAAAAATACTATTTTAAATCTTATTTCTATGCATACTAATTGTATTTATTCTCAAAGAACATATTATATGCCCTATCAGCTATTACCTTTGTTCCACAGTAGTCCACACAACCACCCGCTATAGATCCCAAAATTGGAACACTCTTCCCTAGATTTACAGTCCCTGTTGTTCCAAACTTTGTTATAAATCTAAACCCTATTAGTTGATTGATTTTCATCAGAACCGCTCCGGGGATTTTTTCTATGATTTTTGTTGCTGTTTTGGTACTTATGCTCACAGTGGTTTTTTTCAAAAATTGTGATATAGGTACTCCCATCAAACAAGACAGTACAAGTGCCTGTGTTTGTTCATTTTTAACTTCATAACCAGCCATATATGCAATACATGCTATCATTCTCATTTGCATATATATAACGCTGCTTAAATTTAGCGGTAAAGTTATTGGCAACGTTATAATTCCACCCATTCCAGACAGAATTCCACTTGTTGCACATTTCCCTATTTGTATTCTCATCATGGCTTTACAAGCTTCTTCCATTCCAACATACCTATCCATGTATTCTTTTGCCATCATACTTACATGAGAACCACCTCCAACGACTCCATTTATTGCACTATTATACAATATATTAAGTGACTTTATACCCATACTTGCTTCTACCACTTGTTTTTTCATTATATACTTCTCTTTATACTAATTATTCTTTATTCTATCTGTAATGTACTCCAAAACTGCTACCACTACCTGCTTTAATAAACCCTTTCTCCAATCTGTCATCTTATCTTTCCTCCATGTGCTACTCAACCTATTTATTCTTTATTTCGTCTGTAATATATTCTAAAACTGCTACTATTATCTGCTTTAATAAATCCTTTTTCCAATCTGACTTCTTATCTTTCCTCCTTATACTACTCTATCTATTTATCCTTTATTCCGTCTGT
>NZ_JH815185.1:2035449-2096075 GCF_000296385.1 Lachnoanaerobaculum sp. OBRC5-5
TTAATAAATCCTTTTTCCAATCTGACTTCTTATCTTTCCTCCTTATACTACTCTATCTATTTATCCTTTATTCCGTCTGTAATGTACTCCAAAACCACTACCACTATCTGTTTTAATAAATCCTTTTTCCAATCTGACATCTTATCTTTCCTCCTTTTGCTACTTGACCTATTTATTCTTTATTCCGTCTGTAATATATTCTAAAACCGCTACTACCACCTGCTTTAGCAAATACTTTTTCCAATCTGACATCTTGTCTTTCCTCCTTATGCTACGTGCTCTATTTATTCTTTATTCCTTCTGTAATATACTCCAAAATAACTACCGCTATCTGCTTTAATAAATCCTTTTTCCAATTTGACATCTTATCTTTCCTCCTTGTGTTACTCGGCCTATTTATTCTTTATTTTATCAGTAAGATACTACAAAACTACAACCAAAATATGTTCTAATAAATTCTCTTTCAATTTGCTCATATTATTCCCTCCACACATTCAATATCACCTGACAAAACATTATCTATTCTTTTCATTTCTTTACCTCCAATGTTCTTTAATAATAACAGTTTATAATTCTGATTGAGTAACTTCTCTTATCAATTGCACTCCCATTGTTGACTTTTATAAGATACTGCACATATGAGAAGATTTTTGTATAGCTTACGTTCATATGTCTTTATCTTATATCTCTATTATATTTAATTCATTGTCATTGTTTGTAATTGTGTTTATAAATTTATTTAATATGTGCTACTCTATCTATCAGTTCAAACCTCTTTCCATCTACAAATCTATCTACCTCTGCCAAATACCCTGATACTCTACGTAGTCTACGTATATTATCATTTTTGCAGCAAGGGCATTTTTTCGATATTTTCCCTATATACCCACAATCTTGACAATCATCCAGCGGAAAATTAACTCCTATATAATTGCAGTCATTGTTATAGGCATACTCTACTATTTCCTTAATTGCCTCAGTGTTGCCAGCGGGGGACTCCTCAAGTTCAATATATGTTATTGACCCACCATTACATAAGCAATGAAATATTCCTTCAAACTGTATCTTCTCAATATAGTCGGCATTTATATTAACAGGTAAATGAAATGAATTAGTATAGTATCCTTTTTTCGCAGCTAAAGCTCCATGCCCTATATTATTTAAATCATATTCTGCAAATCTCCCGGTTACACCTTCTGCTGCTGATGCTAATAACGAAAAATTTAGTTTTGTGTTATTTTTATAATCATCTACTTGCTTTTTCATCATTTTTACTATATCGACAGCATTCTCCAAATATGGTTTCATTTCTAAAATTGACCCCCACTCCTTTTTATATACCACTGCTAAGGCATCCCACAATCCAATAAATCCAATTGACAAAGTTCCATTTCTTAAAGTAAGTTTAATGTCTTTGCTTTCAGAGTCTTTATATATATTAAGCTTAATAATATCTTCACACCTTCCGTTCTCAATCAATGTATTATATCTGTGTATAAGGCTATCCCTTGCATCCTCAAGTGTAGATATAATTTGTTTTCTAAACTCATCTAAATTTCCTTTTGTCTTATATGCTATTTGCACCAAATTAATTGTTACACAAGCTATATTTCCTCGTTTTATTCCACTCTTATCACCATATAAGTTATCTACGACTCTTGTCCTACACCCCATAATCCCAATCTTTTTTGGATTTGCATCAATATTAATTTGTGAATCACAATTAAAATATGTTGGTACCATCCTTTTAGACGTAGATTCCAGAGAATGTAGATATAAATCATAATTAGGTGAACCTGTTTTTACGTTGACTGACTGTTTAAGCTTAAAAACCAAATTAGGAAATACAAACGGTTTTCCATCTTCATCTCCCATTTCATATGCTCGTAGAATTGCATATGAAACCTTTCTCGCATTATCAAAATCCCCTATACCAAAATTAAAGGTAACATATGGTTTCTCACATCCTTTTCTACTAAATGTATTTAAATCCAAAAATAAATCTCTAAACTCCAGACTTAATTCTTCAATTGTTTCATCTTTTACATAAAATGCCATATCTGTATCAAAATCTAAAAACCCTATCCCTCCTGACTGCATATTAGTCAACTCTGTAATTTTTCTACTGATTTTTCTAACTGCTCCTTTAAAACTCATTAAACCAAAGCCTATAAGATCTGCTACATTTAATCCTATGCAATTGTATGTAATATCGTAGAATTCCAAATCGTGTATGTGGATCAATCTACAGTCATGTGCATTACGACACCTTTTGGGAATCATCTCAAGTACTCGCCTCTTTTCAGACTCTTCGCCTGCCTTTACTATACTATTTGATGCATTCTTACCAGAATTTGCCAAATTTCTAAAATAAAGCTCCTTTTTCATACTAACATCCCTCGTTCTTTCTATATTCCAATGTCCATCTTATTCCAACAATTATTCATATCTTTTTTATATAATTTTTGATTGCTTGACCCTACATAATTCACTTCTTTACAAGACAGATCACTCACAAAAGCTCCACACTTTATATAGTCCATAAGTTCAAATACTCTCTCAGGTATCTTCTCTTCATCCCATCCTGTATATAAGCAAATATTGAAGTTGTTCTTTTTTAGTGCTATTACTAACTCTTTCAGGCTTTCCCATTGCTCTAACGGTTCTCCACCTGATAATGTCAGCTTCTTATTATTGCAATTACCTATAATATATTCTGCAATATAATCAATATCTAACATTACTCCTTCACCTTTATTTTTTGCACTGACATTATGACACCCTTCGCATTTCATGCTACATCCTTGTAAAAACAATACACTTCTAATTCCCGGTCCGTCATCACAACTCATTTTTTTCCATCCTGCAACTTCTAATTTCGGCATATATTTTTCCCCCTTTCACCATACCTCCTTAAAACATTATTTATTGCAATCAATATATTAAACTTTGGTTTTTCTACTGATGTTGGTATTCTTACTTCACTAATTTCCAATGTTGCCAATAATACAGCAAAATCCTCTTTAAACCTCTTAATATCCACTTCCGGAGAATACACCTTATTGGACTGATTAAGTTTTAAAGATTCTATTATATTTTCCACATCTACTTCTGTGTAAATTTTATTGCCCTCATATTCATCAATAATATGTGGCAATTGTCCCAAAAAACTTTGTTTAATGTACCTGTATTTATTCTCAACACTTATATTGCTGTTAGTAAATACCAGTATTGAATGTATCTTCTTATCTTTAAGATATTTACCTACTGCAATCTTTAATAATTGCTCTTTGTAATTCATCTTTTCCCCTATATTGCAGTCATAAACAAAGTCATTCTTCTCTTTCTTATACATATTACCGTCTTCATCAATCAAAATATCCTGACGAATATTTTTTACTTCTATCAAAAATATACCTTTCTTTGTCACAACAATATTATCTAACTCTGAAGTTATATCCTCGTAAGACAACTCTATATTTTTTAAGATCTTTCTATAATGGCTTATGTTCTGCAAATTGAAATACGCTTTATTTTCTCCGGCTACTCCGGCAATCAAAACGCTAATCATATTTCCTATACATTTACATTGTTTCACAACATTTTTTAACTCATCCTCTGCAATATTTCCTTTGTCTTTATTTAATTTCTCCAGATGATCAATAACATTCCATATCCTCAAATCTGCATTGTCGGCATGCTCATTATTGAATAAAATATTTCTCAATTCTTCCTGAAATTTTAGCAGCTCCTCAAGTAATGACTTTCTATCATATTTATCCTTGTCAAAAGCCGTTATCTTACTTAGAATTTCTACTGCTCTCTCTTCTATTTTTTCATTTGTATTTATCATATATTTCTCCTTTCAAATACTTGTTATTTGTTATTTGATAATACTATGATAGCTTTTTGATTGTTGAACTTTGTAATTGTGATAAACAAAAAAAAGCAAGCACAAAGATACACTTGCTTTTACCCATATTATTTATCCTTAAACTCTATCTCATTATTTTGATAATTACTTGATATAATTTGAATTATTGTCTTTATGTATTCATTATCCTTTAAATCATCCGGCATGTATTTTATAATGTCGTCTTTCAATTCTATAATTTTGTCTACTATATCCTCCGATATTAAATCAAGCCCTTTAATAATATCTTTGTACAAAGATATTACAAAATTTGTGGTCAGTTCTTCTTCCCACTTGCACTTCTCATCCTTATAGTACAAAAGCATATATAATGAATATATATATTCATTATATGCTTCAACGTAATGTTCAATACCATTAAAATTATTTGCAATATCCTTAAAGCCTAATTCATAAAACTCTATATCTTTCCTATACCTATAATATTGCACTGTAAACTTATGCCAATCACGCAAAAGTGAACTTGCCTGATTATAATTGCTCATGTTTTTATAAGTATAAAATTCCTTTGTAATCAAAAAATCAATATCTCCATAAAATCTAATAAAATCATATTTGTTTAGATTCATAAAAAAAATCAGTTCCAAGTGATATAAGCATCTTAATTGTTCTACATCTTTGCCAACATTGTTATACCTATCTGCTGCCTCTTCCCATATTTTAATACAATTATTCAAATCACTATTCTCGCTCTCAACCTCAGCAATTAAATAGTAGTCACATCTTTTCCTAATTTTATCCACGTCTTCGTATTTACTCCCAGAACACTTATAAATCAGTTCAGATCTTATAGAATTAACTTTATTATTTATATATTCATTATCCAGTCCATATATCTTGATAGTATTTAAAGCATCTTCACATAAGTTTAATGCTTCCTCTAGCCTGTCATCTGGACATTCATTTAATAATTCAGCCGCTTTTAAGTCTAACAATACTCTCAGCTCCATTGGATTATCACCAATATTTTCCTGTTTTAATGTACTAATAAATTCTAATTTCTCTTTCAAATACCAATTAGATCTGTCACAACTGTTTACCATACCAATAATAGAATAATTATCCATTTTCTCTTTTTTCAAATATTCTAAAACATACGGATAAATAATAATTTCATTTATCCATTTTCCACCAGACCGTGATTTAAATATTGATAATTCAAAGATTCTATTAGCTTTTTCCCAGTACCTTTTCTTTATCTCTATATCAATTTCCACACAATATAAATAATAATATGCCATCAATACATATTGAGTCTCTTGTAAATTAGCATCCTCTAAGTGAGATTTTCTCCTTTGGTGATAAATCAGTATGCTTGCATATGATTTTACTTTATCAATCTTCTTCTCTCTTACCAGCAACTCAACCAGTTTTAAGCACATGTCAAAATCAAGCTTAGAACTTTTTCTAATTAAATCCATAATATTTGATATAGCACTGTCAACGTCACCTTTTTTTAAGTATATATCCACTATGTTTTTCACTTTAGAGTTATATGAATATATACCTCGGTCATATAATTTACAATACATATCTATAGCTTTATCATAATTCTTTTTATTTGTGTATGATAAAGCTAATTTCTCCAACAAAGTTTTTTCTAAATATTTTGAATGCTTACCGTCTGTATCACCTTCTCTTAACAGCCTAATAACCTCTTGATATCCATATGCCTTATCTAAATCTCCAAAATGTTTAAATCTATAATCTGATATAATATCTTCATCATCAGAATAGAATTTTATCACTTTTCCATATAGCTTAATTTTTTCTTTTACAGGCATATTTACCCCTAAAAGAACTTCTGTAACATAATCATAAACTTCTATAATTTTTCTATATATATCATCCTGTTTATTTATTGTATCGAAGTATAGTGACATAAACGTAGATACGTTTTCATCCGAGCCTGAATCTGCAAGGAACGAGTCGATCTCATCACAAAGTTCAACAAGTAAAGTACATCTATCTCTTAGATTCTTCTCCTTATAACAAATATCAATCGCATAACAAAATATTTCTTCAACCTTTCCAAGAATATTCTCATAATATTCTTCAACATTACTGTCATCGACACTTTCCCATAGTATGTCAAAATCACAAATATACTTAATCCTTTTTAACAAAAGTTTAACTAAAAGATGGTGAGAATTACAACACTCTATTCTCTCACATATAGCAATAGCTTCATTAACTTTATTCTTCTTCCCATACTCCAAACATATATTTGCATAAAGAATATCAGTGCCTGTAATTCGCTCACATACTGTATCAAATACCCTTCTTCTTATATTGCGCTCTATATACCCGCTATACTCTTGATTTAAATATAATATTATTCCATTTGCCACATTTGGGCAGCTAGTGGTAGACGGTTTGTACTCCTTAAAAATCAAATCTTGTATAACTTGATGTAAGGATATCTTATTATAAAACTCATCATATTCAACCCATCCGTTCAGTATGAGTTTATGAATTTTGTCTTCGCATCCATCTATATTGCATATACCTATAAATATATCTTTTCTTACTTTAATACCTGCAAATAGTGATAGCGAACTTATTATTTCATTTGTTTTGCTGTCGAAATTTGAAATATCAAACAAAATCATTAAGTGCCTGTTAACACTCTCAGCATTCATCCTTCTGTCTTTTCGTTGTTTTACAACTGTCTCATCTGTATTTGTAACACCCTCTTTGCTAAGGAACAGTTCGTATAATTTTCTCGGTAATATATCACTGTCTCTTAAGTATTTCGATATAAGTTCAACCGTCATAGTATGTCCTTCAACATACTCTATCAGCTTATCAATATAACTTGTCTCCTCCATATCATATAAAGTATTGTTATAATAACAAAACAATGATTTTAGCTCTTCCGATTTTTTCATTCTACCTATATTTATCTGTCTAAAATTATAGTCTCTAAAATCTTTTCTGGTAGTAAATATAAACTTACATGGACATTGTAATAGTTCCTCCAATCTGTCATCCGAATCTACATCAAAGTTATCAATAATAATCAAATCTTTCTCTGTTGTAGTTTCCTTTAATACTGCAACTATTCTCTTAAAATAACTGTCTTCACTTTCTTGACATAGGACCACATTCTCATCCATACTCATATTATTGATAACTAATTCCTGACACACTGTATGTTCTATTGATCCGTTAAAAAAGGCAAAAGCTATCGTTTCATAGTAATCTCTATATTCATACGCATAGCGTTTAGCTAATTCCGTCTTTCCGATTCCACCTATTCCGGATATAAAAACAACCTGATTCTCACTTAGAGCTTCTTGTATGTCTACAAGTTCATCACTTCTTCCTACAAAACAAGCCGGATTATACACGAAATTATCAACTAAATAGTGTGCATCTACATCTGATAATACTATTAACTCATCTAATACCTCTATCACATCATTTAAATCGGACCATCTGCTTTTTATTGATATAGCTAAAGCTTTGTGAAAAAAATACGATAACCTTTTAAATAATTTAGGCCTATACTTTTCATTAGCAAAATTCATACATTCAAAACAATATATACTTGATATTCGACAATCTTCCTGTTGCGGCTTTCTGCCAAAAATTTTATAAAATAATACTGCTCCAATTGCATATATATCCGTATGATACCCTATATTTCTTATTTGTCCTCGAATCTGTTCCGGCGCAGAATAGCCTTCGGAATATGACAATTCCATTATTCGTTTATTTTCCAATTGATCAACATTAATAACTGAATCAAAATCAAATAAATATATATGTTCTGTAGTCTCCGGAATAACAAATATATTCTCCGGCTTTATATCCAAATGTAGAAAACCTTTATCATGATATTTTTTAATTAGAATTGCTAAACTCTTAATATATTTTAATACCTCTTTAAGTGACTCATCCTTATACCTTTCATAATCCATACCTTCATTAAGAGTCATTATAATATATACTGTATTATTAAATTCAAATATACCGGATGAGTCTATTGTTGAATTTATAAATCCTACTTTATTTTTAAAATTTACAGCTTTCTTATATGTTTCTTTAAATTGATCTTTAGTCTTTTCAATCTTATCAAGTACAGAATCCTTATATATAAGCGAATAATCCTCTTCTCTTTCCGCAAATAAGTACACCGGATATAATTCTTTTATTCTGATACTATGTTTGACCCCGGATTTATCATATAAATTTGCATCATAAACAATGCAATTAGCTCCCCTACCAATCTCAGATACTACTTCTATTCTCTCATTATCGCTATGATTAAATAAATATCCTTTTTGAAGTGCAACCCTTCTGTCAATCATTTCTATTCGCCCTTTCTATTAAACATACCTGTATAATATTATATATTTTCCTTTACAAAATCTCTATACATACAACCAAAAATTGCTCCGTATACTACCCTCCAAAATTTTATTTTATAAATTTAATATCTTAAATTTACTATATGACGTTCATTGTTTAAGTTTGTAATTGTGATTTTAATTAATATCTCTTATATAAGTTATATATGGAATAATTATATCTACTAATATATAATATCTACATATAATGTTTTTATGGAGGACGCTTTATGGGATACACTGAATTTAATATAGCCGGCCTTACAGATTTTGATGACGACGATTACGATATATATGGTGCTGCCGACTATCTGAAAAATCCTAATAATTTTCGTGATTTTGATGAAGGTTTAAAGGAATTGATGTACAAAAAAGGTTATGACATAAATCTTAACTATCTGGAATTATCTGATATCTTATACCAAAATCTTAAGTTAATAGTCTCAACAATCAAACCTGCTACCGTTACATCTTGGTTTAATAAAGAGCACAGACCTAAAGTAGAATCCGGATATAGACAACAAATTTATGAAATTTGCTTTGCACTTAAACTTAGCTATAATGATACAAAATGGTTTTTTCATCATGTATATTATGATCGTGCATTTAACTGTCATACTATTGATGAGTCCATATATTACTATGCTTTTATCAACGGACTTTCATATCAGGAATCTCAGGAAATTATTAGTACAATCAATAATTCACAAAATAACTCTGTTGATGAAAATAGTTTGAAAGAGTTTGATAACTACACACAATTCGTAAGAGAAAGAATTGACAGTTTTAAATCAAAAGATGAGTTAATCGACTTTCTTACATATAATAAAGACAACTTCAATTCATGGAACCATACCGCATATGATGAGATTAAAAACAAGGTTAATGAACTCCTCCCATCAGATGAAGGTAAGAAAGAAATTGATAATATAAAGCGTACAATAAAAAGGAATAATAATATTGACTCTGTTCCCAAAAATCTTTCTTCTAAAAAAGAATGGGGACTGTTAATGCAGGAATTCTTTTCAAACATTTCAAGTGTTGACGATTTACAGTATATTTCAGGCCTACCTGTTAAAGCACAGAAATTCATAATTAGGCGTATTCTAAGTTTTAACTCAACTGCTACAAAAATAGATACTATAAGTATCCCATATATTGTTAAAAATAATTTCCCAAGTATAAAGACACTGTCTGATATACTTGACTTTGAAAAAATCAGAAATTCGAAATCCTATGATGCCATCAGAAAACTAATTATACTTTTAAATTTCTATGTTTTCTGGGTCAGAATTGATCTTGGGTACGTTGAAGAAATTAAAGAATTTTCAAACGAAGAACTTTATGATACTTTTGTTGAAGAGCTGAATTATACTCTTTATAGATGTGGGTATGAACCGCTATATCCAGGTAATCCTTATGATTGGCTCTTTATGTTTGTTTCTCTTAAACAACAGCCTCTAAAATATTTTAGATATTTCATAGAAGAGATTAGTTTAGACGACGAAGAGTAGTATATTAAAGACTAGTTTAAAATTTAGAATGGCCTTGAATTAAAATAAGTTCTAGGTCATTCTTTTTTACCTATAGTACAGGTAACTAATACGATGAAACTTGTATGGAATACTGAAAGAAGTATAGCAATGTAAAATTTATATTGTATGTCCATTCTATAATCACTGCTCACAAAAATGTAAAAACAGATAAATTGAATTTGTACTCTATAGATTACCAAGGAACTAAACGTCTATACTTAAAGAAATTAATGGCAATAAGAAAAATATATGGATCAATCCTTAAAATGAATAGTAATATACAAGTAGAAAGCTTTTTTCAATATTTAATAATAATTACTTTCTCAAGAAAATCATCATAGGAGGAATTAGAAATCATTCTCATTTATAGGCAAAACAATAAAAAGGATGTGTTAAAGATATATACCTCTTCTCACACACCCTAATATATCACTTTATAAATTTCTCAAAATCTTCGGCGCTCATATTTGCTCTGACAGCAGCCTCATCAATACTTAGTATTCCGTCATTGACCAAAGATGCAAGTATGCTTATAACACCTTCCTGTCTTCCTACCGCCCTACCTTTTTCCATGCCTTTTTCCATGCCTTTTTCCATGCCTTTTTCTATTCCTTTTTCCATACCTTTTTCTATTCCTCTGGCCTCTACTCTATCCAGCACTTCACACATATTAACTTTCTCCTTCCCTTTCAATTCGTTTATAGTTTCTTCAAATCTGTTATCATCGGTCATTGCAGACATTAATGTCAGAAGTTCTTCCACATGGGCGATGGCAGTTTCATCAGCTATATAATCTCTGTTTTTTCTCATCTGATACAGGTAATCAGCCAGTATCCTAAAATCACTCTTAAATAAGTCTATCTTTTCTCTATCCAAATAAGCTATCTCAAATAAGTTTATCTTAAAATCATTTACATATGGCTTTATTTCTTCATCTACATCCAGTATTTCAAAAAGTGTTTTTGGATAGTTCCACCTCTTTTCATATCCCAAATACAACACCAAAGTTATCACCGGATACTTTGCCTTGTCAATGTTTTCTTTTCTGCTTTGCTTTACATATTCTGCCCCATCATATCCAAATACTCTAAGCGGCATAATTTTATTCGCTGTTGTCTGATTTTCAAGTCCGAATAATGCTACGTTTATTTTGTTTTTACGCCAATACTTTGCTATATCTCTTTCCTGTGATCTTACCCTGCCGTCTATCTTCAGCATACTCATCGGCAATGCATCCTTAAGCGTGGCTTCATCTACCACGTTTCTACCGCCAAATAAAAGTACATTTAGAATATCCGCAAAAACGTCATTGTACTTTTCAAGCATCTTCTCTGTTACATCCTTATCTTGCATATCTCCTCCTTATTATACCAAAAATTTTTACTGTTGGATTATTCTTTGATCATTTTTGAAATTTAGAACTTTTAGAATTTAGATTGTATATAATAATCTCATTTTACCGTATATATGTCCAAAATACAATAACGTATATATTTATATTCCAATAAAAAAGGACTGTCGCAAGCGACAGCCCAGTATTACTTATTAAGCATTCTTATATGTTTTCATTACAACTTTTCTGAGTATATCTACAGGTATCATTGTGAATGCAAGTATGAATATTACTATCCATCCCTGTACACTAAACGGTACACAGCTAAACATTTTTCCGATAAATTGGAAAGGTGCAAAAGGTATAGCACCTGCATTTACTATAAGCGCCTGTACTATGATTATTGCAAAGAACACTTTAAGGAATCCTGTATTTTCATTAAAGCCCTTAAATATTCCGAATCCTTCATCTCTTACATTAAATCCGTTAAAGAGTGCACTTGCTATAAACAGTACAAAATATCCTGTAAGAAGCTCTTCCTCATTGCCGTCAAACAGATTTGCAAAGAACGGAACCTTAAGATATATAAAGCTGAGTACTGTAAGCCAGAGTCCCATGCTTAAAATTTGAATGGCCATGTTTTTGCTGATGATATTCTCATCTCTTCTTCTTGGCTTTTCCATCATGTAGCTTTCTTTAGCCGGCTCATTTCCAAGCATTATAGCTCCGAGACCGTCCATTACAAGGTTTACAAACAGAAGGTGAGTTACCTTAAGCGGCTCTTCCACTCCGAAGAAAGGAGCGATGGCACTTACTATAACCGCAGTAACATTTATAACCAACTGGAATTTACAGAACTTAAGGATATTGTGATAGATAGTTCTACCATAAAGTATAGCATCCTTTATAGATCTGAAATTATCATCAAGAATTACTATCTCACCGGCTTCCTTGGCAGCCTCTGTACCGTTACCCATAGCAAATCCCACATCTGCTCTCTTAAGTGCAGGTGAGTCGTTTACACCGTCTCCCGTCATACCTACAACAAGATTCATCTCCTGGCAAAGTCTTACCATTCTTGATTTATCTGTAGGAAGAGCTCTTGCGATAACTCTGATATGAGGTATAAGTTTCTTTACTTCTTCATCACTCATTTCATTGAGTTCCGCTGATGAAAGCGCTCTGTCCGAAGCAGACTGTATAAGGCCTGCATCTTTTGCGATAGCGATAGCTGTTTCAAGTCTGTCACCTGTAATCATTACTACCTGAATACCTGCTCCCATAACCTCAGCTATAGCATCCTTAGCCTCAGGTCTTACATCATCTCTGATACCTACCAAGCCTATGATAACTATATCATCATTTATACTGTTTTCTACAAGAGCCTTCTCTGAATATCCGAATGCCAAAACTCTCATAGCTCTTGCTGCAAGCTCATCAATCTTTCTGTCAAGCACAGCCTTATCAATTGTCTTTACTTCACCGTTCTCATCCAAGAACTTCTTCGCCTTTGCAAGCAGTCTCTCAGGTGCACCCTTATAGAATGTCTTATCAAGAGAATCTATTCTTGCCTGACTGAATTTATTTGTTGAGTTAAATCCCTGATGTGCTCCCACTACAAGGCTCTTCTCATTTTGTAATGCATCAAAAGTGGCATGTCCAATAAACTTCATCAATGCCTGGTCTGTTGCATTACCGCCTATTACCACGCCTCTGTCATCAAACAATGACTGAGTATTCTTACCTATTGCAATATCTATAAGACCTTTTACCTTGCTGTGATCGCTAAGATCCGGTATAGCAATTGAGTTTCCGTTTGCAAGGAAGAAATCCACTACTTCAAGGCTTCCCTTTGTAATAGTTCCTGTCTTATCACTGAACAGTATATTCAGTGAACCTGCAGTCTCGATACCTTCCGCCTTTCTTACAAGTACGTTATGATCAAGCATTCTGCTGGTGTTTTGCATAAGTACCAAGGATATCATTAAAGGCAATCCTTCAGGAACGGCACATACGATAATAACTATTGCAAGAGTAACAGCCTTTATCAGGTCCTGCACTATTGTCTGTGGTCCCATAGCAAAATAGTTGCCAAGTCCGCCTGCTCTTACTATAAAGTAAGCGAAATAAAGTATTGCTATTACCGTAGCACCCACATATCCGAAAATTGATATCTGATGCGCCAGCTTTCCAAGCTTCACCTTAAGTGGTGAATCAGGATCGTCTTCATTCATTTCAAGAGCCATCTTACCCATCATGGACTTAAGTCCGACTCTCTTAACCTCTAAAACACCTTCTCCGTCAAATACTACAGCACCTCTAAAGAGTGAATGAGCATCTACAAATGTATCACCTGTGATATCCTCTTTTAACTCAAATCCCTCTTTTGCTGCAGTTTTCTTGCACTCCTCAGCCTCTCCGTTTAGGGCTGAGTTGTCAACTCTTAAATCTCCGTTTATTAAAATACCGTCTGCCGGTATCTTATCTCCCGATTGTAAAAGTACAAAGTCTCCTACTACTACATCATCCACATCTATAACGGTTACAAGACCGTTTCTGTAGACCTTACATGTGTCCTTCTTTGTGTTGTCCTTTAACTCACGATACTTGGTATCACTTGCAACACCTGTCTTTGCAGATACAAAGGCTACTATTATTACCGCAATAATAGTACCAAGCGGTTCATAAATTTCAGCATAGCCGAAGAAAAACATTACTATCATCAGTACTGCGATAGCAAGAAGTATCCTGATCATAGGATCATTGAATGTCTCCTTAAACTCCTGCCAAAAGGTGGTAGGTTCCGAATCAGGTATTACATTTGAGCCATGATCCTGCCTTGACTTTTCAACTTCCTTTTCAGTCAAACCGGTAAATTTCATATAATTTCCTCTTTCAAAATTTTGGGGAGACAGCGAACGCCATCTCCCGTAATATTAATTACAAATGCTATTTTATAGCAAATATATGATAATTAAAAGTATAAAATTTTCTATATTATAAAAATTTATTAGATATATCTATTTGCTAATTCTCCAATCCCCGGATCTGTAGTTCCCTGTCCCACAGCTGAGAACTTCCACTCACCATTATGTCTGTATACCTCACCAAAAATCATTGCAGTCATTCCCGAATAATTTTCTGTAAGATTGTACTTAAGAATCTCTTTATTGTTTGAAGCGTCTACAAGTCTTATAAACGCATTTCTTATCATTCCAAACTCTTGATGTCTTTGCACTGCCTGATAAATGTTTACGACAATAACAATTTTATCATAAACTTCCGGTATACTTGCAAGGTCTATAGTGATCTGTTCATCATCTCCCTCTCCTGCTCCTGTCAAGTTATCACCCATATGAATGACTGTACCTGATGAATGGCGAAGATTTCCATAATAAACAACGTCTCCCTTATTAACCAATCTTCCGCCCTGCAATAGAAAAGCTGAAGCGTCACAATCTATATTTCCATCCTGGCTTTGACTGCTGCCAAAGAGTGATGACAAAAATCCACCACCTCCACCTGCTTTTGGTGCCTCATCCCATCCAAGACCAACTATTATTTTCTTTAAGCCTGCATTCTCCTTTGACAGACTTACCTTTTGTCCTTTTTGTAAACTAATAGACATACGTCCTCCTAAATACATCTAATATGTAACTTAAGCTACATCTATACCATAATGATTGCAAAGTGCAGCAAGTCCACCACCAAAGCCACTTCCTATAGCGTTGAACTTCCACTCGCCCGCATGCTTGTAAAGTTCACCTACAACTACCGCTGTTTCAATAGAGAAGTCCTCACCAAGGTCATATCTGATGATTTCAGCGCCTGTCACTTCATCTAAAATTCTGATATAAGCATTTGAAACCTGACCGAAGTTCTGTCTTCTGGAATCCGCATCATATATAGTAACTGTAAATGCAATCTTCTCAATATTTGCAGGAACCTTTGAAAGATCAATCTTGATCTGCTCATCATCACCGTCACCCTCTCCAGTCAAGTTATCACCCATATGTGTAACACTCTCTGAAGGATGTACTAAGTTTCCATAGAAAACAAAGTCCTTTTCTGTAGGGCATTTTCCACTTGCCCCTACCATAAACGCAGCTGCATCAAGGTCAAAGTCTGCACCTGAATCGAATGCATTTACATCCCATCCAAGACCTACGATAACTTTCTTAAGTCCCGGATTTGTCTTTGTAAGATCTACTTTTTGTCCTTTAGATAAATTTATTGGCATAAAATCCTCCTTTATTATACACCGAATTTCTTATAAAATTCGTTTTTAATATTTTCAAGTTTAGCTTTATCTTCAACTCTTTGTCTTCTGGCATCGTCCTGAATTCTCTTTGTTTCTTCGATACCGTTTACAATAGTTCTCCAAGACTTCTCCAAAGTATCCACCTTTATAGAACTTCCTGAAGCCATCTGAGCTGTAAGCTTTGCCTGCTCAACAGTATTTGTGGCATTCTTTAAAATCATTTCATTGGTCTTTTTATCAAGCTCAGATAATGCCTCAGCCTGTAATCTCTGACGTTTGAGCATAATAGCCTGTGCAAGACTCTGCTTGAAAATAGGCAATGTAATAATGAAAGCCGAATTTATCTTTCTTATAAGATTTATATTACTGAATTCCATAGTCTTTAACATTGGAATAGTCTGCATGGCAACATTCTCTGCAACTCTTAAATCCTGAGTTCTTTGCTCAAGCATCATAAGTGCATTGTTTAGAGTTGTAAGCTCAAATTGCATTGACTTATCACCTGTGCGCTCCATCTCTGCAGTTCTCTCTGCTATAGCACCTTCCAGTTCCTTACATCCCTGCTCACCTGCCATGATATATTTTAACAAATCATGATAATAATTTACATTTGATTCAAACATGGTATTGAGCTTTTTATTGGTCTCTTTGATCTCACCTTCATAGCCCTTAAGCTCTACATACACTTTGTCTATTTCACCGCCCATGGTCTGATACTTTGTCATTATCTTATCCAGCTGCTTTTTTATACCGCCGAAGAGCTTGTCAAAAAGACCCGGTTCCTGTCTGATCTCTTCAATATCAAATTTGCTCATGATATTGGTAAGAACACCCAACATCTTTGAGGTTTCCTCAATCTGAGCGATGTTCATACTGTTGAGTACCAAATCTGAAGATTTTGATATCTCTGTAGCAACCTCGCCACCAAATGTAACAATACTGTCAAGATTGTCAAGTTCTATCTTGCTTACAAGTGCATCAACCTCTGCCGAATCCGCCAGTTCATTCTTGATTTTTGCAGACTCTACTGCAATATCAAAGGTTTGAACGGTAGGTAATGCTTCATTCTCTGCAACGTCGCTTGTTACCGCTTCAGCTTCTACGGTTTTTGCTTTTGAAAAATCAAGTCCCATCTTTCCTCCTATGCCTCGTTCCAAAATGTCACAAAGGCTCAATATTAGTTTTCATTAACCAAAAAGTCTTGAAAAAAATGATTTTTTCTTTTCCTTCACAGACCTCAGTCTATTGAAATCCGGTATGGCTATATCATAAAGATAATTGCCGATTATATGCTCTTCCATTATCTGAGAGTTGTAGTATTTGCTTACATTATCATAACCTGTAGGTATAAAAAATACTATATCAAATCCTATCAGATTCAAAAAAGCAACAATTATGCTGTCTTCCAACGAAATAACAGATTCCGTTGTATTTACTATTATAAGCTTTGGCGGACATTTTGTAAAATCAAAGCTTTGTATAAATCTTAAAATTTCCTTAGGTAAATCTAAAACAATTGTAATTATCTTGTATTCCGTACCGTTTTGTCTTGTTCCCGCTATAGTCTTTCTCCTTAAAAGCTCCGACAATTTATCAAGAATATAATCCTGAGTCTCAGCTCTTAAATAGTCATATTTATAAATCTGTGACTGCTTTATTCCCTCTCTGTCAAGTCTTCCGTTCTTGAAAAAAGACGGTACCCCTGCTGCCACGGTGCAGTTTCTTCCGTATATACTCTCATTCTTATATATCAATGTTGTATCTGTTATAAGGTCTTTGATATTTTGAAAATATGTATCTGTATCCGAGTTTGCCACACCTGATATCTTGGCAAACATTACAGGAATATTTACAACATCATCGACTGTGGAAAAATTCGGTCTAAACCTCGCCTCCTGCTTCCAATAAATACCTATTTCTTCATAAGTAGTTGAAAGTTTTATAATATTGGCCTTGGAAAATTGCATATCTCTGTACATTCCGGTATCAGAATACATCATAGTATCCAGATCTCTTTCGGCATTATATGCCATTGTACCCATTGAAAGATTGTTTCCGTCTGTAGGATATTCATTTACTTTCAAAGTCTCTTCAAAATGTACCTCATATAATCTTTCTCCGGTAAGTTTATCCTCTTTCTTTTCCGGATTAAAGATAATCACATCTATCGGCAGCTTTGCCGCCATATTTAAGAACAGACTCTCCGTATCGGTTTCCACATTTCCGAAGTATATAAGTATGGGAGCAGGTGAATGAATATCGGTATTTCCAAGCAGATCCGGTATATATCTTTGGAACCAGCATAAAATATATATTCCCTTATTCATCATTTTATTGAGATCCATATTCATCAGTTTACCTGTCTCTATCATGGTATCCACAAAGGCATCCCTTGCCACATCCACAAAGGTATTGCTCTTTAGATTGATATTTTTCTTCAGGTCCGTTATAAGCTGATTTTCATTGGCATAATTGCCTCTTTTTATTTTTGAAATCTCGTCCACACTCGGATTTGTGATTTTATTGTTTATCACCTTTATGCTTCTGTTTGCTTTTTTCAAATCCTGATACAGCAAATACAGATTGTTCACATAGGTGTTTCTATTGTCACAACCGTTTATTCTTGCAAACATATTGTAGAAAAACCTTGTATTCTCACCTCTTCTTGTATTCTTTAAATCCTCAAAGAGATCTCCGCTAAGCCATGCATTTGTATTGGCAACGGCATTTGATTTATTGCTGTACAAAAGCTTTTTACTTTTATCTTCATCATACTGCTTTAACAGCCACTGCAGATCAAATCCTGCCGGAAAGCTCTCACTTCCCATTCCCAAATCTATAGAGTATTCGGACTTCGGATCTATTGCCATATACTTTGAATCACCGCCCGGTTGAACCAGAATAATATCCGCACCGGCATTTGAAAGTATTTTTAAAGTTGACAGCTCTGAAAAATTTACATTCCCCCAGAATATAATCTTAGGTACATCGTCGTTTCCGAGTTTTTCCATAATATTGTAAAAATTATAATAGAGCCAGCACATTATCCTTATAAAATTATTCTTCAAGATATCTATATTCTTACCCTGACGCCTTAAAACTTCCAAGGTATCATAAATTCCGTCGGCTATGGATGCCCTCTGATAATCTTTAATTCTCGGCAGCCATTTTTTTAAAGCCTCAGCCATAAATCCCGGTCCGTGAACATATTTATCTCCGATTATTTCATTAAAATATGCTATATTGTCCGCAGTAGGATTTTCTATACTTTTATCTATGATTGCCCCTTCTCTCTTGGCCAATTCATAGTATTTTCTGATAAATTCAAGTATTGTTTCATCATAGGAATTTACTCTGTAAAAATATACTCCCTTCGGCTTTCTTTCACTTTGCCTTTTAAAAAAGTCTTCAAGCCCTTTTATCTTCTGATGCAATAACATGCATTCATCCCCTTTCAAGTCAAAACTTTTCTTATCTTATAAAGCTCTTCGTAAAATTATATACTGCATCATACGGTACAGCCAGATTTATATTCTGCCCCTCACTGAAACCTGAAGTGCTTATGCCGATTACCTCTCCGTACATGTTCAGTACCGCTCCTCCTGATGACCCCGGCGATGTAGGTGCACTGAACTGTATCATATCCACATTATCTATATTTCTAAAGCCTGATATAATACCGTCTGAAACCGAATTAAAAAGCCCCAGAGGGCTTCCTATTGCCACTACCTTTTGCCCTCTTACAAGACTTTCTTTTCCGCTATACAGCCTCAACGGATTTAACACTCTTGAAATTCTTATTATTGCCAAGTCCAGATGATGATGATATTTTATAACCTCATTTGTCTCATATATTCTCTCATCATCTTCTATTCTTACCTCAAAATAATATCCGCCTCTTATAACATGATTATTGGTGAGTATAAAACCGTCTCTACCGATCATTATACCCGAACCTGTTCCAAGAAGCTTCTTACGGTTGTCAAATACCGCTATCATTACAATTGATGTTGACAGTCTTGCAAGTTCCACATAGCTTAATTCTCTATCTCTGCTCACATTTACAGCAGGTATCTGAGTGCTGGCGGAAGTACTTCCACCTGTATTCGGATGATTGTTAACCGGTGCGACTGCGGGTGAAACACTAACCGCCTTAGTTTTAGAGTCTCTGTCTTTTCTTCTGGTGGATGCCAGACTTATGGTAACCGTTTTTCTCTCACCCCCCGTATTTACCGGTGCGGCATTCATTCCGTTCGCTCCGGTATCGGTAGGCTGTTGTATCTGATAATTTTCTGTAGGCTCATCCTGCTCATATATCATCTTGCCGTCATAAAAATCACCGAGCTTTTTTGTGTAAAAATATTCATCCGGTACGGAGATATCTTTTGAGTACTGCAGCAGGCATACATCCATACCGAGTAAATTAAGAAAAACAAAAAAATAGATTTCCGATTCCTTTTGTATATTCTCCGCTACAACCTTTATATTCTTATCTCCGTTTATTTTGATATCCGAAAAATTATCTTCAAGCCAATATAAGAGCTTTACCATTATATTTTTTTCTATTGTATCCGAAATATTCTTCTTGTACTTTTGCAGGAGTTTTTGCATTTCCTTTACCGCTTCTATAAGCTCATTTTCACTTATATTATTTTGTCTCACTAAAGCCGTATCAAAATGACATGTGGATATAAAAGCTTCATAAGCCCGCTTTTGCTCCATACAATCGCTCTTTATATCCAATGAGTCAAGATATTTATAGTATATCCTTCCCTGCTTCATCTCAGATTTCAGATATTTTCTAAGTTCATTTATTTCCTTATTTGTATTTGCGTTTGCACCTGTAAACTTTACCATGTAGGTGTTTCTTATTTCACCTGTTCTGTTACCCCTTACTCTTCCAAACTCTGTAATACTGTTTATATTTATAGGATTCAATCTATATTTCGGCATACTTGCTCCATTAAAATCTGTCTTTCTTTTATTATATATTATATGGTATAATTATATCAATATTAGCGAAAAATATAAGCCTATATTCAATATTTTTTGACAGGGGTTGGTCATGAAAGATTCCAGTATTTACTATAGCGTGGGTGCACTGCTTTATACCGATGCAAATAACACGGGTATTATAGACGATATAATGCTTGAAAGATTTAATATTCCATTTTCTTTAGCTTTTTCATTTGACATGGCAAGTAATGATGCCGAAGCGGATAAAGCTGAGAATATACTTATAAAGACCTTGGATAAACTGTTTGTTTCAAAAAAAGAGAGAGAGTTCTATATACCTAAACTGTTTATAAAAGTGCTTTCCACCTCACATATAGCCCACTTGTATAAAAAATTCGGCAGCTTACTGGATATGATTACCGGCTTTATATTACCCGACTTTTCCGTATCAAATGCCGATATATATATTTATGAAATGCAAAGAATAAATTCGGTACTTTCCACTCCTGTGTATATATTACCTGAACTTGATTGTGTATCACTTCTTGACCTTCGAAACAGACATAATTATCTGTATGCAATTAAGGAAAAACTTACCGCATATGAGGACTATGTTTTAAATATTTTGGTTGCGGCAGGCAGTATACTCAATATGCTCTGCGTCAGGCACAGAGTTGATGAAACTATATATCAAAGCGGTCCGGTTGCCGGACTGTTGTCCGACATTATCGCAACTCTTTCAAGTGATTATATAATATCGGCACCTGCCTATGAATACTATGCAGGTATCGGCTGGCAGGAAGGTCTGGGAAAGGAAATTGAGCTTGATAAATTAAACGGTTTTGTAGGTAAAACGGTTGTGCATCCGAAACAGATACTTGTGGTAAACGATGCCTATAAAGTTCCAAGTATTGACTATGATGATGCTCTAAGTGTACTTGATGACAAGAAGATGTATCGTTCCTGTCCCAATGTTAACAATACCAGAATAAATGAACCGAAGATTCATTACAGTTGGGCAATGGAAGTTATATTACTTGCACAGTACTTCGGCGTTAAAAAATATTAAAAAATGTGTGAGTCTTTCCCACTCACACATTTTTTAAATGTCCTTCATTTTCTTTATTATTCCCATGCATTTATAATTATTTAAGCATGTATATTCTATTTCACTTTCTCTTTCACCGGCAAGCTTTATGATATGCCTAAGTTCTTTATCATCCTTATATCTTTCATCTATAAGTATCTTCCAAGGAACTCTCCTAAGCAGTACTCTTGTAGTCTCTCCTATGCCGGGCTTTATAAGATTTATATCCTTTATACCGTATTTATCCGCCAGCTTTTTTACTTCAATAATTCCCCTTGCTCCTCTGATACTATCATCCTTTACATATTTTTTAAAAAGCTTTTCTATATTTTCAATGAAGTGATAACTCAAATCATTTTCTTCATATTCCTTATAGTAGACCGCACCGTGAAAATCGTCTTTACCTATTATATCGTATCTAAGAAAAGTCCTGCTTACCAGTCCGCATACCGTAGCATTAAGGGCGGAGCTTGGAATAAAGATATCGTCATAAGTGCCTGCCAGCTCCGTCTCACCTGCAGGATCAGATACCACTGCCAGTTCCTCAGATACCCCTTCATAATTTTCACAGGCCGATTTTAATTCCTTAAGTATTGCACCCTTACCTATCCAACCGTCTACAAAAAGAATATCTTTGGCCTTGTGACGTGCAAGTATATACTTCATAGCATTATCATCAATGCCCCTGTCTCTTATTATAGAAACGGAATAATGTGCCACATCGGTTTCATACTTCCACTTTATATATCTTTTAAGCAGCACTCCTATCGGAGTACCTGCTCTTGCCAGAGAGACCAAAACCACATTTTTCCCTCTTTTTTCTATCACTTTATCTGCCAAAGATGCAAGAGAATCCGCCATTTTCTGTCCGAAAACCTTGAATGAATCAAAATATATTTTCATATATTCTTCTGTGGGTATATACTCTATCGGCAGCATTTCACTGTAATGCATTCCTGATTGTATAAGCTTTTCCCTTTCCACACTTGGCAGAGGTTCTACCAGTCCCGTAACATCCTTTAAGAGGAAAATGACATCGCTTTCTTTGTAACTACTCTTCATTATCCCACCTGATCAAATATATATTTTTATTTCCTGAAAGTCTGATTGCCTCCAGGATATCGGCTTCTCCTTCAATTTCTTTTCCGTCCGTAACAAGGAAGAATATATCAGACTCCTTCAAATCATATATATAGGTCTGTCTGTTTTTATCATATATACTTCTTACCTCATATCTGGTATGAAGGGGATAATCCTCTAACTTTGATACCTCAATAGGACTTCTTGTAGATGAGTGCACATATACATCTGCATCTGAAACGGTATCTATATACTCTGCCAGTTTTATCGGGACATAGATAAATTCTTCAGTTCCAAGTACCGTTACAGTCTTTTTATCCTTCAACAGAGTCTTTAGATTAATTCTTTCTTCCAAGAACTCTCCAAGCCTGTCTGTCTCCGCATCCAGATCCTTTATATTTAAAAGCCTTCTTGTTCTGATATCCGTCTTAAAATTAATTGTTTTTACATCATCGCTGCTTAATGTAGCGTTGATTCTGTACACATCGCCATTGGTCAAAGTATCGACCACATCGTCTTCAAAACCTTCTTTATCTATATCTCTTATATAGACTATATCCACATTCTTTTCTTTAAAGAATTTTCTTCTTTCTTCCGACAATGTATTTGTAAGAGGTGCTATGGCATATTTTTTTCCACCTTTAAATATGCTCTCAATCTCCTCTATACAATGCCATATAGTATTTCCTGTTGTGATCTCATCTTCAACAAATACTATTCTGTCTACTTGATTATATATCTTTTCCATATCTTCAAGTACCAGTCTTTGCTCCATAGCATGACTATGTGCCTCTGTAAAATGTATATACTCATTTTGTGCACATATATTTTCTCTGGTTGTCTGCATGAAAAAAGCTCCCGCACTGCTTGCAAGAGTAGCTCCTATCGATATTGCAGTCTCCGCAAATCCTATTACAAGTGAATTCTTTAAAATTTCACTTGATAAATTCGCAAGAGTGTCATACTCATTTTTCACATCCCTAATCAATGCAATCTTATGCTTTCCCTGATTTGCATTGATTATCAAATAGCCTCTCTTATTATTATTAAGACGTTTTGCAGGGCTTATCTTATCCATACTACCACCTTTTGACATAAATATAGGGGTGACTTTCGCCACCCCTATATTCTAAATTATTTTTACTTAGATTTCATCCTCTGTATTATAAATTTGGTATACCTGATATTCTTTTATAAATTCAAACCCAAGTCTTGAGGCCAACTCTACAGAGTGCTGATTTCTAACATCTATATAAGGATTTATTTTTTTATCTTCCAGATAAAGTGACACATTTGATGCTGCCGTGAGCGCAAGGTTTCTTCTCCTGTAGTCAGGATTTGTAGCAAAAACAAGCTCCATAAATTCGTCGCCATATGCTCTACCCGCACAACCGCTTAATGCGACTCCGTCTTTATATACCATATATCCTGTCGCATCTTTGGCAAATTCATCTCTGTTATCAAAACATGCGGCGAAATCTTCGCTCCACATATCCTTTAACAAGGCATCATAATCATCCGGTCTGACATTATCAATATTCAAACCTTCCTCAAGCGCCCCGTTTAACTCTTCCAACAGTGCTCTGTTCTCAACACCTTTAAAAGCTAAAAGATATCTTGAGAAATTTCTATATCTGCAATCTATATTTTCTACAAGCCAGTCTATCCATGACTCTGAAGTTGGAATTATATAGGCTCCTTCTCCATGTCTTGCAATAGTTCCCCACAAGGAAACAGCTCTGTCCTTCTTTGGAGTAACTCCTACTATATACATATAGTGATATACCTTTATAACACAGTATGAAGCTGTGCCTGTGGCCGGTATCCATACTTTTCCGCATTTGCCGGCAAGTGCAAGCCTGACCAATATATCATCTGTTGCCAATTCAGACAGACCTTCCCTCTCATTTAAACCAAGTTCAATCATAACCTTTCCTCGCCTACTCTTTCTTTTTATCTTTCATAAGCATAGTTTAACACAAAGAATTGGTTAATACTACAATAACATTAGTAAAAATATGAATCTCTTTCTTAAATTTAGACGAAAAAAGCTACCCAAAGCCTTTTACAATGGGTAGCCGGTTCTTATTATACAAACATTATCCTATAACATTAGCCATACGAATTACAGGTCTATAGTTATAGTTTGAAATAATTATTCCTGTTCTTGAAGATGAAGCATGTACCACCTTACCGTCTCCGATATACATAGCAACATGGCTTACAGATCTGCCTGAACCGTAGAAAAGAAGGTCGCCCGGCTGAAGCTGGTCTGCACTTGCAACTGTAGTACCTCTGGTTGACTGCTCTGAAGATGTTCTTGGAAGTGAAACACCTGCAGCATTTGCAAGAATATATTTTACAAATCCTGAGCAATCTGCGCCTATATAAGGATTTGTTCCTCCGTAGATATATCTGCCGCCTACAAAAGTCTTTGCAAAGTTTGCAATCTCTTCTCTCTTATTTGAAGCTATAGCCTGAACTATGCTCTTTGTTGCTGAAGCGGCAGCCTCTTCCGCTGAATCCATCTCATCTATAGAAGTGTCTCCATCCTTTATAGAAATATATCCTTCTACATCATTATATGAAACTTTTGCGTATCCGCCACCCATATCTTCAAGTATCTGGAATACGTCACCCTTGTTTGCCTTACCGATTGTATCGTTTGATGTCATGCTCTTATATATATCAAGTGTATTTGCCTGTACTGTAACTATATATGTACCGCTTTTAAGAGCCGGTCCCCTCAACACTTCCTCATGAAAGTTTGCAACTTTTCTAATTGATGTTGTTGCAAAGGATGTAACAGGTGAAATTGTGCTGATAGTCAATGCTGATAATATTCCAATTATAATTCTCTTTGTGTTCTTCATTTTCGGCTCCTTAAATCTATTCTATGCTAAACCCGGTCCGTCCGGAATTTAAATCTTTAATAATTACAAACGATTTATGTTTGTTAAGTAAATGTTACGAAACTTAGTATAAACTCACTAAGAGAATATGTCAAGCTTTTTATTCAAGCTTTAATATCTTTTTCCTATACCTTTTTATAATGGCAAAAAGGTTATAAATACCATGTAAACATCGTATTTATAACCTTTATTTGTTAATCTCTTACAAGTTTTATCCTATAAAAGTCCATTTTGAAGTTTTTAAAATCTATCAAAGTTGTTAAGAAGTCATTATTCGTTTGAAATAAATATTTATATTTTTTGTTTTTATCAACTATAACAAAGATATTTCAGATTTTGGCAACCGAATTTTATATTTCGATTTTATTTCAAAAGTTAATTTTTGTAACACTTTTGTAACAACTCAGAATTTATAATTTCCTTTTCCTAAAATCCCCTTTATTAAAGCCACCAAAAGCAGCACTCCTATCACAGGAAGTAATACAGGTGCCAAAAATGAAAATACCGCAGCAACCACAGCCACAATCACTACTAAAACCGCTATCGCAATAATTATAGGTATTATCAGGCTGTTGCCTGAAAAATTATACGTTTTAAAACTGTTATCTTTTCTGTCACTATAGTTTTCATTCTCTTCATAATTTCCGGTTTTTGAGGCTGTATTTTCATATGTCTCATTGTCAATGCCTACAAATACATCGTCATATCCTGCGGCAACCTTTATAGAATTGGCAATAAGCCTCGGTTCACCCAGTTCTTCCATGATTTCATCTATACTTCTTCCCTTTGACAGCTCATCATCAATATATGACGAATAAAATCTTATATTTTCCGCTATAAGAGATTGTGAACCTGTGGAAGCCAGAGCTTTCATCAGTCCGTCCAAAAATTCCTCTTTTGTCATATCTTACTCCATATCAAATATATCTTTTCAGTTCTTCTCTTCTTTTCTTGTAATCAGGTATCTGCTTTTCCACCTCACTCCAAAAAGCTTTGGAATGATTCATATGTTTTAGATGTGCAAGTTCATGTACGAATACATAGTCAATTAATGCCTCAGGTAAGAAGAACAGCTTAAAGTTAAAGTTCAAATTCTTCTTTGAAGAACAACTCCCCCATATAGTCTTTACATTTTTTATCCTGACCATATTAAAGTGAACATTCATCTGCCCCGCAAAATCATTAAGCTTCTGTCTAAATATCCTACCGCCGTCAGAATGCATCCAAAGCCTTACCATATCCTCATATTTATCTGTCGGCAAAATGATATGATAATTTTCATCAAATTTCATGTATAAAAATTCCGCTTCTGAGCTTAGGCTCAAACCATGTGGATTTCGGAGGCATAAGCTTATTTTCATCAGCTACAGCAAATAACTCCTCCATTGATGTAGGATACATCAAAAATGCAACCTTGCCTCTGTCATTGTCTATCTCTGACTTTAAATATCCTACCCCTCTTATTCCACCTGCAAATTTTATTCTTTCGTCCGTTCTCGGGTCTTTTATTCCGAATATGGGTTCAAGTACCAAATCCTGCAATATTGACACGTCAAGACTCTTTATAACGTCACCCGATACCGAATCAAGTACTTTTTTCTTTGCACTTAAAATATAGAATTTATCCTTAACAAGCATTCCGAACTCGCCTCTGTCACCTATCTCTTCAAGTACAGGACTCTCTGTTACATCAAAATTTTCAGTTATAAGGCTCATAACTTCTTTCACGCTTTTTTTGTTAAGATCAAGCACTATTCTGTTATAAGGCAAAATATGCAGCTGCCTTTCATCAAATATTACAGACAGGAAATAATTGTACTCCGCATTCGGATTGTTTTCATTTTGCCTTCTCTTTAAAGCAACCTTTACTGCGGAAGCGGCTCTGTGATGTCCGTCAGCTATATACAGAGACTCTATATTTTCAAAGCATTCTCTTATCTGCTCATTATAAGCTTTATCCACCTTCCATACTCTATGGCCTATTCCGTCATCCGATACAAAATCATATAAAGGGGCATCCGATATATTCTCCGAGATTATCTTTTTTAAATCGTCATTTTTCTTATATGCCAAAAATATCGGTCCTGTCTGCGCATTTACAGTGTCCACATGTTTTATCCTGTCAATTTCTTTTTCTTCTCTGGTATTTTCGTGTTTTTTTATAATATCATTCAGATAATCATCCACACTTGCAAGCCCCACTATGCCTATTTGGCTTCTTCCATTCATAGTAAGCTCATACAGATAATAGCTTTCTACATCATCTTTTTTATATATACCCTTATCTTTAAATTCGGCATATAAATCCCTTGCCTTTATATAAGCTTCTCTTGAATACATATCAAAGTTTTCATCAAACGCAGTCTCAGGTCTGTCGATATTTAAAAAGGCATAGGGCTTACCTTCCACCGCTTCTTTTGCCTCTTTTCTGTCATATACATCATATGGCAGGGATGCCACCTGCTCTACCAATTCCCTGTCCGGTCTTACACATTTGAAAGATTTTACTATCGCCATCTTACCCTCCATTTTATTTGATTCTATAATTCTATCATAAATACCATATTTCATATAGCTTTTATTAAATACTTAAGGATATAAAAACAGGCAAAGCCATAAGACCTCGCCTGTTTTCTTCTATAAGAAGAGCCGATGTATTTACTTTATAATCCTCACCTTGGATTTTATTATCGGGTTTCTCATAGCATGTATGAGCATAAGAACCACCAAAACCAATTCTCTCTGATATAAATATTCAAGTGATTTTTATTAGTTTTTTTATTCACATATAAAATTGGATGCTATCCTTATTTTTTGACAACCTTATGTCTTCAATAAAATTAATATCTATTAGACCTTTTCGGTTAATTCTTTCAACTTATTTTCTATTACTTGTTTTTCCGCCAAAAATTGCGCCAGACCTATTTCATATGCAATAATTTGTGTATATGACATTTTATCCCTCCATTCTTTATGGTTTGACATTAACTGATTAATATCATTTTCTAATAAAGATAATCGGCTTCTAAGCCAATTGGCTATTATAGTTTTTTCCTCCTCTCCACCGAAATACATTCTAACAAGAAACTCCGATTCTCTTTTTTCTGGATCAATAGGAGATTTCAAATAACAGTGAAATTCTTCAATACCTTTTTTTGTAATGTTGTAAATATTTTTATTGGGTTTTCCTTCTTGAATCACTACATTTTTCTCCACTAACAGTTCTTTCTCCAACCTCCTCAAAGTTGGATAAATCATTCCATAACTGGTTTTATAAAAATACCTAAATACTGTTTCAAATACTTCATTTATCTCATATCCACTTCGACTCTTCTCAATGAGCAAACCTAGTATAATATCTTTACCTGTCATATTCATTTTTTAAAAACTATAAACTTCCCTTCTAAAATTTTATCGTCGAAACCATTATATACTTTCGATGAGAAAAAGTAAAAAGGTGGTATGCTTCTCTCTATTTTGGAAACAATAATTGCTTCTTGATCCGGAAATAAAGGTTTATTAAATCTTACTTCTTCAACTTTACTTAGTAAATACTTATCCCCATCCAATCTAATCTCATTTCCTATGCATAACATTAATAGGATTGCTGACTGAGCCATCGCTTCTATGAGTAAAACGCCAGGAACAATAGACTCTTGGGGAAAATGCCCTAAAAAAATAGGGTTATCACTCTTAAAAGTGTTATATTATCTCCTTATAATTTTTTTATGTTATTTAAGGGTTTCCTATAATCCCATTACTTTTATTTAAATTCGTTTCTTACATATCCTAATGTTGAGAAACAGCTCTCATTTTATCCATTATCTTTCATAGATATTTTCCTCAAAAACAAAAATATAATTATTGCTATTATACTATAAAAAAGATTCCCGGTAAAAAGCATTTTCCAGTCAATATTAAAAGGTATCAAGAAAACCGGAGCTATTCCGACCCCAATATACGAAATTAAACTTAAAACAGAAAAACCTATGCTTCGTTCTTCCTCGGTATTAAAGTTCCCAACCTCTACATAAAATATTTTAAATAAGCTACCATAGCCTATCCCATATATCCATGCAAAAAAATATACTATAAAAGCTTCCTCAAATAATACAAGTGAAAGTTGTCCCAATGAAATAAAAAGCAATGTAAATAACACTGTGTAAAAACTATACCTAATTTCCCTAACAAACTGCATCAAAATATATCCTGCCCAAAAAAACAAATAGTATATTCCAATAGACCGGTTCAACGTCTCAAAATACACAGGTAAATAAGCAACTATTGATCCATATGATATCGACGAAAATAAAAGGATAACAAATGAAATTTGAAACATTGTATTTAACACGACTTTTTTTAGATTGTAAATTGCTTTATAATTTGTTGCACTCTCATCATTGTTCTGTTCCCTCTTTAACGATAATGCCACTATAGTCATTATGCTTGCAAATATAACCCAGCAAAAAAAAAGGAAATATGGATTCTTATAATATATATTTTCACCAATGATGGGAGAAAATATCGAAGCTATAGCTACTATAGAATTATATATACCTAAATTAAAAGTTCTCTTATCTTTATTTTCACTAAGTAACACCAAAATCGCAGGAGGAACAAAACCAATAGATAATCCAAATAAAAGCGATCCCACAAACATCCATTCCATACTATTGCTTTCGATTACTAAAATAAGGCAACTAACAGTAAAAAGTATACATCCTAATACAATTTCTGTTTTTGCCTTCAATAAATTCCAAATCGAAAACAATCGTGTGACTAATAATGAGCTGATGAATGTAATCATTACAATATTGATGTCTTTTGTCGATTCATTAATATTAAACACAATCAATGGCAGTAATGTAGTGAGCATAGAAAACACAAAATTCATGAAAAAAGAAACACTAAACAACTTTTTTTCATTCATAGGTTTCCTCCTAATGTAAGATTGTACAAATTAGAAACATCTATTTCTTCCAATTCTTTCTTATTTATAACTCTTCTTGTTATTAACACAACTCTACCTCCTTAGTCAATTTATAGCACGATTTTATATTATTGTAAATAATATATTTAAAAATAATATTCATTTCATTAATATATCTACTTCAAGTCATACTTCTGTATTACTCAACATATTGAGCAAGCACAGTAAGTGCATATGCAATTACGAAAAAATGGACGAAGCCAACCACAAACAATACACTCGAAGTCAAACTTGCCTGTGTACAATAGCTATATCTTCTATCCCCATATTCTTTTATTCTCAATTGGATTTATATTGAAAAGGCAAATTGCAAATAGTATAATATCTGCAAAACAGTGTTATAAAAGAAAGGTGGTAATATGGAATATAGCGAGATTAAATTAAATATTTCAAATGACAGGATTAGGGAATATAAGCTTTTTGAAGGAATAAAGATATATTCAGATACATTTATATCTGATGATAAAAAAACACTCATCAATAAAAGAATTTATATTACAAAAAATAAAAATTATGTTTACTATGAAAGAACTGATGTAAATTGGAATTATTGGAATAGTAAAGATAAGTATGACTTAAGTTTTGATACAGACAGTATAAAACATAATATTGTATTTGAAGTATCAAAAGACTTGACTTTATTTTCACGGTATCTTGGAGAAGAAATTATTAAAAAGATTATGAAAAAAGAGGAAAATGGAGAGATTATTGAAAAATTGGATATATAAATAGATTCTAAGCTTCAAATTTTAATATTTTATTGCACACAAAAAGGGGATAAGATCTTCACATAAAGAGCTTATCCCCTTTGATGCCTAAAGGCACATATTACTCTATAATTTCTTCTATCTAGCCCGGCAGAATAAAATGAGACTCTCAGCCGCCGTGACCGTCAGTATAGACATCAGGATACTGTTCATAGTAGTCTTACCTATAGCGACAGCAGTAAGTCCGGCATTTTCTATTTTGTTTTCATTTCTTCCTGAATGACTTCCAAGGTATGCAATTGCCTTTTTATACTCAGAATCAAAAAAACTTACAGTAAAATATTCCCAAGGCTTCCCCATGAAACCGGGCAGGAATTAAACTTTTCCTTGTTGCCTACTGTTATTACCGCCCATTCGCTATCAAAAATATCAAAAGGAGCATATTCCTTTTTTCTAAATTCCATATATAACTCCCTTTTTGGGTAAAATACTACTTTATAATCCTCACCTTTAAAATACCTTCAATAGCATTTAACTCATTTATAAGGCTTTCGCTTGCCTTGTTTTCTACATCTATAAGTGTATATGCCTTTGATCCCTTTGATTTATTTGTAAGATCAGAAATATTATATCCGTTCTTTGCAAATGCTGAAGTAATCTGACCTATCATATTCGGGATATTTTTATGAAGGAGAGCGACTCTTCCCTCTACCTGACATACTCCCATATCACAGCTTGGAAAGTTAACGGAATTCTTTATATTACCGTTCTCGAGGTAGTCTACAAGTTCATTTGCAGCCATAACCGCACAATTGTCCTCGCTCTCCTGTGTTGAAGCACCCAGATGAGGTATAACTATCGCCTTTTCCATCTTTGCAGACTTTGTGTTCGGGAAGTCTGTAACATATCTTGCAACCTTACCGCTCTCAAGCGCTTTTTCCATCTCATCATCATCTACAAGCAGGTCTCTTGCAAAGTTTAAAATCACAACTCCGTCCTTCATCTGAGGAATTGAATTTTTTCCGATCATGCCCTTGTTATCATCTGTGAGCGGAACATGTAATGTAATATAATCACATTCTCTGAATATTTCATTTATATCTGTTATATGCTTTATCTTTCTTGAAAGTCTCCATGCGGCATTTACTGAAATAAACGGGTCGTATCCCAAAACTTCAAGCCCCAGTGAAGCTGCGGCATTGGCAACTTCGGCACCTATAGCACCAAGTCCTATTACTCCGAGTTTCTTTCCTTTTATCTCACCGCCTGCAAAGTTTTTCTTTCCCTTTTCAACATCCTTTGCAATAGTATCAGAATCTTTGATGCTTCTTGTCCACTCGATACCTCCGACAACATCTCTTGCAGCCAAAAGCATACCGCAGATTACAAGTTCCTTTACACCGTTTGCATTTGCTCCCGGTGTATTAAATACCACTATTCCGGCATCTGCACATCGCTCAAGCGGTATATTGTTTACACCTGCACCTGCTCTGGCTATAGCAAGGAGATTTTCAGAGAACTCCATATCTCCCATTGCGGCAGATCTTACCATAATAGCATCCGCTTCTTCAATATTGTCTGTAAGCTTATAATTTTTGTCAAATATATCCGTTCCGACATTTGCGATAGCATTTAAGCAATGTATTTTTCTCATGATAACTCCTTATGCATTCTCTTTCTCAAAATTTCTCATAAACTCAACCAGTTTTTCTACGCCTTCCTTCGGCATGGCGTTGTAGATGCTGGCTCTCATTCCGCCCACACTTCTGTGACCTTTTAAGTTTACAAATCCGTTTGCCTCGGCCTCTTTGATAAACTTCACATCAAGTTCTTTGTCTCCTGTAATAAAAGGTACATTCATAAGTGAACGGTCCTCTTTTCTTACAGTTCCTTTAAAGAGCTTTGATGAATCAAGGAAATCATATAATATCTTTGCTTTCTCTTCATTTCTTTCCTTCATTGCGGCAAGTCCACCAAGAGATTTAATCCATTTAAATACCTTGCCGCAAATATAAATATTGTATGTCGGAGGTGTATTGTAAAGTGACTTGTTATCCGCATGAATCTTATATCTGAGCATTGAAGGTGTGCCTTCAAGTACATCATCCGTTACAAGGTCATCTCTTATAATTGCAATAACCACTCCTGCAGGTCCGATATTCTTTTGTACTCCTCCCCAAACCAAAGCATATTTGCTGATATCCATAGGCTCTGATAAAAAGCATGATGATACATCTGCAACCAAATCCTTGCCTTTGGTGTTCGGCAATGTTTTAAACTTTGTTCCGTAGATTGTATTGTTCTCGCAGATATATACATAATCCGCATCTTCTCTTATAGGTAAATCCGAGCAATCCGGAATATATGAGTAAGTCTCATCCTCGCTTGATGCCACAGCAACAACATCTCCGTACATCTTTGCTTCCTGGAAGGCTTTTTTAGCCCACTGTCCTGTGATTATGTAATCCGCTTTTTTATTCTTCATAAGGTTCATAGGAACCATTGCAAACTGTGTATGTCCGCCACCCTGTAAGAAAAGCACTTTATAATTATCAGGGATATTTAAAAGGTCTCTTATATCCTTCTCGGCTTCCTCTATTATCTCTTCATATACCTTGGAACGATGGCTCATTTCCATAACGGACATTCCGCTACCGTTGTAATCAAGCATTTCTGCAGCTGCATCTCTTAAAACCTCTTCAGGAAGTACTGCGGGACCCGCACTAAAATTATATACTCTACCCATGATAATCTCCTTATAATACAATATTTTCAATCTGCTTTTCGCAAAATACCGTCTTGTTTACTTAATCGGATTTAATTTCAAATCCTTCTCATCAAACGCATCCGATATAGCCGCTCCCGGCGATACCATCGGAAATACCTTCTCATCAGAATCAATTTCACACTCAATTACAAAAGTTGTATTCGATTTTAATGCCTCTTCAAAAACAGCATCAAACTCTTCTTTTGTAGTAACTCTTTTGGCCTTTGCACCCATAGCCTCTGCAAGCTTTACAAAGTCCACTTTGTCTCTTAATACAGTCTGTGAATATCTCTTTCCATAGAACAGATTCTGCCACTGTCTAACCATTCCAAGTACATGGTTATTTATAATAACCTGAATAAGCGGAATATCATATCTTGTGGCTGTAGCTATTTCATTCATATTCATTCTGAAACATCCGTCACCGGCTATATTTATTACAGTCTTATCAGGCTCTGCCATCTTTGCACCGATAGCCGCACCAAGTCCGTATCCCATAGTTCCAAGTCCGCCTGATGTAAGGAATGTTCTCGGATTCTTAAACTTATAAAACTGTGCCGCCCACATCTGATGCTGTCCTACTTCAGTACTGATTATTGTATCATCGGCAGTCTTTGCATCTATGGTCTCTATTATGTACTCACCTGTAAGCCCGGTCTTGTTAGTCCTTACAGGATACATATCATTTAATCTTTCAATATGTGCCACCCATTCATCATGGTGCATAGGATCAAGTCTTGAATTAAGCTTTCTTAAAATCAATCTTGCATCACCAATGAGACTGTAATGCGCCTTGATATTTTTGCTTATCTCGGCAGCATCCACATCTATATGCAAAATCTTTGCATTTTTAGCAAATTTCTTGGCATTACCTATTACTCGGTCTGAGAATCTCGCACCGATTACAATAAGCAGGTCGCACTCGGTTATTCCGAGATTACTTGTTTTTGTTCCGTGCATTCCCACCATTCCGGTATATTTCGGGTCTGAGCCGTCAAATGCTCCCTTACCCATAAGTGTATCGGCTACAGGTGCATCTATCTTTGAAACGAAGGTTCTAAGTTCTTCGCTTGCTCCTGAAAGGATTGCTCCGCCGCCTACCAAAACATATGGCTTTTTTGCAGCTCTTATAAGTGAAACGGCATTTAATATTTCTTCTTCGCTTACATTTGTCGTCGGCATTACCTTTTCAGGCTTTTGATACTCGTATTCAAAGCTGTCTCCGGTAACATCCTTTGTAATATCTATAAGTACAGGTCCGGGTCTGCCGCTTACAGCTATTTTAAAGGCTCTTCTTATAGTCTCCGCAAGCTTGTTTCCGTCTCTTACAATAAAGCTGTACTTGGTTACAGGCATTACAATACCTGATATATCCACCTCCTGGAAAGAGTCCTTTCCAAGAAGATTATTTCCTACATTACAGGTAATGGCAACTACCGGTATTGAATCCATATATGCACTTGCAATACCTGTTACCAGATTTGTAGCTCCCGGTCCGCTTGTTGCCAGACAAACACCTACTTTACCGCTTGCTCTTGCATATCCGTCCGCGGCATGTGAAGCTCCCTGCTCATGACTGGTAAGTATATGTCTTATTCTGTCCTGATTTTTATATAATTCGTCATATAGATTAAGTATTGCGCCGCCCGGATATCCGAATACGGTATCAACACCCTGCTCTAAAAGACATTCAACTATTATTTGTGATCCGCTTAATTTTGCCATCTATCCTCCTATAACTCATCCACTGTTAAAACCGCACCCCTTGGAGCACCTGAAACAAGCTTTCTGTATCTTGCAAGGTAACCTGTTACCTCATTAATTCTTGGCTTCCAGTTTTCTCTTCTCTTTGCAAACTCTTCTTCACTTACTCTGGCATTTATTGTATTTGCATTGATATCAATATCAATAATATCACCGTCTTGTAAAAGTCCTATCGGTCCGCCAACAGCCGCCTCCGGTGAAGCATGTCCGATTGATGCACCTCTGGATGCACCTGAGAATCTGCCGTCAGTGATAAGCGCTACCGTAGTATCAAGTCCCATTCCTGCAATTGCCGATGTAGGATTTAACATCTCTCTCATACCCGGACCTCCCTTAGGTCCCTCGTATCTGATAACTACAACATCTCCCGGTACTATCTTTCCACCCTTTATTGCTGTAATTGCATCTTCCTCACAGTCAAATACTCTTGCAGGTCCTGAGTGCTTAAGCATTTCAGGAAGTACCGCACTTCTTTTTACCACACATGAATCAGGTGCTATATTACCTTTAAGTACTGCAATTCCTCCAACCTTTGAATATGGATTCTCGGCAGGTCTTATAACATCCGTATCCAGATTTATTGCATTCTTTATATTCTCACCGACTGTCTTACCTGTGACCGTCATACAGTCAAGGTTTAAAAGTCCAAGCTTTGATATCTCCTTCATAACCGCATAGATACCGCCGGCCTCATTTAACTCTTCTATATAAGTGTGTCCTGCAGGTGCAAGATGACAAAGGTTCGGTGTCTTTGCACTTATCTCATTTGCAATATCCACATTCAGCTCAACTCCCGCCTCATAAGCAATTGCAGGAAGGTGAAGCATGGAGTTTGTGGAACATCCAAGTGCCATATCCATTGTAAGCGCATTTATAAATGCTTCTTTTGTCATAATATCTCTTGGGCGGATATCTCTCTTTAACATTTCCATTACGGCATATCCCGCTCTTTTTGCAAGACGGATTCTCTCCGAATATACCGCAGGTATTGTACCGTTTCCTCTAAGTCCCATTCCCAGGACCTCTGTAAGGCAGTTCATTGAATTTGCCGTGTACATACCTGAACATGAACCGCATGTAGGACAGGTCTTATTCTCAAATTCCATTACATCGTCTTCACTTATTTTACCTGCCACATATGCTCCAACCGCTTCAAACATACTTGAAAGTGATGTGTTCTTTCCCTTAACTCTTCCTGAAAGCATAGGACCGCCCGATACAAATACTGTCGGTATATTGAGTCTGGCCGCCGCCATCAGCATTCCCGGTACTGTCTTGTCACAGTTCGGAATCATTACAAGTGCATCAAACTGATGTGCCATAGCTACAGTCTCTGTAGAGTCGGCTATCAAATCTCTTGAACAAAGTGAGTACTTCATTCCTATATGTCCCATTGCTATACCGTCACATACCGCAATAGCAGGGAATACAACAGGTGTACCTCCCGCTTCCGCTACACCGAGCTTTACGGCATCCGATATTTTATCTAAGTTTATATGTCCCGGTACTATCTCATTAAATGAACTTACAATACCTATTATAGGTTTTCTCATTTCCTCAGGAGTCATACCTACAGCATTTAAAAGCGATCTGCTCGGTGCCTGCTGCATACCCGACTTCATATTATTTGAGCGTAAATTTTCCATATTTCCTCTTTCTATCACAATCTGCTTTTGTGAAATCATTTTATATATTCAACTATCTTGTCACCCATCTGAGAGGTGCTAAGCTTATTCATTCCTTCAGTATAAATATCTACGGTTCTGAATCCATCCTTTAAAACTTTCTCCACTGCATTTTCGATATCACCCGCTTCTTTATCAAGACCAAGTGAATAACTTAAAAGCATTGCTGCCGAAAGTATTGTAGCTATAGGATTTGCAATATTCTTTCCGGCAATATCAGGTGCCGAACCGTGACTCGGCTCATAAAGTCCAAGCTTACTCTCATTTAAGCTTGCACTTGGAAGCATTCCTATAGAGCCTGTGATCATACTTGCTTCATCCGATAAAATATCACCAAACATATTTTCTGTAAGCACTACATCAAACTGCCCCGGATTCATTACAAGCTGCATAGCCGCATTATCTACAAGCATATGCTCCAAGGTAATATCAGGATAGTCCTTAGCCACCTCTTCGACCACATTTCTCCAAAGCCTTGAGCTGTCAAGTACATTTGCCTTGTCTACACTGATTACTTTCTTTCTTCTTTTTGAAGCGATATCAAAGGCAACCTTAGCCACTCTTCTGATTTCATTTTCATTGTAAACAAGAGTATCCACCGCAGTTCTTACACCGTCTGTCTCTTTGGTATATCTCTCTCCGAAATAAAGTCCTCCTGTAAGCTCTCTGACTATTACCATATCAAAACCTGCTTTGCTTATCTCTGTCTTTAAAGGACAGGCATCTGCAAGTTCCTTATATAAAAGTGCAGGTCTTAAGTTTGCAAAAAGTCCAAGCTCTTTTCTTATTTTTAAAAGTCCGGCCTCAGGTCTTAGATTAGGTTCAACATCATACCATTTTGAATTTCCCACATTGCCGCCGACTGCTCCCAAAAGTACCGCATCACCGCTCTTTGCAATCTCTATTGCTTCGTCTGTCAAAGGCACTCCGTATTTATCTATGGAACATCCTCCCATATCTATATCTGTATATATAAATTCATGATTATATTTTTGTGAGACAGCCTCCAAAACCTTTTTTGCTTCTCTTACTATCTCAGGTCCGATACCGTCACCGTTTATCAATGTTATATTTGCTTTCATATTCCATCTTTCCTTATTTTAAAAGATTTTCTTATCATAATACTTTAAAATAAAACTTTTTTCAACTTTACTGTCAACTATTCTTTATTTTATGCATATATATTTTCTATACTTGCCATAACATTTAGTTAAGGGAAATCAAAAAGAGCAGAGATTTTTATCTCTGCCCCACTTTTTAAAACTCTTCATCATCATCGTCATCCGCTATAGCACCGAATACAGCCCCCATCGTACCGGCCGATACCGCAACCGCCACTACTATAACAAGTCCTACAATACCTGCAAAAATCGGCATAATGTCCATAAGCACCTCCCAAAGCATAACCGCTTATTCTAAAAATAACACCCCTCAGGTGTTACGTAACAATTCCATATAACTGGGCCAGCTGGATTTGAACCAGCGAATGCAGGAGTCAAAGTCCTGTGCCTTACCGCTTGGCGATGACCCATTAAAGGGTGGGTAATGGGATTCGAACCCACGGCCTCCAGAGCCACAATCTGGCGCGCTAACCAACTGCGCTATACCCACCATAATATATCATATATTATGATAAAAAGCAGGTGATGGGAATCGAACCCACGTATTCAGCTTGGAAGGCTGATGTTCTACCATTGAACCACACCTGCATATCAGTGAGCCTGAAGGGATTCGAACCCCTGACCCTCGGCTTAGAAGGCCGATGCTCTATCCAGCTGAGCTACAGACTCATATATTATGTTTTTAGAAAACAAATCGGGGTGACAGGATTCGAACCTGCGACCCCCTGGTCCCAAACCAGGTACTCTAGCCAAACTGAGCCACACCCCGATGATTATTTACATGTCTCTCTCAGACACATACAGCATTATATATGAGCGGCATTGCAATGTCAAGCATTTTTTTGATTTTTTAGAAGAAAAAATTGTTTAACATCTAAAGCTCAAACAGCAGCATATAGGCTTAATTTTACAATCCCCGTACAACTCTTTTATTGCCACCGGGGACTGTAAAACTCAAATCCCATAAACATACCTACTCAACTATAATTTATTTAAAATATTCGTGACCTCCATAAGAAAACAAATAAGTTAAAGATGAATCAAACCATCCTACCGCATGGCTTGAAGAATAAGCTCTGTCCATAAAGTAAAGTGCGCCTCTTGAATAGTCCTCTCCCATCAGTGCATTATTTACACCTTTGATAGTGGCTTCGCTCACCTTAACTTTAAAAAATCTCTTATCCCTTATAGGTGAAAACTGTCCTTTACTGAATATAACTTCTGTTATAGTGTTTTCAAAATGGCTTGAACGAACCCTGTTTAAAACCACATTGGCTACTATCGTTCTACCATAGACATCATTGTCACCTACCTCAGCTTCAACAATCCTTAGCAGATTATTATAATCCTCTACTGTAAGTGAAGATAATCCAAGTGCTACCCTACGTTCCTCAAGAAGTCTCTCCATTTTTTCATTTCCGGTCTCCTTTTGCTCTATTCGGGGCAAATTTGCAATATCCTCATCAACAGTTGTATTATCTAATCCGGCGTTATCCAAAATATCGTCTGCCTCGTCTTCCATATCATCCTCAAAGGTTTCACCTTCTCCGGAATTTATGACATTAGCACTGACAGCATTTTTTCCGCTTCCCGCAAATCCATTGCTTGAAAATGCAACGACACTGATCACCGCACCACCTATTGTGAGCAAAGCCATCTGTCTGTACATCTTCTTTGTGAGTCTCATAGGTATTGCCATAATCTTCCCACAAATGGACTTTAAAAGCGATGTTATTCTTGGCATAAAGTCTCTCCTTTTTTAATACAAAAGTTAATTTTTTGAATTATAGTAAGTGAGTAACTAAATGTCAACGATTTATTACAGAAGTTATCTATTTGTAAGTAATCTTTAATAATAATATAATATCGCTGTTAAAAAAAGTTTAAAAATGCCCTAAATAAGCACATCTTCGTTTAAAATTTATCATTTAACCACCTTAGTGCATACTCCGCATAAAGTGTTGCTCCTATGTCCAAAGCGTTCTCATCTACATCAAAACCTTCATTATGAATCTGAATCAAACTGTTTGGAATGCTCTCATTTGAAGTTCCAAGATAAGCATATGCCCCCGGAATTTCCATAATAAATTCCGCAAAATTATCACCGCCTAAAGATATAGGTCTTACCTTTGCCGCCTTTTCTCCGAAAATATTCTTTACAATGCCTCTGACCTCTTCTGAAACCCTCTCATCATTTATAAGTGCCGACGTATAATCTGTCCAGATAACCTTTGCGCTTCCACCGTAAATCTTTGCAATATTTTCAGCAGTCTCCTGCACCTTATCTCTCACTTCCTGCCTGGTCTTTGCAGAGGTGGTTCTTGTTGTACCTTCTATAACTCCGCTGCCGGACACTATATTGTAAGATGTTCCGGAGTTTAATATTCCCACACCTATAACCACAGGATCTATCGGTGATGTAGTCCTTGTAACCAAAGCCTGTAATGCCACAACAGTCTGTGCGGCTATGTAAAGTGCATCTATACCCATCTGAGGAGTTGATACATGAGTAGCCTTTCCCTCTATTTCTATTCTGAAATGGTCCACAGATGCATTGTTTATACCTGTAGTCACTCCGACCTCTCCACATCTTAAATCAGGTGCCACATGTAGTCCGAAAATTCTTTCCACTCCCTTTACTTCACCGTTTGCAATAATAGCCTGTGCACCTGCACCTATTTCTTCACCCGGCTGGAAGATAAGTTTTACCGTTCCTGCAAACTTTTCTCTGTTATTTGCAAGTATTATAGCCGCACCCAGTAAAGATGCATTGTGAACGTCATGACCGCAGGCATGCATAACACCTTCTGTTTTTGAGCAATAAGCTCTGTCATCTCTTTCAAGTATAGGAAGTGCATCTATATCGGCTCTGAGTGCCACAACTCTGTCCTTGCCTTCTCTGGTACTTCCCTGATGTCCTATATTGCTCTCAGACTCATCTGCTCCCGTATTCTTTGCAGGCTCCGACTTTCCTGTTCCTTTAATAAGTCCTATTACCCCTGTTTCGGCACTTCTGTAATGCTCTATACCCAGCTTATCAAGCTCTTCTTCTATTCTCGTAGCTGTACGATACTCCTTCATACTGAGTTCCGGATGCAGATGGAAATCTCTTCTAAGCTCCACCAAAGTTTCATGTATCTTTTTTACTTCATTTAATATATCCATAAAGTCCTCTTTTCATTCTATCCCTTTATCCCTACTTTATTAGTAGGAATTTAATTTATACTACCACCTTTTAAAAAAAGGGTCAAGAACAGTTTATGCTCTTAACCCTTTATATTGATTTTTAAGCTATTCAATTTTTGTAAGCTTACCGCTAAGCACAAATCTTGCATCATCAAACTCATAACTACAGGTTGACAGAGTAAAGACCTTATCACCATATTCCGGATTCACATCTGATTTAAATGCAGATACTTCTTTTAATGACTTTATCCAGTTATCAAATTCCGTACCGTCACTAAAATCAAGCTGCCATGCGTTCTCTTCCACATTTGCCACATGTCCGGCAAAGAAATCGATTCTATATACCGCATCTTCGGTTATCAAATATCCGTTCTTATGTTCATCAAAGAAATCCTGCTTTTTATAACCTTTGAGTGCCGCAAACATACTTCCGTTTTTCATATGATGTCCGTATATTATGCTGTGCAGATCACTCAAATCACTTGGGTTTCTTGTATCTAAAAATATAGCACCTGCCGGATTCTCGGTTCTGTCCACCATATGATCCAGATAATATTCATTATCTGTTGTATGTACTATCGGATAATTTATTTCCGTATCAGGTACATAAATCCACCCTATAACATCACCGTTTACAGCCTTTAATCCTGCAAAATCAACCTTCGGATATGGCTTTTCTTCTTCGGTTTCCTCTACAGTCTCTTCCGTATTATCACTTGACTGTGCCACCGTTTGCTCTATGGTATACTTATCTATTTCCTTATAGGTATCCACACCTTTTTTATATTCACTTTGTATCTTTATAATATTATATCCTGCATATACCGCTATTGTTAAAAATATACAGCATAGCACTATTCGTATCTTGTCCTTCACTTTCTTCTCCTAATCATCACTATACGGCCTTTTACAATATTATTCCCTTTACAAATAAAAAGCCATAAAAACTTTCTTAATGATTTTATAAAGTATAACATAGATACGAAAACTATCAATAATAATTATATCTCCAATATATAACTTATACCGCAGATATTGACGGAATCACCGTTATACAGCCTTATATTCTCCTCGTTTTCAAGCTTTCTGCCGTTTATATAAGTTCCGTTTCTTGAGTTTAAATCTCTTGCATAAATTTCATTATCTTTCTCAAAGAATTTTAAATGCATTCTGCTGACTCCGTCAATATTAAGAACATAATCACACACTCTTTCCTGTTTTCCTATAATAAAGGGTAAGTATGAGAGTTCAATGTCTTCCTTCCCGTTTACCGTTCTTAAAAATCTTCCCGAACTTTTTATCTTTATATCCGTGAGCAGTACGGTACTTCCTATTTCTTCATCAGGTACTGTAAATAAAGTCTTATCCTCGTTTATATATGCGGCATTCACATTTGACTCATAACCTTCAAATACCTTTTCAAGAAACTCCGATTCCTCATCCTGAGCCTTCACTTTTTTATTTTTAAAAACACCACCGAAGATATTGAATTTAGTTTTGTTCCTCTCTTTTTCGTCAACATTCTCAGTAATTATCTCTTCGCAAACAACCTGCTCCTTATCCGCCTTCTTTAAATTACAGTCCAAAATTCCTTCTAAATCATTTATAGTGAAATCTCTTTTTTGGCATTCCTTCAGTATCCCGTATACCGTTATCAAACATTCTTTATCTTCTTTGTTGATATTATTTAAAATATTTTCCAATAATAATCTCATCTCTTCCTTATTGTCTTCATTTCTTGGAATATATAAAAATGAGAATCTTTTAAGATCCAAATCGGAAAAAATATATTCGGGATCCAGTACTATTGATGATGCTTCAAGCAAAAATTCTTCCAATGATTTTGTTGCAGCTATTATTTCGATAATAAACGATTTTATTTCTTCCACATTCAATGTTTTTACTTCAAAAATTCTTGATACCGGCTGTAGTGAGCTTATATCATAACAAATCTCCATTTTAGAGTTCATCCTTTTTATAAAAGGCTTCAAGAAATTTTTGATATTGTTATGCTCTATCATACCCAGTTCAAAGGCATATTTGCTTTTTAATTCAAGCAAATATTTTTCCTCCGGCTCAAATATAAGCTGGTTACTCTTCAGATTCCTCTGATAACTGACCTTTAAGTCTTTCATATATCCCCTCCAATGCTGTAGTCGCTCTTATATAGCCCTCGGGATCATAGACAGCCACTCTGATACTCTGATTTCCCTGCTCCCCTTCGATGGAAAATTTATGTTCCTTTATTTTTACAGCTTTATTGCCCTTTAACTCAACTAAAGACTTTAACCTTTCCGTATCATATCCCATATTTTTCTCATCATGTGCCAATCTCTCAAGCAGTAAATGCATCTCGACACTGTCAACCGTTTCAGTATGTTTATCTATGCTGTATCCTATTATAAAAGCGATACCCATAAATATAAAAAATATAATATAAGTTATCTCCACTGTAAAACTTGCTCTCAAACTCTTCTTCATACACATAACCATATAATGCAATTTGCCATAGTTATAAAAGGAAGCATTGCCACTCTGACTCCTTTTATTCTACGCTTTTTTATCATGTAATATAGGCTCATAAAAAGAGCATATATTGAAACTATAAAAACCGATACAAAAAATAAAAGTATATTTCCCTTAAGCCCCAGTATCGCTCCACAACCTATAAATACAAGTGCATCTCCCTCTCCCAAGATATTAAACTTTGAAAGCGGCAACAATAAAAAACCGCTGAGTATTCCAAGTACTGTATTCTTAATATCTATGCTGTTACCGATAATAAACTTATATATCTGAATATCTATAATCATTATATAAAATAAAACCACACCGAAGGTGTATATCTCTTTTTTTCTGATATCCTGAAATGTAAAAATCAGCAAAAATATTATTAAAATCATCTTTTCCACAAGTTCAATACTCAATGTCTACCTCCACAGTAAGAACATACTCCCAAATGCTCCACATCCGAGAGCTTTACTCTTTGTACATAAGCTATGATTGCACTGCAATCAGGATCACTGTGATATCTCGTGCCTGAAGGCATTATATAAACGCTTGTTCCTGCTCTGTTTCCACATCTTTCACATGGCTGATACCTCGCTCCGTTATCATTTCTTATGCCTGCTATTTCAGATAAAGATACACAGCGCAAATCATTATAAAGATAGTGGCATCTTGGATCTAAATGATACCTGGTCGAGTTCCTGCCTATATAAACATATTCTTCATCATCCGAACTTCCGGAGCCTTTCCCACCATCTGCCCCTATCCACGCTCTTCTGGAAGCTACAACAGTCTGATTGATTGTATTTTTAAATATCCCTATCGGCAGTGAATACTTATAATCTATTCTTATACATATAGTCTCACCGTCGGACATACAGGTTGATAAAAGTCCGTGAATATTACTTATATTCTTATCTTTCACCTCGGAATTTATTTTTGCAACGACAAAGCTTCCTATTGCTCCACCTGCAAATACTCCCTTTACATTTTCCATAGCTTCATGATCATAATTTTCATTTTCTTCTCTTGTATTACCTGTAAATCGGTAATATGTATATGCATACTGGCATGAATCCTTACATACGGCTTCTGCAATTCCTCTGATTTTTCTATTGGTGTTCATCATATCAAAAGGCATTATAAGTACCGCCATAGCTATAATAAACAGGCTAAAGCACATGGCCGCCTCTACACTGAGAGAGGCTTTGTGCGTCCTCTTATACCTGCATGCTTGGAGAGCTTTCATTTTTTTATTTTTAAAATTTTCATTATAAGAGGACATACAAAACCTCCCTTCAATATATTTTCTCCACTTTAACCTGCATCTCATAGCCTGATATAAGACCTGCAAACTCTTTGGAAAAATACGATATCTCACTAAATACTCTTCTTGCTCCACAGCTTATATTTGCATCAATACCGTATATCATATCCTTCATTAAAAAGTCGTTTTGGCTCACACCTATATCAAGCTGCATTATATCCATCATTCTGAAATTTCTTTTTACAGGATCTTCTATATATAAAAGCATTTTCAAGTATCCCTCATAGTTGATACCGCGTTCGGAATCCTTATTGCCCAAAGACCTGTTTTCCAAAACTTCAAATATCGTGTCAAGATCCGCCTTCCAATCGTCCTTCGTCTTTATTATAGGCACCTTGCCCCCTGATAAAAGGCATTTGATATCTATAGCCGATTCCACCAAAGCCCATACCGCTATTATCAAAAACTTGACAAGAAATGTTATTTCAGGCAGACATATCACACCGCTGATTACCTCTGCAAGCTCTCCGGCTCTTTGCATCTTATCGGCATCGGATACGATATGCATATAGTTTAATCCCTCTCTTATTGCAAGAAGAGCCGCCACCGTGTTTTCAAGATTTTCCCTGTCCGAGTCTTTTCCGTTTAGTATATACTCAAGCTCATATGAAAGCGGAGTCTTTATATCATCTGTAAAGTCGGCAAAATATGTTCCGATATACTCATTTATAAGAAGTCTTTCTGCAAGATTTCTGCCTGTATATCCTCCTGTGACGGCATTTGAAGGAAGAGCGAGTCTGTTTATACTTTTATTTGAAACCTCTCTGTTTTCAGGAATCACGAGAGAGAATATACCGTCGGAAATCAGTTCTTTTAGTTGTTTTAGCTGATCTTCTTTAACTTCATCAGATATTCCATGTCTAAAGTTCATTCTCATTTCTGTAAGTGAATTTATATCATCACTCACATTATCCCAACCTTCGCTTATCTCATTTCCATGTTCATCTTCTTCATCATCTTCAGCTTCCGCTATTCTTTCCTGCAGGATTTCAATATCGGCTTCCAGATGCTCGATCTCCCTTACCATACTTTCAGAAAGTCCGCCAAGTGCTGCCACCTCAAGTCTTCTTTCTCCGTCCTTATCTGCGTAGTCTTTAAACCTTGCCGTCTCTCCTTCGATATACGCCTTATTGTTTTCTGAGAGTTTGGAAATACTTTCGGCATTTTTATCTTTTATTTCTCCGATTTTCCTCGATAATTTATCGGCTTTTTTTTCATACTTTTTTATAAGATCCGGAACTTTTTTTAATACCTTTTTCAGATTTTTACAAAGCTTTTTTATCTCTGTCAGATTTCTTGCACCAAGTGAAGATTTCATTTCAGATCTTATTTTCTCCTGTTCTGAAATATTTTCAGAAAGTCTTTTTAAAACCTTCTCAACTTCAATCGCTTCTCTTGAACTGAGGCCATAGTCGGAAGTAACCTTTTCCATACTCTTAGCATCTTCTATATCTTTCCAAAGCTTATCGGGAGAACTGTCAAATATTGATTCAAAAGTTCCAAGGCCCATATAATCAATAATCTCCTGCTCAAGATACATGCCGCCATTGTCATTTAAATATATTTTCTTATTTAAATTCACATGCGGATTTTGAATCCTGTACATTCCGCTGTTTTTTATATAAGGGTCCATATACAAAAGCATCATATCTTTTATATTCTCATCACTGTAACTTTCCAGACCGAATATTCTGTAATTCTCCCAAAGCTTTCTATGATATCTGCTAAAAAGTGAATCAATTGCAGAGTCTCCTGCCACCTGTAAATAAAATCTTGCTCCCGATGTCCTTGCAGACTCCAAAAGTCCACATATTAAAGCACTGATACAGACAAATATCAGACATATAAAGACGGTAACGGAACCGCTTTTTCTCAATTATATACCTCTTTTGATTTCTTATTGATTTCCTTAAAGATATTGTTCATAAGCTTACTGATATTTCCTTTAAATATAAGTACCAGACCTATCAAAACCACTAAAACCAAAACAATCTCCACTACTCCGACACCGTCCTCATTTTCCATAAAATCTTTCCAAAACTCCAACATATTTACTACCCCTTTCTAATTTTCTAAAATCCACATTGCTTTTATAAAATCAATAAAATATCAACAATGCAGGTACAATTATTATCATCATCACTATAAGTAACATCATAAAAAGCGGTAAAAGCAGCTTTGTATTTAACTCCTCGCCTTCTCTTCTTGCCAAATTTATCCTCTCATCCCATGCACTTTGTGACTCCATGCTTAGGAGACTGTGCAGATTTGCAAGTCCGTTCCTTCTGTTTTGTTCTAAAAGTGATGCCAATTTCATATATTGCCTAAGGGCACAGCTCCTGCCGAAATCCTTATATACAGTATTCTCATATATTCCGGTTTTAAGTTTTGCCAGAGCCTTTACCATTTCCTCATAGGCATATCTTCTTTCATTGTTCTCTTTACATTCATTCTCATAATCTATAACTATACTCTCCCATGACTGTCTGACAGAAAGTCCGGCACCTATAAATACTATCAGTTTTGAAACTATATCCGGATAATCCTTCATAAGCTCCCTTTTTCTCTTTTCTGTGCTCCGCCTTTCTTTTTCCTTTTCCTGTAAATATAAAAGTATCGCTATAACTGTTCCCATAATCGGAATAATATTAAAGTTAAACGCTTCACCATAGTGGTATATAAGACTTTTACCGTCATACGTATCCGGCAGAGTATAACCGTCTTTTTGGATTGATTCCTTATCGACAATTGCTATCTTATCAATCAGCCCCTTTAAAAGCCTTTCATCATTTGATAATATTTTCGGACATACTGTTATTGGAATAATATAGCTTTCCTCATAAGTTTCATAACTTAAGTCTACCTCTATATCAAGATTTATGTTTTCTTTGAGATTTTCATTATGTACATTTCCCAAAATGTCTATAAGTTCACTCTCGCCGAAATCCCACTTTACACTAAGGCCTAAATCGCTTATTTCATTTGTCAAATTCAAATCTGTGGTGATATTTTGCAGTGAAGAATTCTCACCCGGAAGTGTTAAAAGTATCTCTTCCAGACCTTTTTTTATAGCCTCCTTTGCCTCATCTTTTGAATAAGTTCTCTTTGTTATAGGTATCTCTATTCTTTGCGGCTTATCAAGTAAACCTTCAACCTCTATTTCAATCTCGGTATCATATTCATCCACACCCGGTCTGTTTATATAATTATCTTCTACCGTATTTACCTTTAAAAAAGAATTGCAGATACCAAAAATCACAAAGCTTGCGATTATAATCAGCCAACACTTTAAATTTTTTAAAAAGATTATCCTCAAATACTTTTTCATAGGCTATACCTCTATATTTAAAAGTCTCTTTGAGATATAAATTGCAAACAGATAGACTATAAGTCCTATACTCATGCAGGCTCTTCCTATAAAGGTTGTATACATAATATTGAAAAACCCCGGTGAGCTTATATCAATATATAAAACTATAAAAAGCGGGAATATATTCATAACGTTTTGTTCAAACCTCTTTGAAGTTGTCATGGTTATTATCTCTTCTTTTATTCTCACCTTATCACCTATAACACCGACCGTATGTGCGATAATACTTTCAAGTTCACCTCCGCTTCTTTTGGCAATCCTTAAAACCTTTGCAAAGCTTCTTATATCTTCGCTGTGGCTCCTGTAAGCCAAATCGTCAAACGCCCTTTCAACACTGATATTCATGTAAATAAGCTGATTTATATATTCAAATTCTTTTATTATCAGATTATCTTTAGCATATAAAAGTCTTAGCTCCACCAAAGCTTCCTTTACAGAGTTTTCCAGTGAATATCCTGCATTTAAAAGTGATGAAAGTATCATTATCGCTTCCTTAAACTCCACAACAAGTCTGCGCTTTTTTGCTGCGATCAATTCTTTTCTTTTTAAAATGGGGTATAAAAAACAGAATGGAAATAAACAAGAAAATATGATTATGCTTTTATAGAATATATAAGAACCTATGGCTGCTGCCGATACGGCTAAAAAGCTGTATTTTAGCCACTCCGAAACGCTAAATCTGTAGCTGTTATAGTCTATAGCCTGCTGCGAACAATTTTTGTTTGTTTTTAAGTTCTCCGACTTTTTTATGTACCTTTTCTTCCATATCGAACTCATAGAGCTTATTAAGCCCAATCTCCCCATTTTCATAGGGCAAAACCTCCAAAATCTCAAGCATTCTTCTTTCTCCCTCTCTGAGTCTTCCAAGATGTATCAAAATATCCAATGCACTTGCTATCTGCGATCTGATAGCGGCCAGCGGCAGATCCGCACCGCTTAGCACCATTGTTTCAAGTCTTGAGAGCATATCCTTTGCACTGTTACCATGTCCTGTACTGAGCGAACCGTCATGTCCGGTATTCATAGCCTGCAACATATCAAGCGCTTCTCTTCCCCTGACTTCTCCGACTATTATCCTGTCGGGATTCATTCTAAGTGATGCCCTTATAAGATCTCCTATGCCGATACTTCCGTCACCGCTTAAAGTCGCATTTTTTGTCTCAAGCCTTACTATATTTTTTATATGCATCAGCTGTAATTCCGCCGAATCCTCTATTGTAATAACTCTTTCCCCCTTAGGTATATAGCTTGAGAGTGCATTTAAAAAAGTGGTTTTTCCCGAGTTTGTGCCTCCTGAAATAAAAATATTATATCCTGAACAAACCAGCATCTCCAAAAAATTTGCACATTCTTCAGATATTGTTCCGTATGATATCATTCTCTCCATACTGATAACTTCAGGAAACTTTCTTATTGTAATAATCGGACCGTCAAGAGATATTGGCGGCAATACAATATGTACTCTTGAACCGTCTGAGAGTCTGGCATCTGCAATAGGTGAAGACACATTTACAACTCTGTTCACCTTACTTACGATCTGCTGAATCATATCTTCCAAAACCTCATTACTCACAAAGCTCTTATCCCATTTCATGACTTTTCCACATTTTTCCACAAATATATCATCTTTCCCATTTACCATTATCTCTGTATGTCTTTGGAATCCAATAACTCCTGCAGTATATCCAGCCTTCTGAACGAATCAAAAAGAGAATTTCTTATATTTATTTTTTCTTCAAGAGGAATATAAAAAGAATGTTCCTTATGTACTATTTCACGATCTATTATTTCATATAATTCTTCATCTTCTATATTTCTAAGATCCGAGAGCTCATCTCTTATTTCTCTTTTCAGCTGCTCATAAATACTTTCACCCTGATTTGCGCTCTCATCTTCACGTTTAACCACCTGTATTCTAAAAATCTCATCATCTGTTATTTTTCTGTTTAACAAAAGCACCTCCATAATATAAAGCCTGCCAAAAAATATGGAGAAACAGGTATCAAATGCTTGTCACTTTTTCTGTATTCATAATATTTTTCAATTCTTCCGGCAGCAAGCACTCTCATACAATAGTTTATAAGCATTGTAATCCTGATTGTAAACTGATTAGTGAAAATCATATAAAGTAATGCGCCCGCTCCTGCCAGCACCAATGCTATAACAGTCACATTCACCCCGTCATATATACCTAAAAATCCTATAACCAAAGAAAACAACTTTATATCTCCGGCTCCAAAAAATCTAAGCCTGTAAAGAATTGAAAATAATATAATTGAAGCAAAAACTCTGAATACAAACTCTACATGTAATATATATACTCCTATAAGAAAATATCCGAAAATAATAATATTCGGAACCTTCTTCCAAAGTATATCCGTCATTGCCGCAGCAAATAACATACTGCCCACTATATAATAAATCATAGGCCCTCAGCTGTCTTTGAAACCTGTGAAAAATATTCACGCCGCTTTAATCTTGTAAAATTAAATATATCTGCGGAAATATCCTCCTTCGGCAATCTCATCTCATATATTTTGTGAATGATCTCAGCATATCCGTTTCGCCCCAGAAGTGATTTAAATTCACTTATCTTTGTCATCTCCACACTGTTGTTCTCTCCAATCACCGGGCAGAATATCTTTTCACACATATCCAAAATCTGCATGGATCTGCGGCCTATACTTCCAAAGTCGATTACAATAACTTCAAACAGATTTGCCAAAAGAATATCATTCATAAATTTTGTAAGTTCATTGTCGGATAAATAAAACAAGTCTTCATTGTACCTTGCAGGTAGAACAATATTCAAATCCTCAACTCTGCTGATACATTCTCCCAGTTTAGCAAAGTTTAAATCTCCGGTTTTATAACCATAGAAAACATCAGACAGGTCTCTACTGTTTTCTTTTCTCAAAACAGAAAACAATGAATCATATTCATCAAAGGAAATAAGCAAAGAACTGTTTTCCTGTGAACAGAAGTAAGAATGAAATGCCACCGAAAGACTTGTTCTGCCACATCTGTTTATCGGAGAATAAACACCGTAGACTTTTGTATTTTTATTAACTGCTGTAAGTCCGAAAGAATTATTACCCGAAAAAAATCCCAGCAGTTCATCAACTATTATATGTACACCGCAAAATTTGAATATTGAACAGAAAAGTTCTGAAGAACCGGTATATTTAGACTCTACCATCGCATCATCTGACAGGAGAACGACCGGAAGTCCCGTATCTATACATTCATCCACATTGTCAATATCCGTGATAAATGCCACTGTCTCCATAGAAGAGCTTTCATTACTGTACATTTGGAATGAAGTATAAGCGACCGCTTTGAAAGGAATCCTATCCTCCTTAGAAAGAAAATCAGATAATTTTAAGGCAAAGCGTATATCCGTATCAATCACCGCTATAATATGCCTCATAAAACTCCTATAGAATTATTTAAAGAAAGGTCCCCAAAACACCTGTTAGAAAGGTGTTCTAATCTTTAGACTTTTATAATAATAAAAAAGAGCATAAAAGTCAATGCTCTTTTCAATATTTCATATACAATTTATATATTGAATAAATGTGAATTTTATACAAAAATTTATTTTACCCTGGGAATCTGCCTAACATCATAGGTTCTGTTCTCCATTAATTTGGCATTTACATCATCAGGCAAATCTGATTTCCCTATGCTGTGCATCGCTATTTCCACTACCGCCTTGGCATATTCCTTTTTATCACTTTCGATAGTACCCAAAAGCTTACCTTCATTGATTGCTTCAAGGGCCTCCTTTGTTCCGTCTATACCGACAACCTTTATACCTTTTATATTATTGTTTCTTTCAATCGCATCTATGGCACCAAGTCCCATATCATCATTATTTGATATGACAAGGTCTATATTGTCGTAATTATTAAGCCACTCTTCCATAAGCGCGGAACCCTGTGCTCTCTCCCAGTTTCCGATAGCACCGTTTAGCTTATTTATCGGAATATTGTTCTCCTGCAAAGTTTTTATAACCCATTCTGTCCTTACAAGAGAATCCTGATGACTCGGTTCACCCTCTAAAAGCACATAATTTATCACACCGTCACCGTCTATATCTATGCTGTGAGGATTTTCATTGTAGGCATTTATTATTATCTTGGCCTGCTCGATTCCTGCGGACTTCGGTCCTGCACCTACATAATAAATATTGTCCGCTCTGTTTAAGTCATCATCCACCGGTTTTCTGTTAAAAAATACTATCGGTATTTTTGCGCCGACCGCCGTTTCAATCATATTTGAAGCGGCAAATCTGTCAACGACATTTATAAGAAGTACATCATAGTCAAGAGATACAAATCTATCCACCTGATGATTTTGAGTATTTTGATTGTCTCTGGCATCCACCACCTCAAGATTTATCTTGATATCATGTTCTTTTTCATATTCCTTTACATACTCTTCAATTTCCTGTCTGACATTTGAAATAAATGTATCGTCAAATCTATACAGACAAAGACCTATCTTGATGACATTTTTCTTAGGCGATGCAACCCTGCTCATCATAGATATACAGCCGACGACAAGAACAATTACCAAAATCGCCATGCTTATTATAAAACCATGTTTTTTCATCTTCCTCCCACAGTGCTAGTCAATTGGGAACAGCTGTTTTATTATATCCTCATTTTCCAGACTTTCCTTATCCACCAGCATATTTTCCATATCGATATTTGTCATATAGTTCGTCTTTTTTAAGTCCGCCATAAGCATTTCCACTGCCGAATATCCCTCGTCATACTCATTTAGAGTAGCTATCGCATCTATACTGCCCTCACTTAATTTATTTAAAAAGAATGTAGTTGCTCCTATGCAATAAAACCCGTGTATATGTTCCTTATAAACGCTGCTGCCTCCAAGTATCTTACATATATTCTCAGTGCTTTTCTTATCAAGTGAGAATATAAAAGCGCTTTTCTTACTGTGCACCAAATCTTCTATTGCCGTCCGAAACTCCTTTTCATCTCCCTCTACAAGAATTATATTAGAAGATTGTTTTGATTTCAAGAAATCTGTTTCCTTTGACACACCTGCAAGATTCAAATCATTTACAAATACATAAACCGGTGAACTTCCGTCATACTTTTCTTCAAATGCCGTATAAAGCCTTTCAATCATATCTGTATAGTCAATATTTATAGTCCTCTTTGAGATATTTATACTTGGATTTGCACTTCCTATCTTAGCCGTATCAAATACATCCGTATCCTTTGACTTTAGTACAACCACCGGTGACTTTATAAGATTGATTTTTAAATCATTTTTTGCCAACACAATAATACCGTCGGCACCGTTTTCCTCCTCGGACTCTATAAGCGTCTTCTGATTTATATTATTTAATGTAATCAGGTTTATATCTATATTGTATTTCTTTGCGGCATCATCCACACCCTTTTTAAGATTGGCGTATTTACTTTCATCCTCACCGTCAAGTATCAAAGATACCTGATAAACTCTCGGTGTTTCTTCTTTTAATATCAAATTTGTCTGCGAAATTACAAAGAGTAAGATAATTGATACAAACCATATTATCCATATATATATTTTATCTGTCTTCATCATTCTCTCCATATACTACAGCAGGCAAATGAATTGTAATCTTTGTACCTTCATCAGGTTCCGATTCAACTTTCAACCCGTATTCACTTCCAAAATACAGCTTTATTCTTTCATTTACATTTTTTACACCGATACCGGATCCTTTTTTACTTGGAACAAAGTCTTTACTCAGTAAAGTTTCAACCATATCTTCACTCATTCCAAGTCCGTTGTCCGTTATCGTAAAATAAAGACTGTCATCCTCTTTAAATACTTTTACGTCTATCTCACCGTCACCGTCCATAAACTCCATTCCGTGATATATCGCATTTTCCACCAAGGGCTGAAGCATAAGCTTTAAAGATGAATAAGAAAGCACTTCCTCATCCACATCTATGCTGTATTCAAACCTGTTTTTGAAACGCATATTCTGTATCATCAGATAGTTTCTTACATGCTCCACCTCATCTTTTACAGTGATTATATTCTTTCCCTTGCTTAATGAAATCCTGAAAAACTTTGCAAGTGCCGTCACAATATTTACAGCCTTGTCGGAATTCTCGTTTTCAATCATCCAAACGATAATATCCAAAGTATTGTATAAAAAATGCGGATTTATCTGAGACTGCAATGTATCAAACTCGCTCTTTCTCTTGGCATTATGCTCAGCCACAAGATCCGACATCAATACCTTTATCCTGCCAAGCATGTTTTTAATTGACTTGCCGAGATGTTCCACCTCATAAGAACCGCTAGGTACTATCTCCACATCCAGATTTCCGCTCTCAATCTCTCTTACACTGCCGTCAAGCCTCTTTATAGGATTTGATATCTTATCGGAAATAAAGGCATTTATCATAGCCAGTAAAAATAAGAAAAGATCGGCAACGAAGAGTACAAAGAATCTGAATTTTATTCCGTCTACTCCAAGTGCCGCACTTGGTGTCACTCCCACAAGCTTCCAACCTGTATATCCTATCGTCCTTACATTGAGTGTAATATTTTTTCCGCCAAGATTCTCAACTGTTATTCCGTCTTTTAAAGTGGCGGCATATTTATTGTCTTCCTTAAATCGTCCCGAATATATCTCATTTTGTTTCGGATGCCATATGATATCACCACTATCATTGGTCAGATACACATAGCCTCCGTTTCCCAAATTTACATTTGAAAATATCTCCTCAAAATACATATAGTTTAAGTTAATAAGAAGAAGAGCCTGTGTGGCCTTACCCTCATCAGTCACCTCCACCGCTCTTGAAAGAGAAATCACCCATGAATAGCTGCTTTCATTCCTGTCAAAGAGATCTCTGATATGCGGCATGGAAAAGTTGATATATTCACTTTCCGCCATACTTTTTTTAAAAAAATCCTTTTCCAAAACATTGCTGTTATCTTTAAGTCGTAATGCAGGCATGGACTCTATAAGCTCGCCCTTTCCGGATATCAAAGCTATATCATCTATCATATTGTCATTGTTGACATAGATAAGGTTCATACCCCTTTTTATATCATCATTTGATATATCCGTATTTTTGATAACATTATAATAAATGGAATCGGATACCTTCATGGCATTTCTAAGATATGAATCCACAGACTCACCAAGCTGCCCTACAATGCCTGAGTTTTCCTCAATAATGGTGGCATTTAAGCTGTTTGTAAATCTTTGAAATATTATAAGGCTTATAAGTGCTATGGCTATAATCGCTGTAACTGTAAAGTACATGAAAATAGAGCTTTGTATGCTCAAATTTTTTATACTCAAGTTTTTTAAACTGAATTTCCCTTTTTCCATATACTAACCTTGCTGTCTGTACTTTGAAGGTGAAACCCCATACTTTTTCTTAAACACATAGCTGAAATAATTCTGATCCGCATAACCCACCATTTCCGCTATAATATATGTCTTTTCATCTGTAGTCTTTAAAAGCTCCACAGCCTTTTGCAATCTGACATTGGTCAGGAAATTTACATAGGATATCCCCATATCCTTTTTAAAGTTTGTGGAAAACCTGGCAACGGAGACATGTAAATGTTTACAAAGTTTTTCAAGCGACAATTCCATATCCGCAAAGTTCTCTTCTATATAGGCCTTAGCCTCTTCAAGTACCTTTTTTGATGTGAAGGCTCGATCTTCTCTTATCTTATGAGCGATATTTATGCTTGCCTCAAGCAGCCACTCTCTGAAACCGCCTGTATCCTTTATCTTATCCAAAAGATCTATATAATCTGTAGCCGTCTTTGTAAGTACTGAAAGCTCAAGTCCGTAGTCCTGTACCAGACTTATAATAATATTTATAACATTTATCATATAGGACTGATACTGACTTGAGTGTACCTTTGATTCCTTAAGCTTTGATGCTATCTTTTCCACATATTCGGCTATACTTTCATCACTTCCGAACTTTAATATATTGATATATTCCTTTGCTTCAATATCTTCAAACTTCAGCTTATCAGACTTTACAGGCTCCATATCTTTTATATAAATAACTTCGCCGCTTCCTACGATACCTCTGTATCCGAGAGCCTCCTTTGCAAGAGTATATGACCTGTGAAGATCTGTAATATCCTTTACACTGATACCCAGACCTATGGTAAGGTTTACACCTATGGCTCTGTTTACATCTCGTATCGCCTCTGTAAGTATGGACATTATATAGTTTTTTGACATCTTCTCAGGAAGTCCTGTCAATATAACTATACTGGTTTCCGAATACATGGAAAAGACCTCCGCCTGTAATTTATATTTCAGGTTTTCAAGGAGGTTGACCTTTACAGATATAGGTATAAGTTCTTTATCAACTATACTGCTGTCCATATCATCTATGTGAACAGCGGCAACTATATATCTGTCTGCATTGTTTAAATTTATATCATATTCGGACATAGCATAATCTATCTCCGAAGCACTTATACTTCCATGTATAATACCGTTTAAAAACTGCTCCCTGAGTATAGGAATACTGGCTTGGTATCCTCTTCTGAGTCTTTCAATATCTCTTTTTTTATCAAGTTCCTCATCCATACTTTTATGTACTTTTCTGAGGATCTCCGTAAGCTCAACGGCAGAAACAGGCTTAAGCACATACTCTATTACGCCCATCTTAATGGCTTCTTTTGCATAGTCAAAATCATCAAATCCCGAAAAAATGATGGACTTTATAAGAGGATATCTTATATTTATTTCATTTATCAGCTCAAGTCCGTCCATATATGGCATTCTGATATCGGTAAATACCAGGTCCGGATTTAAATTTTCTATTTTCTCCAGTGCTTCAACACCGTTTTCGGCATCTCCAACAACTAAAAAACCTTCTTCTTCCCAGTTGATTTTTTTTATAATACTTTTTCTGACTTCTTCTTCGTCATCCACAAGTAAAATTTTGTAAAGTTCTCTCATATTAAAGTTCCAATACTATAGTGAAAGGTCCGTCATTTTCAAGGCTTACCTTCATATCCGCACCGAATACTCCGCATTCTGTATGAATATCCGACTTCTTGCCAAGTTCCACCATATACTCATAAAGTCTCTTTGCCTCATCCGGTGAGCCCGCACCTATAAAGCTCGGTCTGTTTCCCTCTTTGCAATTTGCCAGCAGCGTAAACTGTGATACAAGTAAAAGCTCACCGCCCACATCTTTTAATGAAAGGTTTGTTTTTCCGTTTTCATCTTCAAATATTCTAAGTTTGATAAGCTTATTAAAATACTTTTCAACGATTCTTTCATCATCATCTGCCGCTACACCTACCAAAACCAAAAGACCTTTATTTATCTTTCCTACTTCTTCACCGTCTATTTTTACATTTGCATGATTTACTCTTTGTATTACAAGCTTCATATTTCCTCCTAAAACGATCTTATCTCGTCTTCTTCATTGCTTATTTCTATGGACATTATTTTTACATAATATCCTCCGTCACCTACAGGTACCAGCACTCTGTCACCTTTTTTCTTACCTATTATGGCCTTGCCTATCGGTGACTCTATACTGAGCCTGCCTTCCAGTGAATCTCCTCTGATTGAAGTAACTATCTTGAACTTTTCACTCTCGTCATCATCTTCAAAATAGAGTTCTACAACCTTGTCGATTCCGACCTGATCTTCTTTTGTCTTATCTTCATATACATTACAGAATCTAAGCATTCTCTCTAAATAGTTGATTCTGCTCTCATTCTTGTTTTTCTCTCTTTTTGCTGCATAATATTCAAAATTTTCAGATAGATCTCCATGTGCTCTGGCTTCCTTTACCGCCTCTATAAGTTTCGGTCTAAGCAAAAGTTTTCTTTCTTCTATCTCCGCCTCTATCTTTTTAATATCATCTCTTGTAAGCGTCTCTGCCATAAAACCATCCATATACTTTTTTATATAAAACAAAAGAGTAGTAAAAACTACTCTTTTTTAAACCCCAAAGTGACGGCTCTGCTTATTGACGCCTAGCGAAGCTAGGTGGGTTACCTCACCTTGATATCTGCCTTCTACCTATAGAAGCTTGACATCCATCGAAGGTTATTTGGAATCCCATAAATCAAAATGTAGGTTCAAAATTGGCAAAGTTATCGCTCACCTCAGGAATTTTCTTCATAATAAAATTATAATACAAAATATATTTTTTTCAATATATTTCAATCAAAAAGTCCGGAAGTCATACAAAGTATTTCTTCCGGACTGAATTTTATCTTCCGATAACTTATGTTATCCAAATAAAACTATTCAGTTCTTCTTTTTTTGAAGATACATAGTGCAGCAAGTGCACTTGATATAATCAACATCAAACTGTAAATCGGAGTTGCATCTTTATCTTCAGTCTTTGGAACTGACAGCGCCACTCTTGTATCTGATATGGATTTTGTTGTATCCTTGCTCAGTTGTACCTTCTGTGGCTGTGGAGTTTTCGGCTCGTCTGTTACGATTACCGGATTCTCGATTGCATTCATTGATGTTGTATTATTGTTTACAGTTGCCTTTCCCGGTCTTACAGTCGATGTTGTGTTTGAACCTGAACTGCCGCTTCCACCTCTGCTTGTGTTTGAGCTTGTCGCTATTGACGGGGTCGCTAAAGGCCTTGTAGGTCTTATAACTACATCCTCATCTCTTCCCGGTATAGTGATCCGGCTTGGTGTTGCCACTCTTATAGGAGTTGTAGAGGTTGTCGGTGTGGTAGGTGTACTTGGATTTACCGGTGTTACAGGGTTTATCGGATTAATCGGGTTAATCGGGTTAATCGGGCTTGGGTTTATAGGAGTTACAGGTGGCACAGGTCCCGGTATTACTACCACGCTTGGGTCCTTCTTATAGATGTATGTTACTTCTATTCTTCCTGTGCTGAATACTCCCGTTTCAGATCCCTGTACAGTTTGTAAGCTGTATCCGTCTATTGCCTTTGCCGCTGTTGCGTATGGCAGACCGAGGCTTCTACTTCCGTCAAGTATTTCATCACTTTCTATCGGTATCCCTGCAGTATTTACGTAATGGGCGATTACATCTCCTGCATCTCTTCTGCGATATACATATGTCACAGTCTGACTACCGCTTGTAAATGTTCCTGTTGCGTTACTTGGTACACTTACAAGATCGTAATTGTCAAATACTTTTGAACTTGTTGTATAGTTCTCTCCAAATCTTTCACTACCGTTAAGTACCTCAGGTGTATCTAAAGGTACATTTCCGTTCTCATCTATATGCTCTACTACAACATCTCCCGCATCATCACGCTTATAGATATAGTTTACAGTTATCGGATCCGCTGTAAATGTTCCTGTTGCGTTACCCGGTACTGTTATAAGAGTATATCCCGGTATGGTCTTCGGTGTTGTTGTGTATGGCAAACCTACATTATCTGTTCCTGTTATTGTATCAGGTGTCTCAATTCTGTTTCCATGATTGTCCAGATAATTTACGACTACTCCGCCTGACTGCTTTCTCTTATAAAGATATGTTACCGTTTGGCTTCCGCTTACAAATGTTCCTGTTGCGTTAGACGGTACTGTATCTATCTCATAGTCTGAGTATATCTCAGGGGTTGTTGTATACGGTAATCCCAGCTTTCTGCTTCCGTCAAGTACTGTCGGTGTGCTTAAGTCGCTGTTATCATATACTGATTTGTGGTATACGGTTACATCTCCCGCATCAGCTCTTCTATATACATAGGTTACTGTCTGTGG
>NZ_JH815185.1:2097280-2344935 GCF_000296385.1 Lachnoanaerobaculum sp. OBRC5-5
CCCTGCTCAAGATAATTTACCACTACATTTCCGGCATTCTTTCTCTTATAGAAATAAGTTACTTCCTGCACTCCGGTAGTAAATGTACCTGTTGCATTTGTAGGTGCCGGTGTTGTGAGCTCAAAGTTTGCTATATCATTTTCTCTGCTCTGCGTTGTATATGGCAGACCGAGTTTTCTTGTTCCGTCAAGTTCTTCCTGTGAAGGTGAAGTTGCACCTGCCGGTGTATAAAGCTCTGTTGTCTGTCCTACTTCATAGTGATGTACTATAACTTTTCCTGCATTCTTTCTTCTGTACTCATAAGTTACTACAATATTTCCTGTAGTATAGTTTCCTGAATGATTTGCAGGTGTTGTATTTACAATGTCGTAATTATCAAAGCTCTTTGCATCGGTTGTATATGCAAGTCCGAGTTTTCCGGTTCCATCCATTGTTATAGGTCCTGCAACCAAGCTTCCAGATGCTTTATAAAGTTCCTCTCCTGTATCCGCATCTTTGTAATGTACTGTAACACTTCCTGCATTCTTTCTCTTGTAGTAATAAGTTACAGTCTGCTCTCCACTTTGGAAAGTTCCCATTGCATTTGTAGGCGCAGGATTAACAAGCTCATAATTGCTGAGATCTGCAGACTTTTCCGTTGTCACATATGGAAGTCCAAGCTTTCCGCTTCCGTCAAGCTCTTCAGCTTGTGGTGAAGTTTTTCCTGCCGGTGTGTAAAGCTCTGTTGTTCCTCCAACCTCATAGTGATGTACTGTGACTTTTCCCGCATTCTTTCGTCTGTAGTAGTATGTAACTTCCTGTACTCCTGTAGTGAAATTACCGCTTGCATTTGTAGGTGCAGGAGTTGTAAGCTCAAAGTTTGCTATGTCGTTTTCTCTGCTTGCAGTTGTATAAGGAAGGCCAAGCTTTCCGCTTCCGTCAAGTTCTTCAGCTTGTGGTGAAGTTTTTCCTGCCGGCGTGTAAAGCTCTGTTGTCTGCCCTGTTTCATAGTGGTGTACTATGACTTTTCCCGCATTCTTTCTCTTGTAGTAATAAATTACTTCCTGCTCTCCTGTAGTAAATGTTCCTGTCGGATTTGTAGGTGCAGGAGTTGTCAGCTCAAAGTTTGCTATATCATTTTCTCTGCTTGCAGTAGTATATGAAAGTCCAAGCTTATTTGTTCCGTCAAGTTCCTCAGGTCCTGCCGCAGTTGCACCCGGAGCTTTGTAAAGCTCTGTAGTTGTACCTACTTCATAATGATGCACTGTAACTTTGCCTGCATTTTTCCTCTTATACTTATAAACAACAGTTGTATCTGTAGTCGCATAAGTACCGTTTGCATTTGCCGGAAGCTGTGTTGTATCCACCTCATAATTCGGATCTGTTGTAACCGCCGCTGTGGTATATGGTGTTCCCACACCTGCAGCAGTCGTTGTATCCGGTATAAGTTCGGTATTATCATCAATCTTTATATGTTTTACCGTAAGATTTGAAGTCTGATTTTTCAAACCTATGTTTTTAACAGATTTAGTCTTTGCCTTTGTAAGGCTTACATCTGTTTTTGCCCATGTACTTGTCTGTCCGCTAAACATTGTTGAGGCTGATGACTCTGTAGAGTTAAAATCCTGTCCTATTACCGAACTTGTACTTGGATTATTCGGAATGATTGTATCACTTGTTAATGTTTCAACAACCACATTGTAATTACCTGCGTTTGTGATAATGTTTTTGAAAGCATAATCACCGTTTGCATCTGTTGTAGTTTCGGCAATAACATTTCCGTCTTTTAAAAGTTTTACCGGACGGTTTGCAATGAGCACATCTCCTGTATCATACTTTCCGTCATCATTGACATCATAGTATGCTTTTCCGGATACCTGATACTTGTAAATACCGACCTTTGAGTTGATTGCCTCATTTGCACCGTCAATATTGTTTCCATACCATGTTGCAATAGAGTTGTTACTTGTATCAGCTTCATCCAAATCTTTTGTGTCCGGCATTTTTACCTTGTAAGTAAAATACTCTTTGTCATCCTTTGCCAGCTTCACACCTGTATTCATTATAGCCTTAAACATTGCTACCTGACTCCAGTCTGAAATACCTGAAGCACTTACCCAGGTATTTGCAAGGTTCTCGGCAAATGTATCCTTAGGTGAATCTGTAGAATAGTAAACCGTATATCCTGCCGGAGCGGTTACAGGTCCTTGTAAAACAGTTGCAAATTTAGAACCGCGGTCTACATAATTTCCCGCATAGTCCTTTACCGTGTTCTTATCTCCCACATATGGGAAAATATCCAAGAAATTCAACTCTGTTGCATCCGCATTTGAGTTGTTGTAAGCCATGATACGATATTGAACTATCTCATCTTTTTCAGCTTTCATCTTCGCACGGTATGCACTGTCAGGCTCCGATTCAAGTTTTTCAACCTTGTTTATGATAACCGACTGCGGCGGTACGAAGTTGAACTTCCACTCTATTCTTGAAAGTCTGTCATTTGTACTTCCGTTCTCGTTTGAATCATAAATATCAAGGTAATTTGCAGTATCCTTTGAAAATACTGTGTGAGGATCCTTGCTGTTTGCCTGATCTGTATTATTGGTCCATGAAAGTATGGTTTCAACTTTATGTTCTCCCGGCTCAAGACTTGAACTTGGAGTAAATGAAACCCTTATATTGTCTCTCTTAAAAATTGCCTGCTGTTGCTTTTTGAAGGCAAAATTATTGAGATTGAAGATATATGCTTTCTTTCCCGTTCCTCCGTAATTGGCTACTTCGGTAGGATTTGCATCAACTGTAAAGTAAGGTGTTCCTCCGACTGTAATGCTGTTAAAGTTTAACTCCGGATCGACAACCATAACGAGCTTACCGTTTTCTACATCTCTGTCTTCGCTGAATATATATGAATCATCATAGTTGACATTCATCTCATATTCCATGGTATTTCCTGTGTAAGCTATATTTGAAGATGTATTGCCGTTGATCTTCTGACTTAATTTATCAAGCTGCATCTGAGCAAACTCTTCACGCATAATATATACCGCATTTGAGCTTATAGTTGTCCATACGCCGTTTGAGTATGACTGTACCTTACCTGTATTTGTAACATTTGCAGATGAAGGCGAAGGATTTGCAGCAAGTCTGTTTTTCTCCTTTGTAAACTCGGCAGGTGTAAGCTGTGTCTCAACTACAAGACCTATAGCCTTCTCACCGTACTTTGATATTGTCACCTCGTTGTCGAATTCAAGTCTTATACTCTTATAGTGCTTAGGTGTCATGGCAATCGGTATGCTGTCTGTTGTCATAGCCGCATCATTATTTACCACTTCATACGGCACATTTGTCTGTATAACTTCCTCGCTGCCGTCATCATTTACACCTATCAGCTTGTTTTGAGCTATAAGCGCAAGATTTGCAGCATCAAAATAACCGTTTTGTACACGGATTCCGTAACCTGTAAAAAGGTTTGGACTCCATGGCTCATCAATGATTGTATTTAATGTTGTTGTAGTATTTTGTACTACCGTAGTTCCCCAATACTGTCCTGCTGTAATTAAATAAGCATGTTTGTATTCTTCTTTTACAGGAACCGCATAATTGTAGCGAAGGTGATATTTATTTCCTTTAAGCTTTCTTACATAAGTATAATCCTTAAATACGCTACCGTTTCTTTCTGTTGTGGAATCTGTACTTCCGTCAGTATTTACAAGTACTGTTTTTACCGGGAAAGTCTGTCGTCCTACCGTTGTAGCGGTTCCATACTTTATGGTAAAAAGAGGTCTAAACTCGTAACCTGTTCTTGTAAAATCTTTTGTAATTGTATTGTCGGCCGAATTATAAGTCCAGCCTGCATTGTTCGGTAATGAAGCATCCCAAACCGATGTTGAAGGCAATGTAACTGTTACTCTAACCGGCCTCTTATCCAAACCTTCTGAAGGTTTTACTGTCACTTCTCCATTTGTCGCGTTCTTTTTTCCGTTCATAATAGAGAATGTGATATCATTTTGGTAATTTGGTGAAAATTTTGTATGTGTTGAATCAACATCCGCATCTACAATTGTTTCACCATATCCCATCTGTCTCGGATTAGCCTGACTGTTGTCATTTCCTTCAATACCTGCCACATAACCTGCAGCAGTGAAATTTTTGTTGTCATTTACAATCTCCACTCCGTCTTTTTCGTGGAAGGTTGTCTTAATATTAACCTGCTCCCCTCCGGCAACATTCAAGTTTTTAAGAACTGCTCTAAACGGGAATGTTACAGGCGGTCCTGCCGTCAATTGTCTGTATGTAACTTTTATCTTATAGTATTGTGCATCGCTTGTATTATCAACCGTGACTCCTTGTATGAAGTTGGCTGTTGATACATCTGCTGCAGACGGTGCATCAAATTTGTCTTTAGACAAATAAATAATTGAGTATGGCAGTGTATAACTTCCTACCGTACCTGAAATACTCGTCTGGATACTGTAAGATTCCTGCTTTCCTATCAGCGATGTTGTTTGACCGCCTACCGAGTATCTTATTTTTGTTGTAACTTGACTACCTATACCTGTTGCATGTGCGTCTATGGGCACAGAAGTAAATGTAATTATAAGTGCAAGTATGAATGACAATACTCCGGTCAAACGTTTTCTTAATGTGTTGATATGTACTCCTCCTTCCGTTGTTCTATTACTATTAAATATAGTAGGCGAAAAATATTTAACGATATAATTATACTTATTCTTATCCTTGATTTCTACATTTTTTATTGTATAAAATCAATTTCGATAGATTTCACTCTATAATAATAGGAATCATTCCTCCTTTTGTGATAATTTAGAAAGAAAGTGTTATTGCTTACATGTTAAAAAGGTATATAGGCCGAAGCTTACATACCTTTAAATATTATTTAAATACATTCTCAAATTTATTCAGGATATATCAGTCTCTCTTTTGATATATCCGACAACACTTCATCAAGATACTTAGCTGAAGTATATCTTGCCATAGGCAAATTTATATCCAGATAGTTGCCACAGTCCTTTGCACAGGCTCCCGGAACCTCTCCTTCAAAGTTCTTGATAAACTCGAACATCTCCTTAAGCAAAGGTATAATCTCATTTGACTCATGATCGCCCTTTAAAAGCAGGTAAAATCCTGTTCTGCATCCCATAGGTCCGAAATAAAGAATACTCTCTCCATACTCTTTGTGATTTCTTAAAAATGTTGCTCCCAGATGCTCTATAGCATGAAGCTCCGCCGTATTTATTACCGGCTCAAAATTCGGTCTGGTCATTCTGATATCAAATGTGGTAACAATCTCTTCACCGACATTATCTTTCCTTGACACATAAACTCCCGGCAGAAGCTTCAGATGATCTATTGTAAAGCTTGTTATCTTTTCCATAAAATCTCCATTATATGTTTTTTGTCTGCAGATTTCTCATAGCATTGATTATACAAAGTACAGTTACACCTACATCAGCGAATACCGCTTCCCACATAGTACCAAAACCTATGGCCGCAAGCAATAGGAAAATAAGCTTAACACCCAAAGCAAATATAATATTTTGCTTTGCAATGCTCATAGTTCTTTTTGCAAGTTTGATACCTCTTACTATATTGCAAAGTTTATCATCCATTATAACCACATCCGCCGCTTCAATGGCTGCGTCTGAACCTATACCTCCCATTGCAATACCTATATCGGCTCTTGCCAAAACCGGAGCATCGTTTAATCCGTCGCCTACAAATGCAAGTACTTTGTTCTCAACAAGCACCTCTTCCACCTTCTCTACCTTATCCTGAGGTAAAAGCTCCGAGTATGCATAGTCAACTCCCAACTCCTTTGCCACCACATCCGCGACCTCTTTTATATCACCTGTAAGCATTACCGATTTTTCGACACCTACGCTCTTTAATGCCATAAGACATTCTTTTGCATCTTCTTTTATTCTGTCATTTATTACAATTGATCCTAAGAATTTGCCTTCCTCAGCTACATAAACCAAGCTACCGAATTCTTCACATTTTTCAAATTCTATATTGTTTGAAATCATCAGCTTGTCATTACCTACAAGAACCTCTTTGTCGTCAACTTTTATACTTATACCCTGTCCTGCAATCTCTTTCAAGTCACTTAATCTGTCGGAAATATCTTTACTTTCTCCCAATTCAGTTTTCAGTTCTTCATATGCCTTTTTAATAGATATTGCTATAGGGTGTGAAGAATACTCTTCCGCCATTGCTGCCTTACTTAACAATTCTTCTTCACTTACATTATTTGGATGTAAGCTTACCACCTCAAAAACCCCCTTTGTTAAGGTACCGGTTTTGTCAAACATAAAAGTCCTTACTCCGGCTAAAAATTCAAGATAATTGCTTCCCTTTATGAGCACACCTATTTTTGACGATGCACCTATACCGCTAAAAAAGCTTAAAGGAATCGCTATAACAAATGCACAAGGACATGATACAACTAAGAATGTAAGTGCCCTGTAAATCCATGTGGCAAATCCTGTTCCCGGAAATATAAAAGGCGGAATCACTGCCAGTGCTATGGCTGCAAAAACAACTATAGGAGTATATACTCCCGCAAACTTTGAGATAAAGTTTTCTGTCTTCGATTTCTTTGCTGCGGCATTTTCCACTAGGTCAAGAATTTTACTTGCTGTAGACTCACTAAACTCTTTTGTGACCTCAAGCTTTAAAAGACCGTCCTTATTTATACTTCCGCTATATACATTGGCACCCTCATTTACACTTCTTGGAACCGACTCACCTGTAAGTGCCGAAGTATCAAGCATTGCCTTTCCTGAAACTACGATTCCGTCTAAAGGAATTATCTCTCCGGCTTTTACCATTATGATATTTCCCACTTCCACATCATATGGATCTACAGTTTCCACACTGCCGTCTTCTTTTACAAGATTTGCATAATCCGGTCTTATATTCATCATATCCGATATGGATTTTCTGGATTTATCTACAGCCAGCGACTGTAAAAATTCACCCACCATATAAAAGAGCATAACTCCCACCGCTTCCGGATATTCACCGATTATAACTGCACCTACGGTAGCAATAGTCATAAGGAAGTTTTCATCAAAAACCTTACCTCTTTTTATATTTGAGAATGCTTTTAGTAATACATCCTTTCCCACTATTATATATGCCGCTATGAACAGTCCGAAACTGATTATATTTGACATAGAAAAGCTTATTTTTGAAACTATGACGGCAATTATATAAAGACATGCCCCCATAATTATTTTACTTAACATCTTCTTTTGCTTATTGTTCATATTATCCTTCTATCTAATGAATAAAACCCGTATTACTTACGCTCTCTTTACCTCTACATCAGGCTCTTCAACCTTTATAATTTCCATAGCCTTTTCAATAATTTCATTCATCTTCTCAGCCTCAGCCTCAAGAGTGCATTTTAATGTCATAAAGTTGATATTTGCACTTGTAATACCGTCAATTGCGGCAAGCTTTTTCTCAAGCTTTGCAGCACAATCAGCACAATCCAAACCTTCTAATTTATAAACTCTTTTCATTTCTTTTCTCCTTTAAAAATCTGCTTTACATCTATGAGAGACATGTACGATACCTGTTTCAAATATCTCCTTTACATGTTCGTCATCAAGTGAATAATATACTTCCTTACCTTCTCTTCTTGCTTTAACAAGCTTGGCTTCCTTAAGTGTACCAAGCTGATGTGATACCGCCGACTTTGTCATTCCCAGCACTTCACAAATATCAAGTACACATAAATCATGTACATTTAATGCCCAAAGTATCTTTATCCTTGTCGGATCTCCTAATACTTTAAACAGCTTTGACAGTGAATCTGTTGTTTCAGCTTCAAGCATATTTGTCTTGGCTCTTTCCAGTGCCTCTTCTCTGCTTAAACTCTCTACCTCAATACACCTCCCTTAGTTGAATACTTGTTCAACTGTTATGTTGTTATTATAGTTGAGCATCCATTCAACTGTCAAGTATTATTTTAAAATTTATTAAAAAATTCAATCAAAAAATCCGAGCCTTAAATTTTACAATCTCATATAAGATTATAAATAAAGCCCGGATTTAAATTTTATAATTTATTATTTATTTTGAAATCTCTCCGCCTGTGACTTTATAAGCTCGGCATCATCAAAGTAGTTTAATCTCATGGCGTTCTTTACTTCCGAAAGTGTATTTGCAGCTTCATTTCTTGCAACCTCACAGCTTTCCTTAAGCATCTCATAGATTGCCGGAATATCTTTTTCAAATTCCGCTCTTCTTGCTCTAATCGGTGCCAAGGTTTCTTCCATTATGCTTGCAAGGAACTTCTTTACCTTCATATCTCCCAATCCACCACGTGTATAATGCTCTTTGAGCTCATCAAGTGACTTATAATCCGGAAGATACTCTGCAAAATGCTCCGGTCTTGAAAAGGCGTCCAGATATGTAAATACCGTGTTACCCTCAAGATGTCCCGGGTCGCTTACCTTTATATGTAAAGGATCTGTATACATAGTCTTTATAGCTGATGCAACAGTATCTGCATCATCTGAAAGATAAATACAGTTTCCAAGCGACTTACTCATCTTTGCCTTACCGTCTGTACCCGGAAGTCTCTTAGCCGCATCTTCCTTTGGTATAAGCGCTTCAGGCTCTACCAAAGTTTCACCGTATACTGAATTAAACTTTCTTACTATCTCTCTGGTCTGCTCAATCATAGGCAACTGATCCTCACCTACAGGTACTGTAGTTGCTTTAAACGCTGTAATATCCGATGCCTGTGATATAGGATATGTGAAAAATCCTACCGGAATACTATTTTCAAAATTTCTAAGCCCTATCTCAGCCTTTACTGTAGGATTTCTTTGAAGTCTTGAAACTGTAACAAGATTCATATAATAAAATGCAAGCTCTGTAAGCTCCGGTACCATTGACTGTATAAATATATTAGACTTCTTAGGGTCGATACCGCATGCCAGATAGTCAAGTACTACCTCTATAATATTTTGTCTTACCTTTTCAGGGTTTTCCATATTGTCGGTGAGTGCCTGAGCATCCGCCACCATTATAAAAATCTTTTTAAATTCTCCTGAATTTTGCAATTCAACTCTTCTTTTTAAAGAGCCGATATAATGTCCTACATGTAACTTTCCGGTAGGACGATCTCCTGTAAGGATTATCTTATCCATTTATAACTTCTCCTTTGTCTCTAAGTATTGCCACCATGATACTTAGGAATATCCATAAAAATGGTGTTACCACAGGTAAGTTCAAATTTACGACAGCCTGAGTGGCATAGCAAATTACTGCAATAGCACATGCATACAAATATGGCAGCATTGTATTGTCTCTAAGATAAAACAGTCTTGTTCTGAGTGCTTCAACACTTGGAAGTATAAGTGCCAGAATATAAGATATTGTAGCTATAGGTCCAAGAGTAAATAAAAATTGTATATACTCATTATGTGTTGCATCAAAGAACTGACCGGTTACACTTGTCATTTCTTCGTTTCTAAGTAAGCCGATATATAAGCCGAAAGTATCCGGTCCGCTTCCGAAAATCTTATGAAGGAGCGGGAATTTCATATATTCTTCCACGGCGGCTCTCCATATATAACCTCTGAAAGTACCCCATGAATCGTTAAATACAAAATAATCTGCAAGAGCACCGTACTTTTCTTTAGCAGCAGTTACATCCGAGTTTATCTTCATTCCCATAAATACTATTGCCGCAAATATTATAACAAGTATTGCAAGCCAGATATATCTTAAGCTTCTTAAAAGCGCTTCATTGTCTCTTCTTTTTTCTTTCTTTCTGTATTCAAGTACATACATGATAATAACTATTATTGCAAAAGCAACAATGACTAAATCCAGATATTTAAAATCACTTATAAAATCGTACAGACCTGAAATGCCGAGCACTTTGCCCGCATAACTTATATTTATCAGCTGTATTATCTTTATTCCGAGAAGATAAGTAAAAATCGTCAGTACGAATCTTCTTACACCTTCCATGGTTCTGAATGCCACAAAAGGTACAAGTCCGAAAAATGCTGCAAGCGTAAGATAACCGTTATCGGAAGTACCCATTGTAAGTGCAATAAAGTTCATAAACATTATTACATAATAAAAAGATATCTTTCCAATGCTCTCACCTCTTCCGTTATCACTTTTAAAAGGTGTGGTAATAAACAATGTTCCGGCAATGGCGATATAAAACGCCAATACCGCGGTATATGTATTTATATTTCCGATTGTAGAAGTAAATATCGGCCACTGCTCAGGGCTTATCTTCTCCTTAAATCCCAATATATCCATATTGAAATAATCGGTATATCCAAATAAACATACAGGAATACTTCCTGCAAGGAATACTGTAAAGTATACCTTGCTAAATGAAAACATTCTGCTCACCGTAAAGTAAATTATCACATATATAGAAATAAGTAAGAGTCCCGAATATCTTCCCTTATCACCTGTAATGGACTCCATTACAAATCTTCCCGCAAATGCTGTAGAAAGTGCGCTCATCAGCCAGAATACCAATATACATATATCCCATATGCTGAATTCTTCTTTAAACCAAACGGCAAACCCTTTTTTATTCAAATTATCAAAGAAATTTTTAAATCCGCCTGCAAAACCGCATATTACGATCAAAGCCAAAATCATTATTATTGAAAGAGTCAATACCGTATAATATTTTGTCTGCAAGATGTCAAAATAAAAATCATTGTAGATCAAAGGGAAGATGGTAAACATCGCCATAACCCAAAGTCCGACTATCACATTTGATGCATTCATCAGCTTTCTTTTAGATTTCATATAACCTCCATAACTACAGTCCTAAAAATACCGCTATAGGGTTCATTCTTGATAAAAATACCAAAATCGGGCTGCATTCCAACATTTCCGAAAGATTCGCCCCTGTCTTTGTTGCAGAAAGGGCGATAATAAAAATACAGCCGACCCAGAATATTATCAATGCAAAAATAAAACCTGCAAAAGCTCCAAACAACTGATTGACTCCGCCCAAAACCGGTATCTTGCTTAGAATCTTGTTACCCTTGAACAGTATTCCAAGCACCAGCCAAACGAGTACAAATGAACCGATAAAACTTATAGAATTAACAGTCATCTGGGTGACATAGCTTACAATATAATCCGAAAAAGTATATACACCAAGTTTATCATATACTTTTCTGTCGTCATTTTTCTTCAAAACGTCTTTGACTTTTGTAGGTACATTCAACTTATCTATTGCTTTACTTCTTCCCTCGGCATTTGATGAGTCCTCATGCATCTCATTAAGCCCTATTTTTTCATAAATCGTAGTTAATACAAATTGATTTATCTTGGTATTTTGTTGCAACTCATTTCTGAGATACGGATTTACAAAATTCAGAGCAATTACACTTGATATGAGCGCCAGCATTGTAATGGATATTTTTAAAAGGCCCTTCCTATACCCTCGCGCTATCATACCTATAAAAAACAGTAATATACAGACCTCCAGAACATTAAAACACATTATATCCTAAAATGCTCCTCTCTTAGAATCAGTCTGCCTTCTTTATCATACTTCGGATTCATAAAGCCGAATATAGCCTTCACAACGCCCGGCCTTTCAGCAAGGTCTGCTGCATGATCTATAAGATTTCTGGCATTCTTTCTGGTCAATGGAGTTTTATCCTCCTTCATATAATCCGCTCTTTCTTCAACAGCATACTTTGCCTTGTTGTAAAGTACGCATTCTATCTCCTTTGCATAACTGAGTGCATAGTTAATAAAATCGTCCACATCCATAGGAGCATTATCTTCACCGTCTTCTTCCTCATCCGCTATATAGATATCTTCATCTTCCTTCTCTTCAATCCGAGCAGGCTCTTCATTAGTTGTCTTGGCTTTTTCTATTTCTTTATCTTCCTCCTTTACAGGCTGTGATATAACAGGCTCAATCTTAATGGCCTCTTTTTCTTCCTCTTTAACATCAGACTCGGGTTTGTTGTTTGCATGGAAGGTAATGCTGTCCGAGCTTCCGATTTCCTGCATTTCAAACTGGAAATCCTCGCCATATTCCTTCTTTAAAATATTCGCTATGATTTCAAGGTCCGATAATTCTTCAGTACTCTGCGGCTCTTTTTCGGTATCGGCTTCCTCAACAGCTTTCTCCTCAGCCTCCTTGCTTTCTTCCTTCTCAGGCTCCTTTGCTTTATCCTTCAGCTCAATATTTGCCACAATATTCTTTCTCTTTACAGGAACCTCTTCCTCTCTCATAACAAGACTCATTCCATGCAAAAGATCGTTTGCTTCTATAAGGTTTGCAATGCCTTCGATTGTATCCGCAAATACTACAGTCTCCTTACCGTCTCTGATAAACTCTATGAGTTCCGCAATAGTATTATCATCAAGGTATCCCGCATCAACTATAATAAGATCTTTGCCCTTAATCTTATCAATAGAGTTCATCACTCCTTTTGCATTAAGGCTCTTTGCCTTGATTTTTAATACTGTATGTTTTATCTTTGTAAGTTCATTTACCTCTCTCAATACCTCTATAGCATTTTCAAGAGCCTTTTGTCCTGTTATACCCTCTACCATTATGGAGCCCGGTCTTCTCATCAAATATTCCTTCGGCTCTCTTGATTTTGGCGCTTTTGCTTTCATTACCTTTCCGTGCACAGGTAAATCGACCTCCCTACTTTCATCATTTGCAGCCTCTTCCACACTCTCTTCAATAACAACAGTATCGCCCTCTTCATCATCTTCAGGTGAATCTGATTTTGTAATCTCTTCAGTTTCCTGTTCCGCTTCCCCTTGAATATCTGTTTCTTCTGTTGTTTCTTCTGTTGTATCCTCTTGAATATCTGTTTCTTCTATCATAACGGTACCTTCATCCTCAGCTTTCACTTCTTTATACTCAGGCTCTATAAAGATTTCCTCAGGTTCTTCACCCTTCTTTACCTTTGTTACAAAAGTTCTCTCTTCCTTTGTGTAATAGATTTCTTCATCATCTACCACTTCCATTGTTGTTTCACTTTTTATACTGCTTTGGACTACATCTTTTTGCTCTTTTCTTTTGGCCATAACAGATGAAACTGTAGGTACACCCATGTCTATTTCATCGTCAAAATAGCTGTTTATTAAATCATCCTTATCAAATATAGGATTCTTCTTTTCCGGGACATAGTTTTCCAATACCTTTGTTGAGGCTGTTTCTGTAACTGTGATATTCTCTACAGGTAGTTCATCAGTTATCTCCTCTATGAAATCATCATCCTCATCACTTTGATCCGTATTACTTTGAAATACATCACTATTATTTGTATTTATATTTATCAAATCAATCTTATCATTTTTTTCTTCTTTGATATCCGATTCATCCACAACAGCTTCGTCTACATGGGCCTTGCCTAATTCCTCAACCTGCTCTTTTATATTTTCACTATCTTTTGTCTGCTCCACTTTAGAAACAGTATCTTCTAAAACAGTCTCTGTAATGTGTGATTCTTCAGATGTATCGTCATTGTCTGGAGACTTTCTTTCTTCTTCATCTCTTATCCATGTATTTTGTACTTTATCCATTCCCTCACGTTCATCTCTGCTTCCGTGAGTTTTTGGAAGCCCCATACTGTCAAAGTGATTACTGATTCTGCTTTTTCTTCTTTCACCCATGACCGGTGGAGCATTAAATCTTCCCTGTTTGATTCTCTCCACTCTTTCCATATGTGCTCTGACTTCTTCATCTATCTCTCTCATAGATGCATGATCGCCTTCAGTCTTCATCTTATTCAAATTTTCATTTGTAATTGCTATGGCCCTCTTGAGTTCTATTTCAAATTCCGGGTTCACGTTTTCCCCCTTAAATGTTGTTTCTGATATCCTTATTTCATTTACACCGACAGTCTTTGGAAAAAGCTCAGTATTTATGGAAGCATCCTCATTTGGACTTTCTTCCTCATCAATCAGACTTATAGTAGTTCTTTTTTCCTCTCTGGGTTTATATGCACTCATATCATCCAGATTAAGATTCGGATAATTCTCACTTTCATACTGCTTTACAAGCGAGTTTAATCTGTCCTCATAGAACTCCTTGTTATCAACCTGCTCCTGCTGCTTTGAGCTTAATGGACAGCCTGTTGACTCCTTCAAAGCAGCGGCCTTTTCCACATACTCGCCGACTCCGAATAAAAGCATTATTTCATCACATGTCTTTATACAATCATCTATTCTTCCTGCTTTAGCATAAAGCTGTGCGAGTTCATACTTCCACTGCTCATCCATCTTTTCGATATCACTGTACTTCTCAAGAATTCTTATCTTCTTATGTATGTCTTCACCCTTTGCCACGGCAATATGATATTCCATAAGATATTTTCTGCTGTCTTGAGGTGATATCTCGATATATTCTCTGTAGTAAGCTTCAGCCTCCGCTATATCTCCCTCTTTTATCGCAAGCATGGTAAGCCTGTACAAAGCTCTTTTACCGACCGGTGCTCTGTCATAGGCCAAAAGCAATACTTCTCTGGCTTCCTTATACTCATCGTTTTTTTCATAGACTTCTGAAACGGTTGTCAATAAGCCTGCATTATGAACTCTACTCCAGTCGATTGTATCGGTGATTCTCATAGCAGCCTTGTAGTCACCGCTTTTCACCAATTTATTCAGTTGTTCAACCTTTAAATTAAATTCATATTTATCCATACTTGCACCAAACCTCAAGATTTTTTACTTTTGCACCCTAGAGTGCTCTTCTTCCCTCAAGTGCCCTCAAAAGAGTCACTTCGTCAATATATTCCAAATCCCCGCCTACAGGAACTCCGCTTGCTATCCTGCTCACCTCTATACCTGTAGGTTTTACAAGTTTTGCTATATACATTGCCGTAGTCTCACCCTCAAGTGTGGAGTTTGTGGCAATTATAACTTCATCTACATCACCCTCGAGTCTTTTTATCAGTTCCTTCAGCTTAATATCCGCCGGACCTATTCCAAGCATAGGTGAAATTGCCCCGTGTAAAACATGATATACTCCATTATACTTTCCGGTCTTTTCATATGCCGCCAGATCCCTTGTGTTTTCCACTACCATTATGGTCTTATGATCTCTTTTTTCACTGGCACATATAGGACAGACTTCTCCGTCTGTCAAGGTATAGCATTCTTTGCAATAATTCACATTGCCCTTAGCATCTTTTATTGCCCTTGACAATGACTCTACCTGTTCACTTGACATTCCAATTATGTGAAAAGCAAGCCTTTGCGCGGACTTTGCTCCCACCCCCGGCAGCTTTGAAAGTTCCTCTATAAGCTTGCTGATATGACTGCTGTAATAATCCATTAGAATGGCAACTTTCCTGCTCCACCTGCAATGCCGCCCATCAGTGCGGAATGCTCTTCTTCCATCTTTCTGAGAGCCTCATTTGTAGCCGCCATTATCAAATCTTCTAACATTTCCACATCGTCAGGATCTACCACTTCTTTATCTATAGATACCTTTGTGATTTCCTTTTTACCTGAAACGGTAATGCTTACCGCACCGCCTCCGGCACTTGCGCTAAACTCCTTACCTTCAAAGGCCGCACTTTGCTCTTCCATCTGCTTTTGCATCTTCTGAGCCTGCTTCATCAACTGATTTATATTACCGGGCATCATGCCTCCACCGAAACCGCCACGCTTTGCCATAAATATCTCCTTACTGTTCTATAATAATGTCTGTGTTTATAACAGATTTTATCTCGTCTATCGAAACATATCTTGTGTTTCTTACAACCTTATTTTCTCTTAAAGAAATCCGGATTGCAATATCTTTTCCGTATTTTTCACTTAAAAATGTACGCAAATCTAAGATTGTCGTCTCCTTATTTCCCATATCGTAAAACATCTTGTTAAAGAAAATAACATCGATACCGCCTTCTTTTACCGGCTCTATCTCAGCTTCCTTATATACACTGCCCGCCTTGCCGCCAAGATGTTCCACTATGCTGTTCCATTCCTTCTTTATTGCCATGAAATCATCATAGGTCGCTTTCGGAAGCTCTATGACTTCATCCTCTATCGGAATATCCGCCTTTTCTTCCGGACTTCTTTGTACCGAATTAACAGGCCTTACTCCCGACTCAAGTCTTGAGAGTCTCTCAAGCACACTGTCCAAATTATCCTCCATCTCAGGAGTCATAAGTCTTATAAATTCAAGTTCCGCCACAACTCTTTTTTGTGTGGCCGTCTTTAATTTATTGGAAAGCTCCGACAAATTTCTAATATACCGCATAAGAGTTTCTTTGGAAACAGTATTTGCTTTTTCTTTTAAATTTTGTAAGTTCTGTTCCGACATGTCAACCAGCGAACTGTCATTTTGTGTGGACTTAAGTATCAGAATATTTCTCAGATACCATAGAAAATCCGTCACAAACTGCCCTATCTCTTTTCCGTCTATTATGGAATTATTCAAAAGATTCAACACTTCTATAGTATTGCCCTCAAGTACTCCGTCCAAAAGCTCATTAAATACGCTTATATCTGAAGCCCCAAGTATATCCAGTACCGCTTCATAACTTATCTTTTCATTTTGTAAAAACGAAATACATTCATCCAACAGGCTGAGTGCATCTCTCATAGCTCCGTCTGCAGACTTTGCAATATACTCAAGCGCCCTGTCTTCTATATCAACACCTTCACTCTTACACAGGCTCTTTAACCTTTCCGATATGGTGTCGATGCCTATTCTTTTAAAATCATATCTTTGGCATCTTGACAGCACTGTAACCGGCAGCTTATGTACCTCTGTGGTTGCCAGAATAAATATAACATATTGCGGCGGTTCTTCAAGAGTTTTTAAAAGTGCATTGAATGCTCCTGTAGAAAGCATATGCACCTCATCTATAATAAACACTTTGTACTTTCCGAAAGTTGGCGGATATTGTACCTGTTCCTTTATCTCTCTTATATTGTCCACACCGTTATTGGAAGCCGCATCTATTTCCACTACATTTATGGAAGCTTCGCTTAATATTGACTTACAGGTTGGGCATTCATTACACGGTCCCGCATCTGTGGGATTTTCACAATTGAGTGCCCTTGCCATTATCTTGGCTATACTTGTTTTTCCTGTACCCCTTGTTCCGCAAAAAAGATATGCATGTGATATTCTTCCGGTCTTTAACTGATTTTTTAAAGTTCTTGTTATAGCTTCCTGACCTACTACCTCATCAAAATTTGAAGGTCGAAACTTCCTATATAATGCTGTATAAGCCATTTGCTTCCTTTCTATTTGTCGCCAAAGCTTATTCCCACAAGTCTTGCCTCTCTTACAAGTGAAGACTCGGGATCCACATATTTTAATTTGCCGGCAGACTCATTTAAAGCAATATCTGTAACCTCTGTTCCCTTTAATACCACAAGGCGACCAAACTTTTTTCCAAGTATAAGTTCGGCTCCATGCGCACCAAGCCTTGTAGAAAGAGCTCTGTCATAAGGATTCGGATCTCCGCCTCTTTGAGTATGTCCCGGAACCGTCACTCTTACATCCACATCTGTCTCCGCACTTAGCATATCTCCTATTTCATAACTTATGGAAGGATATCTGCCTGCGTCTTTCAGCTTCTTCTTTTTTAATTCTTTTTTTGAAAGGGCCGCATCTTCCTTTGATATTGCACCCTCTGCCACTGCAAGTATGGTAAACTTCTTGCCTTCCTTTTCTCTTATCTTTATAGCCTCGGCTATTTTTTTGATATCATAAGGTATCTCAGGTATCAAAATGATGTCCGCACCGCCTGCAAGACCTGCGTACAGTGTAAGCCATCCTACCTTATGCCCCATTACTTCTACAATAAAGACTCTGCTGTGAGAAGCAGCTGTAGTATGTATACAGTCAATAGCATTTGTAGCTATTTCCATTGCACTTTGAAAACCGAATGTCATATCCGTACCGTAAAGATCATTATCTATAGTCTTTGGAAGTCCGATAACATTCAAGCCCTCTTCACTTAAAAGATTTGCCGTCTTTTGTGATCCGTTTCCACCAAGCACCACAAGACAATCAAGTTTCAACTTTTTATATGTGGACTTCATAGCTTCTACTTTATCCAATCCGTTTTGATCGGGCTCTCTCATAAGTTTGAACGGCTGACGACTGGTTCCGAGCATAGTTCCGCCCGTTGTCAATATACCCGAAAAATCTGAAGGTTTCATTACTCTGTATTCCTCATACATAAGCCCCTTGTAGCCTTCAAGAAAACCTATTATTTCCACCTCTTTATCAGATTTGTAAAGACTCTTTGCCACACCGCGCATTGTTGCGTTTAAGGCCTGACAATCTCCTCCACTTGTTAGCATACCAACTCTCAACATATATAACTCCTTTGCACAAAGTCGAAACAAATTCACTGCTTTTGCATTTAAGCATTGTCTTTAATTATAACCTAATTTTATTCATTATACAACAAAAAAAGCCCTTCCCAATAGCTCACTGTCTATCAAGTAGGACCTTCATGCGCCTTCAGGGACTCGAACCCTGGACAAATAGATTAAGAGTCTACTGCTCTACCAACTGAGCTAAAGGCGCTTTTTTATTTTTTGTGTTCTGTGTTTTTTGAACACTTCGATATAATACAATATATAAAAGTTGTTGTCAACATGTTTTTTGAAAAACTTTAAAATTATTTTTATTTTTTCTTTTTATACCGTTAACCAATCTTGCGCAACCATTTATTGACTTTATCTATAAATAAATCTATAATTATATTAAAGGAGATTATTTATGGAATTTAGACAATTGGAGGCTTTCGTGGCCACAGCCGAATTAAAGAGTTTTTCACAGGCTGCAAAATATTTATATCTGTCACAGTCAACTATAAGCTCACATGTTCAAAACTTAGAGGATGATTTGGGAAGAAAGCTGCTTTTAAGAACTACAAAGTCCATTACTCTCACACCTGAGGGTGAGACATTTCTCTCCTATGCCAGAAAAATAGTGGAGACTAAGGATCAGGCTGTGCTCTCACTGCAGCAGTCATCTAAAAGTATGTTACATATAGGTGCTTCCTCCATACCTTCAGGATATCTTTTGCCGGAAATCATTGCAGGTTTTAAGAAAAAATACCCCGAAATGCACTTCAGTATCTGGCAGGGAAGCAGTGATGAAATTGCGGAACTGCTACTTAGTGACAGCGTTGATATAGCTTTCACCGGCAAAGACATAAGCTCTCCGCTTTGTGAGAGCTTGAAAGTATGTCCCGATCATCTTATGCTTGTTACACCTGCCACAGAGGAGTATAAAAAGCTTAAAGAAAACCGTGCAAAGATATCCGAAATCTTAAAGTATCCTATGATCTTAAGATCAAACGGATCAGGCACCCAGTTTGTAGCCAGCAAACTTCTTGAAGGCCTCGGTATAAAGAAAAGTGATTTGAATGTAATTGCACAGACAAATGACCTTGAATCCATACAGCAGATGATAGTTCACGGTATGGGCATAAGTATCTGCTCAAGATTTTCCACTCAGAATTTATTGGATAGCGACAAGGTGATAACATATCCGCTTGATAATGCAAATATGAGACATTTTTCATTACATTATATGAATATAAAAAAATCCCATCCGACAATTAAGCTTTTCCTTGACTATGTGCAAAACTTAATAGATGAAGGTATCTACAAATAAAACAAGAGCCGATGAAATCACTTCGATCTCACCGGCTCTTCCATATTCCACCTAAAATGTCATTCTCATCTTATACCATATTGTATCGCCATGATTTGACTGTGATATGCCTTCATCCTTGTAACCGAATTCCTCATAAAATAATCTGAGTCCGTCTTTACAGGTGAGTACAATTCCTTTTCTTCCCCTTGCCTTGGAATCCTCTATTACCTTATTCATCACCTGATTTGCAAGCCCCTGACCTCTGTAAGGCTTTTCCGTAACTACGGAGAATATCATCTGCCAATCCCCATTTTCTTTATGCATAGAGGCATCATCATACATAATATCGGTAAGGTCCTCTTCATCTGTAGCCATACCGTTTATGAAACTCTTTATAATCCCATCCTCTTCAAGTATCCAAAAGCACTCCGGAAAACTTTCCATTCTCTTTTTTATGCTTTCCCTACCTGCAGCCTCTGCTTTAGGATAAGATGCAGCTTCTATCTCAGCCAGTCTGTCCAAATCCTCCGCTTTTACATGTCTGATCATAACTCCTCCTTTAATTCATATAATATCCTGCGACTTCCGTCATGCAGATATATAATACCGAGCTTTTTAAACCCGTTATTTTCCAAAGCTCTTTGCATTGTGATATTGTCCTCATGTGTATCTATTCTCAACAGTCCGTCTTTCTTTGTAAAATTTATTATTTCTCTTACAATTCCTCTTTCAATTCCATCACTCGCCACTCTATGTATTATTCCATAGTCTTTACCACATGAAAAATCACGCTCATAGCTCTTTTCACGGCCTTTCATAAATGTAAAGCAGGCACAAATATGACCTCCTCTTTCAATTACGTAGCATGCTTTATTCTCTATATCGTCTTTTACAAGCTTTTTACTTGGATAATAATTCCTCCACTGATGTGGATTGCCTGTTGCCTTCATATATTCTCTTGCTTTTATATATATCTCAAGAAGCCTGTTTATATCTGAGAATTTTGCTCTCCTAATATTCATATTCTCTCCATTTAAAAAGGCATATTATAGACAAAGCCTATAACATGCCCTATATCTTTATGGTCCTACCGAAACCTTGATTCCAAGCTGTCCATATGGCCAGATAATATCCATTACATCATTGCTTACAGCCACACAACCTGCTGTAGGTACACCTTTTTGATAATTTCCGTGGATCATTATTGCACCGCCAAGCGCTGTATTCCATGGAGGACATACCTTCTTGTCAATAGCTGTGTAGATGGCATCCTTTTCTTCCTGTGTAATAATTCCCTGTTCAAATCCTCTGTCGGCTGCCGCCTTATCAGGGTAAGAAAGTCCAAGAGATAAATGATATGCACTCTTATCATTTCTTACACAGATATAGTAATCGCCATTCGGAGTTGTTCTGTCACCCTGCTTTTGCTTTGTTCCGTTTGCTGAAAACTCTCCAAGACTGCATGGCCACTTACCTACTACCTTATTGTCGGCTATAAGTGTAAGCTCCTTGCTTGTCTTGCTTACATAGATTCTTGTGGCAGGCTCACTCTGCTGCGGTGTGTAATTACTTGTAGTTACCTTTCTTACTGTTGCGGCGTATACACTAAAGCTCATCAATCCGATAATCATTGATAAAACAAGTAATGCCACAATACTTTTTCTCATCTTCATAAAAACCCTTTCTAAAAATATATTTAATTTATAAACATCGCATCCCCAAAGCTGAAAAATCTGTATTTCTCTTTTACAGCCTCCTCATAAGCATGCAATATATTTTCTCTTCCTGCCAATGCGCTCACAAGCATTACCAAAGTTGACTCCGGTAAATGGAAGTTTGTAATAAGAGCATCCAAAACCTTAAACTTATATCCGGGATATATGAAAATATCTGTCCACCCCGACTTTTCTTCCAGATGTCCGTTTTCATCCGCCGCGCTTTCTATAGTTCTGGTACTTGTGGTTCCCACACAAATTACTCTTTTACCGTTTTCTCTTGTACTGTTAATGATATCGGCAGCCTCTTTTGAGATTTGAAAAAACTCGGAATGCATATGATGCTCATTCACATCCGTTACCTTTACCGGCCTGAAAGTACCAAGTCCCACATGCAGCGTAACCTTTGCAAGTCTGATACCTTTTTTTTCTATTTTCTCAAGCAGCTCCTTTGTAAAATGCAAACCTGCCGTAGGTGCAGCCGCAGAGCCCTCATTCTTTGCATATACTGTCTGATATCGGTTTTTATCCTTCAACACATGCGTAATATATGGCGGAAGCGGCATGGTTCCAAGCTTATCCAAGATTTCTTCAAAAATCCCTTCAAACTCAAACTCGATTATTCTGTTACCTTCCTCCACAATATCCACTATTGTTCCCAAAAGTACTCCGTCTCCGAAATCAATCTTCGCTCCGACCTTACATTTTTTTCCGGGTTTTACAAGGCATTCCCAGGAGGTCTTTGACTTTCTCTTTAAAAGAAGTATTTCTATCGCCGCTCCGGTATCCTTTTTTACACCCATAAGTCTTGCAGGTATTACCTTGGTTTCATTAAGTACCAGGCAATCACCCTCATTTAAATAATCTATAATATCGAAAAAATGCTTATGACTGATATCTCCGCTTACTTTATCAAGTACCAAAAGCCTTGAAGAAGCTCTGTCTTCAAGCGGATCTTGTGCTATAAGTTCCTGCGGTAAATCATACCAAAAATCTCTTACATCCATATCAGTTTCCGCTCTTTGTCTCCGATATGGATACATTGGCTTCCTCTTTACTTGTTTCTGTAATACTTTCCACAGTACTTTCCTCAACAGTTGTTTCTGAAGGTTGCTCTGAAGTTTCCACAGCAGCACCGCTCTCATTTGTAGACGCATTTTGCACCCAAATAGAATAAAGTGTTCCAAGCTGAATATCACTTGTTACCGCAGTTGCAAGGTCTTTTCTCATCTGTGCATCAAGAGCAATAATATCTTCCGACTTGGAAACCTCATCCACATACTGCCTCTCTTCAGCAGTCAACTTATCAGTCTCTACCATATAAAAAGCATCCTTAGGCTCTTCTTTTACATATGCCCATGTAAGCATAGGTGCCTTTGTATCAATATCATGGAACTTTACATTTGAACTGATAAATACCACATATGAATTATCCTCATATCCCTTTGTCACATAGGTAACAGTATCATCAAATGATTCGTATACCTTTGCCTCATCTGTCAGTTTTGCCTGCAAATCCGCAAGTCCGTCCTCATCGCTTCTTCCAAAAACATTGTACATTCTTCTGGCATCCGCATTTACTTTTGCATACTGATATGCCTTCACAAGCTCTATAATTCCCGGAATCGGATCCTTTTGCATACCATATGTTTTATAATCCGATAATACTTTTTCCTCTTCAGACATGGTAGACTCAGCAACTGTAGTGGTCTCCTCGGTACTTACCGCCTTGCTTGTATTGCTGCAGCCCGTAGCAACCGCCATCATCACTGCCATCATACCTATTCCTGTTATTATTTTTTTATTTCTCATAAATGCCTCTTTATAATTAATTTATAACCTTTTGATTCCGGTATTATTTTATCAAATATTATTGCAAAAAGCACCTATCAATTTATTATAAAAAATGATATAATTTTGTAATATTTGTTTGTATCAATAGCGTATTGGATAACGCATCAGACTCCGACTCTGAAGACTGTGGGTTCGAATCCCACTTGATACATTATTTTTTATATGACATATAAGGAGAAATATGTTAAAGAATGAAGTTTTAAAAATCTTATTATCAAATAACATTCACGTATCCGGTCAAGATATTTCAGAAAGTCTGGGTGTCTCAAGGACTGCCGTATGGAAGGCTATTTCCGCATTAAAAAAAGACGGATACAATATAGAATCCGTCAATAACAAAGGCTATCTTCTTTTGGCAAAAAGCGATATTCTAAATCAAGTGGAAATAGAGCAAAATATAAATTCTTATAAACTCTCCAATGCACCACAGATAATATATCTGGATGAAGTCGACTCCACCAATAACTATGCCCGACTGATGGCAGACAAGATAAATTCCGACTTCCTTGTAGTAGCCGATATGCAAACTTTGGGAAAAGGCAGAATGGGAAGAAGTTGGAGTTCACCTGCCGGAACCGGTATCTTTATGAGCCTTTGTATAAAGCCTGAAATTGCTGTAGAAAAGGCTTCTATGATCACCCTTGTAACCGCCATCTCCATTTGTGATGCTATAGAAGAGCTTTACCATATAAGCACCACCATCAAATGGCCGAATGATATAGTCATAAATTCAAAGAAAATATCAGGTATACTTACGGAAATGAGCTCCGATATGGACGGTATAAAATACATTATTTCAGGAATGGGTATAAATGTTAATAATAAGGAATTCCCTGATGATATAAAAGATATGGCATCATCTCTTTTGCTTGAAACCGGTATTTTAATGGACAGAGCTAAATTGATTGCAGCCGTTATGTATCATTTCTACAGAAATATGAATATCTTTCTAAAAACCTGTGATATGAGCGGACTTAAAGAAAATTATGAAAAGCATTTGGCAAATATCGGTAAAGACGTGAAGATTCTTGACCCTAAAGGTAGTTATCAAGCCGTCGCACTTGGAATCGATGAAACAGGTGCCTTGCTTGTAAATGCCGAAGGAAAAATAAAAAGAATTATCAGCGGTGAAGTCAGCGTACGAGGACTCTATGGTTATATATAAAAAATAACCCTTGTAAAATCAAGGGTTATACTCAAGCTGCTGACGGGACTCGGACCCGTGACCTCCTCACTACCAATGAGGTGCGCTACCACCTGTGCCACAGCAGCATCTATGTAATAGTAGCATAAACACAAATTGCTGTCAATACGATTTGGATGCCCGGGTCTTCAACGATTTGGATGCCCGGGTCTTCAACACTTAGTCATATATATAAACCCTCCAAAGCCTTATAAATAAAGGATTCTTGCTGTTAAATTCTCTTTATTTTATTGTTATATTATGTGATATAATAAAGTATGAAACTTTGGTATGACAAAAAATCACAGGATCCCGCTCCTTCGTACGCTTGATATAATGTACAATCATTACGATGAATATATCTCTCATCTATATGATGCCAGTACTAAGATAGTAAAAAGAGATACCTCTGTATGCTTTTATGACTGTTCAAACTATTACTTTGAAACAAAATCAAATGATGACGACTATGTAGATGCAGTAACCAGTGAGGTAACTAAAAGTTTAAGAAAATATGGTGTAAGCAAAGAACATAGGCCAAATCCTATTGCACAAATGGGATTATTTATGGATAAAGACGGTATACCGCTGTCTATGTGTATTACATCAGGTTCAGATAATGAGCAAACCACTGCTATTCCTTTAGAGCCAAAGCTTATAACTATGTTTAAAGTGAAAAAGTTTATTTATTGTGCTGATGCAGGCTTAGGCTCTTTTAACATAAGGAACTTTAATTCAATGGGCGGTAGAGCTTTTATCGTCACACAATCTATAAATATGCTTTCCAACACCTTAAAAGGAGCTGTTTTTAGTGATATTGACTATCGCTTATTATCTAATGATAAACCGGCAACTATAAAGCAAATGACAGATTTGACAAGTCTAACGCATCACTTTATGAAGATAGAATATATAAGATTATACCTGCTGATAAAGCTTTTGACCTGGGACTATATGAAGAGAAGACGTGCAAGAACGGCACTGTTAGGAAGATTAAGTCAAAGGCCATAATTCCTCAAAAGATTATTGTATCATTCTCAAGAAAGATGATGGAATACCAAAGATTTGTACGTAATCGTCAGATTGAAAGAGCAAAAAAACTCCTTACAAACATAGACCCTGAAGCCTATAAAAAAGGAGCAAATGACATAACACGTTTTATAAAGCGAACTACAACTACACGTTCAGGCGAGGAAACTGTAGATACATATGAGCTTAATCTTGATGTTATCAATGAGGAAGAGAAGTATGACGGATTCTATGTAGTGGCAACGAATCTTAACGATTCGGCCAAGTATATCTTAGATATCAGCTCAAACAGATATAAAATAGAAGACTGCTTCAGAGTAATGAAAACAAATTTCTCAGCCAGATCTGTATTTCATCAAAAGAGAGAGCGTATAGTCGCACACTTTATGATCTGTTATACAGCACTCCTTATATATAGACTTCTGGAAAAGAAACTTGATATGTATGGAACATGCTTTACTGTAGACAGTATTATAAAAACTCTAAGCAACATACAAGTAGCTAACTTAGAAGATGTATGCTATATGTCGACATATAATAATTCCCAAGTTCTAACGGCATTAAATGCTATAATGGACCTTGGGTTAGACAAAAAATAATACCAGCCAAAAGATTTAAATAAAAAATAAAAAAAATTTCAACCTAGACGTTCCATACAACATTTTTTGCAAAGAAGAAAAAAGTGGCTAAAACCTTGTAAATACAGGATTTTAAGCCACTTTTCCACTGTCCAACTGTTGAAGATGTGATTATACTTTTTTATTCTGGTCAAGTCAAGGAAGGAGGACAAACTTATTTATTTCGGGACAAACTTATATGTTACTACAAAGTGTGCGCTCTTACCTTTATTTCTTCCACCGTTTTCAGTTACTACCACTTCAAGTGAAGTGCTGAATCCGTTCATAATGTCTTCTTTTGTAACTGTATGAGAAGCCGATTCCGAACCTATATCAGGCTTTGTATCTTCTTCCTCCATTCTTGCAGAAAAAGAAATATTGTCACCTACAGCCACTTCCATCTCTCCTTTAGCTCTTTCACCGTTGATTCTTATATCATATGACCACTCATGTCCGATATTATTGTCGTCGGTTCTGTTCCAATCAGTAATCACCTGCATCAATCTCTTATCTACATCCTTATGCTCTTCAACGCTTATATCAAAAGAATTTTCAATACCGTTTGATGTTTTTGCGGTAATTGTTGTCACACCGCCACCTAATGCTGCAATATTACCTTCCCTGTCAACAGTAGCAACCGCCTCATTACTTGAAGTCCAAACAACTGTTTTATCCTGTGTATTCTCAAGTGAGATAATTGCTACAGCCTGCCAAGTATCTCCAACATTCATAACGTTTTTTATTTCAACAAAACTTATTGATTGTGCCGTTACAGGTGTCTGAGTCTCCTGTGTACTTTCAACAGCGGTACTCTCCTGTGACATACTTTCACCGCTTGTATCATCTTGTGAAGGCATTTCCCTTACAATTTCAGTTGTACCGGTTATATCACCGGGCTTTTCTTTTTTTGTTCCGACACGAATAAGAATACCCCAAAACAATATCAATATTACCGCTTTTGCCACATTATTAAGCTTCTTACTTCTTGCAACAAGTATAGTTAGCGGTATTGGAAAAAAACACATCCAACCGAGCACCCACAGCCATAACTTACTCTTTTTTCTTGGAGCCTGAGTATTTCTTTCAATATTACCTCTAGTTACACTGTTATCATTTCTGTTTACACAACCGCAGTATTGACAGACCAAAGCATCATTATCTATAAACTTTTTACAATTTCTGCAAATTTTCATATCTCATTCCTCAGTATCTAAAATTCAACCCTCTTTACCGGCTTTAAACCGCCTGTTTTTTTAAAGCTCATATTACACTTAAACATTTCTATAGTATCGGAGGCATCTATTCCGCTAAAGCTTATCTGTTCAAATCTCTTTCTGTCTATAAGAACAGAAAGCACTGTATCCTCGTATTCATTTCCGATTATAGGCTGAACTTTATCCACGACATGAATAACTACACTATCTATAGGTAATAACGCAAATACTTCTCTCGCTGTTCTTAAAACACAGCTGCAAATATAGTCTTGAGCTATATCATAGTGCATTGTCTTCGTCATCTTTTTTGAAGACAACTTTCCTGTCTTTGTAATCTCTAAAACGTGATTAGGCACCACTTTATCAGTCTTTGCGTGAAACTCCACTTCTAAAATATTAGGTATATCTGTACCTATATTAAAGTCACTTCCGTAATCCAATATCTCATCAAACAGATGCATTTCAGAAACAACATAAAAATAACTGTCAATCTCCCCTGACAGAACTTGTGTTGCAAGCTTTTTCATATTTTCCCAATCCTCATATACTTGCTTATCTTCCTCTCGGGCAGCCAAAACAGCGTCATTAAGCTTTTTCATTTTATTGTTATGCGCAGCAGGTATAAGTTTCCCTATAAATCCCGGCTTGGCATCATGTAAACTTCTAAGTGCCTCTTCCTCATGCGGGCCCGGTAACATATTGTTGAACGGCTCAGGTTTATTTTTCAGTGAAATCCAGTCTATTGTCTCACTACATTCTTCATGAATGGAACGTATCATATCAAGAAGTTCGTTAAAATCATCTACCATTTCACAATTTCTGTTATATTCTTCTTCTTTTTGTTGCTGTACTTGAATCGCTCTTTGTGCTTTTACACATGCACCTGCCCTACTTCTTTTAGACCTGCCACCTCCACTTGAGCTGACATACGATATTCCTGTACCGGGAATTCCTACAGAAGCGGTTCTTCTTCCACTTGAATGAACTGTATAATGCAGACCTCTCGTTCCAAAAGAAACACCTACACCTGTTTTCCCGAAGTTTAACTTCATACCTTTGCAAATCCTAATACTTTTCCTAAAACGTAATCCCATTTATTTCCCCATCTACTAATAATTTTAAGAAAATTATATCATCCGGCAATTTATTCTTCAATATTTCTTTTGTTTTTTGTAATAAATATGGATAAAAAGTTTATTTCAACTATTCATCATTGAAATAAAAAAGATAGGATTTTTTCAAACCCTATCTTCTAAAACTACACAAACCCATTAAAGGTTTTACACTTCAATAAAATCTAAGCAATTATATAAGATTATACTCTCGCAACAATTCTTTTCTGTACTCCCTATCTTCGCTTGCCTTAAGAATCTTTTCTATATTTCTTTCTCTTGCTAAAATACCGTTTAGCCTGGACACTAAATCTTCACCCTGATCTACACCCAGTATCCTGCCTGCCTTCTTCTCTACCGATCAAAATGCCCTTTTTAACTCCGATTTCCTCTATTTTATCCAATGCCTCACACATTGCCACATTTCTCCATTTTAATTTGATTTTTGTGTTGCATACTCATTTGTATGCTCACATACACATTATATCACAAGTATTTAATACTTTATTAATTTACTACATAAAATAATATAAATCTATCTCTAAACTCCAGTTATTTACTGTCTCTTAGTATTTTCTATCTTATATATGTTCAATAAAAATGGAATAGAAAATTCTGTCATATTTTTTATAAAAGTATTGACTATATATATATATAATGTACTAAAGGATTTTAAGGAGGTACATTATGGCTAAGTATACAATACGTCTAAAAGACAGACAAACCGGCAAAGTACAGAATGTTCTTATTGATGCTAAGAATATCCAAGAGGCAAAGGCCAAAGCTATGGCAACATATGGAACAGCTTACGAGGTTTTATAATTTTCTGTCTGTTTAATTTATTCTGAAACAATCACTTGAGACTGTAGCATTTAATTACTTGTTACAGTCTTATATTCTTATATTACTAAGGAGTATAATACAATGGACAATAAACAAGAAATGTTAGATTGTATAACAGGTTATGTTCCTGCGCTAATGAATGCTTCCGGGTATAGCGTCATACCCTATTACAATCTAGATAACAATACTATTTCCAGAATAAAAGAATACTTTTCATATGATATATCCGGTGATGATATAGTCGCTCTTATATCAACATCAGTTATGGATCCCGGAAAAACAGGACTTGTATTTACTACATCTGCTGTATACACCAGAGATTGGGGATTTTTTCCTGATACTGACGAAAACTGGTATTGGGATGCCGACGATGCAACTTTCAGTTCATCAAACGATTTTGAGGTATATGTATTACAACTTATTATGAAAGATTTGTTTGATATTTCAATGAATGGGATTGTTGAAGGATTTAAAGATGTAACAAATGCTACAAAAGATATTGCGCAGGGATTTAAAGACTTATTTGATGCACTTGGTAAAAGACCTATTTGATGCACTTGGTAATCTTGACAAATGATCTTATTAGAAGTAAAGATGCTGTTATTTAGCGATTAAACTCGTAATATTTCAGCATCTCTTTCTACTATTTATATATGGCTTTTAACCTCTAACTTTCCCCTTCAATATCCTGTTTGCATTTTCGGGTCTTCAACAACAACACTTAGTCATATATATAAACCCTCCAAAGCCTTATAAATAAAGGATTCTTGCTGTTAAATTTTCTTTATTTTATTGTTGTATTATGTGATATAATAAAGTATAAAACTTTGGTATGACAAAAAATCACAGGATCCCACTTATTTTATTCAAAGAGGAATCCGTAATGGAAAAAAGACCACTACTAAAAATGTAGTTCGTATAGGAAAACATTCCGAACTTTTAAAGACTACCATCGATCCTCTGGAGTATACTAAAAAGGAGGTCCAAAGATATAACGAGGAGCTGAAAAATAATCAAACGGTAGATTTAGATTTTAAGTTTGACTTTAATGAGAAAATAACATATCAAGATGATATAGTATCCAAGTCAAAACTTTTAAATATCAGATATTTTTTTCTACAACAGATTTATCATGATCTTAAGATAGGATCATTCTTTAAAAGTATCACAAAAGATGTCAAGATACAGTTTGATCCTAATCAGGTAAATAGATTCCTTACCTATTCGCTAATACTTAGCCCTGATTCTAAGCTTGGTACTCATAAAAGTCTTTCCGACTATTATGAACAGCCTGACTTTGGTTATGAACATATCCTTACTACACTTGATATAACGTACAATCATTACGATGAATATATCTCTCATCTATATGATGCCAGTACTAAGATAGTAAAAAGAGATACCTCTGTATGCTTTTATAACTGTTCAAACTATTACTTTGAAACAGAATCAAATGATGACGACTATGTAGATGCAGTAACCGGTTAGGTAACTAAAGGTTTAAGAAAATATGGTGTAAGCGAAGAACATAGGCCAAATCCTATTGCACAAATGGGATTATTTATGGATAACTTGGAGGATGTGTGCTATATGTCGACATATAATAATTCCCAAGTTCTAACGGCATTAAATGCTATAATGGACCTTGGATTAGATAAGAAATACTACCAGCCAAAAGATTTAAATAAAAAAAAATTCAACCTAGACGTTCCATACAACATTTTTTGCAAAGAAGAAAAAAGTGGCTAAAGCCTTGTAAATACAGGGTTTTGGGCCACTTTTCTACTATCCGACTGTTGAAGATGGAATACTAGCATAAACATAAATTGCTGTCAATATGATTTGAATGCCCGACATTTACAGAATTCTCTACCCCATGTTATACTTATTATGTTGCCACTCCTATACTCGGCAGAGAAAGGAGGTGTAACACATGATAGATATATTTTTCTCACTGATTATCTCTATTGTGGCAGGTATAATCTGCCATTATATCTGCAAATGGTTGGATGGAGATAAATAATAGGCAACCGGCCTAAGGTTTAAGCTACCTTGCAAAAAAAGAATAGAAAAAGCCACGAGCTGCAACTCGTGGCTTTTTCGTTTGTAACACTATGATTAAATATCTTTTCTCACTTGTTACATTTAATATACTACAAAAATTTATGTTTTTCAATAGCCCTTGACTTTTCTCTCTCACATGCTACTCTTTACTTAAATAATAAAAATATTGGAGGTACTATGTTTAATATAGCTGATAACAGAATATATATGAATGACGAAAACGGTAAGATGATTGCTGAGGTTACTTTCCCAAATTTGGATGATAAAACAATAGTTATTGATCATACATTTGTGGATGACTCTCTTCGCGGTCAGGGCATTGCAGCCAAGCTTATGCTTGAGGTAATAGACTATGCCAAATCAAATAATAAAAAAATAAAGGCTACATGTTCATATGCAGTAAAATGGTTTGATAAAAATAAAAATAAAGATGAATACAAAGACCTTTATATAGGATAAATATAAATTGTTACATCACTATTTTCATTTCTGTCTTATTATTCGCTTGATTTACCTATTACCTACCTGTATAATAGGATTATAAATTAAGGAGTAGGTGAACCATATGAAAATTTCAACAAAAGGGCGATATTCACTTCTTGTTATGATTGATTTGACAGAAAATAAATCCGATGACTTTATACCATTGCGTGACATTGCCAAAAGACAGGATATTTCAGAAAAGTACCTGGAAAGTATAATAAAACTTCTTGTAAAGCATAAGCTTGTTGTAGGACTGCGCGGTAAAGGCGGCGGCTACAAACTAACCGGACATCCAAGCGATATCACTGTGGGTGAAGTGCTTAGAATTGCAGAAGAAAATATAATGATTGATGATGAAGATACAGAAAGTATGTATCGCACAAGCGAATACCGTACTATTGATATGTGGAGTAAACTCTCAAAAATGATAAACGATTATTTTGACAACATTTCCATTGCCGATCTGATAGTAGAGGATCCGGGAAATGACTTTGTGATTTAACACTAAAACAGGCCTTATTTTACATCCTACAAAGTTTAAAACTTTATCGGGATCATAAAAATAAAGCCTGTTTTTTATTAGCTATTTCTCAGCCGCTATCTTTGCTATCTCCACAATAACATCTATAGCCTTTTGTATTGACTGAACGCTTACAAACTCAAATCTTCCGTGGAAGTTCTCTCCACCTGCAAATATATTAGGTGTAGGAAGTCCCATAAAGGATATCTTGGAGCCGTCTGTTCCACCTCTTATAGGATCCTTATTTACTGTTATTCCAAGATTTTCCATTGCCTTTGTAGCAATGTCCACACTCCTTGGATCATTCTTTATGATATCTGCCATATTGCGATATTCATCATGCATCTCCAGCTTTACTCTGTCTATATCATATCTTGAATTGATTTCTTCACAAATCTTTATTACAGTGTTCTTCTTATCCTCAAAAAGCTCACGGTTGTGATCTCTGATAATATAGACAAGGCTTGCATTCTCCACATCTCCATGTGCCTCTATCAAATGTATAAAGCCCTCTCTGCACTCAGTTGTTTCAGGTACGGATAAAAGCGGCATAGCCATCTGAATATCTCTTGATATGGTAAGCGCATTTATCATCTTATTCTTGGCATCACCCGGATGTACACTCTTACCTAAAATATCGATCTTGGCCTCTGCGGCATTGAAACATTCAAACTGTAATTCACCTACAGAACTTCCGTCCATTGTATAGGCAAAATCGCAACCGAAGTCTTCCACATCAAAATTGTTGGCTCCGACACCTATTTCCTCATCACATCCGAAGGCTACTCTCAGTTTACCATGTTTTATCTGCGGATTTTCAATCAAATATTCCATAGCTGAAACTATCTCACAAACTCCCGCCTTATCATCGGCACCAAGCAGTGTAGTTCCGTCAGTAGTGATAAGAGTTTGACCGATGTAATTTTTTAAATTTGGGAATTCCTTAGGGGAGAGCACAAATCCGCTGTTTCCAAGTGCGATATCCCCTCCGTCATAGTTTTCATGTATCTGTGGTGAAATATTCTCAGCATTAAAAGCTGCTGTATCCACATGTGAAATAAATCCTATTACAGGAGCATTATCCACATTTGCAGGAACTGTAGCAGTAAGGAATGCATTTTTCTTATTTATCTTAACTTCCTCAAAGCCTATTCTTTTTAGCTCCTCACTAAGTTCCTCCAAAAACTCCATCTGTGAAGCTGTGGACGGAATCTCTATTCCCGCCTTGCTCTCATCAGACCTGGTATTTTTCTTTACATAACGCAAAAATCTATCTACAAATCTTTCCATTGTATCTCCTCTCTATAATTCCAATTTAAATTTATTCTGCTCATTGAACACAGAATCCAGTATACTCTTTATATATAAAGATGTGAAGCTCTCATGCTGATCTTCCCAAAGTCTTATTCCTTCTTCAAACCCCGTAGCATCAAAAATCTCTCCGGCAAAATAGCATTCATTCATCCTAAGAAAGGCTCTGCCCATCTTTTCAATATCTTCTTCTTCATCATTGTCAAAGGTATGAGTCTTAAACAACTTATTCAATTGTCTGCTTCCAACACCTTTAAATAACTGCCTGCTGTAATTTTCAAAATCATTTACAGCCTCCACCTTCAGACATTCCGTAAAATATTTAAAAGACTTCCCGTCATAAATAATATTTGCAAAATGATTCGGTGACACTGCCAAAGAAGATGTCACTATCTCTGTTATAAGATTCTTTTCAATATGCTGAATATGCATATGACCGCTGAGATTCAGCTTTACATTGTATTTGGCATAAAGAGCTTCTATTTCCTCCGCATTTTTAATCATAAAACCTTCAGTAAACATATAATTTTGCTCAAGAAGATTTTGATGGCTTACCGCAAGTATTTTGACATCCGCTTTTGATAATTCAAAAAGAGCCTTATCAAGCCAATCAAGACTTTCCTTACTCACATAATTTGAATGATAGGAATTGGTATCCAACATAATCAAATACAGATCGTCCCTAAGTTTTGAAATATAGCTTCCGGAATACTCGTCATAATATTCATAATTTTTATAACCGCAGTCGACATATATATCTCTGAAATCTTTTGCACTCACGCTGTCAACCTTATATATTTCATTTCCGCGAAATCCGAAGCTTCTTTCATAATCTATATCATGGTTTCCGGGTATCAAATATATCGGTATACCCGCTTTCACTATACTGTTAAGTTTTTGTGAAAGTTCCAAATGGCTTACTCTCTCTCCGTTAAAAGTTAAATCACCAAGTAAGAGTACCAAATCCGGTCTTCTTTTTTTAACCTCATTGCAGAATGCATCCACTATTTCTTCAATATATGTCATCCCCTTACCGTCGCCCTTTTCCATTACATTTTCAAAGGCCTTCCCACCGTCATTTATACTCTTTGAAAGGTAGTGGATATCGGTAGCTATCATAATATTCAAAGTTTTCTCACTCATACAAGATAACCTCTCAATCATAGCTCTCCAAGAAAGAATGTTTTACCCCGTTTTTCTTGTAGGCTATTACTGTATCAAGGCTGACATTTTCCACACTTCTGAAAATATTCTTCTCAATATATGGATTTTTGGCAGCCAACTCCCTTATAAGTTTCTTTACTTCAGCCCTCATAGATCCCTTGTCGCCGGTCTCCGATATGGAGCAATTGTCAGTTAATCTGCAGGCACATCTTATAAAATTAAGCTCATTGTACTTTGCCCAATGTATTATATCTTCTTCCCTCACAAGATAAAGCGGTCTGATAAGCTCCATACCTTCAAAATTTGTAGAGTGAAGTTTCGGCATCATTGTCTGTATCTGAGCACCGTACAACATTCCCATAACAATAGTTTCTATCACATCATCAAAATGATGTCCAAGAGCAATCTTATTACATCCCAGCTCCTTTGCCTTGGCATATAAATGTCCTCTTCTCATCCTGGCACAGAGATAACATGGCGATTTCTCATCCTCTGCCACAATATCATATATGGATGACTCAAATACCACTATAGGTACATCCAAAATCTTAGCATTGTCCACTATAGTCTGATAATTTATATCATCATATCCCGGATTCATCACAAGGAATACCAACTCAAAATTCCTCTTTCCATGCCTTAAAAGCTCCTGAAAGAGCTTAGCCATCAACATAGAGTCCTTTCCTCCGGATATGCATACGGCAATCTTATCACCGTCCTTTATCAGTTCATATTCATTTATGGCTGCGGTAAATTTTCTCCAGATACTCTTTCTAAACTTCTTTATAAGACTTCTCTCAATATCCCTGCTTCTTCTATTCTCCTCACCCTTTTTACTTTCCTCTTTTAGAAACTCATTTAATTTAAGCTTAATATAGGCCTCATATCCGCCTACCAGATTATATATATTCTCATATCCATGACTTTCAAGCTCTTCTGCAAGGTACTCGGTCTTATTACCTGTGGCACATACCAGACAGATAATATCTGTTTTATCAAAATATTTTATTCTCTCAAGTATATCTTCCTCCGCAATATTTACGGAGTCAGGAATACTGCCTCTTTTGAATTCATGCTCGGGCCTTATGTCTATTATCTTTTTATTCTGTAACTCCGGCAGTTTACCTATCTCAATTTCCATTACATCTGTTTCCTTACTATCAAATAGTCATCATTACTTCTATAATACGGGCATGTGGAATAATCACTGCTTCTCATTCTTGCATAATCATCCTCGTCCATATCCACGTCACAGATATATCCTTCCACATCTTCATCATATATATAATTTATACAATAATCACAAATCATTCTTCTTCCTGTTTCTGCTCGGTTTTGTGTACTTCCTGTTTGTAGTCCTCAGGTGCATACTCTCTAAGCCAAATCTCTTCACCCCTATCCAAAAGCTTTTTACCGCTGAGTACGGCTTCAAAAGCCAGATACTGTGAAGCTCTCTCTTTTCTCGATAGCGGAACCTTCAAACTTGGAAGTTCCATATCTATCATATCACTGTAATCTCTTTTTAATTCATCCATAATAATTCTAATATACTATAGTATATACTTCCAAGTCAAACAATCGAGCAGGAAAACCTGCCCGATTATATATAAAAAGGGCCCCTAAGGACCCTTTGAAAATTTTTATTTAAAATTATTCCTGAGAAAACTCATCCTTGCCTACGCCACAGAGTGGGCAAACAAAATCATCCGGAAGATCTTCCCATTTTGTTCCAGGAGCTATTCCGTTATCAGGATCTCCAAGAGCCTCATCATATTCCCATCCGCAAACATCACATACATACTTCATAAATTATACCTCTGCTTTCCATAAACCATGTAAATTACAATACTCATAAGCTGCTATCAGCTTCTCACCATCCTGTAATACGAACTCAGCATGTGGCTTATCCTCAGCTGTAAGTCCCTTGTACTGCTTTCCAAGGTTTGTTTCAATCATGATGAAGTTGATAAGATGCTCAGGTGTCATAGGATGATCTACGCTACCTACATTAACAACAACCTTACTTCCCTCAACAGTTACTACAGGTACATGCTTCTCCTGAGCCGCATCTGTTGTGTTAGCCTTTAAGAGCTTCATCGGCTCTCCACAACATCCAAGTGTACCACCACCATCAACTACTACTGAGACAATATTTCCACAGTGTGCACAACGATAAAAACTCATATTTCCTCCTTAGTTCTTTGCTTTTAATAAATCTCTTATTTCCTCCAGAAGAACAACATCATCAGCCTTTGCAGGTGCTTCCTCTACCTTAACTTCCTCTTTCTTCTTAACCTTCTCTATAAGTTTTACAAACATGAAGATACAGAATGCAATGATAAGGAAATCAACTACATTTTGGATGAAAGATCCGTAAGCAATAGCATTCTCAGCTATGTCTCCATGTGCAGGAGTAATAACATACTTAAGATCTGTAAAGTTCAAACCTCCTGTCAATATAGATATGATAGGCATAAACAAATCATTTACCAAAGATGTGACAATCTTACCAAAGGCTCCACCTATGATAACACCTATCGCCATATCCAAAACATTACCTTTAAACGCAAACTCTTTAAAATCTTTTAACATATTGTCCTCCAATATCCGGTTGTACTTGAGCAATTTACTTAAATCTCAAAATCATTAGATTTAATTTTGCACAACCACAATGTGCTTTTATTATGAACTAAAATATAAAAAAAGTCAAGTACTAATAATGAGAATTATTCCTGTTTTTTATTAAGTACAATTTACATATGATAAAATCAAAAAAGAGGAATACCTCCTTAGAAAGTATTCCTCTCGCATTAGATTTATCAGATGCCATGAGGCTTCGCTTCGCTCCACCTCAAGCCTATATAAAATCTATTTAATTAACTGAGATTATTCCTCAAGACGTACCCAATCTACTGTGTAGTTAGATGTCTTAACCTTGTAATCATCTCCGTCCTTCTTTGTTCCGCTCTTAACCATAGCACCTGTTGTATTAACAACATAAGCCTTAGATCCGCTTGGAAGACGTGTAAGCTTATACTCTGTATAATCTAAGTCTCCGTTTGACTTGAAGTGCTGTGTTCCACCGTTACCGTAAGCCGCAAGAGCATCCTCTACAGATGACTTAGCAACTAACTTGTTGTTGCTGTCAAGGATAACGATCTCAATCTTGTTGTCAGCATCAGCTGTTGTAAGCTTTCCACCAATATAGAACTTGTGATCTTCCATACCGTTAATACCAACACCCTTGTTAGAACCGTTCTTAGCAAACTCGAATGTGTACTTTTCGCTATCAAGCTCTACATTCTGCTTTCCTGTCTTCATAGAACCGTCATCGCTTCCACCGAAGAAGTAAGCCTTAAGCTCTCCTGATCTGAACAAGCCGTCGTTAGCTTTTACAAACTTGTTATAGTTGTCATTTGTATCATATGTACCGTCAGAATCTACCTTCTGAACAATCTTCTTTGAGCTGTAACCTGAACCTACAGTGTTACCTTCCATCTGAAGTACAACGAATCCGGTGATCATTCTACCGTAGTTGTCGAATGCATACTTCTTACCGTTTACTGTCTTGATTTCGTTAACTGTAAGCTTTCCGTTACCGTCTGAGTAGTACCAGTAATCTGATCCATCCTCATACTTATCCTTCTGGAGGTAGTAACCTGGAGTTACCTTGAACCAACCCTTTGTAGATCTGGCACCATCCTCAGGTGTTGAGTAGTATAAGAATGAGTTAGAGTATGTAGCAATACCCTGTCTACCGCCATCCTTAACAGATGTGTTAGATGTTGTAGCTTTTGTGAACCAACCAGCGTTCATACGACCATACTCATCGAAGCCATACTTTCTTCCGTTGATTGTCTTACCTGTCTGATCCTTCTCCTTCTTTCCTGAAGCCTTGAAGTAGAACCATCTTGTCTGATCCTCATCCCAGTAGTTGTCACCAGGCTGAAGGTCTGCTGCCTGATCATCCTTGATAGCGATCTCTTTCCATCCCTCTGCCATAGAACCATCGTTCTCATCTCCAAAGTAGTACTCAGCATCCTGCCAAGCGTTGTCATCATGCTGTGTCTCGCCGTCTTTTACCCAACCGTACTGCATCTTACCGTCAGTATTGAATGTATACTTCTTACCGTTGATAGTCTTTAAAGAAACATCGCCTGTAGCTGAATCGCTTCTCTTGTAAGCCTTACCATTAGCTCCGAAGTAGTACCACCACTGATTTGGCTCGTTCTCTTCGCCTGCGTTCTCATTGTCAACTGCAACCCAACGATTTGTAACCATAACACCGTTAACGTCAACATAGTATGTATCGCCGTTATCGTCGATAAGTGAATCTGTAGCCATCTCGCCGTTATCGTCAAGATAGAACCAGTAGTCACCTGACTTCTGCCATGTCTCTGTTACTTTCTCTTCGTTTCTGTTATAATATACCCATGTACCGTTCTCCTGTTGCCAACCTGTAGCAGCGAAAGCTGTCATAGCTCCACCAACTGAGAGAACTGCTGCTGCTGAAATCAATGCAGCAATCTTTGTTTGCTTTCTCATAATGAATGCATCTCCTTTTTGAAATCCTTTTAAAATCTAATGCGTCCCGTAAAGGCTCTTATCAGTCCTTTATCTTAAGACAAAGCTAGTATATAACTTTATTTTATTACTTACAATATATTTTCTTTTTCTGATTTCTTACAAAAATATTACATTTCTGTCTTTTCTAAGATATATATGTATACTTATACCCCCTGTTATGCTAATATGTTCAATAAGGATATATTTTTATTGTTTTTGAACTTAATGTTTATTTTACTATATTGGGAGCTTATATGAACAGATACGCATATTTACTCAGAGAAATATTTGAATGTAATACTATTACTCAAAGAGAGCTCGCGGAGAAGTTAAACCTCTCTCTTGGAAGCATCAACTCACTTATAAAAGATGCTATGGCATTAAACTATTTACATAAGGAAGGAAGTAGTATGAGTCTTACCGAATCCGGACTTGATTATCTATCTCCTTTTAAGGTGGAACGTGCCGTTATCATGGCTGCAGGCTTCGGCTCAAGATTTGTTCCTCTTACATTTGAAACACCGAAAGGATTACTTGAGGTATTCGGCGAAAGAATGATTGAGCGTCAGATCAAGCAACTACATGAAGTCGGTGTCTTTGATATAGTAATAGTTGTGGGATATTTAAAGGAGCATTTTGAATATCTTATAGATAAGTACAATGTAAAACTTGTGTATAATCCGGATTACTCCACTAAGAACAATATTTCCACATTGCACTATGCATGTAAATATATAGAGAATTCCAATGTCTATATCCTTTCTTCAGATAACTGGATGAGAGATAATATGTATCACAGCTATGAGCCTTACTCCTGGTATTCTTCCATATATATGGAAGGAAATACCAATGAATGGGTACTTGATTTTAATAAAAAGCGCGAAATAACAGCTATAAATGTGGGCGGCAGCGATGCCTATGTAATGTACGGACCTGTATATTTCAGTAAGGACTTTTCAAAAGAGTTTATGCCGATACTGGAAAAGGCCTTTGCTACTCCGGGAAGTGATGACTGGTATTGGGAAAATGTACTTATGAGTGAAATACAAAAGAAAAACTCTACACTACCTGCCATGCATATAAACCCCCAGCCCGAAAATCAGGTCTATGAGTTTGAAAATCTGGAAGAGCTTCGAGCATTTGATAATAAATATATGGAAAACAGCGGAAATGTAGCTCTTGAACTTATTGCAAAGGTTTTTAATATCCCGGAGAGTCATATAAAAGGTCTTCGTACATTAAAAGCCGGTATGACAAATAAATCTTTTCTTTTTGAAGTGGATGATAAGAGTTATATATGTAGAATTCCCGGAAAGGGCACAGATGTACTTATAAACCGTTCAAATGAGTATGACTGCTATATGGCAGTCAAAGATTTGCATATTACGGAGAAAATAATTTATTTTGATAAGGAAAGCGGTTATAAGATATCAAAGTTTTATGATGGTTCAAAAAATGCCGATGCCTTTAATAAGGAAGAAATGGCAAGATGTATGGAACTTTTAAGGACTTTGCATGAAACTGATGTAAAGGTCAGCCATCGCTTTGATATAGCCGAGAGAATAGATTATTATACCGGACTCTGTGAAAAGAGCGGTGGAATATCTTTTGAAGATGTAGAAGAGGTTCACAAAAATATGATGCTCTTACTCGATTTACTTAAAGGAATGAAGTCTGAAAGTCGCCTCTGCCATATAGACAGTGTAGCCGATAATTTTATTATTACCGCAGATAATAAGATAAAGCTTATTGACTGGGAATATGCCGGAATGGCGGATCCTATTATAGATGTGGCAATGTGTGCAATCTATTCTTATTATGATAAATCTCAAGCTGATGAACTTTTAGAAACTTATCTTAAAAGAAAACCTCTTACAGATGAGTATAAGAAACTTTATTCATACATGGCACTCAGCGGTTACCTTTGGGCTCTATGGACGGTATATAAGGCCAATGTAGGGGAAGAATTCGGAGAGTACTCTCTTAAGATGTACAGATATGCAAAGGACTTTTTTAAAGAAGTAATGAAGCTTTAATAATTATGAAAAAGCAGTCGGGATTTCCGACTGCTTTTAACTTGCAATAACCCAAATTTATTAATCCACGCTCACTCTGATTCCGCCACCTCTCTCGCTTGGCTGAACCAGAACCGTTACAGGCTCATTTCCTGACCATTCAAATGAATATGATTCTCCTGAAGCCTGACCGATAAAGGTCTTCCATGAGATATCCGCCTTTATCTGTGGATCTCCCATTCCGTTCCTACTGAACCAGCATATTACAGCATCCGGATCTACCGCAAGTGTATCTCTTGACTTCACATTTGAAACCACAAGCGGGTTTCCGTCTGAGAGTAATGCCACATAGGCATTATTTCCTCTACCAACCAATGTGGTTGTAGCAAGACCTTTTTGTGAAAGTACACCTACACCTAAAAATCTTACAGAGTAATCACAGTCGTTTGTAAATGCAAGTATATTCTCAGACTCTACCGAAACCGTCTCGCCCGGTGCCAGCTTATACACTACTACATGCTGTCCGTAGTTTGCATAGTATGTTGTGGAAGCTCCGTTTAAATGTACCTTCATAAGCGGTATATTTTCACCTGCAACTCTTCTTACAAGCTGTCCCAGTAATGCCTGTCCGATACTTCCTCCCGGTCCAAGCAACATCTTTTCAAAAGTATAGTTCTTTCCGCCCGGATTTTCTCCTGCTATAAATGCACCTGCTTTTGCTATCAATGTATCATTTCCTTCACAGGTAACCTTAAGTGTCAACTCGTTAATAACTTCAAATGTCAGCATATTCCCCTCCTTATTCGACTTGTACTCCGTAAAATTCGCAAAGTCCCGCCAAGTCTTTATTTACTCCGTTTCCTATTGCATTAAATTTCCATGCACCGTTGTGTAGATATACTTCTCCCATCATCATGGAATTTATATTGTTGTAATATTCCTCTACAAGGAAAGAAGCTACCTCGGCGTTTGTCACCGGATCCACTATCTGTATGTATGCGTCTTTTAACATACCGAAATTAAGTGCTTTTTCAATTGCATCATTTATAGTCATTACAAAGACTATCTTTTGTACAGCCGGATTTAATATAGAAGTATCTATATCAAATACCTGCAATACATTTGCCTCTTCAACATTTTTAAAAAGCACACTCCTTTCAGGGCTGCTCTCCTGTCCGTAGAATACAAAGAAATCATCCCCCACCACTTTTCCGTTTCCGGCAAGCAAAAATGCGGAGACATCAACATCACAAGCTGAATTATTCACATTCCACCCAAAATTCACCTTTATCTTATTTGAAGAAAAGGCAAGTGGGACTTTTTGTCCCTTTGAAACTCTCTTGCTTAACGTCGGCAATGTTATTTGCCTTACATCGGCATTTTGTCCTGTACTTTGAGCCTGTCCGGTGTTTTGACTTACTGTAGTACTGCCTGCAGTAACAGGATTTTGTGTACTTGCAGTGTTTCCCGTTTTTTTATAATAGGAAGTATTCAAAATATCTACATTTTCACTGTTTAGTACAACACCTTTTTTTCGGTTCAGATTTTCAAGTTGGTCTGCACCCATAGGTTTTGTCACATTCATCGAATACATACTCTTATTCACCTCACTTTCTTTAAAGTAATAATATTTAAATTTTTAAATACTAATCATTTGATATCTTTCACCCTACATCAAGCCCTGAATGATAGGAGTAATTTCCTATATTCTCAAGCAGTCTGTGAAAATCGGTCTCTTCCATTCTGTCCGGCACTATTTCCGTATTCAGTATCTTAAATATTTCCTCACATCTGTCAATGCATTTATCAAAGAGCTCCGGAAAGCTTTCATTTGAATGAACACTCTTATTCCATGGATTTATCCAAAGTTCATGTTCAAGATTTAGGGCTCCTTTTGCATCCGGTACTTCATCTGAGAGTATCTTCTGTGAAACTATAGGATTTTTTAAAAATAAGGATTCTATAGCATTTATTCTGTTTTTCTTTCTGCCCGTAGGATCGGCGAGAGTCCTCACTCCAAATCTCATTGCCAGTACCGATCTGTGTACCATGGCAGGTGTTACTCTGAAATTATTCTTATATGTGATCGGATAATAGGTTTTATTTATAACTCTTGCCAGAAAATCTGAAACAAATTGTATCTCAAAACCGTTGAGTGCCAGAGTGGCAGCCTGATTAAATTCCGAGGTTTTCTTTTTCTTATACTTTTTTAAAAGTATGGTATCTATATCATTTTCAAGTGCCGCATGAAGTCCGTATACATAGGCGCTGTTTTTTCCGTTTTCATGCCCTATTCTTGCGTAAATATATGGATGACAGATATAATCTCCCACATAGTGGCATAAAAAACCTGCAATATAGCTTATCGCCTGCTGCTGCTTTTGTTTTGATTCCATGGACTGTATTTCACAAAGTGCATTTGCAAAAAAATCGTTTACATGACTCTCATGCATATATGAACCGACATTTCTGTAATCCCTGTGCCTCAGTATCGGGATATTGTAAAAAAACATATCCGGTCCTTGAAGTCCCAGCTGATACAACCATCTGTATTTAGATATAATATATTTTAAACCCGAGTTTTCTAAGGCACCATATGCCTTTAACCCTAAAATATAGTGAGTTGTAAATCCCGGCATTTCCTACTCCTTAATATATTCTAAAACCCTTTCCAAATAAAAATCCGAAAAAAGTCCTTCATAATCCTTGAAAATATTTTTACTTATATTCAAATCCTTATGTGCAAATCCTATGTCTGCGAGCTCTATCATTCCGGTATCAAACTCCGTATCTCCGGCAGCAAATATCTGTACTTCCTCTGCAGCATATTCTCTTATAAAACGCTTAATCGTATCCGCCTTGTTTAAATTCTTCGGCATTACATACAACTTATCTTTATTGTATAAAACCTCTACCTTTTCCAAGTCCAATATGCTCTTAAGATCTCTTACAACTGCTTCCGACTCATCACATTTTGTAAAGATAAATAAGTCGTCAATATTTCTGCATTCAAACTTTCTTCTTTTATCTTTTTGCAAAAATACATATGCTTTTTCTCTCTCATCTGATGAAGGCTTTACTATATCAAGGCTTTCTTTATACCATTCATCCGACTTTATACCGTCTTTTAAAAGTATTCCCCCATTTGCACATAGTACATATTTTGGTGTAATACCAAGATCTATTCTACTGTATTGAATATAGGTTCTTGTGGTAGCAGGCACTATAAGGAGCAGCTCATTTAACTTATGTAAAAGCTCATATGAGTATTTTGACATAAAGCTGTTCACCTCTCCGTTATAAATCTCCACAGGTATCTTTTCTTCTATATTCGTTTTCTTTGAATAAATCAAAGTATTGTCCAAATCTGTAAATAAAATATTCATATGGCTAGTTTAACACTTTTTTATAAAATAGTCATTTTAAAAAAAATTAAATATTAAACCATCTCTTGACTATACAACACTAAGTAGTTATACTTTAATTGTAAAAAAGAGATATTTGTACCATATGTACACATAGCGAAAGCCTCGGGAAGTTGCGATTCCCGGGGCTTTCTTCTTGTCAAGTCACTATCTCTTCTTAAATACCACCAACATTGCTCCGTAGGAAGATATCAGTAATATCATATATTTGAAAAGGTCTGTATTATCCGAGGTCTTAGGTACCGGGAGTGGGCGTCTGTCTGATACAGTCTCCGCAGTAAACTTCTTCGGATCCTCTATGATAATTTCAGGTTTTACAGGCTCGACATTTATAACATCAGCCTTTATTTCTTCTTTTTTCTCTACAACTGTCTGTGTAGGTCTTATAGATGAGCTTGTGCCCGAGCCGCCTCTTCTTCCGTTTGAAGATGTGGCTATTGAAGGTGTAGCTATAGGTCTTATGATAATATCATTGTTTCTGTCACCCGGACGATTTATCTGGCTTGGTGTAGCCGTATGTAGCGGATCCGGATAGATTATAACACTTGGATTTTTAACGTATATATAGTTGATTTCTATTTGTGTAGTTGAGAACAATCCGCTCTCAGCGCCTTCAACTCTCTCCAAATGATATCCTGCAATAGCTTTTGCACTTGTACTATAGGCAAGACCAAGTTTTCTGCTGCCGTCAAAAACATCATCTACATCCAGTGCAACTCCTGCCGGATTGATATAATGGGCAATTACATCTCCTGAATCCTGTCTGCGAAAGATATATGTTACTCTTTGTGTTCCCGGATTAAATACTCCGTTCGCATTTGCAGGCATTTAAATCAAGTCATAGTAGTCAAATGACTTAAGCTCTTAAGTATAAGGTACTCCGATTTGCTCACTACCGTTTAAAACAGTAGTCTCAACAAGCGGAACATTTCCGTTCTCATCCAGATATTCAATAATAACATTTCCTGCATCCTGGGTTGCATAATATTAACTGAACAGGAGTGATATATAGACACAAAAAAGGAGGATAACGCCATGATAGAATATGCAACCAAAATCACTGCGCTATACTCTCGCCTTTCAGTTGGTGATGAGGATAGGGACGGTGGGGAAAGCAACAGTATCGTTAATCAAAAGGCATTCTTAGAACAGTATGCAAAACAGCATAAGCTGATGAACATTCGCCACTATATCGACGATGATGAAAGCGGTCGCTTCTTTGACCGTAGTGCTTACACACAGATGATAAGCGATGTGGAAAACGGTAAAATCGGCATTGTCATTATGAAAGATATGACAAGGTGGGGACGAGATTATCTTCAAGTAGGAAACGCTATGGAGATATTCCGTAGAAACAATGTACGCTTTATTGCCATCAACAACGGAATCGACAGCAAAGACCAAAATACATTGGAATTTGCTCCCTTTATCAATATTATGTCGGAGTGGTACGCAAGAGATATCAGCAAGAAAGTCAAAACAGGCATTAAGACAAAAGGAGCAAGCGGAAAGCCCGTAGCAACAGAAGCCCCCTACGGCTATATAAAAGACCCTAACAACAAAGATTATTGGATCGTCGATAAAGAAGCTGCCGAAGTTGTAAAACTCATTTTTACGCTATTTATGGAGTGAAAAAACCGTAATCAGATAGCAACCTATCTCAAAGACAAAGAAATACTAACCCCAACCTTTTATATGAAACAGCAAGACAGAGGAACCGCAAAAAGCAGAACACTCAATGAAGAAAACCGCTATAACTGGAACAAAGCAACCCTAACACGCATACTGCAAAGGCAGGAGTATTGTGGCGATATAGTCAACTTCAAGACCGAAAAGCATTACAAAGATAAGCGAAACCACTATGTCGATAAAGATAAGTGGCAAATCACCTCCGATGTGCATGAGCCAATCATCGACCGAGCCACCTATGAAAATGTACAGCGGATATTGAAAAACGCACCCGTTAAAAGACCAAACGGAGATGGAGAAATCCACCCTTTATCGGGATTGATGTACTGTAAAGATTGCGGTACGAAAATGCACATTCGCACCATACACAAGAATAATAAAGTACAGCATGTAACCTATTGTAGCGAATATGCCAAAGGCAAAGCCAAGCACCCGAAATGCCACTCTCCCCACCGCATTGATGTCGATGATGTCATGGAAACGCTCAAAGAAGTTTTACGAAAGATAGGCAAGTTTTCACTCACAAACAAATCAGAGTTTGAAGCATTGGTAAAAAACAGTCTTGCCAAAGAACAGACCGAAGAAGTAGGGAAACAGAAAAAGCGTATCCCACAAATCACAGATAGACTGGAACAGATAGAAAGAGTGATGAATAAACTATATGAAGATAACGCACTGGGAAATATCGAACCGAAACGCTATGAACAGTTATCGGGAAAATATGCAGAAGAATATTACAGCTTAAAATTGGAACAGGAGCAAATAGAAGAACGCTTATCCGAATTTGAAAATTCCAATCAAAGAGCCAGGAACTTTATAAGACTTGCAGAAAGCTATTCAGACTTTGAAGAACTTACCCCTACCGCCATCAATGAATTTATCAATAAAATCGTAGTGCATGAGCGAGATGTCAAAAGAGCAAAATATGCCGTTCAGCGTATCGAAGTCTATTTCGACTATATCGGAAAATTTGAAAACGAACTCACAAAACAAATCGAGCCGACAGAACAGGAAATGATACAGATGAGAGAAGAAATCGAAGAAGCTAAGAAAGAAAAAGCACGAGCATATCGTAGGCAATATTACAAAGAATACCGAGCAAAAAAGAAACTACAAGCAACAACCTAAAACGAAATATCAACTAATAAGAAAAGAGGTTTCCTAAGCATGGGAAATCTTTTTTTGTGCAAGTAAAAGGAGGATTAAATGACCGAAAAACAAAAAACACAGACCAACGAAGAACGAGCGATGCCCCGAAAACCCGACGGAGTTCTAACGAAAAAGATGAACGGAAAGACCTTTGTAACCGAGATATATTTTGATAAAAAGAGCAAGGATACCTTTCAAGATAAGCTATTTAAGGTGGTGCAAGCCCAGCGAAAAGAATAAAGAAAACAAATACTTTGTATCAAGCTTTTTTATTCTTATCAATCTGTTTCTATGAAAAACACGATGGCAAGAAGGAAATCCGACAGTGGAAAAAATGCCCTCAAAATGGTATAATATTGATAAACACTTAGAGAAACAAGTTTAGATTTGTAAAGAAGACCAATATGCACTTAAAAACGGATCGCTTGGATATTCGTCCATTTTTACCCGATGATATTGAGGACACATACGAAATTTACTCAAACAAAGATGTTTGCAAGTATCTATTAGAGGATGCTTGGGAATATGAAAATAAAAGTGAAGAGTTTCAAAAAAAATTGAATAACAATAAACTGGAAGAGAATTCCCAATTGAATTTAGCGGTGTTACTAAATGGAAAAGTAATCGGCGATATATCAATCTGGTACATCGGCATGAAACAAACCGTTGAAATAGGATTCGTTTTTAATCTGAACTTTTTTGGAAAAGGTTATGCAAAAGAAGCTGTAAAAGAAGTAGTGAAAGAGTTGTTTGAAAAATATAATGTTCATAGAATACAAGCGAATTTGGATGCTCAAAACATATCTTCTGCTAAATTGTGCAGTAATATTGGTATGAGGAGAGAGGCTCATTTTATCAAGGATTACTGGAACAAAGGGGAATGGACTGATAGTTATGTATATGGGATGCTCATTACAGATATAACAAATTAGTCTGTTAGATAATTTCGGTTTGTAGGGATAGATAAAATTAGAATTTGTAGAGGTGAGAAAAATGAATAATCAAACGTTGATTACGGTTATAAGCGTTAGAGAAAGTTCGGATTGGTATTGTGAGCATCTTGGACTTCAAAAAGGGCATGGCGGAAATCATTATGAACAGTTAATTTATGATAATAAACTTGTATTGCAATTACATTGCTTGGATTCCGACATTAATCATGAAGCGTTACTCAGACCTGATGATTCAGTAGGATTAGGGGTATTATTATGGTTTTCAGTTGTTGATTTTGATGTTGCACTTGATAGATTAATTAAACTCAAAACTGTATTTGATAAAAAACCTTTCTTTAATCAGTATGCAAAGCAATGGGAAGTATGGTTTTCTGATCTTGATGGTTATCGAATTGTTCTATCAGGTCCATCTGAGTATGATATAAAGCCCTTGGAATGTAATTGGAGATAATAACTCCCTATTTGTTTAATTGAATATAACAATTTGAGAAACAGTAAATCAAAATAGGTTTGCTGTTTTTTGTTGCTCAATTTTCAAAAAATCATTCATAAACATAAAAAGGTACTTGACAAAACGCTCTCTGACGCTTGTAAATATACTCAACATTTATAGGTGATGTTATATAATTAAGTCCAAGCTTATTTACTCCGGAAATTGTATCGTCACTTTCTATGCTGTTTCCGTGAACATCCAAATATCTTACATTCACATCCACTGCATCTTTTCTTCTGTACAAGTAAGTCACAGTCTGTGCTCCATGAGTGAATACTCCGGTTGCATTTGCAGGCATCTTATCTATATCGAAGTTTGCGATATTTTCCGCACTGCTTGTATAGGCAAGTCCAAGCTTTTCGATACCGCTAAGTACTGTAGGCGCTACCAAATCACTTCCGTCATGTACAGACTTGTGATATATTGTCACATCCCCCGCATCATCTCTCTTATAGACATAATTTACAACTTGTGGAGCAATCGTAAATACTCACGTTGCATTTGTCGGTGAATTTACAAGCACAAGACCTCCAATAGTCTTAGGTGCCGTAGTATATGGCAATCCAAGTTTATTTGTTCCTGAAAGTATGTCTCTTGCATCCAGTTCATTACCGTCTCTGTCGGTATACATTACTGTCACATCTCCGGCGTCATCTCTTCTGTATTCATAGGTAACAATATAGTTTGTTCCTGCCGTAAATGTTCCGATATGATTTGCAGGTGTAGGATTTACTACCGTAAAGTTGGCTATATTTGCAGAGCTTGTTGTATAGGAAAGTCCGGCTTTACTTACTCCGGATAAATTCTCATCTGCCGCAAGAGAGTTGCTTGTTCCGACTTCAAAATGATGTACTGTTACATTTCCGGCATCATCTCTCTTGTAGCAGTATGTAACCTCTGTAAGTCCTGTGGCAGGATAAGTTCCTGTATGTCCTGCAGGTGTAGCATTTACTACCGTATAATATGGCATGTTTTTCGGACTTGTTGAATATGTACTTTAACATCTCCGGCATCATCTCTCTTATACTTATAAACCACTTCTACAGGCGCATTTCCGAATGTCACCGTCGGATTTGCCGGTGAGCTTACAAGATGGAAATGAGGAATATTCATGCTCTGTGTAGTATAAGTAGTTCCCAGCTTATTGGTTCCGTCCACTGTCACAGCCGTCGGTGTTCCTCCCGGAGTAGATGAATACAACTCATTGGTAGTTCCGTCTTCATAATAATGAATAATTATCGGTGAAGTACTATCTCTTTCATAGTAATAAATCAGCTCTGTAGGTGTAGAGGCAAATGTGACCAGCGTAGGATTCGGTGACTGATACAAATGATAATTTGCAATGTCCGCCGACCTCTCCTGTGACTGATATGTAAGTCCGAGCTTATTTGTACCGCTTATAACTTCCGGTCCCACAGCTCCTCCGGCTACCGGAGCATAAAGCTCTGTGGTAGTACCCTTTTCATAGTGATGAACTGTAATATTTCCTGCATTTTTTCTTCTGTAGGAATATGTTACGGAGGTTGTTCCGTCACCGAATACTCCGTTTTTAGGAGTAGTACTGCTTACAAAATCATAATTGTCTACAGGAAGTACATTGCTGCCCCATGCAAGTCCTTCTTTATTTGTTCCTGAACGAACCGTAGGAGTATTGATCATTACAGTACTTACAAGACTCTCAGGTCTTGTAAGATTTGCACCTGTATCAATATCCACATATTTTATAGTAACATCCGGTGCATCATTTCTTTCATAGAAATAAGTAACCGTCTTTGCCGTTGCATCAAATGCTCCGCTTGCAGGACCTGTAGGTGTTCCTACAAGGTGGTAATGAGGTATCGGATAGCTTCCCGCCGTACTCACATCTCTTCTGTAAGTCTGATAAGGCTTACCCATCTGTCTTGCACCTGACAGTACTTCGGCCGCAGGTGTTGCTGTTGTTGAAACCGCATAAAGTTCATCAGTCTTTCCTGTTTCGTAGTGATGTACGGTTACATCTCCTGCATTTCTTCTTATGTAATGGTATGTAACTGTTGTATCTGCAGTATAACTTCCGTTTGCATTTGCAGGAAGATTTGCAGTATCCACTTCAAAATTCGGATCTGTAGTGATTGCCGCTGTTGTATATGCAGTATCTCTCGGCTCTCTTGTAACCACATCGGCAACAAGATTGCTTCCGTCCTCATCCTTTATATGCTTTACCGTAAGATTATAAAAATCAGTCTTAAGTCCAAGGTTTTTGATGGCACTTGGATTATCTCTTGTTAAGCTTATATCCACAGTTGACCATGGTGTATTAGGTACCGGAGTCTGATTTGCCTTGATTACAGATGCCCTTGTAGTAAATGAAGTGAAGTCATTTCCAATCACAGTGGCAGTACTTGCCACATTTGGTGAAGCAAAGCTGTCACCGGTCAAGTTCTCCACATAGAGCTTATAATTTCCTGCATTGCTTAGCTTATTTGTAAAGGAAATATTTCCGTTTGAATCCGTTGTTCCCGATTCAACCACTGTCTCATTTCCCGTTGCATCAAGCTTTACAAGTATATATGGTCTGTTTGCAATATTTAAATCAGTGCTGTCATAGACTCCGTTATTATTTAAATCATAGAAGGCATGAGTTGCGCTATTGTACTTATGAGTACCTATCTTTGAGTCGGTAAACTCATTTGCACCGTCAATATTATTACCTCTCCATGAAGCTACGGAGTTATTTGCAGTATCTGTGGCGAGATTATCCTTTGTATCCGGCATCTCCACCTTATAATTAAAGAGTACCTCTTCTCCTGCCGTTATACTCTGTCCCGACTTTAAATCAGCCTTAAACATGGTGACTGCTGACCAGTCTGTAATACTTGCGGCCGGTAACCATGTCGCTCCTATATTTCCTTCTATCATTGTACTTGGAGCATCTGTAGAGTAGTAAATATCAAACTTAGAGTTATTGGCAGTCACTCCCGATATAGCCTTCGGATATATTTTTGAATCCCTGTCAAGATAGTTTCCGCTGCCGTCTTTTACTATAAATTTATCATTTGCATATGGGAAAACATCCATTACATGAAGATTTTCCACCGGGTCATTGGTATTGTTCCATACTCTAACCTGATAATCTAAGATATCTCCCTTATCGGCCTTTATGCTTGTTTGGTATACACTATCTGTGGAAAGTTTCACTTTCTTTCCGAGTACCATTGCCTGTGGCGGTACAAAGGTGTAGTTATATGTCAATGTGGAAAGTCTGTCATTTGTATTGCCGTTGTTATTGGCATCATATGTGTCAAGGTAGTCTGCAGTATCTGAAGAATATATAATTCCCGGAGCCGCACTTGATGCGTCTGTGGTATTATTATCCCAGCTGAGTATTACCTTTATATCATGTGAACCTCCATCCATACCGGCTGTCGGCTTAAATGAAATATTCAAATGGTCGATTTTGTTCTGTGTATAGTTTCCGTAACCCGCAAATGTAGAACCCGGGAATGTCAATCCTGTAAGTTCAAACTCGTACGCTGTCTTTCCCACATTACCTTTATAATTTTGTATAACTGTAGGAGTTGGATTTAAAGTAAATAAATTGGCATTCATCTGCGGTTGCACACTGTCAAAAGCAAGGTCCGAATCGACTACAACCACCATCTTGGGATTTATGGCAGCTCTTGGGTCCCAAAGTATACTGTTATACCAAATACGTGGTGTTATCTTTATAGTTCCTCCAACACTTACCGTACTTGTAGCGGAGGTACCGTTTATACTCATTCCGATATTTTGAAGATGCATGCTTGCATACGGATTTCTTAAATATGCATCAGCCAGTGAATATCCCAGCTCATTACCGGCTGCATTTCTTACTCTACCGAAGTTTCTGACAAGCTTCCAATATACATCATTGGCACGAGCATTCAAATCGTTGATAAAAGCCGTATGTGTAGCAGGTGTAAGCTGTGTCTGAACTATAAAACCTACTGCATCCTCTTCAAACTGTGAGATGGTTATATCATCATCAAAGACAAGTCTGAAATACCTGTACTCTGGCGGTGTAGCCAATGTGGTAGATACAGAGTTTGCTCTGTAATCTGTGGCATTACTCACCTGAACAGGTGTAATATTTGTAGCGATAGTGGTCCATGTAGTTCCGTTGTCGGAGCCGATAAGCTTATTGTGTGAAAGCTTTGCAAGTTCTGTCGCAGTAAATCTTTCAGGTCTGACTCTAAGTTCATATCCTGTGAGAAGGCTTCTTGCCTACGGTTCATCCTCTATCATTCTGAATGTAACACTGCTTGCAGTCTGCGGTCTTGTACCACCGAACTGATCGACACTTACCAAATAGTTATACTTATAGTCCGCATCCCTCGGTACCAGATAACCACCTTCGCCAAGTAATGTCTTTTTTATACGGATTCTTCTTACATATGAAACATGGTAGTATAACTCACCGCTTCTTCTTGTGGAATTATCCAAAGTTCCGTCATCATTTACCAATGTAGTGACCTGTTGCATAGTTATCTTCGTCCATGTAGGAGCTAAAGTAACAGGTTGATTTCCGTCCCACTTAAGTGAAAAAGGCGGCTGTAATACTGTTCCCAAGCCTCTGTCCACTACCTGTGTGATAGTTCTGTCTGCACTGTTATATGTCCGGTTCGAGTTGTTCGGAAGTGAAGGATCCCATACTGCGGTGGCCGGAAGAGTAATCTTAAACTCTACCTTTCTCTTATCCATACCTGCACCGGTCCCTGACGGTACTTGTGATACACCGCCGTTGGCTGTATTTGCAGGACCGCTGTAACCGTATCCGAACAAACTTGATACAAAGTCTGTAGACAGTCTGGAATAATTTATCTTTACAATATAATAGTTCGGATCTGTATTTATAATATTTACACTGCTTGCACCTGATGCCAAGGTAACATCACTGACAACAGGAGGTGCAAATATACTCTTGTCAAAATACACATACGAAAACGGATTGTACAGTGTAGATACTGCTCCTGAAATCGTATTTGTAACATAGTATGAGTCCTTTTGTGCTACTAAAGATGACGTCTGCCCGGATAAACCGTACCTTACATCTGTAGTTATAACACTACCGCCGGCACCCGTAGCATATACTTTCCCCGATAGAGAAAGCACTGGTAACAATAATAAAAAATAATGCAGTGATTTTTTCTCATATTTCCCCGGTAATAAAATTATATATATTAAAAATGCTTTTATTTGTCATATACAAAACAGACAAAAATTTAACATCATTATCCTTTTACATTTTATAGTAATCTAGTAATAATTACTATAGTCAAATTCTTACAATATCTTTTCAACAGTTGTCTTTTAATCTAAAAAAATCTCCCGGATAAAAGCCGGAGGGTGAAAGTTATCTTTCTTCTTTTTTCTTTAATGAAAGTAACATTGCCGCTGCAATCGAACTCATAAGGATAAACATATATCCTCTTACGTCTCTTTCATCAGCTGCCTTCGGTACCTTTAATCCCAACCTTGTGCTTGTTGACATTGCCATGAGAATGTCCCTTGGCTTAGGTATAGGTTTCGGTGTGTCAATCAAAATAACAGAGTTTTCACTTGGTTTATTTATATTAATATTATATTCTATACTTTTTCCACCCGGGATTATTATTTTATTTGTCTTTGCAGGTGCTGTTGTAACCGGTACCGCTATTCTTCTATACCGGTAGTAAATTACCGTCTGTGAAGAATACTTATAAGTCAAAGTTGTATCCCCAAAAACCAGTTGGTTTATTTGTTCTCTTGCGAGAACAAATCCTTGCCATAACAAAAGAATTAACCGGTCAAAAATTATGACCGGTTAAAAATTCTTGAATATTTATTATCAAACTTCTATATCTTTACTTCTTTTCTCTGACCTTACTGCCGTCATTAAGCTTTTCTTCATCCGAATTTATAATCACTTTATCATCTTCTTTTAATCCTTCAGTTATGACTGCTTGTGTGGATGATTTATAGCTTATGCTTACAGGAGTTTTCTTAGCCTTTTTATCCTCTATCTTAAACACATAGTCCACTTCATCTTCACTAAAAACCGAGCCTATAGGTACTGAAATCGTTTCGTCATTTTTATAAAGTGTAAATATCGCATCCACACCATAACCGCTTTTTAAGATATCATCCTCAACATTATCTAATATTGCCACAAGTTTTACCCTGTACTCCTTTAATCCCAGAGGGGACTTTTCCTCAGTCGCAAAATCATATATTTCACTTATCTTTCCGCTATAGTTTTTCTTTATCCCTCTTAGATTAAACTCCGCCTCCATTACATCACCTACATGCAGATAGGGTATAACATCCGTTAAAACACTGCACTCCAGCCTGTACTCATTATTATTTGTATCAATTACCGCAAGTTCCTGACCTGCTACAGCCATTGATATATCCTTTGCAGGTATCTTGGAAATGATTCCGTCATATTCCGCTTTTACTTCACAATCTTCTATTTGATGTTCCAACTGTGCTATAGATGTTTTTTCGGATTCAATAGCCGCCTCAATCTGCTTTTTTGTACTTTCATAAAACTTTTCACTGATATCCTTTTCGCTTAAGCCCTGGCCTTTCAGAGTTTGCAGATATTTATTGCTTTCATCAAGCCTTTTTGACGCTGTTTCAAAATTTGATTTGGCATTTTCAAAATTTGCCCTGGAAGTTTCAAGTTCAATCAATGATACACTCTGTGCCTCAAAAAGTGCCTGTTTTGCCGAGTAATCTGTCTGTGCCGCCTCGTATGCTGCTTTTGCAGTATCAAGACTTGATTTTAATCCGCTTATATACTCCATAGGAGAAGTTGCCATAAGCTTACCTATATCACTTTCTTCCTTTTTGGCTGTATATGAATCCAAGCTGCTCTGCCTTAGCTGCTTTTGATATTCAAGATCTCTGCTTGATATTTTTATAAGCACATCTCCCTTTTTTACCGGTGAATTTTCATTTACCAAAACCTCTTCAATACTTCCGTTCACCTTGGAAAGAATATGATACTCCTTTCCAAGACTTATAACCGCATTTTCCTTATAAGTATCATTCACCTCTCCCGGCTTTACGGTATAGACCTCCACATCTATAGCCTTATTAAGATTATTTATAATAAAGACTGATATAATAACTAAGATAATAATAGAAATCAGTATGTATTTTTTTCTTCCCTCAAAAAGCTGTGCTAAACTATTTTTTTTCATAGTTAACCTCTTTCTTTTAAACTGTCATTCGGATTTATTTTATCAATGGTTTTAAGAATTGCCCTTCCGGATATATATAGCATCAATATACAAAATATAAGTGAGGATATATACATTGATATCTCTATATTTAATTTCAGGGTAAAGGATTCTGAAACCAGCAAACTCTCAAGCAGCCATTTGAATAATTTTAAAAGTGGAATACTTAAAATAAGTCCACATATAAGATATACCAGCTGTTCCATAAAAATCATCTGCTTAAGTTCCGTATCCAAAACTCCCATAATCTTCATAGTGGCAAATTCCGTTTTTCTCTCCCTTATGCTTATCAAAGAAATATTGTATATAAGTACCACACCTGAAAATAATGCCAGATATATAAACATTCTAAGCATAAATTTAGAGCTTTTCATTCTGTCCTGATAAATCCTCAAAGTATCCCTCTTACTTGAAAATGAAGTAATATTTGCACTGTCATCTGTAAGCCTCTTTTTAATATTATCTTCCATTCCTCTTTGTGTATTAAAAATTAATGTATTTGAGAAACTTTGCAATGAAAGATATTGATTTATATTTTGTATATCCACATAGCAGCCGCTTCCAAATGCCTCAAAAATAATCTTACTTACAGGCAATTTTGTTTTTTTCTTAGGGGCATAGCCTGTACTGATTTCAATACTGTCGCCTTCTTTTACATTCAAATCCTTTGCAATCCTTGAATTTAAAATAATTCCTTCCCCTGGAGGCTCATAAAATATATCATCCACATCACATATCCTATAAAGCTTTGAACCTCTGCCTATGCCGGTGAGCAATGTCGGCTTTGTATGATTTTGAGATTTTAATGTTACAGGTATCTCACAAATAATCTCTCTCTCACCTACTCCGTCTATACTGTCAAGTGAATTAAATACACTGTTAAAAGAGGAATAATTTTCCATTGTTACTTTTACATCATATTTTGCAATATCTTCAAAATATCCTACAAACATCTTGTTGACCGCATTTTCCGACGCCAGCAAAGTACATGAAAGTGCAAACGGAAAGGCAATCGCAAAGGCAATAAAAAATGTTCTGAAAGGACTTCTTAAAATAGAGCGTATACCCATTTTATGCATAACATTAAAATGCCTTATTATACTCGGAGAAAAATTATTTCCTACACTCGGTGCGGCTGCCCTCATAGCCTCCGCCGCCTGTATCTTTGTTATTCCGCCAACTCCCAAAATTACAGCCACAATACTTGAGGTGGCCGCTATTAAAAATCCTTTAATCTTTGTGGAAAGCGGATCGATATAGCTTGGTGACGGCAATGAAAAAAACTCCGCATACTGATTAAACATATACATTCCAAAAGGTCTTGCAAGTATGCAGCCGATAAATGCTCCCATAAAACTTATAATAATCGCCTGTACCAGATATGCTCCTAAAAGCTCACTATTTCTAAGCCCCATGGCCTTCATTGTTCCTATAAGACTTCTGTCATTATCAATCATTTTTTTCAGCACCGTATACAGCATAAATACAGACATTGACATAAAAACAACCGGCAATATAGTACCTGTACCTGTAAGTTCTGTAATCTCACCGTCCACCATATTGTAGCTGCTTTGCTTTTCCTTATTTGTAAAACTCTGCAATCCGTACTCTGATAAATGCTCCCTTAAACTGTATCTGACTTCCTCATAGGAATAACCGCTTTCCGTTTCAAAACTTATTTCATTTACTATATTTTCTCTTCCCAGTATCTTTTCAAGCTTGTCCGAATTTACAATTGCAATATCATAATCTCTTCCGTCAGATATTACCGCACCGCTGGGAGGAATGGCATATATATAATTGGGTGCGGATGCAACTCCTGCAATTATAAAATCATAGCTCTCACCATTATGTATAAGGCTTATAATATCACCCTTTTTTAAGTTTCTGGCTTTCATCATCTTTGAGCCTATAAATATCTGCTCACTGTTTGGAGGACTCTCAGGCTTTAAAAGAGGTCTGTTTAAATAAGCTTCTTCATCATAGGAGAGTACATGCAGATTTGCTATATCACCGATACCCTCTCCGGCAATTCTTAGATCTGCGCTCAAAATACCGGAAGCTCTCTTTATCCCCGGATAATCTTCAAATTCCTTTAACCTTTCTTTCGGCATTGAGATAACATTTGCAAAAATATCAGCCATATTATTTTCTTTATAGTAGCTGTATACCTGCCCTTTAAGATTTATAAATGTATCATTCATTGAAACAAATATAAAAACTCCAAGAGCCATTATAAGAGCGGCACCTATATATGTTCCCAAATTCCTTTTTGCGGATCTGAATAAATTTTTTGCAAAATATTTCATTACCACACCACCTCATCCGGACTTATGGGATGCTCATTTGTCACTATTTTTCTGATATTGCCGTCCTTAAGATAAAAGACTCTGTTTGCAATCTTTGCCACATTTTCATTATGGGTTATTATCATAATGGTTTTATTATATTTTTTATTAAACTCAAGGAGTATTTTAAGTATCTGTACTCCTGTGGATATATCCAAAGCACCTGTAGGCTCATCACAAAGCAAAAGGTCCGGATTTTTACAGATTGCTCTTGCAATCGCCACTCTTTGCTGCTGACCTCCGCTCATTTTTCCCGGATAATGATCTCTTCTATCCCATAATCCCACCTGAGTAAGAAGTTCCTTAGGATCAAGCGGATTTGGTGAGAGTTCCGCTGCCAATTCCACATTTTCAAGAGCATTTAAGTTCGGCATCAGATTATAAAACTGAAAAATAAAGCCTATATTTGCTCGCCTAAAGGAGGTAAGTTCTCTTTCTGTCATACTACTTAAATCAATTCCGTTGTAGCTTATACTCCCTGAGCTTACAGTTTCGATTCCTCCAAGGATATTTAAGAGCGTGGACTTTCCTGAGCCTGAAGGTCCCAAAATAACCACAAGTTCCCCTTTATATACCTCAAAGCTTACATCATCAAGTGCATTTACCTTTACTTCCCCAAGAAGAAATTCCTTATGTACATTTCTTGCAATTATAAGTTCTTCCATAGTTCTACCTCATATGTTTATTCGTCAATATAAAACCTTCTTACATATTGTTTTGAAACTTCCGTCATTTCCTCATCCAACAGCGGAATACCTATGGCATCAAGAATCACTTTGAGCATATCTATTTTTCTAAATGCACCATCCATGCTGTTATCTATCAGTGTAGGCAAAAGCCAGACCTTTGAAAGCAGACCGAATACCTCCGCCGCCTCCTTGGTGTATTTTGGATCAACTCTCATAGAGCCGTCCTCATTCCCCTCCTTTATAAGAGCTTCTATCTGAGGTGAAATATTTTTTAAAACAGTTTCAACCAATTGAGTAAAAAAATGCGGATTATGAATCAGGGGGATGGTTTCCATATTCATTTTTCTGATATTCTCATCATTGGCGGCGTCCTTAAAACTTGCCCTGATTTTTTCCAATGCATTTAATCCTGTATGATTTTTTATCATATTCGTAAAGCTGTACTCTTCACATAATTTATCAAAGATTGCACTTAGGATCTCATCCTTTGATTTAAAATGATGGTATATAGCCCCCTTTGTTATATCACCCAGCTCATCCACAATATTTTGTATGGACACATTATCATAGCCCCTTGTGGTAAAAAGGTAATAAGATGTCTGCAATATTCTCTCCACTGTTTTTTCAGGGTATTTATTCCTTGGCATATCTCCTCCGGTATCTCTTATTTAAAATTCGGCTCTATACATACCAACCGTATGTATGTATCTTATAATATTTTTTTTAAACTTTCAATATAAAGTAGGAAAACTTTAAAAAAGAAGCTGTCGCTTTAACAATTGATAATTACTTGGTGCGATAGCCCCTTTTTATCCGGATGCCGGCAAGTTCTCGGGACTTTGACACTTTGTTTTCCTAAATAAGTATTAAAAAAGTCCTAGAATCCACATATATCCTATCTTTCTTAGTCAATCTTTTTGTAAATTTTTTTTAACACTAATTATTTTTAATCTCGGATTTTATTATTTAAAATCAAAATATATACTTTACTTTTTTGGTTTTATATAATAAAATTAGTAGGCTATTAGCACAATATATTGTGCTGACTTCATATCCATTCACAATATATATGTATAATTTTAAGGAGTGTTTAGAAATGATAAAAGTTTATGGCAAGGAAAACTGTGGTAAATGCGTATCTTTAAAGGGAATATTGGAAAATAAGAACCTTGAATTCGAATACATCGAGGACATGAAAACACTTATGATAGTTGCAAGTAAGGCAAGAATTATGAGTGCTCCTGTAGTGGAATATAATGACAATGTGTACTCAATGGAAGCCTTCTTACAGGTGATCTGATGTCAAACGAAAAAAGAAAAGTTATCAATCGAGATAACATAATCGAAGATCTTAATATAGAAAAAATCAGAGAAAAGCTTTTGAGGGCCTGTGACGGTCTGGAAGTAAATATGGTTGAGCTTGAGAGTAATATAGACTCAATCTATGAGGAAAATATTACTACTCAAAAGATTCAGGCATCTTTAATAAACACCGCAGTTACTATGACAAGCTTTGAAGAAAGTGACTGGGCATACGTTGCCGGAAGACTGCTTATGATGGAAGCTGAAAGAGAAGTTTTTCACTCTAGAAAATTCTCTTACGGTAATTTTTCCAAAACTATAAATCATATGGTTGAACTTGGACTGTATGATGAAAGACTGTTAACCTATAGCAAAGAAGAATTGGATCAAATTGCCCCACTTATAGATATAGACAGAGATATGGTCTATGACTATGCCGGGGCAAATATGCTTGTTAACAGATATTTAATTAAGCATGAAGGCAAAACTTATGAACTGCCTCAGGAAACATTTATGGCAATATCTATGATGCTTGCTTTAAATGAAAAGCCCGGTGAAATAAGAGTAAATATAGTAAAAGAATTCTATAATGCATTATCTCTAAGAAAGCTCTCACTTGCGACTCCTATGCTTGCAAACCTTAGAGTCCCTGACGGAAATCTGTCATCATGCTTTATTACAGCAATAGATGACAATATAGAGTCTATCTTCTACAATATCGATTCTATAGCAAGAATCAGTAAAAACGGCGGTGGAGTCGGTGTAAATGTTTCAAGAATAAGAGCAAAAGGCTCTATGGTAAACGGTTATTACAATGCAAGCGGCGGTGTTGTACCATGGATCAGAATAATAAATGATACAGCTGTTGCCGTAAACCAGCAGGGAAGAAGAGCCGGAGCCGCTACAGTAGCTTTGGATACCTGGCATTTAGATATTGAATCATTCCTTGAACTACAAACTGAAAATGGTGACCAAAGAGGAAAAGCTTATGATATCTATCCACAGGTAGTGTGTTCCAATCTCTTTATGAAACGTGTTAAAAACAATGAATCCTGGACTTTACTTGATCCATATGAAATAAGAAGAAAGTATGGTGTTGAACTTTGTGAGCTTTATGGTTATGAATTTGAATCAATCTATGAAAAGCTTGAAAAGGACGATAATATCAAGCTTAAAAAGGTTTTAAATGCCAAGGATCTGTTTAAGAGCATTATGAAAACTCAGCTTGAAACCGGAATGCCTTATATCTTCTTTAAAGACAGAGCAAATGAGGTAAATCACAACTCTCATATGGGTATGATAGGTAACGGAAATCTCTGTATGGAGAGTTTTTCAAACTTCAAACCTACGCTAAATTTTGAGGAAGAAGTTGACGGCAATACGGCTATAAGAAAAAGTGATATGGGTGAAATTCACACTTGCAACCTTATTTCTCTTAATCTGGCCGAACTTACCTCTGATGAGATTGAAAAGCATGTCGCCCTTGCAATAAGAGCTTTGGACAATACTATAGATTTGACGGTTACTCCTTTAAAAGAATCCAATAAGCATAACTTACTTTACAGAACAGTAGGTGTCGGTGCAATGGGACTTGCCGACTTCTTGGCAAGAGAATATATGATTTATGAAGACTCTATAAATGAAATAAATGAGCTGTTTGAAAGAATAGCGCTTTATTCTGTAAAGTCTTCCGCATTGCTGGCAAAGGAAAGAGGAGCTTACAAGGCCTTTAAGGGTTCTAAATGGGATCAGGGTATATTCTTCGGCAAGAAAATAGAATGGTATGGAGCAAATTCAAAATTCAAAGATGAATGGAATGAGGCTTTTTATCTGGTTGAGGCTAACGGTCTCAGAAACGGTGAGCTTACAGCAATAGCGCCTAATACTTCCACATCTTTGTTAATGGGATCGACCGCATCTGTAACTCCGACATTCTCAAGATTTTATATTGAAAAGAATCAAAGAGGAGCAATACCCAGAACGGTTAAGCATTTGAAGGACAGAGCATGGTTCTATCCCGAGTTTAAAAATGTAAACCCTATCAGCTATGTAAAGATAATGGCAAAGATAGGTTCATGGATAACGCAGGGTGTATCTATGGAAATGGTCTTTGACTTAAACAAAAATATTAAAGCAAAAGATATTTATGACACTTTAATGACTGCCTGGGAAGAAGGCTGTAAGAGTGTTTATTATATAAGAACAATTCAAAAGAATACGAATACTATTTCAGATAAAGAGGAGTGCGAAAGCTGTAGTGGATAGAAAGAAATTATTTAATCCGGCAGGTGATGATACATTAAGTGCAAGGAAAATTATAAAGGGTAATTCAACAAATCTTTTTAACCTGAATAATGTCAGATTTCAGTGGGCCAATCATCTTTACAGAACTATGATGGCAAATTTCTGGATACCGGAAAAGGTTGATTTAACCAAGGATAAAAATGACTATGAAAATTTGACTTTACCTGAGAGGGAGGCATATGACGGAATACTTTCATTTTTGATCTTCCTTGACAGTATACAAACCAATAATATTCCTAATATTTCAGACCATGTAACAGCACCTGAGGTGAATTTATTGCTGGCTATACAGACTTTCCAGGAGTCCATTCACTCTCAATCTTATCAGTATATAATTGAGTCCATACTTCCAAAGCAGAGCAGAGATCTGATCTATGACAAATGGAGAGATGATAAGATATTATTTGAAAGAAACAGTTTTATTGCAAAGATCTATCAGGATTTTATAGATAATCAATCCGATGAGAACTTTGCCAAAGTAATAATAGCAAACTACTTGCTTGAGTCACTGTATTTCTATAACGGTTTTAACTTCTTCTATCTTCTTGCAAGCAGAAATAAGATGGTAGGTACCTCTGATATTATAAGACTTATAAACAGAGATGAGCTCTCACATGTTGTTTTATTTAGAAGTATTGTTAAGGAAATAAAGAATGATTATCCTGAGTTTTTCTCAGCGGAAACGATCTATTCCATGTTTAATACCGCCGTTGAGCAGGAAATCAACTGGACAGAGCATATAATAGGAAATCGTGTACTTGGTATAACTTCTCAGACAACTGAGGGTTATACAAAATGGCTGGCTAATGAAAGATTAAAGTCTTTAGGCCTCGAGCCTTTGTATTCAGGTTTTACCAAAAATCCTTATAAGCATTTGGAAAGATTTGCCGACACCGAGGGAGAAGGCAATGTTAAGTCCAATTTCTTTGAAGGTACCGTTACAAGTTACAATATGAGTTCTTCCATTGACGGATGGGAAGATTTCTAAATAATACTATATTGTCTGTTACTTTACGATTTTTAAATTACAAAGTGACAGACTTTTTTATTATCATCTTTTCAAATCCCATATTTACTTCACCGTTTCAATTCTTTATAGATTCGATTTACATAAAAAAAGCCCCCGACTTAAAGTCGGGGACCGAAAAATTATCTTTCTTCTTTTTTCTTGAATGCCAGTGCCATTGCAGCTGCGATTGAACTCATTAGAATAAATACATATCCTCTTACGTCCTTTCTGTCCTCTGTCTTCGGTACTGCAAGCGCCACTCTTGTACTGCTTGGTACAGGTGTCACTTTCTGTGGCTGTGGATTCTTGCTAGGTGTTGGGGTATCTATCAAGATCACAGGCTCTTCTATTGCATTCTTTGATGTTACTTTGTTGTCTACACTTACCTGTCCCGGTCTTACACTTGTGTTGCCGCTTCCTGAACTTCCACTTCCTCCTCTGCTTGTGTTTGAGCTTGTCGCTATTGACGGGGTCGCTAAAGGTCTTGTAGGTCTGATTACTACATCCTCATCTCTTCCCGGTATAGTGATCTGGCTTGGGGTTGCCACTCTTATCGGAGTGGTAGGTGTTGTCGGTGTACTTGGATTTACCGGTGTTACAGGGTTTATCGGATTTATCGGGTTAATCGGATTTATCGGGCTTGGGTTTATAGGAGTTACAGGGGTTACAGGTCCCGGTATTACTACCACGCTTGGGTCCTTCTTATAGATGTATGTTACTTCTATTCTTCCTGAACTGAATACTCCTGTCTCTGCTCCCTGTACAAGGTATAAACTATATCCGTTTATTGCCTTTGCCGCTGTTGCGTATGGCAAGCCGAGGCTTCTTGTTCCGTCAAGTATTTCATCACTTTCTATCGGTATTCCTGCAGTATTTACGTAATGGGCGATTACATCTCCTGCATCTCTTCTTCTGTATACATATGTTACAGTCTGGCTACCGCTTGTAAATGTTCCTGTTGCGTTACTTGGTACACTTATCAGATCGTAATTGTCAAATACCTTTGAACTTGTTGTATAGTTCTCTCCAAGTTTCTCTGTTCCGTCAAGTACCTCAGGAGTCTCTAAAGGTACATTTCCGTTCTCATCTATATGCTCTACTACAACATCTCCCGCATCATCACGCTTATAGATATAGTTTACAGTTATCGGATCTACTGTAAATGTTCCGTTTGCGTTACCCGGTACTACTATAAGTGTGTAATTAGGTATAACCTTAGGGGTTGTTGTGTATGGCAAGCCTACATTATCTGTTCCTGTTATTGTATCAGGTGTCTCAATTCTGTTTCCATGATTGTCCAGATAATTTATTGTTACTCCGCCTGAGCGCTTTCTCTTATATAGATATGTTACAGTTTGGCTTCCGCTTACATATGTTCCTGTTGCGTTACCCGGTACTGTATCTATCTCATAGTCTGAGTATGTCTCAGGGGTTGTTGTATACGGTAATCCCAGCTTTCTGCTTCCGTCAAGTACTGTCGGTGTGCTTAAGTCGCTGTTATCATATACTGATTTGTGGTATACGGTTACATCTCCCGCATCAGCTCTTCTATATACATAGGTTACTGTCTGTGGTCCCGGTGTAAATGTTCCTGTTGCGTTAGACGGTACACTCACTAATGTGAAGTTCGGTATTGTCTTTGATGTAGTTGTGTATGGAAGGCCGAGCTTTCCTGTTCCGTTTTGGGTCTCAGGTATATCTATCTCATTTCCGTCCTCATCTACATAAACGCTTGTCACATCTCCGGCAGGTATTCTTCTATATTCATAGATTACTGTCTGTGGTGTGTTTGTATATGTTCCGTTCTTATTTGCAGGTTGTGCTACCAACTCATAGTTAGGGATGTTCTTCTCTGTTGTTGTGTAGGCAAGTCCGAGTTTTCCGGCTCCTCCCATTACATCATCTGTATCCAGAGGTGTTCCTGTTCCCTGTTCTACATATTTTACAGTTATACTCTGAGCATCATTTCTTGTGTAAAGATATGTTACTTCTGTTGTTCCTGTAGCAGGATATGTTCCTGTATGTCCTGTCGGTGTCGCACTTACTACTGTAAAGTTTGTTACATTTGCAGGACTTGTTGTATATGGAAGTCCTGACTTTCCTGCACCACTTAAGTTTTCATCAGGTGATACAGATGTTGTTGTTCCCGCTTCATAGTGATGTACTAATACATTTCCTGCATCATTTCTTCTATAGAAATAAGTTACAGTCTGGTTTCCTGTAGTATAGGTTCCGTTCTTATTTGTCGGCTGGGCTACCAATGTAAAGTTCGGAATACTATGCTCTGTAGTTGTATATGGTAAGCCGAGCTTTCCTGTTCCATTCATTGTGGTATCAGGTACAAGCGGTGTTGTAGTTCCCTCTTCATAGTGGTGTACTACTACATCTCCTGCATTGTTTCTTACATACTCATATGTTACTACTGTTGTTCCTGTATTAGGATATGTTCCTGTATGATCTGTCGGGGTTGTGCTTACTACTGTGTAGTTTGCTACTGTTGCTGCATTTGTTGTATATGGTAAGCCTGCCTTGCCGGCACCGTTTAATGTCTCATCAGGGGCTACTGATGTTGTTGTGCCTTGCTCGTAGTGGTGTACCAATACATTTCCTGCATCATTTCTCTTATAGTAATAAGTTACTGTCTGATTACCGGTTGTATATGTTCCGTTCTGATTTGCCGGTGTGCTCACCAGTGTAAAGTTCGGAATATTTTGATCTGTAGTTGTATATGGAAGTCCGAGCTTTCCTGTACCGTTCATTGTGATATCAGGTACGAGCGGTGTTGTTGTTCCATCCTCATAGTGATGTACTAATACATTTCCTGCATCGTTTCTCTTGTACTCATATGTTACTACTGTTGTTCCGGTATTTGGATATGTTCCTGTGTGGTCTGTAGGGGTTGTATTTACTACTGTGTAGTTTGCTACAGTTGCAGGGCTTGTTGTATATGTAAGTCCTGACTTTCCTACTCCACTTAAGTTCTCATCAGGTGATACAGGGGTTGTTGTTCCCTGCTCGTAATGGTGAACTATAACATTTCCAACGTCTTTTCTTCTGTACTTATAGGTAACAGTCTGTGGACTGTTTCCATGGGTAAGGGTTGTTGCTCCTGTTGCACTTGGGCTTGTTGCACTTGGCGCTCCGCTTACATCTACACTTACAAACTCATAGTTGGCTATATCTGCCGACTTGTTTGTAAGGTTTTCATTTGTTCCAAGCTTTCCTGCTCCTGAGATGACCTCTGCACTTGGGCCGGCAGCTCCTGCAGGTGTGTAAAGCTCTGTTGTTGTTCCATCCTCTACGTGATGTACTGTTATATTTGAAGCATCTTTTCTCTTGTAGTAATAGTTTACTACCTGATTGCCTGTCTGATATGTAACTGTAGTATCTCCGCTTGCTGTCGGTGTGCTTGCACCTGCTGCTCCTGTTACATCTACATTTACAAACTCATAGTTGGCTATATCTGCTTCCTTATTTGTGAGGTTTTCACTTAAGCCAAGCTTTCCTGTTCCGTCGAAAGTCTGTGCACTTGGTGCTGCCGCTCCTGACGGTTTGTAAAGCTGATTTGTTGTTCCTACCTCATAGTGATTTACTGTGATATTTCCTGAGTTCTTACGCTTATATACATAAGTTACAGTGATATCATTTCCTGCCGGCGGATAGTTTCCTGTATGATTTGCAGGTGTTGCACTTACAAGCTCATAGTTTGCAAAAGTATCAGGTGTTGTTGTATATGGTAGACCAAGCTTTCCTGCTCCGTTCTTTGTCTCAGGACTCTTAAGCGGAGTATTTGTTCCCTGCTCTACATAATTTACTATAACATTTCCTGCATCTTTTCTCTTGTACTTATAGATTACTGTCTGTGCATTGTTTCCATGTGTAAGGGTTGTTGCTCCTGTGCTGCTTGGGCTTGTTGCACTTGGTGCTCCGCTTACATCTATTCCTACATATTCAAAGTTTGCTATATCAGCCGACTTGTTTGTTAGGTTTTCATTTGTTCCAAGCTTTCCTGCTCCTGAGATTGTCTCTGCACTTGGTGCAGCCGCTCCTGCAGGTGTGTAAAGCTCTGTTGTTGTTCCGTCCTCGTAGTGATGTACTGTTATATTTGCCGCATTCTTTCTTCTGTATCTATAGGTTACTGTCTGAGTTCCTGCTCTGTATGTAACTCCTGTAGCTCCTGTAGCTGTCGGGGTACTTGCTCCCGGTGCCGCAGTTACTTCAACGTTTACAAACTCATAGTTGGCTATATCTGCTTCCTTATTTGTAAGGTTCTCAACAAGTCCAAGCTTTCCTGTTCCGTCAAAGGTCTGTGCACTTGGTGCAGCCGCTCCCGCCGGTGTGTAAAGCTGTGTACTTCCACCTACCTCATAATGGTTAACTACGATATTTCCCGCATTCTTTCTTCTGTACTTATAGATTACTGTCTGTGCTGTATTTCCATGTGTAAGGGTTGTTGCTCCTGTTGCACTTGGAGTTGTTGCACTTGCAGCTCCGCTTACATCCACTCCTACAAACTCATAGTTGTCTATATCCGCTTCCTTGTTTGTAAGATTCTCTGTAAGTCCCAACTTTCCGCCACCGTTTATTGTCTCAGGTCCCGGAGACGTTGCTCCTGCCGGTGTGTAAAGTTCTGTTGTTGTTCCGTCAATGTAGTGATGGACTGTGATATTTGCAGCATCTTTACGCTTATATCTGTATGTCACTACCTGATTTCCTGTCTGGTATGTAACGCTTGTATCACCTGTAGCGCTTGGTGTGCTTGCACCGCTTGCTCCTGTTACATCCACGCTTACATACTCGTAGTTGGCAATATCTGCCGCCTTATTTGTTAAGTTCTCACTTAATCCAAGCTTTCCGCTTCCGTCAAAGTTCTGTGCACTTGGTGCTGCAGCTCCTGCCGGTGTGTAAAGCTGTGTACTTCCTCCAACCTCATAGTGGTTGACTGTAATATTTCCGGCATTCTTTCTTCTGTAAACATAAGTTACAGTGATATCGCTTCCTGCCGGCGGATAGTTTCCTGTATGGTTTGTAGGTGTTGCACTTACAAGCTCATAGTTTGCGAATGTATCAGGTGTTGTTGTATATGGTAGACCAAGCTTTCCTGCTCCGTTCATTGTAACAGGACTCTTAAGCGGAGTGTTTGTTCCCTGCTCTACAAAGTTTACTATAACATTTCCTGCATCATTTCTCTTGTAGTAATAAGTTACTGTCTGTGTTCCCGGTTGGTATGTACCGTTTTGATTTGTCGGTACTGTTACTACCGTAAAGTTTGGAATTGTCTGTGTTGTTGTGTTGTATGGCAATCCAAGCTTATTTGTTCCGTTTAATGTTACATCAGGTACAAGCTGTGTTGTTGTTCCCTGCTCATAGTGATGTACTATAACGTCTCCCGCATTTTTTCTCTTATAGTAATAAGTTACTGTCTGTGGGCTTGTTCCGTGAGTAAGTGTTGTTGCACCTGTCGATGTCGGTGTTGTCGCACTTGATGCTCCGGTAACATCTGTACTTACATACTCATAGTTTGCAATATCTGCAGCTTTGTTTGTAAGATTTTGTGTTGTTCCAAGCTTTCCTGCTCCTGAGATTGTCTCTGCACTTGGTGCAGCCGCTCCCGCAGGTGTATAAAGCTGTGTACTTCCTCCCACTTCATAGTGGTTTACTGTTATATTTGCAGCATCTTTTCTCTTGTATCTGTAGGTTACTGTCTGTGGTGCCGTTTGATATGTAACTGTTGTTTCACCTGTAGCTGTCGGCGATGTCGCTGAAGGTGCTCCTGTTACTTCCGTGCTTACATACTCGAAGTTGGCGATGTCTGCTTCTTTGTTTGTAAGATTCTCTGTCAGTCCCAGTTTTTCCGTTCCTACATAAGTTTCTGCACTTGGTGCTGCCGCTCCTGAAGGTGTATATAGCTGTGTACTTCCACCTACTTCAAAGTGGTTTACAGTTATATTTCCTGCAGTTTTTCTCTTGTACTTTAATACTACGACATTCTGTCCCGGATTTAATGTTCCTGTCAAAGGTCTGCCGTTTGTAAGATCAGGCTCCGCATACTCATAATTAGCCACACCTGTAAGTGTTGTAGGCGGTGTTACCGTATATGGATCTCTAAAGCCGTGAACGCTGTCAGTATCGGCCACATTTCCGCTTCCGGTATCAAGCGGTATCGGATTTCCTGCCATATCTACATATTTTACTTTCAATGTAGAATTACTTGCCACAAGCGCAGCATTTGCTGTTTTCTTATCATCACTTGGTGTAAGTGTAACGCTTGTTTCAAATACAGGATTGCTTCCCTGAGTTCCGTTAGCAAAGTCATTTCCTATTATAAGTGATGTAGAGTTAACACGGTTTGGACTTAGGGTATCTCCAATTCCCGGTGTTATCACTACTTTGTATGTTCCCGCTTTTGAGATGTTGTCAAAAGCGTAATCTCCGTTTGCATTGGCTGTGGTAGTCATCGGATTACCTGATTCATCAAGAACCGGATTACCGCTTGCATCATAAAGACTTACCGTTCTGCCTGCTGCAGGTACGTCATCATCAGTTGTAAGATATGTACCGTTTCCGCTTCCGCCTGCCGGTGGAACATCATAGTAGATCTTACCGCTGATCTTATACTTCTTCGGTACTACAACGTTGCTGAGTGCCTCAAATGCACCTGTATAGCTGTCTCCGGCAAATCCTGCAAAGGTATTTACCGCTTTGTTTGTGGTATCAAGAGGAGTGGTATCAGGCATCTTTGCTCTGAATGTGATATCATCCGCTGCACCGCTTGCCAGTGTATATCCCGGCTTCATCTTAAGTCTGAACATAGTAACCGCTGACCAGTCTGAAACCGATGAAGTCCATGTAGCGCCCGCATAGTTGGCAGCTATATTTCCTTCTGTAACAGGGGTTGTACTGTATTCATATGTATAGTTCGGATTAGGATCAAGTGGACCTGTAAGTCCAAGTCTGTATGTTGAACCTCTGCTAGCATAGTTACCCTGCTGATCAGGTGCAATTGCCTTATCACCCACATGTGGCAGGATATCAAAGAATGTAAATCCGCTAACTCCTGTTATAGAGTTATTGAAGATGTTGAGCTTATAGTCTACTATCTGCTCACTGTCAGGTGTTGTAAGCGATGAATATTGAGCAACATCCGAATCCGCTCTCTTTGATCTCTTTGTAAGAATCAACTCAAGCGGCGGTGAGTAAAGATATGTAGCCTTCTTGCTACTGAACTTCTCTGTAGTATTTCCGTCATTATCAAGGTCAAGTACATCTTCGTACTTACCGAGTACTTCATTAGAAGTAGCTTCTTCATTATTGTCCCATGACAAATATGTATCGATAGTATTCTGACCGCCTGCCATATTTCTTGTAGTCTTAAATCTTGGGCTGAAATATACATACTTATAACGGTCATTTCCCTCAGGAATATTTAAATCCGGAAGATCCCAGATATAGGCTGTCTTTCCTGTGTTCTTGAAGTTATACTCAACTCTGTAGTTACTCATAACAGCCGGTGTAAGTTCAGGATTCTGTCCTATACTTGTCTGTATACTCTTAAACTCAAGTGCCGGATCTGCAAGTAAGAAGAACTTAGGATTTTTTATTTTTCTGCCACCGGGCGGTAAAAAGTAATGGAATCTTATATTGTCGGTCATACTGAACTCTTCGTTCAGATACTTTGTTCCAAGATTCTGATTCTGTGTATCATGCTCATACTCTGCCGCAAAAGCCTTTGTCCATGTAACATAGTCACTTCCGGTACCTGTCCATGTTCTTCCGGCACCGTTATCTCCGTTTACTGTTGCAGTATTTCTTGTCTGAATATTACTGCTTGCATTATTCGGTTTTGACGCCAACTGCGCTTTTGCAGTATTATATGCATTTTCTTCAAAACGGAATCTGTATCTTATATCCACTACTCTTCCTGTAGGAGCCTGAATCTCTATAGGATTTGTAAACCTAAGCTCTATTTTCTTGTAGAATTTAGGAGTCGGAAGTCTTACCTCATCTGCATTACTTGTAATTTGAACATTTGTAGCAATTACTTCCTCACTGCCGTCATCCTTTACACCTACAAGCTTGTTGTTTGAAAGAGCTGCAAGCTGTGTATTGTCAAGCGCAGGTATGGTCTGTATAGTTCCTGAGGCATCTACAACTTTACCTGTAGGATTAAGGACTCTTATCTGATATCCCACAAGCTCCATATCTGTAACCGGTGTATCAACTACAGAACTTACTCTTGTATGGTATGTTCCCATAGTAGGGTATTCTTCAGGATTACCTACGTACCAGTTCCAGTTAAAGCCCATGTTATAAACATGCTCTGTCTTATCTCTGTCTGTAAAAGTAAATCTCCATGGACTGGCGCTTTTACTCATATATAATCCTCTATCAGTTGCCGGAACCCTAGGGAAGGACCAGTATCTTACAGAGCTCTTTGACTTCTCAAGAGAAGCCGTATCCAATGAACCGTCATCATTTACATACTGCCATGTAATAGGGAATTCCACTGTTACAGGAGACGCCTGTGTACCTACCGTCTGATTATTATATCTGATATTGAAACCTTCATTGGTATAGTTTAAGTTACTTTGAAACTCTACATCCTTACTTATAGTATGGTCTGCAGCATTATATGTCCAGCTGCTGTTTCTTGTATCAGTAGTATCAAAGTTTTCATTTGCAGGAAGCTGTACGGTAACTCTTGTCTTTCTTCTGTCACCACCTACAATCTTTGTCTCTGTACCGTGGTATGTACCTGCTGCCGGCCAGTTTGTTCTTCTTGTATTGAACGGAACATATGTAGCCAAATCGTTTGCCAGAGTTGTATTGTTTTGTAAACTGCTTGTACCCTGTGCATAGTAGTAATCTCTTCTGATATTATTGTTTTCATCTGTATATCCTACCGGATATGTCTTTGCAGAAAAGGTACTGTTGTTACTCTCAAGCAAAGTATCATTTGCATCATATACCTGGTATGGAATCACATAGGTCTCATCATTTGCCAATGAGCGATCCTTTATTGTTCCCTTAAAAGGTACTGTCTGAGTGGTACCCCCTCCAAGGCTTATAAATTTAAGTTTAACCTTGTGAAATTCGCTGTCTGAACTGTCAATGCTCAAATAGTTGCTTGCCGGTCTGTTTATCCAAGTAGAAATATTACTTGAATTTACAACCGGGAAAATTTTCTTTGGCAGATAAAGTACTCCATATGCTCCCGGAATACTCCTTGTAGTGGACGATATCGTAATATTTGCATAGAACGAAACCTCTTCTCCTACATAGAAATCACTGTTTCCTCTGCTGTTGACAACATTTCTGTCGTATGTAACCTCTGCCAAAATATCCGGATCGTTTACTATGCCGGGCGGACCCGCATAAGCTGTAAATAATTCACTCATTGACAGAAAAACCATCACAAATGACAAAAGAGCGGCTAACAGTCGCTTTCTAAAATTATTCATTATTCCTCCTATATACTTTAGTAAAAATATTAAAACTGTAAAATTATTGAGCCTTCTTTTTGATTGCTCCGCTATTTATATCCTGTTCAATACTTTACCATTTATGTGTACATTTAATGACTACCTCCCCTTACTCTACAATCAAAATGTTGCTTAAGACTTTTTCAAAGGGCTTTGAAAACACTTAGGTTTTCCATATTATTAAAGCTCTTCAATATCTTCTTAAAACATCCATTTATCAACAGTGCTCGATTATCATAGCATATGTTTTATAAAAAATCATTAATAAATTTATACAGTTTTTTAAAAAAACAATAATATATTTTAAATGTGAACTTTAAAGATTTTAAACGGTGTTAAAGCATAAAAAAGTCGGGATTTTCTTATCCCGACTCTGATATTATTCTATGTTTTTATCCTATCTAAAGCGCAATGTACCTCGTTTTTCCCTGGCTATAAGGTTACATACAAACGCCGCTGCCGGTATAATTCCCTGCTTAAATATTATGGCAAAGTCCACACTGTAAGCTCCATATACTGCAGCCGCTATAATACAAAAAAGTGACAAAAGTACCATTTCTTTATTTTTCCTTATCATACCGAAGATAATACCCAAACCCAAAAAACCGTTATACAGGCCCTGATTTGCAGCCATGATTACTGTCTGAGAAAGAAAATCCGCAGTCATATTCGGATTGATTTTCATTCCGGCCTGCTGCCAGAAAAACATTTCCAAAGCCATTATTCCAAAACATTCAATTGCCGCCAATACAGCTAAAATCTTTGCCGCTTTTAGCATAAATCCTCCTATATAATATTTTTGAGTTTTTTATTTTATATATATTAATGTAATAACACTATACGCCACTAAAGCTGTTATCATAAACAATGATATAAATGCCGATATAAAGTTCTCTTCATCTTCACTTTTTACAAGCGGCTTTATCTGTAGCGGCACCGGAAATCCTGTCGGACACATAAAGTATAATAATACTCCGGCTTTAAATATATTATCCGCCATATATGTCGGGAAGAAAATAAAAAATCCTATAATTATAACTACACATCCGCATATCCTTATTATACCCAGCTTCAAAAGCGGAAGCAGTAGAGATTTTTCCATCTTCAGCTCATAACCCAATGTAAAGAGGATTATTCCGGTAATAGGTGTGATCACCATCTCTATTGTAGATGTATAAACACTTCCAAGTTCGCTGTTCATCAAATGTCCTTGAATATCTGTCATATTGGAGACTATTCCGAATATAACCGCCAGCATAAACGGACTTAAGATTATTCTCTTTAATAATACCCTTATATCCGCTTTTTCTGAAAGATCCCTCGTAACAAGTATAGGAAGCAATCCAAAGTTTATTAAAATACCTGCCACATCAAATGTTAATATATTTACCGCATTTGACTTTGCCACCATGCTTAGGTATAGAGGCAATGCTACATTTCCACCTTCACAGGTAAGTAAGAGGAATGGCGAAATCTTTGCATATTTTCCTCCCTTCCCCACAATAATCTTTCCTACTATATATATTATTATCCATAACGCATCCACATATATTATCTGTGGTACAAAGCTTTCTGAAATCTTTGATTCTGCAAGTACATGATATACCAGTAATGGAAACAATATATTAAATACTATTTTCTTGGCCCCTTCATTTTGTTCCGGCTTTATCCACGAATACTTTCGGGATAAAAATCCCAAAAACATCATAAAGAAGACCGGAAATAATACTTCAACAGCTTTCATTAAAACTCCTTCTATCGTTTTACCGTCAAATTCTGCTCAGCCTGTCAGTCATCAGAGTATATATATCTATTACGCTTTCAAAAGTTGTCTTTATAATATTTGCAATTTCATTTGTATACCCCGGTGCAACTATTATTATAGCCTCAAGTTTTCTCTTCCTTGCCTCATCCGGTGAAATAATCGGAATATGTGATGCCGGTGCATATTTTCCCTGCTTAAAAGGTGCGGAATCTATTATACAGTCTACATAATCTGCAATACCTGTGGTTGCACAGAGGGTAAATCCCTGATGTGACGCTCCCCATATTGCTATTTTACCCGCTTTTGCATATTTTTTTACAGTTTCAAGCACCTCTGTTGCTATATCATTTTTCTTTGAAATGATACCGCAAATATCCGGAAGTTTTCTTTTCTTTACTATCATTGATATGGTGTCTCTGTTTACCGTTTCTTTTTCAAGTACTTCAAATCCGCATATATTTAAAAGATGTGTAAGGCTTTCAAAGCTGTAATAAGCTATATGATCCGGAATTATTTCATAGAAACTGTTTTGCTCCATGATATATTCAAAGCTTGGCACCGTAATGAGTCCATAACCCTCATCACATAGATTATTGTATATTGCTTTTAAATATGTTCTCGGATGCGGCTGATGCTCAAGGAAGTTAAAAGACATAAAAGCGTCAAAAGGTCCGTTCTTAAATATATGATCTTCACTCTCCGGGAAATCCTCATCCACTCTGAGTCCTGCTTCTTTTGCAATCTGTACAAGATCCTTTTTGTGTTCGGTGCCGTACCCTTCTACCGGAAAGTCTGAGAGCATGCCGAGGAATTCTCCTCTACCGCAGCCTACCTCTATTATCTTCTTTCCTTCCAATGATGCAAACTCTATAAAATGTTTATATTGGCTTTTTCTTAGGCCTTCCATTGTTGTGGAATAGCCGCCGGCTCTTATAACATCTCTATAATAATATACCGCATCATTTTTTAACTGCACAAGACCGCAATCCTCACAGACACATAGTGATACTTCTATACCGCTGTCTTTATCAAGTTCTTCCTTTGTCGGAATATCCTGTGCACTTGCCGGCATATTTTCTATTTTCATAAGTTCATGTAATGAACCTTTACAACTGATACATTTTTTCAAAAATATTCTCCTCTATAGCTTTTAATCTTTGATATCACACATATCCTTGATACCGCCGTCAAAGCCGTAAGCTTCTTTAAAGCCGATTTCCTTTAATAAACCGATACTCGGATTTAAAAAAGGTGTGCCCTCACTTGCAGCCTCTCTTTTTTCAACTATGATATTGCTGTTGCTTTTCAATATCCTCTTCATATCCTTTACATAGTCCATAAGCCGCTTATTATCTTCACCCGCTATATTGAACACATAATTCCCGTTTAAATTCTTCGTTGAAAGCAGGTAAATCGCATTACAAAGGTCTTTAATATATATATAATTCCAAGACTGTAAACATTCCCCGGTATGTACATCAATATTTTCTCTAAAATTATTGATACAGGAAGATATTAAAGAGGTCTCATGATCGCCTTTTCCAAACACTGAGAAAATACGCATATGCACATATTCTATGCCTAAATCATCTCCAAGTTTTTTAAGTTCTTTTTTTAATTCGAGCTTTGCCTTGCCATACTCCGATTTTGGTGAAGTTGATGAGTTTTCATCCTGTAAAGGTATTTGTTTGATGTCAAAATCCTTACCGTATACTTTTTGTATATCCTCCAGAGTCTGTCCGTATTCCGCCTGAGATCCTGCAAAGAGCATTCTTTTTGCATTCTTCTCCTTACATACTTTCATAAGCCTTTTTGCGAAATCTATATTTTCAGATTGAACGGCTTTATCCATTCTTCCTGTCTTGCCTATTCCGCCCCACGCCAGATGTATGCATATATCAAAATCTGTATCCAGTTTTTCTATATCCTTCATATCAAGAACTATAAGCTTGAATTTATTGTTTTTTTCATACTTTAAAAGCTCATCTTTGCCTCTTGCATTTTCTCTGACCAAAGCAAGTACTTCTTCATTTTTTGAGAGAAAGTATTCCACCAAATGTCTACCCAAAAACGAAGCCGCTCCTGTAATAAGTACTCTCATAGTTTACTCCGGCATCCTCGGTATTATCATATTCTCGTCCATTTCCTCATCTGAAAGGAATGGAACCAAATCTTCAAGCGGAGGACTCACCATTCTTCCGTCAGGCATTTGCTTACCTGATGACTTAGGCTCAAAGTTTTGCTCCGTAGTTACAAAGGCCTCACAGATTACAGGTCCCTCGGCTTTAAAGGCCTTTTCAACAGCATCCGCAATTTCCGAATTTGTCTTTGCACCGATATAATTTATACCGTAAGCATTTGCTATTTTTTCCATACTTGGGAATGAGAGGTCTCCACTGTCAGGTCCGATTCCAACCAAAGGCTTGTCACCGAAAAACTTATTTTGAGTCTGTCTGATACTGTGATATCCTTCATTGTTTATAAGGAATATTTTTATATCCGCCTTATGATGCACTATTGTCTGCAACTCCTGCAAATTCATTTGTATGCTTCCGTCACCTGTAATAAGTATCAGCTCTTTATCAAATCTCTTCCCTTCAATATTTGCCATATATGCTCCTATTGCGGCCGGCAAGTCATATCCCATGGATGCCACCGCAGAGTTTGATATAAATCTTTGACCTTTTTTTATAATGTATGAATGTCCGCCAACCACACAGGCAGATCCGTTTCCTACCACTGTAATCTGATTTTCTTTTGCCCTGTCACCTATCTCTTTTATAAAAGCATATACATTAGCTTTTTTACTGTCATCCTTTTCAAGGAATTCTTTCCTGCAGACCGGATATTTCTTTAACCAGTACTTAACTGTTTCATTCCAGCTCATTCCTTTAAGACCTTCACCGCCTTCAAATACAGGCGTCTTTTGCTCTTTTAATACATCTATAAGCTGTCGCATAAATACCTTACAGTCTGCATGAACAGGTATATCAATATGTACGGTAGGCTTTTTTAATTCTTCTTTATCAATATCATTTACTATGGTAAAGGCCTCTCTTGCCCAACCTTTATAGTTAAATCCTACCTGTCTGAGACTCAATCTTGATCCTACCGACAGTAAAAGGTCTGAGTTTTGCACAGTAAAGTTTCCCGGTCTGTCCCCGAAATTTCCCGGTCTTCCGGCGTATAGAGGATGGTCCACTTCTATACAGTCCTCCGAGTTCCACCCTACCACAACCGGAATATTTAAAATTTCTGCCAGCTCCATAAACTCTTTATGTGCATTTCCTATTCTGATACCGTTTCCGGCATTAAATACAGGTCTCTTTGCTTTTCTTATCCTGTCAATAATTTCTATAAACACATCCCTTGATAAAGGTTTCGGCTCATTACCGAGATCTAACTTTGTTCTGTTATCAACATCAATCTTATATGGTGAGGGCTTTGCCCAACCGTCACCACTGGACTCATAATTTCCGATATCAAAACCGATCAGTTCATCTTCTTCTATAATACTTCCCTGTACATCAAGCGGTATATCAAGCCAAACCGGTCCCGGTCTGCCATGTGTTGCAAGATAGGCACATTTTTCAACCAGATACCTGATTCTCATAGGTTCCGTTATCATTTCACTGTACTTACTCATACACTCTATTGATTTACAAATATCAAACTCCTGATCTCCCATAGCTCTGATACCTGTTCCCGAGTATCTGGCAGTCCAATCATACCTTACCTGTCCTGAAATTACAAACATCGGTATCGAATCAAGCCATGCACCGAGCACGCCTGTGATAGCATTTGTTCCCCCGGGACCTGTGGTAACACATAGCACCGCCATTTGGTTATTTATTCTGGCATATGCCTCAGCCGCCATTGCACAGGCCTGTTCATGATGATTATATGTAATGGTAAGACCCTCCTGATGTCCCAGTCCGTCATTCAGATGCATTGCTCCTCCGCCTGTAACACTGAAGCCATGGCTTATTCCAAGTTCTACAAGTCTTTTAGCAATATAATTGCTCAATTTGATTTTCATAGTATTCTCCCTGAATTCTAAGTACTTAAATTTTATATCAAGTCAAAATCACGACCAAAATATTTATAAAATATCAATACGATTATACCATAAGATTTATAAGTATTATAGCTTTTAACAAAGCCTTTTGATTTTATTATTATTGATTCAGTTCGTAGAGTTTTTGTTGGTAACTGTTCCAACCGAATTTTTTGTGTCCAAGTTATCAACAGCTTGTATCTATATTTTTCCTATACAGAATAATTTCTATGTACACAGTCTAAATGGTAACTAATAATGAACTTGACAACTTAATAACCACTCAGAAACTCTACCTTGGAGAAGACTGCCCATTTTTAAGATGTATCAAGTTGGTTATTGTGTCGTGAATAATTCAGGATAAATTATATCAAAAATTTTCTTTTGATATTTTCTTTTTATAATTATATATAAAATCAATTCTGTAAGCAGATATATAAAACTGCAAATTACAGCCAGACCTGTATAGGAGGTTAATGTCAATTGATTTATAATACCTATAATTATCCATGATATAACAAGCGCAGTCATAAAGGGAAGAACGAAAAGCCATCTCAATGTACTTGCAAGTATATCCTTTAACTCGGCTTTGCCAAGTCCTATTTTTATCATAATACTGTATTTTTTACTTTCTTCATCCACAAAGGAGTAAAGTCTTGAGTAGATAATACTTGCTATTCCTATTAAAAAGGATATACATAGTATACTTCCCACATAGGAAACCAGCCTTCTTGTAAGGTTTTCAATATCATAATAAAGACTGTAAGACATCAGGCTTTCTTTCCCATCTTCAAATCCTATAATATTTTTTAGAGCCTCCAAATCTTTAATACTTCCATTTGTTAAATCACTCTGTGTAAAAGCATATATTCTGTCTTTTACCAAAACCTGTGATAATGACTCATAGTTTTTATCCGAAACAACGGTAACACTTGTAAAATAGCCGGATATTGAAATTATTTTTTTATCGAATCCTGCTTCTTTAGTGATGCCATAGCCCGAAATCAAATCCTTTATTGTATCGGATAAAACAGGATTTTTTTTGCCATCCACGCCTATAAGGAAATATTCATTATCTGAGAGATTTATCTTTTCTCTGTTTAAGAAATCAGCTACTTCATTATACATAGTATTGGATAAAATAATATGTCTTACCGTTCTTGACTTGTTTTTAAGCTTGGCATAGGATATTGTAAGTTCTTTAAAGCTACCTATAGATTTAAGTTCCTCTGATATCAGCTCAGCCTTTTTTGCACCCTTTTCCTCATCTTCCCAGTTTGCATACATATATGAATAGGGCATTATCTTTTGAGTATCTTTTGATATACTAAGCGGTGCACCCACTATATATACAAAGGAGGTCAGTATTATGGAAAATAATATCATAGAGGCTGCCATGGTCTTTATATTTGTATTTATTTTATACTTAAAATTACTTAACTTTATCAAATTATTTTTTATATAAATACGCCCGCTTTTTTCCATAAAAAAATTATAGATATTAAAAATCAGATTATAAATAAAGTATGAAAAACTTATACCGGCAAGTATTTCAAATATATAGATAAAGCCGGAAAAATTCTTTTGTATATGTAAATAAATTGTAATGGGCAATATAATAATAACAGCTGTCAGTGAAAGCAGAAAATGATTTTTTTCAGCCAGTTCTTCTTTTTTTAATAGGTCTATTATTTTTTTCTTTCTTAAAATCACAGGAGCAATCAATGATATAAGTAAAAACAATCCGCCCATTAAAAAAATAGTGAGTATCAGCGGAGTAAGAGGAAAATAAAAGTATAAATTTAATCCGTCTATCAGTGATTGTGCAATCATTAAAAATATTTTTGAAAAAATCAATCCCATTATTATTCCGATAAGCAGTGCAAATATTGAAATTATTATATTTTCAAAAAAAATCAGTGTATTAAACTGCCCGTTACTTGCACCTATAATATTCAGTATTGCAAATTGTTTACTTCTGTTTTTTAAAAAATTGCCCACAGAATATAAAATCAGTACAAAGGAAAAAAGCATGGATATTATACTTGCCATAAATAATATAATACCTATAGTGCTTCCCGAATCCACTATTTTTAATGCCGGATGCATGGCAAGGTTTGAAAATAAAAAGAAGATAAAAACAGAGAATACACAGCTTAAAAAATGATATAAATAAGTTTTAAAATCTCTTTTTATATTATTATATGCAAAATTAAATAATGTCAATTTCATCACCTCCAAGCAAACTCATAGTGTTCATTATCTCTCTTTTATAGTTTTTATCATCATTCCTGTTAATGATCTCCTGATAAATATTGCCGTCTTTTATGATATAGGTTTTATCTGAATATGATGCGATATTGGGATCATGGGTTACCATAATAACGGTTACATTCATGGATTCATTAAGTTTTTTAAAAAGCTTCATCACATCATTTGCCGCCTTTGAATCCAAATTACCGGTCGGTTCGTCTGCAAGCAGTATGGAAGGTTCATTTATTACAGCCCTTGCTATAGCCACTCTTTGAGCCTGTCCCCCTGATATTTCATAGGTCCTTTTATGAAGTAAATGGGAGATACCGAGAAGTTCACTGATTTCTTCAAGTTTTGTTTTCATTGTTTTAATATCAGCCTTATCAAGTGTAAGAGGAAGTATTATATTTTCTCCGACTGTTAAGGTATTTATTAAATTAAACTGCTGAAATACAAAGCCCAGTTCTTTTCTTCTGAATGTTGAAAGCTGTTTGGAATTCATTTCATAGGGATTTTTACCCGCAATTAAAACCGAACCTGAAGTGGGTTTATCAATAGTGGATATAGTATTTAAAAAGGTACTTTTTCCGCTTCCGCTGGGGCCCATTATAGCAACAAATTCACCCTTGGAAACTTCCATATTTATATTCTCCAGGGCTTTGAATGATATCTTTCCCTTATATATTTTTTCAAGATTTGAAACTTTTAATATCATATTTTACTCCAAAAATTTTAGTAGTAGTTTTAATAACCCTCTCCAAGGTCCTTTTAAATTAAATATTTTAATCTATGCCATGATTTTAGCAGATGCAATATAAAATAAAAATCCGGTAATATTACAAAAGCTTACATTTTTGTAATATTACCAGTATATGGATTTTATTAAAAAATAATGGTCATTGTTGTGCCGTCATTTATATTCGAGTTCACCTCTATTTTATGTCCCAGATATTCACTGACCTTTTTGACTATATAAAGTCCTATTCCGCTGGAATCGGCATTATTTCTTCCGTTTTTCCCTATATAGAACAGTTCAAAAATGTTTTTTAAATCAGCAGACTCTATTCCTATACCATGGTCAATGATAGAGAGGTAAACTTTATCTCCATTTTTCTGCGCACTTACATTTACTGTTTGACCGATATTACTGTATTTTACCGCATTGGTGAGGAGCTGGTGAATAACTAATTTCAACCATTTGGAGTCTGAATACACATAGATATCATCATTTATATCAAGCCTCGGATATATCTGAGATGTTATAAAATAATCCTTTAAGCTATTGATACATTCCTTACAAATACTCTTAAGAGCTACTTTTTCGGATACAAAATCATTTTTAAATTGATCCAAACGGTAGATATCAAGGATTTGATTCAGATTGTATTCCAAAGTATTTATATTTCTGACTATCTTTTTATAATCATCCTCATCACTGTGATTTTCACAAATAAGCTTAAGCACAGACAGAGGTGTTTTCATCTGATGGACAAATCTGTATATCATAACTTTTTGTATTCTTTTATCCTGCTTTTGTGCTATTTCCTTATCGCTGCTACTTTTTATTATTTCCTCAATCATCAGATTATAATTTTTTTCAAGTTCACTTCTTGGCTCTTCAATCAGATAATCATTTAAAATAGGGCTTTTTAGTAAGAACTTTTCATATATCCTCCCTGTTTTATAAAGTCTGATTAAAATAAACAAGCTCAGCATAAAAAATACTAAGAATCCGAAATAAAAAATCTCATCAACCCATATTCCCTTAATAAAAAATAAGATACCAAAGAAAAATAATTGTGTCAGGAATACAATCAAATAAAGTAAAATATTATCTGAAAAAAATAATTTTAAACTATCTTTATTTTTCATATTCCACCTTATAGCCCATACCCCTTACGGTTATTAGCTGTAGTCCGGATTCCAGATCCTTAAGCTTCTTTCTTACCCTGCTGACAGTTACATTCAAGGTGTTTTCTTCTACAAACATATCACTGTCCCAGATTTCAGAAAGTATTTTTTCACGACTTACCACATTTGGATAGCTCTCAAACAAGATACCTATTAAGATTGCCTCATTTTTTGCAAGATCAATCTGATTATCTTTGCATTTTAGTGTAAAGCGCAGCTTATTAAAGGAGCAGTCTCCAAGTTCAAGCGCCGATTCACCTCCTGAGTATTCGCCATAGGCTCTTCTGAGTTGAGAATTGATTTTTGCAAGTAAAAGTTCATAGGAGAACGGTTTTGTGACATAGTCATCACCTCCGCTCATAATTGCCCTGACCTGATCATAATCCTCGGTTCTTGCAGACATAAATATGATGGGAACCTTGGTCGCTTTTCTGATTTCGCTACACCAGTAAAAGCCGTCATAGTATGGGATATTGATATCAAGCAGGATTAAATTAGGGCTGTGCTTTTCAATAAACTTATCAATATTTTTAAAATCTTCACAAATAAAAACTTCAAAATCATATCTTATAAGATGTTCCCTTACAATATTTGCAAGATCGGAATCATCTTCAATCATACATATTTTAAATGTCATATTTTTATCCTTTAAATTTAGTCTTTAAAATATTTTATAGTATAACATTTATCTACCTGTCAAGTTAATAGATATATGTTGAAGATTTTATAAAGACTTAAACATTAACCTGAATTATTCACGGCACAATATTTAAATTAAAAACTGTGATATAAATATTTAAACTTAGTCCATGACGCTATAACAATCATGATACATCTAAAAGTAGGTGGACTTCTCTCAGGCAGAGTTTGTAAGTATTTATTAAGCTGTCAAGGTTCATTATTAGTTGCTATTCCGTCTTTATACATAGCTTGTTGATATTGCATAAGATCTCATAGAACTCATCCTTTTCCTTACATAATGTTTCTTGTAAGGCTAAAAACTATTCAATCTTACCGGAAATATGATTCATGTACTCACATCAGAAATGTTGTATTTACGTAAATTTACCGACAAAAACTCCACTAACCGAATCAATCCTAATAAAATTGAAAAATAATTTTCAGCATTTTTCACAATGGAAATATATTACCCGTGTACGGTAACCAGAATGGTAATAATAGTGTTTATATGATATATTTGAATCAAATGTTTTATTGAGGAAAGGATATCAAAACAATATGGGTATGAGAATATTAATATATGGAGCAGGTGTAATAGGTTCATTATATGCGGTAATATTTTCCAATGCGGGTTATGATGTCAGCATCTATGCAAGAGGTCCCAGATTAGAAAAGCTAAGATCAAAGGGACTGTTATATTTAGAAAATAAAAATATCAAAAAAGCTAGAGTTAAGCTATGTTCAAAACTTTCAGATACTGATATTTATGATTTTATTTTCCTGACAGTCAGAAACGATCAACTTAAAAAAGCATTGACGGAACTAAGAACAAATAAAAGTAAATGTATAGTAACTATGGTAAATAACCTTTTTGAATATCAAGAACTTGAGAAAATAGCCGGTATGGGCAGGATACTTCCCGCATTTCCGGGAGCAGGGGGCAGCATCACCGATGATATACTGTATGCTTCACTTACTCCAAGATTTATACAGTTAACAACATTTGGAGAAATCACAGGTGTAAAGACCAAAAGAAGCAAATATCTTGCCAAAATATTTAAAAAATCAAAAATCCCCTATAAGGAAATAAGAGATATGTATAAGTGGCAACTTTGTCATTTAGCAATGGTAATACCTATTGCAGATGCATATTATGAAGCTGTATGTCCTAAAAAGGTGGGACTTGAAAAAAATATACTACAAAAAACAGCAAAAAGATTAAAAAGAAATTTTATATTTTTGAAAAAAGATTTGGGAGAGATCTCTCCTTGGAAGCTTAATATTTTTATAGTAGTACCTGTTAAGATATTAGCTTTTGCTTTAAGATTTTTATTTAAAAGCAGTTTCAGTGATAAATTTATGTATCGGCATTCGATGAAGGCAAGGAGTGAGATGATAGGACTGCATAGGGAGTTTTATATCAAGCTCCAACAGCCCTTGCACCCGGGACAAAGGCAGCTTACATAGAAAGAATTGTGTTTCCAAATATAAATATCTAAAAAATATTCATATTTTTTTTATAACCAGTGGACTTTGTTGATAATTTCGCATAAATACAATATTTCTGATATAATCATACAATAAAATAAGGTGAGTGTATAAATCAGTGCCGACCACAAAAAACACAGCAGAACGCTGTTTAAGAGATTATAAGTGGTAGCAGATTTTTGCAACTAAATTTCGAATCTTTGAAATCATCGAAGAATTATGCCGGAGCAAGGGTGTGTTATACTCCATAAGTTTACCCGTGTATAGTGTAACATTTTGTATATCCTTTTTTAATTCAAAAATAAAAACTCCCCTGAAATCTCTTTCTTTTTTCTTACAGTTTCTTACCATTATATTTATTCCCTTTTCAATCGAAAAAATATTGCTATAATGATAGAACAAGCTACAAGAATGTAGTTTGAATATATTGATGGAAAATGAGGTCAGTTATGTTTAAGAAAACTATATCTATGCTATTGCTTACTGCCACTATTTCCATGACTGTTGCTGTACCCGGCTATGCTGCCATGAAAATTACAGACGCTAACTCCTTTAAATGGAGTCAGACAGGCAGTGAGTGGAAAGTTGTTGATGGTTCAGGTAAACCCGCTACAGGCTTTATCAGTTACAATGATCAGACTTATTTTTTAGATAAGAACGGCATCATGAAGACAGGTTGGATTAAGTCTTCAGGCTCTTGGTATTACTTAAATGACAATGGAACATTAGCTGTGGATCAGTGGATCGACAATTACTATGTGGACTCCACCGGTAAAATGACCAAAATACAGTAGGATAAAGATAAAGAGGCATTGATTTATTCAATGCCTCTTAGTGGTTTTACAGCTTTAAGCCGTCTGTGTACTTACAGCTTTGTAATATCCACTACATCTGTTTTTTGCTCTTTGTTTTCCAATGAACTTACCAGCGCTTTTGCAGTATCAAGTGAGGTGAGCACATTCACTCCGGTCTCTATGGAATTTCTTCTTATTGTAAATCCGTCTTTACTTCTTGCCACTCCCTGTTTAGGTATATCTATAACAAGGTCTATCTCATGACTTAGTATAAGATCAAGTATATTCGGCCCCTCCTCCTCAAGCTTTCTTACATAAATTGCATTAATTCCTCTTTCATTTAAAAACTTTGCCGTACCGCTTGTTGAATATATCGTATATCCGAGAGCGGCAAATCTTTTTGCAATTTCCACGGTTTTGGCCTTTTCGCTGTCTCTGACTGTAATAATCATTTTCTTATACCTCGGCAATCTTATTCCGGCTCCTGCAAAAGCCTTATACAAAGCTTCATTAAAACTTTTTCCTATACCTAAACATTCACCTGTGGATTTCATCTCAGGCCCCAGAGAAATATCGGCTCCCTTTATCTTTTCAAAAGAAAATACCGGCATCTTTATAGCCGTTAATTTTGATTCCTTTGCAAGCCCTGTTCCAAATCCCATATCACTTAATTTTTCCCCGCATATCACTCCTGTTGCAAAAGATATTACAGGTATACCTGTCACTTTACTGATATATGGAACGGTTCTTGACGAACGCGGATTTACCTCTATAACATAAACCTTCTCACCGTCAACAATGAACTGTATATTTATCATCCCCTTTACATGTAAAGCCTTAGCCAACCTATCGGTATAAAAAGCTATCTTATCCTTTATAGCAGGACTTAAGGTCTGTACCGGATATACACTTATGGAATCACCTGAATGTACTCCCGCTCTTTCTATATGTTCCATAATCCCCGGAATAAGTATATCCTCTCCGTCACATATGGCATCCACCTCTATTTCTTTTCCTACAATATATTTATCTACCAGTATAGGATGATCCTGTGCGATTCTGTTTATAATATCAATGTACTCCTTAGTATCGCTGTCATTTATTGCTATTTGCATACCCTGACCTCCAAGTACATAAGAAGGTCTTACAAGCACCGGATATCCGAGTCTGCCTGCCGCCTCCAGTGCATCTTTAACCGTATATACCGTTTCTCCGCTTGGTCTGGGTATTTCACATTCCTCCAGTATTTTATCAAAAAGCTCTCTGTCCTCTGCGGCATCCACATCCTTTGAATCTGTGCCAAGTATCTTTACTCCCATTTTTATCAGGCTTTCCGTCAGCTTAATTGCAGTCTGCCCTCCAAACTGCACCACGGCACCGTCAGGTTTTTCTATATCCGCTATACTTTCAACATCTTCAGGTGTAAGAGGCTCAAAGTAAAGCTTGTCTGCAATATCAAAGTCCGTACTTACAGTTTCGGGATTGTTATTTATTATAACGGTCTCATATCCCCTTTTTCTAAACTCAAGAGTGCAATGTACACTGCAAAAATCAAACTCTATTCCCTGTCCGATTCTTATAGGACCCGATCCAAGTACAAGTACTTTTTTCTTTTTATTTGATTTTACCTCATTTACTCCGTCATAGCAGGAATAATAATAAGGTGTTTGTGCCTCAAACTCTCCGGCGCAGGTATCAACCATCTTATAAGCCGCTCTTATACCGAACTTAAGCCTGAGATTCTTTATATCCTCTTCATTTTTTCCTGAAAGTATTCCTATAAGTTTATCTGTAAATTCAAGCCTTTTTGCTTCCCTTAAAAGCTCTTTTTCAAGGCTTTCACATGGCAGCCTCTTTTCCATCTTTACAATATTGAAGATTTTTGAAATAAACCAATTATCAATTTTTGTTATCTTATGTATCTCATCAAATGAAATTCCTTTTCTGAGTGCTTCGGCAATTACCCACATCCTCTTATCATCTACTTTTTTGAGCTCTTCTTTTAAACCGGCTGTATCAAAACCGCTGTAGTCATAGCTTAAAAGACTGTCTACATGTTGCTCCAGTGAGCGTATTGCCTTCATAAGAGCACCTTCAAAATTAGTGCATATGCTCATCACCTCACCGGTTGCCTTCATCTGTGTACCAAGAACTCTCTTTGCACTTATAAACTTGTCAAACGGCAGCCTTGGCATCTTAACAACCACATAATCAAGCATAGGTTCAAATGCCGCACAGGTCTTTTTTGTTACGGCATTTTTTATTTCATCCAAAGTATATCCAAGTGCAATTTTTGCCGCCACCTTTGCTATCGGATATCCTGTTGCTTTACTTGTAAGAGCTGAGGATCTTGAAACTCTCGGATTTACTTCTATTACACAGTATTCAAGGCTTTCGGGATTCAAGGCGTACTGAACATTGCATCCTCCTGTAATTTCAAGCTCTGTGATGATATTTAAAGCCGAGCTTCTAAGCATTTGATATTCCTTATCACCAAGAGTCTGACTCGGTGCCACCACTATTGAATCTCCGGTATGTACTCCCACAGGATCTATGTTTTCCATATTGCAGACAGTGATAACATTACCTATACCGTCACGCATTACCTCATACTCTATTTCTTTCCAACCTGCAATACATCTTTCTACAAATACCTGACCTACCCTTGAGAGTCTGAGTCCGTTTTCAAGAGTTTCTCTAAGCTCTTTTTCATTGTATACTATTCTTATTTATATATCTTAATCCCTCATTTGTTGAATCATTTACATTTATAAATGCCGGCATACATACATTTTTGTCTAATGTACTCTCATCCACCGCATACCCGTGATTTTGTGAAGATATGTATGTTCTTCCGCTTTCCAAATCCTTTACAGGATGATTTCCGCCTCTATGTCCGTACTTTAATTTATACGTATCGGCACCTGTTGCCAATGCCATAAGTTGATGCCCGAGGCAGATTGCAAATATCGGAATATCAGTATCATAAAGCTTTTTTATTTCTTTTATTATAGCTGTATTTTCCTTAGGGTCTCCCGGACCGTTGCTTAACATAATACCGTCAGGTCTTAGATTTATAATGTCCGCTGCACATGTATCATATGGCACAACTATGACTTCACAACCTCTTTTTTGCAGTTCTTTTGCAATACTTTTTTTGGCTCCGAAATCCATCAAAACAACCCTCTTTTTATTTCCCGGTAGAGTATATATTTTTTCTGTAGAGGTTTTCTTTACCACTCCCTTTACTCTGTATTCATTTATCCTTTGAGTGATTTGAGCCATGTCAAAAGATGATTCACATACTACCATCCCGTTCATAGTTCCATACTCTCTAAGCCTCTTTGTCAAATCTCTGGTATCAATACCGCTAATACATGGAATATTATTTGATTTTAAGAAATTTTGAACACTGTCTTCATTCCTGAAATTAGATGCGAACTCAGATAATTCTCTTACTAAATGCGTCTACCCACGGTCTCTTTGATTCTTTATCGTCATAACAAACACCGTAGTTTCCAATCAACGGATATGTCATAACAACAGCCTGTCCGGCATATGACGGGTCGGTCAATACCTCCAAATACCCTGTCATGGAGGTATTAAACACTATTTCACTGACCACATTCTTATCAGCCCCGACACTTTTTCCCTCATACATACTTCCATCTTCCAAAATCAGATATGCTTTCATTTTTCCCTCGACTAAAAATATTGTTAAATTTGAAATGTTTTATTTGATTTATTACTTCAGATATTCTTTGATTTTATTTTTTAGAATCGGTACTACATCTTCTTCAAACCACGGATTTTTCTTCAGCCATATCATATTCCTTGGTGAAGGATGTACTATAGGTAAATACTTCGGTAAGTATTCATTATATGCTTTTACGGTCTCTGTCAGATTGGACTTTTCTTTATCGCCCAAATAGTATTTCTGAGCGTATTGTCCTATTAGAATAATTAGATCAACTTTAGATAATTCTTTTAATATTTTTGGATGCCACTTGGCTGCAAAATCTTTTCTTGGAGGTAAATCTCCGCTTTTACCTTTTCCCGGATAATAAAAGTCCATCGGTACAATGGCGAAGATATCAGATTCATAAAAAGTCTTTTCATCTACCCCCATCCATTCTCTTAGCCTGTCACCGCTTTTATCAAACCAGTACTTTCCGGCCTCCTGTGCTTTGATTCCCGGAGCCTGACCTACAATCATTACTCTGGCATTCTCCGGTGCCGAAAACAGCGGCTCTATTCCGGCTTTTGTAAATTTTTCATTTTCCTTGTCCGACATTATCTCATCAAATATCTTTTGAACATTTCCTGAAAACATAAGTCTCCTTATCCACATTTAAAAATGACTATCAACATTTGTCTTGCAGCGCATATACTCCCGTACACATCTTCATATATGATATGCCATAAAATAGAGATTTTCAAACTGAAAATAAATTCGTAATTCTAAAAAAAATACAGATTGATATTCTACATTATTATTGACATCAATTTTGTTTTAAAGTATAATTTTTCAAGTATGCGGGTGTGGTGGAATTGGCAGACACGCAAGATTTAGGTTCTTGTGGGCGACCGTGCAGGTTCAAGTCCTGTCACCCGCAGTAAAGCTGTTACTTATGTAGCAGCTTTTTTAATATTGTAAATTTCTTATATTTTTCTTTATACCGACTAAAACATTTGACTAAACTATCCTGTATTAATTATAATTATAATAAAAAAGATAGAGGATAGCATACAAAAATAACTAATTGCAATCCTGAAACGGGAGTTTCTTATGGCGTTTTTGGATCATTACAGAGCCACCAAAACATTAACTTATACTCAGAGATTTTTGCTCATCTCTACAGTACCTATTTATTTTATGGTTTTTGCATTGATTTTTTCCCCGATAGATGAAATCTTACCGGGATTATGGCAGATAATCATACAACCCGACCTTTTGATTACAGATTATATTGTTGTCGGAGGAATAGGTGCGGCATTTTTTAATGCAGGAACGCTCACACTTATTTTACTTTTCCTTTTACACCATTTTAAGGTAGAGTTTGACAGACATATTGTTGTGAGTTCTTACCTTATTTTCGGTTTCTCGCTCTTTGGAAAGAACGTGGTAAATATTTGGCTGATACTCTTCGGATTCTTTATTTATGCCAAACTGCATGGATATTCACTTAAGAAATATATCTATTATGGATTATACGGAACCAGCCTTTCACCTGCAATTACTTTGGTAATGCAGACCTTGCATAGTAATCCTGTAATTGAAATCATTATTGCAAGTATTACCGGACTTCTTATAGGATATGTATTGCTTCCTATATCCATTCATGTAAAATCTTCACATAAGGGATATTCTCTTTACAATGTAGGATTTTCATCAGGTATTATAGCTACAGTGCTTGTATCCATATTCCGCTCTTTCGGTATAGATATTGAAACAAGACTTATCTGGGACAGATCACATACTCCGCTTTTTGCGGTTGCACTGTTTGTACTGTTTTCATATATGATTATACTTGCAATAATACTTGACGGCAAAAAATTAATACCTTCATACTTCAATCTTTTAAAAGAAACCGGAGTGCATGGAACTTATAAACACGAATATTCAGATGCCGTATATATCTTTAATATGGCTGCAAACGGAATAATCGCTACTTTATTTGTCTTGTTTACAAAAGGTGATTTAAACGGACCTACTATCGGATCTATATTTACAATTGTAGGATTTTCTCCTGCAGGTAAACATATGAGAAATATCCTACCTATAATGGTGGGTGTATGCTTCTCGGCATTCTTAAAACAATGGTATATCAATGATCCGGCACCTACACTTACCCTCCTTCTTTCCACCACTCTGGCGCCTATTGCAGGAGAGTTCGGTATTATAGCAGGGCTTATAGCAGGTTTTATACATTCATCGGTAGCTTTAAATGTAGGTATTGTTTATAAGGGATTGAATCTTTACAATAACGGCTTTGCAGGCGGTATCGTAGCTATTTTCATGGTTCCTGTCATAGAGTCGATTATTGAAAAAAGAAAAAATGATAAAGAAAAAAAATTAAATAAATCGTAGTTATTAAGTATAGGCTTTAGTTTATAATAAATTTATTATAAATTAAAAGCCTATAAATTTTAAACAGGAGTAAATATGGAAAATATAACTGATGATATGATTCAAAATCTTTCACCATGGAATGACGGTATAAAACCCGGTGATATTACAAAAACCGTAAAAGAATCGGCATGTGAACAGGCCTATCAAGTCAGTCCAAGGTATTTAAATGCGGCAGGCAGACTTTTTGGAGGAGATTTGCTCTCATGGATAGACCTTACAGGCGCTCTTGCAGCAAAGAGACATTGCAATATGCCTGTTTCCACTGTTGCTATTGACAATATACATTTTGCCAAGCCCTTGCACCTTGGCGATATTGCCATTCTTATTTCCAATGTAACTCATGTAGGCAACAGCACCATGGAAGTCAGAGTAAACAGCTATGTTGAGGACCTTGCCACCGGCCACAGATCGCTTGTAAATACGGCATATCTGGTTTATGTGGCATTAAAAGATGAAAAACCTTCAAGAGTACCGAGACTTATACCTGAAACCGATATAGAAAAACGTGAATGGTTTGCAGGAGAAAAACGAAATGAAATAAGAAAATCCCGTAGAAAAGAGGGAATATAATGCAAAATTATATAAGAAGCATCGGTTTCTCAATGTATAAAAAGAAGACGGAAGTCAGGGAACTTCTGGATAAGATTCAAAGAGAAAATATAGCATCTGCAAAGATTATAGTCACTACTGAAAAAGAAAGACTCTGGGAGATACGAAAGAATATCTCTCCTTCACTCGGACTTTGTATATTCGGTTATCTCGAAAATCTCGGTATCTTTGTCAGAGAAGGTTATTTTCCCTATATAAAAGATACTGCTGTCAGTTCTACTGCCAAATGCAGCATTGAAAGACATATAGACAGTACTTTTTATTCAGGTATGATTGATGATAACAGACTTGGTATGTCTTTGATATTCAGACTTTCAAACAGCTTTGACTATCTGGACAATATAAGTACAAGAATAAAGTCAACCGTTCTTTACGGATTCTGTGCAGACGGAAAAATATTATTACCGATAAAAAAGACCTTGGCACAGATGGAAATCTCAAAGCAGAAGCTTATGAACAGAAATATGCTTATAGAAGCAGCAAAACTGGGGGATGAAGCCGCTATAGATACCCTATCCACCGATGATTTGATCACTTACACTACTTTAAATACAAGAATACAAAATGAAGACCTCTACAGTATAGTGGATACTCTCTTTATGCCCTTCGGTATGGAAACCGATATGTACAGTATTATAGGCAATATTTTGGATATAAGTCAGGAAGAAAATTCCATTACCGGAGAAAGTGTATTGCTTCTTAAAATAGAATCCGGTGATATTATATTTACGGTAGCTATAAAAAAGGATGATTTACAGGGCGAAGCCCGAATAGGACGACGTTTTAAAGGCAATGTATGGCTGCATGGTAAAATAAATATTTAAACAAAAAAGGACTCCTTCGGGAGTCCCTTTTTTATACGCAGGTATTATAGATTACCTAGTACCATCCCTGATACATCACTGTATAACCGATATAATACCCTTTGTTCTATTTTAAATTACTCGATGATAGATGCAACTCTACCTGAACCTACTGTTCTACCACCCTCACGGATAGCGAATCTAAGACCCTGCTCGCAAGCAACAGGATGGATAAGCTCGATAGTCATCTCTACGTTGTCACCAGGCATGCACATTTCTGTACCTGCAGGAAGGTTACAAACACCTGTAATATCTGTTGTTCTGAAGTAGAACTGTGGACGATAGTTGTTGAAGAAAGGTGTATGACGTCCACCCTCGTCCTTTGTAAGAACGTAAACCTGAGCTGTGAACTTCTTATGGCAAGTTACTGAACCCGGCTTAGCAAGAACCTGACCTCTTTCGATCTCTGTTCTCTGAACACCTCTGAGAAGTGCACCGATGTTATCTCCGGCCTGAGCCTGATCAAGAAGCTTTCTGAACATCTCGATACCTGTAACAACAGTTGACTTCTTATCCTCATGGATACCAAGAATCTCTACTGTATCGTTAAGGTTAAGTGTACCTCTCTCTACTCTACCTGTAGCAACTGTACCACGACCTGTAATTGTAAATACGTCCTCAACAGGCATAAGGAATGGCTTATCTGTCTCTCTCTCAGGATCAGGAATATAGCTGTCAACAGAATCCATAAGTGTCATGATCTTATCACCCCACTCACCGTTTGGATCCTCAAGAGCCTTAAGAGCTGAACCCTGAACGATAGGTGTATCATCACCAGGGAACTCATACTCGTTAAGAAGATCTCTGATCTCCATCTCTACAAGCTCAAGAAGCTCCTCATCGTCAACCATATCACACTTGTTCATGAATACAACGATATATGGAACACCTACCTGTCTTGAAAGAAGGATATGCTCTCTTGTCTGAGCCATAACACCGTCTGTAGCAGCAACTACAAGGATAGCTCCGTCCATCTGTGCAGCACCTGTGATCATGTTCTTTACATAGTCAGCGTGTCCAGGACAGTCAACGTGTGCATAGTGTCTCTTCTCTGTCTCATACTCGATATGAGATGTTGAGATTGTGATACCTCTCTCTTTCTCCTCAGGAGCCTTGTCGATCTTATCGAAATCAACAATCTTGTTTGTCTCTGAAGGTAATCTTGTAGCAAGAACCTTTGAGATAGCTGCTGTAAGAGTTGTTTTACCGTGGTCTACGTGTCCAATTGTACCAATGTTAGCATGAGGCTTTGTTCTATCAAATTTTGACTTTGCCATTGTTAATTCCTCCTTGAATTAAACCTAAAATTAATAGTAAATTTTGTTTTATTATATAGTATTAACCAAGATTTAGCAAGTTAATAAACTTACTCAACCGGGGTTTTTAAGATTTCTTATCATTAAGAACTTTTTCTTGAACAGACTTTGGAACCTGCTCATATTTTTCAAAGAACATAGAGTAGTTTCCACGACCCTGAGTTCTTGAACGAAGGTCTGTTGAGTAACCAAACATCTCTGAAAGCGGAACAAATGCGTTTACCTGCTTACCGCTTGGGATATCCTCCATACCCTCTATACGACCTCTTCTTGAGTTGATATCACCGATAACATCACCCATATACTCCTCAGGCATTGTTACTTCGACCTTCATGATAGGCTCAAGAAGTACAGCACCGGCCTTGCTCATAGCATCCTTGAATGCCATAGAACCTGCTATATGGAATGCCATTTCTGATGAATCGACTTCATGGTATGAACCGTCATATACATTTGCATGTACACCGAGTACCGGGAATCCTCCAAGGATACCTGACTTTGTAGCCTCCTCGATACCCTCGCCGACTGCAGGTATATATTCCTTAGGAATAGCACCACCGACAACGGTTGACTCGAACTTGAATGTCTCTTCTCCGTTCGGATCCATCGGTTCAAACTTAACTTTACAGTGACCGTACTGACCACGTCCACCTGACTGTCTTGCATACTTGGAATCAACGTCAACAGCCTTAGTAAATGTTTCCTTATAAGCAACCTGTGGTGCACCTACATTTGCTTCTACATTAAACTCTCTAAGAAGTCTGTCTACGATAATCTCAAGGTGAAGCTCACCCATACCTGATATAATGGTCTGTCCTGTTTCAGTATCTGTCTTAACTCTGAATGTAGGATCTTCCTCAGCCAGTTTAGCAAGTGCATCGATCATCTTTGCCTGACCTGCCTTTGTCTTTGGCTCGATAGCGATGTCGATAACCGGCTCAGGGAATTCCATTGACTCAAGGATTACAGGATGCTGTTCGTCACAGATTGTATCACCTGTTGTTGTAAGCTTAAATCCTACAGCAGCTGCGATATCTCCTGAATAAACCTTGTCAATTTCTGTTCTCTTATTTGCATGCATCTGAAGGATACGACCGACTCTCTCCTTCTTACCCTTTGTAGCGTTGAGTACATATGAACCACCGTTAAGTGTTCCTGAGTAAACTCTGAAATATGCCAACTTTCCTACGAAAGGATCTGTCATAATCTTAAATGCCAAAGCTGAGAAAGGCTCCTCATCTGATGAATGTCTCTCAATTTCATTACCGTCAAGGTCAACACCCTTAATTGCAGGGATGTCTGTCGGTGCAGGCATGAATTCAACTATAGCATCAATAAGCTTCTGAATACCTTTGTTACGATAAGCTGTACCGCAACATACAGGGATTGCCCTGTTCTCACAAGTTCCCTTTCTAAGTGCAGCCTTAAGCTGTTCTACTGAAGGCTCCTCACCCTCAAGGTACATCATAGTAAGTTCGTCATCAAGCTCACAAATCTTTTCAACAAGTTCCCCATGGTATAACTCAGCTTCGTCTTTTACCTCATCAGGTATATCAACGATAGATATGTCATCACCCTTGTCGTCATTGTAAATATAAGCTTTCATTTCGAAAAGATCTACAATTCCCTTGAAATCATCTTCTTTTCCGATAGGAATCTGAAGCATGATTGTATTTTTACCAAGTCTTGTATGAATCTGCTCTACAGCTGCATAATAATCAGCACCCATAACGTCCATCTTATTGATAAATGCCATTCTAGGTACATGATATGTATCCGCCTGTCTCCATACATTTTCAGACTGTGGCTCTACACCTTCTTTTGCAGAGAATACACCTACCGCACCGTCAAGTACACGAAGTGATCTCTCTACCTCTACTGTAAAGTCAACGTGTCCCGGAGTATCGATAATGTTTATACGATTTTCCTTTTCACCCGGCTTTACTTTGTTAAATTCCTGTAATGTCCAGTGGCAAGTTGTAGCAGCTGAAGTAATTGTAATACCTCTCTCTGCTTCCTGCTCCATCCAGTCCATTGTAGCGGTACCCTCATGGGTATCACCGATCTTATAATTTACACCAGTATAATATAGGATACGCTCAGTAAGTGTGGTTTTACCGGCATCTATATGAGCCATGATACCAATATTTCTGGTTCTCTCTAAAGGATATTCTCTTCCAGCCAATTGGTTTCCTCCTATTAGAATCTATAATGAGCAAATGCCTTATTAGCCTCTGCCATCTTATGCATATCTTCTTTTCTCTTCACTGCAGCACCTGTGTTGTTTGCTGCATCCATTATCTCATTTGCAAGACGATCGATCTGTGTCTTCTCGCCTCTTTTTCTTGAAAAGAATGTAAGCCATCTAAGAGCAAGAGCTTGTCTTCTCTCAGGTCTTACCTCGATAGGAACCTGATATGTAGCTCCACCGATTCTTCTCGCTTTTACCTCAAGTACAGGCATGATATTGTTCATTGCTTCCTCAAAAACCTCTACAGGATCCTTTCCTGTCTTATCGGAAACCTTATCAAATGCTCCGTACACAATCTTCTGTGCAACACCCTTTTTACCGTCTAACATGATAGTATTTACAAGCTTTGTAACTACCTTGTTATTGTATAAAGGATCTGCTAATACATCTCTTTTTAGTGTATGTCCTTTACGTGGCACGTTTCTTCCCTCCTTAATATTTAATTAGATCTCAGGTACTCGCTTTTTGCGTCCTCGTGCCTATATTTTTTGCAACCAACAAAAAATCGGCACTATCTAATTTGAAAGCTTTGCTTTCTTTTTAAAGACTAGCTTTTTTCTTATTTCTTATCTTTTGGTCTCTTAGCACCGTACTTTGAACGGGCCTGTTTTCTGTTAGCGACACCTGCAGTATCTAAAGTACCACGAATAATATGGTATCTTGTACCGGGCAAGTCCTTTACTCTACCTCCACGGATAAGCACAACGCTATGCTCCTGAAGGTTATGTCCCTCTCCCGGGATATAGCTTGTTACTTCGATTCCGTTAGAAAGACGAACTCTGGCAATCTTACGAAGCGCTGAGTTAGGCTTCTTAGGTGTTGCAGTCTTAACAGCTGTACAAACTCCTCTTTTCTGTGGTGAAGAGATATCGGTTGACTTCTTGTGAAGTGAGTTGAATCCCTTCTGAAGAGCAGGAGCTGTAGACTTTTTAACTGAAGTCTGTCTGCCTTTTCTAACTAACTGGTTAAATGTTGGCATTCCTTTTTCCTCCTTTTTTATTGGTTGCTTTACATTTTTGTTTTAGTGAACATCATCGCCTATTCACTGTATGTGCAAATATCATCGCCTACTTACACAGTATTTAATTCTACTAAAATAAATCTGTATTGTCAATTGTATTTACCGGTGATAAATCTGACTATTTTCTTACAATGTAACAATAAGTCCCGACCTTTCAGCCGGGACTTATTTAAAAGATTTAGTCTTCCTTATTATTTACCTTTGCAAAAGCCGTCAAAGATAATGTAAGCATCAACAGATAAATATATATATTGTTTCTGTCTTCTGTCTTCGGTACAGGCAGCTTTTCTCTTCCTACCGCACTTCCTTTTTCAACAACCTGTCTGTCTACGTTTGCAAGCTGTGCATTTGGAGTTTCTATAGGTTTAACTTCAGGATTCTCTTTCTTTATTCCTGAGTCTATAAGCTGTACCACTCTTTCAGCTCTTATACTTGCATTTGAACTTCCTCCGTAACTTCCGCTTCCCCCTCTTCCTGCATTTGATCTTGTTGCTGTTGACGGTGTCGCTCTGTTCGGTCTTATGATGTAATCATTGTTTCTGTCTCCCGGTATTGTTACATTGCTTGGGGTTGCAGGTATCAGAGGGTTCGGTATTATGATTACACTTGGATTCTTTAAGTATACATATCTTACTTCCTGATCATCCACTCTAAAGATTCCGTCTGTATTTCCTTCAGATCTTAAGAAGTGATAGCCGTTTATCTCTATTGCACTTGTACTGTATGGTAAGCCGAGCTTTCTGCTTCCGTTTAATACATCATCCGCACTTAAGCTTCTTCCTGCCGGATCTACATAATGGATTGTTACATTTCCTGCATTCTTTCTTCTATATACATACACTACTGTTTGCTCATCCTCAGTAAATACTCCGCTTGCATTTGCAGGCATACTGATTAGATCAAGGTTTTCTATTGTTTCTACATCTGTTGTATAGCTAAGGCCAAGCTTTCCTGCTCCGTCTATTACCTTTGGTGAAACCAAGTCTTCTCCGCTTTCCTCATCCACATAGAATACTTTGACGTTTCCTCCGTTCTTTCTTCTATATGTATAAGTTACTGTCTGTGGACTTGATGTTATTACTCCGCTTGCATTTGGAGGCATACTTATAAGTTCATAGTGAGCTATTGTTTTTGCTGTTGTTGTATATGGAAGGCCTGCGTTTTCCACTCCTGATATACTCTCAGCATTTGCAAGCTCTACTCCCGCCTCATCTACATATACGGCCTTTACTTCACCTCCATCCTTTCTCTTATATACATAAGTTACATTCTGGCTTGAAATTGTGTATACTCCGTTTGCATTTGCAGGTAGGCTAAATATCTCATAGTCAGGTATTGTAGCCATACTTGTGCTGTAAGCAAGACCAAGCTTTCTGCTTCCGTCAAGTACTTCATTTGCTATAAGATCACTTCCGTCATACTTTGATATATGATGTACTGTTACATCTCCCGCATTCTTTCTTGCATACTCGTAGTTTACTGTCTGTGTTCCTACACTAAACACTCCTGTTGCATTTGCAGGTACTGTTATAAGATCGTATAGATTTATGTTTTCACTGTTTGTACTGTATGGTAAGCCAAGCTTTCTTGTACCGTTAAGTATTGTAGAGGCATATAATACATCACCTGTTCCAACCTCTATATGATTTACAGTTACATCTCCGGCATCTCTTCTTCTGTATACATATGATACCGTTACATTTGTATTTGAGAAGGTGCCTGATTTATTTGCAGGTACTGATACTAAATCATAGTCTGCAAAGGTCTTTATCTCCGTATCATATGGGAGTCCGAGCATTCCGTCTCCGCTTTGTCCTACCGGAGCATGAAGTGCGCTTCCGTCAGCTTCATCAGTATATGTTGCTATTACATTTCCTGCATTCTCTCTCTGATAACGATAGGTTACTACTATCTCTGCTCCTGTTTGGTATGTTCCTGTTGCATTTGCAGGCATACCGCCTACAAGCTCATAGTTTGGCAAATCTGCAGCTGTCTTTGCTGCTGTTGTATAAGTAAGTCCAAGTCTTCCCGTTCCGCTTAATACTTCATCCGAGGCAAGGCTTGCTCCTGTTATTGCATTTATATGCTTTACTCTTACATTTGCAGCATCTCCACGCTTATATTTGTATTCTACAAGCACATTTCCGGTTCCGAAAGTTCCGGATTTGTTTGCAGGCACCGCTATAAGATTATAGTTTGCAAAGCTCTTTTGATCTGTATCATAAGCAAGACCAAGTTTATTTGTACCGCTTTGTACTACAGGGGCGTGAAGTACATCTCCGGTTATATCATCTACATAGGTTGCCGTTACATCACCTGCATCCTGTCTCTTATAAAGATATATTATCTCTACAGGGGTTGCCTGCTCTATATAGCTTCCCGTTACCGATGCAGGAACTCCCGCTACCAATTCATAGTTTGGAAGTTCGGCTGCCGTCCTTGACCTTGTTGTATATGGTAATCCAAGTTTTCCTGTTCCGTCTAATACCTCATTAGGATAAAGCACTGCGTTACTTCCCTGCTCCAGATGCTTTACTATTACATTTGCAGCATTCTTTCTTCTATATACATAGGTTACTGTCTGCTCTGTTGTAGTAAAGGTTCCTGTTGCATTTGCCGGATTTGCTGTCAACTCATAGTTTGCTACCGTTTTTGCTACTGTAGTGTATGGGAGTCCAAGCTTTCCTGCTCCGTTTTGGGTCTCATCTGCTGTTAAGGATACATTCGTTCCCTGCTCCACATACTTTGCTACTACATTTCCCGCATCCTTTCTCTTATAGTAATAAGTGATGGTTATAGGTGCTGTAGTATATACTCCGTTATCATTTGTCGGAAGATTTGTTGTATCAAGGTCAAAGTTTGCTATTGTCTCGGCGCTCTCCGAGTATGGGAGTCCAAGCTTCTTTGTTCCGTCCAGTATCTTATCTGCATGTAACTGAGTATTTGTTCCTGCTTCCAAGTACTTAACGGTTATATTTCCTGCATTCTTTCTTCTATAGTAGTAATCCACTGTCTGTGGTGCCACTGTGAAGGTTCCGTTCTTATTTGCCGGCTGGGCTACCAACTCATAATTATTTATGGTTTCCTCATTTGTAGTATATGCCAATCCAAGCTTATTTGCCCCGGACTGTACTACTGTGGTCGCAAGCTCTGTTGTAGAGTTCTCCTCATAGTGATGCACTGTCACATCTCCCGCAGCCTTTCTTACATAGTAGTAAGTTACTGTGGTATCTGTAAGTCCATACTCTCCGTTTGCATTTGTTGGAAGAGGAGTCTCCGCCTCATAGAAGTTATCTGTTACAGGGGCTGTTGTATATGGTGTGCCGTTTGGCTGTCTTGTTGTTACAGTCGGTGAAAGTTCGGTATTATCTTCCCTCTTTATATGCTTTACAACAAGATTTGTATATACAGACTTAAGTCCCAAGTTCTTTATTTTACTTGTATTTGTTCTTGTAAGAGGAACATCAAGTTCTACCCAGTTTACATTCGGTACAGGAACCTGATTTTCCTTCATCTTTGACGGAAGACTTACTGTATTGGTAAAGTCATTTCCTATCATTGTTGCCGTACTTGCATTTAAAGGTCTGATAATATCTCCGGCTAAGGTCTCAATATATACCTTATAATCACCCTCTGTACTTATCTTATCTTTAAATGTATAGTTTCCGTCATTGTCTGTAAGTATTGTATCTATAACAGTCTCAACACCGCCGTCCACCTTTACAAGTCTTACAGGTCTGTTTGCCGCTACAATATCTCCCGTATTGTAGCTTCCGTTTTCGTCTACATCATAGTATGCCTTACCGGCTATGATGTAATTATTTATAGTAACCTTTGAGATAAGTGACTCTGAAGCACCGTTTAGATTGTTTCCATACCATGAAGCTACCGAGTTGTTTGCACTTGAACCTGCTTCAAGTTCCTTTGTCTCAGGTATCTTCACTCTATAAGTGAATACGTCCGTACTTCCCGGAACCAACTGATAAGAAGTATTCATCACAGCCTTAAACATAGTAACGCTTGACCAGTCTGTGATTGCTCCTGCCTGCACCCAGTTGGCTGCCGCATTTGCCTCTATTGTTCCTGACGGAGCGTCTGTAGAATAGTAAACTGTATAGCCTGCAGGTGCGGTTACCGGACCTTGCAAGATAGGATACATCTTTGAGCCTCTGGCTACATAGTTGCCGTGCTCGTCTTTTACTATTTCCTTATCATTTTCATATGGGAATATATCCATTACATTGAGTTCTCTGGCATTATCTATGGAGTTATTCCATGCTGATAATTTATACTCTACTATATCGCCGCTCTCCGCATTGATAGCACTGTTATAATTTGTCTCTGTAGTAAGCTTTTGCTTCTTTGTTAAGATAACTGCCCTTGGCGGAATAAAGTTAAACTTAAAGCTCTGGTATGAAAGCCTGTCAGTAGTACTTCCGTTATTATTAGCATCGTACTTATCAAGGAAGTCTACTGTTGAAGATGAATATACTGTATTTGGAGCAAAACCGCTTGCATCTGTTGAGTTATTATCCCATGTCATAAATGACTCTACAGTGTGTTCACCGCCTTCAAGACTGGTAGTAGGCTTAAAGTTAAAATACAATCTATCTACACCACTGAAAGTACTTGTTCTCTTTGGCAGTGTAAAATTATCTAAATCAAACACATATGCTGTTTTTCCGGTACCCTTATAATTATCCACTCTCTGTGGTGTAGTATTTAGGGTAAATCTATATTGAGCCTGATAATTATGGTGCAATGCACTGTCAAACTCCAGCTCCGGATCCACAAGGAATATAATCTTTGCATTTTGCACAGTTCTATCCACACCGACAAATGCATCATAAACCGTATATACATGATAATTTATCTTATCACCTAATTGAACATTTGTAAGAGAAGGATTACCATTGATATTCTGTGAGTGCTTATCCATTCTGATTTTTGCATAATCTCTTTGATAATGTCTCCTTATCACAGCGTCTCTCATACTGTCTCCTGTATTTGAAAGAACCCTTCCTCTATTATATGCTGTATAGAGCTGTCCTGCAGCAAGTCTGTTTTCAATAGTTGTTACTGCCTGAGGAGTAAGTTTTGTCTCTAAAAATAAACCAACAGCGTTTTCTGCATAACCTGAAATAGTTATCTCATCATTGAAATCAAGTCTTACTGCTTTATAATGCTTTGCTGTCATAGAATGGTCAGTATCCCATTTAAAGTAATCAACCTTATTTGTTACAGGAGTATAATTTATATTGGTAGCAATAACTTCTTCACTGCCGTCATCATTTATTCCTATAAGCTTATTTTGATTTAACTTTGCAAGATTTGCCGCATCAAACATTGATTCCCAAACTCTGAAACCATAACCGGTAAAATCCACCATTTCATTAGGGGTATCAAGTATTGATTTAAACTTTACTGTTGATCCTGTAACAGGAGTAGCACCCCAATACTGTGATACATTTATCATCCATTTGTTTTTACCGTCATTATCTCCTAAGTGTACATATCTGTCACCATTATTATTCTGACCGCTTGAATCTGTTTCAGGGAATATATTCCACTTAAAAAGATAAATCTTTTGAGCATATCTATAGGATTTATAAACCCTTGATTTTCTTTCAGTACTAATATCCACACTACCGTCATCATTTATAAGATAGTTGGTCTGTGGTATATAAACAGTTGTATAATTGGATGCATTTACGCTTTGAGTACCGTCATGTTTTGCAGTAAACTTTGTAAAATAGCTTATTGCACCCGGCGGCATATCAATATCTTTTGTTATGGTATGCGCTACAGGGTCATATGTCCAGTCTGCATTATCCGGTAGACTCGGATCCCATATAATACTTGATGGCAAAGTAAGGATTGTTCTTGTCTTTCTTCTGTCTGCACCGTAGTTACTAGCTGTTATTTCTGTATCATTTACATGCTTTGTACCGTTTTGTGCATATGTATACCAGGTATCTGTAAATCCATTCTTTATATGTGAGTGGTTTGCATCTGTTTCATCATCGGATATAATCACATTTGTATCTGTTCCACCTCTACTCCAGCCTCTAATAGTTCCATCATCATGGCTGTTTACACCCATAACATAGGTTTCTGCAGTAAATTGCTTTGTGTTGTTTGCAAGCTCTACACCATCCTTTGTAAAAAGTCTGGTCTCTAATGTAGCTGTCTCACCATTTGCAAACTTACGACTTGTCATAGTGGCTCTGAACGGATTCGATACCATCGGTCCCGGTGCCAGTATATTATACACAACTTTTATTTTCCAATATGCAGCATCCCATGTCACAGACACATTCTTTATAGTAGGAGAGCCTGATACATCAGCAGGTCTTGGCTGATTAAACTCACTTCTTTTTAAATATATTATTGAATACGGTTCTATATAAGTATCACTTGAAACAGTTACATTCAAATAATACGATTCCGGCTTTCCCGGAAGGGAAGTAGTCTGAGTTCCTTCAACATACGATATATTCGTAGTAGCGGAAGTTCCACCACCCATAGCCAACGTATCTATAGCGAAGAATTTTGATATCAAAAAAAGAATCGTTAATATAGTAAATATTAGAATATTTACTTTTTTACTAATCCTAAACAAAATACACCTCCATATTTTTTTATTTTATCACCCTATATTTGCCGTGTTTCAAGTCTAAATACCGAGTCTTCTGCATTAAATAAAGAGCTACATTTCAGCAAAAATTTATATAACATGTAACTCTTTAAAACATTTCTTTACCTATATAGCATAACATTTTAAAGAAATGAATTCTATTCTTTTCATACCTATTCAAAAATTTTGGCAAATAGCATTATTTATTTGAAAAACTACAGATATTTTTCATCTTAGGTTTTTACAAATAATCATATACTGTTTTTTGTGATGATTTTCTATTCATTCATTTGTAGAATACTGAAAGTTTTTATCAAATCAATATTTATCTTTACTTTGGTGTACCTGACATTTTTTCAATATTAATCATTTTAATAAATAGGTTTTGTTTAAATTGTTAACTTTGTTATATTTTAGGTTGACAATTATCCTTTTTTATAATATCATCTTCTTGTATTTTATTTTTATAGTAGGAGATTTTTATGGCAAAGACTATTACAATAAAGAAAATGGCTATAGTATCGCTTATGACAGCCATACTATGTATTTTATCACCAATATCCGTACCTGTTTTTATAAGTCCGGTACCTATTTCTTTAGGCGTACTTGCAATCTATCTGACTGCATATGTACTTGAACCTGTAGAAGCTCTTATATCGGTAGTTATCTTTTTATTACTTGGTATATTCGGATTGCCTGTTTTTTCAGGATATTCAGGCGGTATCGGAAAAGTACTTGGACCTACAGGTGGGTATATTATAGGATTTTTATTTACAGTATATGCAAGTTCAGTTTTTATTCATTTAAAGAAGGGTATTGCCTTTGATATTATAGGGATGATAATCGGACTTGGAATTTGTTATTTCCTTGGTACAATGTGGTTTTCATTACAACAGGGAAAAGGCTTTATAGCTTCACTATTATTATGTGTGGTACCGTTCTTAATAGGAGATGCAATAAAAATTGCTGTTGCAGCTATTATCGGACCTGAGATAAGTAAAAGATTGAATAAATTGAATATATAAAAATACGGCTATGAAATTTAATTTTCATAGCCGTATTTTTATCTTTCTCTATAGCCCAAAGCCTGCTCCAATACTATTTTTTCTTCATCTGTAAGTACCTGATCTGTCTGACCGTTTTCAACTATTTTTATATAATTAAAAGTAGTCTCTCTGGAGTGAATACTGTTTATTATATATCCGGAATTTCTGTAATCCAAAAGGCAGAGTGCAAAACTTAATTTACCACCCATCCCTTCAAATGCGTCATATTTCAATATTCCCATTTTTTGCAGACAGTTTCTTTCAAGTCTGTTCAGCTCTCTTATGGCATCTCTGTTTAATCTGCTTTCACTTTTTAAACTGCGGATATCTTTTCTAAGCAGAATTATAATATCCTCCAGATTCTTTGCAGATTTGCCCGCCATAAAATTATCATAACTCTTGAAAAGTCTTCTGTACTTTACTCTATGTTTTACCATAGATATAAATAATATAAAGTTAAAAATAGCCACCACCAGGATAAAGCCAAACAAAACTCTATTATCAATTGTCAAATTTATCATCTTTTTATCCTAATGTCTTAAAAATATCCATTATTCTATCAAGCTCTACTTGAGAATAATATTCTATTTCTATTCTTCCTTTATTTTTATCTTTCTGGTTTATATGCACCTTCGTTCCGAGAACTCCCTGAATGCTGTCTTCATACTCCTTATAAAATAAAGATAAATCTCTTGCAGTATCATCATCCCCCTTACTTAACTCTTCAAGATCTACCTTTTTCTTTTTTGATAAAGCCTTTGCAGCTTTTTCAGTATCTCTTACACTGAGACTTCTCTTAATTATATCCAAAGCAAGCAATTCTCTTTTTCCTTCATCCTCAAGACTTAACAAAGCTCTTGCATGTCCTGAAGATATCTGCCCGTCTATCATATACTGCTGTATATTTTTACTGAGTTTTAAAAGTCTTAGAGAATTGGTAATAGTAGAGCGGTTTTTTGCCACCTTATCCGATAATTCTTCCTGAGTTAAATTATATTCCTCAATCAAACTTTTATATGCCAAAGCTTCTTCAATAGGGTTCAAATCTGTCCTCTGAATATTCTCTATAATAGCAATTTCCTTAGCTTTTTGCTCATCATAATCTCTGACAACTACCGGAACTTCTGAAAGTCCTGCCGCCTGTGCGGCTCTCCACCTTCTTTCACCGGCAACTATTTCATATCTGTTACCTACTTTTTTCACCAATATAGGCTGTAATACTCCATATTGTTTTACCGAATTTGCAAGTTCATCAAGGCTTTCCTTATCAAACATCTTTCTGGGCTGATCTCTGTTCGGCTCTACCAATGAGATTTTCACCATTAACTCACCGGCGCCTTTACCTGCATCTTCTTCTATATTTCTGTCAGTTGTTTCGTCAATAGCCGCTTTGGTTCCGTTGATATTTCTAAGAAGAGCATCAGCTCCCTTTCCAAGTGCCATTCTCTTTGCCATTTTTACCTCCCGCTTTTACTTAGTACTTCTGATGCCAACATTCTATATGCCTGTGCTCCGGTTGAAGTAGTGTCATATTCTGTTATTGGCATACCGAAGCTGGGAGCCTCCGCCAATTTAACATTTCTCGGTATTATAGTTTCAAAAATATTCTCATCAGATATAACGCTCTTAACACCTTCTATAACCTGTCCGCTTAAGTTATTTCTTGCATCGTACATTGTAAATACAATGCCTTCAATTTCAAGTGTAGGATTCAGTCTTTCTCTTATAAGATTTACTGTTCTAAGCATCTGATTTAATCCTTCAAGAGCGTAATATTCACATTGAATAGGAATAATCACACTGTCAGATGCCATAAAAGCATTTATAGTCAAAAGACTCAAACTTGGTGGACAGTCAATTAATATATAATCATACTGCTTATATATTTCACTGATTTTTCTTCTCAAAGTTCTTTCTCTGTCTTCAAGTTCCAAAAGCTCAATTTCCGCACCGGATAAATCTACATTACTTGGAATAATATCAAGATTTTCCACCTCGGTATTTAGTATGGTATCATTTATATCTTCATCACCTATAATAACTTCATATATAGTTTTTTCCGTATTTAATTTATCTATTCCAAGTCCACTTGATAAATTTCCCTGTGGATCAAAATCTATTGCCAAAACACTTTGTCCTGCCTCCGCTAAAGCAGCTGAAAGATTAACAGCAGTAGTAGTTTTACCTACACCACCTTTTTGATTTGCAAATGAAATAATTTTTGTCATAATATCCTTCAAGCAATTGCTTGTCCTTTCTATATTTATGTTTCCCGTGAAACATTTTTATTCTTATTATTTCAGTTCTTTATTTTGTCCGAAAAGAGCTATATATTTCCTTGCCTTTTTCGAATTTCCAATATAATATCTTTTTAAATAAATGTTTCCCGTGAAACATTCTTTATAGATATATATTCAAAGCTTTTAAAAATTCCTTTTCATTCTCTATGTGAGGATATTTGTTGGAATCATCTATTATCACAGTTTCAATAGCAGAATTTATCTTTACATATTCTTTGGTTATATCCGAAGAATCTCTATTAAATCTACCCTCAAATATTATTATACTGTTATCTATTTGAGAAAGTTCAAACTTTATATTTTTCTTGGTATAAAAACATACAATACTTGAATATAGTGACTTTGGTGATAAACCTCTATGTGCAGCTTCATAACATTTATCCAACATATCATCTGTGAATTTTTCTTTTTTATAGAAGTTCGGTTTTATATTATGTTTTATATTAATTTTGTATACCGCTATATTATATAGTAGAGTTCCTAAAATTGATGTACTGAGTATTGCTTTATATGTTCTGGCCCTTTTTCCCGGTATAAGATGACCGTTTGACAATTTTTCAGGTGAGACAAGTATTATTTTCTCAAACAATGTGCTGTCATTATCACATGCCGCAATAACAAAAGAAGAGCTGTTTCCACTGGTTATTACCGTTGTCCTTTTGCCTATAACTACCTTTATAAAATCAGAGATTAACTGGGAAAATATATGATTTGTATATGTCATAAAAGGCTTTTCAGAAAGGCCGCAACCAAGCAAATCAATAGTATATACAGTATGTGTTCTCGCAAGATTATCTATTACTTTGAACCATTCCTCGGATGATGATGCCACCTCCAAAGAGTGTACTAGCAGAATAGGATTACCATGCCCTTTTTTTCTGTACTTTATATTTCCAAATCTCCATTCAAACTCTTTTGTTTTATCTTTCTCAAGAAGATTTTTTGAAACTGCATGAATTTTTGTAATTTTATTTAATAATGATACACCTATCAATGTAGAGGATGAAATCACCATAGCAGTTAAAATTTTTAGGTATTTTTTCACTTTTTAAACCCCTTATTTTATAGAACAATATAAGTCGACAATTGAATTCTGTACTTATATTCATTCGATATATAATTACTTTTATATTTTATCATACTAGTATTTTCTAATCAATGCGATAACATTAAAATAAATTTTTATTTTTTATGTTTCACATGAAACATTACTTTGTTTCACACTATAAATTATACAATTATTTATAATTATATATTATTAAAAAGGACCGAACTTAAAATCATTGAGATATATGTGCTTTCTTAAAATATTGCTATGTTAAAAAATACATTATGACTATAATATATACAATTAAAAAATCCATACAGTATAATGTTTCACATGAAACATTACTGTATGGATAAAATACATGTTTCATGTGAAACATATATTTACTTTATAGGTTCCTTGGTCGGTAAACCGGCTTTTCTGGGATATTTATCAGGTGTGGATTTTATTTTCTTTATATCAAGAAAAATTCTTTCTCCATATTCACCCAGCTCAAACTTTTCAATATTTCCTGTTTCTCCACCCAGCACTTTTATTGCCTTTTGTGCCTCGGCAATTTCTACTTCATATCCCTTTGATTTATATGATATGAAACTTCCGCCAATCTTTACCAGAGGTAAACAATATTCTGAAAGTGATGCCAGATTTGCAACAGCCCTGGATACACATATATCAAATTTCTCTCTGTAATCTTTATTTCTGTCTATATCCTCAGCTCTTGAATGTATTGCATTTACATTTTTAATATCCAATATTTCACAGGTTTCTTTTATAAATTTTATCCTTTTATTAAGGCTGTCTATTAAAGTCAGATTAAGATTCGGATATACTATAGCTAAAGGTATTCCCGGAAAACCTGCACCTGTACCCATGTCCGCTATATTATAATTCTTACTTACGAGATCTTTTACGGATTTTTCCAAAGCAATACTGTCTATAAAATGCTTATATGTAAACTCCTTGATTTCTGTTATTGAAGTAAGATTCATAACCTTATTTTTCTCAACCAAGATTTCATAGAATTTATACAGCTTTTCTTTTTTCTCATCAGATATATCAACATCAAGAATATTGCTTTCCGATAAGTATTTTACCATATCATTATACATTCTTTTTCTCCTTATAGGTCTCTAAATATACCAATAATACGGTTATATCTGCAGGTGACACTCCCGATATTCTTGACGCCTGACCGATAGAGCTTGGTCTTACTTTGCTTAACTTTTGTACCGCCTCTATTCTAAGACTGTTTACATTATTATAGTCTATATCTACAGGTATTTTCTTGTTTTCAAGTTTTTTAAACTGCTTTACCTGTGATTCCTGTCTTTTTATATAGCCCTCATATTTTATATTTATATTTACCTGATCTCTGACTTCTTTCCTTAGTTCTTTTCTGTCTTCATCAAGTTCTTTTGTAAGATCGTAATTTAACTCAGGTCTTCTTATAATTTCTGCCAGATTTGCTGAAGTTTGAAGAGGTGTAGATCCGTTTCTTACTAAAAATTCCTGTACTTTAGCATTCGCCCCTACATGGATATTTTTCAGTCTATCAATTTCCTCATCTATTTGTCTTTCTTTTTCAAGAAGCCTTTGATATCTTTCCTCTGAGATAAGTCCTACTTCATAGCCTATTTTTGAAAGTCTGATATCCGCATTATCCTGTCTAAGAAGTAGTCTGTATTCAGATCTTGAAGTCATCATTCTGTATGGCTCATGACTTTCTTTTGTAACCAAATCATCTATAAGTACACCTATATATCCTTGATCTCTGCCTATTACAACCGGTTCTTTTCCCATAACTTTCATGGATGCATTTATACCTGCCATAAGTCCTTGAACCGCAGCCTCTTCATAACCTGAACTACCGTTAAACTGACCTGCTGCAAACAAACCTTCAATAGCCCTAAACTCCAAGCTGTCTTTTAACTGTCTGGCATCTATGCAATCGTATTCAATAGCATATCCGTTTCTTACTATTTCAGCATTTTCAAAACCTTCTATACTCCTGATCATTGCATACTGTACATCCTCAGGCAAAGAGCTTGAAAGTCCTGACAGATACATTTCATTTGTATAAAGTCCTTCAGGCTCTACAAAAATCTGATGTCTGTCCTTATCAGGGAATTTTACAACTTTATCTTCTATAGAAGGGCAATATCTTGGACCTGTTCCTTTTATAGCACCTGAAAACAATGGTGATCTGTCTATATTTTCTCTTATTATTTCATGAGTCTTTTCACTTGTATATGCAAGATAGCATTTTACCTGTTCTTTTTGTATACTCTCAGGATCGGTTTCAAATGAGAAAGGTACTACCGGATTATCTCCATATTGCTCCTGCATTACACTGTAATCTATAGTTCTTCCGTCAACTCTGGCAGGAGTACCTGTTTTAAATCTGTTTAAATCAATACCGTATTTCAAAAGAGAAGATGTTAGATGATTTGCAGATTTTAGACCGTTCGGTCCTGTATATTCAGCCACCTCTCCATATATACATCTTGCATTCAAATATGTACCTGTCGCCAAAATGACCGCTTTAGCAAAGTACTTACTTCCTGATACGGTTTCAACACCTTTACATACATTATCCTCTATTATAAGCTTTGTTATCTCTTTTTGACATATAGTTAGATTTGGAGTATTCTCCAAGGTTTTTCTCATTTCTTTGGAATATTCCTGCTTGTCGGCCTGTGCTCTGAGAGAGTGCACTGCAGGACCTTTTGATGCATTAAGCATCTTGGATTGTATAAATGTCTTATCAATACATTTTCCCATTTCTCCGCCAAGTGCATCAAGTTCTCTTACAAGGTGTCCCTTAGAACTACCACCTATATTTGGATTACATGGCATCAAAGCTATGGAATCCACGCTTACTGTAAATATTACAGTCTTCAGTCCAAGTCTTGCGCTTGCAAGTGCCGCCTCACATCCTGCATGACCTGCTCCGACTACCACAATATCATATACTTTTTCTATTATATTCATTAACTACCTCTATTTAATTGTATGCAATTATATCACTTACCCATACAGAACTTTGAGAATATTTCATTTACAACATCATCATCCACTGTTTCACCTATTATCTCACCCAATGCTTCATAGGCATTTAAAAGATCTATTGTAAAGAAATCCTCTTCATATCCTTCTTCGATACTTGAAAGACACATTTCCAAAGATTCCGATACTTCATTTATTATTTCCTGATGTCTTATATTTGTTATAATTACCTGATCATTGAAATTTATCTCTTTTGAAATAAACTTAGCCTTGATCATATCCTCCAATTCATCTACTCCTATATTTTCCTTGGCTGAGAATATTATAACATCCTTATCACTGTACTTCTTGATATCTTCAACACTTAATTTCAGCTCTCTATCAGACTTATTAAGCAGTATTATTGCATTTTTATCCTTTACACTTTCAAGCAACTCTATATCTTCTTTATCTAAAGGTAAAAGTCCGTCTATTACCACCAAATTCAAGTCTGCATTATTACTTGCCTCTATTGCTTTTTGTACTCCTATACTTTCCACCACATCATCAGTCTGCCTGATACCGGCCGTATCAGTGATATTCAAACTGATACCTGACAGTTTGATATTCTCTGTCAATGTATCTCTTGTTGTTCCGGCTATATCGGTAACTATTGCTCTGTCTGTTCTTGAAAGGAGATTTAAAATGGAAGATTTTCCGGCATTCGGCTTTCCTATTATGACCGTATTTATACCTTCCTTTATAATACTTCCATCTTTAAATGATTTCTTTAAGTATTCTATTCTTGTATATAATTTCTTTACTATTTTTTTGAGTTTATCACTGTATCCGTCCAGTGAATAATGTTCAGGATCGTCAAGTGCGGCTTCTATAAATGCAATCTGCTCCAGTATCTGAGCCCTTATTGTCTTTATATTTTCTGTCACAGCTCCGTTTAGCTGTCTGATTCCGGCTTTTAATGCCAGTTCATTCTTTGCCTCTATTATATCTATGACCGCTTCCGCCTGACTTAGATCCATCTTTCCGTTTAAAAAGGCTCTCTTTGTAAATTCTCCAGGAAGTGCCATCCTTGCCCCCGACTCCAGTACTGCATGCAATACTTTTTCAAGTATCAATATACCACCATGACAGTTTATCTCTACTGTATCTTCGCCTGTGAATGTTCTCGGTGCTTTCATCAGCATTACCAAAACTTCATCTATTATCTCTTCACCGAAAAATATATGTCCGTAGTTGATAGTATGTGAGTCCGCCTCAATCAGTCTTTTCTTTCCGCTGTATATCTTATCAGCTATACTTACGGCATCTTCTCCGCTTATTCTTATTATGCCTATTCCACTTTCTCCAAGTGCTGTTGCTATAGCGGCAATAGTATCTGTTCTCTTCATATTTATATAATCCTATTTTATTAACTTTATATTGTTACTGAAATAAAAGAGGACCATCAATAACTATGTTATTAACAGCCCTCTTTCACAAGACTAATTTTTATTGTATTTCCCTTTTAGGGCTTCTTCTGTTTTGTTTAAAATTCTTCTTCGGATAAACTGTTATATGTCTGAAAGGTTCCTCACCTACACTCTTTGTAGATACCATATTGTCTCCCTGGAGTGCAGCATGTATGATTCTTCTCTCATAAGCATTCATAGGTTCAAGCTCTGTGAACTTACCTGTTTTCTTTACCTTTGCCGCTATATTCTTTGCAAGCATTTCAAGTTTATCTTTTCTCTTTTTTCTGTAGTTTTCAGTATCAAGCTTTATTCTTATATAGCTTTCGCTGCTCTTATTTACTACAAGGCTCAATATATACTGAAGTGAATCAAGAGTCTGACCTCTTTTTCCTATCAATACGCCTAAGTCTTCTTCACTCTCTATTACGATAGAAAGCTCATTTGTCTTAAATGAGAAATTATATACCGCATGTGCAGGAAGATTCATTGCTGCAAAGAAATCCTTTAAGAAAGCATCAGCTCTATCTCTTATCTGCTCAAGCTCATCATTTGTAAGTACTCGTCTGCTTGTATAAGAAGGCTCTTCCTCACCGTAAAACTGTGCATATTCGTCTACAGCTTCTTCAGACTGTACAGATGTCTCTTTTTCTTCTACTGTAACTTCTTCTACAACAGTCTCTACCTTTTGTTCTACAGTTTCCTTTTTCTCTACTTCTTTTTTCTCAATAGGAGATTTTTGTTCCTTCTGCTTTTCGTGTTTCTTTTCTGATGAATTCTTTTTATCTGTATCAGCAGATTTCTTTATTGTAACCTTAAGAGTCCATGGCTTTGCACCGAAAACTCCCAAAAATCCATTAGTGCCTCTTTCAATTATCTCTACATCCACATTATCACTTGTGGTTCCAAGCTCTATTAAAGCCTTGGTTAAAGCTTCATCATAATTTCTTGCTGAAACTCTAGCACTGTCCATCTCTTTCCTCCTATTTATTTTTCTTAGAATTTGCCTGCTTCTCATTGTACTTGGCTACCATATTAGCCTTTGAAGCAAGTGAACCCGGTTTTGCATCCTTATTGTAATACTCTGTTGAATCCTTTAAATTCTTGGCATTCACTTCGTATTTTTTTGCTCTTTCTTCTTTTTCCTGCTTTTCAATTTCATCCATATGCTTTGCATTTTCGATGACTTTCTTATTTGCGCTTAATGCAGGAAGTCCTTGCTTTGCTCTCTTTGCATTTTGCTTTGCAAGATTTGACTCTACAAGCTTATCAATATCAAGATCTTTAAGTCTGTAGTTTACAAGTAACTGAATGACTGTTCTTGCAAGTGCTGAAGCTATCCAGTATATACCGATACCTGCAGGGAGAGTAAAACAAAATACTACTGACATGATAGGCATTACAGTATTCATACTCTGCATCTGTTTTGCCATCTCATTCTCAGGCTCTCCGTTTTTCGGCTGGTTTGTTGTCATTACCTTAGTTGATATAAACTGTGTAACTCCTGCCAATATCGGTATTATCCATGCTACATTTATATTGTTCATTCCCTGCCATGGTGACACCGATAAATCAATACCGAGGAATGAATTCATCTGCTTAATAAGAGGAATACTTGTCTCCAAGACATTACTCATATTAGGGAAAGTCTCTGACAATGTAGTCCATTTTTCAGGTGTAAATTTATATAATAAATCTATTACTTTATTTGTAACCGTATAGTCATTATTTTCTATAGGAAGTCTTACAGCTTTTGCCAAATCACTTATCTTATTTATATAATCAGACTGTTGCATAAGTGAAGTAGCCACAGTCTCAAATACGCTGCGAACACTTGTTACATATGCCGGTATTCTGTATATAACCTGATAAAGTCCGAACAATATAGGCATCTGTATAAGAAGCGGAAGACAACCGCCTGTCATACTTGTACCGTACTTACTGTACACAGCTCTTGTCTCAGCATTCATCTTCATTGCCGATTCATTATCTGTTTTTCCTTTATATTTATCCTGTATGGCCTTTATTTCAGGTTGAATTACAGCCATAAGTTTTTGTGACTTCTGCTGATTTATAGTCAAAGGTATCATTATTATATTGATTACCAGTGTAAAAATTATAATAGCGACACCGATATTTGTGATTCCCAAATCAAATATCAGATTCATTATAAATCCAAGTATTTCAGCAAACCAACCTATAACAGGTGTGGATGACTTTGTTAACAGTACAACGTCCAAGCTAATTCCTCCAAATTTCATTAGATTTTCTAACTTACTAAATTCCTTAAATATACTTATGGCACAGGATCGTATCCACCTTTTGCGAAAGGATTACATCTCAATATTCTCCATATACTAAGTAATGATCCCTTTATTATGCCATGTTTTTTTAAAGCCTCTATGGCATATTGTGAACAGGTAGGAGTATAAATACAATGTGTTCTTACCTTTAGCGGTGACAGATATTTTTGATAGAATCTAATAAGCTTAATCATACCCTTTAATACTAAGCTATTTATTTTCTTCAACATTTTCTCTATCCAGTCTATGTGATTTCAGCAAATGTAAATAGGCATTTTCCAATTTATGATAATCCCCTACATCTGCACCTACTCGTACTACTACTATTATATCTAATCCCTTTTTCTCTATCTTATTCAATCTGAAAATTTCTCTCAATTTTCTTGCAAATGTATGTCTGACTACACTGTTACCGTTTTTCTTTGAAACCGATATACCTATCCTGTTGTAATCCAAATTATTTCCATATACATACATAACAAGAGTTTTATTGGCATACGACTTTCCGTTCTTATATACCCTTTGAAAATCAGCATTACTTCTTAAAGAAGGAAAATTTTTCACATAAACTCCTCAAATGCAAAACGCATCTTATATTAGATTAAATGTAATACTACCATAAACTAAAAGGATAGTCATAAGACTATCCCTAAGTAATCTTCGACAGATAAATTCTTTACTACATAATGTAGTACTCATCTGTTTTCCGGCTGTTGCCTTATTTTTTTAAGCTGATAATCTAGCTCTTCCTTTTGCTCTTCTGGCAGCTAAAACTTTTCTACCGCCTGCTGAACTCATTCTTGCTCTAAAACCATGAACCTTAGATCTTTGTCTCTTCTTAGGTTGGAATGTCATCTTCATGATCTGATACCTCCTTATTTCTTTTCGTTTGTCCAGTCTTTTTTAAGTCTATGTTCTTTACTTTTCCAAAGAACGCACCCTAGTATTATATATAAAGAAGGTATACAAGTCAATAGCTTTATCGCTCTTCACTGATTTTTAATAATGTACCTGCTACAGCTAAAGTAAGGATTGAAGAAACTATCGCCTCTGCTACTCCCTGTGTTCCTATTATACCTACTATTACAACAGGCAACTGTGTCAACTCTCTCCCTGTTGCACTTGCATAATGCTCTCCGAACAGGAAGTATATACCGCTCATTACCAATATTGTGTTTGTTACTGCCGCCATGGCACCTGATACCAGGAGTGCTATTTTCACCTTACCTGTTTTTCTTATTGCTCTAAAAACAAGTGCAGCCACTATACCTACCAGTATTCTCGGAACAAAACATACTATTACAGATCTTATTCCGCCTGTGTATCCTGCTATGGCCGGTGCAAACGGTGAAAAACAAAATGATGTCGGGTTCGGCATGAATGTATTCTTCCACATACTGCCAAGTCCGAATACAAATCCCAGTCCTGCTCCCTCTTTCCACCCAAGTAAGATTGCCCCAATGGCTACCGTTACATGAATGATAGTTGCGTTCATTATACCAAGCGGTATAAATCCCAAAATAGGTACCAATGTCTGAATAATAATTATAGCTATGAAGATAGCCATGATTACCATTCTTTTTGTCTTCTGATAAGAATCTCTCTTCATTTTTTTCTCCTCTCGCTACTACTCCTATTGGATATAATGCACTTAATATTATATATTTAATACTCCGTTTTATCAATATTTTTATTATCTCAAAGTAAGAATATTGTTCCCCGGATTTTCAACTGTTAAAATTCTTATCAACATAATTATCCACATTTACCTGTATATTTTCATTGTTTAAAATCCAAATGTTTATATTTTAGTTATCCACATTTTGTTGATAGTGTGTGGATATTTTATTTTATCTCAATGTTGATATTTCTTGTTTTGCTATATTTTAAGCCGTTTTTTTTTGTCAACATCGTTATCAACATTCTGTGTATAAGGCTTTTTTACATCTGTTTTTATCATTTTTTAATATGGATAATTTATTTTACAATTTTTAATCAACTACGTTGTCCATAACTTTGTGAATATCTATGTTGATAATTTTCTTTTTTACTTTTTCTTTACATTGATATGAATACCTTTTTTTGATATACTTTACCTAGTTTATACTTATCCTAAAGGAGTAAAAAGGATGATAGATAAGATAAAATCCAGTTGGGAGGAAATAATCACGTTTTTAAGGGATGATTATGAGCTCTCACCTGTATCATACAATACATGGATAAAACCCATGATTCCGACATCAATCGATAAGGATTCAAAGGGAGTTTATACCTTGGTCATCACTGTTCCTTCACAACCTTTTAAAACTTATGTTACAAAAAAATACTCCCTGTACCTTTCGGTATCCATAGAGGAAGTTACCTTAATAAAATGTAATGTCGTTTTTATAGAAAAGTCGGAGCAGGAAACAAAAAAATATCCAAATACGCTGATAGACAATAAGCGGCATCCGGTAAACAACCTGAAGCTTTTAAGTGCAAATCTGGATCCGCTTTATACTTTTGATACATTCGTAGTAGGAAAAAGCAATGATCTGGCACATGCAACCGCTATAGCTGTAGCAGAATCTCCGGGAAGTCAAAATCCCGGCGAACATTACAATCCCTTCTTTATATATGGAGGCGTTGGTCTTGGAAAAACTCACTTGATGCATTCCATTGCACATTACATATTGGAACACAATCCGGAGGCAATCATTTTATATGTCAGCAGTGAGAAATTCCTTAATGAATATATTGATGCGCTAAAAAACAGCAATTTACAGGAATATCGCTCAAAATATCGTAATGTAGATGTACTTCTTATTGATGATATTCAGTTTATCGGCGGTAAGGATGCAATACAGGAAGAACTTTTCCATACTTTCAATGCATTGTATGAGCAGAAAAAACAGATAATACTTTCTTCAGACCGACCTCCTATGGAGCTTAAAAACCTTGAAGAGAGACTTCGTTCAAGATTTGCCTGGGGTGTGGCAGTAGAGATTTTTTCTCCGGACTTTGAAACAAGAATGGCAATTCTTAGAAGTAAGGAAGAAAGAGACGGCAAAAACATTGATAATGAAGTTATTCAATTTATTGCTACCAATATAAAGAGTAATATCAGAATGCTTGAGGGAGCACTAAATAAGCTTTACGCTATGAGCAGACTTAATAAAAATCAGGAAATTGATATAGAGCTGGCAAAAACGGTACTGAAGGATATGATCACTCCCGATGCTCCTACAAAAATAACTTCAGAGTATATTGCAACTGTGGTAGCGGATCATTTCAATATCACCGTGGCGGAATTAAAAGCCAAGGGAAGAAAAGAGCCTGTAGCAACTGCAAGACATATTACAGTTTATCTTTGCAGAAAAATGACCAATGATACTCAAACTAAAATAGGTCAATTTTTGGGTGACAGAGATCACTCCACGATAGTCAATTCCGAGGATGTAATTACTAAGAGAATCGTCTCTGACAGTGAGCTGAATCAGACAATTGAAACTATCAAAAAGAAGATTTCTCCACAGTAATCCAAATTATACGGGTAGTTCCCAAACATGGTGATGTTTACAAAAATAAGCTAAAAAGCAAGTATTTACAAGGCTTTTAAGACTTTTGCACTTATCCACACACTATAATAATACTAATACTAAAATATATTTAATTATTTATCATGGCGAGCGAGCTCCTTACTGAGTAAAAAATCGCCAACCGGAGGAACAATGAATTTAAAATTTCAAAAAGCACAATTGGTAAATGCTTTAAGCATTGTAATGAAGGCTATATCTACCAAGACTTCAAGTGTTATTTTAGAATCAATACTTATAACGGCAGCTGATAACAGAGTTGTTTTAGACGCTACAGATACGGAACTTTCAATTCAAACAGAAGTGGATGCGATTATAGTAAATCCGGGTGGAGTAGTTTTAAATGCAAAACTATTCTCAGAGATTGTAAGAAAGTTTGAAAATACGGATTCTTTAATAGAGCTTGATGTAGATAAGGATTTCAAGACCACTATCAGATGTGAGCAGGCTGTATTTAATATTATGGGAATTGATCCCGTAGAGTTTATACCGATGCCGAAGGTAGACAGGGATGATTTTATCAAGCTTTCACAGTTCAGTTTAAAAGAAGTTATCAGACAGACCGAGTTTTCCACAGCTATAAGCGATATCAACAGAATGATGGGTGGAGAGCTTATAGATATTAAAGATAATGTGGCTAAATTCGTTACTCTTGACGGACATAGAATGTCTATCAGAAATATTGAATTGAACGGGAATTTTGAAAATCAAAGATGTGTGGTTCCTATAAAGTCCTTACAGGAAGTTATGAGGATAATTGACAGCGATACTCAAAAAGATGTTAATATTTATTTTTCAAAGGATCATATACTCTTTGAGTTTGATAAAACACTTGTATTGTCAAGAATACTTGACGGTGAATATTTCAGAATTGAGACCATGCTTTCAAGTGACTATGATACCAAGGTTACCGTCAGCAGAAACAGATTTCAAAGTGCTATAGAGCAGGCTATGATACTTATCAGGGAAAATGAACATAAGCCTTTGATTCTTAATATAGAAAACGGAATACTTACATTGTTCGTAAATTCATCACTTGGATTTATGGATGCCAAAGTAAATATTGAAAAAAGCGGAAGTGATTTAAAGATTGCCTTTAACCCTAAGTTCTTAGTGGATGCATTAAAGGTAATTGATGATGATTTTGTAGATATTTATTTTACAAACGCAAAATCGCCATGCTTTATTAGAGACGATAAAAATTCATACACTTACCTGATATTGCCGGTAAATTTTGTAGGATAAAGGTGAAATATGCAAGAAGTTAAAATTAGAGATGAATATATAAAGCTGGAGCAGGCTATGAAGCTTGCAGGTGCCGTATCTATGGGTTCGGAAGCCAAGATGGTAATACAGGCCGGAGAGGTTTTGGTAAATTCCGAGGTGGAGCTTAGAAGAGGTAAGAAGCTTAGAGACGGCGATATATTTACATACGAGAACAATGATTATAGAATCGTTGGAGCTTAAGGACTATAGAAACTATGAGAGTTTGAATATCCAGCTTTCAAGCGGTGTAAATATATTTTACGGTGACAATGCGCAGGGAAAGACAAATATTTTGGAGTCAATATATCTTGCCACCACTTCAAAGTCTCATAGAGGAAGTAAAGATAAAGATATTATAAAATTCGGAAGCAATGAATCGCATATCAAGCTGATGATAGAAAAAAACAACTCATCTGTAAGACTTGATATGCATTTGAAAAAGAGCAAGTCTAAGGGAGTTGCTATAAACGGTATTCCGATAAGAAAGCTTAGTGAGCTTTTCGGTACCTGTAATGTTGTATTTTTCTCTCCTGAAGATTTGAATATTATCAAGAGAAGTCCTAAGGAAAGAAGAAATTTTGTGGACATGGAGCTTTGTCAGTTAAATAAGCTCTATGTTTCCACTTTAGTTACCTACAATAAGGTGCTTGATCAGAGAAACAAGCTTTTAAAAGAAATCGGTTTTAAGAGCGGTGTTGAGGATACTTTGGATATCTGGGATATGCAGCTTGTAAAATACGGTAAGGATTTGATTGCTTACAGAGAAGCCTTTATAAAGGAATTAAATGGGGTCATTTTCGGTATACATTCTTTACTCTCAGGTGGTGAGAAGATAAATGTAGTATATGAAAAGAATGTTGAAAAAGATGATTTTGAAGAAGAACTGAAAAAATCAAGAACAAGTGATATAAGGTATAAGACTACGAATGTAGGACCACATAGAGATGATTTTTCATTTTTTCTAAACGGTGAAATGGATTTGAAAAAGTTCGGATCTCAAGGGCAGCAAAGAAGCCTTGCCTTATCATTAAAATTATCCGAGATAGAGCTTATAAAATCAAGATACGGAGAATTTCCGGTGCTTTTATTGGATGATGTATTATCCGAGCTTGACGGAAAAAGACAGTCTCATCTTTTGGAATCCATAAAACATATTCAAACTTTGATTACCTGTACAGGTGTGGAAGATTTTTTGAATAAATCTTTGGATATTGGAAAGGTGTTTAAAGTAACAAATGGTACAATAAAAGAAAATGAATATAATTAACTCATTGTATACAAGTATTTTATAAAATTGTTTAAATTTTGAGTAATCAAAAAATTTCTTTTTTGTGGTGTTATGTGGATGTAAAATAAAAATAAAAACTTACACCTTGTTAAAAATTAATAAAAATATAGAATATAAAAATGATAATATATAAAAAATAATGTTAAAATCTTCGTAAAACTCTGTTAAAATTTGCAGACTTCAAAATTGTGTGTTATATTATCACACATAAATTCACACATGTATATTTATAAACTGATTTCGGAGGTAATATTCAATGACAAAAAAGAGAATTAATACATTCATAGGATCTATAGGAGCATTTATCGGAGTTTTAGTATTCTTATCTTATATACCGCAAATTATAGCAAATATAGGTGGTGAGAAATCTCAACCGCTGCAGCCGCTTGTAGCGGCAATATCTTGTTTGTTATGGGTTATATATGGCTTAACAAATGAACATAAAATAGATTATATCCTTATTATACCGAATGCGGCAGGTGTAGTTTTCGGATTTTTGACTTTTATAACAGCTTTGTAATAATGTATATTTTAGGGGTGCGTGGCACCCCTTTTTTCTTATTTATATGTAGTAATTTTATTCCACATTTTCAAAAAAAATGTTATAATATATCGATATGACATTAAGAGTAAATTTTCCTGAGAATGTATTCTCAGATGATTTAAAGGAGATAGTATGAGTACAGAGTATGATGCATCCCAAATTCAAATACTGGAAGGTTTAGAGGCCGTTAGAGTAAGACCCGGAATGTATATTGGTTCAATATCATCAAGGGGTCTTCATCATCTTGTTTATGAGATAGTAGATAACTCTGTAGATGAGGCTCTTGCAGGATTTTGTACCGAGATAAAGGTAAAAATAAATGAAGATAATTCAATCACTGTAAGAGATAATGGTAGAGGTATACCGGTAGACATTCAGCAAAAAGCCGGAAAGCCGGCGCTTGAAGTGGTATTTACAATACTGCATGCCGGAGGAAAATTCGGCGGTGGAGGGTATAAGACCTCAGGCGGATTGCATGGAGTTGGTGCATCTGTAGTAAATGCACTATCTACATGGTTGGATGTAAAGGTTTATAAAGAAGGAAAAATCTATCATATGCGATTTGAAAAGGGTAAAGTCGTAGAGAATATGCATGTGATAGGTGAATGTGATCCGAGTGAAAGCGGTACCGAGGTAAGCTTCTTACCGGATGCCGATATATTTGAGGAAACAGTATATGACTTTGATATATTGAAAGTCAGATTAAGAGAGACAGCTTTCCTCACCAAGGCATTAAAAATTGTTTTGATTGATGACAGAGTAGAAAAAAAAGAAATGTCTTTCCACTATGAGGGTGGTATCAAGGAATTTGTTACCTATCTCAATAAGGGTAAGGCACCTATATATGATGAAGTAATATACTGTGAGGGTGTGAAAGAAAATGTGGTTGTGGAAGTTGCAATGCAGCACAATGACACCTATTCCGAGGGAATTTATACTTTTGTAAATAATATAAATACTCCTGAGGGTGGAACTCATCTTTCAGGATTTAAAAATGCACTTACAAAGACATTTAATGAATATGCCAGAAACAATAAACTGCTAAAGGAAAATGAGGACAATCTCTCCGGAGAAGACATAAGAGAAGGACTTGTAGCTATAATCTCTGTAAAGATACAGGATCCACAGTTTGAAGGTCAGACAAAACAAAAACTTGGAAATTCCGAGGCTCAAACTGCGGTAAATGCCATAGTAAGTGAGAAGCTTACTTATTTCCTTGAGCAAAATCCGGGAATAGCAAAGCTTATAAGTGATAAGGCTATTACAGCGCAAAGAGCAAGAGCTGCGGCAAGAAAGGCAAGAGATCTTACAAGAAGAAAATCTGCACTTGACGGTATGAGTTTACCCGGTAAACTTGCGGACTGTTCAAGTAAGAATCCTGAGGAATGTGAGATATTTATAGTCGAGGGAGATTCTGCGGGAGGTTCCGCAAAATCCGCAAGAAAGAGAGATACTCAGGCTATTTTGCCTCTTAGAGGAAAGATACTCAACGTGGAGAAGGCAAGACCTGATAAGGTATATTCAAATGCCGAAATAAAGTCAATGATTACAGCATTCGGTACAGGTATACAGGAAGATTTTGATATCGGTAAGCTTCGCTATAACAAGATTATCATAATGACCGATGCCGATGTGGACGGAGCTCATATTGATACCTTGATGCTGACATTTATATACAGATTTATGCCTGAACTTATAAAGGAAGGTCATGTATATCTGGCTCAGCCGCCACTGTACAAGCTTGAGAAGAATAAAAAGGTATGGTACGCATATTCTGATGAAGAACTTGATAATATTTTAAAAGAAGTCGGAAGAGATCAGAATAATAAGATACAAAGATATAAAGGTCTGGGAGAGATGGATGCCGAGCAGCTTTGGGAAACAACTATGGATCCTGAACGCAGAGTACTTAAAAAGGTAGTACTTGATGATTCAATGCTTTCAGAAACAGATTTAACATTCACTACTCTTATGGGAGACCAGGTTGCTCCGAGAAGAGAGTTTATAGAAACAAATGCGAAATACGTATCGAATTTGGATATTTAAAAAGGTAGGTTAAAATATGGAACCAAATGTTTTCGACAAGTTTAATGAGATCGACTTAAAGAAAACCATGGAAAAGTCATATATTGACTATGCAATGAGTGTTATTGCAGCAAGAGCGCTTCCTGATATAAGAGACGGTTTAAAGCCTGTACAAAGAAGAGTGCTCTTTTCTATGATAGAACTGAATAACGGTCCTGATAAGCCACATAGAAAATGTGCCCGTATTGTCGGAGATACAATGGGTAAATATCACCCACACGGAGATTCTTCAATATACGGATCATTGGTAAATATGGCTCAGGACTGGTCCATGAGATATCCACTTGTGGACGGACACGGAAACTTCGGATCTGTGGACGGAGACGGCGCGGCTGCCATGAGATATACAGAGGCGAGACTCTCAAAAATCGCAATGGAGATGCTTGCCGATATAAATAAGGACACTGTTGACTTTGCTCCGAACTTTGATGAGACTGAAAAAGAGCCTACAGTACTGCCGTCAAGATATCCGAACCTGCTTGTAAACGGTACTACAGGTATTGCGGTAGGTATGGCCACAAATATTCCGCCTCACAATTTAAGCGAGGTAATAAATGCCGTAGTAAGGATAATAGATAATAAGATAGAAGAAAAAGAATCTACTATCGATGAGATGCTTGATATCATAAAGGGACCTGATTTCCCTACAGGTGCGCATATACTTGGACTTAGAGGAATCAGAGAAGCTTATACTACAGGTAGAGGAAAGATAAAGGTAAGAGCGGTATCTGAAATAGAAGCCATGCCAAACGGCAAAAACAGAATTATAGTTACCGAGCTTCCATATCTTGTAAATAAAGCAAAGCTTATCGAAAAGATTGCCGAACTTGTAAAAGATAAAAGGATAGACGGTATTACAGATCTTAGAGACGAATCAAACCGTGAAGGAATGAGAGTCGTTATAGAACTTAGAAGAGATGTAAATGCCGGAGTTATATTAAACAGATTATATAAGCATACACAGTTACAGGAAACTTTCGGTGTAAATATGCTGGCACTTGTAAATAATCAGCCTAAGGTGCTTAATATTTTACAGATGCTTGAGTATTATCTTGCACATCAGGAGGATGTAGTAACAAGAAGGACAAAGTATGATCTCAATAAAGCTAAGGAAAGAGCTCATATTTTGGAAGGTTTGCTTATAGCCCTTGATAATATTGATGAAATCATAAAGATTATCAGAGGCAGTGCAAATGTAAGTGTTGCAAAAGAAGAACTTATAAAAAGATTCGGACTTACCGATGTACAGGCTCAGGCTATAGTTGATATGCGTCTTAGAGCTCTTACAGGTTTGGAAAGAGAAAGACTTGAGTCCGAGTACAATGAGCTTTTGGCTAAGATTTCATATTTTGAGGGAATATTGGCAGACGAGAAAAAACTTCTGGGTGTGATAAGAGAAGAAATACTTACTGTTGAAGATAAGTATAAGGATGACAGAAGAACAGGCTTTATACAGGATGATGATATGGAGGATGAGGACCTTATCCAAAGAGAAGATATCATCATTGCAATGACAAAGCTTGGATATATAAAGAGAATGAGTCCTGACAATTTCAATGTCCAAAACAGAGGAGGTAAGGGCATCAAGGGAATGCAGACCATTGATGACGACTTTATCGAAGACATTGTTATGTCAACTACTCACAACGATATATACTTCTTCACAAATAAGGGTAGAGTATATAATATAAAGGGATATAAGATTCCGGAAGCTTCAAGGACTGCAAGAGGTGTTGCAATAGTAAACTTATTGAATTTGCAGCCTGATGAGAAGATTTCGGCTATTATACCAAGTGAAGCAAAGTCAAAGGACGGATATCTCTTTATGGTAACCAAGAAAGGTACTATAAAGAAATGTCAGATTAATCTGTTTGACAATATAAGAAAGAACGGACTTGCAGCCATAAATCTCACAGAAGATGATGAGCTGATAGAGGTTAAGGTAACTCATGGTGATGACGATCTTATCATAGTTTCAAAAGACGGTATGTGTATAAGAATCAATGATAAGGATATAAGAGCTATGGGTAGAGGTGCTACCGGTGTTCGCGGTATGAGACTGAATAGAGATGATGAGGTCATCGGAATGCAGCTGGCATCTCAAGGGGAGTATTTGCTTCTTGTTTCTGAGTATGGGTATGGAAAGAGAACAAGGATATCCGAGTTCAAAGTCCAAAACAGAGGCGGTAAAGGTATCATATGCTATAAAGATAATGAAAAGACCGGAAAGTTGGTCGGAGCAAAACTTGTCAATGAAGACAGAGAGCTTTTGCTTATAACCACAGAGGGAATCATTATCAGAATAGAAGTAAGCGGAATATCAGTGCTTGGAAGAGCCGCATCAGGTGTTAAGCTTATGAATATAGACAGAGAAAGTGATACCAAGATTGCAAGTATTGCAAAGGTCAGAGAGGAAAAAAACACCGAATCTGAAGAGGAAAGCAATACATAGAAAGGAAATAAAATGCAAAAAATACCATTTTTGACATTAGATAAAGTAAGAGAAATTGTAAAAACATATCCGACCCCATGGCATATATATGATGAAAAGGGAATCAGAGAGAATGCAAAAAAATTAAATGAAGCATTCAGTTGGAATAAGGGATTTAAAGAATACTTTGCCGTAAAAGCCACTCCGAACCCTTTTATAATGAATATATTAAAAGAATGCGGTTGCGGTATGGACTGTTCTTCTATGACAGAACTTGAATTAAGTGATGCATGCGGTTTTAGCGGAAAAGATATAATGTTTTCCTCAAATGAAACTCCTATAGAAGAATTTAAGTTTGCAAATGATCTAGGAGCAATAATAAACCTGGATGATATCACACATATAGAATATGTTGAAAAGGCTTGTGGAAAATTGCCTGAGACTATGAGTGCCAGATATAATCCGGGCGGAGTCTTTACTATGTCAAACGGTATAATGGACAATCCGGGAGATGCCAAATACGGCATGACTCCCGATCAGATTATAGAAGCATTCAATATAATGAAGTCAAAAGGTGTAAAGTACTTCGGTATTCATGCATTTCTTGCAAGTAATACGGTTACAAATGAGTACTACCCTAAACTTGCAAAGGAACTGTTTGAGTTTGCCGTAAGAATAAAGAATGAATGCGGTATATGCGTAAGTTTTATAAATCTGTCAGGAGGAGTGGGTATACCGTATACTCCCGATCAGGAGCCTAATGATATATTTGAAATAGGCAAAGGTGTAAAAAAGGTCTATGATGAAGTACTTGTAGCAAACGGTATTAAAGATGTGGCTATTTTTACGGAACTTGGTAGATATATGCTTGGACCATATGGAGCTTTGGTAACTGAGGCAATACATGAAAAGCATACACACAAGGAATATATAGGTGTGGATGCCTGTGCGGTAAATCTTATGAGACCTGCCATGTATGGAGCATATCATCATCTTAGCGTACTTGGTAAGGAAAATGAAAATGCAGAATATACATATGATGTAGTAGGTTCACTGTGTGAAAACAATGATAAGTTTGCTATAGACAGAAAGCTTCCAAAGATAGAAAAGGGAGATTATATCTATATACATGATACCGGAGCACATGGATTTGCAATGGGATATAATTACAATGGTAAGCTTAGGTCTGCGGAGTTACTCTTACAGGAGGGTGGAAGTGTAAAGATGATAAGAAGAGCGGAGACTGATAAAGACTATTTTGCAACTTTTGATTTTTGTAATATACTGGATAAGTATTTAAAATAAGATCTGCATATTTTTAAAAAGATAAGAAATCAAGGCGGATAAGTTAATATGATATTAAAAAAAAATCGGTCTGTATATTTTATGTCAATACTGGTTTGTTTTCTGTGTATCTTTTCACAAAGAGCATTGGCATCAACAGGAGTTTATATTCCGGATCCTGTAACAAGTTTTGTGGCAAATGTTAAGGATGCAGCCTATGGTGCAACAGGAGATGGTGTCAGTGATGATACTGCGGCGATACAAAGAGCCATTGATGCAGTTTCTGCGGCAGGTGGAGGAATTGTAGACATTCCGGCAGGAAACTATATGATTAACACATTGTATCAGACAGGAAACAGCTATGAGAAAGCCGGACTGGTACTTAAAAGCAATATTATTGTACGTATTGCAAGCGGTGCAACACTTTATGCGATTCCGAACGGAGAGAAGTCCTATCAGATGTTCAGTATCACACATGTTGACAATGTACATATAATAGGAGGTAGATTAATCGGTGACCGTGATAATCATATCGGAAATCTTGGACAGACCGGATACGGTGTCCGAATCACTGATTCTACAAATGTGGTTATTGAAGATTTGTATGCCGGTGAATTTTGGGGAGACGGAGTATTTTTAGGAGAAAACAGTAAAAATATTACTATCTATAGAGTTGTTTGTGATCATAACCGTCGTCAGGGAATGTCGATTGTAGGCGGTCAGAATGTCAAAATACTTGAGTCGGAGTTTAAACGCTCTGACGGTACACCTCCAAAGGCAGGAATTGATATTGAACCTGAGGGAGATTATCCGATTGCAAAAGATATTGAGGTACGTGGCTGTTTATTTGAAGGGAACGCTACAGGTTTTGTGGTTAGCAACCAGTATGCAAACAGTGTTGCAGCAAATATTACATTTGCCGATAATACTGTTCGTGATAATATAAGCGGAGTAGTCCTGGTAGGATTGAAAGGCGGTCTGGTTACAGGTAATAAAGTTTATAATGATCAAACTATAACAAAAAATGATATACATTGGGGCATCAGACTTCGCAACAACGGACGTTATTCAACAAGTAATGTCAGAGTCAGCGGAAACACTGTATATGGAGGAAATATTATTGACAGTACCGGAGAGAGCAGTAATACGGTTCAAAATAATACTTTTAAGGCTTCAGTCTATGTTCTTGGTATTGCACATGCAGGGCAAACACTTAATGCTAAGGTATATGACGGTGATTATGGAGATCTTCATGTTCATAATTCCATACTTGTTCCCGCATCTTCAATTTCTTCCTATCAGTGGTATGCAGACGGAACAGCTATTAGCGGTGCGACAAATTCAAGCTATATTCCTACAGCGGCAGATGCAGGAAAAGAGATTACTGTAAGGGTTCAGTATACTGATAAAGCCGGAAATACAGAAGATGCAACAAGCTCTCCTACACTACCTGTAAATTATGCAAATCATGCACCGACTGATATTACGCTAAACCCTTTGTTTATCTACAGTGATGAATATTTGGCGGAAGTGGGACTGCTGACTACAACAGATCCTGATACAGGAGATTCACATACATATACGGTTGATGATGAGCGCTTTGAGGTAGTATATGGTAATTTACTGCGTTTGAAAGGAGAAAATTATATTCCGTTTGGTTCTGTAAACACTATAACTCTCAATGTAACTTCAACTGATGCACTCGGTGCTTCTTTTACAAAAGCTTTTACAATAGAAGTTGCAAGGCCTAAGAACCAGCCGCCGAAAAAAATCACACTTGCCAACAATACACTAAATGCAGGAAGTCCCGGAGAAATAGTAGGAAAGCTTACAACTATTGATCTTAATGTAGGCGATACTCATACCTACACTTTAAGTGATTCACGTTTTGAAGTAAGTTCTGACAGTATGCTTAAGTTAAAAGATGGTATAAGTGTGGATGCGTCCACAGAGACAAGCATTAACTTGCAGGTAGTAGCAACTGATTCAGGCGGATGGGTTTGTACACAAAATTTTACTTTGCAGGTACAGTCAGGAACAACGAACAATACCGGAGCGACTAATAATACCGGAACTAATAATAACAGTATCTCAACGCCGTCAGTACCTGAGCGTAGGAGAGGAGGCGGATCGGGAGGCTCCGACAGCAGAGATTCAGGATCTTCTTCACATAGTCGTAGAAGTACCGGTTTAAAGAATGGCAATACTTCATCCAATTCCTACTCTTATATTCAAACAGGCGGTAAAGTATATAATCATGGCAGTTGGAAAAAGAAAGGAAATATATGGCGACTTGAAGTTGACGGTTCGTGGGCAAAATCCGTATGGGTATATATCTCGGATAATTGGTATCTTTTAAACGATAGAGGAGAGATGGTGACCGGATGGGCAAACGTTGACGGAAGATGGTATTTTATGGACGATTCAGGTGCAATGAGAAGCGGATGGCTGAAAGATGTAAGTGGAGAATGGTACTATCTGAATCCTATATCTGACGGTACCAAGGGTGCTATGCGTGTAGGATGGCATCAAATCGATAACAAGTGGTATTATTTTAATACAGTTTCTAACGGTACACAGGGAAGAATGCTTAAGAGCCAGAGAACACAGGACGGTTATCTCCTTAAAGAGGACGGAAGCTGGAATGAGAGTGTCTCAAAGGAGTAAATTTAATTTGAAAGTGTTTACATATTTAAGAAATAATTCATAATAAGTTCAACAGTATTTCAATTCTTTTACGAAGAAGTATGATAATATTACATCATCATAACGAAGCACTTACAATGAATCCTATATATAGAAATCCTTAAGAAGGTACCCCGTAAAAAGGGTGTCTTTTTAATTTGTTGAAATATCATTCTTGTATTGCTTAAAATAATATCCTGTCTTTGACAGCTAAAAGGTCTGAAAGCCATATATATCAAGGGTTTCAGACCTTTTTTAATTCACAAAAGTGTAGCTAGAACTACCTACTTTTTTTGCTTTCCCGAAAGACTTTTTTCATACTCAAATCGGTTAAAATTTCGTAATCGGTACGAAATCCGAATACTTCATGAAGTGCATCTGTTAAGGCTGTTCTTGTATAAGCGGGTAGATATCCTAACTTTTCTCCCGGACGATACATCATCATAGAGCGTAATACGTTAATAATCTCATCGCATGTATATTGTTCACCAAGTTTTTTCTCAAGTATCCTAAAGACTACCAATGAAGCAAAACAAGTTATGAAGTGTGCCTTTATGCGATCCTCTCTTTGAAGATAAATGGGGCGTGCACTGAACTCGGTTTTCATGATTCTGAAACATTCTTCGATTTCCCATCTCTTCTTGTTTATACGAACTATTTCTTCGGCACTTGTTGTCTCCAAATTAGTACAAACGGCATAGAAACCGTCATATTTTTCCTCTTCAGCTATGAGGTTCGAATCTATATAAGGGATTTCTCTGTCACAGACTTCTCCTGAAGATGTCATTGCTTCGGTAGCAATAAAACGGCGTGGATCATTTTGATTTTTTTGATTTCTTTTATATTCCCCTTTTTCAATAAGCTTATTAGCACGGTCAATCTGGCTTTGCCTGATTTTCTGATGATATTTTTTGTACTTTAAGGAGAATGATACTATAAGATGTTGCTCTAGAGCTTTATTACCTTCTTTGACTTTTTTATCTGATAAATCTTCTTTAATCCACCTTTCCTTATAAAAGACTTTATTATAGTCTGTCTGTTCATCAAGGTTATTCAGATTAAATAATCCTGTTTCACCTTGTAGTGACCAGCCTTCAGGGTCTAGAGCAAACTCCTTTAAATATTTTGGGAGTTGTTTTATAGATTGTGTTGTTATAAAACTTCTTATTTTTTCACCAAATAAAGTTTTGTGGTTAAACTTTCTATTGGCATTTGAGGACAGACCTGCGTCTGTACAGATAATAATACTATCAATACCATAATCATCGATTACCTTTTGTTCCAGAGGCTTTAGTGTTGGCTGCTCATTCTTATTTCCGGGGAAAATATCAAAAGCAAGAGGAATACCGTCATGATCCATAAACATTCCCATTCCGACAATAGGTAGTGGTTGATGTTGTTTTGATTTTCCATATTTCCTAAGTTCGTCTTCCTGCTCGATTTCAAAGTAATAGTTTGTGCAATCATAGTAAAGAATGTCATTCCTGCGAGGAAGTATTCTTTGGCTATTTTTATAAAGCTCAGATTGAATAAAGTCACTTTCTTTAGATAAAACAGAAAGTGAACGATATATATCATGTAAATTAAAGGTCGGCTGCTCAATAAACATTTTGGAAGAACGATTTGATGCCAACTTAGAAGATGGATAAAGGATACGAGTAAAAATTAGTCGAGATAAAATATCGTTCAAATCATATTCAAAGCTATACTTCTTTGAAATTTTAGAACAGATTTTATCCAGCTTAAGTGAATAGTAAATACTCTGAAGAAATAGATATCCACAGTTAAACAAATGTTTTTCATCAGGTTTCAGGAGCTTTGAAGGAGAACATTTTATTAAAATTTCTTTTTGTTCCTCATATTCCTTACGATTAAGTTCATCAACATATTCCTGAGCCCAAATGTAAGGGTCTTTTCCATTAGCTCTAGTCTTAACCATATCAAGATTTCCAAGTTTTTCAATAGTAACTGTAGTGACAGAACCATTGGATTTGCGTATAGATTTCTGAACATAAAATGTAGCAGAGTTTTTTGATTTACTTACAGTAAGTTTCATAGCATTCAACCTCCATGCTCATATTATACTATAAATAGCTACAAATAGCTACATAAAATAACGAATAAATTGACAAAAAATAAGACTGAAATCCAGTCTTTATAAGGGTTTGAGGTTTATAGAGGGAGTAGTTAGCTGTCAAACTCCCGGGTGTCTTTTTAATTTGTTGAAATATCATTCTTGTATTGCTTAAAATAATATAACTTGATAGAATGTACAGTATATAGCTGTTGGATTTTGATCCTGCAGAGGATATCAGTAGGTATGTTTTAAGAGGAGAACAAAAATGATTGATAATGTATCATATCTCTTTGGATTCTTAGGCGGTCTTGGACTTTTCCTATATGGAATGCATATCATGGCGGACGGTATGCAAAAGACTGCCGGAGGAAAGATGCAACAGTTCCTCAGTAAGATAACGGATAACAGGTTTACAGCCATCTTACTGGGTGCGGTAATAACAGCCATAATACAAAGCTCAGGTGCTACCACCGTAATGGTAGTAGGTTTTGTTAGTGCCGGAATGTTAAGCCTTGTCCAGGCTGTAGGTGTAATCATGGGTGCCAATATCGGTACTACAATTACAGCGTGGATAGTATCACTTGGAACAATAGGCGATTCACTCAAGCTCTTTCAGCCGGGATTCTATGCACCGTTAATGATTGGTATAGGTGCGATATTTATACTGTTTTCAAAATCCGACAAGAAAAAAACTATAGGTGAAATAATTCTGGGACTTGGAATGCTGTTTTTGGGACTTGATCTTATGGCAGGCAATATAAAGCCTTTCACAAGTGCTCCTATATTCTCGGAAGCGTTCAGAGTACTTGGTGGTAATCCGATACTCGGTATCATAGTAGGTATTGTAGTAACAGCTCTTATGCAAAGCTCATCAGCGTCGGTTGGTATTTTGCAAACACTCGCATTTAACGGTGTGGTAAATACTGCAGCAGCCATATATATAACTCTAGGACAAAATATCGGTTCATGTGTTACAGCGATTATTTCAAGTTTGGGAAGCTCAAGAACTGCAAAGAGAGCCGCAGCTATACATCTTTTATTCAATACAATAGGTGCTATAGTCTTCGGTATACTTGGATTTATAGTATTTACAGTTAATGTAAAGCTTGCAAACCACACTATCAATGCGGTAGAGATTTCAATATTTCATACATTCTTTAATCTTACAATGACTACACTACTTTATCCTTTTGCGGGATTGCTTGTAAAACTTTCAGGAATGATTGTAAGAGGTAAGGATGATGAAGTTGAGGAAGAGGTAAAAGAGCCTGTACTGCAGCTTGATGAAAGAGTTCTTCTAAGCCCTGCTTTTGCTGTACAGACTGCAAATAATGAAGTTGCCCGCATGGGAGAAATTGCTCTAAAAAGTTTAAATGCGGCTATGAGTGCTATCAACAATAAGAGCCTTGAAGATATAGAAACAGTTGCAAAATGTGAAAAAAAGCTTGATGATATGCAGGAAGCTTTGACGGAATTCCTTATAAAGGTAGACAATCTTTCACTCAGTGAAAGTCAGAAGAAGCATATTAACAATCTCTTCAATATGGTAACCGATATAGAAAGAGTCGGTGATCATGCCGATAACCTTTCTGAAAATGCAAAGTATATAATAGACAAAGATCTTGAATTCAGTGATCTCGGTAAAGAAGACCTTGCAGAAATTTCAAAAGACAGTATTGAAGCCTTTGAAATCGCACTTAATGCAAGAAGCGGTGATGCTCTTAGAGCTGTGAGAAAGGTCAATAAGCTTGAGGATGAAGTGGATATGCTTGAGGATGAAATGAGAGAGAAACATATTGAAAGATTGTCAAAGGGAGATTGTAATCCACAGGCCGGAATCGCATTCCTTGATATCATAAGTAATTTGGAGCGTGTCTCAGATCATGCAACAAATATTGCGGGATATGTAAAGAATGAAATATAAATAAGAAGTTTTAAAGATTTACTTGCAATTATGTTTATAATTTTGTACAATTAAGAATGATTGATGAATAATTATCAATTGAGATAAACATCATTTTAAGTACTAATTTTAGGAGGAACTAAAATGTCAGTAAAAGTAGCAATTAACGGTTTTGGACGTATTGGTCGTTTAGCTTTCAGACAGATGTTTGAGGCTGATGGATATGAAGTAGTAGCAATCAATGATCTTACAGATCCTAAGATGTTGGCACATCTTTTAAAGTATGATACAGCACAGGGCGGATTTGCAGGACGTATCGGAGAAGGAAAGCATACAGTAGAGGCAGGTGAGGATTCAATTACAGTTGACGGAAAGAAAATCACAATCTACAAAGAGGCAGATGCTTCAAAGCTTCCTTGGGGACAGATCGGTGTAGACGTTGTACTTGAGTGTACAGGATTCTATACATCAAAGGATAAGGCATCAGCACATATCACAGCAGGTGCTAAGAAGGTTGTTATTTCAGCTCCTGCAGGAAATGATCTTCCTACAGTTGTATTCAGCGTAAACGAGAAGACACTTAAGGCAAGTGATACAGTTATTTCAGCTGCTTCATGTACAACAAACTGTCTTGCACCAATGGCTGATACACTTAACAAGCTTGCTCCTATCCAGAGCGGTATCATGAGCACAATCCATGCTTATACAGGTGATCAGATGATCCTTGACGGACCACACAGAAAGGGTGACCTTAGAAGAGCAAGAGCAGGTGCTGCAAATATCGTACCTAACTCAACAGGTGCTGCAAAGGCTATCGGTCTTGTTATCCCTGAGCTTAACGGAAAGCTTATCGGATCTGCACAGAGAGTTCCTGTTCCAACAGGTTCTACAACAATCCTTACAGCTGTTGTAAAGAAGGCAGGACTTACAAAAGAAGATATCAATGCTGCAATGAAGGCTGCCGCATCTGCATCATTCGGATACACAGAGGATGAGATCGTTTCATCAGATGTTATCGGTATGCAGTATGGTTCATTATTTGATGCAACACAGACAATGGTAACACCTATAGCTGATGATTTATATCAGGTTCAGGTTGTTTCATGGTATGATAACGAGAATTCTTACACATCACAGATGGTTAGAACAATCAAGTACTTTGCTGAATTAGCATAATTATAAATAGTATAAGAGACCAAGGTGGTCCGGTCATATTGGGCCGGACCGCCTTTTTTATTAATAAGGAGAAACTATGCTTAACAAGAAAACAGTAGATGATTTAAAGAATTTAAAAGGTCAGAAAGTATTGGTTCGTTGTGACTTCAATGTTCCTTTAAAGGACGGAGTTATCCAGAACTACAATCGTATAGACGGAGCAATCCCAACAATAAAGAAACTCCTTGACGGCGGAGCTAAAGTTATTCTTTGCTCACATCTTGGAAAGCCGAAGGGCGAGCCTTTACCTGAGATGAGCCTTGCACCTGTAGCTCCGGCACTTTCAGAGAGACTTGGAGTAAATGTAAAGTTCGTTTCAGATCCAAAGGTAACAGGAGAAGAGACAAGAAAGCTTGCAGCAGAACTTAAGGACGGAGAAGTTTTATTACTTGAGAATACACGTTACAGAGCTGAAGAGACAAAGTACGGTAAGGAAGATTCAGCTGTAGAGTATGCAAAAGAGCTTGCTGCACTTTGTGATGACAATATCTTTGTAAACGATGCATTCGGTACAGCACACAGAGCACATTGCTCAAACGTAGGTGTAACAAAGTTCTGTAAGGAAAATGTTGTAGGATACCTTATGGAGAAGGAAATCAAGTTCCTCGGAGAGGCTGTAGAGAATCCTGTTCGTCCGTTCGTAGCAATCCTTGGCGGAGCTAAGGTTTCAGATAAGATCAATGTTATAAACAACCTTCTTGAGAAGGTAGATACACTTATCATCGGTGGCGGTATGGCATATACATTCTTAAAGGCAAAGGGAGAGGAAATCGGAAACTCACTTTGTGAAGAGGATAAGCTTGACTACGCACTTGAGATGGTAAATAAGGCTAAGGAAAGAGGCGTAAACCTTTTACTTCCTGTAGATCATGTAGAGGGTAAGGAATTCTCAAATGATACAGAATCTAAGGTAGTTGATACTATAGATGCAGGATGGTCAGGATTTGATATCGGACCAAAGACAATAGAGAACTATAAGAAGGCTCTTGAGGGCGCAAAGACTGTAGTATGGAACGGACCTATGGGTGTATTCGAGTTTGAGAAGTTTGCAGAGGGAACACTTGAAATATGCAGAGCCGTAGCAGATCTTAAGGATGCTACAACTGTTATCGGTGGTGGAGACTCTGTAAATGCGGTAAAGAGACTCGGATTTGCAGATAAGATGACACATATTTCTACAGGTGGCGGTGCTTCTCTTGAATTCTTAGAGGGTAAGGAATTACCTGGTGTAGCGGCAGCTGACAACAGATAAAATTTTTAAATATAGGGGAATGCCAAGGCTTCCCCGAAAAGAACGGAGAATATTATGGCAAGAAGAAAAATTATTGCAGGTAACTGGAAGATGAATAAAACTCCTTCAGAGACAACTGCATTAATCAATGAGTTAAAGCCTTTAGTTGCAAATGACGAAGTAGATGTTGTTTTCTGTGTACCGGCAATTGATATAATACCGGCAATAGAGGCTGCAAAAGGAAGCAATATTCAGATCGGTGCAGAGAATATGTACTATGAGGAGAGCGGTGCATACACAGGAGAAATCGCACCAAATATGCTTACAGATGTAGGTGTTAAGTATGTTATCATCGGACATTCAGAGAGAAGAGAATACTTTGCAGAGACAGATGAGACTGTAAACAAGAAAGTACTTAAGGCATTTGAGCACGGTATCACACCGATCATCTGCTGCGGTGAGACTCTTACACAGAGAGAGCAGGGTATTGCAATAGACTTTATCAGAACACAGATAAAGATTGCATTCCAGAATGTAAGTGCAGAGAACGCTGCAAATGCTGTTATCGCTTACGAGCCAATCTGGGCAATCGGAACAGGTAAGACTGCTACAACAGCACAGGCTGAGGAAGTTTGCAAGGCTATCAGAGAGTGCATCAAAGAAGTATATGGAAGCGATGTAGCCGAAAAGATCAGAATTCAGTACGGCGGTTCAGTTAATGCAGCTAATGCGGCAGAGCTTTTTGCAGAGGCTGACATCGACGGCGGATTAGTAGGTGGAGCAAGCCTTAAGCCGGATTTCGGAAAGATTGTAAATTATAAATAATAGAAAAAACGGGGGCTGTCGGGAAATGGCAGCCATGAAAGATGGAGGAGTGGTTCAAAAAGAGTCACTCCTCCATAATCTTTTGATAAATTTATAATGATGAATACTTTTCTCTGTAGCCGGATGGAGATATGCCTAATTGTTTTTTAAAACTTGTGCTGAAATAATATTGGTTTGTGTAACCGCATTTAATACTTATTTCTTTTAGAGATAAGTTTGTTTTAATTAAATATTCCTTTGCTGCATCAATGCGGTATGATGTAATAGTATCGCTTATACTTTGGTTGTTATTTTTTTTATACAATGCACTTAAGTATGACGGACTCATATTTGCATATTTTGCTATGTCATTCAGACTGAGAGTGTTATCTTCAAAATTATTTTTAATATAATTATCTACCAATTCATATGTGTGTTCATGGTAGGATTTTAGAGAAAAATTTAGTTTATCACATACCAAATTGCAAAGTTCTCTCATCCATAATAAAAATTGCTCATATGTGTGAAATGTATCAAAACGGCTATATACAGATATTATTCTTTCTTCCAAGTCCTTAGTATCAATATTTATTTCATATAGAAATCTCAATATTTTGCCAAGCAGAGAATATATACGTATAAACATAATATTTTTGTTTTTATATTTTGTTGATAAATCATCAAAGAAGTTTTTAAGCCATTCTTCAATTGATGAATTATCTTTTTTGCATAGCAGTCCGATAAGTTCATCATCATCTGAATCTGATGTTGATAATAAACTGAATTCTTTACCGGTAGCTTCAACTGCATCAAATATACTTTGGTTAGGATAAAAAAACCTATATTTTAGAGCATGACATGCATTTTCATATGATACATGAAGCTTTGATATACTATCAACAATAGTACCAATTCCAACATTTATATTTAATATTGGAGATTTATAATTATCTATAAAAGATGAAATTACATTATGGATTACATACTGAAAATGTGCAGGTGTTTTACTGTTTTGTGCTATTATAAAGATCAAATTATTTAAGTCCTGTATATAATAGACATTATCAAAAATTTTACATTTACTTAGGAATACATCCGATATATTTAGTATTTCCGTTTGAAATGTTAAAATCCCGTTATTTTCTTCAAGCATAGAAGAACTTTCAATTTCCATTTTGATTATATTAAAATGCGAATAACTTATATCCAATTCCAGATAGCTTATATATTTATCAAAATATTCTAATGTTTTATCAGTTGAGAAATATAGTAACTCCTGGAAAAATTTGGTTATCATAAGTTGTCTGCTTTCCTTTACAATAGACAGATTACGCTGCTCCCTATCTATTATTTCAAAAGAACTTTTTATCTTTTTATATAAGAAATCATAATCTATAGGCTTTTCAATATAATCACAAACTCCAATACTAACAGCCTGTTTTGCATATTCAAATTTATCATATGCACTGATTAGTATTATTTTAATATAAGGATTTATTTTTATAGCCTCGCGGCTTAGAGATATTCCGTTTAAGTTCGGCATTTCAATATCGGTTATTATTAAATCAACATGATTTTCAATTATATAATTAAGTACTTCCTGTCCGTTTTTTGCAATTAAAACTATTTCTGCATTTAATTCATTCCAGTCAATATTTAATTTTATACCTTCTGAGACAATATAATTATCATCGGCTAAAACTACTTTTTTCAAGAGAAATCCTCCATTTGAGCATATTTTATTATAATTTTTGTACCTTTTCTTTCTTCACTTTCAATCAGTACAATACCGTTTCCAAAGTCAGTATTTGAAATTCTTTTATTAACATTACAAATGCCGAAATGTTGGTTATAGTCTACTATATGATTACTTAATTTATATCGGATTTGTTCTAACTTATCATTTGGAATACCACAGCCATTATCCTCTATAGTAATAATAACTTCATCATCTCCATAGCAAACATTTATATTGATATGTATATTTGGTTTTTCAGATGAGTATCCATGTAAAATTGAGTTCTCTAAAAAAGGTTGTAATGTAAACTTACATATTAAAAAGTTCTCTATACCTTCTTCAGCATTTATAGTCCAGCTAAGTGTATCTTGACGACAAAGTTGTTCCATTTCCAGATATAATTTAGAAATTTCCAATTCGTCTTTTATTTTTATCTTTTCATCAGATTTTCTAAGTGACATTCTATAAAAACGAGTAAGATTGCTGATCATATGATTGGCTATATCTATTTTTCCTATTGTTTGACAGGTTTGTATTGTTCCCAAAATATTATATAAAAAATGAGGATTTATCTGGGATTGAAGAAGCTGGTACTTAAGCTTTTCTTCGGATAAAGTAAGCTCCAAAATGGATTGCATATTTTTATTAATTGATGATTGCATATTTAAAAATGTCAGTCCAAGTTTATCCACCTCATCAAAAGAGTCCCTGTTATCTAATGCAGATATATAATCTAAGTCAATACTTTTATTACCAAGTTTAAAATTATCCATAGCGGAAGACAGTTTACTGATTCTGCCTGTTAAATTTATTGAAGTAAAAAAAATAACCAACAGTATTATAGGAACAGATAAAAATATTATTATAATAAACGTTCTAAGTAATGTGTATATATGCTTAAAAATGTAATTTTTCGGAATTTCTGTTATATGATACCAACCATTGTCAAGAACAACTATATGATAATATAAGCTGCTGTTCTCAACTATAGTATTATCAGGATTTATATTTAAATCAATGTTATTTATCTTGGTACCTATGAGTTCTTTACTTGTATGTGAAATAACAGTCCCATTTTTATCTATTATATAGCCTGTTAAATCGACACTTTCAAAACTGTCCTGCAGCATTTTTGAAAGCTCATCAGTGCGTAAGAGTACTAAATAAACGTATTCGGTATTACCTGAAACTTGATTATTTAATACATTAAAACAAGCTATTACATCTTGAGGATTTTTTGTGTTGTCAATAACATAAGGAAGAGTGTACTGTTTTTTATAAATCCATTTTTGATTGGAATTTATAATATCTTCAAGGCCTATTTTTCTTAGATCGGATAAAGGATGGAAAAAAAGTCCCTCTGAAGCCGCAATATTTTTATCGTCTAAAAAAATATCAATATGATAAAAATCAAAAGTTGATTTAAGTAGAGAAATATTGTCTCTAACATTCGAAACTATTGCAAAATCTTCTCTACTATCAGACATTTTTTGCATCAAAGAATACATATCATATTGAATAGTATTAGATACTTTTTCAGCTTGATTTAATCTGTTATTGATTCTTATATTTAGTTGATCATCTGCAAGTATAATAGAATTTAATATACTGTCACCGGCAATTTTATGTGTAATACTGTACAATACAGAACCCATTAAAATAAGAGGCAGTATGGTACAAATTAAAAAAGAAAAAATCAATCTATGATGATATTTTGAAAATATAAAATTTTTGACATATCTTATAATAGGCATAAGAACCTCCTTGTAATCATATAAACAATTATAGACTGTGAAAAAAAACAAAACAATATAAACAAAAATAATATAAATGAATCATAATATATTGTATTTTTGAAAATTATAAATTCTACTATGATGTAATTATCAAAAAGCATACGTCCTATATGTGTAAGTGAAGTATTTTAGGACAATAAGGAGGAAAGATGAATAAAAGAATAAAAAGCGTAATGTTAAGTACAGTACTTTTAACGGGTCTGTTAGCGGGCTGTGGATCAGGAACAACTCAGGCAAGCAAAAACTCGGAAAACGGTGGAAATTCCAAATATGATTTGACACTATATAGTATCAATACTACAGATGCTGATTTTGCTGAATGGTTAAACAATGTACAAGATGCTACAGGATTAAAGATTAATGTAATTGCTGCCCCTACAGATTCTGATACCAGACAGCAAAAAATCACTACCATACTCTCTACAGGTGATTCAAGTGTAGATATATTGGAAATTAATGATGAAATGAGTGCATCATTTAAAAATTCAGGTTGGCTTGATGGACTTAATGATACAGTTATGACCGATGATATTCGTGGTGAATTTGCAAAGGGATATTTGGAGCAGATGATTACCGATAAAGAAGGAAATGTTATCGGAGTGCCCGGATATTCAGGATATTTAGCCTTTTGGGTAAATCAAAAAATAATGGATAATGCCGGAATAACTTCTATAGATACAAAGGAAGATTTTAAAAAATATATGTCAGCTGCTTCAGTAAACGGTACTTATGGGTATGGTGGATCTTGGGAAAAAACATATGTGTTTAATGAAATAGCACAATTTGTAAATATGTTCGGTGGCGATTATTTTGATTGGACAAGACCTGAAAATAAGGAAGCAATACAATTCTTATATGATATGGTAAAAAATAATGAAACACCAATTGATCAAATTGCTGATAAATATGAGCAGATGAATCCAAAGGCAAATGATGGAAAATATGGTTGTTGGTTTATGTGGGGATTGGGATCTGATTATCAGAAAGCAGGTATGCTTGGTGATGATAAGATTCATATGGCTATGGTACCTTCAATGACTGATGACGGTAATAGAGCTATATTTACAGATTCATGGAGTTATGTATTGAATTCTACATCCAAAAATAAGGAAGCGGCAATAAAGTTTTTAAAGTATATGGCATCTGAGGGTGGAATGGAAGCTTCATATAAAGCTTTTGATCGTTACCCTGCAAGAAGAGATGTTGCCGAGAAGGTAGTTCCTGACAGCGATCCTGCAAAGGAGATGTACACCAGATACGCTTCAGAATGTAATGTGCAGGGACGCCCTATGCTTCCGCAAACTATGGAGTTTATCACAGATATGGGAACAATTTATCAGTCTTGTATGAAGGGTGAAATATCAGTAGATGATTTTTGCAAAAAAGCACAGGATTTGGTAGATAAATATAAATAATATATAATCCAAAGAGTGCTACAGTATAGGAATTTATAAATATAATATTACTGTAGCACTCATTTTATTTATAGGAGGAATTATTTTGAACATAAGCAAAAAGTCAATAAGGTATATACCTATAATTTTGATTTTACCTGTACTTTTGATAAGGGGATTTACCACAATTTATCCTATAATTATTACTTTTAAAAATAGTATGTATAATATTAAAGTTCTGTCAGGTATAAACGAGTTTGTAGGATTTAAAAATTATATAGAGGTATTTAAAGATGATAAAGTAATTTCCTCTATTGAATTTACTTCTATTTTTGTAGTAGTATCAATGTTCTTTCATGTTATATTAGGTACTATACTTGCATTGATACTTAATTTGAAATTCAGAGGTAGGAGGTTTTTAAGAACAATAGTACTTATACCTTGGGCTATGCCGGCTGTAGTTATAGGAATGGCGGCAAAATGGGGATTTAATAATGATTATGGATTGGTAAATGATTTAATTAGAAGATTCATACCGGAGTTTCAATTTAATTGGTTAATAAATACCGGATCTGCTCGTAGTGCTGTTATAGCAATGGATTTATGGAAAGATTTACCATTTTTTGCAATACTTGTATTATCCGGACTTCAGTTCATTTCAGGTGATATTTATGAGGCAGCTAAAGTAGACGGAGCAAATTCTTTTCAAATATTCTTTAAAATCACATTACCTTTAATTATAAGGAATATTATTACATTATGTATACCTTTTACATTATGGAGATTAACATCATTTGATTTGGTATATGCAATGACATCCGGTGGTCCGGGAGAAGATACATCATTGATAGCTTATCGTATAGCAATGGAGTCTTTTACAAACTTGAATATAGGGTATGCTTCTACTTTAGCTATCATGCTTTTTATTTTAATGGCTTTATTTAGTTGGTTTAATATAAGAGTTATGAATAAATACAGTGAATGATAGGAGAATAATATGAGTAGTAATACTAAATATAAAATATATAAAAAATGTATATCTATAAGCAGATGGTTATTATTTATAGTGGTTGCATTTCTTATCTTATTTCCTGTATATTGGATTTTTATATCATCAATTACTCCTGCAGGAGAATTATTTAAGAAGCCTATAGATTATTTGCCAAATAATCCGACACTTGACAGTTATAAATTTCTTATTGAAAATGTAGGGTTGTTAAGTAAAATAGGAAATACAGTAATAATAGTAGGAAGTACATTAATAATAAGCACAATATTATGTACAATGGCAGCTTATGGATTTTCAAGGTTTAATTCAAAATGGATAAGTGTAGCGTTTGCATTTATTCTTGCAACTTTACTTATACCTGAGGTGGTTACTGCAAGGCCTTTATATGAATTTATGAAAAAGGTTGGATTGTTCGATACATATCAAGGTTTGATAATACTATATGTAAGTTCGGTTATTCCGTTTACAGTTTTGATATTAAACAATTTCGTCGGTAAAATACCTGTTTCACTGGAAGAGGCTGCTGCTATAGATGGAGCAAATTTTATACAGATTTTATTTTATATAATATTGCCTTTGATGAAACCTGCTATTGCCACAGTGTGCATTATTAATTTTATAAATTGTTTAAACAATTTTTTTACACCTTTATATTATTCAAACGGAATACAGGTTTTATCTGTAGCGATAGTTCAACTTCCTTTAAGAGATAATATGTATGGTGTACCATGGGATTTAGTCAGTGCAATGGGATGGATAATACTTTTACCGATAATATTATTTGTTGCTGTTTTTGAAAAGCAGATAATGGATGGAATTATGGCAGGTGGTGTTAAATCTTAATTTAGATAGGGAGTTAAGTTTATGTATGATTTATACGGAAGTTTAGGAAATTTAGCAATTTTAAAAAACAGAAAAAGTAGAGCTGTAAATGCAGAAAATCCTACAGGAGAAAAAGGTAAAGGCGGGATGGCATCAAGCAATCTGGGGCCTTCAAGAAAAGGAAGTCCTTGTTTAAAAGATATACCGAGTGGAGAAAATGTAACACTTGCCGATATAGAGGGACCGGGTATAATAAATCACATATGGATTACGGTTACAAATAAAACAACAGAAGCAGATTGTTTTGTTTTAAGTGATCTGATTATAAGGATATATTGGGACGATGAGGAAACTCCTTCTGTAGAGAGTCCACTTGGAGATTTCTTTTGTTGTGGATTTGCAAGGGAATGTGTAGTGAATTCAATGCCGATTGTTGTAGTACCAAATAGAGGAATGAACAGTTATTTTCAAATGCCTTTTAATAAAAGAGCAAGAATAACTTTGGAAAACCAGCATCCAAATCCGATACCGGCATTTTTCTATCAGATTGATTATTGTGTTGTAGATAATCTTCCTAACGATATAGCTTATTTTCATGCTCAGTGGAGAAGAGAAAGAGTTACAACTTTAGGTAAAGATTATGTAATATTGGACAATGTAAAAGGAAAGGGACATTATATCGGGACATATATTGCATTGACCACATTGGAAAGGTACTGGTGGGGAGAAGGAGAAGTAAAATTTTACATAGACGGAGATATAGAATATCCTACAATTTGCGGTACAGGAACTGAAGATTATTTTGGAGGTTCATGGAGTTTTGCAAAACAGATAAATGGAAAAACAGTTGAGCAAAATTATAGTACATCATATTTGGGATATCCGTACTATTCATCACATGATGAATTGATTCATAATGATTATCACAATGATGATTGCTTACCGATGAGAGGGTTCTATAGGTGGCATATACAGGATCCTATATGCTTTGATGAAGATTTAAAGGTTACTATACAGCAAATCGGTGTTGGACATGGAGGTCTTTTTGAAAGACAGGATGATGTTGCAAGTGTAGCATATTGGTATCAGACAGAGCCTCATTCATCATTCTTACCTCTTGTAGGAAGAGAAGGTAGGCGTCCAAGATAGGAGCTGATTTGTATAAAAAAATTTTTTGTATTTTATTATGTATCGGTTTAATTCTATCTTCTTGTAATAATTATAAGAAGAATGAAGAAATAGAAATAAGCAACTATTATGAAGCTGAATTAAATATCATGCATATAGAAGCTGATAATCCTGATTTTAAAAATTATATTAACGATGTATCAAGAAAATTAAATATGAAAATAAATATAATTCCTTGTCCGGCTGATGCAAATAATAGACAGGCGGAAATTTCAACATTACTTTTATCAGGAAATTCAGATATTGATTTGATTTCAGTTAATGATGAGATGGTAAGTGAGTTTAAAGTAAAAGGATATATTGAAAACTTAGATGATATAATGAGTAAAAACATTGTGGAATCATATCCTAAAGATTATGTAGAATCGGTGGCTATGTATAAAAATCATTTTTATTCTGTTCCATACCTTATGGATATTATGATGTTTTGGGTAAATGAAAAATATATAAAATATTCAGAACTCGAAGGAGTTAAAAATTTGGATGATTTTTCATTATTTGTCGGTAATGATTATGGTACAAACATGTATGGATATGGAAGTGCATGGGATGAAACATATATATATAATGATTTATCACAATTTATAAATATGTTTGATGGAGACTATTATAATTGGAATAATGATAATACAAAGGAAGCTGTTAAGTTTTTGCATGATATGCTGAAACATGGTTATACACCTCAAAATCAAATGATAGACAGATACGAACAAATGGAACAAAAATTTATTGACGGCAAGTATGGATGTGTATTTATGTATAGCGGTGCTATAAATATCTTTTTGAATTCAGGAAAGTATGGAGAAGATGGAATACATGTGGCAGAACTTCCTATGTTCAAAAAAAATGCAACTAATATAGCAACGTGGCAGTATGTACTTAATAAAGCTTCAAAAAATAAAAATGCTGCAAAGAAATTTTTAAGTTATATTTCAAGTAGAGAAGGGAGCATTGAATATAGTAACGCAATGAAGCAGATACCTGCAAGAATTGATGTTATCTTAGAGGAAGATATAGATGTTCCTGATATTGATATTATAAGAAAGTATGTTGAGAATACAAACTTTAAAGTCAGGCCGCTGTCACCTAATCCAATGAATGATATCTCGGAAATGGGAAGAATATTTCAAAAGTATTTATTAGATGAGATTACATTGGATGATTTTTGTAAATTAGCTCAAGCAATAGCTGATAGAAAATAATTTCAGTATTTAGAGAAAAACGGTCGGCACTTTAAGTGCCGGCCGTTTTTAATACAGTCTTAATATACACCATTAGCAATATCTTTATTAACAGAACTCATATCTTCAGAAATATAAGGATGAATACCAAATCCGCAACCATATCCCATAGCATCGGCATATCCTGCCTGATTGTCCATATTTACGATACACCATTGATGAGTTTTTGTATTAGGATTGGCATGTTCCCAATCATACCCCATAAAATCAAGAACTCTTCCAAGTGCTCTGGTACCGCCTGCACTTGTACTTATTCCTGCTATAAAAACACCATAAGGACTTCTGTAGTACTTATTTTCATCATTTTTACGTGAACTTTCTATAATATACTCTTTGTAAATAATAGATGAAGCCTTCTTTATTTTTGCAAGATCTGTTATAAGCGAGGTGTCTGATAAAACTCTTGTAGCAATACTTCTTGCAACAGCATCCGCCTGTTCGGCCTGTTCCTTAGTACAGTATTTATAATAGGCATGTTTTTCAAGTGTAGAGGCTGCCCTTGCCTCATCAAGCACAACTTTTTCAGAAATTCTTTTACCGTCATTTCCGACTTTATAACCGTCAGGAGTAGTGGTATCGGTTAACATCATCCCGTTAGGACCGATATAATATTCACCAACCCATTGATTAGTCACCATTCTTCCCTCATTATCAAAGTAGAATCGATGATTTAAAATATCTTTCCATCCTGTAGAAATAATTCCTTCGGAATCAACATAACACCATGCATCATTATGAATCATCCAGGTATCTTTTAATGCATACCTTTGTTTTTTATATCCTTGACTTGCAAAAACAGTTGAAGTTAAAGATAATGTAGCAAATATCATCATAGTACAAAAAAGCGGCTTTTTCATATATACCTCCTATAAAATACAGACATACATTAAAATACAAAATTAACTCTATATTAATTATATATAATAATACCGGTATATTCAATAGCATATGTAATGTTTGCGGCTTTATTTTTATAAATATAGTGAATAAATAAAATAAAAACAGTAATTTATAGACATATGCCTTTTATTGAAAGAATATTTAATAAAAGGACAATGTATTAAAAAGCAACATATAATGGCAAAATGTTCCAATCATAATAAAAACATGAAAAATCTCATGTGAACCGAAATAAATATGTTTTTCATTAAAAGCTTTCAATTTAAAGGCATAGATTACAGCTCCGAGTGTGTAGGAGACACCTCCAAACAAAAGCCATAAAAATCCGGTTAGAGGTAGTGCTTTGAATATAGGTTTTAATGCAAATACACAAAGCCATCCCATAATAAGATAAATTAAAGATGACAGCCACTTAGGACAGTGTACAAAGAAAATTTTCAGTATAATTCCGCCTATAGCGAGTGTCCATATGGTAGCCAGTAATATATATCCGACTTTTCCTTTAAGAGCGGTAAGGCATACAGGTGTATATGTTCCGGCAATCAAAACAGAAATCATTATATGGTCTATTTTACGAAAAATCATTGTCTTTTTAAGGTCTAAAACTACGGAATGATAGATTGTACTTGCCGCATACAATAATGTTGTTGATATAATAAATACAAGCATAGATAATGAAGTTAAAAAGCTTCCATGCTCTATAGTTCTTTGAATAAGCGGGCCTGCTCCTATCCATAAAAGAATAAGGCCACAAAAGTGAGTAAGTGCCGAACCGGGTTCCCTTATTTTTATGGATATAGTTCCCGGAAGTACACCGAATCTTGTCTTTTCTTTATATTTTGAGTTCATATGTATCCCTCCTTGATGTAGTTTTCAAAACTAGATGTTATATATTTAAATACTACATCAACATTTGGGAGATTTCAAGCATAAAATAATTATGATACTTTGACAGTGCTTTGAATTTTTGTCTTTGATAATTTTTCGTATAAAAGTCTGCGATGTCTTGCAGATTTTATAAGAGCTGTAAGTAATATCATAAAGTATAAAATAGCTGCTAATAGCTCAATAGTTGCATATGCCATATCTTTATAAGGATCTGTATTTGTAAGTATTAAACTTTCAAGAAGTCTTCTTATATTTAAAGGAATAAAAAAATAAAATCCGTAAAAAAGTATATACCTTAAAAAATAAGAATAGAATGCAGGAAGTTCTTCATTTAAAGATACAATGGCTGTACTCGTGATAAATTTTCCCAAAGTTCTTCCTTTAAATAATATCGGAAAAACAGAAAAATAAAATAAGATACTTGCTTCAAATGAGAACAGCAAGGCAAATTCAGGTATTAAAATTTCACAAATAAAAGTCAAAAAAGCAATAAATGCCATATCAAAAAAGAATGATATAAATCGTCTTGTTAATGATACTTCCATTCCTTTCTTATAGCTTATTTCATCCAGCTCATCTCTTGAAGGCAGAAATTTCATAAACGGTCTCATTAAAAAAAATCCGAGTACACCGCCTGAAGTATTTACTATAAGATCATCCACATCAAAGAGTCTGTAACTGCCGGAATATAGGAAGTACAGTCCTGTAAGTTGAGTTATTTCAAAAAATAATGATAATAGAAATGATAAAACAATAGTTTCTATAAATGATCTTTTAAAATAGTAACGTAAATACATTCCAAAAGGTAGCGCTAAAAACAGATTTAAAATATTTACAAGAAAGGCCTTGTTCAGTACTACACTTAACCATGTTTTTGGCTGATCTTTAATAATGTCGGACCTTTGTAAAATATCTTTTATAAATAAAAAAGGTTCAAGCTGCATTTTATGACTGTGCAATGTGGCAGCCTTTTCCGGAGACGGAAGAGGAAGTATCACCAGGCAGTACATACACAGAATATAAAAAATAAAAGAATAAACGATCACAACCTTCAGACTTATAACAGATCCGTATTTGTGGTAGTTATAAGCAATATAAGGCAATGTAAATATAGCGACCACAAAGGGAAACAGTATAACAGCCTGTAAAGATACTTCTATATATTGATTCATATTTGCTCCTAAAAAATATAACAGCTTAAAATTATATGGCGATGCATAAATTTTATATCAAAATTGATATAAAGACAAATTAAATAAAGCTAAATGCTTGATTTTCACCTCTAAGTACAATAAAACGATACTTAGAGGTGAAAATATATTAAAAAGATTTATCAATTAAATCTCTTTTACATACTGTTGAATCGCATCACACAGATACTGTGCCATACCTTCTCCGAATTTGTCCATATTATTTTTAAATTCCGGATTTTTAACATATCCATAGCCTATGCTTGAAAATACATTCGCACTACAGTCAAAAGAGTATTCACAAATATGTTTATGAAGCTTTTTTGCCAGTTCGGTATTTTCTTTTGATGTAGCCTTAAGTCCCTTTGACATATTATCCGATATGGCAAAAAAGATATTATTAAAACCGTCGGCAATTTCCTGTTCTCTTCCTTTTTGCTTTTTAACGGCTTCCTCAATAACTTCCTTTCCATAAAGGTCTATTGCTTTTTGTTTATACTTTTCATTATCCTGATATGTAAAACCTTTGAATTTTTCTTTTATTGACATAGTAATTTTCCTTTCTCTTGATTCAATAGTCTTTTCCAATGTATCAATAAGTGTTAAGAGTTTTTGCTTTTCTTTCTGCATCAAAACGAGTTGTTTCTTTAGATGATTGAGTATTTCCGGATCTTCCTGTTTTAATAAATCCTTTATCTGTTTTAAAGGAAATCCCAGATATTTATAAAACAATATCATTTGCAAAAAAGACATATCATCCTCGGAATAATATCTGTACCCGTTTTCATTTTTTTTAGGTGAAAGCAAACCTATTTCATCATAATGGTGTAAAGTGCGCACCGATACACCGCTTATTTCACTAACCTTTTTAATTAAAAACATTTGAAAACCTCCTAACAAGGATAAGTATAAACTATGACGCAATGTAATAGTCAATACCTTAAGTTAAAGATTATTTATAAATTTAATATAAGATTAAATATCAAAATAGAAATAATTCTTGGGTTATGATTTGTCAAAATATGATTAATTAATTTTTGAATAATACAATAATATAAAGGATATACTTAAGGTATAAGATAGAAATTTTTAATTAATTGTGTTATAATGTTTTGCATTTGATTGACTACAGTTTATCAAGTCATTTAGGTAAAGTGTTTTACCTTTATGTCGGATTGCTTTACACAATGTTCTCGCAATCCTCAAAAATATCAAAGGTTTATTAGGAGGATATTTTGGAAAGAGAAAGGTTAAAGTCCAGGCTCGGGTTTATACTCATTTCAGCCGGATGTGCGATAGGTATCGGTAATGTATGGAAGTTTCCATATATGACAGGAAAAGGTGGTGGCGGTGCTTTTGTACTGTTGTACTTGTTATTTTTGGTTATGCTGGGATTGCCTATAATGACTATGGAGTTTTCAATAGGGAGAGCTGCAAGAAAGAGTCCGGTGCTTGCATACCAAAAGTTGGAACCTGCCGGAAGTAAATGGCATATACACGGAATAGTGGCATTTATAGGTAATTATCTTTTGATGATGTTTTATACCACTGTAACAGGATGGATGCTTCATTATTTTTACCTGACTATAACAGGCAGATTTGAAGGTCTGGATTCGGACGGAGTTTTAAATGTATTTAATACAATGCTTTCACAGCCTTCCATCATGATCTTTTGGATGGTGGTGGTAGTAGTTGCAGGTATGTTTATAGTATCAAGAGGACTTGAAGCGGGACTTGAGAATATTACAAAAATAGTTATGGTTACACTGCTTGTGGTAATGATTATACTTGCAATAAATTCATTCTTCTTAAAAGGTGCTGCAGAAGGACTTAAATATTATCTTGTACCGAACATAAGCAGAATAGAAGAAACAGGTATAGGTAATGTTATAACCGGTGCTATGAATCAGGCATTCTTTACATTAAGCCTTGGAATAGGTGCAATGCTTATATTCGGAAGTTATATAAGTAATGACAGAAGTATGCTTGGAGAGTCTGTGACAATAGTTATACTTGATACTTTCGTAGCTATAGTTTCAGGACTTATTATCTTCCCGGCTACATTTACATATGGTGTGGATCAGACATCAGGCCCTGCACTTATATTTATCACCTTGCCGAATATCTTTAATAAGATGCCTCTTGGAAGACTATGGGGAAGTTTCTTCTTTATATTTATGTCATTTGCCGCATTCTCTACAGTACTTGCGGTGTTTGAAAATATAGTTTCATGCGGTATGGACCTTACAAAGAAGTCAAGAAAACAGGTAAGTCTTTTTAATTTGATATTAATAATAGTACTTTCATTACCATGTGTATTAGGTTTTGGTGCATGGGCATTTGATTGGCTAAAGCCTTTTGGAGGAACAATACTTGATCTTGAGGATTTCCTTGTAAGTAATATTATTTTGCCGCTCGGTTCCTTGGTATATCTACTGTTTTGTGTAAGCAGATACGGATGGGGATGGGATAATTATCTCAAGGAGTGTAATAAGGGTGAAGGTCTTAAGATGAAGAACTGGATGAGATTCTACCTTACATTTATATTGCCGATAATAGTATTATTTATATTCGTATTTGGAATATATGATAAGTTTTTAAAATAAGAAATAAAAGAAATCAGCCATAAACTGTTAAAGTTGAGGCTGATTTTTAATTTATTAAGAATATTAGCACTCAAACCTTGACACTGCTAATAAAAAGTGGTATAAAACTTCATAGTTAAGTTTATAAACATTTAGGAGGAATACAAAATGAAGTTAGTACCTTTATTCGATAGAGTAGTTTTAAAGCAATTGGTTGCTGAAGAGACAACAGCATCAGGTATTGTACTTCCGGGACAGGCAAAGGAGAAGCCTTCACAGGCAGAGGTTGTTGCAGTAGGTCCGGGAGGAGTTGTAGACGGAAAAGAAATAAAGATGCAGGTCAAGGTTGGCGACAAGGTTATTTATTCCAAGTATGCAGGCACAGAGGTGGAGCTTGACAAGGAAGAATATATCGTTGTAAAGCAGAATGATATTTTGGCAGTAATTGAATAATAATTTTATATAGATTAGACGGAGGTAAATATGGCTAAGGATATTAAATATGGCGTTGAAGCCAGAAAAGCATTGGAAGCCGGTGTAAATAAGCTGGCTGATACAGTTAGAGTTACATTGGGACCTAAGGGAAGAAATGTTGTACTTGATAAATCATTCGGTACACCTCTTATCACAAATGACGGTGTAACTATTGCAAAAGAAGTAGAGCTTGAAGATGCTTTTGAGAACATGGGTGCACAGCTTGTAAAGGAAGTTGCTACAAAGACAAATGATGTGGCAGGTGACGGTACAACAACAGCTACAGTTCTTGCACAGGCAATGATAAATGAAGGAATGAAAAACCTTGCGGCAGGTGCAAATCCTATAATTTTACGTAAGGGAATGAAGAAGGCTACAGATGCGGCAGTAGAGGCTATTGCAAAGATGAGTGAGCCTATAAAGGGAAAAGACCAGATTGCAAGAGTTGCAGCTATATCTGCAAGTGATGATGAGGTTGGAAGCCTTGTAGCAGATGCTATGGAGAAGGTAACAAACGAGGGTGTTATCACTATTGAAGAGTCAAAGACTATGAAGACAGAGCTTGACCTTGTAGAGGGTATGCAGTTTGACAGAGGTTATGTTTCTGCATATATGTGTACAGATATGGAGAAGATGGAAGCAAATCTTGATGATCCGTATATACTTATTACAGATAAGAAGATTTCAAATATTCAGGACATCTTACCTGTACTTGAGGAGCTTGTTAAATCAGGACAGAAGCTTCTTATTATAGCTGAGGATGTAGAGGGTGAGGCTCTTACAACTCTTATAGTAAATAAGCTTAGAGGAACATTCAATGTTGTAGCTGTAAAAGCTCCGGGATATGGTGACAGAAGAAAAGATATGTTAAAGGATATCGCTGTTCTTACAGGCGGTACAGTGATCAGTGAGGAACTCGGACTTGAACTTAAGGATGCTACACTTGCAAGCCTTGGTCGTGCAAAGAGTGTTAAGGTTCAAAAAGAGAATACCGTTATCGTTGACGGACAGGGTTCAAAGGCTGATATTGACAACAGAGTCGCTCAAATTAAAGCACAGCTGTCAGAAACTACATCCGAGTTTGATAAAGAGAAATTACAGGAAAGACTTGCTAAGCTTTCAGGAGGTGTAGCAGTTATCAGAGTCGGTGCGGCTACAGAGACTGAGATGAAGGAAGCAAAGCTTCGTATGGAAGATGCACTCAACGCTACAAGAGCGGCTGTTGAGGAAGGTATCATTGCAGGAGGCGGTTCAGCTTATATCCATGCAAGTAAAGAAGTTGAGAAGCTTGTAGCTACCCTTGAAGGTGATGAGAGAACAGGTGCTAAGATTATACTTAAGGCACTTGAGGCACCGCTTTTCAGAATAGTAGAGAACGCAGGACTTGAGGGAAGCGTTGTTGTAAACAAGGTAAGAGAGTCAAGTGAAGGTGTAGGATTTGATGCTTTCAGAGAAGAGTATGTTGATATGGTTAAGGCAGGTATCTTGGACCCTGCAAAGGTTACAAGATCTGCACTTCAGAATGCAAACTCGGTTGCATCTACACTTCTTACAACAGAGTCGGCAGTAGCCAATATAAAAGAAGACGCACCTGCAATGCCTGCAGGCGGCGGAATGGGAATGATGTAATTAAAACTTTATAAAAAAGTTTATAGGGCATACCTTGGAAACAGGGTGTGCTCTTTTTGTGTTTAAAGTTTTAAAAATTATGCAATAAGCTGTACTTAGAAATTGTTAAAGTAATATTGTATAAAATAAAGGACATAATTTCGTTATTGTGCATAATATATTTTTGGCTGAATGAAGAATATAATTTTATTAAAATGTATTTGAGCAATAGAGAACTTTTGTTGGAGTTTGTATTTTGCACATAAGGAGGAAAAATGAAAAGAATATTTAAAATTTCTGTTATTGGCTTGATGGCTGTATCTATGTTATCTATGAATGCCTGCGGTAAAAAAAGTGAAGATTTTGAACAAAAAGTAGAAGCTACAAAAAAAGTTGAATCAAATTATGTTGTAGATTCAGATACTTATAAAGAATTCTCTGTTGGAAAAGTAGAGAACGGCATATATACAAATAAGATGTTCAATATAAAAGTTAACGGAAAAGAAAATAAGTATAATTTTGAAAATGATGATTCAATCAAAAATCAATTCGGATTTAATGATTCAGACAGATCTGATATTGATTCGGTAAAAGAGGTATTGGATAAGGGTGATGCCTTTGTAGATATGTATGCGACTACACCAAAAAATAAAAGGGCTGTTTCAGTGATGATCCTTAAGTCTGATTCAGACCTTGATACTTTTTTAGATAAACAATTATCGGATTTAGATCCAAGTTTAGATGCGAGTAAGACGACTGTAAATGTCCTTGGAAAAGAAGTTAAAGGCATAAGATACACAATAAACGGAAAAGATTCAAAAGTATATCAGAAACTTGCCTTTATAAGAAGAGGAGAATATGTAATGGTTATTATCTCCGGTGGAATTTATGCAGCCGCTCCACAGACAGGTTTTGATTCAATTGAAATATTGGACAATCAGGAAGAATTAGAAAATGCGGAAACAAAAGACAATTCAAATGAAGTAATAAGTACTGCTGAAAGTACAGAAACTGCAAGTGAAGATGTAGAAGTACAAATAGGTGAGATAGAAAATAATATTTATACAAACAAAATGTTTGGATTATATTTTGACGGAAAGTCAAATGATATGATATTTGCGAATAAGGAAGAGGCAAATAAAAATTTCTATGATACAGGAAAAAATGAATCTGATATTAAAGCGGTAACAGAATATCTTGATACGGGCAAAAAATTTGTGGATATGCATGCCGTAAGTGAAAAAGGTTCTGTAAGTGTAATGATAAAAAAGGAAGAAAATATAAAAGATACAGATACTTATGCGGACAGAGCTGTAGTAGGAATAAAACAAGGTATGGAGAGAATGGGAATGGAGGTTGAAACACAAAAAGGCAGTGGTGAGTTCATAGGTGAAACTATGCCTTATGTAACTGTAAGAGCGACCGATAATGGAAATACAGCATATCAAAAGATTGTATTTCTTAAAGTAGGAAATTATGTTGCGGAGATAACATCATATGCAGACAGTGAAGAAGGTGCAAGTAAATATATAGATATGTTTACAAAACTTGAGAAATAATATTTACTAACCTAAATTATCTTAAATAAAAATTAATACAAATCCTAAAGCTTTTATATGTTCCGGTTTGTATTTTGCACATGAGGTGGAGTCTATGAAATGAACCTTAAAATTAGTAATTATATGGTTTATTGCAGTAATTATATTACTGATTTCAGGTTGTAGAAATAATTTAAAAAATGTAGAAAATTTGGATTCAGAACATCAGGATTTAAAATACTCAGATACGGAATATTCAGATGATTATATTGGAGAAGTACGTAAAGATGTATATATAAATGAAATGTTTCAGTTAAAACTTAACGGTAAAATACATAATATGTATGTGCTCGGCAGAGAAGAAATAGAAGGTATGAAAGAATACTCGGATACGGACTCTACACAGATCGGTAAAGATAAGAGAAATTATATAAATGATATGGAAGCCTTAGATAAGTCAGATGCAAACAGATATGTCGGTATAAAGATATATAGAGAAATCGAAGAAAAAGGCATGGAAAAACATATTGAAGCTGAGCTCCAAAAACAAAAAAAGAATATGAAGGAGAATATGATAATGCTGAAGTGAAATTGTCAACGCAAACATTGTCGGATAAAGAAGTACAGAGCATAGATATTCGCTTAAACGGAGAAAGAATAGAATATGCTGAAAGTATTTTATATATGAAAGTTGATGATTATTTTATTGAGATAAAAGTTGAGGGCAAAGACAGCAAGGATATTCAGGAAGTTTTGAGTATGTTTGTAGCTCCGGATTATGAAGAGCATGTAGAGCCAAAATATATTTTTGATTTAGATGCAAATGTAAAGTTCACCGTCGGTGAAATTGAAAACGGTATATATACAAATAAGATGCTTAACTTAAAAGTTGACGGTAAAGCTAATAATTTAAGGTTTAGAAATGATGAGGAAATTAAAAAGAAGTTTGGATATAATGATTCTGACAGAGCAGATATAGAGTCTGTAAAAGAGGTTTTAAATAAAGGTGATTATTTTGTAGATATGCATGCTACTACACCTGATAATAAATTAGCTATTTCAATATTTGTTTATAAATCCGAATATGATTTGAATACATTCCTTGAAAAAGAACTTAATAAACTGAAAAAAGACTTTGATTCAAAAAAGAAAACAATAGAGTTATTTGGAGAAGAGGTTCCGGGTATAGAATTTAAAAAGGTTTATTATGACGGAACAGCAACCATAGATTTAGCATTTATAAAAAGAGGAAAATATATAACCATTATTTCTTCAGGGGGAGAATATTCATCGGCACCAAAAGACGGATTTAAATTAATTTGAAGTATTAGATAATAAAGTTGAGATTGATAGTGATGAAGTGACTGATTCTTCAGATAGTATAAATGAGAATGATGAGAGTGCGGAAATTGTTGATAATGATTTTAAGTTTTCTATTGGTGAGATAAACAACGGTATTTACATAAACAAGATGTTCGGAATCAGATTTGATGAAAAATCACTTGGCATGAAGATAAAAAGTAGGGAAGAAGAAAATGATAGATTTTATAGTACCTATGAAAAAAAGTGGGATATTGATGAGGTATTGGAACTTCTCGAAAGTGGTGATAGATATTGTAGATATGCGTGCAGATATTGAAAATGGAGGTATATTAGTTGTTATGATAAAAAAGGAGGATATGCTAAAGGATCTTGACAGCTATATAAACAGGCAAGTGGTTGTATTCAAAGATAGATATGATATGAATGGTACATACGCAGAAGTAAAAAAAGATGAAGCTGAATTTTTGGGAGAAACCGGACCATACATAATTATACACATAAAAAAATATGGGCAGAGCTTATATAAAAGAGTTGTATATTTAAAAGTTGGGAATTATATTGCGGAGATATATGCATTTGCCGGTGATGAGTTATCAGCAAAACAAATGATTGATGCAATTAGTAAAATTGAGGAATAAAAATATTTGGAGGAGACTATGAAGAGAATTTTTAAATTGGGAATACTGGCTGCTGCTTTATCACTTTGTTTTTCAGGATGCGGTATAAAAGCAGGTAGAAAAACAAGTGAAACCGAAGAGTCATTTAAATCCGATACAAATAAAGAATCCGTTGAGGATACGACTGAGGTTAACGACTCTGAGGGTACTCTTGTGCTTGGAAGCATAAGTGATAAAGTTTATTCAAATAAGATGCTTGATATAAAGTTTGATATAAGCAAAACAGGTCTTGATTTTGTAAGCGATGAAGGACTTAAAAATATGGGAAATGACGGCATAGAAAGATCGGATGTAGCTGCCGTAAAGAAGCATATTGAAGACGGCAAATCATTTATAGATATGTTTGCAGTCGACAATACCGATACTACAAAGAGAATCAGTGTTTCGTTGGCAAAAAATAATGTGTTAATGCCTATGGACGAATATTTGGATGCACAAAAAGAGATAATGGAAAGTCAACTTAGTAAAGTCCCTAAAGATCAGCTAAAAAGTTCAGAGGTAAAGAAATCGGATGCATATTTTCTCGGTAAGGAATTATCATGTTTGGATATTTATGTGGATACAACAGTTGCAAAACAGTGTCAGAAATATCTCTTTGTAGTAAAGGATGATTACATGATGATTATAGTATCAAGTGGAAAGGATGAAAAAGAGGCACAGGCCGGACTTGATTTATTTCAGAAATACGAATAAATCATATTAAACCTAAATTATCTTAAATAAAAATTAATACAAATCCTAAAGCTTTTATATGTTCTGTCTTGTATAATCAGTACGAAAAAAGTTATATAAAACGGAGGACATTATGAGAAGAAGTTTTAAATTGGCGGTATTGGCTATAGCATCGGTATTGGCTGTAACCGCATGTGGAGGTAACAAAAAGGCTGAAGCAACAGTGGGAAGTGAAAGTGTTTCTGAAGCACAAAGTAAAGAAACAAGCGCAGAAGCAGCTACTGAAGAAAAGAAAGAAGAAAGCAGCGCAGAAGCTTCAAGTGAAGCCGATATCCCTGCAGAGGATTTTGCAGGAGTTACTGCAGATAATGTTTATACAAATAAGGCTTTGAATTTGAAGTTTGATGCCACAGCCAATGATATGAGAATAGCAGATCAAGCTGAGCTTGAAGCTATGGGAATCCAGTCTGAAGGAAAATTGGAACTTTATGCTTACAACAATAATTATACTAAAATAGCTATGATAGGCATATTGGATGAAGGTACAGATTTAAAGACCTATATGGATGAGTATATTGAGACAACAAAGAAAAATAATGAATCCTTAGGAAAGGATGCTTTAAAGATTGAAAGCACTACAACAAAATTAATGGACAAGGATGTACCTGCTATAGTTGCAGATTTAACTATGGGTGGAGTAACTCAGTATACAACTCAGGCTTTTGTTGAGGTTGGAGGAAGAATATATACAATTGCGACAATAACAACAAATGCTGAAGAAAGCTCTAAAGGACTTGATATGTTTACAAAGGCGGAGTAAACATTATTTATAATAAAAGGCATACCTTGATAAAAAAGGTGTGCTTTTTTGGTTGAACAATTTATTTTTATTTTAATAAGTGATATACTCAAATAAAAAGTATATTTTGTACTATGGAGGAAAAATGAAGAAGAATATTAAACTTATAATGGCGGGTATTGTAGTTTTGTCTGCTCTTTCCATAACTGCTTGTGGAGGTAACAAGGCCGATAACAAAGCTGAAAGTAAGACAGAGAGTTCTGTTGCAAGTACTGTAGAAAGCACTGCTGAGCGCGCAAACAATGAAGATATGAACGGTACATATGACGGCAGTATATATACCAATAAAGTGTTTAATATAAAGTTTGATGCTAAGTCTGTAAATATGGAGATGGTAAGTACCGAGGATCTTAGTGATATGCAAAAAAAGACACATGATGATACATTAAAAATGTATGCACATGACACTGCAAACAGCAGCTCTGTATTATTCGGACTTGTAAATATAACCTCGGATTTAAAGGCATATATAGACGGAAATATAGCGAAAATCAATAAGGATAGTGAGGGTGCGGGAGATATTAAGGCGGAAAGTACAACTATAAAATTTTTGGGTCAGGATGCTCCTTGTATAAATGCAAAGTTAACCGCAAACGGTGTTACACAGTATCATACACAGGTGTTTTTAGAGTCGGGAAAGGATGTATCAGTTATAGTTATAAATGCTAAAGACGAAAAGGTTGTTAAAGACTGTTTGAACGCCTTTACAAAAGCGCAGTAACTATGTTTTGGGATAAGATAAAAGATGCTTTTTCATCTAAAAAAAGTATTGATAATAAAGAAAATAAATCGGTTGAAACAGTTAAAAACAGATTTACCATGTTGGTAAAGAGCTGTAAAGATACGGGAAGTATAGTACTTGAAGGATATGTGCAAGGTACGGTAAGTAAAGAGGAAGTAACCGTACTTTTTAAAAGCGGTAAAGTATCTCATCTTAAAATTGCAAAGATTACAGACGGTGCAGGAAATGATTTGGAAGTAATAAAAGATTCGTATGCAAATATATGGTTTGAACATATAGACGAGTCGGATGATTTTAAATACGCTTTACTTACAAATATAGAATTTCAGATAGAATCCGATGTGAATAAGGCGGTGGAAAATCCATATATACTTGGGCTTTTATATGAATATGATAATTACTATAAGGATGAAGATTTTGTAAATCTATTTTTCCGTGAGATGGTAAGTGCACATTATCTGTTGCCCATACATATGTCGGGAGATTTTAAGGGCAGCGGAGAGACTGTTTTAAAAAAAGGTACAAAAATAAATATTTACGGTATAAATCTTGAAGGTGGAGTAACTGCACTTCTGGTATTTACAGACTGGGCTGCTTTGAAAAATTGGGCGGATAAAGGACCTGCAAACTGGAAACGGGAAACAATCATTGTAAGATTCCCCGATATTTTAGGATGTTTAAAGAATGACGGTGGATTTATTATTAATCCTTACGGTCCTACGTCTTTTTATATGAATCAGGAAAGTATCAACCGTATAGTTAATTCACCGGGGTATCAAAGCCAATTTGGAGAGGCAGTTATAGAAAAAAAGGTTACAAAAGCCGGTGAGGAAAATCTTTTGGTGTATCCCTCAGATAATGAAGAAGTATCAGCTATAAAAAAGAGATTAATTGCCTTTGGAAATGCTCATAGAGAGATAAAATTAATAGACATGATGCTTAGGGTGGATGAGACAGGTACAAAATCATATCTTATAATAATGGATATAGATGATGAAGATGTAAGAAAATACTATAAGAGTGTTTATGAGAGCTGCAGAGATTTGCTTAGAGAAGTGGTATATCTGGATTTTGCCACTTTAAAACAGGCAGATTTTGCAAGTAATATGATGAAACAAGAGCCTTTATATAAAAAGAATTAGGCTAATTATTAATGATTACAGAAGAGAGTTTAAAAAAATATTTACATTTTAATCACATTGTTGTAATATCTTATCAGAATTTAGTCACAGATGGATTCTAGAATACTCGGGAATTATTTATTACACGGAGTGATGACAATGAAGAAAAATATTTTTATACCTATATTGTTTTTATCGGTTGTGATGACTGCATGTAGCGGCAAAACTAATGCCGAGACAACTGCCTCTCAGGCGGAAACAACTGTAGCCAATACTACTACCGAAGTACCTACTACAGAGGAAACCACAACACAGGCCGAAGTTATACAGGAAGAGACACATGCCGAAGATGATATACAATATTACAGAGGCAGAAAAGAAGATTCAGTATATACAAATGAAGTTTTTAATATCAGGTTTGATGCGCCTGCAAATAATTACAAGATGGAAAGCAGAGATAATATCGCTCAGATGAGAGATATTTTTATAAAGCAAGCCGGTATGACACAGGAAGAAGCGGATGAAAGTATATATATGGATTTATACGCTACCAGTGAGAACGGTACAGGGGTCAGCAATGTAAATGTTGTCATAGAAAAGATGGGTACACCTTTTGAGACTGAAACCGAATTGGAAAATGTTGTAGCCAAACTCCAGGAGCAGTACAAAGCTTCAGGTATGGTAAATGTCAGTGTGGAGAGTGCCAAGGCAATGTTTAACGGTAGAGAAACCATAGCAATGAGTGCTACGGATACAAGCGGTGATTATACCGTGTACAGAAAGCAGATCTATATAAAGTCCGGAAACTTCATGGCAATTATTACAGCGAGCAGTACTTCTGAAGAAAAAGCACAAAAGGCTTTGGATGCATTTACATCATTGAAGTAAATTTTAAGAGTATAGTTTATATAAAAATATAGGCTATACTTTTTTTATTGCTTTAATTTATCGATGTAATGGTTTAAAATAAAAAGGTATTCTTTTAGATTAAGAGGGATAAAATGAAAAGATGGCAGACTTCAGAGTCCATAACGGTCGGGTTGTTCTTGGCACTTTCCGGAGGATTTATGGATGCTTATTCATATATAAACCGTGGAAAGGTTTTTGCCAATGCCGAGACAGGTAATATTATACTGATGACATTAAAGATATGTGAAGGAAAGTTTTTAGAATCGGTAAATTATATTATACCTATAACATCCTTTGCCATAGGAGTGGCTATATCTGAAATAATAAAGCGTAGAAAAGAAAAAATTGATATGATACATTGGAGGCAGATTCCTTTACTGCTTGAAATAGCAGCATTTATAGTTGTGGCATTTTTGCCGCAGGATATGAACCAAATTGCCAATTCCATAATATCTTTGGTATCGGGAGTGCAGTTTGCCACATTCCCTAAAATAAGAGATGTTGTAATAGCAACTACAATGTGTACCGGAAATTTAAAGAGCGGAACGCAGAATCTTTATCGTGGAATCAGTACCGGTGACAAATTGTCTTTAGAGAAGGGTTTATATTATTATATATGTATATTGATATTTATAGCCGGTACCGCTTTAGGATATTTTGCAGTAGGGCTTTTTAATGAAAAGGCTATTTTGATTGCGGCAGGAATGCTTACAATGATTTTTTTAATGATGTTCAAGGAATTTGAAAATTGATATTTGAAAGGGGTTTTTATGTATTTTGCAAAGGAAGACAGATATGAGAAAATGAAATATGCTTATTGTGGGAACAGCGGATTAAAATTGCCGTTGGTATCTCTTGGACTCTGGCATAATTTTGGAGACCATTCCAATCTTGAAAGTATGAAGGATATTTTGTTTACAGCTTTTGACAACGGTATCACTCATTTTGATCTTGCAAACAACTATGGTCCGGCACCCGGAAGTGCCGAAAAGAATTTCGGAATTATATTAAAAGAGGATTTTGGAAAGTACAGAGACGAGATGATAATCAGTACAAAGGCCGGATATACAATGTGGGACGGTCCTTACGGAGATTTCGGCAGCAGAAAGTATCTGATAGCAAGTATTGATCAGAGTTTAAAGAGAATGGGACTTGAATATGTGGATATATTCTATCACCACAGAATGGATAAGAATACACCGCTTGAGGAGACCTGTGGTGCTTTGGCGCAGATAGTAAACAGCGGTAAGGCATTATATGTAGGAATTTCAAACTATGACGGAGAGACTTTGGAGCAGGCTGCAAAGATTTTGGATGAGCTTAAAGTTCCTTTTATAATAAATCAAAACAGATATTCAATCTTTGACAGAACTGTTGAAAATAACGGTTTAAAGGATATGGCAGGCAAATTAAAGAAGGGTATTATATCTTTCAGTCCTTTGGCACAGGGACTTTTGAGTGACAGATATCTTAACGGTATACCAAGTGACAGCAGAGTAGCAAACGACGGAAGATTTTTAAATGAGAATAATCTTACGGAGAAGAAACTGGAAGCTATAAGAAAATTAAATGATATCGCAAAAGAGAGAAATCAAAGTCTTGCACAGATGGCACTTTCATGGGTACTTAAGGATGATGTTATGACATCGGTACTTATAGGTGCATCCAAACCTTCACAGGTACTTGATAATATTGCAGCTATAGAAAATACTTCATTCAGTGAAGAAGAATTAAAAAAGATTGATGAAATCGTAAAAGCATATGAATAGGAAAATTCTTATTAAGCTTTTTATTTCAACGCTTTATTTGAGTGCATTCACCTTTGGTGGCGGCTATGTCATAGTTACTTTGATGAAGAAAAAGTTTGTGGATGAGTATCATTGGATAGAAAATGATGAGATGCTTGATTTGGTAGCTATTGCACAGTCGGCACCGGGAGCAATTGCAGTAAACGGAGCCATAGTGGTCGGATATAAGATTGCAGGAATTTTAGGAGTTATTGTGGCAATAGTCGCCACTGTCATTCCTCCTTTTTTAATAATTTCTATTATATCAATGTTTTATATTTTGTTTAGAGAAAACAGATATATTGCTTTTATGCTTGAAGGTATGCAATCGGGAGTGGGTGCGGTAATTGCTTCTGTAAGTTTTCAGATGGGGGTAGGTGTAGTAAAGAAAGGCTTTTTTAATATCCTTATAATGTTGGCTGCCTTTGTTTTGAATTTTTATTTTAAAGTTAATGTGATATATATTATATTAATTTGCATTTTGGTTGGAATTATAAAGACCTTTATATCAAAAAATGTGGAGAAAAGTAAATGATTTACCTAAAATTGTTTATAAGTTTTTTAAAAATAGGCGCCTTCAGTTTTGGTGGAGGTTATGCGGCAATGCCTATCATTCAAAGTGAAGTGGTAGATGCATACCATTGGCTTACACCTGAGGAGTTTACAGATCTCATTACCATATCTCAGATGACACCGGGTCCTATTGCAGTGAATTCGGCTACCTTTGTAGGTATCAGAATAGGCGGTATACCGGGTGCAATAGTTGCCACTTTCGGTTGTATACTTCCGTCAAGCGTACTACTTATTTTTCTTTCATGGATGTATATGAAATATAAAAAGCTCACAATACTGCAAACAATACTTTCCGTATTAAGACCGGCTGTGGTAGTTTTGATTGCAATATCGGGAATAAAGATATTACAGTCAGCATTCGGATTTAACGGATTAAAAATAGATGATATCAGGCTACATATGGTTTTTATATTCGGTATATCTTTAGTACTTTTGGTAAAGTATAATAAGAATCCTATATCGGTAATGCTTCTCTCGGGAGTATTGAATCTGTTCTACAATATAATATTTCAATAAAGATAGGGGCTGCTGCAAACATAAATGTTTGTCAACAGCTCTTTTATTTTAAAAAGAATAAATTTTCGTTAGTATTGAAATTTTTATCTATTGCAATTGTGGATTTCTTGATTGATAATTAACTTGCAGAGTGTTATATGTGAAAAAACAAAGAATTGGTTTAGGGAGCAAAAAAATGATTAACAGGCTTATCAATGAACTTATGGCTTACGGTATGCGAGAGTATCTTGTGGATGAAGATGACAGAGTATATGTTACAAACCGATTGCTGGATCTTTTCGGTCAGATAGAGTTTGAAGAAGAAGAGGTGACTGAGGAAAGAGCGCTTGTGGATATACTCTCCGATATGTGTAAGTTTGCCTATGAAAAGGGTATTATTGAGGATGATACCGTAACAATGACAGATCTTTTTGATACAAAAATTATGGGACAGCTTACTCCTATGCCTTCAACCGTAAGAAGAATGTTTAAAGAGATATATCATATAAGCAGTAAACTGGCTACTGATTATTATTATAAATTCAGCAAGAGAACGAATTATATACGTACAGACAGAATTGCAAAGGATGAAAAGTGGGTTACCGAAACGGAGTACGGACCTATAGATATTACTATTAATCTTTCAAAGCCTGAAAAGGATCCGAGAGATATAGCCAAAGCAGGACAGGCAAAGAAATCAGGATATCCAAGCTGTTTGCTTTGTATGGAAAATGAGGGATATGCAGGACATTTCTCGCATCCGGCAAGACAGAATCTTATATTAATTCCTATCTCTCTTGACGGAGAGGATTATTTTTTACAGTACTCACCATATGTGTATTACAATGAGCATTGCATAATATTTAATAAACAGCACAAACCTATGAAGATAGATAAGGCGGTATTTAAAAAGCTTTTAGAGTTTGTAAAGCTGTTTCCGCATTATACTGCAGGATCAAATGCGGATCTTCCTATAGTGGGAGGCTCTATTTTAAGCCATGATCATTTCCAGGGCGGCGGCTATGTGTTTGCTATGGCAAAGGCGGGGTATGACAGAAATTTTGTGATTCCCGGATATGAGGATATTAGAGCAGGTATTGTAAAATGGCCTATGTCGGTTATCCGACTTCAAGGTAAGGATATAGACAGGATTGTGGAGGCTTCCGATCATATTTTATCAAGCTGGAGGGCTTATACCGATAAGGATGCATTTGTATTTGCAGAAACTGACGGAACTCCTCATAATACAATTACACCGATTGCAAGAATGAATGGAGATTTGTATGAGATAGATCTTGTACTTAGAAATAATATCACAACTGATGAAAGCCCATGGGGGGTGTATCACCCAAGTGCGGATCTTCATCATATCAAGAAGGAGAATATAGGTCTTATTGAAGTAATGGGACTTGCGGTACTTCCTGCAAGACTTAAAAAAGAAATGGCACTACTTGAGGAGTATATTCTTTCAAAAAAGGATTTAAGAAGCAGTGAAGAATTGGAAAAGCATGCGGACTGGGTAGACGGATGGATTGATAAATACAATATCAATTCCGAAAATATTCACGGTATTGTACAGGATGAAATCAGCAAAGTTTTTGTAAAGGTTTTGGAATGTGCGGGTGTTTATAAGAGAACGAGTGAAGGTCAGGAAGCATTTGACAGATTTGTAAAAACTTTATAATCCGGAATACTTTATAAATCATTAAGTTTGTTGTTATAAACTATAGTTGTAAGGCATTGCACTGATAAGATATAATTAGTGCGATGCCTTACATTTTTATAAGGTTTAACAACTAAAAAAGGTGGTAGTATGAGAGAAAATAAAACCTATTACAAAAAGAAAATATATCTTGTCATACTTGTTATGACAATTCTTTTCGGATTTCAAGGGATGTATGAATATTACAGTTCAAAGATAGACGATCCTTTCCAACTGATCTCTGCCGTATTATACGGCATTATAAAACTGTTTTTATTTGCACCTCCGATTTCACCAAGTGATAAAACAAATATTTTCTATGAGATTGCAAAATGGACTGCACCGATACTTACGTCCACTTTTGTATTTACCAAAATTTCAAATACTCTTTTACATATGAAAAACATAGTTGTAAATAAGATAAGCAGAAATCATATTTTGGTATTTGAGAACTCTCTTATGGGTGAAACATTGATAAATAATCTTATAGATGAAAAAAGTTCATATAAGATATCACTTATTTCAAAGAATTTCATAGATGACAATATGAAAAACAAGTATGAGAAAAAGGGCATTGCCGTTTATCAGACGGATTTTGAAAACAGTGACAGAAATGAGATAAGAGAGCTATTTGCCGCACTCAATATAAATAAGGCAAAGTATATGTTTTTTTGTGCCGATGCGGATCTTGAAAATTATGCTCTGTACACAAATGTTATAAAGAGAATAAAACCTCAAAGACATATTACATGCTATGTAAAATGTGAGTCAAAAACAGTGTCCTCATATATAGAGGATATGATAGCTCAGGAAAGAAAAAAAGAAGAGAGTCTAAAAAATATAGATACAGTACATTTTGATGAGAGAGATCTGACTGTAAGAATGCTTATATCGGATAAATGTGTAAGCAAAAGTATATCAAGTAATGTAGAGGCCCTCTCCGGTATAGGTGATGCAGTGACTCCTGAGCTGATTGATGAAAATATCAAAAGGATGCATATTTTAATAATAGGTATAAATGAGCTGACTTCTACATTATTAAAGTTTATTTCAAACGATATGACCATGTCGTTAAAGGAAAATACAAGGGTAAGCATCATAGACAGGGATGCGGACAGGAAGATGAAAGAGCTCCTGGTGGACAATGAGGGCTTAAATAATTCTTTGGATATACAGATAATGAGTCTCAGCTCTGAAAGAAATATGATGTATGATTATCTTAAAAGTATAAAAAACGAAACGGATCTGTCTCTTGTTTTTTTGATGAACGAAGATATCGTTAAGAGTCTTAAAAACTTGAAGCTTTTAAACCGGTATTTTGAAGGTGTTCCGAAGATAATAAGAAATGTATCAAATATAGATTTAAGTTATGTATTACCTAAAAATAATGATAATATAAAAATTTTCGGAGATGTTTCGCAGATTATGACAGAAGATGTTATGATAAGGGCGGCACTTGATAAGAGAGCAAAGCAGTTTAATGACAGCTATAACATATCTTCAGCGGCAGCAGGTATGGGAGACGGACAGAAATGGAATGAGCTCTCATATGTGAAGAAGACATCGTCAAGATTATCTGCCGCACATGACAGGGTAAAGGAAGAGATAGTAAGAAAGATATTTTCGGATAAATCTGAGGATGAGATAAAAGCTTATCTGAATTTAAAGTTTGAAGAATTCAGTGCACTGCAGGAAATCAGAAAAGTTGATAATGAAGAGTTCAAGAAAAAGTTTTGTGAATATCTAAAAAATGCTCCCGTACTTGATTTCTTATCAAGACTTGAACATAAGAGATGGTGTAACAGCTATTATGCTATGAACTTTAAGTATGGTGAAAAGAAGGATGAGAACCTAAAGACACATCCATGTTTGATAGATGATTGGAAAATAATAATAGGTGAAAAGTTTGACACCTGCCATCCGGAATATGATTTATTATCGGTATTTACTTTATTTCAGAGAGAGGATTGAGAATGGAAAAAGAACAAAATCACAGGCAAAATGTAGATGAAATGCAAAAGGCGGCAAATGAATATAAAGAGAAAAGTTATAAGTATGACGCCTTTATAAGCTATAGACATGTGGAGCCTGATCAAAGTATAGCTAAACAGGTTCACCAATTAATAGAGACATTTAAAGCACCTAAGGAATTTTATCAAAACGGTAAAAGGCCTACATTCAGAGTGTTTCGTGACAGAGAGGAGCTTGCTGCAAGAGATTTAAGTGCTTCAATAGAAGAAGCGCTTGCAACAAGCAGATACTTAATTGTTATATGTTCAAAGAGAACGCCGCTTTCAGAGTGGTGTCAAAGAGAGATAGAGATATTTAAGAGTTTGCACGGTGAGGAGAGGATAATACCTGTACTTATAGAGGGTGAACCTGATGAAGCATTTCCTTTACCTCTTAAAGAAATGAAAAAAGATGACGGACATGAGATACTGGCTGCAGATATAAGACCTGATGATATATTTAAAACGGATTTTTCAGGGTATGAAAAACTGCAACAGAGTGATAAGTCAAAGTTAAAAGAGCTTACAAAGAAATCTTTAGACATATTAAAAACTGAAAAATACAGGATAATGGCCACTGTTCTTGGCTGCAGCTTCGGGGATTTAAAGCAAAGAGATAAGGAGAGAAAAAACAAGAGAATTTTGACTGTTTCCACCTTATCGGGAGTGGTATTTTTGATATTCGGTCTGTTTATGGCAAATGCTTATCAAAAGGCGGAACTTGCCAGGCAGGAGGCGGTACAGTCAAATGCAAGCATACTTATGAAAAGGTCTAAGGACTTTACAAAAGAGGGAGATTTTATCAAGGCTGTTTTAGTGGCAAAGGAAGCCATGAAGTCTATAAAACCTGATATGAAATATTATGATACTTTGAAGGCTGAAGAGGATACGATATTCAACAGTATGATATATCACAGCGGAGCTTCAACATTGACTTCCATATCTACTAAAAATATCTTTACATATATGGATGTAAGTAAGGATGAAAAATATGTAGCTTACGGATTTGATAACAATTATACGGCAATTGCAAGTGTAGATAACGGAGAAGTATTAAAAATCTTGCCGGGACATACTCAGCAGGTGAAGGTGGTGAGATTTTCTAATGACAATCGATATCTGGCATCATTTTCATTTGATAATACATGTATTATATATGATGTTGAAACAGGTGAAGAAAGGGCAAAGATAGAAACCGAGGGTGTACCTATGCTTGTCAGATTTTCAGAAGATGATTCAAAACTGACACTTATTACATTTAATAATAATACCTCTACCAATTTCTATTTATATGACACCGCTGACTGGAAGCAGACAGGAGGATTTGTAATTGACTCTCTTATAAAAAATGCCGATATAAAGAGTGATGCAAGTGAGGCAATTATAATTACAAATCCGGACAGTGACGATCAGATAACAAGAAGAAGTCTCACAGACGGAAGTATAATAGAAGTTATTCCAAGTCTTACAGTTAATACGGTGGAACCCGGAGTAATAAAAAATAAACAGTACAAAACGGCAGCCTATTCAGCTGACGGAGAAAGTATTTTATTAAATACACAGAATGATTTAATAAAAGTCAAATATGATAACAGGGAATTATTTCATCAGGAGATATCTATTAACTTTAATGATCCCAAGGTAATATATGAAAGTGAGAATGGCGATAAAATAGCGATAAAATCAAATAATACTGTATATATTCTGGATGGAAAAACCGGAGAGACAATTAATAAAATATATATTCAGGACTTAAAGTATTATACTTACAACAGCAATACAAATACTGTAGTCGGATTTTCGGAAAACGGAAATTATTCTGTATGGAAGGATGGAGCTATAACTGACAGTAATTTAAATTATGGCGGAATATTGCCGATAGAATATATATTTTTAAAAGACGGAAGCAAAGTATTGGCAAGTTCTCATGACAGTCAGACAATAAAGATAATAGATTTAAAGTCAAGAATATCTTCGGATTCCATATATGCAAGAATAGTGTCAAATTCAAATGATTCTTCAAAAATGCTTTTGTTTGACGGGAATGATGTATTTATATCGGAAGATGACGGTAAAACGAGCAAGAAAATACCTTTTAACAATAATATTACATATGGAATAGCAGCAACTTTCAAAGATCAAAAGATATCAAATGACGGAAGATATTACACTGTTTTGGGAATAGATAAGGATACGCCGGATAAAAAGCCTACATTAAGTATTTATGATATTGAAAATGATACAATCAACAATATATATATAAATGCAATGGATTCAATACTGTCATTTAGCAATGATTCAAAGCAGATATTTGTACTTGACGCTGTAGAAGGTCTGAATGTATATAGTACAGACTCTTTTGAGAAAGTAAAAAATTACAACGATATAAAGGAAAGCTCAGGAAATATAAAATTGTCGGAGGATTCAAAGATATTTGTTATAAATAAATATTCGGGAATTTCTTCGATATATAATCTTGAGACCGGTGAACATATAGAAGATATACCGGGAGAAGTATTATACGTAGAAAACGGTGCAGGTGAAATAAGAGCAAAGGGAATACAAAATAATACGGCATTTACCTGGAGCAGTAAAACAGGACTGAAATCATGGGAAATGGATGAGGCCTGCAGTCAAACACCTCTGAGTCTTAAAGATGTCAATCTGTATAATGCAAATGCCGATATATTGCTTATGATCAGAAATAATGATACTGAAAGAAAATGCTATGTAGTGGATTTTTCAACAGGAAGACTCAAGATGGCTCTTAACTCCACATTGAAAGAATATGCTGTAAACGGACATATTTCTTCTGACGGTAAGATGATAGCTGTAGATCAAAATTATTATGCTGATTATGATTTCAATGCCGGAAAAAACAATCAATATATCGAGTCAACAGTGTACAAGATACTTAATGAAGAAGAGGTAGCTAATGAGATAGACAGTATTCTTTCGGGAAGAATACTTACTGAGGATGAAAAGATACAAATCGGTTTGACTACCAAATAAAAAATGTCCCCCTAATCTTAGGATTAGCGGGGACATCTGCATTTTATTATTTTTTGAAAAGTTTTGCAAAAAAGCCTTTTTTCTTAGGCTCGGCTTTTACGATTTTACCGCCCTTTACACTCTTTATATCTGAGATATAAATACCGCTTACTACCGCTTTTACTTCTGTCTTTAGCGGTATAGATGCGAATACCTTTTCATCTGCCATCAATGTCATGATCTTCGGACCTACCTTTGCTTTTACAATAGGCACTTTAGACCATTTGAGGTACCATGGGGTTTGCTCATAAACGATTTTCGGCAAACCTGATTCTTTTATCTTCAGTTTCTTTTTATCTATAATAAGCATAGAAACAGTTTGTTTGGCAGCTTCCATAGCGGCCTGGGATTCTACTTGTTTTGTCTCCATTTTTCTTCCGAAGAAGTATAGTGCAACTAAGGCGACAAGTAATATAACGAGTATGACAATAAGTATTGTCAAAAATGTTCTCACTTTTCGTTCCTCCAAAAAATAAAAATTGTGAAGTATCACTGACGACAATTATATCAAAATCTTAACAATTTATCAACAATTTATCAAGATACTCATAGTACAATGGTTATTACAGGTTTGTATTTTTAGGTTTAATGTCAATAAAGACATGTGTTATAATACGAAAGACAAAAGAGCTGTGTTAGGAATTTAAATAAAATATTACAGTGGAGGTTATATGAGAAAGATATTGATTGTTATAGATATGCAAAATGATTTTATTGACGGGAGCCTTGGAACAAAGGAAGCGGAGGCCATTGTAAAAGGTGTAACAGATAAAATCAAGGAGTACAAAAAAGAAGATGTATTTGCGACTATGGATACTCATAAAGACAGTTATCTTCAAAGTCAGGAAGGTAAGAATCTTCCGGTAGAGCATTGTATAGAAGATACTAATGGTTGGGAGTTGCATCCGGATATATCAAAGCTTATTGATCCGGAAAATATCTTTAAAAAACCGAGTTTCGGAAGTGTGGATCTGGCAAATAAGATGCTTGAGATATCAAAAAAGGAAGATATTGAAATAGAGTTGGTAGGACTTTGCACCGATATATGTGTTGTATCAAATGCACTTTTAATTAAAGCATTTCTGCCGGAAGTAAAAATTTCAGTTGATTCAAATTGCTGTGCCGGAGTTACTGTTGAAAAGCATAATGCCGCACTGGAAACATTGAGAAGCTGTCAAGTGGAGATAAAATAAAATATTTGAGTAAATATAAAAAGCCTTACATTCAAGTTAAACTTGTTTGTAAGGCTTTTTTTCACATATTCTTCACAAATTAGCCTGTTTTTTTCAGTTTCATTTCAGTTTACTTGTGTATTCTTAGGGCATGAAAGGAAAACATTCCTTTAAAAATAATTTGAATATAAGAGAAATGAGGAGCTTATGAAAAGAGAGACAACAGATAAGAATAAGAAGATTAATAAAAATATTGCATTTTCATTGATGGGAATGGGACTGATGCTTAGCTTAGGAGCATGCAATGCATCACAGGATGCAAGTGCAGCAACTGTAAGTGCAAATGTAAACAGTAATAAAACTCAAAAAACTCAGGGAAATGAAACAAGTATAAGTATTGATAATAATACAGTTTCAATAAACGGAGACGGAGCAAGCATTGAGGGAAAGGTCATTACAATAAGCAAGGCCGGAACATATCGATTAAGCGGAAAGCTTGATGAAGGACAGATAGTTGTAGATTCAGACGGAGATGTAAACTTAAACCTTGATAATTTTACAATATCAAATTCAACAGATGCTCCGATAGTCGGAAAGAGCGGAAATATAAATATCAACCTTGTTGACGGTAGTGATAATAAGATAAGCGATACCAGAGCTGCAAACACTCAGGATGAGAACAGTTCAAATGAGACAAAGGCATATGATGCTGCAATTTATGCTGAAGCGGATATAAACATTACAGGAAGTGGAAAGCTTACAGTGGAAGGTGGATATGAGGATGCTATTCATTCAAAATCCAATTTAAATATTGAAAGCGGAAGCTACTCCATTACAGCTTCACATCATGGTTTAAACGGAAAGAAAACTCTTGTTGTAAAGAACGGAAGTTTTGATATTACAACAGTGGAGGATGCAATTCATTCAAAGGGTGATGTTACTTTTGAAAACGGTGAATTAAATATAAATGTAGGTGATGACGCATTACATGCCGATAATACATTGACTGTTAAAGACGGAAAGATAAATATAAATTCTTCAAATGAAGGATTGGAAGGAGTGACGGTAAATATTGAAGGTGGAAATATTCTTGTAAATTCTACCGATGACGGGATCAATGCAGCAGGAGATTCTGAGGACGGATCACAGCTTAGTTATGCTATCAATATCTCAGGAGGAGATATAAAGATAATTCCGGGTGGTGACGGTATAGACTCTAACGGAGATTTGAATGTTTCAGGAGGAAATATAGTTGTAGACGGACCTTCAAATGGTGGAAATGCACCTGTTGACTATGACGGAACAGGTACTATTACAGGAGGAAGCATACTTGCAACAGGTAATTCCGGAATGTTCCAGGGATTTAACGGAAATAATCAGGGTCAGTCAAGCATTATCTATTATTTGGATAATAATGCGGCTACAGGAGCTACTATAAAGATCAGTGATGAATCAGGAAAGGAAATCTTCTCATCAGCAGATCAGACTCAGAGCTATAATGCCGTTTTATACAGTAGTGCTGAGATTGAAAGCGGAAAAACTTATAAGGTAAGTGTAGGAGACAGTGAGGGTTCTGTTACTGCAGGAGACTCACAGGGAGGAAACTTCGGTCATCCACCAATGGGTGGAATGGGAGGAAATAATCAGGGCCAACCACCACAGGGACAGCCGCCGGAGATGAATGGCAACTTCCAGGGAAGAGGTCAGGGAAATAACCAGGAACAACCGCCGATGGGCCAACCACCGGAGATGAACGACAACTTCCAGGGAAGAGGTCAGGGAAATAATCAAGGTCAGCCACCAATGGGCCAACCGCCGCAGGGAGGACCAAATGGCAACTCACAGGGAAGAGGTCAGGGAAATAATCAAGGTCAGCCACCAATGGGCCAACCGCCGCAGGGAGGACCAAATGGTAACTCACAGGGAAGAGGTTATGGAAACAACCAAGGACAACCACCAATGGGCCAGCCACCGCAGGGAGGACCAAATGGCAACTCACAGGGAAGAGGTCAGGGAAATAATCAAGGTCAGCCACCAATGGGTCAGCCGCCACAGAATGAAAACAATCAGAGCAGTAAAAATAAAACTGATTCTAAGAAGAAAAAGAATAAGCAAAAAAGTAATCAAAAGACAGGAGATACATCCGGAAAGGAGAAGTAATGAAAAGAAAATTTGCCCTAATACCGGCATATAAGCCAAATGAAAATTTGATATATTTTGTGCAGTCCATTGAAGCAAGAGGGATAGAGGTAGTAGTGGTGAATGACGGTTCAGGGGAAGAATATCTTCCCCTCTTTTCACAACTTGAAAAGAACAGCAGAGCAAAGGTCATTCACTTTTATGTAAATCAGGGAAAGGGGGCTGCGTTAAAGGAAGGACTGTCCTATTTAAATAAAATAGATGATGATTTTACAGTAATAACCTTAGATGCAGACGGTCAGCATTCGCTAAAGGATGCATTATACCTGCTTGATAAATCCATGGAAAGTGAAGACAGCTTGATACTTGGATCAAGAGAGCAATCAAAGGATTCACCTCTCAGATCAAGAATAGGCAACTATATCACAAAGAAAGTATTTTATTTTTCAACAGGAGTAAATATTGAAGATACTCAAACCGGAATGAGAGCATTTCATAAAAGTATGATACCGGAACTTCTCAAAATAAAGGGAGAGAGGTATGAGTATGAGATGAATATGTTACTTGATTTTGCAAGAAAAGGTATAAGGATGAAGGAATACACAATTGAAACAATATATATCAATGACAATGAGGAAAGCCACTTTGATACTATAAAGGATTCAGCAAGAATATACAGCCAAATCATTAAGTTTTGTGGAAGCTCTATCCTATCCTTTATTATAGATTTTTTACTTTACACAGTATGCTTCTTTTTATCAGGAAGCATAATACTCTCAAATGCGATTGCCCGCATTATATCACTGCACTTCAACTTTTTGGTAAATAAAAAGTTTGTTTTTAAAAATTATAAAAAAGATGAGAAGAATCTTGCCAAAGAATATATTTCATATTTGGGGCTTGCGGTATTTATATTTTTAATGAATACATTGATTCTTCGAGGAATGGTGGAAGCATTAAATATTAATGCATATTTGGCTAAGATAATAACAGAAGCAGTTTTGTTTACAGTATCATATTTTGTGCAAAGACATTTGGTATTTGCAAAGAAAACTGTAAGAGAAAGCGATTATGCAGCTTCTTTAAAATAGATGTTTAAATAATGAGGTAATTATATGAAGAAATTAAATAATAAGGGATTAGGCGTATTGTATGGTGTACTTTTATTTTCATTCAGTACATATGCGCTTTTAGATACATTTGTAATACCGCATCCGATGCAAAGTGTAATGGCTTCAAATGTAGTTGCACAAACTACAAGCAGCAGTATAAAGGAAAGCGTAGAGGCTGCCATACAAGAAAAGCTTAACGGAAATACAACCGGGAACACATCCACAGCAGATAATAACTTAACATCAGGCAGCACTACAGCTGAAAATACGGGTACAACAAGCAGTACTTCATTGACTAATGTAGAGACTGTTGAAGGTGGAACTGTTATAGGAGAGTATTCAGACAGCAATACAAGTATTACATTAAAACAGTACAGAGCATATGACAGTGAGATATATGTGGCTGATGTAACGGTAAGTGATGTTTCCGTTTTAAAGACAGCACTTGCAAATAATACTTACGGAAGAAATATTACCGATACAACTTCAAATATGGCAGAAGAGAATAATGCCGTTCTGGCTATCAATGGAGATTACTATGGTGCAAGACAGGCAGGATATGTTATAAGAAACGGAAATCTTTACAGAAATACTTCCGGAGACAGAGATGCCTTGGTTATAACTAAAACCGGTGAGTTTGAGTTTGTTTCAGAGAATGAGACAAGTGCAGAAGAACTTTTACAAAGCGGAGCATATCAGGTATTGTCATTCGGTCCCGTACTTTTAGATGACGGAGAAATATCTGTAGGTGAAAATGATGAAGTAGGAATGGCAATGGCAAGCAATCCAAGAACAGCTATAGGTTACCTTGGAAATAATCATTATGTTTTCGTGGTTTCAGACGGAAGAACAAGCGAGAGTGCAGGATTAAGTCTTTATGAACTTGCAACATTTATGAAAGAACTGGGTGTAGTTGATGCATATAATCTTGACGGAGGAGGTTCATCTACAATGGTTTTTAAGGGCGAGATCATAAATAATCCTACTACAAACGGTCACTCAAATCAGGAAAGATCTGTCAGTGATATAGTATATATAGGAGGTGAAAACTGATGAAGAAGTCATTGATCTATTTTGGAATCTCAATATTTGTATTTATATTCGGACAGATATATGAGTACTTTTCACATGGTGTATATTCAAGCTATATGATGTTTGCATTCTTGATACCTTTTATAGGACTTTTTATTCCAAGTCTTTTAAACAATCTTATTTTAAAAAGAAAGATTACTGATAATGTTACACTGCCATGGAAATGTGGTATAGCAACACTTACAGTAGGTTCAATATACAAGGGTGTATTGGAAATCTACGGTACAAGCGGAACTTTTGAACAGGTTTATTTGATAATAGGAAGTTTACTTTGTATTATAGCTACTATTGTATTGATAACTGCAAGAGTTAATAAAGATCAAAACTGCTAAGTGCTTAGTAAAAAAGTGCCACACCGGAAAGTTCGGAGTGGCACTTTTTGCAATTAATTATATATGAAAATATATATCAAAACATATTTTTTTATTTTTACTTGATACCTTTATTTCTCCTCTATGCATAAGTACGATTTCCTTTGCTATAGGAAGCCCAAGTCCATAACCGGTACCTGAGTGAGATTCATCAAGTCTATAGAAACGCTTGAATATATTGACCGTATCTTCCTTTGAGAGTTCTTTTTCCACATCATTTTCCACTGATAAAACAATATTGTTTTTTTTATTAGTAAGAGTAAGAGCGGTATGTGATACGGAGTACTTCATGGCATTTTCTAAAAGGATTGAGATAAGATCCTTTATTTTATTTGTATCTCCCAAAACAGAAATATTATTCTCTATATCATAATTCAGTTCTTTGGAATTTTCAAAAAATAAAGGTTCAAAAAACAGACATTCTTTAGTAACTATATCTGATAAATTTATTTTTCCCATTTGCTCTTTTCTATCCTGCCAGTTTTCCAGTCTGCTAAGATCAAGCAAATCCTGTGTCAAATGCTTCATTCTTTCACTCATCTCATCAATACCGTCAATATTCTTCTTAAGTAAATCCATATTTTCCGCTTGGAAAGAATGTTTTGATATAGTTTTTTGAATATTTCCCACATTATTTATGATAACTGTGAGAGGTGTTTTAAGCTCATGTGATGCATCTGAAATAAACTGTCGCTGTGAAGCAATAGCATCACTTACCGGTCGAATACTCTTTTTTACAAAGTATTTGGAGAAAAGTATTATCACTGTAGACAGTATAAAAAAAAGCAGTACAAGCAAAACCGAAAGATTATTCAAGTTTTTTATTTCTTTACTGAAATCTGTAACGGCGACACGGTACAAAGTAGGTGGTTTGTTATTATGGTGCTTTTCTTCACCTAAGTGATCGGGAGGAGAATTGACCTCACAAATATATTGCAAAGTGCCGGATTTTATAGATGAATAAAACTTATCGGTATTGTCATCTATCTTGCTTAGAGCATCTGATATTATTTTTTCCTTTGTATCACTATCAAGAAAAAAATCGACACCATTTGTATCAATTATATTTCCCTCAGAGTCAAACATAATTTGAAAAACAGCATATGAAGTTGATACTGAATCCTGATACATGGGTGTATTTATTGCGGAAGAAAGAGTAGACCTCATACCGCTGTAAATACTGTTTCTGTTAAAGAGAAATGGGAAGATGAGCATAAATAACAGTAAAAAGATACTTACTGATGATAAAAGCAATGTAAGCTTTTTTTGTAATTTCTCAATCATTATTCACCTCTTACTTCCAAATGATATCCAAGTCCTCTGCTGGCTACTATGGATATATCTGAATACAGTGTTTTAAGCTTCTTTCTTAAAAATCCGATATATACCTCCACATTGTTTTCTGTAGCATCGCTGTCATATCCCCAAACTTTTTCAAGTAAAAAATTTTTAGAAATATTATTCTTTCCTTCCTTTAAGAGAAGCCTCATCATTTGAAATTCTTTTGATGAAAGGCGAATGGAATTATCACCGGATATAAGCTCTGATGAGTCTATATCAAGAGTGGTGTTTCCAAAACTTATCTGGTTTACCTCTTTCCCTTGTCTGCGAAGCAGAGCATTTACACAGGCTAAAAGTTCCCTTCTGTCAAAAGGCTTTGTAAGATAATAGTCCGCACCGGAATCCAGTCCTTCCACTCTGTCAAGAATGTCGGATTTTGCAGTAAGTATCAAAATAGGAAGCCCGTTTTTTTCTTTCCGAAGAGTTCTGGCTACCTGAAAGCCGTTTAATTTTGGGAGCATAAGGTCCAGTACCAATAAATCAAAATGCGAAGATCTGGCAAGTTCAAGACCATCCATTCCGTCATAGGCACATACTACATCATGCCCATATTCTTCTAAAATTTCTTTAAGAGATGAGGCAAGTAATACCTCATCTTCAACAACTAAAATATTCATATACACTCCATTTTATGTGGTGTTTTACAACTTAAAGTATAGAATATTATTTTCTCATATAATCAGATTTTATTCAATTATATAGTATTTTCTTTGTACAGCATTTTAGCAAAAGAATTTTTTAATATGGTTTACCATAAAAACAGCTAAAGCAAATGAGAGTATATCTGCAAAAGGCTGTAGAATATATATGCCGAATTGCCCAAACAGCTTTGATAGAATATATAATAGAGGTATAAAAAAGAGTCCCTGGCGTGAAACAGAAAGTAGTGAGGACATAAAGTATTTTCCTGTATTTTGTAAAAGCATACAGCTTACTGCAAAGAATCCTAAAATAGGTAGTGTTAAACATTGCATATGTAAAAGCTTTACAGCGGATAAAATAACCTCGCTGTCAGAGGTCATGGTTTTAATAAGATCTTTTGCAAAAATATATAAAAGTATTGCGGATAAAAATAAAAAGATACTGCCTATAATTACTGTAAGCCAAAAAGCCTTTCTCACTCTAATATACTGCTTTGCTCCATAATTCATGGCACATATGGGTTGAAAACTCTGAGACCAGCCTATCATTATCATAAATGAAAGTGCTGATATTTTTGAGCTTACAGTCAAAGCCGCTATAAGAGAATCACTGTATTTTGCAGCAGCTATATTCAATAATATCATTGAAATACTTGTAATGGACTGCCTTGAAAAATTTGGCATACCTCCTGCTAAAATATGATATATACTATCTTTAGTAAAGTTTAAATTAAAAGCTATATTTCCGGATTTTAAAGAGAAATATGTCAGCACAAAACAACCTGTTATTTGTCCTAGAAGAGTGGCATAGCCTGCTCCTGTAAATCCGAATTTTAAATAAAACATCATTATAGGATCCAGAATCATATTTGTAATCATACCAAAGAGCAGACCTGTCATTCCCTCTTTTACATTTCCACAAAGTCTAAGCTGATTATATAAAGTAAGCGAATAAAGTCCGAATGGAATACTTAAAATAATTATTTTTAAATATTTTACGGTAAATTTAAGCAAATCATCTGAAGCATTGCCTGATAAAAATTTCGAGAGCGGAATAATAAAAATCCATGATAAACAAGCTATAATTATGCCGATTGATATTGCAAAGAATATGCCGATGGAAGCTAAGCTTTTAGCTTCTTTTTCATTTTGCTCACCAATCTTTTTTGACATTATATTTCCGCTTCCATAGCCGAACCAAAATCCAATTGCCTGTATAAAACTCATAAAGCTGAATACTATACCTATTGCGGCGGTCATAGATTTATTATTTAAGATACCGACAAAGAAGGTATCTGTAAGATTGTAGATTACCATAACAAGCATGCCGACAATAGTCGGAATAGAGGTTCTTATCAGCAATGGCAGCAGAGCATCATTTAAAATAGCCTTTCTTCTTATTTCATTGTTCATATCACAATCCTCTGACAATTCCGGTATCGCCGTCTACCTGTATCATATCGCCGTCTTTAAATTTTGTTGTTGCAAAACCCACACCAAGTACTGCCGGAATATTATATTCTCTTGCAACTATTGCGGCATGACTCAGTGCTGCACCGGTATCCGCCACAACAGCACTTGCCAGCTTAAAAAGAGGAGTCCATTCGGGATCTGTAAGATGACAAACCAAAATATTACCTTTTTTCATTTTATAAAACTCTTTAGGACTTTGAATAATGCAAACTCTTCCGACTGCTTTACCCACACTACCGCTTACACCTTTTAAACTATCACCTTTCGCATCAAAGATAAGCAACTTTGAGGCTTGCCATACTTTTATTGAGAGTGGAAATTTTTCATTCCTGTTTTTGATATTTTCAAGGTCTTTCTTATTCAGATATCCTCTCTTCATAGCTTCTATCAGTTCATTAAAGAAAAGATTTGATATACCGGTTTTATAATTTTCATTTTCAAGTAGAAGCATATTTATTTTAGTCACACATTTTCTGACATAGTAAAATAAGCTTTCCCATAAATACTGACTTTCTTCTCTAACCACATGGAAATATCGAAGGCTGTTAATATCGGCTTCCATGTACTTATATTTATTGCCATAAACTGACTTTAGCTTCAGCATTAAATCATCAGAACTTTCTGTTTTTTCATTTTTGGTAAAAGTAGAAGCCAATATAGGTTTTAAAATATTAATGAGTCTGTCAGGATCTTCTATAAATGTTTTCGCCTCCAGACAGTAGCAGTTATAGTCTGATTTGAAACCGTTTTTTTGTAAAAAGTCATCAGCCATAGATTTAAAATCATCAAACTCAGTATATAAGTTTTTGTAGCTTTCGCCGGAAAGAACGGCTTCCTTTAAATTATTGTTTTTTGATATTTTTTCTGCCATTTTGGAGATATCATTATTTACAGTTGAAGTCTTATTATCCAAGTTTTTATAAAGATCAAAGGCAGTGTAATCGGGATTTATTTTTTTAAGGATTTTACTGTATTTATCAAATACAAGCATTGTAGGAAATAGAGCATATTTAAATCTGTCATAGGAAAGATCCTTAGTCAGTTTATAACTGTACTCTAAAAACTCTCTGCACTCTGTCAGGCTCATATTTTCAAAATCTTTGGATTTCAGTGTTGAGATATATTTCTCATATCTATCCATAAACTGCTCACAGATTTTGGCACAACTGTTAAAGTCTCTGATTTGTTTTAGGACTTTAAATATATGAAAAATATTTTTGGTGATTCCCTTTTTACCTTTTGGAAGAGTTTGTATGCCGTCATTATCTATCTGCGGATCGGTGTCAAAGATTATGCCTCCTTCTGCAAATATTTTGGACTTTTGATTATTGATTGCCATTATAAAATCATAATCCAAAGCTCTGTAGGCAAAGGGCATTTTTTCAAGTTGAAATGCCATTTTTTTACGCATACTCTTATTTGGTCTTGTTTTTTTCAAGTAACTGTCTATAAGGGCTTTTTCATTATCATTTTTTAATGTGGTGATAGCCCTTGCCTGTAAAATATATACTTTGTTATCTTTGACAGCCCATTCGATATCCATAGGCATATGGTAATGCTTTTCTATTTTTAGACCGCAGTTTACAAGTTCTGATAGTTCATTATCATTTAGAACTCTTGCTTTTCTTTTATCTTCATCTACAGCTATTTCCACAGTGTCCTTGCTTCCATACACTATCTTTGTTTTTTTAGAACCTATGGTGCTTTCAAGAAGTTTGCCGTCTTTTTGGACAATATAGCTGTCAGGAGTTACTCTGCCGCTTACAACACTTTCTCCCAAACCATAGCTTGCATTTATTTGCATTTCATCTGAGTTTTGACTTAGCGGATTTATTGTAAAGAGTACTCCGGACTTTTCACTTTCCACCATTTCCTGCACAATTACGGCAATAGACACACAAGTCTGATCATAGCCTTGGTGAAGCCTGTAGCTTACAGCTCTGTTACCCCAAAGTGAGGCATAGCATTTAAGTATCTTATAGAGAACATCATCTATACCCTGTACATTTAAATAGCTTTCCTGTTGTCCTGCAAAACTGGCATCAGGCAGATCCTCAGCGGTAGCAGATGAGCGGATTGCAACTCTTATATTTTCACCGAGACTTCTGTAATTATCTGTTATAAGTTGTTGCATTTCTTTTGAAAACTTTCCTGATATTATAAGCTTACGAAAGTATTCGGCGGCTTTTAATAAAGTACTCTCATCCAATGATGCATCTTTCAAATTTTTTTCTATAATTTTATCTATACCGTTTTCTCTTAGAAAAGCTTTATAGGCATCTGCTGTAATTACAAAGCCCTTTGGAACATTTATTTTAGCAGAAGTCAGCTCTCCAAGATTTGCCCCTTTTCCACCGGCAAGTGATATATCTTCTTTTTTAATATCAATAAAATCAAGTATCATATTCCCCCCTATTTCATTAAAAAAATGTGGTATGCAAAAAGTATGTAAAGATTTAGAAACTTAAAATATCAAACCTTTATATACTTGGTGGCTATTGCAGATATATAAGTTTTAAGTATATCTTCAAAATATTTCTCATCAAAAAGATAGTAGTCTGTACATAGTAAAAAGCTTCCTATAAAGGCATTGGCAAGACCACATTCATCGGCAGTCTTTACTACAGAGTTCTCCTTCCAGTAATTTACAAGCTTTTTTAAAAACTCCCCATACAGTTTTTCTATCTGATTCATCTCATCAGATTTCTTTGTTTTCAGTATTTTAAATGCCTCTTCATATACAGGTTGTGCTTTTATCTTTTGCATCAAATCCAAAGAATATTTGTATATGACATCAGTTAAAAATCCCACAGGATCCTTAATTGAGCTTGAAAAATTTTCTTCAAGAGCTTTTAATTTCTGACCGGATCTATATGTCGCCAGATCAATAATAAGTGAATCCTTATCCTTCCAAAAATTATAGAAGCTGCCCTGTGCAATACCGACTCTTTTGGTCAATTCCGAAATGCTTAAAGATTTTGTCCCGTTATTATGAAACAGCTCAATGGCGGTATTCATAATATTTTCTTTTATTTTTTCCTTTTCTTTTTCACTGAATGCTTTTCCCATACTCTTCCTTCAAATTCGGTACTCTATGAATATATTTATATTTATTCATAGATATTATACTCCTAATAAAGATGGATATCAATGAATATAATTAATATTAACAGGTTCAAAAAGAATTAAGCAAAAAATATATTATATAAAAGAAAGCCTGTATGGATGAATATGTTACTATAGAGTAAAATGTGTTTAATATTGATATGCAAGTAAAGATGTGGGATAATAAAAATATCAGGAAGTATTAACGAGGTGAGTATGCAGGAAAAAAAGGATTGGAACGGTATCAGAGGTTATATAGATCATATTTTTGATGAAACGGATATAGGAAACAGTGCAAAGAAATTTGCAGACAATGTTGTTGACAGCCTGAGGGAAGTTAACAATCTTACAAAGGAAAATTATAATAAGAATGCAGTGAGTGTAAAGGTAAATAAAAGCAATAGGACAAGTATTTATTTAAGGACCAACAGATCGGATCTGTTTATAAGGATATTTGTCGGAGTACCTATGATGATATTTTTCGGTATTCCGATACTTGTACTTACACTGACCGTACTTCCTATTTCATTTACCGGATGGGTTGTGCCGATGATTGCGCTTATACCTTTTTTCGGAATAGGAGCATTTCTTGCAATTCCGGCAATCGGTAATCTTAGTCTGGTTGAAAAGGCGGACAGATATTATCGTATAATGAATAATAGGACTTATATGAACATAGAAGATATTGCTATGATTTCAAATGAAAGTCCTGAAATTGTGGTAAAAAACTTAAAGAAAATGATAGACAAAAAGATTTTCACACAGGGTCATCTGGATAAAGAAAATAAATGCTTTATGTTAAGTTATGATGTATATAAGGGCTATTTGGCGCTGGAGGAGCAAAGAAAATCGGAACAAAGAAAGAATGATATCATTGAGAAAAAGGTTGATATTAAAGACGGAAGTCTTATATCCGAGGGCAGGGAGTATATTATATCCATTAAAGAGTTGCATCTTGGAATAATAAAGGAGCCTATGTCATCCAAGCTTACAAAGCTTGAGACTATACTTACTGCAATATTTGACAGGGTGGAAAAGGAGCCTAAGGAAACAGAGAAGCTTTATAAGCTTATGAAGTATTATTTGCCTACAACTGTAAAGCTCATAAAGACATATTCCGATTTTGATAATGTTATTTCACCGGACAGTGATATTTTGAATACTAAAAAAGAGATTGAATTGACAATAGATTCTATAAATGAAGCTTGTGGAGAATTCCAAAACCGTCTTTTTAAGGATACCGCATTTGATGCGGACACCGATGCGGCATTATTAAAAGTTATGCTTGCAAAGGAAGGATTAATATGTGGCGGAATGGAAGAAGATGAGAGGTGAGACTATGAATGATAATGAATTAAAGAACAATGAAATAAATATGGATTCACTGGATGATATGTTAAAGGAAGGTCCAAGTCTGACATTTGATATTGAGGAGAAGGCACCTGAAACCGCTGTAGTGGAGACTGCAAAGCCTGAGAGTGCACCTCAGATAAAACTCTCCCCTGAAGAAGAAAGACTTGTAGAGGAGTTTTCTTCCAAAATAGATATAAGCAATTCACAGGCTGTACTTACATATGGTGTCGGAAGTCAAAAAAAGATTGCGGAGTTTTCAGAGAATGCACTTGAGAGAGTTAAGACTAAAGATCTCGGTGAGATAGGCGATATGCTTGCCGGAGTGGTAGGTGAGATTCGTTCTTTGGAGATTGATGAAGAGGACAAGGGGTTCTTCGGACTGTTTAAAAAGAGCGGAAATAAGCTTGCAAATATGAAGGCTAAGTATGACAAGGTAGAGGTAAATGTCAATAATATTTCAAAAGCTTTAGAGGATCATCAAGTAACTTTGATGAAAGATGTTTTGATGCTTGATAAGATGTATGAGCTCAATATGAACTACTACAAGGAACTGTCAATGTATATTATGGCAGGAAAGAAAAGACTTGAGAGAGCAAACAATATAGAATTACCGGAACTTATCAAAAAAGCTGATGAAAGCGGACTGCCTGAGGACACACAAAAAGCTAAAGACTTTTCACAAATGATAAATCGTTTTGAAAAGAAGATACATGATTTGGAGCTTACAAAGACAGTATCATTACAGATGGCACCTCAGATAAGACTTATTCAAAACAATGATTCCATGATGTCTGATAAGATACAATCAACCATTGTAAACACAATTCCTCTTTGGAAAAATCAGATGGTAATTGCTATAGGATTAAAGCATTCCACCGATGCCGCAAAGGCACAAAAGGCAGTGTCCGATATGACCAATGAGCTTTTAAAAAAGAATGCCGAAAGCTTAAAGGCCGCCACCATAGAAACAGCCAAAGAATCGGAGCGTGGAATAATAGATATCGAGACATTAAAGAGCACAAATAAAACTCTTATATCCACATTTGATGAAGTTATAAAGATACAGGATGAGGGTAGAAAAAAGAGAAAAGAAGCGGAAGCCGAGCTAAGGAATATAGAAAATGAAATGAGAACCAAGCTTCTTGAAATCAGTAACAGACAGGTAAGTGATAATCAATAGATAGGAAATAAAATGAATAATTGGAGACAAAAATATCATATAGAGCCAAAGAGCGGTTGGCTGAACGATCCTAACGGACTTTGTTTTTTTAAAGGATATTACCATGTGTTTTATCAGTATGCTTATGAGCCGAATGGTGGAAATAAATACTGGGCACATCTAAAGTCAAAGGATTTGCTACACTGGGAGGAAGCACCGATATTCCTTTCGCCGGAACATGAGTATGATAAAAGCGGTGCATATTCAGGCTCTGCTCTTATAAAGGATGATACCATGCATATTTTCTACACCGGAAATGTGAAAAAAGCCGGAGATTTTGACTATATATATGCAGGTAGAGAGAGTAATACAGTTCATGTGACAAGTGAAGACGGAATAAATGTAGAATCTGGGAAGGTTGTTATGTACAATAAGGATTATTCGGAAGGACTGTCTTTGCATGTAAGAGATCCTAAGGTATTTGAATACGAGGGCAAATACTATATGGTAATCGGTGCAAGAACTATGGAAGATAAGGGAGAGGTGTTGGTTTTTGAATCGGAGGATCTCGATAACTGGAAGCATATCCGTACCTTTGAAACCATGGCAAAAATAGGATATATGTGGGAATGTCCGGATCTTTTTGAGATAAACGGACAGTGGATCCTTATGGCATGTCCACAGGGACTTGAGGGAGGAAAATATGAATTCCAGAATATTTACTCCTGCGGATACTTTATTATAGAGGGTGATTTCAGAACAAACGGCTTTATAACGGAGTATAAGGAAGCCGACTTCGGATTTGACTTTTACGCACCACAGACATTTGTACATGAGGGTAGAAGACTTTTACTTGGATGGATGGGTATGCCTGATGCAAAGTATACAAATCCTACTGTTGAATACGGATATCAACATTGTATGAGTGTATTCAGAGAATTGGATTTTGCCGGTAATACATTGTATATGAAGCCTGTTAAGGAGCTGGAGACTCTAAGAAAGTTTGAGTTTGAGTATGACGAAGAAAATACTTCTTATAAGGTTTCTGATGAGAAAAGAGCATTTGATCTGGAACTTCAAAACTTCGGTGATAAGTTTGAGATAGAAATATTTGATACTCTAAAGCTTGATTTTGATGCAAATAGAGGAGACTTGGAGCTTTCATTTATTGCAAACGGATATGGCAGAGATAAAAGATTTTTAAGAACCAAGAGTATAGAAAATATACGACTTATGATTGATGCAAGTTCAGTGGAAGTGTTTGTAAATGACGGAAAACAGGTGATGTCTACAAGAATGTATCCGTCAAATTACAGTGATATAAAAGTATCCGGCAATATCAGGGGAAAGATTTATAGTTTGGATATATAATTTTACAATGGCATTACTTGGTATACTAAAGAGATTATTTGATAAAGATAGAAAAGAAAGTAAAATGAAGTTAATAGTTGGTTTGGGAAATCCCGGAAGAGAGTATGTAAATACCAGACATAATGCGGGTTTTTATGTTGTGGAAAAACTTGCATATGAGCTTGGCGAGGAAATATCCGAAAGAAAATATAAGGGACTTTTTGCAAAGGTCAGAATAGGGAATGAAAAGGCAATTATTTTAGAGCCGCAGACTTATATGAACAATAGCGGAGAATCTGTGAGAGCTTTTATGGATTATTTTAAGATAGAGGCGGCAGATGTCATAGTGGTTTATGATGACATTAACCTGGAGCCCGGAAATTTGCGTATCAGATTAAAGGGAAGTGCAGGCGGTCACAACGGTATCAAGTCATTGATTGCACATATGGGAACATCAGATTTTCCGAGAGTCAAGGTGGGAGTAGGTGAAAAGCCTGCGAGGATGGATCTGGCTGATCATGTACTTGGAAGATTCAGTGATACTGACAAGAAACTGCTTGATGAGGCGGCATCCGATGCCATAGAAGTGATAAAGCTGATGGTGGACGGTCAGTACGATACTGCAATGAACAGATACAATACCAAAAAGACAAAGTAAGGAAGATTATGAGTTTATTTGAAAATCCCTTAAAAAGATTAGCGGATTTTGAATCTTTAGAAGAAAGTATAAAAAAAGAAAAATTCCCGGTACAGGTAAGTGATATGTCCGAGCCGGGAAAAGCACATCTGATTTCCGAGCTGATGAAAGAAGAAAAGGCTTGGAAACTTGTTATATCATATGATGAGGACAATGCGAGCAGGCTATATGAAGATATAGGCTGCTTTTTGGACGAGGTTTATCTATATCCTGCAAGGGATCTTTTGTTTTTTACGGCAGATATAAGATCCTCACAGATAACAGCCAAAAGAGTGGAAGTATGGAAACATTTAAGAGAGGATAAGAGCGGTGTCATAGTAACAACGGTGGATGCTCTTATGGATAAACTTGAAGATTATCATAAGTTTTGTGAAGCCACTTTGGAGATTAAAAAAGAAGATATTATCGATATAGAAAAGATATCAAAAAAGCTGACGGATATAGGTTATGAGAGAAGTTTTGAAACAAGTAATCCCGGACAGTTTTCAATAAGAGGAGGAATAATGGATATTTTTCCGCTTACTGAAGAATATCCTGTAAGAATAGAACTTTGGGATGATGAAATAGATGCTATGAAAAGTTTTGATCCGGCAAGTCAAAGATCGATTGATGAGCTGGATTATGTAAATATTTATCCGGCAAGAGAAAAGGTACTTGGCGGTGAGCAGTCATTTTTAAGATATTTTGATTATAATAATACCCTTATATATATTGATGAGCCTGCAAGAACCATGGACAAGGCAAGAAAAACGGAAGATGAATATAATCAAAGTGCAGCCGGAAGAATAGAATCCGGACAGTACAAAAAAGAAGATATTCCCGATATATTCGGAGCCGATGAGGTGTTTCACAGCTTGAATAAAGCACCGAGTATTGCACTTACAGGACTTGATAACAGAATAAAGGAATTGGAAATTAAAGCAATGTACTCCGTGTTTTCAAGAATGAGCGGAGTATACCATGAAGATTTTACAAATCTTGTGGACGATTTGAAAAAATACAGAGCTGACAAAACCAGAGTTGCTCTTGTTTGTGCATCAAAGACCAGAGCAAAGAGACTTGCGGACAGCTTTAGAAATGATTATTCCTTGGATGCTTTCTTTTCTGAAGGTGAAAAAGATATAAGTATCGCTCCGGGGCAGATTGCAATATTTGTAGGAAATATTCACTCGGGATTTGAATATCCTGCAATCAATTTTGCGCTGATTTCGGAAACCGATATTTTTAAAACTCCGAAGAAGAAAAAGAGAAGAGAAAAAGAATATGAGGGTGACAGAGTAACCTCATTAAGCGAACTGCATATAGGCGATTATATCGTACATGAAGACCATGGCCTTGGAATCTATAAGGGTATAGAAAAGATAGAAAGAGACGATGTAATTAAGGACTATGTAAAGATTGAATATCAGGGCGGTGACAATTGTTTTGTACCGGTTTCAAAGCTGAACAGAATACAAAAATACGGCGGCGGAGAAATAAAAAAGCCTAAACTCAATAAGCTTGGCGGAGTGGAGTGGAGTAAGACCAAATCAAGAGTAAAGACGGAAGTCGAAGAGATGGCAAAAGAGCTTGTGGAACTCTATGCAAGCAGACTTAAAGGACAGGGTGTATTCTATGGAGAGGATACTCTTTGGCAAAGAGAGTTTGAAGAAATGTTTGAGTATGAGGAGACGTATGATCAGATAAAAGCCATAGAGGATGCCAAGAGAGATCTGGAGACCGGAAAGATAATGGATCGTCTGATATGCGGAGATGTGGGATATGGTAAGACTGAGATTGCCTTAAGAATTGCTTTTAAGGTAATACAGGAAGGATATCAGGTACTTTACCTTGTTCCGACAACCATTCTTGCAAGACAGCATTACAATACATTTGTTCAGAGAATGAAAGACTTTCCTGTAAAAATAGGTTTACTTTCCAGATTTAACACAAAGAAGGAGCAGAATCAGACTGTCAGTGATCTGGAAAAAGGTCTTGTGGATATAGTGATAGGAACACACAGACTTTTATCAAAGGATGTAGCACCTAAAAAACTCGGACTTGTGATAGTGGATGAGGAGCAAAGATTCGGTGTAAGACATAAGGAGAAATTAAAGCAGCTTTGTGAAAATGTAAATGTGCTTACACTTACCGCAACACCGATACCGAGAACTCTTCATATGTCACTTTCAGGTATTAGAGATCTGTCGGTATTGGAAGAGCCGCCTGTTGACAGAAAGCCGATACAGACCTATGTAATGGAGTATCATGATGAGACGGTTAAAGAGGCTATCAGAAGAGAGGTTGCCAGAGGCGGTCAGGTTTATTATCTTTACAACAGAGTCAACAATATAGAAGAAGTTGCCGCACATGTCAGAGCACTATTACCTGATATAAATGTGGAATATGTGCATGGAAGAATGGATGAGAGACATTTGGAAGAAAGAATGGTAGATTTTATCAATGGTGATGTGGATGTATTGGTAACCACAACCATAGTGGAGACAGGTCTTGATGTTCCGAATGCCAATACCATAATTGTTCATGATGCGGACAGGCTCGGACTCTCACAGCTTTATCAGCTCAGAGGTAGAGTCGGAAGAAGCAAAAGAAGTGCCTATGCCTTCCTTATGTATACGAGAAATAAACTTTTGTCCGAGGAAGCTTCAAAGAGACTTAAGGCAATAAGAGAATTTACGGAACTCGGTTCCGGAATAAAGATTGCAATGAGAGATCTTGAGATAAGAGGAGCCGGAAATGTACTGGGTGTAACTCAGCATGGTCATATGGAAGAAGTCGGATACGATCTTTATGTGAAACTTTTAAACACTGCGGTCAGAGCTTTAAAGACAGGAAAGCCTGTGGAAGAAGAAGTGGAGGCAAGTGTTGAGATAGACAGCAGTGCCTATATTCCAAGCAGCTATATTTCCAATGAAGAGACAAAACTTGAGATATATAAAAAGATTGCATTGGTGAAGACCGAGGAGGATTTCCTTGATATGCAGGATGAGCTTATAGACAGATTCGGTGAGATGCCGAAGTCTGTTGCCAATCTTTTGTATGTTGCAAGAATAAAGGCTTTGGCAAGTAGTATGTTTATTAACGATATTATTGTGAATAAGTTGCAGATAAAGTGGACAATGAGAGAAAATAAAGAGATAAAAACGGATAACCTCGATGCTTTCTTAAAGTCCTTCGGAAAGAATTTAACTGTAAAATATGACAAGGTATTGAACTGGGAATACAGGGATAAGGAGAAAATCTCAACCGAGGACAGGATGGAATTTACTATAAGTTTGCTTGAGAAAATGAAAGAGCAATTGTTTTAGCACATCAAAAATCATTTGACAAATATAGATCATTGCAAGTATACTTGTTAATGCACAGCCGGGAAGATAGCGGTGTCCTGTACCTACAATCCGCTTTAGTAGGGGTGATGTCTTGCCTAGGGTGTTCATTTGCTTGGCAGTCTGGAGTAAGTGGTGTTGAAGCGGGGGTCCCCACGCAATGGAAACTTTCGAACCGTGTCAGGACAGGAATGTAGCAGCACTAAGGAAGACCTTTCATGTGCCGTGAGATAGCCGCCGCAGAGCTAACTGCTTTTGTAACGCTTGTGAATGGCATTCGAAGCAAGACGTGCATATAAAAGGGCATTATTAAGAAATCTGTTTTAGATTTTTTGATAATGCTCTTTGCATTTTAAAATTAGAATTTGTTAATTCCATGACAAGACTATTGAAAAATGTTTTTCATTAATATAAAATGATGTAGATATTTATATATGTATATTCGTACCGAGATATCCTATATAAATTACATATAGAAAAAGAGTAGATCCGTTTTTTAAAATAGGAGGAAATATATGGCAATAAAAACTATAGGTGTTTTGACAAGTGGTGGCGATGCACCGGGAATGAATGCAGCTATCAGAGCGGTAGTTAGAACAGCAATACATAACGGAATAAATGTAAAGGGAATCATGAGAGGCTATGCAGGACTTTTACAGGAAGAGATAGTAGATATGGACAGTACCAGCGTGTCTGAAATCATTCACAGAGGCGGTACAATTCTTTATACCGCAAGATGTCAGGAGTTTACTACAGCAGAGGGACAAAAAAAGGGTGCCGAAATCTGTAGGAAGCATGGTATAGACGGAGTTGTCGTTATAGGTGGTGACGGATCGTTCCAAGGTGCAGGAAAGCTTTCAGCACTGGGAATCAATACTATAGGAATACCCGGAACTATCGACCTTGATATAGCATGTACAGACTATACTATAGGATTTGATACTGCGGTAAATACCGCAATGGAAGCTATTGATAAGGTAAGAGATACTTCCACATCACATGAGAGATGCTCAATAATTGAGGTAATGGGTAGAAATGCAGGATATATTGCACTTTGGTGCGGCTTTGCAAACGGTGCAGAGGATGTGCTTTTACCTGAGAGATATGACGGAAACGAGCAGGTGCTGATTGACAGAATCATTGAAAACAGAAAGCGCGGAAAAAAGCATCATATTATAATCAATGCAGAGGGAATCGGACATTCAACTTCCATGGCAAAGAGAATAGAAGCTGCTACAGGAATCGAGACAAGAGCTACAATCTTAGGTTACATGCAAAGAGGTGGTGCGCCTACATGTAAGGACAGAGTTTATGCTTCAATTATGGGAGCAAAGGCTGTAGAGCTTTTATTGGCAGGTCATTCAAACAGACTTGTTGCATACAAAAACGGTGAGTATGTTGACTTTGATATTCAGGAAGCACTGGCAATGACTAAGGATATACCGGAAGATCAATTCAGAATAAGCAAGCTTTTGGTAAGATAATATGCCTGAAATGATAGACGGATATAATTACGATTGGACAAACAGTGAAAACATGGTGCTATGTGGTGCCAGCTCATATGTTCAGAAGTATTATTTCAATGAAAAGTTCAAGCTTTTGCCGGATGAGATAAAAAACGAGCTTAAAATAATGTGTGTGTCTTTTGCCGAAGAGGCGGGAGGCATACTTACTATGGAGTTTGATAAGTTCGGTAATTTGAGCTTTTGTGTAAGAGTTGATGATGCTGATTTTTATTTTGACGAGATAGAGAGCGGCTTGAAGATAAGCTTATACCAAAGAAAAAAAGAAGAGCTTTTGTCACAGTTGGAATTGTTTTATAAAGTGGTGATATTGGGAGAGAGTGCAGAATAATTATGCTTGAAAAAATATCATATTATATAAAAAAATATGAGAGTGTATTACTGTATCTTATTTTCGGTGTACTGACCACTCTTGTAAATTTTGCGGCATACCATATTTGCTATACAAAGCTCCAATTTCCGAACTTGGTATCCAATACGATTGCATGGATATTATCCGTTCTTTTTGCCTTTATAACAAATAAAATATGGGTATTTAAAAGTAAAAGCTTTGAGTTTTCAAAACTGGCAGTTGAACTGTCAGGCTTTATTACGGCAAGATTGTTTACAGGTTTTTTGGATACGGCAATTATGTTTGTTGGAGTAGACTTATTAAAGAGAAACTGGATAATTGCAAAAATAGTCTCAAGTGTGGTCGTAGTTATACTTAATTATATTTTTTCAAAGCTGTTTATTTTTAGAAAGAATAAGGAATAATGCTAAAAGATTTTAAAATCGGAAATATAAATATAGAAGGCGGTTTGTGCCTAGGACCAATGGCAGGTGTAAGTGACTTGCCATTTCGTCATTTATGCAAAGAAATGGGTGCTTCACTTCTTGTTACAGAGATGGTGAGTGCAAAGGCTATCTATTTTAAAAACAAAAATACGGAACCGCTTATGAAAATAGATAAAGGGGAACATCCGATTGCGCTGCAGCTTTTCGGCTCGGACCCCGATATAATTGCACAAATGGCAGCAAGTATAGAAGAAAGAGATTTTGATATATTCGACTTTAATATGGGTTGTCCCGTACCGAAGATAGTAAATAACGGTGAAGGTTCGGCACTTATGAAGAATCCGAAACTTGTAGAAGAGATACTTACAAAGCTTGTAAAGAGTGTAAAAAAGCCTGTTACATTAAAGATAAGAAAAGGGTTCAATGACGACAATATCAATGCGGTGGAAATTGCAAAAATAGCCGAAGCTTCAGGTGTAAGTGCTGTTGCCGTACATGCCAGAACCAGAGAACAGTACTATTCGGGTAAGGCGGATTGGAGCATTATAAAGGCTGTAAAGTCAAATCTCGGCATTCCGGTAATTGGAAACGGAGATGTGGTGGACGGCAAAAGTGCAAAAGAAATGTATGAGTATACGGGCTGTGACGGGATAATGATTGCAAGAGCGGCAAGAGGAAATCCGTGGATATTCAAAGAAATCAGAGGGTATTTGAATGGGGAAATCATAGAAAAACCCGAGAAAGATGAAATCGTGGATATGATACTCAAACATTGTAAACTGCAAATGCAATATGATGATGAAATTATGGCTATAAGAAAGATGAGAAAACATGTTGCATGGTACACACATGGTATGAAGGGCTCATCGGCACTTAGGGATAGGGTGAATCATGTTGAAAGATATGATGAACTTGAAAGACTGTTAAGGTCAGTATAAAAGATTTTATCTCTTAATACAAAATTATTAATACATATATTAAAAATATGCTACAATAGTATCGGAGTGAGAGGTATTGGAGGAGATATGAATACAAAGGAACAGTATAAACGAATTGTAAAATTCGGTTCGGCAGCTATCATATTGCTAATAGAAATAGGGCTTTATTGGGCGCTATGGTATTTTCATCTGAATACTATTATAGAGGTAAGATTCTGGAGAAGAGGAATCTGGCTGTTGGCTGCAATGTACGGAATGTTGCTGTTTTTCTTTCTGCAGACATACGGCGGTTTAAAAATAGGTTATTTAAAAAGAGGTAATATAATCTATTCTCATATTTTATCGCTTTTGATAGCCAATGTAATAGGATATATTATACTTGCATTGGTGGATAAAAGATTTCATGCACCGACACCGTTTATAATTTTAACTGTTATAGATGCCGCATTGGTATGTGCCTGGGTGTTTTTGTTTCAGTGGATATACAGTGTGTTCTTTCCGCCAAGAAGACTTTTGGTAGTCTATGGAAACAGACCGGTATTTTCCATAATGGAAAAAATAGGTGCCAGAGATGACAAGTATATAATAGGCGGAGTAATAAGTACCAAAGTCGGTATTGATGAAATAATGAAAAGAGCAGAGGAGTTTGAAGGTATGGTTGTAGGAGATATACCTTCACATGAAAGAAATCTGCTTTTAAAGAAATGTTATGATGCAGGTATCAGAGTATATATGATACCCAAGATAAGCGATATATTGATAAGAACTTCCACAAATCTGAATCTGTTTGATACACCTATTCTTCTTTCAAGAAATGAGGGACTTCAGGCCGATCAGATGCTGGTAAAGAGAATCATAGACGTTGTAGTCAGCGTAATAGGTATAATAATTACTCTGCCTCTGTTTGTCATGTTTGGTGCGGCAATACATCTTACAGACAAAGGTCCGGTATTTTATAAGCAGACCAGACTTACACTTGACGGAAAGCTGTTTGAAATATATAAATTCAGAACTATGAGAGAAGATGCGGAAAAGGACGGTATAGCAAGGCTTGCCGGAGAAGATGATGACAGAATCACAGCAGTCGGAAAGCTCTTAAGAGCTACCAGATTGGATGAACTTCCTCAGCTTTTTAATATAATAAAGGGTGAAATGAGTCTTGTAGGTCCAAGACCTGAGAGACCGGAGATTGCCGCAGAGTATATGGAAGAGCTTCCGGAGTTTTCTATGAGACTTAAAATGAAGGCGGGACTTACAGGATATGCACAGGTTCACGGCAAGTACAATACAACACCATATGATAAATTAAAGCTTGATCTGCATTACATAAGAAATTACAGTATATGGATGGACCTTATCTTGATAGTTTTGACACCTAAAGTTTTGTTTATGAAAGAGTCGACAGAAGGCGTCGGAGAAGGTGAAATTACCGCAAATACTAAGGATAAATAATATATTAAAGCAGGATGCATAAATTGATGCAATCCTGCATTTTTTATGTTACAATCATATTACATGGCAGATATTATATTTTTCAAAAATTTCAATAATTATTTTATATTCTTAGTTTTAATGTCTTAATTTTAATTCCCTTTATATCATTGTTGACAAATAAAAGAGAAGCATATACAATAAAACAAGAACATACATTCGATGGAGGTTGTTATGAAGAAGGAAAAAAGTTCCAAAGCAGCACAACAGGTTAAAAGAGTAATGGAAAAAAGTGAGAAACAGGCGGCACTTGAGTCTGCCTTGACACAGATAGAGAAGGCATACGGTAAGGGTTCGGTGATGAAGCTGGGAGACGGAAATACAAATATGTTTGTAGAGACCATTCCTACAGGTTCACTGGGGCTTGATATAGCATTAGGTGTAGGCGGCATTCCGAAGGGAAGAATTATAGAGGTATACGGACCGGAGTCATCAGGTAAGACAACCGTAGCCCTTCATATGGTAGCCGAAGCTCAGAAGCTTGGAGGTATTGCGGCATTTATAGATGCGGAGCATGCGCTTGATCCTGTTTATGCGGATAAGATAGGTGTAAATATAGACGAGCTGTATGTATCACAGCCTGATAACGGTGAGCAGGCGCTTGAGATTACGGAGACTATGGTAAGATCCGGTGCTATTGATATTATAATAGTCGACTCTGTAGCGGCACTTGTGCCAAAGGGCGAGATAGAAGGAGATATGGGAGATTCTCATATGGGCTTGCAGGCAAGACTTATGAGCCAGGGACTCAGAAAGCTCACAGGTATAGTAAGTAAGAGTAATTGTATAGTTATCTTTATCAACCAGCTCAGAGATAAGATAGGTGTAATGTTTGGAAGTCCGGAGACTACCACCGGAGGTAGAGCTTTAAAATTCTATGCATCTGTAAGACTTGATGTTAGAAAAGTTGAGCAGATTAAGCAGGGCGGTGAAATCATAGGAACCAAGACCAGAATAAAGGTTGTTAAAAACAAAGTGGCACCTCCTTTCAAAGAGGCCGAGTTTGATATAATGTACGGACTGGGTATATCAAAGTCCGGAGAGATACTTGATCTGGCGGTTGCAAGTGATGTTGTGGAAAAAGGCGGTGCATGGTACTCTTATGAAGGAACCAAGATCGGTCAGGGAAGAGAAAATGCAAAGACTTTCCTCATGGAAAATCCTGAGATTTGTGAGAAAATAGAAGAGCAAATCAGAGAAAAGTTTGTACTTGAAGCTGAAAAGAACGGAAAAACTTTAGAGTATGACTCTGTAGATGATGATGACGAAGAGTTTGACGGTTCACCTATAGAGGATGATATGGATGAAGCCGGCGGCATAGAGCTTGAGGAAGAAGATTGATTGTAAGTGAAGTTATTCCTCTGAATACCAAAAAAAGCAAAGTTATATTTCAGGATGGAGAAAGTCTGGCCCTATATAACGGCGAAATCAGACGACTGGATATTGCTGTGGGAAGAGAGATAGATGAAGAGGAATATTATACAACCATCTATCCGGTTTTAAAAAAGAGAGCTTTTGCAAGGCTGATGCATATACTTGAGAAATCCTTTAAGTCGGAAAACGATATAGTAAAAAAGCTGAAGCTCTCATTTTACCCTGATGAGGCCATCAAAGAGGCTATAGAAAAGGCAAAAAAATTCGGCTACATAGATGATGACAGATATGCCGAGCGATATATCAATACATATAAAGATAAGTACAGCAAAATGAAATTAAAATACAAGCTGCTGGAAAAGGGCATAAACAAGGAGATTATTGATAATGCACTGGAATCATTTACAGTAGATGAAGAGCCTATGATAAAAAAGCTTCTTAATAAAAAACATTATTTTGAAACTGAGGAACCTGATAAAAAACAAAAGATAATTGCCTCTGTAATGAGACAGGGATTCAAATATCAAAAAATAAAAGATGTTATAAAAGACACTTCTATGAGTTAGAGACACTCAAGGAAGTGTCTTTTTTGTGAGATTATTAGCATGTAACGCTAGTTAAATAACAAACATATTTGTTAAATAAAATACTTTTCAGAAAAGTATTACAATATTTATAAAAAAAGTATATAATGAATGCATAAAGTTCGTATCAAATAAATATAAAGATATGTGCTCTTATTATTTCATGAAATAGACAATTTAAAATCTATATATGTAGTTCATTTACATATATTAATCTACCGGTAAAACGGTGAAATAATTCTAGGAGTAAGAGGTATGAGTAGATTAGAAATAGTCTCCCCAAGTAGAGCCAGAATTGTTATGGAGGAGCTATACAAAAATTTGGAAAGAAGAATCGAGGCATCTCCTCCGGGGCTTTGCCCGGTTGATATGTCCAGAGCTTTTCTGGAGTTGGCTCACGCTCAGACTTGTGGTAAATGTGTTCCATGCAGAATCGGATTAGGACAGCTTGAAAAGCTGATCGAGAACGTGCTTGACGGTAAGGGCAGTATGGCTTCTTTGAAATTAATGGAGAAGACAGCCCTCAGTATTATGGAATCGGCAGATTGTGCCATAGGCTATGAAGCGGCAAATATGGTTTACAAAGGTATTATAGGATATAGAGATGACTATATCGAACATATAGCACATGGCAGATGTACATGCTCATACAATCAGCCTGTACCTTGTGTAAACTTATGTCCTGCACAGGTGGATATACCGGGATATATTGCACTTATAAAGGAAGGCAGATATGCAGACTCTGTAAGATTGATAAGGAAAGATAATCCTTTCCCTACTACTTGCGGATTTATTTGTGAGCATCCTTGTGAGGCAAGATGTAGAAGAAATATGGTGGACGACTCTATAAATATTCGTGGTTTAAAGAGAGTTGCGGCAGATTTTGCGGGAGAAGTCGATCCTCCAAAATGTGCTCCGTCTACAGGTAAAAAAGTTGCAATACTCGGTGGTGGACCGGGTGGACTTAGTGCGGCTTATTTCCTACAGCTTATGGGACATCAGACAACTGTATATGAGATGCTGCCTGAGCTTGGAGGTATGTTAAGGTACGGTATTCCGAATTACAGATTACCGAAGGACAGACTTGATGAGGATATCAAGGCTATTTTAAAGACAGGTGTAAAAGTTAAGCATGGTCTCAAGATTGGAGAAGATATTACAATGGACGACTTGAGAAATGCTTTTGATGCGGTGCTTATAACCATAGGTGCAAGTACAGATAAGAAACTTGGACTTGAGCATGAAGATGCAAACGGTGTGGTATCTGCTGTAGAATTCCTGCGTGATGTAGGAAAGAATATTATAAAAGATCTTACAGGCAAAAATGTTTGTATAATCGGTGGCGGAAATGTATCCATGGATGCTGTAAGAACCGCAAAGAGAATGGGTGCAAAGAAAGTAAGTATTGCATATAGAAGAAGAGTTGCCGATATGACAGCTTTACCTGCCGAGATAGAGGCGGCGGTTGCAGAGGGCATTGAGCTTAGAACTCTTATGGCACCATCCGCTATAGATGTTGATGAGAACAATAATATAAAGGGTATATATGTAAAACCTCAGATGATCAGCTCTATTAAAGACGGAAGAGCAAGTGTAAAGGCTACAGGCGAGGAAGATGTTTATATTCCTTGCGATATACTTGTAGTTGCAATCGGTCAAAATATAGAGACAAAGCATTTTGAGGAAGCGGGAATCCCTGTATCTAACGGAAAGATAATTACAGATTCTACAGGCGCATTCAAGGATATGCCGGGAGTATTTGCCGGAGGAGACTGTGCCAGCGGACCGGCTACAGTTATCAAGGCTATCGGTGCGGCAAAGGTAGTAGCTGCAAATATTGACGAGTATTTAGGTTATCACCATCAGATAAGTGTAGATGTGGAAATTCCTGAGGCGAGTCTTGAAGATAAGAGTCCTTGCGGTAGAGTTGAACTTACAGAAAGAGAAGCTTGTGAAAGAGTCCTCGATTTTGACGGCGTTGAAAATTGCATGACAGAAAAAGAAGCTAAGCAAGAGGCGGGCAGATGTTTAAGATGTGACCACTTCGGCTTCGGTATTTTCAAAGGAGGTAGGGAGAGTATATGGTAAACTTAACTATTGATAATATACCTGTTTCCGTAAAAGAAAATACAACTATTATGGAAGCGGCTGCGAAAATAGATATAAATATTCCGAAACTGTGTTTCTTGAAGGATTTGAATGAAATAGCGGCATGTAGAGTATGTGTCGTTGAATTAAAGGGTAAAGATAAACTTATCACATCATGTAATAATGTGTGTGAAGAGGGCATGGAGATCTTTACAAACAGTAAAAAAGTAATCAGAGACAGAAGAAAAACTGTAGAGCTGATACTTTCACAGCATGACAACAGATGTGTTATATGCGCTAAGAGCGGCAACTGTTCACTTCAAAAAGTTGCCAATGACCTAAATATACTTGAGATACCGTTTGCTGTTGAGCTTGAAAAACAGCCGTGGAATAAAAATTTCCCACTTATAAGAGATTCATCCAAATGTATTAAGTGCATGAGATGTATACAGGTTTGTGATAAGATGCAGACTTTAAGTGTTTGGGATCTCCACGGTACAGGAGCAAGAACTACGGTAAACGTAACCGGATATAAAAAGATTGAAGAAGCCGACTGTTCGCTTTGCGGACAGTGTATAACACATTGTCCTGTAGGTGCATTGAGTGAAAGAGATGATACTTCAAAGTTCTGGGAAGCTGTTGCCGATCCTGAGAAGACGGTTGTTGTTCAGATTGCACCTGCTGTAAGAACAGCATGGGGTGAGGTTTTCGGACTTAAGGATAAGGATGCAACTGTAGGAAAGATTGTTGATGCATTAAAGAAGATGGGTGCAGACTATGTGTTTGATACCTCATTCTCAGCAGACTTGACAATTATGGAAGAGGCAAATGAGTTTGTACACAGATATACAAACGGACTTATCGGCGACAGACCTATGTTTACATCATGTTGTCCGGGCTGGGTAAGATTTGTAAAATCACAATATCCGAGAATGACAAAGTCACTTTCAACAGCAAAGTCTCCACAGCAGATGTTCGGTGCTGTAATGAAGTCTTATTTTGCTGAAAAAATAGGAGTAAAACCTGAGAACATGGTATCTGTTTCTATAATGCCTTGTGTAGCTAAAAAGGGTGAAAGAGAAATGGAACTCTTCCACGGGGAGTATGCCGGTCATGATGTAGATATTGCTCTTACAACAAGAGAACTTACCCGTATGATAAGAGCTTCTCATATAAATCCTAAGAGTCTTGAGGACGTAGTAGCAGACAGACCTATGGGTGACTATTCAGGAGCGGGTGTAATATTTGGTACTACCGGAGGAGTAATGGAAGCGGCTCTTAGAACCGCATACAGTATAATAAAGAAAGAGAATCCTCCTGCAGATGCATTTAAACCTGTGAGAAGTAAAACATTCCAGGAGAATGACGGAACTGTAGAGGCTAAGTTTAATATTGATGATATTGAATTGAATATCGCTGTAGTGAGCGGACTCGGTAATACAAGAAAGCTATTGAATAAGATCGAGAGAGGCGAAGCAAAATATGACTTTGTCGAAGTAATGGCATGTCCTGGAGGCTGCGTAGGCGGTGGCGGACAACCTGTAAAGGATGGCTATGAACTTGCATTTGACAGAGGAAAGAAGCTTTATTTCTTAGACGAGAACTCCGAGATAAGATACTCGCATGAAAATAAGGATATTATTGCACTGTATGACGAGTATTTCCATAAACCGCTTTCTCATAAGGCGCATGCATTATTACATGTACAAGAGTAATAGCATGGTGATTTTGAAATTACAATTTACATATCGGTATAATTGTGTAAAATAATTTTTCTAAGGAAGTGTTTTTTACATTTCCTTAGAATTTTTGTATGCAATATTATTAAAATGGAGTTTAGAGTATGTTATTTAATATCTTTAACAAAAGAAAGCCTGATTGGAAGCTTGATATTGACGGAGTAGAAAAGGGCGGATGTACAGCACAAGAGCTTGAAAGCCTGTTGGATTCTATAAGAAGCGGAAAGATATATTTTATTGTATTGACACCGGCAAAGAAGATTGATGTAAATAACAGAAGATTGAATTTCGTACAGATATGTAAAGATGAAGATGATGAGAATTATCATTTTGAAGTAAGCACATCGGATATTAATGACAGCGACAACATTATTATCTATGGAAAGGAAGGATTTGCCAAAGATAAGGTAACGGATATGGTTCAACTTCTGATGAAGGATGAGATAGTTCCCGACTGTTCAGGCTGGGAGGTTGTATTTGACAGTGCGGATGTCAAGATAGCTAATGTGGAGGTCTATAGAGAGCTTGTAAAGACAATATCGGATAATGAAGATTTTTTACAAAATATGGACAGGTGTTTTTGTTATCCAAGAGAGTACTTTAAAGATAATGCGGACAGGTATGAGGATAGGGGTATTACAAGCAGAGATGCTATAGATACCTTTGTTTGGATTGCCGTAGCGGATGAGATGCTTGAGAGCGGGATCGCAATAGAGCTTGATTGGAAAGAGGAAAAAGACGAATTCTTATCAAACATAGAAGAATTGACAAAAGAGAATAATCTTGTTGTGGATGAGGGTATGCTTGATGATGAAGGGGATATTCCGTCTTGGTGTAAAGAGTTGGACAATAAATGGATGAAAGACGGATATTGTGTAGCAGGTATTGATATAGACAGCGACAGTTATGTATTGTTCGTATGTAAAACAGATAAGTTAAAGAGTTTGACAGAACTTGCCAAGAGTATAAATCACAGGATTGATTTTGCCCCAAATATGTAGTTTATTGATTTAACAAAAATGTGTTAAAAAACTTTAAAAAAGTTATTGACAAGATAAGAGTTATTCTTGTATAATGTCTAGGCATTGCGAAAGCAAATGAGGAGAAGTACTCAAGAGGCCGAAGAGGCGCCCCTGCTAAGGGTGTAGGTCGGGCGACCGGCGCGAGGGTTCAAATCCCTCCTTCTCCGCTTCTTGTCAAAGAAGTTTGAAAGAAAGTTCTTGACAAGATAACGTCGATATGATAATATATCAAAGTTGCTCCAAAAGAGCAAAAGCTTAAAAGATTCTCAAAAATAACTTAAAAAGTTATTGACAAGATGAAACGAGCTTGATATAATAGCTAAGCTGTTTCGAACAGCAAAGCAAATGAACCTTGATAATTTAAGATTAAACAGTACACACAACCCTGAAAAAATTCTTGATTATTTCAATAATCAATGAAGTTTCAGATGCATTTTTCACTTGATGAAAACGAGCGAAAGCAAAGTTTGAATCTTAGTGAAAAAGTAGTTCTTCGTACGAGTGAAACGAGTGCGATAGAACAACCTTAAAAAACAGTAGATCTGTGAAAACAGATGCAAGCTAGCGAGAAGGCTAGATTAAACTTTTATATGAGAGTTTGATCCTGGCTCAGGATGAACGCTGGCGGCGTGCTTAACACATGCAAGTCGAACGAAGCTGTTAGAAGGAAGTCTTCGGATGGAATTTTAATAGACTTAGTGGCGGACGGGTGAGTAACGCGTGGATAACCTGCCTTATACAGGGGGATAACGGAGAGAAATTTCCGCTAACACCGCATAAGACCACAGCACCGCATGGTGCAGGGGTAAAATATTTATAGGTATAAGATGGATCCGCGTCCGATTAGCTAGTTGGTGAGGTAAAGGCCCACCAAGGCGACGATCGGTAGCCGGCCTGAGAGGGTGAACGGCCACATTGGGACTGAGACACGGCCCAAACTCCTACGGGAGGCAGCAGTGGGGAATATTGGACAATGGGGGAAACCCTGATCCAGCGACGCCGCGTGAGTGAAGAAGTATTTCGGTATGTAAAGCTCTATCAGCAGGGAAGAAAATGACGGTACCTGACTAAGAAGCCCCGGCTAACTACGTGCCAGCAGCCGCGGTAATACGTAGGGGGCAAGCGTTATCCGGATTTACTGGGTGTAAAGGGAGCGCAGACGGCAATGCAAGTCTGAAGTGAAAGGCGTGGGCTCAACCCATGAACTGCTTTGGAAACTGTATAGCTTGAGTGTCGGAGGGGTAAGCGGAATTCCTAGTGTAGCGGTGAAATGCGTAGATATTAGGAGGAACACCGGAGGCGAAGGCGGCTTACTGGACGACAACTGACGTTGAGGCTCGAAGGCGTGGGGAGCAAACAGGATTAGATACCCTGGTAGTCCACGCAGTAAACGATGAATACTTGGTGTCGGGGAGGTAAACTCTTCGGTGCCGCAAGCTAACGCATTAAGTATTCCACCTGGGGAGTACGTTCGCAAGAATGAAACTCAAAGGAATTGACGGGGACCCGCACAAGCGGTGGAGCATGTGGTTTAATTCGAAGCAACGCGAAGAACCTTACCAAATCTTGACATACTCTTGAATAGCTTTGTAATGAAGCTAGTCTTTCGGGACAAGGGATACAGGTGGTGCATGGTTGTCGTCAGCTCGTGTCGTGAGATGTTGGGTTAAGTCCCGCAACGAGCGCAACCCTTGTCGTCAGTAGCCAGCAGTAAGATGGGCACTCTGACGAGACAGCCGGAGATAATCCGGAGGAAGGTGGGGATGACGTCAAATCATCATGCCCCTTATGATTTGGGCTACACACGTGCTACAATGGCGTAAACAAAGTGAAGCAAAGCCGCGAGGTCAAGCAAATCACAAAAATAACGTCTCAGTTCGGATTGTAGTCTGCAACTCGACTATATGAAGCTGGAATCGCTAGTAATCGCAGATCAGAATGCTGCGGTGAATACGTTCCCGGGTCTTGTACACACCGCCCGTCACACCATGGGAGTCATCAATGCCCGAAGTCAGTGACCTAACCGTAAGGAAGGAGCTGCCGAAGGCAGGGAGGATAACTGGGGTGAAGTCGTAACAAGGTAGCCGTATCGGAAGGTGCGGCTGGATCACCTCCTTTCTAAGGATAAAGTAGGGGTTGTGAGTACTGTTTAGTTTTACATTATCAAAGGTAAAACTAAAAACATAAAATTATTGGTGTCGATGCGTCTAGGGGACACACCCGTTCCCATTCCGAACACGATGGTTAAGACCTAGTCGGCCGATGGTACTATACTGGAGACGGTATGGGAGAGTAGGTGGATGCCAATTTTATGGGGGTGTAGCTCAGTTGGGAGAGCACCTGCCTTGCAAGCAGGGGGTCAAGAGTTCGAATCTCTCCATCTCCATTGTTAAAGCTTTTAAGCTTTAACAATAAATGTACCTTGAAAACTGCATACCAAACGAGAAATTATATAAATATTTTATAATTAGACATCCGAGGTACTAATTACTAAGTATAATTAGTGATTAGTATTTAATAACAAAAATAAATTTTTAAATATAGTGTATGATACACGCTAGTGTCATACATAAACACTAAATCTAAATGATTTAAGAGGTTAAACATAAAGAGCGTAGGGTGGATGCCTAGGCACTGACAGCCGAAGAAAGACGTGACAAGCTGCGAAAAGCTGCGGGGAGAAGCACATATTCAGTGATCCGCAGATGTCTGAATGGGGAAACCCACTTGGAAGAACTCCAAGTATCTGTACGCCAATACATAACGTACAGAGGGGAACCCGGTGAACTGAAACATCTAAGTAGCCGGAGGAAAAGAAAACAACAGTGATTGCGAAAGTAGCGGCGAGCGAAATCGTAAGAGCCCAAACCGTGGTGCGTGCACTGCGGGGTAGAGGACTGCAATACGAGTAAGATATATTACCTGAACCGTTTTGGAAAAGCGGGCCAAAGAGCGTGAGAGCCGTGTAAGGGAAAATATATTGAATCCAGCAGTATCCGGAGTACCACGAGACACGAGAAACCTTGTGGGAAGCAGGGGGGACCACCCCCCAAGGCTAAATACTAGTCAGTGACCGATAGCGTATAGTACTGTGAAGGAAAGGTGAAAAGAACCCCGGGAGGGGAGTGAAAAAGAACCTGAAACCCTATGTTTACAAACTGTGGAACACCGAAAGGTGAACCGCGTACTTTTTGTAGAACGGTCCGGCGAGTTACATGTACAGGCGAGGTTAAGTATTAAAGATACGGAGCCGAAGGGAAACCAAGTCTTAATAGGGCGATGAAGTCTGTATGTGTAGACCCGAAACCGGGTGATCTATCCATGTCCAGGTTGAAGTTCGCGTAAAAGTGAATGGAGGACCGAACGCACATCCGTTGAAAAGGGTGGCGATGAGGTGTGGATAGGGGAGAAATTCCAATCGAACCCGGAGATAGCTGGTTCTCCTCGAAATAGTTTTAGGACTAGCCTCGTTATTAGTCTACCGGAGGTAGAGCACTGAATTTTTGCGGGGGCGTCAAAGCCTACCAAGAGATATCAAACTCCGAATGCCGGCTAGATGATTGACGGGAGTCAGACTACACGAGATAAGTTGGGTAGTCAAAAGGGAAAGAGCCCAGACCTACGGCTAAGGTCCCAAAGTGTGTGTTAAGTGGAAAAGGATGTGGGATTTCGAAGACAGCTAGGATGTTGGCTTAGAAGCAGCCATACATTAAAAGAGTGCGTAACAGCTCACTAGTCGAGAGGTCCTGCGCCGAAAATGTCCGGGGCTAAACACAACACCGAAGCCTAGGAATGTATTATATACATTGGTAGAGGAGCATTCTTAGAGGCGTAGAAGCCATACCGGAAGGAGTGGTGGAGTAATAAGAAGAGAGAATGCCGGAATGAGTAGCGAGAAAGAGGTGAGAATCCTCTTGGCCGAATATCTAAGGTTTCCTGAGTAAAGCTGATCTACTCAGGGTAAGTCGGGGCCTAAGGCAAGGTCGAAAGACGTAGTCGATGGATAACAGGTACAGATTCCTGTACTACATATAATCAGAACTGTGGGGACACGGAGACTGAAACCGAACCCGGGAGGACAAAAACCGGGGCAAGCGAAGTACCTGTATGGGAGGAAAAACCACCATACAAGGGGAAAACGTGATGCGTACCGAAAATTAGTAGGGAAGTCGGTTAGGGAGCCGTCAAGAAAAGCCGCTATTGTGTTATATGTACCCGTACCGCAAACCGACACAGGTAGATGAGGAGAGAATCCTAAGGCCGGCGGGAGAAGCATTGTTAAGGAACTCGGCAAAATGACCCCGTAACTTCGGGAGAAGGGGTGCCACTTTAATAGAGTGGTCGCAGAAAAAAGGCTCAAGCAACTGTTTAGCAAAAACACAGGTCTATGCGAAACCGCAAGGTGAAGTATATGGGCTGACGCCTGCCCGGTGCCGGAAGGTTAAGAGGAGAAGTCAGGAAACGAAGCTTTGAATTGAAGCCCCGGTAAACGGCGGCCGTAACTATAACGGTCCTAAGGTAGCGAAATTCCTTGTCGGGTAAGTTCCGACCCGCACGAAAGGCGTAATGATTTGAGCGCTGTCTCAACAATGCACCCGGTGAAATTGAAGTACCAGTGAAGATGCTGGTTACCCGCGCCAGGACGGAAAGACCCCATGGAGCTTTACTCCAGTTTGGTACTGGGATTCGGTAATACTCGTACAGGATAGGTGGGAGACGTAGAAGTATAGACGCCAGTTTATGCAGAGTCGCCGTTGGGATACCACCCCTGTATTGCTGGATTTCTAACCTGCGGCCGTTATCCGGCCGGGGGACAATGCCAGACGGGGAGTTTGACTGGGGCGGTCGCCTCCGAAAGAGTATCGGAGGCGCTCGAAGGTTCCCTCAGAATGGTCGGAAACCATTCAAAGAGTGCAAAGGCAGAAGGGAGCTTGACTGCGACACCGACGGGTGGAGCAGGTACGAAAGTAGGACTTAGTGATCCGGTGGCATAAAGTGGGATTGCCATCGCTCAACGGATAAAAGCTACCCTGGGGATAACAGGCTTATCACTCCCAAGAGTTCACATCGACGGAGTGGTTTGGCACCTCGATGTCGGCTCATCGCATCCTGGGGCTGTAGCAGGTCCCAAGGGTTGGGCTGTTCGCCCATTAAAGCGGTACGCGAGCTGGGTTCAGAACGTCGTGAGACAGTTCGGTCCCTATCCGGCGTGGGCGTAAGATATTTGAGAGGAGCCGTCCTTAGTACGAGAGGACCGGGACGGACTGACCGCTGGTGTACCTGTTGGAGAGTAACTCCATGGCAGGGTAGCTATGTCGGGACGGGATAAACGCTGAAGGCATCTAAGCGTGAAGCCCCCCTCAAGATGGGATATCTCATGTGAAAACAGTAAGACCCCTTGAAGACTACGAGGTAGATAGGGCCAAGATGTAAGTACAGTAATGTATTAAGTTGATGGTTACTAATAGGTCGAGGGTTTAACCAAAAGGATAAGGAATTTATTTTTTAAGTTTGGTACGCAGTTTTGAAGGTACATAACTTTATATGGCCCGATGGCTCAGTTGGTTAGAGCGCCGCCCTGTCACGGCGGAGGTCGTCGGTTCGAGTCCGATTCGGGTCGTTACTTAAAGAATTCCAGCCTTTAAGTTTATATATGGGATCTTAGCTCAGCTGGGAGAGCATCTGCCTTACAAGCAGAGGGTCACAGGTTCGAGCCCTGTAGGTCCCATTCATCTTTGGAAAAAGATGGTATTGACATTATATTAGTCATATGATAGTATAGTGTACATGCCGATATGGCTCAATTGGCAGAGCAGCTGATTTGTAATCAGCAGGTTATCGGTTCGAGTCCGATTATCGGCTTTTACTCTTAGGAGTAAAGGTAAAGAACTAAATAAGTTTGGGGGAATTCCCGAGAGGCCAAAGGGGACAGACTGTAAATCTGCTAGCACTGCTTTCGGTGGTTCGAATCCACCTTCCCCCATTGTTCAGTCACTCTTTTTAAGAGTGAGTTTTATTCTGAATACAGTTATCGCGGGGTAGAGCAGTCTGGAAGCTCGTCGGGCTCATAACCCGGAGGCCGCAGGTTCAAATCCTGTCCCCGCAATTATGCCTTGATAGCTCAGTTGGTAGAGCAGAGGACTGAAAATCCTCGTGTCACTGGTTCGATTCCGGTTCAAGGCATTTATTCTTTTATGGGATACTAGCTCAGGTGGTAGAGCACTTGACTTTTAATCAAGTTGTCCCGGGTTCGAGTCCCGGGTGTCTCACTAGTGTGAAAAGGCTCAAGGTTTTGATTTACAAGGCTTTGAGCCGTTTTTAATTTGTGAACTACCCTTAGGTTAAGGAAGCTTTTGCGCATTTTTTGGAAGCAACTGCTAGGAATGATAACAAAAAAACTCCGGCATATACAGCAGGTTTTCCCTACGGCTTATAATGAGTTTATAAGGATGATTAGATAATCTAAGGAGAATACATGATACCTGATTTTATATTAGAAGGAGACAGCGTTGATATTGATCCCGAAGTTGAAAAATTATGGCAACTTGTCCTAGAATACAGAGAAAAGATAGGAGATGAACTTATTACAGAGGCATCTACGTGGTCGTTAAAGGAGTGGATAGAAATCCTTGAAGAGTGTTTGTCTAGTGGAAAAACGTATTGGGAAGTCACGGGGGAAACGTATAGAGGACACGATAAGTCAGTAGATTATTGAAAATACATTAAAAGCTTTATGAAGTATAAGATGTTTTTTTAATTTGAGTGGCAAAATATATATAATTACTAAAGAGGAATACGTATAACGAGAGAAGAGCCAAAGTGGTATAGAGAGGAAGAATCAATATTGTATTCAGAATATATGAAGATTGAATTTTAAACATATAAACTGATGTGACTCCACTTTATAAATAAATTATTTGGCATTCTCCTAATTTAAGTTATGTATAGGCCAATTGACAAATTTCCGTAAATATGCGACAATCAACATAATTGGAAAGTAATCGTATAGGAGGTATACAGCCCTACGGGGAAAAGGCCGGTGCAACTCCGACTTACTTTCCTATAAATAAAATGGAAGTTTAGAGACACTTAATATAGGTGTCTCTTTTGTTATGTAAATTTTTAATTACTTATTGAATGGACAATGACTATGATATAGGTGCTATCATTCTTACGTCAGTAATTTATTTTTATTAAATGTAATCAAAGTAAAGGGTGAGCTACAGGTTAATAAGATAGAAAACATTATTTGAAATACTATGAATAGATGATAAAATGAAGGTAAGTTACTAGAATAAATTGCAGTGAATAATATATTTGAGGCATAAGAAAGGAACATTTACAGAGGTATATCCTAAACCTAAAGAGGGAGAAGATCCAAAAAATAGAAGATGGAGACAGGTTATATGCTTGATTGCGAGCTTTGTAAATAAAGTATTATTTGAATAAAGAAATGAAGGTAAAATGGCTTGGTAAAACAGATTTTTTGGTATTAACAAATAAAAAGATTTATGATGTAATATCTATAGAGCGTGGTTGGTATAGAACCATAGATGATTCAGGTGACGATTATTTGTATCCTCCTGATATGTTTGAAATCGTTGAGTTGGATGAAAATATGGTGGTAAAGTAATTCTTACGGAGGTTTGTATATCATAATGAAAACTTTTTTACTCAAAAACGATAAAAACAGGATTTATTTTCAGAATTACGAGAGAATTTCGGCGGAAGAAGAGCTGAAAAAATTACAAAGTATTTTAAAAAAGAAAAATATCAGTATCGGTAGAAAGCACGAAACACCATTGGATGATTTGTATGATTGCGAAATGGATGGAAATCCTTTTACTATTGTAAGAACTGAAGAGGAAACTTTTCTATATGCAGAATGTACGGACACCATTGAGAAGCTGTTAAAGATATTTGAGTAAAGGACGAAAAGATGGCAGATAAGATTAGCATTGAAGGAATATCCTATATTGTAGAAAGAATAGTAGAAAGAGCAAGAGAAGCGGTCGAAGAATCAAGGGAGAATAGAGAAGACAGTTTTAAGGATGGAAGAGCATTGGCATACTACGAGGTATTAGATATTTTAAGGACGGAACTTAGTGTCAGAGAAATAAGTTTAGAGAAAATTGGACTAAGTTTTGACTTGGAGAGAGAGCTACTGTAATAGTAAATATCGCAAGTATAAAAGGGATTTGAACCGTTTATTGATTCAAATCCCTTCTATATTTAAGTATTACGATTATTCTTCCCCCAAGGCAGCCTTGTCGTGCCTGATTCTATTATCTTATCAAAGAAATTATTTACATATTCCTTGCGTTTACTTAAATCGGTGTTCTCCAATACCTTGTCTACAAAACTGTTGAATTTATCTGCATCCTTGTTTATATCATTAACATACTCAAAGTTTGTTCTTATACAGTTCCAGTTGAGTATATCATGCTGTAAGAAAGCAATATTATCGGCTTTTACCACTTTAATATTCTTTGTATTGTTAAAAATCATACCCACTACACAAAATTCAGGGACTATCTTGATTATTTTATTCTTTACAGCATTCATTATATCGGTATTGATCACTTCGTCACAAAGGTCGGGACCGTCATTATTATAGATTGCAGTAATTCTATCCCTGAAAATTTCATAACACATTGCACAGGAGTAGATTGCAAGATTACCGCCCTTACTATGTCCTCCTACTATAAAATCTGTATTCGGATGACGAGAAATAACCTGCTTTAGAAAATCCAGTGCAAATTTCTGAGCCGGAATAACTGAAAAACTCATCATAAAGTCCTCTTTCCAGGCTACAATGCTGTCATCGGTTCCTCTGAATGCAATATACATCTGACTGTCGTCATACATAAATCCTGTTGATGAAAATTGGTATTTTTTCTCGTGATAGAGATCTATATAATCAAGTATCATAACATTACCGAATCTCTCGGAAGTTGCGAGAGCGTTCAAAAAATCTACATTTATTTCACTCATATAACCGTAGTGGTAGTCATGATTAATTAAGTATCTGCAGGCATCTGAAAGAGAAACGCCTATTGAATTTATTTCATTCTGCAAGTCTTTTAAGTCAAGATAGGAGAATAATGAAAAAATCGCATTATCAAGTTCATTAAAAGGAGAAACATCAAAAGATAAATCTCCACGCCATTTTATATAGTCAATGATATTTGCCATTATAACCTCCTCTTGTAAATACATTATGCATAGCTGAATACTGTTACTTAAATATACAATAATATAAAATCAATTGATTGTAAACATAGATAAAGTGAAGTATGTATTAACTAGGGTTTTAAGAGTGTATAAACTTAATGAACTTTGATCAAACCTCATAAAGCGGCTTCAGACGTCCCTCTTTTTTAAGTTGTTCTATTTCTTCGGGAGTTAATATGCAAATCTTTATTTTCTCTTCTGCAAGCTCCTTCATATGCTCCAAATATTCTTCTTGTGTAGCTTCACGCCTCTCATACTCATCATATAGTTTCATTTAATCACCATCCGTAAAACTGCAAATGGCTTAAACAAGTGCTATACATGTTTAAGCCGTTTCTTAATATCGGAATGACAAGACTTGAACTTGCGACCTCTTGACCCCCAGTCAAGCGTGCTGCCAAACTGCACCACATCCCGTAAACTATTGATACAGTATTCATTATATAAAACTTTTCAATATTTGCCAACAAATTTTTTACTGAAATTCATATTCAATACACATAATCTAAGTTGACAGTTTTTGCAAACATTATATAATATTAATTAATAATTAAATTTATCTTTATATTTTAAGGAGTTAGTATGAAAAAAAGATTTTATTTGGCTTTATCCGCTCTTGCTATCAGTACAGCACTTACAATACTTGTATTTGCAGGGACATGGAAACAGGATAATACAGGCTGGTGGTACGAAAGAGATGATAAGAGCTTTCCTGTATCTGTTTGGGAGCAGATAGACGGATCATGGTATTACTTTAATGAGAACGGATACATGCTGTCAAATCAATGGTTTGGAAATTATTATCTCGGATCTACCGGTGCGATGCTTACAAATACTGTCGTAGACGGATATCAGGTAGGTGCAGACGGGCGCGTACATCCCCGCTTCTCAGTCTACAGGCAGCTCAAAATCAAATACTCAGAATGCGTCAACATCGGCATCTAACAACAGTTCAAACACAGGAACTGCTATAAATAACAGAGCAACTGATTATATATTAAATAAAAACAGCCATGTATTCCATTATTCAAACTGTACTGCAGTACAGAAGATGAGGGAACACAATAAGATACCTTTTAGCGGAACAAGAGATGAGGCTATTTCCAAAGGATATACACCTTGTCAAATATGTCATCCTTAAAACAAGTAATTATACTATACCAAATAGTATATATAGCAATTAAAAGACTGTATATCCTTGTAATCATGATATATGGTCTTTTTATATTGTACCGTTTCATCATCGGTTATTTTTAATACATACCCTCACATAAACCTTAAATGAAAATTAATTTGTATAAATTGTAATATATGATAAAATAAACCTAAAGTAGCTATAAAAAGCAAGCATAATAGAGAGGAGAAAAGATATGAGTAGAAAGAATGATTTTTATTTATATTTCTGGGGAGGACTTATCATGCTGGTAGTAGGTTTGTTCTTCTTATCACAAAAGGTAACTGTGACAAATTCCTTCTGGGGCGGCGGCATTAGACTGATGGGTATGCACATCAGTTCAGGATTGGTAATAGTACCGTTTATCTTTTCTTTAGTCTGGATATTTATAAGACCAAATAAAGGTTCAAAGATTGCTATGGTGCTAAGTGTACTTTTGATTATAGCAAGTCTCATTCAGTCTACCAGATTTTATATTCAGTATCTGACACTTTTTGATTGGGTAGTTATGTTGGTACTTATTTTCGGAGGTGCGGCATTTATAGCAAAGAGCATGCTTATTAAATTCTAATAATAAAAGAGCAGGTGACTCACTCAAGTCCCTGCTCTTTTCTAATCTCTTTATTCTGTAACTGTTTTTGGCTTATGTCCTGCTACCATAGCATGTCCTGTGATGAAACACATTACCAGTCCGACAACCGCTACAATTGCCCAAAATTGATGTTTTTTCAGCATATTAAAATCTCCTTTATTATTGAACCCAAACACCGTCTTGATTTATATTATATCCGTCGATAGTTGTATTTGTAACCATCTGTCCGTTGGTATCAAGGTAATACCAATGTCCGTTGTACTCGATCCACCCCTTCTTATAAAGACCTGATTCTTCAAAATAGTACCACTTATCATTGATAAGTGCCCAACCTACAGGCATATCACCGTTTGGCTGATTGAGATAGTATTTGTTACCGTTATTCTCAATCCATCCTGTAAGCATATTTCCGTTAGCATCAAAGAAATACCAAAGGTTGTTTACCATAAACCAGTTAGTGGCATGTGTACCGTCAGCTTTTCTGTAATGCCAAATACCGTTTGTTTGATACCAACCTGTGGTTGTTCCTGTATTTGCCTGGCTTGTACTTGTAGAAGTAGAGTTTGGAGTTGAACCGCCACGGCTTTTCTTAAATTCAGCGATTGTATCATAATCAAAATACTCAATCTCAGATGATACTGTCATTGAAGGACCGCCTTTTAACGGATAAACTCTGAATGAGTAGTTTCCTGCACCATTGTCTATGATAAGTTTTGTAAAATCATATTTCTCGGAGCTTGCAGCATTGTTTGAGCCGACTTTTTTGTTGCCCTTGTACAACTGTACTTTGTACTTTGTCTTGTCCTCGGTCTCATCCCAAGTTGCCAACGCCTTGCTTCCTACATCCCATGACGCACTACCTATACTATAGTCGGCAGCAAATACCGACATACTCATAAAGAGTGAAAAAAGCAGTGATAAAATTAAAATCAGTTTTTTCATAAAATTCCTTTCTTTTATACCGGATTTTTTTCACGTCTCTTTTTTAAAGAGACATATCTTTCATACTATTGTAGCACATAAATTGAGTAGTTAATATTACTTTTAATTAAAGATAATATATACTTTTTTAAACACATGTAAAAGTTTATTATCACTCATTTTTTACTGTCTCCAGATATCTGTACATACTTGCAGGAGAGCATGACAGTTTGAGACCTACTGTCTTTATGGCACCTTTCATAGAAAAAATACCTTTTTGATAGAGCTGACGTATTATATCAAGCTTCTCTGAATGGCTCAGCTTGCTGAAGGGAAGAGACTTATCAATCCTTTTTAATACTTCATCTATCGTATTTGAAATGTTTTCGGAAAAAACTGCCTGGTCATCGTTTCCCTTTATTTCAATAGAAATATTTTTGGATACATAATTATCCGGATGACATAGAGAAAATACAAGGTTTGAAAGTTCTCTGTACCTGTTGTCGTCAAAGTTTATATTGAGTGCTCCTACAGGTTTGCCTTTTTCATCTTTTATATAAAATGTAGAACATCTTAGAATCTTGCCGTTGGCTGAAAGAGCTCTATAGTTTGATATCCATTTCTTATCAGCGGATTCTTTATTCTGTAATAGGGTTTTCATCGTTGTACTGAGCACATCACCTGTTTGCCTGCCGCTTATATCTCCGTTTATTATATATATTATATATTTTAGATCATATAGTATGATTTCATAGTCGGGACCCAGCAGAGTGCTCAAAAAATCGGAAAAATCAATATATCGCTTTATCTCAAATTCATTCATAAATACTCCAAATCATATTTGTATTGTACCGTCATATTAAAGCTTGAAGAAATATCTGTTATTATTATACCAAAACTTAAAATATTATGATATAAAATTTAAGTTTTAAGCAAAATCACGAAAATGACAAATTAATCAAAAAGAAGTTGATATAAAGAAAATGAGAAAAAATTCTCACAAAAATTCTCAAATAATATTGACTTTAAAAATATATATGAAAATAAAGGGCTTTTAGCTATATATCTGTATATCTGCTTAAAGACGAAGTTAAGAAAAATCCCGATAAATTTATCAAATAGCAATTTGTTTATTTCCAAAGAATTATCTTAAAATAAAAATTTAATGCAAAATGCACATAAATATACCAAAAATAAACCGCAACAAGCTTTTTATTAAACAATATTGACAATATTCTAAAAAGGTGATAAATTATTCTCATAGCAATATTTAGACAATATTTCACTTATATATAAAACTTTTAGAGATTAAATGCATATAGTCTCGATAATCAGATGAGATATATTTATTGCTTAATGGGATTGTAATACCGTCCGCCAGTCGTTACTTACGATGACCGGGGTATCAAAATATATTTTTGTATTTGGAGGTATTAAAATGGAGTATGAGAAGATGTTAGGTGTAGAGGCACCGAAGTCATGGACACATGTAGTGAGAGAAGTTCCTACAGTTACACAGGAGCAAAGAAAGAAAGCCCTTGAGATGACTCATTATAATGAGTTTGCTTTTCCTGCAGGTCTTTTATATATCGACTGCCTTTCAGACTCAGGTACTACATCAATGACAGACACACAATGGTCGGCTATGTTCCTTGCAGACGAGTCTTACGGAAGAAATAAAGGATATTATGTTCTTTTGGATGCATTCAGAGATGTATGGGAAAGAGGAGACGATCAGAAGAGACTTATCAACTACATCAAAGAGGGCGTAGACAAGGATGATGTAGAGAAGATGATGAACGAGGTTTATCTGGTTGACTATGAAGGTGGATTTATCAATGGCGGTAAGTATCAGCTTTCAAGACCTAACACATTTATCGTTCCACAGGGACGTTGTGCGGAGGCACTTTTATTTGATGTATTAAAGCCGTTATTTGCAAAGAGATGGCCGGGTAAAGTATTTACTATTCCGTCAAATGCTCACTTTGATACTACAGAAGGTAATATCAAGCAGATGGGTAATGTACCTAGAAACCTTTTCCATAAGGAGATTTTATTTGAGGTACCTGAGAGCGGAAAGTATGAGAAGAATCCTTTCAAGGGAGATATGGACATAGATAAACTCAATCAGCTTATTGAAGCGGTAGGTGTTGAGAATGTTCCGCTTATTTATTCTACAGTAACAAACAACTCTGTATGCGGACAGGCTGTTTCTATGAAGAATATCAGAGAAGTTTCAAAGATAGCACATAAGTACAATATTCCTTTTGTTATGGACGGTGCAAGATGGGCAGAGAACTGCTACTTCATAAAGATGAATGAAGAGGGTTATGCCGACAAGTCAATCTGTGAAATAGCTAAAGAGATGTTCTCTTACTTTGATGTTGTTTCAGCATCACTTAAGAAAAACGGACATGCAAATATGGGTGGAGTTTTGGCTTTCCGTGACAAAGGTCTTTTCTGGCAGAAGTTCTCGGAGTTTAATGAGGACGGCAGCGTAAAGACAGATATCGGACATCTTTTAAAGGTTCGTCAGATATCAGCTTACGGTAATGATTCTTACGGCGGAATGTCGGGACATGATATCATGGCTCTTTGCCAGGGTATGTATGAAGAGGCAAGATTTGATTATCAGGATGAGAGAGTAAGACAGTGTCAGTATCTGGCAGACGGACTTACAGCAAACGGTGTTCCTGTAGTACAGCCTGCAGGCGGACACGGAATTTATATTGATGTTGATAAATTCTTCAACTATAAGAGAGGTCATGAGAGCTTTGCAGGACAGGCACTTTCTTTAGAGATGATCCATCGTTACGGTATTCGTTGTTCAGAGCTTGGTGATTTCTCTATGGAATATGATTTAAAGACTCCTGAGCAGCAAAAGGAAGTATGTAATGTTGTTCGTTTGGCTATCAACAGAAGCCAGTTCAGCAAACAGCATATGGATTATATTATTGCAGCATTGACACAACTTTATAAAGACAGAGATACGGTTCCTAATTTAAAGATTACATTCGGTCATACATTACCTATGAGACATTTCCATGCATGGGCAGAGCCATATGCTCCAAGCAAAGAAGAGATGTGTGATGAAGGAAATTACGAATACTGGGAAAATAAATAAGACATATTGGCAGCCGGTCTTTTTAAAGACCGGACTGCTTTAAGGGGTACTTGCATTTTTGGCAAGATGGAGGAAGTTTATGGGTTCAGATAATACGCCTGTAAAGCAGGATGGTTTTAACTCACAAATAGGTTTTATTATAGCATGTGTAGGTTCAGCTGTAGGTATGGGAAACCTGTGGAGATTTCCGGTGCTTGTGTCAGCCTGGGGGGGAATGACTTTTTTGATTCCCTACTTTATATTCGTTATATTGATAGGCAGTACAGGAGTAGTGGAAGAAATCGCACTTGGAAGGAGCACAGGAAAAGGTCCTATAGGAGCATTCGGTGCTGCTATGGCTCATGCCGGAAAGAGCAGAAAAGTAGGTGAGAGCATAGGAATTATACCTACAATAGGTTCTTTAGCTCTTGCAATAGGTTATTCATGTGTAGTAGGTTGGATATTTAAATATGTAGTAATGGCATTTACAGGAAAGCTCTTTGGAATGGGAACAAACATGGATGTCATAGGTGGAACTTTCGGATCCACAGCTACAGCATTCGGAAATAATACATGGATAATAATAGCACTCATTGTAAACTTTGCTATTATGGCATTAGGAGTTGCTGACGGTATAGAGAAAGCAAATAAGTTTATGATGCCTCTGCTTTTTGTAATGATGATCGGACTTGCTGTTTATATAGGAATACAGCCGGGTGCAGTAAACGGATACAAGTATATCTTTACTGTAAATCCTGAAGGATTAAAGGATATAAGACTTTGGATATTTGCATTCGGACAGGCATTTTTCTCACTTTCTATTGCAGGTAACGGTACCGTTGTTTACGGTTCCTATCTCAGTAAGAAAGAGGATGTACCTTTCTCTGCAATGAACATAGCTATATTTGATACCTGTGCGGCACTTCTTGCAGCACTCGTTATTATACCTGCTATGGCTACATCGGGAGCGGAGCTCAGTGAAGGCGGTCCGGGACTTATGTTCATCTACCTTGTAAATATAATGAATCAGATGCCGGGCGGTATGATTGTAGGAATTATATTCTTTGTATGTGTTACATTTGCAGGACTCAGTTCACTTGTAAACCTTTATGAGGCGCCTGTAGCTACATTGCAGCAGCAGTTTAAACTCAGCAGAGTACAGTCTGTAGGAATTATCGGAGCAATCGGTGTGGTTGTTGCAGTTCTTATACAGGGAATTGTAGGAAGCTGGATGGATGCGGTATCTATCTATATTTGCCCGATAGGTGCAGTACTGGCATCAGTGATGTTGTTCTTCGTATTCGGAAAGAAGTATACCATGGAAGCTGTAAATGCAGGTGCAAAGAGACCGAAAGGAGAAATCTGGTTCTTCTTAGGTAAGTATGTATATACAGGTCTTGCATTGCTTGCACTTATAGCAGGTGCATTCTATGGAGGAATAGGTTGATAAGGCTATAATAAAAAATATAAACTCTCAGACATTTGTTTGGGAGTTTTTTATTTTGTATTTTATCGGTATAAAAAATTTAAAAAAGTTATTGACAAATATTCCCATATGGAATATAGTAGCTAATAGAGTTAGCACTCTAGATAAATGAGTGCTAACAAATAAAGAAGGGAGGAGCGAATGGATTCAGAGGACAGGAAAGCGATTATTTTAAAAGCTATTATAAAGAATTATATGGAAACCGGGGAGCCGGTAGGTTCAAGAACTATTTCAAAGCTCCCTGAGTTAAATTTGAGCTCTGCTACTATAAGAAATGAAATGAGCGATTTGGAAGATATGGGTTATATCTTACAGCCCCATACTTCTGCAGGACGTATACCTTCAGATAAGGGATACAGATTCTATGTAGATGAGATCTTGAGAGAAAAGGAGATAGAGACTGAAGCATTTAAGGATCTGATGTTTAAAAAAGTGGACAGATTGGAAAATGTCTTAAAGCAATTGGCAAAGATCATTGCAAGAGACACCAATTATGCCGCGATGATATCAGGGCCGAGTATACACTCCAATAAAGTAAAGTTTTTGCAACTCTCAAAGATAGATAAGTTCAAGCTCCTTTTGGTTACGGTTGCGGAAGGTAATATTATCAATAACAAGATAATAGATATCGACAGCGAAATATCGGAGAGTGAAATCTTAAACTTGAATCTGCTTATAAACACTTCATTAAACGGACTTACCGTGGAAGAGATAAACTTAAGCATCATGAATAAGTTACGAACGGATGCGGGAGTTTATGGAGATATAGTGGATAAGGTTTTACGAGAAGTAGCGGCAGTGTTTAAAAGTGCTACCGACAACCTTGAGATATATACAAGCGGTACCACAAATATTTTCAAGTACCCTGAGATCTCCGACAGAGAGAAGGCAAGTCAGCTTGTAAATGCTTTTGAAGAAAAGGATAAGCTTAAGGAAATACTTGCAGGGGTAAATGATGATGATAGTGACGGTATCAGAGTATATATCGGAAATGAAGTGCCGATTTCAGATATGAGAGATCTTTCCGTAGTTACAGCCAATTATGAAATAGGCGAAGGACTCAGAGGCTCTATAGGTATAGTAGGACCGAAGAGAATGGACTATGAGAAAGTATTAAAAACTATAAAAACTGTAATGGCATCGCTTGATGAGCAGTTTAAAAATGATGAATAGAGGAGAGGGCTGTGAAAGAAAAAGATTTAAAAAGAGAACAGGAAGAGAACAAAGAGGTTTTAGAAGGCGAAGAGACAGGGGAATTTGTTGAGGAAGCCGAAGAGACACCTGAGGAGGCGGCGGCAAAGGCTGCAGCTATGGAGGCTGAGGTGGAGGAAGCTTTCAGTGATGAAAATCTTGAAGGAAAGCCTGATAAAAAAGACCTTGCCATTGCGGATTTGACAGACAGACTTAAAAGAAGCATGGCGGAGTTTGATAATTTCAGAAAAAGAAGTGAAAAAGAAAAAGCTACCATGTTTGATATGGGAGCAAGAAGTGTGGCGGAAAAACTTTTGCCGGTAGTTGACAACTTTGAAAGAGCAATGCTTGCAACACCTTCAGAGGGTGAAGGCAAAGCCTTTGCTGACGGAATAGCAATGATATACAATCAGATGACAAAGACTCTTGAGGATTTGGGAGTTAAGCCGATTGATTGTGTAGGTAAGGAATTTGATCCTAACTTACATAATGCGGTAATGCATATAGAAGACGAAAGCTTAGGTGAAAATGTGGTCGCTGAGGAACTTTTAAAGGGATATATGTACAAGGACTCAGTTCTTAGACATAGCATGGTAAAGGTTGCTAATTAATTTTTGAGACTATATTTTGCTTTGTTTAAGCAGAGTGAAATATTTTATATAGATTTAAAAAATACAAATTTTGATTTATTAGGAGGATAAAATAATGGGTAAGATTATTGGTATAGATTTAGGTACAACAAACAGCTGTGTAGCAGTTATGGAGGGTGGAAAGCCTGTAGTTATTCCAAACTCTGAAGGTTCAAGAACAACACCTTCAGTTGTAGCATTTACAAAGACAGGTGAGAGACTTATAGGTGAGCCTGCAAAGCGTCAGGCAGTTACAAATGCAGACAGAACAATCTCTTCAATTAAGAGACATATGGGTACAGATTATAAGGTAACTATAGACGGTAAGTCATACACACCACAGGAGATTTCAGCAATGATTCTTCAGAAGCTTAAGGCTGATGCTGAGAGCTATTTAGGTGAGAAGGTTACAGAGGCTGTTATCACTGTTCCTGCATATTTCAACGATGCACAGCGTCAGGCTACAAAGGATGCAGGTAAGATTGCAGGTCTTGATGTAAAGAGAATTATCAACGAGCCTACAGCTGCAGCTCTTGCTTACGGTCTTGACAATGATGCTGAGCAAAAGATTATGGTATATGACCTTGGTGGCGGTACATTCGATGTTTCAATTATTGAGATCGGTGACGGAGTTATAGAAGTTTTGGCTACAAACGGTGATACACATCTTGGTGGTGACGACTTTGATAATAAGATTACAGATTGGCTTGTAAGCGAGTTTAAGAAGGCAGAGGGTGTGGATCTTTCAACAGATAAGATGGCACTTCAAAGACTTAGAGAAGCTGCAGAGAAGGCTAAAAAAGAGCTTTCAACAGCAACAACAACAAATATAAACCTTCCGTTTATCACTGCAACAGCAGAGGGACCGAAGCACCTTGATATTACTCTTACAAGAGCTAAGTTTGACGAGCTTACACTTGACCTTATTGAAAGAACAGCTGTACCTGTACAGAATGCTCTTAAGGATGCAGGTATTACAGCAAGCGATCTTGGAAAGGTATTGCTTGTAGGTGGATCTACAAGAATGATCAATGCACAGGAGAAGGTAAAAGCCCTTACAGGTATGGAGCCTTCAAAGAGCATCAACCCTGATGAGGGTGTTGCAATCGGTGCAGGTATTCAGGGCGGTAAGCTTTCCGGAGAAGCAGGCTCAGGAGATGTATTGCTTCTTGATGTTACTCCGCTTTCACTTTCAATCGAGACAATGGGTGGTGTAGCTACAAGACTTATCGAGAGAAATACTACAATACCTACAAAGAAGAGCCAGATATTCTCTACAGCTGCAGACAATCAGGAAGCTGTTGACATCCATGTAGTACAGGGTGAGAGACAGTTTGCAAGAGATAACAAGACTTTAGGACAGTTCAGACTTGACGGTATTTTACCTGCAAGAAGAGGTGTTCCACAGATAGAGGTTACATTTGATATTGATGCAAACGGTATCGTTAATGTATCTGCAAAAGACCTTGGAACAGGTAAGGAGCAGCATATCACAATCACTGCAGGTTCAAATATGTCAGACAGTGATATCGACAAGGCTGTAAAAGAAGCTGCAGAGTTTGAGGCACAGGATAAGAAGAGAAAAGAAGGCATTGATGCAAGAAATGAAGCCGACTCTATAGTATTCCAGACAGAGAATGCTCTAAAAGAGGTTGGTGACAATCTTGATGCAAATGACAAGGCTGCAGTTGAGGCTGATCTTACTGCATTGAAAGAGGCTATCAACAGAGCACCTATCGATGCTATGACAGATGATCAGATAAATGATATCAAGGCAGGCAAAGAGAAGCTTATGGAAAGTGCTCAGAAGCTTTTTGCAAAGGTATATGAGCAGGCCGGTGCGGCACAGAATGCAGGTGCAACAGCTGATACAACAGGAGCACAGGATGCAGGTACATCTTCAAATGACGATGTTATAGACGGTGATTTTAAAGAGGTATAATAAGGAGAGCAACTGATGGCAGAGAGTAAAAGAGATTACTATGAAGTACTTGGCGTGGATAAGAACGCTGATGACTCTGCAATAAAAAAGGCATATAGAGCGCTGGCAAAAAAATATCATCCGGATTCAAATCCTGATAATCCTGAGGCTGAAAAGAAGTTCAAGGAGGCCAGTGAAGCCTATTCAGTGCTAAGCGATCCTGATAAGAGAAGACAGTATGACCAATTCGGTCATGCTGCCTTTGATGGTGGAGCAGGTGCCGGAGCCGGAGCCGGCGGATTCGGAGGCTTCTCCGGATTTGATTTTGGCGGTGATGATATTTTCGGAGATCTCTTTGGAGGCATGTTTGGCGGTGGCGGAAGCAGAGCCACAAGAACAGGCCCGATGAAGGGAGCAAATGTAAGAGCATCTGTAAGACTTACCTTTGAAGAGGGTGTTTTCGGATGTAAGAAGGAAATCAAGGTAAACTTCAAAGAAGAATGTGCAACATGTCACGGTTCGGGAGCAAAGCCGGGTACATCACCTACCACATGTCCTAAGTGTAACGGAAAGGGTCAGGTAATATATTCACAGCAGACTCTGTTTGGCACTATGCAGAATGTAAAGACATGTCCTGAATGTAACGGTACAGGAAAGATTATTAAGGATAAATGTCCTGATTGTAACGGTAAGGCATATATTCAAAAGAAGAAGAGCTTTGAGGTGGATATACCTGCAGGTATAGATAACGGTATGTCTATAAGAATGGCAGGAGGCGGAGAACCGGGAATAAACGGCGGTCCGAGAGGAGATCTGCTTGTAGAGGCGGTTGTAAGTCCTCATCCTATATTTAAGCGCCAGGATACCAATATTTTCTCAACGGTGCCTATAAGCTTTGCAAAGGCTGCACTTGGCGGCAGTATCAGAGTAAAGACTGTAGACGGTGAAGTGGAAGTAGCGGTAAAGGCCGGAACTCAAACAGATACAAGAATAAGATTAAAGGGTAAGGGAGTACCTTTCCTTAGAAATAAAAATAACAGAGGTGACCACTATATTACTTTGGTGGTTTCAGTACCTACAAAGCTTACAAATGAACAAAAGAAAGCGCTGGAAGCCTTTGATGCGGCAATGAACAAATAGTAACATATAAGTCACATGGTAAATAATATAATAGCGGTCATATATGAGTATGGCTGCACTGAAAGGTCACGAGGTTTTTGACTCGTGGCTTTTTTGTTAGGGCAAGGCCCTGTTCTCGCAAGAGAACAAATAAATCACCTGCTATGCGGGTGGTTGAAATAGAGCTTTAGCGCAATGTAAAAAACCCCAAATTTGATATAATATTAAAGGTTCGCCAACCAATAAATATATCAAAGGGGTATCCAAATGGATAATAGTACTTGATCTAAAAATTCTGAAGGGTTCATACTAATAACAAATCTTTTCTTTTTCATTGATAATTTAGGACGGAATATCTCCACCGTTTTTAATATGCTTAGACACTACTTCCTAATAATATTCAGGTTCTCAGCTGCCCTCTTATCCAATGTTCTGTTTGCATCTTCTTTAAATGTTACATCTCATTCATTGTACAATCCCCTTTTTCTCACAATATATCATAAAAAAGAGATTGTTCATAATTTATTTACTCATGCGTTTGGACTCATGCGTTTGTCCTGTACGGGAAGGGAGAGAAATTGACTAATACTGTTATTTTTGCTATAATTTCTATGAAAAGTAATATACTGATTATAGACAAAAAGGAGGTTGTATGGAATTTATTAGGAACCAAAGAATCTTTTTTTGTAATATAGCAAGGTACAAGAATGGAGACAGTAAAGGCTTTGCTTTAAATGTAAATCATGTGTTGAGGTGTTATTAAATTTGTTACATATTTAATTTTAATAAGCTCTTGTAATTATAGTCATCTAACTAAGATTCATTAGTTGGGTGAATCTTGAAAAGTAAATATTACCTAGAATAAATATGAAAAGTGATAAATGATAAAAGATTGATGTGCGTTTGTGGAAACTATGTCAAATATGGCATATAGTGGCATTGCTTGCCAAATTGAGTGGATTGTTTCGTAGGAAAATACTTAGGACATAAATGTTTATTGAGGTATTATCTTTATAGACAGGAGGTATGTAACATTTCTGGCTCAGAACATTAAAGGGAGTGATATTGTTTGCTGTACATTGATTGCAGTAAGGTATTACATCGTATAAAGAGTTTAGAAGTAGCTAAGCAATAGTTGTTTATTTAGAGAATTTCTTTGTAAAGCTAGCGAAGGTTATGCTCAGCCATGTTCCATATGAGTTACGTGTATTAGAATCACAAGAGGATATCAAAGTTTTAGAGGCAGAATCAGGGATGGATAGAGTTTTTGTTTCTGCATTACTTCCCAAAAGTGGTGGTGAAGCAGTCTACAATCCTTCGTATTGGAATGATTCATCAAGAATACGAAAGGCAAACTGCTATGCATATGCAATGGATGTAATTTGTGCTAATGAAATAAAATTGCAGCCAGGTTCTTTGGCTGGTGCTACATATAAAAAACTTACAGCAGCAAGCATTATTGCAGCGGCAAAAAAGGATGGACCGTATCTAGGAAATGGAAGAACAATTAGGAATTCTAGTAAAAATGATACTTCAACTTCAAAAAGTTATAAAGTTGCACTAGTATTAGATACATCAGGAAATCTAACAGATTATCATTGGTATACTCAAAACAGTAATGGATATTGGTCACATAAACAAGGATGGGGCAGTGCAACAAATTTGGATGCCTCAGGAAATTATATTATTGATCCAAGAACCTGTAATAGAAATTATGGTTATTTCTCGGATGCTCATGATACATTAAACTACTCTAAATGGGGTGGTTACTTGATGGTGACTAGAAAATAGAAAGTATTAAATGAGCTTTGATTAAGGGACGATGTTTTGTCATCGTCTCTTAATGTTTCAAAAGCAATCTACATAATCTAAATATTAAGCACTGAATGTATAGCAAAATATGATTTAAATTATATACCATACATTGTGTTTCTAGCAAACAATATTAAAATTTTCTATTTGGACAAAGTGGTTTAAATCTTCTACTTTTTTCCAAAAGAGAATAAGTAAAAAGTATTTACTGCAAATTATAAATTTAGAAAAAAGCGGATGTATTTAGATTTTACTTAAAAATAGACATTGTGTAAATATCTTTGAAGAAAGTGAGTAAGCAGATATGAGAATCATATGTATTTTTTGTGTGATACTTATAATGTCAGGGTGTAGGAGTGTTACACATAAAAAAGAAGTACAAAATCATGATGTATTAGAAACAAGTGATATTTCAACAGATAATTTTGAGCACACATTAAAGTCGGATGATTTTGATTTTCCAGTTCCGGAAATTTCATGTAAGATTATCAGCAGTACAAAATATGAGATTAGTTTAATAACAACAGATAGCGAAAACCTTGAGAAATATTATAAAAAACTAAAAGAAGGCAATTGGCAGGTACTAAGACCGGCAACATCAGGTTCTCCTGTTTCTATGTATTTTAACGGATTTGACGGTCTTGTAATAACAGACAGTAAAATAGATGATGTGGGGAACCGAGAAGTTGTCATTGATTATTATAATGGGAAAAGAGATAATTCATTTGAATATATCAAAAAATATGAAGATATTATAAGAGATTTTTTTTCGGATGATGTAATATATGCTATTTCTGAATATGATATTTCTGAGGCCACTACAAAATTAGGTCTGCGAGGCTTTTATGTTTACACAGATAAAATTGAACCAGCAAAGCTTATAATTGATAAATACAACAATATTATATTAGTTAACTATGATCAATTTGTAATCTCTGATATAGATTCTGATGGCGAAGATGAATTAATTACGCGTCTAGGCTATGGTTTTGGTCGCTATATCATAACATTATCTGCTTTTAAGTATAATCCAAAAGAGATGGTGATGTTATGCAAAACTCAATATGAACAGATGGGGTCACTAGATATGTTTATAAGAGAGAACAATGGTAATGTGGAAGTGATCGCAGGGGAACAAAAAAACGGAGAAATTGATGTATTGGAATCATATGGAAATTTAGAAATTAATAATGGTGTTTTGAGACCAAAGAAAAAAGATATTCCATTTAAGATATTGGAAGAAAATTGATTAGTTCTTGTGCAAATACAAAGGTATAGTTACTTGTAGAACAAAATATTGAAATGTCTACTTATTCATGGTATAATCCCTGTCTTTGACAGTTTTAAAAGTTAAAATGCCCTTTAAATCCAGTGCTTTACCGGCTTTGAGGGCATTTTTGTTTCGTTTTGAAACTAAAAAAATAGTATTTTATTTTCCTTTACTTTGTTTTTGTATTGTTCTCATTTGACTTTTTGTTATAAATTAAAAATCTGTATTAAAATGACAAATCTCATGTAGTTTATCTGTGAGCTCTGTTCGTTTATATAGAGGTATGAAACCTATATGCAAAATTAAAATTTTTTAAGGTCTTTAGAATCTCTTCGCACGTATACTTGTGGTCTAAAATTTTCAAGATATCTGTAAATAATCAAGGCTAAAAAGCAGGTTAAGAAGTGAGAAGTAATTCTATCAGTTCTTTGTAAAAATACCGGTCTTGCTTCAAACTCAGTTTTCATAATTCTAAAGCATTCTTATATTTGCCAACGCTTTTCACTTATATTTAGTATTTCACTTACATTATCGTCAAGTAGGTCTGCTGAGACGGCATACATACCATCATACTTTGCCTCCTCATCTATTTTGTTTGTATTAAGAAAGTTATGTACATTTGCTTTTTCACCATCATCAGTTACAGATGTGCTAACTCCTTTGTCATTTATAAAGCTTTTGGAAATATAGAAGGACTCTGCATTTTTTTATTTTGATGTAGTAACTTTCATAGATAACCCCCAGCTCTTATCATACCATAAAATACTATACACTAAAACTAATGTTTTAACAAAAATTTCAACTGAGAAATGTAGGATATATGCGGGTTGTAGGACTTTTTTATGATTATTTAGGTAAACAAACTGTCAAAGACCCGTGTCATGGCTTTTTTTGCGTTCATATTTGACGGAAATACTACTGTGAAGTATAATTTAGAACAGAAATAAAGCATAAAATAATGAGGTGTATTAATATGGGAAAAATCACAGTAGAGAGATGTGAAATAGAGGGGTTATGTGTAATCACTCCTACAGTATTTAAAGATGACAGAGGATATTTTGTAGAAACATATAATCAGAACGACTTCAAAGAAGCGGGACTTGATATGGTCTTTGTACAGGACAATCAGTCAAAGTCATCAAAGGGAGTGCTTCGCGGACTTCATTTCCAAAAGGAGCATCCACAGGGCAAACTTGTAAGAGTTTTGAGCGGTGAAGTTTATGATGTTGCTGTGGATCTTAGAAAGAATTCAAAGACATTCGGAAAGTACTTCGGAGTACGTCTTTCAGATGAAAATAAAAAGCAGTTCTATATACCTGAGGGTTTTGCACACGGTTTTGTAGTACTCTCAGATGAGGCGGTGTTTGCATACAAATGTACAGACTTCTATCATCCAAATGATGAGGGCGGTCTTATATACAATGACCCGGATATAGGAATTGACTGGCCTGTAGACGGAATTGAGCTGATAATGTCTGATAAGGATACAAAGTGGAAAGGCCTTAAAGAAACATTTAAGTTTGATTGATTTTAATAATGGAATCCTGTGAGTTCACGGGAATCCTGATATATTTATTAATAAAACTTTGTAAAAAATAATGAATGGAAAAAGATATGAATATAATATCGCTTATACGAGAAATATTAAAATCAAGAGCAATCATATGGGATTTGGCAAAGGCTGATTTTAAGAAACGCTTTGTCGGGTCCTATTTTGGCATTGCATGGATGTTTGTTCAGCCTGTAGTTACCGTACTTATATACTTTTTGATCTTCCAGATGGGATTTAAGAGTACACCTCCTGTACCCGGAGTTCCATATGTGGTTTGGCTGGTTCCGGGCATTGTGCCATGGTTTTTCTTTGCGGAGACTCTAAACCTCGGAACCTCGGTGCTTTCAGAATACAATTATCTTGTAAAGAAGGTAGTGTTTAATGTATCAATACTGCCCGTTATCAAGGTGATTTCATGCCTTATAGTACATGGAATCTTTGTTGTGATAATGATAACCATGACTTTGGCATTCGGCAGATTACCTATGGTAAGTTGGATAGGAATAGTGTATTACAGTTTCTGCTTGTCAATATTTGCACTTGCAATAATATATATAACCTGTGCAATAAATGTATTCTTTAAGGATATGTCACAGATAGTGGGAATTGCATTACAGTTCGGAATGTGGATGACACCTATAATGTGGGACCCTACAATGTTCTCATATTTCCCGGCAAAGGTTGAAAAGATAATGAAATTAAATCCTGTATATTATATTGTGGTCGGATACAGAGACAGCATACTCAGAGGAAACTTTTTCTTTGAAAGACCGGGACTTACAGTGTATTTTTGGGTTGTTACGGTAATACTGTTATTTATCGGACTTAGAATGTTTAATAAGTTAAGACCACATTTTTCAGATGTATTATAAGGAGAAGTATGCAGAGCAATTTAGCGATAAATGTCTGTGATGTTACCAAGATCTACAGACTGTATGATAAGCCTATAGACAGGTTAAAGGAGAGTATTTCCCTTACACATAAAAAATATCACAAGGAATTCTTTGCCTTGGATAAAATATCCTTTAGTGTAGAAAAAGGATCTACGGTTGGAATTATAGGAACAAACGGTTCGGGAAAGTCAACTATATTAAAAATAATAACCGGAGTATTAAATCCCACTACAGGAAGTGTGGAAGTGGACGGAAATATTTCCGCACTTTTGGAGCTTGGTGCAGGCTTTAATATGGACTATACCGGCATTGAAAATATATATATGAACGGAACCATGATGGGCTTTAGCAGAGAGCAGATGGAGGCAAAGCTTCCTGAAATCTTGGAGTTTGCCGATATAGGTGACTTTGTGTATCAGCCTGTAAAAACATATTCATCAGGTATGTTTGTAAGACTTGCATTTGCACTTGCAATAAACGTAGAGCCTGAGATTTTGATAGTTGACGAGGCGCTTTCGGTAGGAGACGTTTTCTTCCAAGCAAAATGCTACAGAAGGATGGAAGAGATAAGAAAAACCGGTACTACCATATTGATGGTAACCCATGATATGGGAAGCGTAATAAAGTACTGTGACAAGGTAATACTTTTAAACAAGGGAGAGTTTTTGGCGGAAGGTCCTGCAGGAGAAATGGTGGATCTGTATAAAAAGATTCTGGCAGGCAGAATGGACGATCTGGAGGCCGATCTTGCAAAGAGACTTGACAGTAATTTTTCAGATATGATGGAATTAAACAATGATATAAATAAGACGCATGCAAAAGAATATCATGGTCTTATGAAGGATAAGATTTCCATCAATCCGAATAAAACAGAGTATGGTGACGGCAGGGCGGAAATATATGATTTGGGACTTTTAGATTCCAAGGGAGAGCTTACCAATCTTTTGCTGAAGGGCGAAGAGTTTACCATCAGAGAGAAGATAAGATTTAATGCAAATATCGAATCTCCTATATTTACATTCACCATTAAAGATAAAAAAGGAACGGAACTTAGCGGTACCAATACAATGTTTGAAGGCGTGGAAGTAAAACCTGTAAAGCCGGGTGATGAAGCGATTGTGGAATTCAAGCAGAAAATGACTCTACAGGGTGGAGAGTATCTTCTAAGTATGAGCTGTACAGGATTTGAAAACGGTACACATGTTGTATATCACAGACTCTATGATGTTACATTCATAACAGTTATTTCAAATAAGAATACTGTGGGTGTTTATGATATGGAATCAAAGGTAAATCTTACGCAAACGAGTAATTAAAAGGGAGAGAAAATGAGTCTTTTAGAACTTGCAAAAAAGTATGGAAAAGATGAATATAGTCTTTTGAAAGAAAATCCCGGTTTGGAAAATTTGTCTTTCTTTTCATCACTATCTCTTGGAAACACGGAATGGATAGATATAAAGGGTAAGACATTATTCTTAGGAAGTCAAATAGCTATATTGGATGATTTATGTAAAAAATCAAAAGTATATATTTATGAAGACAATATGGAAAGGCTTGGAAGTGTGCAGGCTGTTTTCGGCATTGATATAGAATATATAACCGATTTTGAGAGCATAGAGCTTAATGATTTTGATACCGTGATTGCCTATGGCAGTGATATGGTAGTTAAGTTAATGCAAAGAGAAAAGCCGAACACAAAGCTGGTTTTGATATTTGATAATAAATACGGAATGAACTACTTTGAAGAAGAGTTTGGAGACAAAGAAGCTTTAAGTGTAAAAGTAGTAAGAGAATGGGTAGGTGAGCATTCTACATACTATCCATATCCGAACTACAGGTATGTGTATAAGCTCTTCTCAGATAAGGAGATGCCGGGAGCAGGTGAGTTTTCACAGATAAAGGCATATGATTATCCAAGATTTGCACTGAAAGATATCGGAGAAAGATTTTCACAGGCTGCAAAAACAGGAGATTTTGACAGCTTTGCAAACTCATATATTATAGTTGCCGGTGGAAATGAGGAGAATGTCTATATCAAATACAACAGAACCAGACTTCCAAAGTATCAGATAAAGACGGAGATCAGACTTAGAGACGGTAAAAAGTATGTTGTAAAGTCCGCTTTGAAAAAAGAGGGTATTCCACATATTTTGGGTATGTATGACGGCGCAAAGCTTATTAAAAATGACAGCGTAACAGTTCTTGAAGGAACTTTTAAAAATGCCGGAGAAATAGACTTCCCGTTTATAAACGGAAAGTCTTTAAGCAGGCTTTGTGAGGACTGTATAAGAAAAGATATTAACGGATTTATAGAAGGCGTTAAAGAATATCTTAAAAAGATAGTGGATGAGGATGCTCTTAATCTGGATGCAATATTTGATAATTTTATATTGGACGGCGATAAACTTACAGCGATAGACTGCGAGTGGATATTTGACGAGTCAATGGATTTTATAAAGGATAGAGAACTCTTTATAAAATATCGCGCTTTACACAGCTTCTATCAAAACAATTCAAATAAGATTCAGGATAAATTCAGTTTAACTGAAACTGATTTTATGGCAAGTTTTTGTATAGATGATATTGACGGAATGGACTTTATCGAAAGAAGATTCCAGGATTATATACATGGAGATTACCAAGAGGTTTATCTGGATAATTACTTTGTAGAGACTGTAAGCCATGAAACTCTAAACGATGGATTGGTAGCACTTGCCGAATTGCCACATGCAAAAAATAAGATAAATGAGCTTACTGAAATCAATAAGGACAGAGAGCTTGCCATCAAAGAGATGAACAGGCTTAAGACACTTACAGATAATCATGTAAACAATCTGGGCATCATAATAGATAATTTAAGGCATGAGAATGAAGAGCTTGCAAAGACATTAAATGTTTATAATAACAATCTCTCTATTCCGTTTAGGATAAGAAGAAAGCTAAGTACTGTTTATAATAAGAAATATCCTAAAGGAAGCGTGGAAAGAAAGAAGTTGAACTACAGACTTATGAGTATTTTCCACCCTATAAAGTATTTTAAGCTGACCCATTCGGAACAGGGAAGAAACCTTATAGAGGGTGAATTTAAGATAGGTGATCTATACAGGGAAAAGGGTAAGATAAACTTCCCATATGTGGAAAATCCTAAGGTAAGTATTATTATACCGGTATACAATCAAATACATTATACCTATGCCTGTCTGGTGTCAATTCTTGAAAATACTGAAAGCTTTGACTATGAGATAATTATTGCAGATGATGTATCCACAGATGCGACAAAGGAAATTGACAAATTCGTAAGCGGGCTTGTAATTGCAAGAAATGAAAGCAATCAGGGATTTTTAAAGAATTGCAATAATGCCGCAAAAAAGGCAAGAGGCGAGTATATATTCTTCTTAAACAATGATACAACCGTACAAAAGGATTGGTTGCCACCTCTGATAAAACTGCTTGAGTCTGATGAGAGTATAGGGATGGTAGGTTCAAAACTTATATATCCTGACGGCAGATTGCAGGAGGCCGGCGGAATCATATGGAGTGACGGCAGCGGCTGGAACTATGGAAGATGTGATGATCCGAATAAGCCTGAGTACAATTATGTAAGAGATGTGGATTATATATCCGGTGCCGCAATAATGCTTAGCAGAAAACTCTGGGAAGAAATCGGAGGATTTGATGAGAGATATGCACCTGCATACTGTGAGGATTCCGATCTTGCCTTTGAAGTGAGAAAAAGAGGCTTAAGAGTGGTATATCAGCCGCTCAGTGTGGTAACTCACTTTGAGGGAGTATCAAACGGTACGGATGTCAACGGTACAGGTCTTAAGAGATATCAGGTAGAGAACAATAAAAAGCTTCAGGAAAAATGGAGTGAGGAGTTCAAAAACCAGTACGACAATGTCGGTGTACCGAATGCATTCAGAGCCAGAGAAAGAAGCAGAGGTAAAAAGGTCATTCTCTTTGTGGATCACTATGTTCCGACATTTGATAAGGACGCAGGTTCAAAGACCACCTTCCAGTATATAAAGATGTTTATAGAAAGAGGTTATGTGGTCAAGTTTTTGCCGGATAACTTTGCCAAGTCCGAGCCATATACTTCCATACTTGAACAAATGGGCGTAGAGGTGCTATACGGTAATGAGATGAGAACAAATATATTTGAATGGATCGAAAACAATCAGTCAAATATTGATATTGCATATCTTAACAGACCGCATATAGCTACAAAGTATATTGATTTCATCAAAGAAAAAACAGATATCAAGGTAATATATTACGGTCATGACTTACATTTTCTGCGTGAAAGAAGAGAGTATGAGCTTACAGGTGATGTGGAAAGAAAAAATGCCAGTGCATATTGGAAGAGTATGGAGCTTGACCTGATGAGAAAGGCAAGCATAAGCTATTATCCTTCAAATGTTGAGGTGGACTATATACATACCTTTGACAAGAAGATAAATGCCAAAGCAATTACAGCCTATGTTTTTGAAAAGTTTGGCAATATTGACTACAATCCCGATATCAGAGAAGGTGTACTGTTTGTGGGAGGATTTTCACATCCGCCAAATGCAGATGCATTGAAGTATTTCCTTGATAATATGTGGGATGAAATCTATGCACAGATAAAAGCACCTTTTTATATAGTCGGTTCCAATGCTACGGACGAGATAAAGGCTCTTCACAATGAAGCTAAAGGAATTATATTTAAAGGCTTTGTCAGTGAAGAAGAGCTGAAAGAACTGTATGAGAAGGTAAGACTTGTTGTGGTACCTCTAAGATACGGAGCAGGAGTAAAGGGCAAGGTAATAGAGGCTCTATACTATAATGATCCGGTAATAACCACAGGTGTCGGAGCAGAGGGTATAGACAACTCATATAATCAAATGCTTGTCGCAGATGATCCGGGTGATTTTGTAGAAAAGTGTGTGAATCTTTATAATGACAAAGAAGCCCTTAAAGCTATGAGCAAGGCGGCAGATGATTATGTGAAGAATAAGCATAGTATAGAAGCTGTGTGGGATATAATAAGGGAAGATTTTTAGAAAAAGAGAGTCTTGGAAATTAAGTTTTCCGAGGCTCTTTTTGCTTTAAAGAGTTATTTAAATTATACATAATAATCAGATAATTAAAACAATATATACAATTAACACAGATTAAAACGGCTATTTAAAGTAAATAATAAAATAAAATGATAAAAATATCAAAAATATAAGAAAATAGTATTGACATAAATAAAATATCTGATATACTGTAGACATAAACAAAGAGAGAATATATTCTTAAAAGTTTGATGAATGCATATCCACAGGGAAAAGGTAGAAAGACTTTAAAAGTGGAAATTTAAGAAAGAGAGGTACAGTCCAAAGAAAACTTAAGTAATGATTAGACTTTGATCTAATCCGGAACCTATAAGAAGATTGATGAGATAATATATTATTGAAGACTCTAAAAGTTACTATCTGAAAAATCGGTTAGGATAGTACTCATACAAGTTTTATGACGAGAAAGTAGAATTTGAATGAGAGATGGACCGTGTAGATAGATTGATAACAACCATGTATTAGATGTGAAAGGAAGCTTATAGGAGGGATAAAACTTAAAAACTGAATAGGAACATCTATATAGAATGTCCGGTAAAATCGTGGTAGGACATCAGAAATATAGAAAAAAGGTTCTTTATGGAAGCGAGGATTAATCGATGGAACCAGGAATATTTTGAAGAGAGCATTAATGTGAAAGGTTAGTGCTCTCTTCTTTTTTATGTAAATGTAGGGATTTAAAGTAAACGAGTGTATAGATTTTCGTAATTTGGTTAGGTTTTACTAACTTAAGAATGCTAAAAGTTGCTTTCCATATACAAAATATATATTTTTTAAGCAAATAAATACAGATTAAAAGACAGAAAACCTGTATACAACTTGAAAAAATAAATTTAAAACATGAGTACTTGTATAAAATTAATAAAATACATAAAAATATATATAAATTTTACAAAAAAGCTTTAAAATTTCTTTTTCATCTGATAAAATAAAAACAGATTAAGCGAATGTGTACATTGGCATATGAACTTATATCAATAGATTATGAGGGAGAAATAAATGGGGAAGAGGACAAAGCTGGCGATACTTGTGGGCGCTATGAGTATTGCAGGTGCAATGACATCTTTTGCCGCAACAGGTTGGCAGCAGGAAAACGGTACATGGGTATACTATGATAAGAACGAAGAAAAAGTATCCCAGAAGTGGCAGCAGTCAGGGGAGTATTGGTATTACCTTGATGATATGGGAGATATGGCAACAGATGCTCTTATCGATGACGGAAATGCTACATACTATGTAGATATCAACGGTGCAATGGTAAAGAACAGATGGGTGGCTATACCGAATACCAATGACTACGATGAAAACGAACCTGATCAGTGGTGGTACTACTTTGGAGAAAACGGTAAGGCGTTTAAGAGAAGTGATTCCACAACAAGTGATGTTACATTAAAAACTATCAACGGAAAGAAATATGCTTTTGATCTTGAAGGCAGAATGCTTTACGGATGGGTTTTACAGGGTGAAAGATTGACAGATCAGGATGCATGGCAGAATGCAAAGTACTATTTCGGTGATGAGAATGACGGAGCTATGACTACAGGCTGGAGAGAGATACTTGTTCATGATGATAATGCGAGAACAATGGAAGAGCAGCCTAATATAGATTACTGGGATACAGATCAGGTAAGATGGTTCTACTTTAAGGAATCAGGCAAAAAGGAAACCGGTAATCTCGGTAAGACAATCAATGGAAAGAAGTACGGTTTTGATGAGTACGGCAGAATGATTGCAAGCTGGTATACAGAAGCTACACCTTCTACAGCAGTTTCAAAATCGGCAAGAGCTGACTATACAGAGAGTTTTATGTACTTCGCTACACCTGAGGACGGAGCAAAGTCTACCAAGGGATGGTTCAAGGTGGTTCCGGGATACTTCCTCAACAAAGGTAAATGGGAAGAGGACGGAACGGCTTGGTACTATGCTGACGGAAAAGGTCATATCAGTGCAAATGAGATAAAGAGCATTAACGGAAAGAAGTATGCTTTTGATGATAAGGGCGGTATGATATCAGGACTTGGATTGTTTGAGATGAAGCTTCTTGATAACGGAAAATATTCTACTACAGAGTTTGTAGATAAACTCGGTTCAGGAAACAAAGCGGTTCCTTATTCTACACAGGAAAAGTTTGTGGATGCTATAGGAAAGGTTCATTACAGTGATTTCCTTTCAGGAAAGTATCGCATGATGTATTTTGGAGACGGTAAGGACGGTGCTCAGAAGTACGGAAAGCAGACTGTTAAGCTTGACGGAGAAGACAGAACTTTCTATTTTAAGGAAGGCGGATCAAATAAGGGAAGCGGATTCAACGGTATAAAGGATGAAAGACTCTATATCGCAGGACTCAATATAAAGGCTGATCAGTATGACAAATATGAGGTTGTCGTAGTTGATAAGAGCAATGACAATCAGTTGGTATATAAGGGAACTGTAGGAGAGCTTCTTACAATGACAGGTTATGTGGCTTCTGTAGAAGAAAAGGATAATAAGACTACATGGAAGATCACAACTCCTAACTCAAATTATCAGGTGAAATTACTCGGTAACTCGGGAACTATTGTAAAGAGCGGTACAAAGAGAGACGGAGAAGACTACAAGATTAAAGTAAACAATAAGGTTATCACAAGTGTGACTCTTGAATAAGAATAAAAGTAAAGGGGATGTGAAAAAACTCGATTGAGTTTTTTCGCATCTCCCTTTTTACATTTATTGTGTATAGTTGACTGAAATCATACGCGAAAAAAGCGCACTTCCCCTACCCCATAGAAATTCTTTTTTTGAATCTATGCGGCAGTTCTGTTTCTCATCTTTTTTTTCTGATATTTATATAAATTATGTCCTATCGCCACGAGTAAAACTTCCAGTTTGACTGAATGAATACCTCTTCGGACAATTCTCTTGTACCAACGGTCGTTTTTCATAATTCCGTAAGCGCCTTCTGCTTGTATCGAACGGTTCATTCGTAATAACGCACCATGGATACTTTCTAGGTTTTCAATTACTTCCTGATGCATGGAAGTTAGTTCCTGATTGATCCGAACGGTTCTATTCTTATCTGTATTCTTACATTTCTTTGCATATGGACATCCGCTACAGTCTTCACATTCATACAGTTCTTCCTTGCGTCCGTACTGATTTCCCCTCACATCTTTTCTGCATAAAAAATGGAATGCTTTATCGTTAGGACATCTCATGACTCCTTGCTCATCGATTCTGAAGTTAACTGCACGAAATGGATCTTCATGATATTTCCGATCCTTAGTTTCCTTTTTAAACATTGGAAATTTCATATACTTTTCAATTCCGTTCTGTTCACAGAAAATATAATTGTTGTATGAGCCATATCCGGCATCTGCCACAGGATATTTGGGATAGAATCCATAAGTTTGTTTGAAGTGCTCCATCAAAGGAACGAAACAATCCATATCTGAACGATAATGGTTCACGTCAACAACTGCAATATATTCATCTGCTACACCAATCTGTACATTATATGCCGGCAGAAGCTGATCATTGCCCATGTAATCCTTTTTGATACGCATAAAGGTAGCCGAGTTATCTGTTTTAGAGTAACTGTTTCGGTCAGGACCACAGATTTCAATTTTTTGTATGTATTCTTGAAGTTTCTGACAGAAAGTAGTCAAGTGTTCATAATGACGCTGTTCTTTGGATTTTCGCTTTCCGCTTCCGTAAACAAATGTACTTGTATCCAGCTCCCAAAAAAGTACCAGCTGCTCAACGATTTCATTCAGATAATCCGGTACATACTCTGTATTTGTTGTGATCTGCACCCCACTCCATGCGATTTCTGCATTAATTTCCTCAATCTCCGCAGTGATTTTTTCGTAAAGCTTGTAACGGAACTTTTCCGTAGCCTTCTTCCATACCCAGGTATACTTGTTTGCGTTTGCTTCAAACTTGGAGCCGTCGATGTAGAGATGTTGCAGATCTACATGCTCCTCGTTAAAGATAGCATGATTGATGTCGTTAAAAATGTTTTCAATCTTATCTTGAAGTATTTCGTTGATAAAATATCCAAAGGTTCTGTATGACGGAGTCCGGTGATCCATTAGATACATGAACCTGATATTAACTTTGCAGTTGTCTTCAAGTTCTCTCAGAGAGCAGTAACCGCTAGTCATAAATCCGAAAAGTACTGTTTTTAACATGTTGACCGGATTATATCTGAGTCGTCCGGTTGTGTACTCCGGAATATCCGTCAGATACTTGTTTAAATCGATTCCTCCTATCAATCTGTCAAATGTTAAAACAGGATCCAGCAGATCCAAACAATCTGAAAGAAACAGTGGTAAATATCCTTGTTTTGAATTACAATAATTAGTGTGTAAATTTTTCATTGCAAGTTAATTTTACCACAAAAATAGGACCTTTCGCATGATCGAATGGTCCTATTTCTTTTAGGTACTTATTTCACAGCCCCTGTTTTTATGCTCCGAATATTTCTTTTGTTTCTACATTGAACTCACCGTTGTCGGCTACTTCCATTATCATGTAAGTTGGAGTATGTCGGGCCTGTCGGGGATATCCGAGAGAGCCCGGATTTAATATGGTGACCCCGTCAATAGTTTTGTAAAACGGTCTATGTGTATGACCGTACATTGCAAAATCACATCCTCTTGAAAGAGCTTCATCTTTTAAGATATCTACACCCATACTTACACCGTACTGGTGTCCGTGAACCAAAAGGGCCTTGTGATTTTTTATATTTACTTCCTTTTCTCTTGGAAGCTGTGAAAAGAAGTCATTATTACCCTGTACCATATGGCAGGCACAGTCAGGTTCAATCATATAACTTATTTTTGTTTCGCTGCTTTCTATATCACCAAGATGGATTAACATATCAAAAGGCTTTTCTTTACCGATTACCTTTTTCAGTATATCATCCATTCTATGGGTGTCACTAACAATCAGTATCTTCATAAAATTCCTCTAGCTTTTTCTTCATTGCCATAAGTGCTTTTCCTCTATGACTTATCTTGTTTTTCTCTTCAGGACTTATTTCGGCACTTGTTTTATTATATTCGGGCAGAAAAAGTATCGGGTCATATCCGAATCCGTTCTCACCCGATATGGTATGAGCTATAAGTCCCTCCATACTTCCCTCTGTAAATACAGTTGTACCGTCATCAAGTATAGCACAGATGCATGCTCTAAATCTTGCACTTCTTTCATTACCCTGCGCATTTTGCAGTCTGGATATAATGTTTTGATTTTTTATATTGTATGAAGTGTCTTCTCCCATATATCTGGAAGAATATACTCCCGGCTCTCCCCCTATGTAATCCACCTCTAAACCGGAATCGTCAGAGAGAACAATACCTCCGGTGATATCCCAAATGGCTTTTGCCTTTATATAGGCGTTTTCTTTAAATGTTGTTCCGGTCTCCTCCACATCAATAGATATGCCGGCATCCTTTGCGGATATGATATCAAAACCCGGCAAAATTTCTTTGATTTCCTTAAGTTTATTTTTATTTCCGGTTGCAAAAATGATTTTTTTCATTGTTATTCCCGTCCGGTTCTCTTAGGTGGCTTTGGCCCCATATACTGATAGAACCTTGTCTGCATCATACCGTTGTATATCTTTCGGTTTTTATCGGCTTCTTTACCGATGTATTTTTGGGCATCGTCATACGATGTGATAAGATATAGTGACCAGGAATCAAGAGCTGCATATCTGTCCCCAAGACTCTTATAAATGGCCGGAAGATTTTCTTTTTCCTCCAATCTTTCACCATATGGCGGATTTGTAATAATAAATCCATATTTTTTCGGATGAGAAAGTGATGCCACATCTCTGCATTGTAAATGTAACATATCTATAACACCCGCTCTTGTTGCATTGCTTCTGGCAGCTTCTACAACGGATTTATCGATGTCATATCCCTGTATATCTACATTTGTATCGATACTTACCGTTTCTCTTGCTTCTTCATAAGCATCATCCCAAACTTGTTTGTCTATAAGATTTGACCATTTGCCGCTTAAGAAACCTCTTTTAAGTCCGGGAGCAATATTTGCAGCCAGCATAGCAGCCTCTATTACAAAAGTACCGCTACCGCAGAAAGGATCGACAAGTATTCTGTCTTTTTTCCATGGTGTAAGCATAATAAGGGCGGCAGCCAAAGTTTCTGTAATAGGAGCCTTGGCGGTCATAGTTCTGTAACCTCTTTTATGAAGAGATACTCCGGTGGTATCAAGTCCTATGGTAACAATATCTTTATTTAAAGAAACTCTAAGCGGATAATCGGCGCCTGTTTCTTCAAACCATTCCTTTTTATAAATTTTTTTCATTCTCTCAACCATAGCCTTTTTGACTATGGACTGGATATCGGAAGGAGAGAAGAGTTTACTTTTTATAGAAGTAGCCTTACTCACCCAGAATCTACCGTCGGCAGGGATATAATCTTCCCAAGGTATTGCGGCAACGGAATCAAAGAGTTCGCTAAAGGTTGTGGCTTTAAACTCCGCAACTTTGATCAGTACTCTTTCTGTAGTGCGAAGCCACATATTGGCTCTGGCAATAGCTTCATCGTCACCTTCAAAATATACCCTTCCATCCTCTACTCTTGTAATATCATAGCCTATATCTATGATTTCTCTTTTTAGAATGGCCTCAAGACCGAAGTGGCATGGTGCGTACAGTTCAAATATTTTTCTCAAGTTTTATCTCCTTTAATACATTGCCGTCAAAATCATATATAGAAAAAAGGTCATTATCAAGTATTGCATAGGAGTTTGGATTTTGTTCCTTTGGAAGTGACGCAGATCCGGGATTTAATATATAAACATCTCCGACTTTTTTTGCTATAGGAAGATGTACATGCCCGTATATGAATGCACCCGCCTTTGGCAGTTTCGGCAGATGCTCCTCTCCATAAACATGTCCGTGAGTTATAAAAAAGTAAATGTCATTAAAATTCCCGATACAATAATCGGATTGCATTGGGAATTCAAGTACCATCTGATCGACCTCGGAATCACAATTTCCTCTTACCGCAATGATGTCATCTTTAAGTTCATTAAGCATTGCAAAGACTTCCTTAGGGCAGTAGTCTCTTGGCAGATCGTTTCTTGGACCGTGATATAAGAGGTCACCGAGCAGTATAAGTTTGTCGGCATTGCTTTCTCTATACTTTTCTAATATTTTTTTTGTATAGAAAGCCGAGCCGTGTATATCGGATGCAAAAAAATATTTCATAAATAAAAGGTCTAAGACCTAGTCCTCCTGTTGTCTGAATTCTACGTTCTGTGTAGCGGCATCCATAGAATCAATTATTGCAAGTGACTCCAAATGGAAACCGAGATTTCTTATAGTACGTCCACCGCTTTGGAATCCTTTTTCTATTGCAATACCTATGCCCTCAACTGTTCCGCCCGACTCATTTACTATAGAGATAAGTCCCTGCAGCGCACATCCGTTTGCCAGAAAATCGTCAATAATAAGAACTCTGTCATCAGCACTTAAAAATTTCTTTGATACTATTACCTGGTTTTTGCATTTATGTGTAAAGCTTTCAACTTCTGCGGTATACATATCACCGTCTATATTGATTGATTTTGATTTTTTTGCAAATACTACAGGAACTCCGAATTCAAGTCCTGCTATTGCGGCAATACCTATACCTGAGGATTCTATTGTCAAAATCTTGTTTATATTGTGTGAAGCAAACTTTGACTTAAACTCTTTAGCCATTTCTAAAAAGAGTTCCACATCCATTTGGTGGTTTAAAAAGGAATCAACTTTTACTACATTACCTTCTTTGATTACTCCATCTTTTTTGATACGCTCTTCTAATAACTTCATGAAAATCCTCTCTCTTTTTGAAAATACACAACAACTACTTACACTAACGTGTAAGCATTAGCAACTCAAGTGCTAATTTCTCATTAATATTACCTTTTTTTATAGCTTCTTCCAACTCGATTGCGTTTTTGACATAGGATAAAAGCAATGCCATGTCAAAACCACGGGCTTGACGCATAAGATTTTTAACTACATAGGGATTAAGCTTCAGATTTGATGCTATATCCTTTTCGTTAAAACCTGCAGACATCAATTCTTTGATTTGCAACAGCTGGTTAAACTGTCTTGTGATAAGAATCATTATTTTTAGTGACGGCTCTTTTAAAGCTACCAGGTCCTCATATATATCCAAAGCTTCTTTGATTTTATTGTTGGTAATCATTTTTACCAGCTCAAAGATTCTGTTGGTCAGACTGATGCTTGTTATCGCTATTATATCTTCCTCTTCTATAATATCTTTGTCAAGAGTATAGGAGAGTAATTTATCCAATTCGCTTTTTATTCTTTCCATATCATTTCCAACTCTGGCAATAAAAAAATCCATGTTGGAAACAGTGATTTTTTTGCCGGCTTTGTTTATGATATTTCCTGCCCAATTTTTCAGCTCGTCATCTGTAGGATGATTGAGTTCTGCGATATATCCGATATCCTTGACCTTTTTGTAGAGTTTTGAACGCTTATCGATTTCTTTTTCTACAAAAATAATTTTTGTACTATCGGGTTTATCTGAAATATAGTTTAAAAACTTATCGTTTCCGGATTTAAACCATTGACTTTCTTCTATAAGAATACATCTGTATTCTGAAAAGAACGGAAGCGTATTGGCAAAGTCAATAATAGCGTCTACATCTATCCCCTTTCCTTCAAAATAGGCATAGTTCATTTGGTCATCACCTACAATAGCCGTTTTCAATCTTTTTTTATAGCTGTTTTTTAAAAATTCATCATCACCTGATAGTACATAAATGCCTTTGAATGTGGAAGTTTTCAAATCATTATTTAATACTTTCATGAGGATGATTATAACATGAATAGAAAAAAGCCACCAGTAAAAAGTCTTGAAAAATATAAGGATATACATATATAAAAAAGTCGTTAAAATAGTGTTGACACGAATTTAAAAGTTTGGTATTATATCAAAGCTGCTCAAAACGAGCAGAAAAAGTTCAAAAAAACTTCAAACAAATTTAAAAAAGTTGTTGACAAGATGAAATGAGCTTGATATAATAGCTAAGCTGTTTCAAACAGCAAAGCAAACGAACCTTGATAATTTAAGATTAAACAGTACACACAACCCTGAAAATTCACATATTTTTCTTAACGAGAACGAGCGAAGCGAAGTCCGAGTTTAGAAAAATAGCGCACCTCGTCGAGCAAAGCGAGACGATGGTGTTACATATAATATGTAATGAGATTTCAGTAATAACAACGTTTAGATTCGAACAGAATTTAAAACCTTTAAAAAACAGTAGATCTGTGAAAACAGATGCAAGCTAGCGAGAAGGCTAGATTAAACTTTTATATGAGAGTTTGATCCTGGCTCAGGATGAACGCTGGCGGCGTGCTTAACACATGCAAGTCGAACGAAGCTACCCAAAGGAAGTTTTCGGATGGAATTTTAATAGACTTAGTGGCGGACGGGTGAGTAACGCGTGGATAACCTGCCTTATACAGGGGGATAACGGAGAGAAATTTCCGCTAACACCGCATAAGACCACAGCACCGCATGGTGCAGGGGTAAAATATTTATAGGTATAAGATGGATCCGCGTCCGATTAGCTAGTTGGTGAGGTAAAGGCCCACCAAGGCGACGATCGGTAGCCGGCCTGAGAGGGTGAACGGCCACATTGGGACTGAGACACGGCCCAAACTCCTACGGGAGGCAGCAGTGGGGAATATTGGACAATGGGGGAAACCCTGATCCAGCGACGCCGCGTGAGTGAAGAAGTATTTCGGTATGTAAAGCTCTATCAGCAGGGAAGAAAATGACGGTACCTGACTAAGAAGCCCCGGCTAACTACGTGCCAGCAGCCGCGGTAATACGTAGGGGGCAAGCGTTATCCGGATTTACTGGGTGTAAAGGGAGCGCAGACGGCAATGCAAGTCTGAAGTGAAAGGCGTGGGCTCAACCCATGAACTGCTTTGGAAACTGTATAGCTTGAGTGTCGGAGGGGTAAGCGGAATTCCTAGTGTAGCGGTGAAATGCGTAGATATTAGGAGGAACACCGGAGGCGAAGGCGGCTTACTGGACGACAACTGACGTTGAGGCTCGAAGGCGTGGGGAGCAAACAGGATTAGATACCCTGGTAGTCCACGCAGTAAACGATGAATACTTGGTGTCGGGGAGGTAAACTCTTCGGTGCCGCAAGCTAACGCATTAAGTATTCCACCTGGGGAGTACGTTCGCAAGAATGAAACTCAAAGGAATTGACGGGGACCCGCACAAGCGGTGGAGCATGTGGTTTAATTCGAAGCAACGCGAAGAACCTTACCAAATCTTGACATACTCTTGAATAGCTTTGTAATGGAGCTAGACCTTCGGGACAAGGGATACAGGTGGTGCATGGTTGTCGTCAGCTCGTGTCGTGAGATGTTGGGTTAAGTCCCGCAACGAGCGCAACCCTTGTCGTCAGTAGCCAGCAGTAAGATGGGCACTCTGACGAGACAGCCGGAGATAATCCGGAGGAAGGTGGGGATGACGTCAAATCATCATGCCCCTTATGATTTGGGCTACACACGTGCTACAATGGCGTAAACAAAGTGAAGCAAAGCCGCGAGGCCAAGCAAATCACAAAAATAACGTCTCAGTTCGGATTGTAGTCTGCAACTCGACTATATGAAGCTGGAATCGCTAGTAATCGCAGATCAGAATGCTGCGGTGAATACGTTCCCGGGTCTTGTACACACCGCCCGTCACACCATGGGAGTCATCAATGCCCGAAGTCAGTGACCTAACC
>NZ_JH815185.1:2349785-2350365 GCF_000296385.1 Lachnoanaerobaculum sp. OBRC5-5
GGAAGGAGCTGCCGAAGGCAGGGAGGATAACTGGGGTGAAGTCGTAACAAGGTAGCCGTATCGGAAGGTGCGGCTGGATCACCTCCTTTCTATACATTTTTCACTTAATGAAAACGAGCCGAAGGTGAAGTTTGAGTGTTAGTGAAAAAGTAGTTCTTCATACGAACGAAGTGAGTATGATAGAACGTCATTAAAGGCTTTAGTAGGGGTTGTGAGTACTGTTTAGTACTAAATTAAAAAGGTGCTAAAAACATAACATTAGCGGTGTCGATGCGTCCAGGGGACACACCCGTTCCCATTCCGAACACGATGGTTAAGACCTGGTCGGCCGATGGTACTATACTGGAGACGGTATGGGAGAGTAGGTGGATGCCGCTGCATTTTAACTTAATAAGTAGAGACTACATCAGATATTCCTTTGGAAAGGATGAAAGATGTTGAAGTTCGAATCTTTAAGTCTCATTTGCAGAGAACTTCTCTGCATGATGTACCTTGAAAACTGCATACCAAACGAGAAATTATATAAATATTTTATAATTAGACATCCGAGGTACTAATTACTAAGTATAATTAGTGATTA
>NZ_JH815185.1:2360020-2512364 GCF_000296385.1 Lachnoanaerobaculum sp. OBRC5-5
ACCCCTTGAAGACTACGAGGTAGATAGGGCCAAGATGTAAGTACAGTAATGTATTAAGTTGATGGTTACTAATAGGTCGAGGGTTTAACCAAAAGATAGGAAAAAATTTATAATAGCTCGGGATTTGGTAGGCAGTTTTGAAGGTACATCTTTACATTTTTTAATTCTAGTGATAGAATATATGTATGCGCGAGTGGCTCAGTTGGTGGAGTACGACCTTGCCAAGGTCGGGGTCGCGGGTTCGAGTCCCGTCTCGCGCTCTTTTTGTTTTAAAGGTCTTGTTTTTACAAGGCTTTTTTTAGTGAATGAATAAATATTATAATCCTGAAAATAAAAGATGTCGGCCTATTTTATAAGCCGACATCTTTGTTTTAATAACCTCTAAGCACCGTATAATCCAGATTATATTTTTGAGCTAATTCTTCCACAGTACCTTTATTTTTTTATAATCAACAGTGTTTGGAAAATAAACATAACCTAAATTTTTGAATAAGTTATATGTATAAAAAAGGTTTCTCTGTCTTCATAATCATCTTTACTTTCCAGATTATCCATATATGGAACTATAATGGTTGAATAGCTGTTGCAATAAAACCATTTGTCAAAGACTAAATCTTCATAATAAAAACCTACTACTTTGCCTTTAAAGTTTTCTCTTAGATATGCTATAGGAATTGTATCGCCAATATTATAATATTTCTTAAAGCCCGAGCCAAGTACTATAGGGAACTCACCGTTATATATAAAATCCTGCTCTGATAAATAATCCAGTCCCAATTTTTGCATTGTTTTTTGATTTAAAATCAAAGCGTTTACCGGAGTTAGATACTCACTTTTTCCATTTATAGTTACTTCTTGATCCGTTAAATCTTTGTGACCATATCCGTTTGCTAAATCCTCAGGCCTATTCCACTCACCTATAAAATCTACAGTCTGATATTTCATATCATAAAAATCTATAGTATTTGTTGAATTCAGCTCTGTATTAAAGCTTTGTAGATTATTAATAAAGGAATCATTTCCTGTTATTTTTGAAAGCTCTGCCTCTGTATACTTATCCGTCTTATAATTATCAACAACCTCCTGTAACCTCTCTTCCATGTGATAAGGTTCTACGCGTCTTCTTTCCTCTTGATACAGAAAACAGACTTACTCCTGATGTTCCACTGTTACCTTCATAAGTTGCAACATTATAAACACTGTAATCCATAACAAAGCCGGGCTTTGGTTGAGCAGTAGTATATGCAAAAACCGGAATTGTTAAGTTTGACATAGCAACTGCTAATAATAGACCACCAACTAATTTCTTCATGATACTCATGTTTAGTTCTCCTTAAACAGTTAAAGTTTTATGTGCTAAATATATTTGTTGAAAGCATCTTATCATCAAGAAGAAAAAGTCAATTACCAAATATAATATTGGTAAATGTAAATAAAAACATGCTCATTTAATTAAATAATATTCATGTACTAAGAAAAAAACAATTTTTATAATCTCTTGTATGTGTGAAAATAATAAAAAAAAATCAAAAAATTTAACGGTTTAAAGATGTAAAGTAAAATGCGAATCGGCAAATTATAAAGATATAATTCTTTACAATTCTTAAAAAGATAAATTTATTGAGTTTTCTATAAAACAGAAGTATGATATAACCTAAGTTAGCAAGAACTAACATAATCAGAATATATATATTTTTATACCGCAGATATAGCGGTAAATGGAGGCTTTTATGAAGATAAAACTTGAAGGTGTTATGGAGACTATGCTTATAACTTTGGATGCAAGGGCAAGAGATTACAAATCTGAAAAATCTATATTAAAGGATAAAAAGTCGGCTGAAATGGTGGATATGATTGACTATGATTTTGGCTCTTTCAGTAATGAAAAGGTGAATCTTTTAGGTATTATTGCGAGAGCCAAGGTTATGGATGATGAGGTGAAAAAGTTTATAGACAAATACCCTGATTGTCATATAGTTTCACTTGGTTCAGGGCTGGATACAAGATTTTTCCGTGTAGATAACGGTAGAATACATTGGTATGATATAGATTTTCCGGAGATAATAAGTTTAAGAAAAAAATTCTTTGAGGAAAATGACAGAGTAAAAAATATCGAAAAATCAGCCCTTGATAAGTCATGGACAAAGGAGATAGATACAGAGGGAGAGAAGCTTTTGATTATTTCAGAGGGGATGATTATGTATTTTTATCCTAAGCAGGTGAAGGAGTTTTTAAATATACTTACAGATAATTTTGAACATTTTGTACTTCATCTGGACTGTCTTTCCAAAAGACTTGTGAATAAGGCAAAAACGAACAAGGCTGTAAAACGAACCAAGTCCGAGTATCATTTTGGAGTTACGAACGGCAAAGAGATTATAGAACTTAATCCTAAACTGAAGCAAATCGGATTTATAAACTTTACAAAACAAATAGCAAAGCAGATGAAATGGTATGGTAAAATCTTTCTTCCAATCATATATCTTATGAATAACAGGCTTGTAATATGCAAATATGATGCAAAATAATAACTGTTTGTAATGATTTATTGCGGTATGCTGAGATTATTGTTAGAATAAACTATGCTTAAAGTATTGTCGGCATAAATAACAAACAGGAGGAGAGTAGATGGGTAGACCGTTATCACATGGAAGAGAGGTTACCGGAACAGGTAGAAGTATTTTGGGTAGAGGATCGTTTGTGGGAGGTTCCGGTGGAGGAAACAGGAATTCATCCGGAAGAGGTGGAGGCGGAGGACGTTCGCCGTTCAGCTTATTGATAGTTGTAGTTTTTGTAATAATAAGTATTGTCACAGGTAATAAAAGCAATATATTAAGTTCAATACTCGGAGGATTAAGCAGTAGTACAAATAGTACAAATAGTACAAGTACAGGAACAACACCGATGATCAGTATCCCGACTTTGCCTTCATCAATCGGAAGCACAGCGGCATCAAGTATAAGCGGTGTAGGAAGTGCATGGAGCGGAGTTACCGATAACAGAGGACAACTGGATACCTCAGTGCATGAAAGTGCCAGAGAGAAGTTTTACAGGCCCACAGGCGGTGACAGTGTAACCGTGATGGTATATATGTGCGGTACCGACCTGGAGACTAAGCACGGAATGGCTACGAAAGATCTTATTGAGATGACAAAGGCCAATATTTCAAGTAATGTTAATCTGCTTGTATATACGGGAGGAACAAATACCTGGCAAAACTCGGTAGTATCATCATCAAACAATGAAATCTATCAGATAGCGGACGGAAAAATGAATAAGCTTGCAGATGACAATTCAAATCCTTCAATGACAGATCCCAATACATTGGTTAGATTTATTGACTATTGTAAGAGTAATTTTCCGGCTAACAGATATCAGCTTATTCTCTGGGATCATGGCGGCGGTTCTGTAACAGGTTATGGATATGATGAAAAAAATCCCAACTCGGGATCAATGAATCTTGCAAAAATAAAAGCTGCTATTGCGCAAACCGGTATAAAGTATGACTTTATAGGATTTGATGCCTGTCTGATGGCTACTACAGAGACGGCACTTGCTCTTTCAGATTATGCGGATTATTTGATTGCATCCGAGGAGACGGAGCCGGGAACAGGATGGTATTATACCAATTGGCTGAGCAATCTTAGCAGTAATACTGCAATTTCCACTCTTGATCTTGGAAAGAAGATAGTGGATGATTTTATAGATGAGAGTAACAGAAGTGCAAGAGGGCAGTCTACAACTCTTTCTTTGGTGGATTTGGCCGAGCTTAAGGCTACAGTTCCAAGCAGCCTTTCAAGCTTTGCAAGGGATACCGCTTCATATATAGAGAATAATGAGTACAGCAAGGTGTCTTACGCGAGAACGGCAAGCAGAGAGTTTGCAAAATCTTCAAATATAGATCAGGTGGATTTGGTAAATCTTGTGTATAATCTTGAGCAGAATGAAAACGATCCTACAATCAGGTCAATACTCGGTGCGGTAAAATACAACAGGACATCTTCAAATATGTCAAACTCATATGGGCTTTCAATCTATTTCCCATACAAGAAATTGTCAAAGGTTGACAGAATGGTTCAGACTTACGGTGACATCGGTATGGACAGTGAGTACACCAAGATGATACAACAGTTTGCCACATTACAGGCGAGTGGACAGATTGCAGGTGGAGGAGAAACAACCCCTGCAAATACAGTAACAGGAAACTATCAAGGAAACAGTTCAGGTTCATTTTCAGCTGCAGATATTGACAGTTTGATAGCAAGTCTTATATCAGGAAGCTTATCATCAGAGAGCCTTGCAAATATAGGGCTTGATACTTCAAGTATAGGATTTTTGCAAAACAGAAATATGCCTGATGAAACAATAAGAAACTATGTTTTATCAAACAGACTTGACGCTTCAAAGCTTCAATGGACAGATCAGTATTCCACACCTAAGATTCATTTATCCGAGGATGAGTGGAATATGGTATCAAGTATAGAAGAGAATATGCTTTTGGACCAGGGAAGCGGATATATAGATATGGGACTTGACAATTTCTTTGAGTTTGATGAAAACGGAGATATGCTTGCAGATACTCAAAGAGCGTGGATTGCTATAGATCAGCAACCTGTTGCATACTATCATCTTTCAACTACACAAAACGGAGATGAGACGGTTACTATAGGACGTGTACCTGTTATTTTAAACGGTGAGAGAGCCAATCTGATAATTATATTTGACGGCGAGCATCCTAACGGATATCTGGCAGGAGCAAATACAGATTATAAAGATACACAAACAGAAACCATCGCAAAGAATATAACGGATATAGTTGAGGGAGACAGAATACAGTTTATATATGCTTATTACGGATATGACGGTACATATCTTGATGATTATAAACTGGATGATGAGTATGTGGTTGGAAAGACTGCTCCGAAGGTATCATATGTTCTTGTGAAGGATGACAATCAAATCACTTATAAATTCACAGATATATACAATAACAGCTATTGGACTCCGGCTTTAAAGAGTAAATAGATATTCTTATACATAATGTATGTAATTAGCAAATATTTTGTAAACACAATGTAAGATATAAAATACAAAATTGGTTTATACTATATAAAGACAGTTAATCTGTCAGATTAACGATGGTATAGGAGAGAAGGAGGAATGATGAAAAAAGGTTTAATCAAATCAGCAGCAATTTTATTTGCAGCATTCAGTCTTGGCGGTGCGGTAGTTCCCCCGGTGACAGCGCAGGCAGCAGTTTTAGAGCGTATGCCGGCAGACAGAGGTGAGTGGCGTAGAGACGAGCATGGCTGGTACTATATGTTGAACGTTAATGCAGGTACTTCATATGTAGCAGACAGCTGGATCAAGGACAACGGTAAGTGGTATTACTTTGATCACTGGGGCTATATGTACAGAAACGCTTGGATCAACTACCAGGGAAGTTCTTACTATGTAGGTGCTGACGGAGCAATGTGGTATAATGCCAGAACTCCTGACGGATACTGGGTAGACAGCAACGGCAAGTGGGTTAGATAATCTATATTATAAAAATAAGAGCCTCAAGGATATCCTTGAGGTTTTTATTAGCATATAAGTATAATTTGTGCTATAATGAAGGTGATAATATAGTGTTATATTTCTAATATGCTTTGGTAGAACTACTTATAAGCGGAAGGAGGAAATATGTTTTATTGGGGAGTTTTATTTGCTATATTTGCCATTGGAGAAATTATAATTCCCGGACTGGTTTCAGTGTGGCTGGCTCTTGCAGCACTCATTATGATGCCGATATCTTTGTTGGTTAAACCACTTGAGATACAGGTTATCATATTCTGTGTACTGTCACTGATTTTTATTGTGTTCTTTAGAAGTATTTTCAAATCCTTTATGAAGGGTAAGGAGAGTATGGATACTGAGAAGGTAAAGATAGTGAAGCTTACATCTGTTGAAGATAATAATTATATTTATGATGTAAGATTTAAAGGTGGCATATGGACAGCAATTGCAAATTTGGAGTTGAAGCCCGGAGATATTGCCAACATTGATAAATTTGAAGGCAATAAGATAATTATCGGCAGAAATTAATTTATGTAAAGGAGACATAACAAATGATAGGCTATGGAATTATTGTTGTTTTATTGGCTATTATATTCGTGATTACGGTAAAGGCAATAAAGATAGTACCTGAGTCAAAAGTATATGTAGTTGAGAGACTTGGAAAGTATTCACAAGGACTTCGTTCAGGATTACATTTTGTCAACCCTTTCTTTGATAAAATATCAAAGATTATTTCATTAAAAGAGCAGGTGGTTGATTTCCCGCCACAGCCGGTTATTACAAAGGATAATGCTACTATGCAGATAGATACGATAGTATATTTCCAGATAACCGACCCTAAGCTTTATACTTACGGTGTTGAGAGACCTATATCAGCTATAGAGAATCTTACAGCAACTACTCTTAGAAATATCATAGGTGATATGACTGTAGACCAGACTCTTACATCAAGAGATACTATAAATACAGCTATGAGATCCGAACTTGATGAGGCTACAGATCCATGGGGTATCAAGGTAAATCGTGTGGAGTTAAAGAGTATTTTGCCACCTGAAGATATCAGAGTTGCAATGGAGAAGGAGATGAAGGCCGAGCGTGAGAAGAGAGCAAATATTCTTGAGGCTCAGGCTAAGAAGGAAAGTGCGATTCTTGTAGCAGAGGGTAATAAGCAGGCTGCAATACTTAATGCGGAGGCTGAAAAGGAAACAGCTATAAAGAGAGCGGAAGGACAGGCACAGGCTATACTTGAAATTCAGAAAGCTCAGGCAGAGTCTTTAAGAGTGCTTTCAGAGGCGGATCCAAGCCAGAAGGTACTTACACTTAAGGGACTTGAGGCATTCCAGAAGGTAGCTGACGGAAAATCAACAAAGATTATCATTCCTACAGAGCTTAGCGGACTTGCATCATTAGCTACAAGTTTTGCAGAGTTAAATCAAAAAGTAGAATTGAAAAAAGAACAGTAATATATAATAAAAGGGGCTTTTGTTTATGTACAAAAGTCCCTTTTTTAAACATATTAATTTTCTTTGCCGGCAGGTAAAGAGAAGATAAACTCGGTACCTACACCTACGGTACTTATAACATCTATATTCTCGCCATGAGTCTGTAATATTTCTTTTACTATTGCAAGTCCAAGACCTGTACCCTTCTTATCCTTACCTCTGGAGAGATCTGATTTATAGAATCTGTCAAATACCTTGGACTGCTCATTCTTAGCAATACCTATTCCCGTGTCCTTAACTGAAATAAAAATTTTCTCCTTTTTTAAACTGGTCTGTACAATGATGGAAGAGTTTTGAGAGGAAAATTTTATGGCATTATCAATAAGATTATAAAGTACCTGCTGTATCTTTGTATAGTCACCTATAACATATTGGGAGACATTGGAAAATATCAGCTCAATGGTAATATTCTTACTGTTACACTGTACTTCAAAGCTGCCTGCGGTATCTCTGATCATCTTGTTTATATCAAAGCTTGTTTTATTCAGTTTTACACTTTCAATCGAATCCAGTGAAAGAATGTTTTCCGTAAGCTTTGTAAGTCTGTTTGTCTCATCAATAACTCTTGTAAGGTATTTTTCCTGCATCTCGGGAGGAATAGTACCGTCCAAAATAGCCTCAAGATAGCCCTTTATAGATGTTAAAGGTGAGCGAAAATCATGAGATACATTTGAAATAAACTTTTTTTGATAATTTTCGGTATCATCAAGTTTATCGGACATATAGTTTAATGTCGCCGCCAGATAACCCATTTCGTCATTTGAATGTACTTTTATTTCATACTTTAAATCCCCTTCGGCATAGGCTTTGGCTCCATTTGTTATTTTCCTAAGCGGAGAGTAAACAATACGCTGAAATACTATTAAAATAATCAGTGAAAGTAAAAATACTATCAGAGAGGTCATATATACTATATTCAAGATATGGTACTGGCTCTTTGTAACATTTACCATAGGGAGGTGGATGACCACATAGCCGTAGGTACGAAAATTACCTGTAATAGGTGCGGAAACACTAAGATAATCCTCATCAAATGAGTTAAAGTAATTTCCGACCATATAGGACTTATTACCGGTAGCGGTAGGGTCAAAATCCGAGATAATATCCGACACTCTTTTATTTTCGGCATCCACTATTATCTTTCCGTTTCTGTCCATTACCCATATCTTTGCATTCAGGAAAGTCGCTACGGCTTTCAGCTGAGGATAGCTTTCCGCCAGCGAGATATTTTGCCCCTCATATACGGTAGAGTAGGTGGAGGCGATAAGATTAGCCTCATCATAAAGCGTCTGACTTCTGGAATCGACCAGATATGAATAGGTCAAATGGCTGGAAATAGTTGCTATTGCCACAAAGCCCGCTATACCGAAAACTATATAAGCTAAAATAAATTTCAGATATAGAGAGAGTTTCATTTTTTAACCTCAAATTTATATCCGATACCCCATACGGTGGATATTGACCAGAACTTATTGTCATGTATTTTCTCACGCAATCTCTTGATATGCACATCTACGGTTCTGGTATCACCGATATACTCATATCCCCAGATATTATCAAGCAACTGTTCTCTTGTAAATACCTGATTGGGATGAGAGGAGAGGAAGTATAAAAGTTCCAGCTCCTTTGGCGGCATTTCAACATTCTTTCCAAGGTATGTTACCGCATAGTTTGTCATATTCACGTTTAAGTCGGGATATTCCACATATTCTCCACCTGTATGTACCTCAGGCAATGAGATTGTACTGTTGTTGTATCGCCTTATTACAGCCTTTACTCTGGCGATAAGTTCTTTTGAGTCAAAAGGTTTGATCATATAGTCGTCGGCACCAAGCTCCAGACCGAGAACTTTATCAAACACTTCACCTTTGGCTGAGAGCATTATTATAGGGGTACCCGACTTTGCTCTTATCTCCCTGCAAACCTGATAGCCGTCAATACCCGGCAGCATAAGGTCAAGAAGAACCAAATGTGGTTTGAACTCATCAAAATCCGAAAGGGCCGATTCGCCGTCACCCACTATTTTTGTTTCGTAACACTCCTTCATCAAATATAATGAAATAAGTTCCGCTATATTCTCATCATCATCTACAATTAAAATTCTTTGTTTTTCTGCCATTTTTCACCTATATATTATTTAAAACGCACGATAGTTACAGCATTACCGCCTTCATTAAAATCTGCAAGAGAGTAGCTCTTGATAAAGGTCTGCCTTTTCAGATAGGCATGTATACCCTTTTGCAATGCACCTGTACCCCTTCCGTGAATAATTCTTACGCCCGGAAGATGAGCAAGCAGAGCATCATCCAGATATTTATCGAGTTCTGAACATGCCTCATCCACATTTTTACCGATAACATTTATTTCTGTGGATATTGTAGCGGATTTTACCATTGAAGAACTTCTTGTTCTTGTCTTATTCTCAGGTTTATTGCCCGGCTCTTCAACCAAAGCCACATCGGATATATTTACCTGAGATCTGAGTATACCCATCTGCACAAAGAAATTACCGCTTTGATTTGGCAGAGAAGATACTATACCGTCAAGATTAAGACTTATAACATGTACACTGTCACCAAGCTTAAGCTCTTTAGGCTTTTTGGCCTTTACAGTATTTTGCTTTATTCCGGCAGTCTTTGTATTTTTATTTATTGATTCTCGAAGCCTTGTTCTTTGCTCTTCAAGAGCCGAGCCCAGACCTGCGCCCGATGCTATTTTGTTGATATTTTTAATAGTGTCGTCAGCGGTTTCCTTTGCTTCCTCCAAGATTTTTCTGGCCGCTTCTTTGGCTTCTTCCAAAATCTTTTCTTTTCTTGCGGCAAGGTTTTCTTCCTGCTTATCATAATGCCTCTTCAGGCTTTCAATTTCTCTTTTATATTTTTGAATGGATAATTTATCCTTCTCTATTATCTGTCTGTCATTTTCAAGTCTTGTAAGCAAATCCTCAAAGTCCTTTGCATCCTTTTCAAGATGTGTATCCGCCTCTGAAATTATATAATCAGGGAGTCCAAGCTTTCCGGCTATGGCAAAGGCATTTGATTTACCCGGTACTCCTATAAGTATTCTGTAAGTAGGAGAGAGTGTGGCCACATCAAATTCACATGAGGCATTTTCAACACCGGGTTCATTCAGTGCAAACACTTTCAGCTCACTGTAGTGAGTAGTGGCAATACATCTGCTTTGCATTCTGTGAAGGAATGAGAGTATTGATATGGCAAGTGCCGCACCCTCTGTCGGATCGGTACCTGCACAAAGCTCATCAAAAAGACAGAGTGAATTGGCATCCGCATGATTTAAAATATATACAATATTTTTCATATGGCCTGAGAAGGTGGAGAGGGATTGTTCTATACTTTGCTCATCACCTATATCAGCAAATACATCCGTAAATACTGAAAGTTCGCTTCCTTCAAAGGCAGGTATATGAAGTCCCGACTGTCCCATAAGTGTGAACAGTCCCACTGTTTTTAGGGATACCGTTTTACCGCCGGTATTAGGTCCGGTGATAATCAGTAAATCATAAGTATCACCTAATGATATATTGATAGGTACTACCTTCTTTGCATCAAGTAAAGGATGTCTGCCTTCTTTTATATTTATATAATGCTTTGAGTTAAACTTAGGCTCACTTGCATTCATCTTCTTTGAGAGATTTGCCTTGGCATATACAAAGTCAAGGAAGATAAGAGTCTTTGCATTTTCTCTGAGCTCTTCAATATATTGTGCAGCCAACAGACTCAAGTTTTCAAGTATTTTTTCTATCTCTTTCTTCTCGTCCATGGCTAAAGACTTCAGCTCATTGTTCATTCGGATTACAGCTATCGGCTCAATAAACACGGTGGAACCGGTAGATGACTGGTCATGTACAACACCTGAAACCTTGTTTTTATACTCACTTTTTATAGGAAGACAGTAAGCACCGTCTCTTTGAGTAATTACGGCATCCATAAGATATTCTCTGTGCGCATTAAGAATATTGTTGAGTTCCGTATGCATTTTTGAGTTTATCTGCTTTATTTTTCTTCTGATATGACTAAGTTCGGGTGAGGCATTGTCTGCCATTATTTCTTCCGAAATTATACATCTTGAAAGTTCCTTTTTAAGATCTTTAATTTCATCAAGTGATCTGAAATACTCTTCGAGTACATCATAGTCATCCGCCTCCGAATGGAGACCATAAGTAATAGCTTTTGAAGCCGCATTGAGGATGGAAAGAACTTTCATAAGCTCAGGTTGAGATAGTGATGATCCTATCTCAAGTCTTTTTAAAGAGTCCGATATATCCTTTACTTCCGATAAAGCAAGATTTCCTTTAAGTCTTATTCTGTCCACGGCAGCAGTGGTATAAGCCTGATTTTTTTGTATTTCCGATATATCTGTAGACGGCTGTAATTTATTACAAAGCTTTTTTGCAGGCTCACTGCTTGCCATATCTACAAGCATATTTATTATTTTTTCATATTCAAGTATTTTTAAAGTTTTTTTATTCATAATATATCCTTAAATTTTCACTGTAAGTGAGAGATAACAGCTTTAAATATCTTTTATAATCTCAGAAACATTATATCAAAAAATATTATTTATGACAAAAAAACAGCCTTAAAATCATAAGATTTACTTATGATTTTAAGACCGGTTAAATTATCTGTGTGATTGTTTAAACTCTCTATAAGCCTGCTGTGTTTCCGGTGTGAATCCGATAAGTGCATTCGGATAATTCATACCTATATAGGTTATAAGAGATACAACCGCATCCTCAGCTTTTTTATTATTTGTCAACATAACTCTTTGTTCACGGCATCTTCCGTCTTCAAACATATTTATCTGAAGTGCATAGTCGATACCTACAGTTATAACGGCATACATCTTATGTCTTGTTATATTGTGATATAACCAAACGAGATTATTTAAATTGAACATATCAAATCCGAACTTTGTATTAAGTATCAAATGGTTCTTATATACATAAGCTCCAAGAGATTTATCCACATAGTCTGCGATATTGTCAAGTTCATTTATATTATCTCTAAGTCTTTCATCAAGTTCACAAAGTTTCTCATATGTATCGGCATTTTTAGACTTTCTTGTGAAAGCAACTATTATCATTCCGACACCGACAGCCATTAAAACCAAAGTTACAGCCAAATGGAAAGCTATATTCTTTGTAAGAGAGGTCTGTGAAATATAGAAGTCGTCATAGAGTTTTCCCTCTTCTCTATTTCTGAAAGTGGAATCAGGATCTACTTTATCCGCTATAGTGGAGAGGATAGAGGTGCTGTCAGTGTGAGGCTCCACCATCAAATATCTTACAGGAAGCGGTTCATCATCAGGATGTTCTTCGCTTGCATATTTGTCAAAGAATTCCACCATTGATTTTATCTTTGCATTGTTTGGATTTGCCTCCAAAAAATACAATCCGTCATCTCCAAATACGGTGTAGACTTCCGACTTACCGTCATCAGTTCCATATCCTGTATCAAGCATATCGTATATGGCCAGTGAATAGATACTTTCCGTGTCGTTAGAGGCTGCAGAAGTAAAGTAGTAACCGTCATTGTACATCTTTTCAGCCGAGTTAAAGGTCAGTAAAACCTCTTTGTTGTACATGGCATAGAAAATACCGCCAAGTATCAGCGCAATACCTATAAAGATATTGGCTATAAATGTTGATTTGCTTTTAAAATTCATAATAACTCCCAAAAAATTTTATAATGTCATTCCTTTTCTACCATGGCATTGTTTATACTTCTTTCCGCTTCCACATGGACATGGGTCGTTAGGATAAACCTTTGCTTCGATACGAATAGGCTTCTTTACGGTACTGTCATCTTTGTTTGTACCGGTTACTTTAGCAACAGATTCTCTCTCTACCTTCTGCTCCACCTTGACATGGTAGAGAATACGCACTGTATCTTCAGCGATACCGACAGTCATCTCATCAAACATATCATAGGCGGCCATCTTGTATTCTACGAGAGGATCTCTTTGACCAAGTGCCTGCAATCCGATACCTTGACGAAGTTGTTCCATATCGTCAATATGATTCATCCACTTGTTATCGATAGCCTTTAATAAAACTACACGCTCAAGCTCACGAATCTTTTCGGCATCAGGGAATTCAGCTTCCTTGGCTTCATAAAGTTTAACAGCCTCTTCTTTCAGCTTATGAATAAGTTCATCCTTTTTCATATTGTCTACAGTACTGTAGTCAGCCGGAGTCAGAGGAATGATTGGCAATAAAATTTCATGTAACTCTGTAATATTCCACTCAGAAGAAGGTACTTCATCTGATATAGCCATATTTACAGAACGTTCTATTACATCATTTATCATACGAAGAATGGTATCGCGCATATTGTCGCCTTCAAGTACCTTGTTTCTTTCTTCATAGATAACTTCTCTTTGTTCGTTATTTACTTCATCATACTTTAAGAGGTTTTCTCTTATACCGTAGTTGTTGCTCTCGATCTTCATCTGAGCTTTCTCAATAGCTCTTGTAAGCATACTGTGCTGAATTTCTTCATTTTCAGGAACACCTATGGCATTAAAAATCTTTATAAGTCTTTCTGAAGCGAAGAGTCTCATAAGGTCATCTTCAAGTGAAATATAAAACTTTGATTCACCCGGGTCACCCTGACGACCTGAACGACCTCTAAGCTGGTTGTCGATACGTCTACTTTCATGTCTTTCAGTACCTATAATCTTAAGACCGCCTGCTTTAACAGATTCAGGATCAAGTTTGATATCGGTACCACGACCTGCCATGTTTGTGGCTATGGTAACGGCACCATGCAAACCTGCCTTTGCTACAATCTCAGCCTCTTTTTCATGGAATTTAGCATTAAGTACTTCATGATGTATTCCCTCTTTTTTAAGCATCTTTGAGAGCATCTCGGAAGTCTCAATTGTAATGGTACCTACAAGTATAGGCTGTCCCTTAGCATGAGTTTCTTTGATATCTTCAACAACAGCATTGAACTTCTCTTTTTTAGATTTATAAACCGCATCCTCGTGGTCAATTCTTGCTATAGGCTTATTGGTAGGTATAGCGATAACATCCATACCGTAAGTATTTCTAAACTCCTTCTCCTCAGTAAGAGCGGTACCGGTCATACCTGCTTTCTTTTTGAACTTGTTGAAGAAGTTCTGGAATGTTATAGTAGCCAAAGTTCTTGACTCTCTTTGAACATTTACATGCTCCTTAGCCTCGATAGCCTGGTGTAAACCGTCTGAATATCTTCTACCCGGCATTATACGACCTGTGAACTCATCTACGATAAGAACTTCGTCCTCTTTTACAACATAATCCTTATCTCTGAACATAAGATTGTTGGCTCTGAGCGCAAGGATAATACAATGCTGTATTTCAAGGTTTTCAGGATCTGCAAGGTTTTCTATATTGAAGTATTTTTCGACCTTTTTGATACCTTCCTCTGTAAGGTTTACTACTTTATCTTTCTCATTTACGATAAAATCACCGGTCTCTTCGATTTCATCGCCCATAAGAGCACCCATCTTTGTAAACTCGGCACTTGCCTCACCTCTTTCAAGTTGCTTTGCAAGCATATCACAAATCTCATACAGCTTTGTGGATTTGCCTGACTGACCTGAAATAATAAGAGGTGTTCTGGCTTCATCTATAAGGATTGAGTCAACCTCATCGATGATGGCGTAATCAAGTGAACGCAAAACCTGATCCTTCTTATATATAGCCATGTTATCACGAAGATAGTCAAAACCAAGCTCATTGTTGGTTACATATGTGATATCACAGGCATACTGTTCCTGTCTTTGCTCTGAATTCATAGAGTTTAAGACACAGCCTACGCTAAGTCCCAAGAATCTGTGAATCTGTCCCATCTCATCGGCATCACGCTGTGCAAGATAGTCGTTAACTGTTACTATAAGTACACCGTTACCTGCAAGGGCATTCAAATAAGCCGGACAGGTAGAAACAAGAGTTTTACCCTCACCGGTTCTCATCTCGGCAATACGACCCTGGTGAAGTACCATACCACCTATAAGCTGTACTCTAAAGTGCTCCATACCTGTAACTCTTACTGAAGCCTCTCTTACAGCTGCAAATGCTTCAGGTAAGATATCATCAAGTGTTTCTCCGTCTGCCAGTCTTTGTTTGAACTTTGGTGTAAGTTCTTTTAATTCCTCATCACTCATGGCCTGCATAGTGGGGCGTAAGCTTTCTATCTTATCAATAATAGGATCAATTATCTTAAGTTCTCTTTCACTATGTGTACCAAATATCTTTTCTATAAAATTCATTATGGTTTCTCCAAAAATAAATTAGACTACACTACAATAATACATCATATAAGAAGATACATCAAATAGAGATTATTGTAAAAGCGCCTATCAATCAAGTTATTTTAGCACTTAGCGAATACTTTAGCAACTTTTAGGTGAAATATTCATATTATGTTCACATATAGAGGGTGTAATGTAAAATAAAAGTAAAAAATAGAAGCTATAAAATAGGTAGAAAATAATTTTGCATAGAAAATTAAGGGGATACGTTGTACAATAATAAGACAAACATTCTTAGGAGACGATATGATAGAGGAAAAAGAAAATCGTATGGGAGTTATGCCGGTAGGTAAACTTCTTTTTTCTATGAGTACGCCAATGGTAATCTCATTCTTGGTGCAATCACTTTACAATATAGTAGACAGCATATTTGTGGCAAGATACAGCCCCGATGCACTGGCGGCGGTATCTTTGGCATATCCGATACAGATACTTATGATAGCTGTATCTGTAGGTACGGGAGTTGGTGTAAATGCATTGCTTTCAAGATTGCTTGGAGAGGGAAAAAAAGACAGGGCGAAAGTGACTGCCGATAATGCCGTATTTCTTGCAATAATAGCATCTATAGCATTTGCGATATTTGGAGCAATCGGTACAAAGGCATTTTTTGATGCACAGACAAACAGTGATAGTATAAGAAGCCTCGGATACTCATATCTTTCAATTGTAAGTATATTTTCCTTCGGACTTATTTTGGAAGTTACATATGAGAGAATTTTGCAGTCTACAGGAAAGACTATTTACAATATGATTACTCAGGGTATAGGAGCAATTATAAATATAATTCTGGATCCGATACTTATTTTCGGACTGCTTGGAGCACCGAAAATGGGAGTGGCAGGTGCGGCAATAGCTACTGTGGCAGGACAGATAGTTGCGATGATTTTATCATTTGTTTTTAACATGAAATACAATGAAGAGGTTGATATAACTTTCGGAAAGCATATATTTAAACCTGATTTCATCATAATAAAGGATATTTATAAGGTCGGAATACCTTCAATAGCAATGCAGTCCATGTCAACTCTTATGATGCTCGGGTTAAACAAAATACTTGTAAGATATTCGGATATGGCGGTAAATGTACTTGGAATATACTATAAACTTCAAAGCTTTGTATTTATGCCTATATTCGGATTAAATAATGGAATGACACCGATTGTTGCATACAATTACGGAGCAAGAAATAAAGATCGAATCATGAAGGTGTTAAAATATTCGTTTTTATCATCCTTAGTAATAATGGTGATAGGAACCGCAATCTTTTGGATTTTCCCTAAAGAGCTTATGATGCTTTTCAGTCCGAACGAGGAAATGCTTAGACTTGGAATACCGGCTCTTAGAATATGCAGCCTTTGCTTTATTTTGGCGGCATTTGATGTAATAGCTATTGCAAGCTTCCAGTCTCTTGGAAACGGTATGTATGCGCTCTATGCTTCATTCCTCAGACAATTGGTTTTAATACTTCCTCTTGCATATGTACTTTCAAATATGTTCGGACTTGAGGCTGTATGGTATTCCATTCCTCTTGCCGAACTTGGATGTGCATTTTTGGATATCTATTTGATGAAGAAGATATATAAGCAGAAAATTGCAAATCTGTAAAGTATTATTATAAGTATGAAATTTTATTGTAATATAAAAAACATTTTGCCATCGGTTTTGCCGGTGGCTTTTTTGCGTCTGCAAATACGATTTAAAGCAAGGAAAATTATACAAATGTCTTGGATTTTTGCAAATACTTTCCGATAAAATTCGGATATAGTAAAGGATATCTGAAGGAATTCGTAAATAACAAATAGTAGTAAATATAAAGATATGTACTATTTATAAGAACTGATAGTAGGAGGTAAAATGGAATCTTACTTATTGGAAATGAAAGAAATCAGCAAGTCATTCGGTGCCGTAAAGGCTCTAAAGGGGGCTTCTTTGAATCTAAAGAGCGGAGAAGTACTGGCTTTAATGGGAGAGAACGGAGCCGGAAAGTCTACTTTGATGAATGTACTTAGCGGTTCTTTACACCCGGATGAGGGTGAGATTTTACTTGAAGGTGTAAAAAGAGAGATAAAAAATCCTATTCAGGCAAGAAGCCTTGGAATAGTAAAGATTCATCAGGAATTGCAGATCGTACCTGAACTTGATATTGCTGAAAATATTTTTCTGGGAAGATGGCAGACAGCAGGCATAGGATTTGTGCAAAAGAAAAAGATGCACGATATGGCTAAGGAATGCTTAAAGATGCTTGAGTGGGAGATAGATACAAGAACCAAGCTTAAGGATTTGCGCATCGGAGAGCAACAACTTGTAGAGATTGCCAAGGCTATTTCCTGTGAGGCAAAGATAATAGTAATGGATGAGCCGACATCGGCGCTGAGTGAACCTGAGGCGGGGAAGCTCTTCCATGTGATTGAAAAATTAAAGAAAAAAGGATGCGGTATTATTTATATTACACATCGTATGGAAGAAGTATTTAAAATTTCAGACAGACTAAGTGTAATGAGAGACGGAGAGTACATAGGTACCAAGGAAGCCGGTGAGACAAACAATGATGAAATCATTGCCATGATGGTAGGTCGCTCGGTGGAGGATCAGTATCCGAAAAGAAATGTGGAAATAGGAGATGTAGTTCTTGAAGTAAAAAATTTAAGCTTCACTCCTCCTAAGGGAAGCTTTAAGCGTTCTCTAAAGGATATTTCATTTAATGTAAGATCAGGTGAGGTGCTTGGAATTGCAGGTCTTGCAGGTGCAGGGCGTTCAGAAGTTTTTGAGAGTATCGTAGGAAAGCATGCTACTTGTACCACCGGAGAGATTTTGATGGATGGAAAGACAATGCAGATACGTTCACCTAAAGACGCTATCGCTGCAGGAATTTCTTTTGCAACAGAGGACAGAAAAGGAACAGGACTTATTCTTGGCAGAAGCATAGGAGATAATATTTCTCTGCCTTTGTATGATCGCTATGCAAGCTTCGGATTTATGAGAGACGGTAAACAGAAAAAAGACTGGCTGGAATATATGAAAAAACTTCGTGTTAAGGCCAAATCTCCGGCGGTACCTGTGGGTTCACTCTCCGGAGGAAATCAGCAAAAAGTAATTCTTGCAAGATGGCTTTTGACAAAACCTAAGGTGCTTTTACTGGATGAGCCTACCAGAGGTATAGATGTAGGAGCAAAAGAGGAGATTTATCTTTTGATCAATGAGCTGGCGGCATCGGGACTTGCTGTAGTGGTAATATCTTCGGAACTTCCTGAAGTAATAGGAATTTGTGACCGTATCATTACTCTTTGTGAAGGCAGACTTACAGGAGAGATTTCAAAAGAAGAGGCTACTCAGGAAATATTACTGGCGGCAGCCACCAATAGAAAGGAAGTAGTGGAGGCTTAATCATGGATGCTGATAAATTAAAGATTCAAAAAATAGAAAGTTTTTTAAAACAATTTCAAAGCTATATTGCGCTGATAATTATAGTAGTGGTGGCTACACTTATAAATATTAAGGATGGAGAAAATGTATTCTTAAGTGTCCCAAACCTTATGAATGTACTTCGTGCAGTTTCAGAAACCGGTATTATTGCCATAGGTATGACAATGATACTTATCTTAGGAGACATCGATCTGTCTGTAGGTTCGATTGTGGGACTGGTATCCACGGGCTGTGCCTCACTTATGGTAAGAAACGGACTTGGAATGTTTCCGGCAGTGCTTTTAAGTTTACTTATAGGCGCTCTGTACGGTTTATTTAACGGATTATGTGTTACAAAGCTTAAACTTCAGGCTTTTATAGTTACGCTTGCAAGTATGAATATTGCAAGAGGTTTGGCAAGATTTTGGTCAAACGGAGTCGGAATTCCTTTGGCATATGGTGAAGGAGAGGGATTTGCACCTCCTGCCTTCGGATTATTGCAGGAAAAGGCCTTCGGAGTGATACCTGCACCTGTAATTATATTTATAAGCTTACTTTTGATCTTTCAATGTGTGCTTTCAAAGACATCTTTCGGAAGAAAGGTTTACGCAATCGGTGGAAACAAAAATGCGTCCTATCTTGCAGGTATACCTGTAGACAGAATAAAGATAATAGCATTTATGCTTTGCAGTATGTTATCTGCGGTAGCGGCTATGATACATGCGGCACAGATAAGTCAGGGCGGACCTAATGAAGGTATAGGATATGAGCTCAATGCTGTGGCGGCCTGTGCTATAGGCGGAACTTCACTTGCCGGCGGAAAAGGAACAATGATAGGCACCTTGGTAGGTGCGATAATCCTCGGATTACTTGACAATGTGCTTGGACTTAAGGGAGTCAATTCAAATTTACAGTTGATGGTAAAGGGACTTATTATAATTGTTGCAGTATTTATGCAATCTGAAAGAAAATCTGATTAGAACTCTTTATACCGGAAAACGGTATTATAAAATACAGTCTGAAAAGGACAGACATAATAGGAAGGAGAATCGTATGATGAAAAAAGGTTTTAAGAGAATGTTAGGACTCGGTTTGGCGGCAGTTTGTGCATTCGGATTGACTGCTTGTGCCGGTGGAGGTCAGAGTGCTTCTACAACAGCGGCTCAAAGCGAGGAGGCAAAGAGTGAGGCCGGAGAGAGTAAGAGCGAGGGGGCAACAGCACAGAAGAAGGAATTTGTGATAGGTATGTCACAGTGTAATCTTGGTGAGCCATGGCGTGTGGCAATGAATGACCAGATCAAGATGGCGGCTGAAAAGCATCCTGAATTCAAGGTTATCTATGCCGATGCGGCTCAGGATAACTCAAAGCAGATAGCGGATATTCAAAACTTTATACAGCAGAAAGTGGATCTTATCATTACTTCACCAAATGAGGCAACACCGCTTACAAATGTAGTTAAGGAAGCTTATGAAGCCGGAATTCCCGTAATACTGTTGGATCGTAAGATTGACGGAGATACATATACTCAGTTTATAGGTGCCGACAATGTGGATATGGGTAGGGTTGCAGGAGAATATGTAGCCAATACTCTCTTAAAAGACGGCGGAAAAGTTTGTGAGATCAAGGGACTTGAGGGTACTTCAGGCGGAATCGACAGAGATAAGGGATTTAGAGAAGGTATTGCATCAAATCCTAAGGTTGAGATTGTTGCGGTAAACAATGCAGACTGGTTAAGAGAAAAAGCTATAACAGTGGCTGAAGAAATGTTACAGACAAATAAGGAAATCGATCTTTTCATAGCATTAAACGATCCTATGGCTGAGGGTGCATATATCGCGGCAAAGCAGGCAGGAAGAGAGAAGGATATCATGTTTGTAGGATTTGACGGTTTGCCAACTCCTGACGGTGGAATAAAGAGTGTTATCGATAAGAGAATCAGCATGACACAGGTATATCCTACAGGTGGTGCAGAGGCTATTCAGAGTGCATATGAGTTACTCGTTGAAGGCAAGGAACTTGAGAAAAATATTACTCTAAAGTCGGAGGTTGTAGTTCCTGAAAATGCTGAAGAGCTCTTGACAAAATACGGCGGAAAATAAGAAAAGCGTGACGGTTTAAAAGTAAATAATGAATCCAAAAAGGGGGAGCAGATTTTGATATGCTCCTCTTTTTTGTATCCTCGGTTTTGCTGTCATATTCAGTGCTTAAAAACTGATATAAATTTACGGTTCATATGATACAATTAATAAGAGGTGGTAGTATGAAAAGAGATCTTCTGATATTTCAGGGGGCCATGATTTTATTTGTGGCGGTAATGCTGACTTTGGCAGGAAACTATATTTACAAAAAAGAGATGCTCCGTTCAAGGATGGGCTATATTACAGAATTACAAAGGCAACTTGCGCATTCTTTTGAGGTGAAGATACAATCTGTGGATGATACATTACAGATTCTGTCGGAAACATCAGAGATTAAAAATTGTCTTTACACAAAAGATAAAGAAACCAAAATCTATCGTGAGCAGGCTGTACGTGATATTTTTGATGCTTATGAGAAAATTCATGGTGATTATTTAAATATGATCCTTGTATATGGGGACGGAGAAGATTATATCTCAAATGATATGTACAGGCCGGTGCATGAAAGTTTCTATGGAGAGGATTGGTTTTTACAGGCGATACAGGAGGGAAGTGCCTACCGCTTTGACAGTGGACTTAGAAATCTCCAAAGCTGGAAGCATTATGACAGTGACAGTTATATTTCAATTGCAAGATCGGTACAGGAGGGTGACAGGACTCTTGGAGTGCTGATGGTGGATGTTTCTGTGGGAGATTTCAAAGAGGCCTATCAGAATCTGGAAGCCGATACTGAAAACTTTTTCTTTTTAATGGATGACAGCGGAGAGATAATTCTAAGTCCTGTAAACAGGATAGTATATAGAGTTGATCCGAAGTGGTTTAAAGGTAATGAAGGCGTTGTGGTTTCCTCAATCGGTGATAAAAACTATAAATTTGTGTTTAATCGTTTTCGTGATAACAAACTTTTGATAGTAGGGGCATATGATATGGAGGAGGAAAGTAAAATTCCTCTTCGTATGACCAGGATTTCAATATTTATGGCGGGAGTCTGCTTTGTGGCTGCTATGATATGGTCGGTGTGTTATCTTTTGGAAATAACTAAGCCTTTAACAGAGCTTTCGGATTTGATGCAGTCGGCTTCTGACGGAAATCTTGATGTCAGATTTAAGAGAGAATCCAAAGAGGATATAAGAATCCTGGGAGATGCTTTCAATAAGATGGTGGAGAAGCTTAAAACTCTGATGGAAATGATGAAGCTTGAACAAAAGCAAAAGCGTGAAGCGGAACTTTTGGTAATGCAGGAACAGATAAAACCTCATTTTTTATATAATACCTTGGATATGATTGCCTGGATGGCAAGAAAACATGGAGCAGGGGATATAGTGCATCTGATTGAAACCATGTCCGAGTTTTTCCGCATAAGTCTCAGCAAGGGCAAGGAGATGATTCCTTTAAAAGAGGAGCTTAAAATGATACAGGCTTATTTGGAGATTCAAAGTATGAGATATCAGGATCTTTTTTCCTATGAGATTTTCTGCTCACCGGATATAAGAGATGAGCTTATACTCAGGATGTGTCTTCAGCCATTGGTTGAGAACTGTTTGTATCACGGTATTAAAGAATCGGACAATCCACATGCAAAAATAATGATATCTGCAGAGGCGGTTAGAGGAGGAATGCGTATACAGATAAGAGATAACGGATGTGAGATGGGAGAGGAGGTCATGGAGCAGCTAAACTCTTGTTTAAAGGCAAATGACTGGGAAAACTGGAAGGGCGGATTCGGTGTAAAAAATGTAGGAAGAAGGCTGTGGCACAGCTTTGCAAAGGGTAGCGGATTGCATTACTCAAAAGATGAAAACGGTTATACAGTGGCAACTTTACTGATTTTAAAAGAAGATGAGTAAAAAAGCCCGGAGGTGAGAATGAAAAAAGTATTGATTGCGGATGATGAACCTATGATCAGAGAAGGATTGGCAGAAATGCTTATGTCCTTTGATCTTGGATTAAATATTGTAGGTAAAGCAAAGAACGGAGTGGAAGCCCTCAGTATGGCCAAAACTTTAGGACCGGATATTATACTGGCGGATATTTGTATGCCTAGGCTTTCAGGACTGGATTTTATAAGCAAGCTTCGTGAAGTCGAACAGACCAAAACAGACATTATTATTATCTCGGGATTTCATGAATTTGAATATGCCAGACAGGCTATTTCTCTGGGTGTAAGGGAGTATCTTTTAAAGCCTATCAAAGAAGAGGAGTTAAAATCCGTTCTTGAAAGATTGCAAGTTCCTTTTAAGGAGATAAAAAAGCAGAAGAAAGGTTTTGTGTCGGACTGTTTGGAACTTTTAAAAGAGCAATATACAAACAGAGATATGGACTTAAAATATGCGGCGGAAAAGCTTTTTGTAAGTCCTGATTATCTTTCACATAAGCTGAAGGAAGAAACGGGACTGCCTTTTTCACAGTGGCTGGTAAAGCTTAGGATTCAAAGAGCGGCTGAACTTTTAGAGACCGGAGAGTATTCCGTAAATGCGGTTGCCGATATGGTGGGATTTGCAAACCAGCATTACTTCTCAACGGTATTTAAACAGTATATGGGGAAATCACCGAAGCAATACGGAGGAGGAGTATGAGAAAGATTCTTGCCCGTCCAAAAGAGCTGATACTTTTAGCTTTTATACTTGTTTGCATTTTAGGATTGTTTTTATCGGAAAAATTATACGGTGAAACTTATGAAAAGGTGGAATCATACTCCTGCCTGATAGGACTTAGCTTGCCTGAGGTGGAGAATCCTTCACATGGAGCTTTGATGGAAGAATTACATTCTGAAATGAAGAATCGTGATCTTAATATGATAATGAAAGAAGCGGGAGGAGATTTCCTGCAACAATGTAAGGATATTAAGCAGCTGGCTGCCTACGGTGTGGATGTGATGGTCATTTCACCGATAGATTCGGAAGCGGTAAGAGAGGCTATAAAGGAACTAAATATGCCGGTGATTATCTTGGAAAATCCGAAATTTTTTGATGCAGGCAGTGTGTATATGGAGTATGACGGCATTTGGGGCGGAAGAGCTCTGAGTCATATGATTTTTAATGAACATTCTGATGGAATTTTACTGCTTAGAGGTCCTGATTATGATCCTGTAAGCAGACAAAGGGAGGAAGCTTTTTTAGCCGGTCTTACTAAGGAGCAGAGAGAAAGCTTGACGATACTTGAAGTCGGACAAAACAGAGACGAGGCGGAGAGAGCCATGAAATATTTTCTTATTTCAAATACAGGTATAAAAGCGGTGGCGGGGCTGAGTTCACAGACATTATACGGTGCATATCTGGCGGCTGTAAAATTCAGAAATTTTGATATGGAATTTTACGGCATAGATAATGAGATGAGTATAAATAAGATTAGTGACGGAGACTTTCATTGGGTAGTATATAACAGCATGGCAAAGAAAATACTTGATGTGGGAGAAGAGCTGTATCTTGGAAAAGAAGTTGAAAAAAAGATTGAAATAGGGGGGATGTAAGCTGATAATACCTGTATTCAATCAAAATGTAAATTTAGAATAAATAAAGGTTTATTTATAATTCATTTTTTTTGTTACAGATATATTGAAAATAAAACTTAAATATAAAGCAACAAAATAAATTAATAAAAACATGAAAATAATATACAAAACAGCAAGTTGTATATGTGGTCGTTGTGTAAGATTGCGTTACGGATTTATTTAATTTATAATATACAAAGAAATTTAAGAAAAATGATAGTTTAGAATATGGAGGATATCTATGGATTATCGCAAATCCGCCACAGAAGTACTGGCGGCGATAGGAGGAAGTTCAAATATTGCTTCAGCCGCACATTGTGCTACAAGATTACGTCTTGTAATTGTTGATAACGGTAAGGTTGACAAAAAGACCATTGAAAACATTGACGGTGTAAAAGGCGTGTTTGAAGCTTCAGGACAGTTACAAATCATCTACGGTACAGGTACTGTAGATAAGGTTTATGATGAGTTCATACAAGTGGCCGGAATATCCGGAGCTACAAAAGAAGAGGCTAAGGCGGCTGCTGCAGCCAATACAAATATATTTCAGAGATTTATAAAGACTCTTGGAGATATTTTTGTTCCGATAATACCTGCAATCGTTGCTTCAGGATTTTTGATGGGAATCATGAATGCATTGGACTTCATGGTGGCTAACGGATTTTTGAATATTGATACTTCATCATCAATATATGTGTTTGCAAATCTGTTTTCTAATATTGCCTACATATTCCTGCCTATACTTATAGGATATTCGGCAGCGGGAGTATTTGGTGGAAATCAGTATCTTGGTGCGGTTATCGGTATGATAATGATTCATCCGAATCTTACAAACGCATGGAATGTGGCAACGGCTACAGATATAGCAACTCAAAGTGTATTTTTCGGTCTTTGGAAAATCAAGATGGTAGGATACCAGGGACATGTTATTCCGATTATGATATCGGTGTGGGTAATGTGTCAGATAGAGAAGAGACTTCACAAAGTTGTACCTGCAATGTTTGATTTGTTTGTTACACCTCTTGTTTCGGTATTTGCAACAGGTTATCTTGCACTTGCAGCTATCGGACCGGTATTTGTGTTTGTTGAGAACGGATTTTTAAATGCGGTACAGCTTCTTATAGCAATACCTCTTGGAATCGGTTCATTTATAATGGGTGCTTTGTATGCTCCTACGGTTGTTATGGGTATTCATCATATGTATACCATTATAGACCTCGGACAGATTGCAAAATACGGTGTAACCTACTGGTTACCTCTTGCATCTGCAGCCAATATAGCACAGGGCGGTGCTTGTCTTGCAATAGCTGTTAAGTCAAAGGATCCTAAGATAAAGAGCCTTTGTTTCCCTTCATCACTTTCAGCATTTATGGGTATAACGGAGCCGGCTATATTCGGTGTTAACCTCAGATTCTTCAGACCTTTCCTTGCAGGATGCCTCGGAGGTGCTGTAGGTGCTATGTTTGTTTCCATTATTAAGCTTGGAGCAACAGGAACAGGTGTTACCGGAATATTCGGAATTTTACTTACACTCTCAAATCCTGTAGGATATATACTGATGTTTATTATATCAATGGCGGTTGCATTTGCGGCAAGCTGGGTACTTACTCCGTCAAGCCTGATAGATGCAAATCTTGCTACTGAACCTGTGAAAGAAAATAAGAATGCCAAAGCTCTTGGAAGTGTAAATTCTGCAGAAGTGGATACAGGAGTAAGAGTAGAGATTAAGAAGGATGAGAATGCACCTGTAGAAGTTGAATCACCGCTTAGCGGAAAGATAGTTTCTATGGAAGAGACCAAGGATGAGACTTTTATAGCAGGAATACTTGGAAAGGGTATATGTATTATACCTGACGGTGATACTGTATATGCACCTGATGACGGTACTGTAATCGCCCTTATGGGACATGCTGTAGGTATGAAGCTTGATAACGGTGTGGAGCTTATAGTGCATGTAGGTGTAAATACGGTTGAACTTGGCGGAAAGCATTTTGAAGCATTGGTTGCAAACGGAGATAAGATAAAGAAGGGTCAGGCACTTATGAAGTTTGACTCAAAAGCAATTTCAGAGGCCGGATATCTTATGACCACACCTGTACTTGTAACAAACAGTTTTGAATACAGTGATGTAACTTGCGCTCCTTTTGGGGATGTGTCAGTGGGTGATAAAGTGTTGACTGCAGTAAAATAGTATTATAATAAAAGAGGCTGTCGAAATTATTTTTCGACAACCTCTTTTTACATAAATGCCCTCGGAGCTACACGCTTTATCATATCGAGCATATGATCATCAGGTGTGACAAACAGCAAAATATTCTCACCGTTATTCGGGAAGATAAGACAATAGGAAGATGCCATATCTCCTGTGGAGCAGTCTGTTTTCTTACCGTTTCTTTGGCCGTTCATCTTAGGTGATGAAGTAGGGAAAGCTGTTTCCAATGTCTTAAGATCGACATTAAGTACATTCTTTCTCTTTGTCTTATTGTATATAGCATCAATAGTCAGATCGGCATTCAATAAAGAATATTCATACTCTACGGATATTCTCGGATAAACCATATAATAAAATACAAAACCGAGTCCTACGGCAAGTATTAGGGCAAACTGGATATATAGTGAGAGTATAAGTGTGAATACTATTGCAACAATATTGACTGCCGAGAGAATAATTGCTGTAGTATCAGGTTTATTCTTTTTTATAAGTAATTCATAAAATGTATCATTCATTGTTTTTCACCTTCAAAAAATTTGTAATAAGTATGGCGGTATTAAATATATTTGCACCTTCAAAGGTCTTTATATCAATACCGTATTTTTTTTCTATTTGCTCTATTCTGTAAACAAGAGTATTTCTATGCATATGCATATATCTTGCGGTTTCCGCAATACTTAAATTGTGACGAATAAAAGTATTCACAAGCTGCATTGTATCATCATCTATTACTTCACCTATATGATTTTTCAGAAACTTTTCACATACGGATTTCGGAATATTATAAATAAGCTCACCGGCTCCAAGATCACCGGGACCGATTATTTTTTTGTCCGAATAAAAGATCCGGCTTATAGTCAGGGCCTGACTGAGCTCTGAATATTCCTTTGTCAAAAGAGATAAATCGGTAAATATATCACTATATGCAATATATGCTCCGGTCATTCCTTCCGTCTCTATAACATCTATAAGAGGGTGTGCAATATTGTCTTCGCCAAGATATAAAAAGCATATATGAGTGGAATCCGTTATACAAAGATATTCGGAGCTCTTTCCGGGATATAGTGAGGTGATTATCTTTGTAATATTATCATCGACTTTTGTCGGCACATATATAAGATACAGGCGCATTTTGGTTTCAGGTTTTATACCCAGTGCCTTTATGGCGTTTACCTGTTCCTTATAGGGATAAAAGCCGCTAAGTATATTCAAAAGAAGATTTGCACTTGAATATTTCTCCTTGTATGCAGCGGAAAGTTTTTTTAAATCTATAAGATCTATTTCATCTTCATTCTCAATACGAAGCTTTATTCCCGTCAGTTTATATATTTTATTTAATTCGTTTTTAAAGTCATTATTCATAAGCATATTATAGCTTTAAATAATGACTTGGTCAAAAGCATTTTGCCATAATAAAATAAAGGGGTAATAATTACCCCCTTATCATAAAAACAAATTAGTTTGTAATTGTAAGCTCTGTTTCCTTATCAAAGATATGAACCTTTTCCATATCAAGAGCGAACTTGGCATGGTCGCCTGTTCTAAGATTTGTTCTTGGATTTACTCTTGCTGTCATCTGGAAGCCTTCTACATCAAAGTATAGGAATACTTCTGCACCTAAGAGCTCATAAACTTTGATATCGGATTCGATAACGCTGTCAGGTGAGCTGTTGATAAAGAGCTCGGAATCATGCATATCCTCAGGACGAATACCTATTACTACAGTCTTACCGTTGTAAGAACCGTCTTTGAACTTGGCAATCTTTGAGATAGGAAGCTTAAGTGTATTTGCTCCGACCTTTAAGAATACATCCTCACCTCTGTTCTCAACAACTGCATCCATGAAGTTCATCTGTGGTGAACCGATGAATCCTGCAACGAAGAGATTGCAAGGAGCATTGTAAAGATTTGCAGGAGAATCAACCTGCTGTACAATACCGTCCTTCATAACTACGATTCTTGTACCGAGTGTCATAGCCTCTGTCTGGTCATGAGTAACGTAGATGATAGTAGCACCGAGTCTCTGATGAAGCTTTGAAATCTCGATACGCATCTGTACTCTAAGTTTTGCATCAAGGTTTGAAAGAGGCTCATCCATAAGGAATACCTTAGGATTACGAACGATAGCACGTCCCATCGCAACTCTCTGTCTCTGACCGCCTGAAAGAGCCTTTGGCTTTCTGTCAAGGAGCTTCTCAAGGTCAAGTATTCTTGCAGCTTCACGAACAAGTCTGTCTATCTCATCTTTAGGTCTCTTACGAAGCTTAAGGCCGAATGCCATATTGTCATATACTGACATATGTGGATAAAGAGCATAGTTCTGGAAAACCATGGCGATATCTCTGTCCTTAGGCTCAACATCGTTAACTACCTTGCCGTCGATCTCAAGTGTACCGCCTGAGATATCCTCGAGTCCTGCAATCATACGAAGTGTTGTAGACTTACCACAACCTGAAGGTCCTACAAAGATGATGAACTCTTTGTCTGCGATTTCAAGGTTGAAATCCTGAACAGCCTTAAAACCGTTAGGATAAACTTTTTCAATATTCTTTAATGATAAACTAGCCATATTGCCTCCTAAAATTTATACGAATTTTATGTCTCAAGTATATTAGATAAAGCGTAGGCTTTCAATCGCATGCATGACCAAAAATACATAGCTTCTTTCGTTAAAATAACGAATTGAAAAAGTGCCCTATATGATTTACATAAAATCGGCATTGTGCTATGCTAAGAAAAATATATCGACCGTAAAAAACTTAATATGATAAAGGAAGTATACGATAGGTGTAAATAATATAGCGAGGTAAGAAAATGAAGAAGGCATGGTGGAAGGAAGCGGTAGTATACCAGATATATCCGAGAAGCTTTTGTGACAGCAACGGAGACGGAATAGGCGATTTAAACGGTATTACAAGTAAACTTGACTATTTAAAAGAGCTTGGAATAGATGTGATATGGCTCTCACCCGTATATAAGTCACCAAATGATGACAACGGATATGATATCAGCGATTATGAGGATATAATGACCGAGTTCGGTAATATGGACGACTTTGACAAGATGCTCGCCGCTGCGCATGAGAGAGGCATCAAGATAGTGATGGACCTTGTGGTAAATCATACATCGGATGAGCATCCATGGTTTGTGGAGAGCCGCAGTTCAAAGGATAATGAAAAGAGGGATTATTATATCTGGAAGGAAGGCAAAGACGGTAAAGAGCCTACCAACTGGGGTTCCGCATTCTCCGGCCCGGCATGGAAGTATGATGAGAAAACGGATATGTATTATCTGCATCTTTTCTCTGTAAAGCAGCCGGATTTGAATTGGGAAAATCCTAAGGTCAGAAAAGAAGTATTTGATATGATGACAAGATGGTGCGAAAAGGGCATCGATGGTTTCAGAATGGATGTTATAAGTCTTATATCAAAGCCTGAAGGATATCCTGATGCAAAGGTAGTCGGACTTTACGGAGATATGAACATCTGTGCAAACGGACCTAAGGTACATGATTATCTCAAAGAGATGAATGAAAAGGTGCTTTCAAAGTTTGATATTATGACTGTCGGAGAGACTGCAGGCGTTACGCTTGATGAGGCGAAAAAGTATGCAAACAGTGAGGGCAGTGAGCTCAACATGGTATTCCAGTTTGAACATATGGGGCTTGACGGTGAAGGAGACTTCAAATGGTCAACAAAGCACATCCCGCTTGTACCTTTAAAGGAGAATCTTACAAAGTGGCAGCTGGGACTTGATGAAGTGGCATGGAACAGCTTATATTTTTGTAATCATGACCAGCCGAGAATCGTATCAAGGCTTGGTGATGACAGTGACGAGTTCAGAGAGGTTTCTGCAAAGTGCATAGCTACCTGTCTACATATGATGCAGGGTACACCTTATGTATATCAGGGTGAGGAGCTCGGTATGACAAATACCGTGTTCAAGTCTGTAGACGATTTCAGAGACCTTGAATCAATCAATGCATATAGGGAGCTTATAGAGAGCGGTCTATATACTAAGGAAGATATGTTCCCGAAGATTGCACACAAGAGCAGAGACAATGCAAGAACTCCTATGCAGTGGGATGCAAGCGAGAATGCAGGTTTTACTACAGGAACACCTTGGATAGCCGTTAATCCGAACTATAAAAAGATCAATGTGGCGGATCAGTTAAAGAGAGAAGACTCCGTATTTAACTATTATAAGAAACTCATCAGACTCAGAAAAGAAAATGAGATAATAGTATACGGAAATTATGAACTCTTACTTCCGGAAGATGAAAATATTTTTGCATATGTAAGAAGTCTTGACGGAAAGAAACTTTTAACAGTGTGCAACTTCAGTAAGAGCGAGCAAAAATTTGACTTCCAAGGCTATGAAAATGCCGAGGTTCTGATATCAAATTATAACAGAGATGCCAGGAAAGACGGCATATTAAAGCCATATGAGGTGACTGTTTTATTACTTGAAAATACATGAAAAACGTGATAAAATGTTGACAAATATAATAAAGATACTCAATGGAGGAGAATAAAATGAAAAAAAGATTCTTGAGTGTTGCGGCAGGTGTTTTAGCCGTATCTGCTATCTTGGCAGGTTGCGGTTCAGGTGCTGCAAAGAGCGACGGCGGTGCAGATAATCAGAGCAGTGCTGCAGAGACTAAGGCAGGCGAGAGCAAGGCCGACAGTGCTGCAAGCGGAGATGCCCTTAGACTTATCAACGGTAAGATTGAGATCGATGCGCAGTTAAAGAAGGCTGCAGAGAAGTTCAAAGAGAAGACCGGACAGGAAGTTGTTATCGAGTCACTTGGTGGCGGTGTTGATATCCAGGGTCAGATAAAGAGCTACAAGGCTGCCGACAATATGCCTGATTTGTTCGTTATCGGTGGTGACGGAGATTACGCTAACTGGACAGATATGGTTGCGGATCTTAGCGATACAGAGTTTGCAAAGAATACGGACTTTGCTTACAAGGATAAGACAACAGGTAAGGTTGTAGGTTTCCCATATGCAGTAGAGGGATATGGAATCACATACAATGCCGATATCTTGGAGAAGGCAGGTATCGATCCTGCAACACTTAAAAACTATGATGCTTTCAAGGCCGCTTTTGAGAAGCTTGACGGCATGAAGGATGAGCTTGGTATTCAGGCTGTAGCATCAGTTGCCGCAGAGGCAGGACAGATGTATTGGTCAACAGGTAACCACTTATTCGGTTATTACTATACAGGTGGTCTTGAGAGAGGCGACAACAAGTATTTTGATATGGCAATGAAGGGTGAGCTTGATGATGAGAGACTTGGTGAGTTTGCCGATATGACAGAGCTTCTTTTCAAGTATGCAGATCCACAGGTACTTGTTTCAGGAACATATGATGACCAGTTGGCACTTTGGGCACAGGGTAAGACAGCATTTATTACACAGGGTAACTGGATTGATCCTTCACTCCCAACATACAATGTGTCATTTAAGGCAGGTCTTTTACCGCTTGCTTTCACAAAGTCAGATATGACAAGAATCCTTGCTGACTGCCCGTCATGGTGGTGTGTATATAAGGACGGTAAGAATGTAGAAGGTGCTAAGGCTTTCCTTGACTTCCTTGCTACAGATCCTGATGCACAGGAGATTCTTGTAAAAGAAGCAGGTATGATTTCACCATATAAGACAAGTACAATAGAGCCTGAGACTCCACTTGCGGTTAGCCTTAAGAAGTATGTAGATGCAGGTGAGACATCTTCATGGGCATGGTCAAATATGCCTGAAGGACTTGCACAGAACGCACTTGGACTTGTATTTGATTCATTTGCAAAGGGAAGCATTACAAGAGATGATTTTGTAACTTTGATGAAGTCAACAATGGCTGACTACATAGCAAACAATAAGAAATAATATTTTTAAAATGCTTCGCAAATTATAGAACAGCGAGTCTTTGAAGTTTTGATGGCGACTTTTTAAAGTCGCCATTTTTTTATAGAAAGATTTTTTAAACTAAGTTTATTGAAAGGAGTGAAAATTGAATACAGATAAGAAAATAATTCCTTTGGCAATGCTGGCTCTTGGAGCAATACTTACAATTTATGCATTGATTTTAGACTTGACCGGGGCTACAGGAGAGCTTAGAGGATATATACTTATTTTGGGTGTTATTTTACTCATATTGGGCGTATTTAAAATGCCACATAAGAAGCACACAAAGATAGTAAATATGGTATTTTTATTTCCGATGGTATTTACTTTTGCAGTGACGGTTATAATTCCGTTTATTTTGGGTATTATATATTCATTTACAGATTGGAACGGAATACAGGTTACAAGATTTGTCGGATTTGAAAATTACATTACAATGTTTAAGCAGTCGGACTATGTATATTCATTTGTAATTACACTTATATATACAGTTATAAATATGGTTTTGGTTAATGTTGTCGGATTTGTGCTGGCACTTGTATGCTCATCAAAGATAAAGGGTACATCATTTTTCCGTTCAGCTTACTTTTTACCGAACCTGATTGGTGGTCTTGTACTCGGTTATGTATGGCAATTTATCTTCAATAAGGTATTTACAACGATATTTGCAGGTTCATTGTCAATGCTTACAGATGCCAACCTTGCACTGCTTGCGATTTTGATAGTAAATACATGGCAGTATGCCGGATATATAATGCTTATTTATCTTACAGGTCTTCAGACTGTACCGAAGGATGTACTTGAGGCATCCGGTGTTGATGGAGCTTCAGCACTTACAACACTGTTTAAAATAAAAATACCGATGATTGCAAATACATTTACAGTATGTATATTCCTTACATTGGTAAACTCATTTAAGCAGTTTGACTTAAACCTTGCGATAACAAACGGTGCACCGAGCCGTATTATGGGACCGAAGATTATTCAGGCTACAGAGCTTTTGGCTCTTAATATTTATAATACAGCTATCAGAAAGAACAATTATGCTCTTGGTCAGACCAAGGCGGTTGTATTCTTTATAATACTTGCAGCAGTATCTTTGACACAGGTTGCAATCAGTAAGAAGAGGGAGGTAGAGTTATAATGAAGGCACAGAAAACAAGAAATTTAATCGGCAGTATTATAGGCTTTATTATCGCATTCTTTATACTATGCCCTTTCTTCCTGGTAATTATAAACTCTGCAAAAACCAGTGCGGATATAGTAATAAGTCCTATATCTTTACCTAAGAACTGGGGACAGATGCTTGCAAACTTTAAGGGTGTTATAAACAATGACAACTTCAGTTATTGGAGCTCTTTCAGAAGCTCTTTGATAATTACAGTGGTTTCACTTGTGCTTTTGACATTGTTCTCATCAATGGCTGCATGGGTACTCAGCCGACATCATAAAGAGGGTTGGTCAAACTTCATCTTTATGATGTTTGTAGCGGCTATGGTTATTCCTTTCCAGGTAGTTATGCTTCCTATACTTACAGTTTTCAAGAATATAGGAAACTTTACAGGAATACAGATGCTTTCAAGCTATAAGGGTGTAGTATTTGCTTACCTCGGCTTTGGAGGTTCCATGTCAATATTTGTATTGCACGGATTTATAAAGGGTATTCCAAAGGAGCTTGAGGAGGCTGCATGGATTGACGGTTGCTCTCCTGAAGGCACATTCTTCAGAATAATAATGCCTCTTCTTCGTCCGGTACAGATGACGGTTCTTATACTGAACGGGTTGTGGATATGGAATGACTATTTGCTTCCGTCCATTATGCTTGGACTTAACGGTAAGATTAAAACACTGCCTATCGCGGTAAGCAGCTTTGTAGGCTCTTATGTAAAGCAGTGGGATTTGATTCTTAGCGCCGCATTCCTTGCTATGATTCCTATAGTATTATTATTCCTGATTGCTCAAAAGCAGATTATTCAGGGAATGGTAGACGGAGCTATTAAATAAGATTTTAAATGGGTAAACCCTAAATATGAGCCATGCGAATCCGATTTTGCATGGCTTAAAAAATAAGGAGGAGAAAATGAGAAAAAGTGGAATATTACTTCATATAAGCAGCCTTCCCGGTAAATATGGAATAGGAAGTTTTGGAAAAGCTGCATATCACTTTGTTGACAAGTTAAAAGAGGCAAAGCAATCATTCTGGCAGATACTGCCTCTTGGAGCCACAGGATACGGAGATTCGCCATACCAGTCATTTTCTACATTTGCAGGAAATCCGTACTTTATAGATCTTGAACAGCTTATAGAAGAAGGACTTTTGACCAAAAAGGAATGTGACGGTGTAGATTTCGGTACAGACTTAAAGAGAGTGGACTATAAAAAGCTTTATGACGGCAGATTTGATCTTTTACATAAGGCATATGAGAGAGCTAAAGTTTATGAAGATGATAAATTTGCAGATTTTGTTTATGAGAATTCCAAATGGCTCTGGGATTATGCACTCTTTATGGCGATTAAAGACTATTTTAACGGAGAGCCTTTTAGTACCTGGCCTAAGGATATAAGAGAAAGATATGATTATGCTATCAATTATTATAGGGAGAAGCTTTACTTTGATATAGAATTTTATCAGTTCCTACAATATAAATTTGATGAACAGTGGAAGAAATTAAAAGCATATGCCAATGAAAACGGTATAGAGATTATCGGCGATATTCCGATTTATGTGGCTATGGACAGTGCGGACACCTGGGCGCACAGAGAGCTGTTCCAGATGGATGAAGAGGGTAAGGCTGTAGCGGTGGCAGGTTGTCCGCCTGACGGTTTTGCTCCTGACGGACAGCTTTGGGGAAATCCGCTTTATAATTGGGGATATCACAGAGATACAGGATATAAATGGTGGATAAAGAGACTTGGAAAAAATTTTGAAAACTATGATGTTATCAGAATAGATCATTTCAGAGGATTTGATGAATACTATTCCATCCCTGCAGAGAATGAGACTGCGGCAGGCGGTCACTGGGAGAAGGGTCCGGGTATTGAACTTTTCAATAAGATAAGGGAAAGACTTGGTGACTGTAAGCTTATAGCGGAGGATCTTGGATATGTGACGGACAGTGTAAGAAGACTTGTAAACGACAGCGGCTATCCCGGAATGAAAGTCCTTGAATTTGCTTTCGATTCCAGAGATACGGGAAGCGCAAATGACTACTTACCTCACAATTATACAAGAAACAGCGTGGTATACACCGGAACTCATGACAATGAGACTGTGATGGGATGGCTTGATGATATTACGGAAAAAGAGTATGATATGGTGCTTGCATACTTTAATTTAAAGAAGTCCGACAAGAAGACTGAAGTCTGTGATGCACTTATCAGAGCGGCAATGGGAAGTGTCTCGGATACCTGCATTATACCTATACAGGACTATCTTCACTATGACCACAGGTACAGAATGAACACACCTTCCACAATAGGTAAGAACTGGATGTTCAGACTTACAGAGAATGAGATAGATGAGAATACCTGGAAGAATATCAAGTATCTGACAGAGTTATATGGTAGAGGGTGAGAGGTTGGTTTAATAATTCCAATTTAATACTACTAATTATCATATAATTATGGTATAATATACCTCATAATATTAAAAAAGGGGGTGAAGATTATGCCACAAATTATTCCTATTAAAGATTTGAAAAACACTTCAGAGATTTCAGATTTATGCCATAGTACATCAGAACCTGTTTTTATAACAAAAAACGGATATGGTGATATGGTAATTATGAGTATTGATACCTTTGAAGGAATATCCAATAAGATGAATATGTATCAAAGTCTTATAAACTCAGAACAGCAAATCAAAGAGGGAAAAGTACGTGATGCAAGAGAGGCTCTTAATACAGTGAGGAATAAGTATGATTTATAATATTATTTTATGAAATCGTTCGAGTATCATGAAGCCAAGGTCACGGGAATGGATTATGTAATCATATATAAGATCGTTGATAAAAATGTCTATATATTAGGAATTTTTCATACTTTAGAAAATTATGAAAATAAAATAAGACTCTTTTGGAAAAAAGATATTTTTTAGCATTAAAAAAGAACCTGTCGGGAGGCGTTTATTCCGACAGGTTCTTTTTAATATTTTTAAATCTCAATAATCAAAGCCTGGTATCCTTCAAGCCTTATCTCGGTATCTGAAACAAAATCAACATTTTCCACATTGTTTAAAACAACCTTTTTACATTTTGAAGGAAGTTTTACAGTTTGTGGCTTGATCCCGAAGTTGCCGAGTACAAGCAAGGTTTGATTGTCTGTAACTCTCTTAAATGCCATAAGCTTCTCTACCTCAGGGAGATATGGCACGGTCTTACCATATACTACAGTCTCAGTATACTCAGGGTCTTTTCTGAGAGCGGTGAGCTTTTTGTAGTGTGAGAGAAGCGAATTAGGATCATTTATTTGTGATGCCGCATTGATTCTCTTATAGTCGGGGCTTACCATAAGCCATGGTGTGCCTGTGGTAAATCCGGCATTTTTGCTGTCATCCCACTGGAAAGGAGTGCGGCTGTTGTCACGGCTGTAATGCTTTACGGCTGCAAATGCCTCTTCGGGAGAAAGTCCGGCTTCTATTGCTACTTTATACTGGTCACGGGTTGATATATCATCTATCTGGTCCATAGAGGTGAAGTTTACATTCTCCATACCTATTTCCTGGCCTTGATAGATAAACGGAAGTCCACGAAGCATAAACTGCATTGTACCGAGGAACTTCTTTGCGGTTTCGCTAAGCTCGTCTGCAGGGATATAGTGGCTCACACCTCTTGGCTCGTCATGGTTTTCTATAATGGTGGAAATCATTCCGATATCACCGATCTTTTCCTGAGTCTCAAAGCAGCATCTCTTATAGTCATCAGGGGTGATAGGCTTGCAGTCATACCAACCGTTTTTACTCTTTCCGAATATTGTCTCATTGAAGTCAAACATACTTGAAAAATACCCGTCATCACCGATGAAAAGCGGGATATCCTCTTCACGCTCGTCAAATACTTCACCGACTGTGAAAGCGTCATGCTTAGCAAATGTCTCGTTTTTAAGTTCTGTAAGAAAGTCACCCACACCTATAGCGTCCTTGAGCATTCTATGTGTCTCCACAAAGCCGTCTTCTCTATCGGGTGGGTAGCAATAGTCAATTATAGGTAGAGCCTTCTTTATATTTATAATGGCATCAATTCTAAAGCCTGCAAGTCCTCTTTCAAGCCACCAGTTTATCATTGTATATATTTCTTCACGAACTTTTTTGTTTTCCCAGTTTAGATCAGGTTGCTTTTTATGGAAGAGGTGAAGATAGTATTTGTTTGTACCCGGTATCTTCTCCCATGCGCTTCCACCAAAGTAAGAACGCCAGTTGTTAGGTTCTTTGCCGTCCTTACCTTCTTCGATATAGAAATACTTTCCATATTCACCGTCAGGATCTTCCATAGCTTTTTTAAACCACTCATGCTCGTCTGAGCAGTGATTTACTACAAGGTCCATAAGTATGTACATATCTCTTTTTTTAGCTTCTGCCAAAAGTTCGTCCATATCGTCCATATTTCCGAATACGGGATCTATATTGTAATAGTCTGAAATATCATAGCCCTGATCCGCAAAAGGAGAGCAGTAACAAGGAGACAACCATATTATGTCAACTCCGAGATCTTTTAAATAGTCAAGTTTTTCTGTAATACCTCTCAGGTCACCTATACCGCTTCCTGTAGTATCATTAAAACTTTTTGGATATATTTGATAAGCAACTTTACCATGCCACCATTTTTTCTTCATAAATAACCTCCTAAGAAAATATTTTTCTAAAGTCATAATTTATCACAATATCAAATTATATGCAAATATAAAAATAAGGTGTGAGTAAGCTACATACACCTTATTCTAAAAAATTATTTAAAAATTTTCTTTAAAACCACACCGCTACCTATCATAGACAGGATAAAAGCGAAAAATACTATCATAATTCTTTCAGACATATCCATAAAGAAGCCCTGTGGCACTATATTTATCAAATTGTCGGTAGCCGGGTCAAGCATCCACAAATCATTGTTAAAAAAGATATGGTGGAATATTATAAAATATTTCTCAAAATCTCCGGAAATAAGAAATACCAAAACTGCGGTTATGGCCAGAGTAATTAAAGTGCCGAATATAAGTACATTTGACAGAAAGCAAAATACTTTACCCCTTAATAATTTTACCGCTATAATGCAAAGAATACTGACCACTATAAGTATATATCGAAGATAAACAGCTCCAACAAAAAGACCTCGTACGTCCTCCATATGCGCAACCTCTCTATCATTAAAGAAAGCCGTGTCGGGGATTCCTGCGATATTTGCCTTTATATCGGAGAGCTTTTCTCTGTCACCTTTTAGATAGCTCATCATATCCTTTGTCACATTCATAAGATCGGACATTGAAATATCCACATAATTTGTTACGGCATATTTCTTATATTCTTTTTCATAAAATGAAAAATCTGAATATGCCGCAATTTCGATGGATGTAACCAGCACGATAAACATCAGTGAAAAGCTTAAAATAATTCCTAAAAAGAATCTAAGTATTTTCATTATGCATCCTTCCAAGACTTTATAACCTTCAACCTGGTGAATTCCTCACGATCCTTTTCTTCCAAAGCATTCGTGATATTCTTTGTGAGATTTTCATAGGTTGGAATAGTGATATTCTTTAAGGCATTGGCTCTTTTTTGAGTCTTTTTAATATTTCTCGCCAGACGATAAGCGGAATTTTCTATCATGGAAAGTCTTACAGTAAGTCTTTTTACTTCATTGAAGCATTCTCTGGCTTTATCAAGTGATTCTCTTGTAGCGTAATAAGCATATGTAGGCTCCATGGGAGAATCATCAAATCTTACAAGAGGTATTTCAGTACCCATTACCGACCTGGTCTTTATCTGTATACTGTCTTCAACAGGCACCGAACCTGCGATATCCGATACGAAGTCGATACCCAATTCGATATTTGCATACATCAGTGCCTTGTAAGCGGCACCAAAGGTAGTATCTATTTGTTTTTGGATTTCCTTAGCCTCATCAATCAATCCCATAAGCTCGCGGATAAGAATATTTCTCTTCTTATCCATCAAGCCATAGCCCTGTCTTGCCAGTGCCAGAGAGTTTTTTGAGGCTATCAAGTTACCCTTTGTCGGGAATGTATTAATATTCATAATTAATCCTCTACTGCAGCAGGAACTATATCACCGTTTGCATCAAGTACTGTCGGCTTATAATACTGATCAAGTACCTTTGTATCTATTCTGTCAAGCTCGCCTCTTGGCATCAGACCGAGAAGTTTCCAACCGATTTCCAAAGTATCAAATATTGTTCTGTTATCATTAACAGACTGACCGATAAACATCTTCTCAAAGGCTCTACCGAATATAAGGTATTGTTTATCTGTATCGGACAATTCATCCTCACCGATAACTGATGCAAGCGCTCTGGCATCACCTACTTTAGAGTAGGAAGAGAAGAGCTGATTTGCCACATCCTGATGGTCCGCTCTTGTAAAGCCTTCACCAATACCGTCCTTCATAAGTCTTGAAAGAGAAGGAAGTACTGAGATAGGAGGATAGATTGACTGACCGTTTAGGTCTCTGTCCAGAACTATCTGGCCCTCGGTTATATATCCTGTAAGATCGGGAATCGGGTGAGTGATATCATCATTCGGCATGGTAAGTATCGGAATCTGTGTAACGGAACCGTTCACACCTTTTACAATACCTGCTCTCTCATATATAGTAGCAAGCTCTGAATAAAGATATCCGGGGAAACCTTTTCTTGAAGGAATCTCACCCTTTGAAGATGAAACCTCACGCATTGCCTCCGCAAAAGAAGTCATATCAGTAAGTATTACAAGTATATGCATGCCCTTTTCAAAAGCAAGATACTCGGCAACGGTAAGAGCCACCTTCGGAGTAATAAGTCTTTCAACCACAGGATCGTTTGCAAGATTGATGAATGTGATAACATGGTCACTAACACCGCTCTCTGCAAATGTTCTCTGGAAGAAATCAGCCACATCATGCTTTACACCCATAGCCGCAAATACAACCGCAAACTTCTCATCATCATTGTTGCTGTCACCCAAAGAAGATTGGCGAACAAGCTGTGCCGCAAGTTCATCATGTGGAAGGCCGTTTCCTGAGAAAATAGGTAACTTCTGACCTCTGATAAGTGTCATAAGTCCGTCGATAGCGGAAATACCGGTTCTGATATAGTTTCTCGGATATTCCCTTGTGACGGGATTTAAAGGTTTTCCGTTTACATCTATGGTCTTTTCCGCCTCTACACTTCCAAGTCCGTCGATAGGTTCTCCGATACCGTTGAAAGTTCTTCCGAACATTGCCTCGGAAACGCCTATTTCCATAGGCTTTCCTGTAAGTTTGGTATGTGTATTTCTAAGTGCCATACCGTCGGTTCCTTCAAAAACCTGTATTACCGCTTTGTCACCGTTTATTTCAATGATTCTGCCAAGACGTCTTTCCTTACCGTTTACGGTCATTTCTACAATCTCATCATAGGCAGCACCCTTGACACCCTCAAGAACTACCAGTGGTCCGTTTATGGAACTAAGTCCAAGGTATTCTATTGACATGTTTTACCTCCTATGCATTCTTTTCAAGTACTTTTTCGTAGAATGTGTCAATATCTTTTTTGTATTGATCCAACATCTCAAGCTTATCATTAGGAACATCATACTTTATGGAAGAAACTTTGTCCCAGATACTGTCCTGATGCAAAACACTCATAGGCATGCCCTGATGAACAAGCGCTTTTGATTTCTGATAGAGATAGAGTATAACATCCATCATTTTGTACTGCTTTATCAGAGGAACACAAGTATCATCCTTGTGGAAGGCGTTTTGCTGAAGGAAACCTACTCTTATAACCTTAGCTATATCAAGTACAAGTTTCTGATCGTCAGGCAAAACATCCGCACCGATAAGTTTTACTATTTCCATCAGAGATGCTTCCTGATTGAGTATATATACAAGCCTGTTTCTGTATTCTACAAAGTTCTTATCTACATGCTCCGCATACCAAGGCGCAAGATCTGTCAGGTATTCCGAATAGCTGTCAAGCCACTGTATAGCAGGGAAATGTCTTGCATATGCAAGTCTCTTATCAAGTCCCCAGAAACAGCGTACAAATCTCTTTGTATTTTGTGTTACAGGCTCAGAGAAATCACCACCCTGTGGAGATACCGCACCGATAATTGATACCGAGCCTTCACTTCCGTTTAAGTTTTGCATCATGCCGGCTCTCTCATAGAATGCTGAAAGTCTGGAAGCCAGATATGCCGGGAAACCTTCCTCGGCAGGCATTTCCTCAAGTCGTCCTGAGATCTCACGAAGAGCCTCAGCCCATCTTGATGTTGAGTCCGCCATGATTGCAACATCATAACCCATATCACGGTAATATTCTGCAAGTGTCAGCCCTGAATAAAGAGATGCCTCTCTGGCGGCAACCGGCATATTTGAAGTGTTTGCGATAAGAGTTGTTCTGTCCATCAAAGGATTGCCGGTCTTAGGATCGATAAGCTCGGAGAACTCCTCAAGAACCTGAGTCATCTCATTTCCACGCTCACCGCAACCGATATAAATAATAATATTTGCATCGGACCATTTTGCAATCTGGTGCTGTGTCATAGTCTTACCTGTACCGAAACCGCCCGGAACAGCTGCAGTACCTCCCTTTGCAAGAGGGAAGAGGGTATCAAGAATTCTCTGACCGGTAATAAGCGGAACGCTTGCCGGGAATCTCTTCTTTATAGGTCTCGGAACACGAATAGGCCAGTGCTGTGTCATGGTGATCGGAATCTCACTGCCGTCTTCAAGCTGTAAAGTGAGAATCTTGTCATTTATCGTATACTCACCGTCTTCAACCACATCCAAAACATAACCCTTAAGGTTTGGAGAGAGCATTACTCTATGTAATATTGCCGGTGTTTCAGGCACCTCGGCAATTATGGTTCCGCCGTCTATAGCCTGTCCCGGTTTTACGGTTATATGTGTTTTCCAAAGTTTCTTTGTATCAAGTGAATCCACACTTACACCTCTGGAAATATAGGTTCCGTCAACCTTTGCTATCTCACTTAAAGGCCTTTCAATACCGTCAAAGATATTGTTAAGGATACCCGGTGCAAGAGTTACGGAAACGGGAGCACCTGTACCTGTTACAATTTCACCGGGCTTAATTCCGCCGGTTTCCTCGTAAACTTCTATGACGGTTGCATCGGAAGTAAGTCCGATCACCTCGCCTACAAGATTTTCTTCTCCTACATATACCATCTCATGCATTTCAAAACCGGAATCATTTGATGTCTTCACTATAGGTCCGTTTATTGCAAATATAATACCTGTAGCTGCCATTATAGTACCTCCATATCTACATCAAATTTTTCCTTTGCTTCTGAAATCTTTTTTTCAAAAGAATTGTCAATCAGAATATTTTTTGCCGGTATAACGGCTCTCATACCGCCATGAAAAGGATATTTACTGATGGCTATATCAATATCATGCTTTACGGAAAGATCATGTGCGAGAGATTCATCATTAGGGTCTATGTATATTTTCACCTCATCATTTCCCGCAAATTTCAATGCTCTTTCAATTTGTGAATCTATCAAAGCTATATATTCGGGAGTTTCCTGATACTTTGCGAGTCTTTCCTCAAGCTGTGCAAAAATCTTTTCCTTGAGCTCGGCAGCCTTTTTGCCAAGCTCCATTCGTAGTTTTATCTGTTCAAGAGCGAGCTCTTTGTTCATCTCTTTGTCAATCCTTGTGGTTTCAGTTTTGACTTCCATATCAGCAAGTCTCGTCTCACTGTTTTGGTAGTCTAAAAAGTCCTTCTCTAAAGCATTTTTATAATCTGAAAGTATTTTTTCAGCGGCGGCAATGGCATCAGCAGTGCAAGCCTCTTTAAAATGCTGTAGTTTTTCTTCTATTGTCAAGATAATACCTACCTTTTTAATCTTAATCTAAAGTTCATTTTGCAAGATTGTAATCATGCAAACTGTTACAGTTTCAAGCCGATAGCCTCATTTACATAGTCTGTAATGAAGTTTTCGGATCTTCCGGTACCATGTCGATCCGGTATATCAATAAAGAGTGGTATATGTGATTCCATCTTATATTTATTTACAAGCTCGGGATAATCCTTTGAAAACTTTTCCGTGAGAAGCACAATGCCGATATCTTTGCTCTTTATAACAAAATCAAGGGCATTTGCAAGTTCATGCTTTTCATGAACCACCACTCCTTCCACCCCTGCAAGCCTCATACCTGTAAGAGTATCCACATTATCACTTATAAGATACATTTTCATAAAATCGCCTTTATAAACGACCAAGAATCATGAATGCAACTACAAGTCCGTAAAGACAAACACCCTCTGCAAGACCTACGAAGATAAGTGACTTACCAAGGATTGAACCGTCCTCACTAATAGCACCAAGTGCTGCTGAAGCTGCTGCAGATACGGCGATACCGCCACCGATACATGCAAGACCTACTGAAAGAGCTGCTGAGAGATATCCTAAACCTGTAGCTGATGAAGCTGCTGTTTCAGAAGCCGCGTAAGCATTTCCAGATAAGAAAAATACGCATGTAATTGCCATAACACCGAAGAACATAACAACATTTCCTGCAAGGGCTTTTTTATAACGACCCTTTGTCTTTTCACCTATCATAAATGCGATATAAGGAACTGCGATACTTAAAATAAGGGCTGCTGCAAGTGTTACTTTTACTAATGTATTCATTTTTTTCTCCTAACTAAAACATAAAAATTATTTACTATGAATAAGGTTTAAATTCTCTTCCGTCTCCTGTATAAAATCTTGAGAACAACTCATAATACTCAAGACGTAATACCTGTATACCTACAATTAAACCTTCCATACCCATTACAAAGATATTACCGAGGACAACAACTATCCAGTTGATATTGCCGCTTTCAACACCTGAAAGCATAAGTACTACTTCCATCATTGCCGCATGGCTGACTGCAAATGCACCCACTCTGACAAAGGAAAGAGAGTTTGAAAAGTAGCTTAAAAGCACTTCAAAAAGCTCAAAGAATCCCTGCAGGATAAACATGCCTACACCTCCTTCGAGATGTATCTTTTTCCTTTCCAATACAGCCGATAAAGGCTCTTTTAAGAAAATTAAAATTAAAGGAAGTACAAACATTATAAACAGCACAATTGCCGCCGGCATATGATTACCTGTCATAAAAAGTATTATGGTAATAAGTGCCGATGCATAAAATACAAGTCCTGCAACACCGTTTGCATCAAATAATGCTTCACCCGGTTCATTAAACCTAAGCTTTGTCAAAATACTTAAGATCATCATAAGTATTATTATGAACATACCCAGAGTTATTGTTACCACAAAGACTGTATTTAAATTTCCGATAACGGGAAGTGCAGTCATTGCTTTTGCAGGTCTTACCCAAATAGGGCTTATTATATCTTCAAATCCGAATATTGAACCGAATAAGAATCCGAATATTGTAGAGAAGAATCCGCATCTGGCAATAATTGCCGCAAGCCTTGATTTCTTCTTATGGGCTATAATACTTCCGAGGATTAAAAGCACAAGACCCTGTCCGACATCTCCGAACATAAAACCGAATAAAACGGAATATGTCAGAGCTATAAGTATTGTAGGATCAAATTCCTTATAATTCGGCAAGCCGTACATTTCAACAAACATTTCATAAGGTTTGAAAAGGGCATTGTTCTTTAACTTTATAGGCGGAGTACTGCTTATTTTTGATAAGTTTCTTTCCGCAAGGCAGAAAGTACTCGGCTCATTTTCAAGTTCTTTTGCCAGTTTTTCGGCATCATCTTTTTTAAGCCATCCGCATATGATATAGAAGACTTTCTTATCTTTTCTGTTATCTCTGGTGGCTGCCGCATACTTTCTGACTTCAAATACCTTGTTGAATCTATAAAGTACCTGATTTGCCAAAAGAAAATCTTCACGGCTGTTTTCAAGTACACTTAGTATCTTATTGTCGATATTAAGTATATTATCCTGTAACTCTTTAATTTTTTCCTGAAGCTTGGCACTTGAATATTCAGGTGTACCATGGTACTCATCAGGCAGGAAAAATCTTTCAAAATGCATTGAAGCATATATAGCGTCTATTTGCTCCGAAATGGCATCCGGTACAAAATACACACCCCAGACCTTATCATCTATTTCTCTTGCCTTGTAAAAAATAGTGTCAATACTTTCATACACAAAAGTCATAAACTTTTCGTAATATTCCGTCGGCATGGAACCGAATCTGAAGTTTACATACTTAAAGTGCAGAATCTTTTCGGTGTCATAATCCAGTCCTATAAAATAGTGGACATTTTTAAGCTTTTCCTCGTATCCCGCAAGTTCCGATTCAAGTTCACTCTTTTTTTGTGATAAAGAATAGACCTTATCTGAAATACTCCGGGTTATTTTGTCGGCCTCCTCGATACTCATGTGACGATTCGTGTGTAAACCGGTATCTTTAAAGTATTCTTTCAGTTCCTGCGATCTTGCCAAGATGTCCTTATAAGGATTGCTTTCATTGAAGGCATGCAATTCTTTGACATTTTTCAGCTCTGAAAGAGCATTTTCCAACTGAAAATCATACTTACTGATATAAGTTTCTATGATTCTGTCAATATCGTCTTTCGGGCCTGTGATATTCAAGAATTCCATTCTCTCAATCATGCGAAAGACCTCCTTGTTTCAAGTTTTAAAATATTAGAGACAATATCTTCCGGAGGAAGCGAATATCTTATGGATTCTATTATCTCTATAACTCTGCTTATCTCAAGTTCCCTGGAATACAGATAGTAGCTGAGGCTTGCCAAAGAATACGGATTATCCTTCTTATGTTTATTATACAGATATTCCAATGTCCTCATATAAAATTCTTCCAGTCCGGGTTTGTACTTGAAAAGCTTTGCAGACAATTTCCCATAGTATGAATTGTCAAATATTACAAAAAACTCATCAAGATTTTGGGCCTCAACCATTTGCTTTATTTCATCTACGCTTATCTTGTAATAATGTGGGATGAGAGTGGCATATACCCTTGTATTACTTACTTTATAATACTTCTTGGTTCTGTATATCCATTGCATATTAAGGAAATCACATCTTGTTCCAAGGATTGAGAGTACTTCTTTGCTTTCATCACCTTTAAGCTCTTTTTGCGCAAATTTGAAGCAAATCTCAAAATAATAAGAGTCAAGAGCAAGTGCATAGTCAAATATATTGGTACTTCCGGTAGACAATACCTGATTTGTACAATCATAATATTCCGTATTTTTCAGTGAATCAACGAATTGTGATACATCTTGTGCAGATATAAGCTCATCGATGTTCAGATTTGTTTTTGTACCCATATACTTGGAATATGATTTTAAATCCAAAGATGTCGGTCTATGACTGAGAATGTCTCGCAGTATACGCTTTAAGACATAGATCGTATTGTACATAGATACTAAATTCAGATATTTTCTTGGAGTACCCGAGTTGAATTTGCAGAGTCTTGAAAACTCTTCCAGACTACTTAACAATAATATTTGCTCGATATCCTCACGATGTAATGTATTGATGTCGACTTTTTTAAATGCATCACGGTAGTATTTATAATGCATAAGCTCATTCATTGCATCAGTGATGGTTTCACATTCACATAATGATTTGAAACCGTCAATACTTATTAAATCACTTGACATCGAACGAATTTTAGTGGTAAGGGAAGAGTATTTAAATAAATTTCCCATGGCTACTCCTTAATCATATTTGAGAATAGCATATCCACATATTTATCATGGTGAGTGTCATACATGTCTTGCAGATTCCTAAAGGCCTTCTCAGACTGTTGTTTGAGTTCTGAAATCTTTTTTTCTTTAGACAAATTCATAGATTTCTGCAACTCGGCAATTCTTGCCTTTGTCTTAGCATCAAGATCTTGCTTCCAAAGCTCTTTCCTGGCGTTAATCTCAGCAGCGATTTCCTTTTTCTTTTGAACGGCATCATCAACGTAAGCTTGAGATGAGTCTTCTATTTCAGAAAGCCTGCTTATTATATCATCCATAAAACCTCCTTAGTAAATAGTATTATGTGATATACCATGTAAGGCAAACCACTCAAATATATTTCAGTCTACTTATGTGGTACATTTAATAGGAAGAAACACATTTGTCTAAATATCATATACCTTTTTTGAAAAAAGTAAAGGGATATATTGCATAAAGAAGATAAAAAAATATAAAGAAATATAAAGCTAAAATTACAAAAAAAATATCATGTATTTTATCGACAAACATAAGTGCACGCTATACGAACAGAGTCTTGAAAAAGATAATAGAATAGTGTATAATTGTGCAGGAAGTAGGCAATATTTAGCAACGGTGCTTGCCTACTATTTTTTGTACAAGCTTTTATTTCTATGTGAAAATATCTAAAAGCATAAAATATTGGCAAAATACTTTAATAACTTATAGAAAAAATAAAAAGTAAAGGAGAGGAAATCGTGTTAAAGTATATTATCAAAAGGTTGATATTCGGAATAGCAACAATATTCATCGTATCAACCTTGACTTTTTTCCTTATGCAGCAAGTTCCGGGTGGACCTTTCGCTGCGGATAAGTCAATTTCAAAAGCGGCTCAAAAAGCATTGGAGGTAAAATATGGCCTTGATAAGCCTATTACAGTGCAGTATATCAATTATTTTAAAAATGCATTGAAAGGTGATTTTGGAATAAGTATAAAGCAAAGGGGAAGAGATGTAGCTCAGATAATATCCACAAAATTTCCTGTTTCTGCCAGAGTAGGTGGAATATCTATAGTCCTTGCATTAATATTCGGAGTGCCTTTGGGTTCCATTGCCGCACTTAACAGAGGAAAGGTACTTGACAGACTTATTATAATGTTTGCAACTTTGGGAATAGCGGTACCGAGTTTCGTTGTTTGTACTATTCTAATGTACTTTTTAGGCGTAAAGCTTGAACTTTTGCCTACATATGGTCTTACATCACCGTTAAACTACATCATGCCGGTACTGGCACTTTCGTTTTATCCTACAGCTTATATTGCAAGACAGATGAGATCTTCAATGCTTGACGTACTTGGACAGGACTATATGAGAACAGCAAGAGCAAAGGGTCTTTCAGAGAATGTTATTTTGTTTAAGCATGCACTCAGAAATGCTATTTTGCCTATCATTACATATATGGGTCCGCTTGTAGCATATACACTTGTAGGAAGCTTTGTTGTAGAGAAGATATTCACCATTCCGGGACTTGGAGGTGAATTTGTAAGTTCTGTTATAAATCAGGACTATACAGTTATCATGGGAACCACCATATTCCTGGCAACTCTTATTATTTTTATGAATGTAGTGGTAGATATTGCATATACTATCGTAGATCCTAGAATAAAACTTAAGTAAAGCCTATAAGAAAGGAGAAGGTTGTCACAAGTATTTTGTGGCATCCCTATATATAATGAGCAAACATATTATTTCAGGGCATTTAAATTTATCGCCTGAAGATTTTTTGCCCGCCAGCAAAGAAGAAAAAGAAAGTCTGGTAGTGATGCGTCAGAGTGTCAGCTTCTGGCAGGACGGATTTCGAAGACTTTTAAAGAATAAAGTGGCACTTGCATCTTTGGCAGTATTTTTTGTCATATTGATACTTGCATTTATAGTGCCGATATTTTACCCATATAACTACGCAATACAGTTAAAGGGTAGTGAGAGACTTATGCCTATGCAGTATTCTGCAGGAGAACTTGCAAGAATTGCCGCAGGAGAAAAGGTATTTCCACATATACTCGGAACTGACAGTCTTGGAAGAGACTATGCCATAAGAGTAATGATGGGAGCCAGAATTTCACTTATAGTAGGACTTTTGGCATCATTTATCGTGCTTATAATCGGTTCGATTTACGGTTCCGTTGCGGCATTTACCGGTGGATGGGTTGACCTTATAATGATGAGAATTGTAGATATAATATATACAGTTCCTGATATATTACTTATAATACTTCTTACATTTGCGCTTAAGAAGCCGATGAAGCTTTTGGCGTCCGCACCGGGATTTGCTTGGATCAATGTTCTGGGTATAAACCTTATAAGTATATTTATAGTTTTTGCCCTTCTTTACTGGGTAGGTATGGCAAGAATTGTCCGTGGACAGATACTTGTATTAAAAGAGCAGGAGTATGTTACAGCTGCAAGAGCGCTTGGTGCAAAGAGCGGTCAGATTATCAGAAAACACTTGCTTACAAATACTATCGGTACATTGATTGTTACAACTACATTGCAAATACCTTCTGCTATCTTTACAGAAAGTTATTTGTCATTTTTGGGACTTGGTGTGGCTGTTCCTATGCCGTCTCTCGGTTCACTTGCTTCCGATGCAATAACAGGATTGCAGTCGTATCCACATCTTTTGTTCGCACCGGCAATACTTATCAGCTTGATAATACTTAGTCTTAACCTTTTGGGAGACGGACTCCGTGATGCATTTGACCCTAAGCTAAAGAATTAAAGGAAGGTAATTATGAGTAAACATCTTGTAGATATAGAACATGAGAGACTTTCCTTCTTTACTCCGGCAGGAGAGGTGAAAGCCTTAGATGATGTTTCCTTCTATGTAAACGAAGGAGAAGTGCTGGGAGTAGTAGGAGAGTCAGGCTCCGGAAAGAGTGTTACAAGCTATTCTCTTATGGGGCTTATAGCAAATCCGGGAAAGATCATAGGTGGAGATTTATACTTCAACGGATATCATATCAATGAAATGAGTGAAAAAGAAATGAGAAAAATCCGTGGAAATGAAGTTTCAATCATTTTCCAGGATCCTATGACAAGCTTGAACCCGGTATATACTATCGGAAACCAGATAATGGAAGTTATACTTCTGCATACAGATAAGAATAAAAAAGAGGCAAGGGAGAGAGCAAGAGAGCTTCTTACTTTGGTAGGTATAAACGAGCCGGATAAGAGACTTAAGCAATATCCTCATGAGCTCTCCGGAGGTATGAGACAGAGAGTTATGATTGCGATGGCGCTTGCCTGCGAGCCTAAGCTTTTGATTGCGGATGAGCCTACAACAGCGCTTGACGTTACTATTCAGGCACAGATTATAGAGCTTATGATTGAGCTTAAAAACAAGCTGGGCATGGCAATTATTATGATTACACATGACCTTGGTGTAGTTGCAAATATTTGTGACAGAATAGCGGTTATGTATGCGGGAAAAATTATAGAGAGCGGTCTTACAGACGATATTTTTTACAATCCTAAGCATGAATATACAAAGGGGCTTTTAAAGAGTATTCCTAAGATGTATGAGGCTGATTATGAAAGACTTGTACCTATTGAAGGTACACCGGTGGATATGCTTAATCCGCCGAAGGGTTGTCCTTTTGCCTCCAGATGTGATTCATGTATGAAGATATGCTTAAGAGAAATGCCGCCTGTTAAGAATTTCAGTGAAACTCATTATTCACAGTGTTGGTTAAATGAGTTGGAAGAAGATAATAATACAGAGGGAGAATCAGTATGTCTGAAAAAATAATTAGAGTTGAACATTTACAACAATTCTTCCCTGTTGGAGGTTTTGGTAAAAATAAAAAATATGTAAGAGCTGTGGATGATGTTTCTTTCCATATTGAAAAGGGAGAAACTCTTGGACTTGTAGGAGAGTCCGGTTGTGGTAAAACTACAACAGGTAGATCTTTACTTAGACTCTATGAGCCTACTGACGGAAGAATAATATACAAAGACCAAGTGCTTTTTGACAGCGGAAAAGTACCTCTTGTAGATGAGAACGGTAACGATATCATCGAAAACGGTGTACCTAAGCTTGGAAAAAAGACTGCGGTAAATATGTATCCTTACAGAAAAAAACTTCAGATAGTTTTCCAGGATCCTTACGCATCACTTGACCCTAGAATGACGGTCGGAGATATTATCGGTGAAGCTATCGATATCAATAAGATTGCGGCTTCAAAACAGGACAGACATGATAAAATCATTGAGGTTTTAAAGACTGTAGGTCTTAACTCCGAGCATGCCAACAGATATCCTCACGAGTTCTCAGGAGGACAGAGACAAAGAGTAGGTATTGCAAGAGCGCTTGTAGTAGATCCCGACTTTATCGTTGCAGATGAGCCTGTATCCGCACTTGACGTTTCCATTCAGGCTCAGGTTGTAAATATGTTTGAGGATTTACAAAAGGAAAGAGGGCTTACCTATCTGTTTATCGCCCATGACCTTTCTATTGTAAATCATATAAGTAACAGAATAGGTGTTATGTATCTTGGAAGAATGGTCGAGCTTGCAGAGTCCGGAGAGATTATATTCAGACCGCTTCATCCATATACAAAGAGTCTTATCTCCGCGATACCTGTAGCAGATCCTAGGGTATCAAGAGAAAGATCGAGAATTGTACTTGAGGGAGAAGTACCTTCACCTCTTAATCCGCCAAGCGGATGCCATTTCAGAACCAGATGTAAATATGCTACAGAGCAGTGTGCAATGGAAGTTCCGAAGTGGAGAGAAGTGGAAAAGGGACATTTTGTAGCCTGCCACAATATTGAGAGGATAAACTAGAAATTAGAACCTGTTGGTTTTGATAAAAATATTTAGGAGGATTTATGAAGAAACAATTGGTTTTAGCTACATTGGTTCTTACCGGTGCACTTGTACTTGCAGGTTGCGGCGGTGGCGGATCAAAGTCGGCTACAAAGTCGGGAGGCAAGATTCTTACTATCGAATTGGGACCGGAAGTGGAATCAATTGACCCTGCACTCAATACAACAAACGACGGAGCAAATTATCTCACATATCTTTTTGCCAACTTGTTAAGAGTTGACAAGGAAGGTAAGGTGGCTCCAAGTTTGGCTGAAAAATATGAAGTAAGCGATGACGGACTTACATGGACATTCCACTTAAGAGACGGATTAAAGTGGTCGGACGGTTCGGATCTTACAGCTAATGACTTCGTATACAGCTGGCAGAGAATGATCGACCCTGAGGTTGCCGCACCATATGCGGAGATAACTCTCGGAATGTTGGAAGGTTATGAGGAGGCTATAGGTTTACCTGATGCCGACGGTAATCCTACAATAGATCCTGATGTTACAAAACTTGGTGTTGAGGCAACCGATGACAAGACTTTGGTAGTTCATATGTCATCACCTACACCTTATTTTGACAAGCTTGCAACATTTCCCGCACTTTCACCTGTAAAAAAGGATGTAGTAGAGGCAAATCCTGACGGATGGACACTTGATCCTAAGACATATATATCTTCAGGTCCGTTCAAGCTTACAGAGTGGAAATCGGGAAGCTATTTAATGCTTGAGAAAAATGAGAATTATTGGAACAAGGATGCCGTAAAGCTTGACAGTATCAAATGTCTCCTTATGCAGGATCAGAACGCCGCATTCAGTGCATATGAGTCGGGAGATGCTTTAATGATTAAGGATATTCCTACACAGGAAATCACAACATTGCAAAAGAGATCCGACTATCACCTTGATCCACAGCTTGGAACATATTTCATCGACTTGAACAATACATTGGATGAGTTTAAGGATGCGAGAGTTCGTCAGGCATTTTCACTTGCACTTGACAGAAAGTATATTTCAGAGACTATTACAGCAGGTACATATACTCCTGCAACAGGTTTTGTAAGTGCCGGTACATCAGACTGGGACGGATCACTTTGGTCAGATAATATTACAGATCCTTCGGTATATATAAATGTTGACGATTTCGCAGGTAACCTTGCAAAGGCTAAAGAGCTTTTGGCTGAGGCGGGACATCCGAACGGCGAAGGACTTCCTACACTTACATATTCAACAAATGATTCAGCTTATCACAAGAAGATTGCCGAGTATTTACAGCAGGCATGGAAAGAGCTTGGAGTTAATGTAGAAGTTAATATAGTTGAGTGGAAGTCATTTACACCACAGAGAAGATCCGGAAACTATCAGATAGCAAGAGACGGTTGGGCAATGGATTATAACGATCCTTCAAATATCCTTCAGCTTACACAGACAGGAAACGGAAACAACAGCTCAAAGTATTCAAATCCTGAGTATGATGCACTCTTAGAGAAAGCCGCTAAAGAGGTGGATCCACAGACAAGATTCGGATATTTCCATCAGGCCGAGGAGATGCTTATGAGAGATATGGGTGTAACACCGCTTCTTTACTACAATGAGATGTATCTTCAGAGCGATAAGGTAAAAGACAGCTATCATACAGCTGACGGTATCTATCACTTCGAGTATGCCGATATTGCAGAATAAAAAATTATTAGAATTTTAGGAGAAGAATTATGAGAAAAAGATTGTTTTTGGCTACACTGACAATTGCTGCAGCAGTAGCACTTTCAGCATGTGGAGGTTCAAAATCCGCAAGTAAGAGCGGAAAGATTCTTACTATCGAGGAAGGACCTGATGTTGAAACAATTGACCCTGCACTTAATCAGTCAGCTGACGGTGCAAACTATATCACAATGATATCAGACAACTTGCTTAGACTTGATAAGGACGGCAAGATAGCCCCAAGCTTGGCTGAAAAATATGAAGTAAGCGATGACGGACTTACTTGGACTTTCCATCTAAGAGACGGGCTTAAGTGGTCAGACGGTTCAAAACTTACAGCTAATGACTTTGTATATAGCTGGCAGAGAATGGTTGACCCTGAGGTTGCCGCACCATATGCAGAGACTGTACTTGGAATGGTAGAGGGGTATGATGAGGCTATCGGTAAGCCTGATGCAGACGGTAATCCTACAATAGATCCAGATATCACAAAGCTTAATGTAGAGGCACCGGATGACAAGACTTTGGTAGTTCATATGTCACATCCTGCACCTTATTTTGACAGACTTGCGGCATTTGCATCACTTTCACCTGTAAAGAAAGATGTAGTAGAGGCAAATCCTGACGGATGGAGTCTTGATCCTAAGACATATATCTCTACAGGTCCTTTCAAGCTTACAGAGTGGAAGCAGGGAAGCTATTTGTTGGTTACAAAGAATGAAAATTACTGGAACAAGGATGCCATAAAGCTTGACGGTATTAAATGTCTCCTTATGCAGGATCAGAATGCCGCTTTCAGCGCATATGAGTCTGGAGATGCATTAATGATTAAGGATTACCCTGTACAGGAGATAACAACAATGCAGAAGAGACCGGATTATAAGTCCAGTCCTAAGCTTGGAATATCATATATCGATATCAACAATGATTTGGATGAGTTTAAGGACCCTAAGGTGAGAGAGGCACTTTCACTTGCACTTGACAGAAAGTATATGGCGGATACTATTACTGCAGGTATAAATTCACCTGCAACAGGCTTTATCCCTGATGGTGTAGTGGATTGGGACGGAAGCGCATGGGCTGACAATATCACAGATAAGTCTGTATACTACGATAATGACAATTTTGATGCAAACCTTGCAAAGGCTAAGGAGCTTTTGAAGGAAGCAGGACATGAGAACGGAGCAGGTCTTCCTGCTATGTCATATACAACAAATGATGCAGGTCTCAACAAGAAGGTTGCAGAGTACTTACAGCAGGCTTGGAAAGAGATTGGAATAAATGTTGAAGTAAATATCGTTGAGTGGAAGTCATTTATACCGCAGAGAAGATCCGGAAACTATCAGATAGCAAGAGACGGATGGGTAATGGACTACAACGATCCTTCAAATCTTCTTGAGTGTGCATACAGCTCAAACGGAAACAACAGCTCAAGATACAAAAACCCTGAGTTTGATGCACTGCTTGATAAGGCTGCAAATGAGTCTGATGCAAAGACAAGATTCGGATATTTTCATCAGGCTGAGGAACTTCTTTTAAAAGATACAGGGGTTATTCCGCTGATGTATCAAAATGAGACATATCTTCAGAGCGATAAGATAAAAGACAGCTTCTATACTTCAGACGGTATTTGGCACTTTGAGTATGCCGATATAGCAGAATAATATATTATATGGAGTCGGAACTTGGTTTCCGGCTCTTTTTTAATGCTCCACATTGGGGATATAGGTAGTGAGACAGCACCTTTAACGGTGGTGGAAAAGATGCCGTAAAATGCTATAATATAAATAATATTCAGAGAGAAAAAAGGTGGTTAGGTATGAATAGAAAATTAGAGGAAATGAGCTTAAAAGAACTTTGGCAACTGTTTCCGATATTTTTAGTTAAATATAATAAAGCGTGGATACAATGGTATGAAGAAGAAAGAAAATCGATTTTATCAATAGTTCCGAATAAAAATATAAGAAGAATATCTCATATCGGCAGCACAGCCATATCAGGAATATGGGCAAAAAATATTGTGGATATATTGGTTGAAGTGAGAAATAAGGAAGACTTAAATATTGTAAAGAATATTCTTATAGATAATGGTTGGCTATGTATGAATATGTCTGAAACTCGTATTATTTTAAACAAAGGGTATACAGAACAAGGATTTGCAGAAAAAGTATTTCATCTTCATATTAGAATTGCAGGAGATAATGCTGAATTGTATTTCAGAGATTATTTGAAAGAGCATAGTGAAACAGCTAAAGAATATGAAATTTTAAAATTATCTCTTTGGAAAGAATTTGAACATGATAGAGATGGATATACAAATGCAAAAACAGATTTTATCAACAAATATACGAATTTAGCAAAAAGTGAATATGTAGGAAAATATTAAACAGCTTCCGTTTAGCCTAGCTTAAAAACTAAATATAAGCTATAACAGGGCAGTTGACAAAACAGTAAATCAAATCAATCGGTTTAATGTTTTTTGTTCAAATATAAAAAGGAAAAGTGGCTATAAAAGGTAATTTAGAAAACACTCCCCGGTAAATATTTTTTGGATTATAGCAGGCGGATTATTTAGGGGTAGACAAATATATTTTATTATAGTATAATTATACATATGTTTGAATAAACTTAAGATTTATATAGTTATTTAATAAATAGATTTGTACAAATCTTATAATTTCAAGTATGGATACAAATTGCATATAAAATGCATAAAGTATATAAAGCTGAAGTTGATACCGGAGGTATAGTTAAAACATTGCTTGGGTGTTTAGAGTTTTTAAGCTAAATGCTCTGAGGATTGTAATTTCAAGTATCAGATTCTGCTTAAAAAATGTAATTGAAATGGAGGAGGATTTAATGAAGAAAAGATTTATTGTTGTGGCATTGGCAATAGCCGGTGCAGTGGCCCTTTCAGGGTGTGGCGGCGCAAAGTCGGGAAGTGATTCGGCTGTTGACAGTAAGAGTGCGCAAAGTGACGGTACAAAAACAGGTAAGAAGATACTTACAATTCAGCTCGGACCTGATGTAGAGTCAATTGACCCTGCACTCAACTCTGCCGTAGACGGAGCAAACTACATATTGTTTGCCTTTGACAATCTTTTAAAGATGGACAAAGACGGAAAAGTTGTACCGGGACTTGCCGAGAAGTATGAAATAAGTGACGACCAGCTTACATGGACATTCCACTTAAGAGACGGCTTAAAGTGGTCCGACGGTTCAGCTCTTACAGCTGATGATTTTGTATACAGCTGGCAGAGATTGGTTGATCCGAGTGTTGCCGCACCATATGCACAGACAGTGCTGGGAATGGTGGAAGGTTATGATGACGCTGTCGGAAAACCTGACGCTGACGGTAATACCACAGTAGATCCTGATCCTACAAAGTTAAAAGTAGAGGCACCGGATGATAAGACTTTGATTGTACATATGGCAAAGCCTACACCATACTTTGATAAGCTTGCTGCATTTGCTTCACTTTCACCTGTAAAGAAGGAAGTGGTAGAGGCAAATCCTGACGGTTGGAGTATCGACCCTAAGACATATGTTTCAACAGGTCCTTTCAAGCTTACAGGATGGGAACCGGGAAGTTACCTTATGTTTGAGAAAAACGAGAACTATTGGGATGCGGATTCCATAAAGCTTGACGGTATCAAATGTCTTCTTATGCAGGACCAGAATGCGACATTCAGTGCATATGAATCAGGTGATGCTTTAATGATTAAGGATGTTCCTACACAGGAGATTACAACATTAAAGGATAGATCGGATTTCCATATAGATCCTATACTTGGAACATATTATCTTGACTTAAATACTACCTTAGATGAGTTCAAGGATCCTAAAGTAAGAGAGGCGCTTTCACTTGCTTTAGACAGAAAGTATATTTCAGAGACAATTACAGCAGGTACATATACTCCTGCAAGCGGCTTTGTAAGTGAAGGTGTAACAGACTGGAACGGCACAGCATGGCAGGATAATATAACAGATAAATCAGCTTATATAAATATTGATGATCATGCAGGTAATCTTGCAAAGGCTAAAGAGCTTTTAAAAGAAGCAGGATATGAGAACGGTGTCGGTTTACCTGAGATGGTTTACTCAACCAATGATGCAAGTTATCACAAGAAGATTGCCGAGTATTTACAGCAGGCATGGGGTGAGCTTGGTCTTAAGGTACAGGTGAATATCGTTGAGTGGAAGTCATTTACACCACAGAGAAGATCGGGTAACTATCAGATAGCAAGAGACGGTTGGGTAATGGATTATAATGACCCTTCAAATATCTTGGAGCTTGCATTAACAGGAAACGGAAATAACAATGCCAAGTACAGCAATCCTGAGTTCGATGCTCTTATGGGCAAGGCGGCTACAGAGAAAGATCCGCAGACAAGGTTCGGATACTTACATCAGGCTGAAGACTTCATAATGAAGGATACAGCTATGGTTCCGCTTCTTTATTACAATGATTTCTATCTTCAGAGTGATAAGATAACAGGCAGCTGGCATTCACCTGACGGCTTCTGGCACTTTGAATATGCCGATATAGCTGAGTAAGAATTGAATAAAAAAGTATACATTTTAGTATAAAAGGTGGGTTGTCGTTAATTTTAAACGACAACCCGGTTTTGGATTTCGGTATTGTCATTCATCTATAAATTCGGTCATATACTTTCTTTTTCTTAGAGGACAATTTTGTCTTTGTAGATTTACATTTCCCCTTTCCTCTATTGAAATGTTTTCAAAGAATACTTTCCACAGTTTTGAATAAGGATTTTTAATGTCATTTAATTTCGTAGCAGCTTCAAGTTCATTTTTTTCAACGATTTGCAGATAACATTCACTGTCCTTTGGGTGAATCAGAGCAATACTTCTTGAAGAATCTATAATGATCCAGTTAAGAGAAGGCATTCTATCTTTAAAATGATAGGAGAGCTCGGCAAGTATATTATGCTTCGGTTCTATAGTTGCCAAAAACATATCCTTATCCACTTCTTTAAATCTTGTCACCTCCTTATAGGAATGAATCTCTCGACTTACTGCTGTTTGAAACTTTAAAAGTTTCATAACAGCTTCCTCACCCGACATATAATTGATTTTTTTACCATATTTAAAAGCAAGCCTTAGATAATTATAAATATCATTTCCCGTATCTTTATAATATAAAAAAGCCATATAAACAGTCTCATATGCTTGTATGGAAATCTTGTGCTTAACACTTTCTATAACCTTTTTTGCTTTAGTAATATCTGTGCTTACATATACAATTTCCGAAAACAGACTTTGCTGTGTAAATAAATGCTTCTGCAGTATTATATTTTCATCCTTATGGCAAAGACTGTATTCCCAAGTTGTGTATATACATGATGCCAAAGCGTAGAAGTTATCATCGTATGTAAATATTTTCATTATTTTAACCCAAAATCATCAAATAGAGACAACTGTTTTTCGGTGCTGTATTGACGGTTCTCATTACCGTTTAATCCGATAAGTCTATTTGTTATATATTTTTCATCCAATAAGGTTTTGTACATCATTTTTCCGTTGCAGGTTAAAAAGTACTGTGCCCTTTTTAAGACTACACCCATCTTGGCAATGAAATTAAAGTCAAGCAGTGAGTATCTGCGAGAAGTTACAATTCTTCTTGCCGCCTTAGGGCCGATACCGGGTACCCTAAGTAAACTTGCCATATCGGCTGTCTGTACCTCGACAGGGAAAAACTCCAAATGCTTAACAGCCCAATTGCATTTAGGATCCATATAGGTGTTGAAGTCCGGATTATCTTTACTTAGAAGCTCCTGTGCATTAAAACCGTAAAATCTAATAAGCCAGTCAGCTTGATAAAGTCTGTGCTCTCTTAAAAGCGGCACAGGTGTGTCGGGATTTGGCAGTGATGAATCCTCATTAATAGGAATATATGCGGAATAAAATACCCTTTTTAAATCAAAGCTTTTATACAGATTTTGTGCAGTCATAAGTATAGTATAATCGCTGTCATCACCGGCACCGATAATCATTTGTGTACTCTGTCCTGACGGTACAAAGGGGCGAATATCAGCCTGTTTGGTGATGAGTGACGATTTTAAAATATTATCCCCTTCAATTTGGGCTACATCATTAAATATACTTCCGGGAAGATATTTATTTATATTGCTTCTTGGGAGCTTCGAACTCTTTCCGGTACTTAACCTATTCATCTCTATGGAATCCTTTATTTTTTTCATAGGATCTGATATAAGATTAAAGCTTTTATTGGGAGCATATTTTTTGAGGCTTGATTCGCTTGGAAACTCAATATTAACACTCATTCTGTCTGCAAGAGAGCCGGCCTGTAAAAGTAATTCATCAGAGGCACCCGGTATTGCCTTAACATGGACATAGCCGTTAAACATGTATTCGCTTCTTAACAGAATAAGAGTTTCGCAGATCCTTTCCATAGTAAAGTTCGGACTGTTAATTATACCGGAACTTAAAAACAACCCTTCAATATAATTCCTTTTGTAAAATTCCACAGTCAACTCGCAGATTTCTCTTGGAGTAAAGCATGCACGGCGTATGTCATTACTTTTTCTGTTGATACAGTATTTACAATCAAAAATACAATGGTTTGTCATAAGTATCTTAAGCAAGGAAATACATCTTCCGTCACCACTGAAAGTATGGCATATTCCTGAGGCTACGCTATTGCCAAGCATTCCTCCCTTTCCCTTTCTATCCACTCCGCTTGAGGTGCAGGCAACATCATATTTAGCGGCATCTGAGAGTATTTCAAGCTTTTTAAAAATATCATCATTAGAACATATGTTTATCATAAATAAATTATACACAAACATACGTTCGTGTGTCAACAGGGGTTTTTATGGATATTTAAGGCGGTATTTTCTTCTCAAATATTTATCCAAAAAAGAAGCTACTCGGATATGATATCCGGTAGCTTCCCTTCTTTATGATATGCTTTTCTTATTTTGTTCTTTCAAATTCTTCTGTGCTGTTGCAAGCATCAGCTTAATTCTGTTCAGCTGGTTAACTTCTGAAGCACCCGGATCATAGTCTACCGCTATGATATTTGCTTCAGGATGTGAACGGCGAAGCTCTTTTATAACACCTTTACCCACGACATGGTTTGGCAGACAACCGAAAGGCTGTGTACAAACAATATTTGGAGTACCGGTCTCTATAAGTTCAAGCATCTCTCCGGTAAGGAACCAACCCTCACCTGTCTGATTTCCGACAGATACATAATCCTTTGCCATATTTGCAAGATGATCGATTCTTGAAGGAGCGATGAAATGCTTACTCTTTTCAAGTGCCTTTCTTGCATCACTTCTTAGTGCCTCAAGTACCTTGATACCTACATTTGCCATAAATGCAGATTTCTTTGACATACCGAGGTTCTCAGCTTTAAAGTTACTGTTATAGAAACTGTAAAGTAAAAAGTCCAAAAGGTCAGGCATTACAGCCTCAGCACCCTCTTTTTCAAGCAAATCAACTATATGGTTGTTTGCAAGAGGAGAGAATTTAACAAGGATTTCTCCTACAATACCTACTCTAGGCTTTTTGATATTGAGTCTTGGAAGATTATCAAAATCCTTTACAATAGCTCTTATATTTCTTTTAAACTCACCGAAGTTCGGCTTTCTTACAGAAAGTGAATCAATAACACGATTTCTCCACTTTTTATGAAGTCTGTTGGCGGCGCCTTTTTCCTTTTCATAAGGCCTTGTAGCATACAAGACTCTCATAAATAGATCGCCGTATACAACAGCCTGCATTGCTTTTATTATCATTGCAGGAGTCATTTTGAAGCCCTCATTTGTCTCCATGCCGTTGGCATTTACTGAGATTACCGGGATCTGTTCCATATCCACTTTTTCAAGAGCTCTTCTGATAAAGCCGATATAATTGCTGGCTCTACATCCTCCACCGGTTTGGCTCATAAAAATGGCAGTCTTATTCGGATCGTATTTTCCTGAAAGAAGTGCCTCCATTATCTGTCCTACAACTATAAGTGAAGGATAGCAGGCATCATTGTTTACATACTTTAATCCGCAGTCTATAGCGGAACGTGAATCATTTTGGAGTACCTCTACATGGTAGCCGAAGGCATTGAGCGCCGGCTCCAAAAGGTCAAAATGTATAGGAGACATCTGTGGACAAAGAATTGTATATTCATCCTTCATCTCCTTTGTAAACACTTTTCTGTGATAAGCGGAAGAGTGTATTTTTCTCTCAAAGTTCTTTTTATCTCTTACACGAAGTGCAGCGATAAGCGAACGTATACGAATTCTTGCGGCACCGAGATTGTTCACCTCATCGATCTTAAGTACCGTATAGATCTTTCCTGAACCTGTAAGTATATCACTTACCTGATCTGTGGTAACGGCATCAAGTCCGCAACCAAAGGAGTTTAGCTGTACAAGGTCAAGGCAATCATCCTGCTTTACCAGACTTGCAGCAGCATAGAGTCTGGAATGATACATCCACTGATCGCTTACGATAACAGGTCTTTCTATCTTGGCAAGATGAGAAACCGCATCCTCTGTAAGTACGGCAATACCGAATGAAGTGATCATATCAGGAATACCATGATGTATTTCAGGGTCCACATGATATGGTCTTCCGGCAAGAACTATACCGTGGCGGTTGTTCTTATGAAGCCACTCTATAGTCTTTTCACCTTCTCTTTCGATATCTTTCTTTGACTGAATAAGCTCTGTCCATGCCGCATGTGCAGCGAACTTTACTTCTCTTTCATTTATGTCAAATTCCTGCTTCATTACCTTGATAAGCTGATTTGTAAGTACCTCTTCATTTGTAAATGCCATGAAAGGATTCAAGAATCTGGTATTTGTCTCTCGGATTTCTTCCACATTATTCTTGATATTCTCAGCATATGAAGTAACGATAGGGCAGTTGAAATGGTTTCCGGCATCCGGCTGCTCATTTCTTTCATAAGGTATACATGGATACCATATAGTACGAACACCATTCTTTATAAGCCATGAAATATGTCCATGTGTAATCTTTGCAGGATAACATTCAGACTCACTTGGGATTGATTCAATACCAAGCTCATATATCTTCTTTGTTGACATAGGAGAGAGCACTGTTCTGAATCCGAGGTTTCTAAAGAATACAGCCCAGAACGGGAAGTTCTCATACATATTTAAAACTCTCGGTATACCGATAGTACCTCTGAATGCCTTGTCGGCTGTAAGCGGATCATAGCCGAACATACGATTATATTTATATTCATAGAGGTTTGGAACATCCTTTTTAACTCTGTCCTTACCAAGACCTCTTTCACATCTGTTTCCTGATATGAAGTTTCTTCCACCTTCAAATTTGTTTACCGTCATTACACAGTTATTGTTACAGCCACGGCATCTGGTCATGGATGTGTCATACTGCAGTGCTATGATATCATCAAGAGAGAGCATGGTGGTCTGCTTTCCTTCATATCTTTCTCTGGCTATAAGTGCCGCACCGAATGCACCCATTATTCCGGCAATATCAGGTCTTGTAACAAAACCGCCTGAAATCTTTTCAAGTGCACGGAGTACTGCATCATTGTAGAATGTACCACCCTGTACAACTATATGTTTTCCAAGATCTGCCGCATTTGAGATTTTTATAACCTTAAATAAAGCATTTTTTATAACCGAATATGCAAGACCGGCTGAAATATCGGCTACGGTAGCACCTTCTTTTTGTGCCTGCTTAACATTTGAGTTCATGAAAACGGTACATCTGGTACCAAGGTCTACAGGATTCTTTGCAAACAATGCTTCCTTTGCAAAGTTTTGAACCGAGAAGTTCAACGAACCTGCAAAGGTCTCGATAAATGAACCGCAACCTGCTGAACAGGCCTCATTTAACTGTACGGAGTCTACTGTACCGTCCTTGATACGGATACATTTCATATCTTGACCTCCGATATCAAGTATACAGTCGACCTCAGGCTCAAAGAATGCAGCTGCATAGTAGTGTGCAATTGTTTCAACTTCACCTTCATCAAGCATGAAGGCGGCTTTTAGAAGTGCCTCACCATATCCTGTGGAACATGAATATACAATCTTTGCTTCAGGATTGATTTTTTCCTTTACCGACTTTATAGCCGAGATAGCTGTAGCCAGTGGGGAACCGTTGTTATTTGAATAGAAATTCCAAAGAAGGCTGCCGTCTTCACCTACCAAAGCAATCTTTGTGGTGGTGGAACCGGCATCTATTCCAAGGAATATATTGCCCTTGTAATCTTCAAGCTCGGCAGTTTTTACGCTATGGCCGAAATGCCTTCCGCTGAATTCCTCATAATCAGCCTCAGTCTCAAAGAGCGGATCAAGTCTGGCAATCTCATGCGCCATCTCAATACCTTCTTTAAGCTTGGCAATAAGATCTGAAATACCGATCATAGCATCCTTGCTCTCACAGTTAAGTGCCGCACCTATGGCTGCAAAAAGATGTGAATTGTCAGGATCTACAATATATTCATCTGTAAGATTCAGTGTTCTTATAAATGCCTGCTTAAGTTCTGAAAGGAAGTGCAGCGGTCCTCCAAGGAATGCCACATGACCTCTTATAGGCTTACCGCAGGCAAGACCTGAAATAGTCTGATTTACCACCGCCTGAAAAATGGAAGCGGAGAGGTCCTCTCTTGTAGCTCCCTCATTGATAAGCGGCTGTACATCCGTTTTTGCGAAAACTCCGCATCTTGCGGCTATAGGATAAATTGACTTATAACTCTTTGCATATTCATTAAGTCCTATAGCATCTGTTTGGAGGAGAGAAGCCATCTGATCGATAAAGCTTCCTGTACCTCCGGCACATATACCGTTCATTCTCTGGTCGATACCGCCTGTGAAGTAGATGATTTTTGCATCTTCTCCACCAAGCTCTATTGCAACATCGGTTTGAGGTGCAACAGCCTTCAGTGCGGTTGCAACTGCGACAACTTCCTGTACAAAGGTTGACTTTAGATGCTTTGAAAGGGTAAGACCGCCTGAGCCGGTGATCATCGGAATGATATTCACTTCCCCTATTTTTTCAAAGGCATCTGAGAGCTGTGCCGCCAAAGTCCCCTGTATATTTGCATAATGTCTGCGATAATCTGAAAATACTACTTCATGTTTGCTGTCAAGGATAGCAATTTTGACTGTAGTCGAACCTATGTCTATACCAAGTACATAGGTTTTCTCTGTGTTTTGCATATTATAACCTCTTTTATAAGCTTGTGATTATATAATATGGGGCTATGCCCCTGTGAAACCCGGTTGCAAGATTATACCTTACAATCCGTTAAAATCAGTAGCTTGAACATGCCTTTTATTTTGAAAAATAAAATTGCACACAAAACCACACATGTGAAAACATGATTTTATATCATAGCATATTGCTAGGAATAAGGCAATGAATAAGAGGTTAAAAGTGTATTAAAGATTACAAAATAGCGTCTTTCATCTCTTTAACATAGGCTCCGATATAAGAAGGAGCTTTGGTTTTGTATTGTTTTAAGAGCTTTATGATGGCTGAACCTACGATTACTCCGTCTGCTATCTGACTCATTTCCTTAGCCTGTTCGGGAGTTGAAATACCGAAGCCTATAGCACATGGAATATCGGTGTTTTCTCTTACTATCTTTACTATGGAGTTTAAATCAGTGGTGATCTCACTTCTGGTTCCTGTTACACCAAGGCTTGATACGATGTATAAAAAGCCTTTGGCTTCTTTTGCAATCATTGCAATGCGGTCATCTGATGTAGGTGCAATAAGAGAGATGAGATCGATATTATATTTTTCAGAAATATCAAGGAATTCATTTCTCTCTTCAAAAGGAATATCGGGAAGTATAATGCCGTCAATACCTATCTCTTTGCATTTGGCAAAGAACTTTTCAGGACCGTAGGAAAATACTACATTGGCATAGGTCATAAATACAAGTGGAACAGTAACTTCCTTTCTGAGATCCGCAACCATATCAAATACCTTGTCGGTGGTAATACCGCCTTCAAGGGCACGAATATTTGCGCCCTGTATTACCACACCTTCAGCAGTTGGATCTGAGAAGGGTATACCTATTTCCACCAAATCGGCTCCGTTTTTTACCATTTCAAGTATTGCAGCTTTTGTAGTTGCAACATCAGGGTCACCACAGGTGATAAAAGGTATAAACGCTTTTTTATTTTTTAATGCTTCATATATCTTATTCATGTAAGTCTTCTCCTTTATATCTTGCAATTGCCGCACAATCCTTATCACCTCTTCCGGAGATTGTGATTACAATAATTTGGTCCTTATTCATATTAGGTGCTATTTTCATGGCATGAGCAACAGCATGAGCGGACTCTATGGCAGGTATGATACCTTCCATTTTAGAGAGGTATTCAAATGCTTCTACTGATTCATCATCCGTTATAGGTACATAGCTTGCTCTTTTTATATCATGAAGATATGAATGCTCAGGTCCTACACCCGGATAGTCAAGTCCTGCAGAGATGGAATATACAGGTGCTATCTGACCGTATTCATCCTGACAAAAGTAGGATTTCATACCGTGGAAAATACCGAGCTTTCCTGTATTTATAGTAGCGGCTGTTTCAAATGTATGAATTCCCTTTCCTGCCGCTTCACAACCGATAAGTGCTACATCTTTGTCTTCAATAAAATTGTAAAAACTGCCTATGGCATTTGAGCCGCCACCTACACAGGCAAGTACGGCATCCGGCAATTTGCCTTCTTTTTCAAGTATTTGTTCCTTAATTTCTTTTGAAATTACGGCCTGGAAATCTCTGACTATAGTAGGGAAAGGATGAGGTCCCATTACGGAGCCTAGGCAGTAATGAGTATCATCTATTCTGCTTGTCCATTCTCTCATAGCCTCTGAAACGGCATCTTTTAGAGTTTTTGTTCCGCTTGTTACAGGGATAACTGTAGCACCAAGCAGCCTCATCTTATATACATTAAGTGCCTGGCGAATTGTGTCTTCTTCACCCATAAATACTACACATTCCATACCCATCAATGCCGCCGCGGTTGCTGTTGCAACACCGTGCTGTCCTGCGCCTGTTTCTGCAATAAGTCTGGTCTTTCCCATCTTTTTTGCAAGCAGTGCCTGTCCGAGAACATTATTTATCTTATGTGCACCTGTATGTGTAAGGTCCTCACGCTTTAAATAAATCTTTGCACCGCCAAGGTCCTCAGTCATTTTCTTTGCAAAATAAAGTTTTGAAGGTCTGCCTGCATAATCATTTAGAAGATAATTGAGTTCTTTGTTAAACTCAGGATCATTTTTATAATGATTATATGCTTTTTCCAATTCTATTACTGCATTCATAAGAGTTTCAGGGATATACTGTCCTCCGTGAACTCCAAATCTTCCTTTAATATCTGTCATTGTCTACCTCTCTTACTAAATTTACAAATTTTATTATCTTAGCGGCATCTTTTTTGCCTTCGGTTTCTATTCCCGAGCTTACATCCACACCGAATGGATTTAGTTTAATTATTTTTTCTTTTACATTATCTATTGAGAGTCCGCCTGCTAAAAAATATTCTCTGTCAAAGTCGTCAAGTAAGGCTTCATCAAAGGTCTCCCCACAGCCTGCTCCCGCATCCAATAAGATAAAATCCGTGTTCTTATTTATTGATTTTATATCAGCCTTTGATTTTATCTGATAGGCATATATTATAGGTACATTTATCTTTTGCTTTAATGTATTTATATAGCTGTCATCTTCATTTCCATGAAGCTGAACAATATCAATGATTTTATTTTTGGCAAGATAGGCTATATTCTCAATATATTCATTTACAAATACACCCACAGCCTTTACTCTGTTATCAAGCCTGCTTTTAAGTATTTTTGCCGTATCAAATGATATATATCTTTTACTTTTTTCGGCAAATACAAAGCCTATATAATCAGGTAATACTTCATTTATTACCTTGATATCTTCTTCACTTTTTATGCCGCAAAGCTTAATTTTTGTCATATCTACCCTTTAACCAATCCAAAGTGAATTTCTTATTTTCCGCACGCATAAGGACTTCACCTACCAAAGCGGCATCGGCTCCCATATCAATGATATTTTTTATATCTTCAGGGCTGTTTACACCGCTTTCTGAAACAAATAAGATATCCTTAGGCACAAGGTCTCGAAGTCTTTTACTGTTATTCGTGTTTACGGAAAAGTCCTTTAGATTTCTGTTATTTACTCCGATCATACGGGAATTTATCTTTAAGGCTTTTTCGATTTCAGACTCGTCATGACATTCCACAAGGGTGGAAAGTCCCAGATCATCACTTATATCTTTGAAATACTTCAACTCTTCAACCGATAATATGGAGCAAATCAAAAGGATACAGGATGCACCCATTGCTTTTGCTTCATATATCATATATTCATCTACGGTAAAATCTTTTCTAAGCAGTGGGAGAGTAACTGTATTTGATATTTCCTTTAAATACTTATCACTTCCAAGAAACCACTTAGGTTCTGTAAGCACCGATATACAGTCTGCACCTGCCTCCTCATATTCCTTTGCAATTGCCAGATACGGGAAGTCCTTTGCAATAATACCTTTAGATGGTGAAGCTTTCTTACATTCACATATAAAAGATAATCCCGGTTTTTTTAAGGCATTTTCAAAACTGAATTTTGGTGCTTGAATATTTTCGGCTTCAGATCTTATCAAAGACAGCGGAATATTTTTCTTTTGCTCTTCAATTCGCCATTTTGTATATGTGGCTATTGTATCTAAAATAGTTATTTCTTTACTCATTGCTTACTCTTATAAAATCCTCCAAAACCTTAAGAGCTTTTTTGCTTTCGATAAGATTTCTTGCAAGATCTATTCCTTCCTGTATACTGCCTGCCTTATCACCTATATAAAGAGCCGCTCCGGCATTTAAAAGTACCGCATCTGTTTTAGGGCCTTTTTCACCGTTTAATATGGCAAGAGTAATGGCTGCATTTTCCTTAGGATCACCACCTGCCAAATCTTGTTTTTCACAGCGTGTAAGACCGAAATCTTCAGGCTTTATCTCATAGGTGGTGAGTGATCCGTTATTTATCTCGCAAACCTTGGTAGGAGCGGAGAGTGATATTTCATCAAGCTTATCCATACCGTATACTACCATACCTCTTGTAACTCCAAGATCCACAAGCACTTTTGCAAGAGGTTCTATAAGGTATTCATCATATACTCCAAGGAGCTGGCGCTTCGGTTTTGCCGGATTTGTAAGAGGTCCCAGTATATTAAAAACCGTTCTAAACCCAAGCTCTTTTCTTATAGCTCCTACATATTTCATAGAACTGTGATATTTTTGAGCAAAGAAAAAGCACATGCCGACCTTTTCCAAAAGCTCTTTACATTTATCGGGATCTTCTTCAATATTTACGCCCAATGCCTCAAGGCAGTCTGCAGTACCGCATTTTGAAGAAGCCGCTCTGTTTCCGTGTTTACTTACTTTCATACCGCCGGCAGCAGCTACCAAAGCTGAGGTGGTGGAGATATTAAAGCTACATGCATTGTCACCGCCGGTACCCACTATTTCAAAAAGGTCAAAATCCGTATCAACAGCTGTGGCATGCTCTCTCATAGCCATAGCACAACCTGCGATTTCCTGTGTGGTCTCAGCTTTTGCACTCTTTGTAGAAAGAGCTGCAAGAAATGCGGCATTTTGTGTAGGCGAAGTCTCACCGTTCATAATTTCATTCATCACAGCATAAGCTTCATCAAAAGTTAAATCTTCTTTATTTACAATTTTTACAATAGCTTCCTTAATCATAGTATCCTTTCAGTTCATTATCTTATAGGTTTTAAAGTTTGTAATCCCAATCGCAGTTCTTTCTTAAAGCTTCGTAGGATTTTACGCAACCTGCGGAACTCGTTTGTTCGCTTGAAGAACAGCGAACTACACTCAAACAAGTCCTCGGTTGCTTAATCCTATCTCGCTTTTGCGAAAGAACTAATCGCTACAGGGATTACAAAATAAAACCTATAATGTATGGCTAAAATTTCAATTCTGTATAAAATTCCTCAACATTTCCTTCCCGTATTCTGTCATTATGGATTCCGGATGAAACTGCACTCCATAGATTGGGTAATGACTATGTTCTACTGCCATTACTTCGCCGTCATCTGTTCTTGCTACCACTTTTAATTCTTCAGGAATTGTATCCTCGCTTGCGGCAAGTGAGTGATATCTTGCAACTTTACTTTCCGGGGGTAAATTTAAAAATATAGTACCGGAGGTATCAAAATATGTAAGAGAGTCTTTTCCATGCATCAGCTCCTTGGCATAGGTTACCGTTGCTCCGAATGCCATACAGATTGCCTGATGTCCAAGACAAACTCCAAGAATCGGAATACTTTGTCCAAGCTCCTTTATTACATCTATAATTATACCTGCATCCTCAGGTCTTCCGGGACCCGGTGAGATAATAATCTTTTTTGGAGCAAGAGCTTTTATTTCTTCCACAGTCATTTCATCATTTCTTATTACTTTTATATCAGGATTAATTTCACCTACCATTTGAAACAGGTTGTAGGAAAAACTGTCATAATTATCAATCAATAAAATCATTTGTTTATCTCCTGTGCCTTTTTTAGCGCATCGACTACAGCGCCTGCCTTATTTATGCTTTCCATATATTCCTTATCAGGCTCCGAGTCGGCTACAATACCGGCACCGCTTCTGATAAATACTTTTCCGTTTTTCTTATAGGCAAGTCTGATGGCAATGCAGGTGTCCATATTTCCGGTAAAATCAATATATCCTATAGCTCCTCCGTAAACTCCTCTTTTGTTGTTTTCAAGTTCGCCGATAAGCTGACAGGCACGAATCTTAGGTGCTCCTGAGAGGGTACCTGCAGGAAGAACTGCTTCAAGTGCATCAAGTGCATCGTTTTCAGGTCTTATTTCACCCCTTACAGTAGAGCCTATATGCATTACATGCGAATATCTTTCTATAGAGTGGAATTTTTCCACCTTTACACTTCCGAATTTGCTTATCTTACCAAGGTCATTTCTTCCAAGGTCTACAAGCATGTTGTGTTCAGCCAGTTCCTTTTTATCAGCAAGTAATTCTTCTTCCAAAAGCAGATCCTCAGTCTCTGTTTTTCCTCTCGGTCTTGTACCCGCAAGTGGGAAGGTATGAAGTATTCCGTCTTCAAGCTTTACCAAAGTTTCAGGTGAAGCTCCCGCAATCTCAACATCGGTACCTGAAAAATAAAACATATATGGTGAAGGGTTTACCGTTCTAAGCACTCTGTAGGTATCAAAAAGACTTCCGCTAAAGTCTGCCTGCAAGCGGTTTGAAAGTACTATCTGGAATATATCGCCCTCCTTGATATGATGCTTTGCCTTTGCAATCATCTCTGAAAATTCGTTTTGTGAAAACAAAGGTTTTACTTCAGAGAGCAGTTTTCCTGTTTCATAGGATTTCTCACCCGAAAATAAAAGATTTTTTATTTTCTCAAGTCTTTTAACAGAGTTCTCATAGGCGATATGAGTATCTTCATTAAGTGAAATATTTGTAATAAGGATAATTTTTTGCTTTACATGGTCAAATACAATCACATCTTTAAAAAGCATTACATCAATATCTTTAAAGCCCTCGGAATCTTCTACATTTCTTTTGATACTCGGTTCCTTGTAGTTTATATAGTCAAATGAAAAATATCCGACCAAACCGCCTGTAAAAGGAGGTAGAGAGGTAAGTCTCGGGCTTTTGTATTTTTTCAACAAATCTCTAAGATATCCGGTAGGATCGCTACACTCAAATTCTTCATCGTCCACATTTATTTTGCCGTCATTACAGCTGATTGAAAGAGTGGGATCAAATCCGAGAAATGTATATCTTCCCCAACTCTCGTTAGCCTTTGCAGATTCCAACATATAGGCATGTGTAGATGCTTTCTTTAGAATCCTTATCGCTTCAATAGGTGTGATAAAGTCGGATAATATTTCCATACTGACCGGTGCGAGAGTGTATTCTTTGTTTTCTTTTATTTTTTCTATTTCATTTAATGTAGGGTAATACATACTATAATGTCCTTCCTTCAAGTACAACTCTTTTTTTGATTTCATCCATAAGGGCAGCGAACTGATCAAGGTCAAGTGATTGTGCACCGTCACATAATGCTTTAGCCGGATCATTGTGTACCTCAACCATAATGCCGTCAGCACCTACAGCAAGTGCGGCCTTTGCAAGCGGCGGTACAAGCGATCTGATGCCCACCGCATGGCTTGGATCCACCAGTACCGGAAGATGAGTTTTCTCTTTTAAAAGTGCGACCGCTCCAAGATCCAAAGTATTTCTGGTGGCAGTCTCAAAGGTTCTGATACCTCGCTCACAAAGTATGACATTTTCATTGCCTGATGCCATGATATATTCGGCACTCATAAGGAATTCCTCAATAGTGTTGCAAAGTCCACGCTTTAAAAGTATAGGCTTGTTCAACTTTCCGACTTCCTTAAGTAAATCAAAGTTTTGCATGTTTCTTGCACCGATTTGAATGATGTCAACATTCTCAAACAGCGGTAATTGTGTTTGATTCATAACCTCAGAGATAATCGGAATATTGACTGCGGCCTTGGCACTTTCCAAAAAGTCAATCCCTTCCTTACCGAGTCCTTGGAAAGCGTAAGGAGAAGTTCTCGGTTTAAATGCTCCTCCACGAAGTATTACAGCTCCGCTGTCTTTAATACTTCTTGCAACCATTGTAATCTGATCTCTTGTTTCCACACTGCAAGGTCCTGCAATAACGGTAAATGTACCGGTACCTATACTGATGTCGTTTACCTTTATGACAGTATCATCAGGATGAACTGTTCTGCCTGCAGCCTTATATGTTTCTGTAACTCTTTTTCCGTAGTCAACTATCGGATGAGTTGCTACTATAGTGTCCATATCTATTTTTGAAGTGTTGCCGATTAAGCAAACTGCCGTATGTTCCGTTCCCGGTGCATATATTGTATCAAATCCGATATCTTCAAATTCTTTTCTAAAGTTTTGTATCGCCTCTTCACTGATGCCTGCTTTTAATATAAAAACCATAAGTCCTCCTGAGTAAACAAAAAAGTCCCTGACAAATAAAAACCTAAAAAGGCTGATATTTGTCAAGGACGAAATTTCAACAATAAAAAATCGCGGTGCCACCTTGATTCACAGTATGACCTGTGCACTTTAAGATACCTACATATCCCTTGCAACTGACGTATGCGTACGTTGTAGTATACTTTGCCGAAGCATTTGACTACACCCTCCATGGTCCATTTGCTAGACTGTTTCTTATCCGGCTCTCACCTTCCCGGACTCTCTGTGAAGTCATGACTAACTTTATCTCCATATCAACGGTTTGATTATTTTTTTGAATTCTAATATAAAATTTTTATTATGTCAACAAAAATATTTTTAGGTGTATACTAAAAAACTCAAATCATTTACATACAAGCAGTATAAATGTTATAATAGGCGCGTATTCTTTGGCAAAAGGCTTTAATACACAAAGTCCATCAAAAAATAGATGTAAGAAAGGAGTGCGATGGGTTTTTTAGAAAAATTGGAAAGAAAATTCGGCAGATATGCAATCAGAAATTTGATGATGTATCTGACTGTATTATATAGTATAGGTTTTGCTATATCCTTGATAAATATTGAAATATATTATAATTATTTATCGTTGGATATACCTAAAATACTTTCGGGTCAGGTGTGGAGACTTATTACATGGACTATGTATGCACCGGATCAAAGTATATTTTTCGGGGCTATAATGCTGTATTTGTATTATAATCTCGGAAGCAATCTTGAAAGGGTTTGGGGAAGTTTCAGATTTAATCTCTATATGTTTATGGGATATTTCTTCCTTATCGTTGGAGCATTTGTGCTGTATGCAATATACGGAGATTTTGTAAGTTATTATCCTCTAACACCCGACAGCCTGAATATGTCAATATTTTTGGCTTTTGCAGCAACTTATCCTGAGATGAGCTTTTATGTATACTTTGTATTACCGATAAAGGCAAAATATTTGGCATTTGTATATTTACTTATTGAAGCATATAGTTTTATAATGGGTGGCGTCATTACAAAGGTATCAATAGGGCTTAGCTTGTTTAACTTTATAATATTCTATTTACTTACAAGAAACTGGTATAGAATATCACCGAAGAATATAGCCGGAAGGGCGAAATTTAAAAAGGCGGCCAAGATAAGACCGGCAGGTGAGTCGATACATAAATGTGCGGTTTGCGGAAGAACCGAAAAAGATGACGATACACTGGAGTTTAGATTCTGTTCTAAATGTAAGGGGAATTTGGAGTATTGCTCAGACCATTTATATACACATATTCATGTGGAATAGAGCTTACATCCGTATTTTGAAGTATTATTGGTTTGCCGCTCATTTTTAAATATATCTTGATACATTTAAAAATGAGCGGTAGTATTTACGCTTATAAAAATAAAGAGGAAAAGAAATGAAGAGAACAAAGATTATCTGTACCATGGGTCCAAACACAAATGATAAAAAACTTATGAAAGATATGGCGATTGCAGGAATGGATGTTGCCAGATTCAATTTTTCACATGGTGATTATGAGGAGCATCTTGGCAGACTGAATATACTGAGAGAAGTTAGAGAAGAGACAGGAAAGCATGTGGCTGCACTGCTTGATACAAAGGGTCCTGAAATAAGAACAGGTTTACTTGAAGGCGGTCAGAAGGTAACTTTAGTAGCCGGAAATGAATATACACTTACAATAAACGAATGTGTGGGAAATGATAAGAAAGGCTTTATCAATTACAGCGGTCTTAATGATGATGTAAAGGCGGGAGACAGGATACTTATAGATGACGGTCTTATCGAGCTTGAGGTAATATCTGTTGAAGGAGCCGATATACATACTAAAATTCTAAATGGCGGTGAGCTTGGAGAGAAAAAGGGTGTAAATGTACCGGGAGTTTCTATAAAGCTGCCAGCACTTACGCAGAAGGATATCGAAGATGTAAAATTTGCCTGTGACAACGGTTTTGACTTTATTGCGGCTTCTTTTATAAGAAACGGAGATGCGGTTCGTCAGATTAGAGAAATATTAAAGGAGAAGGGTTCAACTATCCAGATTATTTCAAAGATTGAAAACCAGGAAGGTATCGACAATATGGACGATATCATCGAAGCAAGTGACGGTATCATGGTTGCAAGAGGTGATATGGGTGTTGAGATTGATGCTGCAAAATTACCTTTTATACAGAAAAAGATTATTGAAAAATGTTCTGTAGCGGGAAAGCCTGTAATTACAGCTACACAGATGCTTGATTCAATGATAAGAAACCCAAGACCTACAAGAGCTGAGGTTTCAGACGTTGCAAATGCCATATATGACGGTACGGATGCAATAATGCTTTCAGGTGAGTCCGCAATGGGTAAGTACCCTCTTGAAGCGCTCAAAATGATGGTAAAGATAGCAAAAGAGACGGAAACACATCTTGACCATGCACTTTACAGAGGCAGAAAAGTAAATAAGATGGATAAGAAGAATATTTCAAACCAGGTTGGCTATGCAGCAGTATATACAGCAGACCAATTGGATGCAAAAGCAATAATAGCACCTTCAATTACAGGATTCACCACAAGAATGCTTTCAAAGTGGAGATCAAGTATACCTGTTTACGGAATGAGTCCAAGTATTTCAACAGTTCGTCAGATGCAGCTTTTCTACGGCGTAGTTCCTGTATGGGCAAAGAGAGCGGATACTACAGATGAGCTTATATCATCTTCGGTTGAGATATTAAAATCAGGAAAGTACATTAAGGAAAATGACCTTGTAGTAATTACAGCAGGCATCATACCTGATAAAATTGAGAGAGGACCTGCAAAATATACAAATACAATGCAGGTCGAGATAGTAAAATAATTAATAAATTAGCATACTTTTTATACAAAAATAAGTAGAATTATGGTAAAATACAGATAAATGAATGACCGTAAAGGTCCTATAAATAAAGTCACAAGGATGTATACATTCGGGTGACTTTATTGGGATTATAAAGGAGAGAAAACATGAAAAACCCAATAGTAACATTAACAATGACAGACGGCTCAGTAATCAAAATCGAACTTTACCCTGAGGTAGCTCCAAACACTGTAAGAAACTTTATCAGCCTGATTAATGAGAAGTTCTATGACGGACTTACATTCCACAGAGTAATTTCAGGATTTATGATACAGGGCGGATGCCCACAGGGAAACGGAATGGGCGGTCCTGACTATCAAATCAAGGGAGAGTTCAATCAGAACGGATTCCAGAATGATTTGGCACACAGCAGAGGAGTTATTTCAATGGCAAGAGCTATGAGCCCGAACTCGGCAGGTTCACAGTTCTTTATAATGCATCAGGATGCACCTCATTTAGACGGAGCATATGCCGCATTCGGAATGGTAATCGAGGGAATGGATGTAGTTGACAGAATTGCAGCTGCAGATACAGATTACAATGACAGACCGAATACAGAGCAGAAGATTGCAACTATGACAGTGGATACATTCGGCGAGACTTATGAAGCTCCTGAAAAGTGTTAATGTTTCAGGACAGCATTGTGATATATTGATATCTGATGAAAATGTGGCTTTGTGGGAGGCATTTAACTCTCACAAGGCCACAATTGCTGTACTCGGTAAAGAAGATATAGATATATCGGTTTCAAAATATGCGGTGGAAAGTCTTGAAGACATTGATGAGGAATATATAAAGAAGGTTGCCTGCAGAACTCTGGGTATGCCTTTTAATATAGGCAAGGTGGAAGGTATGAATATTCGTGAGATGAGACCCTACGACTTTGAAATTTTATCTCAATTTGGAGAATTTCCTTTTAAAACAAAAAATGACTTACAGGAATATATTTCCTTTCACTACGATTTCTACGGCTACGGATTATATGTATTTGAAAATGATAACGGGTTCATGGGTCTGGCAGGATTTTACAATAAAGACGGAAAATGTTATATTTCATATATGACTGAAGAAAGATACCGAAGGTGCGGATATACATTTAAAGTATGCAGGTATTTACTGGATTACTTAAGAGAGTCTGTAAAAATAATTGATGTATATGCACAAATAGACAAATCAAATATAGTATCGATTAGTTTTGCTAAAAAACTTGGTGTGATAATAAATGAAATTTTAATAGAGTGATGTTTAATTGCATACGCAGGTTAGAAAAACCTAACTGTTGTTTTTATACAAATTTTAATGTATAATTTTAGGAACAATATTTTTAGGGGCAGTAAAATACAGAGGTTTATTGAATGAAAGTGAAGGCATTTGCAAAAATTAATTTATGCTTGGATGTACTGAGAAGAAAAGAAAACGGTTACCATGAAGTAGAAATGGTTATGACAAATGTTGATATATTTGACGTACTTGAAATTAAAGAACTTGAAGAAAAAAAGATATTACTTAAATCATACAATACGGATTTTGCAATGGATGAGACCAATCTTATATACAAGGCCATAGCGCTTTTGCAAAAGGAAACCGGAAAGACATTCGGAGTGGAGGTTTTGCTGGAAAAGAATATCCCGATGGAAGCAGGTATGGCAGGGGGAAGCGCAGATGCGGCTGCTACATTAAAAGCGGTAAATGAGCTTTTTACACTCGGTGTAAGTGATGAGAGACTTTTGGAGCTTGGAGCAAGCCTAGGTGCGGATATACCTTTTTGTATAATGGGAGGAACGGTACTGGCAAGCGGAATCGGAGAAAAGCTTAGGCGATTAAGCCCCTTACCGAAAATGAAACTTTTAATAGTAAAACCGAAAGCGGGTCTTTCTACAAAAAAGGTATATGAGAGCCTTGATATAGACGGCCTTAATAAGGCAGGATTTATACATAAAGATGTAGGTGAAATGGTTTCGGTTATAGAGAGTGATGAAGCCGATAAGACAAAGATAGAAAAAATTGCCGGGAGACTCGACAATATTTTGGAGGTGCCTTCTATAAGACTTTTGCCTTTAATAGCGGATATCAAGCAAAAGATGCTTGATAACAATTGTCTTGGAGCTCTTATGAGCGGAAGCGGAACCGCAATATTCGGTATCTATGAAAATGATGAGGATATGATAAAGACCAAAGAAATATTGGAAAAAGACGACAGAATAAATTATATACAGATTACAAATACACTATAGAAAGATATATGGAGGATACAATGACAGCTTTTTCGCATGCAGACGGAGATGAATATATGCCACTGAGAGATGTGGTTTTTAAAACTTTAAGACAGGCAATTCTAAGAGGAGAGTTGCAGCCGGGTGAGAGACTTATGGAGATAGCTCTCTCAAAGAAGCTTGGAGTGTCAAGAACACCTATAAGAGAAGCTATAAGAATGCTTGAACTTGAAGGCCTTGTGCTTATGATTCCGAGAAAGGGTGCAGAGGTTGCAGGGATTACCGAAAAGAATCTTAGAGATACTCTGGAAGTGAGAAGAGCCTTGGAGGAGCTTGCAATAGAACTCTCATGTACAAAGATTACGGATGAGGAGTTAAATGAGCTTGAGCAGGCTGAAGAGGAATTTGTTGATTCAATAGAAAATAAAGATATTATTGATATTGCACGTGCAGATGAGAAATTTCATGATATAATATTTACAAGCACAGGCAATGATAAGCTGGTACAGATGATAAATAATCTACGTGAGCAGATGTATCGTTACAGACTTGAATATGTAAAGGCTGAGGCTACAAGAAATCAGCTTATGGAAGAGCATGAGATGATATTAAAGGCGCTAAAGTGCAGAGACAAGTCGGAGGCTAAGAGAATCATTGCCGAGCATATAAATAATCAGGAGGTGAATGTTTCCAAGAAGATCAAGGAGACACCTACAAAATAATGAGGAAATTAGTGATAATATTCGGAGGACAGTCCTCTGAACATGAGATATCTGTAATATCTGCAACCAATATATCAAAACAGGTGGATACTGATAAATATGAGCTCATTTTAATCGGTATCACTAAGGAAGGTAAATGGCTCAAGGTTGAGAATATATCTTCAATGGAAGACGGAAGTTGGATTAATTCAAGAACAAGTGCATTTATTTTGCCTGATGCAACAAAAAAGTGTATAATAGTAGAGACAGATGGTGAATATAAAGAAATTCATGTGGATGTGGTATTTCCTGTACTGCATGGACTCTATGGTGAAGACGGTACTGTTCAAGGACTGTTGGAACTTGCAAAGATTCCCTATGTAGGGTGTGGAGTTTTAGCCAGTGCCGTAGGTATGGACAAGATCTATACAAAACTTGTTGTTGACAAGCTCGGTATAAGACAGGCCGCATATGAGCCGGTACTTGACTATGAAGCGAGGGAGGATTTTGAAGGAGTAATAAAGAGGATTGAAAACAGATTTGACTATCCGGTATTTGTAAAGCCTTCAAACGCCGGTTCTTCAAGAGGTGTATCAAAAGCCTCAAACAGAGAGGAACTGGAAAAAGGTATAAAAGAAGCTCTAAATCATGACAGAAAAGTTCTTGTGGAAGAAACTATAGTGGGACATGAGGTGGAATGCGGAGTGCTTGGCAAACCGGGAGATGTAATGGCAAGCGGAGTCGGTGAGATAAAATCGGCGGCAACATTCTATGATTATGATGCAAAATATAAGCTTGATTCACTTACATTGCTTGACTCAAAGCTTCCTGACGGAGTAAGAGAAAAACTTCCCGAGTGCGCAAAAAAGATTTTTACAGCTTTGGACGGATTCGGACTTTCAAGAGTGGACTTCTTTGCAAAGGAAGACGGAGAAATTGTATTTAATGAGATAAATACAATGCCCGGATTTACCGCAATAAGTATGTATCCTATGTTATTTGAGGCTGCAGGTATCGGAAAGAAAGACCTGATTGACAGACTTATTGATTTGGCTTTTGAGAGAAGGTGATTTTTCTTGAATTTACCTATAGGAATATTTGATTCGGGTGTCGGAGGGCTTACGGTAGCAAGGGAAATAGTGTCGCAGATGCCAAATGAAAGTACTGTTTATTTTGGAGATACGGCAAGAGTTCCATACGGCTCCAAGTCAAGAGATACTATTATTAAATACTCCGGACAGATTGTAAAATTTTTACAGACAAAAAATGTAAAAGCTATTGTGATTGCGTGCAATACCGCCAGTGCTTTTGCGCTTGACATATTAAAGACAGAGATTGATATACCGATTATGGGAGTTATTCATGCAGGTGCCATAACTGCCGCCAAAACTACAAAGGTGGGAAGGATTGGAGTTGTGGGTACCAGCGGAACCATATCAAGCGGTATATATGAGAAAACTATTCATCAGATAAATAATGAACTTGAAGTAATACAAAAGGCCTGTCCGCTTTTGGTTCCTTTGGTAGAAGAGGGCCTTATAAACGACAGAGTTACAGATGAGATTATTTCAAGGTATGTTAGTGAATTAAAGAGCAGACATATTGACAGTCTGGTATTGGGATGTACCCATTATCCTTTACTGTATAAGACTTTTGGAAGGATTATGGGAGAGGAAGTTTCCCTTGTAAATCCTGCATATGAGACCGCGAAGGAATTGAAATCTTTGTTGGAGCGTGAGAATCTTTGTACCGTGGATGACGGCGAAGTTTTTCATGACTTTTATGTCAGTGATATGGCGGAAAGATTTAGTGATTTTGCATCTTCTATTATGCCCGGCATAGTAAAGAAGGCCGGTATAGTCAATATAGAGGAATTTTAGTGACAATAAAATATTGTTACGATTAAAAAACATTTAAAGCTTTGCAGAATGCATACAAATTGGATTGGCTAGACAAGAGTGTACATAAAGCAGACAGGCATTCTTTGTTGAGCATAGTTATCAGTTTTTTATTTAAGGTTATTTTATATAGAATAGTGGGGAGATACATTTTTCTAGTAAACTATCATTCTTTTATTTTAAACTTGATATTTGCATAACAACCAGTGGTAGCTTAGGGTTGGGTAGAGACCGCATTGCGGCTTCTACTATGGTTTTAAGGTAGAAGATTATGAAAGAATTTGTAGATATTGAGATTAGCGGCTCTCATTTGAGGTATGATGAGAACGATCCTATTGCCGTGAATATTTCAGGAAATCACTATATTGATGGTGATATACACAAAATAACTTACGTGGAAGAAGCCCAAGGTTTTGATGAAATTATCCTTAATACAATAATAGTAAAGAAGAACAGGGTTGAAATTATCAAAGAGGGTGTGGTAAATTCCAAGATGGTATTTGCCAATAACAGTAGGTACAAAACAATATATGACACTCCCTTTGGAAGATTGGATATGGAAACAGAGACAAAGCTTCTGCTCATAGATATGAACGAAGAAGAGATAAATGTCTATGTTGAATACATACTCTACATAGAGGGAGATAGGGCATCAAATTCAAAGATGCGCATTCACATAGTTGAAGCTGTTGATAGAGTAGATAAAAAGGGTGGTTGATCCGCCCTTTTTTAGAACAGGTTAGTTAAACCTAAGTCAAGGAGAAAATATGGACAATAAATTAAAAATTTCATTCAATTCACCGGTTATATTGGGATTTGTTATTTTGAGCTTTATAGTATTTGTAATGGATGTTATTACGGGAGGACTTTCCACAAGACTCTTCTTCAGTGTATACAGATCGTCTTTTATTAATCCTCTTACATATATCAGATTTTTTGGACATGTACTTGGCCATGCAAATCTTGATCATTTCCTTGGTAATATAATGCTGATACTTGTAATAGGACCGATGCTTGAAGAAAAGTACGGTTCGGCAAATATACTCTTTGTTATTCTTGCAACTGCACTTGTAACAGGTTTGGTACATTTCTTTGTATTCCCGTCTTCAGGATTGCTTGGAGCAAGCGGTGTAGTGTTTGCATTTATACTGCTTTCATCATTTGCAGGATTTAAAGAAGGAAAAATTCCTTTTACATTTATTCTTGTAGCGCTTTTATATATCGGAGAGCAGATATATCAAGGCTTCTTTGTACAGGACAATATTTCAAATCTTACTCATATCCTCGGAGGTATAGTAGGTGCCCTGCTTGGATATGTGATGAATAAGGGGAGAATGAACAGGTACTAGGGTATTTATGGAGAGAGAAATAATATATGATATTTCTGTTCTGGAATATGTGTTATTTTGTATAGAAGGTCTTGCAAAAAAGCTGGGAAAAGACGGAAGAGAAGTATATCAAATACTGACAGAGGACAGCGACATATTAAACAGTTATATAGTACCGTCATATGATGTATTACATACGCAGGGCAAGGATTATATTATTGAAGATATTTTGGATGTGATGAAGAAAAGAGGTCTGACGGTATGAATGCAAATCCTGTGTTATTACAAAAGAAATATGCACGTATTATAGAAAATTTTGCACGAAAGAAAAACATTTCAATTGAGGAATCTTTAGATTTTTTTTATCACTCATTTACATATGAACTGATGAGTAAAGGGATTTCCGATATGCATTGTATGAGTGATGAATATTTGATTGAAGATTTGGAGCGGGAATATAGTGGCGAGTATGGAAATAGGAAAGCTATATGAGATATACTCAACCGATGATGAAAGCTTTAGCGTAGGATATCTGCTATATCAAAATGATGATATCTGTATATTTAAAGCGTATGATGATCAGGGGAGAGAAGCAGGAATTTATGTTTTTAAAAAGAAAATAATAAGCTCATGTCTTGCGGGTACGGAATATTTAGCCAAAATGAAATTATATATAGATTACTGGAAGGGTAAAGAGATAAAAACGGTATCTATGAATGACTTGGACGGTGAAATATCTATTGGAAATATCCTCGAATATATAATTTCGAGTAAAAGAATATCAACTGTTATGATAGATTCGGATGATGAAATGTATACAGGTTTTATTTCAGAATTAGATGCTGTATCTGTAGCTATGGAATGTGTAGATATATCAAATGCAAAAGTTTATGATAAAATAAAAATTAATGTAGGAGATATATGCTTTATAGAATTTAACAGTGTAGATAATGATGTACTTTTATATGCGTACAGGAATCTTAACGGAAAGCATGACTGTTGTAAATAGATTATCTATAAGCGGTCCATTGTTTAAAAGGGAGATATCACAAAATTCTTATACTTTGTGATATCTCCCATTATATTAATTATAGTGTCCACGACAGGATAGAATTATCCTGACTTTGCCAATAAAGGTAGTCTTCCCATGCTTCATCAAACCATATTTTATGCATAAGTTTTACTCCTCTATAATATCATGCTCTACACCAAGTCCGGCATTAAGGGCAGTCACTCCTCGGCGTAAATGAGCTACATTATTCTCCGAATAAAACGGATCCATAGAGACTTCAAAAGGTATACGATGCTCTCTGCCAACTTTCTTGGCAAATATAGTAAAGGCCGCACTCATAGAAAGTCCAAGCTCATTACAAACATTTTCCATTCTCTTTTTATCCGCCTCATCCAGACGAAAGTTTACATTAACGGTCTGTGCCATAAAACTTCTCCTTTCTTATATTGATGAATTTATTATAGCATTTGTAAAGAAAAATACAAGAAAAGTTATATAAAATATATTTACATAATATAATCAATGTTGATTTTTACAGATACTCTCCAATTTCCCAAAATATGATATAATATAATAAGTATTGAATGAAAAAAGAGGAGAAATATGTCTTTTACACATCTACATGTACATACAGGATATTCATTATTGGACGGATCCTGTAAGATAAAAGAGATAATAAATAGAGCAAAAGAACTCAATATGACATCACTTGCCATTACAGATCATGGAGTGATGTATGGAGTCATAGATTTTTATAAAGAGGCAAAGGCACAGGGTATCAAACCGATATTTGGTTGTGAAGTGTATGTAAGCCCTTCATCAAGATTTGAAAAGCAGGCAAAGCAGGGAGACAGATACTATCACCTTATTTTACTGGCAAAAAATAATAAGGGCTATGAGAACCTGACAAAGATAGTTTCAAAAGGTTTTACCGAAGGTTTTTATTATAAACCGAGAATAGACTTTGAACTGCTACAGGAGTATCATGAGGGTATAATAGCGCTTTCAGCTTGTTTGGCAGGTGAAATTCCAAAGCTTATATCAAGGGGCAGAGAGGATGATGCAAGAAAGGCCGCACAAAAATATAAGGATCTGTTTGGTGATGATTCTTTTTATTTGGAACTTCAAAACCATGGAATTCCGGAGCAAAAGTATGTGAATCAAGTTCTGGTAAAAATCGGAAAAGAGCTTGATATTCCGCTTGTGGCAACCAATGATATACACTATATAAATGCTGAAGATGCAAAAGCACATGACATACTGCTTTGTATACAGACCGGTAAGACAGTGTCGGATCCCGACAGAATGAGATATGAGGGCGGACAATTTTTCTTAAAGTCCGAAGATGAGATGAAGGCACTATTTCCATATGCAATAGATGCTGTTGAAAATACCGGTAAGATAGCGGATATGTGTGATGTGGAAATAAAATTCGGTGAGACCAAATTGCCTGAATATCCTGTGCCGAATCAAATGTCGGCAAAGGAATATTTGGAAAGTCTGTGTCAAAGCGGTTTTGAAAGAAATTACCCGGACGATTATCCAAACAGAGAAGAAATAAAGAGCAGAATGTACTATGAGCTTGGCGTAATAGAAAAAATGGGTTATATAGACTATTTTTTGATAGTTTGGGACTATATAAATTATGCAAGAAGCAAGGGTATTTCGGTAGGACCGGGAAGAGGTTCTGCAGCAGGAAGTGTAGTATCATACTGTCTTGGAATCACCGATATCGATCCGATAAAATATAATCTTATCTTTGAGAGATTTTTAAATCCCGAGAGAGTTTCCATGCCCGATATAGACGTGGACTTTGCGGATGAAAGACGTGGCGAAGTTATTGAATATGTGGTAAACAAATACGGCAGTGAAAGAGTATGCCAGATAATAACCTTCGGTACATTGCAGGCAAGAGGTGTTATAAGAGATGTCGGAAGAGCTATGGAGATTCCATATGCAAGATGTGACAGTATTGCAAAGATGATACCTATGGATAAGGATATTACTTTGGGGCTTGCACTTGAGAGAAATAAGGAGTTAAAAGAACTGTATGACAGTGATGAAGTGGTTCATGAACTTATTAATTACAGTTTGAAACTTGAGGGACTGCCAAGACATGCAAGTATTCATGCGGCAGGCGTTGTAATATCCAAAAAAGCTGTTGAAGAATATGTACCGCTTGCACTTGGAGTGGATAATGCGGTTACAACGCAGTTTACCATGACGACCTTGGAGGAGCTCGGTCTTTTAAAGATGGACTTTTTGGGACTGCGCACACTTACAGTACTTCAAAATGCTCTGGCAATGATAAAGAAAAATCATGATATAGATATCGACTTAAAAAATATCGACTATGATGATAAAAAGGTATATGAATTTATATCTACAGGAAGGACAGATGCGGTATTCCAGTTGGAGAGCGGCGGAATGCAAAGCTTTATGAAGCGATTAAAACCTGAAAATCTTGAGGATATAATTGCCGGTATTTCACTTTATCGTCCGGGGCCTATGGATTTTATACCGAAATATATTGCAGGTAAGAACAACAAAGATAAAGTAAGTTATGATACGCCACAACTTATTTCCATACTTGAGCCGACCTATGGCTGTATAGTATATCAGGAGCAGGTAATGCAGATTGTGCGAGATCTGGCAGGATATACAATGGGAGGAAGTGATGAGGTTCGCCGTGCCATGAGCAAGAAAAAGGCACATATTATGGAGATGGAGCGAAAGAACTTCGTATACGGAAATGAAGAAAAGGGTATCAAGGGTTGTATAAATAACGGTATAGGGGAAGATGTGGCAAACAAGATCTTTGATGAAATGATCGACTTTGCAAGCTATGCCTTCAACAAATCACATGCGGCATGTTATGCAGTGGTTTCATATCAGACCGCATATCTGAAATATTATTATCCGAAAGAGTTTATGGCGGCTTCACTCACTTCCGTAAGCGATAATCCGACCAAGCTTATTGAATATATGGGTGGCCTTTCCGATATGGGTATAAAGATATTGCCTCCGGATGTAAATCTCGGTGAGGGAGCATTCAGTGTGGATGAGGACGGCATAAGATTCGGACTTTCCACCATAAAGGGTGTAGGAAAAGCGGTATCCGATGCTATTGTAAGAGAGAGGACTTTAAACGGAAAATTTCTTTCGCTTGAAAACTTTATAAACAGACTTCCGCAAAAGGATTTGAATAAGAGAAGCATTGAAGGTTTTATAAAGTCGGGAGCACTTGACGGTATGGAGGGAAACAGACATGAAAAGATCCTTAATGCGGAACTTTTCATAGATAAGAAGTCCAAGGAGAGTAAGGCTGTAATCCCCGGTCAGATGTCATTTTTTGATGTGGTAAGTGAAGAGGATAAGGATAGCTTTGTTTCTGAACTTATTCATATAGAGGAGTATCCTAAAGAAGAACTTCTAAAATATGAGATGGAAGTTATGGGAATGTATGTGAGCGGACATCCTTTGGAAGAATATATTTCACTTTTGGAAAAGCACTCCGATGCAAGAAGCATTGACTTTTATCCGGATGAAAACGGAGAGATTCCTTTGGAGTCGGAAATTAAGTTGACCATTGGCGGATTGCTGGTGGAGGTAAATAAAAGATTTACCAAAAAAGGCGATATGATGGCCATATGTACTCTTGAAGATCTGTATGGAAGAATAGAACTTGTGGTATTCCCGAAGGCGTTTGAAAACTACGGCAATGAGCTGGTAGAGGGTGGAAAAGTATTTGTTAAGGGAAGAGTTGATACCTCGGGAGAAGAGGAAGGCAAACTAATAGTAGATACTGTAAGTGAGTTCGGAAGAGTGAAAAAAGAACTTTGGATACAGTATGCCGATAAGGAAAGCTATGAAGAGGATCTTGGAAACCTCCTTACAGATATAGGTATGATGAGCGGAAATGACAGTGTAATTATATATCTGAAAAAAGAAAGAGCAAAAAAGGACCTTGGAGGTGAGTGGGGAGTGCCTGCGGATGAGGCTGTCAGAATACTTGGCGAAAGACTTGGCAGCGACAATGTAAAGGTAGTGGAGAAGATTTAAAATATAAAAGTCAGATATGTAACAAAACGCATAGAAAAATATTGATTATTTTAGTATAATTACTTTGTGCTCAATAGAGTATTATACTAAGTAAGAAAGGAAATTATAGACATCGGTCTATACGGTTTTTAATATGGCAAATAATGAATTCAGGGAAGAGCTTGACCCTCAAAGCAGTGTAAATAAAGTTATAGGAATTGTCTCCGGAAAGGGAGGCGTCGGTAAGAGCCTTGTAACATCTCTTATGGCGGTAAAGGCAATGTCAAAGGGCTTTAGAGTCGGTATTATAGATGCCGATATCACAGGACCTTCCATACCTAAGGCATTCGGGCTTAGCGGAAAGCTTGGGGTTACATATGATCAGCTTATGGTTCCGGCTGTTACAAATACGGGAATCAATGTGGTAAGTACAAATCTTATCTTAGAGAATGAGACAGATCCGGTTATATGGAGAGGACCTGTAATAGCAGGTGTTGTAAAGCAGTTTTGGAAGGATACCGTATGGAACAATATCGACTATATGTTTGTTGATATGCCTCCGGGTACAGGAGATGTTCCGCTTACAGTTTTCCAGTCAATACCTGTTGACGGAATTATAATAGTTACCAGTCCTCAGGAGCTTGTTTCTATGATAGTTGCAAAGGCTGTAAACATGGCTAAAAAGATGAATGTTCCTATACTCGGTCTTGTTGAGAATATGAGCTATTTTGAGTGTCCTGATTGTGGAAGCAAGCATGAGATATTCGGAAAGAGTCATATTGATGAGATAGCAAAAAAAGAAGGATTGAAGGTACTTGCAAAGCTTCCTATAGATCCTGAAGTGGCGAGACAGGTGGACGCAGGTCTTGTAGAGTATGTTAAGGCACCTTGGTTTGATGAAGCGGCAGATTATATTTTAAAATAATTATTTTGACCGGGGAATATACCGGAAAGAGTATGCAAAAGAAGTGGAGAGCTTATGTATATATCAAATAACCCGAATAACGAATTGGAGCAGTCCATTGTACAAGTTCCCGATTTGGTACAGATACCTGAAGAAATACATGAAATGGCACAGAAATTTCAAGAGGCCATGATGATGTATACCTGTGCAATCAGGGAAGTAAAGACAAAGCTGGAAGTTTTAAATGATGAACTTTCGGTTAAAAACAGAAGAAACCCTATAGAGGTGATAAAATCAAGAGTAAAAAAGCCGAAAAGCATTGTGGAAAAGTTAAAAAGACGTGGACTTCCGCTTACACTTGATTCAATAGTCAATAATCTGGATGATGTGGCAGGTATAAGAGTTATCTGTTCATTTCTTGATGATATTTATGAAGTGGCCGATATGCTTACAAGACAGGACGATGTAAATCTGATTGCCGTAAAGGATTATATAAAAAAGCCTAAGGAAAACGGATATCGCTCTTACCATCTTATTATCGAGATACCGGTATTTTTCTCGGAGAAAAAGCAGCCTATGAGGGTTGAGGTACAGATAAGGACTATTGCCATGGATTTTTGGGCGAGCCTTGATCATCAGCTGAAATATAAAAAAGATTTTATTGATTCCGATGATGTTGAAAGACAGCTTAAGGAATGTGCAGATGTGATAGCAAATACAGACCAACAAATGCTTAATATAAGACAAAGCATAGAGTCAAGAGGTATAGAAGTAAGAAAACCGAGATAAAAAGCGGGGCTGTAACTTATGAAAAATTAAGTTACAGCCTTTTTGTTAATCAATAGTATATATATTGGATTTTAACCAAAGCTTCATCTTGCTGAAGCTGAACATGTATATCAAAAACAGTGTGCTGGTGATAATCCATGAAATCGGATAAGCCCAGAGTATTGTATAGAAATTCGGGAATTTCGGTACCATTACAATTATCCAGACTATTCGAAGTATACATACACCGCCGGCGGTCATTATCATAGGTATCCAGCTGTCACCTATTCCTCTGAGAGACCCTGAGAAGATCTCAATAATAATGTATGCCGGGAAGGCGACAACCATAAAATTCAGCATATCCGTACCTATCTTTAACACATTCTCGTCCTTGGTAAACAGGGTATAAATACTTCTTCCAAAGAGCTTTAACATTATCATTACTATTCCGGTAACTACGACAGCTAAAATCATTCCGTATATTATTCCTTTTTTTACTCTTTCTTTATTACCGTAGCCGAAGTTTTGTCCGGTGAAGGTGGTAACGGAGATTCCGAGAGACTGTATAGTCATCCAAAAGAGAGTGTCTATTTTACCGTAGGCGGTAAAAGCGGCAATTGTATCGGTACCGAGAATGTTTATAGAGGCCTGAATAAGTATATTTGCAATGGTGTACATGGCAGATTGCATTCCTGCGGCAGTACCTATACTTATCATTTTACTGAGCTCCGAAAAATTTATTTGTAAACTCTTTAATCTCAATTTTAATGCATCATTTCTTTTATAGAGCACTATGATGACCAATACGGCACTGATTATTTGTGATGTAACGGTTGCAATTGCTGCACCTGTTACGCCCATATTCATATAGCGTATCAATATGATATCTAAAACTATATTCACGAAACAGCTTATAACAAGGAATATAAGCGGAGTTTTGGAATCACCTACAGCACGAAGAAGTCCGGCTCCCATATTGTAGATAAGATTAGGTGCAAGTCCCAGAAAGTATATTTGAAGATAGGGTAATGCCATAGACATCATGTCATCCGGAATATTCATATTTGCAAGCATTGTCTTTGAAAATATTATACCTAATATACTGACTATGATTCCCACTATAAGTGAAAACGCAATTGAAGTATGAACGCATATACTTACAAGCCTATCATTTTTTGCACCATAGTGTTGTGAGACGATTACACTGAAACCGGAGGATAATCCTACAAAAACGCCTATAAAAAGATTGATTATTGTACTTGTGGTTCCGCCTACGGCCGCAAGTCCGAGCTTTCCGACATTTTGACCTACTATAACCGCGTCTGCAGTGTTATACAGCTGTTGGAAGAAAGTTCCAAGGAGTATGGGGAAGAAGAATAATAAAAGCCCGAAGGTAATATTCCCCTTGGTCATATCCTGCTTCTTGGTTTGTTGCATAAATATCCTTTCTTTTATATCATTTCTTCAGGTTTAAATACCTCATCAAATTTTTCCTCTGTCATAAGATTCATGACAAGAGTCGCCTCTTTCAGAGAAATATTTTTCTCATGTGCAAGCTTGGCAACTTTTGCAGCGTTCTCATATCCGATATATGGACTGATTGCGGTTACAAGCATCAGTGAATTATGCAGATTTTCATGCATTTTTTGTTTGTTTGCCTTGATACCGCACACACAGTGAACTCTGAATGAGTCCATTCCTTCAGATAAAATTCTGACAGACTGAAGGAAGTTATGGATAAGCACAGGCATAAATACATTCAGCTCAAAATTTCCCTGGCTTGATGCCATATTTACAGCCGTATTATTTGACATTACCTGTACACATACCATGGTCATCGACTCGCACTGTGTAGGATTTACTTTTCCCGGCATTATTGAGCTTCCGGGTTCGTTTTCAGGGATAAATATCTCACCCAAACCGCATCTTGGTCCGCTTGAAAGCCATCTTATATCATTTGCTGTTTTCATCAAATCGCCTGAAAGAGATGAAAGTGCTCCATGTACAAAGGCAAGTTCGGATTTTGAAGTTAAAGCATGGAATTTATTGCTGTCTGTGACAAAATCTTTACCGGTAAGTTTTGATATATTCTTTGCAACCAGAGTATCAAATCCCTTAGGAGCATTGAGGCCTGTACCTACCGCAGTGGCACCGAGAGCAAGCTTTTTTATAAAGGGAAGCGCACTTTCTATTTGCTTATAATCATTTTCAAGGGAAGCCCTCCATCCGCTTATTTCCTGTGAAAAGGCGATAGGAGTGGCATCCTGTAAATGTGTTCTTCCGGATTTTACAATTCCTTCATTTTCTTCTTCAAGCTTTTTAAATGCAAGTATCAGCTTATCTAAAGAAGGGAGGAGCTTATCCTGTACTTCCAAAACTGCAGCTATATGCATTGCGGCGGGGAAGGTGTCGTTTGAGCTTTGTGACATATTTACATCATCATTCGGATGCAAAAGCTTTTTACCCAAAATCTCATTGCCTCTATTGGTAATTACCTCATTTACATTCATATTGCTCTGAGTACCGCTGCCGGTCTGCCATACGGAGAGCGGAAAGTGCTCGTCAAGTTTACCTTCAAGTATTTCATTGCAAACCTTACTTATAATGTTTGACTTTTCCTCAGTCAATTTTCCAAGTTCAAGATTTGTAGCGGCACAGGCTGATTTCAGATATGCAAATGCTCTTATCACCTCCATCGGAATTTTTTCGGTACCAATTTTAAAGTTTGAAAGACTTCTTGCTGTTTGAGCGCCGTAATATTTGTCCACAGGTACTTCAATACTGCCCATAGAGTCATGCTCTATACGATATTCCATAGTTTTCTCCTAACATCATTTATGCTATAATCAGTTTAACAAAAAACAAAATAAAAAAACAGGTCAATAAATGAAAATAAAAAAACAAGAGTCAAGATTTTTAATAATACTGGACATATTGATGCAATTGGCAGTGATACTTTCACTTGCATGGTTTGTGGTGTATATATTCGGAGCGAAAACCTTTATGGTCGGTCAGTCCATGTCACCGCAGATAGAGCAGGGAGAGGCTGTACTTATAAATAAAGCCGCATATACTTTTTTAAAACCTAAAAGATATGATTTGATAGCATTTCAAAATACAGACGGAAGAATATGTATCAGAAGAGTAATAGGGCTTCCGGGTGAAAGTGTTAATATAAGAGAAGGTTTGGTTTATATAGACGGTGAAGCATTGGATAAGTTTTTTGAGGCTTCATCGGGCGGTTTGGCGGCAGATGAAATTAAGTTGGCAAGCAATGAATATTTTGTATTGGGTGATAACAGAGTCGGAAGTGAAGATTCCAGAATCTCTACAATAGGAAATGTGACGGAAGATATGATTATAGGTAATGCATGGATCAGAGTATTGCCTGTAAAAAGGATAGGTTTTATAAAATAGAGCCTGATGAAAGGATAGTTTATGAAGATACAATGGTACCCGGGTCATATGACCAAGGCAAAAAGAGCCATGTCAGATGCCATAAAGCTTGTGGATATTATTATAGAGATGACGGATGCCAGAGCACCTGAGGCTACAAGAAATCCGGAAATCATGGAACTGGGCTCCAATAAGTCCAGAATTATTATATTAAATAAGGCTGATCTCTCCGATGAGAGTGCAAACAACAGATGGGCAAGCCATTATAAGGAGCAGGGTTATGAGTGCATGTTTATGGACTCCAGAAAGAAAAACGGAGTGAATGCACTGATAAAGGCTATAGAGAATGTTTCAAAGGAAAAGAGAGAAAGAGACGCCAAAAGAGGAATTAAAAACAGACCTGTAAGAGCAATGGTGGCAGGTATTCCGAATGTCGGAAAGTCCACACTTATAAACTCGGTTTCAGGAAGAGCAATGGCAAAGACCGGAAATAAACCGGGAGTTACCAAGGGGAATCAGTGGATAAAACTTAAAGGTCAGATAGAACTTTTAGATACTCCGGGAATACTTTGGCCAAAGTTTGAAGACGAAAACATCGGTGAGATGATTGCATTTATCGGCTCTATAAACGATATGATTATAGATATCAGAGAGCTGGGGCTTGAACTTATTAAATGGTTTATTAAAAACAGGCCTGAGATACTTACAGAAAGATTTGAGATGGAAGACGGTGATGATGAAAATGCCGTTTTAATAAAAATAGCAAACTTAAGAGGTTGTACAAAGAAGGGCAATGAGCTTGACTATGATAAGGCCGCAAGTATCTTTGTAAATGAGTTCAGGTCGGGGAAACTTGGAAGAGTTACATTACAAATGCCGTAGGAAAACAGGATGAGGAAAATAAGTGAAGAAAAACTTGCCCTTGAGAGAGTAAGACTTGAGGGCATGAGAGAATTTGAAAATAAATACAGCGATTTGGCATATGTTGCCGGTATAGACGAGGCAGGCAGAGGGCCGCTTGCAGGTCCTGTGGTGGCGGCTGCGGTAATTTTGCCGAAGGACATCTTCCTTCCTTTTTTAAATGACTCCAAAAAGGTGACGGAAAAAAGAAGAGATGTTTTATTTGATGAAATAAAGCAAAACGCCATAGCGTACGGTATAGGTATTGCTTCAAATACTTTGATAGATGAGATAAATATATTACAGGCTACTTATGAGGCAATGAGAGAGGCCGTAAATGCACTGGAAAAAACACCTGATGTTTTACTGGTGGATGCTGTACATATACCTGATATAAATATAAAGCAGGTGGGTATAGTAAAAGGAGATGCCAAGAGTGTAAATATAGCTGCAGCAAGTATACTTGCAAAGGTCACCAGAGACAGGCTTATGGCAGAGTATGATAAAATCTACCCTGAGTACGGCTTTGCATCAAATAAGGGCTACGGTACGGCGACACATATAGCGGCTTTAAAGGAAATAGGGCCATGTGCCATACACAGAAAATCATTTATAGGAAATTTTGCAAGTGAATAAAAGAGAAGTCGGAAACAAGGGGGAGGCAATTGCTGCCTCTTTTCTTGAAAATAACGGAATTATAATACTTGAAAGAAACTACCGAAACAGATTCGGTGAGATAGATATTATCGCCATAGAAGGCAATGTATTATTATTTATAGAAGTAAAATACAGGAAAGATGAAAGCTTCGGATATCCGCTTGAGTCTGTAGGATATTTTAAGCAACAGAAAATACGAAAACTGGCAAGGTATTATCTTAATGAAAAGCATTATTTCATGCACAGTATAAGATTTGACTGTATAGGAATAATGGGTGAGAAGATAGACTGGATAAAAGGAGCATTTTATTGAGTATAAAGATATTAAAAAAGAATGATAAAAACATTTTGAAACTGAAAAAGGCGGAAAACGGAGTGGAATATTTTTCGTTTGAAGTATTGGAAAAATATGAGGAGCTTGTTCAGGGATTTTCCACAAGGATAGGAGGGGTAAGCGAAGGCCCTTATGCCTCTATGAATTTAAGTTTCAGCAGAGAGCCTGATAATAAAGAGGGTGTGCTTGAGAATTATAAAAGAATGGCAAAAGCGCTGGGAGTAAAGGAAGACAGTTTTGTGCTCTCATATCAGGAGCATTCCATCAATGTAAGAGTAGTGAATAAAAGCGATATGGGTAAGGGAGTATCGGTTGAAAGAGACTACAGAAATATTGACGGACTGATAACTGATGAGAGAGGCATTACCTTGGGGGCTTTTTTTGCAGACTGTATTCCGCTTTATTTTTATGACAGAAAAAAACAGGTAATAGGACTTGCACATTCGGGGTGGAGAGGCACCTGCAAAAGAATGGGCGCGGTAATGATAGATGAGATGGCAAAAAACTTCGGTACGGATGCAAAGGATGTAATTGCCTGTATAGGCCCCGGGATTTGTCAAGACTGCTACCAGGTAAGTGAAGATGTGTATGAAGAGTTTTCAAAAAATTTTAAAAGTGAAGATATCGAGAGTATTTTCAGAGAAGACGGAGAGGATCATTTCAGACTTTCACTTTGGAAAGCGAATGAAACAGTCTTAAAAGAGGCGGGAGTTTTGCCTGAGAATATATTTACATCAAATATTTGTACCGCTTGCAATCCGGATTTACTTTATTCCCATAGAATAATGGGAGATATCAGAGGAAATATGGCCGCATTTTTGGCATTAAAATAATTTATTGTCTAACTGTAACCTTGGACTTGCTAAAAGTTGATAAAGTAATTATACTGTTAATATTTGAATAAAGGAGGCTATATGGAAGATTTTTTCAAGAAGTTAAGCATATATGGAAGTATTGCTAAAGAAGAAGGACAGAAAATAGCACAGAATGCTTTAAATAAGGGCAGAGAAATTGCCGATATTACAAAGCTCAAAAGAGACATAAAAATAGAAGAGGATATTATAAAGTCCTACAAAATGGTTATAGGAGAGTATGTAGCGGCCAACGATCTTTTAAAAGATGATGAGCTGGTATTTGATCAGAGATCAAAGATACTTGAATGCCAAAAGAAATTAGATGAGTTGAATGCAAAGCTTGAAGAAATGAGCAAAAATAACAAACAGGTATAAGGAGAAGATAATGAAACCATACGCAGAATTGACAAAAGAGGAACTTTTGGAGCTTAAGAAAAGCTTGAAGGCTGAATATAAGGCTATGCAGGCCAAAGACTTGAAACTTGATATGAGCAGAGGAAAGCCTTCACAGGAGCAGCTTGATATCTCTATGGGACTTATGGATGTACTTTCATCAGATAAAGATCTTATGAGTGAGAACGGTTCAGACTGCAGAAACTACGGCGTACTTGACGGTATTCCTGAGGCAAAGGAGCTTATGGGTGATATGATGGAGGTTCCGGCAGATAACCTTATTATCTACGGAAACTCAAGTCTTAATGTAATGTATGACTGTATCTCAAGATCATATACACATGGAGTAATGGGTTCAACACCATGGTGTAAGCTTGACAAAGTAAAGTTCCTTTGTATAGTACCGGGATATGACAGACATTTTGCAATAACGGAGTATTTCGGATTTGAGAATGTATGTGTACCGATGCTTGAGAGCGGTCCCGATATGGATATGATAGAAGAACTTGTGCAAAAGGATGACTCAATAAAGGGAATCTGGTGTGTACCGAAGTATTCAAATCCTACAGGAAACTCATACTCTGACGAAGTTGTAAGAAGATTTGCAAGATTAAAGCCTGCCGCCAAGGATTTCAGAATTTATTGGGATAATGCATATACAATTCATCATCTCTATGACCTTGACCAGGATCACCTTATAGAGATTTTGGCTGAGTGTAAGAGAGCGGGAAATCCTGATCTTGTATATAAGTTTGCTTCCACATCAAAGGTTACATTCCCGGGATCAGGTATTGCGGCACTTGCAACATCACATAACAATCTTGAGGATATAAAGAAACAGTTGAAGATGCAGACAATCGGACATGATAAGGTAAATCAACTTAGACATGTAAGATATTTCAAAGATATTCACGGTATGGTAGAGCATATGAAAAAGCATGCCGACTCACTCAGACCTAAGTTTGAGATGGTAATAGATACTCTTGAAAAAGAACTTGGCGGTCTTGGTATAGCAAGCTGGACAAAGCCGAAGGGCGGATACTTTATCTCTTTTGATACAATGGACGGATGTGCTAAGGAAGTTGTATCAAAATGTAAAAAGGCCGGTGTTGTAATGACAGGTGCAGGAGCTACATTCCCGGGCGGAAAAGATCCGGATGATAAGAATATTCGTATCGCTCCTTCATTCCCGCCTGTAGCGGATTTGGAGATAGCGGCAAACCTTCTGTGTCTATGTACAAAGATGGCGGCAGTTGATAAACTCTTAGGAGAATTATAATGATTAGTGCAAACGGAATAACACTCAGATTAGGGAAGAAAGCCCTTTTTGAAGATGTTAATATAAAATTTACACCGGGCAACTGTTATGGACTTATAGGTGCAAACGGTGCCGGAAAGTCAACATTCCTTAAGATACTCTCAGGGAAGATAGAACCTACAAACGGTGATATAGTAATAACACCGGGAGAGAGACTTTCATTCTTGGAGCAGGACCATTTCAAATATGATACATATACTGTTTTGGATACGGTAATAATGGGAAATGCAAGGCTGTATGAGATAATGAAGGAAAAGGATGCAATATATGCAAAGCCTGATTTTACTGAAGAAGACGGTATAAAGGCGGCTGACCTTGAAGGTGAGTTTGCAAATATGAACGGTTGGGAGGCAGAATCCGATGCGGCGGCACTTCTGAACGGACTTGGAGTCGATACTGAACATCACTATACATTGATGAGTGATATGCCGTCAAACCTTAAGGTAAAGGTGCTTCTTGCAAAGGCGCTCTTCGGTAATCCGGATATACTTTTACTTGACGAGCCTACAAACCACCTTGATTTGGATGCTATTGCCTGGCTTGAAGAGTTCCTTATAAACTTTGAAAACACAATTATAGTTGTATCTCATGACAGATATTTCCTTAATAAAGTCTGTACAATGATTGCAGATATCGACTATGGCAAGATACAGCTTTATGCAGGAAACTATGATTTCTGGTATGAGTCAAGTCAGCTTATGGTTCGCCAGATGAAGGAAGCAAACAGAAAGAAAGAAGAAAAGATCAAGGAGTTGCAGGAGTTTATCCAAAGATTCTCTGCAAATGCTTCAAAATCAAAGCAGGCTACATCCAGAAAGAGAGCTTTGGAAAAAATAGAGCTTGATGACATTAAGCCTTCTTCAAGAAAATATCCATATATCGACTTCAGACCTGCAAGAGAGATAGGTAATGAAGTTCTTACAGTTGAGAATCTTTCAAAGACTATCGACGGAGAGAAAATTCTTGATAATATCAGCTTTGTGTTAAACAGAGAAGACAAGGTGGCACTTGTAGGACCTAATGAAAAGGCAAAGACCGTACTTTTCAAGATCCTTGCAGGAGAGATGGAGCCTGACAGCGGAAGCTATAAATGGGGTCTTACCACTACACAGAGCTATTTCCCTAAGGACAATACCAAGGATTTCTCAGGTGATGAAACAATAGTTGACTGGCTTACAGGATATTCTGAAATCAAGGATGCTACATATGTAAGAGGTTTCCTTGGAAGAATGCTTTTTGCAGGTGAAGACGGTGTAAAGAAAGTGAATGTACTCTCAGGAGGAGAGAAGGTTCGTTGTATGCTATCAAAGCTTATGATAAGCGGAGCAAATGTACTTATACTTGACGAGCCTACCGACCACCTTGATATGGAGTCTATTACAGCACTCAACACCGGACTTGAAAAGTTCAAGGGTGTACTTATCTTCTCATCAAGAGACCATCAGGTAGTACAGACTACAGCTAACAGAATTATGGAAATCATTAACGGAAGTCTTATAGACAAGATTACTACATATGATGAGTACCTTGAGTCTGATGAGATGGCAAGAAAGAGATTTACATATACTGTTTCAGCAGATGAAGAGAGTGATGATTGATATGGCAAGTACAAAGAAAATGATTTCATGGAATGTCAACGGACTTAGAGCCGCCGTTACCAAGGGGTTTTTAGACTTCTTTAGAGATATTGATGCAGATATTTTCTGCATACAGGAGTCAAAGCTCTCAGAAGGTCAAATAGAGCTTGACCTTCCGGGATATTATGACTATTGGAATTATGCGCAAAAAAAAGGCTACTCAGGCGTGGCTGTATTTACTAAAGATAAGCCTCTTAATGTAACTTACGGCATCGGTATAGAGGAACATGATAATGAGGGTAGAGTTATTACGGCGGAGTATGAAGATTTTTATCTGATAACCTGCTATACTCCAAACTCTCAAAGAGGTCTTACAAGACTTGACTACAGAATGACTTGGGAAGATGCTTTCCTCTCCTATATCTTAAAGCTTGAAGAAAAAAAGCCGGTGATATTCTGCGGTGATTTGAATGTTGCTCATAAAGAGATAGATTTGAAAAATCCTAAGACCAATAGGAAAAATGCCGGATTTACAGATGAGGAAAGAGGCAAGATGGATGTTATTTTGACCTCAGGCTTTTGCGACAGCTTCAGAGTACTGTATCCGGATAAAACGGATGCTTACTCATGGTGGTCCTATATGGGCGGTGCCAGAGCAAAGAATGTCGGTTGGCGTATTGACTATTTTATAGTATCTGATAAATTAAAAGATAGAATAAAGGAAGCTAAGATACACAGTGATATCTTAGGTTCGGATCATTGTCCGGTAGAACTGGATATTGAAATATAAATATATGACTTAAAGGAGGTGCGTTATGGTAGTTCAGAAAGAGAGAGGTAGAAGTTATTCTTATCCGCTTGGTATGACTGTGACGCCCTCTTGTTTTTTTATAAAGGTTATAAGAAAATGTGAACACCTTTATTTAAACCTTTATGAAAGAAATGAAGAAGCGCCTGTAGAAAGAATAGAGTTTCCAAAAGAATCAAGAATAGGAGATGTGTGGTTTTTACAGGTAAATACACGCCTTAAGAAAACTTTTGAGTATGCTTTTGAAGATGAAAAAGGACTTTTTCCGGATGAATACGGTAAATGCTTTTCGGGTAGAGACAGTTTCGGTAAAACTAGTCTTATAGATAACCCGAGAAGAAGCCCTGTGTATATAAGTGAATTTGACTGGGGTAATGATTTTGAAAACAACTTGGACAATAAAACTTTGGATGAAGCATTTATTTACAGGCTTCATATAAGAGGTTTTACAAAATCAAACAGCTCAAAGGTTGTGGACAAGGGTACATTTAAAGGACTTATAAGTAAGGTAGACTATTTAAAAGACATTGGCGTGGATTTTGCTGATATAATGCCTGCTACAGAATTTGATGAATTTATAAGAGTCGGAGGAAGTTGGATTTCCCTTTTTGATAAGGAGAAGAAAGAAAAGCAGGAAAAAATCAGAATAAACTATTGGGGATATGCAGACAGTTTAAACTTTGCACCTAAGGCAAGTTATTCTACGAGAAAAAACAGAAATCCTGTAAATGAATATAAGAGTATGGTAAAGGCCCTGCATGAAGCAGGTATCGGAGTCATACAGGAGTTTTTCTTTGCCAAGAAAAATATCAGCTATATAATTGATGTATTAAGATACTGGAAAATTGAATACCATATAGACGGTTTTCATCTCACAGGAGTTGATTACTGTGATGATATTGTAAAAGATCCTTATCTTCTTGACAGCAAATTCATATTTACAAATAAGATATATGAAAACAAGGGCAAAAACATCATCTCTATGGATTATGATTATATGAACAATATGAGAAAATATCTGAAAAGTGATGAGGGAATGGTTCCTTTCGTTGCAAATGTGATTGCGGATAAGAGCAATTATTTAAACTTTATTTCGGATATCAACGGATTTGCACTTGCCGATATATACAGATATGATTATAAGCATAATGAAGACAATGGTGAAGACAATGCTGACGGATCAAATATGAACTTTTCCTGGAACTGCGGATTTGAGGGTGATACAAAAAAGATGCAGGTACTTAACCTAAGAAAGAGGATGTATTTGAATGCTGTTTTACTTTTAATGATATCTAAAGGAACTCCATGTATATGCAGCGGAGATGAGATATTACAGTCAAAGAACGGAAATAATAATACATATTGTCAGGACAATGAGATAAGCTATTTCAATTGGAAGCTTGTAAACAAGAATAAGGACTTTCTTGACTTTGTAAGGGCTATGCTTGAATTCAGAAGAGAGTATATTTCGGGCGTGGAAAAGTCTAAAACCTCTGTCCACGGTATGCAGGTGTGGAAGCCGGATTTTGAATACTATAACAGGCAGATGGGAATACTTATAGAAGGAAAACAGGATATATATATTATCTTAAATATGCATTGGGACAGACATGAGTTTTCGCTTCCTACCATAAAGAGAGGAAGCTCATGGAAAGTATTGGTAAATACGGATGATATAAATACCCCGTTTAAGAAAGATGTTGTTAAGACAGAAGACCAAAGAAAGATATCTGTTGAAGGCAGAAGTTGTATGGTACTTATTGCCGGGGAAGATAAAAAGGCGACTGTCGGAAAGAAGAAGATATGAATTTAATTATTATAGCGGCGGTTGCGGTAGCGATAGTGGCGGTTCTTCTAATGATGAATAGATCAAGGCCTAAGAGTTCCGAGGATGATATGGCTGAATACTCAAAGTCTAAAGAGGATAAAAAAGAGTTTTCAAAGCCAAGCCTTAAAAAGGGATTTCAGGAAGAGGCAAGTGTAAAATGCATGGTTGCAAATGCCACATGTTCCCGTTTAAAATATATGGATTTTAAAGGCGATATTTATGATGTGAAGTATGACGGTAAAAATGTGGACATCGAAAGAGAAACCGAAAAAGATGATACATTAAAGGATTATAAGATAGAAAAAGCCTATATGCAGGGAGGTTTTTCTCTTATAGAGGGCAATGAAACAGCCGAGAGAATAAATAACTTCAATCAAAATATGAAGCATATAAGAATTTTTGATAAAGACGACAATGAGTATAAGTCTATAACCTTTAAACAGGGTATAAATGATTTTGTCGATATAAAAACTCTTGATGAGCTGTGCGATTTTTTAAAAAAAGAGCTTCCACAGGGCGGTATCGTTTTAGATAAACTTGTAAAAATAGGATTTGGAAAGAGAAACCTATGGACGACTTTTTGCTATGATTACGGAGACGGCAGAAGTAAGGTTATAAAAAAAGATGATACCCTGAAGTTTGAAGATTTGTTTGAAAGATGGGAATAAAATTTTTTAGAAGATAGGGCCTGTTTAATAGGCTCTATTTATTTGAAAATTTTAAATAAAAAGTTCATTTTTCTATTGACAAATGTATTTAAGTGCAGTATCCTATTAAAGTCAGTTTTGGGTTATCGCCAAATGGTAAGGCACTGGACTCTGACTCCAGCATTTCTAGGTTCGAATCCTAGTAGCCCAGCTTTTACAACTCCCATTCAAACAATGATGTTTGTGGGAGTTTTTTAGTATATATAGACGAGGATTTTTTATGAAGAAGGTAGCACTTGCAGGGACTGAAAACTTGACAAATTATATCGATGCTTTAAAAGAAAATGATATAGAAGTTATCGCAACTCTTGATGTGGATGAAGCCATAAAATGTGACGGTCTGCTTCTTCCCGGTGGTGGAGATATAGATCCTGTTTACTATGGTGAAGAAATGAACGGTTCGGATGAGCCTGACAGAGAGCTTGATAAAGCACAAAGAGATATTTTAGATGCATTTGTAAAGGCAAAAAAGCCCATCTTAGGCATTTGCAGAGGTATGCAGCTTATAAATATATACTTTGGAGGAAGTTTACATCAGGATCTTGCAACAAGAGATATTCATACAAGAAAAAATGATAATGACAGCATACACAGTGTAAAAAGTGTAGAAGAAGGAAATTTGTTTGAAAAATTTTACGGTAAAACTTTCAATATAAACTCCGCACATCACCAAGGCGCAAAAAAACTCGGGAAAGGACTGAAGGCGGTTTTACGCTCCGAGGACGGAGTATGTGAAGCCGTTATACATGAAGAATTACCGATTATAGCTACACAGTTTCATCCTGAGAGAATGTCTTATAAACAAAGAAGAGATGATGCGGTAGTAGGTGAGGAAATTTTTGAGTATTTCAAATCTCTTTTAAAATAAGAGACAGTGAGGTAAGGTAGTCAAATGTATTCATTTAATGAAAGAATCAGATACAGTGAGTTGGGGGAGAATGGAGAGCTGTCTTTGGTAGGACTTTTGAATTTATTTCAGGACTGTTCAACATTTCAATCTGAGGACATGGGACTTGGAATAAAATATTTACAAGGGAAAAAGGAAGCCTGGTGGGTGAATTCCTGGCAGATAGATATAAGCAGATTGCCGGGACTTGCACAGAAAGTGGAAGTAGGCACATTTGCCTACAACTTTAAAAGCTTTTACGGCTATAGAAATTTCTTTTTAAAAGATGAAAACGGTGAGTTTTTGGTAAAAGCGGATTCCATATGGTTTCATTATGATTTGGACAATAAAAGACCTACCAAACCTACAGATGAAGCTTTAAAAAAGTATTTGGCAGGAAATGAGAAACGCCTCGATATGACTGAGATTGTCAGAAAATTTGATATACCGACAGAGTACGAACTCGGCAAGGAAATTGTGGTAAGCAAGAATGATTTGGATACAAATCATCATATGAATAATGCGGTATATGTAAGTAAAGCAAAAAATATTATTGAAGAAGATTTCAAAGTAAAAAAAATAAGTGTACAATACAAGAAGGCGGCCGTATTGAATGATGTGATTTTACCTAGAATTACAAAGAATGAAAATTCATATATTGTAAATCTGGCAGATCCAAAGGGAGATACATATGCTATCGCCAGATTTGAATATTAAGGGGGATTTATGGAATTAGGAAAAATACAGAGCCTGAAAGTTGACAGAAAGAAAGATTTCGGTGTATATCTTACAGACGGGAACGGTGAAGAAGTACTTTTGCCTATGAAGGAAGTACCGGAAGGCTGTGAAGTGGGAAGTGAGATAGAAGTATTTGTATATCGTGACAGTAAAGACAGACTTATTGCGACTACAAGAAGACCTAAAATTTTGGTTGGAGAAGTCGGAAGACTACTTGTAAAATCTACAACAGGAATAGGAGCGTTTCTTGATATAGGACTTGAAAGAGATGTGCTTTTACCTTTTAAGGAGACTGTGAATAAGGTAAAAGAGGGTGATGAGATACTTGTATATCTTTATGTAGATAAGAGTAACAGACTTGCGGCCAGTGCAAAGGTCTATTCACATCTTTCACCGAACAGTCCGTATAAAAAGGACGATGAAGTTGTCGGAACGGTATTTGAAATCAAAAAGATGGGTATATTTGTAGCGGTAGACGACAAGTACAACGGCATGATACCGCCAAATGAGAGTTTTGAGGACATCAAAATCGGTGACAGACTTGATATGAGAGTTATAAGAGTAAGAGAAGACGGAAAGCTTGACTTGAGTCCGAGAAAAAAGGCTTACAGACAGCTGCTTACCGATGCGGATATTCTTTACAATATAATTGAGAGTAGAGGCGGAAGCTTAGGTTTTGATGAGAGCGTTTCTCCCGATAGAATAAAGGCGGAGCTTAAGCTTAGTAAGAATGCTTTCAAAAGAGCGGTAGGACATCTTTTAAAAGAAGGCAAAATAGAAATAGCGGACGGAGACATCAAATGTCTTTAATTGATGATGTAATAAACAAAGCAAAAGAATATGTCGGTGTTACTGAAGATCCGCCGGAAAGCAATAATGTAGTATTTAACACAGATTATTACGGGCAGGAAGTATATGACGGCAGTGTGGCAACATATCCATGGTGTGTGACTTTTCTTTGGGATATTTTCAGGATGGCCGGAGTGGAACATGTTTTTTGTGACGGAATGAAGACAGCCTCCACGGAAAGCGTATACAGTTATTACAAAAATAAAAATATGCTTTTTGATAAGGGACAAAGAGGAGATATCATTCTTATTCTGACTGCAGAGGCATCAAAATCAAGAAGAGTAAATCATGCGGGAATTGTAATTTCGGCAAACAGAGACGGTACATATGAAACAATAGAGGGCAATACCGGCAGCGGAAATATCGCAAACGGCGGTATGGTAATGACAAGAAAGAGAAGCTTTGAAGGGAAAGGCTATACAATAGTGGGGTTTGCAAGGCCCGGCTATGAAAAAAAGTCAGTTAAACAAAGCTCTACCGATACAGGAGTTAATGAAATTCCCATAAGTGCAAGACTTACAGTTACAGGAAGCGGTGTAAGAGTCAGAAACGCACCGAATACCTCATCTTCCATAGTAAAAAACTTAAGTGAAGGGGAAAAGCTGAAGGCTGTAGGCAGAATTGCAAGCAGATATAATCCATGGTTTCATATATCCGAAGGCTATATAAGCGGAAACTTTGTAAGGGGCTGGATAAAGGATTACAATGATAATAACAGATGGTGGTATGTGGACAAGGACTACAAATATGCCAAAGCGGAGTGGAAAACTATTGAAGGAAAGGATTACTGCTTCGGTAAGGACTACTATCTGTTTGTAAAATGCTATATCAAGTCGGCTATAAACGGTACTTATTATTGGGTGGATGATGACGGTGTTTATCAAAAGCGATATGATACCGAAAGCCCAAGTAGAAAATACAGAATAGTGGAAAATTATAAGAATGAGAATGCTTATAAGGTATAAAAAAAGGTCCGGCAGTTTAATGCCGGATCTTTTTTAGGTAAATATATTTTATTCACCCTGATACATGAATTTTATTATTCTTTCAACGTCTTCTTTATCATGTGCTACAAGATCAAGTTCCTTGATATAGCCGTTTGAAAAGATGTTTGCCATTGAAAGATACTGTGTAAGCTTACTCTTAAGGTTGATTCTGTCACCTTCAGGGGAAACAAGCTCAACTGTTCCTTTGCATTCATCGATTACTTTGAAAAAAGCATCAACGTCTTTGATATTTTGTACTTTCACATAAACCTCCATACAAATATATTTTTCTACAGTATAGCAAAATAGATATGCAGAGTAAAGAAGTGAATTTCTTAGATATGGCAGAAGTGAATTTCTTAGATATGGCAAATATAAGTTTATTGTGCTACAATAGGCAGATGTTACAAGGTAACATAATATAAGTATTTCAATAATGGAGACGGAAATGCAGATAATAATTGTAGGCTGCGGTAAGGTTGGTTCGACTATCGCGGAGCAACTTAGTGCAGAAGGACATGATATAACAATAGTTGATACAGATGAAGCGGTTGTAAAGGCTTTGGCGGCCAGACTTGATATAATGGGTGTTACAGGAAACGGAGCGACACATAGTATATTGGAGGAAGCCGGAATAGAAGATTCGGATCTATTGATTGCAGTTACAGAATCGGATGAGTTAAACCTTCTGTGCTGCATGGTAGGAAAAAAGGCCGGAGCGGAACATACCATAGCCAGAGTAAGAAATCCTGAGTACAGTCAGGACATCGGATTTATGAAAAAAGAACTTGGACTTGCTATGACTATCAATCCTGAGTATGCGGCTTCTACAGAAATGGCAAGACTTTTAAGGTTCCCTTCGGCTATAGAAATAGATACTTTCGGAAGAGGAAGAGTGGAGCTTTTGGAATATAAGATACCTGAGGGCAATATACTTGTCGGAAAGAGCCTTATAGATGTCGGAAGAAATATAAAGTCGGATGTACTTATATGTGCGGTGGAAAGAGAAGAGGAGGTAATTATACCAAATGGTGGCTTTGTACTGCAAAACGGAGATATTGTAAGTATTGTGGCCTCCACAGAAAATGCAAAAGACTTCTTTAAGAAAGTCGGATGCAACAGTAGCGGTGTAAGAGATACCATGATAGTCGGTGGAGGAACGATCGCCTACTACCTGGCAAAGCAGCTCTTACCTCTTGGAATAAAAGTAAAGATAATAGAAAAATCCTATGAAAGATGTGAGGAACTTTCCGCAATGCTTCCGAATGCGGTCATCATCCACGGCGATGCGGCTGATAAGGATGTATTATTGGAGGAGGGAATAGAGAAATGTTCATCCTTTGTTTCGCTTACCGGAATTGATGAGGAGAATGCATTCCTTTCACTTTATGCAAAGAGTGTTTCAAATGCCAAAATAGTTACAAAGATAAATCGTATTGCATTTGATGATATTATAGAGAAGTTCGATCTTGGAAGTATGATCTATCCTAAGCATATCACGGCGGAATATATTGTAAGATACGTAAGAGGATTACAAAACAGTGTAGGAAGCAATAATGTCGAGGCACTTTATAGGATTATACATGGCAAGGTAGAAGCTTTGGAGTTTTATATAAAGGAAGATTCCGGTATGACAGGTGCCACCTTGGAGGCATTGCCTATAAGAGAAGGTGTACTTGTTGCCGGTATTATCAGAGACGGAAAAGTGATGATACCTAACGGTAAGTCAACATTACAAAGAAATGATTCTGTTATTATAATAACAAGAATTACGGGTATGCAAAATTTAGAGGATATATTAAAGTAATGAACTATTCAATTATATTATATATAGTGGGAAAGGTGATGATGCTGGAGTCTGCCTGTTTTTTGATACCGGCGGTAACATCACTTATATACGGTGAACATGAGGGCATGGCGTACTTGGTTGTAGGTGCGGTGTCTGCAATTATAGGATACCTTATTTCAAGTAAGAAAAAATTTGAAAATGTTTTCTTTGCAAGAGAAGGTTTTGTAATGGTTGCACTCTCATGGATAGTACTCAGTGTGGTGGGAGCAATTCCCTTTGTACTTACAGGTGAGATTCCGAATATGGTAGATGCTTTATTTGAAACGGTATCAGGATTTACCACCACGGGTGCCAGTATACTTGAAGATGTGGAGAGCCTCAGCCATACATCACTTATCTGGAGAAGCTTTACACACTGGGTAGGCGGTATGGGTGTTATTGTGTTACTTCTTGCGATACTTCCTATGGCAGGCGGCTACAATATGCATCTTATGAAGGCGGAGAGCCCGGGACCTGTAGTCGGAAAACTTGTTCCAAGGCTTAGAGATACTGCAAAGATTCTTTATCTTATATATCTGGTAATGACGGTTATAGAGTTTGTTATTTTACTTGTTGTAAAGATGCCTGTATTTGATGCCCTCTGTATTACCTTCGGTACGGCAGGTACGGGAGGTTTCGGTATAAAGGCGGACAGCCTTGGAAGTTATTCCTATGCGATACAGGTGGTGGTGACCGTCTTTATGATACTTTTCGGTGTTAACTTTAATGCTTACTTCTTACTGCTTGGAAAGCATAAAAAAGATGCCTTTAAGATAGAAGAGGTGAGATGGTATTTCGGAATAATTTTTGCCGCAATTATTATTATCACAATAAATATCAGAGGATATTTTGAAAATATTTTGATAGCACTAAACCATGCGGCATTCCAGGTGGGATCGATTATTACCACCACAGGATATTCAACCACAGACTTTGATCTTTGGCCGCAGCTTTCAAGAAATGTAATAATCTTCCTTATGATGTGCGGTGCCTGTGCCGGAAGTACAGGTGGTGGAATTAAGGTTTCAAGAATTATAGTTATGTTAAAATCTGTATTTCAGGAGATTGGTTACTATATTCATCCAAGAGGTGTAAAAACTATAAAGATGGACGGTAAGGTACTTGAAAAGCCGGTACTTAACAATATAAGAGTATTTATGCTCACATATATTATGATATATGTAATATCAATGTTTTTACTATCACTCAATAATTTTGACTTTGAAACCAATTTTACAGCCATAGCGGCTACATTCAACAATATAGGTCCGGGACTTGCTAAGGTGGGACCTATGGCAAACTTCAATATATATTCATATTTTTCAAAGCTGGTGCTTACATTTGATATGTTGGCGGGAAGACTTGAGTTATATCCGATGCTTCTTTTATTCAGCCCCGGAGTATGGAGAATAGGAAAAGATAAATAATTTTATTTTTAAAGCACTTGCAAAATCTTTGCAGGTGCTTTATAATTCCTACTAATATGATAGGAAAGAGGAAATAAAGATACAATGATTGAACTGAAAAATGTTACAAAGACTTTCAGTGCAGGAAGTAATACGGTTCATGCGGTGAAAGATGTATCTTTAGTGATAGAAAAGGGAGAGATATTCGGAATTATTGGATTTTCCGGCGCGGGAAAATCCACACTTGTAAGATGTATAAATCTTTTGGAAAGACCGAACTCGGGAAAAGTATTTGTAGACGACAAGGATCTGACAGCCCTTTCAGCTAGAGATTTAAGAAAAGCAAGAAAAAAAATCGGAATGATTTTCCAGCACTTTAATTTGATGCCGTCAAGGACGGTAGCCGATAATGTAGAATATTCACTTTTTGGAAGCGGACTTACAAAGGCTCAAAAAAAGGCTAAGGTCAGAGAACTCTTGGCACTTGTAGATATAGCGGATAAAGAAAATTCATATCCGAGTCAGCTCTCGGGAGGTCAAAAGCAAAGAGTGGCGATAGCCAGGGCTCTTGCAAACGATCCTAAGGTACTTTTATGTGACGAGGCGACATCGGCACTCGATCCTCAGACCACGGCTTCCATTTTGGAACTTTTGCAAAGTCTTAATAAAAAGCTCGGAATCACAATAGTGGTCATTACACATGAGATGGCTGTTGTAAAGCAGATCTGTGACAGAGTGGCGGTAATGGAAAACGGTAATGTAGTGGAAGAAGGAGATGTATTCTCAATATTTGCAAACCCTAAACATCAGATTACCAAGGACTTTATAAAGACCACCTCAAATCTTCAAAAGATAGAGGGACTTATAGCATCAGGCTCTGATGTGGTTAAGTTAAGTCCCGGAGAAGTTATACTTAGACTCAGTTATAAGAAAGCCAATACTTCGGAGGCTCTGATTTCGGAAGTTTCCAGAAAGTTTAATATAAATCTTAATATAATATATGCGGATGTGGAAATAGTAAAAGGAGCACCTATAGGAGGAACCGTGGCGATAGTCAGCGGAGAAAAGGCCGATATAGATGCCGCTATCAAGCATTTGCACGATAAGGAAGTAGGAGTGGAGGTGATAAAGGATGAAAGAATTTTTACACATTCTCTTACCAAACATATCGGCTAAACCGAATGAACTTATCGAAGCTACTTTACAAACTTTGAATATGATGGTATTATCAGGTGCAATTTCACTTTTATTCGGTCTTATATTCGGAGTTATGATAGTTGTGACCGCACCGAAGGGGATACTTAAGAATGCATTTATTTATAATATATTAGATAAGCTTATCAATGTGTTCAGATCAATACCTTTTGTAATACTTCTTGCGGCTCTTATACCTTTTACAAGAATGGTGGTAGGAACTGCAATAGGAACAAAGGGTGCGATACTTCCTTTGGTATTCGGTACTGTACCTTTCTTTACAAGACAGATTGAAAGTGCATTGCATGAAGTGGACAACGGCCTGATAGAAGCGGCACAGAGTATGGGTTCATCACCTATAGAGATTATTTTCAGAGTGTATTTAAGAGAAAGTATGACGGGAATTATCAGAGGTGTACAGATTACATTTATATCACTTTTGGGACTTACAGCGATGGCCGGAGCTATAGGCGGTGGAGGTCTTGGAGACTTTGCCATAAGATACGGACATCAAAGAAATCAGACTGATGTAACCTATGTAACGGTAATCATTATACTTGTAATGGTAAGCTTGATACAGGGCATTGGAAACAGAGCAATAAAGAAAAACACACATTAACAGGATTTTATGCAGTGATTTGATTATATTCGGAGCACTGATAAAATATATATATAATCATAAGGAGGTTAATTATGAGAAAATTAAGTAAATTATTGGCAGTAGGCGCTATTTTAACTTTGGGACTTACTGCATGCGGTTCAAGTCAGAAGGCGGATACAAGTGCAGAGAGTACAAAGGCTGATGCAAGTCAGAAGATGGAAGAAAGCACTAAAGCGGGGGAGAGCGCTAAGACAGAAGGCGATACAACAATCAAAATCGGTGTTGTAGGTGAGAACAACGAGCAGTGGACTCCTGTAATAGATGCTATGGCAAAAGAAGGCATCACTGTAGAGCTTGTAAAGTTTGCAGACTATTCATTGCCGAACAGAGCTTTAAATGACGGAGAGATCGATTTAAATGCTTTCCAGCACAAGGCATATCTTGCAAATGATATAAAGGATAACGGATATAAGATTGAGGCAATCGGTGATACAATCGTTGCACCTCTTGGAGTATATTCAAAGAAGATTACCGACCTTTCAGAGTTAAAGGACGGCGACACAATTGCAATCCCAAGTGATGCTACAAACGGCGGTAGAGCTTTAAAGGTACTTGAGAGTGCAGGAGTTATCAAAGTAAATCCTGATGCCGGATATACACCTACACTCAGCGATATTACAGAGAATCCTAAGAATATCAAGTTTACAGAAGTAGAGGCTGCAAATACACCAAGTCTTTTACCTGATGTGGCTGCCGCAGTAATCAACGGCGGACATGCTGTAGACAACGGTTTAAATCCTGAGAACGATTCTATCTTCCTTGAGAAGGTACAGGAGGGAACAGACAATCCGTATGTAAATGTTATTGTTGCAAGAACTGAGGACAAGGACAATGAGAATTACAAAAAGATTGTAAAGGCATATCAGAGTGATGATGTGAAGAAAGTCATTGAAGACGTATATAAGGGTGCTTATTTACCTGCATGGAAATAATTTTCTCTAAAAAATAAAAAAGAGCTGTCGTATATTTCAAAAGTCGGAATATACGGCGGCTTTTTTTATAAGAATACCGGCTCCGGACAGAGTTCATATATTGTTCATATCTAATTCAAAAACCTTTTACATAAAAAACAAACTTTAGCCACTTTTGTTTTCTATAATACAAAACATAGACGAGAGATAGCGAGTCTATAAAAATAAAAGATTTTTTTCATAATACTCGAGCCGATACATTCGGCTCTCCTCCCAAAAAATACAAGCCGACAGAGATGTCGGCTTTTATATATTAAAAAAAAGATTGCGAAATGAATATAGTTTTGCAATCTTTTTGTGTTGAAGCTTAAATAAGAAGTAACTTTAACAATTAATTTTAATATATTTTAGAGAAAAATATTGACAGCTATTACGGATTATGATATATTACAGTTAAAGATATATAGAAAAGTGTAATAACATAAAACGTAATATTCAAAATCCGAACAATTAGAAGGAGGGAATATGGGTAGGTTATCAAACAGCGGGGCGTTGACAGAGTCCATTTATTACATCTTACTCAGGCTGCATAGGAAAGCACATGGATATGCACTTATGAAGGATATAATGGAGATGACAGATGGGCGTGTAAATCTGGGAGCCGGAACATTATACGGAGCACTCGACACATTACAAAAAAAAGGCTGGATAAAACAGACTGATGAACAGTCAATGGATAGAAAGATTGAGTATATTATAACGGATGAGGGTAAAGAATATTTTGAAAAAGAAATTTCAAGATTGGAGGAATTACTCTCAAATGCAAGAAAGTTAAAGGAGGCGTAAGATGAAGTCTACAGTTAAAAAAGTTTTTTTGGATATAAGCGAGGAAGAGAATTGGCTGAATGAACAGGGAGAACAGGGAAAGATGCTTATAGGATACTCTAACGGCATATATGAGTTTGAAGATGTTTCTCCGGCAAAATTTCAATATAAAATAGATATCCCGAATTATATGGGTAAAAGCAGAAAGGAATATTTAAAGTTTTTGGAGCAGACCGGTATCAGTGTGATTACAGAATATGCCGGCAGAGTGTATTTGAGAAAAAATAAAGCAGATGGAGAATTGGAACTTTATACCGAGAGCAAGGAGGTAGATAATCAAATGAAAAAGCGATATTCATTTTTTATAAGTATTGGTGTATCACAATTTATCTTAGGAGTATTTTTATTTATTCAAATGTTTAACTATATTAATGAAAAGAATGCACCTTTTTGGATACTGCTTGTATTTGGGCTTGGATTTATGATTTCCGGAATAATATTTTTTACTACAGGTATTTGTAAGCAAAAGAAAAATTTAAACAGTGATGTGGACAGAGATATTTGGGAATAAAATTATTAACCCCTCAGATTCGTTTTTCGGATTTGAGGGGTTTTTTGTCTGTAAATATTGTGTAAAAATCATATTTGATATTTATTGACAATTATCATTATAAAATATAAACTTGCATGATAGCGTAAAATTATGAGAGGATGGATTTATTATCCAAATTAGATATATGGATCAGTTTGCAAGAACACAGCTTTTGCTGGGAGAAAAAGCCATGGAAAAGCTGAAAAATTCAAGAGTTGCCGTATTTGGAGTCGGAGGAGTCGGAGGATACAGTGTAGAGGCACTGGCAAGGTCAGGAGTGGGAGCTATTGATATTATAGATGATGATAAGGTATGTCTTACAAATATTAACAGACAGATAATAGCGGATACAAAAAGTATCGGAAAATATAAGGTGGATGTGGCAAAGGAGAGGATATTGAGTATTAACCCAAAGTGTAAGGTTACCACTTACAGATGCTTTTATTTGCCGGAGAATGCATCCGAATTTGATTTTTCAAATTATGATTATGTGATAGATGCGGTTGATACGGTCACTGCCAAGATAAACCTCGTAATGCAGGCAAATGAAAGTAATGTAAAGATAATAAGCAGTATGGGTGCGGGAAATAAGCTCGACCCTACAGGCTTTATTGTGAGCGATATATATAAGACAAGTGTTTGCCCGCTTGCAAAGGTTATGAGGCGTGAGCTTAAGAAAAGAAATATAAAAAAGCTTAAGGTGGTATATTCAAAAGAAGCGCCTATAGTACCTTTTGAGGATGAAAGTATAAGTTGCAGTTCTCACTGTGTATGTCCTCCGGGAACTGAGAGAAAATGTACTGACAGAAGATCGATCCCGGGTTCCGTTGCTTTTGTCCCTTCTGTTGTGGGACTTATAATAGCCGGAGAAGTAATAAAGGATTTGATAAAGGATGTTACGGAATAAGTATCATCAATTAAATAATATTTTGAGAGGGAAATATGATTGAAACTATTACGAAGCTGAACGCGGCTCTAAGCGGGTTCATATGGGGTGTGCCGGCAATGATAGCTCTTATGGGTGTAGGCATATTCTTAAGTATCAGGACAGGATTTTTACAGATAAGAAAATTCAGATATATAATGAAGACCACTGTCGGTAGAATTTTTAAGAAAAGAGATGTAGCAGACGGTGCACTTTCTCCTTTCCAAGCTGCTACTACGGCACTTGCGGCCACAGTGGGAACAGGAAATATCGCAGGTGTTGCAGGTGCCATATCAATAGGCGGTCCGGGAAGTGTATTCTGGATGTGGATATCCGCAATACTTGGAATGTGTACAAAATTCGCGGAGGTTACTCTTGCCGTATATTTCAGAAAAACAAATAAGCATGGAGATCTTGTAGGAGGACCGATGTATTATATTCAAAACGGTCTTTCAAAAAGATGGCTGTTTTTGGCTTACTTATTTGCAACATTCGGTACTCTTACGGTATTCGGAACAGGAAATGCCACTCAGGTAAATACGATTACGGCAGCTATAAATGTAGCACTTGAAGGATATGGAATAGTAAAACCGGGTGGACATGAGATGATAAACTTGGTCATAGGAATCATTGTAACCCTACTTGTGGGACTGGTTTTACTCGGCGGTATCAAAAGAATAGGATCGGTGACTGAAAAGCTTGTACCCTTCATGGCGCTTATATATGTAATATTGGCACTTGGAGTTGTTTTTCTAAACATAAACAGATTACCTGAGGTCTTTGGAAGTATTATATACGGAGCGTTCAATCCGAGAGCGGTCACCGGAGGTATTATAGGAAGCTTCTTTTTAAGCATGAAAAAGGGAGTGTCCAGAGGTATATTCTCAAATGAGGCGGGACTTGGAACAGGCCCTATTGCACATGCATCGGCAGATACAGGAAAACCGGTAAAACAGGGATTTTTCGGAATATTTGAAGTGTTTGCCGATACCATAGTTATATGTACACTTACAGCTTTGGTAATACTTTGCTCGGGAGTAACTATTCCTTTCGGTTCGCCTTCAGGTGCCGAACTTACCATAGGCGGATTTATAAAGACATACGGTAACGGAGTATCAATATTTACAGCAATAGCTATGTGCTCATTTGCTTTCTCAACAATTATAGGATGGGGACTTTACGGTGCAAGATGCATAGAGTTCTTACTCAGTGAAAAGGTTATAAAGCCTTTTATGGTGGTATATTCTTTGACTGCAATAGTAGGTGCTACGATGGACCTCGGGCTTTTATGGGATATATCGGAGACTTTTAACGGACTTATGGCTATACCTAACCTTATAGCACTATTCCTACTTTCAAATGTAGTGGTTAAGCTGACAAAGGAATATTTTGAGACTGAGGGAAAAGAAAAATAAAAAACACTTGACAATAAAATAAGATTGTGTAAAATATAATCATAAGCTATTTAAGAAAAGATTCGGAGGAGAAAAAGTTATGGCAGTAAAGACAATTACAAGTGAGAATTTTGAAGCGGAAGTTTTAAACGCAAAAGAACCTGTATTGGTAGATATTTGGGCACCATGGTGCGGTCCATGTAAGATGCTTTCACCTATAGTTGATGAAGTGGCTGAGGAGGCGGAAGGTTTCTCGGTAGCTAAGATCAATGCGGATGAGAATCCTGATTTGGTAAACAAGTTCCATGTTATGTCAATACCTACACTTTTGGTATTCAAAAACGGTGAAGTTGTAAACAAGTCGGTAGGTCTTATAACAAAGGATGAAGTAAAGGCTTTGTTGGCATAATAGTAGCTGATTAAGAGCGGTATCGCATATTCAGATACATTTACATTAAAGAAAGAAGTGATTATATGTACGATATAGTAGTAGTGGGCGCCGGAACAGCCGGATTGTCAGCTGCAATATACGGAGTAAGAGCGGGAAAATCGGTACTCGTACTTGAGGGCGCATCTTATGGAGGACAGATAATAAATACTCCTGAGATAGAAAATTATCCTGCTATCAAGAAAACTTCAGGATTTGAATTTGCCACAGATTTATTTAATCAGGCAAAAGATCTGGGTGCTGAAGTAAAATATGAAAAGGTGGTTGGCATCAGCCTTGAAGGTAATATAAAGAAAGTAAAGACTGAAAAGGAAATTTATGATGCAAAGTCGGTAATACTTGCTACCGGCGCAAAGAACAGACCTCTCGGACTTCCTAATGAGAAAAAATTGGTTGGTTCAGGCATATCATACTGTGCAACCTGTGACGGAATGTTTTACAGAGACAGAGTTGTTGCTGTGAACGGTGGAGGTAATACAGCCATAGAGGATGCTACATTCTTGGCCAATGTTGCAAAGAAAGTATATGTGATACATCGTAGAGACGAGTTCAGAGCTGAGGAAGCTGTAGTTGCGGCTTTAAAGAAGAAAGACAATGTAGAGTTTGTTTTAAACTCAAATATTGTGGAGATAAAGGAAGAGTCCTTTGCAGTTACAGGAGTAGTTGTAGAAGATAAAAATACCGGTGAAAAAAGAGAGATTGCAGTGGACGGACTCTTTGTAGCAATAGGTCAGGTACCTGATAATGCGGCCTTTGCAGATGTAGTAGAGCTTGATAAGGCAGGTTATATCGTATCAGGTGAAGACTGTAAGACAAAGACGGAAGGCGTATTTGCGGCAGGAGACGGCAGAACAAAGGAAGTACGCCAGCTTGTAACTGCAGCGGGAGACGGTGCGGTAGCAGGAATTGCAGCGGCAAAATATGTGGAAACACTTAATATATAGTTAGGAGAAAAGATATGAATATATATGATTTTAAAGCAAAGAACAACAAGGGCGAGGAAGTAAGCCTTAGTGATTATAAGAACAAGGTAGTGCTTATAATAAACTCTGCAACAGAGTGTGGATTTACACCACAGTATGAGCAGTTACAAAAGCTCTATGCAGACTATCAGGATAAGGATTTCGTGATACTTGATTTCCCATGTAATCAGTTCGGACATCAGGCACCGGGAAGTGATGAGGAGATTGCTAAGTTCTGCAGTTCAAGATTCGGTGTAACTTTCCCGTTGTTCTCAAAAGTAGAAGTAAACGGTGACGGAGCTTGTGAGTTATTTAAGTATCTTAAGAGCGAGAAAGGTTTTGCAGGCTGGGGCGCAGACAATGATATGTCAAAGCTTCTTACAAAGATGCTTGGTGAGGCCGATCCCGACTATGCAAGCAAGCCTGATATCAAGTGGAACTTTACAAAATTCCTTATCGACAAGAACGGAAATGTTGTAAGAAGATTTGAGCCTACAGAAGGTGTTGAAGTAGTAGAAGAGGCTGTAAAAAAATTAATCTAATATAGAAAAGACAGGGGAGCGTTTATGAAAATAAAGGCTCCTTAAAGTCTTTTAAAAGAAAGAGGGAATATTAAAATGGCGGATAAGTACGACTCACTTAAACTGGAAAATCAACTTTGCTTTCCACTGTATGCCTGCTCAAAGGAAATAGTAAGAAGATATAAAGTATATCTTGATAAGCTTGATCTTACATATACACAGTATATTGTAATGATGGTAATGTGGGAAGATAAGGAATTGAATGTAAAAGAGTTGGGAGATAAACTCTTCCTTGACTCAGGTACACTTACACCTGTATTAAAGAAGCTTGAATCAAAGGGTTATGTTACAAGAGAACGTTCAAAGATAGATGAGAGAACACTTATAGTTACATTGACAAAAAGCGGAGAAGAACTTAGAGAAAGCGCGCTTGACATACCGGTAGGTATGAGAGGCTGTTTGAATATAAATGATGAAGAGATGGCACAGCTTCGTACCATGCTGAATAAAATTTTAAGTGAAATGGGAGATGTTGCATAGACCTTGAAAGAGCTGACAATTTGCAGCAACGGTAGTAAGAATGAGTGCAGAAAAAGAACTTTGGGACATATATGATGAAAACAAGATGCCTACAGGAGAGACTGTAGACAGATATAATCTTTCTCTAAACCCTAAACAATTTCATTTGGTTGTAATAGGAATACTCTTTACAGAGGATAAAAAAGTATTGATTACAAAACGTTCACCTGATAAGAGATATGCCGGAGGACTCTGGGAAATACCCGGAGGTGGAGTAAGAGCCGGAGAGAACTCGCAGGATGCCGTACGTAGAGAAATTTTGGAAGAAACAGGTATAAATCTTTATGACAGAGACTATGAAAAGCTGTATACCTATAAGAGGATAAATACTGAAAGCAACAGTTATTTTGTGGATATGTATTCTTATATTATATCGGAAGATGATGTGCGAAATATAAAAATGCAGGTAGAGGAAGTATCGGATTTTAAGATATTAAGTGTTCCAAAGATAAAAGAGATAGCAAAAAGAGGTGAATTCCTACATTTTGATAATGTAAAGGAAGTTTTATATAATTTATAAGATGTTTTTTTGAAGCTGCGAGAAAATCGCGGCTTTTTTGTATGAAATTTGTTATTTTATTTTGCTTCTATTTAGGGTAAACTATATGTAATATTTATTACCGGAAGAAGATTTAACTATGAAAAAGTATTTATTGCTAATAAGTAAAGGCATTGCTCTATGCTCATTTGTATTTGCACTTTTTAATGCAAATTCAGCGTGTGCTTTTATTTATCATCAGCCTGAGTTACCTGACAAAGTGAAAAAGTTGCGTAAATTTTAAGTTATGGAAAGGCTATCAAAAAAATCATACAATATGTGATCGAAAATAATATTTTTCTGGAAGATGATAAGGAAATTTATGCATTTGGATTAACACAAATGATAAGAGCTGTAGTGGATGATAACCGTGAGCCTGATAATGAAAGTTAAAACCTTCGCCTTCCTGCTTGCCGTAGGTGTTAAGCAGTGTAGAATCAAGGTCAAAAAACATGTGCTCCGGAGCCTTAATAGAATAGACAATATCACGCATTTTTGCATTTATAGAATCAAGCTGTGTAAGAGTGTCGTTGTCCATTCTATTTCAAAAACGAGATAGTGTAGGTTGAGAAGCCAAGGCTTCTTTTTCCAAAATAGATGTTAATACCGGGTCATTAGTCAGTTTATCTGCACAATCATCCTCAAAATAGGCTGCTATAATTTGGTAGAGCATCTGCATAAGGTTATCAGAATCTGTATGAATACGGCTGTTTGTATGGTCATTGATTTTGAAGAGCTTTTTCAAAAGCTTTATAAGACCTACCTTTGCAGCAAATTCTTTGATGAGGAGCAGCCCTCCATCAGAAGAGAGATTTCCACCGTTAAAATTTATTTTAATTTTCTTGTTGCTTTCAAGTGAAATAGTGTTTAAAATTGACATAAGAGGACTTCCTTTCCTTGGCATTGTTTTGATTTGACACCTTAATTTTACCAAGAAAGAGGTCTTTTTTCTATTCACTTTTTAGGTGAAAGTAAGAAAGTTTTGTAAATGCAGTAATTATGTGGCTTTCAGCCGCAGACATAGCTATGCTATGAATAATTTAGGATTAGTGGGTGTAATTATGATATTCTATAAGAATAGTTTATTTTTAATTTTGTTATTAAGTGCTTTATATTTATCAGGTTGTGAAAAAACACAAAATAATGGTTCTATTTTGTATTATGAACAAAATAAATTTGAAGTAGATATTAAGCAACTTATTGATAATAGGTATTATATTATAAATAATAGTGATAATTACAATTTTTATTATCGAACTTATGGAGATATTATCTTTTATTCAAAGCTCAAAGTAAATGTGATAACATATGAGAACAGTATATTAAAAATTAATTTAAAGGCTATTCCAGTTTACAGCGATGATGAAGTATCTTCAGAAATATTTGTTAATATCCCTAATTTTAAGGAGAATGTTGATAAAGTAATAGTTGATGTCAATAGTGATACTGCAGAAGAAGTATATCATGGAGAAAGTAGATTATAGACAAAGCAAATTTTATCTATGGTAAATATTTTGTTAGATAATAATTTTAAAATTAATATTGAAAGGAGCAATGTATGAAAAAAAGAGTTTTTCTCGGATTGGTAGCAAGTACATTATTGATGGCTGTGCCTACATTTGGAGCAACCGGAGGTTGGAAAAGAGATAATAACGGATGGTGGTATCAGCTTTCGGACGGATCATATGTAAGGTCATCATGGCTTAGTATAAACAATGTCCGGTATTATATGAACGGATCGGGATATATGCAAACAGGCTGGTTAAAAGACGGAAAAGACTGGTATTATCTGGATACAAACAACGGTGATATGAAAGTAGGCTGGGTCAATGTAAATAATACATGGTATTATATGAATCCTTTCAACGACGGCAGAATGGATGCAAACACATATACACCTGACGGATACTTTGTTGATGCAAGCGGAGCATATCAGCCGGGCGGAAGAATGACCGAAACAAACGGCAGGCAAAACAACAGTGCAAATACAACATCGGGATCGGCTTCAAATCAGACTTCTACAGCCGCCCTTGCGCAGAGAGTTATTGAGCTTGTGAACGAGGAGAGAGCAAAATACGGACTTTCCCCACTCTCAGCCGACAGTGCACTTATGAACAGTGCGGATATAAGAGCAAAGGAACTTGTGACATTGTTCTCACATACAAGACCTGACGGTTCAAGCTATCGTACTTTAATGCCTTCAGGACTTATGACCTGGGGAGAAAATGTTGCAATGGGACAAAGAAGCCCTGAAAGTGTTATGGACTCATGGATGAACTCACAGGGGCATAGAGAAAATATACTAAGTGACGATTTCAGCTTAATAGGTGTAGGTTGTTATAATGACGGCAGTACACTTTACTGGGTTCAAAACTTCGGTGCAAGAAGATAAATATTTTATAAGTACCAAATTAAACCTATACTTTAAAGCATTATTTTGCTTTGGAGTATAGGTTTTTTTGCTAAAGACTGTACGATATTTGTAAAGATTTTTTGGCATTATGCAGATATAAAAATAAATACTATAAACCTATAGACAAAAAGGGTTTATAGTGATATTATCATCTCCATAAAATAAATGCAGAGATACAAAGAGTATCTTGGAGAGTAACATTATGGATTTTGAATTTATAAAACAGGTGTTTCCTTTATACATACATGCAGCCATACTGACATTGAAAATAGGTATACTGGGAATCATACTTGCAATAATTGTAGGGCTCTTATGTACACTTGTTTTACATAAGAAGATACCGATACTTAGTCAACTTGTAAGTGTATATATTGAAATGAGCAGAAATACGCCGCTTATCATACAGTTGTTTTTTATATACTACGGTTTGCCGAAGCTTGGGTTAAAGATAGACGCCTTTGTATGCGGAGTGTTCGGACTTGCATTTCTGGGAGGTAGCTATATGTGTGAGGCTTTCAGAAGCGGAATAGAAACTATAGATAAAATACAGGAAGAGAGTGCATTAAGTCTTGGACTTAGCCACAATCAGACACTCTTTTATATTTTACTTCCTCAGGCTGTTTCAATAAGTACACCCGCATTTGTAGCCAATATAATATTTCTTTTGAAAGAAACATCCGTGTTCTCGGCTATCAGCTTAATGGATCTTATGTTTACCGCAAAAGATTTGATAGGCCTGTATTATAAAACTGTTGAGAGCCTTGTACTGCTGGTATTTTTCTATTTAATTATATTATTACCGGTATCAATACTCGGTTCCTATGTAGAAAGGAGGGTACGATATGCCGGATTTGGGTCTTGATGTGATATTTAAAGGAAAGAATGCCATAAGACTTCTTGGCGGACTTGGTATAGCACTTAGAATCAGTTTAATATCTGTGCTTATCAGTATCCCCCTGGGTATCCTGGTCGGTATTTTGATGACTTTTAAAAATCCGATATTAAAAGCGGTGCTTAGGATATATCTTGAAATTATAAGAATAATGCCGCAGCTTGTACTTTTGTTTATAGTATTTTTCGGAAGTACAAGAGCACTTGGAATAGATATCTCCGCCGAACTTTCAGCAATCATAGTATTCAGCCTTTGGGGAACTGCTGAGATGGGAGATCTGGTAAGGGGAGCTATTACAAGTATTCCCAAGCATCAGTATGAGAGCAGTGAGGCACTGGGACTTAATAAGAAACAGACTTTTATCTACATCATTATACCTCAGACAATAAAGCGACTTATTCCGCTTTCAATTAACCTGATTACCAGAATGATAAAGACTACATCACTTGTACTTATGATAGGAGTTGTTGAGGTAATAAAGGTGGCACAGCAGATAACGGAGGCAAACAGAAATTCAAGCCCGAATGCGGCTTTCGGAGTATATCTGGTGGTGTTTATGATGTATTTTATCGCTTGTACCCCGATAAGTATGCTTGCAAGATATCTGGAAAAAAGAAATTAGTGTGAAGGAAGGAGAGAATATGCCGGCATTATTGGAAATAAACAATGTTGTAAAAAATTATGACGGAAAAAATGCTGTACTTGACGGTGTGAGCCTTGAACTGAACAAGGGAGAGGTAATAGTACTTATAGGGCCAAGCGGTTGCGGTAAGTCCACATTACTTCGATGTATAAACGGTCTGGAAGAAATACAGGGTGGAAGTATAAGCCTTGACGGAAAAGTCATTGACTATAAGCAAAATGATTTGACAAAACTCAGACAAAAAATAGGTATGGTTTTTCAAAGCTATGAACTTTTTCCACATATGACAATACTTGAAAATATCATTCTGGCACCTACAAAGGTAGCCGGAGTAGATAAAGAGAGTGCAAAAAAGGAGGCGATGGAGCTTCTTAAAAGAGTAGGCCTTGTACACAAATCAAATGCCTATCCGAGAGAGCTTTCAGGCGGACAAAAGCAAAGAGTGGCAATAGTAAGAGCGTTGGCAATGCATCCTGAGATTTTATTATTTGATGAGGTTACAGCTGCTCTTGACCCTGAGATGGTAAGAGAAGTGCTTGATGTAATGCTTGATTTGGCTAAACAGGGTTCAACGATGATTATTGTAACCCATGAGATGCAATTTGCGGAGGCGGTTGCCGACAGAGTATATTTCCTTGACAAAGGAAATATAGTGGAAACGGGTAGACCTAAGAGCTTTTTCACTTCGCCGAAGACTGAAAGAGCAAGACAATTTTTGAATATTTTCGAATTTGAATCCATTAAGGATGATAAGGAAGAATATAATATATAGATTTTCATATAGGAGGAATATAAAATGAAAAAAGGTAAATTAATAGGATTGTTAGGTATTTTGGCTGCAGGAGCTTTGGCACTCAGTGCATGTGGTTCATCTTCAAAGAGTGCTGCTAAGAATAAATTCAGGACTTTAGATGAGATAAAGAGTGCGGGAACTATAAATATAGGTGTTTTCTCAGATAAGCATCCTTTCGGATATGTCGATGAGAACGGTGAGTATCAGGGATATGATATTTACTTCGGAAACAGACTTGCAGAGGATCTTGGTGTTAAAATCAATTATGTAAGTACAGAGGCCGCAAACAGAGTGGAATATCTTGAGACAGGTAAGGTTGATATTATACTTGCAAACTTTACAGTTACACCTGAAAGAGCGGAGGCGGTAGATTTTGCACTTCCATATATGAATGTAGGACTTGGAGTTATATCATCCGATAAAGAGCCTGTAACAAGCCTTGACAATTGGAAGGCTGAGGATGAGATGATAGTTATTTCAGGAACAACAGCCGAGACTTATATGATTAAGAACTATCCTGATATCAAGCTTCAAAAGTATGATACATATGCGAATGCCAAGAATGCGCTTTTAAACGGTTCAGGCAAGGCATGGGTAAATGACAATACTGAGGTTATCGCATTTGCAAAGAGCAATCCGGGATATACTGTAGGTATTGACAATCTTGGTGCAAAGGATACAATCGCACCGGCTGTAACAAAGGGAAATACTACATTACTTGAATGGATCAATACAGAGATTGAAAGTCTTGGAAAAGAGAACTTCTTCCACAAGGATTATGCAGAGACACTTACAGATACTTATGGCAGTGAATATGCAGATACTCTTGTAATAGAAGGCGGAAAAGCGGAATAAGGATTAAAGCGGGTTTTGGATAAAAGCCCGTTTTTTATTTATAAGTGTAAAAAATTAATATATAATATTAAGCAAATATTTTTGTAAGAGGTGTTATATGACTGTCAGTGAAGTAATGGAGAAGATGATAAAAGAAAGCAAGGGCAGCTTTAGGGATATCAATCATTTTTTAAAGGTATGGGGATATGCAAGAAATATAGGAAAGGGAGAGAATCTTGATGATAATACTCAAAAAACACTTGAAATAGCCGCTATAGTGCATGATATTTCCTGCCCTTCGCTCAGAGAAAAGTATGGTGAAGCGGACGGTAAAAAGCAGGAAGAGGTATCTTCACCGATGATTGGAAAATTTTTTGAAGATACAGATATATCAAAATCTATGCTGGACAGGATAGACTTTATGATAGCACATCATCATACATATACGGATATTGACGGCATTGATTTACAAATTTTATTGGAAGCCGACTTTTTGGTCAATGCAGATGAGATGAAGTTGAAAAAAGAAGCAATAGAAGAGATGATGAGAAAGGTTTTCAAAACGGAAACCGGTATAAGATATCTGAAATCCCTGTTTTTAGACAGATAAAATAAGAACCCTCTAAGTTTCAGAGGGCCCTTTTAATTCAGTATTCAGTTTTGTGAAGGTGGAAGTAAAACTACAAGCATCTGTGCCGTTTCAGTATAGTTATGCATTTTTTATATAACAGATTATCAATATTCGGATAAATAGTAAGATTCAATTCGCCGTTTACATATTCACCTAGGAAAATATCCTGTATGTTTTCAATGCCCTGTTCATTGATTGAAGAAAGCAACCATTTTTCATCGTGTCCGATAACCTCAAGTATATCTTGGTTTATTCTGCCGTTTGAAATAATAGGGAACTTAGGTGTAGCTGATTGCATATCTATAATGGTAAGCTTACCGTTAGTTTCCATTATTGCAGACTTTACCTCTTTTGTAGAAAAGAGTCCTTCCATCCGTATATGCAGCATAAGCTGGTCTGCAGATATTCCTACTTTGGCGCAGTTTTCAACATTTACCTTACCGTTTTTTATAAGGATAACGGGATTTCCGACTACCAATGACTTTACGGCCTTTATATTGACCAGCAATTTTACGATAATAACGACTAAAGACCAGATCAATATAAAAATAAGGAATGTTATGATGGAAATGGAAGTATTATAGATCACACCTCCGATAATTCCACCGAGTACATAGTTTTGTATCTGGTTTAGCGGAGTATTTATAGAGAACTCATACTTTCCAAGTATATGTATCTGTAAAATCATTACCATGATACCGAGAATAAATTTGATACCGACTAATAAATATATATTCATAAATTATCTCTCTCCGTTTATATATACATTATGATCTATAACATGTGTACGTTGTAAAGTATATGAGTTGTTGTCATCATTAAGATGCACGGTATAGTCCTCTTCATTGTAGCGGACTATAATACCGTCTTTTAAAGTGGTGGAATTTACCAGTATTTCTTCAGGTGATACATGTGCAGCCGTAGCTACACTCTCTATAAATTTTACAAGTACATGTGACTGGGAAAAGTCTTTGTGGTTTTTAGTATAATTTTCCACATGAATTCCTAAAAGTATAAATGTAAAAACGGCAATACCTATGGAAATGTCTCTAAGCCTTGTTTTCATTCTATCCTTCATAAAGCGAAAGCCTGTAATTATAACGATAGCTAAGAGAAGAATGATAAAAGTGGATCTGATAATCATATCGGTAGACTGGTGTTCTATAATATAATCCATAGTATAAAAATTCATATGATACTTGCACTCCTTTCAATAATCTTTGTAATTTATAGCATAAACTCTATTTGGATTCAAGCTGTTTCATACCGGATATTTTAAGCGATATTATACTTTTATTAAGGTGATTTTACATACGTTTAATAAAAACAGCATCCGATAAATCAGTATACATCGGATGCTTCTATAAGTGCCTTGGTATATTCATTTTGCGGGCGGTGGATTATTCTGCTTGTAACATCTTTTTCCACTATATGACCGTCCTTCATCACGGCTACATCATCACACATATAATGAACCAAAGATATATCATGGCAGATAAAAAGTATCGCCATTCCCAGTTCATCCTTCAGTTCACCCAGTAGTGATATTATTTTTCTTTGAACTATCATATCAAGTGCAGAGGTAGCCTCATCACAGATAAGAAGTTTTGGTGAGCAGGCGATGGCTCTGGCAATAGCGGCCCTTTGACATTCACCTCCGCTGACTTCACCGGGATATTTACCATAGAAAGAAGAATCAAGACCACAGCGGTTTAAAAGAGATATCGCTTTGTTTTTATAATTACCTCTAAAACCGAAGTTTTTCAGGTTTAAAACTATGCTCTCACCAAGGCTTCTGACAGGATTAAAGCTCTCCCTCGGAAGCTGAAAAATCATTTGTAAATCTTTGTATATTCTCCTGTACTGTGAGGCTGAAAATTTACTGATACATTTGCCGTCAAATATAACTTCTCCGGATGTTACCGGTATCAAACCTGTTATTGCTCTTGCAAGTGTGCTTTTTCCTGAACCGCTTTCACCTACAACGCCAAGGCATCGTCCCGATTTTAATGTAAGATCGATATTTTCAATACTTGGCTTTTTCTCGCCGTCAAATTGTTTTGTAAGTTTGTTTATAATTAAAATATCATTCATATATACTCCGAAATAAAGAGATACCCTAACCGAAAGCGGAAAGTATCAGCTCCTTTGTGAAATCATTTTTAGGAGAGGAGAGTACGTCACATGTTTTTCCGTAATCAACCGTTTTACCGTTATTTAATACCAATATCCTGTCTGTGATACTTTTTGCTATTTTTATATTATGGGTTACAAGTATAACAGCTGTATTGTACTTTTCACGCAGTGATTTCAGCTCATTCACTATTTGCACAGCAACTATAGGATCAAGTGCACTGGTAGGCTCATCGGCTAAAATTAAAGAAGGTCTGTTCAGCATGGCAAGCGCTATACCCACTCTTTGATTCATACCGCCTGAAAGCTCAAATGGGTATGCTCTCAAAATCCTTTTCGGGTCAGGTAATGAGAGGTTTTCAAAGATGCCTGTTGCAATATCAAGAGCTTCTTCTTTTGAAATCTGTTTATGTGCTTTCATACTTTCAAAAACAGTGTCACCTATAGTTTTTAAAGGATTGGTATGAATACCGGATTCCTGAAAAACCATACTGATACGATTACCGCGAATTCTCCTCATTTCAGAAGCATTAAGTGATAACAGATCTTCGTTTTCAAAAAAAATATTACCGGAAAGTACTTTGGGGCCTGAAAGCCCCAAGATACTCTTTAGCAATGTGGATTTTCCACAACCGCTGTTTCCGACTACACCCAGAATTTCACCGGAGTTAAGAGAAAATGACAGATCATATAAAACTTGTCTTTTTTCATATGAAATATTTATATTCTCAAATTTCAAAAGTTCTTTCATTATTCGATTACCAGATCCTTACTGAATTCATAATAGTCACTTGGCATAGGAGTAAGACCTTTTATATTTTTCTTGCTTACAAGACTCATCTGTAAGTGTGAAACGAATATAAAACCGCAATCATCCACTAAAATATCGCTCATCTTTTTTGCAATCTCTTCACGTTTTTCACTTTCAAATGTTGTGGAAAGATTTTTTGCAAGTTCGTCAAGTTCGGCATTTGAGTAATGTCCTCTGTTCTTTGGTGACTCGGTAAGAGAAGTCATATCAAAGAAATATCCCTTGTTTCCGGTAGGATTTGTAACCATTGCACTGCCGAAGATATCCCATGTAGTGCTGTCCTTCATCACCTCAAGATAATTCTCCGTACTGTTTATATTAAGCTTGATACCGATATCCTTTAAGTTTGCCTGTATACTTTGTGCAAGTATAGGAAGCTCGGTTCTTCCCGGATATGTGATGTAGTTAAGTTCTAAATTTTTGCCGTCCTTATCTACATATCCGTCATTATCACTGTCACTCCATCCTGCGTTTGCAAGTAACTCCTTTGACTTTTCAGGAGAAAAACTGTATGTCGGGTTTTCGCTATCCTTCATAGGGAACGGTCCGTTTGCAACTTTTCCATGACCGCCAAGCAAAACATTTACAAAGCCTTCTTTATCGATGGCCATAGCTATGGCGGATCTGATGTTTTTATTTGTGAGAAGTTCATTGTCAAAGTTTAACTGCAGGAAGAATGCTCTGCTTGTGGCCACAGAGTTTATATTATAATTGTCATTTTCAAAAAGCGGGTAGCTTGCATAAGGAAGTCCGGAGGTTACATCAAGTTCTCCCGACTGAAGTCCCATAGTCAATGTGTCACCGTCTGTGATAGACTTTACGGTGATGTTTTTCTTTGATACTTCACCGCCCCAGTAGTCATCTCTTGATACGAGGCTTATTTCACTGTCAGACACTGCGGTTGCTTTGTAAGGACCTGTACCTGAAATATTCTTACTTGCATCCACACCTGCCTGCATATCTATAATTGCGGTATAAGGCTCCGCAAGAAAGTTTAAAAGAGCCGGATTCGGTTCGGTAGTTACAAATGTGAGTGTTTGACCGTCAGCCTTTATTTCCTGTATCTTCATATCCTTAGGTGCTCTGTCATGTACCGCTATCAAATCTTCAAAACATTCTTTTGCGGCAGCTGCATCAAGCTTTCTGCCTGATGAAAAATTGATTCCGTCCTTAATCACAACTTCAAGAGTATTATCATCTAAGAACTTGTAAGAATCGGCAAGCCATGGTACAAGCTCTATATCTTCATTTAATCTGAACAATGTCTCCCCGACACCATATCGTACACAGCTCCATCCCGAGTAGTCCTCATGTGGATTAAGACCTGCATCGGACATACCCACACCGTAACTGCCGGTGCCGTATACAAGAGTCTTTGCAGTATCGGAAGTATCGGATGAAACTGACGAGGTTTCGGAACCTGCCGAGCTCTCAGACAAAGTTTTTGAAGAAGAGGTACATGCACCCAGAAGCAGAGCGGCACTGAAGGCAACAGAAAGTAATTTTATTTGTTTTTTCATGTATGTAAAAACTCCTTTATATATTTACGGATAAACATCTGTTTAACCGTTTATGTGCTGTTTAATAATTTCAAAAGTATATTAATTTATACGTTGAAGTAATCTCTAAGTGATTCACCGAATATATTGAATATAGAGACTGTGATAAAGATGGCAATTCCCGGTGAAAGTGTGATCCATGGAGTTAGCTGAAGCAAACTCCTGCTTTCACTTATCATGCTTCCCCATTCAGGAGTGGGAGGGGTGGCACCGAGTCCCAAAAATGACAGAGCGGACATTTCCATAAGGCTTGTACCTATATCAAGGCTTGCCGTCACTACTATCGGTCCGATAATATTTGGAAGTATTTCCGTAAATACTATTTGTATCGTATCACTGCCGCTTATTTTTGCGGCATTTATATATGTGGAGGTTTTTGTAGACAGTACAAGACCTCTTGAGAGTCTTGCATATCTTGGCCATCCCACGGAGGCAAGCGCTATTATCGCCCCGAATACACCGTTTTTAAAAAGTCCTGCAGTTGCAATTGCAAGCACAAGTCCCGGAAACGCCAAAAATATATCCGATACACGCATAAGTAAAGTGTCTGCAATTCCTCCGAGATATCCGCAAAAGATTCCGATTACCACACCGATAACAGCCATCAAAAGTACTACCGCCAAAGCTGAAAATATACTGATTCTTGATGCGGCAATCACTCTTGAAAGCATATCTCTGCCATATATATCAGTTCCCATTATATGAGGAAAGGACGGAGGAGATTTTGCCGTCATCAGGTTTTGTGCTGTGATATCAAAAGGTGTAAGCATTGGAGAAAAGAGTGCAAATACAAGCAGTGCAATCACCAAAAAAGACGGAAAGATTAATTTTTCAGTTCGCATATTTTCCACCTCCGATTCTAAGTCTCGGATCCAAGAAATAATATGAAATATCCGATATTAAATTTATAAATACATATATAAAAGCCATCCACAGTACATAAGCCAAAATCACAGGATAGTCACGTAAATTTATAGATTCAATAGCCAGCTTTCCGATTCCGTCCCACATGAAGATACTCTCAACAATGGAGCTTCCGCCAAGCAGACTTCCGAAACTCAGTGACATCAATGTGATGAGAGTGAGAGATGTAAGCCTCAGTACATTAAAGAATATGATTGTATTTTCTTTTATACCTCTGGCTCTTGCTCCGGTCACATAAGGTTTTGAGAGCTCCGATATAATAAGTGCACGAATCTGCCTTATATACTTTGCGCTCATTGCCAGTGCAAGAGTAAGTGTGGGAAGTATCAGACTTTTTATACTTGTTCCCTGTGAGATTACCGGAAGAAGCTTTAACTGTAATGCAAATATATATGAAAGCACAAGCGCCACAAAAAAGTTGGGCAGAGAATTGCCTACAAATGACAGCGCTTTTATAATATTGTCAAATACAGAGTTTTTCTTTACCGCTGAAAGTATACCAAGCGGCAGGGAGATAATTAGGGTAGTAAGTAAAGAGCTGATACTCAGTAAGAGAGTATTCGGTAGTTTAGAGAAAATATAGCCAAATACCGGTTTTCCCGATACATAGCTGATACCCATATCACCTTGAACCACCCCCAAAAGCCAGCTTATATATTGAACGATAAAGGGATGGTTTAAACCAAGTTCTTCTCTCTTTTGATTTATAAGTTCCGGAGAAAGTACTCCGCCTATGGCTTCATATCTTACCGCCACCGCATCGCCGCCTGTAAAGTATATAAGTGCAAAGGATATAAAGCTTATACCTATAAGTATAGGAATTAATGATAATAATCTTTTTAAAATATATTTAAACAATTTTTCCACCAAGAAAAGGTAAAATTTATTTGTTTAAGCAAAGCTGTAAACATGATAATAGAATATAAAAGAGAAAGGGATATGTCAAGAGAAAATGAAAATGAGTTTCAAATTTAAAAAGGCCTTATTTTACAATATAAAATATTGAAAAATAAAGCCTGTATTTTTATCTTATATATAAAACCGAAGGATCGAATGAGTTTGCATCTTTCACGCCTGTATACATCATAAGCTCTGAAAGTTCTTCATTCATTTTGTTTATTTTTTCAATGACGCCGCTTTCACCCTCCTTCAAAAGTGGAGAAAGTATCCCCCTGCCGACAGATACGGCATCTGCACCAAGCGCTAAAGCCTTGTAGGCATCATAGCCTGTATCTATTGAACAGTCTACAAATATCTCCATACCGCTTATTTCATTCTTTATATCGGGAAGTATCATAACGGGAGGTATACCGAAAGGAATGCGACCGTGGTGGTGAGATACTACTATAGCACTGCAGCCCGCCTGTTTTGCCTTTGCGGCATCTTGAAGCGATAAAACTCCTTTAGCCACAAAAGGTATTTTTGCAAATTTTGCATATTCTTCCAAATCGCTTTGAGTAACCGGACCCATTGCAATACCGTCAACTATATCATATTTTCCGTCCGTTCCGGGAACATGGTCAATATCCACACCCACAGCAACGGCACCGCATTTTTTTGCAAACTCTATCTGCTCAAATATTATATCATGGTCGGCAAAAGGTTTTATAATTCTGACAGTTTTGGCTCCTGTATCCGCTATCTCTTTAAATTCGTCATCCGGCTCCATGCCTACCCAATTGAGTATATTTAAGCTCTTTGCAGCCTTTGCATATTCAAGCATAGGCTTATTGCCGTCCTTGCCGACCTTATTCAAATGAGAAAAAGCAGGCATCATTATCGGAGAGTCAAATTCAGTCCCGAATATTTTTTTATGCTTATCGGGAAGTATTGCATCTATTATTCTCATCTCCACAAGAATATTATTTAAATAGTTTCTGTTGTGCACATTTGCATCTTCCGCCTTACCGCTTGTTACAGGAATAAGTCCTGCAGGCCCCGGCCATTTTACATTTTCCGACATAATTATCCTTTCTAAAAATATATTGTTATTATGTAATATTTATATTGCTTTTAACTTAATAATACCACAGTTGAAATTTTTTTTGCAAATTTTCGTCGATTTTTTCTATTTAATATTCATACCGCTGCTTACACCATGTGGTAATAAAGTCGTTGACCAAGCACAATATATTGTGTATACTATGAATTCGAGAGAGTTATATACTCTTAAAAAGGTACTTATAAGAACTGCGACAATAAGCAGATACTATGTAATAATAAAGAGAGGTTACCGACATGAGGATCATTAAAAGAAGCGGCGCTGAAGTTGATTTTGATATTTCAAAAATTATTGCTGCAATCTATAAAGCAAATGCTGTAGTAGGTGAAGATGATAAATTAAAGAAAGCCCAGGTTGACCGTATTGCCAATACTGTAGAGAATCAGTGCATGAGTATGAACCGTGCGATGAGCGTGGAAGAGATACAGGATATGGTAGAGGACGGCATCATGAGAGAGAATGCTTATGAGGTAGCCAGAAGATATATCACATACAGATATGTTCAGAGTATAAAGAGAAAACAAAATACAACAGATGATAAGATATTGGCGCTTATAGAATGTGACAATGAGGAAGTAAAGCAGGAGAACTCAAACAAGAATCCTACAGTTGCATCAGTGCAAAGAGATTATATGGCAGGAGAGGTTTCAAAGGATCTTACAGAAAGAATACTTCTTGATACTGAGATAGTGGAAGCTCATAAGACAGGTATTCTTCACTTCCATGATGCGGATTATTTTGCACAGCATATGCACAACTGTGATCTTGTAAATCTTGAGGATATGCTTCAAAACGGGACTGTCATATCAGGCACATTTATTGAGAAGCCGCACAGCTTTTCGACAGCATGTAATATTGCGACACAGATAATTGCGCAGGTTGCTTCAAGCCAGTATGGCGGACAGAGTATTTCTCTTACCCATCTTGCTCCTTTTGTGGATATAAGCAGACAGAAGATCCGTGATGAAGTGGAAGCCGAGATGTACGGATTAAATGTGTCTACTGAAAGAAAAGAAGAGATTATTGAAAAAAGACTTCGCAGAGAAATCACAAAGGGTGTACAGACTATACAGTATCAAGTAGTGACTTTGATGACTACAAACGGTCAGGCTCCGTTTATCACAGTATTTATGTACTTAAATGAAGCCAAGGACGAAAGAGAAAAAGAAGATCTTGCACTTATCATTGAAGAGATGATAAGACAGAGATATCAGGGGGTAAAGAATGAGAACGGTGTTTGGGTAACACCTGCATTCCCTAAGCTTATATATGTTTTAGAGGAGGACAATATTCGCCCCGGAACCAGATATTACCATCTTACAAAGCTTGCTGCAAAATGTACCGCAAAGAGACTTGTACCTGATTATGTTTCGGAAAAGAAGATGTTTGAGTATAAGGTGGATAAAAACGGCAACGGAAATTGCTACACACCTATGGGATGCAGAAGCTTTTTAACACCTTATGTGGATGAGAACGGTAAGCCTAAATACTACGGCAGATTCAATCAAGGTGTTGTTACTATAAATCTTGTAGATGTTGCACTTTCATCAGGTGGAGATACTACAAAGTTTTGGAATATCTTTGAGGAAAGACTTGAACTTTGCCATCGTGCACTCAGAGCAAGACATGAGAGATTAAAGGGAACACCTTCAGATGTTGCACCTATACTCTGGCAGCATGGGGCTCTTTCCAGATTAAAGAAGGGTGAGCCGATAGACAAGCTTTTGTATGGTGGATATTCAACCATAAGCCTTGGATATGCCGGACTTTATGAGTGCGTAAAGTATATGACCGGAAAGAGCCATACAGATGATGTGGCAAAACCTTTTGCACTCAGTGTGATGCAGAAGATGAATGATAAATGTAATGAATGGAAGCAGGCGGAGAATATTGATTATTCATTATACGGTACACCGCTTGAGTCCACAACATATAAATTTGCCAAGGCACTCCAAAAAAGATTCGGTATTATAGAAGGTATCACAGATAAAAACTATATTACAAACAGCTATCATGTACATGTATCTGAGAATATTGATGCATTTACAAAGCTTAAGTTTGAGAGTGAATTCCAAAAGCTTTCACCGGGCGGTGCCATCAGTTATGTAGAAGTTCCGAATATGCAGGATAATCTTGAAGCCGTAATGAGTTTGCTTGGATTTATCTATGACAATATAATGTATGCTGAGCTGAATACCAAGTCCGACTACTGTCAGGAGTGTGGATTTGACGGAGAGATAAAGATCGTTAAAGATGCGGGTAAGCTTGTATGGAAATGTCCTAAATGCGGAAATACGGATCAAAGTAAGCTTAATGTTGCAAGAAGAACCTGCGGTTATATAGGAACACAGTTCTGGAACCAGGGAAGAACTCAGGAGATTGCGGACAGAGTATTACATCTATAATTAAAATCATAAAAAAGCTGTTGCACCTGTAGGTGCGACAGCTTTTTTGTTGGTTGACAGGATGGTTATAAGTTGGTATACTGTGAATGAATAAAAAATAAAATTCATTCACAATATGAATTGGAGGAGGTTTATAGCATTGGACAAGAAACAGGCATTAAAGACAGCTGCCTATGATGTATTCTCTAAAAAGGGCTATAAAGGGACAGGAATTTCAGAAATTGCAAAACAAGCCGGTGTGGCAGTCGGTTCTTTTTATAATTATTATGAAAGTAAAGAAGCTATTTTTTTAGATATTTATATAGACGAAAATAACCGTGTGCGTCAGGCAATGATAAATGAAATTGACTGGAAGATGGATATGGTTGAACTTATCAGTAAACTTTTTAGGCAGTCACGAAGCTTGGTTTCATCAAATAAAATTCTGGCAGAATGGTATAATACCGCCGTTTCTGAAGAACTTCACAATTACTATTCTTCAGAAGAAGGCAAAGCAGCCAATCACTTTCATAAATTTTTGGTGAAGACATTTACCGATCGCATGGAGAAAGAGGGCTATTCACAAGAAAAAATTCAGGATATTTTACAGGTTTATAATTTATTTTACTATATGGATATGAATATCACAGAAAATGATTTTCATGATATCGGTAGAATCATTGAAATACTTGCAACCAACTTCATTAAGGGTATCTTAAAATAAAGAATTAAATTCTTTATTTTTTGAATATATGTGAATGAATATATTATTTATTCATTCAAAAACTTTTCCCATTAATAAATAAGGAGTAAAGATGAAAAGAGGTAAAAAAATGTTAGTAATTATTATATCTTTTATTGTAGCTATAAGCCTCATTAGCTGGGGGCTAATTGCCTATCTCGGGCGTAGTCAAACTTTAGAGGTCAAATCTGTTGAAAGTTTAGGTGGAGATATTTATCTTATTCATATGACAAAACCTGAATCTATGACATGGAAAGCCGGCTCTTATGCAAATATCAGCTTAACACAGAGTGGACAAAATACTCGTGATGCAGTATCAGGAGCCACATATGATGGTAAAGAAAAAAGCCGTTGGTTGACCATTGCCTCAAATCCCGATGAGAATGAGATACTTATTTTAACACATAATAGTGGCAGTACATATAAGAAAAACTTCACATCCTTACCGACAGGCAGTAAGGTTAAGATGAACTGGGTGGGAGCCGGATTACCACTTCCATACGACAAAGAAGTGCTTGTCTGTTTTGCATCTGATGTGGGTATTGCAGCAATAAGACCGATTATCAGAGAAAGGGTTGGGAAATATGAAATTAGTCTAAGTCATCTAAATAAAGGAGTGACTGCCTTTGATGGGGAAATATCAGAACTTACAAAGTCATATACAAATTTGACTTATGAAAATGCAGATAGTATTTCTAAAAGCAAAGAACAATTAAAGAAGTCAATAGATAAATATGGAAATACAGCCATGTATCTTTTATCAGGACAAAAAGATGATGTCGAGGCTATGAAGATATTCCTTACCGAAAATGGAATTGATAAAAAGAATATTAAGACAGAGTATTTTAGAGGTTTAAAATAGTCAAACTTAATTTTATATTTGTCAATTTAACATATCGATTAAAAAATATAGAAAAAAGGAAGTATTTGGGGAAAGGCAAAAATGTGGTTTCTCAGATACTTCCATTTTATATTGTAGGGACTTAATTTGATTATTTCTGACAGCCCTATACTTCCACTTTATACTTAGTATTATAAAATGTAAATCATATATTCAACAGCTTAAGAAAATAAAAATGCCGAAAGCCTTTGTAAGATAAGTGCTTTTGACATTTTTTATTACTAGAAATGTTGTATGTACATTTCCTTTAAGCACAAAATATTTTACAAAAATTTGATTTATTTTTTAATGCAATTCTTTGGGTTGATAATACTTTATGTCCGATTTCAGGTCGTAAATGGTATTTAATGCGTTAAGTGCATGTCAACCTTTATATGTTGACATATAGTGCATATCTTGTACATTGTATACTTTTATATTTTGTAATGTTTCTATTTGCCTTTGAACATTTGCGTTATCTCCTTTTCAAGAGAAATGGCAAACGTTTGTTCACTTTCAAATACATCTTAAGTTTCTGTTTCAAAATAATAATTAGCACAGTCAAAGTAACAGACTGATTGATCTCTTTTTATAATATTTCCACTTTGTTCGTATAGGTAAGAGATATACTCGTAATAGTTCCTATAAAGAATATCCATAGTACGAAGAATATATTGGTATATGAAAAAAAGGTTGCTAAAAGTATCTGTTGAAGACCCGCACCTTAATTTTATAAAAAATGGATAATCTTTTGTATTCACTTGATAGGTGAAAAACAATGTACAGTTAAAATATAGTAATTATATGGCTTTGCTGTGAATAATCTAGGGTTATAAATGATATTTATTAAATAATTGAAAATTAATATAAATATGCTATAATTTAATATATTAGTTCTATTAACAAGAAGTAATAAAAGGGGAAGCCTATGATAATTATGAATGTAAAATTAAACAATTTATGTGCATTTAAAGACTTTCACATAAATTTTTCATATCCTAAAAAGATATTAAACAGTACAATAGAAAATGAATTTCTTCCGGATTTTCCCAATTTCAGATATAGAAAAGTAAATATATTGATTGGTACAAATGCAAGCGGAAAGACTTCTTTGGGGAAAATGTTTAAAACTATATTTAGTTTTATAAGAAGGAAAGAACTTGTAAATATAACAGACAGTATAGCTGATGTTGAAAAGGAAAGTTATTTTTTAATTGATTTCATACCGGATAAAACTCATTTATGTAGAGTGGAGGTTAATATTCCTCCTAAAGGAGATGAAGAGTATTCAATTGATAGATGTAAAATATCTATTAAATGGGTAAAAATTAAAAAAGAAGACAGCTATGAAAGATGTGCCAAAAAGATTGACTTAGGTAAGGAAGTTAAGGAATTAAATGGTCTTGGGGGCTTGGAGAAGTTTTCAAAGGCTGTTGGATTTGGCTGGTATTTTATATATCCTTTTAGCATTAGCAGCAATATAAAAATCGGTGACTTGGAAAATGCTAGGTATTTAAAGATCTTAAAAAACACACTTACGACATTAGATAATTCCATTGTGGATGTTATAAGAGTAAAGGATATTGACAATACTTATGCTATAGTTATGGATAATAAAAAGCTTATTATACAAGAGGGTGAATTGCTGGATCCGAATAATATCCTTTCAAGCGGTACTAAAGCCGGAATATATATAGCCGATTTGTTGACATCAATAATAGAACATAAAAACGGATTCTATTATTGTGATGAAATGTTTTCATATATACATAGCGATATAGAAAGAGTCATGCTATCTGTAATGATATCTAAGCTAAAAGAGGGGGAACAGCTGTTTTTTACAACCCATAACTTAGATATTGTAGACATGAATTTGCCTAAGCATGCGTTTTGGTTTATGAAAAAAGCTAATAATGGAGGAAATATCTCTATTGCATGTGAGTCTGCATCAAGCAAATTAAAAAAAACTACAGACTCTGTAAGAAATGCATTGGAAAATGATGTTTTCACAGCAGCTCCAAGATTGGAATTATTGTATGACTTGGAGGATATTGACTGATGGACTTTATATACCAGTACTATGTTGAGGGAGAAAATGAAAAAAAATTGGTGGAAGTTTTAAGTAAAGAGTATAAATATATTAAAGCCGGTAAAGTTGAAGTTTTTAATGTGGTTGAAAAATCAATTAAAAATACTCGTATAAGGAATTTTAAGGAAAACCATGTTATTATTTTAGTTTTTGATACAGATACAAATAATACAAAAACTTTAGAAGCTAATATAGAATACCTAAAACGTCTGGTAAAAAGTAAAAAGATAAAGGATGTTATACTTATTCCTCAGGTACATAATATAGAAGATGAACTGGTTAGAAGTTGCAATATAAATAATATTAAGGACTTGTTAAAAAGTAAATCAAAAAAAGAATTTAAAACGGATTTTAATAAAGCTACAAACCAGAGAATCCGTTGTATACTTAAAGATAAAGACTTTAATTTTAAAAAATTGTGGAGAACAGAACCGGTTGGAGTATTTTCAGGATTTAAATGTGAACTAAGTAAATTAGAAAATAAAAATTTTCAATAAAATCAGTTACTGTACATGGGTAGGCTTGCCTTATAGATCTTAATCCGTTAAACTTATGGAGTCTAATAAGGCGAGTAGGCTCCTTATTATCTATTAAAGATTTCCTTGACAGCGGTGTAAAGATTTGGATTGTTTCAAAAAGTACATTTTTTCATTTTCGTATTCCTTACATAATGTTTCTTATAAGGTTAAGAGCTGTTTGATCTTACCAGACATATGATGCATGTTTACATCTCGTTTCATGAGATGATTATGGCAGAAATATTGGATTTATGTTAATTTGACGGAAAATAACATTTGTCATTTAGCTATGTAGATAACTCTTTGTAATGAATCGTTTTCAAAGACGTATTCTGCAAAACTATCCATAAATAATGGTCACATTGATTCTTGTATGAAGAATATAGAGGAATTCTGTTTATAACTCAGATGCAAAAAATTCAGTTGGTAAAGTTTATCGATAGAAACTCTATCAACCGAATTAATTACAATGAAATCAAAAAATGATTTTCTGTACTTTTCAAAATAGAAATATAATATCCATGTAAATTACTAATTCATGTAGTTGAAGTTTATTAGCATTTACAATTTTTATATGACTGTTAAGAGAAGTAAAATAAAAATATGTTTTCATTGATGAAGTTTTCCATTAGATCTATTTTATAATCAGCAAGACTGAGTATCTGATACATACTTTTTTACAACTATAGAGGACTTTGATTCCTAGAACATACAAAATCATTGGAAAAGGTGAAGAAGAAACTTCTGGAGGTAAAGAATAGTTATAATGGATGAAACAATGAAAATAGTATTTTGAAATTACAAAAGTATATAAAGGGATAGGTAAGGTAAATCACTTTAAGTTGGAAGATATGAAACAACGGTTATAAGAAACAGATGAATAAATGAGATACTATATTAAAGAATTTTATTGGAAACAATTGAAGAGAGTATAAATAGAAATAAAGAAACTGTGGAACTTGAATTTATTTATCCGAAGGGGATATATTTGAGATAGTAAAACACCGAAAAGTAATATGGCATTCTGTGCTAATACTCAATATGGTATTAGACAAGAAGCGAATAGTCGAGCTTGGATATATATCTTTAGCCGGATATTACCTACAATTATATGAAAGCTAAAGAGCCGATGTGTACCTAAAGGTACACATCGTGGTGTGAAAGGTCAAGGAAATTATTTGATTTCACATTCTACTCAATCTATAATGGTTTTAAATAAATTCCTGTCTTTGACAGTTTCAAAACTTAAAATGCCCATGAAACCCAGTGTTTTACCGGCTTTCAGGGCATTTTTATTTCGTTTTGAAACTTAAAAAATAGTATTTTATTTTCCTTTACTTTGTTTTTGTATTGTCCTCATTTGACTTTTGGTTATAAATTCAAAATCTGTATTAAAATGACAAATCTCATGCAGTTTATCTGTGAGCTCTGTTCGTTTATATAGAGGTATGAAACCTTGCTCTTTTATATATGCAAAATTAAAATCTTTTAAGGTCTTTAGAATCTCTTCGCATGTATACTTGTGTTCTAAAAATTTTTCAAGATATCTGTAAATAATCAAGGCTAAAAAGCAGGTTAAGAAGTGAAACGTAATTCTATCAGTTCTTTGTAAAAATACCGGTCTTGCTTCAAACTCGGTTTTCATAATTCTAAAGCATTCTTCTATTTGCCAACGCTTTTCACTTATACTTAGTATTTCACTTACATTATCGTCAAGTAGGTCTGTTGAGACGGCATACATACCATCATACTTGGCTTCCTCATCTATTTTTTCTGTATTAAGATAGTTATATACATTTGCTGTTTCACCATCATCAGTTACCGCAATACTACCAAGAAACCTGGCCGGATCATTAGGATTTCTTCTTTCTTTTTTGATACTGCCTCTTTCAAGCATTAACTTAGCTCTTTCAACTTGTTTTTCTCTAATAGACTTCTGGTATTTAGCATATTTTGGTGAATATGTGATGATAAGTCTTTGAGGCAAATCTTTCGGTGTATAAGGAGTATTTTTGTAATATATAGTCTCATCATCCTTTGAGATTTCAGCCGGATCTACCACTTTATCATCGTACAAACTTTTAAATCCCTTAGTATCTAAAGCCCATTGCCTATCCTGTGCATTAAGCGTTTTTATTGATTGGGTAACTACAAAAGCTCTTTCACCCATATGATTGTGCTTTCTTATTTTTTCCAAACCAAGTCCGGTATCACTACAGTAAATAAACTTTTGACAATCAAACTCTTTTAAAATTTTTTCTTCAAGTGGTTTAATAGAGGTTTGTTTATTTGTATTATAGGGTTTGGTCTATGTTCTTTGCTTTTGCCATATCTCTTAATGCCATCTTCATCCTCAATCTCAAAATAATAGTTAGTACAATCATAAAAAAGAAGTTTATCATTGCGCTTACCTGCTAAATGACTATTTCTATAAGTTTCAGATTGTATAAGGTCACATTCTTTACCGAGTACATTTAAAGAGCGATATACATCATGTAATTGGTAAGATGGTGGCTCTAAAAATCCCATAGAACAAGAGTAACTTGAGCGTTTACCGGAAGGTTCGAGTATTCTTGAGTAAATCAAATCGGATAATATAGAGTTGATATCAAACTTGAAGCTATACTTATCCCTTATCTTTCTGCAAACTTTATGTAAGCCAAGTTTATAATAAAAGTACTGCAAAAACAGGTAACCTACACGATAGAAGACCTGTTGCTGTGGCTGTAGTCTTTTGCTTGAGTTAAAAGAAATATTTACTATTTTATCTTTTTTGTACTTCTGTGTTTCAAGTTTTGCTTCAGCACGAGCCCATTTCATAACATCATCTCTAGTGGGTTCATGCCAGGACTTTTTTTATGCCTATTTAGGCAAACAAACTGTCAAAGACCCGGGAAGATGAGGTTTAAACAAATTTAAAAAAATGGAATTAGATTGACATAAAAAACATTCATGTATATAGTTATAATATAAATATTTAAGAACGAAATAGAAAGTCCTTTGTATAGAAGATGTAAATAATTGTGAAATAATGGACAATACAAAGATTCAAAGTATATAATTGTATTCTATAGTTTGAAAAAACTATTAGAAAATATATTTTTTAGTTTTAACTGTTTTTTCATCAGTCTTGGGAAGGATAATATATGAAGAAGATTAATCCTATGCGGTATAAGAACGGCGACAGTCTATAACTACCTTAAAAAGTATATTGTAAAAATGTTTTCTTATAGTGTTTGGAATGTTGTGGGTTGGTCATAAATGTTTAAATGTATAATAATTTTAATAATTTCAATTGTATTAGGCTTATATTTTTTATTTTGCAAAGATAATAATATATCCAGAGCCTTGGCAAATATGAAAGCAGGATATTATAATTATAATAAGATTTCTAAACTACTATCTATCTACTTTTTTGGAATAGCTGCTTCAATGGCAGTATGTATAATAGGAATAATTGTTGATAGTTTATTTTTGGAAATATTAAGTTTTTTTCTTACACTTGCTCTATATATATTTGTTTATATATATGAAGCAAATGATCATTTAAGATGATTTTTTGAAACATTATTTTTGTACAGTGATATATCAATGTTTTATATATAAGGGGCTGTCGGGAAATAAGTAATTTTACTTCCCGACAGCCCCTTAAAAAATTTTATTCTGATTTAACCTTGCAGAAGTTTTTCTTTCCTCTCTTAACAAGAAGTCCTTCGCCTGCAAAATCTTCTTTTGTAAAAGTTTTCTTTACATCATTTATAACTTCACCTTCTATGTAAACACCGCCCTGTTCGATATTTCTTCTGGCTTCGGATCTGGTCTTTGAAAGTCCGCTTACTACAAGCACACCTGAAAGATCTATAGTACCGTCTCTGTAATCCTCATCCTGCAGAACATATGTAGGAACATTGCTCATATCGCCACCGCCTACAAATAGAGACTTGCTTGCTGCATTTGCCTTATCGGCCTCTTCCTTGCCATGTACAAGCTCTGTAAGATGCATTGCAAGGATTTCCTTAGCTTCATTAAGTTTGGCACCTTCCCATTTGGACATTTCCTCTATCTGCTCAAGAGGAAGGAAGGTAAGCATCCTAAGGCATGTGAGAACGTCAGCATCAGGAAGATTTCTCCAGTACTGATAGAACTCAAAAGGAGTTGTTTTATTTGGATCAAGCCAAACTGCACCACCTACAGTCTTACCCATCTTTTTACCCTCAGAGTTCAGTAAAAGAGTAATAGTCATAGCATGTGCATCTTTTCCAAGCTTTCTTCTGATAAGCTCGGTACCGCCAAGCATATTTGACCACTGATCGTCACCACCGAACTGCATATTGCAGCCGTAGTCAAGGAAAAGCTTATAGAAGTCAAAACTTTGAAGTATCATATAGTTAAACTCAAGGAATGAGAGTCCGTTTGCCATACGGTTTTCATAACATTTTGCTCTGAGCATATTGTTGACTGAAAAATGCGGACCTATATCACGGATAAATTCCATATAGTTGAGATCTCTAAGCCAATCGGCATTGTTTACCATTCTGGCTTTATCCTCACCGAATTCAATAAAGCGACTCATCTGCTTTTTGAAACATTCACAGTTGTGATCGATATCTTCTATAGTAAGCACCTTTCTAAGGTCACTTCTTCCTGAAGGATCCCCAATCATACCGGTACCTCCACCTACCAAAGCGATAGGCTTGTTGCCTGCCATCTGTAGTCTCTTCATAAGGCAAAGCGCCATAAAATGACCTACATGTAAGCTGTCTGCTGTAGGGTCGAAACCGATATAGAATGTGGCTTCTCCGTTATTTATCATTTTGCTGATTTCTTCTTCATTTGTAACCTGGGCAATAAGTCCTCTTGCCTTTAATTCATCATAACAATTCATACATATCCATCCTTTATTTATTGCAGCTTCGGCTGATAAAAATTCATAAAAAGAAGTATAACAAAGTAATTAAAAAGAATCAAGCTTGAACTTTGAATATTTAAAGTTCAGAACTTTAAAGCAATAAAGACTTGATAATTTTTTACGATTAATTTATACTGTTAAAATATTACGGACAAAAATGCCGTATGACTATAAATACATTAAGTAAAGTTTCACATAATTTAAGTTTGAAACATATATAATGAAAGAGGCAACTATGGGAATAAAATATATTAGAAATCTTCCGAGTCCGGAAGAAATCATAGAAAAGTATCCTTTAAGTAAAGAACTTGTGGCAAAGAAAAAAGAATTTGATAAAGAAATAGCTGATGTAATCACAGGAAACAGCAAAAAGTTTTTGGCTGTAATAGGTCCTTGTTCTGCAGATAATGAGGATTCCGTGCTTGATTACGCAAGCAGACTTGTAAAAGTGGCGAAGGAAGTCAAGGATAAAATAATAGTTATTCCAAGAGTCTATACAAATAAACCCAGAACCAACGGAGACGGATATAAGGGGCTTTTGCATCAGCCGAATCCTGAGAAAAAGCCCAATGTACATGAGGGAATTATCGCAATCAGAAAGATGCATCTTAGAGTTATAGAAGAAACGGGGTTATTTACAGCAGATGAGATGCTCTACCCTGACAATCTCGGATACCTGGATGATTTAATGAGTTATATTGCAGTCGGTGCGAGGTCTGTGGAAAATCAGCAGCACAGACTTACATCGTCAGGAGTTGATGTACCTGTAGGTATGAAAAATCCTACAAGCGGTGATATGTCCGTAATGCTCAATGCGATATATGCCGCACAGCAGTCACATGAGTTTATCTATAGAAACTTTGAGATAAAGACTGACGGAAATCCTTTATCACATGCAATACTCAGAGGTGCGGTAAATAAGCACGGCCAGTGCCTGCCGAACTATCACTATGAGGATCTTAGACTTCTTTTGGATCTCTATATGGAAAGAGATATTAAAAATCCTGCCGTTATTGTGGATGCAAATCATTCAAATTCAAATAAGAAGTATAAAGAGCAGGTTCGTATAGTAAAAGAGGTGTTACACTCTATGAGATATTCACAGGAGATAGGAAATTTTGTAAAGGGTGTAATGATTGAGAGCTATATAGAAGAAGGAAACCAGAAAATTGAGGAGCATATATACGGAAAATCTATTACAGATCCATGCTTAGGATTTGAAGATTCAAAGAAGCTCCTTTTGGAAATGGCTGAAATGTTATAATGAATTATGCAAATATAAAATATGATGATATAGCAAACGGTCCGGGAGTAAGGACTTCTCTGTTTGTATCAGGTTGTACACATGCGTGCAAAGGTTGCTTTAACGAGACGGCATGGGATTTTAAATACGGTGAAGAATTTACAGATGAAACTATAGAGGATATATTAAAATCTGTAGAGCCCGAGTATATATCGGGAATTACCATACTTGGCGGAGAACCTATGGAAAAGGCAAATCAAAAGGGAATACTGCCGCTTATAGAGGAGTTTAAAAAAAGATATCCTGATAAAAACCTTTGGATATATTCAGGGTACACCTATGATGTGGACCTTGTTCCGGGCGGAAGAGCCTATTTTGATGAAACATCGAAAATCCTATCGCTTTGTGATGTGATGGTGGACGGTGAGTTTGTACAGGAACTCTATGATATTACATTGAGATTTAGGGGAAGTTCAAATCAGAGAATTATAGATGTGAAACAAAGTGCTAAAGAAGGAAAGACAGTACTTTGGGAGGGAGATGCCACATTTGCCGACCACAGCATGTAGATCGCTTGAAAACGATCTTCTTATAACAGATGATAAAAAATCTTATACAGGCGGAAATCAAGGCTGGTTTCTAAACCTTGGCTATAAAGATATAGAAGAATACGGTTGCGGAATAATTGCCATATGCAATTTTTTGATGTGCTTTTGGAAGTCTGTATATAAGAGCAAAAATACAGTAAGCAAAAATACATTTACAGCCTTTGTACTTATGGTCTACAGGAAGTATTTAAATATACTTGATACACCTCTTATAAAGGGACTGACAGGATTTGCCCTTGCAAGAGGAATAAATTCTTATTTCAGAGAAAATAAACTTTCTTTGAAAGCAAGATGGGGATTGGGATACAATATACTTTCAAAGGTAAATAAAAGTCTGCATACAGGGATGCCTGTAATACTCGGAGTAGGACCGGATCTTTTATCTTTTCTAAAAAAGGAAAAGGGAATAGAGGTTACAGATATTCAAACCGGCAATACAGCAAAGATATATGCACATTATGTGCTGATTTATGACTGTAAAAAAGAAAACGGAGAAGACTTTTTTTATATATCATCATGGGGTAGAGGGTATAAGCTTGCCTACAGTGATTTTATAAGATATCAAAAGAAAACATTTTTGGGATTTTTATTATCAAATATACTGGAAATACATAATATATAAATGAGGGATACTATGGAAGAAAAAAATTTTTTGTAGTATCCTTTTATTATACATTTTTAGGATGGCATTTATGAGAAAAAAAGTTTTAAATCAATCAATAAAAGTAAAAATCGGTATCTTCATTATTGCCGTAGTTTCTGCGTTGATAGTGAATTTATGTTTTGATTTTTTTGTTGTGGAATATACCTCTTCAGGTTTCGGTGAGATAATAAATGAGATATCGCTTTGTTATGAGTTGCAGGATGCGATGACAAAAGAAAAGGCGGACTTTAGCATCTTTATAAGAAACAGGGACAATATAGATGAATTGTTGGCAAGTTGCAAAAGAACGGATGAAATAGTTGACAAGTTGAAACTTGATATAATGCATATGGATAATGAAAGATATGCCAAAATATGGAGTATAAAAAACAGCTATCCGGTATATGCGGCCAAAAGACAGGAAATACTGGATGATAAATATGAAGCCAAGGACTTTATAGAAAAAGTATATAATGTGTATGAAATGCAGGATTATCTGATAAGCTATGGGGAAAGACTGATGGATGTTACTCTCAGTGAGAAAAATGCCATATATCAAAAGAGATCCGAATTCTTTAAGAAAATGCCTCTTGTACTGGGGATAATACTGATACCTATCATAGTATTGATAATTTATATGGCATTCAAGCTACAGGCTCTTATAATCTCACCGATAAACAGGATGGTTGAGATATCAAAAAATATTGCCAAAAATGATTTTTCAGATAAGGATATCATAATACGCAATAAGGATGAGATGGGAGATTTGACAAATGCCTTTAACAAGATGAAGCATGCCACCTCGGTATATATTTCAAGTTTGGAGGAAAGGTATGAGCTTTCGGAACTTTTGCACAAAGAGGCCATGGAAAAGATGAACATGGAAAAAAGGCTCAATGAGGCAAGATTTGACCTGCTTAAAAATCAGATCAATCCGCATTTTTTATTTAATACCTTAAATATCATAGCGGCTTCGGCCAATCTGGAAGATGCCAAGGATACCGAGGATATGATAAGGGCACTTGGAAATATATTCAGATACAGCTTAAAGACCGATGAAAAGCAGGTGAGTCTTGAGAGGGAACTGAGTATTGTAAATGATTATATGTATATACAAAAGATGCGCTTCGGTGACCGTGTTTCATACGATATAGTTTCAAAAGTTGAAAATGATAAGGTGTATATTCCGTCATTTTCACTTCAGCCTATAGTGGAAAATGCGATAGTACATGGGATTTCCAAAAAGGAAGAGGGCGGTAAGGTAGTCATAAGAGTATGGGAAAGAGAAAATATGCTTCACATTATTGTTGCGGACACAGGTGTCGGAATGAGTACTGAAAGGCTTAATCAGCTGAAAGATTTTATGAGAGAGAGGCCTACCGCAAAACTCGGAATAGGTTTCGGAAATATCTATAAGCGTATAAAGAATATATATAAAACAGGTGATTTGAGAATATACTCCAAAGAAGGAAAGATGACAGTGGTATATTTTCTGATACCGCAAACCGTTTAGGAAGGAGAAAATGTGAATTTACTGATAGCTGATGATGAAAACCTTGAGCTTAAGGTACTTGAAAAAACAATTAAGAAGTTTTTTTTAAATGAGCTTGATATTTTCATGGCAAGTAACGGAAAGCAGGCGGCAGGTATAGTTGAAAATACAGATATAAATATTGCACTTTTGGATATTGAAATGCCGGGTATGAACGGAATAGAGTTGGCAAAGCTTATAAGAGAGAAGAATCCTGATTGTGTTATCATATTTATAACGGCATATGACAGATTTGAATACGCCATAGAGGCTATGCATATAAAGGCATTTGACTATCTTTTGAAGCCGTGGAAGGAGGAAAAGCTTACAGGACTTATCACTGAAGCCATATCAAGTATAAAAGAAATAAGTTTTGATGACGGTAAAAGTGAAAATCTTCAGGATTCACAAAAAAGCATTATAAAAAAATATATAAAGGAAAATTATAAAAGAGATATAAGTGCCGGTGATGTGGCAGGTATACTTGGTTATTCTGATGTTTATTTTTCAAAGATATTTAAGCAGCTCTTTGATGATACCTTTATAAATTATCTGACCAATCTGAGAATAGAAAAGGCAAAGGTACTTTTAAAGGATGTCAGCTTTAATATAAAAGAAGTCGGTGCAAGTGTGGGGTATACGGATTCAAACTACTTTACAAAGGTTTTTAAAAGAGCTGTAGGAATGAGTCCTTCAGAGTACAGGGGTAACATTTAATTTAAAGATTAAAAATTTACTGATTATATTAAAATATTACCATTCACATAAGTTTTTCTTAAATATAGAATATATAAAAGAGATGTAAGACTTTTTAGTCTTAAGTATTTATTTTTTGGAGGAACAATGAAAAAGAGATTTTTTGCATTAGCAATCGCTACATTAGCATTATCAGCTTGCGGACTTAAGAGTCCTGAGACAACAACAACTGCAGCAAACAGCAACGAAACAACTGCTGCAAAGGCAGACGGCGGTAGCGAGGGTGCAGAGGTAACCTTGGTTTATGCGGAGGTAAACCCGCTTGATACAATCGTAGGACAGAGCGGTACGGCATTCAAGGAGAAGGTGGAAGAGCTTTCAGGCGGAAAGATTCATATCGATGTTCAGGCAAGCGGTGTACTCGGTTCAGAGAACGATGTACTTGACGGAATGCTTGGTGGAACAGGTACAGTAGATATGTCAAGAATTTCAGCTTTCGCTCTTACAAGCTATGGTGCAAAGAAGGCTTCACTTCTTTCATTACCGTACACATTTAACTCAAGAGAGCATTTCTGGAAGTTTGTAGACAGTGATCTGTCAAAGGAGTTCTTAGAGGAAACATCAGATCTTAACCTTGGTATCAAGAGCTTGTACTATGGAGAGGAAGGTTTCAGACATTTCTTTACAAAGAATCCTGTAAATTCAGTTGAGGATTTAAAGGGAATGAAGATGAGAGTTTCAAATGACCCTGTAATGAACGGAATGGTTGAGGGTCTCGGTGCATCTCCTACAGTAGTTGCATTTAATGAGCTTTATTCAGCACTTCAGACAGGTGTTGTAGACGGTGCGGAGCAGCCTATAACAAACTATAAGTCAAACGCTTTCCCTGAGGTGGCACCTAATATCATCCTTGACGGTCATACACTTGGAGCATTCCAGGTAGTAATCACAGATGACGCTTGGAATAAGCTTACACCTGAGCAGCAGGATATCCTTGTTGAAGCAGGAAAGTATGTAGGTGAGGTAAACAGAGAAATCGCTCAAAAGGCGGAGGACAAAGTTTTAGAGGAGCTTAAGTCATCAGGTGTAAATGTTGTTGAAGTAACAGACAAAACACCTTGGAAAGAAGCTACAAAGAATGTTATCGAAAAGAACACAACTGATCAGAAAGAATTATATCAGCAGATAGTTGACTTGGATAAATAATATTATGCCTCTTGGAGACTTCTCCAAGAGGTTTGTTGATAGAATAAGAGGTAATTATGTCAGATTTTTTTAAGGCGGTAGATAAAATAAAGCCGGCATATGATGCTACATACAAATTTGTTTTGCTTATTTGTAAACTTTTATTGATAGGAGATATTGCCATCACAACAATGGCGGTTGCCGGAAGATATATATCATTTATACCGGATCCTGCATGGAGTGAGGAGATAGTTCTTACATTTATGGCATATATGGCAGTGCTTTCAGCCGCACTTGCAATAAGAAGAGGCGCACATATCAGAATGACGGCCTTTGATCCGTATCTGCCTAAGAGTGTTGTAAGATTTTTGGATGTGCTTTCAGATGTTGCGGTTTTGATACTTGCAGTGGTAATGATAGTGGTAGGCTGGAAATATGCTATGAAGATTGGTGCAAAGGGTACTTATGTAAGTATGCCGGGACTTTCAAAATTCTGGCAGTACTTCCCGATACCTTTAGCAGGTGTTGCAATGTTAATATTTGAGCTTGAGGCACTTTATAACCATATAAAGGCTATTTGCTTAAAAGAAGATCCTAAGGAGGTGCAGGCATGAGTACAGGAGTAGCAATTACTATATTACTTATAAGCTTTTTTGTAATGATATTTTTGCGTTTCCCGATTGCATATGCGGTAGCACTTTCATCTTTGCTCTGCCTTTTGGCACAGGGACAACCGCTTTCAACAATATGTCAGCAGATGGTTAAGGGTATTTCATCATTCTCACTTATGGCGGTACCGTTCTTTATAACAATGGGTTGCCTTATGGGAAGCGGCGGTATATCGGAGAAACTTATTGCACTGGCAAATGCCTGTGTAGGCTGGATGCGTGGAGGTATGGCGATGGTTAATATCGTGGCTTCATACTTCTTTGGAGGAATTTCAGGTTCTGCGGCAGCAGATACGGCATCACTCGGTTCAATCCTTATACCTATGATGGTGGATCAGGGATATGATGCGGATTTTTCTACAGCGGTTACAATTACATCATCATGCGAGGGACTTTTGGTACCTCCTTCACATAACATGGTTATATATGCTACCACAGCGGGCGGTGTATCGGTAGGAAGCTTATTCCTTGCAGGATATATTCCGGGAGCATTGCTTGCAGTATCACTTATGATCGGTTCATACATAATTTCTGTGAGAAAGAATTATCCGAAGGGTGAGAAGTTCTCAATGAAGGTGCTTTTAAAGCAGCTCAGCGTATCATTCTGGGCATTGGCGGCAGTGCTTATAGTAGTTGTAGGTGTAGTAGGCGGTGTGTTCACAGCTACAGAGTCGGCAGCTATTGCGGTTATCTACAGCCTTATTGTCAGCGTATTCATATATAAAGGTCTTGACTGGAAGGGTGTATGGAAGACTCTTGATGAATGTGTAAATACATTGTCAATTGTACTTATCCTTATTTCAACATCAAGTATCTTCGGATATTGCCTTACAACACTTCATGTTCCGGATATGGCTGCAAGTGCAATCACAGGGTTTACAAACAACCCTATAATACTTGCATTACTTCTTAACCTTATTTTGCTTATACTCGGATGTATCATGGATATGGCACCTATCATACTTATTGCCACACCTATACTTCTTCCGATAGCAAACTCTATAGGAATAGGACCGATACAGTTCGGTGTAATGGTTATCTTAAACTGCGGTATAGGACTTCTTACACCACCGGTTGGAGGAGTACTCTTTATCGGTTCGGCCGTAGCAAAATTGCCTATGGAAAAGGTAGTAAAGGCAACATTGCCATTCTATCTTTGTATGATAATCACACTTTTACTTATAACATTTATACCTGTTATAAGCCTTGGACTTCCAATGCTTTTGGGAAGCTTATAAATAACAAAATATATTTTAAAAAATTTAACTGTACAAGCCCGAAAATGCTTGTTAAAAGTTATAAAACATAGTACAATTTGTTAAAGAGATGACAATAAATATTAAAATATATTTTGGAGGAAAATATGAGCAAGGTAGTAGTTGTTGGAGCAAATCATGCAGGTACTTGTGCAATCAATACAATCACAGGATTCAATGAGGGAGATGAGGTAGTAGTATTCGATCAGAACTCAAATATCAGCTTCCTGGGATGTGGTATGGCACTTTGGATAGGCGGTCAGATATCAAAGCCTGACGGACTTTTCTATTCAAACAAGGAAAAGCTTGAGTCACAGGGCGCAAAAGTAAATATGAACAGCAAGGTTGAGAGAATAGACTTTGATAAAAAGTTTGTATATGCAACTTTGGAGAACGGTCAGAAGGTAGAAGAAAGCTATGACAAATTGATACTGGCTACAGGTTCACTTCCTATAGTACCACAGATACCGGGCAAAGATTTGGAGAATGTTCAGCTTGTAAAGCTTTTCCAAAATGCCGAAGAAGTAATTAAGAAGCTTGAAAATCCTGATATCAAGACAATTGCGGTAGTCGGTGCGGGATATATCGGAGTAGAGCTTGCAGAGGCGTTTGAGAGACATAATAAGAAGGTAATAGTTGTTGATATAGCAAAGACCTCACTTTCAAGTTACTATGATCCGGAGTTCAGTGCACTTATGGACAAGAACCTCTCAGATCACGGTATCAAGCTTGCTTTCGGTGAGACTGTAAAGGAGATTAAGGGTAACGGCAAGGTAGAGGCTATAGTAACAGATAAGAATGAATATCAGTGTGATATGGTTATTCTTGCTATAGGATTCAGACCTAATACCGAGCTTGGAAAAGATTATCTTGAAACAATGTCAAACGGTGCATATATAGTTGATGAGACTCAGCAGACAAGCAAGAAGGATGTATATGCAATCGGCGACTGTGCAACAGTGCTTTTTAACTCTACAGGAGAGAAGTCATATATCGCACTTGCAACAAATGCCGTACGTTCGGGAATTATAGCCGCATATAATGCATGCGGTAAGAAACTTGAAACTATCGGTGTTCAGGGATCAAATGCTATTTCAATTTATGATTTAAAACTTGTATCCACAGGACTTAGCGAGCAGAAGGCAAAGCAGCTCGGTATGGATGTGCTTTCCACTTCATTTGAAGACTTACAAAAGGCAACATTTATTGAAACAACAAATCCTAAGGTAAATATAAAGATAGTATATGATGCAAAGACGAGAGTGATACTTGGGGCACAGATGGCATCTACATATGATATGTCAATGGGTATCCATATGTTCTCGCTTGCAATACAGGAGAAGGTAACTATAGACAAGCTTAAACTGCTTGATATATTCTTCCTTCCACATTTTAATCAGCCATATAACTACATCACAATGGCTGCATTATCCGCAAAATAAAATTATAGTAAACCAAAAGGGGCTGTGAAATAAGTACCTAAAAGAAATAGGACCATTCGATCATGCGAAAGGTCCTATTTTTGTGGTAAAATTAACTTGCAATGAAAAATTTA
>NZ_JH815185.1:2513384-2707581 GCF_000296385.1 Lachnoanaerobaculum sp. OBRC5-5
CTTACGGAATTATGAAAAACGACCGTTGGTACAAGAGAATTGTCCGAAGAGGTATTCATTCAGTCAAACTGGAAGTTTTACTCGTGGCGATAGGACATAATTTATATAAATATCAGAAAAAAAAGATGAGAAACAGAACTGCCGCATAGATTCAAAAAAAGAATTTCTATGGGGTAGGGGAAGTGCGCTTTTTTCGCGTATGATTTCAGTCAACTATACACAATAAATGTAAAAAGGGAGATGCGAAAAAACTCAATCGAGTTTTTTCACATCCCCTTTTTATGAAGTGTGTTAATTATTATTTATTTTTAGCAAGTTTTTTGAACTCGTCCGCTACGAACTGAACTTTTGTACCGATAATAACCTGTACGGCAGTCTTTGAAGGTCTGATAACACCTGCAACACCTGCAGATTTGATCTTCTTCTCATCAACCTTTGTATAGTCCTTGATCTCAAGACGAAGTCTTGTGATACAGTTATCAATAGATGTAAGGTTTTCAGGACCGCCTACACCTTCTAAGATAATAGCTGCAACCGAGGTAAAGTCATCATTAGCTAAAACAGCCTTTTTCTCTTCTTCCTCATCATCCTCTCTACCCGGAGTCTTTAAATCAAACTTTGTGATAACAAAGCGGAAGATTGCATAGTATATTGCACCGTAAACCACGCCGATCGGAACCAAAAGAAGCGGATTTTGTGCAAACGGAGCTTTAAAGCTGAGTACCCAGTCAACAAGACCGGCACTGAAGTTAAATCCTGCTCTTATAGGAAGGAGTGCAACTACAGCAAGTGAAATACCTGTTAAAACAGCATGGATAACGTAAAGTACAGGTGCAAGGAACATAAATGCAAACTCAAGCGGCTCTGTAACACCTGTAAAGAATGATGAAAGAGCTGCGGCAAGTAAAAGACCGTAAGCGGCTTTCTTTCTTGCATCCTTAGCTGTGTGATACATAGCAAGAGCAGCGCCCGGAAGACCGAACATCATTACAGGGAAGAATCCTGACATATACATACCTGTCTGTCCAAGGACACCGCCTTCTGCGCTTCCCCAGAATTTACCGATATCATTGATACCTGCAACATCAAACCAGAATACAGAGTTAAGTGCATGGTGAAGTCCGAACGGAATCAAAAGTCTGTTGAGGAATCCGTAGATACCTGCACCTACAGCACCTGTGCTCAGAATTGCCTCACCGAAGCTTACCAATACACCATAAACAACAGGCCAGATAAAGAATAAAACAATAGCTGCAATAAGTGAAAAGCCTGCAGTAACGATAGCCACGCTTCTCTTACCGCTAAAGAAAGAGAGTGCATCAGGAAGCTTTGTTGTTTTAAACTTATTATAGCAAACAGCACCGATAAGACCGCAAATAATTCCGATAAACTGAGTCTGTGTCTTACCGAAAGCTGCAGGAACGGCATCAGCCTCAACGCCTGTAAACATAGCTACTGAACCCTTTGATAAAAGAGTTGTAACAACAAGCCATGAAACAAGACCTGCAAGTGCTGCGGCACCGTCACCGTCATCACTCATACCGACAGCAACACCTATGGCAAACAAGATAGCCATGTTGTCAATGATAGCACCGCCTGCCTTTAAAAGGAAAGCCGCTATTATGTTATTTCCACCCCAACCGGTAGGATCGATCCAATAACCGATACCCATCAAAATCGCCGCCACAGGAAGGCAGGCTACAGGAAGCATCAAAGACTTCCCAAGACGTTGTAAATACTTCATAAAAATTTCTCCTTAATGTTTAAGTTCATCCCTTTGCCGGCCGGTCAAAGAGAAAATTTATTATTTTGGTATTACTACCAATATTTCACTATCCTTAGTCACAGCTATATCTGTGATACTTTCAACCGATTTAAAATCCGGAGTATTGCAAACAAGCATCATGGTTATGGTTTTAAATCCTGCTGACTTTATTTTATCAAGATCTGCCTGTATAAGCGGATCTTTTGCTTTAACTCTATCCCCCGCTTTTACAAAGGAAGAGAATCCTTCACCGTTCATCTTTACGGTATCAAGCCCGATATGGATGAGAATTTCCTCACCTGTATCGGCTAATATGCTGACAGCGTGTAAGGTTTCAAAAACCATAGTTACCTTACCGTCAGCAGGAGAGGTTACAAGACCGTCATTTGGAACGATTGCAACTCCCTTTCCAAGCATCTCTGATGAAAATGTATCATCAGGAACCTCTTTTATAGAAACACTTTTTCCGCTCATAGGACTGAAAAATGTATTTTTCTTTTTCTTAAATAAACCGAACATATTTTACTCCTCTGCCATAGTTACTCTTTTTATATGAATTGCCAAGTAGGTCATTTCCATTCTTGTTATCTTTGAACGGGTTTCAACCTCAATATATTCTGCAATCCTTTTTCCGCATTCGAATTCTTCGGGATACTTTTCTTTCATCATATCCTCAAAAATTGTATCGTCGTCATGTAGCATCTCATTTCTGTAAAGTCTTTGAATAAGAAATTTTACATGAGTAACAAATCTTTCATAGTGGATAGAGTTTTCATTCAGCTCCACGTTCAATTCACTCTTTACAATGTCCATTATATCCCTCATAAGATGTGGAAGACTTAAAGTCTCCTTCATATGAGTGCTGTACTGCGCATTGACAAAATGAAGTGCAATAAAGCCTGCCTCCGAATCCGGAAGGGAAAGTCCTATTCTATCATCTATGAGTCTGAGTGTATAGAGTCCAAGGGCATATTCCTGAGGATAAAATCTTTTGATTTCCCACATCAGAGCATTCTCTGGAGTCATGCCTTCTTTAAATCGTTCAATGGCAAAATTCACATGGTCAACCAGAGTAAGATAAATGCTTTGGCTGAGCTTCAGCTTTTCCACATTGATTGCATATGAAATGACATCATCTGTAAGAGTTATCCTTTCAATAGGGATATCCGCAATCATATCCTGAAACTTAAGAAGCATTTCATTTTCCTTGATACGAAATACCTTTTCTATTTCAGATTCCGATAGAGCATCTCCTTTTTTTCTGCCGAAGCCTATACCCTTACCCATGGCAATAATTTCCTTGTTTTTATGGTCATGGGTTAAGACAATATTATTATTTATAATTTTTTCAATGATCATCGCACCACCATAAAGCAATAAAAAAAACCAAATAAACCATAGTACTATGGTAAATTCGGTCTTGCCTGCGTCTCAGTAACAATCCTAAAATATTAGAATTTATGTAAGTATTATGACAGAATTCTTAAGATAAATCAATCGGCAAAATGTAGGAATTATATTTCTAAAATTGGAGATAATAGATAAAGAATTGAGAATAAGAAATGAAAAGAGCAAAATTAAAGTATTAATTATTGCTAATAAACATTTTAAAAGCTAAAATACTTAATATAGCAATTCGTAAAATCTATTTATATCAGGAGGAATATGTTAGAAAAACTGAAAAAAGAGGTATATGAGGCAAATATGCTTTTGCCGAAATATGGTCTGGTGACATTTACATGGGGAAATGTATCGGGTATTGATGAAAGCGGAAAATACTTTGTAATAAAGCCCAGCGGAATAGAGTATGACAAACTTACACCTGATGATATGGTGGTAATGGATATTGACGGCAACCGTGTAGAAGGAAGATATAATCCTTCATCCGATACAAAGACACATCTTATACTGTATCAAAACTTTAAAGATATAGGTGGAGTCGTACATACTCATTCTCCATATGCAACGGGATTTGCACAGGCAGGATCGGATATTGCCTGTATGGGTACTACACAATGTGATTATTTCTATGGTGATATTCCATGTATAAGACATCTTACAAAAGAAGAGTTGGATGAGGATTATGAGCTTAACACAGGTAAGGTGATAGTGGAAACCTTCAAAGAAAGAAATATCAATCCTGTATATATACCGGGATGTATATGCCACAGCCATGGTCCTTTTGCATGGGGTAAGGATGCATATACGGCGGTACATAATGCAGTAGTAATGGAAGAAGTTGCGAAGATGAATTTATTTGCACTAAGTATAAATCCTGATGCGAAGAAAGCGCCGAAATATTTACAGGATAAGCATTTTTTGAGAAAGCATGGTAAGAATGCCTACTATGGCAACTAGGGGGAATATGGAAGTAAAAAAGATAATAGAAACAGGAGATATATTCTTGGGAATCGAGTTCGGCTCTACAAGAATAAAGGCTGTATTGACTGATAAAAACGGAGAAGTACTGGGAACAGGGATCCATGACTGGGAAAACAGCTTTTTACACGGTATTTGGACATATCCTCTGGATGAGATACTTTCAGGACTTTCAAGCTGTTATGCGAGTATAAAGTGGGATATAAAAGAAAAGTATGGAGTGACTCTAAAGCAGATAAAATACATGGGTATCAGTGCTATGATGCATGGATATATGGCATTTGATAAGGATATGAATCTGCTTGCTCCTTTTCAAACTTGGAGAAATTCAAATACCTGGGAAGCTGCAAAGGATTTAAGTGAAAGCTTTAAATTTAATATTCCGCTTAGATGGACAATAGCACATCTGTATCAGAGAATAATTGATGAAGAAGAGCATGTTGAGAAACTTGATTTTGTTACAACATTGTCATCCTATATTCATTACCTGCTTACAGGTGAAAAGAATATAGGTATAGGTGATGCTTCAGGTATATTCCCGATAGATTCTTCTACTATGGACTATGATGCATCAATGCTTAATATATTTGAAGAAAAGATTAAAAAGTACAAATTTCCATGGGAGATAAGAGAGATATTGCCAAAGGTAATGGTGGCAGGGCAGAGAGCCGGAGTACTCACAAAATTGGGTGCAAGCCTTTTAGATAAAGATGGAGACTTAAAAGAGGGCAGTATACTTTGCCCACCTGAGGGTGATGCGGGTACCGGAATGGTAGCAACCAACTCCATTAAAAAAGGTACAGGAAATATGTCTGCAGGTACAAGTATGTTTGCAATGCTTGTACTTGATAAGAAACTTAATGATTACTATGAGGAAATAGATATGGTGACTACACCGGCCGGAGATCCGGTGGCTATGTCACACGCAAATAACGGTACAAGTGATTTGAATGCATGGGTTGGCTTATTTAGAGAATTTTCAAAGCTTTTCGGTATAAATATTTCAGATGGAGAACTGTTTGAAAAACTCTATACAAATTCATTAAAAGGTAGCCCCGACTGTGGTAATCTGATGTCATTCGGATATTTTTCGGGAGAGGGTATTACGAAGCTAAATGAAGGAAGACCTTTATTTTTAAGAAGCCCTAAGAGTGAGTTCAATCTGGCAAACTTTATGAGAGCACATTTATACAGTTCACTTACAGCGGTTAAGGTGGGGCTTGATATCTTAACAGAGAAAGAGAATGTAAAGATAAAGAAAATGATGGGGCATGGAGGATTATTTAAAACCAAAGGAGTCGGACAAAGATATCTTTCTGCAGCTATCAATGCTCCTGTAGAAGTGTTTGAAACCGCAAGTGAAGGCGGTGCATGGGGAATAGCATTGCTGGCATTATATGTCAGCCGGGCGGATAAGTACAGCTTAGATGAGTTCCTGTCTAAGAAGATTTTTGACAAAAACAACGGAAGCGAAATTATGGCTGATGAAAAGGATGTGGAAGGATTTAAGACCTTTACTCAGAGATATTTGAATGCTGTAGATATTGAGAGGTTGAGCGTGGAAAAATTCGCTGAATAAAAATGTAAAGAGTTCCGTGATTTTTATAAAATCACAGAGCTCTTTTTTATTTCAATACAAACTTTTCTAAATGTGACTATTACTAAAAAAAGTTTTACTAGATATATATCTTATAGTGATATATAATAAGAAAGTAATAGAAAGTTTAAATCATAAATTAAATAAATTTTAATAGACGGCTTTAGGGGCTGTGCAGGGGAACGGTTTAGATGGGTGGAAAAGAATGCTCCACATATATAAATATAAACGTATTGTGGAGAATAGCAGCTTTTATAATATCAACAGTATTTTATATTTCGGTTTCGGTATATAACAAAGAGAATATAAATCTGATTATTTTTTTGGGGATGTCAGTCTCATGTGCATTAAGTTGCTGGCTGTATAAAAAGGTCTGTGAGAACAGAATGCACTTTAGGATTATGTTCGTTTTGGAAGTATTTGCTTATGGGATATTTATATTTCTTAGCGGAGGGTTCAACAGTCCGTATTTATGGTATGAAGTAAACTGCATTTTGTTGATGGTTGCTTTAGACAGAAATATTATAGTAACATTTATTGCCTGTATCTGGTGTTTATTTTGTGCCATAGCCGGAAAGAGTATAGAAAATTCGTCTTATCAGGATATCAATATTATTTTGGGCATGGGTATGCTTATGTGCGAGTTCTATATAATCCGTTATTATGTAGCATACATAGGGAAGCAAAATGAAGAACTTGAAAGTTTGAATACGGAGCTGACTAAAGAAAAGGAACTTAGTAACTATGCTTTTGTAATGTTGACGGAGTTGAGTGAAAGCTTTGGACTCTTTGCAATGACGGATCCGAAAAAAATCATGGAAAAGCTGTCAATGCTGCTTAGAAATAACAATTTGTATCGGGAATTTGTGCTTGTAAAATTTGAACGTGATGATTTTCCTGAGATTATAGAGAGCTGCGGTATTGAAAAAGATGTATATGATGACATATCGGAAAAGGTAAAGTTTCAAGATGAATACACCGGTAATGGTGAGAATGTAGAAATATTAAAAATAGAGTCATCCGGTAATACTTATGAATTAATAAAAATAGGAGAGACCGATTATCTAAGCGGTATTTTGATAAGGCGTGCATCGGAGTTGCATGATGACGGAAAGGATTTCTACTTACAGTTGATAAAGACGGTATTCAATAATCTGGATACCTACGCCCAAATAGAAAGATATGTAGCTGTAGAGGAACAAAATCGTATTGCAAATGAAATACATGACACTGTAATACAGAAACTTTTCGGCATTACCTGTAATCTTGCGGTATTGGAAAGTAAGGTGAAGGCGGATGTAGAAAAAAAAGATATTATAGAGTCCATACATATACTGAAAAAATCTGTAGAGAGCACGATGGCGGAGCTTAGAGAAAGTATCTACGGAAAAAGATTCAAGGATAATATAAATACATTTATTCATGCGCTATATGCATATATGGAGGAACTTGAAAGGCTTAATGATGTAAAGATAAATTTAAATTTGGATGAAGAAGCGGATTATATAAAGATAGCGCAAAAGATAGCTCTATACAGAGTTGCATGTGAGGCTGTGAATAATGCTATAAAACATGGTAAGTCAAAAAATATAAATATCGAATTAAAAATGCAATCAGACACTGTAGAGCTTTTGATAGAAGATGACGGAACAGGTTTTTCAAGAGAGGATAAAAACTTCTCAGAAGGTAACGGATTGAGAAATATGCGAAATATAGCCGTTTTATTAAAAGGATATTTGAGTGTGGTATATGACAATAAAAAAGGCGTTAGAGTTAAACTTAGTTTGCCGAGATAACAGGAGGACGGAATATGGTACTTGTTTTAGACGATCACCCTATTGCAAGACAGGGACTGGAATCAATTATAAAACTTCATAAGCCGGAGGAGGAAACCTTGCAGGCGGGCACTGTCGGTGAAGCCATCGATTTGGTAGAGCATAAACCGGTAGATATGGCATTTGTGGATTTGCATTTACATAATGAGAGCGGATTTGAATTTTTGGAGTGGGTACAAAGACATGATAAAGCTATAAAGACATTTGTAATAACTTCATCTTCAAGTGAAAGTGATTTTGTAAAGGCAAAAAATCTCGGGATAGACGCGTATGTATTAAAAGATGCGTTTATAGACGATATTATGTATAGCCTTAAAGTTGTTGACAGGGGAGGAAAGTTCTATTCTTCAGACCTGGTTGACAATATGGGGAGCTTTACGGAAGAAGAAAAAAAGATAGAAGCTCTGACAAAAAGAGAACTGGAAGTCGCACTGCTTTTAAGAGAGGGCTATACAAATGCAAAAATTGCAGAGGACTTGTTTGTATCTGAAGGTACTGTAAAGAAACATATTTCAAATATATTCGGTAAGCTTGATATGTACAGCAGAACGGAAGTATTGGTATTTGTTGAACGAAATATTGAAAAATTTGAACTGGCATTTAATTTGGCTGAAACAAGCCATAATTTATAAAAATCATATATAGGATAGGAGAGTTATGCACAGTAATAGAAAGTTTTTAAAGAAACCGTTTGTTTTTTTGATTTTATTTTTCGGATTGGCGGCAATAGGCGGAGCTTATTCAAGCTGGCATTCCGCTTTATCAGCAGAAATGAAGATGACGAGCGGAGTTATGGATATATTATTTGCCGGAAATTCCGATGAGAAGTATTCGGTGTATCTGACTGATGAAAGCGGAAATAATGAAACTTTGATAGATGCCGAGTTCAGTACAACAGATAAGGAAGTTGAGATTACATTTACTGAGGGTTTGCCTGTGAATTCATTACTTGAGGGAAAGCTCTTGAAATTGGATTTTCCTCTTACAACCTCACAAGGAAGTACCGTAAATAAATTAAATTATACAAAGCTTGATATGACAAAGACAGGAGAGGACTTGGAGTTGAAAGCGGATAAGGCTGTGCTTGCATATGAAGGAGCGGCATATTCTCTTGGAGAAGATGAGGCTGCTTTTATGCAACCTCTACAGTTTGAAGTATATAAGACTTTGAGTGAAGAAGGAAAAGATGAGTTTAGCGGACAGATTTATCTGAAACTCAAGGCGGAAAGCGTGGAAAAAATACTTGAACTGCCGGTAAGTTTCATTATAAACAGTGAGAAAATGCAGGAAAGCCTTGATCTTGATTTTAATGAAGGAAACCTTGTAGCTTCAGTAGGAAACGGCGTAGTGGTGACATATTCCTGTGAGATACCTTTTGATGTATTTCAGGGAGGATCTAAAGTGCAGGACGACGGTAAATAGGAGAGGAATATGAAAAAAAGAATTTGTTTATGTATAGCCGCATCGGCAATGGCTTTAATATTCTGCTTGACTTCATGGGCATACTGGAAGGATGAGCTGAAGGTAAAGGCCAATGTTGCCTTTGCTTATGAAGCACAAATAGAAGTAAAAGAAGAAGCGGTTCAAAAAGAAAGCAAGGCGGATGAGGGGGCGATTTCAAAAGAGGAGAATGAAGATATGGTTAAAAAATCCGAACAAAGAGATAATATCAAACCTGATCAAAGGGACCTCGTTATAAGACCTAAAAAGTCTAAAGAAATTACACAGGAACCCGAGAAATCTTTAGGTGAAGATAATTCTGAGAACATTACTGAATCCAAATGATATGAAAAAGATAAGCCTTGAAAAAAGATATATTATTTATGCAAGTGTACTTTTACTATGTGTAATAATTCCGGCCTTACCATATATTAAAGTAAAGACCTTAGAGACGCCTTTTATTGTGTCTTTATACTGGTGCATACTGATAGGCATTATGCTTTTTATTTTACCATGGCTTTATATACCGGTAAAAAATCCTGCAAGCAGATATCTTGTAGGATACGGTTTATCAGGGGGAATAATATTTATAGCACTGAAATTTGTGCCCGGGGTCTTTATGAAAAAACTGGGAGCCAGTCCCTATGATACATCAATTTCAGGAATACTTGTAAATGCATTGACGATAATACCGGCAATAACAGCAAAGGAAATGATAAGGTATTACTCTTTTGCATCGGCATGTAAAACCTTAAAACATAAGAGAACAGCTATATTTTTAATAACAATAATAATGTGTCTTGTTGAAATCAATTTTGGAAATCTTTTGTCAATAAAAGAGTTTAAAGAGTTGTTTATATACAGTACACAGATTTTATTGCCGATAGCGGCAAAGAATATACTTATGTCGGTATTTGTATTTTATGGAGGTGTGCTGTCAAGCGTAGTGTATATCGGGATAATACAGCTTTTTGAAAAATGCTTTCCGGTATTGCCTGAATTATCGTGGCTTCTTGACGGTGCCATAGGAATGGTTTTTCCGATAGTCTATGCCATGTTTATATCGGATCATGTTTTTGCAACTGCAAGAAAGAGAAGTGAAGATAAAAAAAGCGATGTGATGTATCTGATTTCACTTTTAGTTGCAACAGCCTTTGCCTGGTTTTGTGTGGGAGTTTTTCCGGTATATCCTTCTGTAATACTTACAGGAAGCATGGAGCCTCTAATAATGCCCGGAGATGTGGTACTGGTACATAAAATATCAAATGAAGATGAAATATATGAACTTTCGAAAGGTGATATTATAAACTTTAAGCGCGGGAATATCATAATAACTCATAGAATTAAAGAAGTATTTAAAGATGAAGCGGGGAATGTAAGTTTTGAGACTAAGGGCGATAACAATAATGCGGTTGATGAAGATAAGGTACAACCAAATGATATAAGAGGTACAGTGATAAAAGTTGTACCTAAGATCGGTTTGCCGACATTGATACTGAAAGGACAGGATAAAATTCCGGAGGGAGTTATAGACAACTGATGAAGAAAATCATAAAAGATAACAGGAAAAAGACAAAAGATGTACATACCTTGGAGCAGGATAAAAAAGATGATTTTAAGCTGACAAAAAATACAAGATTTTTTCTATATGTTTTAGGCGGTATATTGTGTCTTGTAAGTGCGATACTCTTATTTATAAATATAAGACCACATACCCGAACAGAGGAAGTGGTTGTAAATTCCTATAACATAACAACAGGTGCCTCTTATAGGGTACATCTGAAAGAAAACAATGTTTTTGAAGAAGAATTTCTGGAAGAAGGAAGAGTATATCCAAGTGCAATTACAGATTTTATAAATATTGATTTTAAATCGGAACTTGCTATGACAAATGCTTTAAGCATATCCGGAGATTATATTATACGGGCTGTACTTGAAGGGTATCAAACAGGAAAAGATGAAGAGAAGGTTCCGGTGTATGAAAAAATATATCCTATTATTGAGGGCAGGGTTATTGAGAGTGTTACAAGCAGCTCCTCAATAAATGAAAGTCTGAGTATAGACAGAGCGGCATACAGAAATTATGCACAGGAGATAGAAAATGTACTTGGCGGAGAAACTGGAAAGGATTTCTACGTTGAGCTTAGCGGAAAGTATATTGTGGACGGAGAGGAAAAGCCGTTTTCATACAGAATTGATATACCTATAAACAATGATAAGTTCTATGAAATAAGAAAGGCCGAGCCGGTGGAGGACAGCGGTGATATTAAAGAATCAAATCTTGTTAATGTTATGCCTGCTTTCAGTTCTTATGCGATATTTATATTATTACTTTTTGTAGCTGCCGGTATTCTTGTATTTGTAAGATTCTTTACTGCAAATATGGAGGGAAAAGAACTTGAACAAAAGAAACTTTCAGAGTTGATGAGAAAGTACGGCAGCAGAATGGTTTGTATTGAAAATCTGCCCGATATTTCGCAAAAGTCTGAAATAAGAGTAAAAAGTATTACAGATCTGATAGAATTGGCAGATGAAATCAGAGAGCCTGTACTTTATATTGAAGGTGAAAAAGAGCTGCCTAAGGACGGTAAGATATATATCCTTTCAAAGGATTATATATACTTCTTTGAGAGTAAAGTTTAGACTTGATTATTCATATACTACTTTAGTGGTAGTTCAAATTATGACTTGAGTACATTTTATTAATGTAACAAATGCTATACAATTAGAGCATAAGTGAAAAACGAGAAAACATCCGTTTTTCAAAAGTTGAAATCATGATTCACAATTTAATATCCGATTTTTAGGAGGAAAAGATGAGAAAATCAAGAAGAAACACATTAGTTGGTGGAATAGTAGCATTAGGATTGGTATTGGCAGGAACAGGTTATGCGTATTGGACAGATTCATTAAACGTAACAACTAAGGCAACAACCGGAGATTTCGGTGTAAGATTCGTTGACCTCGGATTATACGGACAGTACTCAGATGAGACAATGAAGGGTGCAGGATGGTCAATCGTAGACGGTATAGATGAGTCAGGATTCGTTGGAGATCAGTTCTTCTTAAGAGGTCCTAAGGATTACAACAGTATTGCGGCACCGGGAACAGTTGATGCTTACAAAGACAGAGCAAAGGGATACAACAGTGTTGATTTCAATGCAGAGCTTGTAGATAAAGAGGGATTATCAAAGAAGGTAGGCCCTTACAATAAGGCGGTTACAGACGCAAGCGGTAAGATTCAGATAACAGTTGACAATATGTATCCGGGATATGCACAGGTATTCCGTTCAGATATCGTAAATGTCGGTGATATCGCAGCAAAGCTCAGCAATATTAAGTTTGAGGCAAAGACACTTGATAAGAAAGATATGGGAAATCTTGAGGATATGATCGGTGTTGCCGTATATATTCACAGAGAGCAGTACAATCCTAAGAATACAGGAAATGAAGATACATTCAAACTTGCTAAGGCTGTAGCAAGCGAAGTACCTAATGATGACAGATTCTTCACAGTTGGCGGTGTTGACTTTGTTAGATTGTCAGCTCTTGATGATGTAGACTTAAAGCAGGCTTTACAGAACAATATTATTAAGTGTGCACCTGCTACAGATCAAAGACTTGATATTTTCGTTGGTGTAGCTATGGATCCTGATGCAAAGGGTGTTTACACAACAGGTACAACAGAGAACAGAACAGATAAAGATGATAAGTTAAGCCAGGGCAAGGGCGTTCAGCTTTCAATGGATCTTCTTTGGGATCAGTTCAATGCAGGCAAGGATGCAGGAACAACAAATATCTTGGTAAACCAGAATAAGGCTGCTAAGTAATAACAAAAAAGTAATAGAAAAGGCTTTGACATCAGGGACGGGTTGAAATTCAACCCGTCTTTTTGCGTGAGAAACGCTATTTGCCAACCGGATATTTTTGATATAAAATAGTTATACAACACTAATACATGGAGGCCCTATGAATTACAAATTTCACTACAAGAATACAGCTTTTGAGTTGTTTAAGTTGTCTTTCTTTTTTCTATATTCTTCACTTGCGGGAATCGTGAATATTATTTTTACGTTTGCAATGCTTGCGCTTATAATTTCAAGATGGCATGAAGCCAATAATTTTCTCAGAGCAATACTTGTCTTTGCCGTACTTTTCTTCGTGCTCTTTCAACCTTTTATGATGTATAACAGGGCGAGAGGGAATGTAAATACTCTTAAGGAACTGACACTTGAAATTGGTGAAAAAGGAATAACCGTAGAGGTGGAGGGTAAGCACGAGTATATTGACTGGAGTAGAGTCAAAGCCGGAAAGAGATTTCCGGGTATGCTTATAATTTTCACCGACAATACAAACGGATATATTCTGACAAAGAGAATTGTAGGTAAAGATTACAAAAAAATATTTAATGATATTTTGGGAAAAATAAAAAGATGAAAAGAAAACTGATATGGTTTTTTATCATTTCCGTTATGATTATTAATACTTCATGCGTGAGAAAAAATCCGGCTACCGAGTATGTTTTTACATATGCGGAAAACCACCCGAAGGATTATCCGACTACACTGGGAGCATTTGAATTTGCAAGACTTGTAGAGGAAAAGAGCAAGGGGAGAATAGTAATAGAAGTAGTATATGACGGAAAGCTTGGAGACGAGCTGAGTGTTATAAAACAGCTGAAGTTTGGAGGAATTGATTTTACCAGAGCATCTATTTCACCGCTCTCAAACGATATTGAGGTTTTGAATGTTTTGCAGATGCCTTATTTATACAGGGATGAGGAGCATATGTGGAATGTACTTTACAGCGAGATAGGCGATGAAATCCTTGCACAGTTTGAGGGTTCCGGCATTGAGCCTTTATCATTTTATACTGCCGGTGCGAGAAACTTCTATAACAATGTAAGACCGATAGAAGATATATCGGATCTGTCGGGATTAAAAATCAGAGTGCAACAATCAGACCTTATGAAGGATATGATTAGAGCTTTGGGAGCTGAGCCGGTGGCACAGGAGTACAGTCTGGTTTACGCTTCTCTTGAAAGAGGTGTGATAGACGGTGCGGAGAATAATATTCCGTCTTATATATCGGCAATGCATTATCAATATGCGAAATATTACACAAAGGATGAGCATACCAGAGTTCCGGAAATGCAACTTTGCTCTGATGTGACATGGAGTAAACTTTCAGAAGAAGACAGGGCAATTATAAAAGAGGCTGCCATAGAGAGCAGTATTTATGAGAGAGAAATCTGGGCAAAACAGGAAAAGATATATGAGAAGGAGCTTGTCGATAAAGGTATAGAGATAAATACTTTATCAGGTGAGGATAGAGCAAATTTCAAGAAAATCTTGGAGCCCCTTTATGAAAAATACTGCAAGGACTATATGGACTTGATAAATAGAATAAATGAAAAGTGAGGTAGTATATGCAAAAGTTTAATTATTATTCACCTACAAGGATTGTTTTCGGAGCAGGAACAAGGAATGACATAGGAAATTTAATAAAAGAGTTCGGAGTAAAGAAGGTTGCAGTTATCTTTGGCGGAAACAGTGCAAAGAAAAGCGGTCTGCTTGATTTGGTAGAAGAAAAGATAAAGTCTGAAGGTATAGATGTACTCTTACTTGGAGGTGTGGTGCCGAATCCGCTTTTAAGTAAAGCAAAGGAGATGACAAAGGAGGCCGTAAAGTTCGGAGCCGAGTTTGTACTGGCGGTAGGCGGCGGAAGTGTAATAGATACCGCAAAGTTTGTTGCAATAGGTGTGGCAAGTCCCGATACCGATATAGAAGAGTTTTTCTTTCAAAGAAAGAAGGTGGAAAAATCTCTTCCGATAGGTACAGTTTTGACTATTGCCGCAGCGGGTTCCGAGACCAGTGACTCAGCCGTACTTACCGATGATGTAACCGGAAGCCATATAAAGAAGGGAATTACAACTGATTTTAACAGATGTAAGTTTGCGATAATGGATCCGGAGCTTACATATTCTTTACCTAAGTATCAGATAGGTGCCGGTGTGGCAGATATCTTCATGCACACATCTGAGAGATATTTTACTAATATTCTGGGAAACCATTTGACTGATGAGATGGCTGAGGGACTCTTTAGAGATATTATAAAATTCGGACCGAAGGCTGTAAAAAATCCAACCGACTATGAAGCTATGAGTGAAGTTATGTGGTGCGGAAGTGTATCACATATTGGTCTTACAGGTCTTGGAGCTAAAGGTGATACTCCAAGAGACGGTGACTGGTCATGCCATCAGCTTGGAATGGCTCTTTCAGCGCTCTTTGACTCCACACATGGTGCAACTCTAAGTGCGATTTGGGCTTCTTGGGCAAACTATGTAAAGAATGAAAATATAGAGCGATTTGCAAATTTTTCAAGAAAGGTATATGGAGTAGTTGAGACTGATGATAAAAAGGCGGCTGATATAGGTATTGAAAAGACTGTTGAGTTTTTCAAATCTGTCGGAATGCCTGTAAGTTTACATGAGCTTCTTAACAGAGAGGTAAGTGAAAAAGACTGTGAGGACTTGGCAATAAACTGTTCCTACAAGAAATCAAGAAGTATAGGAAGTTTTAAATCACTCGATTATAATGATATGTATAATATCTATATGGCTGCAAGATAATGTAAAAAGAAGGCTTTAGGAGTTGTATAAAGCCTTCTTTTCCTTTTTTCAGTATCTCCACTTAAGTAATCCGTACTTGGATATATATGAGTTGTGGTATCTGCCGTCTGTTGTAACATCTTCTCCGAACCATTCAGGCGGGGTGAAATTATCGGCTTCTTCAACCGAGTTAAACTCCACCTCTACAAGTTTGAGGCTGTCAAGGTCACCTTTAAATATATCAAGCTCCGCTATGAGATTGTTTTTTAGCGGAATTTTATATCTGCTTTTTGATATAATTATACCGTCACATTTTTTAATCAGATGATTAAAAGATTCTTCGTCCAGAGGAAGATTATATTCGCTTCGTGACAGCAATCCGCTTCCTTTATAAGTAAGAACATAATCATCATTTTCTTTTCTTATCCTGACTACGGGATTTGTATTTAAATACCCTTGAGTCATTTCTACCCTCTCATAGTTATCAAGATTATCGGGCATTTCTTTTACAAGAAATTTTCTTTCTATTTCTATATTTTCCATAGTACTCCTTCGTATTATAAGTTGATTCTGTTTAATAAATTGACTTATGCTTAAATTATAAGCCTGTTCCGGTTCAAAATCAGTATACATAATTTTTTGTACTAATTAAAGAAAATATTTAAATATAACAGACATAGAAATATTGTAGACTTAAGCCATATTTGTTATAATATTCGTGCCTTTAATATATAAAGTGTAGGAATTTTTTGGAGGAATTATGAATAATACATTTTTAATTGTTGCAATTGTAGTGGTAGTTTGGGCGGTGCTCTTTGTTATTATGATGAGCTTTAATAAAAAGAGACAGGCAAAGGCTAATGAATTTAATAATGAGAATAGAGACAGAGCCATTGTACATCTGTATGGAAAAGATTTAAAGATTGACGGAAATGATATTTCACATTTTGATACAACTACCGGTGAGAGTCTGGAAAAGGTTGTAGCGCTTGATGCCGGTAAACATAGCTTTGAGGGTGTTTTTGAAACTACGGCGGTAGGCGCAGCAGGAAAAAATATAAATATAAAGACAGAAAATTTACAGTTTGAAGTGGATTTGCAGAGCGGACATATTTACTCGGCAGGTATATATGATTATTATCCTGAGGATAGAGAGCGCTATGTAAAGGAATATAGCAGCAGGGTGGAGGATATTCTTGTGATGCCTTTAAGTCTTTACAAGGAGAGTGATTACGCAAGAGGCTGCCTTGTAGTAACATGCGATAAGTAATTTTAATTCTAAAACTTTTTAATGACTGTTGTATGAGATTTATCTTTATGATATAATGGTTAATTAGATATGCCTCTTTAGGCATTTATGAAACAAGGAGAAACTTTAATGAGCGTAGAAGTACAAAAATTAGAAAAAAATATGGCAAAGCTTACAGTCACAGTAGAAGCTAAAGAATTTGATAAGGCTATAGCTGATTCCTTTAAGAGAAATAAAAATAAATTCAATGTTCCGGGATTTAGAAAAGGACATGTTACACAGGAAGTTTTTGAGAAGATGTACGGTTCTGAGAATTTGATTCCTGATGCTATAGACTTTATGCTTGACGCAACATATCCAAGCGCAGTAAGAGACAGTGAGCTTGAGATCGTTTCAAGACCACAGATAGAGATTAAGAATGCTAAAAAAGGCGAAGATTTCGTATACGAGGCATTGGTTGCAGTTAAGCCTGCAGTAACTCTCGGTGAGTACAAGGGCATCGAAGTAAAGAAGGCTGACGAAGTTGTTAATGACGATGATATAGCAAGTGCATTAAAGAGCGAGCAGGAGAAGAATGCAAGACTTATCACTGTTGAGGGAAGAGCTGTAGAAAGCGGAGACAATATTTCACTTGATTTCGAGGGAAGCATTGATGGAGTTCCTTTTGACGGCGGTAAGGGAGAGGATTATCCTCTTGTTATCGGTTCAGGTGCATTTATTCCGGGATTTGAAGATCAGATTATCGGACACAATGTCGGAGAGGCTTTTGATGTAAATATCACTTTCCCTGAGAACTATCAGATGAAGGACCTTGCAGGTAAGGCTGCAGTATTTGCTTGTACCGTAAAGGAAATTAAGAAGAAAGAGCTTCCTGAGCTTGATGATGATTTCGCAAGCGAGATCAGCGAGTTTGATACAATGGCCGAGTACAAGGAAGATTTAAAGAAGCAGCTTTCAGAGGCTAAGGCAAAGAGAGCGGCTACAGAGAATGAGAATGCTGTTGTGGACAAGTTGATTGAGACTTCCACTATGGACATTCCTGAGCCTATGGTTGAGGCACAGGTTGAAGGACTTGTGGCAGACTATGGCAGAAGAATGGAGAGCCAGGGTATTACACTTGATCAGTACCTTCAGATCACAGGTATGACAAAGGCCGATTTAAACAATCAGTTCAAGCCTCAGGCATTAAAGCAGATTAAGACAAGACTTGTACTTGAGGAAGTTGCAAAGGCTGAGAATATTACCGTAAGTGAGGCTGAGATAGATGAAGAGCTTCAGAAGATAGCAGATTCCTATAAGATGGACTTGGAAAAGATTAAAGGATTCTTTGGCGAGAACGAGAGAAAGCAGATGACTGATGATCTTGCAGTTCAAAAAGCTATTGACTTTTTAGTAGAAAATGCTAAATTAGTATAAACCAATTTAAAAATAAGTCAGCCATAAGGCTGGCTTATTGGAGTATTAAAGGATTTTAAAAAATCCTTAAAGATAGGAGAGTTATGAGTTTAGTACCTACAGTCATTGAGTCTACAAGCAGAGGCGAGAGAGCCTTTGATATATACTCAAGACTTTTAAAGGATAGAATAATTTTCTTGGGAGAAGAGGTAAATGATGTTACTGCAAGTCTTGTGGTTGCACAGATTCTTTTCCTTGAGTCGGAAGATCCTACAAAGGATATCAATCTTTATATAAACAGCCCGGGCGGAAGTGTTGTGGCAGGTATGGCTATATATGATACAATGCAATATGTAAAATGTGATGTATCAACCATATGTATGGGTATGGCTGCAAGCATGGGTGCATTCCTTTTGGCAGGCGGTACAAAGGGTAAAAGATATGCCCTTCCTAATGCCGAGATAATGATTCACCAGCCTTCAGGAGGTGCGCAGGGACAGGCCAGCGATATAAAGATTGTTGCGGAACAAATTTTAAAGACAAAACAGAAATTAAATAAAATATTGGCGGAGAATACAAATCAGCCGATAGAGGTCATAGAAAGAGATACTGAGAGAGACAATTATATGTCTGCCGAAGAAGCCCTTTCTTATGGAATCATAGATAAGGTTATAGAACACCACTAAGGAGGTATCATGGCCAATAAGGACAAAATATGTTGCTCATTTTGTGGAAAAACATCCGATCAGGTTAGACGACTTCTTTCAGGTCCGAACGGAGTATATATTTGTGATGAATGTATAGAATTATGTTCTGAAATACTTGAAGAGGAACTTGACGGAGTATCTGACTACTATGATGCTTCAAATGAAATAAATCTTTTAAAACCTAAGGAAATCAAAAATTTCCTTGATGATTATGTAATCGGACAGGATGATGCCAAGAAGGTATTGTCCGTAGCGGTATACAATCATTATAAGAGAATTAAATCAAAGAAAAGCTCAGAGGTTGAGATTCAAAAGAGTAATATACTTATGCTTGGACCTACAGGTTCGGGTAAAACATATTTGGCACAGACTCTTGCAAAGATTTTAAATGTACCTTTTGCTATAGCAGACGCTACAACACTTACAGAGGCGGGATATGTCGGAGAAGATGTTGAAAATATTCTTCTTAAACTTATTCAGGCAGCTGACGGTGATGTCAAGAGAGCTGAATATGGAATCATTTATATAGATGAGATAGACAAAATAACAAAGAAGTCTGAGAATGTATCCATCACCAGAGATGTATCGGGTGAGGGTGTACAGCAGGCTTTACTGAAAATACTGGAGGGTAGTGTGGCTTCGGTACCGCCGCAGGGTGGTAGAAAGCATCCACAGCAGGAGCTTATCCAGATAGATACTACAAATATACTGTTCATATGCGGCGGTGCATTTGACGGACTTGAGAAAATAGTTGAAAACAGACTTTCAAAGGGCAGCATAGGATTTAATTCGGATGTTGTGGAGAAGAATTCAAAGTCTATAGACGAGCTTTTCAAGATGGTACTTCCGGGAGACTTGACCAAGTTCGGTCTTATACCCGAGTTTATAGGTCGTGTACCTGTAACAGTATCACTTGATATGCTTGATAAGGATGCGCTTGTACAGATAATGACAAAGCCTAAGAATGCCATTACAAAGCAGTATCAAAAGCTCTTTGAGCTTGATGATGTTAAACTTGAGTTTGATCAATCTGCGGTTGAAGAAGTGGCCAATCTTGCGCTTGAGAGAAAAATAGGTGCCAGAGGTCTAAGATCCATACTTGAGGGTGTGATGACGGATATGATGTATGAAATACCTTCAGATCCGAATATAGGTATTTGTACTATTACAAAAGAAACAATTGACGGTGGAGAGCCTGATATTGTGTACAGAGATAAATCTGTAAGAACAAAAAAAGTAAAAGACACAAATGAAAACAGCGAAAGTGCTTAATTTTTAATTTTACCCTCGGATAACAACCGGGGGTATTATATTAGGGTGTAAATGAATAAATTAAAAACAATATTGATAAGGAATCAAATCATCTTTCCGGGAGAGGTGATAGGGTTTTCATCTGCAGACAGCAATATAATAAAGGCACAGCTGGATGCTTATGAGAATGATGAAGAACTTTTCATTTTAAGATATAAAGCGGACAATGAAGAGGAGAGAAAAGACAGTGCATATACCGAGACTAACGGTGTAATTGCAAAGGTTGAGAGTGTAAAAAATAAAGATAACGGTGTAATAGAAGTTGTAGTAAGAGCGCTAAGACGAGGTAAGCTTATTTCTTTAAATAATTATGCCGAGAATGAATATGAGGCGGAAGTAGAAGAGTATATACAGTCGGATGAAGGCTTTGACAGAATGTTAAACAGTCTGCAGCTGACAATGAGAGGCTATAGCGATGTAAATGAGAGATTTAAAAAACATATCTTAAACGAATTGCTTGCTATCGATAATCTGCCTGAGCTTTTGGACAGGCTAAGGCTTGCTCTAAACCTTGATTATGAGAAGAAAAAGATCATAAATGCCGCAAAGACACCGGTTGAAGAGTCTATGCTGCTTATGGAGATTATGAGCGAGGCCATAGACAGAAAAGAAATTGCGGAAAAAATAAAATCGGAAGTAGACAAGGATATTTCAAAGAACCAAAGAGATTATATTCTCAGAGAGCATTTGAAGGTAATCCAAAATGAAATGGCAAAAAACAGCGGCTATGAGACTGTTTCCGACGAGTACGAAGAGAAACTTAAAAACTTGGCGCTTGCTGATGAATATAAAGAGAAGATAAAAAAGGATATTTTCAGGCTTAATACAGCCGGCAGTAACGGTGCCGAGGGAAATGTAATCAGAACATATCTGGACACTGTTTTTGAAATGCCTTTCGGTGTATACAGTGAAGATTTCAATGATATAATACGAGCAAAAAAGATTTTGGATGAGGACCATTACGGACTTGAAAAAGTAAAGGACAGAATTCTTGAATATCTCTCTGTAAGAATATTAAACCCGACAGGAAATTCACCTATACTCTGCCTTGTAGGACCTCCGGGAACAGGTAAGACCTCGATTGCAAAGAGCGTTGCAAAGGCGCTTGGAAGAAAGTATGTAAGAATAAGTCTTGGCGGAGTGGGAGATGAGGCTGAAATCAGAGGACATAGAAGAACCTATGTAGGTGCTATGCCGGGAAGAATAGTGGAAGCTATAAAGCATGCCAAAGTTGCAAATCCTCTACTTTTGCTGGATGAGATAGATAAAAGCTCAAAAGATTATAAGGGTGATGTATCAGCCGCACTTTTGGAGGTGCTTGACGGAGAACAAAATAAGACCTTTAGAGACAGATATCTTGAAATACCTCTTGATTTGTCTAAGGTTTTATTTATAGCAACGGCTAATACTCTGGATACTATTCCAAGACCGCTTCTTGACAGAATGGATATAATTGAAATCAGCTCATATACTGAAAATGAAAAATATCATATTGCCAAGAGTTACCTTGTTCCAAAGGAAGTGGAAGCAAACGGCATGAAGGATAAGGGAATTCATTTCAGTGATAAGGCTATAAAGAAGATAATCCACAACTATACAAGAGAGGCCGGAGTCAGAAATCTTTCAAGAAGGATCGGGGATATCTGCAGAAAATGTGCCAGAGAATCACTTGAGGGTAAAAAGAGTTTTAAAATAACAGAAAAAAACATCGGTAAATACCTCGGAAAAGAAAAGGTAAGACATGAAGAGGTTGAAAAAGAGCCGCAGGTCGGAATGGTTACAGGCCTTGCATGGACAAGTGTAGGTGGAGATACCCTTAGCATTGAAGTAAATATAATGCCCGGAAAAGGAGTGCTTACACTTACCGGAAATATGGGCGATGTAATGAAGGAGAGTGCCGGTATTTCAAAGAGCCTTGTAAGAAGTATGGCAAAGGAATATGATATAGAAGAAGGATTCTTTGAAAAGAACGACATACATTTGCATATACCTGAGGGTGCCGTACCGAAGGACGGTCCAAGTGCCGGAGTGACAATGACCACAGCAATCATTTCCGCTATCACAGGAAAAAGAGTGAGGGCCGATGTGGCAATGACCGGAGAGATAACGCTAAGAGGCAAGGTGCTTCCTATAGGCGGTTTAAAAGAAAAGCTCTTGGCTGCCAAGCTTGCGGGAGTAAAGACGGTATGCGTTCCAAAGGAAAATGAAGTGGATGTATCCGAATTGTCGGCAGAAATCACAGGCGGTTTGGAAATCGTATATGTCAAGGATATAAAAGAAGTCCTAAAGGTAGCGCTGACAGATTAAAATTTGACGTAATATAAAAGAATATAAAAGAGGTACTTATGATAATAAAAAAAGCGGAGCTGGAGACTGTATGCGGTATTACCAGTACATTTCCTGAAAATACAGATCCGGAAATAGTCTTTGCAGGTAAGTCAAATGTGGGAAAATCATCATTGATAAATTCTCTCATGAACAGGAAATCTTTGGCAAGGACATCAAGTCAGCCCGGAAAGACACAGACAATAAATTATTATAAAGTAAATGATGATCTATATTTCGTTGACCTTCCGGGTTACGGTTATGCCAATGCAAACCTTGCCACAAAGGAAAAATGGGGTAAGATGATAGAAAAGTACCTCCATACTTCAAAGCAGATAAGATGTATATTTTTGCTGATAGATATAAGGCATGAGCCGGGTAAAAATGATAAGCAGATGTATGACTGGATTGTATATAACGGATATCAGCCTGTAATTATAGCTACAAAGCTTGATAAGTTAAAAAGAAGTCAGGTGGCTAAATGTGTGAAGATAGTGAGAGAAGGACTTGGATTACCGAAAGAAGGTGTACTTATACCCTTCTCATCACAGACCAAGCAGGGCAGAGAAGAAGTATATGAATTTATAGAAAATCTTTTGGCAGAAGAACAGGTTTAATTTAATGAAGATATTTATTGTAGAAGATGATGAAAATATAGTGGAACTTTTGGGAGATGAACTCAGAGCATGGGGATATGAAACAATGTCTGTGAAAGACTTTAATAATGTGGCAGAAGAGGCAAAAGAGTTTAAGTCGGATCTTGTACTTATGGATATTACCCTGCCATACTACAACGGATTTTACTGGACGCAGAAAATCAGAGAAAACTCAAATGTGCCTATAATTTTCATATCTTCTCACAATAATTCGATGGATATGGTATCTGCAATGCAATTCGGAGCGGATGACTATATTACAAAGCCTATTGATATCAACCTGACCAGAGTAAAAATACAGGCAATTTTAAGAAGGACTTATGAATATACAATGCAGGTCGATAAATTGACATTTGAAGGAATAAGTCTGGATACTTTAAGGGCAAAGCTTACCGGTGAAAACTTTGATATAGACCTTACAAAGACGGAGCTTCTTATACTTGAAGCCCTGTTTAATGCCAAGGGGCATATAGTAAGAAGAGAGGACATTATGAATCACTGTTGGCAGGGTGATGATTTTATAGATGACAATACTTTGGCGGTAAATATTACAAGGCTTAGAAAGAAACTTGATAATGTCGGATATAAAGAATTTATACAGACTAAAAAAGGTATGGGATATTATCTTGTGAGGTAGATATGGACAGATTATGGTCTTTTTTAAAAAGTGAATATCGTATTTTTATTACCCTTCTATATGTATGTTTAATATTTGGAGGGGTATTTTTATTTGCAAATTTTGATATGAAATATTTTATCTTAAGTCTTGAGCTTATATTATTTTGCATGTTTGTTTTTCTTATCATAGAGTGGATATCTTATGTAAAGAGAGAAAAAATGTCGGAGGAATTTGAAAGGCTTCAAATTGAAAATAATACTCTCAGAAATAAGATAATTGATGAAAGAAAGGATTTGGAAGAGTATTTTTTACTCTGGATACATCAAATCAAAACGCCTATCACAGTCTGCAATCTTATTTTGGATAAATCGGGAGCTGATAAAAGGCTTAAAGAGCAGATATTTTATATAGAGGAATACACAAATATGGCTATGAACTATTTAAAGCTGAAAGACAGAAGTACGGATATGGATATATGTGAAGTGAATCTGGATGAGGTATTAAACAGTGTTATAAAGAAGTATTCTCTTATATTTATTGAAAAGAAGATAAAACTTGAATATATAAAAACCGGTGAAAGAGTAGTAAGTGATGCAAAATGGCTTTCCATACTTTTGGAGCAGATTATTTCAAATGCCCTCAAATACACAAAGCATGGCAGTATAAGCATATTCTATGATAAGGAACTTTCAAAGTTAAGTATAAAAGATACCGGAATAGGAATTCCTTCAAAGGATATCAAAAAAATCTTTGACAGGGGTTATTCGGGATTTAACGGCAGAATAAATGAAAAATCAAGCGGTCTCGGACTTTATATGGTAGGAAAGACAGCTGAAATTTTGAATATTGAAATAGAAGTAAAATCGGAGCTTAATGTAGGCAGTGAGTTCTCCTTTATATTTAAAAACAGATAATTTTATTTAAAATTCGGTCTAAGCTTACAAGATTGTAAGATTAAACCGGATTTTGTCATATTAGATAAATGCAGAAATTTTTCTGCGGATGTAGAATAGGCAATATAAAGGAGGAAAGAAATGACAATATTGGAATGTAAGAATATAAAAAAGCTGTATAAGACAAAGAATGTCACTACCGAGGCATTAAAAGGTGTGAACTTCTCTGTGGAAAAGGGAGAGTTTATTTCTATAATGGGTGAGTCGGGAGCAGGCAAAACCACGCTTTTAAATATTATTGCAACATTGGATAAAGCCACTACGGGTACTTTAATGTTAAACGGTAATGATATCGGAACATTAAAAACAAGTGATATATCGATATTTCGGAGAAAAGAATTGGGTTTTGTATTTCAGGACTTTAATCTTTTGGATCAGTTTAATAACAGAGAAAATATTTACCTGCCCTTGGTATTGTCTGATGAAAAGCCGGATTTGATGAAAGAAAGACTTGATGAGATACAGGACAGACTTGATATAAGGGAAATTTTGGATAAATACCCTTATGAAATATCGGGTGGACAAAAACAGAGAGTAGCAATTGCCAGAGCGATTATTACAAAACCGGCACTGCTTTTGGCAGATGAACCGACAGGGGCACTGGATTCCACATCTTCAGAGATGATTTTGAATCTATTTCATCAAATAAATGAAGAAGGACAGACGGTTTTACTTGTAACACATTCGCTCCGTGCGGCAGCCTATGCAAAGAGAGTATTATTTATTCGTGACGGAGTTGTTTTCCATGAAATCTACAGAGGTGAGGATGAGAGTCGAAATCTTTTTATGGAAAGAATAAGTCAGGCTGAGTTTATGCTTGGAAGAGGTAAGAAAGTATGAGTTTTTCAATGGCAAAAAAGTTTGCTCTTCAAAACCTTAAAGCAAATAAATTGCTTGAGATTCCGTTTGTACTGTCATCAGGCGTGATGCTGATACTTTTTAATATAACGGCAAGCTTGGTAAACAACAATTATGTAAAAACAAGACATGTGGTTTTGCCGACGCTTATAAACTTCGGAATAGTTATTCTGGCAATATTTACATTTATATTTGTACAGTACGCGGCAGCCTTTTGGTTAAAAAGGAGAAGTAAGGAGTTTGCACTGTACGGCATCTTGGGGCTTGAGAAGAAACATGTAGGTAAGATTATCAGTATTGAATTTCTTATACTGTTTGCAATCATATGGTTCGCAGGGATAGTAGGCGGATATATATTCGGGCAGCTTTGCTTTTTGTTTTTAAACTTTTTAATGAAGGATGTGTCGGGAAGACTGATGGACTATCCTTTCAGCATTTCGGCACTTATAGATACTACAGTTTTGGTAGCAATCCTCTATCTGACTATTATTATCGGAAGCGGACTTAGAATATATATGTCCACACCAATGGAGCTTTTACAAAGAACTCACAAAGGTGAGGGTGAACAGAAGTCAAGAATTATAATAATGCTTACAGGATTTTTACTGCTGGCGGTAGGTTATGGTATTGCACTGTTTGTAGGCGGATTGCTCTCATCTATTAACTATTTCTTTGTAGCGGTGCTTGCAACCATATTTGCGACTTACCTTTTATATGCAACTTTTACGGTGTTTATGTTGAAAGCGCAAAGAAATAATAAAAGCTTTTATACACCGAAGCGATTTTTGAGTGTGAGTGGTCTTTTATACAGAATGAAGGGCAATGCAATATCGCTTGCAAGCATATCTATTCTAAGTGCCGGAGTTATCATAAGTCTGTCCACTACGGTAACGATATACTCAAACTATATAAAGCTTGGGGACAGTGTAATGCCGAGAGAATACAGGATTGGAGCCGGAAGTGAGAATATAAGCAATGAGGATATGGCAAAGAGACTGCAAAGCCTTGTGGAGTCAAGTTTACCGGATGCGTCAATGATTAAAGATGAGTACACTATATTTGATATGACTACAGCTGCAGTAAAGACAGGTGATACAATAGCTGAATATCAAAGAGACAGCAAAGCTGATCCTATATTTCTGATTGCAAGCGACCTTGACGGATACAATGGGAGAACGCATCAAAATTTTAAACTTGATGAAGGAGAAATTTTACTGGGAGATAATAAAAATAATAAAATCGGTGATACATTAAAAATAGGAGACAGAGATTTTAAGGTCAGAAAAATAGACAGTATATTTCCTTATGAATATTCAGGAGTGGAAGGATACAGTATTGTTGTTAAGGATATGGCTACTCTGGAATTTTTAAGAGAGGCTTTGGACGGTTTGGATATAAATTGCAGTGTATATTGGGATGTAGACGGAGTAGATGATAAGGAATATGAGGATACATTGGTAAAGCTTAAAGACGGCATAAAGAATCAGCTTACAGGTGCTGGCAGAAGTGTGTATGATGTAAGCAGTCGTAGTGAGATGATACACAATCAGTATGAGATAAACGGAGGATTTTTATTCCTTGGGGTATTGATAGGCATTATCTTCCTTACAGGAACTGTTTTGATTACTTACTATAAGCAGATCAGTGAAGGCTATGAGGACAGAGAAAAGTATCAGATTATGAAAAAGCTGGGGCTTTCAGATGATTTGATAAAGAAAACCACCGATTCTCAAATCTGCCTGATGTTTTACGGACCTCTTATTGTAGCAGCTATTCATTGTATTGTGGCGTCAAAGATTATCTTCAGACTTTTGGGGTTGTTTGGAGTATCGGACGCTTTACTGTATATGATATGCTTTGGGGATGTGCTGTTAATATTTGCACTTATTTACTTTGTTATTTTTAAACTCACATCAAAAGTTTATACGAATATAGTCAGATAAATTTAAGTACATTAAATATTTAAATATAAGAATCATAATAAATTTAGATAATACAGATAGAGTTTTCTATGGTATAATGCAGTATTAAGATGACATTATAAGATAGAAAGAGGCTGTATGGATATTTTAAGAGATTTGATGAATTTTTTGGATTCATCAGTGACAATGTTTCATGCGATAAATGAATGCGAAAAAGTTTTACAAAAATCAGGCTTTACTTATCTGCCTGAAAATGAAAAATGGAATATAAACAAAGGAAAGTACTATACAAAAAGAAATTCATCAAGTCTTATAGCTTTTGATATAGCTGAAGGAGATTATCACTTTCAGATAAGTGCCGCACATTCCGATTCACCAACATTTAAGCTTAAGGATAAACCTATAATAGAAGCAAACGGCTATTTAAAGCTGAATGTGGAAGGTTATGGAGGTATGATTAATGCCACATGGATTGATAAACCTCTGACACTGGCAGGAAGAGTTATGGTAAATACCGATAAAGTTATTGAAACAAGACTTCTTCATATAGATAGAGATTTACTTATTATTCCAAATGTACCTATACATTTTAACAGGGAGATAAATAAGGGATTTGCTTTCAACAATCAAGTTGATATGCTTCCGGTATTCAGTGCAGGCAGTCTTAAAGAAGCTGACTTTGACAATATGGTTGCAAAGGAACTGGGTATAGAGCCTGAGGCTATACTTGCAAAAGATTTATATCTGGTAAACAGACAAAAGGCGGCGGTTATCGGATTTGACAATGAGCTTATATCAAGCGGAAGACTTGACGATTTGGAGTGTGTTTACACATCGCTTAGAGGATTTGTTGAGGCTGAAAATAAAAATCATATAAATGTCTTTGCGGTATTTGACAATGAAGAGGTGGGCTCCGTTACAAAGCAGGGGGCCATGTCTACATTCCTTGCAAGTACACTTGACAGAGTAAATACCGCACTTGGAAAATCAAAGGAAGAGTATTACACAGCTATAGCAAAGAGTATGCTTATCAGCTGTGATAATGCACATGCCGTTCATCCCAATCACCCTGAACTTTTTGATGTAAAGAACAGACCGGTTTTAAATCAAGGAATTGCAATTAAAGAAAGTGCAAATCAAAAATATACAACAGATGCATTCAGCAGAGCAATACTTAAAAAGATTCTTGAAAAGAAAAATATACCGTATCAGACTTTTGCAAACAGAAGTGATATTGCAGGTGGTTCAACTCTTGGAAATCTTTCAAATACCGTTGTAAGTATGAATGCTGTGGACATCGGATTGCCGCAGTTGGCAATGCATTCCGCATATGAGACTGCAGGTGCAAAGGATGTAGGATATGCTTTTGAGACGCTTAAAGCCTTTTTTGAAGCAAATATTGATATAAAAGATGACAAGGTCGCTGTAGAGGTTTAAATGGAAGAAAATAAGAATGACATATATTTTAAATGGGGTTTAACAGCAGTTGCGGTTATAGTAATAGCCCTTGTGATATCTTTGATTTTTAGTAAACTTGGGCCTATTGCTACAGCTATAAGCACTATAATATCAACCGTTTCTTCAGTGCTTTACGGTGTGGTGATGGCGTTTTTGATGGCACCGGTATATGATCGTATCGGCATATGGGTGGGTGAGATATTATCATTACTGTTTCCAAAGTGGAAGAAATCCGATAAGTATGCGAAGATGGTAGCCACTCTGGCCTGTCTTGTAATACTTATTTTGGTAGTGTTTGCTTTGATAATGATGATTATACCTGAGCTGGTAAACAGTATCACAAATGTTATCAGCTACGCACCTTCGGGTACACAGAATCTGGAAGCCTGGCTTAAGGATATACTGAATAAAAATCCGAATCTTGAGAAACTTATAATCGGGAATTATCTGGATATAAGCGCGAGACTTAGCGATATAGCCACTACAACGGTATTGCCTAATGTAAATACCTATATAAAGAATCTCTCAAGCGGTGTAATCAATGCTCTTGGTGTGGTAGTAAATATTATTATCGGTTTAATGGTAATGATGTATCTTTTAAATATGAAGACTACGCTGGCATCACAGGCAAAGAAAATAGTGTATGCGGTTGCAGGAGTAAAGATAGGAAATGAAATAGTTACAGAGGCCAGATATATCAAGAATATGTTTGAAAAGTTTATTGTAGGTAAGATAATAGATTCTATTATAATAGGAATAATAAACTATGTATTTATGGCCATAATACATATGCCGTATGCCTTGCTTATAAGTGTGGTGGTAGGTGTAACCAATGTAATACCTTTCTTCGGACCTTTTATAGGTGCTATTCCAAGTATTATACTTTTGCTTCTTATATCGCCTGTTACGGCACTTCAGTTTGCCGTATGGATTTTGATATTGCAGCAGGTGGACGGAAATATTATCGGACCTAAGATACTGGGACAGACTACAGGACTTCCAAGTTTTTGGGTACTGTTTTCGATACTGTTATTTGGTGGACTCTTCGGTATTGTGGGAATGATAATAGCTGTGCCTACTTGGGCTATAATATACAGGACTATAAGCAGGCTTTCAGAGCATTTCTTAAAGAAAAAGGGATTGGAGCCTGACAGCAAACATTACATGGACCTTGATCATATAGATGAAGAAACAAAGAAATATATAAAATTAGAATAATTTATTTGCCCCTCATTTGATAAAAATAATGAGGGGTATTTTTTTAGGAGGAAAAATGACAAAAGAAAACTTACAGTATATAGAAAATGTAAAAGCCGGGGATATACCTTGGCACAGAATAACCACAACTTATAAAAGAGCTACCGACTTTCCTAAGTACTTTGAAATCTTAAACGATATGAATGATAAAGAAGCAATAGAGACGGCAGGAGAGGAGATAGCCATGGGAATTGAACATCAGTCCACACTGTGGCATGCAACACCTTTTGCCTGTATATTCCTATACAGAGTCTTTAAAAAGGCTTTAGAGGACAGAGATAAAAATTCGGTAGCAGAATACCTTGTACCGGAGCTTGCGGAATTGTTCGGATATATAGCTGAAGCGGTAAATATTGTCGAAGATATGGAGCATGCAGATCCTTTACCGAACTTTAAAGATATGATTGATGAAAAGTATCTTTGGTCCGAAGTTTATGATGAAGAAGAGGATGAAATGAGATGGGAAGAAGAAGACGTATTTCCTGATGATTTATTTTACAGCTTTTATTATTATTCAAAACAGGTGTTGCTGCTTTTAAAACCTTTATTAAAACAGTTGGATGATGAATGGTCTAAGAAATTATATGAGCTTATAAAAGAATAGGAGACAATATGAAAACATTAAAGAGAATATTGCTTGGATTTGTAATTATTATATCGGCAGTAACTTGTTTGTGGTTTGGCAGATTTAAAGTGGAAGAAATAAGCGCTCATAAAAAAATAGCGGATGTAAATTCATATATGAAGACTGTGGATGATATAAAAGTTTCGGATAATGTAAATGTAGTTGCGATAGGAGAGGCGGCTCACGGCTGTAAGGACTTTCAGGAACTAAAGCTTTCGGTATTAAAGAAAATGGTGAAAGATTATGACTTCAGAGCGTTTGCCCTTGAGGCTGACTATGGTGAGTGTGCTGCAATAAACAGATATATTCAAGGCGGTGACGGAGATATAGAAAGTATTGTAAAGACATTTTCATTTCCGATATATCGTACAAAACAGATGGAAGAGCTTATTTCATGGATGAGAGAATACAACAGTACTGTAAGTGAAGGTAAGAAACTTAGATTCTACGGCTTTGATATGCAAAATCCCGAAACAAGTTATGAGTTTTTAAAAAATTACTGCATATCAAAAGGACTTACAAGTGCAGAGGAGTTTGATAAAAATCTCGACTGTATAGAAAAAGGTGAGATAAGTGTAGAGAGTGCAAAAGCTGTTATTGATTTCGTTACCGGCGTGAAAGAAAAAATCGGTGATATAGATGTGGCAAATGCCGATGACAGAGATGCGGTATTTGAGTTAAATACTGTAAGACAGTCGATGGAGACTTTCACTAACAGCAATGAATCATATTATACTCTCAGAGATAACGATATGGCAGGCAATATAGAAGCCGTTTTGGATATAGAAAAGAAAATAGGTAGCGGAAAGCTTGTTATAGCGGCACATGACGGACATATAGCAAAGATCGGTAACGGATATACATCTATGGGAGCCGTTTTATCAAATGATCTTAAAGATGCTTACTACAGTATAGGCACAGATTTTTGGAAGGTCACAGACAATATTAAGGTCCTTGAAAAGAAAAAAAGAAGTATACAAAGTTTTATTTCAGCCGATCCGCTTGCGGGACAGGCAAGATTTGCAAAAGATAAGCAGTATTTATTGGACTTTTCCGATATAAAGGAGGGCAGCAGTCTATACAGTCTGATAAATTCTCCGTTAAGAATGGGATCTCTTGGAGAAGGATATACATGGATAATGAGGATAGTACAGAGCAGTTACAGACCTAAGGCGATGCCAAGCGGCCTGTATGATGCAATGATTTTTGTATACGAAGGTGGTCCGATAGAGATAATAGAATAATATTGTATTAAAATTTAAATAGAAACTTGTTTTTTGAGAACAAAGTGATATACTCCTAGTTAGCGATATCTAACTGGGAGGTTTTTTAATGAATATAGTAAATATAATTATAGTATTAATTGTCGCGGCAATAGTTGTATTCGGTTCAATCAACTATATAAAGAAGTTGAAAAAAGGCGGAGATTGCTGTCCTGAGCATGAAGAAGCCACGAAGTCCGTAAAAGTAAAGGATAGAGATAAGTCACATTATCCATATGAAGCAAAGCTTGCCATTGATGGTATGAGTTGCAATAATTGCGTAAGAAATGTAGAGAATGCACTAAATGCTCTTGACGGAACTTGGGCAACTGTAAGTCTTGAAGATAATATGGCGACAGTCCTTTTAAAAAATCCGCCTGATATTGAGAAGCTCTCAAAGGCGGTAGCGGATGCAGGATATATGGTATTAAAGAGAAAATCAAAGATATAGCCTTAACGATATGTATATGTTATAATAAATATTACAAAGTATGAATATATCATATACTGTGAGTAGAAAGGAAAAAGTCTATGTCAAAGAAGATTAAAGTTTTTTATGATTATACCTGTCCGTTTTGTTATAAAGGTTTAAAGGAACTTGGAGATATTCTTCCGGATTATAAAACTGTAGAGATTGAATGGTCACCATGTGAAGCTCATCCAAAACCCGAACCTGCAAGAGTGCATTCGGATTTGGCCGCACAGGTAGGATTTTATTTGGCGGAAAACGGCTTGAATATCAAAAAGTACAATGATTCCGTATTTGAAGCACATTTTGAGAATCAGCAAAGAATTGATGATATAGAGCTTTTGGCTGATTTGGCCGAAGCTGCGGGCGCAAAGAGAGAAGATATCCTTACCTTGCTTAATGAGAACAGGAATGCAAAGAAGGTGGAGGATTCAAACATTGAAGTTTGGCAGACTTTGGAGATTCAGGCCGTACCTTCTTACGTATACGGTGATAAGATGGCGGCATCGGGAGGCGGACTTTTGGTTCCTATCAGCAAAGTTGCAGAGCTTTTTAAACTTGCTTCAAAGGATGAATAAAATGTAATTTTGTGTAGAAATTTACAAAAGTTACTTAAAAAATATTTAACAAAGTTTTATGGACAACATAAGAGATATCACGTTATTATATATAATTAATGTATTTTAACGTGATTTTTTTATGCAGAAAAACCGAAAAAATAGAGCGCTTGAGCCTTTTTTAATGCTTCGCAAAGAGAATGCAACATTTTCTTATTGACATTTAACATTTATGTAATATAATTAGTGTATCCCGACGAACAAAAGATTCGTTCTTTGCAAGAAAGGAAGTAAATGATAAATAAAATAAAAAAGGTTACTTTAGTAGCATGTGTATTTTCTGCATTGATGGCAGGAAGTGCTTATGCAGCTACACAGGCGGAGGTTGACAAAGTTACAGGTCCCGCATTCGGTTTGAATGCCGATCAGTATGAAACAACGCTTGACTCATATAAACAACAGCAGGAAGCTGAGCTTGTAGCAAAGGAGGATGCGGAAATAGCTGCTCTTAGAGAAGCGGCTAAGGGAAGATCCATAGGTAAGTTTAAAGCCTATGCCTACTCACATGATTGCGATCCTTCAAATATAACAAAAGCAGGCACAACACCGGTTGTTGGAAGAACTATTGCGGCTGACTGGTCAGTACTCCCAAGGGGTACAAGAGTCCGCATCGGAAATAGTGATACTATCTATGTTGTTGAGGATACAGGTGGTAATATCAAGGGAAGAACCATTGATATCTATATGAACAATGATAGTGAAGCCAGAGCGCACGGAGTAAGATATCCGGAACTTTATATTGTTGAAGGCGATGCTAAGGAAGCTCAGCAAAAGATTGAAGCAATCTTGGCAAGAAGAGCTGAAAGACAGGCCGGACAGAATCAGTAAAAATAGAATACAGCAAATAAGTTAATGTAAAAGAACAGTTATACATAGTTACAGCAGGTAACGTGAGCAATATACAGCATATATAGCTCAGAGGCCTCTTTATCAAGAAGGGGTAATATAGTTAATACATTTGCAAAAGGGATATTAGAGAGAAAATCATTTCGGTTTTCTCTTTTTTATATTTTGTGTATTAAAAAAGGTCTTAATTTCTTCCGAAGTAACAAAACGGAAAAATTAAGACCTTTATATATTATTTTGCAAACTGTCTTGGTGGTGTATTTTCATTAAGAAGCTCAAACTTATATCCGTCAGCTTTAAGTCTCTCTATGATTGTAGGGAGAGCATCGTGTACGAATGCAGTATTCGGCATATCATGCATAAGTAAAATGGAATGAGTATTCTCATTTACCTGTCTGATAGTCTGGTCGATAAGTTCCTGACCTCTCTTGCCCTCTACGTCACCGTCAAATGAGTTCCAGTCAAAGTATACTATTCCTCTGTCTCTTACAGCCTGTAAAAGCTGAGGTCTGATAGCTTTATTATAGCTTGCATTGCTTCCACCCGGGAAACGAAGCATAGTGCTGTGCTCACCTGTAGCCTTAAATATAAGATCGTCCATAGCGTCATAGTCTGCCATAAAAGCATCTACGGAAGCATATATCTGCTTGTAGTTATGTGTCAAACTGTGAACGGCTACATTATGTCCTCTGTCTTTTATCTGCTTAAGCATATTTATCAGAGGTTCAGTATCCATATACTGTGCTGTAACAAAGAAACAAGCCTTGATATTGTACTGATCCAAGATATCCAAAAGTCTTGGTGTACCTGTCCAAGGACCGTCGTCAAATGTGAAATAAACAACCTTTTCATCCGGACCCGGATTGCTCACAGGTACTGTGGTGGTTTCAGCTGTTGTATCCGTCTCACTCTCGGATATTGCGTTAATCTCACCGTCGGTTGAAGTTTCACTTTGATTTACTTCTACAGTTTCATTTGCATTCTTTGAGGAATCGGCTACTTTTACATTCTTTTTACGTGACTGCCATCCATAGGCAACCATTGCCGTAAAAATACAACAAAAAATTAAAACTACAATCGGGACGAAAATATTCTTTCGTCTTCTTCTACTTCTCCTTTTCATTTCTACCTTCCTTATATAAATTGAATGCCCTGAGTTGTGTGGAATCTACGATAGACAAAATATAAGATGTAGATGACATACAGAGTATTCGATACATTTACCTAGTATAGCAGATAATACTATATTTGTGTTGATAAATTTCTTAAATACTTTTAAAGGAATATGTAATTGCTCTTTAAGCAGTAGATGAATAGAAATAAAGTTTATTTTTAATACTTATGTTGACAATCAGGGAATATATAGATATTATGTCTGTGTTCAGTTTTTAATGTAAAGGAATGATTTTATGGTATATATATGGCTTATTTTGGGCTTCGTATGTCTTGTGGGAGGAGCTAATTTTTTTGTTGAGGGTGCTTCGGGAGTGGCAAGAAAGTTGAATGTCCCTTCGGTTGTAATAGGGCTTACTATAGTGGCTTTCGGAACCAGTGCACCTGAGGCGGCGGTAAGTATTGATGCGGCATTAAAGGGCAACAATGCAATAGCGCTGAACAATGTAATCGGATCGAATATATTTAATCTATTGGCTGTAGTGGGAATTTGCGGAATAATACATGCTATGCCGGTAGATAAGGCGCTTTTAAAATTTGATTATATTGTAAATATTGTTATAACAATATTGTTGCTTGGATTTGTTTTCTTTTTAAGCGGCATAGACAGAATTGCCGGAGTTATTTTCCTGCTGATTTTTATAGTGTATATGATATACACTATAAGACTTGCATTAAAGGGAAGCAATGACGCTAATGATGAAAAGAAAAAGAATTTACCGATACCTTTGGCCATTGTTTATATAGTGGGAGGACTTGCTCTTGTAGTGTTTGGCGGTGACAAGGTAGTGGAGTCCGCTTCCGAAATAGCGTTGATGTTCGGAATGAGTGAGACTTTGGTCGGACTTACAATAGTCGCCATAGGAACATCACTTCCTGAACTTGTGACAAGTATTGTAGCATCAAGCAAGGGAGAGAATGCGCTTGCTCTTGGAAATGTCGTAGGTTCAAATATATTCAATATAATATTTATTCTGGCATTTTCATCGGTACTTAATCGGATAGGTGCGGAAGTTGTGGCTGTATACGATACATTCTTTTTGCTTTGTGCAAGTTTGATGGTATATATACTTGCCAAGAATGACGGTGAGATATCAAAAAAAGAAGGCCTTGCAATGGTAGCGGCCTATATAGCGTATACTGTATATATTATTTTAAGATAAGAAAAAAGTACCGGTTGTGGGCCGGTACTTTTTATGTTTATGCCAGGAACGGGACGAGGAATAGGAATCCGCACCCTATGATTATTCCTGTTACAATAAGAACTATAGCGCAATATCCCATAATATCTCTTGCACCGAGACCTGCTATACCGAGAGCCGGTAGAGCCCAGAACGGTTGAAGCATATTTGTCCATGCATCACCCCATGCGATAGCCATGGCTGATACTGCAGGAGAAACACCGAGAGCATTTCCGGCAGGCATTACGATAGGAGCCTGCACAGCCCACTGACCGCCACCTGAAGGTACGAAGAAGTTTACAATACCTGCTGAAAGGAAAGTAAACAAAGGGAATGTAGTCTGATTTGATATATTTACAAAGAAATCACTTATAGCACCTGCAAGTGACTGACCTGTAGGACCTGTAGCAGTCATAATGCCCATAATACCTGCATAGAACGGGAACTGTAATATAATACCTCCGGCACTCTTTGCGGCGTCTGTAATAGCGTTTACATAACTTATAGGTGTTCCGTGGAATATAATTCCAAGTGTAAGGAAAATCAAATTTACTACATTAAGAGAGAGTGTGATACTTCCCTTGGTTTTAAATGTATATACCAGATACAATATAGCAAATAATGCTGTAAGTAATGAGAGTAACGGACAGTTCTCAAGCCATTCAGCCGGTGTTTTTGAAACAGGTTTATTTTCCGGTACTTCAGTATCCAATAAAAGCTTAGGGTCTACAGTAACTGTATTCTCAGGTGTAGGATGCATCTGTGCATTTACAAATGCTATAACTATAATTATAGCTATAACAATTATAAGATTCCAAGATGAGAAGATGGTGAGCGATGTCGGAATGGATTCGGTCACCGCACCTGCTGTTTGCTTTCCTATAGCTTCACTGTATGATGCAAGCTGTAGAGGTATGGAACCTGAAAAACCTGCATGCCAGATTACGAAGCCTGAGTATGCAGATGCGATAAGAAGTCTGTAGTCAACACCTTTTACCTTCTTTGCAATTTCCTTTGCAAGTATAGCACCGACTACAAGTCCGAATCCCCAGTTAAGCCAGCAGGCAATCATTGAAACTACCGTAATAAAAATAATTGCCGATGTAGGAGATTTTGGAACTTCCGCTGCCGCATTTATAGCTCTCTTTACCGGAGGTGCGGTAGCAAGTGCTGTACCCAGTACAAGTACCAAAGCCATCTGCATTGAGAATCCCAGTAGGGACCACATACTTTCGCCCCAAGCGTTTGCTATTTCAAACGGATTCATTTTGCTGACAGGCATTGCAGCGGCAAAAACAAGAATAGTAAGTACGATACAAAAAATAAATGCGTCCGGCAAATATTTCTGAACAATATTTACACATGCGTTTGTAAATTTCTTAAACATTTATCTGCCTCCTTTTTGCAAATTGTTTAATTATTAACATTATTATATCAATCCGATATCCGTTTTTCCAGTCTAAAAAATAACGAAAATGTATAAACATATTATATATATCACACAAAAAAATTTATAATTAGTATTTTCTGATACTGAAGTCATCCGATATGAGATTATAAAAGACCGGAATGTCGATCTTAAAAGAGATTAATCTTTTAAATACGGCATCCCGGTCATGGGAATTTAAATTATACTAAATTAAATTAGAATGTCTTTAAATCATCTGCAACCTTAAGAGGTGCCTCTGTCTTTGCTATAACATCTTCCACACTTACGCCCTCAGCTACTTCTGTAAGCACAAGACCTTCATCGGTAACCTTTATTACAGCCAATTCTGTAACAATTTCATCAACTGCATGAATAGCTGTAGCAGGGAGTGTGATATCCTTTAAAATCTTCGGTGCACCGTCTTTGGCGGTATGTGTCATAGCGACAACAACCTTCTTTGAACCTGTAACAAGATCCATAGCACCGCCCATACCGGGTACCATTTTACCCGGAACTATATGGCTTGCAAGATTTCCGTGAGCATCCACCTGCAATGCACCTAAAACGGTCATATCAACATGGCCTCCTCGAATAATCATAAATGAGAATGCACTGTCAAAGTATGAGGCACCCGGAAGCACGGTAACATTTTGTCCGCCGGAATTAATTAAATGTTTATTTGCTGTTGCACTTGAAGCCAAAGGACCCATACCGAGGATTCCGTTCTCTGACTGAAGTGTAATTTCTATACCCTCAGGTACATAGTCAGCCACCATAGTAGGAAGTCCTATACCTAAGTTTACCACGTCACCATCGTTTAAATCTCTTGCAACACGTCTTGCAATTCTCTCTTTTGACATTATGACTCACCTCCTACAAGATAATCTACAAATATTGCAGGTATTGCAACATTTTCAGGCTGGATATCGCCTACAGGAACTATAAGTTCCGCACCTACAATAACAACATCGGCAGCGGTTGCCATAACCGTATTGAAGTTTTTGCTGGTAGCAGTAAAGTAAAGGTTTCCCTTCTCATCGGCTATTGTTGCACCTATAAGCGCAAAGTCCGCTCTTAAAGGTTTTTCCAAAAGATAATCTTTACCGTCAATATTTAATACCTGCTTACCTTCGGCAACCTCGGTACCTACACCTGTAGGTGTAAGTACACCGCCAAGTCCTGCGCCGCCTGAACGTATTCTCTCTGCAAGTGTACCCTGAGGAGAAAGTTCAACCTCCATAGTACCGTCATGCATCTTTTGTCCGGTTATAGGATTTGTACCTATATGTGTTGCAATAACTTTTTTTACCTGATTGTTGGCAACCAGCTTACCTATACCTGTGGTAGGAGTGGCAGTATCATTACAAATAAGTGTTAAGTCCTTTACACCTTTTTCAACTAATGCATCAATAATCGGCTCTGGTGTACCGCATGCTAAAAATCCGCCTACCATGATTGTAGCGCCGTCATTGATACCTGCAATAGCATCTTTGATTGAAACTATTTTCATTTTGTCTCCCTTTCTACAACAATTGCTGTGCCCATTCCACCACCTATACACAGTGTAGCAAGGCCACATTTAACATCTCTCTTTTGCATCTCAAAGAGTAAAGTGGTAAGTATTCTTGCACCTGATGCTCCGATAGGATGTCCAAGCGCGATTGCACCGCCGTTTACATTTGTGATTTCTCTCTTAAATCCAAGTTCGTTGCATACTGCAAGAGCCTGTGCCGCAAAAGCTTCGTTTGCCTCTATAAGATCAAGATCGTCGGCTGTGATACCTGCTTTTTCCATTGCTTTTTTTGATGCCGGAATTACTCCGAGTCCCATTACGCTTGGGTCAACACCTCCTGAAGCATATCCCTTTATAGTAGCCATGATAGGAAGTTTAAGCTCAAGTGCCTTTTCCTTTGATGCGATGATGAACATTGCGGCACCGTCATTGATACCTGAAGCATTACCTGCAGTTACAGTACCGTCTTTTTTAAATGCCGGTTTAAGCTTTGCAAGATTTTCGATTGTAGTATTGAACTTAGGATATTCGTCTGTATCAAATACCTTAGGGTCTCCTTTTCTTTGAGGAATAAGTACAGGAACTATTTCATCTTTTAATCTTCCGGTCTCTATAGCTACCTGTGCTCTTCTCTGGCTTTCAACCGAGAATACATCCTGATCTTCTCTTGTTATTCCTTTTTGTTCAGCAATATTTTCCGCTGTCACGCCCATGTGATAGTTGTTGTAAGCATCCCAAAGACCGTCTGTAATCATCTCGTCAACCAATGTTTGATTACCCATCTTAACGCCGAATCTTGCACCTTTAACAAGATATGGAGCGTTTGACATGCTCTCCGTACCGCCGGCAAGAATGATATCCGCATCACCGGCCTTTATAATCTGTGCTGCAAGTTCAACGGTTCTAAGACCTGAACCGCAAACCTTATTTATTGAAAATGCGGGTGTTGTATTTGGCAATCCCGCTCCGAGTATTACCTGACGAGCGATATTCTGGCCAAGTCCTGCGCCTAAAACATTTCCTATAACGGCTTCGTCGATAAGAGAAGCGTCAATGCCTGCACGTTCAATGGCTCCCTTTGCTGCGGTTATACCGAGATCTACTGCACTTACACCTGCCAATGAACCGCCGAAACTACCGATAGCTGTTCTTGCAGCACTGACGATAACTACTTCTTTCATATTTTTCACCTCACTTATTCTATAAAAGTGGACAATACCGATTGAGTAAACTTTTTTTTGTATTGTCAGATATATGTATCACCTATAGCATATCACAAGTGAAATCAATTATCCACCCCTTGGTTATTCAAAATTGCTATAAAAAAAATAATATGTTTTTATATATATCTTATTTAAACAATGTGGTATAATAAATAAAAATATTGATATGTAAAAAATATTAAAGATGAGTCGTGTTTAATCTTTTGTGGATAATAAAAAGAACAGCAAAATAATTTTGCTCAATATAAATGAAAAAAATATATGTTTTAAGCATGATGATATTTCGATTTTAGAATATTGTTATGCAAAATGGATATAATAATTAGTCAAAAAAACTAATTGATTGTCGGATACATATATGTTATATTTTTATCATATGGATTAACATGTCAAACTTGGTTTCTGACATGCAATATTGACAAGGAGGTGTTTTATGGGTTTTGTAAGGTTTGATACAGAAGGTGCTGTAGGTATTGTGACAATAGATAGACCGAAGGCGCTCAATGCTTTGAACTCTGAAGTACTGGCTGAGCTTGATGCTTGCTTTGACAGTATTGACACTAATACAATCAGAGCTGTCATTCTGACAGGAGAAGGAGATAAGTCTTTTGTAGCAGGTGCCGATATAGGTGAAATGAGCAAATTGAGCCCGGCGGAGGGTGAGGCTTTCGGTAAGAAGGGAAATGATGTATTCAGAAAGATAGAGACTTTCCCTGTTCCTGTTATAGCCGCTGTGAACGGATTTGCACTTGGCGGAGGATGTGAGATCGCTATGAGCTGTGACATTCGTATATGCTCAGATAATGCGATGTTCGGTCAACCTGAAGTGGGACTTGGAATCACACCGGGATTTGGCGGAACACAAAGACTTGCGAGAATAGTCGGTGTAGGAATGGCAAAGCAGTTGATTTATACAGCAAGAAATATAAAAGCTGATGAGGCGTTTAGAATAGGGCTTGTTAACGCTGTATATTCACCGGAGGAACTTATGCCTGCCGCAAAAAAGATGGCGGCTACCATAGCACAAAACGCTCCTATAGCAGTTCGTGCATGTAAGAAAGCTATCAATGAAGGACTTGATGCGAAGATGGATGATGCAATTGTGATTGAGGAGAAGCTGTTTGGAAGTTGCTTTGAAACACATGATCAGATAGAGGGTATGAACGCTTTCCTTGAAAAGAGAAAAGAGAAGAATTTTACTAATTCATAAATATAGGTCTAATTTAAAAAATTATAATGAAGTTTAAAATATAAATTTTAATTCGGAAAGGATAAAAAAATGAAAGTTGGTATTATCGGTGCAGGTACAATGGGTTCAGGAATTGCTCAGGCTTTTGCAATGACGGAAGGATATGAAGTAAGACTTTGTGATATTAAGGAAGAATACGCACAGGCAGGCTTTGCAAAGATTCAAAAGAACATCAATTTCCTTGTAGGAAAAGAGAAAATATCAAAAGAGGCCGGAGATAAGATTATTTCAAAAATAAAAGTAGGCCTTAACGATATCTGCAGTGACTGTGATTTGATTGTTGAAGTTGCCCTTGAGAAGATGGAAGTTAAGCAGCAGATTTTCAAAGAGCTTCAGAATATAGTTTCTAAGGATTGTATTTTCGCTTCAAATACTTCATCACTTTCTATCACAAGAATCGGTGAGGCGCTTGACAGACCTGTAGTAGGTATGCATTTCTTTAACCCTGCGGACAGAATGAAACTTGTTGAAGTAATCGGTGGAGAGAAGACACCTGCAGAATTGGTGGAAAAGATTAAGAAGATATCTGAAGATATCGGAAAGACTCCTGTACAGGTTAAGGAAGCACCGGGATTTGTAGTAAACCGTATCCTTATTCCAATGATCAATGAAGCAATCAATGTATGGGATGCAGGAACGGCAGACGCTGAGGGTGTTGATACAGCTATGGTTTTGGGATGTGCACATCCTATGGGACCTCTTCATTTGGCAGACCTTATCGGACTTGATATTTGCCTTGCCATTATGGAAGTTATTCACAATGAGACAGGGGATGACAAGTATTTACCGGCTCCAAAGTTAAAAGAGCTTGTAGCTGCAGGTAAGCTTGGTAAGAAGACCGGAGAAGGAATATTCTCTTATAAGTAAAATATTTATCCCCTTTTTACAGTTAAAATGTAAAAAGGGGTTTTAATGTGAGATAGATACAAAAGGCGGGTTTGTATTTACTATATAGGTGAAAGAAAACTAAGAAAGGATAACGCAAACAAAGACTTTCACTATTTATGTTTGCACTTGGATTTATTCAAGTAGGTATGATTCATGGATTTTAGTTTAGACAAGAAACATGAGATGGCAAGATCCCTTTTCAGAGAGTTTGCCGAAAAGGAAGTAAAACCTCTTGCAGTAGAGGTGGATGAAACAGAAATATTTCCAAGAGAAACTGTAACCAAGATGGCAAAATACGGTTTCCTTGGTATTCCTGTAGCAAAGGAATTTGGAGGTCAGGGTGCCGATCCGTTAGCATATGTTATGTGTGTAGAAGAGATATCAAAGGTTTGTGCCACAACAGGTGTTATTGTTTCAGCTCATACATCACTTTGTGCAGATCCTATCGCTATGTACGGTACACCGGAGCAGAAGGAAAAGTATCTTGTTCCTTTGGCAAAGGGAGAGAAACTTGGTGCTTTCGCACTTACAGAGCCTAATGCAGGTACGGATGCTCAGGGCGCTGTTACAAAGGCGGTGCTTGACGGTGACGAGTATGTACTTAACGGTTCAAAGATTTTTATTACAAACGGTAAAGAGGCGGATATCTATGTTGTAATTGCATGTACAGAGATAAAGGTGGATGCAAAGGGAAGACAGAAGAAGATTTTCTCCGCATTTATAGTTGAGAAGGATACACCGGGATTCGGATTCGGAACAAAGGAAAAGAAGATGGGTATCAGAGGTTCATCTACTTATGAGCTTATTTTTACAGATTGCAGAGTTCCGAAGGAAAATATGCTCGGTCCTGCAGGTAAGGGATTCGGTATTGCAATGCACACTCTTGACGGCGGTCGTATCGGTATTGCCGCACAGGCACTTGGTATAGCTGAGGGAGCACTTGAGAGAACAGTTGCATATGTAAAAGAAAGAAAACAGTTCGGAAGATCTATCGGAGCATTCCAAAATACTCAGTTTGAGCTTGCAAATATGGCAACCAAAGTAAAGGCGGCACAGATGCTTGTATACAGGGCAGCTATGGCTAAGGCAACACAGAAGACATATTCAGAGGAAGCGGCTATGGCTAAGCTTTACGCTGCAGAAGTGGCAATGGAAGTTACCACAAAGGCAGTACAGCTTCACGGTGGATATGGATATACAAGAGAATACGAAATTGAAAGAATGATGCGTGATGCGAAGATTACAGAAGTATATGAAGGTACAAGTGAAGTACAAAGAATGGTAATTTCAGGCGCATTGCTTAAATAATTGTGCTATTACGAATGGAGGATGTCATGAAGATAGTTGTTTGTATTAAACAAGTGCCGGATACAAAGGGCGGTGTTGTTTTTAACCCTGACGGCACATTAAACAGAGGAGCTATGCTTACAATTATGAACCCGGACGACAAGGCGGGTCTTGAGGCTGCTCTTAGACTTAAAGATAAATACGGTGCAGAAGTTACTGTGGTTACTATGGGACTTCCAAAGGCTGATGAAGTGCTTAGAGAAGCTATGGCAATGGGAGCCGACAAGGCTGTGCTTATTACAGACAGAGTACTTGGCGGAGCCGATACATGGGCTACATCACAGACTATAGCGGGAGCACTCAGAAAGCTTGAATATGATCTTATTATCACAGGTCGTCAGGCTATAGACGGAGATACGGCGCAGGTAGGACCACAGATTTCAGAACATCTTGATTTACCTGTTATCAGCTATGCACAAAAGATAGAGATTGATGGAGACAGTGTTGTGGTAGAGCGTCAGTTTGATGACAGATATCATGTTTTAAAAGCAAAAATGCCTGTACTTATTACAGCTTTATCAGAGCTTAATGAGCCAAGATATATGACTCCGGGTGGTATTTTTGATGCTTATGACAAAGAAGTAATTGTATTCTCAAGAGCGGACCTTGTAGGTGTAGATGATTCAAATATCGGTCTTAAGGGTTCACCGACACAGATTGCAAAAGCATCCGATAAGGTAAGAAAGGGTGCAGGAGAGCAGGTAAACCTTGGTGCATCAGAGTCTGTTGACTACATCATAGGCAAGTTAAAAGAAACACATATCATCTAAAAAGGAGTCGTTTATGAGACAAAATACAGAAGAATACAGGGGAGTGTTTACATTTGCCCAGCAGGTAGACGGCAAATTGAGCGGTATTTCCCTTGAACTTATAGGAAAAGGTAAGGATTTGGCTGCTGATCTCAATACAGAGGTTACAGCAGTATTACTTGGATCTGATATAAAGGGACTGGTTGAAGAACTCGCCGAGCACGGTGCTGATAAGATAATAGTTGTAGATGATCCTAAACTTAAAGAGTACCGTACAGAGCCGTATACACAGGCACTTACAGCGGTTATAAACGAGTTTAAGCCTGAAATATTTATTATCGGTGCAACAGCTATAGGTAGAGATTTAGGACCTAGAGTTTCCGCAAGAGTCGGAACAGGACTTACAGCAGACTGTACACAGCTTGAGATCGGTGATTATCCTTTAGTGGCTATTGCAGGAAGAGAGCAGAAGCATAATCAGCTTCTTATGACAAGACCTGCATTCGGTGGAAATACCATAGCTACTATTGCATGCCCTGAGAACAGACCGCAGATGGCAACAGTTCGTCCGGGTGTTATGCAAAAGAAGGAAAGAGTGGCAGGTGCAAAAGCACAGGTAATAGACTTTGATGCCAAGCTTGAAGAGAACAGCAAATATGTTGAGATCTTAGAGATAGTAAAGAATGCCAAGACAACAGAAGATATCATGGCTGCAAAGATTTTGGTATCAGGCGGTAGAGGTTTAGGTTCGGCAGAGAATTTTAGGATACTTAAGGATTTGGCAGATGCACTTCACGGTACTGTAAGCTGTTCAAGAGCTGTAGTTGATGCAGGTTGGATGTCAAAGGATATTCAGGTAGGACAGACAGGAAAAACAGTTCGTCCACATCTTTATTTTGCAATAGGTATTTCAGGTGCTATACAGCATTTGGCAGGTATGGAAGAGAGTGATATTATCATCGCTATCAATAAGGATGAGAATGCACCTATCTTCAGTGTTGCAGACTATGGTATAGTAGGTGATTTGAACAAGATAGTTCCTGCACTTACAGAGAAGATTAAAGCGGAGCTTGCTAAAGAAGATTAATATATACATATAAATCAGATCGCTATAAACCGGGAAACGGGTTTATAGCGATTTTTTGTTTTAAAAATAGTGCAAATTCCCACTTGACATGGAATGAAAAATATTTTATAATCAAAAAACCTTAAAACATACTAAATTAATAGGTAAATAGGTTATAGGTTTCTTGTTGTAAAGTAGGAAGGAATGCTCATGGGAAAGAAAGAACACAGTCACGAACATAATCATAATCACGAACACAATCACAGTCGCGAACATAAGCATGGAGTTGACCATATTCACAGCCATAGAAATTTGATAGGATTTGATGAACATGGAGTACCGACAATTACATTAAAGTCGGACCATGAAGAGGACGGAGACGATAAAGCTTTTATCAGAGATTATATGAATGCTGTATCTGAGTACAGAAAGACTTTTCCGTCAAAGGATGAGGTTTTGGAAAATACTCCGGATCCGGCAGTAAAAGAGATGATTTTGCGTCAGAATCAGCTGGGATTTGATACCACATTTGACAGATTTGACAAACAGCAGCCACAGTGTGGTTTCGGTATGGCGGGAATCTGCTGTAAGATTTGTAATATGGGTCCATGTAAGATAACTTCAAAGAGTCCTAAGGGAGTCTGTGGTGCGGATGCGGATCTTATAGTGGCAAGAAATTTGCTTCGTTCCGCTGCTGCAGGTGCGGCTCAGCACGGTATGCACGGTAGAGAAGTTATTCTATCTTTAAAGTGGGCTGCTGAAGGGAAACTTGATTTACCTATACTCGGACAGCAAAAGATAAAGGATACCGCAAAAGCATTCGGAATAAAGACTGAGAGAAGAAGTATAAAAAAGATTGCATCGGAACTTGCTGATGTGCTTTTGGATGATATGAGCCGTACAGTGCCGGGGGATTATAAGATCATAGAGGCACTTGGTTCAGAGGAAAGAAAGAAAGTGTGGAAGGAACTTGATATTATACCTATCAGTGCCTACCATGAAGTGTTTGAAGCTTATCATAAAACAGGTGTCGGTACTGACGGTGACTGGAAGAGCATTATGCAGCAGTTTTTACGCTGCGGACTTGCATTCACATACTCAGGTGTTGTAAGTACATCAATAGCAACAGACGGACTTTTCGGAGTGGGTGACAGAGTTACATCAAAGGTAAATATCGGTGCTTTGAAAAAAGGATATGTAAATATTGCTGTTCACGGTCATCTGCCTACCCTTGTAAGTGAGATTGTAAGAGTCGGTCAGGAAGAGAAGTTTATAAATCTTGCAAAAGAAGCCGGGGCAAAGGGAATCAGATTCTACGGCATCTGCTGTTCAGGACTTTCAGCAATGTATCGTTATGCAGGAGTTATTCCACTTTCAAATGCTGTATCTGCGGAGCTTGTACTTGGTACGGGAGCGCTTGACCTTTGGATTGCCGATGTACAGGATGTATTTCCGTCAATTATGGAAGTTGCAAAGTGCTTCAGAACTACAGTTGTTACGACAAGTGAATCTGCAAGATTGCCGGGTGCCGAGAGATTTGAGTATGACCATCATCATTCAAATATAGGAGAGACAAGAGAACTTGCAGAAAAAATAGTACTCAGAGGTATAGAAAGCTTTAAAGACAGACAGGGTATACCTGTATATATTCCGCCATATGAGGTTGATGCCGAAGTCGGATTTTCACCTGAGTATGTGCATAAACACTACGGTTCTATGAAACCTTTATACGAGGCCGTAAGAGAAGGCAAAATACTTGGTATTGTAAATATAGTAGGATGTAACAATCCTAAGGTTGTATATGAGAAATGTGTTATTGATGTAGCCAATGCACTGCTTAGAAACAATATCTTGATACTTACAAACGGATGTGCCTCATTCCCGCTTATGAAGATGGGATATTGCAATGTTTCGGGACAGGAGCATGCAGGAGAGAGTTTAAAAGAATTCCTTGGAGATTTACCTCCGGTATGGCATGTGGGTGAGTGTATAGATAATACCAGGTCAAGCGGAATCTTTGCAGGTGTTGCAGGTGAGGCGGGTAAGCCGCTTTATGAAATGCCTTTTGCATTTTCATCTCCGGAGTGGAGCAATGAAAAGGGAATAGATGCGGCCCTTGGTTTCAGACTTATGGGTATAAATTCATATCATTGTGTGGAGGCTCAAATTCACGGTTCGAAGAATGTAATAGAATTTTTGAAGGAGGGAACTAAGGAATTACTTGGATCTGTTATGGTTGTAGATACAAATCCCGACTCTCTGGGAGAAAAAATAGTTGCAGATATCATTGAAAAGAGAAAAGCTCTCGGTTGGGCTGTATCTGATGAGATAGTTCATAAAGAGGAAGATTTAGCCGTAGTATAGTAGTATAAGTCGGTTAGAAACAGCTTGGATTAAAAAATATTTTGACGATTTTCCTTTGTTATAGTACTATAACAGTGTACATATCTTGTGTACATATATATTGATAATAATCTCCAGCAGTAAGTTCACCAACATCAGGAGCCAGCCGAGCCTGGAGATTTTTTGCTTTATGGTGAGGAAATATAATAAGCCGCAGCTATTGACAACTGATTTATAAGATGTACAATGAAGTTAAATAAAAGCTTCGTGAAAGTTTTGTATGGGGAATGAGGAGGAATTTTATGGACATGCAGTTGTTTTGGGACTCTGTAATAACAGTTGTCAGTGTAGTCGGATATGTAGGATATTTTGTCGCTGTCGGACTTATTGTGAGATATCTGATAGTAAAGTTAAAGAGGTAAAGGTTAGTCTATAAGTTACAAGCATTTTATAACGTTGATTTGGTGAGTTGGATGACAACTCACCTTTTTTATGAATATGAATGGTTTTGTGGTACAATGTAAATATTATAAAATTATACCTTTTTATTTGTTTAAAATAGAATTTTTAACATAACCTATCGTTGTGAGAAATTTGAGTTACTTTATAAGTGGAGAGGTTAATACAGGAGATAGTAATGGCTATAGATAATAAGAAAGAGCAGGAACGAGATGAGCTTCATCGTGCAATATGGGCAATAGCGGATGAACTTAGAGGTGCGGTAGATGGTTGGGACTTTAAAAATTATGTACTGGGCACTATGTTCTATAGATATATATCTGAAAATATAACAGATTATATAAATAAAGGTGAAATAGAAGCAGGAAATCCGGACTTTGATTATTCAATGATGAATGATACAAAAGCAGAAGAAGCAAGACAGAGTCTGGTTGAAGAAAAAGGATTCTTTATTCTACCGTCAGAACTGTTTTGCAATGTAAGGGCAAAAGCTAAAGGTGATGAAAATTTGAATGAAACTCTTGAGAAAGTGTTTCGACATATTGAAGAATCTGCAAAGGGAAGTGAATCTGAATCCGACTTTGCAGGTCTTTTTGATGACTTTGATGTGAACAGTAATAAGCTTGGTTCAACGGTAGCAAAGAGAAATGAAAAACTTTGCAAGCTTCTTGATGGTGTTGCCGGTATGAATCTTGGAGATGTAAAAAATCATGATATTGATGCTTTTGGAGATGCCTACGAATACCTTATGACAATGTATGCATCAAATGCAGGTAAGTCAGGTGGAGAATTCTTTACACCTGCAGATGTTTCAGAGTTGCTTACAAGGCTTGGTACAGTTGGAAAGACTGAAATTAACAAGGTATATGACCCTGCCTGCGGATCGGGTTCGTTGCTTTTGAAGGCTGAGAAAGTACTTGGAAGAGATAAAGTTCGTAACGGATTCTTTGGACAGGAAATCAATATAACAACCTATAACCTTTGTCGTATAAATATGTTCTTACATGATATAGGATTTGATAAGTTCAGTATTGCATGTGAAGATACTCTCACAGCACCTGCACACTGGGATGATGAGCCTTTTGAACTTATTGTTTCAAATCCGCCATATTCAATAAAATGGGCAGGAGATGAAAATCCGTTACTTATAAACGATCCCAGATTTGCACCTGCTGGAGTGCTTGCACCTAAGAGTAAAGCTGATTTGGCATTCATTATGCATAGTCTTTCATGGCTTGCATCAAATGGAACTGCGGCTATTGTATGCTTCCCAGGTATAATGTATCGTGGAGGTGCTGAGCAGAAGATCAGAAAGTATCTTATAGATAATAACTATGTTGATTGTATAATTCAACTTCCGTCAAATCTTTTCTTCGGTACATCTATTGCAACCTGTATTATGGTTTTAAAGAAGGGAAAAGCTGATAGTAAAACTTTATTTATAGATGCTACAAACGAGTGTGTTAAGGTTACAAATAATAATAAACTCACTCAGGAAAATATGAATAAGATTGTGGACTGCTTTACAAAAAGAGCTGAAATCAAGCATTTTTCACATCTTGCCACATATGAAGAGGTTTCAGGAAATGAATACAACCTTTCTGTTTCTACTTATGTAGAGGCTGAAGATACAAGAGAAAAGATTGATATAGTAAAACTTAATACGGAAATTAAAGAAATAGTTGCTCGTGAAGAAGCTTTGAGAAAAGCAATTGATGAAATAATTGCAGAAATTGAGGTGTAAATAGGATGAAAAATGTTTTTATTGATACAAATATATGGCTCTCTTTATATCATTTTACAAATGATGATCTTTCACAATTTGAGAGATTTAAGAACATGATTAATCAAAATATAAATTTGATAGTTCCTCAACAAGTTTATGATGAAATAACTAGAAATAGAGAAAATAAAATTTTGGATGCCCTTAAAAGTTTTGATTTAAAAATACCTAAGGATCCTGTATTTTGTAAAGGATATAATCATTTTGCAGAGTTGAAAGATGCTTTAACTTCTGTTAAGAAAAAGTTTGATGAATTTAAAAAAGAAATTGAAAAAGACATAATTAATGAAGAACTCCCAGCAGATAAAGTATTAAAAAGTTTTTTTGATATTGTAGAATTCATACCTTGTGATAAGTATGTTGAAAAAGCATATAACCGTTATAAGATTGGAAATCCGCCGGGGAAGAATAACAGTTATGGTGATGCAATAAATTGGGAATGCTTATTAGATAATATAAATAACGGAGAAGATTTATATCTTATTAGTTCAGATAAAGATTATAGTTCATTGATTTGTAATGATAATATGAATGAATTTTTGGTTAAAGAGTGGAGAAATAAAAAAGAATCGAAAGTACATTTTTATTCAACATTAGTTGGATTTTTGAATGAACATGTGGAGGAAATACAGCTTAAGGAAGAGATTAAAAAACAAGAATATATTAGCATGTTAATAAATAGTAAATCTTTTATGGAAACACATGGATTGGTAGCCTTACTAAAAAAATATTCAAGTTGGACAAAAGCAGATATTGCAAAAATTTGCTGTGCTCTAGTATATAATGCACAAGTAAAGTGGATAATAAGAGATGATGATATTTTTGATTTTTATAATACTATATTATCAAATGTTAAATATGATGAAGTAGGCGAGTGCGCAAAAAAAGCTTTTGAAATTATAAAAGAAATAGATGTGGAAAGTTCAGAAGGAGACTGTGAAACAGAAATAAATGATATACTTGAATAATACAGTAAATATTAGGTGATAGGATAGCAACTAAAATGAATAGATTAAATAATTTAATAAATAGGCTATGTCCTGATGGTGTAGTATATTTTCAATTGTCGCATTTAGCAGATATTGGGACAGGAAGACATAATACTAATGAAGGGCTTAATGAGGGAGAGTTTCCATTTTTTGTTAGATCTCAAGAAGTAAGAAGATTAAATGATTACGACTATGATGAAGCCGCTATTATAACATCTGGAGATGGTGTTGGTGTTGGTAAAATTTTTCATTATATAAATGGAAAATATGCATTGCATCAAAGAGCTTATAGAATTCATATTACAGATAGCAGGTTAAATGTAAGATTCTTGTTCCATTACATGAAAGCAAATTTTTTTGAATATATTCAAAAAACAGCTGTGAATTCATCTGTTACTTCTGTGCGTAGACCAATGTTGAATAGATATCCGGTTCCTGTACCTCCTATGGAGGTACAACGTGAAATAGTCCGCATTTTGGACTCTTTCACATTGCTTACAGAAGAACTTACAACAAAGCTTACAGCAGAGCTTACAGCTCGTAAAAAACAGTATGAATATTATAGAGATATGCTACTAGTACCACCATGTGATGATGTAGAAAATATACCATTGTCAGATGTTGTTAATATTAAAAATGGAAAAGATTATAAACATCTTAAAGATGGAAAATATCCTGTATATGGGTCAGGTGGTATTATGACATACAAAAGTGAATATACTTATGATAAGCCATCTGTATTGATTCCAAGAAAAGGATCATTAAGTAACTTGTTTTATGTAGAAGAACCATTTTGGAATGTAGATACAGTTTTTTATACTGAAATTAATGAAAGTAAACTTATTCCAAAGTACTTATATTATTTGTTACAGAAGGAACATTTGGAATCTTTGAATACAGCAGGTGGAGTGCCTAGTCTTACACAATCAGTATTGAATAAGTTGAATTTAACAATACCATCATTAAATAGACAAAGAAAAATAGTTGATTGTCTTGATAACTTTGAAAAAATTTGTAATGACCTTAATATAGGACTTCCTGCTGAGATTGAAGCCCGTAGGAAACAGTACGAATACTATAGAGATGTGTTGTTGACATTTGCTGAAACAGGAAGCACAATCTTAGCAGACAGACAGACAGACAGACAGACAGACAGACAGACAGACAGACAGTAATTAAACTGGTTCAGTATGTGTTTGGCTATGTAGATGTAAGCCTTGAAGAAATTTGTAATAAAGTATCATTAATTAGTTGGAATAATGAGACTGGAAATAAGTATTATGTTGACTTGACTTCTGTTAGTAGGGAAAAACATTGTATTAATGATGAAGATGTAATTCTAATTTGCAAGGACAATGCACCGAGCAGGGCAAAACAGATAATAAAGAAAAATGATATTTTGTTTGGTGGAACAAGACCTATGTTGAAACGATATTGTGTTGCTACAGAAAAATATGAAAATCAGATATGTAGCACAGGATTTTGTGTATTAAGAATTAATGAACAAATGTCTTTAACAAATTATATTTATCATGTTATAGGAACCAACGATTTCTATGCATATATTGAAGCAAATCAACAAGGAGCCAGTTATCCTGCGATTTCAGATAGGTTGTTAAAACATTATAAAATAGTGTTGCCTACCATAGAAGAGCAATCAAGAATAGTATCTATTTTGGATAGATTCGATTCATTATGCAATGATATTACAAGTGGGCTTCCTGCCGAAATAGAAGCCCGAAAAAAACAATATGAATACTATAGAGATAAATTACTTGATTTTAAGTAAAGGAGGAAAGTGCTGTGTCATATTTTAATATTATCGCACAGACTACAGAAAATACAGTTGTTACAGAATATGAACCGGTAAAAACACGTTACGTAAATTACCAATCTGAAGCAGCATTGGAAAAAGAATTTATTTATATGCTTACTGAACAGGGATATGAATATCTTAAAATACATAAGGAAAATGATTTGACTAATAATCTTCGTGTTCAGCTTGAAAAACTTAATAACTATAATTTCTCAGAAACCGAGTGGAACAGATTCTTTAAAGAATGTATTGCGAATCAAAATGAGGGAATTGTAGAAAAAACTCGTAAAATTCAAGAAGACAATATTCAGGTATTAAAGCGTGATGACGGAAGTACAAAGAATATTACTCTTATTGATAAGAAAAATATACATAATAATTTTTTACAGGTTATCAACCAATATGTAATAAGTACTGCACAAGGTGCAAAGCGTGATAATAGATATGATGTTTCTATACTGGTGAACGGTTTTCCTCTGGTACATATAGAATTAAAACGTAGAGGAGTGGCTATTCGAGAAGCATTCAATCAGATTAACAGATATCAAAGGGATTCGTTTTGGGCAGGAAGCGGTTTGTTTGAATATACACAGATTTTTGTTATATCTAATGGAACAAATACAAAGTATTATTCAAACAGTACCAGATTTAATGCTATCAAAGATATAAATGCAGCAGCTATGTCAAAGAAAAGTAAAACAAGTAACAGCTTTGAATTTACTTCTTTTTGGGCAGATGCAAACAATAGAGTTATTCCTGATTTGATTGATTTTACAAGAACATTCTTTGCCAAGCATACTATTCTCAATATTATTACAAAATACTGTATCTTTACATCAGAAAATATGCTTATGGTAATGAGACCGTATCAGATTACTGCTACTGAGCGTATTTTAAATCGTATTGATATAGCTAATAACTATAAAAAATATGGTGATGTAGCCGGTGGAGGATATATATGGCATACAACAGGTTCAGGTAAGACGCTTACATCATTTAAGACTGCAAGGCAAGCGTCATCACTGTCTTATATAGATAAGGTATTATTTGTTGTTGACCGTAAAGACCTTGACTATCAGACAATGAAGGAATATGACCGTTTTGAGAAAGGTGCGGCAAATAGTAATACTTCTACAGCAATACTAAAGAAGCAGTTGGAAGATGACAATGCACATATTATTATTACCACTATTCAGAAACTTGCAACTTTTATCAAGAAAAATAAAGAACATGATGTTTACAATAAGCATGTGGTTATTATCTTTGATGAATGTCATAGAAGTCAATTTGGTGATATGCATGCAGCGATTGTAAAAAGCTTTAAAAAGTACCATTTATTCGGATTTACAGGAACTCCGATTTTCCCTGCAAATACCGGAGGTGTTCGCAAGTCACAGTTTTTTACAACTGAGCAGACATTTGGAGATCAACTTCATACCTATACGATAGTGGATGCCATTAATGATAAGAATGTTCTACCATTTAGGGTAGACTACGTTAAGACTATGGATTTAGGTGAAGATATAGATGATGAGCAGGTGTGGGACATTGCACGTGAAAAGGCAATGATGGCACCCGAAAGAATAAGGCTTATTACCGAATATATATTAAACAACTTTGACAGAAAGACATATAGAGGTGATAAAACTTATATTTATAATACACTTACCAATATTTCAGATGTTGCATCAGGTAAAAAGGGTGCAGTAGAAGAGATAAAGCAAAAACAAAGAGTGAGCGGATTCAACTCGATTTTTGCTGTGGCGTCTGTTCCTATGGCAAAATTATATTACCAGGAATTTAAGAAGCAGATGGAAGCGGATCCTACTAAGAAATTACGTATTGCCACTATCTATAGTTACGGTGCAAATGAGGATGACTATGACGGAGTGATAGGTGGGATTCTTGATGAGGAGAACTCAGAAGATACATCGGCACTGGATAAATCGTCAAGAGATTTTTTAGAAGATGCTATTAAAGACTATAATGATATGTTTCATACGAATTATTCGACAGACAGTGATAAATTTCAAAATTATTATAAGGATGTTTCACTACGTATGAAAAACAAGGAGCTTGATTTACTTATTGTGGTAAATATGTTCCTTACAGGTTTTGATGCAACTACATTAAATACATTGTGGGCAGATAAGAATCTCAAAATGCATGGACTGATTCAGGCATTTTCAAGAACAAACAGAATTTTGAATTCTATTAAGACCTTTGGAAATATTATTTGTTTTAGAAATCTTCAAAAGAGAGTAGATACTGCTATTTCTCTTTTTGGTGATAAAAATGCAGGCGGTATTGTCTTGATGAAGGGATTCAAAGATTATTACTATGGCTATGAGGGCGTAGACGGTAAATTATATACCGGATATGTGGACATGATAGAAGAACTTATATCAAAGTTTCCGCTTTCAGAGCCTAGAATCATAGGTGAGCAGAATCAGAAGGATTTTATTGCTTTATTTGGTGCTATTCTTCGTATGAGAAATATATTAGCTGCATTTGACGAATTCTCAGGTCAAGAAATAATTACTGAAAGAGATTTCCAGGATTATCTTGGTAGATATCAGGATTTACGTGATGAATGGAATGAAAAGCGAAAAAAGGGTGAAAGCACTGATATTATTGATGATATTGTATTTGAAGTTGAGCTTATCAAGCAGATAGAAATAAATATTGATTATATTCTTGTGCTGGTTAATAAGTATCACGACAGTCATTGTGAAGATAAAGAGGTGCTTATTACAATTAAAAAGGCTATTGATTCAAGTCCTGAGCTTCGTAGTAAAAAGCTTCTTATTGAGAATTTTATTTCAGGAATCAATGATGTTGATGACGTTATGGCTGAATGGAGTGATTATGTAAATAAAAATCGAGAAGAGGAGATTCTTCAAATTATTGATGAGGAAAATCTTAAAGGAATTGAAACCAGGAAGTTCATTGAAAATGCATTTCGTGACGGTGAAATCAAGACTACAGGTACGGAAATTGATAAGTTTATGCCGGCAGTATCCCGTTTTGGGGGTGGAAGTCGAGCTGCTAAAAAACTGACAGTCATTGATAAGCTTAAATCTTTCTTTGAAAAGTATTACGGTATCGGTGGATCATTTGCTGATGAAAAGCCAAAGATTGCGAATTACGATATAGACAGTCAAAAACATCTGGGTAATGTTGCAGATAAGTTGAACTAAGTGGGGTGAGGCGTCAAGTGTATGACTTATATTGTTTATTGACAGAACAGGCTGCCATACGAAATTTACTCAAATCTTTGTATTGATGATATAAATTATTCAATTCATAAGGCAAAAGAACGGGTATGCACAGAGCAGCGTGTGAGTAGGTATAACAGGTATTATCGGATGAGCTAAATAATGGATTACAATTAAGATTTATGATAAAGTATATAAGGAAATATTCTTGTTGAAGTTCTTAACTATTATGATAAAAAATGTATAGGAGGAAGAGTATTATGGATAGTATAGATAGTCAACAGCTTTTAACCAATATTACTACTAATATAGCTGAAGATTGTATAAAAACTGCATGGAACAAGATAAAAAAGTTTTTTGAGGATTTGGATGCGAAGGATTCTATTCGCTATAAAAATGCTTATGAAAAATATCTTATAAATACAGAACAAAAAGTAAGCAAAATTAAGACAATAATATATAGGAGAGCACCTAAAGATCTTTATTCATTCTATGAGTGCACAGGTGTTAGGTATAATGGAAATACTATAAATACAGAAAATATCAATGATATATTAAAAATAGGGAACAAGATTATTGTTTCTGGAACAGGTGGCATAGGAAAATCCATTCTATTTAAACATTTATTTCTTAATACGATTGCAGAAACAGCGTATATTCCTGTCTTAATCGAATTAAGGAGTTTTAATATATATGATACTAAGGACATATCTATTTATACAGCCATATATAAAGGTTTGGTGGATAACGGGTTTGAACTAAGTGATAAATATTTTGAATATAGTTTAAAAGAGGGGGCATACATAATTCTCTTTGATGGTTATGATGAGGTTAATAGAGACAAGACAGAGAAAATAACAAGAGAAATAAAGGAACTATCAGAGAAGTATGGTAAAAATAAATTTTTAGTTTCATCAAGACCCTCTGAAGAATTTATAGGATGGAATGATTTTTGTGAGGTAGAAACACTTAAATTGAATAAGCAACAAGCATTAAATTTGGTAAAAAAGTTAGAGTTTGATGAAGTGGTGAAAGACACTTTTTATAAAGAGTTAGATAGAACACTTTATGATAAATATGAGTCATTTGCTTCAAATCCCTTATTACTAAATATTATGTTACTTACATTTCAAAAACATGCATCTATACCTGAAAGATTGAATGATTTTTATGGTGAGGCATTTGTTACATTATTTAATGCTCATGATGCAACAAAAGATTCATATATTAGGGATATAAGAAGTGGATTAGGGTGCGAGGACTTTAAACTGGTTTTTTCGTATATTTGTTTTAAATCATATTTTAATGAAGAATTTCAATTTTCGGAATCACGTTTAAGGATTTATATTCAACAGGCTAGGGAAAAATTTGATAGGTTTAATTTTACTGTTGAGAATTTTCAGGAGGACTTAACACAGTCTGTATGCATGCTGGTAAAAGAAGGTGGGGCTTATCGTTTCTCTCATCGTTCTTTTCAAGAGTATTTTGCAGCAGTATATACATGTAAGCTAGTTGATGATGAGCAATCAAAATTATTATTGACTTGGATACAAGAGTCGGATTCTTTATTTTCAGATGCCTATTTTACTATGCTATTTGATTTACAAAGCGAAAAAGTAAACAAAATAATTTTATGTCCAATTTTGAGAGAAATTAAGAGCTTATATTCACAATATGGGTTCTCAATAGAATTGTTAAATATCATGTATGAAGGAGTAACATTTGTTAAAGATCCATATAGAGAGAAAAAACGCTATAGAACATCTTTAACTATAAAAGATCAATATTTGTTTTATGGATTAATTCTGAATAGTCGATTAAACATGTTTCGATATTTGGGCAACAATGATGAACGAGAAATGCAGATATATAAAAAAATAGAAAAATGTATAGCAGAAATATGTATGAGGAATAATAAATGTGGAAATTGGCCTAGTATTTTAAAACTAACATTTGATGAAGTATTAGAGTTTCTTAATCCGGAGGAGTTGCTTGAATATTTAGATTTTTTTAAAGGTCAAATTGAATTTGCAATACAAACTGTGGAAAAATATGATGATAGAAAGATAAGTCGAAAGAAAAAAGTTGCTACAATTTTAGAGGAATTATGATAGTGAAGTTCTTGGTGACTGTAAATATACTTTTGAAACACAAATTGTTAAAAACAATAGAAGGATATTTCAGACATTTATAAGGATAATAGACCGTTAGATAAAGGTTATACAATTCTCTACATTGATGTAATGCATTATTCTGTTCGTGATAATGTAGATATAAGGAAGTATCATGTATAAAGGACGAATACCTGAATAAAATATAATTTTATAAGTTAAGGGTGGCAAAGCCACCCTATATTGATATGCTATTTTTACTGTTATATATAACAAGAGGAAAGATTGCTTACCTCATCATATTTTACATTCTCCTAATTTCCGCCTGTAACATATTTCCTACCAAAGATGCAAAATTATCAAGCGATTTCACCTTTACAAAACTTCGGCCGAAGATTTTTTGAACATTCGGCAGGTCGGCGTCATCGCCGGTAAAGGCACAGAGGACATAAATGTTTTTAAGCTTTGCCTTATGCACAAGCTCGGTCATATCCTCTATAGCGATATCACCGCTGTAATTTCTTGATTTACCCTTGACCTCAAGCATATCATTCGGCTTTATATCTGTAAGCCATATCACAACTCTGTGAGAAGCATTGTTTTTCTTCATCTGTTCCATTAAAGCGTTAAGTGCAAGACCGTCTCTGTTGGCACCTGTGGTAAAGAATCTGAATATTTCATTGTTCTTTGAGGTCTCATTATAATCTCTGTAAAGATTCATTACAGTGTAGCCGTTCATAGATGAATATCCCCATACTCTTACAGGAACATGGCAGTTGTCAAGTGCTTTTGAAATAATATAGCCCTGTGTTGATACTGTGTCCATACGATGAATCTGTGAAGCTGAGGCATCCAGTAAAATATCGACACTTATATTACCGCTACCTTCAGCCACCTGTTTTTCAAAAATCTTATTATTGTTAAGATAAAGTGCCTTCCAGACAAGAGCAGGATTTAATTTACCTGTTTTTGAATAAACTGTAGTAGGCTCAAGCTGAGTCAGCAGAGCATTTTTTATACGATTTGTAAGTTCCAAGACGGCCGCATTATTACTTCCGATATTGTCAAAGAAAAATGCTTTGTTTTTAGTATACTGCTTTTGCATTTCTTTTCGCATCTTTGCGGCAAATCCGCTTACCTTATCTTCACTTTCACCTCTTGTAAAAAATATTCTGGTACCTTCGTGATTACCGGTACAGCACTCTCTTTGTATTTTCTCCGAAGTCTTATCATCATAAATGGACTTTCCGAAATAGCTGCTGATATATTTTCTAAGTCCCTCTTCCGTGATTCTGTTAAATTTTTCAGAGTCTGTTTCAAATGCGGAGGCGTCGGCACCTCCCTGATTTTCAACATAGCCAAGTACAAGCTTGGTGACTCCTTCTATTTCATTTGATACGCCTGCCTTTTTGCCGAAGAAAAGTCTTGGAACAGGGATTTTGAATCTGCGCTTTTGTCCCTTTGCACTGACACCGGGAAGATAGGTAAAATACTTTGCAAGGGTATTTGACAGACTTTTTATAAAGCCTTCTGTATCCACATCAGCACCGATTTCAACATCACTTAAGAGTTTCCTGTCTACCAAATCGGGCAGTCCGCTGTCCTCACCCATAGAAGTCCTGTAATGTCCTTCAAGTATCCATCCCTCTCTGCTTTCGGCAATACTCGGCATAAATTCTATGAGCTTTTGTTTGCAGTACTCTTTTCTAAGTAGTGGAAGACTCGGTCTTGAATCCTTTTCCTTTTCAAAGGTGGAATTTTCAAGTGCAATCCAAAACAATGCTTCATAGGTTCCCTGCCCTATTGTTTCATGGAAGGTATTGTAAAACTCTTTTAACCTTTTCCAGTCAAAATGTGCATAGCTGCTGCCAAGTATAGTATTCCAGTAAAGATCCGCCTTTGCATCATTGTCATACATACGAAATCCGACGGAAACATCATAATTTCCTGCAGCATTCCAAATCATGTTTGCGGCTCTCTTTTTTTCAAACTCCGTCAAGATCATGAAAAGATACTCTCCCCCAAAAGACTTTCAGGTAATCTGGCACTTACAATATCAAGTACAAGCTGTCTTTCATACTCATCAAAGCATTTATTGATAAGTCCCATTTCTAGAGCCTTTGTAACTCCAAGTCCCTTTTTCATCATTCCTATACAGGAGATAAGACCTCTAAGATCAAGACTTCTTGTAGAGATTTCACCGCCCTCACATTTTTTTCTTATTTCATCAAAGAGAGCGGCAAATTGTGATATGTACTCAGGTTTTAGAGTAGGATATTTATCCTTTATAAGCTTTTGTAAGTTTTCTGCCGATATAACAGGCATATGAAGTACCATAAATCTTGAAGCAAGGGCTTCGTTCATCTCTCTGGTGCCTGCATAGCCGTAGTTCATTGTACCTATAAATCTTGTGGCTTCATGAAGATTTATTCTGTCATATCCCGGCAAATCAATGGTTCTTCTGAAGTCAAGTACCGCATGAAGTACGGCAAGAGATTCATTCTTTGCCATATTTATTTCATCAAGCACGCCGAAACCTCCTTTTAGGGCACAGTTAAGTATAGGTCCTTTTCTAAGCTTGACTTCGCCGTTTTCAAAGGTATCCGAGCCTATAAGAGATGAAGCATCGGTATTTATATAAAGTGATATATCCCACTCCGGTCTTGCAAATGCCATTGCAAGATTTTGTGCCAATACATTCTTTCCTGTAGCTTTAGGACCGTCAAGCAAGATATTTTCACCTGCTATTATAGCTGTAGCCGCCTCTTCCCAAATCTCTTTTCCGTAGTAAAGATATGAATCTTTCGGGATTCTTCTTTCATCCTCGGTTTCAAGCTTATAGAAGCTTCTAAATGACTTTATTTCTGAAATAATTTTATCCGATATATTTTCCTGTTTTAAAAATTCTAAAATTTCCATATTTCCTCTGTCTAATAAAAAATAATAAAAAACTCCCAAGACAGTATTATATTACAACTGTCTTGGGAGGAGCAATAATTTTATTTACTTTACAGGATCGGCAGGAGTGAAACCACCCTTTTTACCTCTCCAGATAGTAAGAACTGCATATAAAGCGGCAATTACAGCACCGACGATATAAGCAACATTCCAGCTTAAACCGAAGCCAAGCTTTGCATTCAAGATATAGCATGCACAAATAAATGTGTAGAAGACACCCGGTATGAGAGTCATCCATGCCCACTGTCCTCTCTTATTTATTATTAAATAAATAGTAGCGGCAGCAAGTGGGAAGAGTGCCATTGTCTGGTTAGACCATGCGAAATATCTCCAAAGAATATTGAATCCCTTAGGATCAATCTTTGCCCAAACAAGGATTGCACCTACTATAACGAAAATAGGAACGGCAAGACTGAGTCTTCTTGCATTGTTATCCTGCTTGATGTGGAAAGTATCTGCAATAGTAAGTCTAAGTGCACGAAGTGCTGTATCTCCTGATGTTATAGGAAGTATAATAATACCGATAAGTGCTACGGCACCTCCGATAGGTCCAAGTGCATATCTACATACTACACCTACAACACTGGTAGGAGAAATAGCGACAAGCTCGCCTCCTTTTTGGATCATATACTGCCATACACCCTTGTCACTAAGCTGCATTGTGATACCGCCGTGCTCAGCTGTAAACTGGATAAGTGCCATTGTACCGGCAGCCCATACCATAGCTATAAATCCTTCAACAACCATCATATTGTAGAAAGTCATACGACCTTCTTTTTCGCTCTTAATTGTACGAGCTACAAGAGCTGTCTGTGATGAATGGAATCCTGAAAGGATACCGCAGGCTACAGTAACGAAGAAAATCGGAATAAAATGTCCCGCTTTAAAATATGCTGCATAGTCAAATGACTGTGTTGCCCAGCTTCCCCAAACATCTACAAGCGGATAATGGAAGATAACCATTGCACCGAATACACCAAGTGCGGAGAATACCAAAATCGCACCGAAGATAGGGTATACACGTCCTATAATCTTATCAATCGGGAAAACTGTTGCAATAAGGTAATAAACAAAAATCGCAGCGTAGATGACCCATGTTGAAACTTCTGTAGGAGAACCGCTGAAACCGAATACCTGAGTTGCGGCTATATCACCCGGTGTATAAATAAATACCGTACCTACAAGTAAAAGCAAGAGACATACAAACACGTCATAAATCCAGAATACGGTTTTACTTGTATATTTGCGAACCATCTCAGGCATCTGAGCGCCGCCGTCTCTTGTACAAATCATACCTGCAAAATAGTCGTGAACAGCACCGCCGATTACATTACCTATCGGTATTGTAAGAAGTGCTATAGGTCCGAAAAGAATACCCTGGATAGGTCCGAGAATAGGTCCTGTTCCTGCGATATTAAGTAGGTTGATAAGTGCATTTTTCCATGTAGGCATAGGAACATAGTCTACACCGTCCTGCTTAGAATAGGCCGGTGTTTCTCTGTCGTCAGGCTGAAAAACATGGTCACATAACTTGCCCATGATAAGCCCGCCTACGATTAGAATCACAAGGCCGATCATAAATGTTGCCATAGAAAATTCCTCTCTTTCTATCTATGTTTAATTAATACATAATAAACATACTACTTGAAAATAAGTTTTTCAAGTTTTTTTAATAAAACATGGAAATATCTTTCATAAAAAAATAAAAAATATAGAAAAACAGACATCCGTCTTTTATTTGGCTAAATAATAAGTAATGAAAAAATGTATGGTTAGATGCGACTAACTATGCTAATATAACATAAAAACTTAGTGTATTCGGAAAGGAGGAATCTATGAAAATAGGAGATATTCTGATAAATAAAGGGGAAAAGAAAAAATTCATACTTGGAAATATAAGCGGAACAGCTTTTTGTGGGAGAAATACAGGGAAAACTTTAGTTATAACCGCAGGAGTACATGGCGGAGAATATGTGGGAATAGAAACAGCTCCCGTCTTCCGTCGAAGTACTATGAAAGTTCCGACGTTTTAAATTTCTAATAAGCTATTTGATTTTACGCAATTCTTTTAGACCCCTTATTTTAAAGGCTTTTCTGCCATAAAAAATATTTAAAAAAAGTTGAAAATTTTTTTTGAGTATGTTATAATCATAGTACTTCATAGTACTTTACTTTTAGAGGTGTTTATGGCTTATTTTTTGAGAAAAGAAAAGAAGAAAAAAGGTACTTATCTTCAGATGTATGAATCATTTTGGGATAAGGATAAAAAGCAACCAAGAACAAAAAATGTAAAATCTTTTGGTTATGTTGAGGATTTGATTTCAGGTGAGATTCCTGATCCTGTTAAATTTTACAGTGACTATGTAAAAGAGCAAAATGAGAATAGAACAAAAGCTCTTTCTGAAGAGTCACGTCCTCGTGCATTTTCCTCCCCTGTTGAACTTAATATAGGGCACTTCTTACTCTACTCATTAATTGATGAGCTTGATGTTAAAGAAACTATTGATATACTTGCTTCTCAAATGCGTTTTCAGTTCTCTGTATTTGACTTAATTACACAACTTATTTATGCAAGAGTTATATCTCCATGCTCTAAGTCAAAGACAGCCTCTCATATATTTCCATACCTTTATGGCAGCTCTACAATCTCTGAAGACCAAGTATATGACGGGTGTTCTTTCATAGGAGAGTCTTATAAAAAGTATATTGATTTATTTAATCACTCTTATGAAAGGTATTATAAAAGGGATCTAAGCAATGTATTTTTTGATTGCACTAATTATTACTTTGAAATTGATATCCCTAGTGATGATAAGCAAAAGGGACCTTCAAAAGAGAATAGGCACTCCCCGATAATAGGGCAAGCTTTACTTTTAGATGCTGATCTCGTACCTGTCTCCATGCAAATGTATCCCGGAAATGAATCGGAAAAGCCGTATATTAGAAAAGTTATTGAAGAAATGAAGCAACGACACAGCGTATCAGGTAAGACAATTCAGGTGGCTGATAAAGGACTTAATTGTGCAAGAAATATTTATGCTGCCGTTAAAGAAGATAATGACGGCTATATATTCTCAAAATCAATACATGGTAAGAATCTAAGTGAAAAGGAAAAGAAATGGGTTCTACTTGAGAATGATACAAATGTCTTTTCTAATTACACTGATGAAAGAGGTAATATATCTTTTCGTCTTAAATCCTGTATTGACAGCTTTGACTACAGCTTTAAAGAGATCGATCCGGAAACAGGAAAAGAGAGTGTTACAAAGTTCTCTGTAAAAGAAAAGCGTATCGTCTCTTATAATCCTAACCTTGCAAAGAAACAAAGACTTGAAATAATGAAAATGGTCGATAAAGCTTCAAAGTTTTCTACATACAAAAATATCGCTAAAGATGAACTTGGAGATTGCGCTAAATATTTAGACATCATAACTAAAGATAGTACAGGCAAGACAATAAAGCCTATAATAGATTTAAATAAATCTAAGATTGATGAAGATCTTAAATATGCAGGATATAACCTTTTAGTGACATCTGAGATAGACATGGAGCCATTACAGGTATATAAGACATACCATAGCCTATGGAAAATCGAGGAATCTTTTAGACTTACAAAATCATACCTGGATGCCAGGCCTGTTTATTTACAGAAAAAAGAAACAATCTACGGGCATTTTTTGATATGCTACCTTAGTTTGTTTCTTTTAAGAGTATTAGAAATCAAGTGCTTCAAGAATAAAATAAACTCTTATGACTTGATTAACTTTATGCGTGATTTTAGAGTGGTAAATAAAGGTGATAATACATATATCAATATATCAAGATACCAGTCCGTTAACGAAAAGGTTAAAAAACTGGTTGGTTTTAGTAACCTTGATGCCCTCTATTTAACCAAAGCTGAAGTCGACAATTTCTTTCAAAACTGCATGCTCTTGGATGCCTAGAGTACTAGGTTTTGAGAGAAACGACGGAAGTCAGGTACTACTTGAAAATAAGTTTTTCAAGTTTTTTTAATAAAACATGGAAATATCTTTCATAAAAAAATAAAAAATATAGAAAAACAGACATCCGTCTTTTATTTGGCTAAATAATAAGTAATGAAAAAATGTATGGTTAGATGCGACTAACTATGCTAATATAACATAAAAACTTAGTGTATTCGGAAAGGAGGAATCTATGAAAATAGGAGATATTCTGATAAATAAAGGGGAAAAGAAAAAATTCATACTTGGAAATATAAGCGGAACAGCTTTTTGTGGGAGAAATACAGGGAAAACTTTAGTTATAACCGCAGGAGTACATGGCGGAGAATATGTGGGAATAGAAACAGCTCTAAGACTTATAAAAGAACTTAAAGCTGAAAAATTATCCGGAAATATTATTATCTGCCCTGTTTTAAATACCGACGGATTTTATGACGGAGTAAAACAGATATCCACATCGGATTATAAAAATTTAAACAGGGAATTTCCGGGTGATGAAAAAGGTACAAGTACACAAAGAATTGCTTTTGATATAGAAAAATATCTCTACCCGACAGCTGATTTTATAGTGGATTTGCATGGGGGAGATATTAATGAGAATCTTATTCCCCTTATCTTTTTTCCTTACGGATCCGGTAAAGATATGAAAAACTATGTGAGAGATATAGCTTCGAGAATGAGCGTAAATTTTAGAGTCGGCTCCTATGCATCCAACGGACTTTATAGCTATGCCACAAAGAAAAATATTCCCGCAATGCTCTATGAAAGAGGGGCACATGGTATATGGAGTGAAGAGGATGTACTTGCTGAAAAAAAAGACATATATAAGCTTATGGAGATACTTGGAATAATAAAAGAGGGACATGATATAAGCGTAAATAAAAAACAAAAAGAGATAGTGAGTGCAGAGTATGTAGAGGCGGAGTGTGACGGGCTTTGGTATCCTTATATTAAACAGGGACAGAGAGTAAAAAAGGGAGAACTGCTTGGAGTATTAAAAAATATTGAAGGAGAAAAGCTTCAGGTAGTTGTGGCAAAATTTGATGCGGATATTTTATACTATACATTATCCTTGGGGGTCAGAAAGAAAGATGCATTAATAGCATACGGAACTGAATGAACAAATCACTTGACAAATTTATGTAGTAAAATTAAAATACTTTGAGTATCAAACTATTTGCTTTGGTATTCAAAGTATTTTTTATTTTGATGAAAGTCTTATGAAAGGACTTATGAAGGATGAAGATAGCACTTGCAGGAACAGGCTCAAAGCTGCCTTCTAAGGTTTTGACAAATGATGATTTGAGTAAAATCGTAGATACAAGTGATGAGTGGATCAGCCAAAGAACCGGAATCAAAAAAAGACATATCATAGGTGAAAATGAAAATCTGGTAAGTCTGGCATTTGCAGCCGGAAAAGAAGCATTAGAATCTGCAAATATTGACGGCAAGGATTTGGGACTTATTATAGTGGGTACATCAACTCAGGATAAGAGACTCCCAAATACCGCATGTGAGTTGCAGCCTCTACTTGGTGCAAAGGACTGTGCATGTATGGATGTAAGCTCTGCATGTTCCGGATTTATATATGCACTGAGTATTGCATATTCAATGATGAATACTCTGGATATTGAGTATGCTCTTGTAGTAGGCGGTGATGTACTTTCAAGAGAGATGGATTGGACCGACAGAACCACCTGTGTACTTTTCGGTGACGGTGTGGGAGCCGCGGTACTCAAGAAGGCGGATATAGAAGAGGGATTTTTAAGCTTTGATATAGGAGCTGACGGAAGTAAGGGATTTGCACTGTATGATAATTCTTACGGTGATGACAGATATATAAGAATGGACGGACAAGAGGTCTTTAAATTCACTGTCAGAACGGTACCTCACAGCATTGAACAGGCTATACAAAAGGCCGGGGTACATAAGGATGATATAGATTTATATCTTTTACATCAGGCAAATTTGAGAATACTTGAGGCCGTATCCAAAAAGCTGGATATACCTCTTGAAAAGTTACCTCACAATCTGGAAAATACCGGAAATACTTCGGCAGGAAGTATACCTTTACTACTTGATGAGGTAATAAAAAAAGGCATTGCAAAAAAAGGTGATTTGATTTTGCTTTGTGGATTCGGAGCAGGATTAACCTGGGGAACTTGTGTATTAAGATTGTAATTATTTTACAACTTAAATATAAATAAAATAAACATTTAAAAGGATGGAGAAAATTATGTCAGAGAAAATGAAATCAATTATTGCAGAGCAGTTAAATATCGATGCATCAGAAATCACATTGGAGTCAAGCTTCAAGGATGATTTAAATGCAGATTCACTTGACCTTTTTGAGATGGTAATGGCACTTGAGGATAACTATGGTGTTGAGATACCTTCTGAGGATTTAGAGAAGCTTTTAACTGTAGGTGATGTGGTAAATTACCTTAAGGACAAGGGCGTAGATAATTTATAAAAAATAAAAAACGCCTACGGGCGTTTTCTTAAAAAGGCAGAGGAAATTAATGCAAACAGAAATAACAAAACTATTAGGTATAGAATATCCGATAATTCAAGGCGGTATGGCATGGGTTGCCGAGCATCATTTGGCTGCAGCGGTAAGTGCTGCAGGCGGACTTGGACTTATTGGCGGGGCAAATGCACCGGCAGAGGTTGTAAGAAATGAAATAAGAGAGGCAAGAAAGCTTACAGATAAGCCTTTTGGAGTAAATGTAATGCTTATGTCACCTCATGCGGAAGAAATTGCCAAGGTAGTTGTGGAAGAAGGTATAAAGGTAGTTACTACAGGCGCAGGCTCACCTGAGAAGTATATGCAGATGTGGAAGGAAGCCGGAATAGTGGTAATTCCCGTAGTTGCAAGTGTTGCACTTGCAAGAAGAATGGAAAGATGCGGAGCTGACGCCATTGTAGCCGAGGGTACCGAAAGTGGAGGCCATATAGGTGAAGCTACTACAATGACTTTGGTTCCACAGGTTGTAAATGCGGTAAATATTCCTGTTATTGCGGCAGGAGGTATTGCAGACGGAAGAGGTTTGGCTGCGGCACTTATGCTTGGAGCAAAGGCTGTACAGATAGGAACAAGATTTGTGGTTGCAAATGAGTCTATTGTACATGAAAACTACAAAGACAGGGTAATTGCCGCAAAGGATATCGATTCGGCCGTAACAGGCAGAAGTCACGGACATCCGGTAAGAAGTTTAAGAAATGCCATGACCAGAGAATACACTAAGCTTGAAGCTGAAGGAAAGAGTTTTGAGGAACTTGAGTACTTGACTCTCGGTACACTCAGAAAAGCTGTTATGGAGGGTGATATTGTAAACGGAACAGTTATGGCAGGTCAGATAGCAGGACTTATAAACAAAAAGCAAAGTGCAAAAGAAATCATTGACGAGATAATGAGTGAGGCAACTAATCTTTTAAAGAATGCAGGGAGCTTAGTATAAATTATGAAGATAGCATTTTTATTCCCGGGACAGGGAGCTCAAAAACAAAATATGGGCAAGAGTTTTTATGAAAATGATGCGGATTCAAGGGCGGTTTTTGACAGTGTAAAAACAGTCACGGGGATAGATGCATGTGATCTGATTTTCAAAGAAAATGATGAATTAAACAATACAAGATATACACAGATAGCCATGGTGGCAACAGGTATTGCCATGTTAAAGGCTGTAGAAAAAGCGGGACTTAAGGCTGATATATGTGCAGGTTTAAGCCTTGGAGAATATGAAGCACTGTATTTAAGCGGTGCTATAAGTGCTGAGGATGCCATTTCGGTAGTGGACAAAAGAGGTCAGTATATGTCGGAAATAAAGGGTGGTGCAATGAGTGCCGTACTTTCACTTTCTAACGAGACCATCAAGTCTGTAGTTGATGAGATAGACGGATGTTGGGTGGCAAATTATAACTGCCCGGGACAGACTGTAATATCAGGAACCGAAGAAGCGGTTGCCCTTGCAGGCGAAAAATTAAAAGAAGCCGGAGCAAAAAGAGTACTGCCTTTAAAGGTAAGCGGTGCTTTTCACTCAGGACTTATGAAAGAAGCCGGAGAAAAACTTTCAAAAGTACTCGACGGTGTTGAAATAAGAGATATTCAGATACCTTATGTGGCAAATATCAATGCGCAAATTGTTACAGATAAGAATGATATCAAGAAAAATTTGATAGATCAGGTATCCGGAAGTGTACATTTGGAACAGAGCATAAGAAAAATGATTGAATGGGGTGTTGACACCTTTGTAGAAATCGGACCGGGAAAGACCATGGCAGGTTTTGTAAAGAAAATTGATCCGGAGGTAAAAATCTTCAATATCGAAGAGTATGCGGATGTGGCAAGTGTTTGTAGTCAGATTTTGGAGGCAAAATGAAAAGATTAGAAGGCAAAACAGCTCTGGTAACAGGTGCAGGAAGAGGCATCGGAGCCGCTATAGCAAAGAAACTGGCAGCTGACGGAGCACTGGTATATATAAATTATGCGGCATCAAGTGAGGCCGCAAAAAGTGTTGCAAAAGAGATAGAGGATAATGGCGGAAGTGCAAAAATCTGCCAATGTGATATATCGGATTATGAGAGCACCAAGCAGATGATTGAAAATATCATTTCAGAGGACGGTGCGGTGGATATATTGGTAAATAATGCCGGTATTACAAAAGATAATCTGATAATGAGAATGAAACCTGAAGAGTTTGATGCGGTAATAGCAACCAATTTAAAGGGAAGCTTTAATACCATGCAGGTGGTTTCAAAATACATGATTAAGAAAAGAGCCGGAAGAATAATAAATATTTCTTCCGTTAGCGGTGTGATGGGCAATGCAGGACAGATAAACTATGCGGCATCAAAGGCAGGAGTTATAGGAATGACAAAGACTGCAGCAAGAGAGATGGCAAGCAGAAATATTACCGTAAATGCCATAGCACCGGGATATATAAGAACAGATATGACGGATGCCATGACAGATGATGCCAAGGCAAAAATCAATTCATTTATTCCGTTGGGATATCAGGGTGAGGTAGAGGATATTGCAAATATGGTGGCATACCTTGCCGGTGAAGAGGGCAGATATATTACAGGTCAGGTCATCAAAATAGATGGCGGAATGAGTATGTAATTAATAAGGATTGAAAGAACAACCAAAAAAGAGGTGACTATGAGAAGAAGAGTTGTTATTACAGGATTGGGAGCTATCACACCGATAGGTCTTAATGTCAATGATTTTTGGAAAAATATAAAAGCGGGTGTACACGGTATAGGACCTATAACATACTTTGATACAACCGACTATAAGGCAAAGCTTGCAGCTGAAGTAAAGGACTTTGATGCCAAGAACTATATGGATCCAAAATCTGCCAGAAGAATGGAGCAGTTTTCACAGTTTGCAGTAGCGGCAACAAAAGAGGCTATTGAAGATGCAAAGCTTGATATGTCAAAGGAAGATCCTTATATGGTAGGAGTTGCGGTAGGATCGGGAATCGGATCGCTGCAGGCTATGGAAAAGGAATACGGAAAGCTTTTGGAAAAAGGACCAAGCAGAGTGGCACCTCTTTTGGTACCTATGATGATTTCAAATATGGCGGCAGGTAATGTAGCGATTGCCTATGGATGTAAAGGAAAGAATATAAATGTAGTAACGGCTTGTGCCACAGGAACAAACTGTATAGGTGAGGCATTCAGATCCATCGTTTACGGAGAGGCTGATGTAATGCTTGCAGGAGGTACGGAAAGCTCCATCACTCCTATCGGTGTGGCGGGATTTACTTCACTCACAGCACTTAATACAGTAGATGATCCGGATAGAGCATCAATACCTTTTGATAAAGACAGAAACGGATTTATCATGGGAGAGGGAGCAGGCGTTTTAGTTTTAGAAGAACTTGAGCATGCTAAAAAAAGAGGTGCACATATATATGCCGAGATGGCAGGATACGGTGCAACCTGTGATGCATTCCATATTACTTCACCTGCAGAAGACGGCTCGGGCGCTGCAAAGGCTATGGAGCTTGCAATAAAGGATGCAGGTATGAAGCCTGAGGATATTGACTATGTAAATGCACATGGTACAGGAACTCATCACAATGATTTATTTGAGACCAAAGCAATAAAGACCGCACTTGGTGAGCATGCAAATAAAGTGGGAATAAGCTCTACAAAGTCAATGGTAGGACATCTTCTCGGTGCGGCCGGAGGTGTTGAGGCAATTGTATGTGTAAAGTCTATAGAAGACGGATTTATGCACAAGAATGTAGGACTTATAAATAAAGATCCTGAGTGTGATTTGGACTTTTTGACAGAGTCAAAAGAGGTGGAAGTGAACGGAACAATAAGCAATTCACTTGGATTTGGCGGTCACAATGCAAGTATAGTTATAAAAAAATTTGTGGAGTAAACAGATGAAAATAGATGAGATTATAAAACTTATAGAGACAGTAAGTAAGAATGATGTTGATACATTAAACTATGCTACAGATTCCGAAAAAATAGTTATAAAGAAAAATAAAACAAAACTTGTAGCAGGAGAGGTTCAGGCAGTACCGGTGGCACAGAGCGTAAGTTTTGAAGCTGCAAACACGGCAGAGAACACAAAGGTTGCAGGTCATACCGTAACATCACCGCTTGTAGGAACTTTCTACAGTGCACCTTCACCTGATTCACCAAGCTTTGTAAATGTAGGTGACAGAGTAAAGAAAGGTCAGGTAATAGGTATTATTGAGGCAATGAAACTTATGAATGAGCTTGAGAGTGATTTTGACGGTGTTATAAAGGAAATCCTTGTTAAGGATGAGGATGTGGTAGAGTACGGACAGCCGCTGTTTATTTTGGAGTAAAGAATATGTTGGGAATTAAGGAAATTCAAGAGATAATACCTCACAGACATCCGTTTTTGCTTATTGACTGTATTGAGGAGCTGGAGCCGGGCAAAAAAAGTGTCGGATATAAATGTATAACATATAATGAGTCACAGTTTTTGGGACATTTTCCCGAGGAGCCTGTAATGCCGGGTGTGCTTATGATAGAGGCACTGGCACAGACAGGTGCGGTTGCTATATTGTCTGTACCTGAGAATAAGGGAAAGACAGCATATTTCGGAGCTATAAATTCCGCCAAATTCAAAAGAAAAGTTGTTCCGGGAGATAAGCTTAAATTATCTTGTGAGATAATCAGATCAAAAGGAAGAATAGGAATAGGAAAAGCTATAGCGAGTGTGGACGGTGAGATAGCGGTTGATGCCGAACTTACCTTTATCATTGGAGAATAAATGTTTAGAAAAGTATTGATAGCAAACAGAGGAGAGATTGCAGTCAGAATAATCAGAGCACTTAGAGAAATGGGTATTATAAGTGTTGCCGTATATTCCGAGGCGGATAGAGACAGCTTACATACGATGCTTGCAGATGAGGCTATTTGTATAGGACCTGCACCTGCGATGAAAAGCTATCTGGATATGGAGAGGATACTCAGTGCGGCCGTTACAACAGGTGCCGAGGCCATTCATCCGGGATTCGGATTTTTATCTGAGAATGAAAAATTTGCAAGACTTTGTACTGAAGTAGGAATAAAGTTTATCGGACCTAAATCTGAAACAATTGCCAAGCTTGGCGATAAGGCCGTAGCCAGAGCAACCATGCAAAAGGCTCATATCCCTGTAATACCGGGAACTGACGGAAGTGTTAAGGATGTGAATGAGGCATTAAAGCTTGCAAAGAAAGTGGGCTTCCCCGTAATGATCAAGGCCGCTCTTGGCGGTGGTGGAAAGGGTATGAGAATATCAAGAAGTGAAGATGATTTTGCAGAGAATTTTATGACTGCAAAAGCGGAGGCACTTAAGGGATTTTCCGACGACTCCATGTATATTGAAAAATATATAGAAAGACCGAGACATATAGAGTTCCAGATTTTGGCGGACAGCTATGGAAATGTAATACATCTTGGTGAAAGAGATTGTTCCATACAAAGAAGACATCAAAAAGTATTGGAAGAGGCACCGTCGGTATTTCTTGACAGTAAGCTCAGAGAAAAGATGGGAAAGGCTGCAGTAAGTGCGGCAAAGGCTGCAGGATATGAGAATGCCGGAACCATTGAGTTTTTGGTGGATAAGAATAAAAACTTCTACTTTATGGAGATGAATACAAGAATTCAGGTAGAGCATCCTGTAACGGAGATGATCACCGGTATGGATCTTATAAAGGAGCAGATCAGAGTAGCTGCGGGAGAGAAGCTTTCAATTACTCAAAAGGATGTGAAGATTGAAGGACATTCCATAGAGTGCAGAATAAATGCCGAAAACCCAGATAAGAATTTTGCACCTTCTCCGGGAAGAATTGAGAGCATGCATTTGCCCGGCGGTAACGGTGTAAGAATAGATACACATATTTATGAAGATTACACGGTATCACCTTTTTATGATTCCATGCTTTTAAAATTGATAGTTCATGGAAAAACAAGACAGGAAGCTATTGCAAAGATGAGATCGGCTCTTGGTGAAATTGTAATAGAAGGTGTGGATACAAATATAGATTTTAACTATGAGATTATTAATAATCCGTACTTTATAGATGCTGATATAGATACTTCATTTATAGAAAAACAGTTTAAAATGTAGCAATGAAAGTTTTGAGGTGTTGTCATGTTTAGAAATATGTTTAAAAAGACATATGCAAAGATAGAACCGGAAAGTGAAAAGATAGATATCCCGGAGGGACTTTGGAAAAAGTGCAGAATCTGTAAAGAGCCGATTTTTGCTGAAGATGTAAAGTCAAATCTTTATACATGTCCGAAATGCGGCGGATATTTTAGAGTTCATGCATACAGAAGAATAGAAATGCTTGTGGATGACGGAAGTTTCATCGAGTGGAATAAGACAATGCCTATATCAAATCCTTTGGATTTCCCCGACTATGAGATCAAGCTTGAAGAGGAAAGACAAAAGAGCAAGCTTGATGAAGCTGTAGTCACAGGAGAGGCTACCATAGGTAATATAAGAACAGCTATAGCCGTATGTGATGCAAGATTTATGATGTCTTCTATGGGAAGAGTTGTAGGTGAAAAGATAACAGCGGCTGTAGAAAATGCGACAAAAGAGAAAATGCCGATTATTATTTTCTCATGTTCAGGCGGTGCCAGAATGCAGGAAGGTATGATTTCACTTATGCAGATGGCAAAGACATCGGCCGCGTTAAAGAAGCATCATGAGGCAGGACAACTTTTTATAAGCTTCCTTACAGATCCTACAATGGGTGGAGTAAGTGCTTCATTTGCAATGCTTGGAGATATTATACTGGCAGAGCCGAAGGCCCTTATAGGATTTGCAGGCCCGAGAGTTATTGCACAGACTATAGGAACAAAGCTGCCGGAAGGTTTCCAGAGTGCAGAGTTTTTACTTGAGCACGGCTTTATAGATGCTATAGTGGAAAGATCGGAGCAAAGAAGCGTCTTAAAGAAGATACTGAGAGCTCATACTTCAGGATTTAAGAAAGTTGCACGTCAGGAAAGTCAGGATGAAAATACCGAAAAGGCCGCAGAGAAGCGACCGAAGGTAAAGGCACCGAAGACTGCCTGGGACAGTGTACTCTTATCAAGAAGACCTGACAGACCTACCGCAAAGGATTATATCGACAGATTGTTCAGTTTCTTTTTTGAACTACATGGAGACAGACTTTCCGGAGATGACGGTGCCATTGTCGGCGGCATAGCAAACTACTATGGAAAACCTGTAATGGTTGTAGCCCAGCAAAAAGGTAAGAGCATAAAGGAAAATAAAATCAGAAACTTCGGTATGCCGAATCCAAGCGGATATCGTAAGGCACTAAGACTTATGAAGCATGCGCAGAAGTTTAATATGCCGGTTATATGTATAGTGGATACTCCGGGAGCATTTTGCGGAATAGAAGCCGAGGAGAAGGGGCAGGCCGAGGCAATAGCAAGAGCACTCTTTGAAATGAGCGATATGACTGTGCCTATTTTATCTGTTGTAATAGGTGAAGGCGGATCGGGAGGTGCACTTGCACTTGCCGTAGCCAATGAAGTCTGGATGCTTGAACATTCAATATACTCAATACTTTCACCTGAAGGTTTCGCTTCAATACTTTATAAAGATGCAAAAAAGAACAAAGAGGCTGCAGAGGTTATGAAGATTACCTCAAAAGAACTTTTAGGCTTGGGGGTAATAGACAGAGTTATAAAGGAAGAATTACCTTTGACTGTCGATACTATGTATGTTGTAATAGAAGAGATGGTTTCAAATATCGATGATTTCTTTGAGAAAATTGATTCAAAATCCAAGGAAGAAATTGCAGAGGACAGATACAACAGATTCAGGAAGTTTTAAATAGCTGAAAGGGAAATATGGAATTCTTAAAAATAGGAGATAAAAGTTTGCTCTATCCCATTATCCAGGGCGGTATGGGTGTAGGAATAAGCCTTTCATCCCTTGCGGCACATGTGGCAGGCAATGGAGGAATGGGAATTATATCAACAGCACAGATCGGATTCAGAGAGGATGATTTTTATAAAAATCCTATAGAAGCAAATCTTCGTGCCGTAAAGACCGAACTTCAAAAAGCCAGAGATATAGCGGCGGAAGTATTCGAAAGGAGATTTAAGGTTTCAAAGCAGGCTTCTAAATTCTTGGAAAAATTAAAAAACTATAATCCTTTTATAGGCTTTAATATAATGGTGGCAACAAACAAATATGCGGACTATGTAATAGAAGCCGTAAAAGCCGGTGCGGATATCATAATATCAGGAGCCGGACTGCCGATAGAATTGCCGGAGCTTGTGGAAAAGGGACAGGCCTTAAGCGAAAACGCAAAAAAGACCTGTATTGCACCGATAGTTTCAAGCAGAAAAAGTGCAAAAGTTATTTTAAAGATGTGGGACAGAAAATATAACACCACAGCTGATGCCGTAGTAATAGAAGGACCGCTTGCAGGCGGACATCTGGGATTTTCCTATGATGAGCTTCACGAGCTTGGCGCCGACACTATGGCAAGTAAAAACTATAAAAGAGAAAAATATGATGCCGAAATAAAAGAGATCATAGAGGAAGTAAGAATCTATGAAGAAAAGTTCGGTAAAAAGATTCCTGTGTTTGTGGCAGGCGGTATATATACAAGAGAAGATATGGAGCATGCCATGAGTCTGGGTGCGGACGGAGTACAGATGGGTACAAGATTTGTTACCACATATGAATGTGATGCACCGGATGATTACAAGCAGACATATATTGATGCAAAAGAAGAAGATATTGTTATCACAAAATCACCTGTAGGTATGCCGGGAAGAGCTATAAGAAACGACTTTATGGACAGACTGAAGACCGGTCCTATACCGATAAGACATTGTCACAACTGTTTGGCATTGTCGGTATGTGACAGAAAGACAATACCGTATTGTATAACAGATGCACTGTGTTCTGCTGCAAACTCGGATGAAAGCCATGCATTGCTCTTTTGCGGTTCAAATGCTTACAGAGCAACAGCGCTTGAGCATGTGGAAGATATAATGAAAGAACTTACAGAAAAATAAATAATGAAGATTTGATTCGGACCTTAAGCGGTCCGAATTTTTCTATTTAATGGTTCTTTGTCAAAGAAAGCGTGTAGCCTTTGATTATAAATATAAGACAGATTTAAAGACAGATGTTCATTGATTTTCAGATTGGTTTTTATTAAACTGTTAAAGATACTTTACCTCTAAAATATAGTTTAGCATAAAGTAACAGGTATGTAAGGTTATTTTAATACATATGTTCAATATTTGTGATATAGTATTAATAAATTAGAGGGTAAATTTTAAAATTAAAGTGAGTATAAAAAATGAAAATCGAAAAAATTATAGCCGGCGGCCTTTCGATATTATTGTCGGTGGGTGTGATAACTTTTGCGCCGGGGAACGGAATGGTAACACATGCAGCTACTCCTCCAAACATAGCATCGCAGGGAGCTGCACTTTACAATGCAAATACAGGTGAATTCCTGTATGAAAAAGAGGGAAATAAGCAGTTTTTCCCTGCCTCGATCACTAAGATTATGACAACATTGCTTGCTTTGGAGCAGGCGGATCTTGATGATACCGTGGTGTTTTCAAAGAGTGCAACTACAAATCTGGAATCGGGAGCTACAAATCTTGGTGTAGTGGAAGGTGACAGAATAAGTGTAAGAGATGCACTTTACGGAACAATGCTTGCATCGGCAAATGAGGTTGCAAACGGACTTGCGGAGCATGTCGGAGGTTCAATACCGGGCTTTGCAAATATGATGAATGCAAGAGCGAGAGAAATAGGGGCAAAAAACACAAATTTTGTAAATCCGAGCGGTTTGAACAATCAAAACCACAAGACTACAGCTAAGGATATGGCTTTGATTGCGGCTGAAGCGTTTAGAAATCCTAATTTCAGAGCGATTGCAAGCACAAGATATTATACATTCCCCGCAACTCAGAGAAACCCCGCCACTTCAATTGCAATGCATCATAAGATGGTTCAGACCAATGACAACAGATATTATCCGGGTGTTATAGGCGGAAAGACCGGATATACAAAGAGTGCCGGAAATACTTTGGTAACATGTGCGGAGAGAAACGGTGTAAGACTGGTAGTTGTAATACTTAAGAGTCAGGGAACTCATTATACCGACACAAGAGCCTTACTTGACTACGGCTTTGCGATAGCTTCAACAGGCGGTGTGGATATTGCATCAAAAGATGTAAGTGTGAAAAAGAGTATTACAGGTGCCGCAGTGCAGGCCGCAAAAAAGGAAGTTGTTGCAAGAACGGAATCGGCACAGCAAGCTCAGGTAACAAATGCGGACAGTGCAAAAGTTGATGCCGCACCGAAGTCAATTGCCACATCTGATGTAAGAGCTGAAAACTACGGTCCAGGTATGGCGCCGGATATAGGTTGGAAAGAGAGCAACGGAAGCTGGTTTTATGTAAAATCAGATAAAACAAGTGCAAGAGCTGAAGTTTTAAATATTAACGGAAAAAAATACTGGTTTGATGCGGACGGCAAAATGGCAAAAGGCTGGAGACAGGATACAAGCGGATCTTGGTATTTTATGGAGGATTCGGGAGCTATGAATTCTTCAGGCTGGCTTAAGTACAACGGACTATGGTATTATTTGGGAAGTGATGGTAAAATGTTGACAAATACCACCACACCTGACGGATACACTTTAAACAGTGACGGAGTTTGGGTAAGCTAGGAGTTTGATGAAAAATATATTTTCTAAAATTATAGGATTGGGAGCAGTGGGGAGTATTTCCTTGCTGCTCCGTTCTTTTTATGAAAGAAAGAACTTTAAAACAGTACAATATAATATAAGCAGTGAAAAGATTGAGAGTGAAAAGAAAATAGTCTTTTTAACAGATTTACACAATAACAGTTTCGGAAAAAACAATGAGAAGCTATTTTCAGCTATAGAGGACATATCGCCGGACTTGGTGCTTATAGGCGGTGATATGATAACCGTAAAGAGCAGACTGGGTATAGAAAATGTCCTGCCTCTTTTAAAAAGGCTTTCAAGTAAGTATAAATGTATATATGCCAACGGAAATCATGAACAAAGACTTAGTGAGAATAAATTCGGATTAAATTACAGGCAATATAAGCAGATAATGGAGGATATGGGGATAGTGTATCTTTCAAATAAAAGCTGTGATTTGGATGATAATATATGTGTTCACGGATTGGACCTTGAGAGAAAATATTATTTGAGAAGATTTAAAAAGCCTCTGGATTCCGGTTATATAAATAAACGCATAAGTATAGACGAATCAAAGTTTAATATTTTATTGGCACATTCACCCCTGTTTGTAAAAGACTATGCAGACAGTCATGTGGATTTGGCACTTGCAGGGCATTTTCACGGTGGAACGATAAGGCTTCCGGGCGGTATAGGCGTGATGACACCGCAGTTTCATTTCTTTAACAGATTGGTTGTAGGAATAAAAAAAGTCGGAAGTATGATTCAGATAATCGGAGCGGGACTTGGAACTCACAGTATCAATATAAGATTAAATGATATGTCGGAGCTGATTGTGATTAATCTTAAGTGTCGCAATAAATCTTGAAATTTGGTACAATAGTAAGGTTGAGTGATATTTATATTTGAGAGGTGAGTATGGAGATTTCATACAAATTGGAGAGGTTTGAAGGACCGCTTGATTTGCTCTTATATCTTATAGAAAGGGATAGAATAGATATATATGATATTCCGATTGTGAGTATAACAGAGCAGTATTTAAACTATATGAACGAGCTGGAAACCGATGACCTTGACTTGATGAGCGAATTTATTGTAATGGCGACCACGCTTCTTGATATAAAAGCTAAGATGCTTTTACCGCTTGAGGAGGATGAGGAAACAAAGGAAATCATAGACCCGAGAGCAGAGCTTGTGGCAAGACTTTTGGAATATAAAAAATACAAGATGATGGCAAATGAACTTGCCGGAAGATATTTTGACGCCGAAAAAATCCTTTTTAAGGAGCCGAGTATTCCTGCAGAGGTGGAAGAGTACAAGGAGCCTGTAAACTTGGATGAGCTTTTCGGCGGTTTAAATCTGCACAAGTTAAAAGAAGTATTTGACCGTGTAATGAAGCAAAAGGAAAACAGGATTGATAAGGTAAGGAGTAATTTCGGTACCATAAAAAAGGAACCTGTATCTTTGGAAACCAAGATAACGGAGGTTATGGGATATGCCAGAAAGCATAGAAAATTTACTTTCAGATCTTTACTTGAAAGCCAGGCAACCAAGCTTGAAGTTGTGGTTACATTTTTAAGTGTACTTGAACTTATGAAAATAGGCAAAATAGCTCTTTTACAGGAGGAGACTTTTGGAGAAATGCAAATAGAAACTTTGGAGGAAGAGGGAAAGGAGGAGACGCTGGATCTAAGCGATATATTAGATGGCTAAATTGAGTAAAACAGAAGCGGCAATAGAGGCGATACTTTTTGCCTTGGGAACATCTGTAGAAATAAGACAATTATGTGCCGCTCTTGATATGAAAGAGAGTGAAGTAATTCAAAATCTCGAATCTTTAAAAGCAAAGTATAATAATGATAACAGAGGAATACAGATAATTGATTTGGGGGATTGTGTTCAGATGTGTACAAAGACAGAGTACTATGAACAACTTATAAAGGTATGTAAGACACCCAAAAAGCAGGTACTTACCGATGCCCTGCTTGAGACATTATCAATTATCGCATATAAGCAGCCTATTACAAAGGCTGAAATAGAGCGCATAAGAGGCGTATCATCGGACCATGTGGTCAGCAGATTGGTAGAGTTCGGACTTGTGTATGAAGCCGGAAAACTTGATGCACCCGGAAGACCTTCACAGTTTGCAACTACCGAAGAATTCTTAAGAAGATTCGGAGTGGAGTCAAAAGAATCATTGCCAAGGCTCAATTCGGATCTTGAAGCCGAGATAGTGCATGAGGTGGAGGAAGAGACAGGCTGGAAGTTCGGCTTTGAAAGTGAAGTAAACGGAGTTGGGGAAGATAATTAATATGAAGATAAAGATAAAATATTTCAGTGAGGATATTGAAAAACTGAAATTCATAGACGGAAAAAGTGACTGGATAGACTTAAGAGCCGCTGAAAGAGTTGAGATGAAGTCGGGAGATTATAAGCTTATCAGGCTCGGAGTGGGAATGGAATTGCCGCTCGGATATGAAGCGTTGGTGGTACCGAGAAGTTCAACTTTCAAAAACTTCGGAATATTACAGACAAATTCTATGGGAGTAATTGACGAGTCATACTGCGGTGATAATGATGAATGGAGATTTCCCGCATTGGCTATGAGAGATACCGTTATAGAAGTAAATGACAGAATATGCCAGTTCAGAATAATAAAGCATCAGGATGCATTTGAATTTGAAGAAGTGAAAAAATTGGATGGAGTAGACAGAGGTGGCTTTGGCAGTACAGGGAAAAATTAAAAAGATATTTGTATCAGGTATATTATCTCTTGTTTTACTAAGCGGTTGTGCCGCAAATGAAAAGAAATACTTTGAAAGTGGTAAGGCCTTGCTTGAAGAGGGGAAATATGCACAAGCGGTGGAAGTCTTTGATAAGGCGATAGGTGTGCATGGAAGCAAAAATATCAGAGGTCTTGAAATAGATATACTCAGATACAGAGCGGAAGCCGAGTACAAAGCAGGTGATTACAAGGCGGCCGAACATACATACAGACTTCTTATATCTGCAGATGAAGAAAGAACGGAATACTTGGACATGCTGGCCATAATATATACGAAGCTTTGCAATATAGATATGGATATAGAAATAGCAGATGCTACGGCAATGTATGATAAGGCGGAGAGCCTTGATGACAGAAGTGAACTTCATATAAATGCGGGTATCAGTATAGTACAGTATTATGAGGATATGTATGATAAGAGTTCAGATTCATCATATCTTGATAAGGCCGAGGAATTCTTAGAAAATCAGTTAAAAGAAACCAACAGAAAAAATGCCAAGGTGCTGGCTGTCTATGCAAAGCATATGTCAAAGAGAGAAGATTATGAAAAGGCACTTGAAGCCGTTGAAGAGGGCATGGCACTTTTGGAAAATAAGACTTTAAGTGCACATGACGATGAGACATTAAAGTCTTTGATGTTTTCAAAGGGCTCATGTTATGAATATGTGAGTGACTATGACAAGGCTTTGGAATGCTTCAATGCATATATTTTAAAATACGGTGAGGACGAGGCGGTTTCTCATGAAGTGGCTTTTTTAAAGTCAAGAATCAGATAGGTAGTATATGAGTACATATGAAACAAAAGAAATAGTTGAAAAGGTAATTCTGCTGGGAGTTGATGTGGGTGACGATACAAAGGAATCCATGAAAGAGCTGGCAGAGCTTGTGGATACTGCAGGCGCAACAGTGCTTGAGAGTATTATACAATCGAGAGAGAGGATGCACCCGGGTACCTATATAGGAAAGGGTAAGATAGAGGAAGTCAAAGACAGAGTTATAGAGCTTGGAGCTACAGGTGTGGTATGCGATGACGAGCTCACACCTGCACAGCTTAGAAATCTTGAGGATCTTTTGGACACCAAGGTAATGGACAGAACAATGGTAATCCTGGATATATTTGCAAAAAGAGCAACAACAAGTGAAGGAAAGATTCAGGTTGAGTTGGCACAGCTGAAATTTTCTGCAGCAAGATTGGTAGGACTTAGAAGCAGTCTTTCAAGACTTGGTGGAGGTATAGGAACCAGAGGTCCGGGAGAGAAAAAGCTTGAGATGGACAGAAGACTTATCCATGAGAGAATTTCACAGTTGAAAGCGGAACTTAAAAAGGTTGAAAATCACAGAGAGCTGATAAGAAAATCCAGAGATGAAAACCTTGCCTTTAATGTGGCAATAGTGGGATATACCAATGCCGGAAAATCCACTTTGCTTAATAAGCTTACAGATGCAAATATTTTGGCGGAGGATAAGCTTTTTGCAACTCTAGATCCTACTACAAGAAAGTTAAAACTTGGAAGCGGTCAGGAAATACTGGTAACGGATACTGTAGGTTTTATAAGAAAACTTCCGCATCATCTTATAGAAGCATTCAAATCCACTCTGGAAGAGGCAAAGTATGCAAATCTTCTGATACATATGGTGGACGCTTCAAATGAAGAGGCATCATCACAGATGCTGGTGGTATACGACACACTCAGAAGCCTTGATGTAGTTGATAAAGATATAATTACCGTATTTAATAAGACGGATCTGATGGAAGAAAATATGGAACTTCCAAGAGATTTCCATGCGGATAAAGTTTTAAAGATGTCGGCAAAGACCGGAGTGGGTATAGAGGATTTAAAAAAGACTGTTGAAGATATATTACAAAAGCAAAGAGTTTATCTTGAGCATGTATTCCCGTATAAGGATGCCGGTAAAATAGCAATTGTCAGAAAATTCGGTGAAATCCTCAGTGAAGAATATATTGATGAAGGAATCCGTATAAAAGCATATATTCCGGCTGAAATCTTCGGAAAAGTAGTTTCCACTTGAAAAATCCATACATGTAATATATATTAGTATTACCTAACTTAGTAAAGCCTAACTTGGTAAAATGTTATATATTACTTGGAGTGGATATGTTATTAGCACTTTTGATTGCCGGTAAGATGTTGATGGGAACCGGTGGTGACAGACCGAACAGAGAAGAGAAAATTTGCGGTAAGCAACATTTTTGGAGAGATAAAAGAGAAGAAATGGGCTATAGATTGCAGTACAGTCTTCTTGACGGACATGCAAGGATTCTTGATAAAAATAATATAAGAAAAGCTACCGGTACAATGAGTGCTATGGAAGAGAAATTTGAAAGATTGGTTTCAGGCAGTTTCCTAAAGCCCGGAGATGTGATAGGAGTATCCAGAGCATTATACGATCACTACGGTATTTATATAGGAGACGGCAAGGTCATTCACTATGCGGACAAAACCAAGGATTTCGGCAGGAATGTCAGCATATATGAGACCGACTTAAAGGAATTTACAGAAGGGTCGGAGGATTATTTTGTACTTCATTTTCCAAAGGCGGGAGGTCCGCCAAGAAAAATTAGGAGCAGTACAAACTTTGATAAAAATCCGAGAGAACAGACCGGTATATTTGATTTTTTATTTAAAGCAAAGTATAATCTGTTTTCACCGGAGGAGACTATAGAGAGGGCAAAATCAAGGCTTGGAGAAAGAGCCTACAATTTTACCAGAAACAATTGTGAGCATTTTGCACTTTGGTGCAAAACAGGAGTATCTTTTTCACGTCAGGTGGATATGGTACTTTCAATATAGTAAGTTTAAGAGCTTTCGGGTTTTCGACCCGGAGGCTTTTTAATTTGATTTTAATTCAAGTTCAATGTATAATAAAAATGAAAATAAATTGTTCAAATATATTAGGTGGTTGAATATGATATATAACTATATTTTAGAAAAATTTGAATGTGGAGAACCTATTTTCTTTAGTGAATTACCGGGAAAGTCTAAAGATTATCTTAGACAGCAAATTAAGAAGCTTGTGGATAACGGTAATTTGGAAAGATTATATAATGGTGTATACTATTTACCATATACAACTATATTAGGGACTAAAGGAAGAATTTCTATAGATAAATATATAGAAAAAAAGTACATTCAGACAAATCAGGAAACAAAAGGATATATAAAAGGTCTTCAGCTTGCTAACCAATATGGATTTACTACACAAAATCCCTCATGCTATGAGATATGTAGTAATGAGGCAACTACCGGATATAGGAGACAGGAAGTTGATGGGAATACTTTAATTATATATAGGCCGGTTAAAGAGGTTAATGAAGAGAATAGGGCGTCATTACAATTTTTGGATTTGATGTCTGAAATAGATAAGTATTGTGAGATTTCAGACGATGAAAAGATTAGAAAAATAAAAAAGTTTGTAGATATAAATAATGTAGACTTTAAAATAGTAAAAGAATATTTGCCGTTTTATCCGGATAAAGTTTATAGAAATATATATGAAGGGGGTGTGATGAGTGAATTGGTATGAGAATCAAAAGGAAAGGTGGGCTGAAATTATAAAGATTGTTGCAACCGAAGAAAACAGGAGTGTACAAATGGTTGAGAAGGATACTATACAGTCCATATTTCTTTTAAAACTGTCTGACAGTGAACTGCCATTCGTCTTTAAGGGAGGAACCTCGCTATCAAAAGTATATGATTTGATAAACAGGTTTTCAGAAGATATAGATTTATCTATGAGTAGAAAGATAACAGAGTCGGAAAAGAAGTCAGCAAGTTATATTGTAAACCATATAGCAAAAAGTATTGGGCTTGTTCTTACTAATGAAAGAGATATTATGTCGGGATACAGTTATAATAAATATGTTTTTGAGTATGAGTCTCTGTTTAGTAATATTCAGCCGGAAATTATAGTAGAAACAAGCTTTTACCAAACATCTTATCCCACAGAATTTCTTAAAGTCAGTTCAATAATAGGAAAGTTTTGTGAAAGAAGAAAAATAGAAATAAATGAGACAAAAAAACTAAATTGTACAATACATGTACAGGACTTAAATAGAACATTCATTGATAAAATCTTTGCAGTCTGCGACTATACGCTTCTAGGTAATGTAAATAGACATTCAAGACATCTATATGATATCGCAAAAATAATTCCAAATATAAAGTTTGATAATAGGTTTTATGAGTTAATTGGAAATGTCAGAAAAGATAGGATGCTTTCAAAAAATAATCCTTCAGCACAACTTGAAAACAATATAGCAGAGATATTAAAAAAAATAATAGATAAAAGAGTATTTGAATCGGATTACAATAATATAACAAGTAAGTTGTTATATGAGAATATAACATATGATGAAGCGATAGAAAATGGTATAGAAAGAGTATTAAAGTTGAATGTATTCTAGCGTCATCTTTTTATTTCCTCAAACATTTGTTATAATACCTTGGTGAAAACAGGAGATAAGGTCTATGAAAATCATTCTGGAAAATAATGAAGCCGAGATTGTAGAAAAGAAATCAAGATTTATAGCAAATATTGCTATGGTAAGCTCTGAAGAAGAGGCACTTGAATTTATAGATAAAATAAAGAAAAAATACTATGATGCCAGGCACAATTGCTATGCATATATTATAGGAGAAGACGGAAATAAGAAAAAATGTTCTGATGACGGTGAACCGCAAAGAAGTGCCGGAATGCCCATGATGGAAGTACTGGAAAATCAAGGTTATTTTGATATAGTGGCGGTGGTTACGAGATATTTCGGAGGCACCTTACTTGGTGTGGGCGGACTTATACGTGCTTATCAGGGGGCGGTTATAGAGGCGCTTGCCAATACGAAAACAGGAGAGATCAGAGACGGTTTCAGAGTACAGTATAAATTCGGATATGATTTTTACGGAAAAATAAAATATATAGCAGACAGTGAAAATATAGTTATAGAAGATACCGTATTTGATGAGATGGTAACAATAAGTCTGATATTTGAAAAAGAGACTTGCGAAAGACTTCAAAAGAAGCTTGTGGAAGAGACCAATGCCAATATAGAACAATTACTTATTGAAAAGATAAAATATATTACCGTAGACGATAAATGGTATAAAGAATACAAATAGAAAAGGTTAATATACTCAGAGGTTTGATAAATGCAGTTATATTTGGGAGAAGAGGGAAAAAAGTATTATTGGAGAGTCGTAGATGTCAGTAATATTGCCGATGTGGAGACTTTGGAAACAAAATTTGAATTAACGGAGGAAATGGCGGAGTATGTTCTTGACTCAAATGAAAGAGCCAGAGTGGAATATGACGGAAAAAATCTGCTTGTAGTAATACATGTGCCGGCATTTACACAAAACAACGGACATTATGAGACAAGGTCAATAAAGTTTTTTGTAAATTCAGAAAGCATATTTATGTTCGTTACATATGACACGAACTATATAGTTCCGCTTATTGAAAAGTATATACAGGCGGAAGAGGCAAGCAGTCCGATGATGCTTTTGTTTTTAAGTCTTTTCGTTATATCGGACTCATTTTTACCGATACTTGATAAGCTCAATGAAGAGAGACTGCATCTTAACAGAAGACTCAGAATGAATACAAATAATCAGGGTATCTGGGATCTCTCGGACCTTGAGGTCGGTCTTATCTACCTCGGTGCCGCAACAAGACAGAATGTGGTGGCAATAAGGCAGATGAGGATAACCTCGGCAATTAAAAAATGTAGTGAAGCCGAAAAGGAAGAACTTGAGGATGCATACATAGAGGCCAAGCAGGCAAGCGATATGGCCGAGATGGCGACAAGCATAGTGGAGCAGATGAGCGGTATGTACAACAATTTGATAAATATAAAGTTGAATGAGACTATGCGTATTATGACCATATGGTCGCTTCTTATGACAATACCTACAGTGATTTCAGGATTTTTCGGTATGAATGTGGATCTGCCACTGGCAAAAGTGGAAGGCGGATGGATAATTATAAGTGTTATTACCGCAGTTTTGTTATGGGCGATGTGGAAATTTATTTGGAAGAAACTTTAATAAAGATAATAGTTATATCAGTCAAAAAGAATGACTAATGTAACTATTATTTTTTTGTAAATTTTAGTAAATTATTTTTGAAAGGGGGCAATATGGACAGAAAAATAATAGTTGCAGGCCATATATCCTATGATATTACACCTCAAATATATGATACTAAAGGGAAAAATTTTGCAAAGATGTTAAAACCCGGAAAACTTATAAATATAGGCAGGGCAACAGTGGCAAATGGCGGAGCTGTAAATAATACAGGTATGGCATTGCACAAATTCGGAGCAAATGTCGATCTTATTGCCAAGGTCGGAGATGATGAGTTCGGTCGTCAGATAATAGAAAAATGTGAAGAAAAGGGCGCAAAAACAAATTTTATAAAGGCTATGGGAGAAGATACATCATATACCATAGTATTATCACCGCCGGGCTTTGACAGAAGTTTCTTACATTTTACGGGAACAAACGATACCTTCAAATTTTCAGATTTAGATATGGAAGATATAAAGAACGGGTATCTGTTCCATTTCGGTTATCCTACACTAATGGCAGGATTTTATAAGAACAATGCTAAAGATCTTATAGAAATGTATAGAAGTGTAAAGGAAGCCGGACTGATAACAAGTCTTGATGTGGCGGCCATAGACCCTGAGGGCGATGCAGGAAAACTTGACTGGAAAGAAATACTAAAGCAGGTGCTTCCATATGTTGATGTATTTGAGCCGAGTTTTGAAGAGCTTTTATGTATGATGGATAAAGAAGCATACGAAAATCTTTTGGAAAGAGCGGGAGAAGAAGATGTTTGCATGTGCTTAAGCCTTGAAAAGGATATATTGCCGCTGGCAGAAAAGATCATGGAATTTGGAGTTTCAATATTGCTTATAAAATGCGGTGCGGCAGGTATGTATCTTTGTACGGCAGGAGATGTTTCAAAAAAACTCGGACTTGGCAGAGAATGGGACAGCTTTAAATATTTTCAAAAGAGCTTTAAACCTGACAGAATAAAGTCTGCAATAGGAGCGGGGGATACTGCCATAGCAGCATTTATTTACGGAATAGTAAATGACTACTTACCAAAATCCGCTATGGAGATAGCGGCAGGTACAGGTGCGATGTGTATTACGGAATACGATACCTATAGCGGTTTAATTGATATAAAAAAACTTGAAGAAAAGATAGGAAATAACTGGGAAACTCAGGATTTTATAAAGGAGTAGATTATGTTAATAACACTTAAGAATATTTTGGATATAGCAGAGAGTAAAAATATGGCTGTTGCCGCATTTAATGCCACTTCTCTTGAGGGGATAATGGCTGTAATAGAGGCCGCAGAGGAGGAGAATGCTCCTGTAATATTGCAGTTTGCAAATGCGGCACATGGAAAATATGTACCTCTTGAAAAGATAGGAAAAATAATGGTAATGCTTGCTGATGAGGCGAAGGTACCGGTATGTGTACATCTGGATCATGGTGATAATTTCTTTGAGATAAAGACTGCGCTGGACCTTGGATTTACAGGGATAATGTATGACGGATCCTCATTGCCTTTTAAAGAAAATGTGGCAAATACAAGATATGCGGCAGCTCTTGCAGATGAATACGGTGCAAGTATAGAAGCAGAGCTTGGCGCTATGGGGGCCGAGGGCGTAGAGGAGAATGTTATGGGTGCCTATACGGATCCCGAGCTTGCAAAAATCTTTGTAGAGGAAACAGGTATTGACGCACTGGCGGCTTCATTCGGAACGGTACATGGAATATATAAGAGTGAACCCAAGCTTGACTTTGAAAGAATAGAAAATATCAGAGAACTTACGGGAGTTCCTGTGGTAATGCATGGAGGATCCGGAATCAGTGATGATGATTTCAGAAGATGTATTGACCGTGGAGTAAGGAAGATTAACTTCTATACCTATGCGGCAAAATTCGCAGGAGATGCAATAAGAAAAATGGCTGAGGATACAAGTGGAAATCTGTATTCACATGATGTATTTGTGACTGCAAGAGAGAGTATGAAGCAGACTTACAGGGATGCTATAAGAGTATTTAAGAACGAAAAATAGTATATGACAATTGTCATATGATACCCGTTACAAAAAACAATTATGTAAAATAGTTTTTATTGATATTATTACCATATCAACCGAAAGGTAATATGAGGAGGTCTTATGAGAAGAAAATTAATGGCAGGTGCATTGGCATTTGTAATGGCAGGTAGCTTGGTAGCTTGTGGTGGCGGAGAGAAAAAGGCCGCATCAGAGGGAGAAAGCAAAGAGGCTGCTACAACAGCACAGGGTGGTGAAAGCCAAAGCGGAGAAAAGAAGCATTATAAGTTTGGATACACATGTATGGACGGAACAAACCCGTTCTTCGTTACAATTCAGGATAAAATCAAGGAATTGGTAGAGGCAAACGGTGACGAACTTATAGTAACAGATCCCGGAAATGATGTTACAAAGCAGATTTCACAGGTTGAGGATATGCTTTCACAGAATCTTGACGGATTGTTTATGAATCCTGTTGATGCACAGGGTATCATACCTGCACTTGATCTTGCAAAGGATGCAGGAGTTCCTATGGTGGGATTTGATACTGAAGTAGGCGATATGTCATATCTTGTATCATACACAGGATCAGATAACTACAATGCGGGAAAAGTAGTTGGAGAGGACCTTGTTAAGAAGGCACCTAACGGAGGAAAGATTATAGTTCTTGACTCACCTACTATGCAGTCTGTTGTAGATAGAACAAACGGTTTTATGGATGCTATAAAAGATCATGGATTTGAAGTTGTAGCACAGCAGGATGCAAAGGGAAATCTTCAGGTAGCAATGGGTATTGCAGAGGATCTTCTACAGTCAAATCCTGACGTTGTTGCAATCTTCGGAGGAAACGATCCTACAGCTTTAGGAGCTTTGGCGGCAGCAAATGCGGCAGGCATCAAGAATTGCATGATTTACGGTGTTGACGGTTCACCTGACATTAAGTCCGAGCTTGCATCAGGTAACTCTTTAATAGAGGGTAGCGGTGCTCAGTCTCCTGTATCTATCGCAGAGCAGGCAGTGAAGATTATGTATGATTATGTAGAAGGAAAGCAGGTTGAAGAGAGATATCCTGTAGAAACATTCCTTATCACATCAGACAATGTAGCAAAGTACGGAACAGACGGCTGGCAGTAAACAGTCGCAGTTAAACGGCGGATATTATTAATATAACAAAATTTCAGGCATCCCCAGGGATGCCTTATTTAGAAAATAAGAGCAGGTGAAACAGTGGCAGACAATATTTTATTGAAAATGAAAAATATATCTAAGAGCTTTCCGGGAGTTAAAGCCTTAGATAAAGTAAACCTCGAATTGAAGTCCGGGGAAGTGCATGCACTGTTGGGTGAAAATGGTGCCGGCAAATCAACTCTTATAAAAGTGCTTGGCGGAATATACAGCCTTGATGAGGGAGAAATAGAAATCGAAGGCAGGAAGGTATCGATTGAGTCGGTTCATGATGCATCAAAAAACAATATTGCGATAATACATCAGGAACTTGTTTTGGTACCTTATATGACAGTGGCGGAAAATATATATTTAGGCAGAGAATCAGGAAAAGGATTTACTGTAAATATTTCAAAGATGGAAAAAGATGCTCAAAAGATTCTTGATGATTTGGGCATGGACATAGATGCAAGAGAACTTGTTATGAATCTTCCTATAGCTAAGCAGCAAATGGTGGAAATAACAAAGGCGGTATCTGTTAATGCAAAGATACTGGTTATGGATGAGCCTACCTCTTCCATAAGTGACAGAGAGGTTGAAAATCTCTTCAATATCATGAGAGATCTGACAAAGAAGGGTGTCGGAATAATCTACATATCACATAAGATGAGCGAACTCGAAGAAATATGTGACAGAGTAACGGTAATGAGAGACGGCGAATATGTAGGAACAAAGGTCGTAAAGGAGACCAACAAGGACGAACTTATAGCCATGATGGTTGGAAGAACTTTGACAAACTACTATGTAAGGGATTTTATGCCGTCTAAGGAAGTTATACTTAAAGTAGAGAATTTAAAAGACGGCGACAGGGTAAAAGATGTCAGCTTTGAGTTAAAGAAAGGCGAGATAATAGGTTTTGCAGGGCTTGTCGGAGCGGGCAGAAGCGAGGCTATGCAGGCAATATTCGGACTTTCAAAGGATGTTTCCGGAGATATATATATTGAGGGGAAAAAGGTAAATATAAAAGATCCGACAGATGCGATAAAAAACGGTCTTGCACTTGTGCCTGAGAGCAGAAAAGAGCAGGGACTTTATTTACTGCAGGATATAAAATACAATACCACTATTGAAGTTCTTGACGATTTTATAAAAAATTTGAATGTAAATTCAAAAAAGGAGTCTGAGATAACTCAAAAATATATAGACATGATGGCGACCAAGACACCTTCACAGGAGCAGGTGATCGGTAATCTCTCAGGTGGAAATCAGCAAAAGGTAATGATAGGAAGATGGCTGGCTACAAATCCTAAAATCCTTATTTTGGACGAGCCTACAAGAGGAATAGATGTAGGAGCAAAATCGGAGATATACAGAATAATGAATGACCTGGTAAAACAGGGTGTTTCAATCATTATGATATCCTCGGAACTGCCGGAAATAATCAACATGAGTGACAGAGTATATGTTATGGCGGCAGGAACGATAAGAGGCTGTATAGATCATGAAGAAATATCACAAGAGAGCATTATGGCATTGGCAGCTATATGATGGAGGTAAAAAGTGAAAAAAGCGAATAATTTAAAGGCGTTAAATTTTTTCAAAGAGAATATGGGAATCATAATCGCATTGCTGGTGCTGGCAATATTTCTGACAGTATTTCCTGCTACAAGCAGTTCGTTCCCTACAACAAAGAATGTTTTCAATGTACTTAGACAGATATCCACAAATATGCTTCTTGCATGTGGAATGACTATGGTAATCATACTTGGCGGTATCGACTTGTCGGTAGGTTCGGTAATAGCACTTTCAGGAGTATTTGCCGCAGGATGTGTATCCAGATACGGAATGAATATTTACCTTGCTATGATTATCGGAGTAATCATAGGAATAGTAATAGGTGCATTCAACGGTTTTGTTATTTCAAGAACAACAATCCCGCCATTTATCGTGACTCTGGCAACAATGAATATCGCAAGAGGTCTTGCAGGTGTTTATACAGGAGGTTCACCGGTAAGAGTTGTATCAAAAGAATGGCAGTGGCTGGGTGCCGGATATATCGGTATTTTTCCTGTACCTGTTATTATAATGATTATTATATTTATAATATCGGTTCTTATAATGAACAGAACAAAAATCGGTAGATATATATATGCAGTCGGTGGAAACACACTTGCGGCAAAGTTTTCAGGCATAAGTGTTTCAAAAGTAAAATTCATGGTGTATACTTATTCAGGACTTATGGCAGGTCTTGCAGGAGTTATCTTGGCTTCACGTATGTATTCAGGGCAGCCTACAGCAGGTGACGGCGCCGAGATGGATGCCATTGCTGCGGTAGTAGTAGGCGGAACATCAATGTCGGGCGGATACGGAAAGCTTGGAGGTACTTTGGTAGGTGCACTTATCATAGGAATTTTAAGTAACGGACTTAACCTTATGAATGTAAACTCTTTCTGGCAGACTGTTGTAAAGGGTATTGTAATATTACTTGCAGTATTTATCGACTATATTAGAAATTTAAAAAAGAGTAAATAATGAAAAAAATCGACAAAAACAGGCTAAGGGCATTTTATATGCTCTTAGCATATGTTTTTTTATTGTGTTTATCGGTAGTTTTGTTTAAATTGAAAACTGAAGACAAAAAAATTGTTTTCGGATCTACATTTATGACAATGAATAATCCTTACTTTAATGTGCTCAATGAGAATATAAGAGACACTATTGAAGCAAACGGTGATATACTTATAACAAGAGATCCGGCGCAAAGTCAGGAAAGACAAAATGCTCAAATAACGGATATGTTAAATGAAGGAATTGATTTTTTGTTTGTAAATGCCGTAGACAAGAGCGGAATAGAAAGTGCATTGCTTGAATGCGAAAAAAGAGGGGTTCCGGTAATTTTAATTGATACCGATGTTGATAACAGAATCGGTGTAATAAGTGCAATACAATCGGATAATTATGAAGCCGGAGTACTTTTGGCACAGGATTTAATAAGAAAAAAGCCTGAAGGTGCAAAGATACTTATTGTTGAGAATCTTATAGCTTTATCCATGATACAAAGAAGACAGGGATTTATTGACACTATAAAGGATAATCAAAAGTATGAGATTGTAGAGGAAATAGACGGAGTAAGTGAGATTGAAACTGTAAATCATGCTGTTATTGATTATATTGAAAATAATGATAAAGATTTTGATGTTATATTCGGGTTGAACGATCCTACAGCAATCGGTGCAGTTGCGGCGCTTAGAGAGAAGAGCGAAAAGAAAGTTTTAATCTACGGAGTTGACGGATCCCCGGATGCGAAGGAGCTGATAAGGCAGGGGCTTTTTACGGCAACAGTTGCTCAACATCCTATATATATGGGTAAGGAAGCGGCTAAAGCGGCGTACGATTATCTAAACGGAAAAGAAATAGAATCCGACATAAGCATAAATGTCGACTTGATAAACGCAGGAAATTTAACAAGATTTGATATATCGAAGTGGCAATAAGATGAAAAGTATAGGAAATTTTAAAATAAATACAATACAGGAAATAATGCTGGTCATATCTCTTGCGGCAGTTATTTTGATTTCAGGCTTTATATGGATAGTTACAGAAAGAACGGTAAGTATACATGAGGCAAAGCTGTTTTTATCAAATGCGGTAAATGTACCGGGCAATACTTTGTATATATTCACATTTACAGTTATATCATCAGTATGCTTTGTAATAACTTTCTGCATTAGAAACGGCAATATCATAAATGATACCGGTATTATAGTTGCAACTTTCGCATTGGAATTTATACTTGGATTAATATGTATCATACTTTTAAATTTTAATTATAACGGAATACTGCTTTGGACTTTTGCAAACGCTTTGATGTATTTAAAAAGAAATAAATATATGCCGATGGTAGTTGTTATCGCGATGATAAGCTATCTTTTAACAACTCATGAGCTGGTGAAGCTCTTTATAAATGTGTATGATATCTCATCTTACATAGAGGTATGCAGTCAAAGTATACAGACATTAATATACTTTATCTACAATGCGCTAAATCTTATGACTGTGGTATGTTTTATATTATGCTGTATAATTATAATAGTAAGTAAGGAAGAGATAATAGAGAAAAATCTGGAGCTTAATAAAAGACTTGAGATAGCAAATACAGATTTGCAAAGGACAAATGAAGAACTTGAGAAGTCTTTAATGGACAATGCAAGGCTTGCAGAGATCAGAGAAAGAAACCGTATTGCCAGGGAAATTCACGATACTCTGGGACATACTCTTACAGGGCTTGCAGCAGGTATAGATGCCTGTATAGCTTTGGCAGGAGATGATAAACCGGCTCTGAGAAATCAGCTGAATCTGCTCTCAAAGGTCAGTAGGAACGGTATAAAAGATATCAGAATGAGTGTCAGCTCATTAAGACCGGATGCACCTGAAAGACTTAATCTTAAAAGTGCCATAGAAGAACTTGTAGAGAATACAAAAAGGGTTGCCGGTGTAAATATAAAACTTGATTGTGATATTATTAATCTGAAGTTTGATGAAGACGAAGAGATGGCCATATACAGGATAGTACAGGAAAGTCTTACAAATGCTATAAGGCATGGAAGGGCAAAAAATATAGATGTATCAATTAAGAAAAACTATGGAAGCATCAATCTTTTGATATGTGATGACGGAATAGGATGCGAAAATATCAAGGCGGGATTCGGACTCAGACATATCAGAGAAAGAGTAAATATGTTAAAAGGCCAGGTAAATTTCAGTAGTGAAGAAGGCTTTAAGGTGGAAGCTATGATACCGATAAGATGGGGAGAGGAATATGATTAAAGTTTTAATTGCAGATGATCAGGAGCTGATAAGAGAAAGCTTAAAGATAATCCTTGACAGTAAACCTGACATAGAGGTAACGGATGCCGTGTCTGACGGACTTGAGGTAATAAGGAGTGTCAGAGAAAATAAGCCCGATATAATACTTCTGGATATAAGAATGCCGAGACTTGACGGAGTGTCATGTACCAAGATTATAAAAGAAGGTTATCCGGATATAAAGATTATTATACTCACCACATTTGATGATGATGAATATGTTTTTAACGCTTTAAAATATGGAGCCAGCGGTTATCTTTTAAAAGGTATAAGTATGGACAGCCTGGTAGAGGCGATAAATACGGTATATCAGGGACAGGCAATGATAAATCCTGATATTGCTTCAAAGGTTTTGAAGTTTTTCTCAAAACTGGCTGTAAACAATGAAACCATACATGTAGATTCCGAGAATGTAAAAACTCTTACAAAGAATGAATGGGCCATAATAGAAGAGGTGGCAAAGGGGAAGAGCAATAAAGAAATTGCAAAGGATTTGAGTTTTTCAGAAGGTACGGTAAGAAATTATTTATCAACTGTCCTTGATAAACTTGAACTTCGTGACAGAACACAGCTTGCCATATGGGCAATAGGCAGAGGTGAACTTTGAGAAAGAAAAGTAAACTTTTTGTGGGGGCAATTCTTTTTGCGGCAATACTCGGCATATTTTTTTATATATGCAGACCTAAAGAAACAGTAATAGAATTTGCTATGTTTAACGGCAGTAATTGGGATGTTGCCGTACAGGAAAGCTATTCCGTTATTGACAAAGCGATTGAGAAGTTTGAGAATGAACATAAAGGTGTAAAGATAAAATATATCGGCGGAATACAAAAAGAAGACTACAGCGAGTGGATGGCTGAGAGAATATTGAAGGATGAAATGCCGGATATTTTTATGGTTTTGGATGAGGATTTTGAAAATTATATAAATCTGGGGCTTATAGAAAATCTTGACAGATATGTCATGGAAGACAAAGATTTTGATATAAATAAATATTACAGTGAAATTGCAAATTCCGGAGTTTTCTCGGGACATAGATACGCCCTTCCATATGAAGCCATGCCTACTCTTATGTTTGTAAACCGTACACTGCTTGAAAAGCTGCATGTTGATATACCGGGAAATGACTACACATTTGATGATTTTTACAGAATGTGTAGAATGATAACTTTGGACAGGGACCTTGACGGCAGCCTGGATTACTTCGGAATATACAAATATGACTGGATAAATGCTGCACTTTCAAATAATGTTGTGCTTTTTTCAAAAGACGGAAAGAAGTCATATTTCAATCAGGAGAAGTTTGCAGAGTCTATACGATTTGTAAAAAGCCTTGAGTCATTAAACGGCAATAAGAATATAACAAAAGAGCAGTTTGACAGCGGTAAGTTGGCATTCAGCCAGATGTCACTTGCCGAATATAGGACTTATAAGTCATATCCTTACAAGATAAAAAAATACACAGGTTTTGCGTGGGATTGCATACCGATGCCGGCAGGAAAATCAGGAAATAATGTAAGTATGATTGACAGTCTGGATATTGCAATAAGTTCAAGGTCAAATAAGAAGAAACTGGCATGGGAATTTCTTAAAACACTCACCTATGATACCGAAATACAGCAGACATTGTATAATGAGATGCCTGTAGCATCGGTACTTAAAGAGGTTATGGAAAGTAAGGAGTCGGAGAATATCTTTAAAGAAGACGAAGATATAATAGATTCGAGACTTATATGCCATATACTTGAGAACGGTATAGCAAAACCGAAATTCAGCGGTTATGAAGGAGCGATATCTCTGGCGGATTCAAAAATTTCAAAGCTGAATCTGGGAGATGATATAGAAAATGCACTTAGAATATTGCAAAGACAAATGAGCAAATATTTGTTACAAGAAAGGGGAAAGGAATGAAAAGATCACAAATTAACAGCATCATAAGAGAGATGGAGGAGCTTATAAAAGAGAACGGCTTTAATCTGCCGCCGTTTTGCAACTGGACTCCAAAGGATTGGGAAAACAAGGGGCATGAATATGATGAAATAAGAGATAATATGCTCGGATGGGATATAACGGACTTCGGACTCGGAGATTTTGATAAGATAGGTTTCGGGCTTATTACACTCAGAAACGGGAACAGGAACAACGAGAAGTATAAAAAGGTATATGCGGAGAAGCTTTTATTCTTAAGAGACGATATGATGGCGCCTATGCATTTCCATTGGTTTAAATCGGAGGATATTATAAACAGAGGTGGCGGTACACTTCTTATAAAAGTATATAATGATGACGGTAAGGGCGGACTTGCCGACTCGGATGTACTTATAAATTCAGACGGAAGATCATACTATGTAAAAGCGGGAAGCCTTGTAAAGCTTTTGCCGGGAGAGAGTATCACCATATGGCCACATCAATACCATGAGTTCCATGTGGAGCCGGGAAGCGGAAGTGTGCTTATAGGTGAAGTTTCCCAATGTAATGATGACAATATAGACAACAGATTCTATGAAGATATAGGCAGATTCCCTGAGATAGAAGAGGACGAAGAGCCGTATAGACTGCTTTGCAATGAGTATCCGGTAGCGAAGGATTGAGGGGAAATATAGAAAGAGAGAAAAATGGTAAGTACAAAGGCGGCAGAGGCTTCAATAATTAAAGGGAATAATTATAGAATAAGTATTCTTACCGATAGACTTATAAGGTTTGAATACAGTAAAAAAAATATATTTGTTGATGAAGAGACGGCGGCTGTTACAAACAGAAAGTTCCCGAAAGCAAAATTTGATGTTTTGGACAGTGAAGACAAACTGGTTATAGTTACAGATTATCTAAGAGTAATATATGATAAAAAAGAATTTACAGGTGAAGGCTTAAGGATTAATGTAAGCGGAAATTACGGAACAACTTCAAGTGTATGGCATTATGGAGATAAGAATGAGAGTTTAAAAGGAACAACCAGAACTCTTGATAATATTGACGGAGCAACAGAGCTTGGCGAGGGAATTGTTTCAAGGCAGATGTGGTCTGTGGTGGATGACAGCAATTCAATGCTTATAACAAAGGATGGATTTAAATTAAGAAAAGATTCTGAAGCAATAGATTTATATTTCTTCGGATATGGACTTGATTTTTTGACAGCACTGAAGGATTTCTATACTCTCAGTGGAGAATTACCTCTACTGCCGAGATTTACACTTGGTAACTGGTGGAGCAGATATTATAAATACACTCAAAAGTCATATCTGGATTTGATGGACAGATTTGACAGTGAGGATATTCCGTTTTGTGTGGCGGTTATCGATATGGACTGGCACATTACTGATGTGGAAGGAAGATTCGGTACAGGATGGACAGGTTATACATGGAATAAGGAACTTTTCCCAAGTCCAAAAGATTTTCTAAGTGAACTGCATACAAGAGGATATAAGGTCTTACTGAATGTACATCCGGCAGACGGTATAAGGGCATATGAAGATTGCTATAAGGATATGGGGGAATTTATGGGTGTAGATATTAAAAAGGAAGAACCTGTACTTTTTGATATTGCCGATGATAAATTCAGAGAAGGATATTTTAAACATGTACATCATCCACTTGAAAAGCAGGGAGTCGATTACTGGTGGATAGACTGGCAACAGGGAGAAAACTCAGGCCATAAGGGGCTTGATCCGCTATGGCTTTTAAACTATTTCCACTATAAAGATTCTGAAAGAAGAGATGAGGGAAGAGGTCTAATACTTTCAAGATATGCAGGAGTGGGAAGTCACAAATATCCTATAGGATTTTCCGGAGATACCATTATTACATGGGACAGTCTTGACTTTCAGCCGTATTTTACAGCTACAGCATCAAATATCGGATATGCATGGTGGAGCCATGATATCGGCGGACATATGAACGGAGTTCGAGATGACGAGATGTTTGTAAGATGGGTACAGTTTGGGGTATTCTCACCTATAATGAGATTGCACAGTACCTGCAATGAGTTTTCAGGAAAAGAACCTTGGAAGTACAATCAGATTGCGGAAAGAATAACAAAGAAATATTTAAGACTTCGTCATAGACTTATACCATATCTTTATACTATGAACAAAAGAGCAAATGTGGATAAGCTTCCTTTAATACTGCCACTTTATTACTATGAGCCTGCAAATGATAAGGTTTATAATTATAAAAATGAGTATTATTTCGGAGAGGATCTGATAGTATGTCCTGTGACAAGAAAAATTGATGCAGAGAGCGGATTGGCAAAGACCAAGATATGGCTTCCGGAGGGTGAATGGTTTGATATCTTTACCGGAGTAAGGTATAGAGGAAATCGTGAACTTGAAATCTACAGAAATCTGGAAGATATCGCCGTATTTGCAAGAGAGGGAAGTATTTTACCTCTTAATGCAAATGTAAGTACAAATGAGATATCAAGTCCTGCAGAAATGGATCTGTTTATTTTTGCCGGTAAGGACGGAGAGTTCACTCTTGCCGAAGATGAAAAGGAATTTAATACTTATGTCGAGTCTGACTGGGCATATACAGGATATGAGATTCTGGAAGGCAATGCAAAGAGAATATTTAGAATAAACCCTGTTTCGGGAAATAAAAATGCTGCAAGGGAGAAGAGAAGATATAATCTCTATTTCTACGGTGCAGGAAAAGAAAGTGAATTTGATATTTTACTCGATAAAAAGAAAATAGAACCTGCAAGTATTGAATATGATGAAACAAAAAATGTTTTAATTATAAGATTGCCGGAGATTTCATCATCATCTGCTTTAGAAGTGGAAATTGATGATAAAGAGAGCCCTTCACATAGCAGCATACAGAGCAGAGCATTTGATATACTTAATAAGGCACAGATAGAATATGATTTAAAGACAGCTGTAATGGAGGTGGTACGAAAGTATAACTCTCAAAATGCGTGTGAATTAATTGGTGAAATTTACTGTGTATGTGAAAACGAGTTTGTTAGAGGAGCTATAATAGAGCTTTTATCTGCAAAATAGAGAATGCAATAAAGAAGAAAGTGAAAAGTATTACAGACTGCTTTGTAATGAGTATCATGAAGTTGGAAAATAAATTTTTAATTGTATAGATAATAACATAGAAAAATGTTAGAATATAATATACATTATTGAGAGAGTATTGGTCACATGGAGAAATAATGAGATATACTGAAAGCTACTATAATCTAAGCCATGGGACAGATATTGAATCTGCAGAAGATATTAAAACAAATGGCTTTGCTTTAAGAGGAGATAAGACAAGTTGGTGTGGAGAAGGTGTATATTTCTATGATATAAAGGCGAAAGCCTGGTGGGCAGCTAAAAGAAAATGTAATGAGTTAAAGCAAAAGGGCAAAGGTAGTATTAAAGCCACGGTTATTTTAGCTGATATAGAAGATATATACAAGGATGAAACGTTTGACTTAAGGGTAAAAAAAGACTTGGACGATTTTGAAAGCTTTGTCAATTCAATGTTATCAGGGGATGATAAAATTCTGATTGAAGGAGTTGATGATGAAGTAGAGAGAAAAATTGTATTAAGGTCCATGTTGATTTCGTTTTATGCAAAAGAAAAACATTACAAGTTGATAATAGGCAATTTTAAACAACGTCAACAACCTTTATATGAGCGTACAATTGAGTTTGCAGATTCATTGGACATGGTTTTTGGAGTAGAGACAATATATTGTGTAAAAGATACCGGTATAATCAGTAATATTCGAATAGGAGGTAAGCAAGGTGAATAGTTTGATGGACAAGTTTATAATGTATGCGAAAGAGCAGTTTGGATATGATATTTCACTGACAGAAGCTGATACTCCAGATACATTTGAGTCATTATTTGGAGTAAGCTTCATCACAGAAGAAGAAAACACAGCTGTATCATATGATGAAAAATTTATATATAAGAATGATTCAGCTATAGTAGCGAATATGGATACAGTATATTTAGTTGATGACTGTATACAACAGGATATTGGCTTGGCTGCTTAGTGAGGTGAGAATGGATATTAAGGACATTAGATCAAGTCTACAAATGAAGAACTTTTGTTTTAGTAAATTTTCATTTGTGAGGGATAAGGTTATTAAAAATGGTGAACTTAATGCAGATATAAAGAAGAATATCATTCCTATCGGTAAGCATGAATACAATGTAATATTGACAACTACAATTGAAAAGGATGATATGAACATAGAATTGGTAGCGGAAGCCCAATTTTTATATGAGTCGGAGGATTATTCAAGAGAAGAGTCAATAATAAATACAAATACTGTAGCAATAATGTTTCCATTTATTAGAAGCCAAGTTACGCTATTGACATCACAGCCCGGTATGGCTCCGATTATACTTCCGCCTATTAATACGCAGAAGTTAAAGTGATATATAGTTTATCTAAAAAACAGCATTTTTTAAAAATATTTTGGCCTTATTTTAAGCCGGACTATTTTTAGTTTATTAAAGGAGATTTTATGTTAGTATTTCATTATCCTAAATGTTCAACTTGTGTGAAGGCAAGAAAGTGGTTAAGAGATAAAAATGTGGAGTTCACAGAAAAGAATATTGTGGAGGAGACTCCAAGTGTAGAAGAGTTAAAAAAGGTTTTAGATTATTCGGGACTTCCTATAAAGAAGCTTTTTAATACAAGCGGTATGCTATATAGAGAGCTTAATATCAAAGAAAAAATGGATACTATGAGTGATGACGAAAAGCTCAAGCTCCTTTCAGAAAACGGAATGCTTGTAAAAAGACCTATAGTTTTGGGAGACGATTTTGCCTTGGTAGGTTTTAAAGAAAGTGAGTGGGGGAATAGGTGGCAGTAAAGACATCGGTTAGAGCGTAATTTATTTAAAACTGATAAAGCATAGAAAGTTTAGAAAATAATTTCAAAATGATTATTCTTATTGAAAAACTATTCAATGAGTGATATTCTAAGCTTATAATTATATGATGAGGGTCAAAGATATTTGACCCTCTTGGTATTATCTCTACAATAAGGAGGCATTATGAGAAATTTAGATAAGTACAAGGGAGTCATTCCGGCATTTTATGCATGTTATGATGATAACGGGGAGATCAGTCCTGAGAGAGTAAGAGCTCTTACAGAGTACTTTGTGGATAAAAAGGTTAGAGGAGTATATGTAAACGGTTCTTCAGGTGAATGTATTTATCAGAGCGTTGAAGACAGAAAAGTTGTTCTTGAGAATGTAATGAAGGTTAAGGGTGATCTCACAATAATTAACCATATAGCATGTAACAATACAAAGGACGGTATGGAACTTGCAGCTCATGCAGAGAGTCTTAAAGTAGATGCAATTGCGGCAATTCCGCCTATTTATTTTAAGCTTCCGGAGTATGCCGTTGCACAGTATTGGAATGATTACAGCAGTGCTGCGCCGAATACAGATTTTATTATCTACAATATCCCACAGCTTGCAGGAGTGGCTTTAAGCAGAGGACTCTATGCAAAGATGAGAGAGAATAAGAATGTTATAGGTGTAAAGAATTCTTCCATGCCTGTATTTGACATTCAAGGCTTTGTAAGAGACGGCGGCGATGATTATATCGTATTTAACGGTCCGGATGAGCAGTTTGTTTCAGGTAGAGTAATAGGTGCAAAAGCAGGTATCGGTGGAACATACGGAGCAATGCCTGAGCTTTTCCTTGCAATGGATGAGTGTATAAATTCAGGCGATATGAAGAGAGCAAATGAGATACAATATTGTGTAAATGATATTATAGCGGCTCTTACTTCAGGACATGGAAATATGTATGCTATGATAAAGGAAGTTCTTAGAATTAACGAGGGGCTTGATATCGGAAGCGTAAGAAAACCGTTGGTGGCATTGACAGATGCCGATAAAGAGATTGCAAAATCAGCGGCAAAAATGATAGTTGACGCCAAGAAGAAATTTTTATGATAAATAAAGTGTATTTGGGAATTGATATAGGTGGAACCGCAGCAAAGTTTGGACTTGTTGATGAGAACGGCAACATACTTCACAAGGATGAGTTCTCGGTTTCATTTGACGGATATGAGACTCCGATACTTAAGACTGTTTTGGAAAAGACAGAGTATTTTGTGGCTTCAAGCGGACTTGAGTTTAGTGAAATATCCGGTATAGGTGTATCTGCTACAGGTCAGATAGACTCCGAAAAAGGTGAAGTTATCGGAAGTGCGGGACATATAAAAAACTGGGTAGGATCAAAGATAAAGGAAAGCTTTGAAAAAAAATATGCTGTCAAAACTATAGTTATAAATGATGCAAACAGTGCGGCCCTCGGTGAAAAATGGATAGGAGCAGGAAGAGGCTATAAAAATATAGTTGCTATAACTATCGGTACCGGAGTTGGTGGAGGCATTATAGTTGATGACAAGATTTTGCTTGGAAAAAGAGGACTGGCAGGAGAGATAGGACATATAGTGATACATGGAAGCGGAGAGAGTTGTTCATGCGGAAATGTAGGTTGTCTTGAAAGATATGCATCCACAACAGCGCTTGTAAGGAGTGTCTCAAAATTGCAAAAGGAAAATCCGACAGCTTTTCCGAAAGACTTTGAAGAAAATATAAACGGTAGAAAGATATTTGATGCCTTACATGAAAACAGCCTGTTAAGGCAGGCGGTTGATAACTGGGTGGATGATATTTCACTTGGAATAATTTCACTGGTTCATATCTTTAATCCCGAACAGGTTATTATAGGCGGTGGAGTAAGCGGCAGAAAAGAGTTTATAGAAAGCCTTAGTAAAAAGGTAAATGAAAAAGTAATGCCAAGATTTTCAGAAGGACTTGAAATAGTTCCTGCAAAACTTGGAAATGATGCCGGCCTTATCGGTGCGATATATTATTTGATAGAGAATAAATAAAACATATAAATGCAAATGAGCTTTATTTCATAATACTTGTAGCGCTTGTATTATGAAATAAAGCTCTTATTTTTTACTCTACCTTTGGCAGCATATCTGCATATTTTTTGAGTTCCTCATCTGTCGGAACACTGTCATCCATCTTTCCGTCATGGAATTTCTCATAAGCAACCATATCAAAATATCCGGTTCCTGTAAGTCCGAATACGATAGTCTTTTCTTCACCGCTCTCTTTGCATTTTTTTGCTTCTTCAATAGCCGCATAGATAGCATGTGAGCTCTCAGGAGCAGGGAGAATACCCTCAGTTCTTGCAAAATATTCTGCAGCCTTAAATACATCCGTCTGATTTACTGAAGCTGCCTCCATATAACCGTCATGATAAAGCTGAGAGAGAGTAGAACTCATTCCATGATATCTGAGACCACCGGCATGGCTTGGTGAAGGAATAAAATCACTTCCTAAAGTGTACATCTTTGCAAGCGGAGTCATCATACCCGTATCACAGAAGTCATAGGCAAATGTTCCTCTTGTAAAGCTTGGACATGACGCAGGCTCTATAGCTACGATTCTCACATCACTTTCACCTCTGAGCTTCTCACCCATGAAAGGAGATATAAGACCGCCAAGGTTTGAACCGCCGCCTGCACAGCCTATAATAATATCAGGCTTGATATTATACTTATCAAGTGCGGCCTTAGTCTCAAGACCGATAATTGACTGATGCAATAAAACCTGATTTAATACGCTTCCGAGCACATATCTGTACCCTTCAGTAGTTGTGGCCTTTTCTACAGCCTCCGATATAGCACATCCAAGACTTCCTGTGGTGCCGGGATGTCTTTCCAGAATTCTTCTTCCCACTTCCGTTTCCATAGACGGTGAAGGTGTGACGGTAGCACCGTATGTTCTCATAACCTCACGTCTGAAAGGCTTCTGCTCATAGGATACCTTAACCATATATACCTTACAGTCAAGTCCAAAGTATGCACATGCCATAGAAAGTGCGGTACCCCATTGTCCTGCACCGGTTTCTGTGGTAACACCTTTAAGTCCCTGTTCTTTAGCATAGTAGGCTTGAGCTATAGCCGAGTTTAACTTATGGCTTCCGCTGGTATTATTTCCCTCAAATTTGTAATAAATCTTTGCAGGTGTGCCAAGCTTTTCTTCCAGACAGTATGCTCTTACAAGTGGAGCAGGTCTGTACATTCTGTAAAATGATCTGATTGCCTCAGGTATCTCAAAATAAGCGGTGGTATCATCAAGCTCCTGCTTAACAAGCTCGTCACAGAATACATGTGACAGCTCTTCATAGGTCACAGGTTTATGTGTTCCGGGATTTAAAAGCGGAGCCGGCTTATTCTTCATATCAGCTCTTACATTGTACCAATATTTTGGCATCTCATTTTCTTCCAAATAAATCTTATAAGGTATATCCATACACTCTCTCCTTTCAAGTGGACATCTGCCGAAGTGCCGGCAAATATTATATTCTAAAGTATACATTGATAAGTAGCTTTAGTCCAGTGAAGAATTGGTGAAATATAACAATGTAGGTGAATATGATTTCAAGCATTTTAAATAACTTCGGAAATAAAATTTATATTTTAAGTATTGAAAATATAGTTTTCATATGATAATATTAAACCACTAAGAAAAGTGTGAAGAAAATTATATAAAATGCAAATGTTAGAAAATGTGGACGTAAAATATTGTACTTAATATGATATTATGAGAGAGAAAGAGGGGTAATTTTGTGCATTTTTAAGAGACTGTATTAGGTGCAAGTAAAACTTAATATTTTTTTAAAGGAGACGCAAGGATGGCAGAGAGTATTATAAGGCAAACGAATCGTACTTTATTGATTGAAGAGATTAATCCGGAGAAACTGAACTTACTTACTTTAGTAGGGGATGTAAGAGGGTTGGATAGTTTAAGTGATGATAAAGTAAAGGAAATCAATGAAGCACTTTTAGTTAAGGATTTTGATGAGTTTTTAGAAAAGTTTGACCCTACAGTATACTCTTTTTTTAATGCATCAACGGGAAAAATTGTATATTCAAAAGAGAAACCTACAGGTGTTCCTGAGAATATGCTAAGCATAGTTCATCTAAATGCACATAATGATTTTTTGAAAATGCTTATGACCTTGGTGGAGACAAAAAGAAGTCAGGGAATTATAAATGCAGATTTTAAATTTGAAAAGCTTACAGAGATGATTTCACCGTCAAAGGTAATGGACGATATTAAGCAGGTTAGAAAAGAACTTCAGTATACATATGCAGAGTATGCAAAGCTTGAAGACGGAGACCCACATAAGCTTGATCTCGGAGATAAACTTAATTCAATGTTTGAAGAGGCAAGTGCAAATTATCAAAACCTGATGGCTATGATTCCGTTAGCAATTTCCGATATAAAAACAAGACTTTTATTAGGGGAATCAGAAGAGTCGAAGAGTAATGATGCATTAACATTAGGACTTCTAACTATGTCTTCCGAGGGAGAACTTACAGTAATTGAAGCACCGAAAGTGGAAGAGAGCAGACTTGTTCTTGCAGATGATAACTCAAATGCCGGATTGATAGAAGCCCTTGAGGAGGATTATGATGCACTTAATGCTGAAGGTAACAGCTATGTAAAGCAACTGGTAGTAAGAACATTTTGTCCTTTGAATTCAGCTATGCAAAGTCAGATAGATGTCAAAAAAGAAGTGGCAAACTATAATACATATCTTGAATTTTATAAGAATGCAAAGGATGATTTTATAAAAGTTGTAAAACCTTTAGTTGAAAAAATTTTAGGTGTATGGGCATTTTTTGAGCAGTATCCTAAGCAGGTAAAAGGTATGAAACCCACATTACTTGTTGCAAATGTTAAAAATGAAGTAATGGCAAACAGTTTAAATGTGCCAAAACTTTGTGCATATCTGAATACGGTGAATGAAAAGAATGATTACAGTAATACTGTATGGTATGCAATTGTTGCAGGTGTATCTTTAGATGAAAAATCAAAGATGAATGTAACAAGAGAGAGGTTTAAAGGTAATAAAGACAGTGTAAAATCAGAGAATATTAGCGTTGAATCATTGGCAAGGATTGCGGATGCACTAAAGGATTATGGAGTGCAGTGTTTTTATTCATATGAAACCGGAGATAAGACAACATTTAACAGTATGGCAATGACCGGTGTAGGATTTTTTGATGACAGATGTTCAGGTCTTAGCGGAAAGCCTTATTCAGAATATTTGATTCCATGTGTGCCTAACTTTACTATTATTCCAAAGGATAAGTCAGGGGTAAAGCTTGAAAGCAAGATGATAATCAATGAAAACGAGGCGGCAGAACTTTCTAAGGCAAAAGAAGATATTATGAAACTCTGGATAGATGGAGTATATATAGGTGCAGCTTATGTGGCGGCCGGATTTGTGGCAAGTTATCAGTCTCCGGAGTATTTAAAAGAGTACTTTAAGAAAGATGTTGATACTGATTTACCGGGAGTGAGATTTGATATTGAGGCTAAGAACAATTCGCTTAAGGTGCATACTACAATGTCTAAAGAGATAACCGGGTTTACTAATAGTGTTAAAGATGATATTAACAAAAGAGGATTCGGATTTGTATTTTCTTCTGAGAATGCGGTTTTGGATGGAGAAAATATCAGCCATATAATGGTTTACAAAGCAAGAAATTTAAAACTGTCGGGTGGAAGCTATGAGCCGATTTATAAAACACAGACAGCTAATTATATTGAAAGAATTTTAAGACATGCAACAGGGGACTTCAAATCAGAGAATATAGGTAAGTTTTTCTCTAATAATCCTTCAAGTCAAAAGAGTGTTTGGCTTTCAAAGAGGTCAAATATTAATGCTATACTTGGTGCAGGTGATGATATTACCTATGAAGCGGATGAAACAGCAGGTGTATGTACAATAGAAATAAGCTTCGGTAATGCAATAAAGAGACTTGAAGTACCGTTAAACCGTGCAGGAGAATAAATTACATAAAGTAATATACCTGCAACTTTGTTAGTCGAAAAATATTTTTATAATATTTTAAGAGGTTTTACTATAATAATACTTTTATAGGAGGTAGCACAATGGGAATTAGATTCAGAGTAACCGGATCAGAAGTAGCGGACTTTGATGAGAGAAGTATTGTAAATGCTGAATTTTTATCAGAGTCACCGAAAGATTCCAATGCTAAGGCGACAGATTATGGCTTAGGAGTCAAGGTATGGGGGCGAGTTTTGTACAATGTCGGAGCTGACAGTGATGATGTATTAAAGCTGGCAAAATGGTCTCAAATACCATCTGAAAATGCTGATTGTTACAGAGTGGCGGAGGTTACAGTAGTTTCAGCAGGAGCTGTTGTAAGGAAGTATGTCATTCCAAATGCTTTTGTTGTAGAGTATTCTGAGAGGGCGGATGATGTGAACGGAACAGGAGAGTTTTACATTCATATCCGTCAAAAGAAGGATAATAATGCGAAAGTGACTGTAGAAGGCGGATATGCCGGAGAATAAGGAATAGGAGGGCTTAAGTATGGCATATAAAGTAAAAATTGAGGGTAATGAAAGTTTTGAACTGGCAAAGGAATGCGTAAACAGTGTGTTTTTATCTACTGATATCCCGATTGATTCAAATGCACGTACCAATGATGCCGGTGCTACCATGGAAATCACAGGAAAGATTCTGACTGCGGTAGATGGGGATCCTTTTGATTCTACTAAAAACATGGCACTTTGGTCAATGGTTCCTGCACAGAGCAAAGATTGCTACAGAAAGGTTACTGTAGAGCAGATTGTAGCAGGAATTACAAAAAGAAAATATGTATTTCCTAATGCATTTGTAGTTGCTTATACAGAGAGGCATGGAGATGAGGAAGGTGTTGGAAACTTTACTCTTGTAATAAAACAGAAAAAAGATAAAATGGCAGGTCTGGTAGTGGAAGGCGGTTATGCAGCCGAATAACAGATAATCAGCCGTTAGAAATGTAGGCTGTATGACTTGTCATGCAGCCTTGTTTTTTATAGTGTTGGCGTCAGGGAATTATCGCCTTGCGACAAGTACCGCCATGCTGACGAGTAGGGAGAATAAATCACCCCCTACTTGAATAAAAGTAGGGGAGAGATATATGAATAAAAAATGTTTAATTGATATTTTAGGTATAACTATGGCCATATTGTGCGCCATAATTACAGGAATCTTTGGAAGGGCATGGAATGGCGGATATATATTTTATATGTTTTCTTTTTTAGTTTCAGGTTCTTTGATCTATTTTCTGATAAAGGATTTTTCTTTAAAAAGAGAAAAGATACAAGATACATTTCTATCAGAACTTGTACTTTTAAGCGAGGAAAATACAGTTATAAGAAGTTGGAGTATATTAGGGAAAAATTCGGTTGTAATAGGAAAGAAAAACAGCGAGGAAGATATAGATATAGACCTATGCGATACTGCTTTTGGTGGAACGGTAAGTGATATTCATGCAGTACTTAACTATGTGGAGGGGCTCTGGTATATAGAAGACATGCAGAGTAAAAACGGAACACAGATAAAAGGGTTTTTAGAAGATAAACTTTATAACATACGAGATGGGCAAAGTAGACTTGTAAAAAATGACTATATTTTTATTGGACTGAATAAATTACAGATAAGGTAAGAGCTATGGGGAATTTAATACGATGCAAAAACGGTCATATGTTTTCAAAGAGAAGATATGGGAATATATGCCCATATTGCAATATGGATATGACTGAAAGAAGAGAGCTTGAGGAATCTTTTGATGATGCTGAACTTGAAGAAAGCTTGATTAGAATAAAAACCAAGCCGGTGTGTGCATGGTTGGTATGCATTAAAGGACCGAGGTACGGAAAGGATTATAGAGTAGTATTTGGGAAAAACTATATAGGAAGAACAGATGCTATGGATATTCAAATTATAGGTGATAATGCAATAAAGCAGGAGAATCATGCAATTTTGTCATTTGATGAAAGAGATATGGAAGGCACCTTGATTTGTACAGAAGGAGGAGGAATTACATACCTAAATGGTAAGGCTGTGTATACACCTCAGGTTTTGGAAACATATGATGTAATTACCATGGGGGAGAGTGAGTTTTTATATATTGCCTTATGTGGTAAGCAGTTTTCATGGTAAAAATAATTATGAGGTAAATAATATGGAAATTGCTTTATGGGCAAATGTAATTTGTATAATAACTGCTTTTGGAATTTTAATTCTAAGGATATCTATACAAGTAAAAAAAGAAAAAAACGGTAAATGTGATGTAGAAGCTGTACTTGATATAGGAAAAAGACAGATTCAGACAAATGCATATGGTATTAAAAGATTAAATGGCGGCATGATGGCGGTTCTTACAGCAGGGGAAGGAAGAGATTATGTAGGAAAAGTTGCGGCACTGACTACGGTAAGGACTTTTACTAAATTATATGACCAATATGACAGTACACAAAGTCCTGACAGCTTCTTTGAAAAGGTATTTAAACTGGCTAATACAAATGTACTAAATATACCGGATATGGGAAAGGCTTATGCAGGATGTATTGTACTAAATGGAAATACATTGAAATACGCCATAGTCGGGCATATGAATATTTATATTTTTAGAGGAAAAGAACTGATACTACTTAGTAAGGGGCAGATTATGGAGGAGCTTATAAAAGAAAAAGTAAGTAAAGGGCTTTTAAGTAAAGAGGCAGCACTTAGAATTTCCGATATAAACAGGGCATACAATTTTGTAGGAAGAGATGATTATATGCCTCCTCTTGTAAGTAGGAATGATATAAGATTAAAGAAAAAAGATATACTTGTAATGCTAACTGAAAGTGTGCAAAACAGTATTTCAGTTAGGGAAATGGAAGAAGTTCTTGTAAAAAAGAACTCATGTAAAGAAAAAGCAAGAGAGATTATAGAAGTTATAAAAGGTAAAAATAAAGAAACGGCTAATCTGGGACTGATAATTATTGGAATGTAGGAGGAGAAAATGCGTAAGCAAAACAGCAGATTTAATACAAATTTTATTTCAGAAGAGGGCAGTGCACTTAAAAACAGTGATTATTTTGCTTATGCGGAGCTTGATAATTTTGCCTGCTACGTACTGGCAGACGGTATTGAGGATATAGCAGATACCGAGTCTGCAAAGGAAGCGGTGGAAAGTGTAATTTTAAAATTTCAGGAAAAACCGTCAATGTCAAAGGCAAGTATACATAAGTATTTAAAATATGCAAATGAAGTACTGTTAAAGTCTGAAAAGTACATGAGATTAAAGGCATCAATAGTAGTTGCAGTAACCGATTATGAGAATCTGCGTTTAGCATATGCCGGAAATACAAGAATAAGATTATATAGAAATAATAAAGTTTTTTATAAAAGTACTGATACATCTTTAAGCAGTGAGATGGTATCAAATGAACTGCTTAGTGAAGATGCCTTATCAAGACATGAACAAAGAAGCAATTTATATTCATATTTGGGGCAGAAGGATTTTTCTCCGGTAATATCAGGAAAAATAAAACTTTTTGATACAGATATTTTAATTCTCTATACAAAGGGCATTTGGGAGAATGTGTCCGAGGGAGAAATTGATAAGATTTTTGAAAACAGTGGAAAAGATCCGAGTGAATGTCTTGGAGAAGTGGAAACTGCACTACTCGATAAAAACAGAAAATATATTGACAATTATACAATTGCAGGGATTTATATTGATAAAGTATTTATTGAGTCGGATACGAAGAAGAAAAGAAGAAGGAAGCTTATTTTAATCGGTTCGATTGTTGCTGTAGTTTTAATATTAGCTACAGTTATTGCTATATATTTTTATACTCGATATAGAAAAGAGTTAAAAGAAGATATGGATACACATTATGATAAGATGCTTAAATTTATTGAAATGGAAAATTATAAAAAAGCGGATACAGAATGTGAAGAGTCAATAAAGAAGGCTGAAGGCCTCAGAGATAAGGATATGAAAGAGTTGCTTTATCACTATGAACAAGTTATTGAAGGAATACTTGAGGCAGATGAAAAATACGATGCCGAAAGTTACAGTGAAGCAAAATCTTTATATAAACTTGTATTGGATGAAATTCCATATGCAGATAATGCCGGGCTTTCTTATGTAAAAGGAAAACTTGATTTTATATCGGGATATGAAAGCGTAAATCTAAGTTTGGATAACGGAGATATACTTTTTGACTCTGAAATATACGAAAGGGCAAGAGAACGATACAATGACGCAAAAAATGAGTCAAGAAAGATAGGTTATGAAGAGGGAAAGTTAAAGGCGGAGGCCAAGCTCTTAGCGGTAGATCAAGCTATTGCAAAAGATCAGGAAGGAAAACAGGCTGAAGCGGACAAACAGTCAAAGAACTTTCAATCGGCAAATGATATGTTAAGTGCGGGAGATGAGGCATTAAGCAAAGGTGATTTTTTGTCTGCAAGGGCAAACTATAATACGGCAAAAGATTTGTTGGAAAAATCAGGTGAAAGTGCCGGACTTGCTGAAATAGAGGAGAAAATCTCTACAGCAGATAAGAAAATCAGTGAAAGTGAAGAGGAAAAAAATGCTGCAAGCGGCTATGCGATTACAGGAGATGAAGCCTTTTTAAGGGGTGATTTTGAAACAGCCAGAGAAAATTATGAGTATGCAAGAAGACTTTATGTAAAGATTAATGATGAGATAAATACAATACAGATGGATAAAAAGCTTAATGATGTACAAAAAAGGATTGATGAAATAAAGCAGAAAGAAGCAGTACCTTCTACAGCAACTAATGAATCCACAGTACAGCAAACAAGCGAGTCGGAGTCTTCGTCAAACTGATATTGGAGGAGTTTATAAGGGTATGGGATATTTAGATGAATTTGACGTAAAAAAATATGTTAAGGACAGACTTTCCGAGATAAAGGATGAAGATGAATATGCTCTGGCCAAAAGTGTTTTATATGAAGGCCTGTATAAGATGAGTGAAGTATTTGAAGAAAGATTCAAAACATTATATCGGAAAGTTTATGATGAGCTGGAAGATAGCAAAGAAAGCTATGAAATTGCGATAATGTTGCTTTCAAAAAAAGAAAAGGTATTTTTAAAACGATTTTATCCTATATCTGAGGAAGATGTATTAGAGGAGAATGATGCAATAGAAGAAAAACAAAGAGAAAACAATGTGAAGACTGTATATTTAGATGCAACGGACAGTATTTGCAAAAATTTTTCAAAGGATAAATTGAGAGTTACTTTCACAAAAGAAAGAGAACAGGTGGATATTTTTGTAAAGCCTAAGAAAGCTTTTCGATACAGGAGAGAAGTAGCCGATTTACATGAAACTTTCTCACACAACGGGCTTATATGGGATACTGTAAATACAGTATATATTGATCGTTTTTTTGATATTGACTTGTCAGATGTACCGGATGATGCAAGAGGAGTGGAAGTGGACTATGGGAAATACTCTGATATGATCAAAGAAGATATATATCCGGTATGGAATATAGAAAAAACTTTATTTAAAAGCAGCACTTTTTTGAGTCCATGTAACGACGGATTGTACTATGAGAGGGAAATGGTATTATCAAAAGATAAAGAAGTAGCATTAAGACTGATAGCAAAAACAGAAGGAATGGTCGGCATAAGACATGAAGATGAAAGAATTTTTATAAAGTCCTATGAGGAAAGCTACAGTGACCTTACCGGCTATAATATCTTTGATATTCGTTATACAAAAGAAGAATTGCCCATAGATTTAATAAGCAATAAAAGAAAAGAAAACATGATTGGAAGATGGAAGAAAAATAGAAATGTAAAAATACATACCAAGGCAGAAATAGAAAGGATAATTGAAGAACTTGATATTTCAGAGTATATATCTCTAAAGTCTTGCGAAAGGTTTGAAGCTGTAGAGGAACAATTTTTAAAAGAAGAAGATAAAATCTTACCTGACATGAATAGTTTTTTTGAGGAAGAGATTGTGATAAAGAAAGATAGCCCTAAATTGATTTTGAAATTCCTAAGAAACAGTGACAGCAATCTTTGTGAGGGAATTGTAAGGTACGCTGTTTCTCAGGTACAGATAAATTTTGATGAATATATCTGTATAGGAATTTTGGAAAATAGTTATAGTTTTGATAAATAATAGGACAAATACTTATGTCAGATAATATTGAGAAAATGTATAAACAGCAGTTGATAAATGGTTCGGTAAGTAAAGAGTATGTGGTCAGGGGAGCGGAAGTATCATGTAAATATGGAAGCAAAACCGGTGTACTAAATTTATCAAGGGATCATGGTTCTTATACTTCGGATGGAAGACCGTTAATTATTAAGGGAGACAGTAAACCTACAAATATAAGCGGTTTTGGGATATGCAATAAAGATAAAAGTAAACCTTGTAAATGCGTTCCGAAACTAAGTGAATGGTCCGTAATTGAAGGTAAGAAGCTATATATAGTGGATCTTAAAACTAATGAGTGTGCTGAGGCAGTTACACAGGATTCCATAACAGTATGTGAAAAAGGGGGAATAGTTTCATTCAAAACTTCTGGACAAGCTTCACCAAGTTATGATAATACAGAGGTAAAAGATGCTGTGGAAATAGTTGAGAATGTGAAAGGAACTTGGAGACGACCAAGAGATAAAAAGGATTTTGTAGGTCATGTAAAAGTTAAGAATTCAGGGTTATATAATTTTGGCGTAGTGCCTCAGCATGGTAAAACTACTTTGACAGCCGGAAGTGTATTTGTCTATGAATTCCTTTGTGGTAAATTAAGATATGTAGGTGAATATGAGATAAAAAAACATGTGACAAATGAGGAGAACTATTGTATAAATATAGCTCTTTATGCTAATAGGGATTATTATTTTGAAATAGATTGCTTTGAGGAAAACGCCATTGATTATAAGTTAATTGGAAATCAGGAGACTGCAATTTTAAATACAACCATAGATGGAAATGTTAAAAATGACACTGTATCAGGAATATGGGTAATGAATAGTAAATTCAAAAAGAAAAATCCTGATATTTATGAAGATTTAAGTAGAAGAAACAATAGAGGTACTCCTGCTATAATAATGTATCTAAATGGAGCTTATATAAGTGAACTGAATTTTTTAATAGATACAATGATAGAAGAAGATAAACATTGGCTCTCACCTAATAAAGCTGCTAATTTGTCTGAAAATTCAGGGTGGGCATCGTTATTTTTTTCGGGACTTTCATATGGAATTCCGGCATTACTTAATTATCTAGGATTAATGGGGGCTGAAATATTTGGGACAGTTACAGGAGGTATCAGTGCAGGTTTAGCAGTTATTGGGGCATTGTTCACTTTGTCATCCAAAGATCTTTTAAAAAAGTTAAAAAATGAGATTATTAAAAGAAGTACAAAGCCGACGAAAATAATATTATATGATGTATATACAGACCTATATGGGGATAATGGATGGGGAGATTGCAGTTTGAAGCCATTCACAATCACCAGGTTTGATATAGTGGATTTTGATGAATATAGAGAAGAAGTTGCTACTACAATATACGGACAAAAGTATCTTGAGGGTAAATTTATATTATTGACAGGATACAGTACAGAAGATAATGATAAAAAAGCAGAGAATATTGAAAAACTAGGTAATAGCTTAAAAAGCAATGAATGGAAAATAAGATAATTGTGAGGAGAAAATATGCATAGAAGCAGGCATAGAAAGAGACGATATAGGTTTATAGTATTAATACCGATACTAACAGTCATTTTACTGTATATTTCTACTCATGTAAAATCCAAACTTATAATAGAGGACAATGTATTAATAAGAATAGAAAGCGGAATAATTGAGAGAAGGTCAAGTATAAAACAAATTACAGTTCCTGTAGGTGTTACAAAACTGGGTGATAATGCTTTTAGAGAATGTAAAAAACTAGAAAGTGTAGAATTACCTGAAACAATTGAAACTATAGGAAATTCTGCCTTTGAAGATTGTTATCAATTAGAGCATATAGAATTGCCTAAAAATCTGAAAAATATTGAAGAAAGTGCATTTAGAAACTGCGTTAATTTAAGAGTCATAGAGCTGCCTGAAAATCTAAAAAGACTAAGAATTAATGCGTTTAGAGGTTGCCATAGTTTGGAAAAAGTAAATATTCCTTTGGGTATTACTGCAATTGAAGGATATACTTTTGAAGAATGTAAAAGTTTGAAAAAAATTATACTTCATGACGGAATAGAAAAGATATTTACAGGAGCCTTCTTAAATTGTCAAGGATTAGAAGAAGTGGAAATGAGAGAAGGAATAAAGTCTATAATGGCAGAGGCTTTTTCAGGATGTGAAAATATTAAAAGTATAAAGATTCCGTAGAAGAAATAGAGTCAAAAGCGTTTTATTCCTGCAAGAATCTTGAAGAGATAAAAATGTCCGAAGGAATAAGATATGTAGAGACAGAGGTATTTAATGAAACGAAGTATTATATAGAGAATTTATCAGATAAGAATAATGATATTTATATAGGTAAAGTATTAATAAAGTGTAATAGGGGGATTTCTGATATCAAGGTAAAGGAGGGAACCAGAGTTATAGCAAATGGAGCTTGTGCCGGAATGGAGAATCTGGTTTCGGCAGAGTTGCCTGAAAGTCTTATTTGTATAGGAGATGAAGCATTTGCTGAGTGTCATGAACTTAAAGATATAAATATACCAAGCAAATTGGAGAAGATTAGAAGTAAGGCGTTTTATGCTTGCAATATAGAAAGTGTAGATATTCCTGAAACAGTAAGTTTTATAGGCTTTAGATCATTTGAAAATTGTGTAAGTTTAAAGGAAGTAAAAATGTCTCATACACCTGAAAAAGTAAGTGCATGTGTTTTTAAAAATACCTTATGGCTTAAAAATTTGGAACAGGATGAATATCACTGTAAATATTTTCAAAACATATTGCTGGAACATTCAGGAAATGACAGTTTTGTAAAAATTCAAGACGGAACAAAACTGATAGTAGGATTGGTTTTTTCAGAATCAAAGGGACTTGAGACAGTGGAAATTCCCAAAAGTGTGGAATTTATAGGATTTGGTGCATTCAGATCATGTGAAAATTTAAAAGAAGTCAGATTTGCAGAAGGGAGTGAACTAAAAAAAATTGATGAAAAAGCTTTTGACGGCTGTGTAAGTCTAGAAGAAATCACTTTGCCAATAAAGCTACAAAGAGTTGAAAGTTTTGCTTTTCATAGTTGTACAGGATTTGCGACAATAACATTTCCGGACAGTATAGAATATATAAGTAATGATGTTGTGTCAGATTGTATAAATTTAAAAACCATAAGACTACCGAAACATATGAAGGGTAAATATTTTATTGATGAATTTGACTTACTAAGAATGAACCCGGAAATTATTTATTATTAAAAGTAGGAGCAAGGTATGAACTGTATATGGGAAATTGTATTAAAAGCAAAGAAAAACGGACACAAATTGGAAGAACTTAGATTTATAAACAGTAAAAGCCCCAGCCCGTATACGGAAAGTTCTTTTGATTTTTTAAATTATGATACAGTTGAAGATACGGAATTGGAAGTGAATCCTCTGTATCGTTTTTCAAATGAACTGGGTGATATATTTTTGCCGGACATAGTAGGATATGAAAACATAAGAGAATTATTCCTTGATGTGATGATGCATTATATAGCGGTATGGGATCTTAGGAGCGGAACGGATAAAAAGGAGCTAAAGGCGATGTATATCTTAAAAGAGATAGAGTCGGGAGCATTTTTGAAGAGATTTAGAGAGACACTATTTCATCTTGGCTTTGAAAAGGCGAAAAGAATTATATTTTGTTTGCTTGATTTATATAGCTGCGGAGATTATATCACCATTTTTAAAAAAGTATTGAGAGAGCTTTATCCAAACTCCAATCTATACATACATAGTGAGGATGTTAAAAAACTTATTCTTTTTACAGGGGTGGATAAGACAAAAAAAGATATTGAAACAATAGAAATGCTTAAAGATATGTTCTTGTCATTGTCTTATGAAATGGATGTCTTTTGGAAACATCATTTTGGTGTCATAGGAGTAGGTGAGAGTATGAGAATCGGAGAGACAGCAATATATTAGGCTATTATAAAAAATAAAGGTATAGGACGGTAGAAATGCTATGGGCTATAAGCTTAACAGAGAAATAAAAGTGGAACAGGCTGCACTGTATTCAAGAAGCGAGCTTGAGTTAATGAGTGAATACAGACTGAGGGAAGTTTGCCGTAGGGAACATATAGTAAAGGGACTTGATAAGAACCTGACAAATGAAGAGCTTATAGAGATGATTCTTTCATATTGCCAAAGCTTTGAAGATGAATTGATAAGAAAAGAGATACCGGGTGGAAGAGAGCGTATAGAGCAAATCCTTGATAAGTTCAGTATAAGAGAGCCTGAGAAAGAAGAACTTCGAATATCCGGGAAAATCAGTATTTATGAAGGTGCTGCGCTAAACTTTTTAGATGATTATAAAATTGAGTACAAAGAAAAATTCTTAAATACAAATGCCCTGATTGTAAGCGGAGATAAAAAGGTGTGTGCCGTATTTAATGTTGTATCAATGGGAGATAAAAAGGATTCTTTATATTTGGTAAAAGAGGCTGATCTTTCATGCATTGTTACCGAAACAAAGGATTACAGCCTTTATCTTATGGAAAGGGATGCTTCAGAGTTTATATATCATACATATATAGGAGATAAAGAAGCAAATGCATCACTTCTAAAATATAAAGCCTATAAACTTCCTATAATGGACTTTGAAGTACTTCCACTTATAGAGTTACATATGCCGATAGCTCTGGATTTAGGTTCTACCAATACAACTGTTGCTATGTATGCTGACAGCAGCTATTACAGGCAGATAAACACTGCGAAGCAAAGAGGCATAAAGGAGAATACCATCTGTCATACTGTTTTTTTTGAATCTGTCGGTGGAGAAAACTTTATGGAAATGATGATTCCGACAGTAGTTGCTGTAACAGAGGTTAAAGAGAATTGTATAGAGTATGCTTTCGGAAGAAAAGCTTTGTGGTATGCCAATCTAAGCTATACGGATAAAGGTTTTTCAGTCTTTTATGATATTAAAAGATGGGTAGGAGATTTTGAGAGGAAGGAAGAACTCACAGACTCAAAAGGAAGGTATAAATACGTACAAAGAATAGAGATTATAGGAGCATATTTAAGGCATGTACTGGATATTACCAGAGACAGTTTTAAATGCTGTATAAAAGAAGTGTATATTACAGTACCCGTAAAGCAAAAGCATGTGTATGAGCAAATGCTTGGTATTCTGTCAGAAATGCTTTCGTTAGAAATAAAGGTGACTTTGGATGAGAGCACAGCAGTACTTTATAGTTTTATAAGTAAGATGAGGGAGAAAAATCGCTTAAAAGACGGTGAAAGCTATAAGGCACTGATAATGGACTGTGGAGGAGGAACCACAGATCTTAGTGCATGCAAGTTTAAGGTACATGCAAAGGGTGATATACAGACCTATATCATGGAAAACAGCTACAAAAACGGTAATACGGATTTTGGGGGAAACAATATTACCTACAGAATAATGCAACTTCTAAAACTGAAAATTGTATCCAAACTTCTTGGACTTGAGAAAGACCTCGGTAGTGAAGTGATTGAGGATCTGCCGGGTGATCCTTATAGATATATTGATGAAGAAAGTGTGGAAAGCTTCTATGAGGGCTTGCAGAAAGCTTATGAAAGGGTAGAAGAAATTTTACCTACTGCGTTTAAACATTTTGAAACGTATGGCAAGGAGGGGTATTACAGAGTAAGAAATAATTACTTCTTTTTATTTACTCTTGCAGATGAAATAAAACAAGGACTTTTTTCAGGAAATGATATTGTTATAGAAGTACCTGAGGATAAAAATATAAAATCAGGACTTCTAAGGCTTGAGGCGGATCGTTATAAGCTTTCCATATTTAAAGAAGATAAACTTGATATATTGGAAGAAATGCCAAAGATAAATTTCAACCGTTATGAAGTTGAAAAGCTTATTGCCGGTGAAATATATGCGGTTATGAAAGCATTTATGGAAAGATTGTATACAAATGGAGAACTTTACAACTTTGACATGATTAGACTTACAGGACAGTCCTGCAAGATCGGTTTGTTTAGGGATGCACTGAAAGAATTTGTACCCGGTAATATGATGCAAAGCGGTGGGAGCGTTAAAAAGGAAGAGTTAAAACTTGCCTGTGTGGACGGACTTATGAGGTATCTTTATGATAAAAGAACCGGATATGCGGGATTTGATATAAGAGATGAGGAGGCTCTGATTCCTTATAAAATAAAAGCATTGTCATACTCAGGCAGACAAGAGGTACTTATTGACGGTTTTGAAAGCAATAAGATGACCGGAAGTTTACTTAGAAGCCTTGAAGATATATTGCTTAGAATGTATTTGTATGACGCTTCTGAAAATGTACGATTCGAGTATCTTTTCCATTTCAAAAAAGATGAGGCAAGAGAGACTGACAGAATTGAGCTTGCAGGAAGATATAGCGGATATATTAAGCAGGAAGATACGGATGATATACAAAACGGAGAACTGAAGATATTTGCCTTTGTAGACTATAAAAAATGGGGATTTCAGATAGTACCGGTATATAGGTTGAAAGATATATTATATGCAGGAGAGGGGCAGGAGTATAAGTTTGAAACCGACGAATGGATTTGTGATTTCTTTGATGGAGAGCACTAAATGTAAAGGAGAAGCTAATGGAAAACAGATACCCTTTGTTTGAGACCGGAAGGATCTTAAAAAAAGATGCACTTGAAATACTAAGAGACTACCCAAGAGATCTGCTCTCAATTCTTTATGATGGATATACAGACGGAGTTATAAGAGGATTAAGATTAAGCTCAGACCATGAGAATAAATATATTATCATCGGAAAGGGACTTGTAAAACTGAAAGGTGAGGTATATCAGATACATAAAGAAATAAAAGTAGCATACACCAATACTGAGCAAAGGGAGTATTTAAAGTTAAAGTGTAAAGAGGTAAGGGATAAAGACTTTATAATAAGCGAGATAGAGGCTTTTCTGTCTGAAGAGGAAGAAAGTAGTGATGGAGAGATTTTACTTTGCGACTTTTTGCTCAAGTCGGGGTTTATATTAAGGGATACTTATCTTGACTTTGCTGACATGAGATCCGAGTATGATACTATACATCTTATGAATGCAGATTATGCAGGGTATGGTGAGAAGTCATTTAATATAGATGTATTAAAAGCATATGCTAAGGAATACCTTAATACAAAAAAATGTGAAGAAACTGACAGAGTCTTTTGCTATATGGTCATAAACAGTAAGGAAGGAATAGGCAGAAATATTATAGAAAACTATATAGCATTTAAGGAAGGAAAGCTAAAGGGAAGCCGGCTAAGCAATACAGAAATTTATACCGGACTTTTGTATATATTAAGCAGTGCAAAAGATCCGGACGGACATAGGACTACAGGATTTAGCCCAAAGAAGATCTTGGTGGATTAGCAGCAGTTAGGAGGAAAAGATGTCAAACATAATGGACTGCCCTTACGGACACAGGTTTTCAAAAACAAGGTATGGAACAATATGCCCACACTGTGGCTTTGATCTGGACACTCCTGAAAAAGTTTATGTAAGTTTAAGGAAAGAATGTGGACTTTCCCTAAAGGAAGAGAGACCGGTATGTGCATGGCTTGTATGTATAGAGGGTGCAAGAAGAGGGAAGAGTTATGTAATAAGCTTCGGAGAAAACTTTATAGGTACGGACCGAGACAATGAGATACAGATACTTGGAGATGAGAAGATAAAGAAAAAACATACCCTTATATACTTTGATGAGAATGAAAATAAGGGAATGCTGTTACCTGCAAGAGCGGACGGGATTGTATACATTAAGGATAAACCTCAATATGATAAATATGTATTGGAAGATAAAAACATTTTAGAGATTGGAAACAGCAAATTTTTATATAAAGAATTTTTATCAAAACATGAAGAACTGTCGGATAAGTGGAAATGTGAAGAAATAGGCGCCAAGGAAGATTTGTCACTAAAGAATAGGAAATATAAAACTTTAAAAAGGGAAAAACTTACTTTAGAAGAAAAGTACAAAGATAAGAGAACCTCAAAAAAACTATCACTTGAAGAGGAGTTTCCTGTATGTGCATGGATTGTTTGTATAGAAGGATCAAGAATGGGACGTTCATACAATATAGTGGAAGGGAAAAATTATATTGGTAAAAACGACACGATGACTATACAAATCCTAGGTTATGATGACATAAGGGATAAAAGGCATGCTGTAATAGCTTTTGATATGCGAGGACTTAAGGGTACGTTGTTGGGAGAAGAGTGTATGGGTTTTGTGAGATTAAACGGGAAGGCTGTATATACTTCGAAAGAGCTGAAAGATGGGGATATTTTAGAAATCGGCTCAGGCAAATTTATGTATATTGATTATGCAGGAAATAATTATGGATGGGAAGAAAAAAGAGAGGAAGTAAAAACATCCGATTATGATGATGTGGAATAAGTAACTGGAAAATCAATGTTAAGCTAATATATGGAATACATATTTTTATACAGGAATTTGTGTTTTATATATCAGGAGGTAGAGTATGAAATCATCTGTGAAGATAAATAATCGCGTAGATATGAGTGGCAAAAGTGTGTCATTTAGTACCAAGGAAAAGGCAAACAGAATACCGGTCAAAAGTTTGGACAGGCGAAAATTCAACATGAATAAAATGGCAAAAAATGCATTAGGCTCTATTCCTTCTTGTGTTTTGGTAACCGGAAGTTCAGAACAAAGAGCGGAGATGGAAATTTTAAAAATGGTGCAAGGCTCTATACCTGTAGTAATAGGAAGTCTAACTAAAACAGAGTTAAAAAAATCAGGAGAAAAGACTATGGGAATAAAAGATATAAACTATGTGATGTACCATGATACAACAGGAGTGCGTACAGCAGCAAAAGCAGCTTCAGGGAATAAAAACAGTGTATTAAGTAATATAAATAAATCTGAACGTAACGGATGGGTTAAGACTGAGATAGGTTGGATGTATAATGAAAACGGTAAACCTGTAACAGGATGGAAGCTGATAGATGGCAAGTGGTATTACTTTGAGTCTACCGGAGTTATGCAAACAGGCTGGCGTACTATAAGTGGAAAAATCTATTATTTTCATAGCAAAGGTGATATGGCAGAGTCTGAATGGATACAGGATAAAACAAATAAGAACTGGTACTACATAAAAAGTAACGGTGAGATAGCAAAATCTGAGTGGAGACAGGATAGTGTCGGAAAGTGGTACTATGTAAGAAGCAATGGTCAGATGGTAAAATCTGAATGGAGACAGGATAGTGCAGGGAAATGGTATTACCTTGGAAGCAATGGAGAAATGGTAACATCACAAATGGTAAAGGGCGCTGATGGAAAAAATTACTATCTTGGAGAAGATGGGGCAATGGTGGTCAATAAAGACATTACATGGGAAGGTACTACATATCATGTGGATGGGAATGGAGTATGTACTAAAAAAAGAAATAATACAGGTCATAATGTTAGTGATATTCATCCAAAGCTAAAAATATTGCAGAAAAAACTAATTGAAGAATGTGAAAGTAAGGGATTATTAATAAGAATAACACAAGAAATCAGAACGGCTGAAGAACAAGACAGGCTGTATGCACAAGGGCGGACAACTTCAGGAAATATTGTTACTAATGCAAGGGGGTCAGACTATTCTTCACATCACCAATGGGGAACAGCATTTGATTTTTGTAGAAATGATGGGAATGATCCATATTATGATAAAGATGGATTCTTTAGTAAAGTTGGTGCAATAGGGAAATCTATAGGTCTTGAATGGGGTGGAGATTGGAAAAAGCCGGTAGATAAACCCCATTTTCAACTACCTGATTGGGGAAGCACTACCAAAGAGTTGAAACAACAATATGGAACACCTGATGAATTTGAAAAAACCTGGAATTAATAAGGGATAAAGATAGGCATGAAGAGTAATATTAAATTTCTGAGTTTATTTTTTGTATTATGTATATTAATAACAGGATGTATGGACTCCTCGGTTAACAAAAAAATAAATATCAATAATATAAAAAGTGATATAAGTGGATTTTATAAAAAATTTTCGACTGATTATTTAGATGAAGAGATAACAGTTGTTAATAAAGATATAATAGGCTGGGATGGGGAAGTAGTAAAATATATTGATACAAATAATAAAGTGTCAAGATGTACTGTAATAATTTACGGAGAAGATGAAAAATCGACTTCAGAATATTATTTTATAGATGGATATATATATGTAACGACATTAAAAGAATACTATACATATCCTATATATTATTCATATAACAGACCGATAGATATAATGTACAGAACATTTGATGAGGCAGTTATTTATGATGGCATGATTTATGAGCTTGTAAATGGAGAATTTATTAAAAAAAATATAGAAGATATAAAAATACCTTATACATCATTACAGGAGATAAATGAAGATATAGGTGAGTGATGTGAGAAAAGTTTAACTGATATTGAAAGTTTTTAACAGAGATTAGAAACTATCTTGTTATTTAATGGAATAAAAGATATGTACATGGAGGTGTGTTATGAGGGCGGAACTTTTAGAAATATACGGTTTTGATTTTATTGATATACAGGAATTTTATTCAGAGATTAAGCCCAATAAACATGGTAAGGCAGTTATTGGAGGTACTATAAGAGGGGATAAAAAAGAAGAATATTTATCATCTGGCGGAAAGGTGACACAAATAATTGCTAAAACATATGAGGGTAATAGTATAGTTCTGTTTTGTGGAATTATCACTTCCTGCAATATAAAAAGTAACGGAGATGTTCACTATATGACTCTTGGCCTGATGACACAAAGTGTACTTATGGATGGAAAAGAGCATATAAGAACATTTCAAAATGCAGGAGTTAGCTACAGAGATATTATTGATATTATCATAGAAAGTTATAATAACAGTGCATTTATAATGACTTCAGGTGATGATAAGAAAACTCAGGGGTTTATGTGTCAGTATAAAGAAACTGATTGGGAGTATCTGAAAAGGCTGGCATTTTCTGCTAATACAGTGATATACCCTGACTGTAGTGTAGAGGGCGTTAAGTTTTTTATAGGACTTCCATGTAGACAGGAAAAGCTGTTGAGGTCGGAATATTACGAGCTTGGAGTTGACAGTGGTGATGAGTCTTTACTTAATTCAGGCAAGGCATATTATAAAGTTGCTGTAAGAGAACATTATGAAATAGGGGAAAGATTAACATTTTTTGGCGAAACACAGGCTGTTGTAGCAAGAGTCAGCAGACTGGAACATAGAGAAGTGATTAATGAGTACATATTAATGAAAGAAAGTGATGTAAAGACTAAGGCGTATCAGAATGAAAAACTTATAGGTGCGGCATTATTTGCAAAGGTGTGTCAAGTCGAAAATGAACTTGTAAAAGTGAGTATAGATGATGATGAAAACGATTCTGATGATAAGACGTTCCTAAACTACGCTACAGTATATTCTTCACCTGAAGGAGGGAGCTGGTATTGTATGCCTGAAGTCGGAGATAGGGTAATAGTGAAATTCCCTGATGCAAATGAACAAAATATATATGTACAAAACGCTTTTCATGTAGGCAGTGCAGGCGGTCGTGACAATCCTGAAATTAAATTTTTCAAAAATAAAGAAGGAAAGGAAATCAGATTGAGTCCTGAAAGTGTACTTATTACAGATAATAGCGGTTCAAGTATAGAACTTAAAGATGATAAGGGAATAAGTATAAAAAGTAGCGGGATGATATCAATAGCTGCAAAAACTGAAGTGCTGATAGAAAGCAGTAATGCAGGCATAAGCTTGATATCGCCTACATCAGTACAAATAACACAAAACGGAACACAGATAGAAATGAATGACGGAATAACCAATAAAGGAAGTAAAGTATACTTAGGATAGAATATTGATACGAGCTACATTGCGGGAGGTACGTATGAAAGAAAAAAATCAGGCGGAATGGATATATGAAGTATTAGGTAAGAAAAAAGGGATTTTGGGGGCATCTATAAGGGAGCTTACAGATGCAGATGAGAAAAAGATAAGAGAAGAAATGTTGCGGTACTGGAAAGAACATAATGATGAAAGCACTGAATTTCTTGTCAATGGAGCGGTACTTTGTTGTAGTCGCGGAAGTGATTATTCTACGCTTAATAGTGCTGATCATGGTGTCTATACCGACAGCAGTGAAACCGGAGCGCTTGCAAATACCGATGATAAAAAATTTGACGGATTTGTTGCATGTTCAAAATGGAATGATGAACCGCTTGTAAGCAAACATATTTGCCGTTTTAAGCTTGGAGAATGGAAAAATGTTAGAAAGAGTGTCACCATAAACGGTAAGTATGCCTTAGATACAAACTCATATTTGCCATGCAAACATGGAGGAATAATATCACCTGTAACATCAGGGCAGGAATATACACTAAGTAAGTCCTATAATAAATATCCTAAATTTTTAAACGATGACGGCACAGTAGATGAATTAATTATTAAAAAATTGTTGTTAAGAAATATGCAGCAAATGAAAGAGAATGAGATAGATGCCTTGATTAAGTTGGGAATATATTTATGTGTATGTACTGATGTAGAGAAGTTGAGAAAGATTATTTGTTGTGCATACTTAGAGCAATTCTATAGAAATGAAGTTGAAGAGCAATTTTATCAATATACACTTCTTGATAACTTCAAATATGTATTATCTTGGTCTACTGCATATGCAAGATTTTGTAGCCTACGTAACAGGGTAGATATAAAGTTTCCTCCAACATGGGATAAACTTGGTAATACTGCTGCCAAGTTGAAACGATATGTAAATGAGAAAATACTTTCTGACGCAAAGCCGGATGTGGACAGAACAGAGGTAGATGCTATAAAAATACAAATTTTAAACGTAAAATTATTGGATACAATATTGCTGGCAGGCAATATATATACAACAGTGTCAGATATAGATAGAGTTCATAGTATCAAGTTTGACAGTGGGGCTAATACAGGAGTACTGTTATATAATTTACGTTATCACGATGGAGAGTTGACAAAAAGCAGTGTTTTAATACAAGAAGGATTAAAGATGGAGAGGGTCGATAAATATACGGTTACACCTATACTACAGGAGGCTTATATTTATATAACCTCAGGGGATAATAAGTTCGACAGTATTGCTGAGATTTCAAATTTGGTAGTAGGGAGTGTGGATGCTAAAAACTCCGGAAAGACAACTGTAATAACATGGGGAACTGCGGGAATTTCAATAGCATTGTCAATAATACCTGCTTTAGCATCAGCACCTTTTGCAGCACCATTGGGATTTGCCTGCACTGTAACAGGCCTGGCAGCAGGTGAGGCTGATGCAGATAGAAGGAGTGATGAAACTGGGACAAATAAACGATTGTATCTGGATGCAAACAATAAAAATACAAATGTAATAAGGATGAGTGAGTGTATGTCATTGTATACAGCTATCACATTGAGAACTACACCGATATTGAAGAAAAGCGAAAGTACTTGGCTATCGTATAAGAGAGAACTTAACAATAGAAAAGTTAATTCTAAGAGTAGTGGTAAATTAACACCTGATGATAATATGACTGCGGGAGATATGAAGATTGATGCGTTAGGAAATGATTACAGTTATTATGTCAGTGTATTTGACAGTTACATGACTACTACAAGAATAAGAAATTTTAATGATAATATGTTGCACTTAAAGATATGGAATAATCGTGAGGGTAGATACAGGACTATTTCTGAAAATGAGGGATTGGAAGAGTTTCAGGAATTGAAAACTATACCGGAGGTTTTTGATTATATGAATAAACGAAATGACGAAAACGTTTTATATATGAATGAACTTGATATAGTTGGACATGATAGAACAGGACAAGATGCAAAGTTTATATATGATAATGGGAATGGAGAAATTAAAGAAGTATCAGTTGATAGGATTAGCTTAGTTAATTTATTTGGCTTCTTGAAATAGGAGTATAAGGAATAGCTTCATGAGGAGGTATTATTGTAATGGGAAACAAATTAAAGCCTAAATGGGTTTTTTGCTTCATAATATTTTCCTTAGTATTATTGATATATGGGAATCATTTATTTAAGGAAAGAGCTAAAAAATTGGAAGATATGAGAAAAAAAGAATCATTAGAATTTATGGAAGATGGCTGGAAAAAATACAGAATGATGCTGTATGCAGGTGCAAATATGGAGTATACAGATAGTGAAGGAAATATCAGAATAATAGAAACTGAACCGGCACTGTTGGATATATATGATGAAGTTATAAAGCCATATATTTTAGGTAAGATACCTACTCTTGGCTCCTTTCGGATAACTGAAGGTAAAAGAACATCAGAATTTATAAAAAACTTTAATGATAATATGAAACATGTAAAGATATGGGGTGCACATAAGAACAGGTATATATCAATTGCTGAAAATGAGGGATTGGAAGAGTTTAAAGATATAAATAGTTTTGAAGAACTGTGGGAATATATGAATAAGCGAAATGATGAAGGAGTTATATATATAAATGAACTTGACATAGTTGGATATGACAGAACAGCACAAGATGCAAAGTTTATATATGATTATGGGAATGGAAAAATTAAAGAATTATCAATCAATAGGATTAGCTTAGTTAATTTATTTGGCTTATTGAAGTAGGGGTATAGGGAATAGCTTTATAAGGAGTATTATTGTAATGGGAAACAAATTAAAGCCTAAATGTGTTTTTTCGGTATAATATTTTCCTTAGTATTATTGATATATGGAAATCATTTATTTAGGGAAAGAGCTAAAAAGTTAGAAGATATGAGAAAAAAGAAGCATTGGAATTTATGGAAGATGGCTGGAAGAAATACAGAATGATGCTGTATGCAGGTGCAAATATGGAGTATACAGATAGTAAAGGAAATATCAGAATAATAGAAACTGAACCCGTGCTTTTAGATATATATGATGAAGTTATAAAGCCATATATTTTAGGTGATTTACCTACCCTTGGCTCCTTTCAGATAACTGAAGGTGAAGAAACATTAGAACTGATAAAAAATTTTAATGATAATATGAAACATATAAGATATGGAGTGCACATGAGAATAGATATATAACGATTGCTGAGAATGAGGGGTTGGAAGAGTTTGAGGATATAAATAGTTTTGAAGAACTGTGGGAGTATATGAATAGGCGAAATGACGAAAATATTTTATATATGAATGAGCTTGATATAGTTGGATATGACAGAACAGGTCAACCCGGAAAGTTTATATATGATTACGGAAATGGAGAAAGTAAAGAAATATCAGTGAGTGTGATTAGTTTATTTGAATTATTTAATGACAAGTACAAAGATTGGTCATAATGAGAGTTTTCAGGTTTTATGGGGGGTAAGGTGATAACGGATATTGAAATTATGCAAAATAAGTTATTTTTGGAAAGAAGTGAAGAGTTTTTAAAAGAGTTTCATCTGAAAAAAGATGATTATAAACAATGTGTTTTTAAGGACTTGGAGGAACTTTTGGGAGAAAAAAATGCTAAATATATTGTGATTTCGCCGCTCTACAGCAGCTTTGTTACACAATCATATGAATATAGACTGGGGGTATATGGTAAGGATCTATACTTGAGCAATCTCGATAAAAGTATATACAGGGAACTTCCTTTAATGAAAAGGTATATAACAGAGGACTTTGCTACGATAGATAAATATATGCTTAATCATATGGAGATTGAAAAAGTTACAGATTTTCAAAAAAAGGATATAAAGTATCAATATAGCCTTAGATATTTGATGACCGGAAGGCAGATATGGAGAGAATCAATAGAGTGCTTTGTTGAATATATTAATAAGAAAAATGGGGCTGCATTAAATGATTTTAATATAGTATATGGCCTTTATATGGAGAGGGGAGAACACTTTTTTAGTGGGAATATTGTATGAGTGAAAGATATTTTCTTATAGGTACTGACGAAAGTTATGAGCCTCTACCTTTAATGATTGATATGAGAAAGAGCATAAAAGAAGAATATCTTGAAGAAGGAGAAAGTTATAAGCAAGCGGGGATATCTTTGGTGAATATACGGAACTCATTTGACGAGCATACTAAATATCCGGATATAATGGATCAGGGAATATTTATGTTGTCTGATGAAGCATACAGGATATTTAAGCTTTATGAGCCGGCAACAGTAATAAAGAGGGTTCTTTTAATGGGAGAAAGCAGCGATGAAGCATATGAGTATATAATCCCGATTCTTAAAAGAATAGATTGTCTGTCGGATAGAACTACATTCAGGCGTGGACGATATATAGATAAGGGAATACTTATAGGTAAAAATATACCGGATACAGCTTTATTTAAGATACCAAGTGTTGACGGCATGTCTACTGTGGCAAGGCTTGATTTTGTGGAAAGCCTATTAAAACGAGGCATGAAAGGAATTTGCCTACAGGCTTTGGAGATTGAGTACTAAAAATACTTGTAAAGGAGCATTTTAAAATGATTGGCTTAGGAAATGTAAAAGTACATAGTTTGTTGGAAGTAGAAAGTGTAGCTGATTTATATTTTACAGTAAAGCCATGTAGTCATGCATGCGTAAAATTGAAGGTTAATATCAGTTATAGTTTTATTAATCAAATTAAAAACATAATAAATAAGATAAAAGGCTCCGATATAGGCATAGAGTATACCGATGTAGCAGATAACAAAACTAAGATTTTGTTCAAAGGAATAATCGAAAGTTTTAGATTTAGTAATGATTTAGGTGTCTGCGTATGCCATATAGAAGCATTCAGCAAAAGTTTGTTGCTTGATAAAGAAAAAAATGACAGGCTGTTTCAAAATAAGGAAGATAATATAAAGTCTGTTATCGAAAAGGTATCTTCTAAAATTGAGACAAGGGTGATTTATAATACAGAAATTAAAAAGCTGGGAAAGCTGTTTTTACAATATAAGGAAACTGATTGGGAGTTTATAAAGAGAATTGCAAGTAACTTTGGAGAAGTGCTTGTGGCTGATTATAAATCAGGAGTAACAGCTTTTTATTATGGTATGCCATACAGTGAAGATATGGTACATTTCCATCCGGATCATTATGAATCAGAGTTTGAAATAGATATTTATGAAAAAAATGATTTATCAAAAGTACACCATAATATGCCTGTCGGGGATAGATACTATAAAATATCAGACTATAATGACTATGAACTTGGAAGTAAGACGGAGTTTATGGGCAAAATATTTTATATAAAAGAGAAAAAAATAGAAACCAGAGAAGGGTACTTGGTTTTTACATACAAGCTTTGTGATAAACAATATATAAAATCAACACAAAAACTTAATGAGAATATTACTGGGCTTGTAATCGGTGGGAAGGTTGTAGATGTAAAAGAAGAACATATCTATGTCAAAAGTGATATTGACTGTTCTGAAAGTGTTTTTCCGGTTGTATGGATTCCGATTACAGGAAATGTCATGTATTGTATGCCTGAAGTAAACAGCAGAGTGCAGTTATATTTTGGAGACAGTGAAGAAAGTAAGATTGTCATTGCCTCTGATATAATTGATCATATTAAAAAGAGCGATAGAGGGCTTACCACAGAGGATAAAAAGGAAATGTCAGTGGATGAAACTTCTGTTAAATGTGGAGGGTCAAGTATATTAAGCCTTTCATCAGCATTAACAAACTTTGGAAGTATCGAAAAACTTCATATAAATGCAAAAGGAAAAATAAAAATAGAGGCACAGATGATTTCTATTGAATCAAATGATGAGATAACAGTGTTAAAAAGATAAGAGAGGATATAGGCATGGAATACTTTGATGAAGAGGTAATAAGTGCAAAGCACATAAAAAGACGTGATGAATACGGCAGTATAGAAGAGGGGCTATATATACAAAACTCACTTACATTATTTCATAAAGAACTGTTGTTTGAAGAAAAGTTGTCTGTAATGATGCCGAATGAATTTGTAATTATGTTACCTGAACTTGTAGACACTAAGTACATATCTGAGAAAAAGCCTGATGTTATATATACAAATCTTGATGGGAGCGTAAATTTCTCGTTTAATTTATTAGTAACTTCATCGGGTGAAAGGGATATGAGCTATGCCATAAACATGTTAAAAACAATGATAAAAAACATGAATCCGGCATATGTATTTTTTGAAGATAAAACAATTGAAAGTGTTGCAGGGAACAGTATAAGCTTAATACAGTTTAAAAGCTATGGAATTGATGAAGCCGCTTATAACATAATATATTTAATCAGTATAGACAAATATATTATTCAGGGAGCATTTAATTGCAGGTATGATGATATGGATGAGTGGAAAAGAGCAGCTTTTGAAATGATAAAGTCAATAAACTTACATGTGTGACAGTATTTGCAAAAGTAAGTCAAGTTGAGAATGAATTTGTAAGAGTGAGTATAGATGATAAGGAAATAAGAATAAAAGGTAGCAGAATGATATGTATGAGAGGTAGATATGGAAGAAAAAAGTCAGGTGGAATGGATATATGAAGTATTAGGTAAGAAAAAAGGCGCTTTTGGGGCATCGATAAGGGAGCTTACAGATGCAGACGAGAAAAAGATAAAAGACAAAATGTTGCAGTATTGGAAAGAACATAATGATGAAAGCACAGAATTTCTTGTTAACGGTGCAATACTTTGTTGTAGTCGTGGAAGTGATTATTCTACACTGAATAGTGCTGATCATGGTGTTTATACCGACAGCAGTGAAACCGGGGCTCTTGCAAATACCGATGATAAAAAGTTTGACGGATTTGTTGCATGTTCAAAATGGAATGATGAACCGCTTGTAGGCAAACATATTTGCCGTTTTAAACTTGGAGAATGGAGAAATGTTAGAAAGAGTGTTACCATAAACGGTAAATATGCTTTAGATACAAACTCATATTTACCATGCAAGCATGGAGGAATAATATCACCTGTAACATCAGGGCAGGAATATACACTAAGTAAGTCCTATAATAAATATCCTAAATTTTTAAATGATGACGGCACAGTGGATGAATTGATTGTAAAAAAGCTGTTACTAAGGAATGTATCAGTCATGAAAGAGAGTGAAGAGGATGCATTGATAAAGTTAGGAATATATTTATGTGTATGTGAAGATGTAAATATAATAAAAAAAATTATTTGTTGTGCTTATATAGCTACAACTGCTGACAAACGAATATCTAATGTTACAATTTGTCAACATACACTTCTTGATAATTTTATTTATGTATCGGGGTGTGCAAATGCTTATGCTAGATTTTGTAGTTTAAGCAACAAAGTATTTATTATAAAACCAATAACATGGTCAAAACTCACAGATACCTGCGATAAACTGAAAAGATTCATTAAAGATAATACTATGTTTGGTATTGAGGATATTGTTTCTAGTGCTACTGATGAGATGATACAGAGAAGTTTCTTGAATGTAAAACTTTTGGATGAAGTAATAGTGGCAGGGAATTTGTATAATTTTCAGTTTAATGAAGAACTTTTATTCAATATAGAATTAAATAAAGATGAAACAAAACATTTTATGGGATACACTTTAAAGTATGATGATGGAGAATTGGTAGATTTAGGAGTAAATCCGTATGTCGGAGTTGCAACTGAGTGGGGAATAGAAGTTAAATTGCAAGAGGTTTATATATTTGTAACATCAGGAAATAGTGTATGTAAGAGTAGTAAAGATTTTGCATCAGAGGCATTAGATAGTGTTGGTGCAAAAAGCTCTGATGGTGCTGCAATGGTAACTTGGGGGACAGCAATTGCTGCATTAATTCTTACAATACCGTCAATAGCTGCAGCACCTTTAGCAACACCCTTAAGTATAGCCTGTACTGTTGGTGGTTTGTTATCAGGAATTCTAGATTCAAAAAGGATAAATAATGAATTAAAAGATAATAAAATGATTTACTTAGAATCATTATATAATAATTTAAATGTATTAAAATTGGGGAAAGAGTTAGCATTGTATACAGCTATAACTCTTAGAAAAAGTAAAGCCTTGAAAACTGTTCAAAAATTATGGTCAGACTATGAAAGTTTATATCCAAATACAAGTAAAGCAAAGGCTAGAAAGAATGGATATTTAACTAAAGATACTAATATAAGAGAGGATAAATTAATGTTAGAAAAGCTTGGAATGAATTATTCATATACAATAAATCCATTTGATAGTCATGATACTGAGCAAGCAATTAAAAACTTTAATAATAATATGAAACACATAAGAGTATGGAATGAGCAAGAAAAAAAATATAAGACAATTTCTGAAAGCGAGGGTTTGGAGGAGTTCAAAGAGATTAAAAGTTTACAAGAAATGTTTGAGTATATGAACAAGATAAGTAATAAAGGAGAACTGTATATTGATGAACTTGACATAATAGGTCATGATAGAACAGCACGATTTACAAAGTTTATTTATGATTATGGAAATGGAGAAGAAAAAGTGATAACAGACTATGGGAAAATAGATTTTGGTGATTTATTTGAATAAAACACATGGAGGATTAAATTGGATAAAAAGGGGAGAACGGTAAGATTATTTATTTTTTGGGGAATACTTACTTTGGTGTGCATTAGTAGTTATTCTGTTTATAGATATAGAGCTCACTTACAAAATATAATAAATATACGTAGTAAAGATTCTATAGAATTTTTTTATGATGGAGTAAGAAAATATGAATTACAGCAAGCCACAGAAGCTAAATTGGAGTATGTCGCTACTGATGGAAGTGTATTTTATTTTGACAATGAAACTATGTTGGTCGATAAGTGTGAAGAAGTATCCGACAAATATATAAAGGGAGAGATAAAGACACTGGGGCAATTCAAACTGATAGAGGGAGAAAATACAGCTAGGAGGATAGAGATATTCAACGATAATATGTCTCATATAAAAGTATGGAATGAACCTGAGAAAAGATATAAGACAATTTCTGAGAGTGAAGGGTTGGAAGAATTTAAGGAAGTGAGAAATCTGGATGAATTATGTAGATATATGTATAAGAAAAGTGAGTTTAATGTACTGTACATTGATGAACTTAACATAATAGGGCATGACAGGACAGCACATTTTACAAAGTTTATCTATGACTACGGAAATGGAAAAGAAAAAGTAATAAAAGAATATGGGAAAATATCTTTTAGAAAATTATTTGAGGTATTTTAGTGTAAGTATTATCACTCGGGATATTATTTGAGAATTATCTTAAAAAAATATAAAAGTCAATAAAGATAAATATTAGAGCCATAAAAACACAAGTTTTTATCGTACTTTTATTGTATAAAATAAAAATTTAGGGGGCTGTCGGGAAAAGGCAGCTATAAAAGAGGGAGGAGTAACTCAAAATGAGTCACTCCTCCCTAAGTTTTTACATAAAAAAAGATGGCTAACGATAACCATCTTTCTCCGTTACATGTTATAATGTAACTATGCTTACAGTTAATTATTATAACGACTTTTTTGAAATAGGTCAACAGAAAATCAACTTTAGCTTCTATGAATTGAGTTTACCCGATGACGATCCAGTCTATACCCTAAAAAAAGTTATGGAGGATTTAAATTTTTCCAGACTGTTAGCCAATTGTTCGGATAAGGGAAGAACAGGGTACAATCCAATTATGATGTATGCAGTTATTACTTATGCAAATATGCGAGGAATTCGTTCTATTGATCGTATTGTAGATTTATGCGAAAGAGATATTGCTTTTATCTGGCTTACTCAAGGGAGGAAGCCTAAAAGAGATGCCTTTTATGATTTTAAAAGTAAGAAACTTACTTCAGATATCCTAGATGACTTAAACTATCAGTTTATGAGACGATTACAAAAAGAAGGATTTGTAATATTAAAAGAATTGTTTATTGATGGAACGAAAATAGAAGCTAATGCTAATCGTTATACTTTTGTATGGCGTGGAAGCATTAATTATCATCTTGCAGGTCTTCTGGATTCTATTGATAAGCTTTATTCAGACTATAACTCTTTTTTACAAGATAACAGTTTTGGGGAGAAGTACGAGCTTGGAAATGCACAAATGTTTGTGATTGACGGGATTGATAAAGTTAGAGATATTATTGAAAAGAACAGAAAAAGAAAGATTACAAAACATAAAAAGCTATCTAATAACCGTATTATAGAGATTGATAACTGCTCTCCTCTTGAAATACTTAAGCTCCAGAAAAATCTTATGACAATTGCTGACGGAGAAGGCATTGTATTTGTTAACGGAAAGGGTAAGAGAAAGCCAAAACTTCAACAACTCTATGAAGAACTTGAACATTGTGGATAGCGATTAATGCACTATAAAGAATGCTTTGAGATTATGGGGAAAGATAGAAACAGCTATTCCAAAACTGATTTGGAAGCAACTTTTATGCGAATGAAGGAAGATCATATGCTGAACGGGCAGCTAAAGCCGGCATACAATGTACAGATAGCAGTAGAGAATTATTTTATTGTGCATGGTTATGTAAGTAATGATCGTACAGACTATAACACACTGATTCCTGTCCTTGAAAAGCATAAGAAAGCATTTGGAGAAGTGCTTGAAGAAGTTACGGCAGATAGCGGCTATTGTAGTGAGAAAAACCTCTTATATCTGAAAGAAAATCAAATAGACAGTTATATAAAACTACAGGATCACGAAAAACGAAAAACAAGAGCATACAGTAAAGATATAGGTAAATACTACAACATGAAGACAACGGTATTTGAGGATGAGCAAGTCTATATCTGTCATGACGGCCGTGAACTTAGACATATCAACACAGAAAAGAAAGAACAGAATGGTTATACACAAACATATGAGGTATATGGATGTTCAGACTGTAGTGGATGTGAACATAAGCCTAAATGCTTATATAAATATAATCCTGATAAAGATATTGATAAGAACAAATTGATGAAGATCAATGAAGTATGGGAAGAGCTTCGAGAGAAATCACATGCTAACATACAGAGTGAAAAAGGTATTCTGAAACGACAGATACGCTCTATTCAAACAGAAGGTCATTTTGGAGATATTAAAGAGAATGAAGATTTCCGACGCTTTAACTATCGTACTTCAGATAAGGTTTATAAAGAATTTATGCTTTTTGCAATAGGAAGAAATATAAATAAATATCATCGTTTTCTCTATGCCAAACTAAAGAAATTTGAAGGAAAACTACAGGAGAAAACAGCATAGTAAAAAATGCAAAAGCAAAATTTCAGCCAAGGGGTTTTTATGCCAAAAAATATACAGCATAATAGAAAAACAAAATATCCTGACAAAGTCACAAAGCCAAAATGCCTTGTATTTGTCAGGATATTTCTATTTTGTTCTGTAGGGATTAAATTTCAGTATTTCCCGACAGCCCCCTATTTTGAAGTTATCTATTTCCGAATAACTCCTTTTTAGATTTATAATTTATTTTTTAAGATCTGTTTTATCTTTTGGAAGGACTACATTCAATAGAACAGCCATGATAGTTGCAACAACTACAGGGCTCTTTCCGAAGATAGTAGTAAATTCCGGTGGGAAAGCGGCAAGTGAACCTTGTGCCTGTGATATACCTACACCGAGAGCTACTGAAAGTCCGACAATAGATGTGTTTCTAAAGTCCATCTTCTCTGTGAAGATAAGCTTGATACCTGTCATTGCTATTGAAGCAAATACTGATATTGTAGCACCACCGAGTACACAAACAGGGATAGTAGTAAGCAATGCAGAGAACTTAGGTATAAGACCTGCTATAAGTATTATAATACCTGCAAGTCCAAGTACTGCTCTGTTTATAACCTTTGTTGTTGTTACAATACCTACATTCTGTGAGAATGTAGCTGTAGGAAGTCCGCCAAGTGCGGCACCGAGTATATTTGAGATACCATAACCGATGATACCGCTTCTAAGCTCATCACCTGTAGGAAGTCTGTCCATAGAACCGCTTGTTGTAGCTGATAAATCTCCGATAGCCTGAATAGAGTTTATAGCAAACAAAAGTCCGATTGCTATACAAGCTGCCAGGTCAAACTTTATACCGAAGTGAAGTATCTGAGGCAGTGAGAATACACCTGCACTTGCGACAGATGAGAAGTTGACCATACCAAGCACCAATGCAAGAATATAACCGCAAATCATTGCCACCAATATGGAAGCAAGCTTTAAGATACCTGTAGCAAAGTTGTTGAGTACTATAACAATAATAAGTGTAAAAATTGCTACACCCCAGTTCTTTAAAGAGCCGTAGTCATCTTTTCCAAGACCGCCTGCCATATAGTTTACAGCAACTGAGTAAAGTGAAAGACCGATAGTAAATACTACAGTACCTGTTACAAGCGGTGGGAAAAGCTTCTGAATTTTCTTAACAGAGAAACCTACCAATATAGCAACAATACCACCGACTATCTGAGCTCCAAGTATGGAAGCTACACCCGAAGTTTTCGCAATATCCTGCATAGTAGGAACGTATGCAAAGCTTATACCCATAATAACAGGAAGTTTTGCACCGATTCTAAATGTCTTGGTACCTATACCGAAAAGCTGTAAGAGTGTAGACAATGCGGCAACTACCAAAGCCGCCTGAACCATAAGCACTCTGTCCGGACCTGAAAGCTCAGCAACATTTGATACGATGATAGCAGGTGTTATACATCCTACAATCATTGCAACCACGTGTTGAAGTGCAAGTGGAAGAGCTTCTGAAAACTTTGGGAAACCGTCCAATTCAAATATAGAAGCATACTGCTTCTGGCCTGCATTTGCTGAATTACTCATATTATCAATACCTCCCTGATCAATCTACAATTCTTGTACCTGTCTTACCGTTAATAGCATCTTTAGCTTTTTCGAGCAATGTTATCATTGCAGTTTTGTTTTCACCTGAAGCAGCGAAATCTACTGCGGCAAGTACCTTTGGAAGCATTGATCCCGGAGCGAACTCTCCGTCATCAGCATACTTTAAAGCTTCAGCTGTGCTGAGCTTATCCAACCATTTTTCATTTTCTGTGCCATATCCGATGGCAACCTTTTCTACAGCAGTAAGGATAATAAGTGTATCTGCGCCTACATTCTTTGCGAGAAGAGCGGCAGCGGCATCCTTATCGATTACTGCAGGAGCACCTGAAAGATGCTTTCCGTTTGATATTACAGGGATTCCGCCACCACCGCAGCAGATTACAACCTGTCCGTTGTCAGCCATTGACTTAATAGCAGATAACTCAATAATTTCCTGTGGAGCAGGAGAAGCAACAACTCTTCTGTAACCTCTTCCGGCATCCTCTTTTACGATCCAGCCTCTGTTTCCTGCAGCTTCAAGAGCTTCATCCTTGCCCATGAATTTACCGATAGGCTTTGTAGGATTTTCAAATGCTTTATCATTCTCATCTACTCTGATCTGAGTAACAACTGTAGCTATTGGAGGAACTTCAAGATTTCGGTTTAAAAATTCCTCACGAAGAGCGTTCTGTATATCATATCCGATATAAGCCTGGCTCATTGCCACACATACTGAAAGTGGAGTTGAATCGGAGTCGGTATTATGCGCATACTCTGTCATAGCATTGTTTATTACACCAACCTGTGGACCGTTTCCATGAACGATAAGAACCTCATGGCCATCTTCGATCAAATCTACGATAGCCTTTGCAGTAGTTTTTACAGCTACCATCTGCTCTTTTAAATTATTACCTAGGGCATTACCACCAAGAGCTATAACAATCTTGCTTTTGAATTTCATATAAATTTCCCCTTAATGTTAGGATATAGTTTATAAAGATAAAGGGGCAGCCTAAAATAGCCGCCCCCCTTTTGTATAGGCGACAAGACATCTGTCGCCGGATTTACTAAGACTCACTGGCCTCTTTATTTTTCTGAAAAGATTCTGTCCTGTCCACGTGCCTCAAGCTGCTCTAAAACCTTAGCAGGATCTTTGAACTTCTCAAGTAAGATCATAGCTGCGATTACATATGGCTTGAAGCTTGCCTCTTTGTAAAGAGGATCTCTGTATCTGTCGAATACTGAACCGTCAACCTCGCCTTCCTTGCAAGAAACGCCTGTGATATCAGCAGGTAAGCAGTGAAGATAAAGAGCCTTACCGTCCTTTGTAAGCTTCATCATTTCTTCTGTACATGCCCAATCCTTGTGCTCTGCATTCTGAGCAAGAAGTTCCTTCTCAAGCTTCTTGATTCCCTCTGAATCGCCCTCTGCATAAAGGTTTGTTCTCTTCTCCATAGCTGCAAAAGGTGCCCAAGACTTAGGATAAACGATATCTGCATCCTTGAATGCTTCCTTCATATCGTTTGTGATAGTGAACTTACCGCCACACTCAGCTGCCTGCTTCTTAGCAACCTCAGCAACCTCAGGCATTACCTCATAACCTTCCGGATGAGCTAAAACAACATCCATACCAAGTCTTGTGAAAAGACCGATAACACCCTGTGGAACTGAAAGAGGCTTACCGTAAGATGGTGAATAAGCCCAGCTCATAGCAATCTTCTTACCCTTAAGGTTCTCAAGACCGCCGAACTCATGGATTACATGAAGAGCATCAGCCATACACTGTGTAGGGTGATCGATATCGCACTGAAGGTTTACAAGAGTAGGTCTCTGCTCAAGAACGCCATCCTTGTATCCTGCCTCAACAGAATCTGCAACTTCGTGCATATAAGCATTACCCTTACCGATGTACATATCATCTCTGATACCGATAACGTCAGCCATGAAAGAGATCATGTTAGCTGTCTCACGAACTGTTTCACCGTGAGCGATCTGTGACTTACCTTCATCAAGATCCTGAACCTCAAGACCTAAAAGGTTACAAGCTGAAGCGAAAGAGAATCTTGTTCTTGTTGAGTTATCACGGAAGAGTGATATTCCAAGTCCTGAATCGAAAACCTTTGTAGAGATGTTTCTCTGTCTGAGGTCACGAAGTGCATCAGCAACTGTCCATACAGCATTAAGCTCATCATCTGTCTTTTCCCATGTAAGGAAGAAGTCGTTCATGAACATATCCTGTGTTTTGAGGTTCTTTAATTTTTCAACTAAACTCTTGAAATTTGACATTTTTTATTACTCCTTATTTTTAAAGCGCTTTGCGCTTAAAGTTTATATATTAATCGTTTGTACACAAGTTTAACCCTCCGGGCAAAAGCCCGGAACGTTAAACATAAATATTATTATAATTAGTCACAGTAGTAAGCAGGAAGAGCTGCATAGAATGCTGCACAAGTTACCAAGTCTTTCTTCCATGTGATCTCGTTTGGAGCATGAGCCTGTGCCTCGGCACCGGGACCGAATCCGATTACAGGGATACCGTTTCTACCCATGATTGAAACACCGTTTGTAGAGAATGTCCACTTGTCAAGAAGCGGTCTTACCTCACGCTCAGGTGTAGTCTTGGCATTACCGATTCTCTTATCACCGAAGAGATCCTTGTAAGCTGCAACAGCACTTGTACAAACTTTGTGATCCTCAGGAAGTACCCAAGTAGGGAAGTAGCACTCGATAGGATATACAACACCTGTAAATGAAGGTCTGTCATAGTTGTACATGCTTACAACTACATCATCACCGTACTTCTTAACTGCAGGAAGCTGTCTGATCTCCTCAAGACATGACTCCCAAGTCTCACCTACAGTCATTCTTCTGTCAAGAGATACTGCACAAGAGTCAGCAACTGCACAACGAGAAGGAGATGTATAGAAGATCTGTGAAGCTGTAACAGTTCCTCTACCAAGGAATCTTGCTTCTTTCCACTGATCATTGTACTTAGGATTGAGCATCTTTACAAGACCTCTGATGTCTGTAGACTCTGCATCACCGTTGTTGTTAAGTGCACGAACGTCTCTTAAGATATCAGCCATCTTGTAGAGAGCATTGTCACCTCTGTCAGGAGCTGAACCGTGGCAAGAAACACCCTTAACATCGATTCTGATCTCCATACGTCCTCTTTGTCCTCTGTAAAGACCGCCGTCTGTAGGCTCTGATGATACAACGAACTCAGGTCTGATCTTATCCTCATGGTAGATATATTCCCAGCAAAGACCGTCACAGTCCTCTTCCTGAACTGTACCTACAACCATTACACGATACTTATCGTTAAGAAGACCGAGATCCTTCATAATCTTTGCAGCATATACTGCAGAAACTGTTCCACCGAGCTGATCTGAAACACCACGACCGCCGATCTCTTCCTCGTCCTCAAATCCCTCATATGGATCAAAGTTCCAGTTGTCGATGTTTCCGATACCTACTGTATCAATATGTCCGTCAAAAGCGATAAGAGTCTTGCCTGATCCCATGAATCCCATAACATTTCCCTGTGGATCAACCTTAACTTCATCAAAGCCTACTTTTTCCATCTCAGCTTTGATTGTAGCAACGTGAGCAGCCTCGTCAGATGACTCGCCCGGATTAGCAACTATAGCACGAAGAAAAGCTGTCATATCAGCCTTGTAGCCTTCAGCTAAAGATTTAATCTTCTCTAACTCTTCTTTTGATAATTTACCCATTGTATTGTTCCTCCTTCAATATATAACTATCTTATCTTTCCTTAGCTTCCCAGATAATATTTCTCCAACGCTGTGGATCAGTGTCACCCTCGGTTGAGAAGAGTAATACCTTAGAATCCTTGGTTAAGTTTAGTTTCTCTCTAAGCTCCTTGTACTCATCATCCATCATGATAGTAGCGAGTGCACCGAACGGAGCGGCTCCCGACTCACCTGAAAGAACCTGAGTATCTCCCTTTAAAGGAGCATTAAGCATACGCATACCTCTTGCAGCCACGATATCCTCAGCAGCTATAAAGCATGTCACATGATTCTTTAATATGTCCCAAGATGTGATATTAGGCTCACCGCAAGCAAGACCTGCCATGATTGTATCCATATCTCCATCTACTATTCTTATATCACCGTCAGCAGCCTTTGCACCCTTGTAAAGACAAGCTGCAGCCTCAGCCTCAACAACTACCATTACAGGTGGGTTCTCTTTGTACTTATTAGCAAAGTAACCAACCATTGCACCTGCAAGTGAGCCTACACCTGCCTGAACAAATACATGAGTAGGTCTCTCGGCAAACTGAGCATCAGCTTCAAGTGCCATAGTACCGTATCCTTGCATAATCCATGCAGGAATCTTCTCATAGCCTTCCCAAGCTGTATCCTGAACCACAACACCGTGCTCAACACCGGCAGCAAGCTTTGCAGCCTCACGAACGCACTCATCATAGTTTACATCGGAAATCCAAGCATCAGCACCCTCAGCCTTGATGTTGTTGAGTCTTGTCTCAGTTGAACCCTTAGGCATGATGATTACCGATTTTTGATGCAACTTATTTGCTGCCCAAGCTACTCCACGACCATGGTTACCATCTGTAGCAGAGAAGAATGTAGCAGGTTTGAATTTCTTTGCAAACTCGTCGGATGTAAGAACTGAATAAGGCAGCTCAGATACATCTACATTCATTTCATCAGCTATGTACTTAGCGATAGCATATGAACCGCCAAGAACCTTAAATGCGTTCAAACCGAATCTGTAAGACTCATCCTTTACCTTTACTGTTCCTAATCCAAGGAATTCAGCCATTTCCTTTAAATCAGCCAATGGTGTTTGAGTATACTGAGGAAAGCTCTCATGGAATGCTTTCGCTTTTGTTACTTCTTCCACAGACATTATCGGAAGATTGGCATCCTCTGTTTTGGGCATATTATTTAAGACCCATTTTAGTTGTGACATGAAATTTTAAACCTCCTAAATTGTTTAGCAAAAATGCTATTATTCATTAACTGTCTTAGCCTGTTCAATGTAGCTGTACAGTGTGAATTTACTAATACCAAAAAATTGAGAAATTTTGTCCCCGGACTTAGTGATGAGAAAAGCACCGGCATCCTGTAAAAATTTAATAGCCTTGATCTTTTCATCCTTTGTCATAAGGGCAGGTGTTTTTCCCACAAGCTTTACACTCTGTTCAATCAGATTTTCAAGCAAATCATTAACACTAAGTGGGATTTGTCCATAAACGTCTTCTTCGGCAGCTTCAAAATTTTCAACTATACTTGAGAGCGTTGCCTGAGCATTTATGAAATTTGTCATATCATGGTTTATACCAAGAATAAATCTGTATTTACCGGTTTCATCCTTTAAGAATACGGAGGAAGATTTTAATATCCTGCCGTCGGTGGTGTGAGTCTTATAGCCGAGGTGATCACTTACATTTTCCCCTTTTTTTAAGGCCTCAAGAGTCCCCAAAACTATTGTCGAAGCACCGTCACCGATTTTTCTTCCCGTTACATGACCATTGATGATATAGCAAATAGTGTGTTCCAGATCGTCAGCTTGTAAATCATGAATACAGACCTCACAGTCATTGCCGAAATGCCTGGCTATACCATGAGCAATCATTACCAAAGATTCTAAAGTCAAATCATCTCTTTTCATAAAATTCACTATTGCCATTCCTTTATTATTTGAATACCTAAAATTTTTTTAGGTATCTATAATATAGCACCTTTAACAAAGCAAATCAATAGCAAACTAAAAAAAATTTAGGTCAACAAAAACATTGTAAGAATACACAAAAAACAAGGTATTTAGTTGAATTTATACAGTAAAAGAGGTCCAATAATTAATTGGCGAAAAATAAACAACAATTATTTAAAAAAATAGTATATAAATTTTAACTGTACATATTTAAGTGAAGAAAATATAATAATAGATATAATAAACAAAGGAGGAAATACTTACGAAGAGGTTTATAATAGTGCTTTCCTGCCTTTTCTTGGCCGGGTGCGGCAGTGCCGGTAAAGCTGATAATGAAAAGACAGTTGCTGAAAGCAAAATAGCAAATGAGAGTAATATAAATGAGAACGGTACGGAGGAAACGACGGAGAGTGAATCTGTAAAAAAGGACGGAGAGGTAGACTACGATTTGACCGTAATGGGTGCGGATATGGTGTATGCCACAGTATATCAGATGATGATAGATCCCAAGTCATACATAGGTAAGAGCTTTAAAATAAGAGGAAACTATTATTCTTCATACAGCAATGATAAAGATGTATACTATCATTTCTGCATAATAAAAGATGCGGCTGCATGCTGCACACAGGGGTTGGAACTGCTTTGGACAGACGAGAAAATGAACAGACATGAGAACTGCCCAGAGGAAGATGCTCTTGTAACTGTGGAAGGTGTATTTGAGACTTATGAAGAAGGTCCTAATACATATGGAAGAATAAAAGATGCGAAGATAGTGGAAGAGTAAGTATAAAACCGGGATTGTCAATACAGTTTGACTCTCCCGGTTGTTTTTATGATTTGTTCTGTCTTAACGATTTAAAAAAGGAGGTAAGCATACCGGAACATTCCTCATGAAGGGGACCTGATATAAGTTCTACTTCCGTTTTGTGATTGAAGCCGTCTGTTTGCAAAATATTTATAATGGAACCGGCACATCCGGCTTTCGGATTCATGGCACCGAGAACCACTTTTTTTATTCTGGACTGGACTATCGCACCTGCACACATCGGGCAGGGCTCAAGGGTGATATACATGGTGCAATCTTCAAGCCTCCAATCTCCAAGCTTTTTACAGCCCTTTTTTATTGCAATAATTTCAGCATGAGAGAGTGTACTTTTGTCCTTGTTTCTTCTATTATATCCTCTTGCTATTATCTTATCTTCAAAAACAATAACACAGCCTATAGGAACATCACCTATATCACCGGCTTTCTTTGCCTGCTTTATGGCTTCTTTTAAAAAATATTCATCCTTATTCATAAATTCCCTTTATAAGACACAAAAAATTAACACTTTAGGTTTATAATCATAAAACTACAAAACTGTTAGAAAATATTCATTTTTTTATATTAAAACAAATGGTATAATATAAACAGTTACATTTTAAACTAAATCAAAATAAAAATTAAGTCAAGATATAAAGGTGGAACAATGGAATTAATATTGGTATGTGATGACGACAGAGAGATAGTAGACGCAATAAAAATCTATCTTTCAGGGGAGGGTTTTGAAGTACTTACAGCCTATGACGGTGAAGAAGCGGTAAAATTGATGGCAAAACACAGAGTTGATTTGCTTATAATAGATATTATGATGCCTGTACTGGACGGAATAAGAGCTACGATGAAGATAAGAGAGAACAGCACAGTGCCTATTATAATGCTTTCGGCAAAATCTGAGGATGCAGATAAGATTTTAGGACTGAATATCGGTGCGGATGATTATCTTACAAAGCCTTTTAACCCTCTTGAGCTTGTTGCAAGAGTAAAGAGTCAGCTTAGAAGATATAAAAAACTTGGAAATATGTCTGTGCCTGAGTCACAAAAGGTTGTTGTAGGTGATCTTGAAATTGACGATGAGACTAAGGAAGTTACAATCGCAGGAGAGCTGATAAAGCTTACACCTATAGAGTACAATATACTCTTACTTCTTGCAAAGAATGCTGGAAAGGTGTTCTCTATTGATGAAATATATGAGCAGATTTGGAATGAAGAGGCTATCGGAGCTGACAATACGGTTGCCGTACATATAAGACATATAAGAGAAAAGATAGAGTTAAACCCTAAGGAGCCAAGATACTTAAAAGTGGTTTGGGGAGTCGGATATAAGATAGAAAAACAAAGCTGATATGGATAAGAATACATTTTTATCAAAAAGCAGGATGAAAGTATGGGTAACCATATTACATATAGCGGCTTTCATAGTTTTTGTTATAGGTATTTCAATTATTTATTGTAATGAAAATTTCAATAGGGGTCTGCTGTGGATCAATGCGGAGAAGTATGATGATTCGCCGGCATTCAGAACACAGTTTGACTCCGATATTTCATTGCTTTTTTCGTATGCAAATTTAAAGGATATCTTTGAAACGGACGGGAAATTTGACATAAATAAGGATGTATTCGGTCTGAATATGGGCCCAAGCAATGATGTGGATTTTACTGTAGGTGCAATAATAGAATATGCCAAGAGACATGGATTTTATATAGATGAGCATTTTCAGGTCAGTATTGTAGATCAAAGTCTGGTAAATCAGATAGAAGATACATCATATTTTGTTAATTACAGAACATATGCGGATACTTCAGGTCTTGTGGAACCGGGTGATGCATATATAAGTATGAAGACAATTATAACGGATAGTCTTGTTTTGCTGTCAAAATACTACAATGCCTATGAAAGATTTATTCTCACCCCTTCAAATTTCAGATACAGACTCGAGTATGGTGATACTGTATATACAAATGACAGAACACTTAATATTAAGAGTGTTTATGAATACGGAAAGTACGCCATAGCGTCTTCTCAGGGGATGATGGTTGACACTAATTTAAGTGAAATACCGAAAGAGTTGTCGTATCAGGCGGAAAAACTTACAGATAAACTGCCGAAGCCTTATAAGGTATATATCGCCGTGAATACCGTATATACCGCAACGGATACATATGCTTTAGCCAATGTGGATTATTTGAGACAGAGGAGAGTATACTCTATAGGATTGGTATCGGCTACAGTAGGTCTTATTTTGATGGCTTTAAGTATGGCTTATCTTCTTATTTTCAGCGGTCACAGTGAGGGTAAGAAGGGCATAAAAATAAATAAGCTTTTTGATATTATACCGGTTGAAGTGAAAATTCTTTTGTTGACCTTCGGAATAGTTTTAGTTTTTGCCTCAAACAATTTTATAGGACAGAAAGTATTACATATTTATATAGAAAAAAAACATTGGAATTTTGCAAATCAGATGTTGAATTACGCTTCTGTTTATATTGTTGCATTACCTATCGTATTCTCAATTGTAAGAGAGTATAAGGCCGGACTTTTGTGGAAAAACTCATATACAAAAGTGATTAAGGAAAGTTTTTCCGTATATATGTTAAAAAGAAGTTTTAAGAAAAAATGGGGATCGAATTTCCTTGTTTTGATGCTTGTAGATTTTATTGCGGTTACATTTTTCCTTGTGACAACTATAAATGAAAAGAGACTTCTTGGAAGATTGATGATATTTATCTGCTTTATTATATTTTTAGTTATAAACTTTATTATATTTAATAAGATTTATAAAACGGCTATAGCTTTTGACAGTATTGCTGAAGCTATAAAAGAGATTGCAAGCGGAGATACAAGATACAGACTCAATGAGGATGAGTTTGCCGGAAGAGAGGCAAGTGTTGTAAAGGATCTCAACAATATAAGTAAGGGACTTCAGGGGGCGATAAACGATCAGGTAAAGAGCGAAAGGCTGAAAGCCGATTTGATAACAAATGTGTCACATGATATCAAGACACCGCTCACTTCAATAATAAATTATGTCGATCTTATAAAGAGAGAAAAACCTGAAAATGCCAAAATACAGGAGTATCTGGATATACTATCCGTAAAGTCACAGCATTTAAAGAACCTGACTGAGGATCTTGTTGAGGCAAGTAAGGTCTCAAGCGGAAATATATCGGTAGATCTGAGAGATATTGATCTGGTAGAGATGATAAACCAGACAAACGGAGAGTTTGAAGAAAAGTTCAGTGAAAAAGGACTGTCAATTATTTCAAATACTCCTTCAAGTGGAGTGATGATAAAGGCCGACGGTAGACATCTTTGGAGAGTTTTGGAAAACCTTTACAATAATGCATTTAAATATGCGGCAAAGAATTCAAGAATTTATATAGATGTTATTTCGGATAATACCGGAGCAACTTTCGTTATAAAAAATATATCTGAAAATCCGTTAAATATAAGACCTGATGAGCTTACAGAAAGATTTGTAAGAGGTGATGTATCAAGAACCACTGAAGGTAGCGGACTCGGGCTTTCTATAGCAAAATCTCTGACCATACTGCAAGGCGGAAAGTTTGAGATAATAATAGACGGAGATCTTTTCAAGGTACAGATAAAATTTGAAAAAGTAATATAAAGTTCAGCATAAGGTTAGATTGAATACAATTTAACCTTATATTTATGTTGACAGTTGGCACTCGAGGTGGTATAGTGCTAACAACAACCTCTAAAAATGGTTGGATAACAGTGAACAAGGTTGATTATATTATCAAAAAAAGGAGGTAATATGATAGATGATCCCAAAAACAGAAGGCCTTTTATATATTATTATCTTATAGTATTAATAATAATGACGGCTATAAACTTTATGGTACTTCCGTTTATAAAGGAAGGGCAGATAAAGCAGGTAGACTATGGTACATTTATGACCATGACTGAAAATAAAGAGATTTCAAAAGTTGATATACAGACCAATCAAATTCTTTTTACAGGAAACAATGATAAGACGGTATATAAGACAGGACTTATGAATGATCCGGGACTTACAGACAGACTTCATAATGCAGGAGTACAGTTTTCAAGTGAGATAGTCAGAAAAGATTCACCTTTTGTGGATGCGCTTTTGAGTTGGATTCTCCCACTGGCATTATTCTATTTCCTTTGGAACAGAATTTCAAAGAGAGTGTTTGATAAAAACAGTGCAAACTCATTGATGTTTGGGAATATGGGAAAATCGGGAGCAAAGGTTTATGTAAAATCATCAGAGGGTATAAAGTTTGATGATGTGGCAGGTGAGGACGAGGCAAAGGAGAATCTTACTGAAATAGTGGATTATCTGCATAATCCCAATAAATATAAGGATATCGGAGCTTCAATGCCAAAGGGTATTTTGCTTGTAGGCCCTCCGGGAACAGGTAAGACAATGCTTGCAAAGGCGGTTGCAGGTGAGGCGAATGTACCATTCTTTTCAATGTCGGGTTCCGAGTTTGTTGAGATGTTTGTAGGTATGGGAGCTTCCAAGGTAAGAGATTTGTTTAAGCAGGCAAAGGAGAAAGCTCCATGTATAGTATTTATTGATGAGATAGACGCCATAGGTAAAAAAAGAGACGGTCATATAGGCGGAAATGATGAGAGAGAGCAGACTCTAAATCAGCTTTTGACTGAGATGGACGGTTTTGAGGGGAATTCAGGAGTTATAATCCTTGCGGCGACAAACAGACCGGATGCACTTGATCCCGCACTTACAAGACCGGGAAGATTTGACAGGCGTGTACCTGTAGAACTTCCTGATTTAAAGGGAAGAGAAGAAATACTCAAGGTACATGCAAAGAAAATAAAGCTGGCAGATGATGTGGATTTTAAAATCATTGCAAGGATGGCTTCAGGTGCTTCAGGTGCGGAACTTGCAAATATTATAAATGAAGCGGCACTGAGGGCGGTCAGGGATAACAGAAAGTTTGTTATTCAATACGATTTGGAAGAGAGTATAGAGGTGGTAATTGCAGGATATCAAAAGAAGAATTCTATTTTAACTGATGCCGAGAAGTGGAGAGTATCCTATCATGAGGTGGGACATGCACTGGTTGCGGCAAAACAGACAAATTCCGCACCGGTTACCAAGATAACCATTATACCAAGAACCTCGGGTGCACTTGGATATACTATGCAGGTGGATGAGGGCAACCATTATCTGATGACAAAATCGGAACTTGAAAATAAAATAGCCACACTCACAGGTGGAAGAGCTGCGGAGGAAGTGGTATTCGGTGATGTTTCCACAGGAGCATCAAATGATATCGAACAGGCTACCAAGCTTGCAAGAGCTATGATTACAAGATACGGAATGAGTAAAGACTTTGATATGGTCGCACTTGAAACGGTTACAAACAGGTATCTTGGAGGAGATACCTCACTGGCAGCCTCGGCGGAAACGGCGGCTATAATAGATAGGCAGGTAGTGGCATTAGTAAAGGAACAGCATGAGAAAGCTGCTCAGATACTTATGGAAAACAGAGAAAAACTTGAAGAAATATCTCGTTTCCTGTATGAGAAGGAAACTATCACAGGTGATGAGTTTATGGAGATATTAAACAGATAATATATGGAAAAATCAAAAGAGATTCGATTTGTCTAAAAATACTTTGTATTATACAGTTTATGAATAAAGAGAGGTATGGCTGAAAAGTCGTATCTCTTTTTTATGTTGAATGCTATAAAAACCCACATTAATTTTAAAATTGTGGCTTATTTTTAGTTTACATTTTTTTATAACAGCGTTATAATAACAGTGTTATAAGAAATGGAGAGGCTTATGAAAGATACAGATATTGAATTAAAAATACTTGAAATTGCAAAAAAAGAGTTTATGGAGCAGGGATATATGAATGCTTCCATGAGAGTTATTGCTGAAAAATCAGGATGTACTACGGGAATGCTGTATAGCAGATTTGTCGATAAGAACAAGATTTTCAGTATTCTGGTAAAAGAGGGGGCGGATAAACTTCTAAACGGATTTAAAAATAAGTTGGATTTGTTCGGAAGTTCCACCCCTAAAGAACAGATATCCTCCATGCACAGTTTTTCGGAGCAGGGAATGGAGGAAATAATGGATATAATATATGAATACTTTGACAGCTTTAAGCTGATAATATGCTATGGTTTCGGTTCAAGTTATGAGCATTATGTAGACAATCTTGTAGATATGGAGGTGGAAAGCAGCATTAAATTTATGGATGTGCTTAGGGAAGAGGGCTATATTGTTCGGAATATAAGAGTTGATTTGTGTCATATGTTGGCAAGCTCTTTATTAAACGGAATCTTTGAGACCGTTGCACATGATTTTGACAAAGATGATGCCATAGAATATGTAAACAGTTTGCAGGATTTTTTTGCAGCCGGCTGGGACAGATTACTTGGATTAAAATATGAGAAGGAGAATTGAGTATGAAGAAAAGATATGATTTTACATGGTTAAAAAATATCATTAAACAAAAAAGGGGATGGTATATTATGTCTGTAAGTGCGGCAATACTTGGAGTATTTTTTGCGATGGCGCCTTATTTTATAATAGGCAATATAATGGTAAATCTTTTGGAGGGAGTAAAGGATTATTCCATATACCTTAATTTATGCTTAGTCATAATGATTGTTTGGCTTTTTAGGATATTATTTCATAATATATCAACATTTATTTCGCATAAAATAACTTTTGCAATGTTGGGAGACATAAGAAAAAATCTCTGTGAAAAACTTTATAAACTTCCATTGGGATATGTAAAGGATATTCCGTCAGGTTCACTCAAAAATATCATAGTTGAAAGAGTTGACAGCATGGAAATCACCCTCGCACATATGATACCCGAGCTTACAGCCAATATTTTAGGACCTGTATGTATAGTGATTTATTTGTTTTTCCTGGATTGGAGAATGGCATTGGCATCCCTTATAACTGTTCCGGTGGGTATAATTGCCTATATGGGAATGTTTAAAAATATGGATGAAAGATATAATAATACCATAGTAAAAACAAAAGTGCTAAATGATACCGCAGTGGAATATATCAACGGTATCGAGGTAATAAAGGTATTTGGAAAAGCGCAGAGTTCCTATGATAAATTTGTGCTGGCTGCCAAGGAGGGAGCTGATTGCTTTATAGAATGGATGAGGGCATGTATCTGGTATTCGTCTACGGCAATGTCTTTGCTGCCTGCAACCTTGGTAGGAATTTTGCCGATAGGAGTGTATCTTTATAATAAGGGCAGCCTTTTAGGTCCGGTATTTGTACTTATCATTATACTTTCTTTTGGAATCGTGGCACCTCTTATTACATGTTCGGCTTTTGCCGAGGATCTTGCCAAGGTAGGCACTATTATGTCTGAAATCAGCAGTGTGATGGAAGAAAAAGATATGGAAAGACCTAAAGATTTCAATCGCAAGTTAGGAAATGCTGATGTAGAGCTTAGGGCTGTTCGTTTCGGCTATCATAAAAAAGAAGTTTTGCATGGTATCGATATGAAAATAGATGACGGAAATGTGGTGGCACTTGTAGGTCCAAGCGGAAGCGGAAAGTCCACAATAGCAAAGCTTATAGCAGGTCTGTGGGATACAGGTGAGGGAAATATTTTAATAGGTGGAATAAATACAAAGGAAATACCCTTAGATGTGCAAAATAAATTTATAGCCTATGTATCACAGGACAATTATTTATTTGATTTGAATATAAGAGAGAATATAAGGCTTGGAAATCCGAAGGCAAGTGATAAAGAAGTGGAAGAGATTGCTAAAAAAAGCGGATGTCATGATTTTATAATGAATCTGAGTGACGGATATGAAACTGTTGTAGGAGGTGCAGGCGGACATCTATCAGGTGGTGAAAGGCAGAGAATTTCCATAGCAAGGGCGATGTTAAAGGATGCAAAGCTTATAATCCTGGATGAAGCTACCGCATATACCGATCCTGAAAATGAGGCATTGATACAATCAGCTGTGGCAAAGCTGTCACAGAATAAAACAATGATTGTGATAGCTCACAGATTAAGTACTATAAAGGATGTGGATAAAATATATGTGATAAATGACGGAAAAGTGGAAGCTGCAAATACTCATGATGAACTATTAAAGAGCAGTAAGCTTTATAAAGATATGTGGGAAGCACATATAGAAGTAAAAGACAGGGCATAGGAGAAGAGTATGATAGAAGTATTAAAAAAGTTTTTTGATTTTTGCGGAAATGTAAATAAAAAGAAATTTTATATATCTATAGTGCTGGGAGTAATGATGGCTTTCCTTGAGGCTTTGCGTATACCTGCAACCTATGTGGTGATAAAGGCGATAGTAAAGGGAAGTATAAATACAAATACCGGCTATATAAGTTTGGGAATTTTACTTATAAGTATAGTTTTTACCATAATAGTAAAAGCAAAAACCACAATGTTGCAGACAGAGGCGGGATATGGTACATGTGCAAATAAGCGTATAGAGATTGCGGAGCATATGAGATATATTCCTATGGGATATTTTAATGAAAACAGTCTGGGATATATTACCTCGGTTACGACAAATACTATGGAGGCTTTGGCTGATGTTGCGACCAAGGTAGTTATGATGACCACTCAGGGACTTCTTACAACTTTACTTATAATCTGCATGATGTTTACCTTTGATTATCGTCTTGCTCTTATAGCCGTTACCGGTTTACTTATATTTTTGGCTACAAACAGATATCTGCAGTACAGAGCTCTCAGTGTATCTGAAAGTAAGGACAATGCGGACAGAACTATGGTTTCCTCAGTGCTGGAGTATGTGCAGGGTATGTCTGAGATAAAATCATATTCACTGTATGGAGGAGAAAATAAAAAATTGACAGAGGCTATAGAAAATGCCTCAAATGTAAACTTTCAAATGGAAAAAAGACTGCTTCCGTTTATGGCATTGCAGACAATTATTACAAAGGCCACAGGTGTATGTCTGGTGGCGGTTTCCATATATTTTTATATAAATAACAGTATGAGTCTTGAAGACTGTATTATGATGCTTATATGTGCCTTTATGATGTATTCGGCACTTGACAGTGCAGGAAGTTTCTCGGCTCTTATAAGAAGTGTAAATATAGCTATAGAAAAGGCTAATTCCATCTTAAAAATAGATCCTATGGATATAAACGGAGATGATATAGTTCCTGAAAACTATAATATAGATTTGGAAGATGTTGATTTTTCATACGATAAAAGAAAGATTATAAATAATATATCTTTGCATATAGAGGAGGGAACCACAACTGCGATAGTAGGACCTAGCGGAAGCGGAAAGACCACATTATGCAGGCTTATGGCAAGATTTTGGGATGTCAACAGCGGAAGTATAAAGCTTGGAGGCAAGGATGTGCGTGATTACAGTATGGACTCTCTGATGAAAAACTTCAGCTTTGTTTTTCAAAGTGTTTATCTGTTTGAGGACACTGTTGCAAATAATATAAGGTTTGGAAATCCGGATGCAAGTATGGATGAGGTAATAAAAGTGGCAAAGAAGGCATGCTGCCATGATTTTATAATGAAACTTGACAAGGGTTATGATACTGTGATAGGAGAGGGAGGAGCCTCTCTTTCAGGTGGAGAAAAGCAAAGGATTTCAATAGCCAGAGCTATGATGAAATCGGCGCCTATTATAATACTTGATGAAGCCACCGCAAATGTGGACCCGGAGAATGAGAAGGAACTTGTGCAGGCTATAGAGGAACTTACCAGAAAAAAGACGGTAATAATGATAGCCCACAGATTAAAGACCGTTAGAAATGCGGATAAGATAGTGGTTATAGATGAGGGCAAAATAGTACAGGAAGGAAAGCATGAAGAGCTGATAAAGCAGGAAGGAATCTACAAAACATTTATAAATGCCAGAGAATTGGCGGTAAGCTGGAAGATAGCATAGGGTATGGAAGCTTTCTGTTTACATAATCCCCAAACTTTAATATAATGTCGTTGATATTCGTTTGGATATTTAGAAAATAATGAAAGTGGGTGAGCAAATGGTAGAATTAGACGGTTTTAAAACCACACTACAATCCTACGAAAAAATATTGCTGGAAGTGAGGGATTCACTTTGACTTGGACAGTAAGGAAAAAAAGATAATTGAGCTTGATCGTGCTATGGAAGAGCCTACATTTTGGGATGATCCTAAGGAGAGTACCAAGATAGTAAGAGAGGCAAAACAGCTCAAAGATACTGTCGAAAAATATAATAAGTTAAAGTCTGAATACGAAGATATCGGAGTCCTTATAGAGATGGGCTATGAGGAAAATGATGATAGCCTTATACCTGAGATAGAAGGTATGCTTGAAGCGTTTACAAAAGAAATAGATGAACTGAAGATAGCTACACTTCTTACAGGTGAATATGACTCTTCAAATGCCATCATGAAACTTAATGCAGGAGCAGGCGGAACCGAGTCCTGTGACTGGTGTTCAATGCTTTACAGAATGTATACAAGATGGGCCGCTAAAGAAGGATACACTGTAGAAGTCCTTGATATGCTTGAAGGTGATGAGGCAGGTATAAAGTCTGTCACATTGCAGATAAACGGTTTAAATGCCTACGGTTATCTTAGAAGTGAGCATGGTGTGCACAGACTTGTGCGTATCTCGCCTTTTAATGCGGCAGGAAAGCGTCAGACCTCGTTTGTGTCCTGTGATATTATGCCGGATATTGAAGAAGACCTTGACGTGGATATCAACCCTGATGATTTGAGAATAGATACATATCGTTCATCAGGTGCCGGAGGTCAGCATATCAACAAGACTTCTTCAGCTATAAGAATCACACATCTTCCTACAGGTGTGGTAGTACAATGTCAGAATGAAAGAAGCCAGTTCCAAAACAAGGACAAGGCCATGCAGATGCTTAAGGCAAAGCTCTTTATGTTAAAGCAGCAGGCAAATGTCGAGAAGCTTTCGGATATCAGAGGTGATGTAAAAGACATTGGCTGGGGAAATCAGATTCGTTCCTATGTAATGCAGCCATATACAATGGTAAAGGATCACAGAACCGGAGCGGAAAGCGGAAATGTAAGTGCCGTAATGGACGGAGATATTGATAAGTTTATTATTGCATATCTTACATGGCAGAGTCTCGGTTGCCCTGCAAGAAATGCGGGCGATGAATAATGTAGAAAATAAAGAAACCGACTGTGAAAAAAAGTTTTCACGGTCGGTTTTTAATATTGCATTTTTAGAGATTCACTCAATAAAAACATACTGTTGAGATAATGTTTATACTCAGGTCCTTTTTTATTAAAATCATCCTCATTTATTCCTCTATAAACATAAATTGCAGTTTCAAAAAAAGACGAATTGGACATAAAGTAATCTTTATCCGGTATATAAATCAATATAATCTTAGGAGAATCTCCGATTTTTACAAATCTCTCATAAAAATCCTTATAAAAGCGGGAAGTCGACAAATTTTGTGGAAGTTGCCAAATATCATTAGTAGGAATATTCAGATTGTTTTCGTGAGTATTATAATTAATCAATGATATGGCTGACTCCGCAGTCATCCTGTCAAGTTCACTATATAATACTTTAGTCAGACCATAATCTTTGGAAAGCAGTAAAATCATATCATCAAGTGATTTCTTCGGCATAATAATATCATTTTTATAAAAATTATAGACTGACGGTAAAAAACTGATATCTGTAGTAGATATATCTTCGATAGTCCGATAATTACAAATGTATTGATCCATAAAGTTCTCCTTATTTTTAATCAAAATCACCCCTTTGCAGCTTTTTAATATTGTATCTAATTTGAGTATGGGATATTTCAAGATACTTATATCATATTCTTCTCTCATTTTCATCACCTAAATTCCTTAATATGTTATTCTTTTTATCTTGTTCAGAATTTTGGATATATCGACTTATTATTGGGTTTATTTTACTTTTTTATACAGATATAATCACTATATAAGTTTTACGTAATGGAGGAATATTTATGAAAAAGCAAGTAATTGCAATATCTTTGGCAGCTATGACTGCTTTTAGTCTTATGGCTTGTTCAGGTCAAAAGAGTGAGGGAACTGCAAGTTCCGATGCTAAGGTTGAAAGCAAGGATACAAAGGACGGGGATCTTAAAGAAACAGGAAAGCTTGTTATATACAGTCCTTTGACCGAGTCTATGATTGATGAGATGATCACAAAGTTTGAAGAGGAAACCGGAATAGAGGCGGAGTGTCTTGCAATGGGAACAGGTGATGCTCTTAAAAGGATTGAGACAGAGGCTGATAACCCACAGGCGGATGTACTTTGGTCCGGAACAATCGGTACAGTAAAGAATAAGAGTGAGTATTTTGCAGATTATAAATGTGCAAATGAAGATGCATTCTATGATGAGTACAAGAATAAAGAGGGCAATCTTACAAGATTTGATACAATACCTTCTGTAATCATGGTAAACACAGATTTGATAGGAGATATCAAAGTTGAAGGTTATGAGGATTTATTAAATCCTGAGCTTAAGGGAAAGATAGCTTTTGCAGAACCGTCAGCGTCATCTTCATCATTTGAGCACCTTGTTAATATGTTGTACGCTATGGGTAACGGTGACCCTGATAAGGGATGGGACTATGTAGATAAGCTTGTAGACCAGCTGGACGGAAAGCTTCTTGGAGGTTCATCAGCAGTTTATAAGGGAGTAGCGGACGGTGAGTATACGGTAGGACTTACATTTGAGCAGGGTGCTGCACAGTATGTAGGAGCAGGTTCGCCTGTAAAAGTGGTATACATGAATGAAGGTGTTATCTTTAGAGGAGACGGTGCATATATAATAAAGAACTGTGCCAATGAGAGAAGTGCTCAGATCTTCCTTGACTGGTTGACAAGTAAAGAGACACAGGAATTTATGAATAGTACACAGTATCGTAGAAGCATCAGAAAAGACGTTGAAGCAGGTGATGCCATGAAGCCTATGATTGAAATCAAGGTTATCACTGACGATGAGACCAATACAGCTGAGCATAAGTCCGAATGGTTGGATAAGTTCAAAGAAATATTTACAAAATAAATTATGGAAAAGCTGCTGCATAATACAGGACGATACAAGTAAAAGCTAAAGAGACTTAGATATAACTTGTAAGAGTTGTGTTGGCGGCAGCTCTTTCTTTAATCGGAAAGAATAACTATATATCAGGAGAAAAAGATGAGCGTTAGTATAAATGTAAAAGATGTTGTAAAAAAATATGGTGATATAACAATAATACCGGATCTGTCCACCACTATAAAAAACGGAGAGTTTTTCACACTGCTTGGACCTTCAGGCTGCGGAAAGACAACATTACTGAGAATGATAGCCGGATTTAACTCAATAGAGGGCGGTACAATAGCATTTGACGATAAAATTATAAATGATACGCCGGCACAAAACAGAAATATAGGAATGGTTTTTCAAAGTTATGCGATCTTCCCGCATCTTACAGTAAGACAGAATGTAGAGTACGGGCTTAAGATAAGAAAAGTACCTAAGGCAGAGATGAAACAAAGAGTGGATGAGATACTCAAGATAGTAAAGATAGAAGAGTATCAGGACAGGCTGCCTGAGAGGTTGTCAGGCGGACAGCAACAAAGAGTTGCACTTGCAAGAGCGATTGTTATACATCCGCAGGTACTTTTAATGGATGAGCCGCTCTCAAATCTTGATGCAAAGCTTAGAATAGAAATGAGAAGTGCCATAAGAGATGTACAAAAGCAGATAGGAATAACTACAGTATATGTAACTCATGATCAGGAAGAGGCGCTTGCGATATCGGACAGAATAGCTGTAATGAAAGACGGTATTATCAGACAGATAGGCAGTCCGCAGGATATCTATGCCAGACCTTATGATGCATTTGTTTCAACATTTATCGGACATTCAAATCTTTTCCACGGAACTCTAAAGAGTGCGGATGGAGGCTACAAAGTAGTATTTAATGACGGATACAGTATATTTATGGACAATATATCAAGTGAAGCCAAGGATGGAGAAGAAGTAGTAATATCTGTAAGACCTGAGGAGTTTTCTATTTCTGAAACCGGAATTGATTGTAAGATTCTAAGCAGAGTTTTCCTTGGAAAATATACCAACTATTTCCTTGAGTTTGCACCCGGTATGGTACTTGATGATCAGCCAAGTATTGAATACTCTCAAGACCTTGGTCAGGCGGACAGAATATTTGATGAGGGAGAGATGATAAAACTGCTTCCGAACAAGAAGAAAATCAATATATTTACAAAGGATATGGAAAAGAGTCTTATAAAGGATGTGGTAAAGTATGCTGAATAAGAAGATTAAATTAGATTTCTGGAATATAGTTACGTTATTAATAATTATAGTTTTTGCGATTTTCCTTATTTATCCTTTACTAAGCCTTTTTTTAGACGGTTTTAAAGACAGTAAAAGCGGTGTATGGTCTTTGATGAACTACATTCAGTTCTTTTCAAAGAAATATTATACAAGTGCACTTATAAATTCTTTTAAACTTACAATAAGTGTAACTGTAATAGCTGTTTTGATAGGAGTTCCTTTAGCATATTTTATGTCTTTTTATAAGATAAAAGGAAAGGGAATCTTAGAGGTATTGTTTATTATATCAATGATGAGTCCTAACTTTATCGGTGCTTATTCATGGATACTTTTGCTTGGAAGAAACGGAAGCGTTACAAAGTTTTTGGAAAAAGCACTTGGAATAAGTATGCCTTCAATATATGGATTTGTCGGAATGTTACTTGTATTCTCTCTTAAGCTCTATCCGTTTATTTATATCTATGTATCGGGTGCATTAAAAAAGATAGACGTTGCCCTTTCAGAGGCGGCGGAGAGTTTGGGCTGCGGTGGACTTAAAAAGGTATTTACGGTTATTATGCCTCTTATAACCCCTACACTTGTTGCGGCGGCGCTTTTAGTATTTATGAACTGTATGGCGGATTTCGGAACACCGGCTCTTATAGGTGAGGGATACAGAGTTATGCCTACTCTTGTCTATTCGGAGTTTGTAGGTGAGTCGGGAGGGTCTGCAAACTTTGCGGCCTGTATGGCTACTATAATGATAATTATAACCGCCTTGGTATTCTTCTTGCAAAAGTGGTATATAAATACAAAATCATTTACAATGAGTTCAATAAGACCTATACAGCCGAAGGAACCGAATGGGATATTTAAAGTACTTATTTATGTGTACATATATCTGCTTGCAGGTCTTTCTATAATTCCGCAGGCTATGGTGGTATATACATCATTTAAGGCGACAAAGATGCAGGTGTTTGTAGACGGATTTTCTTTGGGAAGCTATAAAAAGGTTGCCGATAAAGCATTGGCAGCAATTACAAACACATATGTATTCTGTTTCTTTGCAATTGTAATAATTATAACTTTGGGAATGTTGATAGCATATCTTACAGTCAGAAGAAGAAGTGTACTTACTTCAGCTATAGACAGTATTGCAATGTTCCCTTATATTGTACCGGGATCGGTTCTCGGTATAACTCTTTTGATTGCATTTAATCATAAGCCTTTGATGCTTGCAGGTACGGCGTTTATAATAATTATATCATTGGTAATAAGAAGGTTGGCATATACATTGAGGTCAAGCTCTGCTATACTTTATCAGATAAGCCCAAGTATGGAAGAGGCTGCTGTAAGTTTGGGAGATACTCCTGCTAAATCATTTATAAAGGTTACTGCAAAGATGATGCTTCCGGGAGTAGCATCAGGTGCTATTTTGAGCTGGATTACAATAATAAATGAGTTGAGTTCTTCGGTTATGTTATATACTTCAAAGACTAAGACAATGTCTGTAGCTATTTATAATGAAGTTATAAGAGCAAGCTACGGCCAGGCGGCGGCACTTGCAAGTATATTGACATTGACAACAGTAATATCACTTCTGGTATTCTTTAAGGTATCCGGAAGCAAGGATGTTACAATGTAATAAAAATATAATATAGGATATAAAGGGTGTAAGCTATGAATAAAAAGATAAGTTTTAAAGAAGAGTTAAAAAGGAGTCTTATAGTTCATGCGCTTACACCCTGTTTTATTTTATGCATAATATGTACACTTGGATTTATTTCAATTGCATTTGTAAATATATATAGGAATAATAATACATATTCACTAAACTCAAAAGAAAAGCTAGAGGTTGTTTTAAACAGCTACATCGAAAATACAAATCATGTTGCAAATGAGATTGATATAGAACTTTTTAAAAACAACAACCAATACAAAGTTGAGATAATAGAAGGTGTATATAACTTCATAAATCAAAAGGATATAAAGGCACAATTTTATATTTTTGATAAAAAGTTTGATATGTTATTCAGCACGGAAAGAAGTGATAATAAAAAGGATCTTATAAAATATCAGATAGACGGAAGCAAATCAAACTTTTGGGGAGAGAGCCCAGGTATAATATATATTTACGGTGGTAACGGAACAGAAAATCCTCCAATATCTTCATATCTTATAGTAAAGCCGATTGTGAGAGATAATGAATTTGCAGGGCTTTGTACATATGAGTTGGAGCTTAAAAATCTTGATGCTGTTTTTAACAATACAAACAGTACGGTTTTGCTTGTAAATAAATTTCATAGAGTGCTATTTAGTAATTCAAAGCGTTTTGTGGATGACAGGAATAAGATTATTAAAAATTTCAGAGACAGAAGAGGGCTTATCTTTAATGATGGAGAACTGATCTATATTTCAAGGAATAAGGTTGATTATGCAGATACGTGGATATATGTGATTACAGATTGCAGCACTTATCTTAATATAAGCGTAATAATGCTGCTGTTGATAATTGCCGTAGCAATTATAATGGCGGCGGCAATTTCTTCAAGTGCAGGCAAATTCTCAGCAAAAAAGACAGCCATAATATATCAACTTATAGATGCTCTAAAGCAGGTAGAGGATGGAAAACTTGATATAAATTTGAATATTGAATCTGATGACGAGTTTAAATCCATAGGTCATTCTTTTAATATGATGCTTGGGAGTATAAGGCACCTTATAGAAAGACATGATAAAATGGCTCTGGAAAATAATATGGCAATAGTTCAAATGATGGAATCGCAGTTCAATCCGCATTTTTTATTCAATACACTTGAGTCTATAAGATATCTGGTGAAATTTAATCCTAAGGTTGCAGATAAGACGGTAGTAAACTTGTCAAAGCTTTTAAGATACAGCATACAAAATACGGTAGATACAGTCAGATTCAAGGAAGAGTTTGATTTTGCCAAAAGATATATAGAGATAATGAAGGTGAGATTCGGTGAAAGGCTTGAATTTAATGACAATATTTCTGAGGATGTCAAAGAGGTAAGTGTACCGAAGATGATAATTCAGCCCATTGTGGAAAATGCCGTTAAATATGGATTCGGTGAAGATGTGGAAGTTTTAAAGGTTGGTATATCTGCTTATATCAAATCCGGAAAAGTGTATGTAACAGTAAGGGATGACGGAGTAGGTATAGAAAAAGATTTATTAAAAGAATTGGTGGTTAATTTAAAGGAGAAATACAATCTTTCGGACCATATAGGACTTTACAATGTACACAAGAGAATAGAACTTCTCTACGGTAGTGAATACGGGCTTGAGATCAAAAGTGAAACAGGTAAAGGTACGGAAGTTGTTTTGGTGTTGCCGGAAATTTTTAAATAGGGAGAGTGAGATATGCATAAGATTATTATAGTTGAAGATGAGGAGATTATAAGAAACGGTCTTGTTATTTCCTTTGATTGGATGGATTACGGATGTAATATAGTGGGGCTCGCAAAAGACGGCAAGGAAGGGCTTGATATGATACTTGAGCTTAATCCTGATATAGTTATCAGTGATATTAAGATGCCGAAGATGAGCGGAATAGAAATGATACAAAATGCCAAAAAGCAAGGCAAGGATTTTTTCAGTATAATTCTTACCAGCTATGCGGAATTCGGTTATGCCAAAAGTGCAATAGAATTCGGTGCGTCAGGATATTTATTAAAGCCTGTAGACGAGGACGAGCTTGTAGAATTGTTAAAATCAATAACCGATAAAATAAATAAAAAGAACAGGCAAAAAAAGATAGAGGAAAGTGTAAAGGATAAGATAATAGAAAAGGAAGACGACTGGAAAATATTTTTAAAAGCGGGAGAAAGCTCAGATGCTATTATAAGCTCGGTTTATAATATTATACAAGGTAAATATACAGAAAGGCTGAGTATAAATGATGTGGCGGATGAGCTTAAGGTAAGTAACAGTTATATCAGCAGGAAGTTAAAGACAAAGCTTAATACAAGTTTTGTTGACCTTTTGAGTCAATACAGAATAAAAAAGGCGATATCTTATCTTGAAAAAACCGATCTGATGATATACGAAATATCATGCAAAGTAGGATTCAGTGATTACAAGTATTTTTGTACCGTATTTAAAAAATACACCTCTTTAAGTCCTTCGGAGTATCAAAAAAACAAAGCAAAAAGATAATGATTTATCGCTTGCAATAAAAATCGAACTATGATATTATTAAGTACTGTGACACATAATCCTTGCTTTTGATATCGATATCAAAGGCCAGAGACCAAGAGGAGGTAAGAAATGACAAGTACATATGAATTAGCATTAGTGCTTAATGGTAAGCTTGAAGATGATGCAAGAGCGGAAGCTCTGGAGAAAGTTCAAAACTACATCACAAGATTTGGTGGAAGCGTTGTAAATGTCGATGATTGGGGTAAGAAGAGATTTGCCTATGACATTAACAAACAAAAAGAAGGATTCTACTATTTCATTAAGTTCCAGTCAGAGGATAACAATTGTCCTAACGAGTTAGAGGCAAATGTTCGTATCATGGAATCAGTTGTGAGATACCTAGTCGTTAAGCAGTAAGCTTAATATAAAGGAGAGATTGTATGAACAGAGCCATATTAATGGGCAGACTAACAAGAGACCCGGAAGTAAGATATTCAAGTGGTGAGAGATCTATGGCAATTGCAAGATATACTCTTGCGGTAGACAGAGGTTTCAAACGTGGAGACTCATCTGAACAGAACGCAGACTTTATACCATGTGTTGCATTTGATAAAGCCGGCGAGTTTGCAGAGAGATATTTTAGACAGGGAATGAGAGTATTGGTTTCAGGTCGTATTCAGACAGGAAGTTATACCAACAAAGAAGGTCAAAAAGTTTATACAACTGAGGTCATTATAGATACTCAGGAATTTGCAGACAGTAAGGGAGCAAGTGATGGCTCAAGCAGCTATCAGGCTTCTACAAGACCGTCACCGGCATCAGCGAGTACAGACGGATTTATGAATATTCCGGACGGAGTTGATGACGAGGGTCTACCATTTAACTAGGTTAAAATTAAGAAAGGGGACTTTATCATGGCATTTAACAAGGCTGACAGAGCAGAAGGCTCTAGAAGAAGACCTGCTAACGGATTACGCAGGAGAAAGAAAGTTTGTGCATTCTGTAGTGATAAGGAAAAGGCTATTGATTATAAAGATGTGGCAACTCTTAGAAAATATATTTCAGAGAGAGGAAAAATCCTTCCAAGAAGAATTTCAGGAAGCTGTGCTAAGCATCAGAGAGAAATCACAGTAGCTATCAAGAAGGCTAGACATATAGCTCTTCTTCCTTACGTTGTAGAATAAAATTTACAAAAAATATAACAAAACCCGTTTTTGTCTAAGACAGAGACGGGTTTTTTGCGTTAGTTAAGGTAAATGTAATGAAAAATACAACCTTGTAGTGTATAATATATGATACAAAAGAGTGTATGGAATCAAATAAACTTTAATGAGCATAAACGATATGGAGTAGAATATGAAAAAGAAAATACTTTTACCGGTTTTGGCTTTCAGTTTACTTTTGGTAACGCCTTTAAGTACATATGCCGAAGGCTGGGCAAAATCCGGTTCCGATTGGACTTACCTGGACAGAAACAATAATAAAATAACAAATGAGTGGAGAAAAGGTGCAGATGACAAATGGCGTTATTTAAATGATGCAGGAGTTATGGCAACCGACAGCTGGGTGGACGATGACAAATACTATGTTGACAATCAGGGTCTTATAGTGGAAGGCTGGAGAAAGTTAAAGGACAGAGGTGAGGATTACTGGGCTTATTTTCAGGCCGGAGGTAAGGCGGTCAAAGGCAATTGGAAGAGCATAAACAATCAATACTATTACTTTGATGAAGACGGAAAGATGCTTACCGGGTGGATACTTGATGACAACTACTATATAAAAAGTGACGGAACCATGGTGACCGGCTGGTATAAACTTATGCCGCCAAATGATGAGGGAGAAAGAAGGACAGGGCCGAATTCATCCTCGAATGAAAAGTGGTTCTACTTTACAAATACAGGAAAGAAGTTTAAACCTGTACTGACAAACGGATCAAAATTTGGTGAGAAGAAGATAGACGGTGTAAGATATGCTTTCAATGAGAACGGAGAGCTTGTTACAGGCTGGGTACAGACTTCCGGAGGTTCAAATCCTACCATCAAAAATTTCAAGTATATGAATGAGGACGGAACTCTAAGAACAGGCTGGTATTCCATAGAACCGCCTGAGGAGTTGGAAGGAGAGTACAATCATACTGTTGAATGGTTCTACTTTTCATCTACAGGGGAGCCTGTTGCATCAAAGAATGAAAAATTGTATGCAAGTGATTTGCAAAAAATAAAGGGAAATCAGTATCTGTTTAATAAAAACGGCACACCTGTATACGGTATTCAAAAGGTTTACCAGGGGAATACATATTCGGCATACTATTTCGGAAATGAGTCACAATGCTATCTTATGAAAGGTAAGCAAATGATAAAGGACGGAACCGGCAAGTCGGAGGAGTATTTTTTCCAGACTTCAACAGGTAAGGGGTTGACAGGCACAAAGGACCACAAGCTTTACTACAAGGGAAGACTTGTAAAAGCAAATGATTCCTTAAAGTATCAGGTTTTTGCAGTGCCGAATGAGAGCGGAAGCGGTACTACAAACTATGTGGTGAACTCATCAGGTAAGATAGTATCAAACGGAAAAGTAAAAGATGCAGACAAGGTGGAGTATAAGACCAATTCGGCAGGAGTACTTGTGGCAATAGACGGTGATACAAATATAAAGGGAACTTTTGAAACACCGCAGGAACCTGAGTGGACTAATAATGATTAAAGCGAGGTAAATATGGATTGTATTTTTTGTAAAATAGCCAACGGGGAGATTCCTTCAGATACAGTTTTTGAAGACGACAATTTTAAGGTGATACTTGATTTATCACCTGCAAGCAAGGGACATATGCTTATATTGCCGAAGACACATGCAAGAGATATCACGGAACTTGGTGAGGATATAGCCGGAAAGGCAATTGTTTTGGCTGCAAAACTGGGTAAGGCATCTATGGCGGCTCTTGGAGCTACAGGATTTAACACACTGGCAAATACAGGGGAGAGCGCAGGTCAGACGGTTTTCCACTGTCATATACATGTTATACCGAGATATGATGACGCTTCAAGTATTGTAAGTTGGGTACCGGGACAGTCGGATAAGGAAGTACAAAAAGAGACAGCAAAGAAAATAGCAGAGTGTATAAGATAATGGAACTTGGAATAGGTAAGAAAAATTATGTTGCGATCGGCATTATCATTGTAAATATTATATATTTCATTTTTCTTGAAACCCATGGAGGCTCGGAAAGTACCATGGTTATGCTCAAATACGGTGCGGCTTTTCCGGAGAACATTAAAAACGGTGAGTATTACAGACTTGTAACTTCCATGTTTATGCATTTCGGAATAGAACATATCGTCAATAATATGCTTATTTTGGTACTTCTTGGAGGAAAACTTGAAGATATACTGGGGCATGTGAGATTCTTCATCATATATATGCTCTCAGGTATACTTGCAAATATAGGTTCTGACTGGTTTCAGAATTATACAGGTGATGTGGCTGTAAGTGCAGGTGCTTCAGGTGCGATATTCGGTATAGTGGGAGCGCTTTTATATGCTTTACTTGTAAACAGAGGAAGAATAAAGGATTTGAGTGTACAACAGATAGCAATTTCTCTTGCACTTATGCTTTATACAGGATTCAGGACTACAGGTGTGGACAATGCCGCACATGTGGCAGGTGCTGCGGCGGGATTTATATTATGTCTTGTTTTGTATCATGGTAATAAAAAAGAAGAGTTGCAATCTGATGAATATTATGATAGAATTTTATAGCTAAATAAGCACATCAAGTGAATAGGGAAAGAGGTGCCATAGGTCCTTTTCTTAAGCTTGATGGAAGAAAAACCAAAGGAGAAAAACAATGAGTGTTATTTCAATGAAGCAGTTACTTGAGGCAGGTGTTCACTTCGGACATCAGACAAGAAGATGGAACCCTAAGATGGCTCCATATATCTACACAGAGAGAAACGGTATCCATATTATCGATCTTCAGCAGAGTGTAGGTATGGTTGATACAGCATACAATGCTATGTCAGACATAGCTAAGGATGGTGGAAAGATCCTTTTCGTAGGAACAAAGAAGCAGGCACAGGATGCTATCAAGGAAGAGGCAGAGCGTTGCGGAATGTACTATGTAAACGAGAGATGGCTTGGCGGAATGCTTACAAACTTTAAGACAATCCAGTCAAGAATCAAGAGACTTCGTCAGTTGGAAGAGATGAGCGAAGACGGTACATTTGATTTACTTCCAAAGAAGGAAGTTATCCAGTTAAAGAAGGAATGGGAGAAGCTTGAGAAGAACCTCGGCGGTATCAAGGATATGAAGAACATTCCTGACGCTATATTTATTATAGATCCAAAGAAGGAGAGAATCTGTGTTCAGGAGGCTCATACTTTAGGTATTCCACTTATCGGTATCTGTGATACAAACTGTGATCCTGATGAGCTTGATTACCTTATCCCGGGAAATGATGATGCTATCCGTGCTGTAAAGCTTATCGTAGCTAAGATGGCAGATGCAGTTATCGAGGCAAATCAGGGTGAGATCCTTTCAACATCAGAAGACGTTGCCGATGATTCACTTGAGGGTGAGACATTTGCACCTGATAAGGAAGAATTGGACGACAGACAGTTCTAATTTTAAAGAGATTTGAGTTATAGACGGGTTGCAAAGAGGGATTTTACCGCTTTGCAACTTGTCATATTTATAAATGTTTAGGAGGTTTTACAATGGCAGCAGTAACAGCAGCAATGGTAAAAGAGTTAAGAGAGATGACAGGCGCAGGAATGATGGACTGTAAGAAGGCCCTCGCTGCAACTGATGGAGATATGGATGCGGCAGTTGACTTCCTTCGTGAGAAGGGACTTGCAGGAGCACAGAAGAAGGCAGGTCGTATAGCAGCTGAAGGTATCGTAGATGTTTGTGTAAGCGATGATGCTAAGAAAGCGGTTGTACTTGAGGTTAATGCAGAGACAGACTTCGTTGCTAAGAATGAGAAGTTCAGAACTTATGTTGCAGAGGTTGCAGCACAGGCATTAAAGACAACTGCAAGCAATACAGAAGAGTTCTTGAACGAGAAGTGGGATCTTGATCCAAGCCTTACAGTAGGTGAGAAGCTTTCAAGCATGATCTCAATCATCGGCGAGAACATGTCTATCAGAAGATTTGAGAAGATAGAAGAGAATGCCGGTTGTGTAGTTTCATACATTCATGCAGGTGGAAAGATCGGTGTTCTTGTAGATGTTACAACTGATGTTGTAAACGATGAAATCAAAGAGATGGCTAAGAATGTTGCAATGCAGGTTGCAGCACTCCATCCGAAGTATACTTCAGACAAGGAAGTTGATGCAGAGTACCTTGCAAAGGAGAGAGAGATTCTCTTAGCTCAGATCAAGAACGATCCTAAGGAGGCTTCAAAGCCTGAGAAGGTTATCATGGGAATGATCGAGGGTAGAATTAAGAAGGAGCTTAAAGAGATTTGTCTTCTTGACCAGCATTATGTTAAGGCGGCGGACGGAAAGCAGTCTGTAGCTGCTTATGTTGCAGAGGTTGCTAAGGCAAACAATGCAAACATCTCTATCAAGGGATTTGTCAGATTTGAGACAGGTGAAGGCCTTGAGAAGAAGAGCGAGAACTTTGCAGAAGAAGTTGCAAAGCAGATGTCAGGAAACTAATATAAATCAATAATATATTTAACCGGAGCCAAGATACTTTATATAATCTTGGCTTTAGTTGTACAAAAAAGGAGAAAATATGGATATCACAAAAATAGTAACAGATATAATAAACAAGGCAAAGGCGGATCCTGAACTTTTATCAAACCTTGCAAAGGATCCTGAGAAGACAATAGAAGGACTTACAGGTATCGATATACCTGACGGTCAGCTTGATTCGGTTGTTGCAGGTGTAAAGACACAGATAGCTAAAGTAGGAATCTCAAGCGCTATGGATAAGATTGGAGACCTTTTTAAGAAATAATATGGACTTTTTATTTGATTTGCATACGCATACAATCGCTAGCGGTCATGCATACTCCACATTGAAAGAAAATATGGAAGAAGCGGCTGCAAAAGGACTTTTGGCATATGGCTTTTCAGATCATAGTGAAGCGGTACCCGGTTCATGCAAAAATATATATTTCATGAATTTTAAGGTAATGCCCAGAAGATATAAAGGGGTATTGATACTTAGAGGTGTAGAGGCAAATATAATTGATTTCAAGGGGAATTTAGATATTGATAATAATATTTTAAATCGACTTGATTATGTTATAGCCAGTATGCATACCATCTGTATAGAGCCGGGAAGCCTGCAGGAAAATATGGATGCATATTTTGGTGCCATGTCAAATCCATATGTAAAGATTATAGGGCATCCGGATGATGGAAGATATCCTATGGATCATGATGAACTGGCAAAGGAAGCCAAAAAAAAGGGCATTGTCCTTGAACTTAACAATTCGTCATTGAATCCTAAGTCCGCAAGACTGCATGGAAGAGAGAATGCCATAAAGATGCTTGAGGCTGCAAGAAAATACGGTACATATATAATATGTAATACAGACAGCCATTATGCGGATGATGTGGGTGACTTCAGAAACTGTGATACATTGTTGACTGAAATGGATTTCCCAAAAGAACTTATACTGAATAACAGTATAGATAATCTTAGGATGGTTTTAAATAAAAGTATTGACGAAATGTAAATGCTGTTTTGAGGTAATTATGGAAGAAAATATACAAAAGAAATCACAGGGAATCACAGATATGACCTGTGGAAAACCTTTAAAACTTATATTGGCATTTGCTATACCCATGCTTATAGGAACATTATTCCAGCAGTTCTACAGTATGGTGGATGCGGTAATGGTAGGTAAGTATCTGGGTGTTAATTCATTGGCAGCTGTGGGTTCCACAGGTGCCATCTTTTTCATGGTAAACGGCTTTGTTATTGGAAATACGGCAGGGTTTTCCATACCTATAGCACAAAAATTCGGTGCAAAAGACTATAGTGAGATGAGAAGATTCACTATGAATGCGGTATATATGGGAATATTTTTCTCCGTAGTTCTTACTGCAATAGTCTGTCTGCTTACAAGGTTAATACTTGTAGTTACAAATACACCCGCAGAAATTCTGGACGAAGCCTATATATATATTATTGTTATATTTGCAGGCATTCCTGTAATGTATCTTTATAATTTGACGGCAAGTATTATAAGGGCATTGGGAGATTCAAGGACTCCGCTGTATTTTCTTATAGTGGCGGCATTGCTTAATATAGTGCTGGATATTGTATCAATACAGTTTATGGGACTTGGAGTGGCAGGACCTGCCTATGCAACAGTTATATCACAGCTGGTATCGGGAATACTATGTGTGATATTTATGGTTAAAAGGTTTCATATATTAAAGCTTAAATCGGGAGAGGGCAGAGTATCCGCAAGGCATATAAAGATATTATTGTCCATGGGCATCCCTATGGGATTGCAGTATTCAATCACCGCCATAGGCTCCGTAATATTGCAGGCTGCAGTAAACGGACTGGGAGCTGTGGTTGTAGCCGCGGTAACGGCAGGCAGTAAGATAAGCAGCTTCTGCGTGGCTGTAACAGATGCTCTTGGGGCGACCATGGCTACTTATTGCGGACAAAATGTAGGTGCCGGAAAGCTTGAAAGAGTAAAGGAAGGTGTAAGAGTAGCTACAATAATAGGAATAATATATTCTGCAATAGTATTTGTTTTAATGATATTTATCGGTGGAGAATTGCCCAAGTTTTTCATTGATGCAACAAAGACGGATGTAATAGAAAGGGCAAGGATATTCCTCTTGTGGAATTCAGGATTTTATTTTGCACTTATCTTTGTTAATGTATGGAGAAACTCCATTCAAGGTATGGGATTTCCTATGTTTGCCATATTGTCGGGAGTATGTGAGATGTTTGCCAGAGGCTTTATAGGTTTTGTGGCAGTTCCACATCTTGGTTTTGTGGCGGCATGTATGGCATCACCTCTGGCATGGATAGTTGCGGATATGTTTCTTATACCCGGATTTTTATATTGCATAAATGTATTAAGAGAAGTATTTAGAGAAAAAGAGATAAGAGAAAAATTTCATTATGAATAAATATAATAAAAAGATAGGAATATTGTACATACTTGGAGCTGCATTCGGTTTTTCCCTGATGGGACTCTTTGTGCGAATGGCGGGAGAACTGCCCACATTTGAAAAGGTGTTTTTCAGAAATCTGATTGCAGCCTTTGTAGCATTCTTTATGCTTATAAAAAGCGGTTATAAGTGGGAAAATATAGGAAGAAAAAATTGGATTTTATTATTTATCAGGTCAACCTGTGGATTTATCGGTGTTATCTGTAACTTCTATGCAATTGACCATATGAATATAGCAGATGCCTCTATATTGAATAAACTTAGTCCTTTTTTTGCAATAATGATAAGTTTTATAATTTTACAAGAAAAACCGGTTTTGATGGATATTCTAACTACGGTAGTAGCATTTATAGGTGCGATATTTGTAGTAAAGCCAAGTGCAAATTTTGCATTTGTAGTAGCTATGATAGGAGTCATGGGCGGACTTATGGCGGGCACTGCATATGCTTTGGTGAGAAAGATGACCGGTAGCGGTGTGAAGGGAATGTTCATAGTATTTTCATTCTCGGTTTTTTCAAGCATATGCTGTATACCGCTTATGGCTATAGATTTTATCATCCCAAGCTTTATACAGTTTATAATGCTTATGGGTTCGGGATTTTCCGCAATGGTGGGACAGATTTGCATTACAAAAGCCTATACATATGCTCCGGCAAAGGAAATATCGGTATATGACTATACACAGGTTATATATTCGGCACTTTTAGGATTTATATTTGTAGGTCAGATTCCGGACAGATTAAGCTTTATAGGATATACAATTATTATATCTATGGCGGTACTGAAGTGGATTTACAATAATAAAGAGAATTAGAGATTTATATTATACTAAGATATTTTACTTATTTAAATAAAGCTGTTGAAATATAAAGCTAAAAAATGCGACTTGAGTTTTATTTACCCTTGTCGCATTTTATGATTTATTTTGTAAGCTCTTTAGAAAAAACATCCTTTATAAATGAGGCATCTTTGTCAGTCAAAGCTTCGATTACAGATTTTATAGATTCCATGGCTTCTTTTTTTCCATGAGCATGTATTACTTCAATAGCAGAAGCGCGTGCCAAACTGTTTGCATTAGGATCCTTAATAATTTCAATCATTGCAGCTATTATTTTATCCTTATTGTAGTACGGATTTTGTGCTTTCCATTCTTCAAACCCCGTATCAGATATTCCACTCAAATAATTAAGCACTGTAAACTCAGGTATATTTTCATTTCTTGATGTCTTTTCAATATATTCAACAGTCGCATTATAAGCAGTTTCATTATGACCGTTCATATAAGTAGGATTAAGCCACATGTCTATAAGAGCTTTTCCATAGATACCATGAAGCTCGTATTTACTGTCATCAAGAAGTATTGTTTTTAAATACTCCGTGATTTTTGTATTATCTCTAAACACTCCGCTTTTTTCACATGCGGTTCTCATAACTTCTTTATTCTCATCCTGCATAAGTTCAAAAACCAGATCTTGCGCTCCTTCTATGTCCTTATTAGAACCGATGCATAACCAATAGGCAGCTCTTTCTCTTACTCCGGGATTCTCATTTTTAGCCATATCAAGAAGGAACTTTGCAATTTCGGGATCCTCTCCGGCTTTATATGCTACTACACTTACAGCTCTTCTAAGTACATATGGCTCTGTTTCTGTCTTTAGGATTTCTTTCACCAAGTCTATGTTTTCCTCTTTTGCTCCGTTAAATTCATCTATCAGCTCACATGCAATCCCCCTAAGTTGAGGATATTCACTTTTTATCAAAGTTTTTAGTACATTTTGGCTTGCAATATACTTAACATTCTTATCGTCCAACAACGAAAATGCCTGTTGTGTAACGCTTCCGTCTTCAAGATTTAAATCTTCAGTAATGGGGACATATCTGTAAGTTGATACCAACTCTAAAAATTCTTCATCTGTAAGCTCATTCTTACCGATTAAGTTTTTTGTCAGATCTTCTACCGTCAAACTCTTATAGTCAAGATCCCTTGTGTTTTTTGGGGATTCCAATTCTTTATTTTCTTCTGCTACAGAGGAAGTTGGATCATCGGCACTTATCTTTGTCTCATCAGTTGAACTTTTACAGGCTGTAATACCTACAGAGGCTGTAACGGTAAGAGCAATTATAATGTGCAGCAAGTATTTATTTTTTCTCATAACATTTTTCCTTTCGTACACAAGAAAATTATATGATGTCCGGTAAAAGTAAATTTATCCGGTTAGAGTTCATATAATTAATAATCAGTTTGATACACTTAATATATACTATAATAATAAAGTATAGGCAATAACTTCGTATGAAATATATAAAAAAATGGTTATCACTTTATGAATCCGCTTCTATAAGTGATAGCCATTTTTTAGTTTACTTAAATATTTTAGTTTACTTCAATATATTTCCAAGTTTTTGGGGTTCTATCTTATTCTTTTTTGCATACCCGGTAAGTATAAGCGTCAGAGCACCGTCACCTGTTACATTACAAGCTGTACCGAATGAATCCTGAAGTGCAAAGATTGTAAGCATAAGAGCTGTTCCGGTCTCATCAAACATAAGTACACCTGTTATAAGGCCGAGTGAAGCCATTACAGTACCTCCCGGAACTCCCGGTGCGCCTATTGCAAATACTCCTAAAAGCAAACAGAATAAAATCATTTTTGCAGGAGACGGGAATTCACCGTAAAGCATTTTTGAAACGACCATTACAAAGAATGTCTCAGTCATAACAGAGCCGCAAAGGTGGATATTTGCAAACAGCGGAATACCGAAATTTACCATATCTTCACGAAGAGGCGGTTCCGATTTCCTGGCACATTCCAGAGCGACTGAAAGTGTAGCGGCACTTGACATGGTACCTACCGCAGTCATGTATGCAGGGCCGTAGTTTCTTATTATATCCAAAGGATTTGCACCTGCATAAGCACCTGCGATAAGATAAAGAAGTGCCAACCATATATAGTGACCTATCATTACCATAATGATGATAACAAGGAACACAGGCAATTGTTTTGTAATACTTCCCTCATATGCGAGAGTTGCAAAAGTAGTACCGATAAGAACAGGAAGTACAGGAATAACAAATTTTGTTACTATGCTGAGTACAACCTTTTGGAATTCTTCCAAAACACCGGTAATAAGTTCACTTCTGTTCCATGCAGCCGCAAGGCCAACCATGATTGAGAAGAAAAGAGCACTCATAACAGGCATTATAGCCGGTATTGAAAGCTGGAATACAAGCTGGGGTAATTCTTTAAGGCCCTCAACTTCAGGCGTAATACTCATATGTGGAAGTATTATAAAGCCTGAAGCTGTAGCAAAAAATGCCGCACCGATTGAAGAAACATAGGCTAGTATAAGAGCAACTATAAGTATTCTTGATGCATTGCTGCCAAGCCTTGTAATAGACGGGGCAATAAAACCTATAATAATAAGCGGAATACAAAATCCTATAAATTGCCCGACAATGTACTTAACAGTCACAATTATATTAAGCAGTGCCACAGAAACGGCACTTGTATCATTTTTGTTCAGGAAAAGTCCCGCAACAATACCTATAACAAGTGCAAGCAACAGCCGGAAAGGAAGGCTGTTTAAAATACCGTTCTTTTTCATATCAAAATCCTCCTAATTTTAATGGCTTTCCACCATAAGTTTTATAATTTCATTATTTGTTTCACGCATTCCGTCCTTACCTATCTTTGAAATTCCCTTGATAGTTTCCTCAATATTGTTCATTACAATACCGTCACCGCCATGGAAGGCCTGACCGTCTTTATACATGCTCAGTCCCATAATAGCCGCATCTACTGAAGAGGCTATCTTAGCCGCACAGGATGCCTTTGCACCGTCACACATAATACCCGATACTATAGCCAAAGTGTTTACAACGGTATGTTCCACAGCTTCAAGACTGCCTTCCGTAAGATAGGCGATACCCGCGCCTGCACCTGCACCTGCACTTACGGCACCGCAGTAGGCTGACAGTGTACCTATGCCATGTTTTTGATGTATGGAAGTAAGATTTGAAAGTGCCAGTGCACGATATAGCTTTTCCTTTGAAGCCTTTAATTCCTTGGCATATTCGATAACGGGAATCGAACAGGTGATGCCTTGATTACCGCTTCCTGAATTTATAACAACGGGAAGCTCACAGCCGTTCATTCTGGCATCGGAACCTGCGGCGGCTTTAGCCTTTGCTCTTACCTTAATATCATTGCCATAGGTATCAAGCAGCACGGAGCCTATATTTGCACCGTAATTTCCCAAAAGACCTTCCTCAGATATTGAAGTATTATAAAATATCTGTCTGTCCAAGATATCCTTCACATCAGAAACATCCAACGAGTTTATAAAGTCCCATATACCGTCCATAGTCAGCAGATCCTTATCGGCGCTTCCTGATACGGCATTGTTCTCAATCTCGGATTCAAAAATTATCTCATGATTTTTCTCGATAAGCACTATATTTGTATGTTGATTTGTAATACGAATCTTTACATACTCATCATCAGCAAAAAGTGTAATAATAAGATCAAATACATAACCGATATCAAGCGGAATCACATCAATTTTAATATTGTTCATAAAATCGGCAATTTCACATTTCTTTAAATCATCCACATCGGAAATAACTTCAAGTTTTCTGTTTGCATCACCTGCAACTATACCGGCAGCCACCGCAGCAGGTATACCTTTCAGATGCCCCGTATTCGGAACAATCACGCTCTTTACATTTTTTATTATACTTCCGCTGGCTTCAACAAGCACTGCTTTCGGCAATTTGCCGAGTACTTCCCTTGCCTTTGCGGCCGCATAAGCCAGTGCTATGGGTTCCGTACATCCCATAGCCGGTACAAGCTCGTCTTTTAATATTCGGACATAAGTCCTGTACCTGATATCATCCTTTTCCATTAAACTGAATACACCCCCAAACAGCCTGTTTTATCAAATATTATTATGGTAAATATTATATATATATAGTATAGTAGGTCTATGTGTAAATTGTAAATCTTAAAAAATTAAATATATAATTTAAGAAAAATAAAGATAATTAGTTAAATGTATTTAATATGCTGTGGGACTACAAAAACATTTACCAACCATATAAAGGGGAAGTTATGGAAAATTTTTTAGATTTAAAGAAGTTGAATACCTTCGTGAAAATAGCGGAATCGGGGAGCTTTTACAAAGCCTCAATGATGCTTGGGTATTCACCGGCGGCGGTATCTATACAGATACAACAATTGGAGTTTGACCTTGGGATGAGACTTTTTGACAGACTCGGTAAGCAGGTGCGACTTACAGATCACGGAAAACAGTTTTATCCATATGCCGAAAAGATACTTATGCTCAATGAAGAGGCAAAAGAGTCACTTATCAGAACTGATGATATGCTGACAGGAGAACTTCGAATAGGAACCATAGATTCCATTTGCGACACATTATTTCCACAGGTTTTGGCGGAGTTTTATGAGAAAAATCCGAATGTAACTGTTGAAGTAAAGGTATGTACTCCGTCGGAGCTCTTTGAAGGGATAAAACACAATAATATAGATATAATGCTCCTGCTTGACAAACCGAGCGTTTCAAGGGATTTTGTTGCGGATGTGCAGATAGAGACTGAAGTGGTATTTTGTGCTTCAAGAAATCACCCCTTGGCATACAAAAATGAAATAGAGCTCTCCGAGATTTTGGAATATCCCTGTATACTTACTGAGAAAAATGCAAGCTACAGATATATTCTTGAGAGTAAACTCTCTGAGCTAGGTCTTAGTATAAAGCCAAGCATTGAATCACAGAATACAAATCTGATTATAAAGCTCTTATGCAACAATATGGGTTATTCGGTGTTACCGAGATTTCTGATTGAGCCGAAATTAAGAGATGATACATTGAAGGTATTGCCGATAAAGGATTTCCATATAAAGGCAAACTATCAAGTGTTACATAAAAAAGACAGGTTTATAAACAGACAGATGGAAAGTTTTATAAAGATGTTGGAAAAGCAGGCCGGAATACTGCAGGTAAGCAATCCGCAAGGCTGATTTATCAGGTATTTGTGCTATAGAAGCAGTCTAAAATATTTCGAACAAATGTTCTTTTGAACTGTACATTTATATTATCACATGCTATAATTTTTGTAGGTTGGCAGTTGCCGACAGACAGAAAGGTTAAAAATAATGGAATTTAAATTACATTCAGAGTTTTTGCCTACAGGAGATCAGCCTCAAGCAATAGAGGCACTGGTAAAAGGCTTTAAAGAGGGAAACCAGTTTCAAACCTTGCTCGGTGCGACCGGTTCCGGTAAGACATTTACCATGGCAAATGTTATTCAAAAATTGCAAAAACCTACACTTATAATAGCACATAATAAGACATTGGCAGCCCAGCTCTATGGAGAGTTTAAAGAGTTCTTTCCTGAAAATGCGGTAGAATACTTTGTTTCTTATTATGATTATTATCAGCCTGAGGCATATGTACCTTCCACAGACACATATATTGAAAAAGACTCTGCAATAAATGACGAGATAGATAAACTCAGACACTCCGCCACAGCATCACTTTCAGAAAGAAAAGATGTGATAATAGTGGCTTCAGTGTCATGTATATATGGACTTGGTAGCCCGATAGACTATCAGGAGATGGTAGTATCATTAAGACCGGGAATGGAAAGAGACAGAGATGATGTCATAAGAAAGCTGATAGATATGCAGTATGACAGAAACGATATGGACTTTCATCGTGGTACTTTTCGTGTACGTGGAGATGTGCTTGAAGTATTTCCTGCGGCATCCACATCCACAGCATTAAGATTTGAGTTTTTCGGTGATGAGGTGGACAGAATACTTGAGATAGATACACTTACAGGAAATATCTTAGCCGAACTTTCACATGCGGTCATCTTCCCGGCATCTCACTATGTAGTGGCACCTGAAAAGATGATGATTGCCACACAAAATATTTTGGAAGAGTGTGAAGAGAGAGTAAAGTTCTTCAAATCGGAGGATAAGCTTATAGAAGCTCAAAGAATAGATGAACGAACTCATTTTGATGTGGAGATGATGAGAGAGACCGGATTTTGCTCAGGGATAGAAAACTACTCAAGACATCTTACAGGTTCGGCACCGGGAGAACCTCCCTATACATTGATAGATTATTTTAAAGATGAATTTCTTATAATCGTAGACGAGTCCCATATTACCATTCCACAGGTTAGAGGAATGTATGCAGGTGACAGATCAAGAAAGACCACTTTGGTAAACTACGGTTTCAGACTGCCGTCGGCACTTGATAACAGACCTTTGGAATTTTCGGAGTTTGAATCAAAGATAGATCAAATGCTTTTTGTATCCGCTACACCAAGTGTATATGAAAAAGAGCATGAAATGTTTAGAACGGAGCAGATCATAAGACCTACAGGACTTTTGGATCCGCCTATAAGTGTAAGACCTGTAGAAGGTCAGATAGATGATTTGATTTCCGAAGTAAACAAAGAAATAGAAAAAAAGAACAAGATACTTATCACCACTCTCACAAAGAGAATGGCGGAGGATCTTACCGAATATATGAAGGAAGTCGGTATCAGAGTAAGATACCTGCATTCGGATATTGATACATTAGAGAGAGCGGAGATTATCAGGGACATGAGACTTGATAAATTTGACGTACTTGTAGGTATCAATCTTTTGCGTGAGGGACTTGATATACCGGAGATTACGCTGGTGGCGATACTTGATGCGGATAAGGAAGGTTTCCTTAGAAGTGAGACCTCACTTATTCAGACCATAGGAAGAGCCGCAAGAAATGCGGACGGACATGTAATAATGTATGCCGACAATATGACGGATTCCATGAAGGCGGCAATAGATGAGACCTACAGAAGAAGAGGCATACAGGAAGCCTACAATAAAGAGCATGGTATCACACCTACCACAATAAAGAAGGCGGTAAGAGATCTGATAGCGATATCAAAGGCTGCCGAGAGTGTATCAACTATTGATAAAGATGTGGAATCCATGGATAAAGCGGAGATAAACAAGCTTATAAAAGAGCTTGAAAAGAAAATGTTTAGAGCCGCTGCGGAGTTGGATTTTGAAAATGCGGCACTTTTGCGAGATAAGATAAGTGAGCTCAGAGCAAGCTTATAAAAATAATAAATTGGAGAAGAGGAAGTGGCAGACGGAAAAAATGTGTCAAAAAGCCTGGAAAGAGTGGTGGCGGAGACAGCCATGCTTGCAGGTGAGACTATGCTCATAGCCGGAGCGGAGATCAGCAGAGTGGAAGATACGATGAACAGGATACTAGACTATTCAAAATGTGAATCCCATACTGCATTTGTTCTGGCAACAGGTATTACCTTGACTTTGGACAGTGATGAAGGACTTATTACCATGTCAAAAAGAGTACCTGAAAGAACTACAAATATCAACAGAATATATCTGATAAACAATGTATCAAGAGCCTTGAGTGCAGGGAAAATGGATATATATGAGGCGTATTCCGAAATAAAAAAGATAAAGGATGTAAGACAGTTTACAGGTATTTTATACGGACTTTCCTTTGTAGGAGTGGCACTTTTTTTCACCATGATGCTTGGAGGAGATTTTACCGACTGCATGGTGGCCGGAGTTGCGGGACTTGCAATGGCAATTACGCAGTGGGCGCTGGTTCCTTTCGGATTTAACTCATTTTTCCTGAATATGATTTCCACACTGTCCATGGCTTTGACAGCGGTGGGATTTCAAAGATTTGTATTTGCAAATATGAATATCGATCTTGTCATAATAGGCGGAATAATGCCGATAGTACCCGGAGTTATTTTTACCACGGCGATGAGAGATACTCTAAACGGTGATTACACCGCAGGTGTCAGTAGAATGCTTGAGACAGGTGTTGTGGCCTTTGCTGTTGCCGTAGGCGTGGCACTGGCATATGTGATTTTGTGAGGCGGATATGTTGTTTAAGATAATTGGTGCATTTATTGCAGTGGTGGCTTTTTGTATTATGATAGAGCTGCCGAAAAAATACATGGTACAGGCAGGAATGACCGGAATGGTTGGCTGGGCTGTATATCTTTTGATGGATATGGTTGCGCACAGAGTGGAAATAGCGGCACTCGTTTCAGCACTTTGTATTGCAACAATGTCACATATACTTGCCAGAGTTTTAAAAGCACCGGTAAGTAATTTCCTTATACCGGGAATACTGCCGATAGTGCCCGGAGGCTCAATATACAGATGTGCTTATGCCTTTATAAGGGAGTCGTCATATCTGAGTACCTATATGAACGAAGCATTGAAAATTGCGGGATCCATAGCCCTTGCCATATTCTTTGTGGATTCGGTATTTAAGTTGCATTTACCGAAAAGATTTAAAAAATCAAAACAGACATAAAACCGGATAGCAACTTTATCAGTAAAAAGAGCAAGAATACAATTGACAAGGTAAGAGTAGAATCTTAATGTAATAGATAGTAGAATAAACTTTTAATTTATGGAGACGTGTATGTATTATATTGGTGTTGATTTGGGCACTTCGGCCCTAAAGCTTGTGATGATGAACAGTAAAGGTGAACTTGTAAAGTCTGTATCAAAGGAGTATCCGATATACTTTCCTCATTCCGGATGGAGTGAGCAAAAGCCCGAAGACTGGTTTATAGCGGTAAAAGAAGGATTAAAGGAAATTTGTGAAGGTGCAAAAGAGAAGATAGCAGGTATCAGTTTCGGAGGACAGATGCATGGACTTGTTATTCTTGATAAGGATGACAATGTGCTAAGGCCTGCAATACTCTGGAATGACGGCAGAAGTACTGAGGAAACAGACTATTTAAACAATGTTATCGGAAAGGAAAAACTTTCTAAACTTACGGCAAATATTGCATTTGCAGGATTTACCGCACCTAAGATACTTTGGGTAAAGAATAATGAACCTGAGATTTTTGCAAAAATTTCAAAAATAATGCTTCCGAAGGATTATATCAGCTATATGCTTAGCGGAAGCTTTGCTACAGATTATTCGGATGCTTCCGGTATGTTGCTTTTGGATGTGAAAAACAAAAAATGGTCATCCGAAATGATAGAAATATGCAGTATTTCAGAAAATATGCTTCCAAAACTTTTCGAGAGCTTTGAGGTGGTAGGAAATATAAAACCTGAACTTGCAAAAGAGCTTGGACTGAATGAAGATATAAAAATAATCGCAGGAGCCGGAGATAATGCGGCTGCAGCCATAGGAACAGGCACTGTGGGAGAAGGAGCCTGCAATATTTCTTTGGGAACTTCAGGAACCATATTTATATCCAGTCAAAACTTCGGAGTTGATAAGTATAATGCGCTTCATTCATTTGATCATTCGGATGGAAAATACCACCTTATGGGATGTATGCTCAGTGCGGCTTCATGTAATAAATGGTGGATGGAAGATATTTTAAAGACAAAGGATTTTTCAAAAGAACAGGAAAATATAGATAATCTTGGAGAAAATAAGGTGTTCTTTTTACCATATCTTATGGGAGAGCGCTCACCTCACAATGATCCGGCTGCAAGAGGTACATTTATCGGAATGAGTATGGATACAAAAAGAGAAGATATGACACTTGCAATACTGGAGGGTGTTACTTTCGGTCTCAGAGATTCTTTGGAAGTGGCAAGAAGCCTAGGCATAGAGATAAAGAAGACCATGATATGCGGCGGAGGCGCAAAGAGTGCACTTTGGAAAAAACTTGTGGCAAATATCATGAATGTAGAAGTGGAAGTACCTGTCAGCGAAGAAGGTCCGGGATTTGGAGCCGCCATACTTGCGGCGGTAGGCTGCAAAGAATACGAAAGTGTTGAAGCGGCTACAAAGTCCATAATAAAAATAAAAGAAAGAATACAACCGGAACCGGAACTTGTGGCAAAATATGAGGAAAGATACCAAAAGTTTAGAAAGATATATCCGGCACTTAAGGGTATATTTAAAGAGATTTTATAAGGAAGGAAATTTATGTTACAGATAGGAACAAAAGCACCGGAGTTTTCACTTCCGGATGAGAACGGAACAGTCAGAAACCTTTCAGATTATGAAGGTAAGAAACTTATATTATACTTTTATCCAAAGGATAATACTCCGGGTTGCAGTGCGCAGGCTTGCGGCTTCGGAGAGTTGTATCCGCAGTTTACGGAAAAAGGAGTAGAGGTTGTAGGCATCAGTAAAGACAGTGTTGCATCACATAAGAAGTTTAAAGATAAATATTCACTGCCGTTTACACTGCTTTCAAATCCTGAGCTTGACGTGATACAGGCGTATGATGTATGGCATGAGAAAAAACTCTATGGAAAAGTGTCTATGGGAGTGGTAAGAACCACATATCTTATAGATGAAAAGGGAGTTATCATAGAGGCTATGGATAAGGTAAAAGCTGCCAAGAATCCGGCTGAGATGTTGGAGATTTTGGAATGAAAATAGTAGTATCACCTGCCAAGACAATGATAGAAAATACAGACTGTTATATCGGAAGCAGTGTACCTACATATATTGATAAGAGCAAGATCCTTTTAGAAGAGATAAGACAAAGATCTTACGAAGAGCTGAAAGAGATCTGGAAATGCAATGAAAAGATTGCAAATGAAAATTTTGACAGATTTAAAAACATGAATTTGCAGGGGAGTCTTACCCCTGCAATATTTTCTTATCAAGGTATACAGTATCAGTATATGGCGGTAAATGTAATGGAAGCCTCTGCAATAGAGTATATAAAAGAGAATTTATATATACTTTCGGGATTTTTCGGAATACTTAGAGCATTTGACGGAGTAAGTCCGTACAGACTTGAGATGCAGGCGAAGATGGAGATAGGAGAGCACAAAAATCTGTATGAATTTTGGGGAGATAAAATATATAAAAAGATTTTTGAAACGGGAGAAGTAGTGATAAATCTTGCCTCAAAAGAATATTCAAAAACTATAGAAAGCTATCTTTCAAAAGAAAATAAATTCATTACATGTGTGTTTGCCGAGAAAAAAGACGGTAAGGTAGTACAAAAAGCCACCATGGCAAAGATGGCAAGAGGTGAGATGGTAAACTTCATTGCATCCGGAAATATCCAAAATGAAGAGAAAATAAAAAAGTTTGACAGACTCGGATTCAAATTTGATAAAGAGCTTTCAAATGAGAAAAAATATGTGTTTATATTAGAGTAATTTCGGAAGGTTATTATGTATATTTCAAAACCCTATAAGGGAAGACCTGTTGATATTGAAAAAAGACAGGACAAAGAAAAAAGATGTTATGATTTTTTGGACGGCTTGGGAGTGGAATACGAGGTGGTTGACCATGATGAAGCTTCAGATATGGAAAAATGCAAGGAGATAGAGGGTGCACTGGGAGTTAAAATCTGCAAGAATATAGTTCTTTGCAACAGACAGGAGACAAGATTTTTCCTGTTTATGATGCCCGGAGATAAGAAATATGTTACAAAAGATATCTCAAAGAAACTGGATATGTCCAGACTCTCCTTTGCAAAAGAAAACTATTTGAAGGAATTTTTGGATGTAACACCGGGATCTGTAAGTGTACTGGGACTTTTAAATGATAAAGACAACAGAGTGGAACTTGTAATAGACAAAGATGTAATACAGGCTGATTTTATCAGATGTCATCCCTGTGAGAATACCTCAACACTGAAGATAAGCACTGATGATTTTTTAAATAAGATAATACCTGCATTGGGAAAAGAAGCTAAAATAATAGATAATTGAAAATGAATAATAAAAAAAGGATATTTGCGGCAATAGACTTAAAATCCTTCTATGCCTCGGTAGAGTGTAGAGAAAGAAAATTGGATCCCTTGGATATAAATCTGGTGGTAGCTGATGAGAGCAGAACTTCAAAGACTATCTGTCTTGCGGTAAGTCCTGCACTTAAGACCTTTGGAATACCCGGAAGGCCGAGACTTTTTGAAGTAATAAAAAGACTGCAGGAAGTAAATAACAGAAGAGAAAAACTTGTAGGAAAGTCTGAAGGAAAGTCATATTCTCTTGAAGAACTCAAAAAAAATGTAAAGCTGGAAGTTGATTTGGTGGTGGCTGTACCGAGAATGAAAAAATATATGGAGTACAGCGCAAGAATAATCAGTGTATATCTAAAGTATGTCTCACCTGAGGACATCTATGTATATTCGGTGGATGAGGTCTTTATAGATATTACGGGATATGCAGGTGATGATGCAACAGGTTTTGTTGAAAAAATGGTAAAAGATGTCCTTGATACCACAGGAATAACGGCAAGTGCCGGTATAGGTGAAAATATGTACCTGGCAAAAATAGCTATGGATATCATGGCAAAAAGAGCCGAGCCTAATGAGCATGGAGCAAGAATAGGAGAGCTGAGCGTCAAATCCTACAGAGAAAAGCTTTGGAGTCATACACCTATTACCGATTTTTGGAGAATAGGAAGAGGTTACAGCAAGAACCTTGCAAAGTACGGAATGTATACAATGGGAGATATTGCAAGGGAGAGCTTAAAAAAGAATCGTGCCAATGAGGGAATGAATCTTTTATATAAGCTGTTTGGGAAAAATGCAAGCTTTTTGATAGAACATGCCTGGGGAATTGACAATACGGACATCAAAGATATAAAAGCATATACTCCGGAGAAAAAAAGTATAAGCGAAGGTCAGGTATTGCTTAGGGCGTACAGCTATGAAGAGGTAAGAACAATTGTTATAGAGATGGCTGAAAGACTGTCATTTTCATTGCTGGAAAAAGATACCGCCACAAGGCAGATAACTTTAAGTATAGGATACGATATAGACAGCTTGGCAGATCCCAAAACAGCAAAAAGATACACCGGGAATATTACAAAAGACTTTTACGGAAGGAGCGTACCTGAAGGTGCGCATGGCTCGATAAATCTTTTATCATATACCAATTCCACAAAAGAAATCTGCAAGAAAAGTGAGGAGCTCTTTGAGAAACTTGCAAATCCCATATTGCTGTTTAGAAGGATAACCATAGTTGCAAGTGAGATAAGTCATAAAAACAGCGCAGGCTGTACGGGAAATCTCTTGGAAGCAAACAGCATTTCTAAAGAAAAAGAAAGCAGCAGAATGAAAGCCGTACTTAAAGTAAAAAGAAAGTTCGGAAACAATGCCATATTTAAAGGGCTTAATCTCAAAGAAGAGGGAACTGCACTTGACAGAAACAGACAAATAGGCGGACATAGGGAATAAAGTAGAAATACATTGAAAAATATCGAAAATGATATATACTATAGATAACAGTTTATTACTTCAGTTCGTAAAAATCAAATAAGGAGACATCTTATGAGAAAATTTAAGACGATTTTTGTGACAATGCTACTTGCGGTATTTCTGCTTAGCGGATGTTTTAGTTCAGACAAAGCCGAAAATATCGAGCCGGATGCTCTGACAAAAACATCATGGATTTCATATGATGACGGATCATATTGGGTGTTCAATGAGTACCACAGCTTTTTCTGGTATCAGGAGAAGGGGATTACCGATGACAATTATTATGGCGGAACATATGAATTGTACAGAGGTGAGAAGGCAATGGATTTTATAGAAAAGAAACTTTCCTCCTATGGTGTGACCAAGGCCGAGCTGATGGAAGTTATAAACAGATCGGACGAATATACAGTAGAAGATTTTATATGTATTTATACAAAGAATACGACATTTATGTTAGAGGGTAAGGAACAGATATCTAAGCCGAATACGATACCCTACATGGGATTTTTTTTGGAAGATGAAACGATACTGGATATTGCAAATATGAAGACCGGATCTTACTACGGATTTATTAAAGAAGAATAGAAAATTTATACAGCCCACGCATTTATGTTACTGATAATTTAAAGTATTACTTTGTCAGGATATAATTGCGTGGACTTTTTTGATTGGAGAGATAGGATGGAAAAGAGAAAAATAAGCCAAAATAAAGAAGCAATAAGAGGTATTCTGATAATAATAGCATTCATAGTGGGACTGGTATTCCTTAGAGATATACTGGTAAAAAGGGGAGTGAGGATTTTGATGCTTACAAGGCAAGATTATATAAATGCAGCAGAGTATTATATGCAGAAAAAATATGGAGAGAAGTTTGAAGGAGAATATGTATATGAATATAGTGTGTATGTACACCCAAAGTCAAAACCGGAGTGGCATGTGGTAGTGGATTTTGAGAGTGAGGGAGGGTTGACATCTTTTCATGATAATTATGTAGGATACCTAAAGAAAGAAGAACTTGAGAAGTATATATATGAGCTGGCAAAGCCAATATATGGGGAGTGTAAGGTATTTATAGAGCCACATGGTTTTGGATTATATGATAATTGGAACAAAGATACAGATATGAGAATATATGCGAGTAAGGGAGATTATACTACAAATATATTTACAAATAATAACATAAAAGATATGGATACAAAATTTAAAAGCATATGTCAAATTTTTATTGATAATAAACTTGAAAGCAATGCAATACTGGTAACATATATTACGGATGCTGATTTAAGTAATTTTCAGGAGAAATATATAGACATGGTAAATAATAGACGAAGTTTTTTCTATAGGGTGGATGCAGTATATGATAATGTTGAAAAAAGATTTATAGATATAGATATAGATATATTGAAAGGAAATGAAGATTATGCCAAGCAATAATAGACTGACAGAAGATGAATTACAGGAAAAAGCATTATATGATATCCTACAATATAAGAAGATAATTTGTATAACCATAATTATTATTATCGTATTTGCATTATATACTGTAAATAAAATAGCTTTTTTCCATGACCCGGAGTTTGAAAGATTTGTTAGAGAAACGAAAGTCAATAGTACAATGTTTGCAATAGATAAATATAAGAGATATAAACCTATAAATGGTGTTATATGGAAGAATGACTTGAAAGACATAGAAGATATATATTTAGATTTTATGGGATATAAAATACGGGATATAAGAGACTTGGTATATTTTAAGAACGCTAAATCAATATGGTTGGTATATTCAAGTGCATATGACGGAGATAAGAGTATATATGATGACGAGCATGTACTTGATAATTTATACAAGATAAAAGATTTAAAATACTTGGATGACTTGCAATTATATCACTTAAAGTTGGATGATGAAGCTATAGAAAATATAAAGAAAATATTTCCTAATGCGAGGGTAGTTATAGAGTAAATATGTACAGATTTACATTTATATCATTTGAAGATAAATGAAGACATTGAAGCTATGTTTCGTGAAGCAGAAGTTTCTATCGAGTAGAGGTTAAAAAATCAAATATCACTACCTATGCAGAAAATTCTGCATAGATAGTAAGAGTTAACTTTTCTCCAGAATGTTTATTGCTTTTTTTAGTACATCAAGAGCATCCTGAGCATCACGAAGCTCACGTTTAAGGCGAGCTATTTCTTTTGCATCATCAGATTGATAGTTACCTGAGCCACGAACGGGAATGTCACCATCGTTATTACGAAATTGACTTTCCCATTTGGCAAGTGTACTAACACCAATACCAAGATTCTTGGCACATTCAACTTGAGTAAGATCCGGATGTTCATTTCGATAGTTGATAGCATCCAGCTTAAATTGCTCTGAGTGATGGTTTCTTTTACTTGACATAATGAGTTCCTCCTAAGGTTTATTATATAACAAATAAGGAAATATCTCATTTTGTTTTGTACTAAATATATTCTAGCACCAAAAAAGTGTAGAAATAATACTATTACAATTTGATATATAAACAAGATAAAAAATGTTTTGGTTGAAGGGATTATGCATTTATGAAGAAAAAAGTAAAAAATAACATAAGAAGTATATTATTAAAAATATTGATAATAATTGCATCAATATCAGCAATAATATTTATAAGGGATGTATTGGTTAAAAGAGGAGTGAGTATAGTGATGTTTACAAGAAAAGATTATATGAATGCGGCAGAGTATTATATGCAGCAAAAATATGGAGAGAAGTTTGAAAGTGAGTATATATATGATGGTAGTGTGTACGTTCACCCCAAGTCAAATCCGTACCGGCATGTAGTAGTAGATGTTGAAAATAAAGACGGAATGACTTATTTCCATGATAATTATGTGGGATATCTTAAGAAAGCGGAACTTGAAAAGTATATATATGAGTTGGCAAAGCCGATATATGGGGAGTGCAAAGTATATATACATCCATATGGTTTTTCATTGGATGACAGCTTTAACAAAGATACGGACTTAATGACATACGTAAGTAATGGAAATTATGCATTAGATATATTTACGTATGAAAATGCAGAAAATATGGAAACTGAATTAAATAAGACATGCAGTATTTTTATTGAAAATAAATTAGAATGCAATGTTATAAATGTTACATATATTACTCAAGAAAACTTCAGCAGTCTAGAGGAAATTAATATTGACAACATATATAATTCAAAGGATTACTATTATTCATTAGATAGTATATATGATAAAAAGAATGATACCGGATTTTCAGATATAGATGTATTGAAAGGAAGAGATGGTTATGGAAAATAATAATATTGAAACTGAAGATGAACTACAGGAAAAAGCACTATGAGAAATCTGATAAACATATTACAGGGTGAATGGGAAGGTGCGGCAAGTGAGAGCTTCGTAGCACAGTTTGAGTCATTACAGCCTTTATTCAATCAAATATATCAGTTAATACCGGACATAGCAAAGCAGTGTGATGACGTGGGAGATGCAACTCAGGTACTTGATGAAGAGATTGCAAGTAAGCTTAAGTAGGAGTTAGTTTTGTAGCCCATGTATTTATGTTATCTATAAGTTAGTATTTAGTTTATTAAGATATATAAATACATGGATATTTTTGAATTTGAAGGTATAAAATGAAAAATAGAAAACTGAGTAATAATGAACATGGAATAATAGGTATTATTGCAGTGATAGCTTTTGTGGTTGGACTGGTATTCATTAGGGATATACTGGTAAAAAGGGGAGTGAGCATTACTATGTTAACAGAGTTAGATTATATAAATGCAGCAGAATATTACATGCAGAAAAAATATGGAGAGGAATTTGAAGGAGAATATGTATATGAAGGTAGCGTATATGTACACCCAAAGTCAAAATCGGAGTGGCATGTGGTAGTGGATTTTGAGAGTGAGGGAGGGTTGACATCTTTCCATGATAATTATGTAGGATACCTGAAGAAAGAGGAACTTGAGAAGTATATATCTGAGCTGGCAAAGCCGATATATGGGGAGTGTAAGGTGTATACACAGCCATATGATTTTTCTCTTGATGATAGCTTCAATAGAGATACAGATATAATGACATATGTAAATAGAGGAAACTATATTACATGTATATTTACATATAAAAAGGCTAAAAATATAGAAAAAGACTTTAGAAAAGTATGTGATATTTTTTTAGATAAAAATTTACAAACAAATAGATTACTGGTTACATATTTTACAAAGGAAGACTTTGATAAATTTGAAGAGTACAGAATGGATTACATATTTAACCAACAAAAATATTATTATAGAATTTCAAGTTTTTATAGTAAAGTAGACAAAGTGGGATTTGATGAAATAAAGATATTAGAAGGGGATGAAAAATATGGCAAGTGAAAAACCTACAGAGAAAGATTTGCAGGAAAAAACAAATGCCGGAAAAGAGTAAGTATATTAGAGACAGGATTAAAAGAACAGTGGATATTGCATCGGAGGGGTGAATTTATGCTAAGGAAATATAAGAAGATAATTTGTGCAACAGTAATTATTATTATCGTATTTGCATTATATACTGTAAATAAAATAGCTTTTTTTCATGATCCTGAGTTTGAAAGATTGGTAAGAGAAACTAAAACTGATTATGAGATGGTAACTATAGACGAATACAGAAGAATCAATCCCATTAAGGGTATAATTTGGAAAGACAATCTTAAGGATGTAGATAATATATATATAGACTTTAGAAAATATAAAATAAGAGATATAAGTGACCTGGTATATTTTAAGAACGCTAAATTAATATCGTTGGTATATTCAAGTGCATATTATGGAGATAAAAGCATATATGAGGATGAGAATGTACTTGATAATTTATACAAGATAAAGGATTTAAAATATCTGGATGATTTGCAATTATATCACTTAAAGTTGGATGATGAAGCTATAGAAAATATAAAGAAAATGTTTCCTAATGCGAGGGTAGTTATAGAGTAAATATGTACGGATGTTTGTATATATGTGAATACAGAATTTATCCAAGTTACAAAGTAGATACCGGGGAAATGAAATGACAAAAGAGTGTATTGAGAATTTTAATACAAATTTTTCTAAAGGTAAGTTTGAAATATTTGCCGGAGGTATGGGATATGATGAAAAAGAGAAGAATACAAATTGCTATTGTTGTGATGTCGGTAATTTGTATATATATTATGGACCAAATAGTCTTTTTTAAAGATAGAGAGTTTGAAAGGGCGGTAAGAGATACTTTAATATCATCTAAAGTGTCAATGGTAGATAGAAGAGAAAAGGCATTAGATGGAATAATTTGGAAAAGAGATCTTGAGAGGGTTCAGTCGGTATCAATAAACTTTAGAGAATATAAAGTAAAAAATATTGAAGATATAAAGTATTTTAAGAACACTAAAACTGTATGGTTTAGCTACATAAGTGCGTATGATGGAGATAATAGTATTTATGAGGAGGAGAATGTGCTTGATAATATATATTTAATAAAAAAATTTAAATATTTAGAGGATTTACATTTATATCATTTGAAGATAAATGAAGACATTGAGGCTATGTTTCCTGATACAAAAGTTTTTATCGAATAGAGGTTAAAAAATCAAATGTTGAAAAAGAGAAGACTAAGCCAAAACGAAGAGGCAATAAGGGGTATTTTACTGATAATAGTTTTTATAGTTGGACTTGTATTCCTTAGAGATATGCTGGTAAAAAGGGGAGTAAGGATTTTGATGTTGACAAGGCAAGATTATATGAATGCAGTAGAATATTATATGCAGAAAAAATACGGAGAAAAGTTTGAAGGTGAGTATATAGTTGAGAACAATATATACGTTCATCCAAAGGAAAATCCTCAGTGGCATGCAGTAGTAGAAGTTTATAGTGAAAATGGATTAACTTATTTTAGCGATAATTATGTAGGATACCTAAAGAAAGAGGAACTTGAGAAGTATATATATGAGCTTGTAAAACCTATATATGGAGAGTGTAAGGTGTATACTCATCCGTATGGTTTTTCACTGGATGACAGCTTTAATAGAGATACAGACTTGATGACATATGTAAGTAATAGTGACTATACTACATGTATATTCACAGATAAAAATGTTGAAAACAGAGAAGGAGATTTTGAAAAGTTATGTAATATATTTGTAGATAAAGACTTGCAGACTAACAGATTACTGGTCACATATATTACAAAAGAAGATTTTGATAAATTTGAAGAAAAATTGATATCCTATACATTTAATGAGCTAAAGTTTTACTATAGGATTTCCAGCTTTTATGATAAGGCATATAAGACAGGTTTTGATGATGATATAGATATATTGGAAGGAGACAAGGACTATGGTAAGTGAAAGACCTACAGATAAAGACTTACAAGAAAAAAGCATTGTACGATATTATACAGTATTTACCATTGGACAAGTTAGGTATAAAAGATAAATATAATATAATTGATATAGTTAATCAAACTGTAATGAAGGAAAAGAAAAGGGATAAAATAAAAGATAGTCTAAAAAAAGAAGAAAAGGAAAAGATAGAAGCTGCTCAAAAAGCTATAGCAAAAAATCTCCAGGCAATAGAGGCAATCCTAAAAGAAAGACCTGAACTTGGTGAAGCCAGGATATCAAATATGAGCTGGAAGGATAATGATGGTGCCGGTAATAATGACCATGATCCTGAAGGAATGCAAGCTTGGACAAAGATAAAAGCAGATACAGATATCCTAAGGAAGGAGCATCTTGTACTAAGGGAATTTTCAGCTTTCTTTTTAAACGCATTAAGAGTAAATATAACAAAAAATACATAAGAAAATTTAATTAGAGTAATGGAAGACATAGCAAGGCAGTGTGATAACATGGGGGATGCAACTCAGGCACTTTATGAAGAGATTGCAAATAAGTTTAATATAGAAGTTAGTTTTGTAGCCCATGTATTTATGTTATCTATAAGTTATTATTTAGTTTATTAAGATAAATGAATATATGTGTATTTTTAAATTTAAGGGATTAGAATGAAAAAAAGAAGAATAAGCCAGAATGAAGAAGCAATAAGAGGTATTCTTATAATAATAGTATTTATAGTGGGACTGGTATTCCTTAGAGATATGCTGGTAAAAAGAGGGGTAAGTATTTTTATGCTGACAAGAAAAGATTACATGAATGCAGCAGAGTATTATATGCAGCAAAAATATGGAGAGAAGTTTGAAAGTGAGTATATATATGATGGTAGTGTGTACGTTCACCCCAAGTCAAATCCGTA
>NZ_JH815185.1:2707851-2906081 GCF_000296385.1 Lachnoanaerobaculum sp. OBRC5-5
GAAAATAAAGACGGAATGACTTATTTCCATGATAATTATGTGGGATATCTTAAGAAAGCGGAACTTGAAAAGTATATATATGAGTTGGCAAAGCCAATATATGGGGAGTGCAAGGTATTTATAGAGCCACATGGTTTTGGATTAGATGATAATTGGAACAAAGATACAGATATGAAGATGTATGCCGAAAAGGGTAATTACACTACGGAGATAATGACAATCGATGATGCATCAAATATTGAAAAGAAATTTAAAATATTGCTAGATAAATTTGAAGATGAAAAATTATTAAGCAATGCGATTTTAGTAACATATATTGCGGAAAATGATTTTAAGAATTTAAGAGAACAATATATTGACTATATACATAACTCGGAAAAGTTTTTTTATAGAATAGATGCAGTATATGATAATGTTGAAAAAAGATTTACAGATATAGATATATTGAAAGGAAATGAAGATTATGCCAACTAATAATAGACCGACAGAATATGAATTACAGGAAAAAGTATTATATGACATCCTACAATATAACCCCTAGAAGTGCGGTAGAGAGGAAAAGATAATGAGAAAAAAATACAAGTTATATATAATTATGGCTATGTGTATGGTTATATGCGGCTTTTTATTAAACAAAATAGCATTTTTTAAGGATAAGGAGTTTGAGAGAGCGGTTAGGGATACAAAGTATACATATAGAATGTCATTTATAGACAAGAGAGATAAGCCGATAATTGGGATTATTTGGAAAAAGGATTTAGAGAAATTAGAGGACGTGTCAATAGATTTTAGGGAATATAAAGTAAAAGATGTAAGCGACCTGAAAAAGTTTAAAAATTTAAAGCAACTGATGTTATGTTATTCACATGAATATGAGGGTGATACAAGTATATATGAGGATGAGCATGTACTTGATAATATATATAAAATAAAAAACTTTAAGAAGTTAGAATGGATATGTATAGAGAATTTGAAAGTAAATGAAGACATTAAAGCAATGTTTCCAAATGCCAAGGTCTTTATTGATTAGAGGGTGTATGGTATTGCAGGCGAAAAATCAAAGATATTAATGGCGCAACAAGGGGGCCGGAAGAATGATAAAAAAGAGAAGAGAAAAAGCTATAGGCGGAATTATCCGGAAGATTTTTAGTACCATGACAGTAAAGGAATATGAGTGAATGTTAGATAGAGAGGAGATTCAGATTTGAATTATACAGAATCATTTTGTTTAGGAATAATTGTTCTAATATGTATGATTGTATTAAACAAAATAGCTTTTTTTAAAGATGAAGAATTTTTGAGAGCTGTGAGAGACACTATGGGGCAAGAGCGTATGTCTTTGGCAAAAAGACGAGAAAAGCCTATAAAGGGTATTATATGGAAAAAGTCTTTGAGGAAATTAAATTTTATTTCTATAAATTTTAAGGACTATCATGTGAAAGATATCACTGATTTAGCATATTTTAAGAATGTTGAAACTATTATACTTACATATATGGGTGATAATGAGGAAGACATAGGCATATATGAGGAAGAGAATATACTTGATAATTTATATTTGGTGAAAAAATTTAAAAAATTGAGAAGAGTTCAGCTATATCATTTGAAGATAAATAGTGATGTGAAGGCAGCCTGCCCAAATGCAAGAGTATTTATAGATTGATTCCATATATGTATAATAAAAAGTGTAAAAATAATACTACTACAATTTAATATATAGACAAGATAAAAAATGTTTTGGTTGAAGGGATTATGCATTTATGAAGAAAAAAGTAAAAAATAATATAAGAAGTATATTATTAAAAATATTGATAATAATTGCATCAATATCAGCAATAATATTTATAAGGGATGTATTGGTTAAAAGAGGAGTGAGTATAGTGATGTTTACAAGAAAAGATTATATGAATGCAGCAGAGTATTATATGCAGAAAAAATATGGAGAAAAGTTTGAAAGTGAGTATATATATGAAGGTAGCGTGTACGTTCACCCAAAGTCAAATCCCTACTGGCATGTAGTAGTAGATGTTGAAACTAAGGATGGAATGACTTATTTCCATGACAATTATGTAGGGTATCTTAAGAAGGAAGAACTTGAGAAATATATATATGAGCTTGTAAAACCTATATATGGGGAGTGTAAGGTGTATACACATCCATATGGTTTTCCGGATGATGATAGTTTTTTAAGAGATACAGATATATTTATGTATGCTAAAAAATCAAACTTTATTATTCGTATATTTGTATGCAGTAATAGAGTGGATGAAGAGAAAAAGCTTGTTGATATATGTAATATTCTGTCAAATAAAAAAATATGTGGAGGTAGATTGGTTGTAACATACTTGAAAGAAGAGGATTTACAATATTTGGAAGAAATATATTTAGATAGATTATTCAATTCTGAAAAGTTTTACAAAAGTTTGACCGTAGTATACGATAGAAAAAAACATTCATATGATGGAGAAATATACGTAACGGAAGGAGATGAAGAGTATGGGAAATAATATAATATCAGAAAATGAATTACAAGAAAAAATATTATATGATATTATACAGTATCTGCCACTAAGTAAGATGGAAATAGATAAGAATTTAGACATAAATTCGATAATTAAAATTATTGAACAAGAGGCAGATGGATTAGAAGAAGGCTACCAAAATGCCATAGCAGAAAATCTTCCTGCGGTAAAGGCAATCCTAAAAGATAGACCTGAACTTGGTAAAGCCAAAATCTCCAATATGAGTTGGAAAGATAATGATGGAGATGGGAAGCCTGACTATTCTGTATATAGTATGCAAGCCTGCACATTTGAGTTGGATGATCATATATATGTATCTTTCAGAGGGACACCAAAAGGAGCTTGGTTGGATAACGGACAAGCATATGGCAGAGATTCAGATATATGGGATACAATGTCAACTATAGTGTCAACTACAAGAGATATGTTAGAAATTACATGTCCGGTAGTCTATACGCCACCAATACCAAATAATCCAATAAAAGAGAAGGTGAAAAAATTTACAAGTGATATTGAAAACAAAATTGAGAAAAGTGTAGTAAATTCATTGAAAAGTATTATCGGTAAAGAAGAAGATATCTTTGATTATATGTCAAAGGACCAAGAACTTGCAGTTAAATACGGAAATGATATAAGAAAACCAAGGGATGGAAGTCAAAGCATTTTCGATAAGGAAAAGAAAGTATACGTAACCGGGCATTCAAAAGGAGGGAATGCAGCAATGGTATTTACTTTATTTAACAGTGATAAGGTAGACAGATGTATAAGTGCTTGTGGTCAGGGCTTTTCTCCGGAATTTATAACTATGGTTAAGGAAATGTTAGGTGAGGACGTTTTGAATGAAGTTGGAAGTAAGACATATGGTTATGGAGGGGATAATGATTATGTAAACATTTGGGGTGTGCATTTCATGCCGCCGGAAAACAGATTATATTATATTCCATATATACCACATGAAAAGATATCTGACATTATATATAATCATTATCCTATCGGTATGATTGATGAAGAGACAGGAAAGCCTGGAGAACTGACGGTAAGAGGACCAGTAGGAAATTTTCTTAATGCATTTAATGAAGAATGGATGGATATGGATATGGAGGATAGGAGAAGCGTTGGAGTTACAATTATGTGGTTTGCACAACGTTTTCATGCCAAAAGTGGCCCGGATAGTGGAAATGATTCATTTCGTGAAGAGATAGATGCAATTGTTAATATGCCAAGGGGATTTTCACTTATTATACCGAGACTTATAAAGCTATTGGGTAGGAAAGAAGGCAAAGATCTTATAAGATATTTGGATAGTGAATTCAAACAAAAGAATGCTGTTGTTGAGGACCTAAATGCATTATATGACATGGATGAAGAGTTAGCAGATAGGATATCTGGTATAAATGATATATTAAAAGATCCTATAAAAGATATAGAAAACCTTCTTAGAGAAAGTATTAGCAAAATGGTGGAAGGACAACAAATGCTTATTGATGCGTATTTTGAAATGGAAATGGCGATGTACAATCCATCGAAATTCGAAGTATACGGAACAGCTGACCTGGGTACAGTAGCAATAAACTATTCAAAGACAAGGGAATTAGTAAGTATGCTGGATGAAGCCAATGATTTGGTTGAGAGAAGGCTTGTGCCTGAAATGGAGGATATATCAGATAGGCTAAAAAGTATTAGTTTTGTAAATGTAAATACAAGAGACTGGGATGATATACTCAGATCTATAAAGAAGGCGAATGATAAAAGGAAGAGGCTTAAAGAAAGAATTATAGGCTACTACAATACTTGTGAAAGTATGGAATCAAAGTTTGGATCAAGTATGAACGGAGTGAATTGATATGTCATGTAGATGTGAGGATATAAGATGTGCTGAGAGGGAAAGAGAAGTTTTAGAAGATATTTTGATAGAATCTGTGATAGTGAAATTTATTATAATGAACTTAAGAATAGTTGTATAGAGATTATAAGTACCATGGTCTTATCAATATATTTGCAAAATAATGAATTTGAAATGATGAAAACAAGGGTGGAAAACAGGATAATAAAACAAGAGGATGAGATTAGAAATTATAAGAACTATATAAATGATAAAATATCATCGCTTGAGGCAAAGATATCAAGAATGAGAAGAGAAGATGAACGGTTTCATGCACATAATGATGATTAAGTGAATAAATTTTGCACCATAAAGTTTTGCACAAAAAATATAACTATATATAAAATATTACAAAAAGTTGAAGTAATTATTTGTTATGTCTTTGCAAATATAAAAAAATAATAAAAAAAATGGAAGTATGCCGTATGTATTATTGAAATTATACAAATCAAGTAGTATAATACAATTGTTCTTAAAAAAAAACAAGGAGGACACTTCTATGGCAGGACAGATTAGGATTACGCCGGAACAGATGCATGCAAGAGCAGGTGAGTTTAGGAATGCGGAGTCAGAGTACTCAAGAGTAATAAGCACTATGAGAAATCTGATAAACACATTGCAGGGTGAATGGGAAGGTGCAGCAAGTGAGAGCTTTGCAGCACAGTTTGAGTCATTACAGCCTTCATTCAATCAAATGGATCAGTTAATACTGGACATAGCAAAGCAGTGTGATGACGTGGCAGATGCAACTCAGGCACTTGATGAAGAGATTGCAAGTAAATTTAAGTAGAAGTTAGTTTTGTAGCCCATGTATTTATGTTATCTATAAGTTATTATTTAGTTTATTAAGATAAATGAATACATGGGCATTTTTAAATTTAAGGGATTAGAATGAAAAAAAGAAGACTAAGTCAGAATGAAGAAGCAATAAGAGGTATTCTTTTAATAATAGTTTTTATAGTGGGACTGGTATTTCTTAGAGATGTACTGGTAAAAAGAGGAGTAAGGATTTTGATGCTGACAAGAGAAGATTATATGAATGCAGTAGAATATTATATGCAGAAAAAATACGGAGAAAAGTTTGAAGGTGAGTATATAGTTGACAATGGTATATATGTTCACCCAAAGGCAAAACCTGAGTGGCATGCAGTAGTAGAAGTTTATAGTAAAAATGGGCTAACTTACTTTAGTGATAACTATGTAGGATACCTAAAGAAAGATGAGCTTGAGAAGTATATATATGAGCTTGTAAAACCTATATATGGAGAGTGTAAGGTGTATACACAACCATGGGGGTTTTCACTGGATGACAGCTTTAACAAAGATACAGATATAATGACATATGTAAGTAATAGTGACTATACTACTTGTATTTTCACAGATAAAAATGCTGAAAATATAGAAGAAGATTTTAGAAAGGTATGTGAGATATTTGTAGATAAAAATTTGCAGACAAATAGTTTGATGGTAACATATATTACAGAAGAAGACTTGGATAAATTTGAAGAAAGATTGATAGACTATACGTTTAATAGGCTCAAGCTTTATTATAGAATTTTAGGCATTTATGATAATGTAGATAAAACATGGTTGAAAGATATAGATATATTGGAAGGAGACAAGGACTATGGTAAGTGAAAGACCTACAGATAAAGACTTACAAGAAAAAGCATTGTACGATATTATACAGTATTTACCATTGGACAAGTTAGGTATAAAAGATAAATATAATATAATTGATATAGTTAATCAAACTGTAATGAAGGAAAAGGAATGGGATAAAATAAAAGATAGTCTAAAAAAAGATGAAAGGGAAAAAATAGAAGCTGCTCAAAAAGCCATAGCCGAAAATCTCCCGGCAATAGAGGCAATCCTAAAAGATAGACCTGAACTGGGTAAAGCGAGAATTTCAAATATGAGCTGGGAAGACAGAGATGGTGATAAGCAAAAAGATCATGATCCTGAAGGAATGCAAGCTTGTACATTTGAAAGAGATGATCAGGTATATATATCTTTTAGAGGAACACCTGCCAGATCGTGGATTGATAATGCAAAAGCGTTTGTCGAGGACTTAGACCCATATGCAATTGCCGCTAACTTAGGTATAGCTTGGACAAAGATAAAAGCAGATACAAAGATGTTACGTCATGCACCACTTGCTGTATCGGACTTTTTTTTAAATGAATCGAGAATATATATAACAAAAAATATAAAAGAAAATTCAATTAGAGTAATGGAAGACATAGCAAGAGCTATAGGAAACAAGGTAGCACCGGATTTTGGTAAAACTGATTATTCAACTACGGAAAAAATAAATGGGATATTTGATGGTGAGTTAAAAAAATATACATCACCGATGCAGGAAGAAGCATTGGATTATATGGAATCATTAAAAAAGAGTGGAGTTTTTGAAAAATATGACAAGGTGTATGTAACAGGTCACTCTAAAGGTGGCAACGAGGCCACACTTGTGACTATGGTATACTCAGATGTAATAGACAGATGTATAAGTGGAGACGGTCAAGGTTTTTCACCTGAGTTTGTAAGATATATGAAAAAAACTCTTGGACCTGAGGAATTTGCTAAGATTCAGGATAAAATGTATGGATTTCATGCTAATAATGATTATGTAAATGTTTTGGGGGTATCTGTAATAAAAGTAGAAAACAGAATATACTTTGTACCGGAGATAAAACAGGAAAGTATCATAGATTTATTGTGGAACCACTTGCCTACAGCTATGATAGATGTAAAAACCGGAAAGATAGCGCAGGTATCGGAGCAGGGTGCATTCGGAAAGTTCATAGCAAAAATAAGTGAAAAACTTATGAAGATAAATCAAAAAGACAGGGAAGATGCAGCTGTTACAGGTATGTCATTTCTACAGTACGGGTATGTGCGTGAACCGATAACATCGGTTAATCCGAGTTTTTTGATAAGTCGGGTTGAAACAGTTATAGATATGGCTGATGTTGTTGAAAGCTTTGGGAACGGTATTACGATATTAGGTAATATAATCGGTGAGACGTTAACTGAAAAAGAGGGAGAAGATTTCGTAAGATATATAGTGGATGAATTTGGTGATAAAAATGTATGGATAAAAGACTTAGGAAAAGCATATGACAGTCTTGACTATGGAGATAAAACGCCTGAATTAATAAAAAAATTTGTTTTAGACAGAGTAGATGAGTTACGGGGGTGGATAAAAGATAGCTTTGATAGGTATTGGAAGGAGTATTATAAGTATAGTGAGTCGGATTTATATGAAAAAAGAGAAATAGAAGAATATAATAAATGTAAGGCATACGGTACTTCCGACCTTGGAACAGTAGCAATAAACTATTCCAAAACAAAAGAACTTGTGAATATACTTGATGAAATGAACGATTTAGTGGAGGGTAGGATACTGCCGGAAATGGAAGATATCGCAGATAGTTTAAGGAGATTGAGTTTTTGGAGAGTAAGTGTTAGAGAATGGACGGATATAAAGGACTCTATAGAAAAAAACAATAAAACCAGAAAAATATTCAAAGAAAGAGTCATAAACTACTACAATTCGTGCGAGATTATGGAGGCTAAGTTTGTAGCCGGTATGTATGGAGGAAAGTGATATGGCGTGTAGATGCAATGATATAGCCGCTGCGGAACGTGATAGGGCAGTAATGCGTGATATGCTGGACAGAATATGTGATACTGAGAATCGCTACAATGAAATTAGAAACAGGTATGGGGATATAATAAATACCATGGGTATTGCAATCTTCTTATTAGAAGATGAGTATAACAGCGCTAAACAGAGAATCGAGAATACTGTTACTGTGCAAGAGGATGATATCAGAAAATATAAGAGTCATATAAATAACAGTTTATCAAATCTTGAAAATAAGATATTGAGAATGGAAAGAGAAGATGACTGGTTTCATGCACATGATGATGACGATTAAGGAGGATTAAGTTGGGTAAGACACAGATAGTATGGAAATACTCAAATATAGAATTGTTACTTAATATTATAGAGAATGCCAACAGTGATATAGAAGAACTTATGTCTGAGATAAGAGAGCAGAATAGAGTATTAAGTGAGAGTATGTCAGGTTCGAGTAAAGAATCCTTTGAAAGCAGCTATCTAAAACTACATAGTCATATGATAAAGCTAAGGATTGAGTTAGAAGATCTTGTTGCAAAAGGAAGAGATGCCGTGAGACTTACAAAGGAACAGGATGAAAAAATAGCAGGTAAGATAGGTAAAAGGAAGGGTTAGTTATGGATAACAAAGAAACAGACCTCTATCTAAAAAACGAATTGATATATGATACTGTAACAAAATATGTTGAAAATCTTAAAAAGGTAGAAACACAAGTAAAGTATATAGCTACAAAGATGAAATCCACAAGTATAAGTGAGTGGGGAGGTTCTGGAAGAACCGGATTTGAAGAATCGCTTAATAAATGGGTTGCACAAGCAGGAGAAGTTGAAAAAGAGATAGACGTGCATAGAAATATTATAGACAATCTACTTAAAGATTCGGCAAATTTATTTAAGTCAGAAAAGAATATAGCAGATGACATGGAATAAATAACATAGACTTGGAGGATGGTATATGGGGAGAATTTTAAAGTCAACGAAGCTTATGGCGGTAGCGTTAAGTGTATGTATGCTATGTAGCGGTATAGTTCTCGGATCTATTGCCAATACAGAGATTCCACAAAACATCAGTACAGCTAATAATTATCAGATTATTGAAAGCGATAAGTCATATAAAGTGGTGTCCACTAAAGATATAGCTGTAGTTAACCTGGATGACGGAGTAAAGTTAAAAGGAAAGAAAGCATACTATGCCGGGAAGATAATAACACTTCCGAATGAACATTTTTACATGACAGGATTGGACGATGCCAGAAACGGATTAAAATCAGGAAAGTATGGTGCATACATAGTAATACCGGCTACATTTTCAAAGGCAATAGAGAGTATAAACAGTGATCCACAAAAGGCCACAATAAATTATACGGTTAATGCGGATAATAATGACGCATCACTTGCAAGTATCGTAAACGATATAAATTCATTCGCATCTGTTGTAAGTGAAAATATAACATTTATATATGTGAGTGCAATATTGGATGAGTATCACAGAGCTCAAGACAATACCAAGGTGATATTAAGGAATGACAGTATAGATCTTGATAATATTAACAGCATATCGCCTGAAAGTTTATTGGGCAGATATGAGAATATTAAAGAAAATAATATAGATTTTAAGCCTTCAGACATAGATTTGGACAAGTATAATGTAGAAAATGAAAATATAGTTGATTCGTTTTCAAGGGAACTAAGAGAAGCCAAGGAAGAAAATGAAAGAAACTTTGATAATATAAAGAGAGAAGGGGAAGAAGTAAGAACAGGTACAGACAGTTTTGGAAGATTTTTTGAAAGTCTTACACCACTGAGGGATAATTCCGGAAACAGTGTATATTCACACGGACTTACAAATATTGAACGACTATTAAGCGGTCATAATGACAGGTTAAATTCATCTTTTAATATGTTTGATGAGATATTTAAGAGACAGAATGAACAGACAAAGAATACCTTGCAGGAAGAGGCAAATGTGCATCTTGCTTCCGAGTCAAACGCACTACGTAGTCGAATTAATCTCGAAATAAGCAGCATCATAGAAAACAGTTATAGAAGAATTTTTGAACAGGAGTATCAAAATATACAAAGAAGCGGTATGGAGCTTATGAGGCGATATATCGAAAATGTGATAATGCATGAACTCGTTATGGATACAGAGGAGAGTGAGTATCTTCTCTCAAAGCTTGCTACCGCATCAGATGCAATCATGCGTGAAAATATAAATACGGCAACAATGTCCAATGCAATAAACAGTATGACGGATAATATTGTGCCTACATTTAATATAACAATGAATCCTTTTATCGGGTCAAATACATATTTGACGGGATTGAATACAGCGGCTGAAACAGATTTTAATACAATAAAAACAACATTGAATTTCCCGATAGAGGAACTGAATGATGCATTTAGAAATGATATAGAAGATGTAATAGATAATTCCGTATCAAATATGTCGGCAGAGATAAATGAAAAGATAAGAGATTTTAATGATGTACAAAGAAGGTATATAGATTTGCTGGATGACTACAATCCATACACACATCTTAATGACAGTTATATGTCAAGAGCTGCAAATGAACTTGAGAGAAGTACCGGTATGGTATTATCCGAGTTTAGAGATAAGCAGACGGATGATGAGAAAAAGGTTTATGACATCATGAGAGTAAGTGATGAAAATATCAGAATGTATGATGAAAGTATAGGTAAAGCCTACGACACTACAATGAAGAACGTGATAGATGTTGTAAATGAGCTTAGAAGTAAAAAGGAAAGTACTAAGTCAGAAAACAGAGAGCTTATGAATGATTTTTCAGATAAGCTTTCATATACAAGGCTGGGCAGTATAGGAAATAAGGATGCATATAACTTTATATCAAGTCCTGTAGAGATAGCACCAAATGATGACAGTAATATAGAAGTAAAAAGTGACTATATGTATAATCCTGGAACTAAAAAGAGTAATATGATGGATAATCGATATCTAAAAGGGGCAATATCCGTAGGAGGAATCAGCTTTATTTTATTGGTCGCAATGGTATTAAATGCTTTATTTAATAAGACGGAAAAGGAGGATTAGATTTATGCATAATAGGTAAATAAATACAAGGTGACATGTATAAAATGATGATATATTATGTAATAAATTATTAATACAGCACATAAAAAAATATTAATTTTTATATTTTTATTGAAAAATATTTAAAAATGTGCTAAAGTAGTTTTAACAAAACCAAATATAGGAGGTCATTATGGCAGGACAGATTAGGATTACCCCGGAGCAGATGCATGCAAGAGCAGGCGAGTTTAGAAATGCGGAGTCAGAGTACTCAAGAGTAATAAGCACTATGAGAAATCTGATAAACACATTGCAGGGTGAGTGGGAAGGAGCGGCAAGTGAAAGCTTTGCAGCTCAGTTCGAATCATTACAACCGTCATTCAATCAAATGGATCAGTTGATACTTGATATTGCAAAGCAATGTGATGACGTGGCAGATGCAACTCAGGCACTGGATGAGGAAATTGCAAGTAAGTTTAAGTAAGTAGTAGTTCTATAGCCCATGCATTTATGTTATTGATAAGTTAAATTATTTTAGTTTATTAAGATATAGATGCATGGGCTTTTTGCATATTTAGAAATAGTGGGATTTTATGTGTCGGCATAGCCGGGAAGTAAAAGAGAGATATGAAAAAAACGATAGCAAATAATACACTAATTGTAGATAGGTTGATAGACGATATAAGTAAAAAATCAAGTGCACCATACATTTATATTATAAGCTAAATCATTTTAGTTCATTAAAGATATAAATGTATGGGCTTTTTAATAAAAGCAACGGATGATAAAATAATTGATATAGGAGGAGAAAATTTATGCAACTGGACTTAGATACAGATGTTTTAAAGGTAAGAGATCAAAGTAGCGGAGTAGCTTTGACTGATCAATATCCGGGTATTGATATTTTGACAAAGGAGAGCAGACTGAAATTTGAATTTAGAGAGAATGAGAAGAATAGGAAGTATAGTGAGATTATAGATAATTTGACATTTACTGTAAGTGATGAAAAGTCGCCTGATGAGCTTGTAAGATTAAAGATGAGTGAACTGAATATTTTTACTTCAAAAACAAAATATTATAATTTGACATATACTGATGAAAAAACAATGAGTCCTGTAACTGCTGTATTGTTCCTGGTATTTATGGGTATTTTGGGGCTTATTTTTGCAATAAAAACCGGAAAGAGGAAGAAATATGCACATTGATTTTACACTACAGATAGATGAGGTTAAAGTGGATTTGAGTATGAACTGCAAGCAAAGTATAAATGACATAATAGAAAATATTTTCATGACAGAAAAAGATTTTTTACCGGATTATTATCTTTCATGTATGCAAGAAAGAATGGTGAGTGCATATAAAACATTGGAAGAAGAGAAAATAAAAAATGGAGACAGGCTGGTAGCAGTGAGGAGATAATATGGCAGAGGATAGAGATATAGAAATCAGAGTAAAAAATATAGATTTGAATATTGAAAAAGAGATAAGATTTCTTTTAGCAAATAAGAACAAGCATTTACTGAATTGTGAAATAGAAGAAACAGATGATGAATGCATTTTTAGATTTTGTAGTGATGGAATATACAGTTTTGATTCTTTAGATAAACTTAGCAAGGAAGATAAATACAGACTTTTAGTAAATGTAGCTGATATGGAAGAGCTTACTGAGGAATATTCATTCAGCATAGCACCCTCAAATCTTGTATTTGATATAAATCTTGTGCCAAAAGTACTTGTAAGAGATAAGAAAACTGAGTTTGGGAATTCCGACTTTTATGCATCATATAAAGCATTATCAGCATATATTCTCTATGAAAAGTATACATTTGAACAATACATTACGGGAAGTGTAAAATTGCCGGAAAAGAGCTTTTTAAAAAAAGTAGAAGATGTGAAAAGTCTGAGGGATGAATTGCTTGAAAGGTACTTGAAAGAGAAAAAGGTAAATACCGAAACAAAGATTCTTGTAAAAAAATCTGAATATAAGAAAATGAAGTACTTGATACCGATCACTATGATTATTGGAGCGGCTATACTCGTATATGGGATTTTTTTGCAATATGTAAGATTGCCATATAGGGATAAGATAATAAGTGCGTATGGAAGTTATATAAGTTCCGACTACATAAAAGTTGAAGATACTTTACAGGATATAAAGATAGAAAAGCTTTCTAAGGATGTAAAGTATATATTGGCAAGATCCTATATATTTACGGAAGGTTTGACAACTGAGCAAAGAGACAATTTACTTGAGTATACAGATATAAATATCGATATAAATATACTTGATTTTTGGATAGCGCTGGGAAGATGTGATTTTGCAGTTGCGGAGGATATAGCAAAAAAAATTGGAAATAATGAATTTTTACTTTTCACATATATTAAGCATAGTGCTTATTTAAAAGCAGATGTCACTATAACAGGAGAAGAAAAAGTAGATGCTATAAATGATCTTGATAAAAAAATAAAAGAATTGAGCGAATCAATGGAGGAACCTAAGCAAGAATGAATACCCTAATTCTTTATAATGATAAAAAATGCATTGAGATTTCATACCATAAAGATAATATTACAGAAAGTGATGCAAATGAGCTTGCAATTAACTATGGTATGAATAAAGTTTGCAAGAATATCGGATTTACTTTATTGGATTCAGAAAAAACAATAGATTATAAACATAGTCAAAATATGTTAAAAATAGGTACGGACAGCTTTTGTGATATTGTTTTGGAGAATAGAGAAAAGGTTCTAATTGTTATCGAAGAAGGTATTTTAAGAACGATATACGGGAAAGCATATGTAAATGGAGCATTATGCATTTTTGAAAAAAATACTATTCATGATGGTGACACTATATTTATTCCGGGAATAAAAATTGATTATTACAGTGACCATATATCTATAACAGGTAATACATTAGAAATAAAGTTAATACAGTCTTTGAATATAAATCCATATAGAAAGCTTGGGATAGAGTATAGAAGGTCACCGAGAATATATATGGAAATATCGACTGAATCTGTAGAAGTAAAGAAACCGCCAAGTAAGCCTGCCAAAGACAGGAATGCTATATTTAAAAGAATTGCAGCTCCATTTCTGACATTAGCCATTACAGTTGGAGTGGGTATACTTTTAAAAAGAGGTATATTTATATTAATGTCTGCCGGAATGATGGTTGCTACAATAATAGTATCCATAGTTACAGGAATACAAAGTACTAAAGATAGGAAAGAGCAGGAAGAAGAAAGGGTAAATAATTATAATAAATATTTACTGAATAGAAGAGGAATTTTATCAGGATTAAGAAAAAAACAAATAGAATCTCTAAGGTTTAACTATCCTGATATAAGATGTATAGAATTACTATGTGATAAATATTCAAACAGGATTTATGAAAGAGACAGTAATGATGCGGATTTTTTGAATATTTCAGTAGGAACTTCAGATATGAGCCCATCTTTTAAGATAAAGTATGAAGAAAATATGGATAATGCAGGTGAGACTCTATATGAGGAGATGCGGGAATTAGGTAAAACATTTTCCACAATAGAAAATCTTCCATATATTATAGATCTTAAAAAGACACATTTGGGTTTGATAGGTGAGAGGAAATATATTTATGAGATACAAAAGGCGATAGTAAGCGAATTGTGCTTCTTTCACAGTTATCATGATATGGAAATTATCCTTATAACAAATGATGCCGGAATGAAACAGCTTTCAGACCTGTTCTGGTATCCACATTTTAGGCTACATGGTGTGAATGTAAGTACATTGATTTCCACAGGAAATCATGCAGAGTTGGTTTTGGCATCACTTACAACTATTTTAAAAGAAAGAAAGTTGAAAACAGAGGAGGAAAGAAAGGATGTAAAATTCTTACCTCATTTTGTACTTATACTGGATGAACCGTCATTGGTTGTTAATCACAGTGTGATGGAGTATTTGCAGATGAGTGGAGAAAGACTTGGATTTTCTCTTATATACAGCGCAAGGAAGCAGGAAAGTTTGCCTGATTATATCAAAACTGTTATTAAGGTAGATGGAAATGAGTATGCAAAGATAGTTTTAAACCAAAATTTCCTTATGGATAAGGATATAAAGCTATATGATATGAAAAATATCGATATGGAAAAGCAGGCAAGGAGACTTGCGGCACTTAAGCATGTCAAAGGAGTATTTAGCCAAATACCGGAAAGTATAAGCTTCTTTGAGATGTTTAATATCAATATACTGGATGATCTGAATATAAAAGAAAGATGGAAAAGTGCCGCTATTTATAAGTCTATGGCAACACCTATAGGTGTTAGGGCAAAGGATGATATAGTGTTTTTAAATTTGCATGAAAAGGCACATGGACCACATGGACTTGTAGCAGGTACTACAGGATCGGGAAAATCTGAAATACTACAGACTTTGATTTTATCTTTGTCAGTAAACTTTTCACCGGAAGATATAGGCTTTTTGCTTATAGACTATAAAGGTGGAGGAATGGCAAATCTGTTTAAGGATCTGCCGCATTTGCTTGGTACTATTACAAACTTGGACGGTAGTGAAAGTATGCGTGCATTGGTTTCAATAAAAAGTGAGCTGGGAAGAAGACAAAGAGTATTTAATGAAGCCGGAGTAAATAATATAAATGAATACACAAAGCTGTATAAAGCAGGGAAAGTAATCATTCCATTGCCACATCTTTTGCTTATTTCAGATGAGTTTGCTGAATTGAAGCATGAGCAGCCTGAATTTATGGCAGAGCTTGTATCGGCATCCAGAATAGGTAGAAGTTTGGGTGTACATCTTATATTGGCAACTCAAAAACCGTCAGGTATTGTGGATGATCAGATTTGGAGTAACTCAAAGTTTAAGCTGGCATTGAAAGTCCAAGACGCTGCGGACAGTAAAGAAGTAATAAAAACTCCGGATGCAGCACAGATAACCAATCCCGGACGAGCTTATCTTCAAGTAGGAAATAATGAGGTTTATGAGCTTTTTCAGTCGGCATTCAGTGGTGCATACTTTGATGAAGAAACGGAGGGTGAAGGGTTTGATAAGAGAATTTATAGAATAAATGAATTAGGTCAAAAAGAGCTTATAAGTGATGATAGAAATATTGTGGAAAATAAAGCCACAACAACACAGCTTGCAGCAGTGGTTGATTATATTCAAAGCATCTATCAAGATGAGGAGCATGTGTTTATTGACAGAACATGGTTACCTCCATTGCCTGAAGTAATGATAAATCCGCATATAAATATTGATATGATAAAAAATCAGGTTGTATATTCGGATATGAGTGCGGATATAGGTGTAGTAGATATGCCTGAAAATCAAAGTCAGATGGAGTTTTCTCATAACTTTTTAGTCGATGGAAATATTGTGATATTCGGTTCACAAGGCGTCGGCAAGTCTGTCTTCTTAGCAAATATTGCTATGTCATTGTCATTAAAAAATAGAACAGAAAATTTGCACTACTATATTTTAGATTTTGGAAACTCAAGTCTTATTCAGTTGAAAGATCTGCCACAGACAGCAGATTATATAAGCTTTGAAGATGAAGAGAAGTTGACCAAACTTGTTAAGCTGTTGGAAGATGAGATAAAGCTTAGAAAAAGACTCTTTGCAAAAAGAAATGCTATAAGCTTTTCCAATTATAATGAGAAATCTACGGAAAAGCTGCCTGCAATAATTATCTTTATTGATAATTATGATGTAGTGAAAGAACTAAGTATAGATTTGGAAGGATTTATAAATAAACTCAGCCGAGACGGTGCAGGAATCGGAATATATATGGCGGTATCTGCTACCAGACAGGGAGCAATAAGATATTCTATTTTAAATAATTTCAAAAATAAGATTGCAGGCTATCTGTTTGATAAAACCGATGTTCTGGGAATAGTCGGAAGAAGCAAATATCAGTTACCTGAGATAAAGGGAAGAGCACTTATAAAGCTTGATGAGGTAAATATAATGCAGTGTTACACTCCTGTAGAGCTTGAAAATTATACTGAAAATATAGAAGCACTTATAGAAGAGCTTAACATGGCAAATCTCGGTAAAAAGCCGGACGGCATAAGGGTAATGCCTGAGATTGTAACTGTTGATATGGTATTGTCAGGCAGCGCAGACAAACCGGGTATAGGACTTGATACAGATGAGATAGAAGTGCAAAGCCTTGAATTATGTGGCAATATCCACATGGTAGTAGGTAAGGAAGGCACGGGAAAGACCAATGTACTTAAATTGATTTTGGAACAGCTAAAAGAAGCCGAGGTATACATTTGTGACAGCGTCGGAAGTGAACTTGGCAGAGAGTATAAGGACATGGCCAAGTTTTACTTCAATAATGAAGCTGATTCAGGTGCATTTTATAAGCTTCTTGAGGATGAGGTGAATCGAAGGGTAAGTGAGTATGAAAGAGTAAAAAATGATAAGAGTTTGAGAGAATTTTGTATGGAACTTACACAAGTGGTGATAGTGGTAGACGATATAGAAAGATTTATCAACCTGTGTAAAGACATAAGGACAGACTTGGAAAAACTCATTCCAAAGCTGTTAGACTACGGTATTTCCATAGTTGAAGCTGTGACTCTGAATGAACTTCGTGGTTTTGATGATCTTACAAAGAAGTTGAAGGATATCAATTCGGGTGTAGTACTTGGAATACCTGATGAACAGTCATTTATCCGTATGCCGGTAATCAGAAATTATAAGTTTGTTATAGGAACCGGATTTGTATTCAAAGGTGGAGATATTAAAAAGGTAAAAATACCTTTGGTTTAAAATTATTTTGATGGAGGAATATATATGAGCTGTAGATGTGGGGATATTAGACGATGCAGAACGGATATCAGGAAGATTAGAGCTGCAATTACTAAAATGGAAGGCTTGAGAGGTATAGACTCAACTATAAGGAGCGACCTTTCAAGTATCGGTGGAGATAATTCTATGTATATGACACCTTTTAATATTGGGAATATTGCAGAAACTGAAAGTCAGATGCATAGAGAGATAGAGTTGCAGACATCAAATATTATCAGTCGGTTAAGGGACGAAATAGATTATTTGAATGATGAATTGGAAGATATGAGAGACGAGGATTATGATTACCATCATAGAGATGACGATTAGGGGTGATTTATGGAAAATTTTGAAATAAAGAGAGCCAAGTTGCAGGAAGTACTAAATAAATTTAAAAAAATAAGTGATGACTTGGAAAAAATCGGTAATGACGTGAAAGCGGAGTATACAGAATTATTGGCTAATTACTGGACAGGAGAGAGTGCTAATCAATTTAGTACAAATTCTGATGCTTGGAGTAATAACTTGAACTGCTATAATGAAAGTGTCAAAGAATTGATAAATATTATAGAGTCTCAGGTAATACCGGGTGTCAACGATATAGATAATAAGGCAATAGGGATTGAAGGAGTAGTGGGAGGTTCGTATTCATCAGGATTAAGTGACAGTGTAGTACGTAGAGATAACTATATAGAAGTATTAAAATCTTGTATAAAGCATGTAATAGGGGAATATTATTCATATAAGAATACACTTGAAATTGTTGATGAAAAACTGTCTACACTTAATTTTAGTAATTTAGATGTATGTGGTGATATTAGCAGTGCAAAAAAAGATATTGATGACAGAACGGACAAGTTAAACGGACTGATATCAGCTTTGGAAGATTATGAGTCCTATGTGGACTGTTTTGAAGAAAGCATCTCAGCTTCTATCAGTAAAATAAAAGGCCCTGCATCTTGGGAGAACTTAAAAGCGGATAATCTTTTACAAATTGTATCACTGCTCGGTGCAAAAGGGCTTAAAGATTATGAATATGAAAAGAAGGCCGGTAATCTTATTCTTACTGTAAATGGTGAAAAGATTACATTATGTGCATATGGTGGAGACCCCATCAATATGTCTACAGGTAACTATGTATATGCAGGAGAATTCTTATCTCAAAAAGGATTGTTCCCTATTGCATTTAATATTACATATAATTCGATAGATAGAAATAATGCAAGTCTTGGAGTAGGCTTTTATTCAGATATTGACATGAAGATTGAGATAAGTGAATTAAAAGCTAAAATAACATATTCCGACGGCAGAAGAGAAGTATTCATCAAAGATAAAAAAGGCAGTTATATAAATATCAATGAAAATAGAGATACACTCCGAAAGCTTGGTAACAGGTATGAAGTTAAAATATTTGAGGGAGATACGCATATCTTTGATATAGACGGTAAGCTGATAGAAACAGATGACGGAAAAGGAAACACTGTTACCTATGCTTATGATGGAGAAAGGCTTATCAGTAAAAGAAGTAATTCAAATGAGTATATTGAATATCTGTATGAAGATAATAAAGTAGTCGAGGTTTGCGACAGCAATGGAAGAAGCATCAATTTATCATACAAGGATGACAATTTATCCTGTATAAAGAATGAATTAGGCAGGAGTATTTCATTTGAGTATGAGAACGGATTTATAACTAAACTTACTGATTATGAGGGCAAGGTAACTCTGGAAAACAGATATGATAAAGACGGAAGAATAACTTCACAACGATTTGCTGACGGCGTGGAACTTACCTTTAAATATGATAAAAACAGTGTAACATTTAATAACGGAGAGTCTGAAATTGTTTATTATCATGATGAGGGATATCGCACTGTAAAAATAACTGAAAATGGAGTCAGCAGTCTTCGAGAGTTTGATAAAGACGGACTATGTATATTTGACATAGATCGAAAAGGTAATAAAACAATATATGAATACAATTCGGATAAAAAGCTTACGAAAGTAGAATTGCCGGAGAATATAGTAGTTGAGCTTTCATATGACGGTATAGGATATTTAAACGGTATCAAAGTAAACGGTGAAGAAAGACTGAAGCAATTCAATGATGTGAAGGGAAATCCTGTAGAAATATTTAATGAGTCAAAAGACAGCTTTGATATTGTTTACAATGAGAACTCAAGACCTTTAAAGATAACCGCTCCGGATAAAAGTGTTATGAATATAAGCTATGACAGTAGTGGAAATGTAACTGAGATAGCAAATGATACAGTCAAAATGGTTGGATATGAATATGATGAGTTGAATCGAGTTGTAAGTATTGAAGACAATAATGGAGGGAAAAGACTTTATAAGTATAATGAGCTTGGAGATATCACAGAGGTAACAAATTCTTTTGGGGAGAAGAGAACATATAAGTATACAGCAAACAGGCAGGTGTCAAAATTAAAGGATTTTGACGGGAAAACCTATGAAGTAGAGTACAATAATATAAATTTACCAGTAAGGCTAAAAGATAAAAACGGAAATACTACAGAGTATGTATATGATAATATTAGAAGAATATCTCAGATAAAGCGAGCCGGTGGAGTGGAAAAATTTGAATATGACAAGAGGGGCAATATGACTAAAATGATTGCTCCTGACGGAAGTATGAAGAGATTTTCCTATGATGACAATAGAAATATTGTCAGTGTTACTTACCCAACAGGTCTAAGTGAGAATTATAAATATGATAAGTTAAACAGGTGCATCAGTAAGGAATTTTCTGACGGAGTGAAGTCTGATTTTGTTTATGATGGAGACAGACTTGTTGAGATAGCACTGCCAAGCGGAAGTATCAGATATGAATATGATGAATATGGAAGAGTGCTAAAGCAAACCTTGGATGATAATATCAGCGAAAGCTTTGTATATGATTCTATGAACAGGGTATTGGAGTATACCGATATATTTGGCAATGTATCAGGCTATGAATATAATCAGAACGGCAGAGTAAAAGCGGTTAATTTAGGTGATGATGTAAAATACATATATAATTATGATAAGCTTGGAAGACCTACAGAAGAAAGCCGACTGGCGGGCAATACGGAAAATAAGATTTATTATGCTTATGACGACTTGGGAAGAGTATCCGGAATAAGGACTGATACCGGTAGAGAAAATACTTATAGCTATGATAATGAAGGAAATATAACATCTATTAAAGACAGCATCGGAAATACAAACTATTTTAAATATGGTGTAGGAAATACACTTGAAAAAGTGGTTGACAGTGACGGTCTGGTAAGTGAGTACAGTTATGATAAAATGTACAATCTTGTAGGAATAAGACAGTACAAAAAAGATAATGAAAATGACTGTATGACAAGATGCTATCATAGAAACAATATGGGCAGAATATTTAAAATAGAAAATGCCGACAGTACTTATAAAACTATGGATTACAACAGTCTTGGACAAGTGGTGAAAAATATTGATGAAGACAGTTTTAAAACAGAGTTAAAGTACAATGAAGCAGGCCTTTTAACTTCGATGAAATGTTCTGACGGAAATTATGTAAACTATGAGTATGACGGCAACAGATTTTTGAAAGCCGTATCAGGAAGCTTCGGAACTATGAGCTTTGAAAGAGATAAGAAAGGCTTGGTGAAAAAGGCTTTAACTACAGACGGACACAGTATTACTTACGAATATGATAAGTTTGGAAGAACTGTGGCTATAGTATATCCTGACGGCAAAAAGGTAGGCTATTACTATGATAATAAAGGTAGACTTATAGAAACTGTTTCAGGAAATGAACATATCAGGTTGACCTATGACTGTTTGGGCAGACTTGAATCAAGAGAGTATAGTGATGGAAGCAAAACATGCTATGAATACAATGATATCGGAAGTCCGACAAAAATAACTCATATCAGTGATGAAAAAATCAATATGGAATATACTTATGCATATGATTTGGTAGGAAATAAGACAGGTATAAGTATCAATAGGAATGGCAGTGTAAAGGATTACAGTTATTCTTATGATGAGGTGGGAAGAATCACAAAAGTTGTATTGGACGGTAAAGTGCTAAGAGAATATAGCTATGATATCTTTGGAAACAGAACCGATAAAGTAGAATATTTCAAAGATGAAGTGATTACCACAAAATACATCTATAAGGGTGGAAAACTCGCAGAAGAGCGTATAGCTAAGAATAACAGTTTGATTCAAAAAAGGTATGAGTATGATAAGAGAGGAAATCTTATCAAGAAGTTTTCCGATGGTGAGCTTGAAACAGAGTACAAATACAACGGATTGGGACAACTTATAAGTGTCATATCCGGTAAAAATATTGTTACTTATGAATATGACGGACTTGGTCACAGAATCGGTAAGACAGAGAGCAATGGGAACGAGTCACACACTACAAGCTATGTAATTGATATCAGAAAAAAGATTGATAATATACTATGGCAAAACAGTGATGGAAATGAGAGAAGTTTTGTATGGGATATTCAACTGATATCAGAGGTGGAGGATGATAACAGCACCAATATCATATGTGATGAACTTGGAAGTGTAATACTTGAAGGGGATGAGCTTTTTGAGTACTCAGAGTTTGGAGAAGTGTTTGGAAGCAAACCAAAGAACTTCGGATTTGCCGGTCTCATGGTAGATGATATAAGTGGAAACTATCTTTCAGCTACAAGAATGTACGATGAAAATATGGGAAGATTTCTTGGAAAGGATAAAATCAAGGGAGATCTAAGATATGGATTTACCCAAAACGAGTATACATACTGCTATAATTCACCATTGATATTTGTTGACAGTACAGGAGAATCACCGGAAGCAAATGCACTTAGACGCAAGTATTTGGTTGAGGGTGCGCTGGACTTATGGTTATGTGCCAGCTTACCTGGAATATATGCTTTAAATAAAATAGTTACGGGTAGTTTAGGATACATTAACTGGGATAAAGCTTTAGATGATATTGTGAATTCGGGTTATAATTATTGGGAAAAGAGAGTTGCAGACATTGAAAAAGATTCTATATCAAAAGATGCACAAAGTAAAATGAAGAGTCTTCGAAAGTTTGCTGAAGATAGTGGGTTCAGTGATACATTTAATGAAATGACGAGGAGTAGTATTGCAGATATAGCACTTAATATTTTTGACTTTTATAAAGATGATAAAGGAGTTATTCATGCAATGAGTCTTTGTTGGCAGATGCATTTGGGATATAACAATTTTTATGATTTTGCATTTAATTCCCTTACATCTATGAATAGAGGAAAGTTTAAATTTGGAGATGGAGATGATGAGTTTACACTTTGGATGTGGAAAGGAGATTATTTTAACTTTGGAGCCGGAGGTGAAATAGGCATATACAAAGGTAACGACTGGAATGTAGATTGCTATACTAAGAGTAAACTTAAAATGAATTTGGATATAAGGCTAAAAGATGGAACACAGGTAATAGATTGGGATGCTAACGATTTATATCAGTGGTGGATAACAGGGTTTAATCCGGATAAAAGATTTCAAGATGTAAAGGCTGAGGATTTAGTAATGGTAGGAATGGTTGACTTTGATGAAGAAAGGTCTATGTGGAAACAGTTTGTACATACGGCAGAATTTGATGATCATAATGTAGATAAAATAAATGATAACTGGTGTCTTGATTTTGTACATCGCAATGCTGTAATGAAATGGGAAGGAGGAAATAAAAACTGATGAAAATTAAAATTAGTATATTATTTTTAATAGCATGCCTGCTTACGGGGTGTACGTCAGTAGTTGAAACTGTAAAATATATACATGATGCCGGTAAAATAGATAATTGTATATATGGTGATGCAAAAGTGGCGAATGAATATATCGAAAAGATAGTACAGGCTTTAAATACTAATGATAGGGAGCTTTTAGCAAGCCTGTTTCCTGAGCATGCAAGGAGTAAGATAGACCATTTTGATGAAAAGATAGACTATATTATTAGAGAGAATGAGATTTGGCCGGGTTCGATAATAAGATATAAGCTTAATGAAGATAATAATTATCAATCAAGTTCCGACATGGGAAAAGTACAAAAGGTTATATATGCTAATACTACTATAGAATTTGCAAAGCCGAAAGAGAATGAATATAAAAAATTTGATTTAAGCATTGGAATGGAAATAGTTACGGTAGATGATTTTAATGAGAACAATGTAGGGATATCCATATTTGCTATTGGGGAGGGTGATTTTAATAAGGATGAAGTGGATAAAGAAAAGGACGGATATGATATATATGCATTTGGACACTAATGATAGGAGATAAGAATATGGAAATTAAATCAAATATTGCCGGAATGGTAAATGCGGAGAATAATTATAATGTATTTAAGTATAGGCTAAATTTAAGCAGGGAAGATTTAGTGAGTATTCTAACAGATATTGATGATTATTGGATTGGAAGAAGTGGAGACAGCTTTAAATATATTTGCTGGTATTTAAAGATTTTGTTGGATACAGGATATGAAGAATTGACTGGACTAAAAAATGAAATTACTGATTCAAAGAAATATATATATGATAATGACTATAATCTTTCGAATCAGATACAAAGTAAGGAGCATATAAAAGTATGAAAAAAATAATATTTCTTATTATTGTATCAGCCCTTTTAATATCAGCCTGCTCAAGTGTTAAAAATACAGTGGACGGTGCAAAGAGTGAAATTACAAAAAATGATAAGCAGCCGCCTGAGGAGAAAGAATATAAAGACAAAGTGATTGCTGCGTTGGATAATCAAAATGCTGATGCTTTGAAGGCACTGTTTTCAAAGAATGCGAGAGAGAGCATAGAGGATATGGACTTTAAGATTGCATTACTGCTAAAGAGGTATAAGGGAAAGTCAAAGAGTGTCAAGTATGACAGAAATTTCCCGGTACTCACAGAAGACAAAGAAAAGGGAATAAAAAGGATTGAGACTTATTATGTTGTAAAGACAGATGGTGGTAATATAGATTTTATGTACCTTCAGGTTGTTGCCAAGGATGATGAGGATCCGGATGAGATAGGTATCAGCTCTATGATGTATTCACCTGAAATTTGGCAGATTACGATGGATGACAGCAACAGAGGATATTATCTGTGGGTAGACAATCCGTTTTGGGCTGACTTTGTCAATCCTGATGAGGTTATGACTACAGAGAGCAGTAGGTAGATCCTTTAGAACTCCTATGAAAATACATAGGAGTTCTGTTAATACACAAACAATACGGTAAGTAATATCAGATCGTAATTTTAATAAAACATTTAAATATAGTTTAAGAACTTAATGATTGCATGAATGGTTGATTTTGCTGAGGGAGAAATGTGGAAAGGAGGAAATACAAACTGATGAAAATTAAAATGTTGATGGGTATTTTAATATTAAGTTTACTTACAGGATGTAAATCAGTAGTTGAAACTGCAAGATATATACACGACGCTGATAAAATAGATAATTATATATATGGTGATGCAAAAGTGGCTAATGAATATATTGAAAAGATAGTACAGGCTTTAAATACTAATGATAGGGAGCTTTTAGCAAGTCTGTTTCCCGAACACGCAAGGAGTAAGATAGACCATTTTGATGAAAAGATAGACTATATTATTAGAGAAAATAAGTCATGGCCATGGCCGTCTTCCATAATAAGGTATAAGCTTAATGAAGATAATAATTATCAATCAAGATCAGATAGAGGTAAAATCTATAAAGAGGTATATGCTAATACTACTATAGAGTTTGCAGACCCTAAGGAGGGAGAATTATATAGATCAAGCTTAAAGATTGCTATGGTAATAGTACCTGTAGATGATTTTCATGAAAATAATGTCGGAATATCAATATTTGCGATTGGTGAGGGTGAGTTTATTAAGGATGATGTAGATAAAGAAAAAGATGGATATGATATCTATGCATTTGGGCACTAATGATTATAATCTTTCAATAAGGAAAAGTATAGAGCCCTTTTAATACACAAACAATATGGTAAGGCTTCAAAGAAGTTTAACGGAAAGGAAATATGGAAATGAATTATACATTATCATTTTACTTGGGAATATTTACAATAATATGTATGATTGTGGTGAGCAGAATAGCTTTTTTTAAGGATACGGAGTTTCTTAGAGCGGTAAGAGATACTATGGGGAAAAACCGTATGTCTCTGGCACATAAAAGAGAGAAGCCTATCAAGGGTATCATTTGGAAAAAGGATTTAAAGAAGATGAACTTCTTATCAATCAATTTTAAGGACTACCATATTAAGGATGTAAGTGATCTTGAATATTTCAAGAATGTTGAGACAATTATTTTGACATATATGGGCGATAATGAGGAAGATATCGGTATGTATAATGAGGAACATGTCCTTGATAATCTAAATAAAGTAAGGGATTTTAATAAGCTTAGAAGGGTACAGTTATATCATCTTAACGCAGATAAGAGTGTGAAGAACGAATGTCCGAGGGCAATAGTGTTTATAGACTAGTTTTTACGGTTAGGAGAGACATAGATGAAATTAGAGTATAAAAAGCGGATATATTGGTTGCTTAGGTTTATACTGATTGTATGTGTAGTCAATGTGCTGACAGGATTCTATGAGATGTGTAGTACAAGCAAAAACGCAAATGCAAACCAAATCATATGGAAAGGCAAGAGATATAATAAGGACGAGACCGGATATCACAGTATAGATGAGATTAAATATTTGGTGGATATACCGACAGATTGTGATGTGAAAGATATTTGGGCGGTGGCAAGTTATTATGCAAAGGATGACAGTGAGTGTGATACAAGACTGAAAGAACTTAAGAATATATATGATGAAGGGGGAGAAAAGGCTGTCGTAGAGGATATCATGTCTAAAGATGTAGGAGATGATAAAAAGACTATGATGGAGTACCTGATAGTTGACGGTTGCCTAATAAGAAGTCTTGGTAACGATACGGAACTGCTTGATAATGTTCTTGAACATTGCTATGACAGAGACTATGGATTACTTGGATACAAAAGATATATTGATATCGGAAATAAGCTCTATAAAAAGAACGGGAAGATTGAAAGAATCATTGAAGCATTTGAAACTTTAAGCAAATATACAATTGATCGTGCAATTGTGATGCCCAAATCAGAAGATGGGGATGAAAGTGCAACTGAAACGGTATACTATCATCGTATGATACAACTATTCCAGACATTCTCAAGTTTATCATATTTTGACGATAATCTTTTAGCGGCAAAATCATATCCCGGGATGGATAATAAGAAATATATTGTCAGGGCATCTATAAAAGAAAATTATGATATTGTATTATCCTACAAAAAATACAGATCATTTATAGATCTTGGACATATCAGTATATACGGAAGATATAAGAATCTTAATATGATAATAAAGCGTGTATCAATTAGAGATTTGGATGATTTTGATATTACAAATTATATATCATTAAAAAGTCCTGCAACTTATATGGTGGAGGATAAATTAATTGATTTAAAAATTATATCTAAAATTTTTAGACTTTGTGGTACCTATGTAATTGTATATGATTCGGATATACATATGCTTGAGGGGTTAAGCTACGGATTTTATCCGGTACTTCCGGTGTATAGTTACTTTGATATATACAATTTAGTTGCATCTCCTGACAGTCACTATATAGATACAATAGAAGCTATAAATAATTTTAATACAAATTTTTCAAAAGGTGGTTATTTGGAAGAGTTTGCAAATGATGTCGGCTATGATGAAAATAATCAACTGACATTGGAAAATTTCGGCGAGAAGATAGATGAACTTTGCAATATGGAAGAGAAAATTTATAGATTTTTGTATGTAGGATATAATGTTGATATAAGTAGTATTGTAAATGATTTTACCGGAAGAGAACCGTTGCATAAGAAAGATTAAAAGAGAATTTTCGAGAGCAATGGTGTTTACAAACCGGGTTTTACGGTTAGGAGAGACATAGATGAAATTAGAGTATAAAAAGCGGATATATTGGTTGCTTAGGTTTATACTGATTGTATGTGTAGTCAATGTGCTGACCGGTATGTATGAAGTATTTACTTCCAACTATAATGTGACAGCAAACCAAATAATATGGAGAGGTGCAAGATACAATTGGGATGAAAACAGATACCGCAATATAGACGAGCTTGAAAACTTATCCGAACTTCCAAAAGAGTGTGATATAAGGGATATTTGGGCGGTAGCAAGTTGTTATGCAAAGGATGATGTCGAGTGTGAGTCAAGGCTTAAAGAGCTTGAAAAGATGTATAATGACCAAGGTGAAAAGCAAGTCGTAGAAAATATTCTTGAGCATGATTTAGGCGATGATAAGAAAACAAGAATGGAATATCTTATAGTAGCAGGAATCCTGACAAAAGATTTAGATAAAGGCACAGAATTATTGAATACTGCATTAGACTATTGTTTTGATAGGGACTTTGGAGTGCTTGGTTATAAAAGATACATTGATATTGGAGATAAGCTGTACAGAAAAAATGAAAAAGTAGAAGAGATAATTAAAGCGTTTGAAATTTTAAGTAAATATACGGTTGATTATATGTCAAGTGCTGAAAAGATATTGGATAAAGACTGTAGAGATACATATATAAGGCACTATTTCAGCATGATACAGCTGTTTCAAACATTTTCAGGTATAGAATACTTTGATAATAATCTTATATCGGAAAAATCATATGGAGGGGATAATAAGAAGTATATTATAAGAGCGGTTAAAAGTGATAGTACTGATATTTCGTTGTATTATAGAATGTATAAACCATTTATAAAGTTGGGGAAATTAGAGATATATGGTAGGTATAAAAATTTAGATATGCGGGTATATGGTTTAATGATTGGAAGCCTGGATGATCGTGATGTAACAGATTATATTTCTCTGAAATATTTGTCAACGCTGACATTTATTAGAAGACTTAATCATTTAGAAGCCACTTCTGATATTTTCGAACTTTGTGCCGCATATACACTTGTATATGATACAGATATACATTTGATAGAAGGAACCGCTTATGCTATTTACCCGACATATAAAATATTTGATTACATTGGTTATAAAGATATGGTTGATACAAAAGATGCTATAAGAAATTTCAACATAAATTTTTCAAAAGGCGGATATTTTGGTGAGTTTGCAAATGAAGTGGGATATGATGAAAACAATCCTATTACTGAAGAAAATTTCGGTGAAAGATTAGTTGAAATATTTGATATGCGATACAGATGTTATGAAGTTTTAGGTGAAGAATATGGTTATGATATTGACTGTATTACATTAGACTTGAGTGGGAAAGAACCGTTAAAAAGAAAAGACTAATGTAGAGACAGATGGTGGAGGCATGGATTTTATGTACCTTCAAGTTGTTGCCTAGGATGATGGAGATCCTGATGATGTTATGATCACAGAAAGTGAAAAGTAATACTATTTATAAAATAAACATATAATAATAACTGAAATGTACGTGATTTTAAACAGGAGGAAGAATTAAATATGAACTACACAATAACATTTTATTTAGGCATATTTATAATTATTCTAATATTTTTAATGGAGAGAATAGCATTTTTTAAGGACGAAGAATTTTTGAGGGCTGTGAGAGATACTATGGGTAAAGATCGTATATCTTTGGCAAAAAGACGAGAAAAGCCAATAAAGGGTATTATCCGGAAGAGTTCTTTGAGGAAAATGAAATTTCTGTCTATAAATTTTAAAGACTATCATGTGAAAGATATTACTGATTTGGGATATTTTAAGAATGTTGAAACTATAATACTAACATATATGGGTGATGATGAGGAGGATATAGGCACATATGAAGAAGAGAATGTACTTGATAATTTGCATTTTGTGAAAAATTTTAAGAACTTGAGAAGAGTACAGTTATATCATCTAAAGATAAATTGTGATGTAAAGGCTGTATGCCCAAATGCAAAAGTATTTATAGACTAGTCTTAGCATTAAGGAGGGATTTGCGTGAAGTTAAAGTACAGAAATAGAATATATATTGCCTTAATATTGATACTTGTTTTATGTATAATCAATGTATTGACCGGTATGTACGAACTAATGTCTTCAGACTATAATGTGACAGCGAATCAAATAATATGGAACGGAGCAAGATATAACAGGGATGAAAACGGATATAAAAGAATAGATGAACTTGAAAATTTAGTAGAAATTCCAAAAGATTGCGATGTAAAAGATATATGGGCAGTGGCAAGTTATTATGCAAAGGATGATGTCGAGTGTGATGCGAGATTAAAAGAACTTGAAAAAATATATGATACCGAGGGGAAGACGGCTACTGTAGAAAATATTTTATCCCAAGAATTAGGCAACAATAAAAAGACTGTTATGGAGTATCTGATAGTAGACGGTATTTTGATATCAAGCTTAAGAGAGGATGAGAAACTGCTGAATACTGTGCTTGAATACTGCTTTGATCGTGACTATGGATTTTTTGGGTATAAGAGATATATCGATATCGGAAATAAGTTGTACAGAAAAAATGAAAAGCTGGAAGAGATTATTAAGGCGTTTGAAATTTTAAGCAAATATACGATAGACCGTGCAATTGCGATTCCTGAACCAAAAGATGAGGATGAAGGTGCGGTAGAAACGGGATATTATCATGGTATGATACAACTATTTCAGGCATTTTCGAGTATGTCATATTTTGCTGATGATCTTTTATTGGAAAGGTCGTATCCGCATAGTGATAATCGGAAATATATTGTCAGGGCAACTATAAAAGAAAATTATGATATTGTCTTATCATACAAGAAGTATAAATCATTTATAAACCTTGGAAATATCAGTATATATGGTAAATATAAAAATTTGAATATGATTGTGCAATATACGGGTTTTGGTTATTTGGATTATCGATATATTGAAGAGAATATAGCGTTTAGAAGTATTGCAATTAGAAAAGTATATGATAAGTTATTCGAATTAGATATTATGTCAGATCATTTTGGATTGCGTAGTACATATGTGCTTATATATGATACGGATATGAATACAATAGAGGGGTTCAGCTATGGTATTTATCCGGGATTTGTTCTTTTTAATGAAACCAATATAGACACTCCGGAGGCTATAAGAAATTTCAACACAAATTTTTCAAAAGGCGGTTATTTTGGTGAGTTTTCAAATGAACTGGGATATGATGAGAATAATCCACTTACTTTAGAAAACTTTGGTGAGAGAATGGATGAAATATGGGATATGAATAAGAAAACTTTAGAAGTATTGGGAAAAGACTACAATATCAGTATGGAAATGATTGTAATGGACTTGAGTGGAGAAGAACCGTTAAAAAGAAAAGAGTAAAGGAAGAAGAATATGGCAGAATATATTATGGCTTTTGATGCAGGCACTACAAGCAGCAGATGTATCATATTCAATCGAAAAGGTGAGATATGTGAGGTGGCACAAAAGGAGCTGACACAGCATTATCCAAAGGCCGGTTGGGTAGAGCACAATGCTGATGCTATATGGTCTACACAGCTTAGTGTAGCTGTGGAAGCTATGGCAAAGCTTGGAATAAGTGCCTCGGATATTGCAGGTATCGGTATCACAAATCAAAGAGAAACTACAATAGTATGGGATAAGGAAACGGGTATTCCTGTGTATAGGGCAATAGTCTGGCAATGCAGAAGGACTGCGGATTATTGTAATGAGCTAAAGAACAGCGGATATTCCGATATGATTCGTGATAAAACCGGTCTGATGCTTGATGCATATTTTTCGGGAACAAAGATAAAGTGGATACTTGACAATGTGGAAGGTGCAAGACAAAAGGCAAAAGAAGGCAAATTGTTGTTCGGTACGGTAGATACCTGGCTCATTTGGAAGCTTACAAACAGGAAAGTACATGTTACAGATTATTCAAATGCCTCAAGAACCATGCTTTTTAATATACATACCTTGGAATGGGATGAGGAGATACTTGATCTGCTTGATATTCCAAAGTCAATGCTGCCACAGGTAAAGGAATCTTCATGTATTTACGGTGAGGCGGATTCATCGTTTTTCGGACATAGCATTCCTATTGCCGGTGTGGCGGGAGACCAGCAGGCGGCGCTCTTCGGACAGACTTGTTTTGAGATGGGAGAGGCAAAGAGTACTTATGGTACAGGTTGCTTTCTGCTTATGAATACAGGTGAAAAGCCTGTCAAATCCGATAACGGGCTGGTGACGACTATTGCATGGGGACTTGGCGGAAAGGTGAACTACGCCCTTGAGGGTTCTGTATTTGTAGCAGGTGCTTCTATACAGTGGCTTAGGGATGAAATGCGTCTGATAGATTCATCCGAAGATTCAGAATATATGGCAATGAAGGTTGAGGATACAAACGGTTGCTATGTTGTGCCGGCTTTTACAGGACTTGGTGCACCTTATTGGGATCAATATGCCAGAGGTACTATTGTCGGTATTACCAGAGGCGTTAATAAATATCATATAATCAGGGCCACATTGGAGTCTATGGCTTATCAGGTGAGAGATGTACTTGATGTGATGGAGAAGGATTCGGGTATAGTTTTAAGTTTATTGAATGTGGACGGCGGTGCAAGTACCAATGACTTTTTGATGCAGACTCAAGCGGATTTTTGTAATGTACGTGTGGAGCGTCCGAAATGTGTGGAGACTACAGCGCTTGGTGTTGCATATCTGGCAGGACTTGCTGTCGGATTTTGGAACAGTATAGAGGATATAAAGGGTAGCAGAAGTATTGACAAAGTATTTACACCAAATCTTTGTGAAGAAGTCAGAAAAGAAAAGATAAGAATGTGGAAAAAGGCTGTGAAGTATGCTTTCGGATGGGCAAAGGAAGATTAGAAAAAAAGGCATTGATTTTAAAACAGGTCAATGCCTCTAAATTTTATTGTTGTTTTGAGATAAGCTTTTGCTGGAATTTTTTGCTGATTTCCATGATATCTTTGATGAGATCGGCAGCACTGTCTGAGTAGTCCTTATTTTTTACGGTAGATTTTACTTTTGATACAACGATATCCTCTCTGTTTTGATTTAGAACAGGGAGATTATTTTTTATTTTGTAGGCCGCAATATTGGCTACCACATCCATTCTTTTTTCAAAGAGGGCTATCATTTCCTTGTCTATAGTATCAATTTTTTCACGCAGATTTTCTAATTCGTTCATAAGTACTCCTTATAATGACTTGTAACCTTGTAACTACTTTATCATAATATTATATTACGGCAAAAGTAAAGACTATATTTGATTTTACAGATAAAATAATTGATGTATAGATTTTTAATTTGACAAAAGGGGAAAAATAAATATAATTAAAATATGGACTATAAAAAATTAAATTTTAAACAATTAGAAGCGGATGATATACCAAAGTATGCCAAGTTTTACGGACTTAGACATAACAGAACTTGTGACAGTGTAGAGCTTGAGAGCTTTATATGGAAAGAATATTATAATGTAAGAGCGGCTATCGCAATGAGAGATGATGAGGAGGTTGGACTTCTTTGGCTTATGGGGGATGAGGACAGACCTTTTTCCGCTATGCCGCTTTGTAAGGAAGAGGACCTTGAGTATTGCTTCGGCTTAATGGTGGAGTATTTTAATGAAGTATTGAACTTACCTTTAAAGATTCATCTGGCAGATGAGGAAGGAATAAAAGTATTGAATTTGCCGGAGGATAAATTTATCGTAAGGCTTGAGGAGGATGCTAAGGATTATCTCTATGATGGAGAGAAGCTTAGAACTCTTTCAGGAAAGAAGCTTCATAAAAAGAAAAATCATTACAATAATTTTATAAAGAATTATGGTGACAGATATGAGTATAGAGCTCTTGGTTGCAATCCTACAGACAGAGATGATGTGTTCAAATTTTTGGATAAGTGGAGAGCACAAAAGGGAGAAGAGGTTGAACAACATCTGGATCCTGAGGTAGAAGGAATACATGATATTTTGCTCAATTGTACCAGGCTGAATATAAGAATGGGTGCGATATATATTGACGGCAAAATGGAGGCTTTTTCCATAGGAAGCTACAATCCACTTGAGGACATGGCTGTAATACATATTGAAAAGGCAAATCCTGAGATAACAGGTCTTTATCAAGCAATCAATAAGGAGTTTTTGGTACATGAATTTCCGAATGTAAGTCTTGTCAATCGTGAAGACGATCTGGGACTTGAGGGACTACGGCATGCAAAGCAAAGTTATTATCCGGTGGATTATGCTTTGAAATACTATGTTGAGCAAATAAGGTAATACTATGATAAAATATTTGAATCAAAAAGAAAAAGCACTTACAAAGCCTCTGTATCAGGAGGCTTTTTTTGAAGATTCCGAAAGCTTTGTAAATTATTATTATGAGGAAAAACTTAAAGATAACAGGATTTTGGCTGATATAGAGGGTGAGAGTATAAGGTCTATGATGATGCTGAATCCTTATAAAATATCAGTCTTTAACAAACTTTATAATTTGGACTATATAGTTGCTGTAGCTACCGGAAAGGAATTTAAGCGACAGGGATATATGAGAAGGCTCTTAAATAAGGCGCTTTGCGATATGAATGCAGAACATGTTCCGTTTACATACTTGATTCCTGCCAATAAGGATTATTATCTGCCTTTTGACTTTGCCTTTGTGGCGGATAAAAATGAGTATAATGCAAATTTTAGCGGACTTAAAAAGCAGGTAATAAAAGAGGAGCCTGATAAGGAGTTTATTTTTAGGATCTTGGATTTTATAAATAATGAAGTTTCAAGGGATAATGATGTATATACCTATAGAGATGAGAATTATTTTATAAGGGATCTAAAGGAGATTGCATCTGAGGACGGATCTATAAATGTATACAGTGATGAGAATGATATAGTGGCGTATGAATCTTTTTGGGGCAGGAAAAATCTTGAGCTAAAGGAGAGAATAGTATCAGGAGAACTTTCCAAAAGGGAATTCGGCAAGGAAAATATCATGGTCAGGATCACCGATATAGCAGAGCTTTTGTCAAATTTCAGAGCAAAGGAGCCTGTAGATATCATTGTTAAAATAAATGATAATATAATAAAAGCTCAAAACGGGTACTTTAAAGTGGAGATGGACAGCAGTCATTCAAGTATTTGTAAACTTGCAGATATAGGTGATAGAGGCTTTATAGAGTTTGATATAGTTGACTTTACATCCTGGATATTTGGGTATGTAAGTGATGTAAAATGTGATTTTGTGAATTTTTCTGATAAAAGTATTGCAAAAAAAACATTGAATTATATAAATAAAATCAGTGGAATATTTATAAATGAACTTGTATAATAAGCGTTGATGCATAAAAGCTTGTAAGAGGAAATTATAATTTTGCTTGTAATATATTGGAGCTTTATACTATATGCAGATAGAAAGAAGGGTGTAAAATGAAAAATCCATTACATTATCAATTATCTGAATATGATTGCGGGCCTACTTCAATGCTTAATGCACTGAGCTTTCTATTTGAAAGGGAAGATATTCCGCCTGAGGTTATCAGAAATATTATGCTGTATACGCTTGACTGTTACAGTAATGAGGGGCATCCGGGTAAGAGCGGAACTTCTCATATGGCAATGATGTTTCTTAGTAATTGGCTGAACAGATTCAGGGAGATAAGACAGCTCAATGTCATATGTGAATATATTACAGGTGAACAGGTTTTTATAGGTGAAACAAGCCGTATAAATGATGCCCTTAATAGAGGCGGTGCGGTGGTAGTAAGGCTCTTTTATGATGTACAGCATTATGCCCTGCTTACCGGTGCGGATGATAAGAATATTTACATGTTTGATCCTTATTATGAGGATGAGTTTACGGATGAGCATTGGTCACAGTTCATACCGGAAGGTGATGTGAAACTGGTACTTGACCAACCTTTAAAATATAATCGTATTGTGCCTTTCGGATATTTTAACAGGGAGGATGACGTACTCTATGCCCTTGGAAAGTTCGAAAACCGTGAGGCGGTAATACTTTATAACGAAAAGACCGAAAAGACTCCGGAGAAGACGATAGAGTACTTTATATAAAAGTCAACACAAATATTATAGTTTATTATAAGACACAATACAGGTTTTATATTGAGAAAAGAATATGAAAACGGTAAAATAAGAACAGAAAGTGAGTTTAGGGAGGCTTTAGAATATGTGCTATCTTGTTGCAAAGAAGGCTGACGGTATAGGAAGTATAGCGCTACAGACTTCTCATGGACAACATTTGGTTGATTTCAAAAAAAAGATAATAAAAGAGATAGGTGTTGAGAATATACAACTGGTTACTATAAGCAGACCGTCAGCTTATGGAGAATATGAGCCATATAGATTTGTTGATACAGAGCAGGAATTTGAAGAGAATTTAAAATTGCTTTAGCATATACAATGTGTGGAATACTTTTTTTATATTATATGGAATATACTTTCAGGCAGTTAATCTAATGATTGGCTGTCTTTTTTAAATTCTTTAAAATCACCACCAAAGTCCGAAAAGATGTACAGCATGTCTGATATGATAATTACAGTAAATATATTAACGGAGGTAATTATGTCCAGATTAGCTAATATTGTAGTATATGAGGAGAACAAGGGGATTTTAAAGAACAACGGATTTTATAATGACGGTAAGTTTATAAAATTGCCATATGATTTGGAAAAACATAGGAGTGTGGTGGTACTCTCACCTAATGTTATTAAAGATATTGTGGAGGATAGTGACAAATTTTTTGCAAAGGGGTTTAAGTACTCTTCAAAATGTGAAATCTCTGTTGTAAACGCAGACAGCTTTGAATATCTCTCAGATTTGGTAATGAATTTTGCCAATGCATGTCATCCGGGAGGTGGCTATAAAAACGGGGCTTGTGCACAGGAAGAGTGTCTATGCAGGCAGAGTACTTTGTACGAATCTATAAGTTCACCCAAGGCTTCTAAGATGTATAAGTATAATTTTAAATTTGGAACGGCATTTGATTCGGATTATATGCTTTTATCACCTGTAGTAGATGTATTTAGAAATATAGATTTAGAATTTATTTCTAAACCGTATACCACAGCTGTTATGACTATTCCTGCACCGAATCTGTTTGACAGAGCATACGGACAGTCAAAATATGCTCTTGATAAGGTGATGAAGAAAAGGATTAGACAATATATGTACTGTGCGGCAAGATTTGGATATAGAACCATTACACTGGGAGCGTGGGGCTGCGGTGCATTCGGACATGATGCCAAAGATGTGGCGGGATACTTTAAAGATTTACTGATAGAAGAGAATATGTGGAAGCTTTTTGATAAAATTATATTTGCTGTTTATGGAAGAGGAAACAGCGAGTATAATTATAGAATGTTTAAAGAAATATTGGGAGAGTGTGAGGGCGGTAAAGCTTATAATGAATAAAAATACCTGCAATTAGTATAATAAGGGCAAAGTCGAATCAATACCGGGTATGGTAGCGAGTATTCTAGTAAAAGTGGCACATATGTGGACACAATACTAAGTGATAAAATAATATTTGTATAAAATGATATAATAAGTAGTAATAAAAATCTACTTATCTAATAAATTAAATCCATGTAATTGAAAAATAAAATCTTTGTGCTACAATAGTCCTTAGCAATATATGTTAAAGTTTTGACACAGTTTCAAAGCTTTACGGTTTTAATGGAGGTTTTGTTATGAAACGTTTAAGAATGATGCGTGCACCACTCAAGTATGTACAGGGAAAAGGAGCTTTGCTTCAGTTCCGTAAGGAAATGGAGTATATGGGAAAGAGATGGTTGTTTGTCTGTTCAAACAGCGGTTACAACAGCTGCCATGAAGATTTGGAAAAGAGCTTTGAAGGAGAAGATGATTATCGCAGATATGAAGTCTTTGGAGGAATGTCAAGTATCAGCGAGATAAAGAAAATGCAGGACATTGTTGAGGCTGATAAGATTGATGTTGTTGTTGCGGTAGGCGGCGGTTCAGCAGTGGATGCAGCTAAGGCAACAGCATACTACATGGGTAAGAGAATAGTTATAATACCTACAGTTGCAGCTACAGATGCACCTTGTACAGGACTTTCGGTTATATATAATGATGACGGAAGCTTTAATAAATATTTATTCTATCCGCAAAACCCTGATGCGGTACTTGTAGACAGCAGTGTTATAGCTAAAGCACCTGTAAAGTTTTTGATTGCAGGAATGGGAGACGCTCTCGGAACATACTTTGAAGGAAGAGCTTCACTTCGTACAGAGTCACCAAGTTTGGAGAGTGGCGGTATTACAAGAGCAGGTATGGCGATTGCAAAGGCTTGCTATGATACCTTAAGAAAATACGGAAAAGCGGCTATAACCGCCTGTGAGAATAATGTTGTTACTCCGGCTTTGGATGCAATCATTGAGGCTACAGTTTACCTATCAGGTGTAGGAGCAGATAATGTAAACTGTGCGGCTCCTCACTCATTCTACAACGGAGTTACTTCACTTGGCGGACATGAGGCATATCATGGTAACTGTGTGGCATTCGGTACTTTGATACAGCTTACACTTGAGTGTGCGGATAAGGCTGAGTTTGAGGATATACAGAATTTCTGTCTTGAAGTAGGACTGCCTATTACACTTGCAGAGCTTGGAGATTTTACAGATGAGGATCTTCATACTATAGCAAAGAACGCATGTGTAAAGGGAGAGACAATACATAACCTTGCAGGAGACGTAACACCTGATGAGTTGTATGCGGCTATTATAGCTACAGATGCTTTGGGTAAGGCAAGACTTGGCAAGTAATTTATATACAATGAGTAAATGGGCTGTCACCAAATAGATATTTAGTCTGTTTGGTGGCGGCTTTTTTATGTTCTTTGTCAAATATTGGGGTGGGTGGATTTTAAATCCATTTTTTATGCCAAATGAAAAATTGTAATTATATTTGTTATTTTAGCATTGGCAAAATAAACAAATGCCTTTGATTTACAGCTTACAATGCTTTAAAATAAATATTAAAGTAAGCGGTAAAGAGAAAATATATATGAAACCGGTGAGAATCCGGTGGCGGGAGGTAAAATGAAATCAAAGCATGATGTAATAGTAATAAGACCGGGTTTAGTGTATTTGTTTTTCAGTTTTATGACCATAGGTTTAGGGGTTACAACATTTTGGGGGCTAGGCAAAGCTTTACCGTCAGATAATCCGGAGGCGGACAAGATGGCAAGGTTGATATTGCTATTATTTTTTTTGACTGTCGGAATAGTGTCGGGATTATATGTGTTGCTTACCAAGATAAAAATTGATAATGAAAAAATAGAAATAACAAGGTTTCCTCTAAAAAGAAAGGAATATTTTTGGTTTGATATAACTACTGCAAAGATTATAAATGAGGCATTGGCTTACCCATGTGTGATATATACAGCAGAAAAAAGAATAGCAAAAGTACCAAGGGCATATATAGGCTATGAAAAGCTTCTAAATGAGCTAAGCAAAAGAAAAATTATTGAGGAAGATGATTTGTACCTGGAAGCCAGAGGAATGTTGGCATTTGATAAGCTAAAGCTTAGAGATCTCTTTAGAAGGTAGTGGGAATAGGGTTAAAGTATAATAAAAATAGATATGAGAATAGCGTAAAATGAATGATAACAAAAAAGAAACTATTGGAAATGACCTTGAAAATTTTATAAAAGAAAAAAAGAGTGGGGAAGTATTGTATTTGGGTGATGATACAGTACGATTTATTTTGGGAGAGGTCGGAGAAAATCCTATTATATGCTTTGGAATAAATCCAAGTACAGCTAATGATATAAAATATGATCCAACTATCTTAAAAATAAGAAAAATTGCATCGGAAAATAATTGCGACAGCTGGGTGATGTTAAATCTTTATCCGCAAAGAGCGACAAATCCTAATGATATGCATAAAAAAGCTGATAATGATTTGAAGATAAAAAACTATAAAGTTATAAGAAGTGTTTTTAATACATACCCTAATGCTTTAACCTTGGCTTCTTGGGGGAACGCCATAGAGAAAAGAAAATATTTGAAAGATTGCTTAAAGGAAATTCTAGCTATTGACCCGGATAGGAAGTGGGTATGCCGTGGCAAACTAACAGTGAGGGGGAATCCAAGGCATCAATTATATGTACCTGATAATACCAAATTACAAGATTTATATTTTAGCTTAGATGGAAAAGTTTTATGCAGTAAAGATTGAAAAAATTATGGTGCATAGATGTGTATAATTATTGATAAATAATGTATATAAAAATTTGAACTTAGAAAATAATAGTATATAAAATAGATATTATTAGAGGAGGAGCATAGTGACCGGCTATAAAAATATTATAAATAAACCCGAATATAATTTTATAAATACTAATGAGCATCTTGGAAAGCATGTGATACTTCTTGGACTGGCAGGAAGCTATGCATATGGGACAAATATAGAAGGCAGTGATATAGATATAAGAGGAATTACTCTAAACCAAAAGTCCGATCTTATAGGACTTACGCAGTTTGAACAGTATGTGGATGATAATACGGATACTGTTATCTATGCATTCAATAAAATGGTAAATTTACTTTTAAGTTGCAATCCGAATACAATAGAGTTACTTGGCCTTTCACCGGATAATTATCTCTATCTTAATGATATCGGACAGATGCTTCTGGATAATAAAAGATTGTTTTTATCTAAGAGGGCAATTCAATCATTTGGAGGATATGCGGATGCGCAACTTAGAAGATTACAGAATGCACTTGCCAGAGACACATTTCCACAAAGTGAAAAGGAGCAGCATATTTTTAATTCTGTAAAGAATGCAATGTACAGTTTCAACTCAAGTTATAAGAACTTTGAAAACGGAAGTCTGGAAATTTTTATAGATAAAGCAGTTAATCCGGAACTTGAAACTGAAATATTTGTCAACGCAAAGCTAAATCACTATCCGCTAAGAGATTATACGAGTATGTGGAATACAATGTCAAATGTTGTAAAAGACTATGATAAAATAGGCAAGAGAAATAAAAAGAAAGATGATCTTCATTTAAATAAGCACGCCATGCATCTTATCAGATTATTTATGATGGCCATTGATATACTGGAAAAGGAAGAAATCAATACATACAGAGAAAAAGAACATGAATTGTTGATGGATATCCGTTTTGGAAAATATCAAACAGATGAGGGAACTTTTTCGGACAGCTTCTATGATATGATGAGAGAGTATGAAAGACGTTTGCATTATGCGGCTGAGCACACAGATCTTCCGGATGAGCCGGATTTTAAGATGGTTCAGGAACTTGTAATGACAATAAATGAAAGGGTGATTCGAGATGAGATATGAAAATTTTGAAGGAAAGATAGAAGAATTGATTCGCATGAAGCTCAGAGAGATAGAAGAAAAAGAGAATATAAAAGTGTTACATGCTATAGAATCCGGCAGCAGAGCATGGGGATTTGCTTCACCTGACAGTGACTATGATGTAAGATTTATCTATGTAAGAAATAAAGACTTTTATTTATCCCTTCGTGAGAATAAGGATTTTATCGATTGGGAATTAAACGAGGTGCTTGATATCAACGGTTGGGATATAAAAAAGGCATTGAAGCATTTTCACAAGTCCAATGCCACACTATTTGAGTGGAGCAATTCTCCTATTGTGTATTATACTACGGATGAATGGAAGGAGCTTTACGACAAAACGGCATCCAAATACTTTGCATGCAAATCGGCACTTTACCATTACTACGGTACGGCAAAAAAGAATTATTACGATTATCTATGTGCTGATATGGTAAATTACAAAAAGTATTTTTATGTACTTAGACCTATTCTTGCCTGCAAATGGATAGATGAAAAGAAATGCCCGCCACCGGTGCTCTTTGATGAATTAGTTAATTCTGTTCTTGAGGAAGATATGAAGGCGGCAGTAGAAGATTTGCTTGCAAAGAAGGTAAGAATGTCTGAATCCCAAAAAGGCCCAAGGGTTGATGTGATTAATAAATATATTGAAAACAAGCTGGAATATTATAAGGCGATTGTGGAAACAATGGAGGATGACAGGAACACTGATTGGGATGCGTTGGAAGAGGAGTTTAGAGGGGTGATAGACAGATTTTGTCGGTAGAATAAAAGAACTGATAAGTTTGCTTTATGGGTGGTTATTATAAATTTAAAAGTATAACTGTACGGTGTATATTATAGTTATGCAGAAAGGAAATTATTTGAAAACAACAATAAATCCGGAAAAACTTACATCTGTCGATTTGAAGGAATGGCTGGAGGACGTTCATGAAAAGTACTATATTGAATTAAAAAAGGCACAAGAGCTTCCAAATTCATTTTGGGAAAGTTATTCATCTTTCAGCAATACTTCAGGTGGTTGGATTATTCTTGGTGTCGAGGAAGGCACTCCCAAAAATAAAATTACCGGAGTTGGGAATTCTGAAAAGACACTTACAAGCTTGTGGGATCAAGTTTCTAATAGTAATAAAGTTAGTTTTAGGAATATTGAGAACCAAGATGTAAATACATATATAATTGATGGAAAGACTGTCATTATTATATATGTGAAAGAGGCAGCTGATAACATGAAGCCGGTTTATATTGGCGGTAAGTTTGAAAACACTTGGATTCGAACGGGTGATGGGGATAGAAAAGTAACAAAAGAGGAGCTTACAGCATTTATGCGTAATTCACAACCCGGGTATGATTCGTTATATGCTGACAATTTTTCAATGGATGATTTAGATAAGGATTCGGTTATTGCTTATAAGGAACGTGTAAATAAACGTTTCCCTAAAAAACATTATATTGAAATGGATAATATGGATTTCCTCGTTGAGATTGGGGCTATTACCAAGGGTAGAAACGGTGATAAATTAAGAATTAAAAGGGGAACCTTGTTGTTCCTGGGAAAGGTAAATTCAATTAAGGAATTATTTCCTCATTACCATCTGGATTATTTTAACCGTAAAGGAGATAATCCTAGATGGTCGGACAGAGTATCAGATGATGAGCCAAGTGATTATGAGATGAATATATATAATTTCTACGCAATTGTATATGAAAAATTGCGAACAATAATTCAAGAATCTTTTGTGGTTGATTATCGACAGTTAAGATTACCTATATCAGATTTTGATGAAATATTGAGAGAATGTATTGTGAATTGTTTGGCGCATGCAGATTATGTACAAGGGTATCCATCAACAAAAATTGAGGTACATGATGGATGGTTTTGCTTCAACAATCCGGGGAAAATGCTTGTATCTACAAAGCAATTCTTAGTAGGCGGTGATTCAAGACCTCGTAATGAAATAATCATGAAGTTATTCAGATTACTTGGAGCGTCAGAACGACAGGGATTTGGAGGACCTTTGATCTATAAAGCAGCTATTCAAAACGATTTTAGAAGGCCTGAAATAGTTTCTGATATTGAACATACCGAGATTAAAGTTTGGAATATTGATCTTGCTGATTCATATCCTGAACTTGAGGCAGATGAGAAAAATATTCTTAGATATATTGCCAAGAATGGAAAGCCTGTTTCTGTCAATACAATTAAAGATATATTGTCGACAACAGAGTATAAAGTAAGAAAAGCTGTTCAGGTTCTTGAAGAGAAGAAGTTAATAATGAAAATTGGAAATGGTCCGTCTACTAAGTATAGAATTGGTATTGAGAGTGTTGAGTTTTTAACACAACTACAGATGGCTATGGATAATATAAAGAAACAAATGGCATAATCTATCTCGTGATTATCTTGCGAAAAGGAGGAGATTTTCACAAGATAAAAAAATGTGCTTTTATTTAAGTATATAGTAGATTAAAAAAATCTCGTGATTATCTCTTGAATTAAAAAGATTTTTCAAAATATATAGTTAAGTAAGAGGCATATTAAAGGTATATATATTATTGATTCTAGTACGGCTGGAGGAAATATAGATATTGTTGAAGGAAGTGCATCTCTCGGACCGGGTGTATGAATTATCGTTGGTATTAGTATAATATAAAAGAAGAATACTTGTATTTTGCAAAACAAATACAAATGTTATTGAAACAGTAATGTATTAACACTAGAATAGTCTAAACATATGAAAGTGAGGTGTGGAAAATAGCAAGTAACAAAAGTAATAAAATTTTTTTAACACAGGCGGTTGCAACAAATGGATTTCCGTTTGAAATAAAAAGACAGACAGTATCAAATCCATATGCACCTATGACCGAGAAAGAGCTACTTGCAAAACTAAAAAGATCCGGAGAACAGAAAAAGTTTAGAGGTGCAGATGATGTGATTTCAGATATGAGGTCAAAGTATGGATTATAAGGTTGTTTTGATGCGGAATGCAGAGAATGATCCGAATAGTTTTATCTCATACCTCTTGGTTGAAAAGAAAAGCAAGCAGGTGCCTTTTTTAGAATAATCACAGACATATTATTCCGTTATTTTGATGAGTGTTATTCCGATATCGTTGATATTATTCCGTTAAAGCGGTATACTATATCTTAGATTGGGAGGATAGTCTATGTTTTTGACAGTAAAACAGGCTTCTGAAAAATGGGGCATTTCTGATAGAAGAATCAGAGTTCTTTGTTCTGAGGGAAAAATTTTAGGTGCATACCGGGAAGGACGTAGATGGAAAATTCCTGTGGATGCAAAGAAACCTACTGATGGTCGTTATAAGTCAAAGGAAAGTCTCTTGGCACAAATTGACCTCAAGAAGGTAGAACTGGAGAGCAGAAGACCTTTAACTGCGGGCGAGGTTGCAAGGCTCAACGAAGAATTTATTGTAGAGTACACATACAACTCCAATGCCATTGAAGGAAATACACTTACCTTGAGAGAAACGGATTTAGTTCTTCGTGGTCTTACGATTGACCGGAAACCGCTGAAAGACCATATGGAGGCGGTTGGTCATAAAGAAGCATTTGATTTTGTGAGCGAACTGGTAAAAGATAATATTCCAATCAGTGAGAGCATCATCAAACAGATCCACTATCTAGTTCTTGCGGATAAGAGAGAAGACCGTGGTGTCTACCGTAGAGTTCCGGTTCGTATTGTGGGCGCACAACATGAACCCGTGCAGCCGTATCTTATTAAGCCGAAGATGGAACAGTTGCTATATGATTTTGCTGCAAGCACAGAGCATATTGTGACAAAACTGGCTCGTTTTCACATCGAGTTTGAGGGCATCCATCCTTTCATTGATGGTAATGGCAGAACCGGACGACTGCTTGTAAATCTTGAGTTGATGAAATCCGGATTCCCACCTATAGATATTAAGTTTACAGATAGAATTGACTATTATAATGCGTTTGATGAATATTATGTAAAGCACAATCTTTCGCTAATGGAAAATCTGTTTGCAGGATACATCAATGCAAGATTAGATATGTATTTAGATATGCTACAGGATTAATCGACCTGCTTCTGAATAAGTGGGTCACCTATGTATTGTAGATTTTGCTTTAAAAGAAATGTGAGGTGGATTGATTGCGTACATACACATGGGATGAATATTACGAAAAATTCTATGATTGGGCGGAAAGCACACAGGTGCGTAATCTGTCTGCATTGACTTCACTTGGTTCTGCTGATGAAGTCGGAGAAATCATCATCGAATTGCAGGTTAATGTACCGGCATCTAACCGTCTGCTTAGAAAGGCTGTGGAAGAAAAACTGGCCTTCTCCGGCTCTGATTTAGCAGAGTTTGCCTATATCAACGATAAAGAACCGGTGACTGCTGCTGTGCTTAATTCAGCAGAACGATTGACCGCCGAGGATATGGAATATTTGTATGGCGAGATTGATGATGAGGTTATCATCGAAATCTGTAAGCAACGAAATATTTTGCTACCGGAAGCCTTGCGCGAAGAGGAAGAAGAGGATATCTACATCGATGATTTTATCTCGGAACCACCCGCTCCGAAAAGGGGATTCTTTGGTACTCTTGCTGCTATTTTTGCAGGAGCAAGTGCCGGAGGGTCTTCGGCTCAAGGAAGACGGCATAATAGAAGATGCAACGGCGACTGCGCCAACTGTCCGCCTCACTATGGTTACCGATACGGTAGATGGTATTATGGACATGACCATGATCACGGCTGCGAATTTGGCGGTAATAAAGGCAGCGGCAGTATGGATTAAGGAGATGAAAAATTCACATTTTTATGATAGAGTAGGGGTATAAAAACAGGCTCTGATATACTTGGCAAATCGGAGCAAAATATAGCATTTTAGGAGGCACTTCAAATAAATATGATAAAGATACTTTTCATCTGCCACGGCAATATCTGCCGTTCGCCTATGGCAGAGTTTATAATGAAAGACAAAGTGAAAAAGCTTGGGTTGGAGGATATGTTTGAGATAGCCTCAGCCGCAACAAGCTCGGAAGAGATATGGAACGGCGTGGGAAATCCTATGTTTCCGTCTGCAAAAGACGAACTTCAGAAACATGGAATAGCCTGTGCAGGTAAGAAGGCAAGGCAGATGGTAAAGTCCGACTATGAAGAATATGACTATCTTATAGGTATGGATGATGCTAATATAAAAAATATGAAAAATTTGTTCGGTGACGGAGATAAGATATTCAAACTTTTAAGCTTCGCAGGAAGCGATGATTCGGTATCGGACCCATGGTACACCGACAGATTTGATGTTGCCTTTGAGGATATAAACAGAGGTATAGACGGATTTTTGAAGTATTTGGAGGAGAAAAATGTCATCAATTAAAAAGGTATTGATAATAAAGGTAATTGCCGCAATCTTTTGTATTGCGGTAGGAGTGGTATCATTCTTTCTGATAGCTGATAAGCTGGGGAATGTGGATTTTCATGCCGATACAATAAATGCTCTTGACAAGAGCAGAAGTAAGGTTATGGAGCTTGCTGCTGCGGCTGTGGCATCTTCATCGGCTATTACACTTTTGCCGGGAGATGTAGGAACACCTATTGCACAGGAACTTGCGGATATGAGTAAGTATTTTCTTATTGTGCTTTGTGCAATCTACCTTGAGAAGTTTTTACTCACTGTAACAGGCTTTGTGGCATTTAAGTATGTTATTCCTGTGGCATGTGTGCTTTTCATAGTATTTATCGCTTCAAATGAAAAGATATTTGCAAAGATTGCGACTAAATTATTTTTATTCAGCCTGGTTATATCATTTACTATTCCTGTGAGTGTAAATATTGCGAGAATGATTGAGAGTAATTATGCCGCCTCGATAGAGACAACTCTTAATAATGCCAAGGAAAATACGGATACGGTAACAAAGAGCGCCGAGGAAGAGAACAAAAATAGTAACGCCATTGAGAAGATAGTAAATAATATTACAGGGAATGTGAATGAACTTTTAAAGAAGTTTGAGAATACTCTAAGCTCATTTATAGAGGCTATTGCTGTACTTATTGTAACATCATGCCTTATACCTGTAGGAGTGCTTTTATTCTTCTTATGGTTGGTGAAGCTTGTTTTTTCAATAGATATAAATAATTTCAGCTTTATCAGAAGAGAATAAACGAATTGTTAAAAAAAATCGTTAAAATGTTGACAATAATAACATTAAGTTATAATATATAAGCATGTAATTTTAGTAACACTTAGGTTCTTAATATTTAAGAACCGATGCTCAAAAAATGGAGGCTGTATATGAGATTTACATTACCAAGAGACATTTATCATGGAAAAGATTCACTTGAGGCTTTAAAGAGCTTCACAGGAAAGAAGGCTTTTGTCTGTGTAGGCGGTGGATCAATGAAAAGGTTCGGATTCTTAGATAAGACAATCGCTTATTTGGAAGAAGCAGGTATGGAAGTAAGACTTTTTGAGGGAATTGAGTCTGATCCTTCTGTAGACACCGTAATGCGTGGTGCTAAGGAGATGCTTGAGTTCGGACCGGACTGGATAGTTGCTATCGGTGGAGGTTCACCTATCGATGCGGCAAAGGCTATGTGGATCAAGTATGAGTATCCTGATTGTACTTTTGAGGATATGTGTAAGGTATTCGGTATTCCTACACTTAGAAAAAAAGCAAAATTCTGTGCTATTTCTTCCACATCGGGAACAGCTACGGAAGTAACAGCTTTTTCAATTATAACAGACTATGAAAAGGGTATCAAATATCCTATAGCCGACTTTGAGATAACACCTGATGTTGCAATTGTAGACCCTGCACTTGCACAGACAATGCCGAAGAAGCTTGTTGCACATACAGGTATGGATGCTATGACACATGCTATAGAGGCGTATGTATCTACAGCCAACTGTGACTTTACAGATCCGCTTGCACTTCACTCTATAGAAATGATAAACAAGTACCTTGTAAAGTCATACAATGAAGATAAGACGGCCAGAGATGCAATGCACAATGCACAATGTCTTGCAGGTATGGCATTCTCAAATGCTTTGCTTGGTATAGTACATTCTATGGCGCATAAGACAGGTGCCGTATTTGGAGATTTGGGTGCTCACATTATTCACGGTGCGGCAAATGCTATGTACCTTCCAAAGGTTATCGCTTTCAATGCAGAGGATAAGGAAGCTGCAAAGAGATATGCTAAGATAGCTGATGTGCTTGGATTGCCGGGCAGTAGCGAAGATGCGAAGATAAAAGAGCTTATCAAGTACCTTAGAGGTTTAAATGATGCTTTAAATATTCCACATTGTATCAAGAACTACGGTGCGGATTCATATCCTACAGAGAACGGATTTGTACCTGAGAAAGTTTTCTTGGAAAGACTTCATGATATAGCTGTAAATGCTGTTGGAGATGCATGTACAGGTTCAAACCCGAGACAGCCAAGTGTTGAAGAGATGGAGAAGCTCTTAAAATGTTGCTACTATGATACGGAAGTAGATTTCTAAAAATTTTATAGTATAAATGAACACATCAACATCTGATTTATTCTTAGATTGTTGATGTGTTTTTTTGATAAAAAAATTAAAACTCGTTATCAAATTTGCTTGAAAAATGAAATAAAAAGTTGTAATATGATATCGAGTTTCAAATTGAGTTTAAATCTCAGTAATCAAATTGGAGGTGTGGTTTGAAGAAAGCTCAGTATAAAACAAGACAATTGCTTGAAATAGAGGATTTCCTGAAAAACAATGAGAATAAGCATGTCACCGTGAATGATATTATTCTCTTTTTCAAACAGCAGGGAAAGAATATCGGGAAAGCTACTGTTTACAGACATTTGGACAGAATGGTAAGCGATGGGACAGTACATAAATATATGTTGGAAACAGGAGACAGTGCCTGCTTTGAATATGTAGAGGGTGAAGACGTTCATCCGGTATGTTTTCATTGTAAATGCGAAAAATGCGGAAAGCTTATCCATTTGGAGTGTACTGAATTATCTTTAATTGGTGAACACTTGAGAGAAGAACACGGCTTTTCTATAGATCATGCCAGAACAGTTTTTTATGGAACTTGTAATGAATGTAGAGAATAGAGGGAGACTATGAAGAAGTATATTGGAATAGGACTAAGTATCCTTGTGGCTATTATGATGGTTTTGGGCTGTGCAAAAAAGGAAAGTACCGGCAGCAGTGAGACTGAGAGCGGCAGCAGTGTTATGGAGAGCAGCAGTGTAGCTGAAAGTAACAGTGAGGAAACTAAGAAGCTGAGCATTGTTACTACTATTTTCCCTGCCTATGACTGGGTAAAACAGGTGGTAGGTGATAATAAGAATGTAGAGATTTCCTTCCTTATAGATAAGGGTGTGGATTTACACAGCTATCAGGCATCTGCGGCAGATATCGCAAAAATTACAGACAGTGATTTGTTTGTATATGTAGGCGGAGAGTCCGACGATTGGGCTGAGGATATTATAAAAGAGAATCCTAATTTGAAGTATATCAATATGGTAGACAGTATCGGTGAAGCTGCATTAGCAGAGGAACTTGTAGAGGGTATGCAGGATGAAGAAGAGCATGATCATGAAGGCGAAGAACATGCACATGAAGAGGGCGAACATGCACATGAAGACGGAGAGGAAGAGATAGATGAGCATGTATGGCTTTCAATTAAGAATGCTGAAACTATAGTAAGTGCTATAGAAGCAAAGTTGGCCGAAATTGACCCTGACAATAAGGCTGAATATGAGAAAAACGCAAATGACTATTTAGCTAAGCTTGATGAACTTGATAAAGAGTATAAGGATACACTCTCAAGCATTCAAAACAAAACTATAATAGTCGGAGACAGATTCCCGTTCAGATATCTGGTAAATGAATACGGAATAAAGTATTATGCAGCATTTAAGGGCTGTGATGCGGGAAGTGAAGCATCTTTTGAGACTGTAAAGTTTTTGGCAAATAAGATGGATGAGCTTAATATGTCGGATATTTTTATAATTGACGGTTCAAAAGGAGATTTGGCAAAAACAATAGTTGACAATACCAAAGATAAAAATGCCAAGGTTTTGGTACTTGACTCTATGCAGTCTACAAAGAGCGGTGATAATGCAAGCTATCTGGATATAATGAAGAAGAATTTGGAAGTGCTTAAAGAGGTATTATAGACTGGAGATTTATGATAAAATGTGAAAAATTGTCACTTGGATATGACGGAAAAGCCATAGTGGATAATCTTAATTTTGAAGTTTCAGACGGAGATTATCTATGTGTAATTGGGGAAAACGGTGTGGGAAAGTCTACACTTATAAAGACGCTTTTAAAACTTATAAAACCGATCTCAGGAGAGGTTATATATAATGAAAATTTGTTGCCTACGGAGATAGGATATTTATCACAGCAGCAACAATTATTAAAAGACTTTCCGGCATCGGTTTTTGAAATTGTGCTGTCAGGATGTCAGTCAAAGGTGGGAATCAGACCATTTTATAAAAAAGAAGAAAAGCAGACCGCAAAGGAGAAGATAGAAAAACTGGGACTTTTGGATCTTATGACCAGAAGCTTCAGCGAACTCTCCGGCGGTCAGCAACAAAGGGTGCTTTTAGCCAGAGCGTTGATGGCGGGACAAAGACTTATGATACTTGATGAGCCTGTTACAGGTCTTGATCCTGAGGCGAGTCAAAATATGTATGATATTATCAATGAGCTGAATAAAAGTAATATGACCATTATTATGATATCTCATGATATAAAAGTGGCACTTGAATATGCTACCAAGGTTTTATATATTGGAGAACATATATTTTTCGGTACAACTCCGGAATATAAAAAGAGCAGGGGGATGGCATGAAAGACATACATATATATTTAAGCTATCCTTTTGTAAGGTATGCAATAATAGTAGGCATACTTATAGCACTGTGCTCTTCACTGCTTGGTGTTATTCTGGTATTGAAACGCTTTTCATTTATTGGAGACGGACTTTCGCATGTGGCATTCGGTGCAGTGGCGGTATCGACGGTATTTAATCTTACAGACAATATGGTGCTTGTGTTGCCTGTGACTATAATTGCCGCAATTCTGCTTTTAAAGGGCGGAAGTAACGGAAAGATAAAGGGAGATGCGTCAATAACGATGATGTCTGTCGGGGCGATGGCCTTCGGATATCTGGTTATGAATGTGTTTTCAAGCGGATCAAATCTTGCCGGAGATGTATGTACCACTTTGTTCGGATCCACTTCAATACTTACCTTAACAAAGGAAAAAGTGATTCTTTGTGTTATACTTTCAATATTTGTAATATCTGCATTTGTACTGTTTTATAATAAAATCTTTGCAGTAACATTTGATGAGAATTTTGCAAGTGCTACAGGTATAGACACACAAAAATATAATCTCTTGATAGCGATAATCATTGCAATAATTGTAGTATTGGCTATGAATTTAGTCGGTTCACTCCTTATTTCGGCACTTGTGGTATTCCCTGCATTGGCATCCATGTGTGTGTTTAAGAGTTTCCTCTCAGTGACCGTGTCATCAGCGATATTTTCAGTGGTTTGTACCTCTCTGGGACTTGTCATTTCAATACTTGGCGGTTCACCTGTAGGTGCAACTATTGTATGCATTGATATATTGGCATTTTTTATATTTTATTTGATAGGTAAAATGGGACATTGATTAGAATCTGTGTTATAGTTTAGGCAAAGGTAAAATTTGTTGCCTGAATTAGGACACGGATTTTATTTTTAGTAAGCTTTGTTATTTTTTTATCTTGATTATGTTTTGGAATTAATGTAAAATCAAATCAAATTTGAAAATAATACGCAGTTTCGGTATGGCACCGGGCTGCTGACTAATAGCATTTATTCAAACAGCTATAAACTGTTTGATAGAAAACGAGGTATATATGGAAAAAAGACCTGTAGTATTATGTATAATGGACGGTTTAGGACTTAGAAAAGGACATGATCACAATGCGGTGTTTGAGGCAAATACACCTAATCTGTGCAGCTTGATGAAGGAATATCCTTTTGTAGAAGGACAGGCAAGCGGACTTTTTGTAGGTCTTCCTGACGGTCAGATGGGTAACTCGGAGGTAGGCCATATGAATATGGGTGCCGGAAGAATTATATATCAGGAGCTTACAAGAATATCAAAGGCTATAGAGGATGGAGACTTTTTTGAGAACAAGGCGCTTCTTGCCGCAGTTGACAATGCAAAGAAGAATAACAGCGCACTTCATTTGATGGGACTTGTTTCAAGCGGCGGTGTCCACAGCCATAATACACATATTTACGGATTGTTGGAGCTTGCAAAGAGAAACGGATTAAAAGAAGTTTATGTTCATGCATTCCTTGACGGTAGAGATACACCTCCTACATCGGGAAAGGAATTTGTAGCCGAGCTTGAGGAGCAGATGGCTAAAATTGGAGTAGGTAAAGTAGCTTCCGTAATGGGACGTTTCTATGCAATGGACAGAGATAACAGATGGGACAGAGTTGAAGCGGCTTATTCTGTTATGACTAAGGGCGGAAACTTAAAGAAAAGCGCAACAGGAGGCATACAGGAGTCATATGACGAAGGTAAGAATGATGAGTTCGTTGTACCTTTCTCTGTAGATAATGACGGTGTAAAGGTTATCAGAGATAATGATTCTGTTATCTTCTTTAACTTCAGACCTGACAGAGCAAGAGAGATGACAAGAGTATTCTGCGTAGACGATTTTGACGGCTTTAAAAGAGGAAAGAGACTTGATACCACATTTGTATGTTTCACAGATTATGATGAGAGTATCAGTAATAAGCTTGTTGCATTTGAGAAGGAAGAGATAAAGGATACTTTCGGAGAGTTTATAGCGGAGCACGGTATGAAGCAGGTAAGAATTGCCGAGACTGAGAAATATGCTCATGTTACATTCTTCTTTAACGGAGGAAAGGAAGAGCCTAACGAGGGAGAGGACAGAATTCTTGTAAACTCACCAAAGGATGTTGCTACATATGATTTGAAGCCGCAGATGAGCGCATATGAGGTATGTGATAAGCTTGTAGCTGCCATAAAGAGCGGTAAGTATGATGTTATTATCATTAACTTTGCAAACCCTGACATGGTAGGTCATACAGCTGTCGAAAATGCGGCTATAAAGGCTGTGGAGACGGTTGATGAGTGTATCGGAAAGACTGTAGCGGCTATCAAGGAAGTCAACGGAGTGATGTTTATCTGTGCAGATCACGGAAACTGTGAGACTTTGGTTGACGAGGAGACAGGTGAGCCGCATACAGCTCATACTACAAATCCTGTACCGTTCATTTTGGTAAATGCGGATCCTAAGTATACTCTGGCAGAGGGCGGAAGACTTTGCGATATAGTGCCTACATTGATTGAGCTTATGGGATTACAAAAACCGGCTGCAATGACAGGAAAGAGTTTATTGGTTGAAAAATAAATAGATTTTATTAATGCTCAAGGCTTTTGCCTTGGGCGTTTTTTATAAATTTAAGAAATGCTGATAAGATTGCATAATCATTCTCAACATTATTAAATAAACCGTAAATAATATACAAAGATAATTCATATAGCGTTAATTGACTTTGAAAAACAAATAGCGTATTATGTGTATTATTAAGCTGATACAATAAGCTTGATAAAGATTAGCAAAAAAATATATGAATATTTCGTGATTATTATTGAATACGGGAATGATTGCGATATAATACTAAGCGCGTTAATATGCAGATAACGGAGGTTATATGAGAAGTAAATTAATGAAAATGGGAGCATTGGGATTGGCTTCCGTATTGGCTACACAGAGTATTGGTGCAGGTACTGTTTTTGCAAAAAGTTCAAATTTTGATTTGAGAAAAAAAGTAATAGGTCTTACGGGTATAACCTTTGTAAGCGGAAATATAGACAGATATGTCACAAGAGGTGAGTTCGCAAAGATGCTTGTACAGGCTTCATCATATCGTTCCGTACTTACAAAGACAAGCAATGTATCGGTATTTAATGATGTTCCTAAGGATAATGAAAATGCTTCCGCTATAAAGATGGCGGCGGAGCAGGGATATATGACAGGATATCTAGGCGGAAACTTCAAGCCTAATGATAATGTAACATTGAATGATGCTGTAAGAGGAGTACTTGCTTTACTCGGATATCAGGCAAGTGATTTTGCAGGTGATGCAAACAATAAGAGAATGGCAAAGTACGGTTTCCTTGAGTTAAATGAGAACCTTACATCACTTACACCTACTTCAAATCTTAAGGTAAGAGATTGTATAAATCTCTTTTATAATATGTTAAAAACAAATATGAAAGACGGCGGAGCATATATTGCAACCGTATTCGGCGGTGAGTTAAACAGCGATAAGGAGGTAAATCCTTTAAAGCTTGCCGACAATTCGCTTAAGGGACCTAAGGTGGTAAAGTCTGTAAATCAATTGATACAGGCGGTTCCTTTTGACTATAAGGATGCGAATCTCTTTGTTGACGGAAGCAGCGTAGGTGCGGACAGATTCAAGAGCCTGATGGTATCATCGGATGTAGGCCTTGTAATATACTATTCGGCAGCTGCAAAGACTATCTGGGCATATGATGAGAATACGGATGCTACAAACGGCAAGAAGGCTGTACATGGTACTGTTGAGAGTATATACTATGAGTCAACATCTACACTTACACCTACATCTGTGACTATAGACGGAGAAACATACAAAATTGCAAACAGCGATATGCAATTTGCATTCTCTATCTACGGAAGTATCAAGGTTAATGATGATGTTACTTTAGTCGTAGATATAAATAATTCTGAAGATGGATCTGTAAGCTACACGATAGTTGATTATATAGCAGATTAGTGAGGGAAAAAATGAAGAAAAGATTTATTATTATACCTGCAATTATAGCCATTGGCGTAGGTGGATTTTTCTTTATGAAATCAAGGCAGGCTGTAAATATTGACAAGAGTACATTTGTATCTACAGCAATAGCATCAAAGCAGGATATCTCTTCAGAGATATCCTCTTCAGGTACTATAACACCTAAGGACACTTATAATATAACTGCGCTTGTATCTGGAGATATTATCTCGGCGGACTTTGAGATAGGTGATATGGTTAATAAGGACCAGGTACTCTATCAAATAGATAAGTCAAGTCTTGAATCTGATATAAATTCCTCAAATAATTCTCTTAGTAAAGCAAATACCGGATATGCTACGGCCAACAAAGACCTTGCAAAAGCAAAGGCGGATTTTTCCGGTAATCTGTATCGCTCTACAAGAAAGGGCTATATCAAGGAGTTGAGTATTCAGGCAGGAGATAAGATAAGCGGAGGTACAAAGCTTGCCACCATATATAATGATACTGTGATGAATATTCGTATTCCTTTCCTAAGTATGGAGGCACAGAATATTCAGGCGGGAATGACAGGAACTTTGACTCTTACGGAAACAGGAGAGCAGATAGAGGGAAAAGTAATTTCCATATCAAGTATGGATCAGACAATGGACGGAGGAAGACTTGTTCGTAATGTTACGTTCGAAGTAAGTAATCCTGGAGGACTTACAGATAAGACAACTGCAAATGCTACAGTCGGAAATATTACTTCTACAGGAGACGGTACTTTTGAGGCTACAACAAATGTTGATATGAGTGCAGACCTGGCTGAAGGTGTACAGATAGAAAGTGTATTGGTGAATGTAGGTGATTATGTAGAAGTCGGAACACCTATTTTTAAGATGACTGCAGAGTCCGCAGAGAAACTTTTAAAAACCTATAAGGATGCTTTAGATACCGCACAGGGAAATGTGGATGCGGCACAAAAGGGAGTTGCCACTGCAAAGAAAACCTATGACGAGTATACTATTAAATCACCTATTTCCGGAAAAGTTATATCAAAGAACTATAAGGTCGGGGATAAGGTGGGCTCAGGCGGAAACAACAAGGCTACCAATATGGCTGTTATTTACGATATGAGCTCATATACATTTAAAATGAGTGTGGATGAGAAGGATATTACAAAAGTTCAAAACGGACAGAAGGTAAGAATAAAGTCTGATGCGTTCCCGGATCAGGAATATTCGGGAACGGTTACCAATGTCAGCCTTGAGAGTACAAGCCAAAACGGTGTATCAACCTATCCTGTTACAATAACACTTGATGAAACTTATAATCTTTTACCGGGAATGAATGTGGACGGATATATTACACTTGAGTCTGCAAAGGATGCACTTACAATACCTTCAGGTGCTCTTATGAGAGGAAATAAGGTCTATGTAAAAGATACCTCGGCAACACAGAGTGCAGATGCAAGCGGTGCGGCTTCAAGTGGAGACGGCCTTATCCCTGCAGGTTTTAAAGAGGTTACAGTAACTACCGGAGTTATAAATGCGGATTTTGTACAGATTACATCAGGACTTAATGAAGGTGATGAGGTCTATGTGGACGAGAGCGCAAGTATGGATACGGGAACAGACGGAATGGACGGCATGGGCGGAGGAGGCGCACCTGCAGAAGGAGGCGGAGCCGATACAGCCGGAGCGGGCGGTGCCGGGGCTGATGCCGGCGGTGCCGATGCAGGAGCCGGAGGAGAGTAATGGAAAAACTTATCCAAATGACAGACATTCGAAAAGAATATAAAATGGGTGGTGAGACTGTTTATGCCAATGACGGTGTAACTCTTGATATAGACAAGGGAGAGTTTGTTGCAATTGTGGGTAAGTCGGGATCCGGCAAATCCACTCTTATGAATATTATAGGTGCTTTGGATGTGCCTACATCAGGTAAATATCTTTTGGGCGGAAAAGATGTCGGAAAGCTTAGTGACAATCAACTTGCCGATATCAGAAATAAGATGATAGGATTTGTTTTTCAGCAATACAATCTTTTGCCCAGAATGAATCTCTTGGAAAATGTGGAACTGCCGCTTTTGTACGCACATGTTTCAAATCATGAAAGAGAAAAGAGGGCAATGGAAGCACTTGAAAAGGTGGGACTTGCCGAAAAAGCAAAGCAGATGCCAAATCAGCTTTCAGGAGGACAGCAGCAAAGAGTGAGTATTGCAAGAGCTCTGGCTGCAAATCCTTCACTGATTTTGGCAGATGAGCCTACAGGTGCCCTGGATTCAAAGACCAGCCGTCAGGTTTTGGATTTTTTTAAGAAAATCCATGAAGAGGGAAATACCGTTATTATGATTACCCATGATAATGCCATTGCGCTGGAGGCGAAGAGAGTTATCAGAATAGCTGATGGCAAAATAAATTTTGATGGAAGTAGTGAGGAGTATGCTGCAATCGTTTAAACTGGCAATAAAAAGTATTATTGCAAATAAAATGAGATCGTTCCTTACAATGCTGGGACTTATTATCGGTGTATCGGCAGTTGTTATACTTGTCAGTGTAATGATGGGATATATGAATAATATGATTAAATCCTTTATGGATATGGGAGCAAATACTATCACTGTGAATTTGGTAAATATGCCTTCAAGACAGGCATCCGTCGATCAGATGTATGATTTTTTCAATGAGCATAGGGATGTATTTTCGGAAATGACTCCACAGGTCAGCGTTAGCGGAACTATAAAGGTGGGAAGTGAAAAAACCACCACCACCACAGTTACAGGTGTAAGTGAGTACTATGGTAAACTAAAGAATTATAAATTGGAAAAAGGAAGATTTTTATCTTATGCGGATATGGTATCCAGACAAAAGGTGGTTGTAATAGGTTACTATGTGGCAAGTAAGCTTTTCGGTTCGCCAAAGGCGGCAATAGGAGAGACTGTAAAGATAAACGGTTCGGCATTTACTGTCGTAGGTGTGGTACAAAGACAGGATAAAACACAGTTGTCGGCAAGGGGAAGTGATGACTTTGCATTTATGCCTTATTCCACAGCAGGACAGTTAAACGGAACTTCAGTACCTGATTATTATATTTTTGCTACGGTAAATACTCAGGTGAGCAATCAGGCGGTGGAGCTTTTAAAGGATTTTCTAAAAACTATCTATACTCAAAAAGAAACATATTTTGTTCAATCTATGAGTCAGATGCTTGGGGAAATTAATACACAGCTTGCACTTATGAGTACTATTATAGGAGCTATTGCCGGTATTTCACTTCTTGTTGCAGGTGTGGGAGTTATGAATATCATGTTGGTATCCGTTACTGAGAGAACGAGAGAAATAGGTATCAGAAAAGCGCTTGGAGCCAGAAGAGGTGTTATACTGCAACAGTTTGTCATAGAGGCTTTGGTTACGAGTACACTGGGAGGTTCGCTGGGAATTGTATTGGGTTGTATTGCCAGCCCTACTATAGGCAGATTTATGAATATTTCATCACCTGCCAATTTAAATGCAGTTATAATTTCATTCAGCGTATCTGTAGCAATTGGACTTATATTCGGATATATGCCGGCTATGAGAGCTGCAAGCCTAAATCCGATAGATGCACTAAGAAGTGAATAAAATTTTTGTTTTAAAATGTCCGGTAATATCGGACATTTTTTGTGATAAATTAATTTTAATACAATTTTTATTGGATTATTAATTGATATAGGATATACTAGGGTAATGAAGAAATTTTTTTATACATTTGGGATAAGTTTTTATCCTATACTTATTTATACGGCCATTCAGTCTTCTTTGGGAATGTTTCTTGCAGTACTGTTTGGTTTCCTTGAGGGAGCTCGCGATTTTAATGCGATGATGGATGTTTTAAAGGCAAATGCACTTGTTATTACTGCGATATGTGCAGTGGTTACTTCTGTAGTTCTAAGTCTCTTTTTCAATATTGATGTTAAGAACGGCAGAATTGAAAAGCGCGGTCAAATTAAAGCAATGGATTTTGTTATGGCCATTGTAGGCGGTGCAGGCGTTTCAATTGCATTAAATATCGTTATAGCATTGACAAATATGGCAGGTAAGGATACGGCATTTGTGGAAGTCAGCGATACGATTACAAGTAATCCGCTTATTGTCACAATAATATGTGCCGGAATATTGATACCGATAGTTGAGGAAATAATATTCAGAGGTTTGATTTTTAACAGAATTAAACATCAATATAATTTCGTGGCAGGTTTACTTATATCATCTTTGTTATTCGGTATTTACCATGGAAATATAGTTCAGGGTATATATGCTACACTTCTGGGTATATTCCTCGGATTTGCCTATCACAAAACAAAGAGTATTTTGATTCCTATATTCATACATATGAGTGGAAATACAATTGTTTCAATTTATGCTAAGTTGGGTGAGAATGAAGAAAATATAGGGATTTTAGTGGTAACTGTGGCAATCAGTATAATATTTGCTTTAATAGGTACAATATATTTTATAAACAGAAAGGTTGAGCAATGAAAGTTTTGAGTATAGCGGTGCCATGCTTTAATTCAGCGGCATATATGAGAAAGTGTATTGATTCTTTGCTTGTAGGTAAGGAAGATGTAGAGATATTGATAGTAAATGACGGTTCTGCCAAGGACAATACGGCTGAAATAGCGGATGAGTATGAGAAAAAATATCCTACTATATGCAAAGCAATCCACAAGGAAAACGGCGGACATGGTGATGCTGTAATGTTCGGACTTAGAGCCGCTACAGGCGAGTTTTTTAAAGTGGTGGATTCGGATGATTATCTGGATGAAAAGTCGTTTTTGGAAGTACTCAATAAGCTTAAAGAGTTTATAAGAGATAAGGAAAATATTGATATGCTTCTTTGCAACTTTGTCTATGATAAGGACGGTGCAAAGAAGAAAAAGGTAATGACCTATAAGAGAAACTTGCCTATAAATAAGAAGTTTGAATGGGAGGATATTAAGCCTTTCCACACAGGACAGTATATTCTTATGCATTCTGTAATATACAAAAGAGAGCTTCTTATAGAGAATAAACTTGACCTTCCAAAGCACACATTCTATGTGGACAATATCTTCGTATATCAGCCTCTAAAGGCGGTAAAGGATATTTACTATATGGATGTAAACCTTTACAGATACTATATCGGTAGAGAGGATCAATCTGTAAATGAGCAGGTGATGATCGGAAGAATAGATCAGCAGATAAGAGTAACAAAGATCATGCTTGATTCATTTAATCCTTATGATGTTGCAAATAAAAAGCTTAAAAAGTATCTTATAAGCTATCTTGAGATAATGATGGTAATATCTTCCATACTTGCTATTCGCTCAAAGAGTGAGGAAAATATGCAAAAGAAGAAAGAACTTTGGGATTATCTGAAGGACCACAATCCAAGACTTTATAAGAGGATAAGATACGGAGTCCTCGGACAGACTATGAATCTCCCCGGAAAAGTGGGAAAAGGTATTGCCGTAGCCGGATATAAGATTGCAAATAAGTTGTATGGATTTAACTAAATAGAAAAACCTGCATCCGGATTATTGATTTAAAATTCGGATGCATTTTTTTAGAAAAAAATTAAAATAACGCTTGACATTAGGAGCATTATTTTATATACTTACATGGCGTTAAACGTGACGGGATCTTAGCTCAGCTGGGAGAGCATCTGCCTTACAAGCAGAGGGTCACAGGTTCGAGCCCTGTAGGTCCCATTTTTCATGCAAAGCATGAATATAATCATATGGCGACGTAGCTCAGTTGGCTAGAGCATACGGTTCATACCCGTAGTGTCGAGAGTTCGAATCTCCCCGTCGCTATTTACTTATGTCTGACTTCGGTCAGACTTTTTTTTGTTTTGATGTCAAGTGTTGTGGGCTTGATTTTTGAGGGCACAGAAAAAAACAGTCCCGAACTCACAACCGGGAGCTGGGGACTGTTTTATATTAAAATAAATTATTAAAACTCAAAATATCTCATTACATTATTATATGAAATATTCTCTACAAGTTCCTTTAAAGCTTTCTCATCATTCGGATACTGACCGCTTTCAACCCATTCACCTATAAGCTGGCAGAGTATTCTTCTGAAGTACTCATGTCTTGTATATGAAAGGAATGAACGTGAGTCTGTAAGCATACCGTTAAAGTTTCCTAAGCAACCAAGTGCGGCCAAAGACTTCATCTGAGCTCTCATACCCTCATAGTGATCGTTGAACCACCATGCAGAACCCTGCTGAACTTTTCCTGCGATACTTGAATCCTGGAAGCATCCGATTATTGTACCGATAGCGGCATCATCATTCGGATTAAGGGAATAAAGTATTGTCTTTGGAAGTTCACTTGTTAAATTTAAAGCATTAAGGAAATCTGCCAGCTGATCTGCAGGAGCATATCCGCTTATAGCATCAAATCCTGTATCAGGGCCGAGCTTATTGAACATTGCCGTGTTGTTGTTTCTCTTACAACCGAAGTGAAGCTGCATTACCCAGTTTAATCTGTGATATTCTTTTCCGAGAGAGAGTAAGAGTGCAGTTTTAAACTTGTACTGCTCTGTAAGACTTACATCCTCGCCTGCAAGTCTTTTCTTTAATATAGCATCAACTTCGTTCTCACTTGCAGGAGCATAGTATACAAAGTCAACACCGTGATCTGATACGGAGCAACCGTTGCTGTGGAAAAACTCCAATCTGTTCTTCAATGCTTCCTTAAGAGAGGCAAAGTCTTTTACAGATACACCGCTTACTTCGGAGAGCTTTGCAATATATTGTGCAAAATCAGGCTTTTCAATATTTGTAGCCTTATCAGGTCTCCATGCCGGAAGCACTTTAAATCCAAGATCTTTGATCTCTCTGAGTTTGATATGCCATTCAAGAGAATCTATAGGATCGTCTGTAGTACATATAACCTTAACATTTGAATTTCTGATAATATTTCTTACACTTAATTCATCTGTAGCAAGTTTTTCTTTTGTGAGATTCCAAACCTCATCAGCGCTTTCAGGACTTAGATGACCTTTAAATCCGAAATACTTCTGAAGTTCAAGATGTGACCAATGATAAAGCGGATTACCTATAAGCTTCGGCAATGTAGCGGCCCATGCATCAAACTTTTCTCTGTCAGATGATTCACTACCTGTTATAAGTTTTTCATCCACACCGTTTGATCTTATCTGACGCCACTTGTAATGATCGCCGCCAAGCCATACCTGAGTGATATTATCAAATTTTTTATCCTCATAAATCTCCTGTGGATTTATATGACAGTGATAGTCAACTATCGGCATCTTTTCCGCATAGTCATGATAAAGATGTTTTGCTGTTTGTGTATCAAGTAAGAAATCCTGATCCATAAAATTCTTCATGTTAACCTCCTTAGCCAAACGGCTGTATAAAGTAAAATTTATAAATAACTACATTTACAGTAGTCATATGCATATTAAGTTTGAGAATATTAATTCTTCGATTTAAAAGTATCTCTTTCTATAATAGACGGCTCAAGTATACAGATGTTTTCAGGGAATTGTCCGTCAAACACCTCCAAAAGAGTTTTTACACTGTGACTGCACAAATCAAAAAGCCTTGAGTCAACAGTGGTAAGCTCGGGATATGATATTTTTGAAAAAATCGAATTGTCATATCCAATTATTGAAAGTTCATCAGGAACCGAAATACTGTTTTGTTTTGCAAATTTTAATGCTGTCATCGCAAGAAAATCATCTGAGGCGATTATACCGTCGGGTAAAAAAAACTTTTTGGTAAACTTTCCAAGCGAGAGAGTAATATTTTCTATATCATTTTCCTCACACAAATGAGTTGCATAGTTTTCACTTTTGATTTTCAGCTCTTTACATCCTGATATAAACCCGTCCAGCTTTCTTTTGGCGGATTGAGATGTGGAATTGTAAAGAAAGAGCAAATTACTTTTGCCACTATTATATAACATATTTGCACTTATTTTTGTAGCATTAAAATCATCATAATAAGAACAATATACATTCTCACCTTCTAAAAATCCGTTTATTAAAAATATCGGCAAGGATTTTGCTGTACTTTTTATCAGATTTTTATTGTCCTTTGCGGATATATATTTTGAACCTATCATAATAACAGCATCCACACTTTTTGAGATAAGTATATTTATATATTTTTTGAGATTCTTTGTATCATAGCCGCTGCAACATAAAAGTGAGTCATAGCCGTTTTCCCTGAGCATTTTCTCAAAATAGGACAGAGCTCTTGCCACATAGATATCGGAAGGGTCCGAACATAGAATGCCTATGGTCTTCATAGTGTTCAGTCCAAGCCCTCTGGCAAATACATTCGGAGTATAGCCAAGCTCCTCCATAATATCATGAATTTTTTTTCTGGTCTTTTCACTGACCTTCGGGCTGTCATTGATAACTCTTGATACTGTAGCTATGGAGACATTTGCCCTGTTTGCAATATCATATATATTCATAATTCACCGGTAATATAAAAAAATATAAGCTTTATAAATTCATTCGTTACAATCTACATCTATCTTGACAAGGAATAAAAATCCCATGTATAATGCGATTGTAAACGCTTACATTTATTATAAACTCAATACGAGTATTTGGCAAGGAGATAAAGGAAATGGATTATATCAAAATCAATGATTTGGATAATGTATGTGTGGCATTGAATGCATTGTCAAAGGGAGAAAAAATAACTATAGGAAACGAGATAGTAGAGACAAACAGTGAAATTCCCGCCGGACATAAGGTGGCACTTAAGGATATAAAAGCCGGTGAGGATGTTATAAAGTACGGAAACAGAATCGGAATTGCAAAAGAGGATATAAAAGCCGGTGACTGGATACATACTCATAATATAAAAACAGCACTTGGTGATTTACTTGAATATAAATATATTCCAAAGGTTAAAGAGATAAAAGAAACCGCTCATGAAACCTTCCTCGGATTTAAGAGAAAAAACGGCAAGGTGGGAGTGAGAAATGAGATATGGATTATTCCGACAGTAGGCTGTGTCAACAATGTGGCACAGGCAATTGAAAGAAGAGCGAAGTCTCTTATAAAGGGAAGTGTGGAAGATGTAATTGCTTTTGTACATCCATATGGCTGCTCACAGATGGGTGACGATCAGGAAAACACCAGAAATATACTTGCGGATATGATAAATCATCCTAATGCGGGAGGTGTACTTGTACTGGGGCTTGGCTGTGAGAATTCAAATATTCCTTTGCTTAAAGACTATCTCGGTGATATAGATGAAAACAGAGTGAAATTTTTGGTATCTCAGGAAGTTGAAGATGAGATAGAAACCGGACTTTCCCTTATAGAAGAGCTTATAAATAATATAGCCGATGAAAAGAGAGAAGAAATAGATGCAAGCGAACTTATAATCGGGATGAAATGCGGAGGCTCTGACGGACTTTCCGGAATAACAGCAAATCCGATAGTCGGAGAGTTTTCGGATATTCTTATATCAAAGGGAGGAAGCACAATACTTACGGAAGTACCGGAGATGTTCGGAGCGGAAACTCTTTTGATGGAAAGATGTAAAGATGTGGAGACTTTTGAAAAGACGGTAGCTCTTATCAATGATTTTAAAATGTATTTTAAAAATCATAATCAGACAATCTATGAGAATCCTTCACCGGGAAATAAGGCAGGCGGTATATCCACACTGGAAGATAAGTCTTTGGGCTGTACACAGAAGTCCGGAAGTGCTAAAGTGGTAGATGTACTTGATTATGGAGATACCGTAAAAACAAAGGGACTTAATCTGCTTTCATCACCGGGAAATGATCTTGTTGCCGCTACGGCGCTTGCAATGAGCGGAGCTCATATAGTGCTCTTTACCACAGGAAGGGGAACACCTTTTGCCTCACCGGTTCCGACATTAAAGATTGCTACCAACTCAAGGCTTGCAAAAGGCAAGGGAAATTGGATAGATTTTAATGCCGGAAGAATGGTTGAGGATAAAACCAAGGAAGAGCTTGCAAACGAGCTTTTCAAATTGGTGCTGGATGTGGCAAGCGGAAAGAAAGTAAAGTCTGAAATTGCGGGATTCCATGATTTTGCAATCTTTAAACAGGGAGTAACTCTTTAGTCAACTACCCATCACCTAAAGGTAATGGGCTTGTAACTGCCCAGTCGTAGTAACGGCTTACGTCTCCGACCTTTAGGCCCCAATAGATATTGCTATCTAAAGTGGCGTTACATCGTAGGGTGGTTGACAACACCATTTACAACAAAGATTTACTCTGCTGTAACTATACTAGGTACTTGGCTATCGGTTAGATAGTTGATTCCCATACGGTATAGATTCATAGCTCCAATGCGGTCATCGTTTGATTTATATCCACAGTTTTTACAAGCAAACAAATGTATTTTCTTGTTACGATTGGCTTTTTCAATATGTCCGTAAACAGGGCAGCATTGACTCGTATAACGAGGGTCTACTTTTAATACGAGAGACCGGTTCTGTTTTGCTTTGTAAATTAGCTTTTGCTCTAAATCATAGAACGACCATGATACAGATACATAACGGTCTTTTGTTCGTACACGTTCAGTAACAGAACGAACTCCACTTAAATCTTCTAAGACGAAGAGAGTATACTTTGGATTAGACTCCACGAGTGCCTTCGATACCTGATGATTGACATCCTGCATCCAACGGTTTTCTCGTGAACCAATCGCTTTTATTCTACGTCTGGCAGATGGAGTCCTACGCATCTGTAATTCTTTGCGAAGTTTAGAATAATGAGCACGTTTCTGTTTAATGGTTTTACCACTAAAAAAGCCTGACTTATGTTTACTGTCGTAGGTTGCAACGACAAAGTTAATACCTCTGTCAATACCAACAACATTGCAGATTTCAGCATCTTCACATTCTTCCACTTCATAAGTTACAGGTATGTGTAAAAAATACTTGCCGTGCTTATTTACAAGTTTGGCTGTACCAAAACTATAAATACTATGGTCAAAATATTTAGACATACCCTTATCAAAATATGGCAGTTTTACACGTCCATCTAAAGTATTTACGGAAAAGCAATGATTCGTAAGAGAATAATCCCTATTCCAAACAAGGTCATATTGTGGTTTTGTGAAGTTAGGTTTAATCCACTCATTCTGATTTCCAAGAATGGTTTTGTATCTGGCAATCACAGTCTTTAAAACAGATTGAGCTATTTGAGATTTTAAACCGAATCTATTTCTTAAATCAGAATACAGCACCTTGTTAAGAGCAAACTGCTTTAGATTGTGCGTCCGGAATACATAGTTTGAAACATGATTGCAAGCATCTGTATAGGCAGACATAGTTGTATTAAGTAATGTTTTATCATCATCACTTGGAACTATTTGAATTTTTGCTGTAACAGTTATCTGTTCCATATGTACTCCTTTCATTGATATTCACTAAAAATATTATATAATGACAATTAGTGAAAATCAATAATTAGAGGTAATATTATGGATAATAAATATAGTCGTCATAACAGGCGTAAATACAGTTTAAAAGTACATATCCTATTAGTGACAAATATCGTAAACAGCTACTGGGAAGCAACATTGCTGACGATGTAAAACAAAAGATATTCGATATTTGTAAATCTCATAATCGGGAAATAATTGCTATGGAAACTGACAAAGACCATATACATTTTCCGGTCAGTTATGACACTACCGATAAGATCTGTGATATCGTAAAAACCATCAAGCAAGAAACAACTCATTGTTTATGGGTTAAATATAACAGTTTTCTTTCCAAACAGTATTTGAAGAAACACATCTTTTGGTCTGATGGTTATTTTGCTTGTAGTATTGGGGAAGTATCGTCATCTACAATTCAAAAGTACATCGAAAGCCAAGGGTAATGGTTAAAAAATTACAAGACTCCTCCCACCACCCAAGAGTAGTGGGTTTCCGTCTATGACAACCGAAAGGATTTTATTTATGAAAATAAATCGGACCACTGAAAGAAGTATACAAATAATGCAGCTTATAGCTAAATCCGGAGAAGGTCTTGAAATGGATGAGATCTGTGAGAAGCTATCCATTCCAAGAACCAGTTGTTATGACATACTGGTTACATTGGTTCATATGGGAATGCTGGAAGTAAATACCGGCATTAAAAGAAGCTATAAGATAGGCATAAATGCTTACAGAATCGGTATGAGCTATACCAATAACAGAAATATTTCTGAAATCATAGCGCCTGCACTGAAGGAGCTTTCAAAGGAATTGCAAAAGACCTGCTTTTTCGGTGTGCTGGAAGGTAATAAAATAGTATATATATCAAAGTGTGAGCCGGAAAACCCTATAATAACTACAGCGACTATAGGTACTAAGAATCCGGTATACAATACTTCTCTCGGAAAAGCCATACTCAGTACTATGAGTGAAGACAAGATAAGAAGTATAGCCGGGGAAATAGATTTTAAGCCTGTAACAAGATTTACACTTACAGATGCGGATGCTCTTGTAGAAAATGTCAAGCTCTCAAAAAAAAGAGGATTTGCACTGGATGAGAGAGAGCTTGAAGAACATATGGAATGTGTCGGAGTACCTATATTTGATGAAAAAAGAGAGTGTATAGGAGCTGTCTCGGCTTCAAGTCTTTACAGAAAAGATGAGGATTATAATGCGCTTGGAGAGATATTAAAAAAAAGGGGACTTGAAATATCAAAATCTTTAGGTTTTATGCCTTGACAATGATAAAAAAGTTAACTACAATCAATATATCGCAAATATGAATTGCTATTCGTATATACGGATGTTGATATATTATTTATGGAGGTTCAAATGAGAAAAGAACAGGTTCTTACAAGAATGAAAGAAGATTGTCTGGTTGCAGTTGTTCGTGCAAAGAACAAAGAGCAGGGCGAGAAGGTCATAGATGCTATTGTTGCAGGAGGAATAAATTTTATTGAGATCACTATGACTATGGATGAGGGAAACCCTGTAGAGTTTATACAGTTTATGTCTGAGAAGTACAGAAATAATGATAAGGTAGTTATCGGTGCAGGTACAGTACTTGATCCTGAAACAGCAAGAGCGGTAATTTTGGCAGGTGCAAACTATGTTGTAAGTCCGGGACTTAATGTAGAGACAATCAAGCTTTGCAACAGATACAGAGTTCCTATGCTTCCGGGTGTTATGTCACCTACAGAGGCTATCACAGCGCTTGAATCAGGATGCGATATCATAAAAGTATTCCCGGGAAATGTAGTAGGACCGGGTGCAATAAGCTCATTTAAGGGACCTCTTCCACAGGGAGATTTCATGCCGAGCGGTGGTGTGGACGTTGACAATGTAGATAAGTGGTTAAAGGCCGGAGCATGTGCCGTAGGTACAGGTTCATCTCTTACAAAGGGCGCGGCTACAGGTGATTTCGCAGCTATAACAGCAAAGGCAAAGGAATTTGTTGAGGCGGTAGCGGCGGCAAGAAAGTAAGATTTTATTTTGAATGGAGAAAATATGTCAAAGATAGTTACAATGGGAGAGATAATGCTCAGATTATCAACTCCAAACAATGAGAAGTTTATTCAGGCTGATGAGTTTGATATCAATTATGGCGGCGGTGAGGCTAATGTTGCCGTTTCACTTGCAAACTATGGACATGAAGCGGATTTTGTAAGTGCATTACCTAAGAATCCTATAGGTGATGCGGCTATTGCAACTCTTCGTAAGTACAATGTAGGCACAAAGCATATTTCAAGAAGCGGAGAGAGAGTGGGCATCTACTTCCTTGAAACAGGTTCAGCGATGAGAGCTTCAAATGTAGTATATGACAGAGCACATTCTTCTATTTCTACAGCTAAGGTGGATGAGTTTGACTTTGATGAGATTTTCAAAGATGTAGATTGGTTCCATTTTACAGGTATTACACCTGCAGTTTCAGACAGTGCGGCAGAGCTTACAGAGGCTGCTCTTAAGGCTGCCAAGAAGGCCGGAGTTACAGTATCTGTAGACCTTAACTTCAGAAAGAAACTCTGGTCATCAGAGAAAGCAAAGAAAATAATGACAAATCTTATGCAGTATGTAGATGTATGTATCGGTAATGAAGAGGACGCCGAGAAGGTTCTCGGATTTAAGCCGGGCAATACAGATGTTACAGCAGGAGAACTTGAGCTTAGCGGATATGTGGATATCTTCAATCAGATGTGTGATCAGTTTAAGTTTAAGTACGTTATAAGCTCACTTCGTGAGAGCTTCTCAGCTTCAAATAATGACTGGTCTGCTTGTATCATGGACGGAAGCACAAGAGAGTTCTATCACTCAAAGAAATACCATGTAACTCCGATCGTAGACAGAGTAGGCGGTGGTGATTCATTTGCAGCAGGAGTTATCTGCGGACTTTGCGATAAGAAAGACTTTAAGTCGGCACTTGAGTTTGCTGTAGCCGCTTCAGCACTTAAGCATACAATCCCGGGAGATTTCAACCTTGTAACAAGAGAAGATGTTGAGAGCCTTGCAGGCGGAGACGGCTCGGGTAGAGTGCAAAGATAATCAAAGTTTATATGTATTTTCCTATAAAAAGGAGCCGGCGAGTGGCCGGCTCTGTTTTTATTGGATCTTTCTCTTTTTTAGTGTCACTTCTGTGACATATATTAATGTTGAATAACTATATTCCCTACAGTTTCAGTACTACTTAATGATGATTAGGTAATCAATGGAGAAGTGGTTAGAGTATATCTTCGGAGGATTAAGAGTTTTTATGAAAATATGACAATACATGTCCGGTTATTGTGATATAATAATTATAGGAGATGTTAAGACGATGAAAGATAATAGGCTGTTTAGGATACTATATTATATTCTGGAAAAGGGAAAAGTTACAGCAAGCGAACTTGCTGATAAATTTGAGGTATCAGTCAGAACAATTTATAGAGATATTGACTCTATCAGTAGTGCAGGTATTCCCGTTTATGCGTTGCAAGGAAAGGGTGGTGGAATAGAAATTGCTGAGGATTTTGTTCTTAGTAAATCACTACTGTCTGAAAAAGAGAAACAACAAATTATGTCAGCTCTTCAAGGATTGGATAATACCGCAATACAGCATGAGAATGAGCTTCTAACAAAACTTTCCGCGCTCTTCAAAATGAAAAATACCGGTTGGATAGAGGTTGATTTTAATAATTGGCAAAACAATAAGCTGTATGAACAAACGTTTAATGATATTAAATCTGCAATTTTAAGTAAAAACATTATTTCATTCACATATTTTAGCAGTAATGAAAAAGAAACAAGTAGAAGAGTTAAACCCGTTAGACTACTTTTCAAGAGTCAGGACTGGTATCTATATGCTTTCTGTTTACTTAGAAATGATTTTAGATATTTCAAATTGTCCCGTACAAAGAATTTAGAAATCCATACTGAAAAGTTTGATGACAGCTTTGAAGATACAATTCTCAAGAAAGAAATGCCACACGAGAACACGGTGCATATAAAAGTTAAGTTTGATCGTAAAGTTGCCTTTCGAGTATATGATGAGATAAACGGAGAAATCATAGAAGATAATGATGGAAATTTATATTCAGAAATAGAAATAACGAATGACTATAACCTATACAATTATATTTTTTCTTTCGGAGATGGAGCGGAAGTATTAGAACCGAAAGAGATACGAATGCAGATTAAAGAAATGATAAATAAAATGGCAGAAAAATATATAATATGACAAATGGTGTCAAGTATCCTCCTGTATAATAAAATTAACCAATTGTAAAGGGAGGACCTGATAATGAAATATGAGTGGAGAAAGCAAGAAAAGAATATTTATGGCGTAAAGCAAAAACCTGTCATTGTAGAAGTGCCAAAGCAAAAATTTATTTTGGTAAAAGGTAAAGGAAATCCGAATGAAGTAGATTTTTCAGATAGAATATCCGCTTTATATTCTCTTGCTTATGCCATTAAAATGTTGTTTAAAAATTCAATGAAAAATAAAACTGATAACGAGATTGCAGATTTTACGGTATATCCACTAGAGGGATTTTGGAAAAAAGTAAATGGAGAAGAGCTTGATAAAAATAAACTGGAATACACATTGATGATTAAACAACCTGATTTTATTACACAAGAGATATTCACAAAGGCACTTGAGAATATAAAAAAGAAAAAGCCTAACGCATTGTATGATGAGATGAGTTTTAGAGAAATAGAAGAGGGTAAATCTATTCAGATTTTACATGTTGGAAGTTATGATGAGGAGCCAAAATCATTTGAACAGATGAATGAATTTGCAAGAAAACTTAATCTTAGAAGAATAGGTGATTTTCATAAAGAAATATATCTAAGTAATAAAAACAGGACAACAGAAGAAAAACAAAAAACTATATTAAGATATTCAGTGAAATAGGGGGAATTTGTTATGCCAAGACCAACGACAAAAAATGATTTAATGACTGCTGCTAAGGAAAACTATGAAAAGCTAAATTTACTTATTTCAAAGATGACAGAGGAAGAGTTAAACACACCGTTTGATTTTTCAAAAGATGAAAAGAAAAAAGAAGCTCATTGGAAAAGAGATAAAAACTTAAGAGATGTTTTAATCCATCTCTATGAATGGCATCAGCTTATTTTGAATTGGGTACATTCCAATCAAAAGGGAGAAGAAAAACCATTTTTGCCTGAACCGTATAACTGGAAAACTTATGGAGATATGAATGTAGAATTTTGGAAGAAACATCAAAATACTTCTCTTGAAGACGCAATTAAAATGGTTCATAAATCACATAGTGATGTATTAGCGTTAGCTGAAAAATTTACAAATGAAGAACTCTTTTCAAAAGGTGTTTATAAATGGGTCGGAGGAAGTGCGCTTGGTTCATACTTTGTAAGTGCAACTGCAAGTCATTATGATTGGGCAATAAAAAAGATTAAAGCGCATCAGAAAAATGTAAATCAAAAATAAGAGGTAAGAATTGGATAGAGTTGCCATGTGAATAAAATAGTTTATAACCACTGCACCGTATTGGTGTGGTGGCTATTTTAAAGTTTTATAATATCTCCAACCAATTCTGTTGTGAATGAAGAATTCTATGGATTTGTATAGTCTTACTATCTTCAATAACTTTATAAAAGATAATGTAGTTCTTCACAAGACATTTTCTAAAACCTTTACTATTTAAATAAGCATCATCTGACAGATTAAAACGGTATGGTAAAGTTGATAATGAAGATAAAGAGTTTTCTACTTCATCAAGAAGTTCTAATGCTGTGGATGGTGAACCAAGGTTGTGAGAAATATAATGTAATATATTTTTTATATCACGGTGATAATTTTCTGAAACAATAAGTTTATAATGTTCCATCATTTAATCCCTCTCGAAGACGTTTCATGGACTCCTCAAAACTTAATGTATGACTGTTTGAAAAGTCATCTTCGCTTTGTTCCAAAAGCCTATATAGTTCATATTTACTTGTTAATTTATTATATAAGTCAATGCTCATAACGGCTAAGTCACCTCGACCGTTTTTGGTAATAAATATAGGTTCGTTTGTGTTATGACAAAATGTGGATATATCATTGTAGCTGTTACGTAAGTCTGTACTTGATTTAATTATCGGCATAAAACCTCCTTTCTAAAGAAATTATAATATTATTTCTTTAGAAACTCAATGATTAAAGGAATAAAATTTGAAATATCATATTGACAAAAAAATAACAATATAGTATTATCTAACTGTGTTAAAAAAATAACGAAATATTCATTTTATTATGTCGGAGGAAATATGGCAGATAAGAATTTTATTGTGGATAATATCGATAACTTAAGTATCAGGATGAAAGAGCTGAGAGAAGCTCAGAGAGAATTTGCGACCTACTCTCAGGAACAGGTTGATAAAATATTCTATGAGGTAGCTATGGCTGCCAATAAAGAGAGATTCTCGCTTGCAAAGATGGCGGTAGAAGAGACCGGAATGGGAGTTTTGGAAGATAAGGTTATCAAAAACCACTATGCTGCAGAGTATATTTACAATGCATATAAGGACACTAAGACATGCGGAGTGATTGAAGAGGACAATATTTTCGGTATAAGAAAAATTGCCGAGCCTATAGGTGTTATAGCGGCTGTTATTCCAACAACAAACCCTACATCGACAGCTATATTTAAAATCCTTTTGGCACTTAAGACAAGAAATGCCATTATAATAAGCCCACACCCAAGAGCAAAGGACTGCACAAACTATACAGCTAAATTTCTGTTGGAAACAGCTGTAAAAGCGGGCGCTCCAAAGAACATTATAGGTTGGATAGATGTACCTTCACTTGAGCTTACAAATGAAGTAATGCATGAGGCTGATATTATACTTGCGACAGGCGGTCCGGGAATGGTTAAATCAGCTTACTCATCAGGTAAGCCTGCAATAGGTGTAGGTGCGGGAAATACTCCGGTTATCATTGATGAAACAGCTGACATTAAGATGGCTGTAAACTCAATAATACATTCAAAGACTTTTGATAACGGAATGATTTGTGCTTCAGAGCAGTCTGTAACCGTAATGGAGAGTATATATAATGAAGTAAAAAAAGAGTTTGCATACAGAGGTTGTTATTTTCTGAAGAAAGATGAGCTTAATAAGGTAAGAAAGACTATTATTGTAGGCGGATCACTAAATGCAAAAATCGTTGGACAGTCTGCATTTAAAATTGCGGAAATGGCAGGTGTAAGCGTACCTGAAAGTACAAAGATACTTATCGGTGAGGTGGAGTCTGTTGATATAAGCGAAGAGTTTGCTCATGAAAAGCTTTCACCTGTACTTGCAATGTATAAGGCAAAGACATTTGATGAGGCTATAGCTAAGGCTGAAAGACTTGTTGCAGACGGCGGTTACGGACATACATCAGCTATTTATATAGATGTAAATGAGAAGGAAAAACTTGCTATTCATGAAAGAGCAATGAAGACTTGCAGAATACTTGTAAATACTCCTGCGGCTCATGGCGGTATCGGTGATTTGTATAACTTCAAGCTTGCACCTTCACTTACTTTAGGTTGCGGTTCATGGGGTGGAAACTCTGTTTCAGAGAATGTAGGCGTAAAGCATCTTATAAATATAAAAACTGTAGCACAAAGGAGAGAGAACATGTTGTGGCTTAGAACTCCTGAAAAGGTATACTTTAAGAGAGGTTGTCTGCCTGTAGCGCTTGATGAGCTTGGAAATGTAATGCATAAGAAGAGAGCGTTTATAGTAACAGATACATTCCTTTATAAGAACGGATATACAGATGTTATTACAAAGAAACTTGATGAGATGGGTATAAGACATACTTGCTTTTATGATGTAACACCGGATCCTACACTTCAGTGTGCAAGAGAGGGTGTAAAGGCAATGGCTTCATTTGAGCCGGATGTAATTATAGCACTCGGTGGAGGTTCAGCTATGGATGCCGCAAAGATAATGTGGGTTATGTATGAGCATCCTGAAGTTAACTTTGAAGACATGGCAATGGACTTTATGGATATCAGAAAGAGAGTATATAAGTTCCCTAAGATGGGTGAGAAGGCATACTTTGTTGCGGTTCCTACATCATCAGGTACAGGTAGTGAGGTTACTCCTTTTGCCATCATTACAGATAAGGATACAGGAATAAAGTGGCCTATAGCAGACTATGAGATTCTTCCGAATATGGCGATAGTGGATGTTGACAATATGATGGATCAGCCGAAGGGACTTACAGCCGCATCAGGAATTGACGTACTTACACATGCTCTTGAAGCATATGTATCAATAATGGCTACAGATTATACGGACGGACTTGCATTAAGAGCGATGAAACTTGTGTTTGATTACCTTCCTTCAGCATATGAAAACGGAAGTGCAGACCCGATTGCAAGAGAGAAGATGGCGGATGCTTCATGCCTTGCAGGTATGGCTTTTGCAAATGCATTCCTTGGTATCAACCATTCAATGGCACATAAGCTCGGTGCATTCCACCATATAGCACACGGTCTTGCAAATGCCGTTATTCTTACAAGAGTAATGAGATATAATGCCGTTGATGCACCTACAAAAATGGGAACATTCTCACAGTATGAGTATCCTAAGGCAAAGGCAAGATATGTAGAGGCTGCTAAATACTGTGGCGTAACAGGAAAAAATGATGATGAGATATTTGAAAACTTTATAATTAAAATAGAGGAATTAAAGAAAATTATAGGAGTAAAAGAGACTATAGCACTTTATGGTGTAGAGGAAAAATACTTCTTAGACACATTGGATGAGATGAGCGAGCAGGCATTTAATGATCAATGTACTCCGGCAAATCCGAGATATCCGCTTATAAGCGAGATCAAAGAGCTGTATTTGGACGCTTATTACGGTAGATAATATAAATTTGAGCGTATTGTATTAGACTTAATTTTAGAAAGGAGACGGATGTTTTATACATCTGTAAAAAAGTATGGATTTGACAAATAAAAAGCTTATTTTAGAGAGACCGCATAAGAAAGTATATGAAACCGATGATTGCATTATTAAAGCGTTCAGCGGTGACCATCCGAAATCTGATGTATTTAACGAGGCACTGAATCAGGCAAGAATAGAAGAGACAGGTCTTAATGTTCCGAAGGTGCTCGCCGTAGAGGAAATGGACGGCGGATGGGCAATAGTAATGCTTAAGAAAAACGGTAAGACTTTAAAAGAGATTATGGAGTCCGACAAGGAAAATACAAGAAAGTATATGGAGATGTTTGTGGATATACAGCTTGATATTCATTCAAAATCATCACCGTTGCTTAACAGAATGAACCTTAAGTTCGGCAGACAGATAAATGAGTTAAAGGATCTCAATGCAACCATCAGGTATGAGCTTTTAACAAGGCTTGACGGAATGAAAAAGCATACAAAAATATGTCATGGAGATTTCAACCCAAGTAATGTGCTTATAGGAGAAGACGGTGAAGTTTCAATAATTGACTGGTCACATGCCACTCAGGGTAATGCTGCCGGAGATGCGGCAAATACCTATCTCTTATTTGCTCTTACAGATAAGAATCTTGCGGATATGTACATGGATATTTACTGTGAAAAGTCGGATACGGCTAAACAGTATGTACAAAGATGGCTTTCGATAGTGGCTGCACAGAGATTATCAAAGCATATAGAGGCGGAGAAGGAACTCTTGATGCAATACATTGATGTTGTAGATTATGTTTAGGTAAAAATCAATACCAACCCCATTCTGTTATAATAACAGGATGTTCCAAATTCAATATAAAAAGAGATTGTATACAATTTACAATTGCGTACAATCTTTTTTTAATGTATAATGTACATCCATATAAAGAAAGGAGAAGATGTCTAAACATCTAAGAAAAATGAGCGGAGATATAAATTCATCCAATTTCAAAATGGATGCAAATGAAAGAAGAAAAAGAATTATAGGTGTATCCATAACAGGGATAGTAACAAATCTGTTACTGGGAGCATTAAAAGCGGTGCTTGGAATACTTTCAGGCTCAATTGCTCTTGTGAGTGATGCTTTAAATAATATTACGGACTCATCATCATCACTTATCACTATAATAGGAACTAAGCTTGCAGGTAAGGCCCCTGATAAGCAACATCCTTTCGGACATGGAAGAACGGAGTATCTGACAAGTCTTCTGATTGGAGGTATAGTATTTATCACCGGTTTTCAATCTCTTATAAGTTCAATAAAGGCTATTTTTAACAGAGAAGAGATGAATGCGAGTATTGTAACTGCAATAATAATTATTGCAACAATTGTTGCTAAAATTGTTCTTGGTACTTTCACTGAAAACAGCGGTAAAAAATACAATTCGGGTGCGTTGATTGCCTCAGGTGCCGATGCAAAAAATGATGCTGTAGTGTCTTTGGTAACTTTGATATCTACATTTATATATATGTTTACAAAAATTTCTGTAGACGGTATTGCCGGTGTTATTATTTCAATATTTATTTTAAAGACTGCATATGAGGTATTGTCAGATACAGTAAAGAAAATACTCGGAGAGAGAGTGGACGGTGAAATGGTAAGGGGGATAAAGGAGATAGCAAGAAATACGGAAGGTGTTATAAACTGCTTTGACCTTATATTAAACGACTATGGCCCAGATTTTTATACGGGTTCTATAAATGTGGAAATAGAGGATAAAAGAAGTATAGGTGAGATGTATCCTATTTTACATGAGGCTCAGACAAAGATTTACAATAAATATAATGTTTTTCTTGTATTCGGATTTTATTCTGTAGATGTAAATGATGAAAGATATATAAAGATAAAATCAATACTGAAGAACTACAAGGAAAATGAAAGACATATTATTAACTATCATGGAATAGTTATAGATGAAAAAGACAGTACTATTTATTGTGATATAACAAGAGACTTTGATATCAAATCGGAAACTGTTATAGAAAATGTGAACAGAATTTTGAAAGAGGAATTTCCGGAGTACAAAATACATGTAAATATAGATACGGAATTTGCCGGAGAATAGAATAGTAATCAGTTAATATAGCAAGATAACGACAAATGTATATTAAACTGAATAAGCAGAAATTTTATTCTACAGATTGTATATAATAAAGTACTTAAAATACAAAAAAAGTACATAAAAACAGCTTGAAATAAATAAAACCTTTTAGTATACTGACAAAAGTTAGCAGATGCTAACGGATGTAATATAATAGAACTTAAATGCAAAGGGAAGTGTTTTTGCAAGAGTATTTGGTCAAAACGTATTACTACATTCTGATTTTGATGCTTTTTTGTAGTGCAACATTCCCTTTATTTAGGTCTATAAGTTAGTGGCTACTAACTAAAGTGTACGTAATAGGAGATTTATGAAAAGAAAGCTAATTTTAAATGTAGGTGTTGGAGCATTGAGTATTTTGATGGCTGCAACACAGGTTACGCCGGCTTTTGCGGGTTCATGGCAGAACACACAGAGCGGAAGGAATTATATAAATGATAAAGGCAGCAAGGTTTTGGGTTGGACTCAGACTCCAAGCGGCTGGTATTATCTTGATACCGACACAGGTATTATGCAGACAGGTTGGAAGAAGGACGCGGCCGGACATTGGTATTTCCTTAATACAGCAAAGGGAGCTGCTGAGGGTATAATGCTCACAGGATGGAATTGGATTGACGGCTATTGCTATTATTTCAATCCTCAAAGCGGACCTGATCAGGGTAAACTTCTTGTAAATACCACAACTCCTGACGGTTACAAAGTTAATGCCGACGGTAAGTGGGAAAAAGACGGAAAAGTTGTATACTCACAGGGCAAAGGACTTTCTTCTACAGCAGGTGCATCAGCAGGTAATGCCGGTCAAGGAGCGGCTAAAAAGAGCGCAGGAAGCTCTAAGGGAAGCTCAGGCGGAGGAAGTTCCAGAGGCGGCAGCAGAGGAAGAGGCGGCTCAGGCGGCGGAAGCTCCAGAGGAAGAGCCGGATCAGGCAGTAGTTCAAGAGGCGAATCACAAAATCAAAATGCAGGTACAGATACAAATTCGGGAAATAGAGGATATTCTGTTGGTGATGTAGAGCACAGTGCTAATACAGTAGAAAACAATACTGCAAGTAATAATGTGGCAGGCACAGAAAATAACGCAGGCAATAACGCAACTTCAAACAATGAAAACGCAGGAACTACAGGAAACAACACAGGTAGTGAAGTTGCAAACAACGCAGGAAACACCTCAAACGGTGAGACTTCAAACAACGCAGGAAACACCTCAAACGCTGAGGGAGCCAACAATGCAGGTAATACAGAAAATAATGCAGCTTCAAATACTGAAGAAGCAAATAATGATAAGTTTGCATATGTAAACTATACAAAAAATGTAAATACAGATTTCGGAGAGTATGTTGTAGTTACATTCAAATACGGAACTATTGACAACTATAAAGTATTGGTAGACGGAGTAGATGTTACTTCAAATATGACCAAGGTTGATGATGACGGTCATGTTGTTAAGTGGCTTTCAAGTGTATCAAATCCTTCAGCATTACAGATTGTAAGTAAAGCTGATAATGATACTCAGGACATCACGCTTGCAGGCGGGGAGAGAAAGAATATAACAAAGACTGATGTAAAGGCACCTAAGTATGTATTATCAAACGGTCCTATTACAAAGTTTGACTATTTCCTTGAGACATTTGACAATGCCGGCAAGGTAAGAAAGAATGCTTCAAAGACCACATTTACATTACAGTCAAAGAAGGTGGATTCAGCAGCAGCTGCAGTTCCTTCAAAATACTATATCCCTGTAACTGAGATAGATAATGTAGGAACCGGAAGCATAAAGATAAAGCTCCAGCTTGAAAATGAGGAGCAGGAGAAGTGGTTTGAAGGACTTAACAATATTAAACTTTTAAATGAAGACCACAATATTATAAACTCAAACCTTGTATACAATAAGTCTGTAGAGACAAAGTACGCAAAGGTGGGAGTTATAAATATTCCTCTTCCTCAAAATAATGCAAGAAGCAGAGGTGATTACTATGTAAGTGTAGGTTCTGCAAACGGAAACGAAAGAATAAGCCTTCCTATATCTCTTGTAAGCAGTACAAACTTTAAGGTAATGCGTGACAGTACAACTCCAAATCCTAAGGTTGGAGAAAATATCAGATTCAGGATAGTTGATCCTAAAAACAATCAGAGCTTTGGAAATGATATTGGTGTTGTAATGTATAGAGTAACACTTACAAAGCCTGACGGTAGTGTTATTGAATTGCCGAAGATTTCAGGATGGCATAATATATCGGATATTGTACAGATTACAGGAACAGACAGTACTTCAGGTAAGGTGTATACAGATGTAGCCGGAGTTTATACAGCTACAATCTATACAAAGGGATATAAGACTCTTACAAAGAAGTTTGAAGTATTAAAGAGTGACGGTTCATCCGTAGCAACAACACCTGTCAGTGATGAGTCAAAGACTGTGGATGCTATATCTTCTCCTACAGTAGGTAAAAATCATGCAGGAAACAGAGAGTCTTCAACAATTACAAAGGTTCTTGTAGGTGGAGGAAGTTCTGCATCTTCAGGCTCAGGAAAGAAGGCTGATTCTGTATCAGGCGCTACAGGTAAGACAGGCGGTAAGGCTGATGCTACATCCGGTGCAAGCGGAAGCATGATGATAAATTCATACCTTATGTATGATTATGATCTGCTTGCAAATGCAATGATTTTAAATGAAATCGGACTTAGAAGCAAGGATTCGGATGCCGTAATGAACTGGTGGCTTGAGCAGTCTCCTGAGGCGATTGTTGGAGAAGATAAGAGTAAATTATATCTTCTTAACAACTTTGTAGATGCATATAAGGATGCAAGACTTGAAGGAAAGGTTCTTACATTTGAGGACTATATCAAGTTTGAGAATGCAACTACAAGGAATATTGTCGGAAATGTAAAGAACGTACTTGAAAACGGTAGGCTTGGAACTATTTATCGTTACGGTAATCTTGTAGGAGAAGCGGCACCTACATTTGAAGGTCTCGTACAGGCAAATGCAGACAGCTTTACAATAACAACCGACAACGCAGATTTCTTAAAGAATCTTGAGTCCGTAGTACTTGACGGTTCATCACCTCTTAGAGGCGACAATTATTTGAAGCAGTATGAAGTAAGTGCGGATTATAAGAGTATCACACTTTATAAGAGTGCATTCAACAGATATCTTGCTCCTATAGTAGGAACACATAAACTTGCTCTTAATTCTATAGGTTTTGAGAAGATAGAACTTGACCTTACCATCACAGATACTTTGGAAGAAGTGGAACTTAGTGATGTAAGTGAAAAGCATGAAACGGATTCAGAAATAGTTATAAAGGCTGTTAAGGATGATGATGCCAAGAAGGGAGATTTCCTCAGTAAGCTTGGCAGAGTAATGGTTCAAAATCCTGACGGTACACTCAGGGACGTAATATCCGCATCTGCAGGCGGTTATACTTCAAATTCGGTTTATACTGTTGCGGACGGAAAAGTTACACTTCGCGGCGGATTGTTTAAAAATGCAGGCGAATATATTATTTATCTGCAGTCAAGCGACAGAAACTATGCTGTTAAGTCTATAAAAGTAAATATTACTGAGAAAGCAAATACAGCACCTGTAACTCCTGTTACACCTGTGACTCCGGTAACACCTGTAACACCGGTTACTCCTGTAACCCCACCTGCAGTGGAAGAGGGCAAGGATGCACCTAAGGCAAAGACAGGCAAAAAGTCGAATTCGATATTATACAATATGCTTACAGTGAAATTCGAGGGCATGAATGAATCTGACCTTGAGAAATATCTTAAAGCGGTTACAAGTGTCAATGTAAACGGTGAGGATTATACTAAAGCAGGTATTATCGGTTTCGGATATGGAAATACAAAAGAATTTAGGGCGCATAATGATTCAACTTATGGTGGCAAAATAAGTCAGTTATCTGTAAAGGCAAGCAGCTTTACAGATAATAAGTTTGATTTTGTTGTAAAGGCGGATGGATATAAGGACCTTACATTTATAATGAATGCTGACGGAAGCATAGCGGAAAGCGTTGCACCGGCACCGGTAGTTCCTACTGTTAATGAGGTGGAAGTTGATAAGGTCGAATTTAAAAAGTATAATAATGCCGAAGTATATGCCGTTACACTAAAGGGCGATGCGGCAAAGATTAATGAGTTTATAGAGAAACTTAATGCTGTCGAAGTAAACGGTGTAAAGGTTGAAGAAGGTAGAATATCAATACTTGGAAGAGATGTATTTGCAGTAGACAACGATAATGTAATCTACATAAAATCAAGAAAGATAAAGGGACTTTCAGACAGACTTGTATTTAAGGGAGAGGGTATGGATGATTTAGTCTATACTACATCTTCACAGATAGCTACACCGGCTATTACAGGTTCAGAGATTAAGAAGGGCTATGATAATTTTGTAAGATTGACATTTGATGATACGGATAGAGTAGGGCTTAAGAGATTTACAGAACTTATAAGCTCGGGTAAGGCAACAGTTACCGTAAACGGTGTTACTTACAATAAAGGATATAATCTTAGAAATGCTACTACATATAAGCTTACAGCAAATATGGCTTACGGATACACTCAGTTTATCGATCTTTCACTTGACGGATTCAATCAGGTAAATAATGAAGTGGCAATAAGTTCCGAGAACTTTGAAACTGTCAGATTTAATGTGGAGATAGCTGAAAATGCCTCTGCTTCAGGAAACAGAAGAACAAGAAGAGACTTAAGTGCAGTAGAAACCGCTACATCATCAAATGCGGTAATACGATAAGATTAAAAATTAAATATTATATTTGATTGATTATGCCTCCTTTTAGAGCAAATGAGTGAAAAATACTTATTACTTTATAAGGGGGCGTTTTAGATATGTGGAAAATTGAAAATAAATGAACATATGTTCCGTATTGACATGTTGACTTTATTTTTGTAAGATGAAAGTTGCACTATTGTAGGGACTTTTGTGCCCTTTTAGAGGTGTTTGGACGTAAAAATGTCCAATGTAACTTGCCTAACGGCTAAACAAATTGAATAGATTGCTCTAATTATAACATAGAAAAATCTAAATTCATAGAATAAAAAATATACAGGGGTGAAACGTCAATGGATAGAAGCAAGATGCATCCGATAACTTCCGGAAAGAGCATGAGGATGAGTTTCCAAACACAAAAAGAAGTTCTGGAAATGCCTAACCTGATAGAGATACAAAAAGACTCATATCAATGGTTCCTGGATGCAGGCCTAAAAGAAGTTTTTAGGGATATATTTCCTATAGAAGATTTTGCGGGACATTTTAGCCTCGATTTTGTCAATTTTAAATTGGCAAGAGATGAAGTTAAATATTCCATAGAAGAGTGTAAGGATAGAGATACAACATACGCAGCTCCGTTAAAGGTGAAAATCAGACTTACCAATAAGGATAAGGATGAGATAAACGAGCATGAGATCTTTTTAGGAGATTTACCACTGATGACAGATACCGGATCATTTGTAATAAACGGTGCGGAGAGAGTTATAGTCAGCCAGTTGGTTCGTTCACCGGGTATTTATTATACAATCGATCACGATAAAATAGGTAAAGAGCTATTTATGTCTCAGGTCATACCTAACAGAGGTGCATGGCTTGAATACGAAACAGATTCTAACGATATCTTTTATGCAAGAGTGGACAGAACAAGAAAAGTTCCTATCACAGTACTTTTGCGTGCTTTCGGTCTTGGAACAAATACTCAGATTATAGACATGTTCGGCGAGGAGCCGAAGATTATGGCGAGTTTTGCAAAAGATCCGTCTGAAAATTACCAGGACGGTTTGCTTGAATTATACAAGAAGATCAGACCGGGTGAGCCGCTTTCAGTAGACAGTGCCGAAGGTTTGCTTAAAGCAATGTTCTTCGATGCCAGAAGATATGATTTGGCAAAAGTAGGAAGATACAAATTCAACAAGAAACTCCATTTTAAGAACAGAATAAAGGGACATACTCTCGCCAGAGATGTAGTGGATGAGAATACAGGTGAAGTATTGGCACAGGCGGATACCGTAGTTGATGCTCAGACTGCAACAGCAATACAGAATGCAGCTATTCCTGCCGTATGGATAAAAGGAGTAGAACGTGAAGTAAAAGTTCTCTCAAATATGATGGTAGATATCGAAAGCTATGTACCTGAGCTTACAGACCCTAAGTCTATCGGAGTTACAGAGCAGGTATATTATCCCGTACTTCAGAAGTTGCTGGAAGAAAATGAGGGTGAAGAGCTTATAAAGGCTATTGAGAAGAATATCAATGAGCTTATTCCGAAGCATATCACCAAGGAAGATATTTTCGCTACGGTAAACTACAATATGCATATAGAAGAGTATATCGGAAGCAAGGATGATATCGACCACTTAGGAAACAGAAGAATAAGAGCGGTAGGAGAGCTGTTACAAAACCAGTACCGCATCGGTCTTACAAGAATGGAGAGAGTTGTAAGAGAAAGAATGACCACTCAGGACATTGAGTCTATTACACCTCAATCACTTATAAATATTAAGCCTGTAACTGCCGCTGTTAAGGAGTTCTTCGGAAGTTCACAGCTGAGCCAGTTCATGGATCAAAACAACCCTCTTTCAGAGCTTACACATAAGAGAAGACTTTCAGCTTTGGGACCGGGAGGTCTTTCAAGAGAAAGAGCCGGATTCGAGGTTCGAGACGTTCACTATACTCACTATGGTAGAATGTGTCCTATCGAGACACCTGAAGGACCTAATATCGGACTTATCAACTCGCTTGCAAGCTTTGCAAGAGTAAATGAGTACGGATTTGTAGAGGCACCTTATCGTGTTGTGGATAAGTCACAGGACCCTGAGAACCCGAGAGTTACAGAAGAAGTAGTATACTTAACAGCCGATGAAGAGGATAATTTTACTGTAGCACAGGCGAACGAGCCGCTTGATGCCGAAGGACATTTTGTAAACAACAATGTTTCAGGACGTTACCGTGATGAGACTTCAGAGTTTAAAAAGAAAAATATAGATTTGATGGACGTATCACCGAGAATGGTATTCTCAGTGGCTACAAGTATGATTCCTTTCCTTGAAAACGACGATGCGAACCGTGCGCTGATGGGTTCAAACATGCAGAGACAGGCAGTGCCTCTTATGATCACCGATGCACCTGTAGTTGGTACGGGTATGGAGACCAAGGCGGCAGTAGACTCTGGTGTTTGCGTTGTTGCCAAGAATTCAGGAACTGTAATTGAGTGTTCATCAGATAAGATTGTTATTAAAAGAGATGATGATGCGGTACTTGATACTTACAAGCTTATTAAGTTTGCAAGAAGTAACCAGTCAAACTCATATAATCAAAAGCCTATAGTATTTAAGGGCAACCATGTAAATGCCGGTGAGGTTATTGCAGACGGTGCTTCAACATACAATGGTGAGATAGCCCTTGGAAAGAATCCGCTTATCGGTTTCATGACATGGGAAGGATACAACTACGAGGATGCCGTACTCCTTAGCGAGAGACTTGTGGAATATGATGTATATACATCTATTCATATTGAGGAATACGAATGTGCGGCAAGAGAGACTAAGCTCGGACCTGAAGAGATTACAAGAGATGTACCGGGAGTCGGTGATGATGCTCTTAAAGATCTTGATGAGAGAGGTATTATCAGAATCGGTGCTGAAGTAAGGGCCGGTGATATACTTGTAGGAAAGGTTACTCCAAAGGGAGAGACGGAGCTTACAGCGGAAGAAAGACTTCTTCGTGCAATCTTCGGTGAGAAGGCAAGAGAGGTAAGAGATACTTCACTTAAGGTACCTCATGGTGCTTACGGTGTGGTTGTTGATGCGAAGGTATTTACAAGAGAAGCCGGAGATGAATTGGCTCCGGGCGTTACACAGAATGTAAGAATTTATATAGCACAAAAGAGAAAAATCTCCGTCGGTGATAAGATGGCCGGTCGTCACGGTAACAAGGGTGTTGTTTCCAGAGTGTTGCCTGTAGAAGATATGCCATTCCTTCCAAACGGAAGACCGCTTGATATCGTGCTTAACCCTCTGGGTGTGCCTTCACGTATGAACATCGGACAGGTACTTGAGATTCACCTCTCACTTGCGGCAAAGGCACTTGGCTTTAATGTGGCTACACCTGTCTTTGACGGTGCAAACGAGAATGACATTATGGATATGCTTGAAGTTGCAAATGACTATGTAAACGGTGATTGGGACGACTTCGAGAATAAATATAAAGATGTACTTGATCCGGGAGTTGTAGAATATCTCGGTTCACATCTTGAGAACAGAAAACTTTGGGAAGGTGTTCCTCTTTCAAGAGACGGTAAGGTAAGACTTCGTGACGGTAGAACCGGAGAGTACTTTGACAGCCCTGTTACAATAGGTCACATGCATTATTTGAAACTCCACCACATGGTAGATGATAAGATTCATGCAAGATCGACAGGACCATACTCACTCGTTACTCAGCAGCCGCTTGGAGGTAAAGCACAGTTCGGTGGACAGAGATTCGGAGAGATGGAGGTTTGGGCTCTTGAGGCATATGGTGCATCATACACATTGCAGGAGATCCTGACAGTAAAATCCGATGATGTTACAGGACGTGTTAAGACATACGAGGCCGTTATTAAGGGAGAGAACATACCTGATGCAGGTATACCTGAGTCATTCAAAGTACTTTTAAAAGAGCTCCAGTCTTTGGGACTTGATATAAGTGTACTTGGAGAAGACGGAAGAGAAGTGGAACTTAAAGAGAATACGGAATATGCAGATCTCAGCATTCACTCTATTATAGAGGGTGAGAGCAGACACCATGGAAGAGAAGATTTCAAGTCTGCAGGTTATAGTGAGCAGGAAGTAAAGGACGGTGAGTTTGTATCCGTTTCGGAAGATGAGGCCGATATGCAGAATGCCGATGCTGACTATGATGGTGATATAGATTCGGGGGATGATTCCTCCTATGACGAAGATTCATTTGATGACACAGATAATTTTGAAGAATAATCTGAAAGCGGAGTGAATACTTATACAGCAGATGCCTTTTTTGGCATCTGCAAAAAATCAATGAAGTCGATTTATCGTTTTATATAGAAGGGAGCAAATTTTATGCCTGAAAACAATGATGCTTATCAGCCAATTTCTTTTGATGCAATTAAGATTGGTTTGGCTTCTCCTGAAAAAATACTGCAGTGGTCTCATGGTGAGGTTACAAAGCCTGAGACTATCAACTACAGGACATTAAAGCCTGAGAGAGACGGTCTTTTCTGTGAAAGAATATTCGGACCGAGTAAGGACTGGGAATGTCACTGTGGTAAATATAAGAAAATCCGCTACAAAGGCACTGTCTGTGACAGATGTGGAGTAGAGGTAACAAAATCCAGTGTGCGTAGAGAGCGCATGGGCCATATCAAACTGGCTGCGCCTGTATCTCATATCTGGTACTTTAAAGGAATTCCTTCAAGAATGGGTCTTATAATGGATATTGCACCTCGTATCTTGGAGAAAGTATTATATTTTGCATCATATATAGTATTGGACGGTGGTGACACTGCCCTCAACTATAAGCAGGTGCTTTCAGAAAGAGAGTATAGAGATGCAATCGACACCTATGGCTACGGTTCATTCAGAGCAGGGATGGGTGCAGAGAGCATTTTAGAAATATTAAGCAATATCGATCTTGAAAAAGAGTCGGTAGAATTAAAAGAAGCATTGGTAGATGCTACAGGACAAAAGAGAGCAAAGATCATTAAAAGACTTGATGTGGTAGAAGCTTTCAGAAGTTCGGGAAATAAGCCTGAGTGGATGATACTCACAAATGTACCTGTTATACCGCCTGATATCAGACCTATGGTACAGCTTGACGGTGGTAGATTCGCTACCAGTGATTTGAACGATCTTTACAGAAGAATTATAAACAGAAACAACCGTTTGACTAGACTCTTGGAACTTGGTGCGCCTGATATCATTATCAGAAACGAGAAGAGAATGTTACAGGAAGCTGTAGATGCTCTTATAGATAACGGTAGAAGAGGAAGACCTGTTACAGGTCCGGGAAACAGAGCGCTTAAATCACTTTCAGATATGCTAAAGGGTAAGCAGGGACGTTTCCGTCAGAACCTTCTCGGAAAGCGTGTTGACTATTCGGGAAGATCTGTTATCGTAGTAGGACCTGAGCTTAAGATTTATCAGTGCGGTCTTCCAAAGGAGATGGCTATAGAGCTCTTTAAGCCTTTCGTAATGAAAGAGCTTGTAGAAAAGGGAACAGCTCATAATATAAAATCTGCCAAGAAGATGGTAGAAAGAATGCAAAATGATGTATGGGATATTCTTGAGGAAGTAATCAAAGAGCATCCTGTAATGCTTAACAGAGCGCCTACACTTCATAGACTGGGTATTCAGGCATTTGAGCCTGTACTTGTAGAGGGTAAGGCTATCAAGCTTCATCCGCTTGTATGTACAGCGTTCAATGCCGACTTTGACGGTGACCAGATGGCTGTCCATTTGCCACTTTCAGTTGAGGCTCAGGCTGAGTGTAGATTCTTGCTTCTTTCACCGAATAACCTTCTTAAGCCTTCAGACGGTGGACCTGTTGCCGTTCCTTCACAGGATATGGTTCTCGGAATCTATTATCTTACACAGGAAAGACCGGGAGCAAAGGGAGAAGGTAAGTTCTTTAAGAGTGTAAATGAGGCGATTCTTGCATATGACAACAAGATTGTTACATTACATTCCAAGATCAAGGTCAGAATAAGCAAAAAGCTTGAAAACGGAGAAGTTATATCAGACACTGTTGAATCAACAGTGGGTAGACTTTTATTTAATGAAATAATACCTCAGGATCTCGGATTTGTAGACAGAAGTATTCCGGGAAATGAGTTAAAGCCTGAGATTGATTTCCTTGTAAAGAAAAAGCAGTGTAAGCAGATATTAGAGAAGGTTATCAATGTACACGGACTTTCAAGAACGGCGGAAGTGCTGGATGATATAAAGGCAATCGGATACAAGTATTCAACTATTGCATCTATGACTGTTTCTATTTCAGATATGACAGTACCTGAGAGTAAGCCTGAACTCATAAAGAATGCGCAGGCTACAGTTGACAGAATTGCAAAGAACTATGCCCGTGGATTTATTACTGAAGAAGAGAGATACAAAGAAGTTATAAAGACCTGGGATATGACAGATAAGCAGCTTACCAGAGACCTGCTTGACGGACTTGATGCATACAACAATATCTTTATGATGGCTGACTCAGGAGCGAGAGGTTCGGATAAGCAGATAAAGCAGCTGGCAGGTATGCGTGGTCTTATGGCGGATACAACAGGACATACTATCGAGCTTCCTATTAAGTCAAACTTTAGAGAGGGTCTTGACGTTTTGGAGTACTTTATCTCAGCTCACGGTGCCAGAAAAGGACTTTCAGATACTGCTCTTCGTACAGCCGATTCAGGATACCTTACAAGAAGACTTGTAGACGTTTCACAGGACTTAATAGTTCGTGAAACAGACTGCTGTGAAGGCAAAGAGATTCCGTTTATGGAAATCAAAGCTTTCTCAGACGGTAAGGAAGTTATTGAGAGTCTCGAGGAGAGAATCACAGGAAGATATATTGCAGAAACTATAACAGATCCTGATACAGGGGAAGTGGTAGTTAAGGCAAATCATATGTGTACTCCAAAGAGAGCCGCTGCAGTAATGAAGGTGCTTGAGAAGCTTGGAAGAGACAGTGTAAAGATAAGAACTATTCTTTCATGTAAATCACATACAGGTATCTGTGCTAAGTGCTATGGTGCAAACATGGCTACAGGTCAGGCTGTACAGGTAGGTGAGGCAGTAGGTATTATAGCTGCACAGTCTATCGGTGAGCCGGGAACACAGCTTACTATGCGTACCTTCCATACCGGAGGTGTTGCCGGTGGAGATATCACACAGGGTCTTCCTAGAGTCGAGGAGCTTTTCGAGGCAAGAAAACCTAAGGGACTTGCAATCATCACAGAGTTCGGCGGTGTTGTAGAACTTAAGGATACCAAGAAAAAGCGTGAGATTATTGTTACAAACAATGAAACAGGTGAGTCAAAGACATATTTGATTCCATACGGCTCAAGAATAAAGGTTCTAAACGGAGATGTATTGGAGGCCGGTGACGAACTTACAGAAGGTAGTGTAAACCCACATGATATCCTTAAGATAAAAGGTGTTCGTGCGGTTCAGGATTACATGCTTCGTGAAGTTCAAAGAGTTTACAGACTTCAGGGTGTTGAGATTAACGATAAGCATATAGAGGTTATCGTTCGTCAGATGCTTAAGAAGGTAAGAATAGAAGAAAACAATGATGCAGATGTACTTCCGGGAAATTCAATGGATGTTCTGGATTACAATGATATGAATGAAAAGCTTATTGCAGAAGGAAAGACTCCTGCAGATGGTAAGCAGGTAATGCTCGGTATTACAAAGGCATCTCTTGCAACAGATTCATTCCTTTCAGCGGCATCATTCCAGGAGACTACAAAGGTTCTTACAGAAGCCGCTATCAACGGTAAGGTGGATCACCTTATAGGACTTAAGGAGAATGTACTTATAGGTAAGTTGATACCTGCAGGTACAGGTATGAAGAGATACAGAAGCGTAACTCTGAATACAGACGAATTCATCGGAGATGACGATGAAATCATCCTAAGTGAGGACGATCCTGCACTTCTTGATATCAAAGAAGAGCTGATAGCTGATGCAAAGGAAGCTTTGGAGTCGGAAGAAAAGGCTCTTGAGCCGGAGAATGCTGAAGAGGTTTCAGAAGTTGAAGATAGTTCTGATAATGAAGAAGCAGATGCTAAGAGCGATGAAGAATAAAGATAAAATGGAGACTGCCGGTGTGGCGGTCTCTTTTTGGTTGTTATATTTTAAGTTCTGTAAGGACATTTAAGAATATTGCTATTGCAAAATATTTATATTCATCATAAAATAAAGCCAAGTGAACGACTTTTATTTTATTTCTATGTTCATTTTATCTTATGTTTTATCTAATCAATTTCTATAAAATCAAATCAGTAATATTATATGGAGGTCGTATGAAGGGCAACAAAGAAAAAGATATTACACAAAAGACACTTGAAAGGTATAATGATGTATTCGCAGATATTATAAATGTGTTATTATTTAATGGAGACAGAGTGGTGACGGAAGACAGCCTGACAGATGTACTGCCGGGAAGCATTTTAAAGCTGGATGGCAGGATAAGGACACAGTATAGGGATATAGCAAAATATTGGCATAACAGTAAGATAAAATTATCAATGTTCGGATTGGAGAATCAGACAAAACCGGAAAAGAGAATGCCGTTGAGGGTATTTGGATATGACGGAGCGGAGTATGTCAAGCAGGCCAAAAAGGAGAACAGTAAAGAAGTAATTTATCCTGTGATTACATTAGTACTATATTTCGGGTATAATAGTAGATGGAATCAACCAAAGAGCTTATTTGAACTGTTGGAGATAGATGAAATGATCAAACCATATGTGAATGATTTCAAAATGAATCTATTTGAAATAGCATATCTTGACAGAGAAAAGATAGATATGTTCAAAAGTGATTTTCGTATACTGGCGGACTATTTGTATCAGATGCGTGTAAATAAAAACTATGTCGCCGGTGATACAGTAATTGAACATGTGGATGAACTTTTAATGCTGATGTCTGCGATGACGAATGATTACAGGTTTGAAGAAACTATAAACGAGGTGAAGGGAAAGGAGAATGTAACTATGTGTGAGGTACTTGACAGAGTAGAAGCAAGGGGAATAGAAAAAGGAATGGAAAAGGGAATAGCAAAAGGAAGAGAAGAAGGCATTAAAGAGGGTATTAAAAAGGGAATTAAAGAAGGAACTGTACAAGTCCTTATTTCTCTGGTAAAGGATGGAATTTTAAGCATTTCGGATGCAGCAAGAAGAGCCGGTATGAGTGAAGAATCCTTTAGAGGATATATAAAGTGAGTTTTATCAAAGGGACCATAGGATCAAAATGTACAAGGGCTGTCGGGAAATGGAAGCCATAAAAGAGGGAGGAGTAACTCAAAACGAGTTACTCCTCCCTAAGTTTTTACATAAAAAAAGATGGCTAACGATAACCATCTTTCTCCGTTACATATTATAATGCAACTATGCTTACAGTTAATTGTTATAATTACTTTTTTGAAATAGGTCAACAGAAAATCAACTTTAGCTTCTACGAATTGAGTTTACCCGATGACAATCCAGTCTACACCCTAAAAAAGTTATGGAGGATTTAGAGTTTTCTGGACTGTTAGCCAATTGTTCGTCAAAGTGAAGAACAAGGTACAACCCTTTTTGATATATTCTAAATTTCCAGACTTATAACTTTCTAATGTTTTTCTATAAAAGTTTATTATTCTTTTCTTAGAGAAAGATAATATTCTACTATTGCATCTCTGGGATTGAATCTGTGAAAATAGCGATAAAGTTGTTCAGTAGAACAACTGAAATAGTATCTGAAATTTCCTTCCGCAGTTTGCTCTTTACGTTCCACTTGTGGCCTACCAAAATAAAGATGATTAAAAGAATATATACCTTTAGCACTTAGGAACACACAACTTTCTTCAACTTGAGTATTTATGGGATATAAAGTACCAAGCTTTTGAGTAAGCAGAAAATTCTCTTTAATTTCATTTGGATGCTCAATTCTTTGTCAACTATTTGATACAGCCTTAATTCTATTTAGTCTATAAGTATAATATTTTATAACCATATTTTCATCATAGTTATAACAAAATAAATAATTAAACATCTGTTCTTTTGAGACTATAATACCATAAGGGATAACTGTATACCTTTCATTGTCAGGTGAATAAGTTAAATTTATAAATTCCGGATTTTTGCAGCAAATAATAAGTTTATCAAAAGTGCTCTTGAATAAAATTCTTTATTTTTCAAATAAGGCTTTTCTAAAGTAGTAAATTAACATTTTACCTATAAATTCCGATTGCTTTTCACCGACAGGGTTGGAATCTATATCCATAATAAGTTCAAAACTTCATCTTTTTTTTGGCTTAAAGGAGTAATGTTTTATCTTTTTTTCCCTGTTTTGATTACCGTCACAAAACATAAAGTTTCTTGTAATATGTTGTGAAATATTCTGCAAGTCAATTTTATCTATAATATACTCACTTAACATATCTGAAATCTTGTTAAGAAAATTACTTTGCTCATTTTTATTCAAAGTTTTATAAAAATTTCATTCTAAAAGTTAACATCATAAAATGTTTCATACATTATATAAGTGAAACAAAGATTTATTGTATATTCAGGAGGTATTTGTATGAGAGAAGTATTTATAGCGGGGGCAAAAGAGGTAGTAATAAATGTTTTAGTCAATGAGGTTGTAAAAAAATAATAAAAAATAGCTTAAAGTTAACATCATGAATTTTGGAACACATTATATAAGTGAAAGATAAAATTTAGCATATAAATAGTTAGGAGATTTAAATATGAATGAAATAGTTAAAGCTGTTGTAAAAGAAGTAGTAATAAATATTTTGGTCAAGGAGGCTGTAAAGAGGATAATAAAAAAATAGTTTAAATTTAATCGCAAGGGGAAAGTTATTATAGATGGAATGCAATATATTTTGGAGGAGAAGTTATGAAAGATTGGAAAAAAAGTTGTTAAAGATTGGTTTATATTATGATAGCCTTGGTAAAAGTACTTAACAGATGCCAAAAAACCAAAGAGCATAAAAATAGATTAATAAAAAATTTAAATAAAGTTAATAATATCTTGAATAAGCAGTAGAATTAGCTTAGACTTACTACATAATATATGACAGTTTCAGGAGAATATAAATTATGCTTACCAGACTTGATATAAGTTTAAATATGAACAATAAAAATACATATGATGCAAATATGGGTTCTATATTGCATGGATTTCTTATGGAAAATATAAGTAAAGAGTTTTCTAAAGAGATGCATAGGAATCAACTACACTCTTATAGCCAATACATTATAAAATATGGAGAACAGCTTATATGGACAATCAATACATTAGACTCTGATGCCAAGAATGAGATAATAACCGGTATTTGTACATTGGACAGTGTTAGTCTAAAGCATAGAGAAGAAAACATCATTATAGAAAAAAAAGAAATCAAGAGTATTACTTATGATCAACTGTTTGAAAAGTTTTATATAAAGAGACAGGCTAAAAGTATTAAATTTAAATTTATTACACCTACATCATTTAAGTGTAAGGGGGAGTATATGATTTATCCTACTGTAAGACTTATATTTCAAAGTTTGATGAATAAATTTAATGATTTTTCAAAAGATATAGGAGTTTCCTGTGATGAGTTTTTGCCATTATTAGAGGAAGTTCTTATATTAAAAAATTATAATCTAAGGAGCAATACATTTTCATTGGAGGGAATAAGAGTACCGTCATTTTGTGGTGAATTGGAATATTTTATAAATGCACCTCAACATATTATCAATATGGTACATATGTTGGCGGAATTCGGGACATACTCAGGTGTTGGTATTAAAACGTCCATGGGTATGGGTGGCATTAAAGTAACTCATTAGAAATAAATTTATAAATATAATTTGGACTAAAAGTTAACATGGGATAAAACAGGGATTATTATAAATATAGAAGTACAAAATATATGAAAAGAGGTTATGAGTATGAAAAATTCTAAAGACAATGATTGGAAAAAAGAGTTGGCAAAACAGGTTGCAATAGTAGTATTAGATTTTGTGAAGGGGGTAATGAAAAACAAATAAAAAACAACATAAATAAAGAGAGATGTTTGGTAGTTGATAATTTTTTATTTTAACAGTAAGGAGTAAGAGTATGAAAGATTGGCAAAAAGATTTATTAAAGAGAGTTATCATAGTAGTAGTGGATTTTGCAAAGGATAAGTTAAAAAACATATAAAGTTGAAAGAATATTTGTAAGGATATATTGATAGTAAAAATTTTGGTTATTTTAGAAGGAGAATATTTATGAGCAATGTAAAAACTTTTGTTACGGTTATAGCCGAGCAGGCTAAGGGTTTACTCAAAAAATCTATATACAATGCCCCTGAATCAAAGGAACTGTACTATGGAAAGGAAGTCAGCTTTCCGATTATAAATGCAATAAATGCTTATGCAAAGCCGGGGGATAATATCAAAATAATTGCAATTATGAATACAGAGAGTGAGTCTGCAAAATACAACTTTGAAACAATTTTTAAATCGGAGTTGGAAGATATTAAAAAATCTAACGGACTTAATAACCTTGATATCAATAATATACAAATAGTAAATGCGGTAAGTGATCAAACTATGAATTCAAACGTGAACTTGTTTGAGGATATTCTTAATGCGATAGATGATAATGAAACATTGTATACATGCATTACATTTGGAACTAAACCAATGCCGATGATGTTATTTATGGCACTTAACTATGCCTATAAAGTAAAGATGAATGTAGAGATTGGAGCTATAATATATGGCAGCTTTTATTCAGGTACACGTGAGGCTCTTATTTATGATTTAACTGCTTTATTTTATACAAATGCCCTTTTATTAGAGTTGGCCGATGCAGGTGAAAGTGATCCGGTAGGTAAATTAAAAGAAATCAGAAAAAAGTTTTTTGAGTAGACTAAAGGAGATACTTTATGATGGAATATGCAGATTTAGTAAATATTATTGAGGATAAGGTTAATAGACTTATAAATGCTAAATCGGGAGAAGAGGAAGCTTTAAAGGATGAAATCAAGAGTATACTTTTAGGTGATGAGTTTATTAAAGGTCCGTTTACAGATGAAAACGGTGAGGAAGTTTGTGAATTCATTCACTTTGATAATGCCGGAGTACCTGAAAGATTTCACTATGTTTTGTATAAGACTAAATTAGATAACATGTTAAAAAGAGATAAAAAAGGAAATATATTGTATAAAAATAACAAAAGTGGCAGAAAGTTTGCTGATTTTGTTGTTTTTTGTATAATAAAAATGAAGAATATAGATATTCTTGCATGTAGATGGTCTGAATTACAAAAAAAGTATATGAAAGATATGGGTAATCAGGAGATACAAAGCGATATAGAAAAATTAGCCTATCAGATATGTGAGAAAGTTATAGGAGAATATAAACTTAATCTATATACTGACGATGGGGGTATCAGGGATATTAAAGAGAGCAGAGAAATTGAGTTAGATGCATTGAATGAAGTATTGGGTGAAGCTTTATGTTTTAAAAGTGAAAAATGCTATGATTTTGAAAAAAATGATTCTTTTAATGCATATATAAAAATGATGCTGGGGTATAAAATATCTTCTATAAATAAAGCTGAAAATTGTAATAATATTGAATTGGATTGCAAGGGCAAAAAAACTAAGTTTACTGTAGTAAATTATGAAAGTATAACAGAAGAGATAAGTGATGTTATAGGTACAGTTCAAGGTGTGGAAGCTGAAATTATAGACAGTGAAAGCGGATACAGGGTTTTTGAAGCATTATTCAAAGTTTTACCGCTACATGTGACCGGAGAGGCAAAATGTAGAGAGGATATTATAAATATAGAAAATAGCCTTAATAAGAAGGTGAGCATTTACCAATCCATACTTAGCTATAATATTATAAATGATATTGAAGATAAAAAGGGGGTAGGTGATATCAAGAATAATGAAAGTATGGATATATATTTGAATAATGAACAAAGGATATATTCTATTATAAGGAAAACTCTTGTAGCTTTTCTAAAAGAGGGTGAGCCGGAAGATTTTTATGATCTATATTGCATTATTATGGCAAGTATAAGAGAAGGAATAAGCTTGAATCAAATGCAAAAAAACTTACAGGATTATTTTTACCGAAACAATATTGCAAGTGGGAAAGGCAAGCCTATATCCAGACAGACGGTTGGAAAATATATTGAAGAATTTAAAAGTTTGGTAAAAGAACTTGGATTATAAAGGAGAGAAAAATGTATTTAGTGATGTATGACATAAGCGGTATACAAAAATTTATTTTTGCTACGGGTAAGCTGAAGGAACAGATGGGTGGCTCAAATATCATACATAAGATTATGTATGAATGTTTACCGAAAGTGCTTGGGCGAGAGGTCAAAGAGTATGATGCATGGAAAGATAAAGATTATAGACCTGATAAGTTTGAACATAAAATAAAGGGAAATGTAGTGTATATCGGTGGCGGTAATGCAATGGCACTTTTTAAAGATGCCGAAACTATGGAAAAAACAAACAGAGATATGCAAAAGGAAGTGTATAAACTTACTGCCGGAAATATACGTTTATGTTATGCAGCTGTAGAAATTGAAAGCTTGGATATTAAGGGAGAGGGGTATGGAAAAGTATATGAAGAGTTGATGTCTAAAATGGCGATATTTAAAAGAGAGCATACCGCTGTAAGCACTGTAAGAGGATTTTCCATAAATGCGCAGGATGTAAACACATTTGAACCTATAATAGTGAACTACGATTTTAAAAATAAAAAAGAGTTGGCATGTGCAGCAAGCATATTTCAGAAAAAACAACATAAGTACAGAAATATGGGTAAATTGGAAAAGTATAATTTTGCAGACCAATTTGATGAATATTTTAAATCTGATGACAAAAAAAGTTTTCTTGCTATTATTCATATTGACGGAAACAGTATGGGTAAGAAGATACAAGGTTTTATAAAGTCCATAGATGACAGGCCGGAAAACACAATAAGAGAGAGTTTAAAGCATATGAAGTTACTGTCCATGGAAATAGACAGTATATATGAGAATGCACTTATTGAGACATTGGATCAAGTATATGAGTATGAAATAAATAATACAATGGATAAAGATCCTCTGCCTTTTAGAGTGGTCATCAGAGACGGTGATGACTTAACTATAGTTATGGATGCAGGAAGGGCTTTTAAATTTGTAGATGTATACATGCAAAAGTTAGGAGAGGAAGTTGAAAAAAATAAGGAACTGTATCCGGAGATTTGTGGAAGCAGAATAAATGTTTCGGCAGGAGCAGGATTAACATTTGTACACAATAAATTTCCTTTTGATATGGCTTATGATTATGCGGAACAATTATGTAAGTCGGCAAAGACAGAATTAAGGGAGTTGAGTGAAAAAAGAAGTATACATGAAGATACATCTTGCATGGATTTTCAGATAATTCGCAGCGGAATGACTTCTGAAATAGCTAAATACAGAAAAGAAAAGTATACATTTTCCCATAATGAAGAGGAATATAAACTTAATGCCAGACCTTACTTTTTTACAGAGGATGCGAGTATTTTGCAGCATAGATATAATGATTTTAAGGAGATAGTAAATAAAATACTTTCCGGTGATATTGCAAGGAATAAGCTGAAAGAATTAAGAAACAGCTATTCATTGGGCATGGATGAAGCAAAAAATTGTCACAGGCGAATTTTAAGCAGAAATAAGGAGGGTATTAGCGGTGATAAAAGTAAAGAGGTATTCAGTGCTGATAATATAGCAATATATTTTGATGCATTAGATGTGATTGATCTTATGGAGGAGAATAATGCTTAGATATATTTTAGAAATAAAACTGTTATCTGATATGTGTTGCGGTGCCGGTGAGGGCGATGGAATAAGGCAGGATGTAAGTTCAACCTATGATAAAAACGGGTTCCCGATTATATATGGCAGAAGATTAAAGGGATTGTTACGTGATAAAGTGGAATTTATGCAAAAAAATGGATATATCTCTTCAGATATGGTTGAAAAAATATTCGGAAGCGGATATATTGCCGGAATATTAAGGGTTGGGAATGCGGTACTAAGTGATGTGGATGAATTAAAAGCAGAATTAAGAGGATTAAATGATGAGCAGAAAAAACTGATAAATCCGACTGCAATAGAAGAGATATACACTACCGACCGTCACTCCACCGCCATTGAAGATGGGGTTGCAAAGAAACATTCATTACGTATAGTAGGTACATTCCCCAAAGGTCTGATATTTAATGCTGTACTCGAGATGAATTGTAATAAAGACTCGCAGGAATTTATTGTGATTGAAAATGCCGTTAAGCTACTAAGAAATATGGGACTGGGTAGAAACCGAGGATATGGAGAGATTGTATGTACATTATCAGAATATAATAGATATGAAGAGTATAAAGATATTTGTGTGCCTGATGAAGATATAGATAATTTGTCTTACATTATTGAAAATGAAGACAATATTATTTTGAAAAAACCCTATATCTCAGGTACGGTTTTACAGGGATATTTTGCCGGGTGCATAGCAAATACTGACTATGGTATAAAGGTAGATGAGTTTTTAGAAAATGTCATGTTCAGCATGGCATATCCTACAGACGTAAAGGATGAAGAGTCGTATCCAATGCCGCTTGGAATGATGTCACAAAAAGGAAAGCCTGAACTGATGCTAAGTTTTGCAGACGGATATAAGATTCAAAAGGGTGTTCAGTATGTAAGAAACTCAGGTTACTACAGAAATTCAGGAAATAATAGTATATCAAACATAACTGCGGATACGGTGATTAACTATCATTTTTTAAAGAAGCAAAAACTTTTATATACAGTAAAATGTATGAGTGAGGGATATTACTTTTTAGGACATATTCATGCGCCTAAGAAATATATAAAAATATTGACTGATATTATAAATATTAATAAGGGAATATTTCATTTAGGTGCAGCAATAAATGCAGAGCATGGTAAGTGCAGAATAAACATTAAATCATTTAGGAAAAAAGATGTTGTAGAAAAAAAATCTTCAGCCAACAAAGTGATATTTGAACTTTTATCCGATACTATAATAGTTGATGATTTTGCCTGCAATACAGGAGATATTGCTGAATTAAAGGCGGAAGTTTCAAAAATACTAAATTGCAATATTGATGATATAAAGGAAATATATACGGATACACTGGAAATAGCAGGATATAACAGCAAATGGGGGATGCCAAGACCGAGCTATACAGCCTTCTCAATGGGAACACAGCTTGTTATAGAGACTGAAGGGGCAAAGTTGTCGGAAGGCTTTATGGGTATTTTAAATAATGAAGGATATGGAAAGTACAGAGTAAGGGATGTACAAATTGACGGAAGCGAATTTTTAGTAGTAAGTGAGAGCGATGCCGAAGAAAGAAGTCAAAATATAGCTATAAAAGAGAATGGTTTGGTATACAGAGTACTTCGTGAAAATATTATAAAAGAGGCGGAAAATGCAGCAATAAAGTCGGCGGAGGATTACCTGAAAAATCATAAAAATATGACATCTTCAAATGCCATGAGGCTCAATGTAGCATATAAGGCATGTGAAATGGATGAAAAAATTTATGCTAAATTCAATGAGTATAGAAAAGAGAATTTTAAAGGTCAGAGCAATATGGCAATATTTGAATTTGCAGAAGATGTGAATAAGAGCTTTGAAGAGTTTAGAGATCAGAATTCCTATAAAGATATATTGGATAATTGTGTAGATATGATATTTAAAGCTTATATCAGAAAGTATATTTTTGCTACAAAAATGTATTTTAGAGAAATGGAGGCAGTATGATTGCACTTAGGGGTGTATTGACGGCAAAGACTCCCTTTATGATCGGCAGTGGCGAGAGTGAAGGCAGTGATGTGGATATTTTAAGAAATAAATCAGGAGAGGTGTTTATACCCGGGACTTCACTTGCCGGTGTTTGCAGGGATTATCTTGAAGATATTGGTACAGAGACAAAATATGTATTCGGATATGGAGCCACTAAAGAAAGCAGTGATGAAAAAGAGAGCAGCATAATATTTTATGATGCCTTTTCAATAGGTAATGTATATACATCTGTCAGAGATGCTGTAAGGCTTGAGAGAAAAGTTTCTAAAACAGGATGTAAATTTGACTTTGAAATTGCCGAATCAAAATCTGATTTTGATTTTAGAATGGAAATAAATTATCATGATCCGGATATAGAAAGAAAAATTTGCGAGGATATAGTATCAGGTTTTAAGAAAGAAAGCATAAGAATAGGGGCAAAAACCACAAGAGGATTTGGGTTATTTGATATTGATAATGTAAAACATCTATATCTAAACTTAAATGATAAAAAAGATATGGAAAGGTATATAAATTTCACTTGGGAAGATCTTAAAGAGGATTTTACATTTCAAGATAATGAAAGTGAACTTTATATATCATTAGAAGACAAACTTGCATTAGACAGTTTTATATTTATAAGAGATTATGCAACATTGGACAGAGTAGAACCTGATACTGACAGTAAATTTGTAGATGCCAAGACATTGACAAACAAGCATGGTGATGTTGTAATACCGGGAACTGCATGGGCAGGTGTATTCAGGCATCATATTGAGAGGATTTTAGATAAGGTTAAGTATAGGAATAAAGTAGAATTTTTAGATGCTCTATTCGGATATCAGACAAAAGATGGAGACGGTAAGGATGCAATAAAAAGTAAATCAAAAATATTTTTCCCTGAAATAACAATCAGCAAGGATAATATAACCTTACTTAACAGAACCAGGACTGCCGTAGATAGATTCAGCGGTTCGGCACTACAGACAGGTGCATTATTTACAGGCCGTGTGGCATATAAGAAAGAGGAAAGCAATACAGCTATTTATTTAAAAGTCCAGATCAAAAAAGACTTTGAAGAATTGGAACTTGCAAAAAGTCTTGTGCTTGGTTGTTTTGAAGATCTGAAAAACGGTTATCTTGCAACAGGAGGTAATACTTCAATAGGTGCAGGAATATTTACATCATGGAGGGAATAGTTATGGAGCAATACAGAGAATTTAAAAATATACTTGCATCAAGAACAGTGCTTACTCCTATAAATGAAGATTCATTAGAAGAAATGGCGGATAAGATTAAAAGCTATGATTATAAGCTGATTTATTACAGGGACGGAGTGCAGATAAAAAAGAAAGAAGATTTTGTACTTGACTCTTCAGTACTGGAAATTAGAGCATTTAATGCTTTGGGAGAATTACATCTGTTAAAAAAAGGCTTAAAATATATAGGTAGAATTATTGAGGATAACACAGGTGAGGGCTATGAGATTATTGATGATTTGTATAAAGTTTGGGGACAGTTAAACTCAAATGATAAAACCATACTCTCGGAGGATAGAGGAATAAGAATCATGCTGCCATTTGAGATGGAAAAGGGGAAACTTCTGTTTGCAAAGGTAAGGCATTATTTCAGTGCAAAGGGAGAACTGAAAAATCTGGACTGGCGTTTGGTTGGATTTGAAGAAAAAGATGAGAGAATATTTAAGGAGGTGAGCTGATATGGCAAAAAACTATAAAAAGGGTGCATCAGGGGAAGATAAAGTTAAGAAAAAATCATCTGGAAGTAGCATGTTTGATCAGTTAGTAGCTGCAGGTATGGAACCAAGCAAAGGTATAGAAAAACCGGAACCTAAGAAAAGTAAGCCTTCAAATGATTGTACAAAGGGAAATAAAAATGAAAGTAAGAATACCGGAAGTAAAAATGTCAGTAAGCAAAAGTTTATTAATCCATATACATTTGTTCCGATTTCAGATAAAGAACCTCAAAGGATAAAGTTTGAAGACTTGGACTTGGATATTAGCGATAAGCTGGATGGCTGTATAGAATGTACTTTAGAAACTAAGAGTTCGGTTTTTGTACCGAATACCACAAGAACCTTTGAATATGGTTTTAATGAGTTTTTCTCATATGATGATCTATCAGGTAGGAATAAAAAAGATATTCCTAAGGAAAATCCTAAGTATCCCAGAATTCCCGGAAGTGAAATAAGGGGTATGATAAGAAATATATATGAACAACTTACAGACTCTTGTTTATCGGTAATTGATGATAAGAACCTTGCTGTAAAGAGAAGTGCGAAGCCAAAAGAAGCCGGAATATGGGATAGAGAGAATGATATACTCTATAAAGCTAAAAGAAAAAAGATCAGCTTTTATAAACTTAAAGAATTGGGGTATGAAAAAGGTAAGAACTATATTACAGGAAGTGAGATATATATAACTTGCAATGAAGATGATTATGTGATAGATGTAGATTTTAAATTCTTAAAAGGTGCCACAAAAGGTATTGTAATTAAAGGAGAAAAGTTTACTAATAAAAAAAATGAGTCGGTTTTAATATTTCCTGAAAAAGAGGATATAGTAAAAGACAAATTAACACAGCAGGACAAGGACAGATTTCAAGCTGTATTAGATAGATATGATAAAAAGACTAAAGATGGTAATGAATATGATGATTATAAAAACGCATACTACAATTCAGATATCAGATACTTGCCTGTATTTTATGAAAAGGTGGAAGATAAACTGTATTTAGCTCCGGCTATGATGACAAAGGAAGTTTTTGAAAATACTATTTCAGAAATATTAGAACATAATCATTTTAAACATCATGCATGTAACAGTAATACAGGATTTTGTCCGGCTTGTAGACTGTTTGGAACTATTGCAGATAAAAAGTCATTGGCATCAAGACTTCGCTTTACAGATACAGAAGTTTTTGAAAATGCAGAATTTGATGTGCCGAGGCTTATACCGGTACTGGGTACTCCGAAATATTCATCCACAGAGTTCTATCTTAAAAAGCCTAAAGATAGTCAAGCGGCTATGTGGAATTATGATTACTACACTGTAAATAAAGAAGGTGATAAAGGAATTAAAAAACTGGCTACATATAAAGCAAAACTAAAAGGAAGAAAGGTATATTGGCAGGGTAGTGATAAGCTGAAAAATGAAAGAAGCTTAGATGCACAAAAACTGTTCGAGAAAGATAATCAAAGTAAAACCGGTGAGAATAATATAAAGATTCGTTCAGCAGGCAGAGCTTTGATGCCGGGAGCTAAAACAAGATTCAAAGTCTACTTTGAAGATATTAGTGAAGAAGAACTTGCAGCATTATTGTATTCATTGACTTTGGGGAATGACTGTAATCATAGAATTGGTAGAGGCAAGCCCTACGGTATGGGTGCAGTAAAGGTAAATGTAGAAAAACTGAATTTAAGAAATTATAGCTTTGATGAGGGGAAATTATCAATTACAGAAAATGAAGCTGATCCCGAAAACTATAAAATGAAAAATCTATGGGAAGAAAATAAAAGGTATATTGAGTTATACAGCGTTCCGCTGGCAGAAGGTGAAGAAGAACTTGTAGGGTATCCGACACCGGCAGATGGTAAAGAGATATTTAAGTGGTTTGCCAATAACAGGGGAAATGTACAGGCACCTAAAATTGATCAATGCTTACCGGATATTAAAGATAAAGATAAGTGCTTATTGAAAAATTCTAAAAACAAAGGAAAGGACTTAATATAATATGAGCAATATATTATTAACATCAATCGGTACAGGAAAGTATGATGCAAAAACGAAAGAAATTGGGTATTCTAATACACGATATGCTGTAAATGAGGATAGAGCTAATGTGGTAGAAAGTGCATACATTTATGATGCTATGATTGAGTTGAAAAAAATAGATAAAATAATTTTTATCGGAACAACAGGAAGTGATTGGCATGCCTTGTATGAGCATCTGTTCTATGAAAACAGCAGGATAACTCCATTAAAGCCAAGAAGTGAAGATTATGCACTTGAGTTATATGAACTTAAAGAGAGTAAAGAAAAAGACTTGGATAAGTGTAGAGAAAAATTACAAACATTGGTTGATACAATGGGAGGTGTTTGCTCGGATATAATTATATTACACTATGGCTTAAGCATAGAAGAAATGAATGAAAACTTTGATAGACTTGCAAAGGCGAAAAAATACATAGGAAAGGATGATGTTTTATCCTTTGATATCACACATTCATTCAGATCACTTGCATTCTATGAATTATTGGCGGTAAATTTCTTTAAACTGTCAATGCGTGAAGGAGATAGATTAGACTTTGTATCCTACGGTATGTTTGAAGGGCAGGGAGAAGATGGTATTACTCCTATTGTAAACCAGGAACCTCTGTTAAAATTATTGGATTGGACAAAGGCGGCTGATGAGTTCAAAAGGTTTGGGACAACACATTTACTGGATCAACTTCGAAAAGAGGGTGAGATTGATGACAGTAATATTTCACGTGCGGTAATAAAGGATGTAAAGAATGCATTGGAAAGACTATGTAGCGCTGTAGATACCAATAATTTATCTGAACTAAGAAATATGGTAGCTAATTGTAAAAAAGTTAAAGAGAAGGGTTCAACAGGAAATCATGTTATAGATTTTATATTTGATGAGATTTATGATAGATTCGGTAAGTATTTGGACCAGGATGAAAACAATATTGCATTGTATGTAGAGTTTGCATATTGGCATATTGAAAAGAACAGATATATTGCAGCGGCTATTACAATGATTGAAACAATGATAAAGCTTTGTTCTAATGAAAATTCAGGTAATACCGATACTGTCAGAGCAAAACTAAGGAGTAATACTGCGATAAAGAGATATTCCGGGGAGCATGAGGATTTTATAAAGTATTATAATGAGCTTAGAGTGCTTAGAAACAAGCTATGCCATGCAGGAGATTGGAATAGGGATGCGGATTTAAAGAAACTAAAGAAATGTATAGAGGATTTCTTTGAATTATATAAGAAAAAGTATGCTAATAAAAAAGATATACAGAATGATTTACGTGTGACCGTTAATAGTTTTTCAGAAAAATAGCTTTTAAAGGAGAATATATGTCCTGCCTTTATATTACAGAGCAAGGAGCGAAGGTATCCACAGAAAACGGTAAGATAATTGTGGATTGCAATGATGGATCAAAGCGTAGTTTCCCTAAGGAAACGCTGGAATCTATAATGATCTTTGGAAATATTTCTATGACTTTACCTGTGCAGAAATTTTGCCTTGAAAAAGGTATAAAGGTAATTTATCTCTCTACAAAAGGCAAATATTTCGGCAGGCTACATAGTACAGCTCATTTCAACGCCGAAAGACTGAAAAAACAAGTGTATCTTAGTGACTGTGACAGCAGCTGTTTGGAGTTTTCAAAGAAAATCCAGTCGGCTAAGATACATAATCAGCGTATTATCTTAAAGAGATATGAAAAGCATTCAGAGAAGGATATCAGTGAAGAACTATGTAGGATTAGTATATATGAGAATGAAATATCTAAATGTAATACTTTAGATGAGGTATTAGGATATGAAGGAATGGCTGCCAGAGAGTATTTTAAGGCGTTGTCAAAGCTTATAAAAGAAGAATTCTCTTTTAATGGAAGGAGCAGGCAGCCGCCCCTTGACCCTTTTAATTCAATGATCAGCTTTTGCTACACGATAATATATTATGAAATATATGCTGAACTTGAGAGTAGAGATTTAAGTCCTTATATCGGTTTTATACACAAGATAAAGAGAAACCATCCGGCACTGGCAAGCGATATGCTTGAAGAGTGGAGGGCACTACTTGTAGATTCTACTATACTTAGTTTGGTACAGGGTAATGAGATAGGTATAGATGAGTTTAAATATGATGAGGAAAGCGGTGCAGTCTACTTATCCGATAATGCAGTGAGAGTATGTGTAAAAAAGCTTGAGGATAAGATGAGAAAGGAAATCAATTATCTGGAATATTTGGATGCTCCTGTAAGTTTCAGACATGCTATATGGTGGCAGGTAAAGTCATTAGCAAGCTGTATTGACAGTGGTAGTTTTGAAAGTTATCAACCTTTAAAAATAAAGTAATGAGTATGGGAAACAGTGAAGAACTTAAGTACAAAGTACTTATAATATATGATATAACAGAGGACAAGCCTAGAATTAAGCTGTCAAAGTTGCTATCATCATATGGTATCAGGGTGCAAAAGTCAGCCTTTGAGGCCAGCCTGAATAAGAAGCAATATGAAAAACTTGTATTTGAGTTGGACAGGTATGTAGGTAGAGAAGACAGCATAAGGGTGTATAAGTTATATGAAGATAGCGAAGTGATAACATATGGTAAGGTAGATGTGGCTAAATTTGATGATGTTATCATAGTATAATCCCCGAAATGGGACATAGAGATTGTGAGCGGATTATGGAAGATAAATTTATATTGTTTAGACGAGACGGAAAAGGATTGTCTTATGGAAGGGATGATATTTGGATAAAAGGGCTGATACGAACAGATGGAGAAACTGCTCTTGCACCTATTGATGATTCCGCTATTGAAAAGATAAATGATGACTTTTATAAAGCACTTGTAGATTTAAGTAAAAAGCTTGGAAGAAGAGAATTTCAGAGTAAAGAGTGGCATAGCTGTATAAAAGAGGCTTTACATGAATATCCTGAAGTGGCGGATGTTTTTTTATATGCTACAAAGGAAGTTAATGCCGGTATATATGAGCAGATATGTAAGCAGATGAGCAAAATCACCTATGACTGTGACAGAAGTAACGGAAGTATGGACAGTAGTCTGGTTTCAAGCAAGCGTGCATTGATAGTGGATGCGGTAGAAAAGATAACTTACAGTAATTATCATCTGGCTCCGGATGAAAGAGAAGCTTTAAATGACGGATATATCTATATTCATGATATGGGTTTTAGAAGAGATACTATAAATTGCTGTCTTTTTGATATTGAGGCGGTACTTGACGACGGTTTTGAGATGGGTGAAATGTGGTATGATGAACCGTCAACACTAAATGAAGCATTTGACGTAATTGCAAGTATATCAATGAATGCAGTGGCACAGATTTATGGCGGATTTACAATTCCACAGATAGATGAATTGCTTTCAAAATACGCCAAGAAAAGTTATGATATATATTTTCAGGAGTATATAGATGTTGGAGTGGATGAATTAAAGGCTGACAGTCTTGCAAATGCCAAGGTAAAAAAGGACTTTGAAAACGGTTTTTTCTCACTTGAGGCTAAGTTTAATTCGCAGATTTCGCCAAGAGGTGATTATCCTTTTATCACTGTAACATTTGGAATCGGCAGGGATAAATATTCTCAGGTGGCAACAGTAGCCGCATTAAAGGTGAGAAAAGAAGGGCATGGAAAGGACGGTTTTAAAAGACCGGTATTATTTCCAAAGCTTGTATTTTTGTATGATAAAAATCTTCATGGAAAAGGAATGGAGCTATATCATCTTTTTAAAGAATCCATAGAATGCTCAAGCAAGGTGATGTATCCGGAATATCTTAGTCTTACAGGAGATAGCGGTATTGTTTCCGAGGTATATAAAAAGTACGGAAAAGTAATAAGTCCTATGTGCTGTAGGGCATTCCTTACAAAGTGGTTTGAAAGGGGTGGAGAAAATCCAGCTGATGAGAGTGATTTTCCTGTATTTATAGGCAGGTTTAACATAGGTGTAGTATCTTTAAATTTGCCTATGATTCTGGCTAAATCAAGAGAAGAAAACAAGGATTTCTATGAGGTGCTTGATTATTATCTTGAAATCATTAGAAAGATACATAAGAGCACCTATAAGTTTTTGGCACAGAAAAAAGCATATACCAATCCTTTAGCATTTATGCAGGGAGGTTTGTATGGTGGACATCTAAATAGGGATGATAAGATAGAACCTTTGCTAAAAAGTGCGACAGCTTCGTATGGTATTACTGCAATGAATGAGTTACAGTATCTCTACAATGGAAAGTCTATTGTAGAAGACGGTGAGTTTGCACTTGAAGTATCTAAGTATATAAATAATAAAGTGCTTGAATTTCAAGGTTTGGATCATATTCAGTATTCTGTATATGGTACACCGGCAGAAAGTCTTTGTGGTAAGCAGGTGAAGTCATTCAGGGACAAGTTTGGAATTATAGAAAATGTAAGTGATAGAGATTATTTTTCAAATTCATTTCATTGTCATGTATCTGAGGATATTACTCAGATAGAAAAGCAAAACTATGAAGCCAGGTTTTGGGATCTTTTTAATGGTGGAAAAATCCAATATGTGCGTGTGGATGTACCTTACAATATAGAGGGTTTGGAAGCTTATGTAACTCACGCCATGAAGCTTGGACTGTATGAGGGAATAAATATTTCTCTGGCTTATTGTGATAATTGTGGATATCAATGGAACAATATAGGCTTTGAGAGACCGGATACTTGCCCCAAATGTGGCAAAAAGGAAATGACCATGATAGACAGAATGTGCGGATATATAGCTTTTACAAAAATCCATGGTAAGTCCAGACTGAATGATGCTAAGATGGCAGAGGTACATGATCGCATTTCGATGTAGAACATTTAATTAGATATTGCTTGGATAAAGTTATGATATGTGTTAGAATGATATAGTCTTGAATTTTTAAGACAGTTTGTAGACACTTTATGATGTGCCATATATTCATACATTTTGTTGTATAATTCTTTTAAATATAGTGATTTTTAGACGGCCCGCATAAAATAAGGGTTTGTAGCACTTCGAGTAACATAAATTACGAAAATTTTGGCTAAAATCGCTTGTTAAATTTTAGGCACGCTAAAGCCCCTCAGAGGCCTTTATTTATAAGGGATTGGAGGGGGTAGGGTTTACAGAAACTAACCCCGATAAGGGGACGGAAACTTGCCAGCTGAATAGTTCTGTATACTCTTTCCTTTTCGCTCTTAGTTTACAGAAACTAACCCCGATAAGGGGACGGAAACTCTAATTGATATATACAGTACAATTCAAGAAAGTAATAATGGTTTACAGAAACTAACCCCGATAAGGGGACGGAAACCGGTACATTTTTGCTATATGATACACCGGTTCCTGGTTTACAGAAACTAACCCCGATAAGGGGACGGAAACCTGTCATAAAGCCTGCTTCATACTCTATGGTATCACCGTTTACAGAAACTAACCCCGATAAGGGGACGGAAACTCTGAATACTAGTTATCCATCCTTCGTCAAAGCCGAGTTTACAGAAACTAACCCCGATAAGGGGACGGAAACCATTGATTAAATATACCAAAAGCTTCTTTAAACGTATACCGTTTACAGAAACTAACCCCGATAAGGGGACGGAAACCACTGAAAGGGTTATAGTCATCGAATTTTTGATTATCGTTTACAGAAACTAACCCCGATAAGGGGACGGAAACTCTGAATACTAGTTATCCATCCTTCGTCAAAGCCGAGTTTACAGAAACTAACCCCGATAAGGGGACGGAAACCTGCCGACAATCGTTGTTGTTTTTCCGGATCCTGCTACAGCGGTGTTTACAGAAACTAACCCCGATAAGGGGACGGAAACATAGAACCATCAGCTCTTAGAAAATACCACTTACCTGATACATTAGTTTACAGAAACTAACCCCGATAAGGGGACGGAAACTTTTACCCTGTTCCATCGAACTACAGATAAATTCTAGTTTACAGAAACTAACCCCGATAAGGGGACGGAAACACAGATAGATAATTCGAAAGATAAGGTAGGGTTTTGTTTACAGAAACTAACCCTGATAAGGGGACGGAAACTTTTTCTCTTATAAACTCTGTTTCACCGTCAATATAGTGAGTTTACAGAAACTAACCCCGATAAGGGGACGGAAACGGTTGTAATACAAACCTTATCCAATCAATAAGAGAAGTTCTTGTTTACAGAAACTAACCCCGATAAGGGGACGGAAACACACTAAGGTACTCGTTTACAGCTGTCATGAAAAATTGTTTACAGAAACTAACCCCGATAAGTGGACGGAAACCAAGTTAGATGAAAAGGGTAAATGGGGTAGAATAAAGTTTACAGAAACTAACCCCGATAAGGGGACGGAAACTGCCAAACGCTGCAAGGTATACAGCTATGAGCATATCTCGTTTACAGAAATCAACCCCGATAAGGGGACGGAAACGTTGTCTGCATAAATATATCAAGTCGCACTGCTACTAAAACAGTTTACAGAAATTAACCCCGATAAGGGGACGATCTAAGAATATTGTTATTGAAAAATATTTATATTCATCATAAAATAAAGCCAAGTGAATGGTACTTATTTTATTTCTATTTTCATTTACAAATATTATTTCTTAAAACAATTTCTTTTAAATCTAATCAGTCGCATTAAGGGAGGTCGTATGAAGGGCAACAAAGAAAAAGATATTACACAAAAGACACTTGAAAGGTATAATGATGTATTCGCAGATATTATAAATGTTTTACTGTTTAACGGCGAGAAAATAGTAAAGGAAGACAGCTTGACAGATGCACTGACGGGAAGTACTTTAAAGATGGATGGCAGGATAAGGACACAGTATAGGGATATAGCAAAATATTGGCATAACAGTAAGATAAAATTATCAATGTTCGGATTGGAGAATCAGACAAAGCCGGAAAAGAGAATGCCGCTGAGGGTATTTGGATATGACGGAGAGGAGTATGTCAAGCAGGCCAAAAAGGAGAACAGTAAAGAAGTAATTTATCCTGTGATTACATTAGTACTATATTTCGGGTATAATAGTAGATGGAATCAGCCAAAGAGCTTATTTGAACTGTTGGAGATAGATGAAATGATCAAACCATATGTTAATGATTTCAAAATTAATCTCTTTGAAATAGCATATCTTGACAGAGAAAAGATAGATATGTTCAAAAGTGATTTTCATATACTGGCGGACTATTTGTATCAGATGCGTGTAAATAAAAACTATGTGGCCGGTGATACAGTAATTGAACATGTGGATGAACTTTTAATGCTGATGTCTGCGATGACGAATGATTACAGATTTGAAGAGACTATAAACGAGGTGAAAGGAAAGGAGAATTTAACTATGTGTGAGGTACTTGACAGAGTAGAAGCAAGGGGAATAGCAAAAGGAATGGAAAAGGGGATAGCAAAAGGAAGAGAAGAAGGCATTAAAGAAGGAACTGTAAATGTGCTTATTTCTCTTGTTAAGGACGGAATTCTAAGTATTTCGGATGCGGCAAAAAGAGCAGGTATGAGCGTTGCAGAATTTAAAAAGTATACAAACATGTAAAAATAAATACATAGAAAATAACTCAATATTATGTTACACTCCATATGAAACAGTTTTCATATGGAGTGCTTGTTTTTGGGAAAAGATTAGTATAAAAATCAAAAATAAGTACGGTTATTTATATGAGGTGAATACTTATGCAAGAATTTAAAAATTGGAAGCCGCCGGTACTGCCTAAGGAGATAGAGCAGGCTGATGTACCTGGAAGCAAGGTTGTTATAACAGAGTATCATATTGACAGAGCAGGCAGGATTTTCCCTGATTTGCTTGAGGAGATTGAAAAAGTTAAGAGTAAAAACGGTAACGGAAAGGTTGTCGTATCCGTATCAGGTTGTTCAGGTGTGGGAAAATCAGGAATAGCCGCAGTGCTTTCGTATTATTTAAATGATATAGGAATAGGAAGCTATATTTTGGGTGGAGACAATTATCCACGAAGAATCCCTGAGTACAATGATGCAGAGCGCTTACATATTTTTAGAGAAGGTGGATTAAAAGGTCTGGTAAAGGACGGAGAGTACAATAAAGAACGTTTTCAAACAGTTCATAAGCTGCAAGAAGAGGGTAATGATGCAGACCCTGAAAATATAAAAAAATATCCATGGTACAAGTCATATATAAACGGTGGACGTAATGCACTTAAGGAGTATCTCGGTACAGGCAATGAGCTTGCATTTAAGGAAGTTGAGGATGTTGTTGACCAATTTAAATCAGGAGCGGAAAAAATCTGGTTAAAGAGAATGGGAAGAAGCAATACACAGATATGGTATGATGATGTGGATTTTAAGGATGTAGGAGTTCTTTTAATTGAATGGACACATGGAAACAGTGATTGCTTCAATGGAGTCGATATACCGATACTTATACACAATACTCCGGCAGAAACTTTGAAATACAGACTTTTAAGAAATCGTGACTGCGGAATTGACAGTCCGTTTACAACCATGGTACTTGATATAGAGCAGGAATCACTGATAAATCAGGCACATAAGGCAAAGATAATTATTACTCCAAGCGGTGACAGACTAAGCTATGAAGAATATTGTAAATATATAGGAATGTAGGTGGGTAGTGTGAATAAAAATAATAACGGTCCGATGCTAAATGCCTATCCTGACAGTCTTGGTGGGAACTTAAGTGATATTGCAAATTTCCTCAGTAAAAACGAGTTAAAGGATGTATTTTCATCATTTTACATACTCCCAAGTCTCTTCCATACAGATCTCGACAGAGGCTTTTCAGTAATTGATTATTCTTTAAATGAGCTTTTTGCAAAAAAAGAGGATTTGAAAAAGCTTGATGAGCTTGGAATTGATTTAAAGCTTGATTTCATACTGAATCATGCTTCGGTGCTTTCAAAGCAGTTTCAGGATATTATAAAAAACGGTGAGAAGTCAAAGTACAGAGATTTTTTTATTGATTGGAATAAATTTTGGGCCGGATGTGGCGAGATGACTGAGGAAGGCTATATACAGCCAAAACCTGAGCTTATAAAGGATATGTTTTTTAGAAAGCCGGGTCTGCCTATACTGATGGTTAGATTTCCTGACGGAAAGGAAGTTCCTTATTGGAATACATTTTATCAGGAAGTAAGATATCCTTCTTTGGATGCTGTGGATATCAGAAATATTACAGGAGTACAGTACAGTATTGCAGAGGGGCTGGCAAGTTTATTAAATGAGAGTCTGATAGAGGGTAAATCACCTGAAAAGATTTTAAACGAGTCAAATATCTACAGCAATAAACTTAGTGATGATCAAAAGAAAAAACTTTGTGATAAGCTGGAGTCAGAGAGAAAATATCTTGGACAGATGGATCTGAATATCAAATCACCTCTTGTTTGGGAGTTTTATGATAATACTTTAAAGACATTGGCAGATTACGGTGCCAAGATAGTCAGACTGGATGCTTTTGCCTATGCTCCGAAAGAGGTAGGTGAGAAGAATTTCTTAAATGAGCCTGCCACCTGGGATGTACTTACAAAGGTGAGAGAATTGGCTGATAAATACAATGTGAGACTACTACCTGAGATTCACGCAAGCTATGAGGAAAAAATCTATGAGAAGATAGCAAATAAGGGTTATATGACTTATGATTTCTTCCTTCCGGGACTTATTATAGATGCCTTTGAACAGCAATCAGGCGAAGTCTTAAAAAAATGGGCTGATGAACTTGTGGAAAAGAAGATACAAGTCGTAAATATGCTCGGCTGCCATGACGGTATACCTCTACTTGATTTAAAGGGACTTATCAGTGAGGAAAGGATTCAATCCGTCATAGATACTGTGGTAAAGCGAGGCGGATATGTAAAGGATCTGCACGGCCAAAAGAATGTATATTATCAGGTAAATGCAACTTACTACAGTGCATTGGGTGAAGAGGATAAGAGAATGCTTCTTGCCAGAGCTATTCAAATCTTTATGCCCGGAAAGCCACAAGTGTGGTATTTGGATCTTTTTGCAGGAAAGAATGATCACGAAGCGGTAAAGAGAGCAGGAGCCGGAGGACATAAGGAAATTAATCGTACAAATCTGACTGCTAAGGAGATGGAAGCCGGATTGCAAAGGGATATCGTTTTGAAGCAGCTTGAAATGCTTAGATTCCGCCATACATTCCCTGTATTTTCAAATGAGAGTGAATTTACTATGAAATGCAGCGAAAGTAAGATTTTTATGGAATGGAAGAATAAAGAGGAAAGAGCGGTACTAAAAGCCGATCTCTCAGACTTTAATTTTGATATTCTTGCGGAAAAAAACGGTGAGAAAATTTATCAATATAAATAATATAAAAAGAGTAAAACCCCATATTAAGGTTTTACTCTTTTTTAGCCCTTGATACTGTCTCCAAGCAGCCCTTTTATAAGAAATTTTTGAATGAAAATAAATATTATAAGTGTTGGAATCATTGTGATGACACTTGCAGCCATCTGAGTTTCCCATGTGGTCTTATAAAGTGACTGATAGTCTGTAAGTGCCATAGCTACAGTTCTGTTTTCCGGTGACAATATAAATGTTCGGGCAAAAAGCAGATCTCCATAAGCTCTGATAAAGGCAAAAAGCCCTGTTGTAAGCAGACCCGGAAGTATCAAAGGGGCAAGAATAAATCTTACACCTTCAAGCCTTGTAGCACCGTCCATCCATGCGGCTTCCTCAAGAGTTATAGGTATATCCTTTATATAAGAGTACAAAAGCCAGAGACTCATAGGTAGGCATACAGCTACATTTGCAATAATAAGTGCAAGTTTGGTATCAAGCAGTCCAAGATTTTTAAATACAATATATATCGGTGAGGCAAGTATTACCTCTGAAAACATCTGAGTCAGTATTATAATCAAAAGCACGGTTTTTCTAAGTTTAAATTTATACCTTGCCACAGCATATGCGGCTAAAATTCCTATCAAAAGACAAATGATTGCCGAAGCTGTGGAAACATAGAAGCTTGTCAAAAGTGCAGGCAATATGCTTTTTTCACCTATTAAAACAGTCTTATAATTAACCCATTCAAGTGGAGCCCTAAACCATGTAGGTGGCCATTTTGTTATATCCTCATATTTTTTCAAAGAGGTATTTAACATAATAAATATGGGACTGATAAATATAAAAACAAACACAGAGTAAAATAATGTTCTTATGGCTTTGAATATTTTTCTTCTTAAAATCATATCAATCCTCCTCCACTTCAAGCTTATAATAAAGCATTGTAAAGATAAATAGTATTATAACTACTACAGAGGAGAGTGCATATGCAGCTCCAAGATTAAACTTTGAGAAAGCCTGCTCATATATTTTCAGCATTAGAGTTTCAGTACTTCTCATAGGACCACCACCTGTAAGAACAAAGATAACATTAAAGGAATTGAAAGTCCATATACCTACCAAAGTTAATGTAACCAGAAATACTCTCTTGATACATGGACAGGTGATATGAAAGAATCTACTTATAACACCTGCACCGTCTATTTTTGCACTCTCATAAAGTGAAGAATTTATATTTGAAAGCCCGGCCATAAATATCATAGAGACCATTGGAAGCCCAAGCCAGGTATCCACAAATGAAGCGGCGAAAAATGCCATACCCGGATTTGAAAGAAAGCTTATATTTTCATGTATCAATCCAAGTTTTTGAAGATAGAAATTCAGATAGCCGTAATTTCCATCCAGTATCCACTTCCATATAACGGCTACTGCCACCTGTTGCATTGCCCATGGCAGGAGTGACATAAACTTTAGAAACTTTGAAAAGTACATATCACTGTTCATAAATAATGCCATGATAAATCCCAAAGACAATTTAAGAAAAACAGTAACTACAGCATATCTGAAAGTGAGTGAGAGGGTAGGAAGAAAGAATTTCGCACTGAAAACTTTCTTGAAATTTTCAAGGCCTACAAAGTTCATTTCACCGTTGATAATTGCAATCTTAAAAAAAGACCCCGATATAATGCGATATATCGGGTATCCAAATAATAATGCCACTACTATAAAAAGAGGCAGCAGCAATATATAAGGTTGAAATCTTTTTTTAAAATCGGCTCTATTTGAAGAGACTTTATTTTGCGACTTCAGACTGTGCCTCATCTAATGCCTCTTTTGCTCCCATCTCACCTGTAAGAGCTTTTTGTACAGCTGTGAGGAATGCCTTATTGAAGCTGTCCCAATCTTCTACCTGTGGCTCACTGATACCATACTCTATGCTTGCAGCAAATGCCTGCATAAACTCAGTTTTGAATCTTTCATCCTCAAACTCTTCCTTTAATATAGGGAACCAACCGAAAGCCTCTGATACAGGTCTTTGATATTCAGGCTGTCCCATAAATTCTACAAATTTCCATGCAAGATCTTTGTTCTTGCTGATACTTGAGATAACATAAGAGTCTGTTACCAAGGTTTCAGCCTTTTGCTTACCTTCAGGAAGTACTGCTACCTTGTAAGGTGCTGTATCGGCAGACTTATCAAGAGTTTCCTTCTCCCATGGACCTGATACAAACATTGCAAGATTACCGTTTGCAAATAATGTAGCCTGGTCTCCTCTTGCAGTGCTTACAACATCCGGAACAAGCTTTTCATCATTGAACTGCTTAAGATATTCTAAAGTACCCACATTTGCTTCAGTATCAAAAGTAATCTCACCCTTATCATCTACCAAAGCACCACCGTTTTGATATATAAAGTTTAAAAGCTCATCAGTTCCGCTTGTGATATCTGTAGGAATTGCAAATCCATACACATCAGGATTAGAGCTGTGAACCTCTTTAGCAGTTGCTAAAAGTTCGTCCCAGTTTGTTGGTGGTGTTTCTATCAAATCGCTTCTATAATATAAAGCTCTTGATGAGAATGCCATAGGAATACCGTATTGCTTTCCGTCAACGCTTCCTGTTGCCAAAACGGACTCAACTCTGTTTGCCTTAAAATCGTCTGTTATATAAGAACTTAAATCCTCAGCTATACCGAGAGTCGCAAGCTGCTTTAATGTTCTTGAACCTGTAAGCATGATATCAGGTGCATCGCCTGCCTGATAAAGTGAAACTATCTTTGAGTTGAGTTCATCCCAACCTACGGATACTATTTCTACTTCTACACCCTCATTTTCCTTTTCAAATCCTGCGATACCGTTATCAAGCTCTTTTTTTAAATATCCGCCGTCATAGCCGGGAACCAATAATTTGATCACAGTTTTTTCTGATGATGTACCTGCAGTTGTAGACTCTGCCGCTTCCTTGTTTGTCTCTGTACTCTCCGTTTTTGCAGTTGTAGAACATCCTGCTAAAAGTGTACTTGCAAGCATCATGCCGGCAAGTCCGAATGATAAGATTTTTTTCATAATTTTGTAAATTCATACCCTTTCTTTTGAATTTAAATGCTTAGAAATTATATCAAATATATATAGAAACATCTATATATATTCAAAAAAACGATAAAAGTATACTTTTTATTCAAAAGATATATAATAGCTTCATATGTTTTTATATTAAGATAGTAAGTATTGAAGAGAAAATTTTGGAGGCTTTAAGCAGATATTTAATATGAGAAGTAAAGAAGAACTTTTGAGACTGATGGCGGATTATGTAAGAGATATGGAAGATGAAGCGATTGTTGATATTGCAAAGGAATATCTGCAGGCAGGTTATCCGGCAAAAGAGGGTATACTTGACGGATTGACTGTGGGAATGGAGGAAGCCGGTAAGCTTTATGATGAAGAGGAATATTATATAGCGGAATTATTACTTTGTGCCGATGCGATGTATGCAGGTATTGATGTATTAAAAGGGAAAATAGAGGGGAATGTCGATAAGAAGATAAAGGCAGTAATCGGTGTAATAGAGGGTGATACACATGATATCGGGAAAAATCTTGTGAAGATAATGCTTGAAACCGCCGGTTTTGAGATGATAGATCTTGGAAGAGATGTTGCTGTAGAAGATTTTGTAAAGGCTGCAATTAAACATCAGGCAGGTCTTATATGTATGTCATCTTTGATGTCAACTACAATGTATGGAATGCAAAGGGTTATAGAGGGACTTGTAGAAAGCGGATATCGTGACAATGTAAAAGTTATGGTGGGAGGCGGTCCGATCACTCATAACTTTGCAATGCAGATAGGTGCAGATGCATATTCGGATAATGCTATAGAAGCTGTAAGTGTAGCAAAAAAGCTTTGCAATCAGGCCTAAGGTAATGAGAGATATATTATTTTGTCACGATAATAATAAATATCCGGCAGATGATGTTTATAATAAATTATATAAAGAGAATGTATATGAACTTGAAGGCATATTACAGACTTTTGATAATATCGGTGAGCTTAATACTGTATATAAGTACTTAATAAAATATGACAGGTTATCGGATGAAGCCAAAGATATTATAAAAGAAAAAATCTATGAGATAGAAACCGAGCTGATAAAAAGAGTAGATACAGCAATATCATATGGATTTAAAATAATAAGTCTTGCCGATCCGCTATCAAGTATTGAATTTTTGGGTAAAAAAGGTGCAAGAGTATATATTGATACTATTTTGCTAAATCTTATATATAAATTAAAGGATTTATGTGAGTCTAATGATTGTAGACTTCATCTATGCCCAAGACTTAGTAATCTATTGAAATCATATGGAGAATTTTACTTTAAGCAGATAGAACTTGAAGGCGGTTATTCCTCAATAGTTGAGGCTTTATTATCAAAACATGGAGAGAGTATAACAGCCGGCATATGTATACATTTTCGTGGTGAAATTGGTAGGATTACAGCTTTCAGATTGGATTAAATATGACGATATTGGAGTTTTTAAGAGAGAAAAATATTCATATAGATGCTGCATGCAATGGACTTGGTGTATGTGGAAAATGCAAGATAAAGCTTGAAAGTACGGATGTTTCCATAAGTGAGAGAAAACTTTTGGGAGAAGAAAATATAAAATCCGGATATAGGCTTGCCTGTATGCATTCCATAGATGAAGTTGATAAAGAGTTTATATTAAAATCTTTTGAATCAGAAAAAAAGCCTGAAAGTATCGTACTTACCGAAAGTTTTACACCTAAAATCATACATACAAATATACAAGAAAAGTACGGAATAGCTATAGATATAGGAACTACTACAGTGGCTATGGAGCTTATAGATTTAAAGAATGCTAAGATTATTTCAAAGGTTGCCGATGTGAACTCACAGGTTAAATTCGGCTTTGATGTGATGAGCAGAATTGCATTTACCTTGGAAAATCCGGAAGGACTTTCTACTTTGCAAAAAAGTATAGTAGATACTTTGAATACGCTTATAAATAAATTACTTGATGAAAGCAAGATAAGGAGAGAGGATATAGCGGAACTTGCAGTTTCAGCAAATACTACAATGTGTCATATCTTACTTGGAGAGAGTGTGGAGAGCCTTGGTAAATTTCCGTTTTTACCTAGATTTACAGAAGTAAAAAGAGTATGTGCAAAAGATATCGGTATTGATCTTGATGCTACACTTATAACTTTACCGCATATATCAGGATTTTTGGGTTCAGATATAGTATCCGGAGTATATGCAAGCGGTATTTGTGATGATAAAGATAAAAATATACTTTTTATAGATATCGGAACAAATGGTGAAATGCTTCTAAAAACAGATAATAATCTTCTAGCCACCTCATGTGCTATAGGACCTGCACTTGAAGGTATGAATATTTCATGCGGTATAAGAGCAGGAATAGGTGCGATAGATGATTTTCACATTGATGAGGCCGATATCTCTTATACTACTATCGGAAATACAGATCCAATCGGAATATGTGGCAGCGGTGTACTTTCTATGGTAAGGGAGCTTTTAAAGTCAGGGTTTATAAATAAAATGGGTGCTATAGATAAAAAATGTCTTGACAGTAATCATAGTTTTATTAAAGCAGACGATTCCGGTAAGCCTTTTATAAAAATAAATGATAATCTGTATTTTACAGCAAAAGACATAAGGCAGGTACAGCTTGCCAAGGGAGCGATACTTTCAGGAATAAGGGCACTTATAAAAAAGGCCGGCATTGAAACCTGTGATATAACAAGAGTGTGTATAGCCGGGCAGTTCGGTAAGTATATAAGTATGGACTCTTTCTTTGGAGTGGGACTATTGCCTAAGGAATTTGAGGGAAAGGTGGAATACCTTGGAAATACCTCTTTGACCGGAGCATATATGGCTCTTCTTGATAAAAATGCGATAGAGTATATGACTGAAATCTCTGTGGAGACTGAGTATTTTGAACTTTCAAAGCTTGAAGAGTATGAAAAAATATTTGCAAAGGCTTTGAGATTTGATTGATAATGGAGAAAATATATGGAACTTAAGATTCATCCTAATGATAAGATGACACCTATGGAAAGAGCAAAAGCAATAGCTGAAAAAAGAGATTATGACAGAATAATGATGGATCCTTTTTTGGGCGAGATAAAGGCAAGACTTATAGGAAAAAATACCAGAGAGTATTGGAGAAATGAAGACAGTCTTGTGATGGGAGATATAGTGTCTATGAACCGATTCGGTCTGGACGGAATGGGAGTAGGTCCAAATGCCTACGGCATTGCAGAGGCAATGGGAGTAGTGCCGCACTACCCCGAGCAGGGGCTGATATATGTTGAGAGTCATCCTATAAACAGTATTGATGAGGTCTATAAGCTAAAGGATATCACACTTGATAGCGGAAACTTAAAGATGTATTATAATGCGACTGCAAGGCTACGAGAAGTTGCAGACGGATTTTGTGGAGTGGGAGCTTCTGTATCAGGACCGCTAACTTTGGCAGGATTTGTACTTGGAACAGATAAACTTTTAAAAGCTATGATAAAATCACCTGATAAGGTGCATGAATTTTTGAGATATATAACAGATAATGTAAAAAAGGTCGTGGATATTTTTAATGTATTGGATATAGGTTTTTCAATGGCGGATCCTATAGCCTCATGTACTATGATAAGCCCAAAAATGTATAAGGACTTTGCATATCCATACACTTTGGAAATCAGCTCTTATATTAAGGAAAAATCAGGCAGAGCACCAAGCTATCATGTTTGCGGTAATACAAAAAAGGTGTGGGAACATGTAAAAAATCTGGATATAGGCCTCTTTAGTGTGGACAATGAGATAGATATAGATGAAACTTGTGAGTTTTTTGCAGATTCAAAGATGATTGCAGGGAATGTGGCACCGGTTTACACAATCTGCAACGGAACACAGAAAAATATAGAAGATGAAGTAAAGAGATGTATTCTTGCCGGAAAGAAATGTAAAAAAGGATTTATGCTTACTCCCGGGTGTAACCTCCCCCTCGCAACAACTGATGAAAAGATAGATATGTTTTTGAATGCGGGGAGGAAGTATAGTTTTATTTGATTATTATTTTTATTGTTCTTTCGTCAATGTAGCCATCTTTTTTACAAGTAATAAAAATTCCAACTTACTTGTATCGCTCTTGATATTGGGAATTGAATCAAGTAATGACACAACGCTGTCATAACTTGATTTGCCCTTAAACTCCGAATCACGAAGTAACATGCCGGTCTCAGCCACCGCGGCGGCGAACTTCATATTATCTGACATCTCAGTTTTGATGGATTCAGTTGTAACAGGATAGTTTAATTCTTTACTTGTTTCGGAATCAGGCTCCTTATATCTTACTGCAATATTTAAAAGATCATTTGAATCATTAGTGACACCGGTTTGATATTTAAGGTCTGAACCTATTTCCATAGGTGAATCATTGTCAACTATTTCATATAATACGGTTACTCTATGTCCTGAGCCTATTTCACCGCCATCCTTGGTGTCATCCTTAAAGTCCTCATCATCCAAGATACGATTTTCATAGCCTATCAGTCTGTATCCCTTTATAAATTTAGGGTTAAATTCCAATTGGAACTTTACATCCTTTGCTACAGTAAAGAAGTTTGCACCAAGCTCTTCTGAAAGTACTTTCTTTGCTTCAAATCTTGAATCGATATATGAATAATTTCCGTTTCCGTTGTCAGCCAGTGCCTCCATCTTGTTGTCCTTTATATTCTCAGTACCGAATCCCAGAACGGAAAGAAATACACCGCTTTCTTTTTCTTTCTTTATAAGCCTTGTGAGTTCGCCTTCACTTGTGATTCCGACATTCAGATCACCGTCGGTAGCAAGTATAACTCTGTTATTTCCGTCTGCTTTAAAGTATTTTCCGGCAATTTCATAAGCAGTCTTTATACCCTCAGATCCTGCAGTACTTCCTCCGGCTTCCAAATCTTCTATAGCAGCCATTATTTCTTTTGAATCCGATCCCTTTGCACCTTCAAGTACAACCTGATCGCTTCCTGCATATGTAACTATGGAAACAGTATCATTTTCTTTTAACTGTTCGCAAAGAAGCAAGAATGCATTTTTAACAAGCGGTAATTTGTTCGGTTCCTCCATAGATCCCGATACATCTATAAGGAATACAAGATTTGAAGGTTTCTTTTCAAGCTCCTCCATACTTTTAGCCTGCATTCCTACCATCATCAGCTTGGTGTCGGGATTCCATGGACATGCGGAAATCTCAGTAGTTACCGAGAATGGCTCACCCTCATTTGGCTGCGGATAGTCATAGTGGAAATAATTCAGCATTTCCTCAATCCTTACCGCATCGGCCGGAGGCAATTCTCCCGAATTTACGAAACGCCTGATATTTGCATATGATGCGGTATCCACATCAGCTGCAAATGTGGAAAGTGGTGAAGTAGCTACAGCTTTGAAGTTACTTTCATCAACAGCATTGTATTCCTCTGTATTATAATTTGTATCATAACTTACATAAGGAGCGGCATATTCAGCTACCTTTCCGGTATCATAAATTGCACCTTCGGTTTTAGGCTGTGGGCCTGAACATCCAACAAGTAAGGCAGGTGTGCTGAGGGCAAATATCAACATACCAGCGCTTACCTTACAAAAACTTGATCTATTTTTCATATACTCATCCTCCTAATAAAACAATCAAGTGTAAAGCTTATAATAATAGTAACATTAAATACAAGATAATAAATGTAGAAGAGTGTAAGTATTTATTAAAAATTTGGACATAATTTATTCATCAATCTGTGCATCACTTGATTTTCTGTAATGTCTGGGAGAAAGACCGTAGGTTTTTTTAAAGACGTCCTTAAAGTAGTTGCTGTCATTGAATCCGCAGCTAATTGCTATATCCGTTACGGTAAGTTTTGTGGTGGCAAGCTTTGTGGCGGCCTGCTTTAACCTTACATAGTTCAGATATTCTTTAAATCTCATTCCTGTAGTGTTTTTAAATTTTTTACTGAAGTATGTATAACTTAGACCTGCCATATCCGCAATATCGTCAAGAGTTAGAGGTTTATCATAATTGTCCGTGATATACTTTGCCAATGTCAGCATATGCTCGTCAGTGGTATTTATAATAGCCGGTGTAGAGCGGTTAAAAGAGCAGAGTCTGATACAGTACAGGAATAATTCTTTCAATAAAAGCCTGAGAGTTTTTGAGCTGTGTTCATCATCAAGCTTATCCTCCGTAAGCATACTTTGCAGATGCTCATTTATTTTACCTTGATAGGCTGCAGGCACATGGAATACCTCTTTGCTTGAAAAATAGTTTTTAAAAGTGTCATTGTTTATATAAATATTGTCGACAAGATCGCTGTACTTAAAGTAAATATTTATTCTCACACATGGAGTATCGGAAGTATATTTGGTATAGTGCATTTCTCTTGGCGGAATAAGCAAAAAATCTCCGGAATTCATCTCAAGCATCTGATTTTCGATGAAAAAAGTACATTTTGAAGCCTTGCAATAATATAATTCATAATACATATGAAAGTGATTGTCAGGCATATTAAATTTATAGCTGTTATTTCTGGTCGCGATGTTCACATAAATTCTGTCAATATCGGAATTTGATACTCTCATAAGACCTCCTTAAAATCACCAATTATAATTAACGGTTTCTACCCGTATTAAATTATATTATAACACAGTACTTAATTAAAAATAACAAAAAAACAGTAGTTTGCTTTGTTTTGCACTATTTTCAGTTGGTTTTTTGGCTTAAGCTGTTGTATAAATTAGTTAAACGAAAGGCAAAAGTATGAGTGAAAGTATCAAATGTAGCAGGGATGAAGCATTTAGAGAGAGAAGTTTAAATGGTGATATGCTTGCATTGGTTATTTATACAGGTATGCCGCTGGCGATATATCAGGGACTCAGTCAGTTGTTCAAAATATTTGATACAATAATGGCTGCCCATATAAATGCCGAATCGGTTTCCGCGGTAGCATATTTGTCACAGCTTATAGCTTTATTGTCTGCCATATCAGGCGGTCTTTCAGTAAGTGCCGGAATAAAGATTTCGAGTGCATTCGGAGAGGGCGACTATGATATGGTCAAAAAAAGAGTAAGTACTGTTTATTTGACAGCTGCAGTATTTGCGGTTTTGATGTTGGCTGTATTCATTCCGCTGACAGAACCGTTTTTAAAACTGGCGGCAACACCGGATATACTTATAAAAGCCGGTGCCTCATATTTCAGTATTGAAATTTTGACCATGGCTGTAAGTTTTATAAATAATATTTATATTGCAGTGGAGAGGTCAAGGGGGAATACATCAAGAATACTGTGGATGAATATGCTTGTACTGGTATCAAAGCTTATACTTACAGCAATATTTGTATACATATTCAACGGCGGATTGCATATGATTGCAATTGCCACCTTATTGTCTCAGAGTATATTGCTTATATTTGCAATATACAACAGTCTTGGAAAAGAAAGTATTTTCTCATTTGATTTAAAGTTTATCAGCTTTAGAAAAAATGTGGTAAATGATATGTATCTGCTTTCAATTCCTGTTGTGGCGGAAAAGATATTCTTTTCTTTGGGAAAGACCCTTATAAACAGCATGAGTACCGTATACGGAGCTTTGATGGTTGGAGCATTGGGAGTATCAAATACTCTTGGAGGAATTACAACATCACCGCAAAACGGATTTCAAGACGGCAGCAGTGCAATAATAAGCCAGAACTTCGGTGCAGGCAAATATAGGAGAGTGTTAAGCGCATTTTATAATACTGCAATTGTAAATACCGTAATGGGATTTATAATATGCACGGCAACTTTACTGGGACTGGATTTCTTAAGTAATATTTTTGCAGGAGGAGATATTCATTTTGCAAAAATGATCAAAGAAGTTTACAGATACGAAGCCGTAGGCTCGTTATTCCTGGGAGTCAATGCGGCAGTGATGTCATTACTTTACGGTTTGGGAAAGACAAGGATAACGATGATTTTAAATGTGTCAAGAGTCTTTGTATTCAGAATACCGGTACTTTACTTTCTTCAAAATTTTACAAATTTAAAAGATGCAAGTATAGGTATAGTAATGATGGTAAGCAATATTTCTATAACAGTTATGTCTGTGACAGTGATTTGCTTTGTTATAAGAAATTATAAAAATAAATATTTATAATAAAAAAAGAGGAGAATTATGATGAAAAAGTTAAGTTTGGCAATGGCTGTTTTATTGGCAGGTTCATTAACAGCGTGTACAGGAAATGTAGGTAAGGATGTTTCAAAGGAAGCACAAACCGGAGAGAGTACAACAGCAAAGAGTGAAGACGGATCTTCAGGTCCTGTTACAATCACATTTAACTGGTGGGGCGGAGATTCCAGACATGAGGCAACCCAAAAGGCAGTAGACGCTTTTATGGCAAAGAATCCTGATATCAAGGTTGAAGTAAACTTCGGTGCATGGACAGACTGGGAGCCCGCAAGAGCCTTAGAGTTCCAGTCAGGTACGGCGGCAGATCTTTCACAGATCAATATGGACTGGATCAGCAACTATGATGCAAACGGTGATACATTCCTTGATTTAAACACTGTATCCGATGTTATAGATCTTACTCAGTATGACAGCGCACTTCTTGACAGATCAAAGGATTCAAAGGGTGGACTTGCAGGTGTGCCTATAGCCGAGACCGGAAGAATTTTCTACTGGGATAAGACAACATTTGACGAGGCGGGTATTGATACACCTAAGTCTCTTGCAGATCTTAGAGCGGCAGGTGCCACATTTAAAGAGAAACTTGGAGATGATTATTATCCTTTGACAATGGGACAGTATGACAGAGCAATTTTTATGACATACTATCTTCAAGCTAAATATAAAGAAGCAATCTTCAGTGACGAAGGAAAGTTCAACTTCACTGAGGATCAGATAAAGGACGGCATAGAGTTTATTCAGTCACTTGAGGCGGATCATGTTATTCCTTCAATAAAAACTATAGACGGTGACGGTGCGGCAAGCTTTGATGTAAACGAGAAGTTTATCAGCGGAAAATATGCAGGTATTTTAGAGTGGGACAGCTCGGCAAGCAAGTTTAAAAAGGCATTGGGAGATGCAAGAGAACTTGTTGTAGGTGAAGAATTTAAGGATCTTGCCGACGGAAGCAACACAGGTGTATTCACAAAGATATCAATGCTTTATGCAATATCTGCAAAATCACAGCATCCGAAGGAAGCTGCAATGTTACTTAATTTCCTTGTAAACGATCCTGAAGGTATAGAGATAATCGGTACAGAAAGAGGAATACCGGCTTCAAAGGTGGCTCTTGAGCAGCTTACAAAGGCAGATAAAATAAATCCTATGACAGGTGATGCACATAAGAAGGTGCTTGAAGCGGCAGAGTTCAGTATGAGTCCTAAATTTGATGATTCATCACTTAAGGGTTCAACCGGACTTTATACAGAAGTATTCGGCGGTGTAAGCTATGGAGATTACAGTGCCGAGGACGGGGCAAAGATGCTCTTTGACGGATTTAGCAATGTAAGCAACTAAGTTTGCAAAATAAATATTTTTAATCTGACAGAGGGGGCCGTAGTTTTACAGCCCCCTTTTATAAGGAGAATTGTTTTGAAAAATAAGACATTTAAAAAAGTTTTGAAAAATAATATAGGTTTTCTTTTTATATTACCATGGCTTATAGGATTCTGCGTTTTTAAGCTCTATCCTTTTGCATCATCACTTTATTTCAGCTTTACGGATTTTCACCTGTTTAAGGGAATATCAAAGTATACTGTAGAAAATTATGTAGATGTATTTACAAATAAAAACGAGCTCAAGGCTTTGATTGTGACTTTTAAATATGCATTTATAACGGTACCGCTAAAGCTTGTAGCCGCACTGTTTATCGCATATATATTAAACTTTAAGATAAAGGGTGTAAACTTTTTCAGAACCGCATACTATATTCCTTCAATCCTTGGAGGTTCTGTAGCTATTTCAGTACTTTGGAAGGCACTGTTTAAAGATGAAGGACTTATTCAGACAGCATTTGCAATGATTGGACTTCATGCACCGAGCTTTTTCTCTGATCCGAACTGGGCATTGTTTTCCATATCACTGCTTAGAATGTGGCAGTTCGGTTCGGCGATGGTTATATTCCTTGCTGCACTTAAAGGAGTTCCGGCTGAACTTTATGAGGCGGCATCAATTGACGGTGCGGGAAAGTGGAAACAGTTTTTCTCTGTTACGGTACCGCTTATCACACCTGTAATATTTTATAATCTGATAACTCAGCTTGTACAGGCATTCCAGGAGTTTAACGGACCTTATATCATTACACAGGGTGGACCTAGAGGTTCAACTACTCTGATGTCACTTTTGATATACAACAATGCATTTAAAAACTATCAGATGGGTAAGGCAAGTGCTCAGGCATGGGTATTGTTTGTTATTTTACTTGTTTTGACAGCGATAGCATTCTATTCACAAAAACGTTGGGTTTATTATGCGGATGAGGAGAGATAAAAATGAGCCTGAAGACAAAAAGAACTATACAAGTTGTGATAAGGTACACCGTTTTGATAGCGGTAGGAATATTTATGATATATCCGCTTTTATGGATGATCGGAGCCACATTTAAGCCGAATAATGAGATATTCTCAGGGCTTAATATTCTTCCGAAAAAGGCTACATTTGAAGGATATTTAAATGCAATGAAAAACTATGGCGGTGATATAAATATATGGAAGGCGATGTTAAATACCTATTCATATGTTATACCTGCCGTAATATTTACAATAGTTTCATCCACTTTAACGGCATATGGTTTCGGAAGATTTAAATTCTTCGGAAGAAGTGTATTATTTGCAATACTTATGTCAACACTTTTCCTGCCACAGGTGGTTTTAAATGTACCGCAATATATTATGTACAATATTTTCGGCTGGGTAGGATCAAAGCTTTATCTGCCGCTCATTGTTCCTTCAATGTTTGCTACCGAGACATATTTTGTATTTATGCTTATTCAGTTTTTAAGAAATATACCTAAGGAGCTTGAAGAAGCGGCAAAGATTGACGGATGTAATGAAATACAGACTTTGATAAAGGTAATAGTTCCTATGTTAAAGCCGGCACTTGTTTCATGCGCACTTTTTAAATTTATGTGGGCAAGCAATGACTTCCTTGGACCGCTTTTGTATGTAAACAATCCTGCAAAATATCCTGCAACAATATTTGTAAAGCTTGCAATGGACTCGGATGCAGGATTTGCATGGAACAGGATACTTTCAACATCACTTATTTCGATTCTACCTTCAATAATTATATTCTTTATAGCACAGAATCAGTTTGTAGAGGGAATATCGGCAGGTGGAGTAAAGGGTTAATATGGTAAAAAAAGAAAAATATATATTACTTGATAAATATATTGATTTTTTATTGGAAAACTCGGATGCCTCTTCACCGATGTGGAATATAGAACGTATTAGAAGCGGAAGCAAAAATAAGTGGAATTATATTGACGCCTGCATGATAAGCGCATATCTTGAACTTTATGAAATAAAGAAAGATAAAAAGTATCTGAACTTTTGCGATGATTTTGTATCCGCATTTGTAAACGAGGACGGAAGTATAAATACCTATGATATAGAAGATTACAATATCGACAATATAAGGCCCGGAAAGAATCTTTTTAAGCTTTTTGAACTTACAGGTAAAAAAAAGTATAGAAAAGCCATGGATACTGTATACTCTCAGCTTAAAACCATGCCGAGAACTGATGAAGGTAATTTTTGGCATAAGAAAATTTATCCTTATCAGGTCTGGCTTGACGGACTTTATATGGCACAGCCATTTTATATGGAGTATGAAACAAAGTATAACAGGATGAGATTTTGTATTGACAGCTTTTCACAGTTTGAAAATGTGGAAAGAATAATGAAAGATACAAATACAGGGCTGTATTATCACGGTTATGACGAGTCAAGGCAGTCGCTTTGGTGTGATAAGAAAACTGGGTTAAGCAAAAATTTTTGGTTGAGGTCAATAGGATGGTTTATCTTAAGTCTTGTGGATACGGCACTTGCCATTGATGAGTCATTATACTATGAATTCAGAAGATTAAAGGAGATGCTTTATAATCTTGCAAACGATTTGCTTAAGTTTCAGGATGATAGCGGAATGTTTTATCAGCTTGTAGACAGGAAAGATGATAAAGACAATTACCTTGAGACATCGGGAAGTGCGCTTATTTCATATGCTTTCTTGAAAGCGGCAAGAAATAAACTTTTACCGAAAAGATTTGAAGATATCGGAAAGAAGATATTTGACGGTATTTTGGACAGGTATCTGTGTGTTGAGGGAGAAGAGCTCTCACTTGGAGGAATTTGCCTTGTAGCCGGACTTGGAGGCAAGGAAAACAGGGACGGAAGCGCAGAGTATTATTACTCTGAACCGGTTGTAAAAAATGAAGCAAAGGGAGTGGCACCGCTTCTTATGGCATATACGGAAATAATAAGGTTGGGGATGACATATGATTGACTTTGAAATTGTAAAGGTATTTAAGAGGAGTGTAACAATTGAAGTCTGTTGTGATACTCCTTATGAAAATAAAAAAATATATGATATTTTTATAAACGGTGAAAAGAAAATATCAATAAATAAAAATGTTATATCAATTTTTGATCTTCTTCCTGACAATGATTATAATATATATATCACTTGCGAGAATGAGGATTCCGATAAAAAAAACTTTCATACGGAATATGAATATGTACTTCTTAATGTAAAAGATTTTGGTGCCGCAGGTGACGGGGTAAAGACTGATTCGGTATGTATACAGGCTGCAATAAATGCCTGTCCTAAGGACGGTACAGTTTATATTCCTAAGGGAAAATATTTATGTACTCCGGTATTTTTAAAGAGCAATATAGATCTGTGGATAGATAAGGATGCCATACTTATCGGTGAAAAGGACAGAAAAAAGTATCCGATTCTACCGGGTATGACACAGTCAAGTGATGAGAATGACGAGTACAATATAGGATCATGGGAAGGTAACCCGCTGGACTGCTTTGCCGCACTTATTACGGGAATAAGTGTGGAGAATGTACTCATATTCGGTGAGGGTATACTGGACGGTAATGCCGGTATGCTTGACTGGTGGAAGGATGCAAAGAAGAAAAATATAGCATGGAGACCGAATACGGTATTTTTACATAATTGTAAAAACATTGCCATGCAGGGACTTTGTATAATGAATTCACCTTCATGGACTGTTCATCCTTATTACAGTGACAATCTTTTGTTTTTAAACAATACAATTATGAACCCTGACAATTCACCAAATACTGACGGACTTGATCCTGAAAGTTGTGAAAATGTTCTTATACTTGGTGCGGATATTTCTGTTGGAGACGATTGTGTTGCAATAAAGAGCGGAAAATACTATATGGCACTGAAGCATTATAAGCCTGCAAAGAATATAGTTATCAGAAACTCAATATTCAGAAAAGGTCACGGAAGTGTGACTATCGGTTCCGAAGTTGCGGCAGGAGTATATGATGTAAGCGTGGAAAAGTGCATATTTGAAGGTACGGACAGAGGACTTAGAATAAAGACCAGAAGAGGCAGAGGAGAGAAATCCGTTCTTGATAATATTTGTTTTGAGAATATTATTATGAAAGATGTATGCATGCCTTTTACCGCAAATATGTTCTATTTCTGTGATCCTGACGGACATTCCGATTATGTACAAAATCAGGATAAGATGGAAGTCAATGAAAAGACTCCGAAAATCGGTAAAATAGCGGCAAGAGATATCAGATGTGAAAATGTAAAAAATATATTTGCATGTTTGTATGGACTGCCTGAGATGCCTGTTGAGGAAATTGTACTTGAAAATATTACATTAAATTTTGATAAGAATGAGAATATCAAGCCTGTTGTTCCGATAATGATGGACAATTTCCCGACTATGTGTAAAAGAGGAATATTTGCAAAGAATATAAAAAAGCTGATATTAAAAAATATAGAAATTACAGGCAGTAAAGACAGTAATCCTTTTATGGAAAATATTGAGGATTGTGAATGTACAGGGGTGAGTTTTAATTGATAATAGAAGACAATAAAATAATAATCAAAGTCGGAAAAAGAGACGGTGATTACAGCAGTTTAAGAGAGTGTATGCACTCTCTTAATTTTCTAAATACAGTTAATAAAAAGATAGAGATAATACTTACAGATGAAAAATACTTTGAGCAGGTGATTATTACAAAACCTGATATCTTATTGAGAGCAAAAGAGGGGGTAAGCCCTACAATAAGCTTTTATTACGGAATAGGCTATAAATATAAAAGCATAGGAGAGTCGGGCTATTTTGAGGAAAATAAAGGAGAGTATAAGCATTTTGCAAAAAGATGGGGCGCAACTGTTATAGTTGAAAAATCTGCATATAATTTCAGAGCCGAGAATATAAACTTTGAAAACTCTTTTAATCTGTATATGACAGAGAGTGAAATAAAAGACGGTATTGAGAAAATCAGCAGTGAAGAATACGGACAGAGTAAATGTGAAATAAATGAAGAGAGATTATCCCTTGAAATTAAAGTGGGAGAGTATCATAATAAAGAGAGAGCGGCGGCTTTGGTCTGTGAAGCCGATAATTGTGTATTTGTAAACTGTAATTTCAAATCAAGCCAGGACACATTATATGCAGGACATGGCAGGCAAAGATTTATTAACTGCAATATCTATGGTAATGTAGACTGTATTTTCGGTGAAGAAGATGCAAGAGCCGATTTTATAAGGTGTAATCTTATATGGCTCGGATATACGGGAGAGGAGGCATCTCCCGGAATAATATGTGCTCCGAAGGGAGTATTTACATTCTATAAATGCAGAATCGAAAAGAATAAGGATAAGAATTATAAAAGTCTTCCGGGATATATGGCAAGACCGTGGAGAGCAAGCGGCGCGGTATTATTTTGTAAATGTGATATAGAAAAAGATTCGGTATGTAGAGAAGGGTTTACAGAAATGAATAAAGTTACCCCTGAGGAAGTGGCTTTTTTCGAGCATGAAAATATTTGCAACGGACAGGTCTTTATTACGGACAGGGGTAAAGCGCTGTTTTAGTGATTAAAAAAAATATCATAGGGGGTATTTTGGTGGCTGTCAGTATTAAAGATAATGAAAAAGCTCTTGCAGGTGCAAGATGTATTATACAAAACTGGATAGAGGCAAAGGAAAATGAGGTATTACATTTTATAACCGATGAAAATCATATTAAAGAAGCCGATATTTTTGAGCTGGCAGCCTTTGAGTGCGGTGTTATTCCGAAGATAACCATACTTTCCTCAGACGGTGTACAGTCGGGTGAAGTAATAGAAAAAATGAAGGGCACAATGTATTATTCGGATGTGATAATAGGCGCCACACATTATTCATTTATTACTACTGAAGCGGTAGAATACGCCTTGAAAAAAGGTTCAAGATTCCTTTCTTTTCCGATGCATACAAATGACAGCAGCTCTATATTTGAGAGAGAGTTTATCAGAATGAGCCCAAAGGTGGCCAAAAGAATGGGACAACCCTTAGCTGAAAAAATTACAAAAGCTGACAGAGTGGTAGTCAAAACAAAGAAAGGCACAAATGTTGCTTTTAGTATTACCGGAAGAAAGGCAGGCATATTTGCGGGAAGCTGTACAAGAAGAGGAAGAGTGGCTTCTTCAAGCTTTGAAGTATATGTGCCCATTGTAGAGATAATGACAAACGGAGTTGTAATTGCAGACGGTTCGCTTGGATATCTTGGAGCTATAAAAAATCCTATAGAATTGGTATTTGAAAATGGTTATTTGGTTGAGATAAACGGAAAAGAGGATGCGACAAGACTTAAAAAATATATGGAAAGCTTCGGAGATAAAGAAATATACTGTGCCGCAGAACTTGGAATAGGATTAAACACGAAGTCAAAATGTGAAGGCATCTGTTATATTGAAGATGAGTCAACCTATAAAACATTTCATATAGGATTTGGAAGGAATATAGCGCTTGGAGGCAATCATGAAGCAAAAGGGCATTTTGATATTGTAACACATGAGCCGGATATTTTTGTAGATGATATTATGGTTATGCAAGGGGGAGAGATTGCAAAATAAAGCAGACTATTTATAAAATATGACTAATGAGACTTGTTGGAAATATATACTTAGCTTATAGTTCTTGAGTTCAAAAGTAAAGTTACATTATATTAAATGAATAATAAATATATTATTGCAGTATTATTTTAGCAGTATTATTTTAATAACTTGGGTGTTGTAAAAAAATGAATCATATGCTAAAATTTAAGCAAGTAAATGTTAGCCGTTTCTCATAGGACGGGATATAAAATTATGAGGTGTAATTTAGCCACTTGCCGTTGGTGTGGGATATAAGTAATTCGGTGTGTAAATGTAGCCACTTACTATATGGGTGGGGTATAAATAATATAGTGCGTAAATCCCTCTAATCGAAATGATAGAGGGATTTTTTTGGAGGTTTGTATGGAGGTAAAACAAGGATATTCTTATCATATAAAGGATCGTTTCTTTTCTGATGTGTCAGATTCCTCTCTAATGAGCAACAAGGAAAATAGAAATTATCGACCGCATTACTATGCAATTGAGGATTCAAAGAATAAAGATATTTTTTGGATGATACCGATTAGCTCAAAAGTAGAAAAATACAAAAAGATTATTGCTTCTAAAATAAAGAGAAACGGAAAGTGTAGCACGATTATAATTGGGACATTTGCCGGAGAAGAAAATGCGTTTTTGATACAGAATGCCTTTCCGGTCAAAGCGGTTTATTTGGATCATGTGCATACGATTCAGGGAAATCCGATTACAGTACACAAAAAATTGGATAAAGAACTTCGGACAAAGTTGAAGGAAGTCATCGCTATGAAGAAAAGAGGAATAAATCTTTTTTTTACAGATGTAGATATGATTTTAGAGCTTATGAACAGATTGGAGTAGGTAGTAAATTTTAGAACTTGATTGCTTTGCTAAGTTTTAAGGTGCAACAATTTCACTATTGTTGTAATGAGAGTAAACAAAAAAATTGACTTAAAAAAGTGATAAATGATAATAACATACAATCAATGATTGAGGAGATATTATGGAAGACACAGAACTAATGAGGACAGTAAAAGCTATATTTGAAGATAATACGAACTATACTTTTCCAATACATGCAGTAAATCAGGCTGATTCCCTAACAGCTTTGTCGGTGGATCTTTATACAGATGCCAATAGATTTATCTATGAGCTTTTACAGAATGCTGATGATTCAGCTTTTCATGATAACGGAGTGAAGGTTTGGATAAAAATATTTAATGATAATTTAGTTGTTGCACACTCGGGTAAAGTATTTGACACACGAGATATTAGAGGCATTTGTAATATAAATAACGGAACTAAAAAATCTGACCTAAAAAAAACGGGATATAAGGGCATTGGATTCAAATCAGTGTTCGGACAGTCAGATTATGTCGTAATTTATTCGGACGGAGAATTTTTTAGATTTGATAAAAATTATGATTTTAAATGGAGATGGGAAAAATCAAAAAAAGACTGGGAAAAAGACAATAACAGAAAATTTGAATATCCTTGGCAAATAATTCCGATATATACAGAGAACACGGAGATTAGTGAACAGATTAGAGATTATATTTTTAAAGTAGGTGCTAAGGTTGCAACAATACTAAAAATAAACTATATTCAAGAAACGATTGATGCTATTAGAGTTCTCACTGAAAATAGTAATATGTTTTTATTTCTAAAGCATATAACTGAAATAATTATTGAGGATAAAGTTATTACAATAAATAGAAACATCAAAAATAGATTGATATTAAGCGATGATACCAATTCTCAAAAGGAGTGGATAATAAAAAATATTAAGTTAAATGTTTCAAATGATTTACGAAAGTCTCTTTTAGAAGAACGCAATATTCCTCAAAAATTATTGGAAGCAAATAACATTGATATGATTTTTGCAGCGCAAATTGATAAAAATAGGATAGTAGAGTTAAATAAAGAAGATAGACTTCTATATTCGTATTTACCTACGGGAGAAACACAATATGCCATTCCTGTATTGGTGAATACAAGTTTTCTTGTTTCAGCTAATAGGGAAAGTATTCACAAGGATTCAAAGTGGAACAAATGGTTGTTTGAGAGTATTTCATATGAAATATTTAAGTGGATTTCTGAATTGATACAGACAAAAATTTCATTTGAAGCATATAAATTAATACCTAAAAAGACAGCACATTCGGATAGTTTAGCAAATTCGTTTAATAATGGAATAGACAAAGCCAAAGAAGAAATTAAATTTATTTTATCACGTAAAAATACTATGATTAAGATTGGCGAGGCATTAATAGATTTTACACATTTATCGGAAAAGAGTTCTATTGATGAAGAATCTATAAAAAATTTCGTTGCCGAACAGAATGGTAATAAGGGAGACCTATTTTATGTTGAAAAATGTGGCTTTTGGAGTGAGCTAAAAAAAATAGGTGTATCAAGTTTTGAATGGAAAAGTTTTAAGGAATTTATAGATTCAGAAAAATTTAAAGATACTCACTCAATTCAAAGAAATATTGATTTAATAAAATTTTTGAAAGAATGTTGTGAATCTGAGAAGGTTAAAGATGTTACTAAAGAATATTTATGTAATCTTCCTTTTATCTGGGATCATAAAAGTAAATTCAATTATCCTAAGCAAGTGTGTTTTCCGGTTGGCGATGATGAAGAATGGAATAATTTAGAAAGTGAATTATCGTTTGTCCATAAAGATATCTTAAATTGGTTATTACGGGATTTAGCAACTAAAAACTGGCTAGAAAGTCTTGGTGTAAAAGAGAAAACGGATATAACTTATATCTCACAAACTATTATACCTCGGGTAAGAGAGTATATTAATTCAGAGAATGCAATAACGGCAATTCAAAAGCTATATTCTTTGTACAAAAAAGGAGATTTAAAAGGAGATCTTCTTAAAGAGTTATCGGAAATAAAATTATTAACTACAAAAAATTCATTACTACAAGCTTCAAAATGTTATTTATCTAATTTCTACAAACCAAGATTAGAAATTGAAGGAGTACTTGATGAGGATATGTTTGTTAGTGAATGTTATTGTCAAAACAATCTTGAAAAGGATGAGTGGAAACTATTTTTCAAAATCCTTGGAGTTTCTGAAGGAACTAGCCCACTTGTATATGAAGGTAAAAATGATAAGTTGAGTTCAATGAATTCTGAAATTGATGATAATTATTTTGATGAAATTTTCTTAAAAACTCCCCTTCCTTATCCAGGCTTTTCTGTTAATAGCATTGGTAATATAGTTTCTATCAAACATATTCATTATATAGAAAATAACTATCACTTAGCATTAAAGTTTTGGAAAGATTATATAGATAACTTTAATTCTAAGAATATAAAATCAACTGCTAGAGGCTATTGGGGATACTCTGGTCTGGATGGGCAAAATATTGGAGTAGAAGTAGAAAATTATATTCCATGGTTCATAAGAAAAATTGCGTGTATTCCCACACTTTCACAAAAATTATATGTTTCCAGCAAAGTATTTTTAAATATTAATGAGATTAGTGCTATTGCAGACAAATATTTACCTGTGTTCAATGGACCGGAATTATCTCAAGATTGGAAAGCTTTTTTCAATTTTAAAACTCAGTTGGAACTTGAAGATTATTTACGTGTTCTTGAAAGAATTTCATTGGACGTTGAAGAAAATGGTGAAGTAAAAGAAGAAAACAATAAAAGAATACAATCAATTTATTCATTTTTATTAGATAGCTGTTTAAATTGGAGCAATGATGATACTAAATTAGTCTCATTATGGTCGAAGAATAATTTACTATTAAGCAGTAAGGGAACTTTTATAAAATGTGAAGAACTGCACTATTTCATAGATGGAAACGAATCTATTTTTCAGGATCAATATAATTTTATTAGGTTAAATGCTAAGAATAAAGCACATTCAAATCTTAGAACAATGTTAAATTATTTCAAAGTAAAAATTTTGAGTCAAAATCAGTTTAACTTGAAACATGATGATTTGGAAAAATGTGACAAATTAACGAGTAAATTAAAGAATATTGCTCCCTATTTAAAATTGTGGATAAGGCATGATGATAAGGATAATAATGCCTCGTGGGAATTAGTGCAGAAAAAAGTGAGTGATTTAGAGGCAAATCAATCTAAAGAACTGAAAATCACATATGATGAATTGGATTTTGTGAAATCTGTTAATATACATTTCGATGGGAATACTCTTTATGTAACCAAACCATGGTATTCAAATAGTGTATTGTTAAAGTTGTCAGAAATACTCTGTGTATATTTGGGGTTGGAAGGGAGTAACAATAAACTGGATTTTTTATTAAGATCCGAAATCAATGAAATACAAGATTATTTTCTTCAAGAAGGTATTGAAATTCCATTAGAGTGTAATATAGACAAATCTGACAAAGAGATTTCACAATATTATGATGCTCCTAATAATGATAAAAACAATGATTTTTTTGAAGCTTCGGAAAATGATCCTCAAAAAAGAGAATACATTAAATCACTCATTCCAAGATCGGTAGAAAATGTACTAAATCATCTTCGCACATTGCCTGAATATGATTGTACATATGCTGATGTGATTTCTGAAAGTGTTATTGATGGTATAACAAAAAATGGAAATGATATCAAAGTAGTTGCTAGACCTTCAGATAATGATAAAATCAGACTTTATTATGATTCAGAATTTGATGTTCTTGAATATGTAGATTCAGAGCTTTGGTACGAAGATGGAATTACACCACCTAAACAATTTACGCTTGGTCAACTTTTGAAGATGAAAGAGATTAATAAAATACCAATCAAGCAAATGAATATCGAAAATATTGAATTTAATAATCCTAAATCTGATACTTTAGATTTTGATGCCATACCATTTTCGCCGGAGAAAACGGCAAGAATAATTTCATCATTTGCAAATACTGATGGAGGGACGATTTTATTTGGGGTAAAAGAAATATATTCTAAAGAAAATAAAATTGTGGGATTAAGCACAGATTTTAATGTTGTTGAAATAACCCGTAAAGCAATATCAATGCTCAAGCCTACTCCTGATGTGACATATGATTGGGTAAAAAAAGATAAAAAGTTTGTGTTTGCAATTGATGTTAGAAAGAGTAATGAGGATATATATTTGAATAATCAAAAGTATATTAGAGAATCAATAACTACCAAGATGGCATCTACGAATTTTGTTGATAGAAAAACTATAAATAATCCCCAATTCAATAAAACAATTGCAATAATCATTGCGATTGAAAATTATAAACATCAGGTGCCAAGTGTGAAATATGCGATGAATGATGCTTCTAGGTTTAAAGAAATGCTGATATCCTCAATAGGTGTGGATCAGGAAGATATTCATGAATATAAGGATGGAGACGCTTTGAAGAGTACCCTTGAATACGATTTTTATAATTTGTTTCATAGTTTAACTGAAAATGACAGGTTGATTTTTTACTATGTTGGTCATGGATTCCATGATGGAGTGACAAATTATTTATCAACCTATGATATGCATCCATACAATGTAGCTGGTACAGCTGTTTCTTTGCGAAAAATACTCTTAGACCCGCTAGTAAAATCTAAATGCAAGAATGCACTCATTTTTATAGATGCATGTGCTAAAGCTTTTAAGAATGATAATGAAAGAAATAATCTGGCTGATATTAATGAAGAAGAGTTTAGAATTATTTCGAGTGAGTTTAAGTGTTATTCTATTTTTTTATCATGTAATCCAGGACAAAGTTCGTATTCAAGTGATGAATTTGAAAATGGAATATGGACATATTTTTTAACTAAAGCGATAACTGAATCGAATAATGAAGCGGTTTGCAAAGCTTGTGATCGTAAATATATTACTGATAGAAAGTTGGCGGATTATCTCTCAAATCATGTATCAAATTATGCTAAAGAAATTTGTAATTGGACTCAAAATCCTAAAACAATATTTGATTCAAGCTATGAAAATGTTATAACTGAAATTAAGTAATATTTTTTGAGACAATATATGCTTTTTTATAAATCTATTAAAGATATAATATAAAAATTAAAACAGAGAAGTATGTATCCAATACTTGACACAAGGGTGAGACTTGTTGGAAATATATACATAGCGTATAGTTCTTGAGTTCAAAATAAAAGTTACACTATATTAAATGAATAATAAATATATTTATAAGAATTTTGTAATTAAACATTGCAATTTGATATTAAATACTCTATGATAATCGTAAAGAACTGTATATTTGTCCATAAATTTATACAGTTTTAAATGAGGCGAAATAACTTTTAGAAAGTGAGAAGCTTATGGAGATTATTAAATTAATTGGTGTACTGGTCGTGATTGTCGGTCTTGCTTTAAAGCTCGATACACTGGCTACGGTAGTAGTGGCAGGTATTATCACAGGTCTCGTGTCGGGGATGACACCTATGGAGATCCTTACAGTACTGGGAAATGCATTTATTTCTCAAAGAATATCCACTCTTTTTGTACTTGCATTACCTGCAATAGGTATTTGCGAGAGATACGGTCTTAAAGACAAGGCTGTAGATTTGATTAAAAAGATTGTAAATGCAACCACGGGTAGAATTTTGACATTGTATCTTGCAATCCGTGTATTTGCAGCGGCAACTTCTTTGCGTATAGGTGGCCATATTCAGTTTATCAGACCTCTTATCCACCCTATGGCAAGAGGAGCGGCGGTAGCAAAGTATGGAGATCTTGGTGAGGCTACAGAGGATGACATTAAGGGACTTTGTGCCGGAGTTGAGAACTTTGGAAACTTCTTCGGTCAGAACTGTTTCCTCGGTGCATCAGGTACACTTCTTATAGTATCTACACTTACAGAGCAGGGAATTGATGTTGATGTGCTTGGTGTAGCTATGTGGTCTATTCCTATAGCTATAGCAGCTGTAGTAGTAGGAACAGTGTATTTCTTGCTTTATGATAAAAAGCTCGCAAAATCAAGGGGAGGTAAATAATGGATAGCGTTTTAAAACTTTCTGAAATCGGAACCTGGGGCCTTTCAAAGGTTGTTGCGGAGATTTTCTTTATATGTATAGGTATTGTTTTTATATTGGTAGGACTTAAGGCACTTAAAGATAAGCAGTTTGCCAACAGAAACACTACCGCATTCTTTTGGTTTGTTGTGGCTTTTACATTTATAGCAGGACCGTATGCGCCTAAGTTTGTGACAGGAATTTGTGTAATTCTTATGGCGGTACTTACAGCTATAGGCAAAGTAGGACAGAGCGCAAGTGATGTACCTACAGCTACAGAGACAAGAGCAAATGCAGACAGACTTGGAAATAAGATATTTATTGCTCCTTTAGTACTTGCACTCAGTGCATGGATTATAGCTACAGTATGGAAGAAGCTCGGTGCAAACAATGCGGTTGGATTATCAGCTATGATTGCATTGGTAGTTGTATTCTTAGTAACAGGTGCTAAGAAAGAGTATGCTGTAAAAGACGGTACAAGACTTATGGACAATGTAGGTCCTGTAGGACTTTTGCCACAGGTTTTGGCAGCTCTCGGTGCAGTATTTACTGCAGCAGGAGTTGGTGAGGTTATAGCAAAGGGTATTGAGACAATCATACCTGATAACAACAGAATTATTGCAGTTATTGTATATTGTCTTGCAATGGCACTTTTTACGGCAATTATGGGAAACGGTTTTGCAGCATTCTCTGTTATTACAGTGGGTATCGGTATTCCGTTCCTTATCAACCAGGGTGCAAATCCTTTAGTAGTAGGTGCTATGGGACTCACAGCAGGATATTGTGGTACTTTGATGACACCTATGGCTGCAAACTTCAATATTATGCCGGCTGCGCTTCTTGAGACTAAGAACAAATATGGAATAATAAAGATGCAATTACCTTTTGCAATTGTTATGTTAGTTACTCACATCGTATTGATGTATATATGTGCTTTTAGATAAGCATTTGAAAGGATAAAATATGAAATTATTATTGACGGCTTTTGACCCTTTCGGTGGTGATGCTATAAATCCTGCGCTTGAGGCAGTGAAGCTTGTAGCTGATAAAATCGGAAGATTTGATATCGTAAAGCTGGAAGTACCTACTGTCTTTAGAAAGTCAATAGACACAGTTGCAAAGGCTATTGAAGAGGAAAAACCTGATGTAGTTCTTTGTATAGGACAGGCAGGTGGAAGATTTGAGATAACACCTGAGAGAGTTGCTATTAATGTGGATGATGCCAGAATAAAGGACAATGAGGGCAATCAGCCTATAGATACAAAGATTTTTGAAGACGGAGAGAATGCTTACTTTACCACACTTCCTATAAAGGCCATGGTAGAAGCAATCAGAGAGGCAAATCTTCCGGCTACAGTATCTAATACGGCAGGAACCTTTGTATGTAATCATTTGATGTATGGTGTACTCTATACATTGGCAAAAAAATATCCTCATATAAAGGGTGGATTTACACATGTTCCTTTTATACCTGAACAGGTAGCAAGAAGAACACCTGTGGCTCCTTATATGGCACTCGAGGACATAAAGAGAGGACTTGAAGCCGCAATAGCCGCGATTGATAAAAATTTAGATGCGGATATAAATGTAAACGGCGGTAAAGAGTTTTAATAAGTTTAATAAAAACCTGCTTTGAGAAAACGAAGCAGGTTTTTTAATGCAAAAAAATTGTGTAAAATAAATTTATAAAATTAACAATTGTTACAGAAAAAGTTTGAAAAAAATACTATACTGAAAGAGTAATGAAGGTTAAAGCTTTTTACCATAAAGGAGAAGAATATGGATAAGTTTTTAAAGAATATTAACCATGAAGAAGTTTTAAAGTTGGCTGATTTGGTTCAGGCAACAGACGGACAGGTGGTTTCAAAGACCTTGGCACAGAACAAGTATGTCAGCATTACAGTTTTCGCATTTACAAAGGGTGAGGAAATTTCAACTCATGAGTCTGACGGAGATGCTTTGGTTACAGTGCTTGAGGGAACAGGAAAGTTTATTGTAGACGGAAAAGAATATATATTAAATGCAGGAGAGAGCGTGGTGATGCCGGCAAGAAAGCCGCATTCGGTTCATGCGATTGAGAGCTTTAAAATGCAGCTTACAGTAGTTTTCCCGTTAGAAAGATAAAATAAATTAAGTAAAGGAATAAAGATATGAGTGCAATACTGGGTCCAATACATCATTGGCTTTTTAGAAAGATAAAGATACAAAACGATTTAACAAATGCTTTAATAGCAACAGCAAAGGATAAGGGCTTGAATGTAGCGGCTCTTGCCGATATAGATGAGAAGTTCGGTTCACTTCCTGAGGGCGATCTTGGAAATATAATTGATCCGACAAATATACATGGTTGGTTACAGGATAAGATAGCCATAGTAGAGAGAAGACTTGCATATGTTGCAAAGAATCTTACAGAGGGAAATGCTGATGCAATCGGCATTATATGTGAGCGCGCAAGAGCTTTCGGCAAAGAGAATGCTATCGAAAGCGGAGCTTCTCCTGTTGACGGTTTTGAGTATTATGAGAATACATTTGTAAGCGGAATGCCATGCGACGGTGTAAATATGGTTGTGAATGAGGACAGTGATGAGCTTATGTGGCAGGAAACTGTAGATATTCACAAGCAGTACTGGGACGAAGTAGGTGCAAATGTAGCACTGTTTTATGAAATAAGAAATGCCATGATTGAAGGCGTGTTTGACGGTAGCGGTCTGACATATTACGCTTTGGGAAATGGCTCATATAAGTTAGTAAGGGAGTAATATGTACGGAATAGAAATTTTAGTAGATGAACACAAGAATATAGTAGAGTTTTGCAAGAGCATGAAGTCTATGTGCTGCTCAATCATAGAGGGAAATGAAGTAGATGCGAAGCTCGTAAAAGAATGCGTGGCTTTCGGTAAGACATATGCGGACCACCTTCATCACGGAAAGGAAGAGAAAATCCTTTTCAAAATAATGCTTGAAAAGCTGGGTCCTGTAGCAGATAAACTTATCAGAAACGGTATGCTTGTAGAGCATGACCTTGGAAGACTTCATATGAACGAGCTTTTAGAAGCTGCCGACAGATATGAAAAAGATCCGTCCACGTTAAATAAGCTCGATATAATCACAAATGCTGCCGGATATGCTACACTTCTTAACAGACATATAGGAAAAGAGGATGAAGTAGTATATACATTTGCCGAGAGAGCTTTATCGGCTGAGGACAAAGAGAGAGTCGATGTAGAAACTAAAGAGTTTGATGAAGATCCTGAGAATAAAGCAAATGTGGCTAAATACCTTGAGTGGTTTGAGGGATTCAGAAGAAAATATCCTGCAAGATAAAAATATAGATTTATAATTTATAGAATTAAGAAGAACATTTAATCAAGATTTTTGTAAAAGATGTTTTTCTTAATTCTTTTTTTAGGTAAGATATATTTTGTATTGCTCATACTTTAATATAAAAATTTGAGTATGCTTTATTTAGAGTATATAGTATGATTATAATCAAAGATTTTTTAAAGATTGTTAAATGCTTTTATGAGGTAATTACAACTGAAAATCAACCGGATGAGTTTAGTAGATATATTTTGCGAAGGGAGAGTATTGATTTATGTTTTCAATATTGGGGGCGGTATTGTTTGGAGTTATAGCAATTATGACAGTTCTTGTTGCCTGCGGTTTGCCTTTGGGTGAGTTTACAATGGGTGGACAATATAAAATATTACCAAAGAAACTTAGAGTTGTTGCAGTTATTTCAGTGGCTATCCAAATTTTTGCGATGATAATTATATTGCAAGCCGGAGGCTTTATTTCCTTGTGGTTTCCTTTTAAGGTTACTAAATATATTTGTTTCTTTTTTGCCGTTTACCTATCTCTTAATACTATTATGAATATGATTTCAAAAAGTAGGAAAGAAAAATATGTTATGACTCCGATTTCGCTTATAGCCGGGATATGCTTTTGGATAACGGCATTTCAGATGTAGTATGTAAAATGAGGATAATCTATAATTTTTAAAATAATGTAGTTTAGAGTTGTTAGAATATAAGCCAAGAATAAAATTATGACTGTGTTTTAAAGAAAGGAAAAAATATGATAACTTATGAGATTGCAAGAAACTTTGATATAGAAAAATAATTGAAGTATTTGAAAGCTCGGGTATAATAAGACCTACAAAAGAAAAAGAGCGTATAAGGTCTATGTTTGAAAATGCAAATCTTATCTACTTTGCTTACAATAATGGGGAACTTATAGGGCTTGCAAGATGTGTTACAGACTTTAGCTACTGCTGTTATCTTTCAGATTTAGCAGTAAAAAAAGAGTATCAAAAACAAGGTGTTGGAAAAAAACTTATAGAAAAGGTGAGAGAGCATATAGGAGAAAAAGTATCGCTAATACTACTTTCAGCAAATCCCGCTATGAATTATTATCCTAAAATAGATTTTGAAAAAGCAGATAATGCATTTATAATTAAAAGAAAATCATAACAGGAACAAGTATAGTCAGGTTAAATGAAGAATTTGAGGAAATTGAAGATGGGAATTAGAATTGAGAAAGGAATCAATAAAAATAATATTGAACTTTTATGTAGTTGGTCCAATGAACTGGGTTCTGTCTTTCAGGAGCAATGGATGGGTACACAAGTTTCATATCCGTTGAACTATGAGAAAATTGAAAAATTGGAAAATAAATTTTCTATTTTCAATGAAGAAGAGTTCATCGGAATGATACAAGAGGTTCGAATCGAAGAAGATAATATTCATATAGGTAGATTTGTATTAAATCCTAAAAAAACAGGATTGGGTTTTGGAACAGAGGCATTGAAAGAATTTATAGATTTTATTTTCAAAGATAAAAATATTAGAAGCATTTCTTTAACTGTTTTTGATTTTAATAAAAATGCAAAGCAGATTTATGATAAGCTTGGATTTGTGGTTGATGAAGTAATTGAAACTCCAAAACTGAGATATATTATGAGAAAATATAGATAAATCCGAGTTTATTGTACGAAAAGGAAGTAGAAGCAAATCGCCGATACTTCTTTTTTATTTCGGAAAATGGAAAGAAGCATTTAGGAGAAGAATTTAGATTGAAATCGTTAAGTACATTTGTTGACATTTGAAAACGATTTTACTATAATAACCAAATTAGATATTTCATATATAAAAATTATTAATATTTTATTACTGCGATTCATTGTCCCATATGGGAGACACGAGCCGATGATTCTCGTAGTGATTTTTTGAGGCGGATAAAACCGCTATTGGAGGAGGATCATGAAAAGAGTATTGGTTATAGGAGCCGGAATAGGCGGACTTTCGGCAGCAATTCGTCTTCAAAATGTTGGGTATCAGGTGGAAATCTATGAGAAAAATGCTGTTCCCGGGGGAAAGATGCATCGATTGGAATTCGAAGGGCATTCTTTTGATGTGGGACCGACATTGGTTATGATGCCGTCAATCTATCGAGAGATTTTTGAAATCGCAGGACGCAATCCGGACGACTATATTCCCATGTCCAAATTGAATCCGATGTATCATGTCTATTTTAATTCGTCGCCTTTAAGATTTTATTCACTTTCCAACGATTTGGAAGAACTGCATAATATTTTTGAGAATAAGGGCTTTGTAAATTCGAGGGGATTCTATGATTATCTCAGTTCGATTTATAAGCGTTATCAAATTGCCTTGGAGCATTTTATCACAAGACCTTTTAGGCACAGGCGTGATTTTTATAATCCGAAGGTTCTTTGGAATGCACTGAAATTGAAAACTTTTGACAGTGCCGACCAAATGATGTCAAAGTTCATACCCGATAAAGACCTTCAACAGATGCTTAGCTTCCAGACACTCTATATCGGAGTTTCTCCAAAGAAGGGACCTTCTTTATATAATATTATTCCGATGATTGAGTTACTTTACGGAGTTTGGTTTATCAAGGGTGGAATGTTTACGATGGCTAGTCAAATGGCAAAACTGTTTGAAGAACTTGGAGGAGTGATTCATTACGATATGCCTGTAGAAAAAATTATTACTAAAGATAAAAAGGTGAAAGGAATTTCAGTTTCAGGGAAAGAAATTCTGTCTGATTATGTGATTTGTAATGCCGATTTCCCCTATGCAATGAAACATCTGATTCGTGATGATGCCTGTAGGGGTAAGTATAATTCGGCTAAAATAGATGCTATGGATTATTCCTGCTCCTGCCTTGTGTTTTATTGGGGAGTTGAAGGAGTTTATCCTGAGCTTGCTGCACACACCTTTGTAATCGCAAATGATTTGGATTCAAATTTGGAAAGTATCTTTGACGGAAGTAAGATTAAAGAGCCATCAGTATATCTTCACATTCCTTCAAATGTGGATCCGTCGATGGCACCTGAAGGCAAGTCTTCTTTTTACCTGCTTATTCCGGTATCGGATGTTGTGGCATCACAGTATGAATGGGATGATGAAACTGTAAATTATTATAGAGAGCAGGCAATTTCAACTTTGGAGAAGTTACCTGCACTAAAAAATTTGAGAGATAAAATTTCCTCGGAGAGATATTTTACACCACGAGATTTTATGACTTCGTTCAATGCCTACCGAGGTGCGACTTTCGGATTGCAACCTACTTTGATGCAAAGCAATCATTTGAGACCTCAGGCAAAATGTCTTTCCTGCGAAGGTTTGTATTTTACAGGCAGCAGTACTCACCCGGGAGCAGGTGTACCGATTGTCATGCAGAGTGGAAAAATATGTGCACAGGAACTCCGTCTTGATGTGGAAGGAGCGGATTTCTCATGAATATAGAATCATCATATCAGGTAGCGGAATCAATTATGAGAAAATGTGCTTCAAGTTTCTATGCGGCTTTTGGTAAAATTGAGAGAGCAAAGTTTTTGGATATAGCGGCGGTATATGCTTTTTGTCGATATGCCGATGATTTAGCGGATACAAAATCTCATAGTAAGGTGATGAAGCTTCAACTCTTAAATGCTTTGGAAGAAGAAGTGAAGTCCTTGTATGAGAGGAGAAGACAGGAAGAACATTATAAAAAATATGCTTGGTGGCTTGCATTTGAGAATGCCGTTAGAATTCGTAAAATTCCACTTGAAGCATTGCTTGAGCAAATTGACGGACAGCGAAGTGATATTAATTTTAAAATCATTGAGGATAAAGAAGATTTAATTCTGTATTGTAAAAAGGTTGCAGGTACGGTAGGCTTGATGTTGGCACCGATGCTTCGAGGCGATAAAGCTGACGGAAAATATGAATCGATTTGTGAATCTTTGGGTATTGCTATGCAGATTACAAATATTCTCAGAGATATTGGAGAAGATTTGAGAGATAGAAACAGAGTCTATATCCCACAAACCTTTATGAAAAAATATAGTGTTACAAGGAAAGATTTAGAAAATTTATCTGCTTTACCGAGTACTTTATCAATAAGGCATTTGTTTTTCAAATCAAATTTTAGGGTAGAAGATAATATAGTTAGTCTTTGGGAAGAGACGGCTCTGCTGTCCAAGCATTACTATGATGAATTTTATAAGCATTTGTATATGTTCAGTTTTGATGCGATTTTTCCAGTGACAGCTGCGGCTGTATATTATCAGGATATCTTAGAAGAGGTGAGAGAAAACAATTATAATTGTTTTACAAAAAGATGTTACACGAACTCCAAGAGGAAGAGAGATTTACTAAAAACAGTATCCGCCCATATTGAGAAATTTAAAAGTGAGAATTTCAACTATGAAGAAGTAAATACAGAACAATGAAAGGCTAACTGAAGGTTAGGATAGGAAAGCTATGGATATATTGTTAATAGGACTCTCTTTTTTATATATTTTTTTAGTAATCGGTTTTTCTACAATTATTTTTAGGAAGAATCAAGGTGAACTAAGCCGTAAATTCATTCATATTATGGTAGGAAATTGGATTTTTATTTCTGTTTTTTTTACCGATGTCAAAGCGGCAATATTCGTTCCGGCGGTGTTTATCATTATTAATATATTGAGCCGAAAGTATAAATTGATTTCCTCTATGGAAAGACAGGATGACAGTTGGGGAACGGTATACTATTCAATCAGCCTTTGTGTTGCGGTGGCAGTTCATTTTGCTACCGGTTGGAATATCTTTCCGATAATCGGAATCTTGATTATGGCTTATGGTGATGGCTTGGCTGCATTAGTCGGCAAAAAATTCGGGGGAAGAAGACAATATTCTTTTGCACCGAAAACCTTGGCAGGAAGTGTGACGGTTTTTATCGTGGCAACTGCAGTTACAATTATAACTATTTTAACTATTGGAGAACAAAAGAATATTGTACGGATAGGAATTGGAACGGTTTACATAATCGGTCTTTGCAACGGGTTATTATCTGCATTTATTGAAGCTGTGGGAACTAAAGGCTCAGATAATTTGACTCTGCCTCTTGGTTCGGCACTTTTTGCGACCTTGGCGTTTTATTATGGAGATATCTTCTTTTTTGTCTACTTTATATTTTCTGCCGGTGTTCTTTTGTTAAGTCTTAAGTTTAGATTGTTGACTCCCGATGGGGTTATAGCTGCAATTTTGACGGCAATAACACTTTATCTGTTGGGTGGTGTGTGGATTGCTATGAGCCTTTATACTTTTTACTTTCTTGGAAGCATTGTAAGCAAAATTAAAAATGACCGAAAGTTGGAAGCGAATCGATTTCAAGAATCCGGAGGTGCCAGAACATGGAAGCAGGTTGTATGCAACTCTTTGCCTGCTTGTATACTGGTATTTTGTAAATATTTTTCACCGGAGAATATTGAGTTTTTGCTACTGAGTTTTGTGGTTTTTGCAGCGGCAAATGCTGACACATTTTCTTCAGAAATCGGTGTGCTCGGTAAGGGAAAGGTTTTTAGCATCATCACCGGAAAAAGTATTCAACGAGGAGTTTCAGGCGGAGTCAGCCGGGTAGGATTTTTTGCAGGATTTGCAGGAGGATTTTTATCGGCTTGGCTTGCTTTTCCACAGTTCGGATATCAGGGGGTTGCATTTGTGACTTTGACAGCATTCTTAGGGACTTTGATTGACAGCATTTTAGGAGCTTTGTTTCAACGAAAATATTTGACTAAAGAAGGCATTATTAGTGATAAAAAATTCTATGATAATCAAAAACCGATTAAGGGTTTTTCATGGATGTCTAATAATATAGTAAATCTAATCAGTTTATGTATTGTCGTTTTATTAGGCTATGCAATAAATCTGATTTGGAAAATTACTTAAATGATTTAGTGATAAAAGTTTGATAGATATTAGGCTTAAAAAGATTATCTGTAGATACGGGTAATCTTTTTATGAATGAAAAGAAAACAATATCGGATTTATAGATAAAATACTAAGGTGTATATATGAATATTTTAAAAGAGGCGTGTATATGAGATATAAAGATATAAGAAAAGAATGTGAAGAGTTATGGGCAAAAAATAAATATTATGTGCTAAGCAAATCTCATAAAGCATATCTGGAGATAAGGGCGTATTTGAGGGAAAAAGAACCGGATGTTTTATGGGTAAACAAAAAAATACAGGAAGCAAGAGATATGAAGGAGAGTAAAAAAGATTTTAGTAATGCCGTTCTTCATATATGGGGATATTTCAAAAAAGAAGCAAGCATAATGGAAAAACGGATATTATTTGATATATTAAATGAATATATGGAAGAGAGAAGCGGTCAGACGGTTGTAATTGACTATGTAAACACTTTACTAAAGAAATACCCTAATGAATATTTAGAGAAATCAACTTTCTTAACAGGAGAATAATATGAGACTATGGCATGAAGAACTTATCCGCTTATTACCCAAAAATCAGCTGCTTGGACAACATAGGGAATGTTGTGCTCTAAGGGGCAATGGATGGAAAAAGAAACACAAAACTGTGGACTATGTGTTTTCATATTCCCCATATCATTTATTTGTATATCATTTATTAGTTATGGAGGAGATGGAGAAAAGAGGATATAATGTTTCTGCGGAATGGAAGGATAAAAATTATAGAGGGAAAACAGCAGAAAAGTATGATAATCTTGAAGAGGAAATTACAGACAGTCCGATTTACAAAGAGCATAATAGTGAATATCTGGCTGAATGCATAGAAAACTTAGAAAAGAAAGGTATACAGTTAAAGTATAGTTTCTTAGAGAGGATGGCAAGAATTGAAATATTACGAAAACATAAAACTTAAAAATAACATGGTTTGTATTATAAGGAATGCAACAATTACCGATGCCAAGGGAGTGCTTGAGAATACTAAAATTATCCGTGAAGAAACAGACTTCCTTCTTTCTTATCCGGATGAAATAAACTTTAGTGTTGAGGAAAAAGAGAAATTCCTTGAAGATAAAGAAAACAGCCCTTGTGAGATACAAATTTGTGCGCTTGTTGATGATAGAATTGTAGGTTTAGCAGGAATTTCTGCGGTTGGATCAAAAGACAAGGTAAAACATCGTGCAGAGTTAGGGATAAGTATTGAAAAAGCATATTATGGAAAAGGCATAGGCACTGCATTAACAAAGGCATGTATTGAATGTGCAAAAACTGCCGACTATAGGCAATTGGAACTTGAGGTGGTTGCTGAAAATACAAATGCGATTGCACTTTATAGAAAATTCGGATTCACGGAAACCGGTCGTAATCCGAGAGGATTTTGTTCTCGTTATACCGGATGGCAAGAACTTATATCTATGTTATTGGAGTTGGATTAAATATTGGTGTGTATTTGAAAAGATATATTAGATAACTGATGTTCACCTGAGTAAATAACTATAAAAAGAGGATGTCGCAAATGCGACATCCTCAAATTTTTTATCTGCTCTGTGTCCAAACACCGCTTCCGTCTACATAGTAGCGGTTGTTATCAACCCACTGATTTGTAAGCATCTTACCGAGGTTGCTTCCACCCTCTGTGCTGAGCCAATACCACTTACCTGAATATGGGCTCTTAAGCCAACCGGTCACCATATAACCTCTATTATCAAAATAGTACCAGTTGCCGCCTATCTGCTGCCAGTTGTTTGTTGTATATGTTCTGTCGGCATTGATATACCACCAGCCTACATTGTCCTTTAACCAAGCACCTGTGTTACCTGCACTTGAACCGTTAGGTCCTGTACCGTTTCCGCCATTTGAACTTGTCTGTCCGCCAAGGCTTGCTAAAACATCTTCATCTACATCAAACTCATCGGACTCTGTCCAGTTACCCTTAGTACCGTTGCTTGCAGCTGCACGAATCTTTACAGTATAGCTTCCCTTACCGTACTCACGGATTTTGCTGCGGAAGTCATAGCTTGTTCCTGATGTTGTGATATTGTCCTTGATTGAATTGTTACGATAAAGCTTTACTTCATACTGCTTTGCGTAATTTGCACTTTCCCATGTAACTACAGGACTGTCATCATCACCCCATGAAATATCGTTTACTTCCAATGCACCGCTCTCGCCTGCGCTTGTTTTTGGAAGAGTTACTGTGATTGACATGTTTCCACTTGTTGTAGAAACCTTAGAGATTGTAGCACCCTTACCTGTAGCATCACTAAGTGTAACATTACCTGAAGGTGTTCCCTTGAATGTATAGTCCTCATCAGGCTTTACCTTTATAGTAACTTTCGGCTTCTTACCGAAGTCTGTGTTTGTAATAGAAGAGACTGTTACACTGTCAACTCCTGTACTGTCACTGTCTACATCAATGTTTCCGGAATTCATACCCGGTGCAAGATCGTAATTTATTTTGATCTTTACATTCTGTACAACTGTCTTTGTGTTTCTGGCAAAAGCCACACCGGCCATTCCAAGAATCATGGAAGCCGTTAAAACAACTGAAGCCACTTTTTTAATATGGTTTCTTATCATATGTTCCTCCATTCTGCAGGTTATCCTGCGAAATAAATCTTTTAATGTTATGACTATATTCTAAAGTATTTTTAGTGGAAAATATAGTCCTTTAGGCTTAAGTTTATCTTACTATATTGTAACTAATTTTGAATTTCGGCGAAAATAACAGAATAAATTTTAAAGAATAACGGAATATTATTTACGGAAAGGTATTTTATTGTAATTATCTGTATTCACATGAAAAATTAAATTTGTAAAATATCCTGTATTGCACTTGATTTCCCGGATGAAATAAGGTATAAATAAAAATATAGTTAGGTTGACCTAATTATAAAAATAAAATAACCTAATTTATTAGGAGGGATAATATGTTTAAAAGAAATTTGAGTATACTTATTGCAGCCGCAGGAATGGCTTTATCACTTTGTGCATGTTCGGGAGGAAAAACTTCAGATACTCAGGCTACTGCACAAAATACAGAGGCAAAGTCAATGGAGGAAACAACAAAAGCAGGTAGTGATACCATGAATAAGAAGAATGTAGTCGTTACAACTTCATTTTTACAGGATATGGTGGAAGAGCTTGCAGGTGACACTGTTAATGTGGAGCTTATAATACCTGCCGGAGAGGATCCGCATCTATATGTTGCAAAGCCTGAGGACTATACAAAACTTAGTTCTTCAGATCTTACTCTTTATCACGGCCTTCATTTTGAAGGGAAAATGGTGGAAGCACTTGAGGCTAAAGGTGAGGCTGTAAGCAGAAATTTTCCGAAAGATCGCATAGGAACAATGGATGAAGACGGTCAGGTTATTACAGATCCGCATTTCTGGTTTGACATAGGACTCTATAAAATGGCGGTTGAAGCTGCAGGTGAATCACTTGAAAATTTAAATCCGGAATATAAGGATCAGTATGAAGAGAATAAGACAAAGTACTTGGAGGAACTTACAAAGCTTGATGAGTATGTAAAGGAGAATATTTCTTCAATACCTAAGGAGAGCAGATATTTGATCACGCCTCATGATGCATTTAATTATTTCTCAAGAGCATATGATATAGAAGTAAAAGCACCTCAAGGTGTAAGCACCGAATCGGAGGTGGCAAATCAGGATATACAGGAAACTATAGATTTTATAGTGGAACATAAAATAAAAGCTATATTTGCGGAATCTACAACCGATCCTGCCCGTATGGAAAAGTTAAGAGAAGGTGCGGCTGCAAAGGGAGCTGATGTAAAGATTGTAAGCGGTGAAGGAAATGAGTTGTTCTCGGATTCATTGGCACCGAAGGGAGAAGACGGCGATACATATATTGATATGTATAAGCATAATGTAAAACTGATTACCGATAATTTAAAATAGTACCTTTGAGGTTTGATATGGAAAAAGTATTGATACATTTGGAAGACTTTACAATGGCATATACGGATATTCCTGTGATATGGGATATGGATCTTGATATCTATGAGGGAAGCATTACTGCAATAATAGGACCTAACGGAGCCGGGAAATCCACATTGATGAAGGGAATACTTGGGCTTATGAAACCTATTTCAGGTAAAGTAAGTATTATGGGTAAGTCTTACAAGGAGGTATATAAGCAGATTGCTTATATACCTCAGACCACCACGGTAAACTGGAATTTTCCCACTACGGTAATTGATGTGGTGACAATGGGAAGATATGCGGGACTTGGTTTATTTAAAAGAGTAAATGCTTCTGAAAAAGAAAAAGCTTTGGAAGCATTGAAAAAAATGAAAATGGAAGATTTTGCATCCAGACAGATTTCAGAACTTTCAGGTGGACAAAAACAAAGGGTATTCATAGCAAGGGCAATTGCTCAGAATGCCCTTATTTACTTTATGGATGAACCGCTTGCAGGAGTTGATAAGAAAACAGAGAATATAATTATAGAAACAATGAGGGAGTTTAAAAAAGAGGGAAAGACCATTATAGCGGTACACCATGATTTAAATACCCTGTGCGAATATTTCGATCATGTAATTATGGTTAATAAGCAGCTTATAGCAAGCGGAAGGACCGAGGAAACCTTTGTAAAAGAGAATATAGATGCGACATATGGGGAGTAGGCTATGAATATAAGTATTATTACACAATATTCGTTTATTGTGGTTGCGATAGGAACAATGCTGCTTGCCATGGCAACAGGTATAGTCGGAACGATAAGCATTTTAAAGGGGCAAAGTCTGATAGGTGATGCTGTGGGGCATGCATCACTTCCCGGAATAATTTTGGCATTTATGATATCCGGAAGAAAAAGTGCGGTTATTTTAATGCTCGGTGCAATAGTGGCAGGTATAGTCGCTTTTATGCTGATACAGATTATTTCGGAAGGTTCCAAGATAGAAGCGGATACCGCAATGGCTGTAATTTTATCCGCAATGTTCGGTATGGGTATGGTATTAAAAAGTTATATACAGGGCAATCCGAAATATCAGGGAGCTTCACAGTCCGGGCTTGCAAGCTATATATTCGGACAGGCGGCATATATACTGAGAGAGGATGTCTATATAATACTCGCGGTATCGATTATATCTCTTGCCTTATTTATACTGTTTTACAAAGAGATAAAGGTATATGTCTTTGATATGGTTTATGCGTATACAATAGGGATAAATTCAAGACTTACCTCTCTTCTTATAATGATAATAACAATGATTTTGATTGCGGCAGGTCTAAAGGCGGTGGGGGCCATTCTTATAAGCAGTATGCTTATAACTCCTGCCGTTACAGGTTTGCAATGGAGTAATAGTTATGAGAAAGTCTTGGTGATTGCGGCGTTAACGGGAGCCGTATCTGCATTTTTCGGTACTTTTATAAGCAGTGCGGTTAAGGGATTTTCTACAGGACCAAGCATTATACTTATTATGTCTGTTATTGCACTCTTTTCTGTATTGTTTGCACCGAGAGGTATTGTGAGAATGCTTTTAAATATTAGGAAGATGAGGGCAGGGAAATGATCGAATCTTTGTATATTCTTATAATAACCTCACTTGCCTGTGCTGTTTTGGGAGTGTTTTTAGTGTTAAGAGGACTTTCAATGGTTTCCGATGCAATCTCACATTCCGTACTTCTTGGAATAGTTATAGGATATTTTGTCACTAAAGATATAGGAAGTGTTTTATTAATAATAGGAGCAAGTCTTTTTGGTGTATTGACGACTGTTTGTATAGAGTTGCTGATAAAAAGCAAAAGAGTGACGGAAGATGCTTCTGTGGGTATAATTTTCCCACTGTTTTTTTCGATAGCTGTTATACTTATTACAAGATATGCAAGAAATGTGCATCTGGATACCGAGGTGGTTTTGATTGGAGAAATTATACTTGCTCCGCTTCATAGAATAAATTTCCTTGGTATCAGTCTTCCCAAGGCTTTGGTGCAGATGAGTCTTGTGCTTTTGATAAACGCAGCATTTATAGCGGTATTTTATAGAAAACTTAAAATAAGTTCATTTGATCCGGTATATGCGGGCGTGGCAGGTATTGCAGGTACGGGCCTTTATTATTTTTTTATGGCATTGGTTTCATTTACCGCAGTTTCGGCATTTGAATCTGTAGGTGCAATACTTGCAATTGCTTTCTTTATTTCACCGGCTGCAAGTGCATATCTGATATCAAAGGATTTGAAAATAACTATATTTTTGGCAGCTGCATATGCAGTAGTTAATTCTTGCATTGGTTATTTTCTTGCTGTAAAATTTAATGTATCCATGTCGGGAATGTGTGCTGTAGTTTCAGGTTTAACATTTATGATAACCATTGCAGTATATCCCGGCGGAATTATCACTAAGATGATAAGATATATTAAAAACAAAAATCGTTTCAGTAGAGAACTTTTAATTTTACATATAGATAATCATACAGGAAAGAAAAATGCACTCGGTGAACTGGGATACAGTACAATAAGAGAGCATATTGCCTGGTCCGACAGAAAGCTCAAATATGTTTTGGACAAGCTGATAAAAAAGGGATATGTTTATCGTGCAAAAGAAAGAGGTGTATATTCTCTGACTGAAACAGGTAAAAAATTAAGTGATGATATAAGAAAACATTACGGACTTAGAGTAAGGGAAAATGATATGGCTAAGATAGACACCGGCAGAGATGATTATATATTAGCAATTTATGAGCTTATTGAAAAAAAGGAAACTGCAACAAATAAAAAGATTGCAGAGATTTTGGGGGTAAAAGCTGCATCTGTAAGTGAGATGTTAAAAAAACTGGTAGATGAGGGTGAAGTATATACTGAGAACAAGTCGATTCTTTTGACGGAGAGCGGCAAAATAAGAGCAAGAACATTGCTTACAAAACATAGATTGTGGGAGCTGTTTTTGGTGGAATATCTGGGTTATTCATGGCAGGATGTACACGAGGATGCAAAGGCTTTGGAATATGTAACTTCAAACGGACTAAAGGACAGACTGAATGAATTTTTGAAAAAACCTATGCACTGTCCGCATGGAAATGAAATATACGAAAATCATCCTGATACCGATAAATTAAAAAAGCTCTCGGACGTATCAAGGGGTATTTCCTGTCGCCTTCATAAAGTTGAAGATGACAGAGATTTGATTGAATATCTTGAAGAAAAAAAGATTGCTTTAGGAGATGAATTTGTAGTAAAGGATATTGATGATTTTGACGATTCAATACTTGTAAGCTCTGCAACTGAAGATAAGCATATTGCAGGCAAAGCGGCTGTAAGGATGATGGTTGAAATTATTTGATTTTTTATTTGGAGGATGGAAATTTGAAATTTGGTGTAAGAGCTCACGACTACGGAAAATATGATGCGAAAATTCTTGCAGAGAAGATTAGAGAAAACGGGTTTGAAGCTGTTCATTTGGCTGTAAAAAAATCTTTGCCGGGAATTACCGGAAATATTGATGTAAATCAGGAGGATATTGAATATATAAGAGATGCTTTTTGCGGAATGGAAATAAGTGTTTTGGGCAGCTATATCGACTTTACCACAGATGATGAAGATGTATGGGAAAAGCATAGAGATGAGTTTGTGGCGGCACTTAAAATAAGCAAACCCCTTGGAGCATTGTATGTAGGAAGTGAAAGCTCTTACGGAGAAATCGATATGGAAAATAAGTTAAGGCTTTTTCCTAAACTGCTAAAAAGGCTTGATGATATTTTAAATGAAGCCGACAAATATGATGCTTATTTGGCAATTGAGCCTGTTGCATCACATACACTTTATAGCGGAGACTGGACAGCTAAGATGCTGAATACATTTAACAGTGAGAGATTAAAGATAATATTTGATCCGCTAAATGTACTTACAAAGGAAATGGTTGATTTACAGGAAGTTCTTTGGAAAGAATGTATAGATGCATTTGGAAAGGATACAAAAATTATTCATTTAAAAGACGGAATTTTCCCTAATAAAGGCAGACATGTGGCATGTAAGCTTGGAGAAGGTATTATGAAATATGATATTATTACAGACTGGCTTAAAAAAGAAAAACCGGATATTACCATAATAAGGGAAGAAGAAAGGGCAGAATATGCGAGGGAAGATTTTGCATTTATGAAAAAGCTTTTTAGATAAGCAAAAGGCGTTGCAGCTTTGCTGCAGCGCCTTAAAATTTATAAATATTTTAAAGTATTAGTCTACCTTTGGGCCGGCAGCTACTAAAGCCTTACCTGCCTCATTTGTCTCATACTTCTTAAAGTTCTTTGCAAATCTTGAAGCAAGATCCTTTGCCTTGATTTCCCAATCGGCAACATTTGCATATGTATCTCTTGGGTCAAGAATCTTTGTATCAACGCCCTCAAGCTCTGTAGGAACCTCAAAATCAAAGTAAGGAATCTTCTTTGTAGGAGCATTCTTGATAGCACCGCTAAGGATTCCGTCGATGATACCACGAGTATCCTTGATAGAGATTCTTTTTCCTGTTCCGTTCCATCCTGTATTTACAAGATAAGCCTTTGAACCATTCTTTTCCATTCTCTTTACAAGCTCTTCAGCGTACTTTGTAGGATGAAGCTCAAGGAATGCCTGTCCGAAGCAAGCTGAGAATGTAGGTGTAGGCTCTGTGATACCGCGCTCTGTACCTGCAAGCTTAGCTGTAAATCCGCTGAGGAAGTAGTACTGTGTCTGCTCAGGTGTAAGGATTGATACAGGAGGAAGTACTCCGAACGCATCTGCTGAAAGGAAGATTACATTCTCTGCAGCAGGACCGTGTGATATAGGCTTAACTATATTCTCAATATGGTCGATAGGATATGAAACTCTTGTGTTCTCTGTCTTGCTTCCGTCATTAAAGTCAATCTTACCGTTCTCATCAAGAGTAACGTTCTCTAAAAGAGCATCTCTTCTGATAGCATTGTAGATATCAGGCTCAGACTCCTTGTCAAGGTTGATAACCTTAGCATAGCATCCGCCCTCATAGTTGAATACACCGTTGTCATCCCAACCGTGCTCATCATCACCGATAAGAAGTCTCTTAGGATCTGTTGAAAGAGTTGTCTTACCTGTTCCTGAAAGACCGAAGAAAATAGCTGTATTCTCACCGTTCATATCTGTATTTGCTGAACAGTGCATTGAAGCAATTCCCTTAAGTGGAAGATAGTAGTTCATCATTGAGAACATACCTTTCTTCATCTCACCGCCATACCATGTGTTAAGGATAACCTGCTCACGGCTTGTGATATTGAAAGCAACAGCTGTTTCTGAATTAAGACCAAGCTCCTTATAGTTAGCTACTTTTGCTTTTGATGCATTGTAAACTACGAAATCAGGCTTGAAGTTCTCAAGTTCCTCAGCAGTCGGCTGAATAAACATATTTGTAACGAAATGTGCCTGCCAAGCAACTTCCACGATGAAACGAACTGACATTCTTGTGTCCTTGTTTGCACCACAGAAAGCGTCTACGACATAAAGCTTCTTGTTTGAAAGCTCATTTTTTGCAAGGTCCTTTAAAACCTTCCATGAATCCTCTGAAAGCGGATGGTTGTCATTTGCGTAATCTGCAGATGTCCACCAAACTGTATCTTTTGAATTCTCGTCCATAACTATAAATTTATCTTTAGGGGAACGACCTGTATAGATACCTGTTAATACGTTAACGGCACCAAGCTCACTAACCTGTCCCTTTTCATAGCCTGATAATGCAGAATCTGTCTCGGCTGCAAATAATTCATCATAAGATGGATTGTGTACTATCTCTGTAGTGCCTGTGATGCCATACTGAGTTAAATCAATATTTGCCATAATAATCCTCTTTTCTATAATTCATTTATTTTGTTATCATGAAACTCGGGTGAAAAGGTATTTTCCCCTTGATACAAAATATAAAGTTATGTACTCTTTGAGGTACAATAACCTTATTAGAATATACATAACAATTCGGAAAAAAGCAATAATATTTTGAACTTTGTTAAAAAAAATACGAAACAAAAAAGCACTAAATTTATTAGTGCTTCAAATTTATCAAAATATTATATTTTTGATATTTGTGAAATGGCATTTTCCTTGACCATTACTTTGAAATGTTCTTTATAATAGTCTTCACTGAATGCGGTAGCGGAAAGCTTCACACCGTATTCTGAAAGAATATTTGCTGCCGAGGCGAAATCCTTTTTATTCTCATTCTTTTTTAGAACCAGAATAAAGCGTTTATTTACCTCATCCTTATATAAAGTGTTTTCACCGGAATAGATCTTTACCGCCTTTGCGGCCTCTATAAGTTCATCTAAAGTGTCAAAAGAGTATGCTCTTAAATAGCTTTCCTGTTCTTCGGACTTATCGGTTTCATCAAGATCAAGCGCACCCTCTAAAAGATTATTAAACTTCATATCAAAAGAGGCAAACACATCATCGGCCATAGTCGGAGAGAACTTTGCAAAACGCGTATCCAGCTCATCCGGATCGTCAACTTTTGTTACATATATAATAATGCTTTCGTTTGAAAGCGGAACCGCCTCTATCATCAGAGGAGAGTCATCCGCATCAAATCCTACCTCATAAGAGGCTTTGCTCAGCATTTCCTGAAACAATGCCTTGGCATTGTCACTGCCGTAGGCCAATTCAACTACATTTAAATTTCTGTTTTCCAAATCCACATTTGACAGTGTACATCTTATCTGATTGGTACTAATCCTTTCAATTCTCAAGGTATCACCCCTTTCTATAGGAATTGTACAAATATATTGTACTTATGTTTTACAATTATGTAAAGAGAGTAAGTGCCTAAAGAAGGGCACAAAAAAAGCAGGTGATGGGAATCGAACCCACGTATTCAGCTTGGAAGGCTGATGTTCTACCATTGAACCACACCTGCAAAAAATTACTTTGTCATGATATCAAAACGAGAGATAAATGTCAAGCGGAAAAAATAGAATAAATATGAGTTTTGTGTATATTTTTTAATACATTCCTGTTTGTCTTAAAATATTTTAGAAATAATAAAATATAATTAGATAAGTATTGAAAAGCTTATAGAAAAATGTTAAAATACAAGCTACATTATTAGGTTTTTGTAATTAAAACTGCATAATTCAGAGAGGAGATTTACAATGCTACTAATTGGTAATGGAAGGGTAGTTACTGGAAATCAGGAACAGCCATTGATTGAAGATGGGTCTGTAGTACTGGATGGCAACACAGTTTTAGAGGTTGGAAACTACCGTGATTTGAAGGAAAAATATGCGGATGCAACTTTCGTGGATGCAAAGGGCGGGCTCATAATGCCGGCATTCATCAACACACACGAGCATATTTATTCTGCAATGGCAAGAGGCATGAGCATCAATGGTTACAACCCACATGGATTCTTGGAGATCCTAGACGGCTTATGGTGGACAATAGACAGAAATTTAGACAACGAGCTCACATATCTTTCTGCCATGACCACTTACATTGATTGTATCAAGAACGGTGTTACTACTATTTTTGATCATCATGCAAGCTTCGGTGAGATCGAGGGAAGCCTTTTTGCTATTGAAAAGGCTGCAAGACAGACAGGCGTTAGAAGCTGTCTTTGCTATGAGATATCTGATCGTGATGGCGAAGACAAGATGAAGGCTGCTGTTAAGGAGAACGTTGATTTTGCAAATCATGCAAAAAAAGACGATTCAGACATGATTGCAGGTATGATGGGAATGCATGCAAGCTTCACAATTTCTGACAAGTCAATGGAATATGCTATGTCAAGAAAGCCGGAAGATATCGGATGTCATATCCACGTAGCCGAAGGTATTGAAGATTTGCATTCATGCTTGAAAGTACACAACCAAAGAATTGTTGACAGATTATATGACTGGAAGGTTCTTGGCGATAAGTCATTGCTTGCACACTGTATTTATATTAACCCACACGAGATGGATCTCATCAGAGATACAAACACTTGTGTAGTACATAACCCTGAGTCAAACATGGGTAATGCATGCGGATGCCCTCCGACAATGGAGCTTGTTCACAGAGGAATCGTATGCGGACTTGGAAGTGACGGTTATACACATGACGTTTTGGAGTCATGGAAGGTTGCAAATGTGCTTCATAAGCACCATTTATGCGATCCTAATGCAGCTTGGGGCGAAGTTCCGAAGATGCTCTTTGAGTACAATGCAAATATTGCAAACAGATACTTTAAAAAGCCTCTCGGAGTATTAAAGCCGGGCGCGGCAGCGGATGTTATCATTGTTGATTATACACCTAATACACCTATGACCGCTTCAAATATCAACAGCCATCTGTTGTTCGGAGTATGCGGAAAAGATGTCAGAACTACAATTGCAAACGGAAATATCTTGATGAAAGATAGAGAGCTTCTTCACATTGATGAAAAGGAAGTACTTGCTAAGGTAAGAGAAGGCGCTATGAGACTTGCAAATAAGATCAATGGAAGGGGAAATGCATAATGGGCGATATAATGACACCGATTCCTTTTAATAGGATCATGGAAAGACTCCTTGAGGAGATGGACAAAGAAGGCTCTTGTTACGGAGTAAAGAAGGCTTATAAGGCTGATAAGAATAAATTTTACACTATTTTCGGAAGAAAATTGGAGACACAGATAGGTCCTGCAGCAGGTCCTCATACACAGCTCGCACAGAATATTATCGCAGGATATTATGCAGGTGCAAGATTCTTCGAGCTTAAGACAGTTCAGAAGATGGACGGTAGAGAGCTTGCAGCTTGCGTTGCTAAGCCATGTATCACAGCCGAGGATGAGTGCTACAACTGTGAGTGGTCAACAGAGCTTACAGTTCAGGAAGCTTTTGAAGAGTATATCAAGGGTTGGTTTGCACTTAAGGTTATCTCAAAAGAATGGGATCTTGGTGGCAGCGACGGCTTCCAGTTCAACATTTCGGTAGGTTACGATCTTGAAGGTGTTAAGCTTCCTAAGGTTGATAATTTCATCAACGGAATGATGGATGCTTCAGAGACTCCAATATACAAAGAGTGTAAGGAATATCTTGAGAAGAATTTAAGCAAGTTCAAGAAGTTTACAAAGGCCGATCTTGATGCTATCACTCCTGATATTGTAAATTCCGTAACAGTATCTACATTGCACGGATGTCCTCCACAGGAAATCGAGGCCATTGCATCATATCTTATTACAGAAAAGGGATTAAATACATTTGTAAAATGTAACCCTACTCTTCTTGGATATGAAGTTGCAAGAGAGATGCTTGACAGCATGGGATATGACTACATTGCGTTTACAGATCTTCACTTTAAAGAGGATTTACAGTACTCGGATGCAGTTCCTATGTTGGAAAGACTTATGACACTCGCTTCTTCAAAGAACCTTGAGTTCGGTGTTAAGATTACAAATACATTCCCGGTTGATGTAAAGAACAATGAGCTTCCGTCACAGGAAATGTACATGTCAGGAAAGTCACTCTATCCGCTTTCACTTCTTGTTGCGAGAAATCTTTCAAGAAGCTTTAACGGCAAGCTTAGAATTGCATATTCAGGCGGTTGTGATTACTTCAATATAGATAAGGTTGTAGGTAGTGGAATCTGGCCTGTAACAGTGGCTACAACTATTTTGAAACCGGGCGGATATCAGAGATTTATTGAGATGTCAGAGAAGCTTGAAAAGTCTGAGATTAAGGCTTGGTCAGGAATTGATGTAGAGGCTCTTGAGAAGCTTGTTTCAGACGTTAGAAGTGATAAGCATCATGTTAAGCCTGTTAAGCCGCTTCCAAACAGAAAGTCAAGCAAGAAGGTTCCTTACCTTGATTGCTACATGGCACCTTGTGTTAACAGATGTCCTATCAATCAGGATATTACAACTTACGGAATCCTTGTTAATGAAGGAAAGTATGAGGACGCTCTTAATGTTATCTTGGAGAAGAACCCGCTTCCGTTCATGACAGGTCATATCTGTACACATACATGTCAGAGTGCTTGTACAAGAAATCACTATGAGACAGATGTGCAGATCAGAAGAAATAAGCTTATTGCGGCGCAGAACGCATTTGACAAGGTTGTACCTACTTTAAAGAGTGCCGATAAGAAGAACTTAAAGGTTGCAGTAGTAGGTGGCGGTCCTGCAGGTATTGCGGCTGCATTCTTCCTTGCAAGAGAAGGTGTGGATGTTACTGTATTTGATGAGAGAGATACTATGGGTGGTGTTGTTGCAAACATCATTCCGGGATTCAGAATTCCTGCTGACGATATCCAGAGAGACGTAGAGCTTGCAAAGGCTTACGGAGCAAAGTTTGTTACAAACAAGAGAATTGATGATATAAATGCACTTAAGGCTGAAGGCTTTGATAAGGTTATCCTTGCAATAGGTGCACATAAGGAGCTTCCGCTTGAGCTTGAAGAAGGAAAGGCAATCAATGCACTTCACTTCTTAGAGGACTTCAAAAAGACTGAAGGAAAGATGGATCTTGGCGAGAATGTTATCGTTGTAGGCGGTGGAAACACAGCTATGGACGTTGCAAGAGCTGCTAAGAGAGTTCCGGGAGTTAAGAATGTATACCTTGCATACAGAAGAAATGCAAGATATATGCCTGCTGACGAGGAAGAACTTAACGAGGCAATTGAGGACGGCGTAGAGTTCGTTACACTTGTTTCTCCAAAATCATTCAAGGGCGGAAAACTTGTATGTGCTAAGAACGTACTTGGTGAGCCTGATGCAAGCGGTAGAAGAGGCGTTAAGGAGACAGATGAACTTGTTGAATTACCATGTGATACACTTATCGCATCAATCGGTGAGAGTGTAAGAGGCGACTTCTACACAAGCAACGGTATTGAGATTGACAAAAAGAACCTTCCTGTACTTGATCCTGTTACTCTTGAGACAAATGTTAAGGGAGTATATGCTGCAGGTGACGGTGCTAAGGGAGCATCTGTTATTGTAAAGGCTATTGCCGACAGTAAGAAGGTTTGCGAGGCTATTGTAAATCATGCAATCGGTGAGCTTAAGGTTTCAGATACTACTGACGAGAAGGTATACTCATACAGAGGAATCCTTGAAGAGGTAGAGGAGAAGAAGGCTGACAACAGATGTTTGGCTTGTGACTATATTTGTGAGAATTGTACAGAGGTTTGTCCAAACAGAGCTAATGTATATGTTAATGTAAAGGGTAGCCATCAGATAGTTCATGTGGATTACATGTGCAATGAGTGCGGTAACTGTGAGACATTCTGTCCATACGCTTCTGCACCATACAAGGATAAGCTTACATTATTCGCAAGCGAAGAAGACATGCTTGATTCAGAGAATGACGGTTTTGTAATCGTTAAGGGAAGCAAGGATGTTAAGGTAAGAATTGACGGACAAAATCTTGTGTATAGAATAGGCGAGAGCAATGACAAGCTCAATTATAGATATGCTGAACTTATCGACACTATCTATAATGAATATGAGTATTTGCTCCTATAATATAGACTGAGATAAAATATGATATAGTTAAGATATGCCACCCTAAAAAGTGGCATATTTTGCTATGTAAGGAGATAATATGAATAGAGTTTTTATTAAGGGTGGAAAAATAGTAAATTCCAAAGAAAGCTTTGATGCGGACATACTTATTGAAGATGAGAAAATAAGTAAAATATTTAAAAACGGTGAGGCAGCTAAGCTTGATGAAGGTACAAAGATAGTAGATGCTTCCGGTAAGCTTATATTCCCGGGATTTATAGATGCACATACACATTTTGACTTGCATGTGGCAGGTACGGTGACATGTGATAATTTCTATTCGGGAACAAGAGCTGCGATAAGCGGAGGAACCACAACTATTATCGATTTCGGCACCCAGTACAAGGGAGAAACTCTTAACGAAGGCATGGACAATTGGCTTAAAAAGGCTGAAGACGGAGTATTCTGTGACTATGGAATACATATGTCAATCAGTGACTGGAATGAGGAGGCAAAGCGTCAGTGTCAGGATATGATGGACAGAGGCGTTACCACTTTTAAAATTTATCTGACATACGACATTCTCCTGCATGACAATGAGGCTTTTGAGGTACTGCAAAGACTTAAGGAAGTAGGAGCCATTACCGGAGTACATTGTGAGAATGCCGGACTTATATTTGCGCTTCAGCAGGAATTTGTGGAAGCAGGATTACAGAACAAAGTTTCATCTCACTATAAGACCAGACCGGCTGCAGCTGAGGCGGAGGCTATAAATAGAATACTTCACCTTGCTGAGGTGGCAGGAAGTGATATCATTGATGTTCATCTGACATGTAAGGAAGGACTTGATGAGATAAGAGCCGCCAGAGAAAGAGGACAGAAGGTATATGCGGAGACCTGTCCGCAGTATCTTACCATGACAAACAGTCTGTATGAGTTGCCGGGATTTGAAGGAGCCAAGTATGTTATAGCGCCACCGCTTAGAGAACAGTCTGATATTGACGAGCTTTGGAAGGCTATTGCGGACGGAGAAATTCAAACTGTGGCAACAGATCACTGTTCTTTCACATCCGAGCAAAAGAAACTTGGTATGGAAGATTTCAGAAAGATTCCGGGAGGAATGCCGGGTGTAGAGACAAGAGGTATTGTAATGTACTCCGAAGGTGTTGCCGCAGGCAGAATCAGTGCGGAAAAGATGTGTGAAGTACTTTGTGAGAATCCTGCAAAACTTTACGGACTTTATGACAGAAAAGGATTCATAGAGGAAGGTTTTGATGCCGATATTGTCATATTAGATCCGAAGGCACAGACTAAGATTACTGCCGCTACTCAGGTTTCAAAATGTGACTATGCACCGCTTGAGGGTAAAGTTCTTAGCGGACATATCGATAAAGTATTCTTAAGAGGTAGTGAAATAGTCGATAATGCAAAAATCAAAGATACTCCTGAGGGTAAATTCTTAGCAAGAAAGCCGTATCAGAAGTTTTTATAATATAAATATTTTTTAGACGCCATGATTTATTCTGTATTTAAATAAATCATGGCGCTTTTATTGATTTTATAGTATAATGCTTTAATATAATTAAAAATTTCAGTGTAGCGGATTGGCTCAAGCCGTTGCGGAATATAGAAGGGGAAATATGCGACTTATAGATACTAAAGATGCCGTAGGGCATATGCTCTGTCATGATATAACACAGATAATAAAAGGCGAGAAAAAAGGACCGGTATTCAGAAAAGGTCATATTATAAGAGAAGAGGATGTGGAAGTACTGCTTTCAGTAGGTAAAGACCATATCTATATCTGGGAAGTAAATGAAAATATGCTGCATGAAAATGATGCCGCACTGATGCTTTATGATATGTGTAAGAATGAACATCTTACAAGAGATCCTGATATCAAAGAGGGTAAGGTAGAGTTGATTGCGGAGTGTGACGGACTCTTAAAGATAGATAAGGAAAGAATAAATAAGCTCAACTCACTTGGTGAGATGATGATTGCAAGTATACACGACAACTTTCCTGTGAAAGCCGGTCAGCATCTTGCAGGTATGAGAGTAATACCTCTTATTATAGAAAAAGAAAAGATGGAAAAGGCAAAGGAAATTGTAGGAGACAAGCCTCTCTTTGAACTTTTACCGTACAAACAGATGAAAGTCGGAATAGTGACTACAGGTAATGAAGTTTACTATGGAAGAATTAAGGATACTTTTACACCTGTGGTTATAAATAAGATGAAAGCCTACGGTGCCGAAGTTATAGCACATGAGATAAGCAGTGATGATGTGGAGATGGAGATAGAGTGCATCAAAAAGGTCATGGCTGCAGGCGTGGATATTGTACTTTGCACAGGAGGAATGAGTGTGGACCCTGATGATAAGACACCTTATGCTATAGGGCAGAATGCTGGCAGGGTTATTACTTACGGTGCGCCTGTACTTCCGGGTGCCATGTTTATGCTGGCCTACGGCGGTGAAAATGAAAATATTACCTTTATGGGACTTCCGGGCTGTGTAATGTATGAGAAGAAAACAATATTTGATATTGTATTGCCTAGAATTATGGCAGGGGAAAAGGTGGAAAAGTCTGATATTGACTGTTTGGGAGTAGGCGGATATTGTATGCATTGTCCGACATGTATATTCCCTAATTGTTCATTCGGTGTGTCATAAATTTTAAAGGAGCGAGAATATGGACAAGGAATTATACAAAGTTATAGATGAGTCAAAGAAAAAAGGATTAAGAACATTTGTATTTACATCATTGGGTGATAAAGACTATGGAAGCAAGGCTGTGATAAGAGAGGGAGAGCTTGTATGGGTAAGCAAGGACACAAGCTTTTTCAAGGAAAATCTTGAGCAGATAAAGGGAATAAATAAAGCCGGCATGGTAGAGATAGCCGGTAACAGAGTATATGTAGAACATATATGTAATAAAAGCAAGATTGTAATCTGCGGTGCCGGACATACAAGTATTGCCATGATCAAGATAGGTCAGATGCTCGGTTTTGAGATGGTGGTAGTAGAGGATAGAGAAGAATTTGCGGATAAAGCAAAGAATGCAGGGGCTGACAGAGTTTGTTGTGAAGACTTTTCATCAGCACTTTCAAAATTTGAATCGGACTATGATACATATTTTGTTGTAGTTACAAGAGGACATCAGTGGGATAAAGAATGTATAAGAGAAATCCTTAAGAAACCATATGCCTATATAGGACTTATGGGTGCAAAGAGAAGAGTCGGCTTTGTACTTGATGCCATCAGAAGTGAAGGCTATGATGAAAAGAAGATAGATGAAATCTATACCCCTATAGGTCTTGATATAAATTCCGAGACTCCTGTAGAGATAGCTATTTCAATTTTTGCCGAGATAATTTCGGTAAAAAATGCAAAGAACAAAAATGTCGGCTATATAGACGGAATGCTTGAGAAGATAGTAGGCAGTGATGAAAGAATGGTCATGGCTACCATAGTAGGAAAAAAAGGTTCCGCACCGAGAGGCGTGGGGGCAAAGGCGTTATTTTTAAAGGACGGCAGCTTTATCGGAACTATCGGTGGAGGAAAAGCCGAGCATGACATTATGGTAAAGGTTGATGAGATATTAAAAGGCGAAGAGATTATAAAGCCTTATTTACTACACGTTGACCTTACGGATGATGAAGCGAGCATTGAAGGTATGGTTTGCGGCGGAAGAATAGAAGTACTTATTGAACTTGTTTAAGAATAAATATGAGAGATTGTTACAATAGAAAAATTGACTATATGAGAATCTCCGTTACCAACAGATGCAATTTCAGATGCACATATTGTATGCCTGAAACTAAAAAAGTGGAAGAGACTCTAAGCCTGGATGAAATATATGAAGTTGCATTTGCGGCAAGCGAATGCGGTATTACGAAGTATAAGATTACAGGTGGAGAGCCTCTTATAAGAGAGGGTATAGTTGATTTTATAAAAAAGCTTAATACCTTGGATAATATAAAAGACATTACAATGACAACAAACGGGTTTTACCTTGAAAAACTTGCAAAAGATTTAAAGAAATCAGGACTTTCAAGTGTAAATATAAGTCTGGATACTTTGGAGAGAGAGAAATTTAAAAAAATTGCCGGTGTTGATGCATTAAATGATGTAATGGCAGGTATAAAAGAAGCTATAAATGCAGGAATAAGTACGAAGATAAATACGGTGATACAAAAGGGTGTAAATGATGATGAGCTCTTTGATATTATAGAGCTTGCAAAGAATGACAGATTGAATATCAGATTTATAGAAATGATGCCTATAGGGCATGGCAAGGAATCAACAGGGGTAAGCAATGTAGAGATTCTTGAAAGAATAAAAGAAAGATACATTGTTACCGAGGATAATAAAAGGCATGGAAACGGTCCGGCAAAGTATATAAAGCTTGAAGGATTCGTCGGATCTATAGGTTTTATCAGTGCTATGCACGGAAAATTTTGTGACTCCTGCAACAGAATCAGATTTACATCTACAGGAAAACTAAAACCATGTCTTTGTTATGAATCAAATATTGATGTAAAGGATATTTTAAAAAATACCGAAATCGGATCTGAAAAAAAGCACAATATATTAAAAGAAAAAATCAGAGAATGTATAGCAGGAAAGCCCGAAGCACATGCTTTTGAAGACTTGTCAAAGATCAGTGAAATGAAAGATATGGTAGAAATAGGTGGGTAATGGAAAATAATATAGAAGTTTTAGCAGTATGTATCAGTGAGAAAAAAGGCACTGAGAAAAAAGAAGTAGAAAAAATTGTATTAAAAGAAGACTGGGGCATCGAAGGAGACGCGCATGCGGGAAAATGGCATAGACAGGTAAGTCTGTTGGCATTTGAAAAAATAGATGCTTTCAGAAAAAAAGGCGCCGAAGTTGATTTCGGAGCATTCGGTGAGAATATAATTGTAAGCGGTGTAGACCTTAGAAGCCTGCCTGTGGGAACTATCCTTGAAATAGGAGAGGCAAGACTTAGGGTCACACAGATAGGCAAGGAATGTCACAGCCACTGCAATATATATAAAAAAATGGGCGACTGCATTATGCCGAGAGAAGGTATATTTGCAGAAGTGTTAAAAGGGGGAGTCGTACAAAAGGGAGAGAGTATAAAAGTTATTGAAAAAGAAGAAGGTCCGTACAGAGTGGGTATAATTACCGTTTCTGACAGAGCTTCAAAAGGGGAATATGAGGATAAATCAGGTCCTGTTATAAAGGAGCTGGTGGAAGCTGCCGGAATGGAAGTAGTTGATTATATAATAGTTCCGGATGAGAAGAGTCAAATAGCAAAAAAACTTTTGCATTTCAGTGATCAAAGACAGGTGGATCTGGTATTTACCACAGGCGGTACAGGATTTTCAAAAAGAGATGTTACTCCTGAAGCAACCAAGCAGGTTGTGGAAAGAGAAGTACCGGGTATAGGAGAGGCACTTAGAAGTTATTCACTTACAATAACACCAAAGGCTATGCTAAGCCGTCAAACTGCCGGTATAAGAGGAAATACTCTGATAATAAATTTACCGGGCAGTCCGAAAGCCTGTAAAGAGAACATTGAATATATATTAACACCGCTAAAGCACGGACTTGGAATATTAAGCGGTAGAGAGACAAATTAAAGACAAAAGGGAGAGAATATGAGATTAAAGAATATTTGTAAAGTATTGGGTGTGGTTGCAGCATTGACATTAGCAGGCTGTGGAGGACAAAAGGCGGAAGAGAGTAAAGCTCCTGAGACCACTACGGCGGCAGAGACTACTACAGTGGCTGAGACAAAGGCTGAAGAAACAACAAAGGCCGAGAGTACCGGTGATGCATCTGCAATCAATGTATTTGCGGCGGCATCATTAAAAGAGGCAATGGAAGAGATAATCTCAGAGTACAACAAGGCAAATCCTGATGTAAAGATTGCTTTAAATACAGATTCATCAGGTAAGCTTCAGACTCAGATTGAGGAAGGATTTGCATGCGATATCTTCTTCAGTGCAGGAAAGAAGCAGATGGAGAAGTTAAAAGAAGGCGGATTTATCAAGGAAGGCACCGATGTGGATCTGCTTCACAATAAGCTTTGTATAGTAGCACCTAAGGATTCTGAGACAAAGGTTACAGGTATTGCCAATATAAAGGATGCCAAGTCAATATCAATAGGTGAGTCAAGTGTTCCTGCAGGCGCATATGCAAGAGAGGCACTTTCAAAGGCTTATCCTGACCTTGGTATCAGCAAGGAAAGTACAGGTGCCGAGCTTCAGGAAAAACTTGGACTTGAAGTGATTGAAAACTCAAATGTTACAAAGACACTTTTATCTGTTGTAGAGGGATTTGGTGAAGTAGGATTTGTATATGTTACAGATACTTACGGAAAAGATGATGTTCAGATTATTGAAAAGATAGATGAGAGTCTTAGCGGAAAAATCACATATCCTATAGCAAGAGTAAATAATGACGAAGCTGATGAAAAGATAAGTGCTGAAGCTGACAAGTTCTATGATTACTTAAAGTCGGATGATGCAAAGAAGGTATTTGAAAAATATTTATATGAGTAATGTTTTAGCACATTTAGACTGGAGCCCTTTTTTTATAACTCTAAAAATAGGGCTTCTTTCTACAATAATATGTTTTTTTCTGGGTGTGGGACTTGCCTATGTCAGTCTTTATATGAACAAAAGGATAATGGCGGTATTTGACAGTATACTCACATTGCCCATGGTACTTCCGCCTACTGTAGTGGGATTTTTTCTGCTTCTTATATTCAGCAGAAGAAGACCGGTAGGCATATTTTTATACAGCAATTTCCATATAAAAATAGTGCAAAGCTTTATAGGTTGCGTACTGGCGGCATTTATTATAGCTTTTCCGTTAATGTATAAGAATGCCAAGTCGGCTTTTTTACAGCTGGATAAGAATCTTATATATGCAGGCAGAACTTTGGGGCTGTCGGAGTTTCAGATCTTCTTTAAAGTGGTATGCCCTATAACATCACCGTCACTTTTTTCAGGTGCGATTTTAAGCTTTGCAAGGGCGATAGGAGAGTATGGTGCGACATCAATGCTTGCCGGTAATATATCGGGAAAAACCGCCACAATATCACAGCAGATAGCTTATCTTGTACAGAATCAGAGCTATCTTGAAGCCGGAATATGGGTAGGTATTGTGCTGTTTATCGCCTTTTTAATAATGCTTTTGATGGAGTATATACAGAGGTAGTATGCTTGAATTAAATATAAAAAAGAAACTTAATAATTTTACTTTGGATATAGAATGTAAGCTTGACAGTAACAGAATAGGAATACTTGGCGGCTCGGGAGCCGGAAAAAGCATGATTTTAAAAATGCTTGCAGGTATTGAAAAGCCTGATAAAGGCTATATAAAGCTTGATGATAGGCTGCTTTTTGATTCGGAGAAAAAAACAGATATAAAACCTAAGGACAGACATATAGGATATTGCTTTCAAAACTATGCACTTTTTCCGAACCTTACAGTGTATGAAAATATAGTTATAGGTCTTAGTAAGTCTGAGAGAGCTGATGCAGACAAGTTTCTTGAGAAGTTTGAACTCACAAAGATAAAGGATTCAAAACCGAATAAGATAAGTGGAGGTCAGGCGGCAAGAGTTGCAATGGCAAGGATACTTATCAGAAAGCCGAAAGTATTACTTTTTGATGAGGCATTTTCCGCACTTGATATTTATCTTAGAGATCATATACAGGAAGAGATAGCACAGATCTTGGAAGATTTTGAAGGCAGTGCAATATTTGTTTCACACTCAAGAGATGAGGTATATAGGCTTTGTGACAGTATGATGGTAATTGATACGGGTAAAATTTCAAATCTTGGAAATACAAAGGAAATATTCAAATTTCCCGAGACAAAAACAGCGGCAATACTTACAGGATGTAAAAATATTTCCGATATAAGATATATTTCAGATAATACTATAGAGGCTATAGATTGGGGAATAAATTTTGAATTTTCAAAAGAGCTGCCAAAGGATATAAATGCCATAGGTATCAGAGCTCATGAGTTTGTGCCTGTATGGGAAGAGAGCGGTACCAATCTGATAGAGTTCAAACTAAAGAGTAGGGCAAAGTTGCCCTTTGAGGATAACTATTATCTGTATACAAACGGAAGTTCAGATATTACATGGCTTGTACAAAAGGATATAAAAGAAAAGATTGAAGACAGGGGATTGCCGAAATTCCTACAGATAGATGAAGAAAATATATTATTGTTGAAATAGAATGGAGAATAAATGGAATTTACACATTTTGATGATAACAAAAATGCGGTAATGGTAGATGTTTCAGATAAAGATATTACAAACAGAGTTGCGATTGCAACAGGAAGAATTACTCTTTGTGATGAGGCCATACAGGCGGTAACGGGTAAAAAGATAAAAAAGGGTGATGTACTTACGGTAGCTCAGGTTGCAGGTATTATGGGACAAAAAAGAACTTCAGAGCTTATTCCCATGTGCCATAATATAAACCTTACAAGCTCAAAGATAACCTTTGAAATTGAAGGGAATGATATAATCGTATTCTCAAAAGCAAAGACTACAGGTCAAACCGGTGTGGAGATGGAAGCATTGATGGGGGTAAATATTGCACTGCTTACCATATATGATATGTGCAAAGCCATAGATAAGAGAATGCTTATAAGCGATATTCATCTTTTAGAGAAAACCGGAGGAAAAAGCGGAGACTTTTATTTTTAATAAAAAGTGAGGGTGTAACTTGGTTTCAAGTTGCACCCTCATTTTGAAATATTTATTTAATTATATTTATTACTGATGTTTTACTGTGCCGGCTTAATATAAGCTGTAGCTACATAAGCCTGTCCGCCGTTATAATTGATAATGGACCATGTTGCATCATGTTCTCCCGCATAATCCACACTTACACCTACATTTAAAGTTGCAAGTATGTCGCCGTCACGGCTTGGTGAAGAACGAACGTTTAACTTTGCAGTTGTAACATACTTAACACTTGCAGCAGTCTCAGGTGCAGTCTCAGCACTTGTCTCTGAAGTATCGGTACTGTCTGATGAAACTGCAGTAGTAGTCGTAGTATTTGTTGTATTGGTCTTCTTCTTTGAAGGAACAAGTGATCTGAACAGTAAAATCAAAACAATAAGGATTACAAATCCTATAATCACCTTGGTCAAGTCTGCAGTATTAACTGTAGGCTTTTTCTTGTTCTTTGAAGATTTTTTTACAACTCTTCTTCTTTGAGCACCTTCAGTATTTGTACCGCTTGTTTTTCTTTGAGAATTATCATTTCTGATAGGTGTAACCACAGGTGATACGCGGGTTTTTCTTGGAGCGTACTCATTTATAAATGTCTGTACTTCCTCAGAGAGTAATTGACATGCAAAAGTTGCATTAAATTCCTCATTATTATTTTCAAGTATCGCTTTATTTCCTATAGAACGAATTTTATGATAATGTTCAAATGAGTCATAGGAAATAACATTACTTGTATATAAAGAATCTATAATATCGGTAATACTCTGCTCATCGTCATCATCACGACCGCTGAGCTGCTTTATTATGATTTCCAATGTCTGTTTTGCCTTAATCATTGACAAGTTATACTCTTGAGCAGCCAAAAGCTTTTGAGTATCATAAACTCCGTTTTGAATCTGCTGCCATGCAGTATTGTTGGTTGAGTTTGCCATCAGGTAAACCTCCTATAAAATCGATTATATATCTGTGAATAAAAGTTCAAATACAAAGCTCACAGAAACCTAGCTTTATTATACAATATAAGCTGTATAAAAGACAATATTTAGTGAGAATTATTCGCAAAAAAGGAGATGAAATTTATAAAAAAATCGACTCTTCACAAGAAAGAGCCGATTTATAATTAAAATATTTTATTTTATGCCTCAGCGATGCACTCGATTTCGCAAAGAACTCCCTTTGGAAGGTCTCTTACAGCGAAGCAGCTTCTTGCAGGCTTTGATGTGAAATACTTTGCATATACTTCATTGAATGCAGCGAAATCAGCGATATCTGCAAGGAAACATGTTGTCTTTACAACCTTGTCCATTCCTGAACCTGCAGCCTCCAAGATAGCGGCTACATTCTTGCAGCTCTGCTCTGTCTGTGCTGTGATTCCCTCAGGAACCTCACCGTTAGCAGGATTTACAGGAATCTGTCCTGATGTGAAAACAAGTCCGTTTGTGATAAATCCCTGTGAATATGGTCCTATTGCACCCGGTGCATTTTTTGTATCGATTACTTTCATGTGAATCTCCTTTTTCTTTTTCTTATATTTTATACTAATTTTTAGATTTGTACACCCTCTTTTTACTGTTGTATGTGAATTTTATTTGATTATAAATATTTAAGAATTGATTTACTGGTATTGATTGTAAAAAATTGATATAATTACAGTATTATTGCTTCAAAGATTAAGCGTAACAGGAGGTTAGAATCTATGGGACTTATTTCAGCTATAAGCGGTGCCGCAGGAGGCGTACTGGCAGATTCATGGAGAGACTATTTCTATGAAGATTCGCTGGAAGGGGATATAATTGTAACAAAGGGTAAAAAAAGAGTGGACCAAAGAGGTTCAAATAATAAATCCACAAATAATGTTATTACTGACGGCTCCATCATTGCAGTGGCAGACGGACAGTGTATGATAGTTGTTGAAAACGGAAGAATAAAGGATGTCTGTGCGGAAACCGGAAAATATGTTTACAGTAACACTGAAGAGCCTACGATTTTTGCAGGTAATCTGAAAGAGACAGTTAAAAGAACCTGGGAACAGTTTAAGAACAGACTTGTATTTGGCGGTGGTGCTACAGGAGACAGCAGAGTCTATTACATCAATACAAAGGAGATACCGGGATTTAAATTCGGAACTTCAACACCGATACCATATAGAATAGTTGATTCAAATATCGGATTTGATTATGAGACAAAAATCAGATGTCATGGCAGTTACTCTTTTAAAGTTGTAGACCCTCTGCTTTTTTATCAAAATGTATCAGGAAATGTAGACGGTGATTATAGACTTGAAGGACCTATGTTAGACCAGATGAATGCGGATCTTTTGAATTCACTTCAGCCGGCATTTGGAAGACTTTCAGGAATAGGATCAAGATACAGTGATATTCCAAACCATGCTATGGAACTTGCAGACGAACTTAACAGTATAATGTCAAGTAAATGGGGAGACAGACTGGGAATTGAAATCGTTTCATTTGCAATAAGCGGAATATCCATTCCACCGGAAGATGAAAAAGATATAAAGCAGATGCAAAGAGCAGCTGTTTTACAGAATGCATCTATGGCAGCCGCAAACCTTACTTTGGCTCAGGCTGATGCTATGAGAGATGCGGCAAAAAATTCAGGCGGTGCAATGATGGGATTTGCAGGCATGAATATGGCAGCTCAGATGGGTGGAATAAATGCAAATCAGCTCTATCAGATGGCAGCAGATGAGCAGGCAAGGCAGCAGATGAATCAGGCCGGGCAGGCAAATACCATGCAGCAAAACGGAGTACCACAGCAGGGCAGTACTCAGCAGGCGGCAACTACATGGACCTGCAGTCACGGACATGGAAACAATACCGGAAAGTTTTGCTCCGAATGCGGAGAGCCAAAGCCTGTGGCGGCTTCAATTCATTGCTCAGCTTGCGGATATACTCCGAATGACCCGAGCAATCCGCCGAAATTCTGTCCAGAGTGTGGAAAACCGTTCTAAAGAATGGAGATATTATGAATAATATAGATAAAGTAACACTTACTATACCAAAGGAGAAAAATATTGCATTGATTGCACATGACGGCAAAAAGCCCGATATTATAAACTGGTGTGAAGAACATAAGGATGTTTTGGCTAAGCATAAATTATACGGAACAGGTACTACAGCCAGACTTATAACCGAAAAAACAGGTCTTACAGTAAAGGGATACAATTCAGGTCCCCTTGGTGGAGACCAGCAGATAGGTGCAAGAATAGTGGAAGGAAAGATTGACTTTGTTATATTCTTTACCGATCCGCTTACTGCTGCACCTCATGACCCTGATGTGAAGGCACTGCTTCGTATAGTTCAGGTATATGATGTACCTATGGCTATAAACAAATCCAGTGCGGACTTTATAATAACATCATCACTTATGGATACCGAATACGACCATGATGTTATAAACTTCAAAGAGAACGTTTCACAAAGGGTTAAGGAAATGTCATAAAATGACTTGCAGAGAAGCCAGAAAGCTCATCATACCCTTTATACATGATGAGCTTTCAATGGAAGAAACAAGAGATTTTTTGCAACATGTAAGGGGTTGCAAAGCATGTATGGATGAGCTGGAAATCTATTATATTGTTGATGTGGGCCTTGATAAGTCGGATGGCGAAGATATTGATTACAATCTGACTGCAGCTCTAAACAGCCATATAAGAGAGGCCTACCAGAAGATTTTTATATTATTTATAGGTAGGGTGCTTAAGTATTCCATAAATACACTGATGTTTTTCGGAGTGTTTATTATTGCCATGATGCAATTACGAATTTGGTTCTTTTAGTAGGAGATATATGAAGAAATTAGTTCTTATAGACGGACATAGTATTTTAAACAGAGCATTTTACGGAGTTCCTGAGCTTTCAAACTCACAGGGATTGCATACAAATGCGGTTTACGGTTTTTTAAATATCATGTTCAAGATTTTGGACGAGGAGGCGGCTGATTATATAGCAGTCGCTTTTGACTTGTCTGCCCCGACATTTAGACATAAGGCATATGCGGAATACAAAGGCACAAGAAAGTCAATGCCTGATGAACTCAGAGAGCAGGTTCCGCTTATAAAGGATGTGCTTTCATCCATGAATATACCAATCCTTACCAAGGAAGGGTATGAGGCTGATGATATTATAGGAACCATTGCAAAGAGATATCAAAGCGATGAAGTTTTTGTAAGTGTAATATCAGGCGACAGAGATCTTTTGCAGCTGTCCGATAAACATATAAAGATAAGGATTCCAAAGACTTCAAAGGGTGTTACAACAATTCATGATTACCTTCCTGAGGATGTAATGAATGAATACGGGGTTACACCTAAGGAATTTATAGATGTAAAGGCTCTTATGGGAGATACATCCGATAATGTGCCCGGAGTCCCTTCCATAGGAGAAAAGACGGCCACAAAAATCATACAGGAATATCATTCCATAGAAAATGCAATTGAGCATGTGGATGAATTAAAGCCGCCAAGAGCTTCAAAAGCACTTAGTGAGCATATAGAGGATGCAAAATTTTCAAAGATGCTTGTTACTATAGTGACCGACGCTCCTATAGAAACCGATATTTCGGATATGGAAGTCGGAAATCTCTATACCAAAGAGAGTCTTGAATGGATAAATAAACTTGAGTTTAAATCCTTCCTTAAAAGATATGAAAATGTAGAGATAGAAGCAAGTATCGAACTTGATACAACTGTAATTGACAAACAGGATGCATGGGAGAGCCTTTACAGTAAGCTGAAAGATTCAAAAGAATTCGGTATTTCCGTATGCTTGGAAGAGACGGCTATAAAGAGCTATCATGTAAATTCGCTTTATGCCATATCAATTACCTTGGAAAATAAATCCTATATAATAAAGGATATGGAAAATATTGCGGACATACTTGAGGAGATTATCCGTTTGGATGCCGGAAAGTATGTACTTTCATTAAAGCCTCTTATAAAGCTTGTAAAAGATATGAAGGCTGCAAAGAACTTCTATGATATTTCAGTGGCGGCGTATCTTATCAATCCTTTAAAAGACAGCTATTTTGTAGAGGACATTGCAAGAGATTATATGGGAAGTGCCTGCTCTTCAAAGACTGAGATGATAGGCAAGGCTAAGCTCAATGAAGTTTTGAGATTTAACGATGAAAAGGCAATAAATTATTTTGCTACAGAAAGCTATGTTGCACTTCATTCCCGAGAAAATATTTTAGCAAAGCTTGAAAGTTTGGAACTCACAGAGCTTTATGAAAATGTGGAAATGCCTTTGATATATTCACTTGCAAAGATGGAAAACACCGGAGTAAGAGTGGATGAAGAAAGGCTGAAAAGGTATGCTGATACCTTGCTGGAAAAAATAGCAAAGCTTGAAGAAAGCATAACAACAAAAGCCGGAGAAAGCTTTAATATAAATTCTCCAAAACAGCTTGGAGAGATACTTTTTGAAAAACTCAAGCTTTCAGGCGGAAAAAAGACAAAGACAGGTTACTCCACTGCAGCGGATGTACTTGAAAAGCTTGCGCCTGAGCATGAAATAATAAGAGATATACTTGAATACCGCCAGCTTACAAAGCTTAATTCGACCTATGCTACAGGACTTGCGGGATATATAAGAGAAGACGGCAGAATACATGGTACCTTCAATCAGACAATTACCGCTACAGGACGTATTTCATCTACGGATCCGAACCTGCAAAATATCCCGGTAAGAACCGAGATGGGAAGTAAGATAAGAGATATATTTGTACCGAAGGAAGGTTATGTATTTGTGGACGCCGACTACTCACAAATAGAGCTTAGAGTTTTAGCTTCACTTTCAGGGGATGAAAAGCTTATAGAGAGCTATCACTCGGCAGCGGATATTCATGCGGCTACGGCATCACAGGTTTTCCATGTGCCGCTTGAAGAGGTGACACCGGAGCTTAGAAGAAATGCAAAGGCTGTAAACTTCGGAGTGGTATACGGTATTTCCGCATTCGGACTTTCGGAAGATTTAAGTATATCCAGAAAAGAAGCACTGGATTATATAAACAATTATTTTAAGATATATGGCGGTGTAAAGAAGTTTTTGGATAAACAGGTGGCGGATGCCAAAGAAAAAGGCTATGTAAAGACAATGTTTGGCAGAATCAGGCCGATACCTGAGATAAAGAGTTCAAACTTTATGACCAGATCATTCGGTGACAGAGTTGCAATGAATTCGCCTATACAGGGAAGTGCTGCTGATATTATGAAAATATCCATGCTGAAAGTGGATGAGGCACTGGAAAAGAGCGGATTTGATGCAAGAATTGTATTACAAATCCACGATGAGCTTTTGGTGGAAGTAAAAGAAGATGAGGCGGCAAAAGTTTCAGAACTTGTAGAAAAGGCGATGAAAGAGGCGGTAAGCCTTAAAGTTCCGCTTGAAGTGGATGCTCATATAGGAAAAACCTGGTTGGAGGCAAAATAATGAATATTTTGCTTTTGGGAGGTATAGGCTCAGGAAAAAGTGAAGCCTTAAATATACTTAGAGAAGAGCATTTTGCAAATATCATAGAAGCCGATAAAGTGGCACATTTTTTATATGAAAAAGACAGGGCAGGTTACACTGCCCTTAGGTCTGTTTTTGGGGATATCATACTGGATGATAAAAAAAACATTGATAGAAAAAAATTAGGTGATATACTTTACTATGATAAAGAAAAATTAAAGCTGGTAAACAGTATAATACATCCGCTCGTATATGAAGAAATCAAAAACCGACTTTTAGAGAACAGATTGAATGTGGTGGAGCAGGCACTTATGCCTGATAATAAAGATATCTATGATGAGATTTGGTATCTGCATACAGATATTGAGATCAGAACGGAGAGACTTATATTATCACGAGGGCTTGAGAAAGAGAGAATTGAGCAGATAATCGCAAAGCAGCCGAAAGAGTTGGAGTTTGAGTCTATTGCGGATAAAATTATACAAAATAACGGATCCAGGTCTGATTTGGAGAAAAACATTAGAGAGGCTTTGAGGTGATACTTTGAGACTGGTTAGCTTGGCAAGCGGAAGTGACGGAAATTCCACTTATATAGGCAGTGAGAATACCCATATTCTGGTGGATGCCGGTATTTCAAATAAAAAAATAGAGACAAGACTGAATGAATTGGGGCTTTGCGGAAAAGATATTTCAGGAATATTTTTGACACATGAACATAGCGACCACATATCAGGTCTTGAAGTCTTTGTAAGAAAAAATGAAATTCCGGTTTACGCTTCGGAAGGTACGCTCAGATATTTAAAAGAAAGAGATAAATACTCTAAAATTAAAGATTATTTTCATATAATACAATCAAAAAGATATACAAGTCTTGGAGATTTGGAAGTTTTGGCATTTGATATAGACCATGATGCAAATGAGCCATTCGGATACAGGGTGGAGTGCGGAAATAAAAAAATTGCGGTAGCTACGGACCTTGGAAGATATACAAAGGATATTGTGGATAATCTTTCAAATCTGGATGCATTACTTATTGAGGCAAATCATGATATCAGAATGCTTGAAACAGGTCCCTATCCCTATGAGCTTAAGAGAAGAATATTAAGTGAAAGAGGACATCTTTCCAATGAGAATTCGGGAAAGCTTATATGTGAGATCTTAAATGAAAATATCAAGAAAATCTTTTTGGGACATCTTTCAGATAAGAACAATCTTCCGGAGTTGGCTCTTGAAAGTGTAAGATATGAAATTTTTGCGGATGAGAGACCTTACAATCCGGAAGATTTTGATATAGAGGTTGCAAAAAGAGATGCTTTATCTGAAATTTGCTATGTGTAGTGTTAGGAATGGAGAATTTTATGAACAAGGTTATAATAACTGTAGTAGGCAAGGATACAGTAGGTATTATAGCAAGAGTATGTACATATCTTGCGGAAAATAAAATAAATATACTGGACATATCACAGACAATAGTAAGCGGATATTTCAATATGATGATGATTACAGATATGGAAAATGCCACTGAAAAATTCACAAAAGTTGTTGAGGATTTGGATGCCCTCGGGGAAGAAATTGGAGTAAAGATAAAAGCTCAAAAAGAAGAAATTTTTGAATCCATGCACAGACTCTAGGAGGAATTATGCTGAATATGTTTGAAGTAATAGAGACTAACGACATGATCGACAAGGATCTGTTGGATGTCAGAACTATTACTATTGGAATAAGCTTGCTTGACTGTATAGATACGGATCTAAATAAGCTTTGTAAAAATATATATGATAAGATAACAAAGACCGCAAAGGACCTTGTAAGAGTAGGTGACGAAATATCAAAGGACTTCGGTGTACCAATTGTAAACAAGAGAATATCGGTCACACCTATCGCTTTGGTGGGCGGAAGCGCCTGCAAGACAAAAGAAGACTTTGTACAGATAGCAAAGACACTTGATAAGGCGGCAAAGGATCTCGGTGTAAACTTTTTGGGCGGATATTCAGCTATAGTTTCAAAGGGAATAACTGCGGCGGACAGACTTCTTATCGAGTCAATACCACAGGCAATGAATGAGACGGACTTTATTTGCAGTTCTGTAAACTTGGGATCAACAAAGACCGGACTTAATATGGATGCTGTAAGGCTTATGGGAAAAATAGTAAAAGATACCGCAATTATGACAGCCGACAGAGATTCTATCGGTTGTGCAAAGCTTGTGGTATTTTGCAATGCTCCTGATGACAATCCTTTTATGGCAGGTGCATTCCATGGTGTTACAGAGGCCGATGCCATTATAAATGTAGGTGTCAGCGGCCCCGGAGTTGTGCGTGCGGCTTTAAAGAGAGCAGAAGGCGAAAACTTTGAGGTGCTTTGTGAGACTATAAAAAAGACGGCATTTAAGATTACAAGAGTCGGGCAGCTTGTTGCAAGAGAAGCGTCAAAAAGACTTGGTATTCCTTTCGGAATAATAGATCTTTCATTGGCACCGACACCTTCCGTAGGAGATTCGGTAGCTGAAATACTTGAAGAAATCGGACTTGAAAGAGTAGGTGCACCGGGAACTACAGCGGCACTTGCACTTTTAAACGATCAGGTGAAAAAGGGCGGTGTTATGGCATCTTCATATGTAGGAGGACTTTCAGGTGCATTTATTCCCGTATCGGAAGATCAAGGCATGATAGATGCGGTGAATGCCGGAGCTTTGACTTTGGAAAAGCTTGAGGCAATGACCTGTGTATGCTCTGTAGGTCTTGATATGATTGCAATACCGGGAGATACTTCGGAAGAGACAATTGCAGGTATTATAGCGGATGAGGCTGCTATCGGTATGATAAATCAAAAGACTACCGCAGTAAGACTTATACCTGTTATCGGCAAAGGCGAGGGAGAAGTGGTAGAGTTTGGAGGGCTTTTAGGCTATGCGCCTATAATGCCTGTAAACGGCTTCTCATGTGAGAAATTTGTAAACAGAGGCGGCAGAATACCTGCACCGATACATAGTTTTAAGAATTAAATTTTATATCAAAAAACAGGCATATGATTATTGATATGCCTGTTTTTCAAATTCAATTCATATTACTTCAACATCTTAAATCCCGGGAAGTAGCGGAAGATTACCTTTGCAATTATTTTCTCTTTATAAACATAGGGGTGTACCCATCTTCTGGAGTCTGCGGAATTGTTTCTGTTATCACCTAAACAAAAGTAAGCTCCATCAGGTACTTCAAAATGCATATCGGCCTCAGGTATCATAGGCTCCCTTATATAATCCTCTTCAAGCGGAGTTTCGGAATTGTTCAAATACACTTTGCCGTCCTTGATATCTACTATATCCCCCGGCTCACCGATAATTCTCTTTACATAGTATAGACTCTCATCATCAGGGAATTTAAATATTATAATATCCCCACGCTTCGGTTCCTGGAAAAGATAAGTGAGTCTGAATCCGACAACTCTGTCCCCTGTCATTATAGTATTTTCCATAGATGCAGACGGTACTCTCGAATTTGCTATAATAAAAAGGTTTAAAACAAGCGCTATCACAGCAGCCACCACTATTATAGAAATCCAACTGAAAATTTCTTTTACAACGTCAAAATCTGAATTGTTATTCATCATCTTCTCCAATCTAATTTTCTCTCACAATTTTTTCTTTATTTGAACTCATACTATTTTACGATAATTGAATTTATAATACAACCAAATGATAAAATAATTATGAAAATAATAATAAACATATTTAGGGATACTTTAAACATCATATGTTTTGTTTTATGGTATAATAGTTGTATACATAATAAATGATTAGGAGGCCTTATGAAAGTAATCTTGGAATCGGAACTTGAGGGATATAAGATAGATGTAAAAAAGTATAATGATGTATAAAAATTATAAGTAATAATAGTCATATTTAAACAGTGTAGTTTATAACATTTACTTTCATGTTTTGCAAAAGAATAGTATAATCTATATAAATGTTATGGGGCGGATAAGCAGGCAGTATATTATCTGAACTGTTACTCAGAATGTTAGAAGGAAGGGTTAAGCTATGGATAAGAATTTATATGATTTGATGGATTGGGCAGCGATAGAGGAGATCACTTATTCAGAATGTGACAGACCGAAAAAGATTCTCGGTTCACATAGAGTGGATGGAGGTTTTTTGGTTCAGGCTTTTATACCAAGTTCAAAAGAGATGGCGCTGTTGATTGACGGGAACAAAAATCCTGTTGCAATGCAATGTATGGATGAAGCCGGATTTTTTGCATGCTTTGTGGGAAGAAAGCAGGAGTTTAAATATAAATTTATAGTTAAATATGATAATGAAGTAGAACAGACAATATCAGATCCATATTCCTTTGACAGTATATACTCCGAGGAAGATTTATCAAAATTTGATGCCGGAATCAACTATGAAATCTATGAAAAAATGGGTGCAAAGCCTATGACAATCTCAGGGGTGGAGGGTGTAAACTTCTCGGTATGGGCTCCTGAAGCTATGAGAGTATCTGTTGTAGGTGATTTCAACCTTTGGGACGGCAGAAGACATCAGATGGAGAGACTCGGTGATTTCGGAGTTTTTGAAATATTTATACCGGGAGTCAGTGTAGGCAGTCTTTATAAATTTGAAATAAAGACAAAAAAAGGAGAGCCTATGTTAAAGTCCGACCCTTATGCATTTTATTCCGAGCTTAGACCGAATACTGCAAGTATAGTTGCGGATATTTCAGGCTTTGAATGGAGTGATGAGGATTGGATGAAAGACAGAGAAAATATCCAGTCTACAAAGATAAATGAATCTGCAGCAATGAATATCTATGAATTGCACCTAGGCTCATGGATAAGAAAAGAAATGCAGTATGATGAGAACGGTGAGGAAGTAAACGGCTCCGTATTCTATAATTATCGTGAAATAGCACATAAACTTTCTGTTTATGTAAAGAAGATGAATTATACCCATGTGGAGATTATGCCTGTAATGGAGCATCCGCTTGATGCAAGTTGGGGCTATCAGGTGACAGGATATTACAGTCCGACAAGAAGATACGGTACACCGGATGATTTCATGTACTTTATAAACTATTTGCATAAGAAGGGAATCGGAGTAATACTTGATTGGGTACCTGCTCATTTCCCAAGAGATTTGCACGGCCTTGCATGTTTTGACGGAAGTCATTTGTATGAGCATGCAGATCCGAGACAGGGAGCACATCCGCATTGGGGTACATTGATATATAATTATGCAAGACCTCAGGTAAGCAACTTCCTTATTTCAAATGCACTTTTCTGGGCGGATAAATACCATGTTGACGGTATAAGAATGGATGCGGTAGCTTCCATGCTCTACCTTGATTACGGTAAGAACTCGGGAGAGTGGGTTGCCAATATATATGGCGGTAATGAAAATCTGGATGCTATAGAGTTCTTAAAGCATCTGAACTCAATTTACAAAAAGAAAAATCCTTCAAGCCTTTTGATAGCCGAGGAGTCTACAGCATGGCCTAAGGTAAGCGGTGATCTAAATGAAGGCGGACTTGGATTTGATTATAAGTGGAATATGGGTTGGATGAATGACTTCCTTGAGTTTATGAAGCTTGACCCATATTTTAGAAGCGGAGATTATAATGCTTTGACATTCTCACTTTTCTATCACTACAGTGAGAACTTCATTCTTGTTTTAAGTCATGATGAGGTGGTTCACGGTAAGGCTACTCTTGCAGGAAAGATGCCGGGAGCAACTCAGGAAGAAAAGTTTGCGAATCTAAGAGCGGCATACGGATATATGATGACTCATCCGGGAAAGAAGCTTCTCTTTATGGGACAGGAATTCGGACAGATGAATGAGTGGAATGAAAATGTATCACTTGAGTGGAATCTGCTGGATTATGATATTCACAGCAAGATGCAAAAGTATTCAAAGGCTTTAAATAAACTCTATCTGGATTATCCTGCACTTTATAAGCTTGATTACAATCCTGACGGATTTGAGTGGATAAACTGTACATCAAAGGATGAGAGTACGGTTGTATTCCTCAGAAAGACCGAGAATGAGGAAGACACACTGGTTGTCGTATGCAACTTCACACCGATTGTTTATGAAAGAGAAATCGGTGTTCCATATAAGGGTACATATACCGAGATCTTCAATTCGGATGATAAAAAGTATGGCGGAAGCGGAGTCGGAAATAAGAGAGCAAAGAAATCTGTCAAGAAAAAAGTGGACGGCAGAGAGAATTCACTTAAGATAAAGGTTCCTCCAATGGCTACAATAATATTTAAGTGGGCGAAATAGTGGATTTTTATAATATATTAAAAAGCTTTACAGGAATTTATATGACCGGTGAAATAAGTTCAAGTTTACCGAGTATTTCCGAAAGTGAAGTGGCGGAGTCTGTAGCACAGGATATAGAAAAGCTTAAACCGAGTGTCATGATGCAGACTTTAAAAGAACTTTCTCCGGTATTATTGGCAATCGCCTATAATATTGTGATAGTGATTATTACATTTATTATAGCCGGTCAGGTGATAAAATTTTTATCACGAATGCTTGAAAAGTTTTTGAAAAAGATAAATATTGATTTGACGATAAGAAAGTTTCTTCTGTCTACATTGAAAGTATTACTGTATGCTTTGGTAGTACTTGGACTGGCCGAGAGACTGGGAATAAATCAGGCGAGTGTGGTGGCTATACTGGGTTCTGCAGGTGTTGCTATAGGACTTGCTTGGCAGGGAAGCTTAAGCAACTTTGCAGGCGGAATGATAATACTTTTTTGCAGACCTTTTGTCAGGGGTGATTATATAGTTTCACCGAAGGCTGAGGGTATTGTAGATACTATAGGAGTAATTTATACAATACTTTTGACACCTGATAATAAGAGGATATCCATACCAAACGGTACGCTTGCAAACGATGTTATAACAAATGTTACCGCAAATGATACCAGAAGAATAGATATTCAAGTAGGTGTGTCATATGATTCCGATATCAGAAAGGCAAAGAAGCTTATAAAAGATGCCATTGATGAAAACGGGCTGGTATTAAAAAATAAAGAGATTTTGACCTATGTCAGCGATTTGGCATCGTCTGCCGTAATTCTTGGTGGAAGAGCCTGGTGTAAGACTGACGATTATTGGACCGTCAGATGGGGACTTATAGAAGAAATCAAGGTCAAATTTGATAAAAACGGAATAGAGATTCCATACAATCAGTTGGAAGTACATATTAATGAATCCGGTAATTCCATTATTAAACAGGATAAATAAATGATTATATAAGAGCTGTTGTGCTAAAGCCAATAATATCAGTTGGGTAAATACTTAACATATATTATAGAATATGATTAGTACAGCGGCTTTTTTTTATGTAAATATACGATATTAAAACACTTTAGTATGGTAGTAAAATAAAGTGTTGACAGACGCACTTTAGTATGCTACCATAATGAACTATAAAGAGAAAACAAAAGTCAAAGAAAGTTATGAGGTGTATTTATGAAAAAAATTTATTTACTTGGAATCTTAGCAACAATTATGTTGGCAGGCTGTTCATCAGCAAAGACTGCAGAAAGTACATCAGCATCAGCCGATACAAGTGCGGTGGAAAGCAAGGCGGATGAGACTACCACAGCGGCAGCAGAGAATAAGGCTACTTTCACAGTGGGATTTGATCAGGACTTCCCACCTATGGGCTTTGTAGGAGATGACGGAGAGTTCACAGGATTTGACCTTGAGCTTGCAGCTGAAGTTGCAAAGAGAATGGGCAAGGAGATTAAATATCAGCCTATAGCATGGGATGCAAAGGATATGGAGCTTACATCAGGAAATATTGACTGTATCTGGAACGGTTTCAGTATTCAGGGTAGAGAAGATAAGTACACATGGTCAAAGCCATATATGAAAAACGATCAGGTTTTTGTTGTAAAATCAGATTCAAGTATTGATTCGATAGAGGATCTTGCAGGAAAGACTGTAGAGGTTCAGACAGATTCATCTGCAGAGGCTGCATTGAAGGAAAACACCGAACTTGCAAATACTTTCGGTAAATTACAGACTGTAGCGGATTATAATACAGGCTTTATGGATCTTGAGATGGGTGGTGTGGATGCCATTGCAATGGACAGTGTAGTAGCAAACTATCAAATTACAAAGAGAGGCGGAAACGGATTTACAGTACTTGATACACCGCTTTCAAGTGAGGAATACGGTATCGGATTTAAGCTTGGAAATGAAACTTTAAGAAATGAAGTACAAAAAGCACTTGAAGATATGAAAGCGGACGGAACAATGAAAACTATTTCAGAAAAATGGTTTGGTAAGGATGTTACCACTTTAGAGTAAAATTAAGACGCCGACAGATATCTGCCGGCGTTTTCTTTTTCTTATAAATATAAGACTTTTATTTTGCAATCCTGCAAAGCATTAAGAAATAACTTATGGTAGGATTGCAAAATAAAGGATATAATAGTAAGATATTTACACTGATTGGAGATTTTATGAGTATTCTTGATATTGCGTTAAAGCTTGTCCCCGGAATGTTGGTAAGTATACAGATATTTTTTGTAACACTCTTACTTTCACTTCCTCTGGGATTGTTGGTTGCCTTCGGCAGACTTAGTAAAATAAAGTTTATTTCATATCTGTGCAAGGTATACATTTCAATAATGCGCGGTACACCGCTTATGTTACAGCTGATGGTTGTATACTTCGGACCTTATTATATTTTCGGAGTATCCACATCGGGAAATTACAGGATAGTTGCTACCATAATCGGTTTTGTGGTAAATTATGCGGCATACTTTGCTGAGATATACAGAAGCGGAATTCAGTCCATGCCGAGCGGACAGTATGAAGCCGCAAAGATATTGGGATACAGTAAATCTCAGACTTTCTTTGTTATAATACTGCCACAGGTAATAAAGAGAATTTTGCCTTCTATAACAAATGAGGTAATAACTTTGGTAAAGGATACATCTTTGGCCTTTACAATAAGTGTGGCCGAGATGTTTACAATGGCAAAGGCACTCGCAAGCAGTACAACAAGTATGTTACCGTTTGTGTGCGCCGCATTGTTCTATTATATATTTAATTTAATAGTAGCATTTGCAATGGAAGCAATAGAGAAGAAGTTAGAATATTACAAGTAGGTGATTATGTCATTATTAAGTATGAAATCAGTAAAGAAATCCTTTGGCGGTGTGGAAATTTTAAAGGATATATCACTGGAAGTAAAAGAAGGTGAAATTTTAAGTATTATAGGTCCGTCAGGTTCAGGCAAATCCACACTTTTGCGCTGTGCTACATTATTGGAAGAAATGGATGACGGAGAACTTAGCTATAACGGAAACTCGGTTTGTAAAAGTGTAGGCGGTAAGGCGGTTTATGAGAGACAGGGCAAATTGAAAGAAATATCGGAATGCTTCGGCCTTGTATTCCAAAACTTCAATCTCTTCCCACATATTAATGTATTGCAAAATATCTGTGATGCACCGATAAGAGTACAAAAAAGGGATAAGGAGAGTGTAAAAAAAGAAGCCTTTTCGCTGCTAAAGAAGATGGGGCTTGAGGACAGAGCGGGAGCATATCCTTATCAGCTTTCAGGCGGTCAGTCTCAAAGAGTCGCTATTGCCAGAGCATTGGCGCTAAATCCGAAGATACTTTTCTTTGATGAGCCGACATCCGCACTTGACCCGGAGCTTACAGGAGAAGTTCTCAGAGTAATAAAGTCATTGTCGGATTTAAAAATCGCCATGGTCATTGTTACACATGAGATGGCGTTTGCTAAAGAAATATCCGACAAGGTAATATTTATGTCTGACGGAGTAATAGTTGAGTCGGGAACTCCTGAGGAAGTCTTTGCATCAAGCAATGAAAGAATGAAGAATTTTATAGGTGCATTAAGCAAATAAACAAAAAGGTGGAAAATATGAAATACATAGTTATACTTGGAGACGGAATGGCGGATAAAGACATTCCGGAACTTGGCAATAAGACAATACTTGATGTAGCTAAAAAGCCACATATTGACGGACTTAAGGGTGTGCTCGGTATGGCAAGAACGGTGCCGAAGGAGTTAAAGCCGGGAAGTGATGTGGCAAACCTTGCAGTAATGGGATATGATCCGCTTAAGTGTTACACAGGCAGATCACCGCTTGAGGCTGTAAGTATCGGCATAAATATGAAAGAAACAGATGTTGCAATAAGATGTAATCTGGTTACTCTATCAGACGAGGAGGATCCGAAAAAAAGAACAATGCTTGACTATTCTGCCGGTGAGATATCCACTGAGGAGGCAAGAGAGCTTATTGAAACAGTGGAAAAAGAGCTTGGAGATGAGGAATTCAAGTTTTATCCCGGAATATCATACAGACATTGTTTGATATGGGACAACGGAAAAACCGGACTTGATCTTACACCTCCACATGATATATCTGACAGAGTAATAGGCGAATACCTGCCGAAAAATGATAAGATTTTATCTCTTATGGAAAGAAGCTATAATATCTTAAAGGATCATCCTGTGAATTTAAAGAGAAAGGCGGAGGGTAAGAATCCTGCAAACTCCATATGGCTTTGGGGAGAAGGTACAAAACCTAATGTAGAAAACTTTGAAAAGAAAAACGGACTTAGGGGTGCGGTTATCTCAGCTGTGGATCTTATAAAAGGTATCGGTATCAGCGCCGGAATGGAGAGCATTGATGTGGAAGGTGCTACAGGTACTGTGGACACCAATTATGAGGGTAAGCTTGCAACTGCAAAAAAGACTTTGCTTGAGGACGGAAATGATTTCTTATATATTCATCTTGAAGGACCGGATGAGTGCGGACATCATGGAGATACTGAAGGTAAGATATTAGCGGTGGAGCGAATTGATGAAAGAGTTGTAGGACCTCTTTGTGAAGCGCTTAGAGAAGCAAATGAAGACTTTGCAATGCTTATAATGCCGGATCATCCGACACCTATCGAGACCAAGACTCATTCTTCAGACCCTGTTCCTTTTAAGATATACAGATCAAATAATGAAACGGATGTTGCAATAACTTATACGGAAAAGAATGCAAAAGAATCCGGAATATTTATAGAGGAAGGATATACACTTTTAGAGAAGTTTATCAACAATAAATTATAAGATATGGAGTCGCTTACCGGCGGCTCTTTTATTTTACTTGATATATGGTTTTTAATACTATATACTGATGTTATGAAAACCAATAAAGAAATTATCAATGATATGATAAAGCATTTTGAGGGCTTGGATATTGTAAAATCGGAAGATATCCCGGATATTTCTTTGTATATGGATCAGATGACAAGTTTTATTGACGAGAAGCTTGAGAGTTTCAAACGAGAGGAGGATGATAAGCTTCTTACAAAAACCATGATCAATAATTATACGAAGAACAAGCTTTTGCCGCCTTCCGATAAGAAAAAATATACCAAGAATCATGTGATGCTTCTTATACTTATATATTTTTACAAGAATGTACTCTCCTTTGCGGATATTAAAAGGCTCTGTGATTTGAGTATATACAACAGCTTTGATAAGGGAGATGAGTCTTTGTCGAAGCTGTATGATATTCTGGTTCATATAGAGGATGACAAAAAAAACGAGATTGTAGATGATTTGAAAAAAAGACTTGAGTATGCAAAGAATAAAGTGGATGCCTTTGACAAAAAAGATGAAAATGTTGAGTTATTTACTTTTTTATCAGATATTGTAATGGAAGTATATTTTAAGCAACATTTAATTGAATATATTCTGAATAAAATTTGAGCCGAAAGATATGAATAAGTAAGAAAATTTTAACTGTACATATACACTCAAATTACATATACTTATAGTATAAATATATTTGTATCATATGATATGATACAAAAAATATAAGGAGGAATATATGAGGTTAGCTAAAAAAATAGCTGTTTTCGGAACTATTTTATTATGTTCACTTTTATCAAAACCTGCTTATGCTGCAAATAAAACTATTAGCTCAGTCACGATAAAAGTAAATTCGGATTTGAGTATAGGAGATCGTACAGATAATCTAAGTATAAATTACGGAAGTAGCTCAGGCGGAGATATAAATGTATATACTACATCCGACAGATTCAATATAGCGGATGCCGAGATTACAAGCGGAAGAAGCAGCCTGAACATAGGTGATGAAGTAAAGATGAAAATAACTTTGGAAGCAAACAGCGACTATTCATTTAAGGGAACATATTCATCTTCAAACATATCTGTGAACGGTGGAAAGTTTCTTTCTTCATCCAAGAAAAACGGTGATTTGGTAGTAAATATCAAGTTAAATCCATTAAAGGGAACTTATGAAGCTCCTGAGGATGTAGAGTGGAAGGACAGCGGTATAGGTATTGCCAAATGGGATGAACCCTCTGAGACTTCAGGATACTATGAACTTATACTGTTGCGTGGAAGTACACAGGTCACAAGAGTTGAAAACTACAAGGGCAGCAACTATAATTTCAGAAACGATATGACTCAAAAGGGTACATATAAGTTCAGAATCAGAACTGTTTCACATGGAGACAAGGACTATGGAAGACATTCCGAGTGGATTACTTCAGATGAATTCTATCTGGATGCTTCAAATGTTTCAACAGGAAATAACAATGTAACAACTCAGGTTGGAAACGGCATAGGCTGGAATAAATCAGGAGATACATGGTATTTCAGATTCCCCGACGGCAGTCTTAAGACAAGCGGATGGGAATATATAGCCGATAAATGGTATCTTTTTGATGATGCCGGTAGAATGCTTACAGGTTGGCAGAAGGTCGAAGGAGAGTATTATTATATGAATTCCTACGGACATATGACAACAGGTTGGCAGCAGTCAAACGGTAAGTGGTATTATATGAATGCGGAGGTTCCAAGAGGTAAGATGCTCAGCAATACATGGCTTCACAGCAGTGACGGAAAGTATTACTACCTTGACAGCAACGGTGCTATGTGTGAGGGATGGACACAGATCAGCGGAAACTGGTACTATTTCTATCCGGGCTCAGGGTATATGGCTACAAATACAACAGTTGATTCATTCAGACTCGGCGCAAACGGTGCATGGGTAAGATAAGTATAGAGAGACAGGGTGTGAAACAGTAACAAAATTATAAGGATAAGAATTATATTCCGAATGTGAGCCTTGCTTTTACCAACTTTGAGGAATTTTTTTCAGAGAGAGAAGTATTGTTAACGACAGCATTGAAAAAAGAACTTATGTAAATAATATGGCAGACTCACAAAGTGGGTCTGCTTTTTTCAAGATTGGAGGAAAATATGGCAGCTGGAAGAAGAGTTGATTTTACTCAGAAAGAGATGGAAGAAATGACTGGACTTGGGCGAGTTCAGTTTAAAAGAAACTTAGAACGAGTATGTGCTATGTATGGAATAAAGGTTAGTGACTTTAAAAAAGAAAGGGACAACCCAAACAGTCATTATACCTTCCCACCCGAAGTAGCGGAACTGTTAGCGATACTTGTTAAAAATTATTATTTTCATCCGTTAACACTTGCTAAGAAGGAAAAAGATAATAAAATAGTCAAAGCAACAGATGTTGCAAATTACAATAAAAAAATACTGGAAGATATCGATGAACTGGAAGATGTTTTTATGAAAGCCGTGTACTGTAGACCAGGTCATTATGCAGCGAATAATATAGCTTTCTGGACAGATGAATTTGTAAAACAGTTAACTAGATTTATTTACAATCTGTCGGCTTTAAAGTCTGAAAATATTGGTGATGCACTAGCACAGTTCACAAAGCAGTTAGATGATATGAATTATTATCTATTCAGAGCGGAATATTTTAGAAATGAAGTTGTGGCATCAAATGAAGAAGTAACCCCACCTGAATTCCGCATGACTGAACTAGATAAATCTATGAATGTGCAGAATAAGGGCATTGATTATATTATTGCTGATATCATCAAAGGTTTTTTACCTACAGTAAGAGAAATACGAAAAAAGAAGTTTCCAGAATACGTGCCACCATATGAATTTATAAATAATAATCCGATTTTAGGATTTAAGTCAGTAGTAGTTCATGAAGGAGAAGACACAGAGAATGAAGAATCAGCGGATGATTTGTTTTTGGTGCGGATGCTATATTATCGTCAAATGATAGCGGGAAGATTGCCATCAACATCTTATGAACTAAATAAATCTAATTTAGAACATCTTCACGAGAAAAATAGTCAGTGGAGAAACAGAGTAGATGCAATTAAGAATGGATCGTTCAAAGAACCTTCGGAATTAACGCTCGAAGAGAAGAAGAAAAATGTAAGAGCTAATATTGCCGAACGTAAAGCATATATAGAAGAAGCGGAGAAAGTATTGGCAGAGTTGGAAAATGAAACAGAAGATTCAGAAAAAGACTTATTGCTAACTGAAATGCAGACATCCTTTGAGGAACATTGTCTGACTGTTGATAAAGAAAACAAGCGTCTTCATGAGATTGTAGATAAACTTGTGGGGGAGGCAATGCAAGAAATTATGAAGTAAAGTGTACAACTTTTTTATTTCCTGTACACATAATGCGATTTGGGTTTCGCTAAATTATAATAGGGTTAATCTGATGTGGCCACGGAAGAGAAGACTATTATCAGGAGGTTGAAACCATGAGTAAATTTAAGACTGTATCAATGCAGTTCATCCCAGGAGAGTATTACAAGACACAAGGACATAAGGCTGGGGAAAAAAATCACTACAATAAATCAGGACGATTCGTTAGCCAGGATGGGTTCGGATGGGCAACAGAGTCAAAGCCATCACAACTTCTTCTTTATGTAGAAAATGAGAAGAAATCGTCAGTAATTCGAGTGGATCCTTATTTTAAGTATGTTGTCGGAAGAATGACAGAAAATCGTGTTAGTAAAATAATGGATGCTATGCCAGACGAGGTTCGGGTAGAAAAGCGGGTATCATATTATGGAAATGAGTATATGGCAGTTAAGGACTCAGATATGGATGCTTGGAGAAAAGTAGCTGGACTGAAGAAAAAACAGTAAAAGGGAATCTTGTATGTCACCATGAGGGAAGAAAAGATGATTGATGAGCAGAACATATATTTGTACAATAATTTCATCGCTACATTTAGGAAATTATTAAACAGCTATATATTTTTGATAAAGTCGGTCAGCCTGACTTTCCCTTTAGTTGACCTTTATTCATATTTAAAGAATAACTGGAATGTTTGTTCTATTTATCTAAAGATACGGAGGTGTTTTCATGGAGAAGGATATACATATTCCTTGTTGTAAGAACAAGAGACTTTTTGAAGATGATCCGGAATGTGAGGGTAGTATCAAAATCAGATGCCAAATCTGTAGGCAAGTGATAGCAGTGATTTTACATAAGAATAAGATACGGACTGAGCAAATCGGTGCATGATATTCATAGCAACCAAGGCCTGACAATTTTGATTTTCAGAATTGTCAGGTTTTTCTTTTTCTGATTGACAAATACAAAAAATATGTAGATGCACTTGACAAAATAAAATAAAAATGTAATATATAAAGCGTAAGATATAATTAGGAGGTAAAACTAATTGACCAATATTTTTTATGACAAGAATGATGCAAAACGCATTGTTCGAGCAATCGAGAAGTCAATCACAGATGATGTTCCACAGTTTATTAGAGAACATCCAATGGAAACACTTAACTGTATCAAAATGATTCGCAGTGATTTTATAAATGAGAATCTTAAAAACCTTGTAGTTAGAGATGGTATGGATATTGTGAAGTTTTCCAGATACTCATGGAGAGGCTGCATTTTAGTGGATCGCACAAATAAAATTACATATACAATTACTACTGCACAGAATCTCAAAAGCATTCCGAGGAAACAAAGACAGCGTCCACATTTCCTGCAGACAATATTAGGTATCCAAAATTCTAGATATCATGGGAAATGTGAACAGATGACATTGTTCCCTATGAGTCAATTCGATACAGATACACTTGAAGATGATTATAGAAAAATCGTGGATGGTGCAATTGACCCAGAAGAAGGTTTTGTTCATTACATTATAACATATGAATATGAACGTAATGAATTAAGAGAAGTTAATATAGAATTCATGGATAGGAATTTTTATGTTGTTGACGAGGCTTCACTAAATGAATTCATGAAACCAGACTACGCACAACTTACTGAGACAGATTTGGATACAGCGGAGGTTGCAGTTCCTGCTACTGAAAGTCCTCGTAGGCTTGTTTCGTTAAAGACAAACGCCTTGGTACAATTAAAAGAGGCAGAGAAGCAAGCCTGATTATAAAACAATCAGGAGAATAAAAAATGGACAATAAGCAATTTAGAGGCGAGAGATTAAAGAGTGCCAGACTTTTTAGAGGAATGACACTTACTGAACTTGCTGATGCTACTGGTATCAGCAAGCAGTCTCTTTCACTATATGAAAACAATGGTAACAAACCAGAATACGATAGAGTATTCATATTATCAAGAGCATTGGATTTTCCAAGAGAATATTTTCTTCAGGAAGATAAATGTAAAACAGAGACAGAAGTAACATATTTCCGTTCTCTAACTAGTGCCACAAAGATGAGTAGAACATCTCAAAGTATTAAACTTGAATACGTGGCAAAGATGTATGAAGTTCTTGAAAAGTATTTAGATTTCCCACTACTTAATCTTCCAAGTGTTGATTTTGTTGAAAATGATGATGAATTTAATGATGATGCAGAAGACAAAATGTTAGATGCAATAGAAACGATAGCATTGTCAGTTCGTGATAAATGGGGAGTAGTAGAAGGACCATTAAAGAATCTTCAATTTGTACTCGAAAAAAATGGTATTATTGTAACAGGTTTTGATACATCAGATGTTAAGATAGACGCATTTAGTCAGAGAACTATTCTTGACAATAGAGAGGTATATTTTATTGCGGTATCACAGGGAATAGCACCTGAGTGTAGAATACGTTTTGATATGGCACATGAGTTAGGACACATACTTTTACATCCTTGGAGTGAAAGTCTTGATCTCATTGAGAAGGACGAATTTAAAAGACGTGAAAAACAGGCTAATATGTTTGCGAGTGCGTTATTATTACCAAAGAAAACCTTCTTGCAGGATGTGTCCGCATATCCTACAGATTTGAAATACTATCAGTTTTTGAAGAAAAAATGGAACTGTTCAATTCAGTCCATGATTTACAGAAGTCACCAACTTAAGGCAATTACTGATAATCAGTATCAATACATGATGCGTCAGGTGTCTAAAAATGGATGGAGGCAAAAAGAGCCTGGAGATGTTCCATATTTTATCAACGAGAACATATTCCAAGGTGCGATTGATTTACTGATAAATGAAGCAAAAGTACTAACCGCAGCTTCATTGCTAAGGTCATTTGAACAATATGGTGTTACCCTATATCCAGGGGATATAGAAGAACTGCTTCATCTGCGAGAAGGCACACTTACTGTTGAGGAAGAGAAACCTAAGATAGTTGCATTAAAGAGAACGTAACTATTGAAGGGAAGATAGGATGAATGCAAAGAATCGTAATACGAAATACAAAAAGTCCAAAGCCAGTAAAACTACGAGTGTTTGATGCACTGGTAGACGGCAACGATACTTTTTTGAAGAAAAAACTCAAAAATAATGAAGTTATCGTATTGTCGGATGTTCTGAAACAAATAGAAGATTCATACGAGACAATAGAATAAGTATAGAGCTACCAAGCCCTGATCCGTATTTATACGATGCAATATAAGGGGCTGTGAAATAAGTACCCAAAAGAAATAGGGCCATTCGATCATGCGAAAGGTCCTATTTTTGTGGTAAAATTAACTTGCAATGAAAAATTTACACACTAATTATTGTAATTCAAAACAAGGATATT
>NZ_JH815185.1:2907121-2914736 GCF_000296385.1 Lachnoanaerobaculum sp. OBRC5-5
GATATGGATTGTTTCGTTCCTTTGATGGAGCACTTCAAACAAACTTATGGATTCTATCCCAAATATCCTGTGGCAGATGCCGGATATGGCTCATACAACAATTATATTTTCTGTGAACAGAACGGAATTGAAAAGTATATGAAATTTCCAATGTTTAAAAAGGAAACTAAGGATAGGAAATATCATGAAGATCCATTTCGTGCAGTTAACTTCAGAATTGATGAGAAAGGATTCATGAGATGTCCTAACGATAAAGCATTCCATTTTTTATGCAGAAAAGATGTGAGGGGAAATCAGTACGGACGCAAGGAAGAACTGTATGAATGCGAAGACTGTAGCGGATGTCCATATGCAAAGAAATGTAAGAAGACAGATAAGAATAGAACCGTTCGGATCAATCAGGAGCTAACTTCCATGCATCAGGAAGTAATCGAAAACCTGGAAAGTATCCATGGTGCGTTATTACGAATGAACCGTTCGATACAAGCAGAATGAACTTACGGAATTATGAAAAACGACCGTTGGTACAAGAGAATTGTCCGAAGAGGTATTCATTCAGTCAAACCGGAAGTTTTACTCGTGTCGATAGGCCATAATTTATATAAATATCAGAAAAAAAGATGAGAAACAGAACTGCCGCATAGATTCAAAAAAAGAATTTCTATGGGGTAGGGAAAGTGCGCTTTTTTTGTGTATGATTTCAGTCATCTATACACAATAAGTGCAAAAAGGGAGATGCGAAAAAACTCAATTGAGTTTTTTCACATCCCCTTTTATAATTCTCTGAAATGAAATTCTTTATTTCCGTTTGTATAGTCTGCAACTATATCGCCGTTTCCATAGAGCTTATATTTGTAAGTACAAAGACCTTCAAGACCTACAGGACCTCTGGCATGAAGCTTTCCGGTACTGATACCCACCTCGGCTCCGAAACCATATCTGAATCCGTCGGCAAATCTTGTGGAACAGTTCTTATATACATTTGCGGAATCAACCCTGCTCATAAAATAATCTGCATTGGCATCTATATTTGTAAGTATGGCATCTGTATGATGTGAGCCGTATGTATTTATATGAACAATTGCTTCATCAATGCTCTTTACAGGTTTTACATTGATAGTCTTTTCAAGATATTCCGTATGGAAAGACTCATCATTTGCAAGATTTGCATTATCAAAATATGATAAGACCTCTTTGTCGGCATATACCTTAATGCCTGCCTCCACAAATGCTTTATTAAGTTCCGGTAAAAGCTTTGAAACCGCCCTTTCATGAACCAACAAAGTCTCTGTAGTATTACATGCGGAAGGGTATTGAGTCTTTGCATCTATCAATATCCTCACAGACTTTTCAAGATCAAAGTCCTCATCCACATATGTATGACATACACCGTCGGCATGTCCCATAACAGGAATACTTGTATTGTCCATAATATATTTTACAAAAGAGTTTGAACCTCTCGGTATAAGTAAGTCCACATATTCACTGCAGCCAAGTAACTCACCCACATCACTTCTGGCTTCAAGCTGTATAAGTATATTTTCAGGCAATCCGGCTTCTAAAACGGCTTCTTTTATACTTTCAAAAAGTGCTCTGTTTGTAAGCTTTGCTTCACTGCCGCCTTTAAGTATGGCTGCATTTCCGCTCTTTATGCATAAAGAAGCAATCTGAACAAGGGCATCAGGTCTTGCCTCAAAGATAACTCCTATAACACCTATCGGAGTTGTGGTTCTGGTAAGAGTGAGTCCTGCATCAAGCTCTCTTTTTAATGTAATCTTTCCTATAGGATCTTCCATCTTTATAAGGTCATTGATACCTGCTATAACAGTATCCATCTTATGCTCGTCAAACAAAAGTCTTGAAAGTATGGAAGAGGATATATTTTCAGCCTTTGCATTTTCAATATCCTTTTGATTTTTCAAGAGTATATGTTCTCTGTTTTTATTTAAATTTTTAATAATATTTTGAAGACAGTTATTTCTCATCTCATTGCTGCTTGCCATAAGAATAAAACTGTCCGCTTTCACCTTTTTTGCAATCTCTTTCATAAATCTCCTTAAATGCGTAATCTATAATAAAGATATATTAATTAATAAATAATTGCAAGCAATTTATTTAAAAATAAATTGTATAAGAAACATGTAAAGTATTGTTCCTGCAGAGATGGAAAGAATCATCTGCTTTTTCCAAAAATGTAATATTACAATAACCGCAATGCTTATGGCTTCAGGCAAAGCATGGAACTCATTAAATATTGATACATCTTTAAGAGAATATACAACTAAAAGTCCAAGTACGGCTGCCGGCAAAACCTTGCCCAGATACTTTATATATGAAGGAGTTTCTTTGTTTGCCGGAAAAACTATAAAGGGCAAAAATCTGGTTATCATTGTGGCAAATGCCACGATTAATATTATTATAAGCTGTTGTATTTTACTCATGTTTTTCCAATCTCCCTCTAAGTAATGTAAGTACACTAAGTATTATAATCATTGAAGGAATGATAAAGTTTGTACCTTTAAAAATTATCAGACATATAAACGAAATAAAAAGTCCGATAACAGAGGCGCTGTGATCCTTTTCTTTAAGCCAATTTTCAAGGAATATAACCACAAAGAGTGCAGTCATAACAAATTCTATTCCTTTGGTATCAAAGGGGATAAAGCTTCCGAATATTCCGCCTATAGTAGCACCTGCTACCCAATATATCTGGTTTAACATTGTTACAAAGAACATAAACAAGCCCTTATCAATGTCTTTCGGAACATCTACCGTGGCATTAATTGAGAAGGACTCATCACACATGCCGTAAATTAAATAAAGTTTCTTCCATCCCGGAATATTATATTTTTCAAGCATTGAAAGCCCGTAGAATAAATGCCTTGCATTTATCATAAGCGTAAGGAAGAAGATATTTACAGGATCAAAGCTCCCAAGCAACCACGAAACGGTAGCAAATTCCACAGAGCCTGCAAATATGATAAAACTCATAAACATAGGATAGTAAAATTTAAAACCGGATTGATTCATATATATGCCATAGGCAATACCTAAGAATAAAAATCCGGCCAAAATAGGGATTGTATTTGGAAATGCCGCAAAGAAAGCGGCCTTTATCTTTTTAGAAACCATAAAAACTCCTTGTAAATTAAATCAAGATACAAGTTTACTACCCGAATATAAAAAAATCAATAAAAAATGTATACCCGCATAAATACAGGTATACATATAAAAGATGTCTTATTTCTTCAAACATTCAACAATCTTGTCAGCCATTGCTACCGTATCAGCGTACTGATCCTCTGTAAGGAGAGATTTGATGCTGATTGTTTCCTCGGCAATATTTACCTTCTTTAACTGACCTATAATCTCACGCATGCTCTTGCCTGCAGTAAGAGCCCATGAACCGTTCTCAACCACGAAAACATCTCTGTTCTGGAAGTTATGTGCAACAAGATCCATAAGGAAGTTTTCCATAGGAGTGAAAAGTCCGCCATTGTAAGAAGATGATGCAAATACAAGTACCTTTGCTCTAAAAGCTTCTGAAATGAGGTAAGATACATCAATTGATGAAATATCAAGAACCTTTGTATTTCGGATACCTCTTTGTGCTACCAGAGTGGCAAGTAATGTTGAAAATTCTTCTGTATGTCCGTAAACGGAACCTGAGAAGATAACCACCTCATCATCCTCAGGAGAGTATGAACCCCAGGTCTGATACTTTTTGAAACATGCAAGTATATCTTCTTTTCTTCTATAAATAGGACCGTGAAGTGAACAGATAAGCTCTATATCCAAATCGGCAAGTTTCTTTAATATATTTAATACCTGTAATCCGAACTTTCCTACAATATTTGCATAATATCTTCTTGATTCCGGATACCACTCGCAATCATAATTCAACTCATCTGCGAATATATTTCCTGAGAGTGCGCCGAAGCAACCGAAAGCATCTGAAGAGAAAAGCGCTTTTGATTTCTCGTCATATACCATCATTACCTCAGGCCAGTGAACCATAGGAGCAAAATAAAATTTAAATGTATGCTTGCCTGTGCTTAATGTATCGCCTTCTTTTACTTCCAAGAATCTGTGATCCAAAGAGAAGTCAAAGAATTGACCGATCATTGTCTTGATCTTTGCATTACCTACTATCATCATTTCAGGGTGAATATTTAAAAGATCGCCCAAAGTAGCAGCATGATCAGGCTCCATATGTGTTATTACTACGTAGTCAAGGGGTCTGTCACCAAGTGTTGCTTTTAAGTTCTCAAAGAATACTCCTTCTACAGATCTGTCAACAGAGTCAAAGAGTATAGTTTTTTCATCCAATATAACATATGAGTTGTAAGACATTCCGTTCGGAATAGGATAGGCATTCTCAAAAAGTCTCTGCCTTCTGTCACTTCCACCCACATAATATAAATTGTCCTTAATACATTGTTCCTGATGCATAATTCCTCCATATACATTTGCATATATAAAGCAGCCGAAGCTACTATATTATTAAATAACTTATTCTTACTGTTTTACATCTAATAGTATAATGCAAAAGTTTATATTTGCAAGATTTTTATATAATACAATTTTATAAAGTTTTATTTTGCTGTGGGTTTTGTGGATTTAATGACTGTAAAATCAAATTTTAACGAAAATGGGCGAAATATTGTATACAAGATTTTGTTAAAAATCACCATTATCATCTTTTTAGTAAGAAAATATCAAAAAATCAATGTAAAAGGTAAATAATTTTCTTTTTTATGCTTTGCTATATTATATGAATATGGTATAATGGTGGACGAAAAATACAGGAAAATACATATGGAGGTTTTACGTATGGCAAATAAGTGGGTATACCTTTTTACAGAAGGTAACGCAACAATGAGAAATCTTTTGGGTGGTAAGGGTGCAAACCTTGCAGAGATGACAAATCTCGGTTTACCTGTACCTCAGGGATTCACAATCACAACAGAGGCATGTACTCAGTACTACGAGGACGGCGAGAAGATAAATGATGAGATCATGGGTCAAATCATGGAGAATATTACTAAGATGGAAGAGATCACAGGAAAGAAATTCGGTGATAAGGAAAATCCACTCTTAGTTTCAGTTCGTTCAGGTGCAAGAGCATCTATGCCGGGTATGATGGATACAATTCTTAACCTCGGTCTTAACGAAGAGGTTGTAGAGGTTCTGGCTGCAAAGTCAGGTAACCCAAGATGGGCTTATGACTGCTACAGAAGATTTATCCAGATGTTCTCAGACGTAGTTATGGAAGTCGGTAAGAAGTATTTTGAGGTTCTTATCGACCAGATGAAAGAGAAAAAGGGAGTTACACAGGACGTTGACCTTACAGCTGAAGATTTGAAGGAACTTGCAAATCAGTTCAAGGCTGAGTATAAGTCAAAGATCGGTTCAGATTTCCCTTCAGATCCTAAGGAACAGCTTATGGCTGCCGTTAAGGCCGTATTCCGTTCATGGGATAACCCACGTGCAAATGTATATCGTCGTGACAATGATATTCCATATTCATGGGGTACAGCAGTTAACGTACAGATGATGGCATTCGGTAACATGGGTGATACATCAGGTACAGGTGTTGCATTTACAAGAGATCCTGCTACAGGTGAGAAGAAGCTCATGGGTGAGTTCCTTATGAACGCTCAGGGTGAGGACGTTGTTGCAGGTGTTCGTACACCACAGCACATCGATCAGTTGAAGGAAGTAATGCCTGATGTTTATAACGAGTTCGTTGAGATCTGCCATAAGCTTGAGGATCATTACAGAGATATGCAGGATATGGAGTTTACTATCGAGGATAGAAAGCTTTACATGTTGCAGACAAGAAACGGTAAGAGAACAGCATTTGCCGCACTTAAGATTGCATGTGACCTTGTAGACGAGGGTATGATTGACGAGGCTAAGGCTGTATCAATGATCGAGCCTAGAAACCTTGACACACTTCTTCACCCTACATTTGATACAGAGGCTGTTAAGAAGGCTACACCTATCGGTAAGGGTCTTGCAGCTTCACCGGGTGCTGCAAGCGGACAGATCGTATTTACAGCAGAGGATGCTAAGACATGGGCTGATGCAGGTAAGAAGGTTGTTCTTGTAAGACTTGAGACATCACCTGAGGATATCGAGGGTATGAAGGCTTCACAGGGTATCCTTACAGTTCGTGGCGGTATGACATCACACGCAGCCGTTGTTGCTCGTGGTATGGGTACTTGCTGTGTATCAGGTCTTTCAGAGATCATTATGGATGAGGAGAACAAGAAGTTCGAACTCGGCGGAAAGACATTCCACGAGGGAGATGTTATCTCATTCGACGGTACAACAGGAAATGTTTATGACGGTGCTATCCCAACTCAGGAAGCTCAGATCGCAGGTGAGTTCGGAAGAATCATGGGATGGGCTGATAAGTATAGAAGACTTAAAGTTCGTACAAACGCAGATACACCTGAGGATGCAAGAAAGGCTAGAGAGCTTGGTGCAGAGGGTATCGGACTTTGCCGTACAGAGCATATGTTCTTTGAGGGCGACAGAATTGACGCATTCAGAGAGATGATCTGTTCAGATACAGTAGAAGAGAGAGAGAAAGCTCTTGATAAGATTTTACCTGTACAGCAGGGAGATTTTGAGAAGCTTTACGAGGCACTTGAGGGTAACCCTGTTACAATCAGATTCCTTGATCCGCCACTTCATGAGTTCGTTCCTACAGAGGAATCTGAGATTGAGAAGCTTGCAAAGACTCAGGGCAAGAGCGTAGCACAGATTAAGGCTATCATCGCTTCACTTCACGAGTTCAACCCTATGATGGGACACAGAGGACTTCGTCTTGCAGTAACATATCCTGAGATTGCAGTAATGCAGACAAAGGCTGTTATCAGAGCGGCTATCAATGTAGCTAAGGCTCATCCTGATTGGAACCTTAAGCCTGAGATTATGATTCCGCTTTCATCTGACGCTAAGGAGCTTAAGTACGTTAAGGATATCGTTGTTAAGACAGCAGATGAGGAGATTGCTGCAGCAGGCTCAAACATCAAGTATGAAGTAGGTACAATGATTGAGATTCCTAGAGCATGTCTTACAGCTGATGAGATCGCTAAGCAGGCTGAATTCTTCTGCTTCGGTACAAACGACCTTACACAGATGACATTCGGTTTCTCAAGAGATGATGCAGGTAAGTTCCTCAATGCTTACTATGACAGAAAGATCTTCGAGAACGATCCGTTTGCTAAGCTTGACCAGGTTGGTGTAGGTAAGCTTATGAAGATGGCTATCGAGCTTGGAAAGCAGACAAGACCTGAGATCCACGTAGGTATCTGTGGAGAGCACGGTGGAGATCCTTCATCAGTTGAGTTCTGCCACAAGATCGGTCTTGACTATGTGTCATGTTCACCGTTCAGAGTGCCGATTGCAAGACTTGCAGCAGCACAGGCAGCGATTGCTGAGAGAAAGTAATATAATATATAGATACATTTTGGGGGCTGTGAAATAAGTACCTAAAAGAAATAGGACCATTCGATCATGCGAAAGGTCCTATTTTTGTGGTAAAATTAACTTGCAATGAAAAATTTACACACTAATTATTGTAATTCAAAACAAGGATATT
>NZ_JH815186.1 GCF_000296385.1 Lachnoanaerobaculum sp. OBRC5-5
GACTTTCTCTTTAAGGCCCCGAAGGGGCCGCTCTTTGGCTCCCCCTTTTCCCCCTATGGGTTTGCAGAATGTACGAAAAGAGGTGTAAGGAATGGCGGATCAGCAAGTAGCACTGGAACGGCTGCGGGAACTTTACAGGGAAAAGAACGAGCATTTAGAGAAGTTTTTAGAGCCGGTGGAGCCGTATGAGTTTTATCGTGAGATCTTCCCGGAAGGATCTTTCGAGAGGAAGGGCCATTTTGAGGACAGGAAGGGAAACGGGATCGCGGTGACAGTGGCCAAAAGTGAGGTTGACAAGGCAACCGGGATTGCCCTGCAGATCGAGGGGGACGGTAAAGCGAAACGATGTACCGTCACTGACGAGCTGGACGAGCTGCGGGAGCTGCAAGACACCGATTTCACGATTATGTCCCCGATCTCCTATTTTGGACGGCGGCGGTGCGGCAAAAATGCCCGGTATCTCTATGCCCTGGTCTTTGACTTGGATGGGGTGGGTATGCCCCAGCTCCGGGACACGCTGCACCAGATGAACAAGGATATTCTGCCCCAGGCAACCTTTGTTGTAAACAGCGGGACAGGGCTTCACCTGTATTATGTGCTGAAAGAGCCGGTGCCTATGTACCCGTACAACCAGAAATGCTTGAAAGAGCTGAAATATTCCCTCACCCGGCAGATTTGGAATAAGTTTACCTCCACCATCAAGGAGCCGCAAATGCAGGGGATTTTGCAGGGCTTTCGGGTGGTCGGCTCTGGCTCGAAGCTGGGGCGTGAGTACCCTGTGAGGGCGTTCCGGCTCGGCGGGCCGGTGGAGCTGGCGCGGCTGCTTGATTATATCCCGGACAGCAACGGGGAACAGCAGCGGCTTGAGGGGCTTATGAGAAAGAGCCGACTGTCGCTGGCCGAGGCGAAAGAGAAGTACCCGGATTGGTATGAGCGGCGGATCATCAAGAAGGAGCGGCGGGGCCGCTGGACGGTCAAGCGTGACCTTTACGACTGGTGGCTGCACCGGATCGCCGATGAAATCCGGGTGGGCCATCGTTTCTATGGCATTATGACGCTGGCGATTTATGCGAAGAAATGCGGGATAGACGAGGACGAGCTGCGCCGGGACGCTTTCGCGTTGCTTCGGCCCTACGATGATATGAGCGTGGAGGATATAAACCGCTTTACAAAAGATGATGTGGTGTGCGCCCTTGAGATGTTCAACGAGGACTATGTGACATTCCCCAGGGACGATATAGCGAAGCTCTCCGGCCTGACTATGCCTGTCAATAAGCGGAACTGGCGCAAACAGCCAGTACATTTGCAGGGCGCGAGAGCAATCCAGGAGATTAACGATAAGGCCAATGGTACGAATTGGAGAGAAGGGAATGGGCGGCCAAAAGGCAGCGGAACGGCCCAGGCGCGGGTTTATGAATGGCGGCAGCAGCACCCGGAGGGACGCAAGGCCGACTGTCACCGGGAAACTGGCCTTGATCCGAAAACCGTCCGTAAGTGGTGGGATTGCCCGCCGCCAGCGGTGCGCTTTGAAAATGGGCATATAACGGTGCGGGTGTCCCCTTCCCAGGAGTTGAGCGATTGGCTCCTGGACGCGCTACACGATGGGGGCCAGGAATAAGGCCCAGAAAGGCCCCTGTTACGCTTTAGAAGCCGTTTTCAGCCCTCCGAGGGTAAAATACCGGCCCCCTCTCTACTGCGCCCAGAAAGCCGCATAAATCAAGGCTTTTTTGCCCTCTAAATGCGAACATACCAGGGTAGAAGTTTAAGGGCCAGTGCTTGGGTAAACGGCCAGGAATATATATTGACATTGTAAATAAAAAGTTATACAATGGATATAATAAGAGTGAAAGGAGTTGCTACCTATGGCAAATACAAATATTAACATTCGTATGGACGCAGACTTGAAGCGGCAGTTTGAGGCGTTCTGTGCTGATATGGGAATGACGATGACAACGGCGTTCAATGTTTTTGCGCGTAAGGCTGTGAGGGAGTATAGAATACCCTTTGAAATCAGCGGGGATGTACCGAACGCTGAAACCGTCGAAGCAATCAAGGAAGTAAAGAGAATGAAGGCCGATCCGAGCCTTGGCAAGACCTATTCCAATGTCGATCAGATGATGGAGGAGCTGCTTGCCGATGTATAACATAAGACCAACCACAAAGTTTCAGAAGGATTTGAAGCGCGTGAAAAAGCGCGGCTTTGATATTCCTTTGCTGACCGATATTATTAAAAAACTGGCTGCGGGGGAGCCGTTGCCGGAGAAAAACAGGGATCACCAACTTTCCGGGGACTATGCGGGGTGTCGTGAGTGCCACATTACGCCGGATTGGTTGCTGATCTACGAAGTGGACGGGGACGAGCTGATTTTATATCTCACCCGGACGGGATCGCATAGCGATTTATTTTAGGGGAAGGAGGAAAGGTCTATGAGCTGGGATAAAGAGAGGATCGCGCAGTTGCAGCTCCCCGATCTGGCAGACGATGATCCGCACCCTCGGCTGCTCCTGGAAGGGGACGGCATACACGCAGGGCAGGGTTTTACCGCCTTGTTTCCTGATGGCTGGCACGAGATTACCCTTGAAGTAGCCTGGGAGCCAACAGGCCCCGGCTGCTGGTACATATCTACGCCTGGGTTTGAGGGCGTGTGTCCTGTGGGCCTGTTCGTGAAGGTATGAAAACAATCCGGCAGATAGCGGACGAGATAGGGGTATCAAAGACAGCAGTAAATAAGCAAATCGCAAACCTGGGTTTGCGATCAGGTTTACGAAAAAACGGAAACCAGTTTGCGATTGATGAACACCAGGAAGCCTTGATAAAACAGGCTTTTTCTGAAAAATCGCAAACCGAAATCGAAAACCAATCGCAAACTAAAACGCAAACCGAAAACCACGAAGTTGGCGATTTAGTTTGCGTTTTACAGGCAACTATCGACACGCTGCAAGGGCAGCTTGAAGTAAAAGACCGGCAGATTGCAAAGCTGACTGAGGCCCTGGTAGCCGCCCAGCAGACAGCGGCAGCGGCCCAGGCACTCCACGCGGGAACAATGAAGCAACAGCTTCTTTCCGGGGAGAGTGGAGCGGATCAGCAGGAGCCGGAACAGAAAAAAAGCTGGTTTTCAAAAATTTTTGGTGGTAGATAGGAAACAAAAGGACATTTTTTTCGTCACTACAAGTAGGAAAGGCGGTGTGATACAATGAAGAAAATTGCTCTTATTTTATGTTTGGTATTAGTGGCGTCTTTTGTATTAAGTGGGTGTAACAACAGTGATAGTATCATTACTCTCGAAGATAGAGAAGTTGGAAAAATAGAAATACAATCAGGAAATACGGGAGAAACGGTAGAGGTCACCGAAGAAGAAGTAATTTCGCAAATTGCTGATATACTGTCATTAGAATTTGAAAAAGGTGAGAAAAGTAACGACAGTACAGGGTGGAGTTATTCAGTAAGGTGGTATGATACAGAAGGGAAACAGATAGACACTGTTGTAATAATGAATGATGGAACTATTGAGAAAGACGGATATTTTTGGAAAACATCTAAGGACAACATAGAACTATCTGTATTTGATGAATTAGTAACGAAGCATTCCTCCGAGCTGCCACTTGAATGGGACAAAATTCCTATGGTGATGGTGGATGGTAAACTCTACTACGATACGGGGAAAGAGAGTACCGTAAGTGCCCGTTGTGGAGTAATGGATGGGGAAATTACTTCGACGGTTGACGGTTCTGAGATACCGACAAAAGATAACCAATCCAATTTCGGGACGGGCTTTGAATATCAATACGGAGCCGACAATACCATAGAGATTTTTATGAACGAAAAATGGATTGTTTTTGAGCAAAGAGAAGGAACTGGAAATCAAGTCCGATTTGGTGATCGGATGGTAGATGCGGATGGTCTTTCGGAAGAAACGCTTGAATGGCTCGATTGGTATCTTAAAATTTTGTATAATAGGAATTGAAGTTAAATTAGATGCTAAAAATTTGTAATTAAGAAGGAGGGATTCGTCATGTTGGTATTCCAAATGCGTAATGTAGATAAAACATCTACTGTTTTGAAACAGACTAAAAACAGTGATTACGCAGATAAATAAATACGTTAGATTAATTCCTACCAGTGACTAATCTTATGACTTTTTAAACAGATAACTAAAATTACAAACAAATCGTTTAACTTCTGTATTTGTTTATAGATGTAATCACTTAAGGAGAGATTACATGAACAAAAATATAAAATATTCTCAAAACTTTTTAACGAGTGAAAAAGTACTCAACCAAATAATAAAACAATTGAATTTAAAAGAAACCGATACCGTTTACGAAATTGGAACAGGTAAAGGGCATTTAACGACGAAACTGGCTAAAATAAGTAAACAGGTAACGTCTATTGAATTAGACAGTCATCTATTCAACTTATCGTCAGAAAAATTAAAACTGAATACTCGTGTCACTTTAATTCACCAAGATATTCTACAGTTTCAATTCCCTAACAAACAGAGGTATAAAATTGTTGGGAATATTCCTTACCATTTAAGCACACAAATTATTAAAAAAGTGGTTTTTGAAAGCCGTGCGTCTGACATCTATCTGATTTTTGAAGAAGGATTCTACAAGCGTACCTTGGATATTCACCGAACACTAGGGTTGCTCTTGCACACTCAAGTCTCGATTCAGCAATTGCTTAAGCTGCCAGCGGAATGCTTTGATCCTAAACCAAAAGTAAACAGTGTCTTAATAAAACTTACCCGCCATACCACAGATGTTCCAGATAAATATTGGAAGCTATATACGTACTTTGTTTCAAAATGGGTCAATCGAGAATATCGTCAACTGTTTACTAAAAATCAGTTTCATCAAGCAATGAAACACGCCAAAGTAAACAATTTAAGTACCATTACTTATGAGCAAGTATTGTCTATTTTTAATAGTTATCTATTATTTAACGGGAGGAAATAATTCTATGAGTCGCTTTTTTAAATTTGGAAAGTTACACGTTACTAAAGGGAATGGAGATAAATTATTAGATATACTACTGACAGCTTCCAAGAAGCTAAAGAGGTCCCTAGCGCCTACGGGGAATTTGTATCGATAAGGGGTACAAATTCCCACTAAGCGCTCGGGACCCCTTGTAGGAAAATGTCCTAAGTGTGGCAACAATATTGTATTAAAAAAATCGTTTTATGGTTGTTCAAATTATCCTGAATGTAAGTTTACTTTATAATAGTTTGCCGGAAGAACAACAGTTAGCTATAAGTGCTGTGCCGCCAGATTTGCTTGAAGAAAGCGGTCTTGTAAAAACAGAGGACGCAGAGGTTTCTGCACAGGAAGATGAATTGTGTGGCTATCCTCTTGCACCAGAAGAAGTAGAGTGACAACAGAAGTTCTTGGAGACAGTTGTGAGGCTGCCTCTTTTAGCCCCCGGCAGGGCGCAAAAGCACTTTCATACTGCCAGCCCCGAAGGGGCGGCGGTGTGAAAGTGCTTTT
>NZ_JH815187.1 GCF_000296385.1 Lachnoanaerobaculum sp. OBRC5-5
GTATTGTGTTTATGAAGAATTTTAATTATTTAATTTTAAGTATTTCAATTGTATAAAATCAGGTGTATAATAATATAAAATCAATTTGAAAGGAAGTAAAGCTTATGAAAGCTAATTATGATATAGTTGTTATCGGTTTCGGTAAAGCAGGAAAGACACTTGCTGCGAAGTTTAGTAAATCCGGTAAAAGTGTTGCTTTAATTGAGAAAGATAAAAATATGTATGGAGGTACCTGCATTAATGTAGGTTGTATTCCTTCAAAAAGGCTTATAACTGATGCGTTAAGAACTCCAAAAGGAGGGTTTGAGGAAAAAGCACAGCATTATAAGGAGACGGTTGCTGAAAAGAAGAAACTTACAGCAGCTCTAAATAAGGCAAATTACGATAAGATAGCAAGCGCGGGTGTGGAGATAATTGACGGAACAGCATCATTTAAGGATAATCATCATATTATTGTTTCAACTAAAGACGGAAATGTGGAAATTGAGGCTGAGAAGTTTATTATCAATACAGGTTCTGTTACTGTAATACCGAAGATTGAAGGAGTCGACAGTAAAGGCGTATATACATCAGAGTCTATTATGAATCTTGAGGAGTTACCGAAAAGACTTACTATAGTAGGTGGTGGTTATATAGGGCTTGAGTTTGCATCTATGTATGCAGATTTCGGAAGCAAGGTAACTGTAGTTCAAGACGGTGATGTATTCTTACCTAGAGAAGACGAGGATATTGCTAAGGCAATCCGTGAAGTATTGGAGGCGAAGTCTGTAGAGATAGTTACGGGCGCAAAGGTGACCAAATCCGAAGAAGGAAAATTATATTATGAGGTTGTAGGAGAGGTAAAGACTTTGGAATCTGATGCAATTTTACTTGCTGTAGGTCGTAGACCGAATACAGACGGCCTTGGATGCGAAAATGCCGGAGTTAAGCTTACTGACAGAGGTGGCGTAGTTACAGATGAGCATTTAAAAACAAGTGCGGATAATATCTGGGCGGCAGGAGATGTCTGCGGTAAGCTTCAGTTTACATATATTTCACTTGATGACAGCAGAATCATATGGGATGAAATAATGGGAGAGGATAAGAGAACTACTGAGAACAGAGGAGCATTCTCTTATTCTGTATTTATAAATCCTCCGTTCTCAAGAGTGGGAATGAGTGAAAGAGATGCAAAGGCTGCCGGAATTGAATACAAAGTTTTAAGCCTCAGTGCCAATGCAATTCCTAAGGCTAAGGTTTTAAGAAAGACCGACGGACTGTTAAAAGCTTTAGTTACTGCTGACGGCACAATTTTGGGTGCTGAGCTTTTCTGTGAAGAGTCTTATGAGATGATTAACTTTATAAAACTGGCAATGGATCATGGTATCAAAGCAAAGGACATTGCAAACTTTATATTTACACATCCTACAATGTCAGAGAGTCTAAACGACTTATTTGCAATGTAAAATAATAAAACGGTATCAAGTTGACACTTTTTTTACTTGCTGCCGTTTTTTTATTTAAAAATCTTGATTTTAATAAAATCTTATGATACCTGACTTCCGTCGTTTCTCTCAAAACCTAGTACTCTAGGCATCCAAGAGCATGCAGTTTTGAAAGAAATTGTCGACTTCAGCTTTGGTTAAATAGAGGGCATCAAGGTTACTAAAACCAACCAGTTTTTTAACCTTTTCGTTAACGGACTGGTATCTTGATATATTGATATATGTATTATCACCTTTATTTACCACTCTAAAATCACGCATAAAGTTAATCAAGTCATAAGAGTTTATTTTATTCTTGAAGCACTTGATTTCTAATACTCTTAAAAGAAACAAACTAAGGTAGCATATCAAAAAATGCCCGTAGATTGTTTCTTTTTTCTGTAAATAAACAGGCCTGGCATCCAGGTATGATTTTGTAAGTCTAAAAGATTCCTCGATTTTCCATAGGCTATGGTATGTCTTATATACCTGTAATGGCTCCATGTCTATCTCAGATGTCACTAAAAGGTTATATCCTGCATATTTAAGATCTTCATCAATCTTAGATTTATTTAAATCTATTATAGGCTTTATTGTCTTGCCTGTACTATCTTTAGTTATGATGTCTAAATATTTAGCGCAATCTCCAAGTTCATCTTTAGCGATATTTTTGTATGTAGAAAACTTTGAAGCTTTATCGACCATTTTCATTATTTCAAGTCTTTGTTTCTTTGCAAGGTTAGGATTATAAGAGACGATACGCTTTTCTTTTACAGAGAACTTTGTAACACTCTCTTTTCCTGTTTCCGGATCGATCTCTTTAAAGCTGTAGTCAAAGCTGTCAATACAGGATTTAAGACGAAAAGATATATTACCTCTTTCATCAGTGTAATTAGAAAAGACATTTGTATCATTCTCAAGTAGAACCCATTTCTTTTCCTTTTCACTTAGATTCTTACCATGTATTGATTTTGAGAATATATAGCCGTCATTATCTTCTTTAACGGCAGCATAAATATTTCTTGCACAATTAAGTCCTTTATCAGCCACCTGAATTGTCTTACCTGATACGCTGTGTCGTTGCTTCATTTCTTCAATAACTTTTCTAATATACGGCTTTTCCGATTCATTTCCGGGATACATTTGCATGGAGACAGGTACGAGATCAGCATCTAAAAGTAAAGCTTGCCCTATTATCGGGGAGTGCCTATTCTCTTTTGAAGGTCCCTTTTGCTTATCATCACTAGGGATATCAATTTCAAAGTAATAATTAGTGCAATCAAAAAATACATTGCTTAGATCCCTTTTATAATACCTTTCATAAGAGTGATTAAATAAATCAATATACTTTTTATAAGACTCTCCTATGAAAGAACACCCGTCATATACTTGGTCTTCAGAGATTGTAGAGCTGCCATAAAGGTATGGAAATATATGAGAGGCTGTCTTTGACTTAGAGCATGGAGATATAACTCTTGCATAAATAAGTTGTGTAATTAAGTCAAATACAGAGAACTGAAAACGCATTTGAGAAGCAAGTATATCAATAGTTTCTTTAACATCAAGCTCATCAATTAATGAGTAGAGTAAGAAGTGCCCTATATTAAGTTCAACAGGGGAGGAAAATGCACGAGGACGTGACTCTTCAGAAAGAGCTTTTGTTCTATTCTCATTTTGCTCTTTTACATAGTCACTGTAAAATTTAACAGGATCAGGAATCTCACCTGAAATCAAATCCTCAACATAACCAAAAGATTTTACATTTTTTGTTCTTGGTTGCTTTTTATCCTTATCCCAAAATGATTCATACATCTGAAGATAAGTACCTTTTTTCTTCTTTTCTTTTCTCAAAAAATAAGCCATAAACACCTCTAAAAGTAAAGTACTATGAAGTACTATGATTATAACATACTCAAAAAAAATTTTCAACTTTTTTTAAATATTTTTTATGGCAGAAAAGCCTTTAAAATAAGGGGTCTAAAAGAATTGCGTAAAATCAAATAGCTTATTAGAAATTTAAAACGTCGGAACTTTCATAGTACTTCGACGGAAGACGGGTATTGTGTTTATGAAGAATTTTAATTATTTAATTTTAAGTATTTCAATTGTATAAAATCAGGTGTATAATAATATAAAATCAATTTGAAAGGAA
>NZ_JH815188.1 GCF_000296385.1 Lachnoanaerobaculum sp. OBRC5-5
GAGCTGTTTCTATTCCCACATATTCTCCGCCATGTACTCCTGCGGTTATAACTAAAGTTTTCCCTGTATTTCTCCCACAAAAAGCTGTTCCGCTTATATTTCCAAGTATGAATTTTTTCTTTTCCCCTTTATTTATCAGAATATCTCCTATTTTCATAGATTCCTCCTTTCCGAATACACTAAGTTTTTATGTTATATTAGCATAGTTAGTCGCATCTAACCATACATTTTTTCATTACTTATTATTTAGCCAAATAAAAGACGGATGTCTGTTTTTCTATATTTTTTATTTTTTTATGAAAGATATTTCCATGTTTTATTAAAAAAACTTGAAAAACTTATTTTCAAGTAGTACCTGACTTCCGTCGTTTCTCTCAAAACCTAGTACTCTAGGCATCCAAGAGCATGCAGTTTTGAAAGAAATTGTCGACTTCAGCTTTGGTTAAATAGAGGGCATCAAGGTTACTAAAACCAACCAGTTTTTTAACCTTTTCGTTAACGGACTGGTATCTTGATATATTGATATATGTATTATCACCTTTATTTACCACTCTAAAATCACGCATAAAGTTAATCAAGTCATAAGAGTTTATTTTATTCTTGAAGCACTTGATTTCTAATACTCTTAAAAGAAACAAACTAAGGTAGCATATCAAAAAATGCCCGTAGATTGTTTCTTTTTTCTGTAAATAAACAGGCCTGGCATCCAGGTATGATTTTGTAAGTCTAAAAGATTCCTCGATTTTCCATAGGCTATGGTATGTCTTATATACCTGTAATGGCTCCATGTCTATCTCAGATGTCACTAAAAGGTTATATCCTGCATATTTAAGATCTTCATCAATCTTAGATTTATTTAAATCTATTATAGGCTTTATTGTCTTGCCTGTACTATCTTTAGTTATGATGTCTAAATATTTAGCGCAATCTCCAAGTTCATCTTTAGCGATATTTTTGTATGTAGAAAACTTTGAAGCTTTATCGACCATTTTCATTATTTCAAGTCTTTGTTTCTTTGCAAGGTTAGGATTATAAGAGACGATACGCTTTTCTTTTACAGAGAACTTTGTAACACTCTCTTTTCCTGTTTCCGGATCGATCTCTTTAAAGCTGTAGTCAAAGCTGTCAATACAGGATTTAAGACGAAAAGATATATTACCTCTTTCATCAGTGTAATTAGAAAAGACATTTGTATCATTCTCAAGTAGAACCCATTTCTTTTCCTTTTCACTTAGATTCTTACCATGTATTGATTTTGAGAATATATAGCCGTCATTATCTTCTTTAACGGCAGCATAAATATTTCTTGCACAATTAAGTCCTTTATCAGCCACCTGAATTGTCTTACCTGATACGCTGTGTCGTTGCTTCATTTCTTCAATAACTTTTCTAATATACGGCTTTTCCGATTCATTTCCGGGATACATTTGCATGGAGACAGGTACGAGATCAGCATCTAAAAGTAAAGCTTGCCCTATTATCGGGGAGTGCCTATTCTCTTTTGAAGGTCCCTTTTGCTTATCATCACTAGGGATATCAATTTCAAAGTAATAATTAGTGCAATCAAAAAATACATTGCTTAGATCCCTTTTATAATACCTTTCATAAGAGTGATTAAATAAATCAATATACTTTTTATAAGACTCTCCTATGAAAGAACACCCGTCATATACTTGGTCTTCAGAGATTGTAGAGCTGCCATAAAGGTATGGAAATATATGAGAGGCTGTCTTTGACTTAGAGCATGGAGATATAACTCTTGCATAAATAAGTTGTGTAATTAAGTCAAATACAGAGAACTGAAAACGCATTTGAGAAGCAAGTATATCAATAGTTTCTTTAACATCAAGCTCATCAATTAATGAGTAGAGTAAGAAGTGCCCTATATTAAGTTCAACAGGGGAGGAAAATGCACGAGGACGTGACTCTTCAGAAAGAGCTTTTGTTCTATTCTCATTTTGCTCTTTTACATAGTCACTGTAAAATTTAACAGGATCAGGAATCTCACCTGAAATCAAATCCTCAACATAACCAAAAGATTTTACATTTTTTGTTCTTGGTTGCTTTTTATCCTTATCCCAAAATGATTCATACATCTGAAGATAAGTACCTTTTTTCTTCTTTTCTTTTCTCAAAAAATAAGCCATAAACACCTCTAAAAGTAAAGTACTATGAAGTACTATGATTATAACATACTCAAAAAAAATTTTCAACTTTTTTTAAATATTTTTTATGGCAGAAAAGCCTTTAAAATAAGGGGTCTAAAAGAATTGCGTAAAATCAAATAGCTTATTAGAAATTTAAAACGTCGGAACTTTCATAGTACTTCGACGGAAGACGGGAGCTGTTTCTATTCCCACATATTCTCCGCCATGTACTCCTGCGGTTATAACTAAAGTTTTCCCTGTATTTCTCCCACAAAAAGCTGTTCCGCTT
>NZ_JH815189.1 GCF_000296385.1 Lachnoanaerobaculum sp. OBRC5-5
AATCCTATATATAGAAATCCTTAAGAAGGTACCCCGTAAAAAGGGTGTCTTTTTAATTTGTTGAAATATCATTCTTGTATTGCTTAAAATAATATCCTGTCTTTGACAGCTAAAAGGTCTGAAAGCCATATATATCAAGGGTTTCAGACCTTTTTTAATTCACAAAAGTGTAGCTAGAACTACCTACTTTTTTTGCTTTCCCGAAAGACTTTTTTCATACTCAAATCGGTTAAAATTTCGTAATCGGTACGAAATCCGAATACTTCATGAAGTGCATCTGTTAAGGCTGTTCTTGTATAAGCGGGTAGATATCCTAACTTTTCTCCCGGACGATACATCATCATAGAGCGTAATACGTTAATAATCTCATCGCATGTATATTGTTCACCAAGTTTTTTCTCAAGTATCCTAAAGACTACCAATGAAGCAAAACAAGTTATGAAGTGTGCCTTTATGCGATCCTCTCTTTGAAGATAAATGGGGCGTGCACTGAACTCGGTTTTCATGATTCTGAAACATTCTTCGATTTCCCATCTCTTCTTGTTTATACGAACTATTTCTTCGGCACTTGTTGTCTCCAAATTAGTACAAACGGCATAGAAACCGTCATATTTTTCCTCTTCAGCTATGAGGTTCGAATCTATATAAGGGATTTCTCTGTCACAGACTTCTCCTGAAGATGTCATTGCTTCGGTAGCAATAAAACGGCGTGGATCATTTTGATTTTTTTGATTTCTTTTATATTCCCCTTTTTCAATAAGCTTATTAGCACGGTCAATCTGGCTTTGCCTGATTTTCTGATGATATTTTTTGTACTTTAAGGAGAATGATACTATAAGATGTTGCTCTAGAGCTTTATTACCTTCTTTGACTTTTTTATCTGATAAATCTTCTTTAATCCACCTTTCCTTATAAAAGACTTTATTATAGTCTGTCTGTTCATCAAGGTTATTCAGATTAAATAATCCTGTTTCACCTTGTAGTGACCAGCCTTCAGGGTCTAGAGCAAACTCCTTTAAATATTTTGGGAGTTGTTTTATAGATTGTGTTGTTATAAAACTTCTTATTTTTTCACCAAATAAAGTTTTGTGGTTAAACTTTCTATTGGCATTTGAGGACAGACCTGCGTCTGTACAGATAATAATACTATCAATACCATAATCATCGATTACCTTTTGTTCCAGAGGCTTTAGTGTTGGCTGCTCATTCTTATTTCCGGGGAAAATATCAAAAGCAAGAGGAATACCGTCATGATCCATAAACATTCCCATTCCGACAATAGGTAGTGGTTGATGTTGTTTTGATTTTCCATATTTCCTAAGTTCGTCTTCCTGCTCGATTTCAAAGTAATAGTTTGTGCAATCATAGTAAAGAATGTCATTCCTGCGAGGAAGTATTCTTTGGCTATTTTTATAAAGCTCAGATTGAATAAAGTCACTTTCTTTAGATAAAACAGAAAGTGAACGATATATATCATGTAAATTAAAGGTCGGCTGCTCAATAAACATTTTGGAAGAACGATTTGATGCCAACTTAGAAGATGGATAAAGGATACGAGTAAAAATTAGTCGAGATAAAATATCGTTCAAATCATATTCAAAGCTATACTTCTTTGAAATTTTAGAACAGATTTTATCCAGCTTAAGTGAATAGTAAATACTCTGAAGAAATAGATATCCACAGTTAAACAAATGTTTTTCATCAGGTTTCAGGAGCTTTGAAGGAGAACATTTTATTAAAATTTCTTTTTGTTCCTCATATTCCTTACGATTAAGTTCATCAACATATTCCTGAGCCCAAATGTAAGGGTCTTTTCCATTAGCTCTAGTCTTAACCATATCAAGATTTCCAAGTTTTTCAATAGTAACTGTAGTGACAGAACCATTGGATTTGCGTATAGATTTCTGAACATAAAATGTAGCAGAGTTTTTTGATTTACTTACAGTAAGTTTCATAGCATTCAACCTCCATGCTCATATTATACTATAAATAGCTACAAATAGCTACATAAAATAACGAATAAATTGACAAAAAATAAGACTGAAATCCAGTCTTTATAAGGGTTTGAGGTTTATAGAGGGAGTAGTTAGCTGTCAAACTCCCGGGTGTCTTTTTAATTTGTTGAAATATCATTCTTGTATTGCTTAAAATAATATAACTTGATAGAATGTACAGTATATAGCTGTTGGATTTTGATC
>NZ_JH815190.1 GCF_000296385.1 Lachnoanaerobaculum sp. OBRC5-5
GAGACTATGGCATGAAAAAATTATACATTTATTGCCTAAAAATTTGCCTATAAAAATATTCTCTTAAATATTTATACATATTTATAGTATATAATCCTGTCTTTGACAGCTAAAAGGTCTGAAAGCCATATATATCAAGGGTTTCAGACCTTTTTTAATTCACAAAAGTGTAGCTAGAACTACCTACTTTTTTTGCTTTCCCGAAAGACTTTTTTCATACTCAAATCGGTTAAAATTTCGTAATCGGTACGAAATCCGAATACTTCATGAAGTGCATCTGTTAAGGCTGTTCTTGTATAAGCGGGTAGATATCCTAACTTTTCTCCCGGACGATACATCATCATAGAGCGTAATACGTTAATAATCTCATCGCATGTATATTGTTCACCAAGTTTTTTCTCAAGTATCCTAAAGACTACCAATGAAGCAAAACAAGTTATGAAGTGTGCCTTTATGCGATCCTCTCTTTGAAGATAAATGGGGCGTGCACTGAACTCGGTTTTCATGATTCTGAAACATTCTTCGATTTCCCATCTCTTCTTGTTTATACGAACTATTTCTTCGGCACTTGTTGTCTCCAAATTAGTACAAACGGCATAGAAACCGTCATATTTTTCCTCTTCAGCTATGAGGTTCGAATCTATATAAGGGATTTCTCTGTCACAGACTTCTCCTGAAGATGTCATTGCTTCGGTAGCAATAAAACGGCGTGGATCATTTTGATTTTTTTGATTTCTTTTATATTCCCCTTTTTCAATAAGCTTATTAGCACGGTCAATCTGGCTTTGCCTGATTTTCTGATGATATTTTTTGTACTTTAAGGAGAATGATACTATAAGATGTTGCTCTAGAGCTTTATTACCTTCTTTGACTTTTTTATCTGATAAATCTTCTTTAATCCACCTTTCCTTATAAAAGACTTTATTATAGTCTGTCTGTTCATCAAGGTTATTCAGATTAAATAATCCTGTTTCACCTTGTAGTGACCAGCCTTCAGGGTCTAGAGCAAACTCCTTTAAATATTTTGGGAGTTGTTTTATAGATTGTGTTGTTATAAAACTTCTTATTTTTTCACCAAATAAAGTTTTGTGGTTAAACTTTCTATTGGCATTTGAGGACAGACCTGCGTCTGTACAGATAATAATACTATCAATACCATAATCATCGATTACCTTTTGTTCCAGAGGCTTTAGTGTTGGCTGCTCATTCTTATTTCCGGGGAAAATATCAAAAGCAAGAGGAATACCGTCATGATCCATAAACATTCCCATTCCGACAATAGGTAGTGGTTGATGTTGTTTTGATTTTCCATATTTCCTAAGTTCGTCTTCCTGCTCGATTTCAAAGTAATAGTTTGTGCAATCATAGTAAAGAATGTCATTCCTGCGAGGAAGTATTCTTTGGCTATTTTTATAAAGCTCAGATTGAATAAAGTCACTTTCTTTAGATAAAACAGAAAGTGAACGATATATATCATGTAAATTAAAGGTCGGCTGCTCAATAAACATTTTGGAAGAACGATTTGATGCCAACTTAGAAGATGGATAAAGGATACGAGTAAAAATTAGTCGAGATAAAATATCGTTCAAATCATATTCAAAGCTATACTTCTTTGAAATTTTAGAACAGATTTTATCCAGCTTAAGTGAATAGTAAATACTCTGAAGAAATAGATATCCACAGTTAAACAAATGTTTTTCATCAGGTTTCAGGAGCTTTGAAGGAGAACATTTTATTAAAATTTCTTTTTGTTCCTCATATTCCTTACGATTAAGTTCATCAACATATTCCTGAGCCCAAATGTAAGGGTCTTTTCCATTAGCTCTAGTCTTAACCATATCAAGATTTCCAAGTTTTTCAATAGTAACTGTAGTGACAGAACCATTGGATTTGCGTATAGATTTCTGAACATAAAATGTAGCAGAGTTTTTTGATTTACTTACAGTAAGTTTCATAGCATTCAACCTCCATGCTCATATTATACTATAAATAGCTACAAATAGCTACATAAAATAACGAATAAATTGACAAAAAAATAAGACTGAAATCCAGTCTTTATAAGGGTTTGAGGTTTATAGAGGGAGTAGTTAGCTGTCAAACTCCCGAGCAGGAAAGATTTCAGTAATGCCGTTCTTCATGTGTGGGGATATTTAAAAAAAGATGCAAGTGCCATAGAAAAACAGGAACTGTTTGATAGAT
>NZ_JH815191.1 GCF_000296385.1 Lachnoanaerobaculum sp. OBRC5-5
AGGGGGGCATATATTATCAATACATTTTATTCCCTATTTTTACTGTTATTATAGCCTGTCCGGGCGGCTCTTGCAAGGCCCCCGGACAGGCTTCTTTTACAACTCCATACCGCCCCAGGTGTGGCCCCGTTCCTGCTCTCTTTCCGGCTGCTGCACCTCTGGCACAGGTAGCAGCTCCCGCGCCTTTTCGACCAGGGGCCGGAACTGCTCCGGCAAGTGCTGATCCAGAAAGTCCAGCACCGCCCCGATCCCTTCCTGGAGCCGCGCCGAAATCCCACGCTCCCAGCTCAAATCTTTTTCCAGGTATTCGACCTGCACTTTGAGCTGCCGGTTTTCATTTTCAAGCCGCTTCCGCTCCTGGGCCTCCTTCAGCTTTTCTTTCATCGAGGGGATTTTCTGCTGAAGCTGTTGGTTTTCTACCTTCAGCTCCCGCACCTTCTGCTCTGCCGCCGCACCCCGGATCACCGCCGCCTTCAGCTCCTTCACCTGCTCCACCGTCACACCCTTGACGGCCCCTGTCAGCGTCTTTTCTGGTTGTATCGCGTCCAGATCGGGCTTGACCTTCTCCACCGCTTTCAGCAGCTTCACATTCCCTTGCAGGGCCTTTCTCTGCTTTTCCAAGGCCGCGATCTCCTGCTCTGCCGCTATCACCTGTTCCTGGACAGCTTCAAGCCGCTGGGCCGCTGCCCTGTACTCTGGCAGCTCCATATGAGGGCGGCCACCGCCCAGGCTGATGATCTCAAACTCGTGCGCCTGGGCGATTTCCGTTAGGGCTTCTTTCTCCCGTTCCATCCAGGCTTTCCATTCCGTCTGCTTCCGGCCAAGCCCCTCAAATCCTTGCTGCTTTAACGCTTGTTTCATTGATACCCTCGTTGAGAGGCCCCGGCTCTGCTCCGTTGCCACCGGCACGAAGTCCACATGGAGGTGGGGCGTGGCCTCGTCCATGTGCAGCACCATATTGAACACCCGCAGATGAGGATTGCGCTCCTGGAAGGACTCTGCAAATTCTTTGAGAGCTGCCGCCGCCCGTTCCCCTCCAGGGGAGCCGCACCCGCAGTCCGTCAAGTTGCCGATCTGAAAGATAGCCTCGTGAAATAGCTTCTCCTGCTTGCTCTGCCGGATATGCTCATAGTAGTCTGGTATCTTGTCCCTGGTCTTTTTCTTTTTGGCATTGTAGGCGGCCAGGGCTTCATCGAAAAGTTCGTGGTACACCTTTTTCAAATCCTCGTTGCAAAAGGTGACATTCTGCCCCGACCTGCTTCGGTCTACATTCGCCGCTGAAAAGCTCCTGTTGTTGTGCCGGATACTTCCCCGGCCCGTCATTCCCGAAATGGTTGTGCCTATAAAATCACCCGTCCCTTTCCTGCAAAAGCCTATATCCTACTACTCCTATTTTACCATAACTGGCCGCAGTCCACAACCTCTTTGTTACTTTCTTGTGAGAAAGTAA